>NZ_JBQYLY010000001.1:5012500-7233297 GCF_052682255.1 Pseudomonas sp. 32A | reverse complement strand
GTGGCCAGCCTCGGATCCGGACGGCTGCGCGTGTTTCGTTCGTGGCCTGGCCCAATGATTCGCGTCGATGCCATCTGGCTCGCCACCGAGCCCATGGACATGCGCGCCGGCACTGAGACTGCATTGGCCCGAGTGGTCGCGGTGTTCGGTGCGGCGAAGCCGCACTGCGCTTACCTCTTTGCCAACCGTCGGGCCAATCGGATGAAAGTCCTGGTGCACGACGGCGTCGGTATCTGGCTGGCGGCACGGCGCTTGAACCAAGGTAAGTTTCATTGGCCAGGCCTCCATCGTGGAACGGAAGTCGAACTCGACCCCGAACAACTCCAGGCCCTGGTACTGGGATTACCCTGGCAACGAGTCGGTGCGGGCGGCGCAATTATATTGCTTTAAATGCTGCCTTTTAGCTGAAGCAGTCGGGCTGCTTTGGTAAAATCCACCCCTATGACTTCCTTCCCCGATCTCGACCAAATGACCCCGAACAACTGCGCATACTGGCTGCGCAGTTGATGTCCAAGGTCGATACCCAGAGCCGAAAGATCAATCGTGATGAAACGATCATCGAGCAGCTCACTCACGAAATCGCCATCCTTAAACGCCACAAGTTTGCCAAGCGCAGCGAGCAGATCAGCCCGGCGCAAGGCAGCTTGCTCGATGACCTGCTCGATACCGACCTCGAAGCCATCGAGGCCGAGTTAAAAGCCCTTCATCCCGCTCCCGCACAGGCAGAGCCACGCCAGCAACCCAAGCGTGCGCCGTTGCCGCCGCAGTTTCCACGCACTGTGATTCATCACGAGCCGGACAACACTCAGTGCGCTTGCGGCTGCCAGCTTCAGCGCATCGGTGAAGACGTCAGCGAAAAACTGGACTACACGCCGGGGGTGTTCACCGTCGAACAGCATGTGCGTGGGAAATGGGCCTGCCGGCAGTACGAAACACTGATTCAGGCCCCGGTACCCCCACAGGTGATCGACAAGGGCATCCCCACTGCCGGCCTGCTGGCGCACGTGATGGTAGCCAAGTTCGCCGACCACCTGCCGCTGTATCGACAGGAAAAGATCTTCGGCCGTGCCGGCCTGGCTATCCCACGTTCGACCCTGGCGCAGTGGGTGGGCCAAACCGGCGTACAGCTTCAGCCACTGGTCGATGCGCTGCGCGAAGTGGTGCTGGCCCAGCGCGTGGTTCACGCCGATGAAACGCCGGTACAAATGCTGGCGCCCGGCGAGAAGAAAACCCACCGCGCTTATGTCTGGGCCTACAGCTCAACGCCGTTTTCGGCCCTCAAGGCCGTGGTCTACGACTTCAGCCCCAGCCGTGCCGGCGAACATGCGCGTAACTTCCTGGGCACCTGGAACGGCAAGCTGGTCTGTGACGACTTCGCCGGCTACAAGGCCAGCTTCGAGCTGGGCATCATCGAAATCGGCTGCATGGCCCATGCGCGCCGGAAGTTCTTCGACCTGCATATAGCCAATAAAAGCCAATTGGCGGAGCAGGCGCTTCACTCGATTGGCGGGCTTTACGAAGTCGAGCGACATGCCAGGGAAATGAGCGACGAAGACCGTTGGCGATTACGCCAAGAAACAGCAGTGCCCATCGCTGAAAAGCTGCATGAGTGGATGCTGGCCCAGCGTGAACTTGTGCCCGAGGGTTCGGCCACAGCGAAGGCTCTGGATTACAGCCTCAAACGCTGGGTAGCGCTGACGCGCTACCTGGCAGATGGTGCTGTGCCCATCGACAACAACCAGATCGAGAACTTGATCCGGCCGTGGGCGCTTGGGCGGTCTAACTGGTTGTTTGCGGGATCGCTGCGCAGCGGCAAGCGGGCGGCTGCGATCATGAGCCTGATCCAGTCAGCGCGCTTCAATAGGCATGATCCGTATGCTTATCTCAAGGATGTACTGACGCGGCTGCCGACGCAGCGGGCCAGCGAGATCGAGCGACTGCTGCCGCATCAGTGGACGCCTGCCCTACCAGACAAGTAACTCCGGCGGAAGCTTAGGCGGCGTTGGTAAGGATTGCCGAACATTTTGAGCCTACCTTTGCGCCGCTCATGGAGCAGGAGCAGGCCCCCATGTGCCCCAGAGGGTTAGCGGGTAGACGAGCCCAGAGCCTGCAGCACCAAGGCTGTTTATCAGAAACACCACATTCCTCCTTGACATAGTACGCTACCGAACCATAATGGTCCGGTAGCGCACTATAATGGAGTCTACTTGAATTTCTCTCAACAGAATTCGGCCGGTGCCTGGGCAAAGAAATATCACCAGGCTGCGCGTTCGGTAATCGAAGCTACGTTGAAGCCGTACGATCTCGGTTCAACGCAATGGTACGTATTGTGGCAGTTGATCAATGCCGGGCCGACGCCTCAGCGGGATTTTTTGGCGTATCTAAATATTGAAAAGACGACGCTCAGTGGCGTTACCTCTGCATTGGTACGCAAAGGACTCGTGGAGCAGGCAACCGACAGTAACGACCAGCGCCAGAAGATTTTATCCATCACTCCGGCGGGACAAGCCTTGTGGCAAGTATTGCCTGATCCGATTGATCTCATCCTGAAAACCGCTTTCGAAGGAATTCCCAGCGATGACCTTGCGGTCGTTGTTCGAGTTCTTAGCACTGGCACAGAGCGCCTTAATGGCCTTATCAAAAAAGGAGTTGAAAGATGAAAGTTCTCGTCACTGGCAGCACAGGCCTCGTTGGCACTCGCCTATTACCCCGCCTTTCAGAATCAGGTTTCGAATGTCGTGTGTTGATTCGCCCAGGAAAGACAGCTCCAGATGGGGTCACCGTCTTCGAAGGAGATGTGCTAGATCAGAAATCACTGATCAACGCTGTAGAGGGCGTTGACGCTATAGTACATCTAGCGGCGGTTCTACGGACACCTGATGCTTCCCAGATTTGGAACGTCAACCTTGAGGGCACACGGAATCTGATCGCGGTTACGAAGCAGTTTGCGCCAAATGCTCGATTTATAATGGCAAGTACCGGCCTTGTTTATGCTGACAGTAATCACCGCCCTTCCGGGGAGAGTGATAGCGTTAGCTCTGCGCGTGACTATCCTGCTAGTAAAATCGCTGCTGAAATCTTGCTCCGTGAAAGTGGGTTAACCTGGTCCATTCTGCGCTTCGGATTCGTCTACGGAGATAATGACGGCCATGTTGCGCAAATCCCGCACATCGCAAAATTAATGGATTTGCACCCATCCAACCGCTTGAGCATGATCCACCACCGTGACATAGCTAATGTTGTGCATATGGGACTGAGTGGACGCTTGGATGAGGCCACAATCAATGTGGTAGACGAGTCGCCCATGAGCGTTCTAGAACTAAGCAACATAGCTGGCTCCGCGATGGATACCGTCGATGCTCCGCTCGCGAAACCTTGGTTTGGAGTCATGGACGGTTCTTTGGCCAGAAGCCTCGGCTTCAAGCCGGAGGTTTCTACGACCTGGCAAGCCGTTAGGGAGGACGCCATCTGACGCGCTTGTACAAGGACGGCCTAATGGTAATAACTGCTTGTCGCATAGCGATGCAGAACGTGCGCTAGCCCAGTCGCTTTCAGCAAGAGGCGATGCCGTGACTCAGCGCGATGTCCGCGACTGAAACACCGAGTTATTGGCATTTTTGGACGACCTGAGATTTAAAGAATTTCGGTTAAGACTTACGTTGGCATATGACTATCCTAATATTGAGGGTAATTGCATCCGCCTAAATACGCGGACACCATCGCCCTTACTGCTGGGATTTTGAAGGTGTGTTCCCCATCCGCTTACCAAGCACAAGCAAAAGCTGCGCCAATTCGATTTGCTATTTCATGCGATGGTTGGTCTGATGCCGAGGCTGGAGACTCGCCGGTACTGGCACAATTGATTGACGATCCCATCATGTCTTGGCGTTACGGGGCTAAGCAGATAAGTTGTCTAGACCGATGCGTAAGAGGTGACTTGGCCGGACGCTTACCAATTACGCATCAAGAGACAGGACAAGCTCTCTAGTATCTGAGTCGGTTCGCAATCGAGTAGCCGCAGCCTGATCGCGCTCCTGCTGCCTGAGCTGATAAACCTCATAGAAGCTCGTGACAATCTGCTCCTTGGTCAAATCAGGGAGCGTCGTCCGACGCTTGAGGGTGTTCACTATTTTCCGTGCGCAAAGCTGAGCAGCTTCTCGCTCATACGACCGGAAAGCCAGATCGCGAAAAGCCCATATGCTGATCCAGCCGCTTGATAACGCCCATAGCATCAACCGCTGATAGGTCGACCAAGCCATACGTATTTGACCGCTCAAATACCGTCGGAGAATCCGGCCGTCCGCGTCTTTGAATCCGTAAATCCCTAGCTCTGTCAGCAACCGCTCAAGGGCAACCCGCGACATCCCTGACTTGCGCAAAATGGCTGAGAACAGATACTCAAGCAGATCCACGGGGACGCGGACAACAAAGTTTCTCCGGCCCGTTTCTTCATGACGTTTCAGTTCACGAAAAACAAGCTGGAAGGCTTCATCCGGGTCGACATCTGCATCGGGAATGTGTGGCTGCATGGAGCCATTCTTTGGCTAATTCGCGCATCTGTCAAAAAGGTGTCCTAGTGAATCAGCAGTCGCATGGCGAAAGCTGGAGGCATTCCCTAGCAGCCGAGCGACAGTCACGATGAGTATCGATTACGAAACCATTCAAAAAATTCAGAAGCTAGCAGATGACGTACTGATCGGCGTTGCCGAGGTCGCTGCATTGACAGGCTTCAGCGCTCTGACCGTGCGTCAGCGCAAATTGCCGGGGCTCGAGCCAGTTCCCGGCCTGTCACGCTTGCGATGGCGGCTAGGTGATCTCAGACAGTGGATGCGTACCGGGGCAATCACATCGGCTCCTCTCCTCAAGCAAGCCTCGACTGAAGGACAACATAAAGTCGGGCGCCCTACCAAGAAGTCTCAGGTGGAGGCTCGGAAATGAGTGAGCTGGAATTGTCGGTTGATGTCGCCACCGGGCAGGAACCACAGGATCAATTGAAATCCAACACCTATTGGTTTCACATTTTCCAGGCCATGGTGGATCACGAACTCGCAAAACTCGGGCCGTATGCATTTGCGGTTTACTGCGTGATCAAATCCCACTGCGATCTCAGAACGGGACTGTCGATTCCTTCAATCCCAACCATTGCTCGCAAAGCCGGGATCAGTCCACGCCAGGCTATGCGCGAGATCAAAACGCTTGAAACCCGAGGCTACATCAGCAGGACTCGGTCCCGTAAACATAACGAATACAAGCTCACGGAAAAAATCGCAATTAGCGACTCGCAAGGCAGACCCAGAGGCCAAGCACAGTGGGAGTACCGTCCAGCCCAGATCAAAAGCACGGTTGAGGAGCTGAAACGTATGCTCTTCAACAGGGAGGCAGTCGGCCAAGGTATTCACATCGAAAACCTACAGATCATCGAGAACCAGACCAACATTGGCTTCCAGATCAGCCAAGCTGACTTGGACCATTTGGCCGAGAGCAATCCGTACATCTACACCAAGCTACTGTCTATCCGGAACTCGATCCGGGAGCGCAAGGCGACCAAAACATGAGTTATACACAGGACCGCCAGTCACGTGACAGAGTGGCATGCATGCGCTTACTTCAGGTGACTGTGTGACATGTGTAACCTGATTTGAGGTGACACAGAGTCACCCATACAAGAAGAGAAAAAACCATATCAGTTGGAACGCCATTACTGCTGGCGACCTGACAAGATCCAGGAACGCGGCAAGCCATGATAACGATCAGCAGGAGGTCTCAACGATGACCCAACCATCAGATGCTCATAGACTGGAAATCGCCCAGGACGTCTTGGGCTGCTTGATAGCGCTCCGCTCCGAGTCAATATACTACGAGCGAAAGAAAGCCGAGCCGAATGCTGAAATCATCAGCTTGTGGGAAGCCGAGCGAAACACCCTCTTCGACCTGACCCGCAGTTTGAACTGTAACGACCGGGATACCATCGAGAATGTCATCGCGACCTATGGCCCCTCTGCCAGAGCTCTGTTTGATCAGGAAGGTAGTCTGAGCAGCTAGCCCTGCGTACCGGCTACCCAAGGTGCGTATCAGTTAAGGCGTTCCACTTTTACTGACAGGCGTTCAGCCACACTGAGATGCTGCACTCATTCTGAATCGGGCGGCGTGGAGCGTCTGGCAGATTTTGACTCTGGAATGAGCTCAGGTATCAGCTTGAGCTCTCCCGCATAGACCATGAGGGTTCCGCACCCGGTAAACGGCTTACCACCGTTCATCGCGTCTACAGATTTCCGTCCCAGTGCAAGCGACCGCATTTTTTTCAGCCAGCTTTCACTCATAGCGTTTACTCCAGTTGTGGATGACGTGCCCAGATTTGCCTACCGGATGCCTCCCTCAGCATCACCGGATTTACCTTTCCCTGTGCTGCCAGATGTTTTTCACTTCTTACCCGAGCGATGCACGCACAGTCACCAACGGCAAACGCGCGCGCTCCAAAATACTGACACCATCACAGGCAACGCCCTGCTTCGTACAGCGTCGTGTTGCGGTGTTTTCTGAAAATTACCGCGCTCACTTCGCAAAATATTTTGATGATCAATTTTGTTAGGCCGATGGCGTCTGATTCTTGTGTCTATCGAGTCATTGGACGATTCCCTCTGCACCCTCCCTAACGATGCTTTTATTCATCGAGGGCTAAGAAATCCAGGACCAACGTACAGATAGCTTTTAGTCACCAACATCGTCCACAAAGGCTGCAACCATTTGGAGGATAAGGACTGGGACAGGGTAGGGTTTGTACTACCGCCATGAATGGCGTACTTACAACCGGCAACGCGGCAGTCGTTTCACTTCTTTGCTTTGCCTACCGTCCCTGCTCAGGGCAAGCCCCGAGACCTCACTGCGGCCAATGGCCGGAAAGTTTTGGTAGAACGCGCTGCCGTCGATGGCTCACAACTCGGTAGAGATGCCTGACAGCACAAGAACCTCATGCTCTGCAAGCCCTTGCCTGCGCTGCGCCAATCCAAGGGGCGAAATAAGCGCCTCATGCTCGACGACCTGCTGTTCAAGCAACCGCCCTAAAAGCAGCAGCTCTCCCTGCACTTCGAGTGCGCGAAGCTGCTCGGGAGAATTAAACGCCCAGCGGTCAAGAATCTGCCAGCCGCAGGCATGATACGAAGTCGATCGGCGGACAGAGTCGATGGTCGTAGCCGCCAGGACGCTTGACGCGATTCTCAATGGCGTGTGGTTAATCAGCATGGGCAGATTTCCTTTGTTGTCGGCAATTGATCATTCGTGTGTTCTGCGCAATGGAAGAGGCTCTGAAGCCGCCTTTGCGTCTTAGCTCTCGAATGTGAGCGAGCGAAAAACCGAGAGTGGATAGAACGGCAACATCGTCAGAGGCCAGCGCTTGATTGGCCAAATGCATAGTGGCGTTGGCTTGCTTCAGTTAAGCGATATCTACCTGCCAAACACTGCCTGCGGTTACGTCGGTCATAGGGCTACTCCGAATAGGTAAGTGAAGCCTCCATCAACCAGCTAATTGCTGAAGATTGAATGCAGCCGTGCCTCCGTATTGGTCACGTCCGCCGTTTTAAGCGCTAGGCTGAAAGTCGGAATAGCCAAATCGCTGGTCAACAGCTCCAATCGATGGTTGCTCTTACCGACTGGAAGAATGCGCCAAGACCGAATCTCATCCAAACGGAAGAGATGACCATCCAGACCTACGGGGTAAGCCAGCAACATTTTCGATTCCAGGTCGACACCAACATAGGCGTCATTGATCTTCGCGAATACCTCGACCTGAGGGCGGAACCCTTTAGCCTGATAGCCGACGACCATTATTCTCAGCTTTTCGGCATAGCGCTGGTTGATTCGGGAAAACAGCCATCCGCCCCCGACGAAGTAGAGAACCAAGACCCAAAACAGCCATCGAATCGCCGGGTCTTCGCTACTGGTCAAACCAAGAAAGAAAGGCAGGTTGAAGCCAGAAAAAACCATCACGACTAGCAAAAGCGAACCCACCGGTAAACACCCGACGGCCCATGCCACGCGAAACAACTCCCAGATAAGTCTCATGCATCCTCCTAAACCAAACGTGCACAAACAAAATAACTGAAAATCAGATATCCCAAAAGCAGATATAGCGTGATAAGCCGAACCTTGCCAGGACACGGCTATGACGAAGGCTATTTATCGACACGAGCATGTGGTTTTTCTGCATGTGCTGAAGCTTAAGAGGGTTGAGTCCGGGATGACCCAGGCGCAGTGCTCTGCTGCGCTGGGGCGGCCGCAATCGTTTATGAGTGATGTGGAGAGAGGGGTGAGGAGGCTTGATATGGTTCAGCTTCGTGATCTGTGTCGGGTCTTGGGTAGCGACCTCATTAGCTTTACCAAATCATTTGAACAAGCCCTCGACGATGAGTGAATCGCCCCGGGTTGGTGGACGAACGCCTGGCGGACAGCGACCTGCTCAAACCGACATTCGTACAACGCTATTGGAGCTTCTGAAGTCCGACGATCACGTCAGGCAGCCGATCCAGCAAATCGCCGTCACGTCGCCCGCCCCTCGATCTGCAGGGCCCCAAAGCCAGCCGAATGCCTGCTATGCCGAGCGGGAGCTGCTGGGCTGAATGATCGCGGATGCCGAACTGAAAGATGCATGGCTGAGCGTTGACGAACCTGCAGAGCGCCAACTGGTCAGGCTGATTGCG
The DNA here is from genome assembly GCF_052682255.1 of Pseudomonas sp. 32A. NCBI lineage: Bacteria > Pseudomonadati > Pseudomonadota > Gammaproteobacteria > Pseudomonadales > Pseudomonadaceae > Pseudomonas > Pseudomonas sp. 32A. The sequence goes on along the minus strand of NZ_JBQYLY010000001.1, from coordinate 7,224,604 downwards.
ACAGCCGCTCAATGGGACAGGTTGTTGCTGATGTGGGATCGCTTCGCCGCCCGCTGCAAAAATGAAAAGCGCAAGGCGTCACCGACCGAGCTGAACATCCTGAGCCGTAGCCTGGATATTCATAACCTCATATGGCAGGAACGCCAGGCCAATCTGCAAACCGCCGGGGCGGGCACAGCGTTCGATCCGCTCCTACACGAGCGCGGGCAGTTACAGGGTGACACCGTACCGCTCGCGCCGACCAGGATGCTTGGATCGCGTTCGCCGCTTGCTGTTGCCCTGGCGAAGATAGCCAATGAGCTGGCGTTTGAGCTCGCCACGTGGGTAGGCATAAATCGTCAGGTAAATAGTTTCGTGACTCACATGCCGCTCGGGATTGTCTGGCCAGTAGGCCTTGAGTTTGGCGGCTATTTGCTGGGGAGACCAGCCCCTGTCCAACATGCGTCGGATGATCTGGAAGAGCTCGGAGTTGTGACTCAGAGTTTTTTGCCGGCGAGGGATACGCCTGAGGTGGCGGGCCCGGGCTCCGGCGGAGCTGGCATCGTAGCGCTCGGGCTGGGGCTGGCGACGTACCTCTCGGCTAAGCGTGCTGGGCTGTCGACCCAGTATGTGGGCGATGGAGCGCAAGGAAGATCCATGCAGACGCATGATCATGAGTGTCACGCGCTCCTCGACGGTCAAGTGGGTGTAATGAGTAGTCATGCAGCACCTTACCTTGGGTGTTGCACTTGGTCACTGAGACCGCCCTTCCTGCCATGAAAAATCAATATACTCCACGCTGTATTGTTATAAGAATCATTACCAATTACTATCGCTACTTATTTCGGGGGGCGAGTAGTGAGTGATGACCGTCTAGGCCAGCTCTATGCAGAGCACAACAGGTGGCTGACGAGCTGGCTTTATCGCCGCCTGGGCTGCAACAGTCAGGCGGCGGACTTGGCGCAGGATACCTTTCTACGCATCCTTACTTCACAGCGTAAGACCGGCGAGAGGTCGAGCGTGAGTCGACCACGAGCCTACCTGGCGACGGTAAGCCACCGGCTGGTTTGCGACTATTTTCGTCGCCAGTCGCTGGAGCGGGCGTACCTCGATATGCTCGCCACGATGCCGGAAGCCTTTGCCCTGTCCCCGGAAGAGCAATGGCAGATGCGCGAAACACTGTTCCAGCTCGACGCATTGCTCGATTGCATGAAGCCTGTGGTACGCAGCGTATTTCTCCTGGCGCAGCTCGATGGCCTGACCTACCTGAAGATTGCTCGCGAGTTGGGCATTGGCGAGCGTACGGTCAAGCGTCATATGGCCACTGCCTTCGAAGCCTGCATTCTGAATGACATGGCGTTTTAATGTCCGCATCCGCACCGATCAGTCGCGATGTCGCGCGCCAGGCCGCCCAGTGGCTTGTGCTGATCCACGAACAGCCATTGAGTGTCGCCCAACAGGAGGCTTGTGCACGCTGGCGTCAGACTGACCCTGAGCACGAACGGGCCTGGCAGCGGGTGGCGTATGTGCAACAACAGCTGGGCGGTCTTCCCCAGGCAATCGCCATCGGGACCTTGAACCGCCAGCGGCGTCAGGTCCTGAAGACCTTGATGGCATTGGCTGCGGTGGCGCCCGTGGTTTACCTCGGCTACCGCCTTGGCGCCCAGCAGGGTTGGATGGCCGATTACCGAACTGCTGTTGGCGAGCGACGACGGATGACGCTTGCTGATGGAAGCATGGTCAACCTGAATACGGGCAGCGCCATTGATGTGCGCTTCGATGCTGAGCAGCGACTGATTCATTTGGTACGCGGCGAGATCATGGTCACCACAGGCGCCGATGCAGCTCGACGTCCGTTACGAGTGCTCAGTAAGCAAGGGCTCATGGAGCCTTTGGGCACTCGCTTCAGTGTGCGGCAGTTCGATGGGACCACACAGCTGGCAGTGCTGCAGGGCAAGGTGCGCGCCACTCCCGCACAGGCTGTGCCACAGATGGTGGAGGCGGGAGAACAGCGGTCTTTCAGTGATACCGCCTTCGGCCCTTCGCGCGCGGCTAGCGAGCTCACGTCGTCCTGGACGAAGGGGCAACTGGTGGCAGAGGATCTGCCGCTGCCCGATTTCTTCCAGGAGTTGACCCGCTATCGTCCAGGCCGGCTGCACTGCGACGAAAGTGTTGCGCACTTGCGTATCAGCGGCGGTTTTCAACTCGACAATACCGACGCCATTCTCGCCGCGCTGCCGACAACCCTCCCGATCAAGGTCATGTATCGAACCCGCTATTGGGTGACGGTGAGCAAAGCCTGACTTTTTTGGCCCGTTTTTTTATGGCGTCCGTCCTTAGTAGTAATAGGTCATTTTCTAAGGACAACCAGCCCCATGACTCATCTTGTTATCCCGCGCTCTGCCGTGGGCAGTACGCTCGCCGTCTCATTGTTCACATTGGCCCTGGCAATGCAGCCCCGAGGCGTGCGCGCAGAAGAAGGCATACATCATTACAACGTTCAGTCCGCGAGTCTGAGTCAGGCGCTCACCAGCTTCAGCTCGCAGGCCAGTATTACTGTGCAGTTCACCCCGTCGATGGTTCGGGGTTTGAGCTCTACAGGACTGGATGGGGACTACAGCATCAAGCAAGGGCTTGACGCGTTGCTGGCAAGTTCCGGTCTGGGAGCAGTGCAACTCGCAGATCACGTGTATGGGTTGGTGAATGTCAGCGCCGATGAAGCCGGCACGTTGACCCTGCCAGATGTCGATATCAACGGGCACCGTGCTGTCGAAGAGGGGTCGCAAGCTGCAGGCTACGTGAGTGAAAACGTCAGCAATGTTGGCGCTCTGGGCGGCATGAAGTTGCAGGACACGCCCTATTCCATGAGTGTGACCTCACAAGCGTTGCTCAAAAACCTGCTGGCGACCTCGACCGACGATGTGCTCAAACACAATCCGTTCACCCAGCTTTACTCCCCCAAGAGTGCCGGATACGCCAGTGCCGTAACCATCCGGGGTTTCGGCAGCTCCGCCAGCCTGAACATCGCCAACGACGGTCTGCGTTTCAGCACATTGGCCGATGCCGGCAACTTCATCGAAGATACCGAGCAACTGGAAGTGGTCACGGGCCTCACGGGCTTCCTGTATGGCCCGGCGTCTCCCGGGGGGCTGCTCAACTACGTGCTCAAACGGCCAACCTATCAGCGCTACAACAGCGTCACACTCGGTAATGCTGGCGGCGAGAACTACTACCTGCACGGCGACTTCGGCGGCCCGATCGACAGTGAGGGCAAGTTCGCATACAGGCTCAACGTCCTGACGCAGGATGGGGAAACCGCAATCGACCTGCAGAAGCGTCGTCGACAGATGATCAGCCTGGCTTTGGACTGGAACATCAGTGATGACTTGCAAGTGCAATTCGACGCTTCCCACAAGGAAAGCCATACCGGTGGCCTCACCAGCTACTGGTATTTCGCCGACCAGGCGTATCGCCCCAGTGCATCCTCGCTGGACACAGACAAGCTGTACAGCCAAAAATGGGCGTTCTCCGACAACGAAACCGACAAGGCAGGCGTGCGCGCCAAGTGGCGTCTGAACGATATCTTCAGCTTGCGCGGGGCCATCGCGGCGCAAAAGTACACCCAGGAATACACCTACACCGGCCCGCAAATCGATGCGCCGGGTGTGTACACACAGCCGCTGTATGCATTTGCTCCTATCGAAACCCAGGAGTACTCAGGCTACCTGTTCCTCGACTCGCAGTTCGCCACCGGCCCCCTGGATCACAAGGTGACGCTGGGGTATCAGGGCAATACCGCGCGCAGCCTGATGTACCAGAGCCACATCCCCAGTCAGCAATACACCTCGGTGACTGGGTCTGCGGTGTCGCTCGATGAACGACCGCAGGTCAGCAAACCGGATTATTCCATTGGCCACGGTGCTCAGCACATCTCCAGTACTTCCGACACTCACAATCTGTTAATCGGCGACATCATCACCTTCAACGCGCAGTGGTCGACGATCTTGGGGGCGACCCATACCCAGATCAAAACCTATAACAACGATTTCGTTTATTCGGTGATTCCCCGCAAAACCGAATACGACAAAAGCACCACCTCGCCCAGTGTGTCGCTGATCTACAAGCCTGTGCCTTGGCTGACGACGTATGCTACTTACATCGAAGGCTTGCAAAGTAGCGGAGTTGCACCGGCAAGGGCCATCAATGCCGGGACTGCGCTTTCGCCGCAGATCAGTGAGCAATACGAGATCGGCGCCAAAGCCACCCTAGGCAACACACTGGTCACTCTAGCGCTGTTCAACATTGACAAGCCCAACGCCTACACCAACAGCGCCCGCGTTTTCGTACAGGACGGTCGTCAGGAGAACAACGGTCTAGAGTTCAGCGTCACCGGCAGGGTCACCCCACAACTCACTCTTGTCAGCGGCTTCACGCTGCTCGACCCCGAAGTGAAAAAGGGCGCCAATGCGGCGAACAAAGGCAATATCCCCATCAACGTGGCCAAACAACTGGCCAAGATATATGCCGAATATGACGTGGCATCCGCACCAGGATTTGCCCTGACCGGCGGCGTTTTCTACACCGGCAAGCAGTACATCGACGAGGCCAACGACTACAGCTTGCCTTCGTTCACGACCTTTGACGCAGGTGCCCGTTACCGCCTGCCGCTGGGTGACAACAACCTGACCCTGCGGATGAACGTGAGCAACCTGACCGATAAAAAATACTGGCTCAACAGTAGCTATTTGGGTGATCCACGGACTGTCACTTTCTCGGCGCAGCTGGAGTTTTGATAACCCGCGTGGACCCTCGAAGATAGCTGTGATGTGTAGCCCTTGCCGAGCGCGGATTGGTGGCGAGCAGGGAGTCCGACTTATGCTCCGGGAAGTCGTCCCTGCTTTTCAGAAGAAGCCGCAGATCGGGCTCGACCTCGTGACGGAGGGCCAGCTCGTTGATATTGATAAGGGTATTTCGACGCCGGTATACGGCTTGGCGGCACTATTCCTCGCGCAACTGAATCTGCCTAGGATAAGAGTGCTGATGCTTTTGCCGGTCTTGCGCACTCCGTTTATTGAATTAGATGGAAGACTGAGACCCCAGTGATGTAAAGTTGAGAGATCCGCTTATTTACAGGTCCTGTAGCGATGCCGATCTTGATGATTTCAGTGCCATCAGCTGTGAAGAGATTGGTCCCCAGGACATATAGGGTGCCAATATCTTCAGCCAGCTTTTCGAGATTCTCACCCTCGATGAAATCTTCCGCCTCTAATTCGATAGGCCCCGCACTTGCCTCTAATGACATTCTGTGAGGCTTCTGAGATTTGTCAGCAAAAATATCTCTAGCGCTGCGGCAAGTTAAGTAGATCCGTGCCAGGACAGCATGATCAACATCCTTGTAGTTTCCGTTCTGGACATTACGTAGGTGCGACTCGGTGCCGTAGTGCTCAGGGTAATGAACCTTAACGACTTCCCTGATTTCTTGAGGCGTCATGCCTGCAGGGTGATCCCGCAGAATCGTGCGTACTACATCGGCAAAGCTAAGATCAGGTTGCATCCATGCTCCTTGTTTTCGGAGGCAGGATTGGCAAGAAGCTTTTTTCCCGACGCAGGCCGTGGTACAGCACCACGGCCAAAACTGCGCGATCCCTCATCCCCTTTAATATCTCAGTGGCCGGAGCCTCTAGCAACAACTTCGTCTGGCCGTTACAGAGTGCTGGCGTCTTGCCTTCGTTGGTTTCGAATCTGGGCCGTTTGACACCGTGCACGGGGCTGCCGCCGGCGACGGCATTGTTCTCCAGGAGGTGATCAAATAAGCAGGCCAGCGCCGCCAAGTTGCGCCGAATGGTGCCCCTGGCCAGGCTCCGGATTGACTTTTGTCGGCCACATGCAGATCGAAAAACTTGCGGGAGGCATGGGCCGTGCAGACGTTTTTAGTGATGTTTTTGCGAAACCAGCTTTGTAGCCAGCGAAGTCATCGCATACCTCGAAAGAAATGCTCAGACTGAATCACACGCCTCGTGCTCAGAAAAACGAAAAGGGGTAATCTAAAATCAGTCGCGTCTGGGAGATACGCCCACCGGTCGATTGTGCTCCCGAATGCCAGCCCTGCACCAGGCGCATGCTGAAGTTCTTTGCTGCGCCACTTTGAACCACGTAAGTCAGATCGAAATCGATCTCGTGTTCGCGCTGACCATCGCCATAGAACCCGTAATAGGCAGAATCAGCCTGAGTATCGCTGCCATCGATACCTGTGCCGCGCGTATACTTAAGGTTAGTCACCGCTCCCGGCCAGCCGAGCCCGGCTAGGTCCAGTGCATAGCGGACCTGCCATGAGCTTTCATTCGGCGCGTTGAAATCCGATATGTAGTTGGAGTTGGCCAAGTAGATGCTGTTGGAGAATTTACCTCCGGCCACGCCCGCTGACTCGCCACCGATGGCCGCATAGTCGTAGGGTTGGTCCCCGTGAATCTGTTGGTTAGAGACACCGACCGTTTGCGCACCGAAGGTGTATGCGAGCGATAGGGACAACGCCGTCATGTCGATGCCGCCGGCATTTGCCGAGCCCGCATCGGTGGCTCGATAAACTGTGACATCGCCCAACAGCGACTGGTGATCACTTAGTGCGTAGGCGTCGTTTAAGTTGAAATAGGACAGGTTCATCACGTCCTTGTATTGCGCCTGGTAGAAGCTGGTCGACAGCCCCTTGCTCAGGGTGTAAGTCCCCCCAGCATAATCGATGCGTCGTGTGGTGGTGCCACCATAGCCCAGCGCCAACGTGCCAGAGTGGCTGGTGGACGCGTAGCCGGTTCCAGAGGTGAAGCTGCCCGCCTTGAGTGCCAAGTCGCCAAATTCATTACTATCAATCATCCAGCCGCGCACAGTCTGATCGAGTTGGTAGGAGTTGCCGACGGCCAGCACCGGCGTAGTGGGCTCGGCATCGCCATAGCGGATCGTGGTGTTGGAGACACGCATTTTCACGCTGCCGCCGCTCTTCGCCCATGTCGATTGCGGATCGCCGTTACTGTCCATCGGCACACTGACCGAACCCGCATGGCCGCGGCCTCCGTCCAGTTTGACCGCCGTATCCACTTGCGCATCGAAGCCGAAGCCGATGAGTCCTTGGGTAAACCCCGAGATATAGTTGATCAGCAGCCCCTGTGACCAGTCCCGGTAATTGGCCGAGTCGCCACTCTGGCGTTCCAGCAGCGTACGGGTGATGGCGTTCAAATGGCTGTCGGCAATCAAACCGCCGCTGTCCGATTGCTCACTGGCCCGGCTGGCGGGTGCCCATGCGAACACCGCCACAGCTGCCATTTGAGTGGCAACGGAAAAAATTGATTTTGAGAACATAAATACCCATCAATAAAAGGAATGAGGGCAGTAGAAAGGCATCGATAGTGGCCTTTTCCAGGCTCTGATAACGGGTATGTACAGGCGCCTCAAGCGTCCTGGGCAAAGCGCTCGTATCGTGGGGATTTGCGTCGTTTCAATTGCCAGGCGATCACCACACCGATGACGAACACCATGGGTACCGAGGTCGGCAGCCAGAAATTGATCTCGCCAGTCTTGCCGGTGATCAACTCCACATTGGCCACTGCGAAGTACAGGATCATCCCCATCACCACCGCACTTAATGCCGGCGCTACTAGCGTGCGCCACAGGCTAAGCCCATGACGGTCGAAGCGAAAGAACGACATCACCGCCAGAGCTGTCAGCACTTGCAGAACCAGTACGCCGTAGATGCCTGGCGTGGTCACCGGCACGAAGAAATCGTTGAACGGATCGGCACCCGCCATCCAGAACGGCACGATAAACAATAGTGCGAGCAACGACTGAAACAGCGACGAGATCCAGGGCGACTTATATTGCGGATGAGTGCGCGCAAAGACTTTAGGGAAGATGCCCTCTCGCGCTAGGGCGAACTGATAGCGAGCCACGAAGTTATGGAACGCCAGCAGGCAAGCGAACATGCTGAGCAGGATAAACACCTCCATGGTCATCTTTGCCCAGTGCCCGACGTATTGCTCTGCGGCGGCGAAATACATGCCGGTCGGATCGCTGTTAGCCATCGCCACCGCGGCCACCGATCCATAGCCACTGATGATGGCCCACACGATGAAAGCATAGAAAATCGCCAGGAACGCGATGGCGATGTAGGTCGCACGGGGGATCGTCTTTTCGGGCGAGAGGGCTTCCTCACTGAAGATGGCCGTGGCCTCGAAGCCAATAAAGGTCGAGAAGGTGAACAGAAACATCGCCCCCATGCCTGGACTGAACAGGTGCGAAGGTGCCAGTGGCGCCAGCGACAGCCCGTCGGGGCCGCCGCCCTTGAGCAGAATGGCAGCGGCGACAATGATGAGGATCGTGCATTCAGCTATCAGCACGACGCCGAGCACATTGGCGCTCAAAGTGATATTGCGCACCCCCAGCCAGGTAGTGGCTATCAGCGCGATGATCACGATCAGCGGCCATGCCACGTTCAACCCTAGCACGTCGAGAAAGACCTTCTGGGCGAACACCGCGAATGCACCGTAGATCGCGATCTGCAGCGAGTTGTAGGAGAACACTGCAAGCAACGCTGCTCCCAGCCCCACGGGACGCCCCAGGCCACGTGATATATAGGTGTAGAACGCCCCGGCATTTTTGATGAACATGCTCATGGCGGTAAACCCCGCGGCGAACAGGCCCAGCACGATGCCGGCAACAATGTAGGCCAGCGGTGCCAGTGCCACCAAAGCCGATGGAGATCGGGCTGGTTGTGCAAAGGGCTGTCAAAGGCCCGGCGGCCGCGACGACGAAGAACACCAGGTGAGGTACGTTGATCGCGCCCTTGGCCAATTGGCCGGTATCGGGCGTTTGCGCCGTCGAGGGCTGCGCGTCAGGCGCGCTGTAATCCGCTGCTTTAGCCATGGTCTACCTACTGATCAAAGGGGACGAATACGCAAATCAATCCTTGAGAGCGTTACGGATGCTGGCAGCGGTCTTGGAGAACTGCGCCGTGGTGTCCAGCATCTGGTTGAAACTGGCAGGTGACGCCGGCAGGTCGGGAAACAGCGCGACGATCGGGTCTTCGAATTCGCGAACATAGCCCAGACTTGCCGCCCCCAGTGAATAGCCCATGAGGCTGCGCAGGTCTTCGGGCAACTCGCGGGCGATGTTCAGCGGCGTCGACAGGTACTGGTTTTCTTCCTGGCGTACCCAGCCCACGCAGTAGTCGATGTTCATCGCCCGCCGCGGCGCAGTGCTGCGATTGGCCCCGCCACCATGGATGGTCTTGCCGGTGTACACCAGCACTGAGCCTTTACTCATCTCGGCAGCGAGGGTGTCGCTCTGGCTGAAGTGTTCCGGAAATTCACGGTGTTTGTGGCTGCGCGGAATCACCCGGGTGGCACCGTTTTCTTCAGTAAAATCGTCCATCGCCCAGATGGTACTGACCTCGATATGCACGTCCGTAGGAAAATGATCGAAGAAGTCCCAGGCGGTTTCATCGCGATGCAGAAACTGAGCTTTTTCGCCGGGGTCGATGCAGATCAACTGCGTCAGGTTCAACTGCGTAACCGTCGCGTTGCGGCCCAAAAACCGGCGCGCGGCGCCCAGTACCGTGGGGTGCATGATCATTGCGTGGGAGGCGGGGGAGCGACCCGCAATTGCGCCACTGCGACGGGTCTTTTTGCCTACACCGTTGTTCTGCCCGGAATAGGTGCCATCTAGATATGGTTGCATTTGCTGGTTGACGGCATCAATGACTTCTCGCGATACGGCGTTATCGATAATGCAATAGCCTTCCAGATCAAGGCATTCGACCACTTCATCGACGGAAGCATCGGATCGTAAATGAATCAGCGACATTGTTTTCTCTCCCCCAACATGAATAAGTCCGCATGACGCAAAGGTTCTGGCGGATAACTCCATGCTAGGGAAAGCAGTGACTTCTGGCTCTCCACCAAATGGTGGAACTTGACTACGCGAGGCTAAATCGCGGCCACTACTGCGCCTACCGCCGCTCGAGTCTTGACATTCAGCTTGGCAAAGATATGCAGGGTGTGGGTCTTGACTGTTGCCGCTTCAATATTGAGCGCTTGGGCAATGGCTTTGTTGGGCGCCCCCTCGAGTATCAACTCGGTGACCGCCAACTCACGCGAAGTCAGGCCGTATTGTTGCCCCAGCCTGGCTTTGACCACGACAGGGCGCAAACAGGGCAGCCGACTCAAGCTCGACTGTAGGTAGCGTTGCAAGGCCTCGAACTTGTTGAGCGAAGAGAACATCGGGTCGTTCTCGCGTCTCAACGCGGCGATCAGTCCGAACGGCTGATCACCCAAGCGAAAAATGAAATCGACCTCATCGACAACCGCGTACTTATGCAGGTACCGGTCGTAGCGAATATGGCTATCGGTAGGCACACCGGCACGCTCGATCACTAATGAAGCAATGGTCTTGCGGTTCAGCAGCAAGCGCTCGATATTGAGCGGATCATCCTGCTGATAAGGCGGGTAATCCTCAAACATACCCTGGCCCACACCGCTTTTGATCGGATCACCACTCGCTGACCCCAGCCAAGTGAAGGCTACGCCCGAGCACTCAAGTGACGCACGGACAAAGATAAGCGCGTCATTCACGAGCGTCGTGGATACTGCGTCGACAGTGGATAAAGGCATAACAACTCCGCAAGACTATTTCGGCTCCAGCCCTGCTATGAGCAACCCTCCATGTTGCAGGAGGAATTAGCAATGTTTGTGCCGTCCTGGCGTAGTTCTCAGTTTGCATTTTGATGACGGATTTACCTTGGCAGCCAATAGTCGTCATGACCGTGTAAACAAAATGCGCCGCGTCACTCCATCCTCGGCGGATAACTCGCGCCATGTACACCTAAGCGCCGCCGTAGAGCCTGGGGCCAGGTACGTAGGAGAGGAAAGCTTTTCGATCCTCAAGACCGAGTAGCATAGGGCTGATCAGTTTTCAAAAGGCGCTGCTCAGCGGCACTATCAAGCCCAAGCGTTGCAAGACACAACGCGAGCTTTATTTTCTTCGTGATTAGCCGACTCCTGACGCCATTCGCCTGACTTACGCAATAATTGTAGGCCTTCAGGTTAAGGCCATGGTGCCTTACATTGAGGCTGAGCCAAACGAAGGAAAACGAAGCCATGGAAAAAACAACGGCAAGTTGAAACTGGTCTTTCCCCGCGCCAGGGCACTATCGTCGATGCCATATCATTGTAAGCGTCCGGCGAAGTGACCTACCTCGAATTGTCATTTAGGCAAGATAGTGATTGTTGATCGAATCGCCGACTGTTAATTTTCGAGCATGCTGCACAGGGAGAGCATTGTTGATTGCCAACGCCTTTGCTCTCCACTATCGTAGGCCTTTCTGGGTACCGCTGACATACAGCTCTTGGCAAGGCATTCGGTATAAATGCCTGCCTTGGAGCCGGCTATGTCATACCGAACCCTTTGGTCAATTGCGCTTTTTGCTGTCACGGCTGTGTGGGGCTGGAGCTTCGTTGCTAAGCACGAAACGCTGGCAATCATGACCGCATCCACGCTGAACGCCTGGATGTTCAGCTTAGCGGCTTTAGCGCTTCTTCCCTTTTCAATCCGCTCATTTCGATATCTGAAGCCGCGCGATTGGGTAGGCGCTGTAGTTGCAGGAACAGTGCTCTTTGCAGCGTTTTCAATGCAAACGTCAGGTGCAGCCCTTACTACTCCTTCCAATGCCGGGTTCATTACGGGTTTATGTACCGTGTTTACACCGTTGTTTGTGTATCTTATAGGCGGAGGACGCCCTAGTCCAAGACAGGCAGGAGGAACAGCAATTGCCGTGGTCGGGCTCGGCTTACTGAGCCTTGACGGGTTCGCGCTGCACTACGGAGACCTTCTAATTCTGGGTTGTGCAGCGTGCTTCGCAGTACATATAGTGATTATCTCGACTTTCACAACGCCTGCCGTATCCATGGCATCAGCGTCTGTACAGCTGGCGGTCGTTGGCTTGCTTTCTATGGCATGGAGCTTGGCTAGTAACCAGTTTTCTTTACCAAGCTCACTGCCTACGACGGTCACTATTTTATTACTAGCGCTGTTCGCTACGGCCTTGGCTTACGCAATTCAAAATCACGCTCAGGCTGTGCTAGCTCCTGAAAAGGTCGCCCTGATACTTATCTGCGAACCTCTCTTCAGTGGTTTTTTTGGCTATTTTCTAGCTGGAGATCGCTTGCCCCCTGAAAGACTTGCAGGGGCGGTGCTAATCCTTCTCGGGCTTGCAGTAACTGAGCTTCGAATCGCGAGTACCGTGCATGCCCCCCGGCGCAGATCGTAGGGTCGCGTCAGTTCAACACACCTTGCGCTGTTAAACGGGGGCCCATTTATGTGGAAGCAGCTCGGTAATATCGCTTGCCCGCTGCGTCGGCAGGCGCATGAGGACATCCTTCAGATACGCGTACGGATCATGACCATTCAGCCGCGCAGACTGGATCAAGCTCATGATCGCCGCCGCCCGTTTTCCGCTACGCAACGAACCTGCAAAGAGCCAGTTCTTGCGCCCCAATGCCCATGGCCGGATCTGGTTTTCTGCCCAATTGTTATCAATGGGCACGGCCCCGTCATCGAGGTAGCGCGACAGCGCTGCCCAGCGTTTCAAGCTGTAATCCAGCGCTCTGCTGATAGCCGAACCTTCGGGCACGAGATCGCGCTGGGCGATCATCCAGGCATGCAGAGCATCCATCACCGGTACAGCTTTTTCTTGCCGTATTCGGCGGCGTAAATCCGGTTCAAGGTCGCGGACTTCACTCTCGATTTCGTAAAGCAACTGGATGTAGCGCAAGGCCTGTTCGGCGAGCAGGCTCTTGTTGGTGGCGTGCAATTCGAAGAACTTGCGGCGCGCATGGGCCATGCAGCCGATCTCGGTGACGCCGAGTTCAAAGCTGGCCTTGTAGCCACCAAAATCGTCGCAAACCAGCTTGCCCTTCCAGCCTTGCAGGAAGTTACGTGCGTGCTCTCCGGCGCGGCTGGGGCTGAAGTCGTAAACGACCGCCGCCAAGCCCGAGAACTGGCTGGTGGCGTAGGCCCAGACATAGGCGCGATGGGTTTTCTTTGCGCCCGGCGTAAGCATCTGCACCGGCGTTTCATCGGCATGGATTACGCCATGTTCGAGAACATCATCGCGCAGGACATCGACCAGCGGCTGCAACTGCACACCACAGTGGCCGACCCATTGCGCCAGGGTCGAGCGGGCGATGGCCAAACCGGCCCGACCAAAAATCGACTCCTGACGATAGAGCGGTAAATGGTCGGCAAACTTCGCAATCATGACATGGGCCAGAAGGCCGGCGGTTGGGATACCTTTGTCGATGACCTGCGCCGGAACCGGTGCCTGGATCAGCGTTTCGCACTGACCGCAGACCCACTTGCCACGGATATGACGCTCGACGGTGAACACGCCTGGCGTATAGTCGAGTTTCTCGCTGACGTCCTCGCCGATACGCTTGAGGGCGCAGCCGCACTGGCAGTGACTGTTGTCGGGTTCGTGGTGGATCAAGGTGCGCGGAAACTGCGGCGGCAAGGCAGTGCGTTTTGGCTTTTGCCGAGCCTCGGTCGAAACAGGAGCGGGTTGCAGCGCCTCAAGTTCGGCTTCGATGGCCGCGATATCGGTGTCGATCAGGTCATCGAGTAGGCTGGCTTGATCCGGGCTCAGTTGCTCGCTGCGCGTGGCAAACTTGACGCGCTTGAGCTGCGCGATCTCGTGGGCCAGTTTCTCGTTGACCGTTTTGTGGTGGTGGATTTTCTTGCCCATTGTCTTGACTTTCTGATCGAGACTCTCGACACGCTGCAGCAACTGCGCCGCCAGAGCGCGCAGTTGTTCAGGGTTTAAGTGGTCGAGATCAGGAAGCGAAGTCATGCCGCCGATTTTGCCAGAACAGCCTAAAAGCGACGATAGGCTCATCGGACAATTGCACGGCCTGGCTGGTCGTGGCAGGCGTTATATGATGGAAATCGCGCTCCCTGGCCCAACTCTTTGCCAAGGCAAACCCAGTACCAGGGCATGCAGTTGTTCGGCACCTAGTTCCATCTGAGAGCCGTGTCGAGAACCCGGCCAGAAGAACTTGCCTTGATGCAGGCGGCGCGCCGCCAGCCAGATACCCAACCCGTCGTGCACCAGCACTTTCATGCGATTGGCGCGGCGGTTGGCAAACAAATAAGCACAGTGCGGCTGCGCCGCACCGAACACGGCGACCACACGCGCCAGAGCGGTTTCGGTGCCGGCGCGCATGTCCATGGGCTCGGTGGCGAGCCAGATGGAGTCGATGCGGATCATCGCAACAGGTCTCGAAGAAAGGTCGCGCAGGCAGCCACGCTTTCGGTCGGCCAGTTCACTTTGACAGTGCCACGCGGGTGTGGGATTTCAACGCAGATATTCGATGATGCAGCTTGCGAATTTGCTCCGGCTAGCTGTATGGGTAACGGAATAAAAGCAGGTTGCAGCTCCGTGTTTTTTTGCGTTTGCACCCGAATCCATTTGTGGACGAGGTTCGCGTTGAGGCTATGGCTCAGCGCGACGCTGGCAATCGAGGCACCGGGCTGGGCGCACTCTTGAATGACTTGGACTTTGAAGGATTTGGAGTAGGAACGGCGTTGTGGCTGCATGAAATACCCGCTTAAAAGGCTAGAACTGGTGCCCACTTAAATTTAAGTGCACACCATGTCTTGTCTCTGCGGGGCCGGGTAGATGACTTGGCCGGACGGATACATATCATTCACGTCCCCAGTTCGACCAAGAACCAGGAAAGCGTGGAGGGATGTGTAGCCTTGCAAGCCTGAAAAAAGCCCTCGCATCTACGACGACTTCATTATAAATAAACTTATCAGGCTCCTGGTTTGAGCACGACTTTGGTCCAGCCATCGTCACGGGCGTCGAAGTGTTTGTAAGCGTCAGGCCCTTCAGACAGCTTCAAGCTGTGGGAAATGATTTGCGAAGGCTTGGCGCGATCGTGATGAATTAGCTGGCTCAAACGACGGTTGTAGGCCTTGACGTTGGCTTATCCGGTTCGGATCTGTTGATCTTTGAACCAAAATGAGCCGAAGTCGAAAGCCATTTTTCCCTCCTTTGCCAATTCATTTTCAGCGCCAGGATCCTGGGGCACAAAAACCCCCACGACGCCGATGCCGCCGGTTGGCTTTGTAGTTGCCACCAAGTTATTCATCGTGACGTGATTAGCCTCATGACCGTGTTTGTCCCAGCACTGATAGCCCACGCATTCGCAGCCGCGATCTGTTTCTGCGCCGTTGACAGGTGTGGCGCCTATTTTGGCTGCCAACGCCAGTCGATCTGGGTGAGTGTCCACAACGAACACCTGAGAGGCGCCTTTGATCAACGCCGAGCGGGCAGCCATAAGGCCTACAGGCCCAGCACCGTAAATGGCAATACTTTCGCCCTGTAACAGCCCTGAAAGCTCAGAGGAATGCCAGCCGGTTGGGAATATGTCCGACAGCATGACGTAATCGTCTTCTTTTTCCTTGGCGTCTTCTGGCAGCACCAGACAATTGAAGTCGCCGTATGGCACACGCAGAAGCTCGGCCTGCCCTCCTTGATTGGGGCCCATGTCAGCAAAGCCGTAGGCGGCTCCGGCACTACCCGGGTTGGCAGTCAGGCAGTAACCGGTCAACCCTCGTTCGCAGTTTTCACAAAAACCGCAACCGATGTTGAACGGCAGGCAGACCATATCACCTACCTTGACTCGGTCAACGGCGGTGCCGATTTCAATCACTTCACCCATATTTTCGTGACCCAGAATCCTGCCAGCTTCAAAGCTGGTGCGTCCTTCGTACATGTGAGGATCCGAGCCACAGATGTTAGTGGTGGTGATGCGAACGAGCACATCAATGGCTTTTTCAATTTTTGCGTCGGGAACGTTCTGAATGCTGACGTCGAGGGGCCCGTTATAGATGATGGCTGTCAATGTGTTCTCCTACGGGGTGATGGCTTGATGCAAATTTTAAGCACTATTTTTTGGCACCCCGCGAGCCCCTACTGTTCAACTAAATAGATATGCCCGATAAGCGGTACGAAGATGTGAATCGCCCCTGATTTTATAGACGCGCTCAATTGTCTGACTTTTGCCAATTAGCCAGTTCTGAATGACGGAAGCGGGTCGGAAGTCGCCTGATCCGATCGGCGGTTTTTGGCCGATTTCTGCCTGTTGTGACCGGCTAAATCTGCCTGTTGTGACCGGCTAAAAACGAAATCGTCGCGACAATTCAGCCACAAAATTTTCAGTCGTTACGCGATCCGTCTCTGCTTTTGCGGTCTGTAATCTTGACTCTGCAAAAGGAAATGTTTTATGTCGATACGCCGTCTGCTCTGCCTGCTTGCATTGCCTATGTTCGCAGGCTGCCAGTATCTGCCCCACACCAACTATTTCACCACGCCCGAAAACGAGCCCAACCCCGCCTGAGTACGTATCGTCGACTACACGCAGCACGCCGAAATTTACCAATACGAAAACGGCAAGCGTTCGGGTGGCGCCGTTCGCTCAAGCCCGTTACCGTTCACCCACACACAGGAAGTGGGCATGCCCAAGGCAGGACAAGACCTGACATGGGACTATTACGAAACACAGATTCGACCCGGTATCGAAACGCGGGTGGATCTGTTCTGGGAGGGCGCACGCACTCGTTCCTGCAACGTCTCAGCGAAGTTCACGCCCCAAGCCGGACGCTATTACCAATTCAGGCTAACATCCGGCTCAGCAGGCAACTGTAGGTTGTACGCATCGCTGATCGAGCGCGACAAGGAAGGAAGCGGTTGGCATCTCACACCAAACCCGCAGGTGACCTATGGCGGCGATGGACCGACGACAAAAACCTATTACAAGAACAGCCGCTTTGAGAACCCCGATTTTCATCCACCTGAAGATCTCTATCCGGGAATAGACGTTCACTAAACATGTCCACGACTACAGGGAATCGTTCTTTGGCTAGCGCAAAATACTTCCGAACGCTTGGCGAGCGAGCCTCAGAGAATCTGTTTGCGTGGGCGGCATTTGTCGCTCAAACAGAATTCCTGTGGCAAGACACGGCGTCAATTCAGGATAACTTTGCATGGCAGCGTGTTTGGTTCGAGCTGGAAATACTCAACGGGCTTGCGTTGGCGCAATGGGAGGATGAGGGAAAGCCGGATAACTGGTCCTGCCGCTGGAACAACGACTATCGAGAAGAAGCGGCGACCCTGGCGAATGAGTTGTTGGAACTGCTGTGCGATGCAGAGTCATCAGGAGGCTGAATCATCACGTTAGCCTCACGCACAATGCCATGAGGTCGGATTGTAGTGGTCAACTAATCCCGGACACTGCGTGAAGTTTTTCTTCAACCACGGCGGGCGCTAGCCCGCCGTTGAATTGGTGTGGCCGTTGCCCGTTGTAGCGTTGCATCAAAAACCGGCCGATATCCTGCTGTGCCAGCGAAGCGCTCACATAGCCTACGATCGGTACCCATTCCGTTTTCAAGCTGCAAAACAACCTTTCCATCGGCGCATTGTCGTGGCAGTTTCCGCGCCGACTCATGCTCTGTGTGAAGCGAGAACGCCACAGTCGCTGACGGAAGCTTCGGCTACCGTATTGGCTGCCTTGATCGCTGTGAAACAGCACACTCTGTGGCCGACCACGCCGTTCATAGGCCATGTCCAAGGCCTTGATCACCAGGTCGGCATCGGGCTTCGCTGAAAATGCCCAGCGCACCACGCGACGGGCGAATAGATCGATGACGGCAGCCAAATAGTGCCAAAGACCTTGAGCCCAGACATAAGTGATGTCACCTCACCAAACTTCGTTTGGTGTCGATACGGTGATCGCTCGATCCAGCACGTTCGGGATATCTGGCCGCTCGACCGTCGCCTTTTTGTAAGCATGTGAACCGGGTTGCTTGCTGATTAGCTTCATTTCGCTCATCAGCTTGCGCACCTTGAAGCGCCCAATTTCTATGCCGTCCTCGCGTATCATAAACATGATGCTTCGGCTGCCCGCGGCGCTGCGGCTGTGAGTGAACAGCTCGTTCACGCGGCTGCGTAGAACCAACCGCTCAACGTCCGGAAATCGGCGCTTGCGACAGTGCGCGTAATAACAAGATCGAGCAACTTCAAATACCGAGCACAACAGATCAACAGGCTCTTCAGAACGAAGTTGAACAATTAACGCGAACGCTCGTGTTCCTCGGCCATCAAGAGCGCGGAGGCCTTCCTAAGAAACACCCTCCGCAGGCTGAAGAGTGAAACCAAATTCGGCAGCGCGGCGATGTAGACCTTTTACGACTCGCTCCCGATATCTCTGTTCGTACTGGTCTGCTCCGGGATCTTGATAGCTCATACCGAAACGCATCGCGTTGTAGAACAGAATCGCAATTTTCCGGGCGGTCGCGGTGACTGCTTTGGCTTTTCCGATTCGAGCGGCAAGACGTCTGTAGAAGGCCCCAAGCGCAGTACTCGTTCTCCCGACTTTGACAGCAGCCAAGCGCAGGTGGGCGGTCACTCGATTCTTGGTTTTCCGAGTATGAGCGGAAAGCACCTTGCCGCCACTGATCCTACATCCCGGTGCGAGCGTCAGCCACGAAGTGAAATGATGACAAGTACGCCATCGGCTCAGATCTGTACCGCATTCGGCGACCAGCCGAAGTGCCAAAAAGGGGCCAATACCATGTATTTGCGTGAGGTCCACACCGACCAGTTGATAGCGCAACGTGCGAACATCGAAGTTAAGCGCATTAGGTTGCCGGGTTTTATGACGGGGTTTAGGCAATGGTTCTGACGGGCGCACCTTTTCCTGCGAAAGCTTGATGAGCACTTGTGCAATTTGTTGATCACAGATGAGGAACTGCGCTTGGTACGCGTCATACATCGTCAGTGCTTGTGATAGGGCAAATATATGTTCCGGTTGATAATTGCCTACTAACGCAGCCTCAATGACATCAATACCAGCTTTGCAGCGAGTATCGCTCATGGCGGCCAATACTGACGGGCTTCGCTCACCGGCCACAATGGCTCGGATTATTCGCATACCGGTCACTCCGGTGACATCCGCCACAACATGATGCAGTTGCAGATTCATATGTGTGAGGGCTTTTTGCATGTGCTGAATATGCGCGGCCGCGTAGTCAAGGTGGCGCTCTCGCAATCTTAAATAGCTGCGTAAAGCCGAGATTTCGCGATCTGGACGGACGCTAGCTCGAAGCAATCCGCAAGAATGGAGTCGTTGAATCCACTGCGCATCATTCACGTCGGTTTTACGCCCAGGCACTGCGCGAGCATCTCGGGCATTGGCAAGTACCACATGAAGTCCGTGCGTTTCGAGTATCTCGTAAAGCGGAATCCAATAAACGCCGGTCGACTCCATGGAGACTGTCGAGATGCCGAGGCTCACTAGCCAGTTAGCCATCCGCTCAAGATCAGCGGTGAAGGCATTAAAGGTCTGAATCGGATCTTGCGCGAGATCAGCTGGAACGGCGACAACATGAAAGCGTGAACCGATATCAATGCCGGCCGCTCGAGTATTAATTACCGGTAACCCTCTGGTTTTTAAGTCAGACTTTTTCATACGCACCTCCAGTCAAGGGCAGGGCAGGACTGGACGGGGACTCGGATCAAATCACATTCCTAAACGGGTCATGAAAGCGCCACCACTAACGGGTCCGCAGCTTCCCCTGGGTCAAGTTTTTTGACGGGGACTTAGCCTCCAAAAAGCCAGCGACCACTGTCCAGGATGTAACTGTAGTACGTAGTGTTTCTAGCCCAATGGGCCGCGGAGCGCCGGGGAGGCGGTTTTTAATATTGATTTCTCGCGTTCGAGGGGAGCAATCCGAGCTTCCAACTCCTGGATTTTTTGCTGCTCGGGTGTCAGGGCCTTGCTCTGGGGCATGACGCCGGTACGCTCTTGCTGAAGCTGGTCGATCCAACGGCGCAGCGCCGACTCACCCACACTCAGTGAGCGACTGGCTTCGACGACGCTGTAGTTTTGCTTGAGCACGAGGTCAGCAGCCTCGCGTTTGAATTCTGGTGAAAAGGTACGGCGTTGCTTGGTCATCTGACACCTCAGTCTGGCGGGTATTCTCGCCTAAAGGGGTGTCCGGTTTCATTAGACCACTACATGAGCGTCCTTCAAAAGGTCTATGGCGATGAAGGGATCAGTTCGACGACGTCACCAGCGCCATCGCCGCGGTTGAGGAAACCTGTGGTCACCCATGATGCGCCTTTTGACCGCCGGCTCAAGGGAGACAAGAAGACCATCAGCCCGACAGTCCTGCAAGGCTATCAACTGCTCAAGAGCATCGGTTGTGTTGCTTGCCACTATCGTGAGGCCGTGGGCAGTGGTTTATTCCAAAAGATGGGCACGGTCGACCCCTACGCTATCCAGAATCCTGCCCAGGGCGTATCTGGCCTGATCAGCCAGGACGCCGCCGGACGAAGCTAAAAGTGCCGACCCTGCGCAACCTCGCTGGCGTATCCCTACTTCCAAGATGGCGCCGGCTGGAAACTGGAAGACACGGTGAGGTGATGTCTAGGCTGCAATTACGGCGCAAGTTGAGCACCGATAAAATCGATCAGATCTTTGCTTTACTTTACGCCCAGACCGGTCCGGCAGGTAAGCCGCCGAGCTTCAGGTGCCGATTCTGCCACCATCAGACACTTCGCCTGACACAATTCAACTGACCTTTCGAAAATCGCGACACGGAAAAAAGAAAAAAGACCTTCTGGTACTTTTTTCTACGGAGCCTCAATACCCATGACCGTGCTTGATCAGGCCTTGCATGGATTCGCCGGCCTGATGACGCCTGATATTGGCCAGCAACCCCCCGAACGCGCTCTGCGGTGCCGTCATTGCGCCAACGTGTGGCGTCAGCCAGATATGGGGGTGCTGCCAGAACCGATGATCCGGCGGAGGCGGTTCTTCGTTGAGCACGTCGAGAATGGCGTGGCTCAGTTGTCCGCCATCCAGTGCTTGAAGTAGATCATCTTCCTTGAGATGACCGCCCCGGCCCAAGTTGATGAGGCTGGCACCCTTTGGCAGTGCGGCCAGCGTTCTCGCGTTTAGCATGCCGCGAGTGTCGTCGGTCAGTGGCAGTAGGCAGATCAGAATGTCGCACTGATTGAGAAAAGTCTCGAGCTGGTCGCCCCCGGCATGGCATTGCACGCCGTCGATGCGCTTCTGCGAGCGCGCCCAGCCATGCAACTGGAAGTTGAATGCACGCAGGCTCTGCAGCACCGCAACACCCAGGTTACCCAGGCCCATGACTCCGATGCGACGTTGCGCTGCCGGGGTCAGGAGGTGGTCTTGCCAGTGCCCGGCCTGTTGTTGGTACAGGTACAGCGGGATCTGTCGATGCAGGCTCAACACGGCGAAGCAGGCGTACTCGACGATGCCTTGGGCTATGCCGGGGTCAAGCATGCGGACGACCTTGATGTGCTCTGGCAGCTCGCCGAGGTCGAATTGATCGACTCCCGCCGAGGTGGCGAAGATCACTTGCAGGTTCGGGAAGCGTTCATGCAGCTGCCGTGGCGGTTGCCAGGCCGCAAAGTAGCGTACTTGCGACGGGTCGCCGATGTCCGGCCAGAAGCGCACGTCGATGTCCGGCGCGTGTTGTTCGAACATTGATTTCCAGGCGCCGCCACGGGCATCGTCGACTTTGAACAGCAGGGTCATGGTGTCTCTCGCAAGCGCTGGAAAGGTATTCACACGATGCCAAAGTCACGCGCAACAATCTCCCGTATCACGCGCTGTGAACGGAAGATTGCGCGTTATTTGCCGGCTCAGACCGCAGCGGCGATGGCCTTGCCCAGGGCTTCGGTATTGCCCTTGCCGCCGATGTCGGCGGTCAATGGCGCGTTTCCCGGTCCCATCGCCAACACCGTTTCGATGGCCGTCAGCACCGCCGCGCCTGCCTGCGGGTGGCCTAGATGTTCGAGCATCATCGCGCCACACCAGATCTGTCCGATTGGGTTCGCAATGCCTTTGCCGGCGATGTCTGGCGCCGAGCCGTGCACGGGCTCGAACAGGCTTGGGAAGTTGCGCTCCGGGTTGATGTTGGCTGACGGCGCGATACCGATGGTGCCGGTGCAGGCGGGGCCGAGATCGGAAAGGATGTCACCGAACAGGTTGCTGGCGACCACCACGTCGAACCAGTCCGGATGTAGGACGAAGTTCGCGGTGAGGATGTCGATGTGGTACTTGTCGACCTTCACTTCAGGAAATTTCTTGCCCATCTCGACGACGCGCTCATCCCAGTACGGCATGGTGATCGCGATGCCGTTTGATTTGGTGGCGGAGGTGAGGTGTTTCTTCGGGCGGCTCTGGGCCAGGTCGTAGGCGAACTTGAGAATGCGGTCGACGCCGATGCGGGTCATGACGGTCTCCTGCAAGACGATTTCCCGATCGGTGCCCGGGAACATCTTGCCGCCCACGCTGGAGTATTCACCTTCGGTATTTTCCCGTACGACCCAGAAGTCGATGTCGCCCGGCTTGCGATCGGCTAGCGGCGCCTTGACGCCCGGCATCAGACGGCACGGACGCAGGTTGACGTACTGGTCGAATTCGCGACGGAACTGCAGCAGTGAATCCCACAGGGAAATGTGATCAGGCACGACGTCTGGCCAGCCCACCGCACCGAAGTAGATCGCGTCGTAGTCTTTGAGAATGCTGAACCAGTCGTCGGGCATCATTTTGCCGTGGGCCAGGTAGTAATCGGCGCTGGCGAAATCGAACCAGTCCCATCGCAATTCCAGGTCGTGTTTAGCCGCCACGGCGTCGAGTACGCGCACGCCTTCGGGCATAACTTCCTTTCCGATGCCGTCGCCGGGGATCACTGCAATTTTGTACTGGGCTTTGCTCATGGATTCGACTCCTGGGATTGATGTGAACTGATTGCCAGTGTATTCAGTAGTTCTTTATTAATAATTGGCCTCGTGTGAAATCCATTCTTAGTTTTAAGGAAATAATCCATGACGATGACCGATGACTTGTGTTTCTTCCAGCAGGTGGCGACACGCGGCAGTCTCACCGAAGTGGCGCGGCACCTCGGCCTGTCGTTGCCAGCGGTGAGCAAACGCCTGAGCCAGCTTGAAGCACGTCTGGGGGTGCAGTTGCTGCAGCGCACCACCCGACGCCTGTCGCTGACACCGGAAGGGACTTTGTATCTGGAAGGAGGGCGGCCGATCCTGCTGCAACTGGAAGAGTTGGAGAGTGCGCTCAACAGCCGGCAGCCGACGTTGCAGGGACGCTTGCGGATCAATGGCACCCTAGGTTTCGGCCGGCAACACCTGGCACCGGTGGTCTCCAGCTTCGCCCGATTGCACCCGGAGTTGGAGCTTTCCCTGGAGTTGTCCAGCCAGCCTTCAAGCCTGCTGGATGACCAGTTCGACATGAGCGTGTGCATGGGAGAGCCGCCCGATTCGCGACTGATCGCGTTGCGCCTGCTGGAAAATCCGCGCATCCTCTGCGCCTCTCCACAATACCTTGAAGCTATGCCTGAGCTGACGGGGTTGGCCGATCTGGCTCGGCATAACTGCATCATACTGCGCCAGTTCGGCAGTGATTACGCGATCTGGCGTTTCAGCAAGGCTGGTCAGGATTACTCGCACAAGGTCAGCGGCACGCTGTCGAGCAACGATGGAGAGGTCGCGTTACGCCTAGCCCTGGACGGGCATGGGCTGATCCTGCGTTCTCGCTGGGATGTTCAGGAGCACCTTGAAAGCGGGCGCCTGCGGGCGGTGCTCAGCGATTACCAGGCACCCAGAGCCGATATCTTTGTGGTCTATCAGCATCGCCGGCATATTCCGCAACGCATCTCGGTGTTCGCCCGCTACCTCGCGCAGGAGTTGGCTAGACGCTTGCCGTTCGCGGCGTTCAGGTAGGCGAGTGGCCGGGGCGATCGAGGGCAGGTGCCTAGGAAAATCAACATGATTTTAAGTTATGACATCCCTGACTATTCGTGCATTGCCCCGTGGTGTCATGCTCTTGTAACGTCGAAATGTCCCGCTCGGTCGAACAATAAAATCAAACCTGAGCAAAGCACGCTGGTGCAGGGTGTTCAGTCGAGGTTTTAACGCTGCCGAATTAATCTACGTCCAGGATGATTTGCCATGAAAACCTTGTCTGTTGCTCAAACGATCGGTTCCGTCATTTCCCTGTTGAGTCTTTCGGTGGCGTGCGCCACGCCCGCCGTGGCCGACGAAATCACCTTTGTCTCCCAAGGCGGCGCTTACCAGGAGGCCCAGACCAAGGCCATTCTGAATCCGGCGGCCAAGCTGCTGAATATCACCATCAAGCAGGACAGCGCCCCCGATGCCTGGCCGATGGTCAAGGCCCAGGGTGAAGCGAAGAAACCGGTCTGGGACGTGATCGATACACCACCCTCCAACTGCCTGCGCGGTGGCAAGGAGGGGCTTATCGAACCGTTGGACCTGAGCAAGTTGCCGAACGTGCAGAGCATGCCGGCGGCCTACCGCACGCCGTACTCGGTGGCTTACGAGTTCTATTCGTCGGTCATTGGCTACAACAAGAAAAACCTGAAAAAAGTGCCGCAGACCTGGGCCGAATTCTGGGATGTGAAGACATTCCCCGGAGTGCGTGCCTTGCGTAACGATCCGATGAGCACCTTGGAGGCGGCACTGCTGTCCGACGGTGTGCCTCGCGACAAGCTTTACCCGCTGGATGTCGACCGTGCCTACAAGCGTCTCGAGCAGATCAAGCCGAACATCGCCGTGTGGTGGACTTCGGGTGGTCAGTCGGCGCAATTGCTCGCCGATGGCGAAGTCGACATGCTGATGATCTGGAACGGTCGCGCCAGCGCCGTGCAAAAGAGCAACCCCGACGTGGCCTTCACCTATAACGACGGCCTGCTGCAAAACACCCAGTTGTGCATCCTGAAGAATGCCCCCAACTATGCGGCGGCCGTGAAGTTCCTCAACGAAGCGGTGTCGCCTGAGCTGCAAGCGAACCTGCCGCTCTACATCGACTATGGTCCAGGAAACCCGGCGGCGTTCGCCACGGGGAAAATCACCACCGAGCGGGCCAAGGAACTGCCAAGCTCGCCAGACAATGCGGCCAGGCAAGCGCTGATGTCGGAAGAGTGGTGGGCCTCCGCCGAAGGGATAGCCGCCAAGGATCGCTGGCTCAAGTTCGTTCAGTAAGGTGTCGGCATGATCGATTATTTGATTCTGGGCGGTGGGTCGGCCGGCTGTGTGCTGGCCGCCCGGCTCTCGGAGGACCCCGACAAACAGGTGTGCCTGATCGAGGCGGGGCGCGATATTTCCCGGCAGACAATGCCCCCCGAGATACGTAGTCGGTACCCGGGGCGCGCCTATCTGGATGTCAGCAATATCTGGCAGCGCCTGACGGCATTGATGGGCCAGCGTGCCAGCGCCACGCGGCGCTATGAGCAGGCGCGGATCCTGGTGGCGGCTCGGCGATCAATGCCTTGATGACCAACCGTGGCGCGCCGGCCGACTACGACGAATGGCAGGCGCTGGGGGCCGATGGCTGGAGTTGGAAAACCTGCCTGCCGTACTTTCGCAAGTTGGAAAACGACACCGACTTCTGCAGGCCGCAGGACCAGGCGCTGCATGGCAGCGACGGCCCGGTGAGGATCCAGCGTACGCCATCGGAGCGCCTTTCGCCTTTCGTCAAAGGTGTGATGAAGGTGCTGGTCGGGTGCGGCATCGAGCACAAGGCCGACCAGAATGGCGCCTGGGAGGAGGGCGTGTTCGTCGGCGCTATTGGCGTCAGCGAGCAGGGCGAGCGAATCCCCACATCGGTGTGTTATCTGACCGATGAGGTGCGCAAACGCCAGAACCTGACCTTGCGCACCCACTGCGTGGTGGATCGGGTGTTGATCGAGGCGGGCCGTGCGACGGGCGCCAGGATTATCGACAGTCATGGTGTCGTCGAGTGCCTGCGGGCGCGTGAGGTCATCGTCTGTGCCGGTGCGATCCACAGTCCCGCGGTGCTGCTGCGAAGTGGCATCGGCCCGACGGACGATCTGGCGTCGCTGGGCATCGCGTCGGTGGCGGACCGTCCAGGGGTGGGCGCCAACCTGATGGAGCATCCTTCGATTGCGGTGTCTGCGTTGCTCAACCGCGAAGGCCGCACGGCGTTTCCCGACGAGCACCATGAACAGGCCATCGTGCGTTTTTCCTCCGGCCTGGCCGACACGGTGCCCTGTGATATGCACGGTGCAATCCTTTCTCGATCCGGCTGGCATTCGATTGGCCATCGATTGGGCACGATCTTTTTCTGGGTCAACAAATCCTACTCCCGCGGGCGCCTGCGCCTGACATCCAGCGATCCCCATGACGAACCGAGCGTGCGCTTCGACATGCTGGGCGATGTGCGGGACCTTGAGCGTCTGAAGCAGGCGTTGCGCTTCGGCGCCCAGACGTTGTCGGCGTCCGCCTTGAACCGCGAGTGCAGCGTGGTGTTTCCATCGAGCTACTCACCACGGGTGGCCAGGGTCGCGATGCCGGGCAAGATCAATGCGCTGCAACGCGGCGCCCTAAGCTGGATGCTGGATATCGCCGGGCCGTTGCGGGGCTTGCTGATTCATGGCTTGGTCACCCAGGGTGTCACCCTGAAAAGGCTGCTCGCCGACGACAAGGCCCTGACCGAGTTCGTACAGCGCAATGTCGGTGGCACCTGGCATCCGTCGGGCACCTGTCGCATGGGGCGTGCCGATGATCCACTGGCGGTCACCACCGGTGACGGCCGAGTGATCGGTGTGGGAGGGCTGCGTGTGTGTGATGCCTCTCTGATGCCTTCGATTCCCTGCGCCAACACCAACGTCCCCACCCTGATGATCGCCGAGCGCATGGCCGATCTGATCAAGGCTGAGGCGAAAGTGTCGGGCAGTGTGGCCACGGTGGTGGCTCGACTGTAGCAACCACCTGGCCGGCGAACCTGTCAGGACGGGGGCATCAAGCCCCCCAACCGACAATCCCCTTCACTTCCAGAAACGCCTCCAGCCCCCATTCGGCGTATTCGCGGCCATTGCCCGATTGCTTGTAGCCACCAAACGGCGCGCCGGAATCCCAGCCTGGATAGTTGATATAGACGCTGCCGGCACGCATTTTCAGGGCGACGTCGCGAGCACGCGCCCGGTCCGCCGATTGAACGTAGGCGGCCAGCCCAAACACGCTGTCGTTGGCCATCTCGACCGCTTGCGCTTCATCTTCGTAGGCCTGGATGACCAGTACCGGGCCGAATATTTCCTCGCGGGCAACGGTCATGTCCTGGGTGACGTTGGCGAAGATCGTCGGCTGCACGTAGTAACCCCGAGGCAGGTGATCGGGGCGACCCGGTCCGCCGCACACCAGTTGTGCGCCTTCGTCGATGCCGATGGCAATCATCCGCTGGATGCTGTCGTACTGACGCTCGCTGATCACCGGGCCCATGGTCGTGGTGGCCGCATCGGGCGCGCCGACGCTGTGTTTTTGTGCGGCGCGGCGGGCAATGTCCACGGCCTGGTCGTGCAGCGCGGCGGGCACCAGCATGCGCGTCGGCGCATTGCAGGACTGCCCGCTATTGCCAAAGCAACTGTCGACACCGCTGGTCACTGCCGCTTGCAGGTCGACATCGTCGAGCAAAATGTTGGCCGATTTGCCGCCGAGTTCTTGATGCACACGCTTGACCGTCGGCGCAGCCAGGCGCGCGATTTCCGTACCCGCACGGGTCGAACCGGTGAACGAAACCATGTCCACTTGCGGATGGGCGGACAGGGCGGCACCGACCGTCGGTCCATCGCCGTTGATCAGGTTGAAAACGCCTGCGGGTACGCCGGCCTCGTGCATGACCTCGGCAAACAACAAGGCATTGATAGGTGCGATTTCGCTCGGTTTGAGCACCATGGTGCAACCGGCGGCCAGGGCCGGCGCGACCTTGCAGACAATCTGGTTGATCGGCCAGTTCCAGGGCGTGATCAGCGCCACCACGCCCACGGGTTCATGGGCAATCAATGTGGTGCCACGGGATTTCTGGAACTCGAACGTGTCGAGGGTGCGCAGCAACTGCTCCAGGTGATGCTTGCCGATCCCGGCTTGCCAGGCGTGGGACAAGGCTTTCGGCGCGCCGACTTCCTGGACGATGGCCTCGGCGATTTCGTCGTAGCGCGCCATGAAGACATCCAGAATCCGTTGCAACAAGAGTTTGCGTTGCGCGGGTGATGTGCTTGAGAACGCTGGAAAGGCGCGCTGGGCGGCCATGACGGCGGCCTCGACATCGTTCAGGTCACCCATGGCGATTTCGCAGAATGCCTGCTCGGTGGCGGGGTTGATCACGGGCAGGCGATCGAAGCTGTGAGGCTCCACCCAGCGGCCATCGATGTAAAACTTCAGGTTGTTGTTCATAGCAAGGAAGGGTCTCGTGAGGGGAGGAGTGCCGCGCCGAATATCCGTGGTCGCCTTACGCAGCCGCTCACCAGAATAGGCGGGGAATTTTGTTCGGGACAATTTACTAATAGTTGTGCCAGGCATAAACTCAGATCATGTCTAATCTTCGTCGCAAGATCCCCAGCTCCAGCTCGTTATTCGTCTTCGAAGCGGCCGCTCGATGTGGCAGCTTCACCCGGGCGGCGGATGAACTGTGCGTCAGCCAGCCGGCCGTGAGTCGCATGTTGTCGCGTCTGGAGGAACACCTCGGCGTGCAGCTTTTCGAGCGTGTTCGTGGCGGTGCGAGGCTGACGGAAAGCGGCAGCATTTTGTACCGTCGCGTACAGGAAGGCTTCAGTACCATCGAGTCGGCCATCAGTGAAATCGAGGCACGGGCGACGGGGATCGAGACCGTGACGCTGTCGGTGTCCACGGCGTTCACCACCCATTGGCTGATGCCGCGCATGAGTCGTTTCAGCCAGCGATTCCCCACCGTCGACATGCGCTATCAATTGATGTCCGGCAGGATCGGCGGCCCTCTGGTAGACGTCGACCTGGGCATGCGTTACCTCGAAGTAGGCAGTCTGAAAGCCACGGATACGCTGGTTATTCCGGAAATTACCCTGCCGGTGTGCAATGCCCAGTACCTGGCCGATGTCGTTCAGGGCAAGGGCAAAAAACAAGTGCCGACGCTGATCAGCATGGACAACCAGGATCGTGGCTGGGCCGCCGCTTTCGAGACACCGGGGCGTGCCGACAATGCGCTGGTGTTCTCCGATTATGCCGTGGTGGTACAGGCTGCCTTGTTGGGCCAGGGCATGGCGCTGGGGTGGTTGAACGTGGTGTCGAACTCCTTGTGCAAGGGGGAACTGGTGCCGGCGACGGACGCCTTTCGGGTCCATTCCCGGCGTTGCTGCCTGGTGGTCCCGGCCAATCGCCCGGTACGTCCGATCGTAGAAAGTGTGCGTGACTGGATCATCGAAGAGATGCGCGAGGACATGCTTAGGATCGACGCGCTTTACCCTCATCTGGGGTTGCTCGCGACCCTGGAATCGACCCATTGAGCACAGGTGCGGCACGTCGAGTAAAAAAACAGTAGGTTATGCCTCTTGGGTAGGGCAAAACAGAATATTTCGCGAGAAGGCGGGCAGATAATGGGCCTGTCCAGTCAGTTTCACCCTTACGACTTTTCTTGCGGAGCGCCCTATGTCTTTCACGCAGTTCAAAGCCCTGACGTTTGACGTTGTCGGTACCCTGATCGATTTCGAAGCCGGAATCCTGGCCCATGTACGCGAAGTCGCGGGTGACGCGGGCAAGGCTCGCAGCGACGACGAGATTCTCAAAGCCTACCGCGAGGCCCGCGCCTCCACCGACTCGGGCTGGTGGCCGGATGACCTGGAGCGTTGCTACCACGTCATCGCTTCCAAGCTGGGGCTGCCGGACAACGACGACTACGCCAAGGGCCTGGCGCAGGCGGTGAAGAACTTCCCGGCATTCCCTGATTCGGTCGAAGCACTCAAGCGCCTGCGCAAGCACTTCAAGCTGGTGGCCACCACCAACTCGCAGATCTGGGCCCTGAACTACATGGCCGAAACCCTCGACCAACCGTTCGACGTACGGGTCACCGTCGACGATGTGCGCTTCGAGAAACCTGATCCGCAGTTCTTTGCCTACACCCGGGGTGTGCTGGCGACCCAGGGCATTCTGTTCGAGAACATCCTGCATGTTGCCCAGAGCCAGTATCACGACATCGGCGTGGCCATGCGCCTGGGTTATCAGACCTGCTGGATCGAGCGTCGTTTTGCCCAGAAAGGCACCGGCGGCACCTTGGAATCGGAGCGCACTGAGCCGCATTACCACTTTACCTCGCTGGCACAACTGGCTGACGCGGTCGAGAAAGAGTTGGGGTGATCCCCTCGGCGCTCGGGCTCTGGCCGCGAGCGCCAATCCCTATTGAGTCGAGAGGCTGGCATGACTGTTCTGAGCTTATGGGCGGCCACCGCCCAACCGGCACCGGCGCTGCAATCCCTGGAAGGCGAGCGACAGTGCGACGTGGTGATCATCGGTGCGGGTTACACCGGTCTCTCGGCAGCCCATCACATTGCCCGCAGTGGCCGCGAGCCCCTCATCGTCGAGGCCAATACCCTGGCCTGGGGCGCCAGTGGACGTAACGGCGGAGTGGTCTCACCGAAGTTCCGGGTTGGCTTCCCCGCGCTCATGTCGCGCTTTGGCCGCGACACGGCGTTGCAGATGTACCACACCGGTTATGCCGCGGTGGACAGCCTGGTGGAAATGGTCGAAACCCTTGGCCTGACCGGTGTCGAGCTGCACCTGGGCGGGCATATCGCCGCGGCGCACAACGTCCATGCGTTGGGTGCTCTGGAATCCACTGCGGACTGGATCAAGCGTGAAACCGGCGGTACGTCATCACGGATGATCTCGGCCGAGCAGGTGCGGGAAATGACCGGCTCGACGATCTTCGCCGGCGGCCTGCTGACCCCCAAGGCCGGCGGTATTCACCCTTTGAATTACGCGCGCGGCATGGCTCGCTGCCTGATTGACCATGGCGTGAAAATGTTCATCAACAGCCCGGCCGAGCAGGTTCGTCGTAAAGGTGATCGGGTCATCGTGCAGACGCCGCAAGGGCGGGTCAGTGCCCGGCAAGTAATCTACGCCACCAACGGTTATTCCGATCAGACTCGAGCCACCGACACGTTGCATCGAAGGTTGATTCCGTTTCGCAGCGCGATCATCGCCACGCAACCCCTGCCGCCGCACATTCTCGCCGCGATCATGCCGGGCGGGCAGGTGTGTGGTGACACCAAGCGCATGTTGCGCTGGTTCCGCGTCATCGGCGATCGCTTGATTTTTGGTGGGCGGGGTGCGTTCGGCAAGGGCGATTCAGAAGGTGCGTACGATGCTTTGCAGCGCAGCATGGGCGATGTTTTCCCGATCCTGCGCGACCAGCCCATCGCCTATCGCTGGTCGGGCCTGGTGGCCATGACCCTGGATTACCTGCCCCATGCAGCGCAACTCGATGATCGCAGCTACTACGCCATTGGCTACAACGGTGGCGGGGTCGCGATGTCGACCTGGATGGGCAAGCAACTGGCCGCCATGACGGCGGGCGAGAAGGTCGAGCTCGGCTTGCTCTCGGGCGAGCATTTCAACCCCATTCCTCTTCATGCCTTCCGGGCGCCGGGCGTTCGCCTGGCGGCGGGCTGGCAGCAATTCCTAGACATCATCGGCCGATGAGCGAGCGTTAAGCGTATGCCACCGATTCTGCATTACTCCCACCCCCACACTGATCGTCAATTGCCCTGCGCAGCGTTCGTCCTGCAGGGCGATCCGCTGGCGGCCGGGCGTGTCATCAACTTCCACGACCCCGTGCAGGGCTATGCCGCAGGCAGCAGTGTCAGCACGGGGGCAAACCTGCTGATCGAGGCGTTTCCCTGGGCTGAACTGGGTGTGGTTGAAGCCGGAGAACTGCGTTTGCAGGGGGAGGGTTTCGACCTGCAACTGACGGCGGGGGATTGCTTCGTCGTGCCCCGTGGAGTCCGTGTGCGCTGGCAACATCACGGGCAATTGCGTCGATTGTTCATGGCGTTTCCGGGGCTTTCAGCCTCCACGCAAATGCCCAGCCCTCCCATCAGGATCGATCTGTCCCAGCCGCTTGCGCCGGCGATCCCGCCAGCAGCCAATGTGCTGTTGACCGCGACGCCCAAGGCTTGGAGTGAAACCCTGTTCAGCGCCGGTAGCCTGCGCATCGGGTTGTGGCAATGCGAGGCGTACGCTCGCAAGCAGGTCGAGCCGGGTTACAGCGAGCTGATGTTTATTCTCGAAGGCTCGGTGATGCTGCAGGCTGAACAGGGTGACAGCCATCATGTGCGGGTGGGGGAGACGGTGATCGTGCCTAAGGGCGCCACCAACGCGTGGGTCAGCGAGGAGACCGTGCGCAAGGTGTTCTGTATCTTGTCGTGAGTTCGGGAAAGGCGCTGCATGACCCATCCGACCTGCAGCTGTGCGCTAACCAACGATGGCCAGCCGCACAGCTGCAGGTTTTGTTTATACCGCCCGAACGAGGCTGCGCAACGGCACGGTGCTCTTGACCACGGGGGATTTGATCACGATGTAGCTGAAGTACTTCTCGATGCCAATGTTTTTGTCGAGGATCGATTCCATCAGCTCCTGATAGTGCTGAATGCTGCTGCACAGGAAGCGCACCAGGTAGTCGTAGCCGCCACTGATTAAGTGGCACTCCAGCACTTCGTCGATGTTGCGGATGCTCGATTCGAATTTCACGAAGTCGGCACGCTTGTGATCCGAGAGGGTCATTTCGGTGAACACAGTCACCGAGTTGGCGAACTTGGCCAGATTGACGTGGGCTTCATAACCGCTGATGTACCCGGCAGCCTCCAGGCGTTTGACACGTTGCAGGCAAGGGCTGGGCGACAGTGCAACGGCTTCGGCGAGGCTGACGTTGGTCATGCGCCCGTCCTTCTGCAATTGGACCAGGATGTTGATGTCGATACGGTCGAGCTTGGTTGCAGCGTCCATTGATCAATCCTCGCAATGTCAAGTCAGGGCCGTCGTACTCAGGCGTGCAATGCCTTTTGATGGGCATGGGCCAGGTCAGCGAGGCTGGCGTATTCACAGCGCTTGCCGTCCATTGCCTGAGGCGAATGGTTCCACGGCTGGTCATGGCCGCGACGGAGTGTGCAGACCGGAAAATCCACCCGCTCAATCCACGGGTCATCGCTTTCCGTGCTGCGCACCGGTAACAATTCCGAACGCTCCAGCCCCAGGCGATGCAACTCGCTTTCCAGGCTGTTGTGCCAATCCTCGTCGCTGGGCTCGATGATCGCATCGAACTCGACCGGCAGGCGACGGGCCAGGGCGAGTACATCGATACCCTGAGGTGGGGCGATCAGTATCAAACGGTAGAACTTGCCCAGGTACTGAAGGGCACCGGGCGCGTCTTCAAAAATCGGCCATAGGGATGAAGAGCTACTGAATGCCACACTTTCATCCCGGCCCGGAATAATTTGCAATTGTTGCGCCACACGTTGGTAAAGCTTGCCGTGGAAAGCGGCTGCGCTGACCTGCGGTGTACTGCTGGCAAGCTCTTGCGCCACTCGTCGGTAAGTGCTGAGTAACTGCGCATCGCTGGCGCGGGATTCACTTTGCACTGCCAGCGGTCGCAGGCCTTCGAGAATGCCCCGTTCGCGGTCAACCAACGTGCCGAATGACAGACCCAACGCCTTGTAATGGGTGACTCTCATGACTTGCTCCTGAGTAGGCCATGCCGGTTCCATCATGATTCAACCCTGGGCCCGACACTGCCGGAGCAGGTCGGGCCGGGTGTTACCGTTACTGCGTTCAGCAGGCGGTGGCCAACGCTTTTTCGAGCATCTGCAAGGCTTCTGCCACTTGCTCCGGCGTGGTCACCAGCGGCGCGAGGAAACGCACCACGTTGCGATGCACGCCGCACTTGATCACCAGCAAACCGGCGTTGCGGGCTTCATCGATGACCTTTTGCGCCAGTGCTGCATCGGGGCTGCGGGCAGCGTCGCCGGCGACCATTTCGATCGCCTGCATGAAGCCCAGACCGCGCACGTCACCGATTCGCGGGTAACGTTTCTGCAAGGCCAGCAACCCGTCACGCAGTTGGGCTGCCAGTGTCTCGCCTTGTGCCAGTAGATCCTGCTCTTCGAACAGGTCCAGCACGGCCAGCGCCGCAGCACAAGCGACTGCATTGCCGCCATAAGTGCCGCCCAGGCCACCCGGGGCCGGCGCATCCATGATCTCGGTGCGACCGACCACGCCCGACAGCGGCATGCCACCGGCCAGGCTCTTGGCAACGGTCACTAGGTCAGGCTGGATGTCGGCATGCTGGAAGCCGAACATCGTGCCGGTACGGCCGAAACCCGCCTGGATCTCGTCGAGGATCAGCACAATGCCGTGCTCGGTGCAGCGGGCGCGCAGGGCTTGCAGGAATTCGCTGGGGGCGGCGAGGAAGCCGCCATCGCCCTGGACCGGTTCGATGATGATCGCGGCGACACGATCCGGCGCCACATCGGTGGCGAACAGCTCATCCAGCTCGGCCAGCGCGTCATCGCTGCTGACACCGCGATAGGCGTTGGGGTAGGTGGCATGATAGATCTCGGCGGGGAAGGGGCCGAAGTTCTGCTTGTAGGGCTGGCTCATGCCGGTCAGGGTCACACCCAGCAGCGTACGGCCGTGGAAGCTGCCGCGAAAGGAAATCACCGCCGTGCGGTTGGTGTAGCCACGGGCGATCTTCACCGCGTTCTCGACGGCTTCGGCGCCGGAAGTGAACAGCACGCTTTTGTAGTGGGCATCGCCGCCGACCAGTTTGTTCAGGCGGGCGGCCACCTGGATGTAGTTCTCGTAGGCCACCACCTGGAAGCTGGCGTGGGAGATCTCGCCGACCTGCCGACGCACGGCCTCGACCACCTTCGGATGGTTATGGCCCACGTTCAGCACGCCAATACCGCCGACGAAGTCCAGGTAACGCTTGCCATCGACATCCCACAGTTCGGCGCCCTGAGTGCGTGCTGCAACAACCGGATGGGCAGTGGCGATGCCACGCGGTACATGCTGTTCGCGCAGGGCTATCAGGCGTTGGTTTTCAGTCAGTGCAGAATTCATCTCGATCTCCATGAACGCCGAAGGTGGCGGGCGATGTCATCAGGATAAGGATTGCCTGGAACCACAAGCGCTGAACTTGGGGCGTCGGGCGCTGTGATCGACTGTTTTGCAGGGGTGTGACGAAATATTTCGCTGCGCAGGGAGCCGGGTATCGTCTGTGCCAGAAACGACATGGGCCCGTGGCAGGGCGGTTTGTCGGCGGGACTCTGCATCGCAAATGCCGACAAACCGTGCTGCTACGGGCCGAAAGGTTCCGGGTGAATCAAACCCCGGCGCGAGGCACGACGATGGTGTCTTCCGGGTGCAGGCGCATCATCATGGGCGCGCCAATGGGCGGCAGGCTTAGGTTGCCTTCGTGATGGCTGGGTTGGCGCAGGCTGACCGTTGGCCCGCCTTCGAGGTCGACGAACACCTTCAGGCTTTCGCCCTGGAAAACGATGTCGGCCACGCGGCCACGCAGACGGTTCCATTCCGGTCCCGAGCTGTCGTTGTCCAGCAGCAGTTTTTCCGATTGCAGAGCCAGGAACACATCCCCCGATGCCGGCACCGGGCGGGTGGTGCGCAGGGCCGTGCTGCCTAGGGTCAAGCCGTTGTCCGAGCTGCGTTGCAGCGGCACCAGGGTACTCTCGCCGATGAAGCTGGCGACGAAATCGTCGGCCGGGTGATCGTGCAGGCGACGCGGTGTATCGACCTGCACCAACTGGCCGCCGCGCATGATTGCGATACGGTCGCTCATGGTCAGGGCTTCGCGTTGATCGTGGGTCACGTAGATCATGGTGGCGCCCAGGCGTTTGTGCAGGGCACGCAGTTCGATCTGCATGATTTCACGTAGTTGCTTGTCCAGGGCCGACAGCGGTTCGTCCATCAGGATCAGTTTGGGTTCGAAGACGATGGCGCGGGCCAGGGCCACGCGTTGACGCTGCCCGCCGGACAGCGCCGCGATATTGCGGTCTTCATAGCCGGACAGCTCCACGGTCGCCAGGGCGCTCTTGACCCGGTCGCGGCTTTTGCTGGCGCTTTCACCACGGGCACGCAGCGGAAAGGCCACGTTCTCGCCAACGGTCATGTGCGGGAACAGCGCGTAGTTTTGGAACACCACGCCGATTTCGCGCTTGTGCGGCGGCATCAGGGTGACGTCGCGCTCGCCGAATAAAATGCTGCCGGAACTGACCCGGATGAAACCACCCAGGATGCTCAATAAGGTGGTCTTGCCCGAACCGGACGGGCCAAGCAATGACATGAATTCCCCGGCTTCGACCTTGAGGTCAACGTTGTTCAACGCCTTGAGGTTGCCGTAGTGCTTGCACACCTTGTTAACGCTGACCGATTCAAAACCTTCAGTGAAATTCATGAAGCGTCGTCCTCTGTAGAACCAGGGATTACCCGATAAGCCTGCTGGTTATCTGAACACAGGCGCAGGCCTGATTCGTGCTGTTTTGGGGCGCCGGACCAACAGGATCTGCTGTCCGGCGCGAGTGGGGGACTACAGGCTGCTTTACGCCTGCCTCGATCAATCCAGGCCGCCGATGTGCCAGGCCTTCACCTCGAGAAACTCGTCCAAGCCATACTTGGAGCCTTCGCGACCGGTGCCTGATTGCTTCATGCCACCGAAGGGCGCCACTTCCATGGAGATGATCCCGGTGTTGAGCCCGACCATGCCGAACTCCAGGCGCTCACCGACGCGCCAGGCGCGGCGCATGTCCTGGGTGAAGTAGTAGGCGCCCAGGCCATAGGGCGTGGAATTGGCCAGGGTCAGTGCTTCGGCCTCATCCTTGAAACGGAACAGCGGAGCGACCGGTCCGAAGGTTTCTTCCGTGGCCAGTAGCATGTCGGCGTTGGCATCGCGCAGCACGGTCGGTTGCACATACAGCCCCTCGTCCTGCGGAACGCCACCGATGGCGATGCTCGCGCCTTTCTCCAGGGCGTCGTTGATGTGCCGTGCCACCTTGTCCACGGCGGCGGCGTTGATCAGTGGCCCGATGGTGACACCGCTTTGCAGGCAGTCGCCGACTTTCAACTCGGCAACGGCAGCGCTCAGGCGCTCGGCAAAACGGTCGTAGATGCCGTCCTGCACCAAGATGCGGTTGGCGCACACGCAGGTCTGGCCGGCATTGCGGAACTTGCTTTGCATGACACCGGCGATGGCCAGGTCAAGGTCGGCGTCGTCGAAGACAATGAACGGCGCGTTGCCACCCAGTTCCAGGCTCAGGCGCTTGATGGTGGCGGCGCATTGGCTCATCAGCAACTGACCGATCCGGGTGGAACCGGTGAACGACAGCTTACGCACATCGGGGTTGGCGGTCATCTCGCCGCCGACCTCGGCAGGCAGGCCGGTCAGGACGTTGAACACGCCGGCCGGGATGCCCGCGCGCTCAGCCAGTACCGCCAGCGCCAGGGCCGACAGCGGGGTCATCTCCGACGGCTTGACCAATACCGTGCAACCGGCCGCCAGTGCGGGCGCGCATTTGCGGGTGATCATCGCGTTCGGGAAGTTCCAGGGGGTGATGGCCGCGACGACACCGATGGGTTGCTTGAGTACCAGAATGCGCCGGTCGGCAGCCGGCGAAGGGATCGTATCGCCATAGATGCGCCGGGCTTCCTCGGCGAACCACTTGACGAAACTGGCGCCGTAGGCGATTTCGCCGCGGGACTCGGTCAGCGGTTTGCCTTGTTCGGTGGTCATGATCAGTGCCAGGTCTTCCTGGTTTTCCATGATCAGGCTGAACCACACCTCCAAGTAGCGCGCGCGTTCGGCAGCAGGCACTTCGCGCCAGGCGACGAAGCGCGCTTGCGCGGCTTCGATCGCACGGCGGGTTTCAGCGGCCTGCAACGCCGGGACCTGGGCAATTACGCTGCCATCGGCGGGGTTGGTCACGTCGATCGTCGCGCCGTCATCGGCCTCGATCCAGGCGCCATTGACGTAGGCGCGTTCGACAAGCAGGGAAGGGTCACGCAGTTGGTTTTTCAACATGATCAGGGCCTTGAGGGTGCGAACGGTGGGCCCATTGTAAAAAGCCCCGTCCAGTGGCCGATGCCGAGATGAGCCTGCGCACGGGTGATAGATGCTGAAATAAGGCGCGTGACGGCAGGCTGTGCTGGGGTTGGAAATGGCCGGGTGGCGGGTGAGAGACCGGTGCGCAACAAAGCCCCCGAAACGACGTTGCCCGCCTGGGCGGTGCAGCGCGTACATCGATAATGTCCGGCGCACCGCCCAGGCGGCGGGCAACAGTGTTTCTGCGGGAACGGTTACTGCTTGTTGCGTCCGGCGATCACCACCAGGATCAGGGAGGCCAGGATCAGGATCGAGCTGATGGCGGCAATGGTCGGGTCGATCTCGTCACGCAGTGCCGTGAACATGCGTTTGGTCAGGGTCTGGTTGTCGCCACCGGAGATGAACAGGGCCACCACGGTTTCATCCAGCGAGGTGATGAAGGCGAACAGCGTGGCCGACACCACGCTCGGCTTGATCTGCGGCAGGGTCACGGCCATGAACGCCCGGAAGCGGTTCATGCCCAGGCTGCGCGCCACCATCTCTTGCGACATGTCGAAATTACGAAAGCCGGCCAGCAGCGCGATGATCACATAGGGCAGGGCGAGCATGATGTGCGCCAGCACCAGCCCGGTAAGCGTGCTGATCAGGCCGACCCGGGCATACACGAAGAACACGCCGGCGGCGATCAGAATGATCGGCACCATCATAGGCAGCAGCAGAATGATCTGCAGCGTGCGCACCACCTTCAGGCTCGAATTGTTGATGGCGTAGGCGGCCGCCATGCCGATCGGCAGGCTGATTGCCATGGTGAAGAAGGCCGTGATCAGGCTGACCCGTGCCGCCGACATCCACTCCACGCTGTTGAAGAATGCCTCGTACCAATGGAATGACCATTGCTTGGGCGGGAACTGCAGGAAGCGCGCTTCGGAAAACGACATGGGCACCACAATCAACACCGGGATGATCAGGTACAGCAGGAACAACGCGACCACGAGGGTGAACAGCACGTGGGACACGCGCCGGTGACGCAGGTTGGCAAGCAGGTTCATTTAGCGAGCTCCCAGGATGCGTTCGATGGGAATGAAGCGGTTGATGCCCCAGAAAATCAGGAACACCACGAACAGCAGCACGAGGCCGACCGCACTGGCGGCGCCCCAGGCGTGGTACAACTCGACATTGCGTTGCACCAGCATCGACACCAGGATCGTGCGGCCGCCACCGAGCAGTTCAGGGGTGATGAAGAAGCCCAGGCAGATGACGAAGACCAGGATCGAACCGGCCATGATCCCGGGAGCCGCCATGGGCAGGAACACGCGGCGGAAGGTGTAGAAGGGTTTTGCGCCCAGGCTTTCCGAGGCTTGCATGAGGTCCTGGGGAATCTTCTTCATCACCGAATACAGCGGCAGGACCATGAAGGGCAACATCACGTGCAGGGTGCCGATCACCGTACCGGTGGTGTTGTGCATCAGCGTCAGGGGCTGGTCGATGATGCCCAGGTCCATCAGCGTCTGGTTGACCAGCCCGCGGCGTTGCAACAGCACCAGCCAGGCATAGGCACGCACCAGCACGCTGGTCCAGAACGGTAGGATCACGCAGATCAGGATCAGGTTGGCCCAGAAACCCTGCAGGCGCGAGGCGGCGTAGGCGATGGGGAAGCCCATCACGATCGACAGGATGGTCACCATGAAGCTGATCTTGAAGGTCAGGGCGAAGGTGTCCCAGTAGATAGCTTCCTGGAAAATCCGGATGTAGTTGGCCAGGGAAAACCCTTCCTCGGTCTGGACCGACTGCAAGGCCAGCCAGCACAGTGGCATGATCAACAGCACCACCACCATCACCAGCGCAGGGGTGAGCAGCAACAGCATCGAGGTGTGTTCCTTGCGCTCTTCGCGGGCCAGGGCGTCTTCGCTGGTCAACGGCGGCTGGGGCTGG
The DNA here is from genome assembly GCF_052682255.1 of Pseudomonas sp. 32A. Classification (NCBI taxonomy): domain Bacteria; kingdom Pseudomonadati; phylum Pseudomonadota; class Gammaproteobacteria; order Pseudomonadales; family Pseudomonadaceae; genus Pseudomonas; species Pseudomonas sp. 32A. Next base: position 7,184,645 of record NZ_JBQYLY010000001.1, on the reverse strand, counting down.
TCGCTGGAGTCAGGCATGGATTTGGCGAGATAGGCGTTTGACATAAAGACCTCTCGTCACTGCTGGGGGCTGGAGGGAATACAGCGCTGGCTGACAGGGCTGGCGGCAATCGTCCTCGCGGACTGCAAGGTGCGGTACTCGGTTAGTGTCATGTAAGGAACTCCCAATGGTGGGCAGGTACTTAGGGCGAGCGCGAGTTGTCTGCACAGGTCACTCTGCGGGACCCTCAGGCCTAATGTACCGGGATGCCAACGAACGAAGCGGGTGGAATTGGCCGGTGCCGAAGTGCTTTATGTCGAAATCGGGGAGGCAGACGGCATGTCCTGCGCCGAGGCTTCTGGTCCGCGGCGCAGCATCAATCGGCCATCATTTTTTCTGGACGAAGGCCAGCCAGCGCTCTTCTGCCTTGACCCCGGCTTCCGATGCCCACCATTGCGCCGAAAGCAGGGCCTGGCGGGAGATGTTTTCTGGAGAGGACGGCAGTTTGGCCTCGCGCTCGGCCGGGATCACCCCGGTCTTGAACGCTTCGGGATTCAGCGGGCCGTAGTCGATGATCATCGGCAGAGCCGCCTGGAGTTTGGCATCGATGGCTTCGTTGACGAACTTCATCGCCGCCACCTTGTGCGGGGACCCCTTGAGTACACAGAGTGAGTTGGTTTCCAGCACGCCTTGGTTGTAATCGAAGGATACCGGTGCGCCGGCGGCCTGCACGGCGGTGATCCGGCCGTTCCAAGCCTGGATCATGTCCACTTCGCCGTCGCTGATCAACTGCGCCGACTGCCCGCCGGATGTCCACCAGGTGGCGATGTCGGGCTTGATCTGTTCGAGCTTCTTGAACGCGCGATCAACGTCCAGTGGGTAGAGCTTGTCCACCGGCACGCCGTCCGCCAGTAAGGCGATTTCCAGGGTCGGGCGCGGCAAGTTGCGCAGGGACCGTTGGCCTGGAAACTTCTTGATGTCCCAGAAATCGGCCCAGGTCCTGGGTACGTTGTCGCCCTTGAAGGCATCCGTCCGATACGCCAGCACCGTGGAGTAACTGATGTAGCCGACGCTGTATTCGTCCTTGAGGCTGTCGGGGATCTGCGAAGCGTTGGGAATCAGGGACAGGTCGAGCTTCTCGAACAAGCCTTCGGCTTCGCCCCGGATGCAATCCCCGGTGGGCAGGTCGACCACGTCCCAGGTGACCTTGCCGCTCTCGACCTGGGTCTTGATGATCGGGTAGGCCTTCGGTGAACTGTCCTGCTTGAGTGTCAGGCCGAGTTTTTTCGCGGCCCGTTCGAGAATCGCCTTACTCTGTGCCTCCTGATAGGCACCTCCCTGGGAAACGAATGTGATGTCCTCGGCCATGGCCTGGCTGGCGCCACCGATGAACAGGGCCAGGCTCGCGAGTTGGAAAGCTGGAGTGCGCAATGTGCTCATGGAAAAACTCCGAATGGTTGGCAGATTTCTAAGGCGAGCTGTAGGTTTTGTTGTCGGTCGCTCTGCGGGACCATGGAGATCTAATGTACCGGCTTGTCCATGAACGAAGCGGCTACAAATGCGCGGATGAAAAGTGGTTTATTGCGAAGATGGGAGCGTCCACGGTACTTCGTGCGTCAAGCGCCACCCTCGATGTATCGCTGCATCGAGGATGATGCTTTTGCCCTCAAAAGGTGTGTGCGTAACGTACCTGCACGACATAGTCATTGCGTGCTCGGTTCTCTACTTCCGACTCACGGTAGGTGTTAACCCAGGCACCGTCACCATCGCCTATTTTGCAGAAAATCCCCGGGCCAATCCCAAGCACTTTTTCGCGGGAGTCGGCGAGTTGTTGACCATTGACCTCGTCATCGCTTAGTTGCTTGAAATAGTACCCATTGAGGCCTACCGACACTTTGGGTATCACTTAATAGGAGGCGGTAAAATTAACCCATGCCGCTTTGCCTGCCTGGGTATCACGCACAGGCTGGCCTTTAAACAATTGCACTGAACTGCTGGCTGGATCTTTGTTTTTGAAGTTGTACAGATAGTGCAACCGCCAGCTCACTTCCCAGCGGATAGCGGGCATCCAGGTCGCCGCCCAGAATGGATTGATCGAGTAAAAGTTAGAGCTTTGGTTGAAGTCCTTGTGTTCATCATATTTACCGTGGGTAACAACACGTCCAGTGCCAAGCGCTGGACGAAAACAGGTCGCCCATGTTCATCGACGATAGGATCGAACTGCACCAGCGGACCGGTGGTGACGTCGCCGATGCCGGTGGCGTTGTCCTTGAGTTGCGGTCCGTTGTTACCAAAGTCGCCGTCGAGTGAAATGATCGGCACAAGGATGCTCCAGCGCAGGTGTGCGACTGCGCCAATTGTATTGGGCGAGTAATAGCTGAGTTGGTTGATCAGGCTGGTGACATTAACCTTCGGGTTATCGAAATCTTTGATGTCCTTGCCCGAGTTATCGCGAATAGAACTGGCGCTGGTGAATCTCAAGTATTGCTGTAACGAAAAGCCAGGTAAGCCAGCAAACCCATCGTAAAAACTGGTGCCTCCGAGATTCATCCCGTTCGGTTCCCCAACGCTAGGCGGTGGAGGGCCGTTGGCGGCTACAGCTTCTACGAGGGTGTAGACAAAATAAACTACCCTTACTACTCCTTCCGCCTGAACGGCCTTGAAGCCATGCCTCGAACCGGACGACCACCTGCGATTTCCGCAGAGCAGTACCCAATACTGGTCAAGCTCGCCCATGCCCACCCCTTTTTCGGCCAAGCTGAACTAGCGGATGCGTTCCACGATGCAACGGGTATCAGTGCTCATCCCGATACCTTTGCAAAGGCTTTGACGCTGGCTGGGATTACACGCATTAAGCAGCGTGCCAAGGGCAGCTTCGTGTCACCCGAACCGCGTAAGTCCTATGGTTATAACGACACGCACCGACGCCAGTTGCCGGAGCAGCGATACCCTAGCTGCCTGACCGATGCTGAATGGGCAGTGGTCTGCGATCTGTTTGAAACCGAGGGTGATCGTGGCGTGCTACCGCGTCACTCTCGACGGACGCTGCTCGAAGCCTGCTGTTATGTGGTACGCACAGGATGCTCCTGGCGCATGCTTCCGCACGAGTTTCCTCACTGGGACAATGTCTACAAGACCTTTCGCCGGTGGAGTCTTCAGGGGAGATTCGAGCAGATGCATGATCGCTTGCGCACGCAATGGCGGGACAGGGAGGATCGCGCTAACGCTCCGTCAGCGGCTATCCTGGATTCGCAATCAACCCGCAGCTCTCCACAGGGAGGGGACAGTGGATTTGATGCTGGTAAGAAGGTAAAGGGACGCAAGCGAAGTCTGATAGTAGATACGCTGGGGCTGCTGCTGGCGGTGAGCATCAGCGCAGCAAGCGTGCAGGATCGGGACGCTGCGGACGCCGCAGTGGCGTACTCGAAGGAGAAATATCCGTCATTGGATACGCTGTTCGTTGATAGTGCATACGCCGGAAAATGGGCTCAACGCATAAATCAAACACACGCCGTCGATGTTCAAGTGATCCGTGGGCCAAACAACCGGCGAACAGGGAAATGGCATTCATAGCAAGGGGATATGTTTGCTATAGCCCCTGCTCCGACCGGTTTTGTAGTGATGCCCAAGCGCTGGGTAGTGGAGCGAACTCATGCCTGGAACGAGAGGGCCCGGCGACTAATCATGCACCACGACCGATTGTTTGCCGTGAGCGAGGCTTGGGTGTGGCTGGCCGAAGCTCGCATGCTTGCTCGTCGGCTTACTACTTGATTTTGTCTACACCCTCCTAAGCGGATGGCGAACACACCATAGTGACGCTGTATCGCGTTGTGAGGAGTACTATGGCCTGATTTTCATAGGTGAGGTCACTCGCGTGACGTAGTTGGTTTCCGACAAATGAATCGATCCGAGAACTCCGAACTAGGCACAGGCTTCCCGAATAGATACCCTTGGGCTTCAAAGCATTCATTAGCGGTGAGGAAATCAAGCTGCGCCTCAGTCTCTACACCTTCAGCAATGACGCCGAGACCGAAACTTTTGCCGAGATAAATGACTGCTTTCACAACCGCAGCATCACCTTGGTTAATGTTCAGCTCACGAATAAAGGAGCGGTCAATTTTCAGGCGCGTGACAGGATACTGTTTCAACAAGCTCAGCGAGGCGAAGCCTGTGCCGTAGTCGTCAAAAGCGAGTCCTACTCCAAGCTCTCGCAGCCCATTTAACAGCCGAACTGTTATTTTATCCCGACGTAGCAGGATGTTCTCAACAATCTCTAGTTCGAGAGCTTCGGGAGGGAGGCCCGACTCTGCAAGTACATCTCTAACAACAGCGAGTAGTCGCCCTGAACGCAATTGAGCATCAAATAAGTTGACGCCTATCCGGAACGTGGGATCGTCCACCCGCCATGTCACAGCTTGCTTGCAGGCCGTGCGCAATGCCCATTCGCCCACCGCGGCAGCTATAGGCTTGTCACCGAGCACGTCAATGAATGACGCGGGCGAAAGCAAGCCTCGTGAAGGATGGCGCCAACGCATTAGTGCCTCAGCGCCAGTCAGCTTACGTGTACCGGTCGCTATTTGTGGTTGATAGAAAAGTTCGAATTCATCATTTTCGAAGGCAAGTTGTAATTCACGCTCAAAGATACGCCGGGCGATCGCTACGTCTCGGAAAGCGGGTATGAAGAGCTCATAGCGGCCTTTACCTGCTGCTTTGGCTTTATAGAGTGCTAGATCCGCAGCGCCCAGCAAGTCCTCAGGCCTACTTCCATGTATAGGAGCGAATGACACACCTATGCTTACGCCGGTGGATATAGATTGTCCAGCGAATTCATAAGGTTTTGAAATGGCTAATACCAACTGCTCAGCCAGAGCTCTTGCCGCTCTCACGTTATCACCGGCCATTAAAACAACAAATTCATCCCCTCCTAACCTTCCCAACATGAGGGGTTTTTTGCAAACAGACTTCATACGGGACGCCACATCTTTTAATACAGCATCCCCAGCTGAATGACCCAGTGTGTCGTTGACTTCCTTAAAACCGTCAAGATCGAAAAGGATAACAGTTGCAGACTCTCCAGCATGAAGTGTTGCTGTTAGAGCGGCGCGCCAGGCACTTCTATTCGGAAGATCGGTCAAGGGGTCGAGTGATGCCAATCGGAACAATCGCTCTTCATTCTGACGCCGTTCGGTGATATCGCGCACGATGGCACCGACGCTGACTTTATCTCCCTCCCCCCAAGTAGATAGTGAAAACTCGGCAGGAAATTCGCTCCCATCCTTATGTAAACCTGAGAGTTCAACGGTCTGGTTCGCAAGCTCCATTTTTTCGCCGGTTCTCAGCCGTACCATTTCGGCATCATAGATAGCCCGCCAACTTTCGGGTATCACTATAGCGCCCGACTTATCAGCGATCTCACTCGCTAAATAGCCAAAAAGCTTTTCGGCGGATCGATTCCAAAAGGTGATTTTTCCTTCCACGTCGGAGCAGATGATCGCATCAGGAGACGTTCCCGCGATATTTTCAAACCTTGCCAGGCTGACAGTCTTAGCATACTCGAGACGGCGCATTTCCATGCGGTCCATCACCAGCTCAGCTAAATCCGATATATTCTTGCGATCCTCTTCGCCAAACGTCATCCGAGGCTCGCTGTCAATCAAACAGATAGTGCCAAGGCTATGTCCATTAGAAGTAACCAATGGCTTACCAGCGTAGAAACGGATAAACGGCGGGCCTAATACTAGGGGGTTAGAAGAAAATCGTGGATCATTCAATGCATCCGGAACGAACAAGATGTCGTCTTGTAAAATCGCATGCGCGCAGAAGGAAACCTCACGGCTTGTTTCGCAGATATCGATCCCGACCCGTGCTTTGATAAACTGTCGGTCGCGTCCCACTAACGAAATCAGCACGATGGGTACATTAAAGAGCGAGGACGCGAGGCGAGCTAATCGATCAAAATCGCCAGACTGGGGTGTATCCCAGATCCGATATTCTGCCAAGGTGCTGAGACGCTGTTCCTCGTTGAGGATATGGGGCATCGCTAGAACTCCCTAATTCCGGACGTTTCGGCTCATAAGCAGTCTATGCTTGAAACGCTGGAGGCAACGATTTAATTAGAGGTGCTTTCTTATGATAGTAGAGGCCAATCAGTACATCAATCCGGTCGCCGATGGTGGTTTTAAGAAAATGGTAGTCTCATTCTCCGAATTTCCTACTGAGCCACGCTGGGGTTCATAGAGGCCGTTTCGTTTGAGTCAGACTGCCATGGACTGACCTGCTTTTTGCTGGTGGAGTTTTGCCTCAGCCTTTGCAGGCGTTACATACCCAATTGAAATTAGTGGGCTCTGATGGTTGTATCATTGCTACCCAGTCCAGAGTCGCCATTTCAACCTCTTCCCGACTATTCCAGGGTTGACGGTAAATTAGCTCAGTCTTGCACGGACCGTTGATGGTTTCAGCCGCGGCGTTGCCGTAGCTATCGCCCTTGCTGCGATCGAGGGCTCGATGCCGGCCCCCGCCACCTGCTCGGTGTTGTGGATAGAGACGTGCTGGTTATCACGGTCGCTTTGGAGAATCAGACCACCCGTGCGGTGCGGTTGGCGGGCGTACAGGGCTTATTCCAGGGCATTGAGCATGAAGTCGGTTTACATGCGTGGTCTCAATTTGCAGCCGACGATGCGCCGCGCAGAAACACGTCAACTACTAAAAGCAACAGGTGCTCCAGAACCATTCGCACGGTACGTTCATGGACTTCAGGGGAATAGTTGTTGTCTTTTTCATGGCCTCATCTTCTCAAGAGTTGTGACCCGCAATGAAACCCGGGGCGATTTAACGTATACGAACACTGAGTGTTTTGTCGGATGGCTGCTAGGATTGGACTGAGAGCTGCAATTATGCCTTCGGCGACCGTACGCCGCGCAGTGATCAAAAAACCACGAGGCGCATCGTGTTGCTGTATCTGTTCGATAACGGTGTGGCGCCCTATGTCAGCCACGGCCAGTTGTTCCAGCCTGTTGATGTCGCCAACCCTGGCGGGGCGGGGGCGTTTGGTTCGATCGAAGGTGAGCAGTACGAGGTGGGCATTTGCTACCGGTAGCCGGGCAGCAATACAATGTTCAGCGTGCCGGCCTACGAGCTGACCCAACCTACACGATCACTTAAGACGCTTTCACCAAGCAGTGCGAGCAATACGGCAAGAGAAGCTCCAAGGGGCTCGAACTCGAAGTCAAGATCGAGCGGACCGACAACCTCGGTATCGTGGCGGGCTACACCTGCACCGTCGCCCACGTACTGGACGACGTCATCACCAATGTCGGTAAACGCCGCGAAGAGCGCCGCACGACAACGCTTCGCTCTGGACGTATTATCGTTCGCCGACTTTCGGGCTGCCACAGGTCGAGGTGGGCTTGGGCGCCTTTCCACCGGTGTCACCCGGTCCGCCTACCGTGCAGATCGAAAAAATCCGGCCTATACGCGCTTCGATACACGGGGCAGTTTCTACATCGACGAGCATTGGCACCTGGCCGCTAAGGCGCAAAACCTGACCAATGAGTCCTATCTGTCGTGCACCACGTCCGCCGTTATGGCGAAGAACTCAGTGTCGTTGGTTCTGTGAACTACCAATGATAACGCACTGCAAAGCTGCGAAGTCCTGCCGTTATCGGCTTGCGGAGTTCTCACGGTTTTGGCGGGAGTGACTGGCGGATATCAAGCGTCTTGATCACCAGTTCGGCGCCGGGCTTTTCCGACTGTGCCCATCCCAATACCCGGCGGGTGCACAGATTCAAGACGACAACCAGGTTATGCCATTTTCCTGTGGGTATCCCTGCAATACACCTTCCTTCAGGAAACTGACCTCATTCGGGTTGAAAGCCCAATCGCAGCGTCCGGCCGCAGGAAACCTCCTAAGCGCAATGGGCTTGACCGAAGAGCTGAAGTCAACGTCAGAGCGATGAGGTACAGGCAGTGTGACAAGGTCAGTTGCAAAGATGTCCGTTACTCTAAAAGCCTCGGGTGACTGGGGCATGCCATTTTAATCGCGGTTGCTGTCACCTCCGGAGGGATTTAAGGCTGTGATACCGGCGCCAGAGATGAGCGATACGCTACAACAATGTAATCCGCCCATCGATTCAGTTTACATTCCTGACGGCTCTTGTGGCTTGGTTCAGATTCGAGCCAGGCCAACCTCCACCGAGTGCCTGATACAGCGAAATAACGTTGTTGAGTTGACTCTCTCTGACCTGAATCGCCGCTAACTCGGTGTTGAATAGATTGCGCTGGGCGTCGAGCACCTCCAGGTAGGAGGAATAACCACCTTGATAACGATCTTGAGCGATATCCAATGAACGGCCCAGCGTGTGTATCCGGGTGCGTGTCCATTCGATTTGTTCTTCAAAGCGCTTGACCGCCGACAGCGAGTTTTCCACTTCGCCGAATGCGTTGAGCGCGACAGCGCGATAGTTGTAAGCGGCCTGATCTCGTTGCGCCGTCGCCACCCCAACCTGTGCTTCAAGCCGTCCGGCACTGTAGATTGGGGCCAGTACGCTGGCGCCCAGATCCCACACCTTGACCGGATCGAAGTCCAGAGCGTTGACGTAGAGTCGACCGAAGCCTGCCGAGAGTTGCACTTGAGGCAGGTACTCATCGCGACGTGCCTCCAGGTTGTAATCCGAAGCCGCCACCATAAGCTCCGCTTGCTGGATATCCGGACGGCGCCGTAGCAATTCTGCTGGCAGCATCCCTGGCACTGAAGGAGGGACGACGTTCTGGAACAGGCTGCCGCGGGACACATAGCCCGGCAGCGTTCCTGTCAGCAGGCGGATGGCGTTTTCCTGCTGGCGTATCGATTGTTCCAGTTGCGGAATCATCTGCTGGGCGGATTCATACTCGGACTGCGCCTGGGTCAGTTCCAACTGCGAGGTATAGCCCTCATTGGCGCGGTCCTGAGCGACTATCAGTGCATCGCGGCGCGACGCGGCAGTATCGCGAGTGACCTTGAGCTGGGTGTCCAGCGACAGCAGGGTAATGTAGGCGCGTGCAACCGTGCTCGCGACCGACAGATGAATATTGTCCAGGTCTGTGCGGGTGGCCTGGTATTGCAACTGAGCCGCCTTGTCCAGGTTGCGCAGGCGCCCCCAAAGGTCTAACTCATAGGCCACCTGGATTTCCGGTTGCACCGATCGGGTGTGAGTCACGCCGGTCAGACCAAGGTTGCGTGTCGTCTGCGCGCTCAGTGTCCCGTCAAGCGTAGGCAACAGCGCCGAATGAGCCAGACCGATCTGCTGACGCGCCTCCTCAACGCGCGCGACCGCTGTGAGCACGTCGTTGTTATGCATCAACGCCTCATCGACCAGTTGGCTCAGGACAGGGTCATTAAAGGCTTGCCACCACTGCGCCGAGACAGGCGCCGGAGCTTCGGTTTGACCTCGCCACTGCGAAGGGGGGAAGACCTTGGATCGCGTTGGCGCAGGCGCTTTGGCGGGTGCGCAACCGGCCAAAGCGATTAGGGTTGCGAGCGCGAGGTGTTGCCACGGGCAGGAGGCTGACCGACTCATGGTGCACTACCTTCGTCGCCCGCGCTGGCCGTATCGACATGAGCGACGACCGACATACCGGGCCTGAGCCGCCGGGCCATCGGTTGGTTGGCGTCCAGTTCGATTCTTACGGGAATGCGCTGAGCGACTTTGGTGAAGTTGCCGGTGGCGTTGTCGGGCCGCAAGACGCTGAATTCCGAACCTGTGGCCGGAGCGAACCGCTCGACGCGCCCGCTCAGTCGCGCGCCGTCGAGGGCGTCCACGTCGAGGGTTACGGCTTGCCCCGCCAGCATGCCATTCACTTGGGTTTCCTTGTAATTGGCCACCACCCAAAGCTGCTCGGGCACCAGATACAGCAATTGTGAGCCGGCGCTGACGTATTGTCCAAGACGGACCGAGACCTCGCTGAGCACACCATCACGCGGAGCGCGGATGCGAGTGTTTTCCAGATCGATCTGCGCCAGGTGCAGGGCGGCCTGCGCGCTCCTGACGGCAGCCTCCAATACCCCCCGCGAAACCTGGGTGGATTTCACCGTCTCTTTCGCGATGTCGATTGCGGCTCGCGCTTTTTTTACATTGGCGCCCGCAGCGCGGGCGCTAGCGCGGATCTGGTCACGTTCGCGAATAGACACCGAACCTCGCGAGGCGAGTTCATTGACCCGCGCTTCGTCGGCTCTGGCACGATCAAACTCGGCCTCCACCGAAAACATCTCCGCCTGCCTGGACGCCAGCGTCGCCTGATCCGACGCCTGGGTTTGCAGCGAGTTTTCCAGGTCCGCCTTGCGCGCGTCCAGATCGGCTGCCGCTTGTTCAACCCGCTGCTGATAAATACGATCGTCGATTTGTATCAGCACCTTTCCCTGCTTGACCACCTCGAAGTCCCGCACGAGAACTTGCGCTACGTAACCATTGACCTGCGGCGCCATGACGGTGATCTGCCCCCGAACATAGGCATTCTCTGTGGTCATCACTGCGCTGTTGAACGGCCAGAACTGCCAGGCATACAGAACCAGGACGATGCCAACGCCGGCCACGCCCGCCATCAACCACAGGGTCGTACGGCTCGGTTTGATGATTTTCGGCGGATCGACCGCGCCACCTGCATCGGGCACATCGCTGGGAGAGGTTGAAGTTTCGATGTTTTTCGTCGGATCGGTCTGGCTCATAAGGTCACACAACTGCGGAGGAGGGAGTGGCGGGGGGCGGCGGTGTCGCTTTACGTGCAGCACGGGCGGTGTGCACCAATGACCAACACAGGAAGCTGATGGTCATCACACCCAGTACCCGGAAGACGTCATTGAATGCCAGTACATTGGCTTCTCGGGTGGCGGCCTGGCTTAGCTGGGATATGCCCTGCGCATTGCGTAGGGCGGGATCAGGCTGGGTCGCGGCATAGATCTGTCCCTGAATCTGCAGACGCTGCGCGATTATGGAATTGGTGGGGTCGATGTGCCCGTTGATCTGGCTGGAGTGAAACTTTTCCCGCAGGACCTGAAACGAGCCTAAAGCGGCTGGCCCCGCCAGCCCCCCAATACTTTGAGTGAGTGAGAAAAGTACAGCGAAGCTGACCATGTAATGAGGCCCGTTTTTCAGCGCGCTCATCACGCCTATCAGCAACAAAGGCCCCATGAACATTCCTGCCGCCACCGATAACAGGAGCTGACTGAGGAACATATTTTGCGGACGTGTCAGGTTGGTGGCATCGGCATCCATGAAACTGCCTACCGCGACCAGCACGATAGACGCCAGAATTTGCGGTATGGCAGCTTTTTCGCTGAAGGTCAGGGCGCTGACGAGCATCCCGGCCACAAGACCTGCAAGCATGACTGCATACAAGGACTGCAATTGATCGGCGGCCATGCCCAGATTCTGTAACAGGCCAACCGCGCCATAGGTTTGTTCGGAAAGGATGAAGCGCAACATCAGCGCGCCCATGGCAAAGCGTATCGTTTCGAGCGAAGCCAGCCAGCGGGTTTGCAGCAACGGGTTCTTGCGCTGGTGTTCGATCATGACGGCCACGGTCAGCAATACAATCGCGGCGATCAGTGCATAGCCAATCCACGTTTGGGTATTCCACCACTGGACGCGGCCCTGGGTCAGTACCGCAGCAAACAAACCCAGCGCAGGCGCGAGCAGGAAAAAAGTGAGAAAGTCCAGTGGTTCGAAGGCCTTGATCTGCACTCCGGGCGGCAGTTTGAGCGCCACTACGGCGGCCAGGCAGCACAGCGCCAAGCCCGCCTCGAAGACATATAGACGATGCCATTCGCCCATGTCGAGCAAGGCGGGGGAGATCAGCCAGGCGAGCGGCGTGGCCAATTGAGAGATACCGATGCCAAGGACTAGGGCGCTCCCCATTTCAGCCTTTTTAAATGCCTGCAACATGTACATCACGGCCAGTGTGCTGACGGTCGCCCCGGCAAAACCGCTGGCGGCCCTGACGAATACCGCCATAGTGAAGCCCTCGATGAATACATGCGCAACCGTGAGCACGACATAGGCGAGCAGACCAATTTCAGCGAAACGTCGCAGACCATACTGTTGGCGAAACTTAACCAACAGCAGTGCGGTAGATAGGTTCACCATCAGGTAGGCAGCCGGCAACCAGGCCGCTTCCGAGGGGGTCAATCCCAGATGCCCCTGGATATTGGCAAGGTTGGCGCTGATCAGTGCGTTGCCTAATCCCCCTGTAATGGCCAGCAACGTCGCAACAAGCGCATAGGCCAACCGCACGAGCGGGCTGTGATACGGGGTGGAAGGAGAACCTGGCATCGATGGCCGTTCATGCGCTTCCCATTTTGGCGTCGGTTCAAGGTACTCAGCCAAGCGCAGTAATCTCGATAAACCGTTATGGGCGAAGGTGCCGTTCAGTTTGCGGGATACTAGACGGGTGAGTCGAGTATTAGTTCATTTTACGACGATATCAAATCGGTCATAATGGACGGCCAAATCATGTATCTCTCCCATGACTGACAAGAAACCCTCTTCATCCCGTCCTCCTCAGCAAGCCCGCGGCCGCGAGCGGGTATCGGCGATATTGGACGCTTGCGCCCGTTTGACCCTGCTCGAAGGTGCCGCCCAGGTGACGATGCATGGCATTGCTCGAGAAGCTGGAACATCGATTGGCTCGCTCTACCATTTCTTTTCAGACAAGCAGCGAGTGCTGGAAGCGTTGGGCGAACGCCATATACAGTCACTGGCGGTCATTACGGACGAATTGATGGCCATCGACGACAGTGTCTGGGTCGACGAAAGCGCAGAGGGCGTTATCGCTCGACTGATCGTACCGATCCTGCGCTACACCGAGCAGCATCGGGACCTGGTTTCATTAATCTTTCCGCTCGATGGCACTTATCGTTTGAGTAACCCTGATCTGCGCCTGCGGATCGAAGGCATCTACGCACGGGTGCTTCAGATCCGATTGCCGGATGTTAATGCCGAGGCACGCCAAACTTACGTCCTGGCATTGATAGGGCTGCCCATGGGCGCCTTTCAGATCGCGCAGGAAAATAATGCGTTGTCCAGGCGTATCTTGATTGAAGAGCTTCCGAGAGCCCTGACCTCTTACCTGAAAGCCCTGGAAGGACTTCATAAAGTAACTGGGTAGATGTGCGCCCAAAACATGGGTGTGCCGAATGCCGTCGTGAGTCTGATCTGTGCCGCAATACCGGAAGGTGGATTGTCCCGTACAGACATACGGTGAATAGAAGATCATCGGCGGAAACCGTAATCCAACGATTCGTGCTTCGGCCGAGCCTTCTCGGAGAGCTGCAGTACCGCGTTGTTGCCTGGTGTCAGCTTGCCCAGTGAATCTGTTGACTTTCCAATGGCACCGCCAGGCCATATTCGCTGTCGGGAATGATGCGGACAGTGAAGTCTTCTATCTCCCGGTCACCGCGCGTCTCCACAACGTAGAGCCGCGTCTGGGCATGCTCATCGGCCTGTTTGAGCGTCATGTCCAGCACTTGCGCGGGCGCATGACCGCGTTGCTCCGCATACAACTGTACGCATAGAGCACTTACGGGTAGAGCGCCAGTATCGATTGCCACTTCCACTTTGTACGTCAGTGCCGGCCCGCGGGTGATCCGAGTGTCGAGTATCTTAATCTCGTCCCAATGTTCATCCAAGGACGTGAGTCGATCTCTCAACAGGTTCGCCACGGCACTACGCTCTTTCGTCCGCTCACGGTAGCGGAGGGCGCCTGGCAGATAGTAGCGCTCGGTGTACTCGCGTACCGCCCGGTCGGCGGAGTATTCCTGCACCAGATTGCTCATGCTACTGCGGATGTGCTGGATCCAGCGCCGCGGCAGTCCACCGGCGTCGTGCTCATAGAAGGTCGGAATGATCTCGTTTTCCAGCAGTTGATATAGCTGTTCAGCGTCCCTGGCATCTGCACCCGGATCGGCTTCGGGCTCCTCGCTACCATCGCCAATGGCCCAACCCAGCCCTGGCTCATAGGCTTCTGCCCACCAACCGTCCAGTTGCGACAGGTTCAGACCCCCATTGGCCAGGATCTTCATGCCGCTGGTGCCGCTGGCCTCCCATGGACGCCTTGGGGTGTTAATCCAGACGTCCACACCGCTTACCAGATGCTGTGCCACACGCATATCGTAATCGTCGAGAAAGGCGATGCGCCCCTGGCTGTCGGTGTCGCGAATGAAGGCATGCCATTGAGCGAGCATTGCCTGGCCCTGCAGATCTGCAGGATGCGCCTTGCCTGCTACCAGCAACTGGACCGGCCATTGTGAATGTTGGATCAGATTGAGCAAGCGTTGTGGATCATGCAGCAACAGGTTGGGGCGTTTGTAGGTGGCGAAGCGGCGGGCAAAACCCAAGGTCAGAACATCGGGGTCGAACCACTGCTGACACGCGTCGATCTGTTGCAGCGATGCTCCATGAATCGCTCGCTGACGAGCCAGATGATCACGGCTATAGTCCAGCAACGCACTCCGGGCCCGGCGGCGGATATTCCAGAGGTCCTGATCACTGAAGCTGCTCAGCGCCTGCTCGGCGGGCAGTTCCGGTTCACCTCCGCTGGGTTGTCCCTTATGCCAGTGTTTCCAGGCCTCCAGTGCGTCGGCGCCTATCCAGGTCGCCAGATGAATGCCGTTCGTGACATGGCCGATGGGTACTTCCGCCGCTGGCCAGCGTGGATACAGCGGTTCGAAGATGCGTCGGCTGGTGGCGCCATGCAGTTCGCTCACTGCATTGATCGCCCCCGCGGCACGACTGGCAAGCCAAGCCATGTTAAATGGCGAATCAGGCACTCCGGGCTGTTCCTGACCAAGACCGATCACTCGTGCCACGGGCTGTGCCAGCTCCTGCTGGATGTAATGGCCCAGGTACTTTTCGATCAGCGCGGGCGGAAAGCGATCAAAGCCGGCGGTGACCGGCGTATGGGTGGTGAACAGGTTGCCTGCACGAGTGGCTGTCAGGGCTACCTCGAAGTCGACATTGTGTTTGCGCTGATAGCTGAGCGCACGCTCCAGCACTGCAAATGCGGCATGGCCATCGTTAAGGTGCAGCACGTCCGGTTCGACGCCGGCGGCCTCCAGTAGACGCCAGCCGCCAATGCCGAGAACCAGTTCCTGGCGCAGACGCATTTCCAGATCGCCGCCATAGAGTTCGCCGGCGATCAAGCGCACTGGCGGCGGATTGGCCGGGTCATTGGTGTCGATCAACAGCAGGCGGTTACGTCCGACATTGACTTGCCATCCACGTAACCAGATGGTCCAACCGGGGAAATGGCAGGCCAGCCGCACCGGGTTTCCGCTGCCATCGAGCAACGGCCTTACGGGCATCTGTCGGGTGTCATTGACCGGGTACAACGCTTGCTGATGCCCCTGGCTGTCGAACTCCTGACGAAAGTAACCGTGCTGCCAGAGCATGCCTACCGCCGTGACCGGCACGCCTAGATCGCTGGCCGCCTTGAGCTGATCCCCGGCAACGTTTCCCAGCCCGCCGGAATAAATGGGCAGCGCATCGCTGAGCATGAACTCCATGGAAAAGTACGCGATGCAGCAGGCTTGTTCTTGCCGATGGCTTTGGTGAAACCAGCCTGGCGTGTTCAATTCGTCGTAGCGGGTCTGCGACAGCGCCTGCAACTGCGCACGAAACGTCGGCTGTCGCAGCAACGCCTCAATGTGATCGTCACTGACACTGGATAGCACCAGGCAAGGATTGCGGCTGAGCAGCCATAGATCATTGTCCATTAGCCGCCAGATCATGTCGTTCAAACTCGACCAGGTAATGCTCAGGTCGAATGCCAGCTCATCCAGGTCCATGCGCAGCTTTTCGATACTTTTTTCCAGCGCCATAAAGCCTCTCCGGTGCGTGTCACTAGCTTGGTAAAGGGCGGTTGACGCGTGTTGAACTATTTCTCCTGTCTCAGGGCTCGGAAGAACCGAATGCACGCCGTTGCATTGACGGCGTAAACGCCTGCGTATGTCGCCTGTGATGACCGACGAATAGGTTGCACAAGCAGCTTGCGTGTTCAAATTTCCCGCTGAAGAAGTGACCTCCATAGCGATTTCATGCCGGGCAAAAAATGTTCAGAACTGAATGCATTACCGCCGAGCTGTCCGACCAAAGAGCGCATCGAAACTGTCAGGGCAATAGCACCGGAGACATTATAGAAAAACAGCTCGGGATCAACGTTTTCAAGAAAGCCATCAGCGATTGCGAGCTCAACGGTTGGCAGCAGGACCTCCTGTGCTGGCCTGATGAGGCGCTCATAGACGTAGCGAAATCTTTCATCCCGCTGGGCGATTTCCTTTATGACGAACATCGACATTTCCGGCGCATCTGCTGAAAAGTCGATCATCTGGTCAATCGCAAGCTGAAGTCGGTCCATGGAAGTTCCATCCGCGAATTCGGCGGGACTTCGTGATCGACTCAGTTCCAGGACAAATTTACTTGCTATGTCATCCACGACTGCTTTCCACAGCTCCAGCTTTGCGCCATGGCGATACGCGATCAAGGCCACATCGACGTCCGCCGCAGTAGCGATACGCCGCAGGCTGGCACCTTCGAAACCGTGCGTTGCAAAGCACGTCAATGCCGCTCGCAGAATGGCATCGGGTTTGACCTCGTCGGCTTTGGGCGGCCTGCCTCGGCGTTTGGTGAGCTCGTTGGGCATTCGGTGGATATACCTGATCTAGACGGATTGGTTGACATGTGCGTCGAAGCGACGCTTTAATCAACGCTCGATGAATTAATTTTCATGATGGCTAATCCTAGCACCGGATCGTGGGGGCGTCTCACTATTGAGGGCCCGAAACGAGGCTGACCCACTGTCGTTTCAGGGGCAACCAACTCCCGACCTGAATTCGCAGCCAAATTCGCTCGCCGCGGCTGGAACCGGATATTGCTCGAGACTTGCGCGTTGCCGTTGCGCGAATCGAACACTTTTGAACTCGCTAGGGGATTCAGTGGGCGGACCTATTCCCATGCATTGCAGCCGAGTCGCTTTGTACGCCGCACAAGCGCAGACCAGGCCACTTCGCTATGGCTGCCGAACGCCTGAATTGAACGTAAAGCCCAAGGACTAAGGTCGTTATTCATGAAAGTACCTGGCAATAAGCTGTTAGTGCCCCTGGGCGTCGTCGTTGTATTGGTTGCAGGCTGGTTTATGTGGAAGGCCTTGAACCCTGTCGGGTTTGGCGATGGGTTTGTCAGCGGGAACGGGCGTATCGAGGCCACCGAAGTGGATGTCTCGGCAAAACTTGCGGGTCGTGTGGATGACATCCTGGTGCAGGAGGGTGACTTCGTCGAACGCGGACAGATGTTGGCAAGCATGCAAATCCAGACGCTTACGGCTCAGCGTGACGAGGCTGTCGCTCAGCATCAGCAGGCGATCAACACCGTGTTGGGCACCAAGGCACAGGTATTGGTGCGTCGAAGCGACAAATTGGCTGCCGAGGCGCTGATCGCCCAACGCGAAAGTGAACTTGACGCCATGAAGCGGCGACTGAAACGTTCCGAAATGCTGTCTCGTGAAGGCGCTTTGTCGACTCAGCAATATGACGATGACCGAGCGAACGTACGAAGCGCCAAGGCGACGCTGAAGGCGGCTCAGGCTCAGGTGGCAGCGGCTCAAGCCAATATTGAGGCTGCTCAAGCCGAGGTCGTGGGCGCGCAATCGGCGGTGACGGCGAGCCTGGCCACGATTGCTCGAATAGAGGCCGACATCACCGATAGCCAGTTGGTCGCGCCACGCGCCGGGCGCGTTCAGTACCGCGTCGCTCAGCCGGGCGAAGTGTTGGCGGCGGGCGGCAAGGTACTCAACCTGGTCGATCTTTCCGACGTGTACCTGACGTTTTTTCTCCCGGAAAGTGTGGCAGGGCGGGTCGCGCTGGGCAGCGATATCCGCATCATTCTGGATGCCGCACCTCAGTACGTCATACCGGCGAAGGTCTCGTTCGTCGCCAGCGTTGCACAATTCACCCCGAAGACCGTTGAAACGGCCAGCGAACGTCAGAAGCTGATGTTTCGTGTCAAGGCGCAGATCGATCGGGACCTTTTGCTGCGCAACCTCACACAGATCAAGACCGGTCTGCCCGGTGTGGCCTGGGTCAAGCTTGACCCGCAAGCCGACTGGCCAGTTGAACTGGCTGTGAAAGTTTCTAAATGACGGACGAACCCCAAGGCGATCCGTTGCCTGGCGTCGCCAGCGTCAGGGACGTAGTGCTGACCTACGGTAAGACCCAGGCATTAGCCAACATTACTCTGGATATTCCCGCAGGCCGAATGGTCGGGCTCATCGGCCCGGACGGTGTCGGTAAGTCCAGCCTTCTGTCGCTTCTGGCGGGAGCCAGGGCGATACAGCAGGGCCAGGTCAGCGTGCTGGGCGGCGATATGCGCCAGGTTGCCCATCGCAATCGGGTCTGCCCACGTATTGCCTATATGCCACAGGGATTGGGCAAGAATCTCTACCCGACGCTTTCGGTCGAAGAAAACCTGCAGTTTTTCGCCCGCCTGTTTGGCCATGACGCCGCGGAGCGCCGTCGCCGTATTGATGACCTGACCCGCAGCACGGGGCTGTACTCATTCCTCACCCGTCCAGCAGGCAAACTGTCAGGCGGCATGAAACAGAAGCTGGGCCTGTGTTGCGCGTTGATTCATGACCCTGATCTGCTGATTCTGGACGAACCTACCACCGGCGTGGATCCTCTGGCGCGGGCCCAGTTTTGGGACCTGATCGGTAGCATAAGGCAGCAACGGGCAGGAATGAGCGTCATTGTTGCCACCGCATACATGGATGAGGCGCAGCGCTTTGACTGGCTGGTCGCGATGGACGCCGGCACGGTGCTGGCGACCGGTTCGCCCGAGCAATTGCTGGCCAGTACCCAATCGCGGGATCTGGAAGCGGCGTTTATCGCCTTGCTGCCGGAGGAAAAGCGCCGCGGTCACCAACCGGCGCATATCGACCCGTTGGAGAACGTCGCTGAACCCGAGATCGCTATTGAAGCCCGGGATCTCACCATTCGCTTCGGTGATTTCGTGGCGGTGGATCATGTCAGTTTCCGTATTCGCCGCGGCGAAATCTTTGGTTTTCTCGGCTCCAACGGCTGCGGTAAATCCACCACCATGAAGTTGCTGACGGGGCTGTTGCCGGCCAGTGAGGGCACGGCAAGTCTGTTTGGACGCGAAGTCGACCCCGACGACATCGGTACACGACGTAGAGTCGGTTATATGTCGCAGGCGTTTTCGCTCTATAGCGAGCTTACCGTTCGGCAAAACCTGGTACTTCACGCGCAGCTGTTCCAAATGCCGGAAGAGCAGATCGGCCCGCGGATCGACGAGCTTGCCGATCGCTTCAGCCTCGGCGAGGTGCTGGGCAGTCTTCCAGAAAGTCTGCCGCTGGGGATCCGCCAGCGCCTGTCTCTGGCGGTTGCGACGGTTCATCGGCCCGAGTTGCTGATTCTCGATGAGCCGACCTCAGGCGTCGACCCGATTGCGCGCGACGGCTTCTGGAACCTGCTAATCGAGCTGTCCCGACGCGATCGCGTGACCATCTTCATTTCCACCCACTTCATGAACGAGGCTGAACGTTGCGATCGCATTTCGTTAATGCACGCGGGCAAGGTGCTGGTCAGCGATACGCCTGGCAATATCGTTAAGCAGCGTGGAGCCAGCTCACTGGAGCAGGCCTTCATCGCTTACTTGCAAGAGGCAGCAGGCAAGTCGGAAGAAGAGCCGGCGAAGGCCCCTTCACCTGCGGTCAATCCCAATCCGTCCAATTCCGCGGGTCAGCCGAGTTTCAGCGTCAATCGCATGTTCAGCTACCTGTGGCGCGAAGCATTGGAACTGCAACGTGATCCCGTGCGTGCGACGCTGGCCCTGATAGGGTCACTGGTGTTGATGCTGGTGATGGGTTTCGGTCTGAGTATGGATGTGGAAAACCTCAGTTATGCCGTGCTGGACCATGACCAGACCGAACTGAGCCGCAACTATGCGCTCAACCTTTCCGGCTCGCGGTATTTCAAGGAGATGCTGCCGTTGGCCGACTATCAGGATCTGGACCAGCGCATGCGCAGTTCGAAGATCACGTTGGCCATCGAGATACCGCCAGGTTTCGGGCGCGATCTGCAGAGGGGAGCACCGGTGCAGATTGCGGCGTGGATCGACGGCGCGATGCCGTCCAGGGCCGAGACGATACTGGGCTATGTACAGGGCATGCACCAGACATGGCTGCAGGATCAGGCCTTGCATCGCCTGGGCAAAGCGGTTAGCGACAGTTCGTTCAGCATCCAGACCCGGTTTCGCTATAACCCGGATGTCAAAAGCCTGCCCGCTATGGTCCCGGCCATCATTCCGCTGTTGCTGCTTATGCTGCCCGCCATGCTCACGGCGCTATCGGTCGTCCGGGAAAAAGAGCTGGGCTCGATCATCAATTTATATGTCACGCCGGTGACGCGAACCGAATTCTTGGTGGGTAAGCAGCTGCCGTATGTGGCGTTGGCGATGATCAACTTTCTGCTGATGACATTGATGGCGGTCACGCTGTTCGATGTGCCGGTCAAAGGCAGCTTCATGACTCTGCTTCTGGCCGCGTTGATTTATAACGTCATCGCCACCGGGATCGGCTTGCTGGCCTCGACACTGACCAGCAGCCAGATCGCTGCGATGTTTTTTACCATGATCGGTACGATGATTCCGGCTATCCAGTTCGCAGGGCTGCTTAACCCGGTCTCCTCGTTGGAGGGCGCGGCGAGATTCGTCGGTGAGCTTTATCCGGCGACTCACATGCTCAATATCAGCCGTGGCGTGTTTGGGAAATCCTTGGGGTTCAGTGATCTGCATAGCGAGTTCTGGCCATTACTGGTCGCTGTGCCGTTGATCCTGATGCTGACGGTTGCCCTGCTAAAGAAACAGGATCGCTGACATGCAGTCGTTCAAGAATATCTACCGGCTGGGTATCAAGGAGCTGTGGAGTCTGGCCCGCGACCCGACGATGCTGGTGCTGATCATCTACACCTTTACCTTTTCGGTATACACCGCAGCGACTGCACAGCCGGACGTGCTGCACATGGCACCCATAGCCATCGTCGATGAAGACCAGTCGCCATTATCCGGACGCATTGCCTCGGCTTTTTTTCCACCGCAGTTCACTACGCCGGTAATGATCTCCCTGGAGCAGGTTGATGCCGGCCTGGACGCAGGTGACTACACGTTCACGCTCACTATCCCGCCAAACTTCCAACGGGATGTGCTGGCGAACCGGGAGACGGAAATCCAACTCAACGTGGATGCGACCCGCATGTCCCAGGCCTTCACTGGCAGCGGTTATATCCAGCAAATGATCAATGGCGAAATCACCGAGTTCGTGCAGCGATACCGCGGGGCTCAGGCCCTGCCTGTGGAGTTGGTCACCCGCATGCGGTTCAATCCTTCTCTTGAACACGCCTGGTTTGGCGCGTTGATGCAGATCATCGACAACGTCACCATGTTGTCCATTGTCCTGACCGGCGCAGCGCTGATTCGTGAGCGTGAACACGGCACCATTGAACACCTGTTGGTCATGCCGGTGACACCTCGGGAAATCATGTTGGCCAAAGTCTGGTCGATGGGCCTGGTGGTACTTACCGCCGCTGCGCTGTCGTTGATATTCATCGTGCAGGGCGTGCTGCATGTGCCGATCGAGGGCTCCATCCTATTGTTCCTGGCCGGGGCCGCGTTGCATCTGTTCGCGACTACTTCCATGGGCATATTTCTGGCGACACTGGCGCGAAGCATGCCTCAGTTCGGCATGTTGATGATTTTGGTACTGCTGCCGCTCCAAATGCTCTCAGGCGGCAGCACGCCACGCGAGAGCATGCCCGAACTCGTCCAGAACATCATGCTGATAGCGCCTACCACCCATTTCGTTGAGCTCAGTCAGGCGATTCTTTATCGCGGGGCAGGGCTGATGGTGGTGTGGCCAACATTCGTGACGCTACTCATCATCGGCTCGGTGTTGTTTGCGATTTCGCTTTCGCGCTTTCGAAAAACGATTAGCCAGATGGCGTGATAGCTACGTTTACCAAAGCAGAGCAGACACTCGGATTGTCGTTTTCATCAGTAAGGGTTTTTTTGTGTCGTTGCATCATTTGAAGGGTTCGGCTCGCGTTTGGCCGGGCGCCATGTTGGTCTTGCTCGTGATGGCTATGGGTGGTTGTGCCGGGGTTAAGGTCAACACCATCGATAATCGCGATTATCTCTCGCTTCGGCGTGGCGACGTGCTGACGTCTGGGCAACTGAGCGCGGCATCGCGCACCGCTTTGCAAGTTGCTGGTGTCGAAGAAAAACGCTGCGACGAGGCCCCACAAGACTGCCGTGAACAGGTGCGTAATAACACTGGCTTGGGTGAGGAACAGCGTCTTGCCACGCTGTCTGAATTGTGGCTACAAGAGGCCCAACATGCACACAGCTCGTTAAGTGCCGAACGGCGTACCGACGCATTTCTGGAAAGCGCGCGTTATGCCTATGCCTATCTGTTCATGACCGCAAGAACACCCGGTCAGAGAGCATTGGAGGATCGTCAGTCTCAGGTCCGCGATTACTACAACTTCTCCGTTCAGCAAGCGCTCAGCGAGTTGTTCGAACGGTATCGGGGGCATCCGCCGAAGGCCGAAGACGACCAGGGGAATTTCCGACTGCGCGCAGGTCGCATCGTGCTTCTGGTCGTGGGTCTCGATAATCCGGTCGGACCCAGAACCTCCCGCTTCAATTGGCCACCGAGTCGGCTGGCAGCGAGGGCGCCCAAGTTGCTTGTAGAGGCGGGCGCCTTACCTTCGCTGTTGGCTAGCTAAGCCTTTGGGCTAGGATCAGTCATTAGGCAAGTGCAATTGCACTTCCATGGCGTCATGAAGGAGTCGGACGACCTCGATCACGTCGTCGCTTGCTACACGATAAAACACGACATGGCGTGGGCTTTTGACCGCGCCATGGGGGTGTTTGGCCTGCTGGCGTGAATAGATGAGGTGATAACTGCGAAGGCCCGGTGCCAGCTCATCGCGTTCGTGGCTGCCAATGCGATAAGGCGTGACGGCAATCGCTTGCAGCGCCGCTAGGATCAGTGCCAGATACCGCTGGCGTGTTTGATCGCCGAACTGCGTCTGGGAGAGCTTGAGGATGTCGACAATGTCGGCGCGCGCCGCGTTGGAAATCCGATACTGCGGCATGCTCAGTGTTTCTCTCTCGCAGGGATCGTTGCCTCCAGGCTCAAGCCCTCGAGGTAGTGCTCCAGATCCCCTTCGTTCATCTGAGTAAAGCGCCCGTGCTCAAGGTCCATGATGCCGATCGAGGTCGCCTGACGCAGGGCCTCAATTTTGGCGGTGTCTTCGGCGACGCGCTGTTCCAATAGGCGCAAACCTTCCCGCATCACTTCGCTGGCATTCTGATAGCGGCCGGACTGGACCAGGTCATGGATAACCTGTTCTTGGTGAGGGGTGAGCACAACGTTTCGCGTCGCCATAATGAGCTCCAGCTACCGGCAAACCTGTTTTTTCGGGCATTGGCATATTATGCCATTTTACGCCGCGAACACAGCGTTTGGGATTTGTATCTGACGAACTGTGTCGCAGGGGGGCATCCTTTGTGCCGACCAGCGCGAGCTGGCCCGTACCGCATGAGTACAAAATCCAAACAAGGCTGTCGCAGGCGTGACGTCGTGGACAGCTTGATCAGTGTTAGCCTTGTGCCTTCAGTTTGGCCAAGCCGTGTTTGATGTGTCCAGCGTTCCCCCCGATCGTTTGCAGCGCACCTCGGAAGTTGTCCCCAGTCTCCGTCGCACCCTGGCGCTCAGTCCTCAAGGTCAACTCCATCACGGCCGCTTCTAGGGCGAGCTGGTTTCCGTACAGACGCTCAAGGACATCGGGGAGTGAATATTCAATGGGCATTGTTTCGATTCCAATAGAGGATGTCGAAAGCGTAGCAGCGGGAAGGGCGGACGTCCTAAGGCAGGAGCGAGGTAAGTGCACGAATTGGCTTGGAGTGGGTGACAGCAAACGCCCGATTGTGTTGAAAAAGTCGGTTTGCCCAAAACGCTCGAATATTGATGGATGAAAACATCTCTTTTGCACGCTGCTACGTGAAATTTGACTCTTGAACCTTCCGCGCAAACTCAGATTTCTTCTCAGGCGCGTACTTTTCTGCCATAGAATTCGAAGCCGACTTTTCAACAGAATTAGCCGATAACCGCCAATCAGATAAGATTCGCCCTTCTCAGTCGAGCCACCTCTTGTTTGTCCTAGCATGCGTTCTCATCGTGAGCTTGCGGCCAATATACCTTGCGTGGTTATTCCAGTAACTCAACACAAGCGTCGCTGAATATCACGAAGCTTTCACGTTTATCCGACGGAGGCCAGACAACTGGGTGCCTACTCTGGCCGCTGCCATAGGGTCATACCATGGGTTCATAAAAGGGGATAAGCAAAGCAGTCCTGATGCAGGGACTTGATGGGTAAATGTTGACGTAATCGCAATGATTAAGAACGCACGTGCAATCTACTCAATGAGGAATCACCTATGACTATCGGAGCCGTATCAGCTTCAAATCCAGTGACTATCAATGGGCAGAGTTCTGCCCCAAGTCAGCCCCAGGCAAAAGCAAATCAGACACCGGCCTCTGCTACTGCTACCGCTACCGCTCCTGCTACTGCGGCCAGCAATGTCGCAGCCGCACTGAAAGAAGCTACTGAGACCGCCGCGCAAAGCGCTCAAGAGGCGGGACATGGTGATCGTCAGGCGCAGCGCTTGATACAAAAGCACCACCATCAAGCAGCAAACGCAGTAGCGCCTACGTCTGGTGTTGTGAATGGTAACGGGCAAATAACCGGCGAGATCATTAACACTAAAGTGTAACCTCTCGGATGCACTGAAAAGACTGGCGAATCCTGTACGAGCAGGGTTTTCCAGTTGCCTTTAAAGCACAGCAATACGCCACTTCTACAGCACTCTTCAGACTTCCTGGGCCTAAGCCTGACAGCTGTACCCATCCGGGTATTCCGTCTTGTGCAACTAAGCCTGGCAGCAGTTCGGCAAGGGTGATCGGCGCCCGCTTAAAGTAAGCGACGCAATCATCCTTTATGTTAAGTCTCTGTGTGAATCGACCCTAACTGATTAAGTACATTAAATGTCTCCAGTAGTGAGTTCAGCCATTACGATTTTGGCTGGCCTGACCTGACGCAGAGTGGCCACAACCAACTCGCGACTAACCACTAGTATGATCAGCATGCGAGTTAGCAGGCGAACGACTCTTTTTAGGCAACGGCGCAAGGTGCTGTCAAAGGTCCTGCCGTTCTAGAACATGCGCCTGCGGGTCTATCCATTCACCAGACTCTCAGGGTTTTCCCTTTGGTGATTTGCTCGTACATCCGAACCCTACGGTGATTGCGCGCATAACCGCCCATCGCAGAAACGGTGCCGCTTTGAATGTGATCCAGATAACGGAATATCTTTCGCGGTGAAATAGAACGCACCTGGTAGCCCAAGGCAGTCATTCGATCCTGCAGTTCATAACCCGGATTACGTTTATCCATTTGAAAGTGAAAGCCGTGTTGCTTGATGAACGCCACATTCCACAGTGTGCAAAAGCTCTTCAGGTGGATTTCTCGATACGGCTTGGGCGCTCTTGCCTGAACGCCGAGTGCCAGCAAACTCCGTCGGGCGTAGTGCTTGCAAAAGCGTGAGGCCAGGCGCCAGGCCGAGCGAACGCTCCCTCGATCCAATTGCTCCAAGCATCCGACGGCAGCCACGTCGCGTTGCTCCGTGCATTGGTCGAGCATCATGGTGAACACTGCCGGATCGTAAATGAAGGTATCGGTGTGCAACAGAAACAGATAGTCGGTTTCAACCTGCGCCAAAGCGAGATCCAGAGCACGGCCATGGGCAATGTTTCCGGCTTCGGAGCCGGTGTGCTTGCGTTCGATCAGCTCAATCCAGTCCAGCGAGCGCAAGTACTCGCTGCTCGCATCGTCGGAGTGGTTATCCACCACAATCACCGGAACATTTGTCCCGCGCAGAGCCTTCTGCAGAAGCATCAGACAGGTTTTGGTCAGATCAAGTGTTTTGTAGTTAACCAACACAATGCTGTAGTTGGCGGTCGCTGGAATTGGACGGGTCATAATCTTTGGTACCACGATGATTTCACCGATATCGCGCAACACCGTTCTTAACGGTGACGGACGTTCACACGGTCAGTTCGAACGCGAGGCGTCACTGGTGGAGGCGTTCTGGTTGCTGGCAGTGGCTGCAGCCGTGGCAGACTCTGACTGTTGATGCGAGGTCATGGCGGTCATCCTTGCCGCTTCCATTTTGGCCGTCACGGTATCGCCACCGCCTTCTGCCATTGCGGCGAAGGAAGCGGTCATCAAGGTCACGATCAAAAGGGCTTTAAGGCTGTTCATGAGTGTTTTCCAGTAATGAGTTGAGCCAACACATTGTTTGTTGGCTTGAACTCATCTTGACGCTCACTGCCTTTCGCCCTGTTCTCCGCAAAATGAATTTTTTGACAGGTTGGCGGCGAAGCTGGATTTTTTGAGGCCGAGGGGAAGATAATATGGCGGGAGGTTTTGTCGCGTTGCGTGTTTCGGCTCACGCTCAGTCAAACCCGAAAAAACCTGATCAGACAATGCCAAGTGGCGCGGATGGGCCCGTCGACCCAGCCTTGCCAAGCAGTTCGATGCGACAGCCAGGCGCCGCATCACTGACGGTCAGCTTGAGGTCGTGTAAGCGCGCAACGGCGCAGACCATGCTTAACCCCAGGCCATTACCCGGTGTGTTTCGGCTCGCTTCGGCGCGGTACAACCGACGAAAAACGGCTTCGCGCTCACCTTCGGCAATGCCCGGTCCGTTGTCTGTGACACAAATTCCGACCGACCCATGATCGGCGATTACGGTCAGGTTGACCTGGCTATGGTCGGGACAGAACTTGATGGCGTTATCCAGCAGATTGCAGAGTGCATCAAACAGCAATTGTGCGTCTCCGGCGATGACGGCAGGACCCTGGCTTTTATAGAGCGTGAGGCTGATGCCACGTTCTTCTGCCAACGGCTCATAGAGCTCGGTGGCGTCGGCACTGATCAGGTTCAGATCCAGCGGCGCGAAGTGACTGCGGCGGGCGCTGTTTTCGATTTCCGAGATACGCAGCAAGGCCTTGAAGGTCAGAAGCAGTGCCTTGGCTTCAACCAGTGCCGCGTCGATGCTGGCGGCGTATTGCGCTTCATCGAGACCGCGGCGCTGGGTGCGCTCCAGCCCGGCGATCAACCGCGTCAGAGGGGTGCGCAGGTCGTGAGCGATGTCGTCGCACACGCCTTTGACCTCGTTCATCAAGCGTTCCAGCTCATCGAGCATGCCGTTGACCACGGAGGCGAGGCGGTCGATGTCGTCGTTGTTGCCTTGGATGGGCAAGCGGCCGGTCAAATCGCCTTCGATGATCCCCTTGATCGAGCGACTGACCTTGTCCAGGCGTCGGTGGGCCGAGTAACCCAGTACCACCGCGCCAAACAGGCCGACCACCAGCAACAGCACGCCACCGGAAACCAGCGCCTTGATCAGCAGTTCATCAAATTCGCGTATGTCGTGGATGTCCTGGGCCACCAGCAAGGTCTTGCCGTCGGCCAGGTGATGGAAAATGAAGCGTATTGGGCGCTGATGACCGCTGGGCTTGCGCCAATCGAACTCCTGAGGTTTGTCGTAGGCGGAGAAGGGCGGCACTTGCTGGATGGCCCCGGCAATGAACTGGCCTTGTGCGTCGAACAGGCTCTGGGGAGCGCGCGCTTCGGTATCCTGCTCGGCGTGATTGCGGATTTCCCTGAGTTGTAACTCGGTATCCTGTGCACTGCGGGTTTCCACCTGGCGATACAGCGCGGTATCCGCTTCGGTTTTCAGGTAGAACGCTGTTTGCCAATAGACATAGCCGAACAGCGCCAGAAACGAACAGCCGAACAGTCCGAGAAACAGCAGGCCGGTGCGAAAACTGATTGTGCGTGGGATCTCACTCAGGCGAACGGAGGACATAACCGGCTCCACGAATGGTATGGATCATCGACGGTTCGTTTTCGTCGTCGATCTTGCGTCGCAAACGCCCCATGTGGACTTCGATGACGTTGGTGCGCTCATCGTAGGCGTAGTTCCAGACCGCTTCGAATAGCATGGTGCGGGTGACCACTTGCCCTGCATGGCGCATCAAGTGTTCCAGCAACGCGTACTCACGGGGCACCAGATCAATGACACGGTCACCACGCCGGACTACCCGGCTCAACAGGTCGACCTCCAGATTGCCGACCCGCAAGCGTGTTTCCCGAGCTTCGGAGACCGGTTCGGCGCGGCGACGGTTCAACGCATCCAGCCGTGCGGTAAGCTCGATGAATTCGAAGGGTTTGGTCAGGTAATCATCACCGCCTGCGCGCAGGCCGCGAACCCTTTCGTCCAGCGCACTCAAGGCGCTGAGGATCAGCACCGGGGTGCTCACGCTTGCCGCCCGTAAGGCGGTCAGTACACCAAGTCCATCGAGGCCGCCGGGTAGCATGCGATCCAGGACGATCAGATCGAACGGTTCACTCAGGGCCTTGAGCAGACCTTCGCGACCATTGTGGACGCAGCTCACGGTGAAGCCGTGGTCACACAGCGCCGCTTCGATTTCGCGGCAGGTAAGCAAGTCGTCCTCGACGACTAGAACATGGGTCATGGCAGATGAACCGCTCACATAATCGGGCAGAGATGGCATAGTGTGACAAAGCCTGCGGCTGTGCCACGTTCCCGCCAGGTAAATAAAAGTTTAGGTTGGATTTCTGGAGACGGTGCCTTTGCGCATTCTTGTGGTTGAAGATGACGCCCAGACCGCTGCTTACCTGTTACGTGGGTTGAGCGAAAGTGGTCACATCGTCGATATCGCCAGCGATGGCAATAGTGGGCTTGGCATGGCCCTGGAGCAAATCCATGATGTGCTGATCGTCGACCGCCGTTTGCCCGGCCTCGACGGTGTTGGCCTGGTCAAGGCTCTGCGAGCGCAACAGTTGCGGGTGCCGATCCTGATGCTCAGTGCGCAGGCGTCCACCACCGACAAGGTTGAAGGCCTGCAGGCCGGTTGCGATGATTATCTAGCCAAGCCTTACGCGTTCGCCGAAGTACTGGCGCGGCTCGATGCTTTGCTGCGCGGGCGCGAACAGACGACGAGGCCCGCGCGTCAGTTGCAAGTCGGTGAGCTGCAACTCGACTGCGCCACACGCACCGCGGTACGTCAGGGCCGAGTCATTGCCTTGCAGCATCGCGAGGCGCTTTTGCTGGAGAAGCTCATGCGCCACAGTGGTCAGGTGGTGACCCGCGACATGCTGCTCGACAGCGCCTGGGACTACTCTTTCGACCCCAACGACAACGTCATCGATAAACATATCCATCGCTTGCGGCGCAAACTCGATGAAGGTTTCGACTATTCGCTGATCAAGACCATTCCGGGTGCCGGCTACAGCTTTCAGGAGACGCCGAAGCAAGGCTAAACAAAAGTTTATCTGCCGACGAACGCTCTGGCAGGCACCCCTCGCTATCTTCTGCCCATTCGTGGATTGCTCCACACAGGATTTAGCGGGGATGGCTTGCCCATGTCGGTAACAACTTTGGTGGCTCGCCGCAGGCGGGTTGCGTGTCTTTCATCCGTGGCGTTAACGTTGTTCGGCATGCTCATGCTTGACGGCTGCTCGATGGTCCCGCAGTACCAGCAACCCGAGTTGCCCCTGGCGCAACAGTTCAATGGCCCGACAGACAGCTCGGCGGCTGAGGGCGGCCAGTGGTGGCGCGAGTTTCACAACGCCGAACTCGACTCATTGATCGCCCGGGGCCAGGCCTCCAACTACACCCTCAAGGCGGCGGTCAGCCGCATCGATGAAGCCCGCGCCTCGGCGCAGGTGGCGGGGGCGGCGCAATATCCGGCGCTTAATCTGGGAGGCAATTTACCAACGACAGAACAATTACGGCTCCACGGAAAAACGTAGCGTATTTGCCGAAGCCACCTATGAAGTGGATTTCTGGGGCAAACAGCGCGCTGCCGCTGACTCCGCCGATGCGTTGGCCAATGCCACGGTATTTGATGCGCATTCGCTCCAGCGGGAACACTTGGAACAGCGCACGCTTGCCCATTTTCGATGAGTCTGCAATCACCGTGAGATAACGCGTGCGGGCAATCATTGCGCGGGTGATTTCAGCTTCCTCGATGGAAAAGTCAAACGCGCCATCCGCGCTCAAGGCGCCGATCGTCACCACCGCGTGTTCAGCATTGAACCTGGCGATTTGCTCCATGGCCAACGCGCCGATGTTCTGTTCCGACTCCGGCCGATATTCCCCGCCGATCACAAACACCCGGTTGCCGCTGGCCCCAATGCTCACGGCAATCAGCAGGGAGTTGGTGATCACTGTGATGCGACTGAGCCTGGCCAGTTCGCGCGCAAAAAAACAGCGTCGTGGTGCCGGTGTCGATCAAGATACTGTCGCCCGGCGCATACAGCCCCGCGGCGTACCTGGCAACGGCTCGCTTCTCTGGCGAGTACTCATTCATCCGAGTCTGGAAGGCGTTTTCATGCTCCCCGCTCGGTGGAAAGGATGCGCCGCCGTGAAATTTGGTGACCTGGCTTTCTTCGGATAGAACCGTCAGGTCCCTGCGAATCGTTTCCTGCGAGGTGCTGAGGGTGCGAGCCAATTCATCGACTGAAATTCGCTCGAGCTGTCGCAGCAATTCAAGAATATGTTGGCGTCGTTCTGTAGGGCGCATGTGTCGTCCTCGGGTGCTACACGAAGTGCTGTGTTGGGGCGCATCCCTGTTACCTGGGAACACAAATGGAGCGATGGTAACGCGGCGGGTGCCGCCTCTGCGAAACCACAGGCAATGGGCCGTGGCATTCAGGCACAGCGGCCTCGCCCCGTGCCCACTGCACTGCAAGGCTGCCCTGCAGAATACGCCGCAGAAATGACCGATTCCAGTGGGTTTATCATTCAAAACCACATCAAAACAACGAATGGCATATGAAGTGTTTGTAATACGGTGAGAAACGGCAGGGCAGGTACGCGTCCACCGTGGACTTATGGAAGCAGTCATTAAACAGGGCGTCTGTGCGCAGGCAACCCTCGGCGATCATTTAGCTTTTATCGCCCACTTCCAGCCGACGCTGATCATGCCGATTTGCTGGCCAAAGCTGTTCGGCGGGCTGCTCGCCGTTGGCGCCGCTATCAAACAATCCATCACTTGGAAGGGGTAGAACCCTTCCATTTCAACGAGGTAAACATGCGAAAGATTTTTCTAGCCTGCCCGTATAGCCACGCTGATGCTTCGGTAACCCATGAGCGATTCATTGCGTGCAATAAAGTCGCGGCAACCCTCGTTGAGTCTGGCAACGCTGTGTTCAGCCAGGTCTCCATGTCCCATCCGATCAACCTTGCCTTTGAAGGCAAAGACAGCGCTGCTGTCGGCAAGCTTTGGGCACCGGTCGATGCGTTTTTCATGGAAGCATTGGAAGAACTGATTGTTCTCGACCTGCCCGGTTGGGACCTGAGTTCCGGGATCAAACGCGAAATAGAGTTCTTCAAAAGTCGCGGTCGCCGGGTGAGCCTCTGGTCTGAAGTGGCGTCGCAGTTCAACTGAGGCGAAAAGGGCAGGCCCGCCAGCGCGTCGTCGTCGGTCACCCTCACTAATGTCATGAAATGGCACGCCCTGGCGCCTTTGGTTGTGGCCGGTTTTCCACAAACCCGCACAATTGCCTGCAAATAATCAGATCAATCGCCGGTGCTTGCTCCACCGCCCGGCGATTCTGGAGGCAGGCAGATGAAACTCGACGCGAGCATAGCAGCAGTGGTCACCGGGGGCGCCTCGGGGTTGGGTGAGGCGGTGGTGCGCAGGTTGGCTGCGGCCGGTGTGAAAGTGACCATTTTCGATATGAATGCCGAGCGTGGGCAGCAGGTCGCGTGGGACGTCGATGGGCTGTTTTGCCAGGTCGACGTGCAGTCGGATGAGTCGGTGGACCAAGGGTTTGCCGCCGCCCGCGAGGCCCATGGCCAGGAGCGCATTCTGGTGAACTGTGCGGGTATTTCCAAAGGCGCCAAGACCGCTGGCCGCGACCGCGCCACGGGCGTGATCAAAGCCTTCCCGAGTGCCGATTTCGACCGCGTGATTCAAATCAACCTGGTCGGCAGTTTTCGCTGCTTGTCGCGCTCCGCCGCCGGCATGCTCAACCTTGAGCCCCTGGCCCATGGCGAGCGTGGGGTCATCGTCAACACCGCAAGCGTAGCGGCCCAGGACGGCCAGGTCGGTCAGTCGGCCTATTCCGCGTCCAAAGCCGGGGTGGTCGGCATGACGTTGCCGATCGCTCGCGACCTGGCGGGTGAGGGCGTGCGCATCAACTGCATCCTGCCGGGCCTGTTTGCCACGCCGATGATGGCGGGCCTGCCTGACACCGTGCAGCAGTCCCTGGCAGCCTCGGTACCGTTCCCCCATCGCTTGGGCCTGCCTGAAGAATACGCCGACCTCGCGACGTTCCTGATCACCAACAGCTACATGAACGGTGAATCGGTGCGCCTTGATGGTGCCATTCGTCTTGCACCTCGCTGATCCCGGAGCTTCCATGACTTGTGCTTATATCTTTGACGCCGTGCGCACCCCGCGCGGTCGCGGGCGGCCGGACGGTGCGCTGCATGAGGTGACGTCCCTGGCCCTGGCAGTGCAGGTGCTGCAAGCCATCCGTGAACGCAACCACCTGGACACCACCTGGGTCGATGACGTGATTCTTGGCTGCGTGATGCCGGTGGGCGAACAGGGCAGCGACATCGCGCGCATTGCGGCGCTGGTCGCAGGCTACGCGCAGAGTGTGCCGGGGGTGAGCATCAACCGGTTCTGCGCCTCGGGCCTTGAGGCGTGCAATATGGCTGCGGGCAAAGTACTCAGCGGCGAGGCACGCATGGTGGTGGCCGGTGGTGTGGAGTCGATGTCGCGGGTGGCGTTGGGTGCCGATGGTGGTGCGATGCTGGTCGATCCCAGCTTTGCCTTCGATCACTACTACGCGCCCCAAGGCATTGGCGCCGACCTTATCGCCACCTTGTTCGGCTACAGCCGCGAGGCCGTGGATAGCTACGCCGTTGAAAGCCAGCGCCGCGCCGCGCGTGCCTGGGAGCAAGGGCGCTTCGCCAGGTCGATCGTGCCGGTGCTGGACCAGAGCGGCATCGTGCTGCTGGATCGCGATGAGCATATGCGCCCACAAACCACCGTGCAGTCCCTGGCCGGGCTCAAGCCGGCATTCGCCAAGCAGGGCGAGTCCGGTTACGACAGCGCCGCGCTCGCACGCTACCCGATGGTCGAGCAGATCAACCACGTTCACCACGGCGGCAACTCGTCTGGCGTGGTGGACGGCGCCTCAGCCGTGTTGATCGGCTCCAAAGCCGCCGGCGAAGCATTGGGTCTTAAGCCTCGTGCACGCATCAAGGGCATGGTTTCGGTAGGTTCCGAACCGACCATCATGCTCACCGGCCCGGCCATTGCCACGCGCACAGTGCTTGATCGCCTGGGCATGACCACCGCTGACATCGACCTGTTTGAACTTAACGAAGCGTTTGCCGCTGTGGTGCTGCGCTACTTGCAGGTGCTCGACCTGGACCCGGCCAAGGTCAACGTCAACGGCGGTGCGATTGCCATGGGGCACCCGCTGGGGGCCACCGGCGCGATGATTCTGGGCACCGCCCTGGACGAGCTGGAGCGCACCGGCCAGGGAACCGCACTGGTCAACCTGTGCGTGGGTGCCGGCATGGGCACCGCTACCGTCATCGAGCGGGTTTGAGGAGCGATATGAACAATTTTTCCATCACGATCGACGCCGAGGGTGTCGCGCTGATTACCTTAGATGTGCCCGGCAAGGGCATGAATGTGATCAGCTTTGACGTGCAGCGCGAGTTCGGCGAGCTGGTCGAAACGCTGCGCAGCAACCCCAAAATCCGCGGGGCGGTGCTGGTCTCGGGCAAAACCAGCGGTTTTTGCGCGGGGGCCGATTTGCCGGAAATCGTCGGTTATTTTGACCGGTGGCGAGCGGCCCGAAGCCAGGCAGAACTGCGCGCTGCGTTGGCCGAAAGCGCCAGTTGGTCGCGGCACCTGCGCGCCCTGGAAACCTGCGGCAAACCCGTCGCGGTGGCCATCACAGGCCTGGCCCTGGGCGGCGGGCTGGAACTGGTGCTCGCCTGTCATTACCGGGTGGCGGTGGATGACCCCAAGCTGCGCCTGGCCTTTCCGGAAGTCGGCGTAGGCCTGTTGCCCGGTGCCGGTGGCACGCAGCGCCTGACCCGCTTGCTCGGCGTGAGCGCGGTACTGCCCCACTTGCTGGAGGGCACACCGATTGCACCCGCCGAGGCGCTGGCGACCGGCGTGGTGCACGCCTTGCTGCCCGCCGATCAACTGCTGCAAACGGCACGGCGCTGGGTACTCGAACACCCGGATGCCCAGGCGAGCTGGGACCAGGCCAATTTCCAGTTGCCCGCGGGCGGTGTGCATTCGGCCCAGGGTTATCGGTATTTCGGCCCGGCCCTGGCGGCGCGTCTTGGCACGGCGGGTGAGCACTACCCGGCAGTCGCCAATATCCTTAAATGCGTCTATGAAGGCGCTCAAGTACCGATAGACGCAGGGTTGCGCATTGAATCGCGCTACTTTTTCAACACGGTGCGTTCGCCGCAGGCCAAGGCCATCGCGCGCACCCAATTCATTTCGCGCCAGGCCCTGGCCAAGCGTGAAAGCCGCCAAAACCTCAGTGACTACCTCAGTCAATTGCGCCATGCCGTCGCGGCGGAGCAACGGGCGATGAAAGAGGAAGGGGTGTCGCCCACGCTGGTTGCCAGCCTGTCCCGGCGCAATGCGTTGAGCGCAGAGGCCGAGTGCCCTTTAGGCGCTGTTGAGCCAAGCGTGGAGGACGTGGATTTTGCCGCGATTGCCGAACTGGAGCGGCGGTTGCTCTACACCCAGGCGTTGACCGCCGTACGCTGCCTGGACAACCACGTGGTCGATGACCCGCTGGAGGCCGACTGCGGCGCTGTGGCGGCAGGCTTCCCGGTATGGAGCGGCGGGCCGGTTTCATACATTGAGGTGCAAGGCCTGGACGCCTTTGTTGCCGAGGCCGACCGCTTGGCCAGCCGTTTCCCGCAGCGCTTCAGTGTGCCCCACAGCTTGCGTGAACGGGCCGCCGCCAAGCGTGGTTTCTATTCCTGATCCTTAGTGCATCGAGGCAACACATGGCCATTGTTATTGTTGAAAACCGTGCAGGCGAACACATGACCCTGCAAGCGCAAAACGCACAGAGCCTGATGGACATCATGCGGTCCGGCGGCGTCGACGACATCCTCGCGTTGTGCGGTGGCACCTGCTCCTGCGCTACCTGCCATGTGATCGTCGATCCCGCTTTTGCCGATCGGCTGGCGCCCATGGGCGACGACGAAAATGACCTGCTCGACAGTTCCGACCACCGCACCGCGACTTCGCGCCTGTCCTGCCAGGTGATCTTCCGGGAAGACATGGATGGCCTGCGCGTCACCATCGCGCCGGAAGACTGATACCGCCTGCTGGGTTTGCGTTGACGCCGATAAGAACAACAAGAGGACCACACCATGCACAAAGACGTCGTGATCGTCGGTGCCGGCCATGCCGGTGCCCAAGCGGCCAGCCTGTTGCGCCAGCAGGGTTTCGAAGGCTCCATTGCGCTGATCGGGGAGGAGCATGAGCTGCCTTATGAGCGTCCGCCATTGTCCAAGGAATACCTGGCAGGCGAAAAAAGCTTTGATCACCTGTTGCTGCGCCCGGCGAGTTTCTGGAACGAAAAACATATCGATCTGCGCTTGGCCCAGCGTGTTGTGGGCGTCGATGCCCGAGCGCATCGGCTGACGCTGGACAGCGGCGCCCAGCTTGATTATGGCCAGCTCATCTGGGCCACCGGCGGCGCACCACGGCGCCTCAGCTGCCCAGGTCACGACCTGCAGGGCGTGCATTCAGTGCGTAACCGAGCCGATGTCGACCGCATGATCCACGAGCTGCCCGCCACGCAGCGGGTGCTGGTGATCGGCGGTGGCTATATCGGGCTGGAAGCCGCGGCGGTCTTGAGCAAACTGGGCAAGTCAGTGACCGTACTCGAAGCCCAGGACCGGGTCTTGGCACGTGTGGCCGGGGAAGCGCTGTCGCGTTTCTACGAAACTGAGCATCGGGCCAATGGTGTGGAGGTTCGCCTTAACGTGTTGGTCGATCATTTGGTCGGGGAGGGCGGCAAGGTCGTCGGCGTGGCCCTGGCGGACGGTAGCGTGCTGCAAGCCGATATGGTCATTGTCGGCATCGGTATCGTGCCGGCCATTGCGCCGTTGCTGGAAGCCGGCCTGCAAGACTGCAACGGTGTGCAAGTGGACGCGTTTTGCCGCGCGGCGCTGCCGGATGTGTTTGCCATCGGCGACTGCGCCGCGCACCTCAACCCCTATTGTGCGGTTCAGACCCCGATTCGCCTGGAGTCGGTACAAAACGCGAATGATCAGGCCAAGGTGGTCTCACGGTTTATCACCGGCCAGGCGCAAGCCTACGATGCGGTGCCGTGGTTCTGGTCCGACCAGTACGACCTGAAACTGCAAACCGTCGGCCTGTCCCTGGGCTACGACCAGACGGTGCTGCGCGGCGACCCTGCGACCCGCAGCTTCAGCGTGGTGTACCTCAGGCAAGGCCGGGTACTGGCCCTGGACTGTGTGAACCAGGTACGCGATTACGTGCAGGGCAAAGCGCTGGTCAAGGCAGGTTTTGCCCCCGACCTGGTTGCGCTGGCTGACGCCGACCTGCCGCTGAAGGCTGTGCCTGGCGTGGCGGCAGTGGTGCAGGAGTCCGCCCCATGAGCCCTGCACCAGTACGCCTGGATATTACGCGGGGCATCGCCAACCTGACGTTTGATCGGCCTGAGGCACTCAACGCAATCAACGTCGAAATGGCCCAGACTCTGTTGGTGCTCTGCGAGCAACTGCAGGGGCGTGAAGAGGTGCGCGTGATCGTACTCAGCGGCGCGGGCCGGGCCTTTATGGCCGGCGGCGACCTTGCGGCATTCGACGCCAGCGACGCCCCGGCTGAACTGGCCTCGGCGATCATCGAGCCGCTGCATGCCGCCCTCAGGCTGCTGGCACACATGCCCCAAGTGGTCATCGGCAGCGTGCACGGGCCGGTATCCGGTGCAGGCATGAGCCTGGCCCTGGGTTGCGACCTGACCATCGCCGCGAGCAACACACGGTTTTGCCTGGCCTATAGCGACATTGCTACCAGCCCCGATGGCGGGGGGTCCTGGCATTTGCTGCGGCAGCTGGGGCGCCAGCGCGCGCTGCAACTGGCCCTGTGCAATAGCGTTTTGAGTGCCAACGAAGCGCTGGCCCTGGGGCTGATCGCAAGCGTGGTGTCTGCAGGCTCGTTGCACGAAGACACACAGTGTCTTGCGCGCAAGCTGGCCTGCGGGCCCACCTTCGCCTACGGCCAGATAAAGCACTTGCTGCGCCAGGCCGCCGACCACACGTTGGAGCAGCAATTGGAGGCCGAGCACCAGGCCTTCCGTGCCTGCGCCGGCACAGCGGATTTTCGCGAAGGTGTCGCAGCGTTTTTTGCCAAGCGCAAGGCGATATACAACCACAGCTGATGCGTGACATTCCTTTGGTTTGACGCGGTAAAGCGAGCGTCATCGGGCCGATTCAGTGCTGACTGAATCGGCATTTTTTTGTCCGGCGTTTGTTCGTGCTGCAGCGGTCGCGGTTTTTGGCACGAAATGCTTCGCAGGCTCCAGCGTTGCC
The DNA here is from genome assembly GCF_052682255.1 of Pseudomonas sp. 32A. Lineage (NCBI taxonomy): Bacteria > Pseudomonadati > Pseudomonadota > Gammaproteobacteria > Pseudomonadales > Pseudomonadaceae > Pseudomonas > Pseudomonas sp. 32A. The sequence continues at coordinate 7,146,846 of NZ_JBQYLY010000001.1, read as the reverse complement.
ATCGCTGCGAGCCGGCCGATAGGCCAACAATTGGTCAACAGCCTCCCATTCGCCGGCCAGCCACGAATGGCGATAAATCTAAAAATGGGCAAGTGACGACTTATGACCACACGCGATGTTCTCTCTACCGACCGCACCGAATTCAAACCGGCGATCAGCGCTGGCGTGGTGCCCGCCGGCCTTCTTCAACAGCTGCATGCGGTGGTCGGTGAGGGCGGCATGCTCACGGGCGAAGACGTCAGTTCACGCCATCCGGGTGTGTTCATGGCACGCATCGAGGCAGATGCCATCCTGCGCCCCACGACCTCAGAGCAAGTGTCGCAAATCCTTGCCTTGTGCAACGCCGCGCGCCAGCCGGTGGTGGTGCAGGGCGGGATGTCCGGCTGGGTGCGGGCCACGCAGACTCGGCCGGGTGATGTGGTGGTGTCGCTGGAACGGATGAACCGTATCGAACACATTGACCTGGAGAACCGCACCGCCACGGTCCAGGCCGGGGTGATCCTGGAAACCTTGCAGGATCACGTGCAGCCTTCAGGCCTGAGCTTTGCCCTCGACTTGGGCGGGCGCGGGTCCTGCCAGTTGGGCGGTAACGCGGCGACCAACGCCGGCGGCGTGCGGGTGATTCGCTACGGAATGATGCGCGAGCAGATCCTTGGTATGGAAGTGGTGTTGGCCGATGGGCGCATCGTTTCGTCGCTCAACCGCATGCTTAAAAACAACACGGGCTATGACCTCAAGCAGCTGTTTATCGGCAGCGAAGGCACCCTGGGCGTGATTACCCGCCTGGTGTTGCGCCTGCGCGAATTGCCCTCGAGCAGCAACACGGCGATGGTCTGTGCTTCGCGTTTCGAGCAGTTGGCAAAACTGCTGCGGCACATGGATGGCGCCCTCGGGGGGCAGCTCAGTGCCTTCGAGATGATCGACAATAATTTTTACCGGGTGAATACCCGGCCCGGCCGCCATCAACCGCCGTTGCCGGTGGACAAGCCGTATTACGCGATCATCGAGACCCTCGGCGCCGACCAGCCGCGGGACACCGAACTGTTTGAAAAGGCCCTGGAAGCAGGTATCGAGAAAGGCCTGATCGACGACGCGGTCATCGCCCGTTCGGAGCGCGAGAAGCTGTCGATCTGGGAAATCCGCGAAGACCTTGAGCATCTGGTCAAGGATTTTCGCCCCTTCTACGCTTTTGATATTTCCCTGCCGGTGGGTGACATGGAGGCCTATATGGCCCAGGTCACCGCGCGCTTGCACCAGCGCTGGCCCGACGGCTTGATCGCGTTTCTGGGGCACGTCGGCGACGGCAACCTGCATATTGCGATTGGCGCCGGCACCGGCACCGACGATGAACGTGAACCGGTGGAGGCCTGCGTCTATGAGCCACTGGCCGCGTACCAGGGGTCGGTGTCGGCCGAGCATGGGATCGGCCTGGAGAAAAAACACTGGTTCCCCATCAGCCGCACGCCTATCGAGCGCGCGTTGATGCAGAACCTGAAAAACCTACTCGATCCCAACGGCATCCTCAACCCCGGCAAGATCTTCGACACCGAGCCTGGCTCGGCGGCGGGCGAGCAAGCGCCATGACTCGCCTCCAACCCTTGCGCCTGCACGGTTACGCCGTCAGCAACTACTTCAATATTGCCCACGCCGCGTTGATCGAGACCGCAACGCCGTTTGAACTGGTGACTACCCGGGCCAGCCAGCAGGCGGAGTTCCTGGCAATCAGCCCGATGGGCAAAATTCCGGTGCTGCACACCCCTGCCGGCTGGATCGGCGAGACCGTGGCGATCCTGGGCTATATCGAAGACTGCCTGCCAATGCCGACCTTGCACGCTGTCGATCCGTTCCAGCGTGCCCGTGAGCGCCAGGTCATCAACGTGGTGCAGTTGTATGTCGAGGCACCTGTACGTTCATTGTTCCCCGGCGTATTCATGGGCGCCAATAACAGCCCCGTGAGCGTTGCGGCAGCACGTATCACCCTCGACCGCGCCGTCGTTGCCTTGCGCCACCTCGTCGCCCCGGGGCCGTTTCTGATGGGCGCGGCCCTCAGCTATGCCGACCTGTTCGCGTTCTATTGCCTGGACATCGCCGAGCGCGTCAGTGGCTTCGTCTACCGCCGCTCAATTCTGGCCGAACTGGGCTTGCAAGGCTGGTTCGCACAGATGGCCCAGCGTGACAGCACCCAGACGGTGCTGGCGTTGTTCGAGGACGCCTTCGGGCAATACCTCAAGGAAAAAAATGCGACTTACCGCTTTCGACCTGTGGGTTACCGAACTCGGACCCCAGCCATTGAGCAGCGGCCCGCCTGATACACCCACGATTGAATGGGACATAAAAAATGCGTGACGTGAAGCTTGAGGATAAATACACCGCCGATACCGGCACGGTACTGATGACCGGGACCCAGGCGCTGGTACGCGTGCCGATGCTGCAGCGCGAGCTGGACCGCCGTGCCGGGCTGAATACGGCGGGTTTCATTTCCGGCTATCGCGGCTCACCCCTGGGCTCGTTCGATCTGGAGCTGTGGCGCGTCAAAAAGCTGCTCGACAGCCATGACATTCTGTTCCAGCCCGGCGTCAACGAAGACCTGGCCGCTACCGCCGTGTGGGGCACCCAGATGCTGGCCTCCACGCCGCTGCCGAACAAGGACGGGGTGTTTGCCATCTGGTATGGCAAGGGGCCTGGGGTAGACCGTTCCGGCGACCCGCTCAAGCATGGCAACGTCTGCGGCACCCACCCTCATGGGGGGGTGCTGGTGGTGGCGGGCGATGACCATTCCGGCAAGTCCTCAACCCTGGCGCACCAGAGTGAAGTGGCGCTGATGCACTGCAATATCCCGGTATTTGCCCCGTCGAATGTCGAGGACGTGATTCGCCTGGGTTTGCTGGGCTTTGCCATGTCGCGCTACACCGGCCTGTATACCGGTTTCAAAATGTGCAACGAAACCCTTGAGCAGACCATGACCCTGGACATCCAGGCGGCGGTGGTCACCCCGGTGCTGCCGCCGTATGGCGAGCTGCCGGCGAAGGGCATCCATAACGTTTCATCGCACATCGACCGCCAACAATCGGAAGTGGTGGTCAAGCGCTACCGTTGGCCGCTGGTGGCAAAATTCGTGCGCGCCAACCGTATCGATCAGGTACGCATCGACGCGCCGCAGCGTTGCCTGGGCATCGTGTCCACCGGCAAGGCGGTGCAGGATGTAATTCAGGCACTGGACATGCTCGGGCTGGATGCCGACAGCGCCGCGGCCCTGGGTATCTCGTTCTACAAATTGGGCTGCATGTACCCGGTGGAGCGCGAGGGCCTGGCCGAGTTCGCCGCAGGCCAGCGCGAATTACTGTTTATCGAGGAAAAGGATGGCCTGGTGGAAGCCCAGGCCAAGGCGATCCTTTATGGCCTGCAGGATGCCCCGCTGATCGTCGGCAAACTCGACGAAGACGGCGTGTTCATGATCCCGTCGGACATCCAGCTTGAGCCGATGCAATTGGCGGTGGTGATCGCCGAACGCCTGCGCCGGCTGGGCAAGTTGGACGAGACCCTGGCCGCCACCAGTTCCCACATGAGCCGTGAACTGGCGCGGGTTGACAGCATGGACCCGGCACAAGCCTCACGTTCGCCGTACTTCTGCTCGGGTTGCCCGCACAACACCGGTACGCGTACGGTCGAGGGCAGCATCGCTGCAGGTGGCATCGGCTGCCACGCCATGGCCATGTACAGCGGCCCGGCGATGCTGCCCAACACGCAAATGGGCGGCGAGGGCGGGCACTGGTACAGCCTGGCGCATTTTTCCGATACGCCGCATATCTTCCAGAACATGGGCGACGGCACCTATTACCACTCCGGCTTGCTGGCGGTGCGCGGAGCCGTGGCCGCCAAGGTCAACATGACCTTTCGCATCCTGTTCAATGACGCCGTCGCCATGACCGGTGGCCAACCGGTGGACGGCCCGCTGACCCCCGGCGACATCACGCGCCAGGTCCTTGCCGAAGGCGTGGTGCGCTGCGTCGTGGTCACCGACAGCCCAGCCAGCTACAACAGCCAAAGCGGCCTCGGCGAGGGCGTGAGCGTGCACCATCGCGACACCTATGAAACCGTGCAAAAAGAGCTGCGGGACGTTAAGGGTGTGACCGTCATCGTCTACGAGCAGACCTGCGCCGCCGAGAAGCGCCGCCGGCGCAAACGCGGCAAATTCCTCAACCCGGCCAAGCGCATGTTTATCAACTCGGACGTGTGCGAGGGCTGTGGCGATTGCTCGGTGCAGTCCAACTGCGTGAGCGTGGGGCCCAAGGAAACCGAAGTGGGGCGCAAGCGCGAGATCGACCAATCCAACTGCAACAAGGACTACAGCTGCGTCAAAGGCTTTTGCCCAAGCTTTATCACCGTGCTGGATGCCGAACCACGCAAGCCGAAAAAGTCCAGTCGCGTGGGCGAGTTGATCCTGGGCCTGCCGGAACCCCGGCAGGTGGCGTTGAGTGGCGCGTTCAACATCATGGTCACGGGTATCGGCGGTACAGGCGTGGTCACGGTCGGCGCCTTGCTGGCGATGGCTGCGCACCTTGAAGGCAAGGCCTGCTCTGTGTTTGACATGACCGGGTTGAGCCAGAAGAACGGCGCGGTGTATAGCCACGTGCGGATTGCCCGCGAGGCATCGCACCTTGGCGCGCAAAAGCTTGGTGTGGGCGAAGCGGACCTGGCGCTGGCCTTCGATGCGGTGGCGGGGTTGGCCAAGGAACCGATCATGACCCTCAATACCCAGCGCACGCACGTGGTGGTCAACCAGCGCGTTACGCCGACGCCGGCCTTTCAGCGCAACCCGGACTTGCACGTGGACAGTCAGCGCCTGGTCGGCCACCTGGCGCAATTGTCCAAGACGCTGCACGGCGTCGACGCCACTGGCCTGGGCCTGGCGTTGATGGGCGATACCATCGCCTCCAACCTGTTCATGCTCGGCTATGCGTGCCAGAGCGGGCTGTTGCCGGTTTCACCGCAGGCGATCGAGCGCGCGGTGGAAATCAACGCCGTGTCGGTCGAATTCAACCAGCAAGCCTTTGCCCTGGGTCGTCTGCAAGCCTGCGACCCGGCGCGTATCGATGCAGCGCTGGCCCAACAGCGTCCGTCCCTGGCGTTCACACCATTGACGGCCCTGGCGGACATTGTTGCGCACCGCACCCGTTTGCTCACCGACTACCAGAACGCCGCCTGGGCCAAGCGCTATCAGCGCCTGGTTGAGGCGGTCGGCATTGCCGAGCAACGGGTGCTGCCCAGCAGTGAGGCACTGACCGTGGCCGTGGCGCGCAACTTTGCCAAGTTGATGACCTACAAGGATGAATACGAGGTGGCGCGCCTGCATAACTCGGCGGCGTTCAAGGCGCAGCTCAAGGAGGCGTTCGAAGACGGTGCGCGTTACCGCTACAACCTGGCGCCGCCGCTGTTTGCCCGGCGCGACCCGCAAACCGGGCACCTTAAAAAACGTGAGTTCGGCCAGTGGATGGGCGCCGTCTTTGGGGTGCTGGCACGCTTCAAAGGCCTGCGCGGCAGCGCCCTGGATGTGTTCGGCTACACCGAGGAACGCAAGATGGAGCGCCGCCTGATCACCCATTACGAACAGCAGATGGTTGCGTTGATCGAGCACCTGACGCCCGTCAACCATTCCATAGCGATTCAGATTGCCTCGTTGCCGGGGCAGATCCGCGGCTTTGGCCACGTCAAAGAGGCGAATGTTGAAAAGGTCCGTGGGCTGGAAGCGCAGTTGCTCACGCAGTTCCACAACCCGTCGGTGGGCCAGCCCATCCAGTTTATCCCTGTGCGCCAGCTCTCGCCGCAGGAGCAGTTAAACCAAGCCGGTTAACCAGAATCGCAGGTGTTGCGCGGTGTCGCGTGGGCAGTCGTGAAGGGCCTGCCTGCGCGCACAAAACTAAAAATGACATCAAATAATAAGTCCAAAAGGATGTGTCATGAATACTAAAACCAAGCGTGGAACGTTACCGTCTCTGAAGTTCTTGACCCTGGTATTGGCCAATATCGGGGTGATGCATCAGGTTCAGGCGATGGACCTCGATACCGGCGAGAACTGGGACACCAGCCTCAATACCACCTTGCAATACACCATGGGTTGGCGAACCCAGGGGCGTAATGCCGGGGTAGCCAACAACCCGTCCTACGACGAAGGCGATTACAAATTCGACAAGGGCGACATGGTCACCAACCGTGTCAATGCCCTGGTAGAGCTGCAAGGTATCTACCAGCAGAACCTCGGTTATCGGCTGTCGGGCTCGGCCTGGAAAGACTTCGCCTACGACGATCACGTGGAGTCCAACCCGGCGTTTGCCGATATCACCAGCTACAGTAACAGCCGCTATTCCAGCACCACTAAAAAGTACAGCATGCGCGGCGCCGAGTTGCTCGACGCGTTCATGTTCTACAACACCGACATGGACCAGACCCCGGTGTACCTCAAGGCTGGGCGCTTTACCCAGTATTGGGGTAATGCGTTTTTCTTCGGGTTCTCCAACATCGGCTATTCGCAGCACCCGATCGATTACCAGAAGTCGTTCACATCGCCCGGCACCGAGGTCAAGGAGCTGTTCCTGCCACGTACGCAATTGATGGCGACCGCGGACCTCACACCGGAGCTGTCGGTCACCGGCCAGTACTTCCTGGAGTTTCGCCCCAACCGGTTCCCCGAAGGGGGTACTTACCTGGGGCCGTTCGACTTCCTCTATGCGGGGCCGAACCAGGCGCTGTCGTTGGGTGGGCCGTTTGATGCCGGGCATGAAAACAAACCCAAAGACATCAACAATAACTTTGGGGTCAAGGTGTCGTGGTCGCCGGAATGGGCGCATGGCGACCTCGGTTTCTACTACCGCCAGTTCGACGAAGTGCAGCCGTTGGCGTTGGTCGACCTGTACTCCGGTGGTGGCGGCAGCGTGCATCAGGAGTTCGTGCGAAACGCCAAGCTCTACGGCTTCAGCTACGAGGTCAACCTGGGCCCGGTGAGTACCGGCATGGAACTCTCCTACCGCCAGGACACTGGCCTTGCCAGTGCCTTGCTCAACGGCCAACCCGATACCCCGTACAACAAGGGCGCCACCGGCGACATCGCCAACTTTATCCTCAACGGCGTGTACACCCTGGGTAAAACCCCGCTGTGGGACACCGGTGCGCTGGTGGCTGAACTCTCGTACACGCGCCTGGTAAAGGTCACTGACAACAAAGAGGTCTACAACGGCATCGGCTATGCCGGCTGCGCCGGCGGCTCCAAAAGCGACGGGTGCGCCACGCGTAATGCACTGGGTGTCGCAGTGTCTTTCGAGCCGCAGTGGTTGCAGGTGTTCCCCAGCATTGACCTGAGCGCACCGATGTCCCTGACCTACGGCGCCAACGGCAACCCGGCCTACAACGGCGGCGCGTTCTACGCCGAAGGCACGCAGATCTATTCAGTGGGCATGCGCGCCACGTATCGCCAAACCCATTCCGCCACCCTGCAATACAACGGTTACCACTGGAACGCCAAGCACAAAGACACCGATTTCGGCGGCGGCATGGCGTACAGCGGTGGCAACGGCGCCATCGGGCTGAATGACAAAGGTTGGATCGAGTTGCAGCTCAAGACGTCCTTTTAAGAGTTCTCGGGAGAATAACAATGAAAAAGCTGAAGAAAATCTATCTGTCCGGCTTGACCCTGGCCATCACGCTGCTTGCGGCGCAGACCGGTTATGCCGCGGTTCCTGCCGAGGAAGCCAAGGTGCTGGGCACGACGTTGACCAAGTTCGGCGCCAGTGCCGGCGCGAGCAAGGACGGTGCGATACCGGCCTATGACGGCGGCTTGAAAACCCCGCCCAAGGTCGGTGCCAACAACTACCCGGACCCGTTCGCCGGCGAGAAACCGCTGTACACCATCCAGCAATCGAACATGGCCCAATACAAGGACCAACTGGGCCCGGGCAGCATTGCGTTGCTGGAGCGTTTCCCTGACTACAAGATCGACGTGTATCCGACGCATCGCACCATGGCATACCCGGACTGGTTCCTGGACAACACCGTGAAAAACGCCACCACCGCCACCGTCGGCGGAGCCGTCGAGGGTGACAAGGTCGCGGGCGCCGCAGCCGATGGCCTGCCGTACCAGGGCATTCCTTTCCCGGTACCGAAAACCGGCTACGAGGTGCTGTGGAATCACTTCTTCCGCTACGCGCCACCGATCTCGCGCCTGCGCTCCAGCAACTGGCTGGTAGACAGCAACGGCAGCCAGAACCCGCTGCCCGGGATCGACGCGGCTTACCTGCACCCCTGGTCGGAAAAGACCGGCGAACTGCGCAAGAAAACCTTCGATTCGATGTTTGGCTTCTGGACCACGCTGTTCTCGCCACCGACCTCGGCGGGCACCCAGTTCCTCAACTACTACCTGCCCGATGCCACCGATATTTCCAAGGTCTGGTTCTACACCCCGGGGCAGCGCCGCGTGCGTCGCGCGCCGGAGTTCACCTACGACACGCCGATGGGCAGCTACGCCGGGGTGATTGTCTGGGATGAACCGTTCGGCTTCGTCGGGCGCATGGACCGCTTCAACATGAAGTTGATCGGCAAAAAGGAAATGATCGTTCCCTACAACGTATTCGGCGTGACCAACCAGAGCACCTCCACGGAAATTCTCGGCAAGCAGTTCATCAAGCCGCAATACATGCGCTGGGAAAAACGCAACGTGTGGGTAGTGGAAGCTGACCGCAAGCCGGATGCACGGCACGCCTACAGCAAGCGCAACTTGTATGTCGAAGAAGACTGCTGGTGCCTGGTCGGTACAGAGTCCTACGACGATGGCGGCAAGATCTGGCGCGTATCGCAGATCCTCAACTTCCCAACCTGGGACATCGGCGGCATGAACAGCGACACCTGGATGTTCCAGGACTTGCGTAAAGGCAACTACATCATCATCAACGCCGGTCGTACCGAACCGGGCAACTACGTCAGAAGTTTCGGCAGCGACGAGAAGCTCAACCTCCCGCTCAACCCCAAGGCGCTGCAGAGTTCCAGCGCACGCTAGCGGCCGGCAACCCGCAGGGTGACAAGCCCTGCGGGCGTGCCTGAAGGTGACAGATGATGAACCAATTCAATGCAATCAAGCTTCGGGCGGGCTGCTTCGCCACGGGGCTGCTATGTGCCACGTTGACGCTACCGGCCGGTGCGGCATTCCTCGACCCCCTGGACCTGCCAGCCAGGCCTATGGAAAACCTGCAATCGCGCCCGCTACAGGCGGTGGCCAAGGCGGGCGAGCGGTTGGTCGCGGTCGGTTTGCGCGGCTTGATCATGACTTCCGATGACCACGGTGAAACGTGGCAGCAAAGCACGGTGCCGGTGCAGGACGACTTGGTTGCGGTACGGTTTCCGACCGCCACCGACGGTTGGGTTGTGGGGCACGATGGCGTGATCCTGCACAGCCAGGACGCCGGGCAAACCTGGGAGAAACAGTTCGACGGCCGCGCGGCCAAAGATCTTTTCACCCGTCATTACCAGCCCCTGGCCGACAGCGGCGATGCCGATGCCCAAGCGGCGCTGGCGTTGATCGAGCGCAATTACAAAGTCGGCCCGGCCTTGCCGTTGCTCGACCTGTGGTTTGAAGACGCGCAGCAAGGCTATGCGGTGGGCTCGTTCGGCATGTTGCTGAAGACGCTTGACGGCGGCCGCACCTGGCTGCCGTGGCTGGAACACATCGACAACCCGGACGTGCTCAATTTGAACGCGATCACCGGTATCAATGGCCAGCTGTACATCGCCGCCGAGAGCGGCACGGTGTATCGCCTCAACCGCGCCACCCAGCGCTTTGACACGCTTGCCACGGGTTACGACGGCAGCTTTTTCGGCCTGGCTTGCCAGGGCCAGACGGTATTGGCTTTTGGTCTGGTGGGGACGGTGTATCGCAGTGAGGACCAGGGAGACACCTGGGCACCGCTGGACACACCCTCCGAGGCGATTATTACCGCCGGTTTGGCGTTGCCCGACGGCCAGCAGTTCGTGCTGGTCAACGCCGCAGGGGACCTGCTGACGGGCATCCAGCAGGGGCCGGCAATGGCCCTGCACAAGACCGCAAGGCCTGCGCGCTACACCGGCATCCTGGCGCTGGGCGACGGCCGCTTCCTGATGAGCAGCCTGGAAGGTATCCGCACCGAGACGCCGTCTGACTCGACGGCGCAACGGTAACTTCACGTGAATCGATTTGGAATGCACAGCTGATGGCACACTCTCCCGGTCAAAGCGACGGCATGCCGATTACGTCCAATCTCAAGGATTTCGACACGGCCTCCGGAACGCGCACTGAGCGCCTGATCTTCAATCATCGGCGGCTGCTGATCGCCATTTGTATCCTGCTGACCCTGGGCCTGGGCTTTTTGTCGGCGCGGCTGCAAGTCAAGGCCAGCTTTGAAGACATGATGCCGCAGTCCCATCCCTTCGTTAAAAACTACCTTGAACACGCCAGTTCGCTGCGCAGCCTGGGCAACTCGGTGCGCATTGTCGTCACCAACCGTGACGGCGACATCTACGACCCGGCGTACCTGCAAACCCTGCGCGAGATCAACGACAAGGTTTACCTGTACCCAGGCGTCGACCGCGCGTTCGTCAAGTCGCTATGGATGCCGGTGGTGCGCTGGAACGAAATCACCGCCGATGGCTTCCAGGGCGGCCCGGTGATGCCCATCGGTTTCGACGGCTCGGCGGCCAGCGTAGAAGCGCTGCGGTTCAACGTGCGGCGCTCGGGCATTACCGGCTCGCTGGTGGGCAATGACCAGAAGTCCTCGATGATTTTCCTGCCGTTGATCGACAAGGATGCGGTCACGGGCGAAGCCTTCGACTACAAGGCTTTTCGCGACCAGATCGAAACCCTGCGCGGTGACTTCAAACAGCGTGGCGTGGATATCCAGGTGATCGGTTTTGCGCAATTGATCGGCGATTTGATCGACGGGCTCAACCAGGTGTTGGTGTATTTCCTGATCGCCGTTGTCACTGCGACCCTGTTTATCCTGTTCTACACCCGCTGCTGGCGCAGTACCTTGCTGGTGACCGGGTGCTCCATCGTCGCGGTGGTCTGGCAGATGGGCTTGATGCAAGCCTTCGGTTTTGTGCTCGACCCGTATTCGATCCTGGTGCCCTTCCTGATCTTTGCCATCGGCGTTTCCCACGGTGCGCAAAAGATGAACGGGGTGATGCAGGACATCGGGCGTGGTACCCACAAATACATCGCCGCGCGCTTCACCTTCCGGCGCCTGTTCCTGGCCGGGATGACCGCGCTGCTGGCCGATGCCGTGGGGTTTGCAGTACTGGCGGTAATTGATATCCCGGTGATCTGTGGCCTGGCGGCAGCAGCCAGTATTGGTGTGGCTGTGCTGATCTTCACCAACCTGATTCTGTTGCCGGTGTTGCTGTCGTTCACCGGCGTCAGTGCTGCCTCTGCGGCACGCAGCCAGCGCCGGCTGGAGGGCACGCACCCATTACTGGTGTGGCTCAGCAGGTTTGCCGACAAGCGCCGCGCGGTATGGGTGATCGTGGCGACGGTGGTACTTACGGCGGGCGGCTGGATGGTCGCACTCAACATCAAGATCGGCGACCTCCACCCCGGCGCACCGGAGCTGCGCGCCGACTCGACCTATAACAAGGACAACGCCTACATCAGCGGCCACTACCAACTGTCCAGCGATCAGTTCGCGGTCATCGTGGCCACGCCGCCCCAAGGCCTGATCAACTATGAAACCCTGTTGGAAATGGACCGTTTGGAGCAGGTCCTGCGTGACTTGCCCGGGGTGCAAACCACTGTGTCGGCGGCCACCCTGGCGCGGGCCTACACCAAGGTGGGCTTCGAAGGTTCATTGAAGTGGGAAAGCATCAACCGCGACCCGTTTGTGCTGCAGGACGCGATGAACCTGGTGTCTGCCACCAGCCCGGAGATGTTCAACGACGCCCGTTCGGTGGCGCCGATCATTGCGTTTCTCAGCGATCACAAGGCCGAGACCCTGACCCGGGTGGTCACCGCCGTCGAGGCGTTTGCCAAGGCGCATAACACCGACGAGCGCCAGTTCCTGTTGGCAGCCGGCACCTCGGGCATTGATGCCGCGACCAACATTGCGGTGGAACACGCCAACCGCACGATGTTGTTGTACGTGTACGCAGCGGTGATCCTGTTGTGCTTCATCACCTTTCGCAGCTGGCGCGCGGTGATCGTCGCGGTGGTGCCACTGGTGGTCACCACCATCCTGTGTGAAGCGCTGATGGTGATGCTGGGCATCGGCGTCAAGGTCGCGACCTTGCCGGTGACGGCGCTGGGGGTCGGGATCGGCGTGGACTATTCGTTGTACCTGCTGACCATCCACCTCTATCACCAGCGACAGGGCGCCTCGATTCGGGAAGCCTACCTCGCCGCGTTGTCCTCCACCGGCAAGGTCGTGGCCTTGATCGGTGTAACGCTGTCGGCCGGGGTCATCACCTGGGCCTGGTCACCGATCAAGTTCCAGGCCGACATGGGCATCCTGCTGGCGTTCATGTTCCTGTGGAACATGCTCGGTGCGCTGATCCTGGTACCGAGCCTGGCCGCGTTCCTGTTGCCGCAGTCGCGGATGACCCGCCAAGGCGGGCAAACCGATCAAACCGATGTGCTCAAGACCCAGGCCAGGCGCCCGCCGCCCATGCCGGCGCAGGCGGCCCGCAAGCCGCCCGCCGTGCGGGCGGGCTAAGGCACAGCCAGTACCAATCACCCCAACAATAATCACAAAAGGGCAGGGCGCGTGATGCACGACACTATCTTGCGAGACACCACTGTATTCCGGGTCTGGCGCCTTTGCGCCTGGGCCGGGCCGGTTTATCTGGTCGGGCTGGTTGCCTTCTGGGGGCTGCTCGCCGGCTTCCTGCCGGCGCCACCGCAGTATTTGAATGCGCAGCAGATCAGCGAGTTTTTCCTGGCCAATAACCTGAAGATCCGTGCCGGCATGGTCGGCACCTTGTTTGTTGCACCGCTGTATTACGTGTGGAGTCTGGTGATTTCCGCCGTGATCAAAAAGATCGAAGGCCCGGACGGCTTGCTGGCGCAACTGGAGTTCGTCGGCGGTATTGCAACGGCCTTCGTCACCCTGGGGTTTTCGATCATGTGGTTGACCGCCAGTGTGCGAACCAGCCTGCGTTCGCCCCAGGACATACAGCTGTTGAGCGACATCGGCTGGTTCATCTTCGACACCACGATCATGGTCACCGCGATCCAGATGTGCGCCTTCGGTGGGGCCATTTTCATGGACCGGCGCACGCAGCCCTTGCTGCCCAAGTGGCTGGGCTGGGCGACCTTCGCGATTGCCGCGACGTTTATCGCGGCGTACATCATGCCGTTTGTCGAAGACGGGCCTTTTGCCTGGCATGGGTTGATCACCTACTGGGTGGTACTCAGCAGCTTCTTTGCCTGGATGGTACTGACCAGCATTCTGCTGTTTCCGGCCATCCGCCAGGTCGAGCAGGAATCTTTGGCCTAACCCGCAGGTGCCGTGATGAATAGGACCCGTGTGTTACCCGGCGTGCCGGGGATCTGGATTTTCATTCTGCTGGACATGCTGTTTTTCAGCGTTCTGTTTTTGGCCTATGGCATGGAAAGGGCCAGGCAACCCCAATTGTTTGCCGCCGCCCAGGCGCAACTGAACGTGGCCCTTGGCCTGTGCAACATGCTGGTGCTGTTGACCAGCTCCTGGCTGGTTGCGCAGGCCGTGCATGCCATTCGCCTGGGGCGCACGCGCGCCGGCAAGCGCCTGTTGGTCGCGGCGCTGTGCTGTGCGCTGGTGTTTGCCGCGGTCAAGCTGGTGGAGTACGGGCAGGAGTTTTCCAGGGGTATCACGCCGCTGACCGACAGCTTCTTCACGTTGTATTTCAGCCTGACATTTTTTCATTTTCTGCATGTACTGGCGGGTAGCGTGGTGTTGGCCATCCTGGCGCGCAACACCGGCCTGTGTGCCTACGACAGCGGACGAACCTCGGGCCTGGAAACAGGCGCCACCTATTGGCACATGGTCGACCTCATCTGGATCATGCTTTTTCCACTTCTGTACCTGGCGAAGTAACCCATGGAACTGTTCTTCAACCGTCTAGGCGCCGTGTGGCTGGCGCTGATGCTCGCCACGGCGGGCGGCGCCTGGGTTGCCGCGCTGCAGGCCGGTGAACAGTGGGCTCCGGCGGCCATCCTGGGTTTGGCGGCGCTGAAGATCGCGCTGGTCATGCTCTGGTTCATGGAGCTGTTTGGCGCCCCGCGCATTTGGCAAGCGGTGTTCGGTACCTGGTTGCTGGTGGTCAGCGCGTTATTGATCGCCAGTTTCATCCTTATCTGATTTATCTGAAAAACAACAACAGGAGATTCCCATGTTTGATCTCACGGGCAAGAACGCCATCGTCACCGGCGGTGCATCCGGTATCGGCGCTGCCACCGCGCGCCGTTTGCGCCAGGCCGGCGCGCAGGTCTGGATCGCCGACGTTACCCAGGCCAGCGAAGACGGCTGTCATTACCGGCATGTCGATGTGGCCAACGAGGCTGCTATCGCCACGCTGTGTGACGAGGTGATGGACCGCACCGGGCACCTGGACATTTACGTGAACAACGCGGCGATCTCCAGCGGGCACTTGCTGGCCGACGCGGACCTGGAGCGCTCCGAGCGGTTCTGGCGTGTCAACCAGATGGGCGTGCAAATGGGCATCAAGCACGCCGCGGCGCGCATGACGGCAGGTGGCTCGATCATCAATTTTTCATCGATCACGGCGGTGCGCGGGTTTGCCCAGTGGGGTGAATACGCCGCCACCAAGGGCGCGATCATGGCATTGACGCAAACGGCGGCGGTTGAATACGGCTCGCGCGGTATCCGGGTCAACTGCATCGCGCCCGGCATCATTGAAACGCCGATGGCCATGAGCGAAGCGCCAGATATGGTGCGTAAGAACGCCGCGGTATTTGCCTTGCTCGGCCGTATCGGCCAGCCCGAAGAGCTGGCCGCCGTGGTGCATTTTCTGGCCAGCGACGACGCCAGCTACATCACCGGGCAGATCCTCTCGGTAGACGGTGGCTGGAGCACGGGCACATCGATCAGGGGGATTGAACTGGCGTTGGCGACTTGAAGGGTTGAACGTCGAGCCGCATTGCGCGGCTCGACGCCTGGGTCAGCCCTGGATGTAGGCGACCTGGGTGTGGGTGTACTCGTACAGACCGTGCTTGCCATCCGCGCCGCCGATACCGGAACGACGCACCCCGGCATGGAAACCCTGGAAGGCCTCGAAGTTCTCACGGTTGACGTAGGTCTCGCCAAATTTCAGCGCACCGATGGCGTGCATCGAGCTGGCCAGGCTGCTGGTGAAGATCGACGAGCTCAGGCCGTACTCGCTGTCATTCGCGCGGGCAATGCCCTCGTCGAGGTCTTCAATGGTGTCGACCATGACCACCGGGCCAAAGATCTCGCGTTGCAGGATATGCATGTCGGCGTGGGTATTGGCGATCACCGTCGGCTTGAAAAAACAGCCGTTATCGCTGTTCAGGCCGCTGCCGCCGGTGAGGATCTGCGCGCCCTTGGCCAATGCGTCATCCACCAGCAGGCCCAGGCGCTCGACGGCAGCGCGGTTGATCACCGGGCCCATTTCGACGGGGCGGCCACCCAGGGGGTCACCGAACTGAATACTCTCGAACGCCGCCGCGAGTTTTTCGTTGAACTCGGCCTGCACGCCACGCTGTACGTAGACCCGCTCGGTGCAGTTGCAGGCCTGGCCACTGTTCAGGCTTTTAGTGGCCTTCATGGCAGCGACAGCCAGGTCGATGTTGGCATCATCGAGGATGATCGCCGGGGCCTTGCCCCCCAGTTCCAGGTTGACCTTGGTAATGTTGCGCGCGGCGTTGGCCATGATTGCTGCGCCCGCGGCTGAACTGCCGGTGAAGCTGATCATATCCACCAAGGGGTGGGCCACGAGCGCCTGGCCGACACTGGCGCCCACGCCGCCGATCAGGTTGAACACGCCGGCGGGCAATTGCGCCTGTTCGACAATACGCGCGAACTCGTAGGCGCTGTATGGGGTTTCCTCACTGGGCTTGATCACCACCGTATTGCCCGTCAGCAGGGCCGGGGCGACCTTGCGCACCACCATGAACAAGGGGAAGTTCCACGGCAGGATGCCGGCCACCACACCCATTGGGCGACGAAACAACAGAATGTTTTCCTTGGGCCGGTCACTGGCGACGATCTCACCCTCAAGCCGTCGCGCCCACTCGGCGTTGTAGTCCAGGTATTCGGCGGCCAGTGCGACCTCAAGCTCCGCCAGCGGCATGACCTTGCCTTGTTCGATGGCGATGACCTGTGCCAGGCGCGGCAGGTTCTCGCGGACCAGTTTGGCCATGCGTCGCAGGTACTGGCCGCGCTCATTGGCGGGCAGGGCGGCCCAACTGTCCTGGGCCGCGCGTGCGGCGCCAACCGCTTCGTCGACCAGTGCCGCATCACCATCGGGAATAGAACCGATCAGGCCTTGGGTCGAGGGGTTGAACACCTCGATACGTTGGCCGGAACCTGGGATAAAACGGCCATTGAGGTAATGCTGAAAAGTAAATTCAGGGCTTGTCATTTCACGCTCCGAAGCAAAGTGGTTGAGAGTGGCGGGTGATCAGTGCCGGCCAAAAAATGCGGCAGCTTGCCGGCCACGGTGATGTGTTGGCGGTTGATCTCATCGAGGTTGGCACAGCCAAGCAGGGCCAGCGTGCGCGCCGTCTCCTGGCGCAGCAGGCTGAGTACGCGTTGCACACCGGGCTGGCCGAAAGCAGCCAAACCGTAGAGGTAAGGGCGGCCGAGCATGCAGGCGCGGGCGCCCATGGCCAGCGCCTTGACGATATGGCTGCCACGCCGTACGCCGCCGTCGAGGACCACTTCCAACTGGTCACCCACGGCGTCGACAATGTTGGCGATCAGGTCCACGGTGGCGGCGGTGCCGTCAAGCTGGCGCCCGCCGTGGTTGGAAACGATGATTCCATGCACCCCGGCGGCGGCCGCGTTACGCGCATCGCTGACCGATTGCAGGCCTTTGATCACGAACGGCTTGCCCCAATGCTGCATCAGCCGTTCTACCCGCGCCCAGGTGATGTTCTGTTCCATTTTTGCGGCAAAAAAAGCCGCCAGTGTGCCCAGGTCGCCGCCATCGGGCGTGGGTACATTGGGCAGGCTGATCCCGCCACCCACCAGGTAATCCAGGCACCAGTGCGGGCGTTGGGCAAAGGACCAGAGGTTTTTCAGGTTCAGGCGCGGCGGCACGGTGAGACCATGGCGCAAGTCGCGCTCGCGGTTGCCGGCGACGATGGTGTCGACCGTCAGGCAGATCGCATCGAAACCGGCAGCCTTGCAGCGCTCGATCATGTGCAGGTTCAGCCCGTCGTCGTTGAGCAGGTACAGCTGATAAATCTTTGGCCCACTGCAGGCCTGAGCAACGGCTTCGATACTGGTGGTGCCCATGGTCGACAGGCTGTACGCCACACCGGCCCGGGCTGCTTCCCGCGCCACCGCCAACTCGCCGGCAGGGTGAAATACACGCGTCATGCCGGTGGGCGACAACAGCAGTGGCCATTCCAGCGGGCAGCCAAACACGCTGCGGCGCATGTCGACCTTGCGGATATCGTGCAGGTACTGCGGCACCAGGTCGTAGCGGGCAAAAGCCTCGGTATTGGCGCGCAGCGTCAGTTCATCGTCGGCGCCGCCTGCAATGTAGTGGAACAGCGGCGCCGGCAAGCGGCGCCGGGCCGCCGCCGCGAAATCCCCCACGTTGAAGCAGTCTTCAAGTCGGCTCATAGGCCCACCCCCTTGTTGAAGGATGAGGCTTACTGAGCCTTGAAACGTACGCGCAGTTCATGGGGCCCGCGGGCAAAGTAGGAGTCGATCCAATGCACGTCCTTGGACAGCGGCTCCAGCAGGGTCAGGCGCTTGAATACCACCTCCAGTGCTTTGCCGGCTTCCATGCGGCTCAAGTAACTGCCCAGGCAAAAGTGCGGGCCCTGGCCGAACGACATGATCGGTACGCTGACCTTGCGGTCGATATCGAACACCTCGCCGTTGGGGAACTTGCTCTCGTCACGATTGGCTGAAGCGAGCAACGGCATGATGGTGGAGCCTTTGGGAATGGCCACGCCTGCCAGCTCGGTGTCTTCGGTGGTATGCCGGAAAATCATCTGCACGGGCGGTTCAAAGCGCAGCACTTCTTCAAGCAGCGCAGGGATCAGGCTCGGGTCGTTGCGCACGCGTCGCTCCACGTCCGGGTAGCGGTGCAGCAGGGTCAACGTGCTGCCCAGCAGGTTGGTGGTGGTTTCCACGCCGCCGATCAGCAACAGCACGGCCATCGACAGCACTTGCACATGGCTGAGTTTCTCACCCTGGACATCGGCCTGGATCAAGGTCGAGATGATGTCGTTGCCAGGCTCGGCGGTGCGCAGGGCGATGATGTCTTCCATGAACGCGCGCAACTGTTCGGAATTGGCCTTGATCTGGGCCAGGCGCGGTGCGTCATAAGCGGCGCGATTGGCGGCGGCCAGGGTGTCGTCGACCCATACCTTGAACTCCGCGCGGCGTTCGGTGGGCACGCCGAGTACTTCGGAAATCACCGTCACCGGGAACAGCGCGCAAAAGTCCCAGACCCAGTCGCATTCACCTTCGTTACCGTGCTTGGCAATGATGTCGTCGATCAACTCATGCGCGATATTGTTCGCGCGTTCCTGCAGCGCCTGGATCTTGCTCGGGGTGAACGCCTTGTTGGCGATCTTGCGCAGGTGGATGTGGTTCGGCGGGTCCATGGAGATCATCGGCGGTACCTCTGGCACCGGGTCAAACTCCCCGAGCAGTGCCGGCCAGAACTGCGCCGAACTGTAGAGTTTGCCGTTCTTGAGCAGTGCATCGACCTCCTCGTAGCTGGCCACTGCGAACGCTTGCATGCCTTCGAGCCACTTCACCGGCTCATCGCGCCGCAACTGGTTGTAGAACGGATAGGGATTCTGTTTGACGTCATGGTCCAGGGGGTCGTAGGTCTTGGTGGCGATATCGCCGTCCTGGGCAGCATGTGACTGATTCATGGGTATCTCCGGCGCTGTGGACTTTTATTCTTATTTCCCGAGAGGTATCCGGGTTCGCCTCTACACGCTATGCCTTCGTTGCCACTTTGCTCAATGGCAATACGCGCCATCGCCGCACTGCCTGTGCCATTCGCTGCGCGAGCGCTGCCAAGGGGTTTGCGGGCGCAAGGGCGGCCCAACGATTGTCACGAACCGCCTGCCGCTGGCATTTAAAGCAACGGGCGGCGGCAGTGGGGGCCGTTATAAGTATCGAGCGTGAAAACGGCTTGATGATTCATCCCAGAACAATAAGAGGACACGTGTATGCACATTCTTTATGCGAACCAGGTCAACGACGAGCACCTGGACCCGCACCAGCGCGAATTCATCCGTACTTTGCGCACGCCGGCACCGCTTACCCACGTCGAAGGCGCCAGCGCCCTGGGCGGTGGCCACGCCCGCAAGAGTTTCACCACGGCGCAGGACTGGGTCACAGCGTTCTTCGAGAAGGGCGCCGATGAGGTGCTGGGTTACTACGCCGACGATTTTGTCTGGGAAGACATAGAGTTTGGCCAGACCATCACCACCAAGGAGGAGTTGTACAAAGCCTTTGTGGTGTTCAACAACTCCGGACCCGACTCCGAGTTCGGTGAGCACCTGTTTGAAGTGATCAGTTATGACGGACACACCGTGCCCGTCTCCAAAGCCACTTTGCGCGAGGCCGGTACGCCCGCCGGCTGGGCCGAGCAGGACTACCACCGGCTGACGGACAACATGCGCCTGGGCGCCGATTTCGAATACGACGAGTGGGGCTACATGCAGTGGATCTGGAAAGCCCGGCATAACGCCGATTTCTTCGGCATCCCGGCCAAAGGCAAGACCACCGTGACCCGTGGCACCACCACGCAGTTCTACCGCCACGGCAAGATCGTGCGCTGCCGTACCCACTGGAACTTTCGAGAGTTCGCGATTCAGCTGGGGTTGATCCCCCCACCAGACGAAGCCTGGCGCAACAACTGAGCCCACCGTCAACCGAGAAGGAGCTGAACATGCGCTACTCGATTCTGGGTCGCAGTGGGTTACGTGTTTCGCAAATTTGCCTGGGTACCATGACGTTTGGCCCCGGTGCCGAATGGTCGCGCTCTGAAGCCCAGGCCCGTGGTGTGTTCGATGCCTTTGTGGAGGGCGGTGGGAACTTTATTGACACTGCCAATATGTATACCGGTGGTGAAAGTGAGCGGATTGTCGGCCATCTGGTGGCCGATGATCGTGAACGCTTTGTAGTGTCGACCAAATACGCCAATGCCGTGCCCGGAAAAGGCGACCCGAACGCTGCGGGCATGCACCGCAAAAGCCTGACCCAGTCGCTGGACGCCAGCCTGCAGCGGCTGGGGCTCGATTACATCGACCTGTATTCAGTCCACTGGTGGGATTTCACTACGCCAGTGGAAGAAGTCCATCGTGCGCTGGATGACGCGATCCGTGCCGGCAAGATCCTGCACATCGGGTTGTCCGATGTGCCGGCGTGGGTGGTCTCGCGTGCCCAGGCATTCCACGAGCTGCGCGGCCTGGCGCCGATTGCTTGTATGCAAGTGGAATACAGCCTGGTGCAGCGTTCGGTCGAGCGCGAGCACCTGACATTGGCTGACGCCTATGACATCGGCGTTACGGCCTGGTCGCCGCTGGCGGGCGGTATTCTCAGCGGCAAGTACACGCGGCAACAACCGCATGAGGGCTCCAAGCGTCTGGATTCGATGCAGTTGCAGGCACTGGATGCGCGTAACCGTGGGATCGCCCTGGCGGTAGACCGGGTGGCGGACCGTTTGCAGTGCTCATCGGCCCAGGTGGCGTTGGCGTGGGTGATGTCGCGCGGGGTCATTCCCATTATCGGCGCGACCCGTGCGCAACAGGTCCACGAGAACCTGCAGGCGGCCGAGCTTGAGCTTGATGCCCTGACGCTTGCAGAGCTGGACCAGGCCAGCGCCTTTGATGCCGGGCACCCCTACTCGATGCTGGGGTGGGACATGCCCATGTCGCTGGGGTATGGCGGCATGTTCGACCAACTTGACCTGCGGCGGTTTCCTGGCCGTCGTTGACCACAGCCGCAGGCAGGGCCTCTATGCGCCTGCCCGGCATAACAAGAACGTGTGAGGAGAGTTGCATGAGTACACCAGACAGTGCCCGGCTGATCGCCAGCTCGGGTGAGTTTCGACGGGTCGGTTCGGTTGTCGCGCTGCGTGGCGGTGAGCCGGTGGCGGGCATCGTTGACGGGCAGGCAGTCGCCGTTTTTGTGGTGCAGGACGCTGTTATTGCCACGGCGGGTATCTGCCCCCATGCAGAGGGGCCCTTGCACGAAGGCATCGTTGAGGGGCACTTGTTGACCTGCCCGTGGCACGGCTGGCAATTCAACCTGCAGACGGGGGGTTGCGAGGACGACCCGTGCATTAACCTGGCGCGCTACGAGGTGCGTATCGACGGTGACGATATCCTGGTGCGCGTCTGACCCCGACGCCAAGCGCTGGAACACAACGGGCGTGTGGTTACACGCCCATTTTTTTGGGTCGGGGGCCGGAGGCTGACGCCGTAAAGGGTGCGGACCACCGCGCTCTGCAACTGCAGGTCTGCACCGGCAAGGATAATGGTTTGCAGGGCATCCAGCCCGCGCAGGCCCAAATGCGTGGGCTGGGCGTTTTCCACCATCACGTGCCGGGCATCGACGCGGTACAGGTGCAACTTGCCTACCACCATAAAGTCTTGATGGCTGCCGGCGGCGCAGGCGTTTTTGATGCTGTCGAGGGTCAACTGGCTGTCGACGCCTTCAATGCGCAGCACCGCCTCAAAGGTGGTGGCGGTGCCGGCTTCGTTGTCGACGCCAGGGGTGCGCCACTGGCTCGGGTCGCCACTGCCCAGCACATGTACATGCAGGGCGCCGATAGCCGGGGCTGCACGCAATGCCGGTATCAGCCACTGCTCGATTGTATTGATGAGCTCCTTGGGGTTGTGCCCGGCACGCAACCCCAGCAGCATTACAAACCCCGCGTTCTCTGCGCCTGTCTCGGCCTGCGCATAACTGCGGCTGGCACCTGGCTCCAGGTTATAGAGCAGCGACGTCTTGAACAGGTAGCGCTCATCGGCCTGGATCAGTGCGGCGACTTTGCTGTTGGCCAGCCCCTCACGCGCAGCCGTATTGGCGAAGCCAACTTCGGCCAGGCCATGGAACCGCGCAGCCACAGGCCACGAACGCGAGACATGGGTGGGCAGCGCCAGATTGCGCACCACCGCGCCCAGGTGAAATTGCGTGTAGGTCTGGAAACCCGGAATACGCGCTGCAAGCACACCGTGGACATCGCGCCAATAGCGGAAGAACAAACGGGCGGGCAGGGCGTCCTTTTTGCTCAATAAGGCGAGCGTGGTCACTGGGGTCATAAAGGGGTTCCTGGCCGGTGAGTGCAAGGGCTCACCGGCTTCACCAAGAGAAAGTAGCGCTAGGCCGCGCCAAGAAAGCCACCGTCCAGCGCGGTGACGGTGCCGGTCAGGTAGGCACCTGCCCGTGAAGCGAGAAACACGACCATGCCGCCGATGTCTTCCTGGCTGCCGAAACGCCCTGCCGGGATTTTTCCGAGCATGGTTTGCTCCAAGTTGGGCACTGCCTCAAAAAAGCCTGCGGTCATGTCGCTGGGGAAGTAGCCGGGGGCAATCGCATTGACGTTGATATGGCGCACACGCAGGTCAGAGGCCAGCATGCGCGTGAGTTGGTGCAAGGCCGCCTTGCTGCACCCGTAGGCGTAGGCGCCGTTGCTCTGCGGCATCAGGCCGCCAATGGAGCCGATATTGATGATGCGCGCGGGGTCGGCGGTGCTCGCCTTTGTACCCAGCAACGGCAACAACGCCTGGATCAGCAAAAACGGCGTGCGCACGTTGAGCCCCATCAGGTCATCCCAGCTTTTTTCGCTGACGCTGCCCAATGGCTCGGCGTTGAAGGTCCCGGCATTGTTGACCAGAATATCCAGCGACGCGCTGTGCTCGGCAAGTTCCCTGGCCAAGGCCTGGACCTGCTCGGCGTCAGCCAAGTCGTGCTGCAGGAAGGTGCACTCGCCGTGTTCGGCCAATTCATCGACCAGCCGTTGACCCGCGTCGCGCGAGCGGCCGCTGATGAACACCCGGCAGCCGGCGCGCACCAGGGTCTTGCTGATCAGCGCGCCGACGCCCTTGGCGCCGCCGGTGACCAGCGCGGTCTTGCCCTTGAGTGAAAACAGCTCGTGATAGATATCCGCAGCCATGGTCTGTGTCCCGAAAAGTTGATGGGGTTGAGCCGAGGTCAGCTCGGCACAGCGCCCAGTTGCCGGAACACCGGGATCGCATCCCAGATGCTGCGTTCGAGGATGATCTTGCCGTCCTTCCAGCCCATCACGGTGACGCCTCGGGTTTTAGTGACTTTGCCGGCTGCCGGCACGCCGAGAAAATCGCCGGCATGTTTGGTTTCCCAGGTCCACTGGAAAGAACCCAGGGTTTCGTCACCCACGTAGTCGAACACTTCAAAGCGGTTGTACGACAGGCTCGGGTCGGCGATTTCGAACCCTTCAAAAAATTTGCGCAAGGCAGGCAGGTCATTGTTGATGCGCAGGTCGAAGTTGACGTCCTCGAACTCGAACTTGTCCGAATACAGCGTCATCAATTCGTCGGTGCCGTTGGCAAACAGGCCTATCCAATATTGGGACCATTGCAGGTTCATGCAGAGCTACTCCTGAGGCGTGGATTATTGTTGTTGGGGATGCAGGACGTTGTTGTAAGCCCGGTTACCTTACTCCCGCTCAAGGCCTGCTGCGATGGCACGAAATGCCAGGCCATGGCCGAACGTGACAATGTCACCCAGCGTCTGCGCCGGGTACCAAAAACCCTTGTGACAGCACCGAACGCTCTGTTTCAGGCGTTGCCGCGGGCTTTGTTGACAAGCATGGAAAGCTATGCGTAATTCAGCGAACAAAAATAAGATTAAGGCCTTGGCGCGATTAGCCGTGGGGCCCTGAGGAGGCGCGATGAAGTCGGGAATTTCGGGTTGGGTATTGGCCATTGCACGCACGCTGGACGTCGCGGGCATACCCCACGAAAAGATTTTCCAACAGGTGGGCATGGACCCCGCCGGTCTCAACGCAGGAAGCAACCGTTACTCTCAGGAAACCGTCAGCCGCTTATGGCGGGCCGCCGTGCAGGAAACCGCAGACCCTTACTTCGGGCTGAAAGTAGCCTCGCAAATCCGTCCTTCGACCTTCAGCGTCGTTGGCTACGCCATGAGCTGCAGCGCCACCCTGGGTGATGCCCTGAACCGTTTCGCGCGCTACGCCAAGCTGATCTCCAACTCGGCGACGGTCACCCTGACCGAGGACTGCGGTAAATTATCCATCAGCTTCAACTTCGACACCGGCGGCGCCCCGCCGATTTTTCACACCATCGACACCGTGGTAGCGGGGCTGGTGTGTTTCAGCAGTTGGATCGCCGGCAAGCAGGTGGTGCCCCACGAAGTGCATTTTCGGCATGAGCGTCCAGAGGATATCAAGGCTTATACCAAGATCCTCAAATGCCCGATTCATTTCGGCCAGGAGAACGATTGCATCGTCTTCAACAGCTGTGACATGACGCGCCCCATTCTCTCGGCGGACGAGCAATTGGCCGCACTGCTCGACAGCATGGCGGTGACGCAGATGGCGCAATTGTCTGAGCGTTTTTCCAAGAAAGTGCGTGATTGCCTGGTTCAGCAATTTGCTGAAGGGGAGATCTCGCGACGCGGCACCGCCGAGCGCATGCACATGACCGAGCGGACCTTATTGCGCCGCTTGAAGGACGAGAACACCACGTTCCAGGAAGTGCTTGACCGCTTGCGCGAGGAGTTGGCTTACGAATACCTGAGTGGCTCGGATGTTACGGTGCAAGCGGTGTCTTCCATGCTCGGGTTTTCCGACGCGAGTACCTTTTCCCGTGCGTTCAAACGCTGGACGGGCCGCCGGCCCAGCCTGGCCCAGCACAAAGACACGCCACCCAGCCTGCACCGCTGGACCGAAGAGAGCGCGCTGGCGGGGTAGGGGCGAGCCGTTTCATTGGCCACGGCGTTGAACGGCCATTCAGGTGATGTTGGCCCTCAAAAAAACAGGTCCTGGAGTGCCGGCTCGCAGTACCGTGCGCTTATTCGATGGGGTATTGCTTGAAGGCTGGGTGTTCTTCAAGTCGCTTGGCATGGCGCTGCAGATGCGGGAACGTCCCGGCGTTGACCACTGAAGCAACGGTGAACTGGCTGAAGGACCAGGCCACTGCGGCGGTTAGGGCACCTTGGGTCAGCGCTTCGTCAGCGCCGTGGGCCAGGCGCTTTTCCAGGGCGCAGTAGGCCGCCAGTAACTGGCCAGTCACTCGGTCGAGCCAGGGTTCGTGGAGTTTTTCTGCGGGGCGCAGATTATGCTCGTAAACAATCTGTACGGTTTTTTCACAGGCGGCCAGGGCGAGGCCGGTCAATTGCAAGTCTTGGGCGCGCGCGCTGGCCTGCTGTGGCAACAACTTCTTGTCGGCTGGCGCCAACGCTTCGAAGTAATCAAGGATCAGGCTTGAGTCCATCAACACGGGTTGAGTCCTCCAGCACCAGGCTGGGGGCCTTCACGACCGGATTGATCCTGGCAAACTCGTCGTAGATACTGAATACCGAGAGCGGCTGATGCTCAAAGTCGACGCCGTACAGGTCCAGGGAAATTGCTACGCGGCGCACGTAGGGCGAGTCCAGCATGCCGACCAGTTTCATGAAGCCTCCATTTACGTCAGGGTGATTTTCAAAGTGCAGTGAGGGTACTTGAGGAGTTGACGGTGTAACGGGAACCTCCTGCAACTGGCAGGATTGTTTAATTGAGGTTACTTTATAGCGAGAGAGGTCCACGCAATATCGAAAGTTTTTACCAGAATAGGTTAGTTTTACTTACATGAGCGCATTTCCTCCATTGACCTGCCTGCGACCTAGCGGTAAGCGATAAAAGCGTTAAACCATTGCCTTCCGAGCCCTCGTTCGAATACATCCCGCAGGGCCAGATTTTTGACATCGCCAGAACGAGGCGCTGGTTGATTAGTATGCGTGAAGAGAGTGATGTGCCTGTGATTGAGATCAACGAAGCATTGCTGGTGATCATTCGATAATGGTGCGCTTGCACTTGATCACTCATGCTGTCGCGCGACAAGCGAGGGGCTGTGCTTTGGTACTTGATGCCCTGGGAAAACAAGTCCAGAATTAAGTCTTTTCCTGCCTTGGCAAGAAAATAAATCCCTTAGATTTCAATAGGTCGGACGCTAGATACGAGTCTCGTTTCCCGCTCCAATTATTGTTCTACGGGTTTCTATTGAGATCTGTAGAGACTTAAAAAAGAGGCTTCGGCCTATTTTTTAGTTCCAGTAAGCTCCACTCGAAAACATTACCATCCACGTTTTCTTAGTACATTTTTTAGTACATTAATCCGGCGCTTGGTAGATCACTTTTTCGTGGGACTCGCCTCTCTGGAAACCGTACAAATCTCCTCCATCCAAACGAGACGGAGATTGTACGATGGCTTTCACCGATACCTCGGTCCGACACGCCAAACCCCGTGCTAAGGACTACACCCTCCCTGACTACAACGGCCTCGCCCTTTTCGTGAATACGAAAGGCGTCAAGTGCTGGCACTTCCGCTTTTCCTGGGCGGATAAGCAACCCCGTATTTCTCTCGGTACCTATCCTGAAATTAGTTTACGAGATGCTCGCGCTCTGCGTGATGTTGCGAGGGCACTGGTCGCTAGGGGTATCGATCCGCGTGTCCATCGGCAGCTGGAGCGTAATGCCAGGCGCCTGGCCACGGAAAACGCCTAAGAAGCGGTTGTTCAGCATTGAAAGTGTTACGCAAAGTTGAACATCGTGTTCTGGTCGTGGGTCTCGATAGTCCGGCCGGGCCCAGAACCTCCCGCTTCAATTGGCCGCCGAGTCGGCTGACAGCGAGGGCGCTCAGGTTGAGATGTAGAGGGGCGCCAGACCTTCGCTGTTCATGGCCAGTTAAGCCTTTGGGCTAGGTCGGTGATCAGTCGTTGGGCAGGTGCAGTTGCACTTCCATTGCGTCATGAAGGAGTCGGACGACCTCGATCACGTCGTCGTTTGCCACGCGATAGAACACGACATGGCGCGGGCTTTTGACAGTTCCATGGGGGTGTTTAGCCTGCTGGCGTGAGTAGATGAGGTGATAGCTGCGAAGACCCGGTGCAAGCTCATCGCGGTCGTGGCTGCCAATGCGATAAGGCGTGTCGGCAATCGCTTGCAGCGCAGCGAGGATCAGTGCTTGGTAGCGCTGGCGTGCTCGATCGCCGAACTGCGTCTGGGAGAGTCTGAGGATGTCGGCAATGTCGGCGCGCGCCGCGTTGGAAATCCGATACTGCGGCATGCTCAGTGTTTTTCCCTCGCGGGGAGGGTGGCTTCCAGGCTCAACCCCTCGAGGTAGTGCTCCAGATCCCCTTCGTTCAACTGCGTGAAGCGCCCATGCTCAAGGTCCATGATGCCGATCGAGGTCGCCTGACGCAGGGCCTCAATTTTGGAGGTATCTTCGGCGACGCGCTGCTCCAATAGCCGCAAACCTTCTCGCATGACTTCGCTGGCATTCTGATAACGGCCGGACTGAACCAGTTCATGGATAACCTGTTCCTGGTGAGGGGTGAGCACAACGTTTCGCGTCGCCATAATTAGCTCCAGCTCTGGGCAAGCAGGTTCTTTCGATCATTGGCATATTATGCCATTTTACTAAGGTGCACATAGCTTGAGAGCTGTATCTGACGAACTGGGTCGCACGGGGTCATCCTTCGCGCCAAACAGCGCGTGCTGGCTCGGGACTGTATGTGCACAAAGTCCAAAAAGGCTGTTGCAGGCGATACGTCGGGGACAGCTTTATTAGTGTGGGCCTTGGGCTTTCAGTTTGGCCAGGCCTTGTTTGATGTGTCCGGCGTTCTCTCCGATTGTTTGAAGTGCATCGCGTACATTGTCGCCAGTGTCCGTCGCGCCGTGGCGCTCAGCCCTCAGGGTCAATTTCATCACGGCCGCCTCTAAGGCGAGCTGGTTTGGGTACAGGCGCTCAAGGGCATCAGATAGTGAAGGCGTGCAGCGCCATCAAACATCGGGCAGGGCGAACTATTCCTTCGATAGGTGCCTAAGTACGACTGCAGGCTGCTCCGCCGGTCACCGTGCGCTGTGACGAGGGATAAGATGCTGGTGGGATTATGGATTCACTGCCGGGAGATTCTGTGGTGTTTGTAGGGAATGGCGCTAAAGAAGCAGCCTTCCCTCTAATTTGTTGAAGATCGATCCGTCCGAATTTCAGCGTTTCAAAGCTTGCTCTTTGTAGCAGAATGTCGGATATTGCCATTTCGCCCTCAAAGCGGGGGCTTTTTTTTGCACGCAGTGACTTCATTTTGACTTCAAAGTGATGTCATTGAGTCGCGAGCATTCAGGAGAGCGTGTTATGGCGAGAATAAATATCCGCGAGCTACCAGATCACATCCACCAGGCGATTAGTGAATCCGCCATCAAAAACAATCGATCCACTGAAGGTGAAGTCCGTTCGATACTGCAAAGCTACGTATTGAGCTTAGAAGCTAAACCGGCGGTGGCCGAAACCTACCGTCAGTCTTGGCAGAAGGGTTTTGGGTATCGCCTGGATCAGCTGTTCGCTTGCGTGCGCAGAGATCAAGTTTTTCCGATCACGGAGCCTCAAAGCATTGCTGACATAGCACGAGCTATTGGCGAAGAATCGCCTGCGAATTTGCTGGACTGCTTGGACGGCCTTAGCTCGCCGACCTTTGACATGTTGGATCGGATCGTTGTTTGGTCCGGCGGGTCCCACCGTTGGTTGCTGAGCGGTATGGGCACGGTCTTTCCTGTCGAAAACATCGGCAACAAATATCAAGATTTTTTCCTGTATGACCGGCACAGCAAGAACGTTACCTTCCACCTATTACGCATCTGCGGAGGGCGTTCTGATGGGATGATTTTGTGCGTTCGGCACGATATCGCAAAAAAAATCTACGCCAGCGGCTACATATACGAACACTTTATGCTTAAGGAGGGAATGGGTTCAGGGGGAAGCGGTAATCTCAACAGGTTTATTCGCTTTCTGAAAACGAACTGTGGCAACCGCGTTCTGAAAGCTTATAACTACGAAGAAACCGAGATGAATACGCAGCAAGGTGCTCATCATCCTCTGCATTACCTACGCTTAGCTAGCCAGGCTGATTGGTTGCGCAAGCTATTTAGCGGGGAAGATCCTGCTAATTGGCTGGCTGGATATTCGCCTCTGTGGACGGATATGGATGAGCTACCGTTTGGCAATGGCGAGGCGGAGTGAGATCGGGTGGTAGCAACCCATTCTTACGTATCGTCTTGGCACTACAAGCGCGATCACCCTTAATGTGGTGCTCTGTGCTCGCAAACCCTGAGCCACCCTCCTGACCATCAAAGAGGTTCAGATTTGGCTAGGCTCCCATATGAGATTGATATCCAAATCAGTCTCGATTCTATCAATGCTGAGATATTTGAAGTCTTACATGATGCGAAGGTGCTTGCCCGGCGTTACTACCGGTTAACGGGCAAGCCGTAGGGTATCACTGGTGATGTAGCTGAGTTCGAATCGGCTCCAAAGCTTGGCTTGGATCTGCACTGCGCCAGAAGGCTGGCTACGACGCTGCCGAAATCAGAAATGGCTGCCCTATACATATCCAGATCAAAGGTCGGTGGGTGGTGAACCAGACCAAGATAGTCGGCCGATTAGGCTCGATTGATTTGGCGCAACCCTTCGACGTGGTGCTGTTAGTGTTGCTTGACTCTGATTTGAACGCTTTTGCTATGTGCGAGGCCAGTCGTGATCCGGTGGTCACCGCCCTAACGAAGCCGGGTTCAAAAGCTCGCAATGAACGGGTTGCTAGGGATTCGGTAGTTCATGGCGATCAGTTCGCAGCGCTGGCTGCGTCCGTAGTGGACTACCTGCCCAGCCAGGGATGAACCTGAAACAGTGTAGAAACCACTCAGGAGGACAATATGAGCGTCGAGAAACAATGGGAGAATCTATTGACGCCTGCAGTGATGCAGGAGCGAATGATCACTGTCTCGCTCTACATCACGGCCTATGAAATGCTTAAAGAGTCCATCATTGGTCGTTTAAAAGATTTCTACAGCATCGGCTTTGATTCCGATGGTACAACCACCTCGCCAGATTACGATCTAAAAGTACTTAATCTTCATAAAAGGAAAAGCCCTCTTTACGCATCATTATTATGGTTAACGAATATAGGGGCAATTGATCAGGAGGATAATGAAGTGTTAGAGCAACTCAAGGAACTACGCAATTCATTAGCGCATGAAATGCCTGAAATTGTTCTCGCTGGAAAGGACCTTGCACTTACGGAGAAAATGCAAGATGTCATGAATTTGATCCGCAAGGTTGAGGTTTGGTGGATCGTTAACGTCGAACTCGAAACTGATCCCGATTATGATGGACGAGACGTCAATCCTGATGAAATCACGCCGGGCCCTATTCTCATGATGCAGATTATGATGATGGTGCTCTCAGGAGATGAAAAATTGAAAGAGCACTACAATGACAATAAACCAACTTCGTCGGAGCTGTAGTCAAGCTTTTAGACTTTATAATTGGCTTCTGCTGACCTAATCAATATTACGGCCCGGGGTAGCAACGGGGATTCTGAGCGTTTATTGGCGCCCGCAGTTCACGTGGCATTATCAATATGCTCCGACAGTGGCCCGTGCCACCAGCGAATCCCAAGTATCACCCGGCACTTTCCTGGAAATACGATGACTTTCTTTCGTCCGTAACGTTCGGGAGCAAGGCTTCAATGGGCGAAAATGTGCACTCAAAGTGACCTTCGTTCAGTCTGAAGTTGGACGCCCTGATTCCCGCCCAGAAAAGTGCCAGGTCCTTATCGCCAGTGCAGAGCAGAATCTTTTCGTCCGGGAACATGGCAAAGAGATGCATCAGTAGCTCAAGGGAGCGCAGGTCGGCAAGTGCGTTGTAGGCATGCTCTAACGAATAATTGCGCTCATTCATTTTCAGCAATCTCTTCGCCGGGCTCTTTCCATTGGGTACGCATACCGCGCTAAGGGCCGCAAGAACCACGAGTGAGCGCCTGGGGACGCCGCACTCGTCAGCGATCTTCAGTACCTCATCCCATATCTGGCCAACACGTCGGGCAGCCACCGGCGCTCGCAACATTGGGGAAAGACGAATCAGGAATACCTGCTTGCGTGCCATGCCAGCTTGCGTGTCGTTCATGATACCAATTGCACCCCGCAGCCCGCCGCGTCCTGAAGGAACCAGTTCGGCCAGCGGCAAGGCCGCCCTAATCATGGCGCAGGCAATATCAAACTGTTGCTCGATAACTTCAGGAGATGGATTGCTTCGAACGTTTCCTTCAAGGGCAAAGAGCAACGGGTTGATGCGAACGGTGTGATCTGCAAACAAATCGAGGAAATCTCTATCGTCTTCGTTCGTTTTTGCGCCGTCCCGGAATCGGCCACTCAACTCACTGAAGGTACATCTATCGGGCATGACTACCATGTTGTCTTGGAGGGCCATTCCCGACGGAAGCCAGCCGTCTTGCACTAAGCCAATGGTGCGAGACGAGTAGGGGCTTTCCAGGGAAGTGTTGACGGGGGCCACATCCTCAGGCGACAC
The DNA here is from genome assembly GCF_052682255.1 of Pseudomonas sp. 32A. Lineage (NCBI taxonomy): Bacteria > Pseudomonadati > Pseudomonadota > Gammaproteobacteria > Pseudomonadales > Pseudomonadaceae > Pseudomonas > Pseudomonas sp. 32A. Next base: position 7,115,052 of record NZ_JBQYLY010000001.1, on the reverse strand, counting down.
ACCTTCGAGATCGCTCTCGACAACGCGTGCATTCGTCCATCTCAGCGGGATGTTGATCGGGGTGTTGAGCTTGTGATCGATGAGGTCTGCATACTTCAATCCGTGGAACTCGACGCCAACGAACGTTGCGCCGCGTCCAGTAGGAGCGCCTGTTTGCTGACTAAATCAAGCTCGCGCATCAAGCTACGCACTTTGAATCGACCGAGTTGCTCACCGTCTTCACGCATCAGCGACAGGATGCTGCGGCTGCCCGCAGAGCTGCGACTTCGCGAGAACAGCTCACTGACGTGACTACGCAATCGAAGCCGTTCAACATCGGGCGTGCGGCGCCGCAGGCGCTGGGCGTAGTAACACGAGCGCGTGACGTCAAACACCTTGCACAGCCAATCAACCGGCTCATGTGCGCTCAACTGGTCAATCAGCGCGAACGCTCGTGATCTTCCGACATCAAGAGCGCGGTAGCCTTTTTTAGTATCGATTTCTCTCGCTCAAGCCGAGTAATCCGGGCTTCCAGCTCCTGAATTTTTTGCTGTTCCGGTGTCAGAGCCTTGCTCTGCGGGGTGATGCCTTTATGTTCTTTCTGAATCTAGTCAACCCAGCGGCGCAATGCCGACTCACCAATGCCGAGTGAACGGCTGGCTTCGATGTAGCTGTAGTTTTGTTTGAGCACAAGGTCGGTAGCCTCGCGTTTGAATTCAGGAGTAAAGGAGCGGCGTTGTTTGGTCATCTGACACCTCGATCTGGCGAGCATTCTCGCCTAAATGGGTGTCCGGTTTCATTAGACCACTACACCTTGCTTGGTGTCGCAAATAAGGGGGCCTAGCTAGTTTTTGGAAAAACGCTGAAAAATGATTGGCCGGAAAGTCAAAGAATGCAGGAACCTTGCTGCTACATATTTTGGCTGGCATACGCCGAGATGCTACGCGGTACGCTCGACGCGGCTGAAGTGTATCTGCCGAAGTGCTCAAAGACCCTGCGGCGCGACGCAGCGGAGGTGATCGACCGGCACAACCATCCGATCGGGAATCCAGCCGAGCACGTTCGACCGGGTTCTGACGCCACAGCTCAATCAGGCGCTAGTCGTAGTGGACGTGCGCGAGCTCGACCATGGCATAGTCGCGGGAGGCGGTATGGCGTCCTTCGCCGAAGGGCTGTTCCAATCCAAGGGCTCTTGTCCATTTTCACCTTGTCTTGATTGAATTAGCCGTCTATATCCAGCGCCCCCATCCTTGCGGCACTTGAATTTGAAGTATGGCCTCTTGAAGTAGTGCCCAGTGCTTATAAAAATCAGCCGATGGTTTGTTCTGGACTGCCACCTCATCAACTACCGAACGCCACCCCAACATCTGCTCGATATATCTTATTTGTCCAATTTCGGCCCAATAGGGGTGGGTGCAGTAGTCAGCTACGCAGCTCTTGCATCCGTAGAGAAAATGGATTGAATTTTCATTGTCAATATAGAAGCCTGCAAGGGAGTATGGAATTCGCTCTTTGCTTATGATGTCTTTGCCGCACTCATCATTCATGCACTGCAGGGGTTTATAGCCGCCCGCTTCGGCTAAGTGATGGTGCATTTCTTGCGGGCGTTGGAAATATTTTTGAAGAGTGAATCCCATCATGGTTGGGATGATGTCAAGAACATTGTCTAGATATATCTCAATTACATCTATCCCGACCTTCTCTAATGAAATGAGTTTTCTTTTGAGTGCTGTTGTCGGTAACCGTCCGGCCAGCACCCTCTGCTGAGGGCCTCCAAAATTGGCCAAGATAGTGGACACCATTTTTTAGTGGACACTATCTTGGATACAGTTGCCCCCGTTCGTCGAACCGGCCGCCGCCCCAACTTCTCGCTGGCGTTCAAACGCCAAGTCGTCGAGGCCACCCTCCAGCCTGGCGCCTCCGTGTCGTTGATCGCTCGTGAGCATGACGTAAATGCCAACTTGGTCTTTCGCTGGCGGCATCAATATCAGGAAGGAACATTCGGCGCCGTCAGCCAGAGCACAACGCTTTTGCCCGTCCAGGTGATCGAGGCGCCAATGGATTTACCGCAAGTCATTCAGCCACCGCCAGAGTGTCATTCCGTGATCGTTGTTGAGGCGGGAAAAGCCAAGCTGCGCATCACTGGCACGCCTGACCCACATACCCTGCAAATCATCTTGCAGCAGTTACTGCGATGATTGCTCCTCCCGCTGGAACCCGCATCTGGATCGCTGCCGGCGTCACGGACATGCGCCGTGGCTTCGACGGTTTAGCCGCACTGGTGCAGACTCAGCTTGAAGCCGATCCGTTCTCCGGTCAGATTTTCGCCTTTCGCGGACGGCGCGGTGACCGGATCAAATTGCTATGGTGGGACGGCGACGGGTTGTGCCTGTTTTGCAAACGGCTGGAACAAGGGCGCTTCATCTGGCCGCAAGCAACCAGCGGCAGCGTGTCGCTGACGGCTGCGCAGTTGTCGATGCTTTTGGAAGGCATTGATTGGCGCAGGCCAATTCGTACAGCACCCGTCCTCGCGGTCTGACTTGCCACGCTGAAAAAATCCCAAGTAACATTCGGTCATGACTCTCGCGACCGACTCCCTGCCTAACGATCTTCAAGCATTGAAGGCACTGGTCTCTGCCCAGCGGGCAGAGATTGAGCGTTTGAAAATGATGATCGCCAAGCTGCGTCGTATGCAGTTCGGTCGCAGCTCCGAGCAACTGGACGCGATGATCGATCAGCTCCAACTGAGTCTTGAAGAGTTGCAAGTCAGTCAGACTGAACTGACGCCGCCACCCGAACCGCCACCTCGCCCTGTCTCTCGGCGCAAGCCGTTACCTGAACACCTACCTCGCGAAACTCACGTCCATCAGCCCGAGTCGCAATGCACTGGCTGCGGTGGGAAGCTTCGCCATTTGGGTGAGGATGTGTCCGAAGTGCTGGAGTACGTTCCGGCACGTTTCAAAGTGATCCGCCATGTTCGCCCCAAGTGGGTTTGCCGCTGCTGCGAACACATCGCTCAGGTACCGGCACCGAGTCGGCCGATAGCCCGAGGCCTTGCAGGCCCTGGGCTATTGGCCCACGTGCTGGTCTCCAAATTTGTTGACCATTTGCCGCTGTATCGGCAATCCGAGATTTACGCCCGTGAGGGCGTGGAGCTGGAGCGCTCAACTCTGGCCGACTGGGTCGGCCAGAGCAGCCAATTGCTCAGGCCGCTGATCGACGCCCTTGAGCATCATGTGATGAGAGGTCATAAAATCCATGCCGACGACACGCCGATTGGCGTGCTCGCGCCAGGCAACAGCAAAACCAAAACGGCTCGCCTATGGACGTACGTTCGGGACGACCGACCTGCCGGTTACGCGACGCCGGCGGCTGTATGGTTTGCCTACTCGCCGGATCGCAAGGGGCAACATCCCCGAGCTCATCTCAAGAGCTTCAGCGGGATTTTGCAAGCTGACGGCTACGCCGGCTTTGCTCAGCTTTATGCGACAGGCACCATTCAGGAAGCCGCCTGTTGGGCTCACGCCCGCCGCAAGTTTTACGATGTCTACAAAGACCAGGCTTCACCACTTGCCAGCGAGGCGCTGCAAAGGATTGCGGCCCTGTATGCCATCGAGAGCGAGATCCGAGGACAGCCGCCAGATCAAAGAAAAGCGGTTCGGCAAAGCCGAGCAAGTCCGCTGCTGGAACAACTACACGCATGGCTTAACCAGACGCTGACTCAACTGTCGAAAAAATCGACATTGGCCGGTGCAATCCTCTATGCCCTCAACCGGTGGCAGGCGTTGACGCGTTACTGCGATGACGGCCGAATCGAAATCGACAACAACGCCGCCGAACGGGCGCTACGCGCCGTCGCGCTGGGCCGCAAAAACTACCTGTTTGCCGGTTCCGATGCTGGCGGAGAACGAGCGGCTGCGATTTACAGCCTGGTCGGTTCGGCCAAGCTAAACGGGTTGAACCCACAGGCGTATCTAACCTATGTGCTTGAGCACATTGCCGAGCACCCGATCAATCGGGTGAGCGAGTTGCTGCCTTGGAACATTTCCTTGAACCACACCGAACACTGCGAGGCCGCCTGATTCATGGTTAAAACTGTCCGTTTACCCAAACCCACCCCCGACCTGTTGCTGCTGCACATTGAGCTGAAGTGGATCACTCCGACGATCTGGCGTCGGTTCGCGGTGCCTGAAAATATTACCTTGGGCAAGCTGCATCATGTCATCCAGGTCGTGATGGGCTGGAGTGATACCCATCTGCATGAGTTTGAAATTGCCGGTGAGAATTACGGCATGCCCGACCCTGATGGTTGGGGGCCTACGGTAAACCCGGAAGCTCGTAAAACGCTGATCAAGGCGCTTAGCGGAAAGCGGACATTCAATTATCTCTACGACTTTGGTGACAGTTGGCATCACCGTATCAAAGTCGAAAAAACGCTCCCCCCAATTGCCTGTCCTCAGGTTCCGTATTGCATCGACGGCGCCAATGCGTGCCCCCCGGAAGACGTAGGTGGCGGGCCTGGTTACGAGGACTTCCTGGAGGCGATGGCCAACCCCGATCATCCGGAGCATGACGCAATGGTTGAATGGCATGGCGATGTTTTTTGATCCAGCAGCATTTGAGCGCGAGCGCGTGAATCAGTGGTTTAAACGGATCAAGGTTTGAGTTGCAAGGCGGTGTAGCTCGGACGCTTACTGTTGTCGCGCCTACGGAGTAGAAGGCAATAAATCCAGTGCATTTATGCTGCTCCACCCTGTCTCTTATGTCCGACTCCTCTCTGACTCCGACATTCTTTCGCGATTTATGGTTGTGCTTGCAGCTTACTAAATACTTCACGTTTTCGCGCTCAACGACCATGTCAAGGCCATCATCCGGCCCTTCTGATGGCCCCAGAAGGATCATAAAGCCTAGGTGGAATAAGACATCCTGCGCGAACCATTCCCATTCGTTTGGCGTCAATCGATAAATATCTTCTTGATACATTGCTCCCCCTCCCTGAAGTATTGCCTTGATTTGAACAGTTGATTATCAATTAGAACAATCGACCTAGTGGCATTCAGTTCATAAAATATAAGTGAAGACAGCCTGTGCGTCTCCGCTGCGTGGATCACGTTACTCCAGATTCGCTATTCGCTCATCCCTGACGGGACGGGCATTCGCCAGCCTTCCATATCGCTGACGCCTACGGCCCGGACTCCTCGATCCGGGCCTGCGCGCTTCGCTTGCGTGTGGTCTGCACATTGAGGCGGCCATTGCCTGTTCAGCCGTCTCCCCTGACTTCATCACCTTGTCCGCGACTGTAGCCCGCGTCCGTGTGCCATCAAGGCGTGCAGGGCCGTGTCCTCGGCTGCGCCTGTGGGCCGCACCAACCCTGCGCTTGCCTCCTTGACAGCACCCAGCCGCGCGCTCCTCGCCGTCGCGGGCGATGAACTCAGGAAAGACGGTGGCAACGAGGCCAACCGGGTTCTTCGTGCCAACCACACCGAACAGCCGAAAGGCTGGGCTCCGAATCTAGGAATTCGGTGTGCGGTTTCTTCAACAGCCAACCTTGTCAGGAGAAATGCCATGCAACTCGCATCTCGCTTTGCTTCCCGTTCTCCGGTGTTGCGCTCGGAACATCCCTTGTCGGATGAACAAATCCGTGCCGTCGCCCCTTCCATTTTCGCGGACGCCCCGCACGAAGGCCGCTCGCAGCGGTACAGCTACATTCCGACCGCCACTGTTCTGCAGGAATTGCGCGGTGAAGGCTTCCAGCCCTTCATGGTGTGCCAGACCCGTGTGCGGCAGGACGACCGCCGTGAGTACACCAAACACATGATCCGGCTGCGGCATGCCAGTCAGATCAATGCCCGTGAGGCCAACGAAATCATCCTGCTTAACTCGTACGACGGTACCAGCAGCTATCAGATGCTCGCCGGCATGTTTCGGGTCGTGTGCAGTAATGGACTGATTTGCGGCGACACCCTGGCGGACGTGCGCGTGCCTCACAAGGGTGACGTAGGAGGCCACGTCATCGAAGGCGCCTACGAAGTCTTGCACGGCTTCGACCGAGCGCAGGAATCCCGAGACGCCATGCAGGCAGTCATGCTGGGCGCCGGGGAATCGGAAGTGTTCGCCCGCGCTGCGCTGGCGTTGAAGTACGACGAGAACAAGCCTGCGCCTATCACGGAATCGCAAATCCTGATGCCGCGCCGCCACGACGACAGCCGCCACGACTTGTGGAGTGTGTTCAACCGCACGCAAGAGAACCTCATCAAAGGTGGCCTGTCCGCCCGCGGTGCCAACGGTCGCCGCCAGACCACGCGCCCAGTACAAGGCATCGACAACGGCATCCGCCTGAATCGCGCTTTGTGGCTGCTGGCGGATGGCCTGCGCCAGTTGAAAGCCTGAACCTGCACCTTGGCAGGGGCTGGCAGCAACCCTCCGCCATTTCTCTTGCTGCTACATCCCAATCACTAGGAGTTATCACGATGAACGCCATCATCAACCGAATTGGATTACATATCCGTGACCCTCGATGTCCCGTCATTTCCGGCGACGGTCTATGCGTGCCTGATTGAAGCCAAAAAGGGAATGCGCGACCTGATCTGGTCGCGCAGCAAGCTCAGGTGGTCTGATTGTCGCCCGCTGCACCTGGTCCATTGCGGCCGGACGCTGACGAAGCGATTGCGATGCAGTAGTTAGTTGGTGAGATAGCTTTCGTCCATCTCTGGGTGGGTCTCAAATTTATCCGTTCCGAGATAGATAAGGCCTACTTCTTTTGGAAGAGAATCTAGTCTATCGATCGCCTCATTAATCCGGTCACATTGCTCAGCGTTGATATAGAAGCGATGCCTGTCTAGCCAATTTCGAGAATCATGATAATTATCGAGCGTTGCCTCCTCAAAAGTTGCGACATGTTGCACGATTTTTGAGCGGCTTACCAAGCCTCTGATTCGAGGAATGATATCGACAGTTCGATCATCCGACACGACGATCGCAAGCCTCCTAGGACCATTTTCCTGTACGTAGCGCACGCCAGAGTTGTATCTAGATCCCCTGGATGGCGTGCATTGATCTGTCGCCTCGCCGTCTAGAATGATCCCGATAGCGTGACAGAATCCAGCTGGATCGAGCAATATTGTCCCGTCGATACCGCTGACACTCCGGAGCAACGGTTCAGTAAGTCGGGTTGGTTCGATGTTGGTGCCTTGCTTGCTTAGCCTGCGCGCCTCGCTTGCCGCATCTTCCGCGACGACAATCATGCTGCCATGTTCTTGATGGGCCTGGGCTAGTAGCAGATTCCACAAGTTCAATCCGGCGTCTTGCGTTGAATGCGGGAACAGCCTTGCATAGTTTGCAAGGAAAGCTGTTTTGTCAAAGGGTTCCTGCGGAAGTTTGGGTATTGCATAGTGACTACGAAGCAATGCCTGGCTGCCACAACGCAACTCCCAGTGATAATGATCCAGGAAGGCAACTGTGAACGCATCCTGCTCGCTCGATATGTGTGACTCTTTCAACTGCCCGAGTCCGTATATGTTCTGACTATCTGCGATGATCCCTACGCCAGTGGTCGCCATCTGCAAGACTTTTCGAACCCAGCGTGGCTCACGAAAAGAGACGGGCTCAACAAACTTCACTAGGAATTCGACCGCATCATTCTCTGGATTGACGAGAATGAGCTGACCAATGCCTTTCGCCCCTTCGTACATGAGAGAGGAGACGAGGTTCAAGGCATCAAAAAGATCGGTATGAATGTACCGTCGTTCGATCGCTAGCCCTGGCGTATGCAGAAAGTCTTTCGCTGCGATCCGTATGATCTCCTCCGCATCTCTCATACTGCGATGGGTAAAGCGCCCAGGATCTGGGTTATGCAACTCTTCGGTAGCTTCATGAAGAGCCGCATGCATCGCTGCATGTATCAGGCTGCGAAATCCGCCTCCTTGTTGCCCCTTGTCAGTAGGCTTGGAACGCAATGGAGGGAATTGCGCGAAAGTTGCGTTTGGAATCTGTATGACTGGAGTGACGTAATAATCTTCAATGCGTCTAACCTCTCCGCAGAAGGATGTCACATTGTGCTCTGCATCAAAGTCTTCGAGTGCCTTGCCAACCGATGTCCGTACCGAGTCGCGACGCATCCATTCCGGCTTGTCTCGCATGCTTGGCTCATCGCCAAAAAACATGTTTTGCAATCGATGGCTCTGGTAAGTCAGTTCAACCGAATCGAGCAGTCCTTCGAATAAGGATAGCTGCCACCTACCATCTTCTGGCTCTACGCAAACGGGATTGGTATTTTTGCTATCCGGGCGACGTGCGCCCACAAGCAGAACTTCTGCATCAGACGGCGCGCCTAATTTTTTGAGTACATTTCGCGCCAAAATCTGGATGTGGATCCTATAGCTCGTTTGATAGGCCCACATGAAAAGGTAAATGACGCTGCCTGCCACATTAACTCCTCCTGCCTGTTGAATGCCGTGTTCTAAGACAGATGTCTTCGCCTCACTTCACCAATCATTCCATGCCTTGATGGCGGCCTCGATAAATTCTTCGGCGTTAGCTCTCTCCCACGAGGTATGCGTGCCTTCCCAAAGCAAGTAATACTGTTCATTGGCGCAGAGCAGCTTCTCCTTATCTGCTTCCGTTTGAATCCAATTCATTGCATTGACGAAAGAGTCGCCATGGCTAACTCCAAATTTTTCGTTTGGGACGTTGTAGAGCAGCCCTTCCAGGTAGTATGACGGAGCGAGTCCGGGCTTCAGCATACCGTCAGTAACGAGCTTGCTTCGAAGGTTCTTCAGCACGCGAACCATCGGTTTTAGCCAATTGTTGCTTGCTTGGTGTTTCTTGGTGAGATTCTCCGAATGCTGCTTCGGATAGTTGGCAATGCGTTCGCCAGACCCATTAAAGAAGCAGATTCCCTCGTCGTAGCGCGAATCGTAACTGCCATTGAATTTCCAATATCGACGAAATTGCATGGCTGCGATAACGTCCGCTTTGCGTCTGCTTCCATTTGCAGCAATGGCGATGGCCTTTTCTCCAGCCTTGGCATCAGAGCCAAAACGGTCGGTAAGGACCTTCAAAACATCATGTTTGTACTGATCGTACGAGTAACTAGCTGGCACGAATGCACGGTCATACGCCTCTTTCTCTTGTGGCGACAGCTGCGAAAGATCGCTGTAGTAGACATCATCGAGCCGTATAACCACATCCACATCGCTTTCTGCATAGATGTTGGTGTCGTTTCCATAGGACCCTTGAAGGAATACCTTGTAGCTCTTGTCGTGGTACGCAGAGCCTGTGCTCTCCAGTGCGTTTTTTATAGTGCTGTAAGTTGAGGCGGACTGCGTGATAGACCCTTGGTGGGACCATGTTTCGAGCTGCGATTCAGGTATTCCCATGTTGCACGCCCCTTATGTCAGAAACTCTCTTAGCTGCATCTCACGAGATGCAAACGATTCGCTCCCGCGCTGTCGAAGAATGTTCAGCTTATCGAGGTTGTGCTCTAGCAAATCTGTCGCCATTTCAGGCCGTTCGAACGTGTCGCTGATACGAATCGTCGGGATGTCCTTGAACAATATTTCGCGTAGCTGATCCAGCGACTGCGTGTTGATCTCAAGAGTCTTTTGAAGCAACTGGACGGCGAGCCACTTCTTGGCGATCCGCATCAGCAGCCCCGGTTTTGGTTCCGGGTAGATGCCCACACCGACATTTACGACCCGGATATCCTTACGGTCTTTTTTCAGGGCAACGGTCGCATCCGCGACTGCAAAAAGGGTGGGATTGTTTGCACAGTAGCCGCCATCAATCAACTCGATCTTGTCACCGGCAGCAGTGACGACCACCTTTCTCTCGAAGAACGGATAGGCCGAGCAAGACGCCTGCACTGCGTCAGCGATGCTAACCCCGAACCCGGGACTGAATGTTCCCTTGCGCCCATGGGCCTGCGCAACGCTACCCTTGAAGATCATGGGCCGTTCGGTCATCCAGCGGGTGGCGACGATGCCAACACCAGTCATCACATCTTCAAAAGTCTTGTCTTGGAAGACTTCCTTCGCCAAGTCTTGAAGTGCTGCTGTCCTTGCCGCAGCTGACCGGCTGGACATTACTCGCGGTACGTGCGCAGTGTAGAGGGCGTGTATCTGATCTACTTCATATCCCAAAGCAATCAGCGCGGCGATGATCGCCCCTGTGCTTGTACCAAATACAAGATCGAACCTCTTGTATAGCGGACATCCGAGCATGGCCTCAATTTCCTTGAGAACGCCCAGCGTGTAAAAGCCCTTTGCACCACCACCATCCAGTGCGAGAACACGGCATACGCAATCGCTGGCGTACTCAGTGGTGAGCGATGACGATGGATTGGATTTACTCATCCTTTTTGTTTTCCTTGTTCTCGGCCACCCAGCGTACTCCCGGCATAGAACATACCGCCGGGAAGCGAAAGGCCAGAAACAGTGACAGACTCGCCTGACGGCACCCAGCGGGCATCAGACCTCTGTGAGCTTGCATCTGGAATTTTAAAGGAGGTGGAGGGGCGCGAGCCGAGTTGGACGGTATAAAACTCGGGACTTTCTTCAACGTCCATATTGCTCGTCGAAACTTCATGCATAGAGGACGTAAGGCCTATGCCTTGTGAGTTCTGCGGGAGAGTTAACTCTTGAGGCGATGTCGGGATTTGATTGAGCTGTCGCTTTGCGCGTTGAGCCGGCAGCCATATGATCACGCCGATGCCGGCTATGACACCAGTGGAGATCCAAGCATTCTTCGGGATCGCAGCGACCGCACTGAAGGCCAGCGCAAAAATAATCAGGATGCCGATGCCACTGGAGTTTTTTGCCTTCTTCCTTGCCATGAGTCATTTCAACCTTGAAAAATGGGCGCTGACGCAATGGCAGTATCCGATAATTACCTTGCTAGAGCCATGGGCTGAGGAGAGCTGTTGATCTGAAAAATGACCAGCGTGGAACCAATCCAGAGCGCTAGCCGTGTTCATTACATTGCTCTGCCACTGAAACTTTAGCTCCGTTTTTTTCCGCGAATCGTGAAAGCCCCGTCCTGCAGCGGGGCGAGCGATAAGGAGGATAACTAGAAGCACTTCGACACGACCATTCATGCCGTCAGTATGGAGCCTACATCGACCACTCGTCCTGGATGGCATCGGCCTGAGGAATGTAACCCTATTTGAGGTTTGTCAAGAAGCATCGGCAGATTTGTTCGAGGTTGACCCTGTGCCGCTATCAATATCGCCGTTAGGATCTGGCCTAAAACTTCTTTTTTCGGATTTTTTTCCAGCCCCTGTCTGACGTGTCTTATGGCTGCCAGCTGTAAAGTTCCAGTATCGGAAATTTCGTAGCGAATAATTGAACGCACCAGATTATTGCGTAGCGCAATGAAATCGCGAACGTCCCTTAATACTTCCATCAAAAATAGGTGCTCTTCTGTTTTCGGTAGCTTACATTTCGTAATGGCTGCTTGCCACTAGCTCTGGCGGCAACCTATCCTCTGGCGCAACGTAGCACTATGGCGATTTTATCAATACGTAACGCGAGCTACGTAGGGATCACACACACAACCCAGCCGTGATACGAGATCAGGCCATTCGGTTTGCTCGGTAGCGGCTCGCCGTGCCTTTTGAACAGGATGGCGTGAGCAAATTATGGAGAATCAATGAGCTTTTTTACGGAAGAAGAAGAAGCCTCCCTGACGATAAAAAAGATGATTTTGCATGTCGTTGGCGGTAAGAATTTCGAGGCTATGCCCGAGCGCGACCTTGAGGAAGAAAGTTTTTTCACAGGGAAGATACTAGAGACAGCTGCCTCGCCCGTGTTCATGTTCAAGAATCTCTCCGCCTCGCGGCGGGAACTTGAGGCCATCGCGAACGGCGATATCGGTTTCGAAGCCGGTGCCCAAGGCCTTGCCCGAAGCTTCAATACCGCTCACGTCAGTGGTAGTGCCGATGGGGTATTGTGCATGTTCGAGCTGGCGGTTGATGATCCTAGCGTCGTGATATTCAGCTTGATCAAGTACGACTACAAATTCGCTCTAGAGCAGGATGATGCCAACCCCCAGAAATCTCTCAGGCGCATTCTGACCGCACTTGTCGATGACAAGAAGGCAATCCAGAAGACTGCTCTGGTGCGTGTGATCAACGGGGTGGCCAGTCAAGACGTATCAGCTACAGATAGAACCAAGCAGGGTCCCGACATCGCGGATTACTTTGCAGACTTCCTGTCGGTGACGAGGGCTATCTCTAACAGCGAGCTGAGTGAGATATCCCGTAAATTGCTCCGCAGCATCCTGCAGGCATGCAAAAAGGATTTGCCCGGTGAAGACGTGCCCAAGGCAATCAAGCATGCCCAAGGGATTTTGGGCAGGCGTCTGAAAATTGATGAGAATGCAATCGTAGAGGCTGTACTCGTTGCTGCTGGCACCCCTGACGATGTGAAGGTCGCGAATCGCCTGGAACGCGAGACCCGTAAGCGTGTGAAATCCAGCAAGTTGCATGAGCTTACGTTCAAGCCTGACCGCAAAATCCTTCGTCAGCCCTATATGCGCAAAATCATCACTGTTGAAGGTGTGACCATTACCTTCCCGGACAAGACTGATAACCCGAACGTGCGCGTGGTGGATTTAGAAGACGAACGGAAGCAGATCATCGTGGAGACCAATCGGGTCACGGAGGACAGCGTTGTCGCACCTAAAGCTAGCGTCACTTCTTAACGATCTTGCTCGGACAAAGCAGGCTCTTATCAGCGAGGGTGAATCGTCTCTCTCAGCGTCGAGCCTGCAGGAATCGGCGACGCTTACGGTCATCGATGCTGCGTCAGTAGCCGGTTGGTATTTCAGCATCTATGACATGCACGGTAACGAGTATCACCGCGACGAAGTGTCGGATGATTTTGGCCCATTTCGCATCGAACTCGAAAAGCCAGAGCAGCAGATGGGGAAGGAGGGGGCAGTCCTCTTTCTGGTCACCGAAATAGGCTTCAGCAATCATCTGAAAAAAGGGCACTCTGCGACTCAGTGGAGAGTGCTTGGCCTCACGAAACCGTTCTGTAGTCGCCTTCGTGCATACAGCAACTGGGATGAAGCGTTGGAATGCACTGAGACGCCCCCCACGAAGGCACCGAGGTTGCTTGTTAAAGAGTCAGCTTCCGTTAGGTCGGTGCCTGATGACATTCGACATTGGCTGCTGGCTGATGGTCAAACACTCGATTCTGCTGATGCACTCAATATCATTTGGGCTACGCACGCCTACGACGCGTTGTGCCGCTGTGTCGCAAATGAGATCGATGAGACTGGGTCGACGCTAACCTTCAAGGGGCCGCCAAAACTCAATCTTAAGTTCGATGAGAACCTGCGGCTGAATCTCTCTCGCATTCCGATGGATGAGTTTCATGGCCTTCAGGACGCAGTCGCTTGGGTGTACGAAAATTCCAGGGAAGCTGAGGTTAAACACATCCTGCTTTCCGCTGAGATAGCACGCTCCGGCCGAGCTGACGGTACGGTCACAGCTTACTTCAAAGAACACCTTGCCTCCGCGTTGGAATGCGCCAAGATTGCCTATCAGATGTCCGTCTCGGAAGTTACGAAAGACACACTGAAGTCGTTGGGTGACCTACGCAAGGCCGTGACTGAAGAAACCTCTAAAGCCACAGATGCAACGCGCCAAAGCGTGACCGCGATTGCGACCGCGCTGACCGTCGGCCTGGGTTTGATTGCCGCACGAATCAGTGTGCAGGTTAACGCGTACCTGATCAGCATCGTCATGGTGGTCGCCGTTGCGTATACGGTAATTAGCGTTTTTTCAGGTTGGAAGTTTATTAGCATCCAGAAAAATTTGCGCGAGGAGTGGCAACCGAAGCTGTATCGTTACCTATCAACTGACGAATTCAACAAGATGGTGAAAGAGCCCATTGGTCAAGTTGAGCGCGTGTTCTTCAACGTGGCAAGGTATGGCTTGGGCGTCCTCTCCGTTGTGGCTCTAGGGGTGATTCTCTTTGCATTTTTGCATGTGGATCAAGCGTTGCCCCCTCCGGTGCCTTCACCATCCGTGATGCCTAAAAAACAAGCTCGTCCGGACGTTCACTCTGAGCGCACTTCCCCCGATCCTTGGACCATAACGATCCAAGCCTCAGTCGTCAGTGATCCGCCCAGAAAAGGAGGCACGGGATTGATTGCACGGCCCCCACCATGCTGTAGCAATTTTGGCGTGTAGTTAGGCGAAGTACAGAATGCCTTAGGTAGTTATCTATTTCTCTAACGAGTTCAGGGCGAGTGGGGGCTAACCGCGAGCTGATGCTTCGGCGAGGTGGTACGGATTTGGTGAGTTTCTCGGGGGCATTCTTAACTTTGTCGCTATCTAAAATGCTGGTGCGCTAAAGGCATCCGACAAGCGCAGTCAGTGCGCTTGCCCTCAGACGAGGATCTTGGCTCGCTCAGCCAGCGAACTGAAATTACTATGATCACGAATAAAGGAAGCGAGACGTTGAGTTGGGAAAAAGTCGGAAAATCTCTGGTGACCTTGATCGGATGTCTGGCATCAATTACGGCAATCTACGTGGCATTCAAGGACGATACTAAACTTGAAGCCTACCTTGCCTACGATTACCAGACCTATCCCAGCCAATTTTCTGAGCGTGTAGACAAAGCGAAGGACAAACTCAAGTACGGCTATCTCTATGACGGTATCAAGAGTATCGCCAATGACACCCTTAGCCATGAACAGATCGACAAGGTGGTGACTCTGAGCCAAGCGCCTTATCTCTACATGTTCGATGGCCCTTTCGAGAAAGGCCCCGACAATTATCCGGTGGGACTCTACATTCATCTGCAGAACACCGGTGATAAGGTTGTAAAGGATGTACACATCAAGCTGCCTGCCAAGGGGCTGGTCCAGATCAGAGATGATTCGCGTAGTGATACGGTTATGGCCGAGCCGACCAGCAGCGTGGTGATTCCGTCGATTGTGCAGAATGGCGTCTATAAGCTCTGGGTCTATTTTGAGGGTGACCTCAGAGCGCTCAAGAAGGAGGAGGTGCACATCGGGTACAGCGATGGTGTGGCGCATGTTCAGGTGTATGAGGGGTTCGTAGGGTTCGACGCTTGGGTGGCGAAACATAGCCGTGAGCTCATGGTTGTTTTGGCTATGCTTGCGATGTTTCTACTGTTGGCCGTCTATCTCCTAGTTCTCTTTAATGAAAATACTGATGCGAATTCAGGGGCTAGTTGACCACTACACACCAGGCTGTTTTCCGCTTCGTGCATTAACCCAGCACCTGGGGATGACTCGCAAATTCTCAAAGGGGTAAAAGAAGTGTTTGGCCTTCCTGCTCAAACAGCACTGGGCTTATCCGCGAGGCTAGCTCGAACCATCCTGCTCGCTCTGCACTCTTGACCATAGAGCGATGCTGGTCAGACTTGGCTGGTTCGCCGCTTTTTCCCCATTGTGATGCGTCCATGGACCACGGTTTGAGGTCGCGCTCGACCTCTGCTGCAAACTGCGCCACCCGTGCCGCAATCCGGAAGCCGCCCTCGTCGTGATCGCCCCAGTGGTAAACGCTAACATCAGTGGGGAGCGACGAAAGTATATGGGAGTAGGCCCTGCCCCAACTGGGCGAAGGCATGCCTGCTGTGTAGATGACAATTCCTTGCCGTGTATCGCCAAGTGCGCGGGCGGCCTGGTGGAAGGTGGTTAGGTTTTCGATCGACAGCAGCCACGATGGAGTACCTGAATAACCATGTACCGCTGTGTTTGCCACTCCCACGAACGGACGGACGATCGGGCAATCAATACCATCGGAGAGTCTGAGCGCTCCGATGCCTGAGACCAGAAACGGCTGCGGCTCTTTGGAAAGTCCGATAGCGCCGAAGACTTCACTCCAGTGCCTTGCTGGCGCATTCAGCGCTTCGGATGTGAGCAGATCCAGATGCTTGCACAGTGCTTCAATACGCTTGGAGTCACGGAACAACTGAACGCTGAGCTGACGTACGACGCGGTCCTCACTCGCGACGGCCATGCTGTCGAGAACGCGCAAGGCGTCAGCAAAGTCCGCAGCGGAGTTTGGCCCGAGTGATCGCACCTGTTTAAGGCGCCTCCAACAATCGAGTAACTCTTCCACCCGACCGTTCATGCTCCATGGTGCAAGGACGTTCCCCGCTTGAGCAACGGATGCATTTACGGTGGAGCGGCCCAGGTACGCCGCCAGCCTGTCGAGGTCCTTGAGCACGACTGCATCAAGGGGGCGGTCATCTCCACCCTGTCGGGCCCATTCGAGCCTGATCGCGCCCGCTGATGAGGCTGCTTGCATGTAAACGTGCATCCGGTCACGCTCGTCCAGGCTCTGTTGCCAGTAAGGCGAGAGAGATGACTTGAATGACTCGCGAAGGACTCGGGTATTTCCGCTCAGCCGGGAACGCTCGCCCCGCAAGAGGAGTCGATCAAGTGCAGAGTCAGCCAGTGACATTGTCGGCCTCGGTAAGACGATCAATTTCCTGCTGCAGCAGGTTGGGATTGACGAAGAAATTGTCGCTCTGTAACAGGTCACGGGCGCCGTCGAGCACTACATTCTTCTTGAACTGCACGTTCCGCGATCCGAAGCGGGACATGTCGTAATAGATGCTCAGGAACGACGATAACTTGGCCTGGTCGGATTCGGGGCCTGCCATGATTAGTTGCAGGCCCAGCGCATTGAGATATTGGACCGTGGCTCGGACGTTTTGCGGATCCATCTTCTCGAATGCCTCATCCAACAACATGATCCCGCCGCCCGCCGTACTTCCCTTGGACTTGCCGTAGGCGGCCGCGAGCGCAGCCCCGAAAATAAGGTAGACCGGAGTCCGATGCTCACCGCCAGATGCCGGCCCGAAGCGCTTACTTAGCCATCCGACCGAGGTGCCATCTTGGAAGACCTCAATGTCGTAGCTGAAGAATCGGCGGTGGTCATTGAGTGGGCTGGTTTCGTGCAGCAGGGGTGAGCTGTTGTCTCCTTCTACCAGCATGCGGAACTCATCCGGGATATCTCCAGACCCTCCAAAGAGGTCGTCTTCTGAGCTACCCTGTGTTCGCACTCTGCGAAGAAAGTCGTAAAGACTGCGGTGTTCGTCAACCACCTTGTGTTTGAACTCATATCGTTCATTGTTCGAGAAAGCTGGTGCCGACTTCAGTACCGATGTGAGACCGTCAATCTGTTCTTGAATGCGGTCGAATCCTGTGAGCAGTGTTTGTGCTACGTCCGTGCGGAACACCTTCACTGCCGCCTGGTAAGCCTCTTCGGCTTTTTCCTCTTGCTCGGCCAATTCCAAGTCCTGCAGTCGCTGCCGTTCGGCCAAGATGAATTCGAATGCGCGCAACCAGTCGCCACTGCTGACGTCGATGTTTTGAAGGTTGTAATCCCGAGTGTAGTTAGCAAACAGATACCATGCATCACGGTCCGCGTTATCGGCTGCCGAGCGCGCCTGCTGGAGTGCACGGTCCAGACTGGATAGCTTCTGGGTCCAATTCTCCCTGTGGCGTTCGTCCAGTCTGGCACGGTGGCGCTCCACTTCGTTCGCGTTGTAGAGCGTGTTCTGACGACATTCTTGCTCCCGTAGCGATTCGACTTCCAGTTGCTGTTGCAGACCCGCCACGTGGGTGTTTGTATGCGTCAGCTTCTCTCCGAGACGGGTAACCTCCCTAGTCCACTGCAATTCCTTTTCTCGGGCGCTAGCCGCGTTGCTGTCAGCCGCTGCTTTCCTCGCCTGCAATCCGGCCAGGGAATCAGTCTGTGTGCTTTCGAGCGCAGACCTCAGATTCGCGGCCGCGCCAGCCGTTTGGGCTACGACCAAAAACTGGCTCTCGAGGGTTCCCTGCAGCACCGCTGTGTCCGCGAAGGGCGCCAGCTTTTGCTGACCAGCCAACAGCCGGTCTACGGCAGCAGTCGTTATTCTTAGTAGCTCTTCTACCGCCAGGAGATCCTGTTCGGCCCGTTGGCGCATCGCGCCGCTATCAGTGCGGCCGAGCCGTAGCTCGCCTGCACCCGGGAGGCGCCGACGTTCTATGCCGCCGCCCGAACTGGCCATGCCTTCCTTGGAAATCGCCTTGGCGCCAGCACGAAGCTGCTCATTCGATTCGGCCAGCACCGTACGGCCAAGCTCGCCCTGAAGGTATTGTACTGCCTCTGTGCTCTTGCCCTGGATTAGCTCTGCCGCATATTGCTCATTGCCCATAGCACGCCATTCACGGGTACGAGACGGTAGGGCCAACTTTACGCCGTAAATGCCGGTGGCTGCCTTGCTGCGATAGATGGCAATCGCATCAAGCTCTTTCTCAGCAGGAACTAGCAAGGCCTCAATGTGCCGGCCCAGCCAGGACTCGATGGCGGGCTGCCAGCAGGGGTCCGAAACAGTTACCAAATCGCAAACGGGAGTAACGTTGATACCCGCATCGGAGAGCACACCCATCAATTGCATCGTGGACTGATGTAGAGACGTAAGTCCGCGACTGGCACGTTCACGGGCGATCATCGCCTCGCGGCGTTTTTCAGTCGCAAGCTTATGCTCTGCTTCGGCCTCCGCTACCGCGCGGCGTACCACATCGTAGGCCTGAGCCATGGAGCGAAGGGTAGCCTGAATCGCAACTGCTGGAGGGACCCTGCCGTCATCGCGTATATGCTCCAGGTCTTGCACCTGCGCAGCCGCCTCTTCGAATGCGCCACGGTGGGCTTCCATGCCTGGCAAGTCGGTGGCTGCACTCAGCGCGGCCAACATAGCGAGGAACTGCAATCGAAGTTGAGCTTGCCTCTGTTCAAGCGTTGATTCCAGTTGCTTCAGATTCTCGGCATGGCCAGCTTGTTTGCGAAAATCGGGATCGCGGTTGAGTTCGGCAATCACCCGATCTCGTGTCTCGCTGGCCAGTGTTAATTCGGCCTCGGACCGACCCAACTCCAGCTTCGCCCGCTCAATATCTTCAGCCAGTTTCTCTATTTCTACCTCGGCAGAGTCCAACGTTTCGCCCAGCCGCTCGGTGGAGTAAGTGTGCTTGAGTACTGCCAGATTTGCGTCGGAGGTT
This sequence comes from Pseudomonas sp. 32A, assembly GCF_052682255.1. NCBI lineage: Bacteria > Pseudomonadati > Pseudomonadota > Gammaproteobacteria > Pseudomonadales > Pseudomonadaceae > Pseudomonas > Pseudomonas sp. 32A. Next base: position 7,096,046 of record NZ_JBQYLY010000001.1, on the reverse strand, counting down.
CGCTCGCGTTTGACTACCCCGTATTTTTCGGCAACCACGGTCGCACGATCGATGCGTTCCTTAAGTCGTGTGATGAGGTCGCGCAGGTCGCGGACCTCGTCCAGGCGAGCCCGAAACTCTTTTACCCCCGTAGGCATGGGCTCAATCAGGTGTTGCCGCAGCGTCTCGCTCAAATCAGTGATGTCCTCATTGAGCTTGAGCGAGCGCGCAAAGGCGGCACGAAGAGACTGCGAATTCGGCTTGTCGCCGGGCCCCGCCAAGTGATCGATTAGAAGACGTCGGACGAAATCGTCGCGGTTCTGGGTGAACACCGGCACGGTCTTCGCCTCGAGCCGACAAAGATCGGTCGCCATGTGTTGAAAAGCACGCCACGGCATTACCGTCTCACGCTGACCTTCAGTTTGCAGGTGGTGCTTCGCAGTCATTGCGACGCCAGGCAAGATGTAGAGGCCGTTAACCTCCGCCTTCGGATCGTCAATGTGAGCACTGAGGGAAACCCCAGCAGTGAAGGGAACTCCGGTCTTGGCATCGCGAAACACTAGGTCCACGTACGTGTTTGCGGACGTTCGGGCGTAGGAGCTACCGCCTGGAATGTAAGACCCGAGACAGTAGTCCCGCAGCGTACGGGAGCGCTTCTTGCCTTCGCTGGCCGCATTGAAGTGCGTGCGGTTACCGTCGGCCGCAAGCATGACCACTTGGATCGCATCCAGCAAGGCGGACTTGCCGGTACCGTTGGGGCCCAGAAAGGCGGTGTTGATGCCGGTCTCCAGGTCCTTTGCCTCGTAAAGGAAAAACTGGACCAGGGCGATGTTCTCAAGCAACTTCAATGTCGTTCTCCTCATCCAGTTCTGGCGCATGCGCGGCCAACTGATGCAATGCGCTTTCCCCCAACACGTCAGCGATTCCAGGACGAATCGCAATCTTGAAGGGCTGTCCGTCTTCGGAGTCCAGCACTCGCACCAGTCCATAGCGTCTTAGGGCAACGGCCAGTTCGCGCAGATCACCCCGCTCGGGAAGCTCCCGACCGAGCCACTCCTTGTAGGCGCGTTCCAGTTCTTCGAGGTAGATATAGGCCTCGCCGTCAGTGATCTCCGCCGACTGCATCCGGTCGTCGTAGAGGCGGCGTAGCACCAGCGCCAGACGGGTTTCGCTAAGGCGCATTTTCTCGGCAACCTGGTGGGTTGGAATAGCGGCTACATAGGAATGGTGATGATTGTGTATCAGACTCATGCCCAACTTGGACAAGACGTCTCGGTATGCCGTGAAATGCTTGACTATCAAGTGATACGACACACGGCTAAAACGGTCGCTGGCATATAGCACTTGCTCCACGATTAGCCGATAGGCCGCTTTCTCGAAGTCGGCGACCACGTACTCACCTTGCGTCTGTTCTGACAATCGCTCCCAGCTGACCATCACTTCCTCCCCACTCGAATCACGAACTGTTGATGCTCCATGTATTCATTCCTCGTATTGGTTTCGGGCACGAATGTGACGTACATACCCGGAACCATCTGCAGGTGGGGATCCGACTTGCGTTTGCCCTGAGGACAACCGTCGCGTGAGGCAATCAGCAGCAGTCGCTGATAGCAGCAGAGATCAAGGATCGAATCGATATTCAACTCATCCGAGCGGATTGCGTTTTGGTCGCCTAAATGCCGCGCCACGTATTGGGCCAGTTTCAAGGGCGTGACGTTGCGATCAGCGTTCATCCGCTGCCGGAGTGCTTCCTTGGCGAGCTCCTCGATGGTCGGGACGATCTCTGCGACCGTGGTCGATACGTGCTCTCGCAGCGGTGTGCGGGGCTTGGCTAAACCAAACTCGGACGCGTGATAGATCCCTGCGATGCCAGGTAATGCAATATGGCCTTCCTCCAATACCTTCGCGGCACTGATGGCCTGGTCGATCAGCTTGTCGAAGTTGCCCGGTGATCGTAGCTTGTACTCGAAGAATGCCATGGCGCGCTGATGCGCCACGCGAATCTCTTCATCCAGCCGACGCAGGTGCTCCTCGACACCGCGTAATCGCAGAAGCAAACGGGTGTCCCGCTCGTACAAGGCCTCTGCTTGCAGGAGGTCACCATCTGCCTGCTTCTCGGCATACCACGTGATCAAGGATTGGCGCAGATTGGCATCGTGCTGGAACTGGAGTGTCAGGCTGACGATGTCCGATCGGTACTGCAGTGGATGGTTATTGGTGCGGAAGTCGCTGTAATCCGCAATGAAAACTTTCTCGATGTATTCCTCAAAGAAGCCTCGAACGAACTCACTAGCCGTGGTCTTGGTCACGAGTACGTCCATCAACTCCTGAACGCGGCAGCTGGTGTTGATGATGTGCGCCATGCACTGCTTGGCCTGCCGGGCAGCCTCGGGATAGAGTTCGGGAGCCTTCCCGGCAGAGACCTCGCGTAAGTTGAGGAAGATTGATCGAACCTTGCCACCAAGGAACTCGGGCTTGTGGTGAGCAAATTCGGTCAGAACTGTGAAAAATTGGGCGATGACTGGCCGCACCGTGACGTGATCGATGACACCACGGCGACGTTGGCTGAGCCATCCGCTCTCGCAGAAAAAGTTGAAGATGCCGTGGGCGCGGATAGTGATAGGACTTTCCACGTCCTCCCATGGATCGTCCGCCACCAGGAAGGACTCAATGGCGCGAATTACTGTTGTTTTGGGAGCTTCTTCACCGGGAGAGCGTCCGCCATCCCCCCACATTTCTATCATTAGTCGGCATAGAAGATCCCAATAACGTAGATTGTTGGTCGCTGCTAAGGGCCGGAATAGGTCCTTGGGTAGGCGCTCAAAAAGCGGTGGCGTGCTGGCTTCCATTTCCAATGCCCCGGTTTGATTTACTCGGATAACCGCAGCATAGGTCTATTGCTACATCTATGCTATGGCTCTAAATGTTCTCATTGGTTTCCGGATATGACTCGTCGCAACTCTGCTCCAAAGGAGCGCTTTGAAGCTATCGAGATTCTGCTCCTCTGGGAAGGGCGCGTTTCGCGCTCCCGACTGCTTGACCTGTTCAACATCCACGAGACGTTGGCCAGCCGGGACATTGCGGGGTTTCGGGCAGAGTATCCGGATGCTTGCGAGCCCGATAGTGGTAGCAAGAGCTATGTGGGTTCTTGGAGCCTACGTCCTACACTCACCCGTGGCACTTTCGATGAGTACCAGAGACTCATCGGAGCGATTGGAAGCCTAGATGCAGTATCCGCAGGTGTGGCGGTTGAGAGCATTCAGGTCGATGCCACATCGATCCGGCACCCGCTGTTCGCTCAGATTCACCGTGCAATGCGGCTAGGACGCTGCATCAGAGTGCTCTATCGCTCCATGAGTAATCCTGAAGCACATGAACGAGTAATTCGCCCGCACTCGCTTATTCAAACGGGACCGCGGTGGCACATCCGTGCGTACTGTTCGAAAGCCGAGGCATTCTGCGATCTAAATCTTGGCCGAATTTCGGCGGTAAGTGCATCTGAAGACGCCGTCCTCCCAGGGCTGGATCGAGACGTAGATTGGCACAGGATAGTTGCAGTGCGCCTGGTGCCACACAGGGATCTGTCGGCCGAGCAGGCCCGTATGGTCCGTGAGGAATACATGGGGGGGACTGCAGCAACGGTTTTTAACGTGCGCGCCCCTATCGCCAAGTATTTAATCCAATCCTTCCGAGCGGCCATCGATCCTGAGCGGGAAAGGGCTCCAGAACATCTGCTCATGGTCTACCAGCCCGAAGAGTTGCCTGCGGTAGCCGATATTCGTCGGTTGTGAGTTGACTGGTGAGCGGGGGAGGTTGGGACGTCTTTTCGGGGGGGTCATACCCTGTTGATCCTGTGAAAATGACACTGCCAGCTTGATGGTCGTTCGTCCATTGGCTATGGGTAGAATCCAATAGCCTTGCTTAGAATTGCCCCTTTTTTCGCTCTTGAAACACCCCAAAAACAAGTCCAGAATTGAGTCTTTTCCTGCTTCGGCAAGAAAATAAACCCCTTAGATTTCAATGGGTCGGACGCCAGATGCGAGTCTCGTTTCCCGCTCCAAACACAAAGAAAAAGCCACTCAATAGAGTGGCTTTTTTTTGCCTGTAATTTAAGGAATAGACGCTTCGGCGTCTTTTTTCGTTTCTGCGCAAAACTACTGAAATCCAGGGCGATCCAGTACGTTTAAGTAGGGTTTTGTGTACCGTCTAATGAAGGGGCGCCAGAGCACACTCCTATCCAGGTTTCCAGATCCGCTGCGCTCATAGGCTTTGCTATCAGGTAGCCCTGCGCTTCGGAACACCCCCACTGTATTAAAAGGTCGAGGATTTCTTCATTTTCTACGCCTTCGGCAACAACGCGGTAGCCGAGCCCCTTCGCCAGGCCTATCAGGGTTTTAACCAGTTGCTTGTCATTTTGATTGGTGCCCAGTCCGCTGATCAGTGATTGATCAAGCTTGACGGTAGTGGCGGGCAGTTCCTTCAAATACGCCCAGTTACTGTAGCCCGTGCCGAAATCATCAACGGCAACCTCTACGCCAAACTTACGAACCCGTTCCAGCTGCCGAATGACTTCTTCGGGATTGGTCATCAGCATGCTTTCGGTAAACTCAAGTTCAAAGCTGGCCGGGTCCAGGCCGTGGGTTTGAATTTCATGAATCATCGCGTCTACGAACTCGGAACTTTCCAGATCGCTGACGGTGATATTCATCGCGATCCGCAGGCGCACACCTTGCGCTTTCCAGACAAGCGTTTGCCGGATGATTGCGTTGAGCACCCATAGTCCCACGGAGGGTATCAGGGCGGTTTTTTCAGCCAAGGGGATGAATTCAGCAGGGCTGATAGGGCCAAGCAACGGGTGGGTCCATCGTAGCAATGCCTCTACCGAGTCACACTTTCCCGAGGGCAGTTTGATTTTGGGCTGATACACCAGGCTGAACTGTTGGTCGGAGCTGACCGCTTCCGGCAACGAACTCAACAACATGAACGCGCGTTGCTGAGCCGCATCAAACTGAGGTTCATAAAGAGACCATCCCAGCTTGCGGTCACGTGCCTCATCTGCCGCGCTGACCAGCAGGCGCAGCCAGTCTTGCTGCCCTGCGCCTTGAATAGGCAGGACGCCAATTCCCACTTGCATGAGGATGGGGATGCCGTGGCATTCCACCGGCTTTTTGAAATCCGTCAGAATACTTGCGCAGATGTGCTCGGTGGTGTGTTCCTCCTCAAGGAGGAAGCCAAACCGGGTCGGGCTTATTTTGTAAAGCAGGCACCGCGGGGGTAAGAGTGTTTGCAGGCGAGATTTGATCGCCAGGACCAGGTCTCCCGCAAAGCTATACCCCAGGGCCTTTACGATGTCGTTGAGGAACTTTGGCGAGATAATGTCAACGGCATACACCTGGCACCGGGTTTTAAGCTTCACCGCTTGACGGATATCTTCCTCAAGCCTGAGTCGATTAAACAGCCCCGTGGGTTGGTCTATAAAGTTGCGAGACCGCATGCCCTGTATGCGCATCATCACAAGTTCCGCGAAGCCGTTGAGCATGGCACTGTCACGCTCGTTCATGGGAGGGCGGGAGACGGAGTCAATGATGCAGAGACTTCCCAGTGTAAAACCATCCTCCGTGGTCAACGGCGCGCCCGCGTAATAACGAATATGCGGCGGCCCTGTTACCAGGGCGTTGTGTTTAAAACGGGCATCCAGCGTGGCGTCCAGCACCTCCAACAGGGAATTGTCCAGCGTGGAGTAGGCGCAAAAAGAGACTTCTCGCGGCGTCTGCGTTTCTGTAAGCCCCACGCGTGCCTTGAACCATTGCCGGTGTTTATCGACAATTGAAATCAGTGCGATGGGGGCGTTGAAGTAGGCAGACGCCATCTCGACGATTTTTTCAAAGACATCATCGTGGTCGCTGTCGGGTGGACAAAATTTCGCGACCTCTTTTAGCCGTTCAACTTCATTCGGCGGAATAGGAGCGCCTTCGCCCATGACAATCCTCGGAGTGGCTGTGTTCGTACAATAACGTATCAGACAGTGCCATCATTATGATGTTGTTTTTTCTATTCAACAAATAGCTCAAACGTATGCATCCGGGCGGCCCCTCCCGGAAAACCTGCTCCCGGGGCATCGTGGTGCCAGGCATTTCCCCCCGCGTCTAGTGCACCCGGGGGGCTGCCTTGATGGCCATGTACTCATCCTTGACCGCCTCAAACCCATATTTATCTTCAAGCCGTTTGACGATGAAGTGCCCCCGCGCCATGTCCTGATAGAAGTGGGTGAACAGCGTATTGATGGTCGCCCCGGTAAAGGCGCCCATCACGGGAACGGCCTGCGCCGCGAACTTGCTGGAAATGGTAAAGCCAAACTGGGTCGCGACCTTGTCGATCAGGATCGCCAGCCATTTGCCGGCTTGCCCCGGGGATAAGGTGCTGATGGCCTTGGAACCCTGCTTGGCGGCGATTCCCGCCAGTTCTTTCGACAGTTGCTGCATGGCCTGGGTGGTGAAGCTGCGGGTCATGTAGTAACCCGTTTCCGTTGCATCGTCGACCTGGCTGTTGCCGCCCATGGCAAACACCTCAATACACGCCTGCTTGGTCGAAAAGTCCCCCAGGTCAAAACCTTCGCTGCGCGCCACATCGGCGACCGCGCGCATCATGATGGTGGTGGAGATCGGCAGTTCGACAAACAGCGCCGCAAAACCGAAGGCTCCGCCGATAGCGCCCGAGGTCGCCGCGAAGGCCTTGTGCAGCCGGGTGGAGGCCGGTTTTTTCGGGCTGTTCTCCAGGCTCCTCAGCGCCGCGCCGGCGGAGGAGTGCAGCGCCGCCGCCACGGCGCCATTGATCCTTTTTGAAACCACCCCGGGCAATGCCTTCACCGCACTTTCGATGGGTGAGCCGATCATGCCGGACAGCCTGGCGGTCAGGGAGGGTGACTCGAGCAAGCCGACGGCCCGCTTGAGTTCCTGGTAGTCCTCGGGGTGGTCTTTGATGTTCACAGGTGTCTCCACGCATTTTTTTAGGCTCTCATAAACCAAAGACCCTTGGGGCGGGTCATCGTGCCATCACGCTTTGCCCATTCGTTATCTGCGCACGTGCTTCGTTCGCCAGCGGGTCGGTTAGGCTGCCACTCAAGGCGTCGCGTCTGCCGACTGCATTTTTTTGTCAGGCTCGCGCGGGCCTCGGTGGATTCGCTACTATGGGGTTCACCCGAACCCCGTCCGCCGTACCCGTTGGAGCCTCGAATGCCAAGCCAGAAGGACATCACCGCCGAGAGCGGCGCACCGATGATTCCTGATCAGCGCCGTGAGCTGATACTGCGTCAATTGCGCAAGCATCAAGTGCTGAGTGTTCATCAGTTGATGGAGATGTTCGACTGCTCCCACATGACCGTGCGGCGCGACATTGCGTTGCTGGAGCAGGAAGGCCGGGCGTATTCGGTCACCGGTGGGGTGCGCATTGCCAGCCAGCTTCACAGTGAGCCGAGCCATCAGCTCAAGGCCGTGGTGGAGTTGCCGCAGAAGCAGGCCATGGCCAAGCTTGCCGCGCGCTTGCTGCGTGCGGACATGACGGTCTACCTGGACGCAGGCACCAGCACGCTGGAGATCGTGCCTTACATCAAGGCACTCGCCGGCATGACGGTGGTGACCAACGACTTTGGCGTGGTGCAGGCACTGATGGACGCCCCGCAAGTGACGGTGATTCACACGGGCGGGCAGCTGGATCACTCCAACCACTCGTGTGTGGGCGGGCTTGCGGTGGCCACCCTGCGCCAGATGGTCACCGACATCGCCTTTATCTCCACCAGCTCCTGGGACCTGCGACGCGGGATAACCACTCCTTCGGCGCTGAAGGTGGAGGTCAAGCAGGTGGCCATGCAGTCGGCGTCGCAAGTGGTGCTGGTGGCCAGCAGTTCCAAGTACGGCACCTTCAGCATGTACAAGATCGCCGGGCTGGAGCAGTTCGATATCGTCATCAGTGACGCCGCGCTGGCCCCCGCCGCGGCGGACGGCATACGCAAGCAAGGGGTCGAACTGATGTTGCCGTCCGACCTCACGCCGGACTAACGGGCCTTTTCAGTCTGCTGCGAGCGGCGCGCAGGGGAGGGTAACGTTGTTTAGCGTGCCTTCCAGTCCCGCAGCCATTGCAGGCCGGCCGAGGTATCGCCCCGCGGTCGGTATTCGCAGCCTATCCATCCGTCATACCCCAGTTCATCGATCAGCTCGAACAGGTAAGGGTAATTCAACTCCCCGAGGTCCGGTTCATGCCGATCGGGCACGCCGGCAATCTGGATATGGCCAATGCCGCCCATGTCACGACGCAGCTTCACGGCCAGGTCGCCCTCGACGATCTGGCAGTGATAACAGTCGAACTGGACCTTCAGGTTGCGGGCGCCGACCTCCTTGCAGATGGCCTGTGCCTGATCCTGGCGGTTGAGGAAAAACCCCGGCATGTCCCGGGTGTTGATCGGTTCCAGCAGCACTGTAACGTCGGCCTGCGCAGCTTGGGCGGCAGCGTAGGCAAGGTTTTCCAGGTACACGCCATGGTGCCGCGCGCGGTCGATTTCCGACGGCAGCAAGCCGGCCATCACATGGATGCGGGTATTGCCCAGCACGGCGGCGTACTCCAGCGCCCGGTCGAAGCCGGCGCGAAACTCGTCCTCGCGACCCGGCAAGGTCGCGATGCCGCGCTCGCCCGCCGCCCAATCACCCGGCGGCGCGTTGAACAGGGCTTGTACCAGGCCGTTGTCGTTCAGGCGTTGTCGCAGTTCCTGCGGGCTGTACTCATAGGGAAACAGATACTCCACCGCCTCGAATCCGTCGGCGGCGGCCGCGGCGAAGCGCTCCAGAAACGGGTGTTCGGGGTAGAGCATGCTCAGGTTGGCAGCAAAGCGAGGCATGGGAACTCCTTCAGACAAAAGGCCAGATCAACAGGGTGACAAGGAAACCCAGGGTACCCAGCAGGGTGGTGATCACCGTCCAGGTGCGCAGGCCGTCAGCCACGTTGAGGCCGGCCAGTTTAGTGAAAATCCAGTAGCCAGCATCGTTGATGTGCGACATCGCCAGCCCGCCACCGCCCATGGCCAGGCACAGCAGGGCCATATGGTTGGGCGTCAGGTTAAGCGTGGCAATCAACGGGCTGATGATACCCGCTGTGGTCACCAGCGCCACGGTGGTCGAACCCTGTACCGCGCGCAACAGCATGGTCAGCAAAAAGCCCAGCGCCAGCACTGGCAGCCCGGTGGTGCGCAACAAGTCGGAGACCACCGCACCGATCCCGGTGTCCACCAGCACCTTGCCGAACACGCCGCCGGCGCCGGCGATCAGGATCACCATGGCCACGCCGGGCAATGCCGAGCCGATCACATCGGACACCTGGGTACGGCTCCAGCCGCGACGGGAGCCCAGCAGCCAGGCACACAGCAAGGTGTCGAGCAGCAGTGCCACCAACGGAGCGCCGAGGACGGTCATGATCGCCCGCAACGTCGACTCGATGGGCAGCAGCGACGTCGCCAGGGTGCCCAGCAGAATCAGGATGATGGGCAACAGGATCAGGCTGACGATCAGCCCGAAACCCGGTGCCGGCGCGGGCGGCAGCTTGGCAACGAGACTGCTGGTGGACTCTTCGAGGCCCATGTGCGCGACGGCGCCAGCCCCCTGTTCGACGTTCTGGGCGTTGCCGTTATGCCAGGCGCGCAGGTCATCGTTGGTCACGTGGGGGCCGTAGACCTCTGCACGGATATCATCGGACATCGGGTAAAAACGCCGGGTCATGCGTCCGGCCACGCGGTAGCCGACGTAGCACAGGAAGGCCGTGAGCGGCAGCCCGAACATCAGCACCCGGCCCAGGTCGGCGCCCAGTTGGCTGGCGGCCGCGACGGCACCGGGATGCGGAGGCAGGAAGGCGTGCACCGTGAGCAGCGCCGCGCACATCGGCAAGGCAAACATCAGCAGCGGTTTGCGCGCCCGGCGGGCAACGCCATAGGCCAGCGGCATCAGGATGATCACCCCGACTTCGAAGAACACCGGCACACCGATGATGAAGCCGGCCACCGTCAACGCCAGCGGCGTGCGTCGGTTACCGAAGCGTTCGATCAGGGTTTTCGCCAGCGCCTCGGCGCCACCGGACAACTCGATGATGCGACCTATCATGGCGCCCAGGGCGATGATGATTGCGATATGGCCGAGGGTCTTGCCCATCCCGCCTTCGATGGTGGCGACCAGGTCGGCCGGTTTCACCCCGGCGACCAACGCCACCAGGATGCTCACCAGCATCAGCGCCACAAACGGCTGGAATTTGTACTTGAGCACCAGAAACAGCAGGAGTGCGATCCCAAGGCCGGCGGTTGCCATCAGAATAAGCGGGCTCATAGCATCCACCCTGCGCATTGAGCGTGCGAAAGGTGAGTGCCGCTGTAAGGGTCAACACTGCAGTAGGGCTTGATCATGCTGGAATGTCCTGTTGTTTTTATTGTTCAGGCACGTGCTCGCGACAGCGTGGCTGCCTCTGGTCGCGAAGGCGTGCATCAAGGGGGTTGCGGGTAAAACCGGAGACCTACCACTGGGCGCCGAACGTCTCCCGCAGTTCGTCCAGTGCGGACTGGTCCAGTGGCGCCGGGCGCGGGTTGCTCATCAGCCAAAGCCGTGCGGTTTCTTCGAGTTCTTCCAGGGCATAACTGGCCTTGGACACGGAGCTTTCCCAGACCACCGGCCCCAGGCGTTCGAGCATCACACCGCGTACGCGGTTGGCCAGTTGCGCCACTTGTTCGGCGACATTGGGGGAGCCAGGGCGTTGATAGTTGATCAATGGGATATGGCCAACTTTCATCACCTGATACGGCGTCAGCGGCGGCAGGATGTCGTCCTGGCTCCATACTCCGGCCAGGGTCAGTGCCACGAGGTGGGTGGAATGGGTATGCACCACGCCACCCACGCTAGGGTTGCGATCGTAGACCTGGCGATGCAGGGCCAGGGTCTTCGACGGCTTGTCGCCCGACACCCATTTGCCCGCCAGATCGACCTTGGCAATGGCTGTCGGGTCCAGGCGTCCAAGGCAGGCGTCGGTGGGGGTGATCAGCCAGCCATCATCGAGCCGGGCGCTGATGTTGCCGGCGCTGCCCACGGTAAACCCGCGCTGATAAAGGCTGTGCCCAACCGTGCAAATCTCCTCGCGCAGTGCGTGTTCGCGACTCATTGCGCACCTCCGGCCAATTGCTTCAGGGCCTTGTCGAAAAAGTCCCGGCCGCCGAAGTTGCCGGACTTGAGGGCCAGCGCCAGCGGTTCGGCGGTGTTGCTCACGGTGGCCGGCACCCCGGGGTCGATCTGCGCGCCAATCTGCAACAGCTGTACGCCGAGCGCCTTGACCACCGCGCCGGAGGTTTCACCACCGGCGACAACGAAGCGCCGCACGCCGCTGTCGCGAAGGGCCTGGGCGATGGCGCCCAAGGCGTTCTCCACCAGCTCGCCCGCATGCTCGACACCCAGTTGCTGCTGGACCGCCTTGACTTCGTCCGGGGTGCTGGTGGCGTAGATCAAGACGGTGTGTGGCTGGTCGCGTGCAAAAGCCAAAGCGTTTGCCACCACCGGTTCACCGGCTGCCAGGGCCAGCGGATCGATGCGCAGTGCTGGTCGCCCGGTCTCGATCCAGGCGGCAACCTGGCCGTTGGTGGCGATCGACGCGCTGCCGGCCAACACCACTTCGCCGCCTTCCACCGTTGGCAGTGATGCCGGGTCGAAGTCGCGCAGCTTGCCGGCACGGCGGAAGTTTTCCGGAAGTCCCAGGGCCAGGCCCGAACCACCCGTCAACAGCGGCAAGTCGGCGCAGGCGACGCCGAGGGTATAAAGGTCCTGGTCGGACAGCGCATCGGCAACCGCCATGCCTACACCTTGGGCGCGCAGTTCAGCGATTTTCTCGCGAACCTGCGAAACGCCCTGGGCAATGCTGTCGTAGCGCAGCAGCCCAACCTTGCAGGAGGTTTGCGACTGCAGCACACGGACCAGGTTGGCATCGGTCATGGGGGTCAGCGGATGGTGCTGCATGCCCGACTCGTTGAGTAACTGGTCTTGCACGAACAAATGGCCACGGAAGATCGTCCGGCCGTTTTCCGGAAATGCCGGGCAGGCGAGAGTGAAGTCACTGCCCAGCGCCTTGAGCAGCGCTTCGCTGACTTGGCCGATATTGCCGGCAGACGTCGAGTCGAACGTGGAGCAGTACTTGAAGAAAATCTGCTCGCAACCCTGTGCGCGCAGCCATTCCAGGGCGGTCAGGGAGTCGGCGATGGCGTCGGCAACCGGCAGGGTGCGGGATTTCAGGGCAATGACGATTGCGTCTGCGTCCAGCCCGGCCGCGACTTCGTCGCTCGGAATGCCAATGCTCTGCACCGTACGCATTCCGCCGCGCACCAGCATATTGGCGAGGTCGGTGGCCCCGGTGAAATCGTCGGCGATGCAGCCCAGTAAAGGGCGTGCGGCAGGTAGGTTCATGGCGCGGTCCTTATACGGAGTCAGGCTTGGCGGTCGGCAGTTCGATGCCCGGGAAAATCTTGATCACCGCCGAATCGTCCTCACGCCCGAAACCGGCGCTGGAGGCCTGCATGAACATCTGGTGCGCGGTGGCCGACAGCGGCAGCGGAAACTTGCTGGCCCGTGCGGTATCCAGCACCAGGCCCAGGTCCTTGACGAAAATATCCACGGCGGACAACGGCGTGTAATCGGCCTTGAGAATGTGTGGCACGCGGTTCTCGAACATCCAGGAATTGCCGGCGCTGTGGGTGATCACCTCATACAAGGCATCGGCGTCGACCCCTTCGCGCAGCCCCAGCGCCATCGCTTCGGCGGAGGCGGCAATGTGCACGCCCGCCAGCAGCTGGTTGATGATCTTGACCTTGGAGCCCAGGCCATGCACATCGCCCAGTCGATAAACCTTGCCGGCCATACCCGCGAGCACCGCATCCGCCTTGGCATAGGCTTCGGCCGGGCCGGAAGTCATCATGGTCATTTCGCCGGCCGCGGCCTTGGCGGCACCGCCGGAGATCGGCGCATCCAGGTACAGCAACCCGGCGTCTGCGAGGCGCTTGCCCAGCTCCACGGCATAGGTCGGCGCCACCGTGGCACAGCCAATCACCAGGCTTCCCGGGCGCAATGCGGCCGCCGCCGAGTGTTCACCAAACAGGACGGTCTCGGTCTGTTCGGCATTCACCACCACGGTGATGATCACATCGCATTCACCCGCCATCTGTGCCGGTGAACTGCAGGCTACGCCGCCTTCGCTGGCGAACTGTTGTGTGACGGTTTCACGCACATCACAGGCATGCACATTGAAACCATTGCGCAGCAACGAGCGGGCAATGCCCAGGCCCATCGCGCCAAGTCCAATAACACCGACGTTCTTATTATTCATGGGGGGTTCCTGTTTTGTGGTCAGGGGGTGAGACAGGTTGGGCTGATAATCCACCAGTGATCGGATTATGTGAAGTTATTTTTTAAAATAACATATTTTAACATTGGCAATGTGAGCGTCCCGCAGGCCTCGTGGTGCAAGGAAAAGAGCACTAAATTGACGTCAAATAAAAAGCCTGCCGGGCTGTGTTTAGTTCCGCAACTCACAGCCGATAGCGCCTTTAAGAGTCCATTGCTCTGAAGGGGTACGTCATGTTCAATAAAACGTTGAAAACAGAACTGGCAGCCAGGACGGCCGATGTTGCAGGGTACAAAGGATTGATGGCTGCGCTTGAGCGCTCGATGGCCGTGGTCGAGTTCGACTTGAACGGCAAGGTGCTTCGCGCCAACGATAACTTCTTGCAGGCGTTGGGATATCGCCCGGATGAATTGAGTGCAAAGTCACATCGGGACTTTTGCTTGCCTGCATTGACGAACAGCGCGGCATACGGCGAATTCTGGGCCGCGCTTCGGGCCGGAAAATTCGTTTCCGGCACCTTTCAGAGAGTCAATAAAGACGGGCAGACGGTCTGGCTGGAGGCCAGTTATAACCCGGTGCTGGACGAACGTGGCCAGGTGTTGAAGGTCGTCAAGTATGCGCTTGTCGTCACCGACAAAGTGGCCCAGGAGGCCGCCACCCGCAGCAAGCTTGCGGCGCTGGACCGGGCCATGGCGGTGATCGAGTTCGACCTGAGCGGCAATGTGCTCGTCGCCAACGAAAACTTTCTGAATGTCATGGGTTATGGGCTGGCGGAACTCAAGGGCAAGCATCACCGGATGTTTTGCGAACCCGGCCTGGTGAACAGCGATGAGTACACCGACTTCTGGCGTCGGCTGAATGGGGGCGAGTTTTTCAGCGGGCAATTTAAACGCCTGGGCAAGCACGGCCGCGTCGTGTGGCTGGAGGCAAGCTATAACCCGGTGTATGACGCCGACGGCAAGTTGACCAAGATCGTCAAATTCGCCAGTGACATCACCGAGCGGGTCGAGAAATTCGAGGCCGACTCCCGTGGCGCTTCCCGGGCTTACCATATTTCTGCCGAGACCGAGAAGTTTGCCGAGCAGGGCACCCAGGTCATTCAAGAGACCGCCAGCGAGATGCGCCGCATTGCCGAAAACATCGGGGCGTCTGCGCGACTGGTGGGACAACTGGGCGATCGCTCCGAGCAGATCACCGCCATCGTCAATACCATTCGCGGGATTGCTGACCAGACCAACCTGCTGGCGCTCAATGCCGCCATCGAGGCTGCCCGCGCCGGGGATCAAGGGCGGGGGTTTGCCGTGGTTGCCGACGAGGTGAGGCAATTGGCGGGGCGCACCAGCCGCTCTACGGCGGAAATCGCCGAGATGATCAGCAAGATTCTCGCCGAGACACGGGACGCGGTCGTCAGCATGAATGCCACCCAGGAAGGGGCGCAGCGCGGCGTTACGTTGGCCGATCAAGCCGGTTCGGTGATTTTGCAGATTCGCACTGGCACCAGCGACGCGGTCGAGGCGGTGAGCATGTTCGCTTCCAAGCTCGATGAATCCGAAGTGATTCCAAAGACCGCCATCAGCTGGGTGGGGTAGAGCCTCAAGCTGCGCCTTGCTCTTGACGTCGAACAGGGAATAGAAAAAGCGCCACTCATTGAGTGGCGCTTTTTTTTGCCGGCGCTGTAAGCGGTTCAGGCATTACCCTCAGCGAAATGCCTAGAACTTGAAGCGCCCCACCAGGCCCTTGAGCTGACCGGAAATATCCGTCAACCGTCCAGACCCGGTCTGCGCCGAATGCGCAAAGCCTTCCACCAACTGCGCATCGGCATGGATCTGCGCGATGTGCCGGTTGATCTCTTCGGCCACCTGGTGCTGCTCCTCGGCGGCTGTGGCGATCTGTGTGTTCTGGTCGCGAATCGAGTCCACCGAGCCACGGATCTTGTCGAAGCTGTCGCGGGCCTGCTGGATGCGTTCCACGCTGGTGTGGGACACCAGCAGGCTGCCCTGCATCTGCTGGGTGACTTCCTGGGTGCGGCGGGCGAGGTTGCCCAGCAGGCTGTCGATTTCGCCGGTGGAGTCGGCGGTGCGTCGCGCCAGGGCGCGCACCTCGTCGGCAACCACGGCGAACCCACGGCCCTGGTCACCGGCACGTGCGGCTTCGATGGCGGCGTTAAGCGCCAGCAGGTTGGTCTGTTCGGCAATCGAGCGGATGGTGTCGAGGATGGTGTTGATGTTTTTGCTGTCCTGCTCCAGTTGCTGCATCGTCTGGGTGGAGCGCTGCAGGTCTTCGCTAAGCTTGAGCACGCTGCCGGTGGCTTCGCCGATATGCTGCTGGCCGTCGTGTACATCGCGGTAGCCTTCGTCGGCACTCGATGCGGCAGCGCTGCAGGAGCGGGCGACTTCGTTGGCGGTCGCCACCATTTCGTTGAAGGCGGTACTGACCAGCTCCACGGCTTCACGTTGGCGGCCTGCCGCCTGGTTCATGTTATGGGCGACATCGCGGGTGTCGGCGGCGGCGGCTTGCAGGTCGGAAGAGGCATTGCCGATGCGCTGCACCAACTGGGCGATCATGCTCAGGAACTGGTTGAACCAGCCCGCCAGGCTGGCGGTTTCGTCCTTGCCCTGCACCTTGAGTTGGCGGGTGAGGTCGCCTTCACCTTCGGCAATCTCTTGCAGGCCGTCGGCAACCCCGCGAATCGGGCGCACAATCACGCTGGCAAAGCTGGCGCCGACAATCGCGAACACCACGGCCAGTGCGGCGGCGATGGCGGCGATCAGCCAAGTCAGGCGAGTGGCGCCGGCCATCACTTCGTCGCGCTTGATCAGGCCGATAAAACGCCAGCCCAGGTCTTTGGAACTGACCACGTTGGCCATGTAGGTCACACCCTCGATGTTCACCTGGGTCACGCCGTCGCCGCGCTTGGCCAGCTCGGCATAATCAGGGCCCAGATCGGCCATCGGTTTGAAGTTGTGCTTGGCGTCGCTGGGGTCTACCAGCACGTTGCCGTTGGCTTCCACCAGCATCAGGTAGCCGCTGTCGCCGAGCTTGATGTTGCGCACCAGTTCGGTGAGTTGCTTGAGCGACACGTCCAGGCCGACGACGCCGAGGATCTTGCCCGTGTCGTCGGCGACGGTGTGCACAGTGCCGATCAGCGACACATCGTCTGGCGCCCAATAGTAGGCGCCGGTACGCACGGTCTTGCCTGGCGCAGCGATGGCCGCCTGGTACCAGGGGCGCACGCGCGGGTCGTAGTTGTTCAGTTTGGTGTCGTCAGGCCAACTGGCGTAACCGCCGTCGCTCAGTCCCAGGGACAGGTAGACGGTGCTGGGATGGCTTTTGGCGAACTGGTCGAAAATCCCCAGAAGGTCCTTGTTGGTCGCAGTCAGCGGAATTTGTGCAGCGTCGGCGCCGGCATAACTCTTGAGGTCCTTGGCCGCGACAACGCGCGGGTCCTTGGCCACGTATTCGACGTTCTGGCTGATGCCGTCGAAAAATTGCTTCATGCCGTTGTCGATCTGACGGATCTCGCGGCCGCTGCTGTCGAGGAAATTGGCCATGGCCCCCTCGCGCACATTCAGCACCACCAGAATGGCCACCAGGATGACCGGCAGGCACGCGATGGCCGCAAAGGCCCAGGTCAGCTTCTGCTTGATATTCATGACTTCACCTGCGGGTATTTATAGTTTTGGCAAGGAGAAACAGTGGGGTCGAACGTCGCATGTGTTGTTTTGACGGCGGGTGTGGCCATGCGTACCCCCTGTATATCGACTGCTGGGGCACGCACTTGAGGCCGAAGGTGCGGTTTAACGGTGGGGGCTGGTGGTCTCAGTCCTCGAACACCGCGCCATCAAACGCCTCTGCTAAACGTGATGCATAAGTTTCTCAAACGTCATCAACCATCTTTTTACGGCGTGATACGCTAGCCCTACTTTTGAATTGGCACTGGTCGTTCCCGCATATACGGCGACAGTGAGGAGTGAACATGTCGAAAATTTCCCACCATGATCTGCGGCGCTCGTTTCGCGAGCTGCTGGCCTCCCAGCACTGCTTTCACACCGCCTCGGTGTTCGACCCGATGTCTGCCAGGATTGCGGCAGACCTGGGCTTTGAAGTCGGCATCCTGGGTGGTTCGGTGGCGTCGCTGCAAGTGTTGGCTGCGCCGGACTTCGCGCTGATTACCCTGAGTGAGTTCGTCGAGCAGGCCACCCGCATCGGCCGGGTGGCGCAACTTCCGGTGATCGCCGACGCTGACCACGGCTACGGCAATGCTCTGAACGTGATGCGCACGGTCCAGGAACTGGAGCGTGCGGGCGTTTCAGCGCTGACCATTGAAGATACCTTGCTGCCCGCGCAGTTCGGGCGCAAATCCACCGACCTCATCAGCACGGAAGAGGGCGTGGGCAAGGTCAAGGCAGCCCTGGAGGCGCGGGTCGATCCGCAGCTTTCAATCATCGCGCGCACCAACGCCGCCGTGCTGCCGGTGGAAGACGTTATCCATCGCACCAAGGCGTATCAAGAAGCCGGTGCAGACGGCATCTGCATGGTGGGTGTCCGTGACTTCGACCACCTTGAACAGATCGCCGAAGGCCTGACGGTCCCGTTGATGCTGGTGACCTACGCCAACCCGAATCTTAATGACAACGAACGCCTGGCCAAACTGGGTGTGCGGATTGTGGTGGCCGGCCACGGCGCGTACTTCGCCTCGATCAAGGCCACCTACGACAGCCTTCGTGAACAGCGCAACCTCACGCGCAGCACGTCGAACCTGACCGCCAGCGAACTGACCCATACCTACACCTTCCCCGACACCTACGTGAGCTGGGCCAAGGAGTTCATGGATGTTCAAGAGTAGAGCCCGCTAGGCGTCAGGCGTTACGCGACAGAAACTGAAAAAGGACCTCTGAAAAGAGGTCCTTTTTTTTCGTCTGCACAAACGTGTTTCTTCGTGGGTTGCCACCGCCGACAACGTCCGAACCGCAACGCTTAAGCTAATGCAAAAAAGGTATTTATTCCTGCTTTTTAAGATCGTTTAGCTTTATGCCCACGGAAGGTGTTGCGCTTCAAGCGCAGCGCTTTTTTTTGCGTTTGGCTACCTGGAGCTACTGTGACAATCATTCAATCCCCGTTGGCGACTGCCTGGGTCGAGCCTTCCCGACACCCTGAGGGGACCGGAGACGATCACGCGAACGACGGTGATGTGGTGCTTGAGCTGCGAAACATCACCAAGGCTTATGCGCGAAAAGACGCGTCTGCGCTGCCCGCCGTCAGCAATATCAACTTGAAGGTACGCCGCGGAGAAGTCCTCTGTCTGATGGGCACCTCCGGCAGCGGCAAGTCGACGTTGTTGCGGCACATCAACCGCTTGATCGAGCCCACCAGCGGCGAGGTGTTGATTGAAGGCGAGGCCATCAGCGAGCTGAGCAGCAAGGCTTTGCGTGCATTGCGCTCGCGCCGTATCGGCATGGTGTTTCAACATTTCGGCCTGTTACCCCACCGCACGGTTCTGGACAACGTCGCGTTGCCGTTGGAGTTGCGCGGGGAACCCGAGCCGGCTCGTCATGCGGCGGCCATTACGCAGTTAAAGGCCGTAGGGTTGGACGGTTGGGGAGAGCATTATCCCCATGAGCTGTCCGGAGGCATGCAGCAACGCGTCGGGTTGGCCAGGGCGCTGGTGACGCAGCCCGATATCCTGCTGATGGACGAGCCATTCAGCGCACTCGACCCCACCATCCGACGCGATTTGCAACGTCACTTCCTGGCCCTGGCACGGGAGCGCGGGATCAGCACCTTGCTGGTCACCCACGACCCGGCAGAAGCTATCCTGCTGGCCGACCGTATTGCCGTGCTACGCAAAGGCCGATTGGTGCAATTGGGCACTCCGGCACAGTTGCTTGAGCGTCCTGCCGATGCAGAAGTCGCCGATTTTTTTCGCGACTGCGCGCCCACGCCATCCCCGGTGCAACAGCTTGCCAGCGTCCGTCTCCAGGCTCCCGATGCCGAGCCTCGTGAGCAACGCGCCAGCTCCCGTCTACGCGGGTGGCAAGCGCTGCTGCTGGGGCCGGCAGCGCTGGCGGCCCGTGGCAGGGGCGGCTTGTTCTGGCTGACATTCGCCGCCGAACTTGCCGCATTGACCTTCCTGGTCAAAAGCATTATCAGCGGCGCGTGGTTCGCGGTCCTGGCCGCCATGGCGGTGCTCGGCGCCAGTCGTTTCCTGGCTGTTTCCCTCAGCCGTCAGCCGGTGCGCCGCAACGTATCGAGTTGGGTGCTGCCGTTGATGGTACTGCTTGCGAGTGAGGCGCTGGTGGTCTGGCGAGTCATCACGCCGGACACCCATAGCGCGTTGCTTCAGTTTCCGGCAAACCGGCAAGCGTTGTTGTTTGCAGCAGACAGTATCGACCAGTTCATCGGTTGGTCTCAGGTGACCTTCGAAGGCGCATTTGTCGGGGTGATTGTCGCCGTCCGTACCGTCATCGAGGGCATCGAAAACCTGCTGGGATGGTTGCCATGGTCGGTTTCGGCATTGGCGCTGGTGTTGTTGGCCTGGCGTTCGGCCGGCCTGGCGCTGGCGCTGACAAGCAGCGCCGCATTGTTGTACATCGGCCTGTTCGGTTTCTGGGAGCGCACCATCGCCACGCTGGCGCTGGTGGGCTCGTCGGTACTGATCGCGCTGGTCATCGGCGTGCCCACCGGCATCCTCCTGGCGAAACGACGGCTGTTTCGCCGTGTGGTAACGCCGTTGCTGGATGTGATGCAGACGCTGCCCACCTTTGTGTACCTGATTCCCGCCGTGGCGTTCTTCTCCGTGGGCAAGACGCCGGCGGTGATCGCGACGGTGATTTTTGCCTTGGCGCCGATGATTCGCCTGACATCGCTGGGCATCCAGGAAGTCCCCAAGGATGCCGTCGAGGCGGCTGTCGCCCATGGCGCCAGTCCCTGGCAAACCCTGATCAAGGTCCAGTTGCCGCTGGCCCGCCGTTCCTTGTTGCTGGGCATCAACCAAACCATCGTCATGAGCCTGTCGATGGTCGTGGTCGCGGCCCTGATCGGCGCCGGAGGCCTGGGTTATGACGTGATGACGGCGCTGCGCAACATCAAGGGAGGCGAGGGCATGCTGGCCGGTGTCGCGATTGTGCTGTGCGCGCTTATCCCGGACCGAATCATTCAATCGAGCTTGCGCAAGCAAGATCACCTGCACAACCCAGAGTGAGATTTATCGTGAACACACCCTTATCGCGCCGCTGGGGAGCCGCCGCACTGTTGGCTTCCCTGATTTTCTCCCCGACGGTTTTCGCCAAGGACAAGATTGTCATTGGCGAGCAAAACTGGACGGGCGCAATCGCCATTCAGCACATTCTTGGAGAAGTTATCGAAAGCCGCCTGAACGGTGATGTGTCGTACCTGGCCGGGGACGTGGCGGTGCTGTTCAGTGCCGCTGCCAAAGGCGATGGCGCGGTGGATGTGCTGACCGACATCTGGTTGCCCAACCAGTCGGCAGCATGGGCCCGATACGTGACAGGCGGCACCCGTTCACTGGTGCCGAACGCCCACCCTTATGCCGGCGAGCAGGGGTTTTACATCCCGGGGTATATCCAGGACAAGTACGGTGTGAAATCGGTCTACGACCTGAAGAAACCGGAAGTGGCCAAGCTCTTCGAGCCTCTGGGCGGTGGCGAGGCACAGCTGCTGGTCGGCCCGGCAGGCTGGGAGTCGACCTATATCGGCCAGATCAAGGCCAAGGATTATGGGTTCGCCGATCAATTCGAGGCGGTGTCCACCGAGGCTTCTGTGACCTACGCCAAGCTGGCGGCGGCGTACAAGGCGCAACGCGGCGTGGTGTTTTACGCCTATACCCCAGACTGGATTTTCTCGGCGTTTGACCTGCGACGTCTGGAAGAACCGGCGTTCGACGGTTACGCCCAGGACAACAAAAAGGATGACCCGCTGTACAAGGCCGATGGCTGCTGGAAATTTATCAGCCCGACGGTCGACCCGGATTGGCTGAACAAGAGCCAGATTACCTGTGCCTTCCCCGACGCCAGGGTCTATGTGCTGGCTTCGACGGCCTTGCAGAAGCGCGCACCCAAAATCGCTGAATTCCTGCGTAATTTCTCGATTGAACCGGCGCAGTTGAATACCCTGATCCTGAAGATCGAAAAAGAGAAACTGCCGGCAGATGCAGCGGCCAAGGCGTGGGTCCAGGCGAACCCGGCGACGGTTGATCAATGGTTGGCCCCGTCGGCGCAAAAAGTGAGTACAAACCCATGAGCCAGATTGCTTTGCGCCTGCTCGATGGCGGCATGGGCCGTGAGTTGAAACGCATCGGGGCGCCGTTCCGCCAGCCTGAATGGTCGGCGCTGGCGTTGATCGAGGCACCGGAGTTTGTGCTCCAGGCTCACGGAGCATTCATTGCTGCCGGTGCCCGGATCATCACCACCAACAGTTATGCCGTGGTGCCGTTTCATATCGGCGATGCACGTTTTGCCGAGCAGGGTCGTTTGCTGGCAGAGCGGGCAGGGCGCCTGGCGCGTCAGGCTGCCGCCGAGAGTGCCGAGCCAGTGGTGGTGGCGGGCTCGTTGCCACCGGCCCTGGGCTCCTATCGCCCCGACCTGTTTGATCATCAACGTTCGGTCGCGATCCATCGCGAGCTGATCGATGGGCTGCAAGCCCATGTGGATGTCTGGCTGGCGGAGACCCAGAGTTCGACCGCTGAAGTTCGAGCGGTCGTTGAGGCGTTGGGCGCGCAATCCAAGCCACTTTGGGTA
Organism: Pseudomonas sp. 32A; assembly: GCF_052682255.1. Lineage (NCBI taxonomy): Bacteria > Pseudomonadati > Pseudomonadota > Gammaproteobacteria > Pseudomonadales > Pseudomonadaceae > Pseudomonas > Pseudomonas sp. 32A. The sequence continues at coordinate 7,073,907 of NZ_JBQYLY010000001.1, read as the reverse complement.
TCGTTTACGCTGCTGGATGAAACGGATGGGCCCGCGCGGCTGCGCTCCACCGAATCGGTGGGCGACGCCGTACGTGTGGCGGCACAATTGGGCGCGCAGGCGGTGCTCTTCAATTGCAGTCAGCCGGAAGTCATGGCAGCGGCACTCACCGAGGCCAGGATGGTGATTCAAAGCCTTGGCCAACGCATCGAGCTGGGGGTTTATGCCAACGCGTTTCCTCCCGTCAGCACAGAGGCCAAGGCGAATAGTACGCTGTTGGAAATTCGTAGTGACCTGGGCCCCGAGTCTTACCTGGACTGGTCCAGAACCTGGGTCGAGGCGGGCGCGACCATCGTTGGCGGCTGCTGCGGCATCGGGCCCGAGCACATCGCGCAGTTGCACCTGCACCTGAGGCCGCAAAGAGAGGTTGCGCCATAGGAGTGAACCAAGACCATGGCGACCGTGATCAACCCGGATGACTATCTGGAAACCGAGTTCGGACGGGAGTACACGCCTGAGCGCAATCGCAAGGCATGGCAGCTCGCGTATGCACGCTTGAGGGATGCAAACCATAGAACAGCAGGCCAAGGGCACTCGTTAAAGGTACTCACACTCCGTCCGCAGCAGCGAAAGCTGAACCAGGTCTTGATGAACTCCGTTCCAGTAACCCGCCTGCCTCAACGTTCCTTCCCGCACGAACCCGGCTTTTTCAAGCAGGTTCAGTGACCGGGCATTGTCGGGATGAACCAGCGCTTCGATCCTGTTGAGTTCCATGTGCTGGAACGCCCATCGAACGGCGGCGTAAACCGCCTCCTTCATCAGCCCGCGGCCTTGTGCTGACTGCGCCATCTCAAAGCTGATCGCACAGCTTCGCCACGCACGATTCCATTTGAAGAAACCACAGGTGCCGATCAGCTCTGCCGTGGCTGTGTTCTCAATCCCCCAGCGAATGCCTGGGTTGGGCGACGTACGCCAACTGGCAAATACCTCAATCAATTGCTCCGCTTGGCGAGGTTCGGTCAGCGGATCGGTGCCGAACCACCTCATTGCCTCTGCGTCGCCATGAATCGCAAACAACGCCGCCGCGTCCTGCTGTGTCAGCGCCCTGAGGGTCAGGCGTTCGGTTTTGACGATGGGGAATTCGGACACTGGCGGCGTCACCTTTAAGAAAAACGATTCTCTAAGGTGTGTCTTACACGGCAAAAAATCAATCAAGTGGGCCCATGATCGCACCCACGCACCGTGTGGGGAGTGAAAGCACAGCTGCTTTTATGTGGGAGCGGGCTTGCTCGCGAAAAACCTGAGAGCGCCGCGTTCATCCAGAATGCCCGCGTCATCGTTAACGACCTTCGCGAGCAAGCCCGCTCCCACATTTGGATCGTGCCCGCTTTAGCTTTTGATTTACAACACTCAAGCCGGCCGGGAGGCCGCTGTGCTTTTGATCTGCTTTTGATCTCAGGCGCCCCAAAAGCCACCGTTACCGAAAAACGGATAGGCACACATCACCCCACCCAGCCCCCCCACATTGCACCCACGCCCCAGAGCCGATAGTCTTGCAAACCATTACCAAAACCCCAATGCCCCCGGGCCCATTGGGTAAAAGGAGAGGTTTGTGAACATCGGACAGTTCGCCTTTCAACGCCAGGTTGAAACTCTATACGTCGACCACAACAGCTGGCTGCGCACCGTGCTGCGGCGCAAATTGGGCAACGCATTCGACGCCGCCGACCTGGCCCACGACGTCTACCTGCAACTCATGCGCAAGGGCCAACTCCCGCCCACCGGCGAATCCCGCCGCCACCTGACCCAAATCGCCAACGGCCTGGTCATCGACCTCTACCGCCGTCGCCAGATCGAAACCGCTTACCTGCAAGCCCTGACCCTCTTGCCCGAACCCTGCGCGGCCGATGAAGAAACCCGCGCCCTGGCCATCGAAGCCCTGATCGAAATCGACGCCGCCCTGCACAACCTGCCACCCAAGGCCCGCCAGGCCCTGTTGCTGTGCAAACTCGATGGCCTGAGCTACCGCGAGATCGCCGCCGAGCTGCACGTCTCCGTCTCCTCGGTGGAAAAATACATCGCCACCGGCCTGCAGGCCTGCTACCAAACCCTGCACGGCTGACCCACGGCGATGTCGACCGAACAGCCAATCGCCCCCGATATCATCGAGCGCGCCACCGCCTGGATGGCTCGCCTGTGGGCCGATGACGTCAGCGCCGAAGACCACGCCAACTGCCTGCGCTGGCGCGCCGAACACCCCCATCACGAATTGGCCTGGACACGCCTGCTGGGCTTCGAGCAAAAACTCAACAGCGTCCCCGCCGCAGTAGCCAGGCACAGCCTGGCCGAACCCGAAGCACCCGATTCCCTCAATCGCCGCCGCACCCTGCGGCTGCTGGGCCTGTTGGTCGCAGCCGGTGGCCTCACCTACGGCGTGCTCCGCACTGACGCCTGGCAACTGGCAAGTGCCGGCCATAGCACCCGCACTGGCGAAATTCGCGAAGTCGTATTGCCCGACGGTACCCGCCTGGTGTTGGGCTCGGCCTCGGCGATTGACGTGCAATTCGACGACCACCAACGCCTGATACTGCTGCGGGCCGGTGAGGTCTTCATCGCCACTGCGCCTTCACCCCGGCCGTTTCGGGTGCAGAGTCGCCAAGGTGTGTTTCAGGCCCTGGGCACGCGCTTCAGTGTCCGCCAATGCGACGACGACAGCTGCCAGTTGGCAGTGCTTGAGGGCGCCGTACGCGTGCAGCCCGACCATGGCCCAGCGGCGCGAGTGGAGGCGGGGCAAGGTGCCGCGGTTTCCAGGGACAAGGTGCAACCGACTGCGGCGGTGACTGACCGCAGCATCGCCTGGGTCAAAGGACTATTGATCGCCGATGGCACCCGGTTGGACGAACTGATCGCCGAGCTGGCGCGCTACCGCCCCGGTGTACTGCGCTGTGCGCCGGAGGTGGCGACGCTGCGGGTCAGCGGCGTGTTGCACCTGGAAAATACCGACCTGGCCCTGAACAACCTGGCCGCCGCGTTGCCGATCCAGGTGGTGAGGCGCACCCGCTATTGGGTGACGGTCAGTGCCCCGGCCTGAAAAAACCTTGAGATTTTGATTGAGGGTTTTGGCCGCTCGTTCGGAAGATAAGGTAAGGGCGAGCAAAGGCTCATTCAGTCAGGGAGACTTCATGAGTAACAAGGATGTGGCTGCGGCCAAACCCAGGGGGCGGGGCGCGGTCTCGCAAGTGCTGCGGCCGGTGCGCGGGCGACTGATCGCTGCGGCACTGCTGGCCGGTGTGGGCAGCATGCTGACGTTGGTGCCGCAGGGGGGCATTGTGCACATTGCCAGGATTGCACTCGGCGGGCCGTCGATGGCCCAGGCATCGGGCGAGGTGTGGTTGACCATCAGTGTCAGCCTGGCGAGCCTGTTCGTGGGCCTGCTGTTGATGACGGTTGCGGAGACGGTCGCGCACCTGGCCGACAACCACCTCACTCGCCACCTGCGCCTGGCAATCGCCCAGCGGCTGAGCCAGGTGCGGCTGGGCTGGTTCACCGAGCGGGCGTCGGGCGAGGTCAAGCAGGCGATGCAGGACGACATCGGCACCCTGCACAGCCTGACTGCACATTTCTATACCACCGCCGGGCGTTGCGCCGGGGCAGTGCTGCTGTCGGCGGTGTATCTGTTCTCGGTCGACTGGCGCATGGCGCTGGTATCGCTGTTGCCGTTTCCGGGGTTCTTCCTGTTCTTCAATCGTGCGATGAAAGCCAGCGGCCGCACCAGGCAGGCCTTTGTCGAACGCATGACCCGGGTCAATAACGCAGTCGTCGAGTTCGTCAACGGCATTCCGGTGGTCAAGGCCTTCGGTGCCATCGGCAAGGCCCACGCAAGCTACCGCAAGGCGGTGGATGATTTCAGCAAAGCCTTCGTTGAATTCACCCGGCCGCGGGTGGGGACGATGGCCAACGCCAACGCAATGATCGCCCCGGTGACGGTGCTGGCAACGGTGCTGACGTTCGGCCTGGTGTTTATCAGCCTGGGCTGGATCAGCGCCGTGGAGGTACTGCCGTTCGCCATTGTCGCGCCGGGTATTTGCGCGCCGCTGATGCTGCTGAGTTACATCACTCACGACCTGAACAACGCCGTTGGCGCCGCCGAGCGTGTACAGGCACTGCTGGCGACACCGGTGCTGGCGCAGGTGGAACCGGGTTCCGAGCGGCTGCCCAAGGACGCCGAAGTACGCGTGGAAAACCTCGGGTACGCCTACGACCCGCAGAACCCCGTACTGTCGAACATCAGCTTCACCCTCAAGCCCGGTACCGTCACCGCCATTGTCGGCGCTTCGGGCTCGGGCAAGTCGACCCTGGCGCGCTTGCTGCTGCGCTTTTTTGACCCGACCGAAGGGCGTATCACCCTGGGCGGCGTCGACCTGCGGCAGATCGAGACCTCGCAGCTCTACAACCTGATCGGGTTTGTGCTGCAAGAGGTACGCCTGGTCCACGCCAGCGTTGCCGAAAACATCGCCCTCGGCCGGCCCAGCGCCAGCCGCAAGGAAATCGAGGCGGCCGCCCGGGCCGCGAATATCCACGAATGCATCATCGGCTTGCCACGGGGCTACGCCTCGGTGATCGGCGAGGACGCGCAGTTGTCCGGTGGTGAGCAGCAGCGCATCAGCATCGCCCGCGCGGTATTGCTGGCGCCGCCGGTGCTGGTGCTGGACGAGCCCACGGCCGCCGCCGATGCCGGGAACGAGGTGGCGATCCAGGACGCGCTGTCGCGCTTTGCCCAAGGGCGCACGCTGCTGGTGATCGCCCATCGCCTCGACACCGTGATGCACGCCGACCACATCATCGTGCTGGAAAACGGCCGCATCGTTGAGCAGGGCAACCATCCTCGACTGATCGCACAGGAGGGCCGCTATGCGCGCCTTTGGGCGTCGGGCGGCTACAAACAGACCCGCGAACAGGCGCTGCCGACATGCTGAAAACCTTTATCGAACTGTTGGGCGACGACGGGCCAGTCTTGCATCGCTATGTGAGAAAGGTGGTGTTCTACGGCGCGCTCTGTGGGCTGACCATCGCTGCGCTGGTGCCGGTACTGACCGATATGCTCAACGGTGATCTTGCCGAAGCAGCGCTGTGGCTGGTGGTATTCCTGGCGGCGGTGGCGACGTGTTGGGCGACGCGACGGGAAGTTGAAAAGGCTGGTGTCGCGGTGGGCGTGGCGGTGCTGCAAGGCGGCCGTCAGCGGATCGGCGACCACGTCGTCGGGCTGCCGGTCGGCTGGTTTACGCCGGATAACACTGCGCGGCTCAACCAGGTGGTGACCCAGGGCATGATGACCGTGGCCCAACTGCCGGCCCATGTATTTACCCCGGTGCTCAGCGGCATAGTGACGCCGTTGGTGCTGGTGCTGGCGTTGTGTGTGTTGAACTGGAAAATGGGCCTGATCGCCTTCTTGGCATTGCCGATTCTCGGTGCCGTGTTCTGGTTCAGCGCGCGGCTGGGCCGGCGTGCCGACCGGGCGTTCCAGCGCAGCTCGGCCGATACCAGCCAACGCATGCTGGAGTTCGCCCAATCGCAGTCGGTGTTACGTGCGTTCAGTGGTGGCGGTCGCTCGGTGTTCCTGCAGCGGGCGATTGAGCAGCAGCACGCGACAGGGGCGCGCCTGATCCTGTTGTCCGCAACCTCGGTGCTGCTGAATATGTGGCTGGTGCAGATGGTGTTCGCCGCCCTGTTGATCGCCGCTGCAGTGTGGCTTGACGCGTACCTGGGGAATGCCTTGCACGTGGGTTCGGTGATCGCAGTGATGGTCTCGCTGTTGCTGGTCAGCCGCTTCATTGACCCGCTGCTGGAGGTGGCCGGCTACGGCGAGACGTTGCGCGGCGCCGGGATGCAACTTGAGGCGGTGCGCGAGATACTGGCCGCATCGCCGCTGAAGGAGCCGAGCGCGCCGCAATCCCCACGGGATGCCTCAGTGGAATTGTGCGACGTCAGCTTTCGTCACCCGGGTAGTCCTCGGGACGTGCTGCGCGGAATAAACCTGCGTATTGAGCCCGGTAGCATGACCGCACTCGTAGGGGATTCCGGCTCCGGCAAGACCACGCTCTTGCGGTTGGTCGCGCGATTTTTCGAGGTCAGCCAGGGCCAGGTGTGTATCGGTGGCGTGGATGTGCGACAGATGTCCGTTGAGCAACTCCACGCGCAGATCAGCCAGATCTTCCAGGACACCTACCTGTTTCAGGGCAGCGTCGCCGACAACATTCGCCTCGGCAAGCCCGATGCCAGCGATGCACAAGTGCTGAAGGCCGCGCGACAGGCCGGCGTGCAAGACATCATCGAGCGTCTGCCCATGGGCCTGTCGACCAGCGTGGGCGAGGGCGGGGCACGCCTGTCCGGTGGCGAGCGCCAGCGCGTCGCGATCGCCCGGGCGCTGGTCAAGGGCGCGCCGATCCTGTTGGTGGACGAAGCCACGGCTGCGCTGGACGCCGAGAACCAGGCGGTCATTGCCGAAACCCTGGCACGGCTGCGCGGCACGTGCACATTGATCGTGATCGCGCATCAGCTGTCGACAGTGGTGATGGCCGACCAGATCGTGGTGCTTGAAGAGGGCCGGATCGTAGAGCACGGCACGCCTGAACAACTGACGGCCCGCCAGGGGCGCTATGCCCGGTTCCTGGCGCAGCGGCGGGCGTCGAAGGGCTGGCGTATCGCCTAGTGGACCCGCCAGGAAGGCGGGTCCGAAGGGAGGATCAGAGCTTCGGCAGTTGCCCGATGCGGCCCATCATTTCAGTGACGATCTGCAGGTCCAGCAGGAACTGGTCGACGGTCTTGAACTCGTTGTCGGTATGGCCGGTGTACTTGACCTCTGGCCGTGCCAGGCCGAATTGCACGCCATTCGGTAACTCATGCACCGAGGTAGCGCCGGCCGACGTCCCGTACTTGTGCTCCATGCCCAGGTTCTCGCTGGCCACCGCCAACAGCGCCTTGACCCACTCGCCTTCAGGGTTGCGGTACATCGGCTCGGCGATCGAATAGTCGAAGCTCACGGCCACGTGGTTCTGCTTGGTCCAGGCTGCCAGTTTGTCGGCGATTTCAGCTTTGAGCGCTTCCGGCGACTTGCCCTTCGGCACCCGCAGGTTGACCGCCAGCTTGAAGGTACCGTCATCCTCACCCACATAGGTCAGCGAAGTGGTCAGCGGCCCCATGAACGCATCGGAGAAGCCCACGCCCAGTTTGCCGCCCAGGTAATCCAGGCCCCAGTTGGTGGCGGCATAACGCGCGGCGTCGGTGAACTGGTTGTGCTTGAGCGCCACCTTGCCGTCGAGGCTGTTGAGGAAGTCGAGCATCCGGGCCACCGGGTTGACCCCGGATTCCGGCTCGGAAGAGTGGGCGGACACGCCGGTGACGGTCAGCTGAACGTCTTTGCCGACGACCTTGGCTGCCACGTCGAAGTCACCGCCATTGTTTTTGGCGTATTCGCTACCGGCCTTTTGCAGGCTGGCGGCCAGTTCGGCGGGCTTGTCGCTCAACAGTGTCACCACCGACGCCGACGGAATCTGGTTGGTGGCCTTGCCGCCGGTCATCGAGATGATTTCTGCGCCTTTGCCTTCAGCCTTGCGCTTGGGGAACTTGGCCATGACCGTGCCGTAGCCTTTCTCGGCGATCACCACCGGGTAGCCGCCATCCAGCGCCAGGTTGTAATTGGGCGTTGGGTTATGTTCGAAGTAGTACGGGATCGCGTCGCCGGAGGTTTCCTCGGTGGTGTCCACCAGCAGCTTGAAATTGCGTGCCAGCGGCAGCTTCTCTTCCTTGATCACCTTCATCGCGTACATCGCCACCACGATGCCGTTCTTGTCATCCTCGGTGCCGCGACCATACATGCGGTCGCCAATCAGCGTGACCTTGAACGGATCGAGCTTGGTGCCGTCCTTGAGCACCCAGTTTTCCGGGGTTACCGGTACCACGTCGGCGTGAGCATGAATGCCGACGACTTCATCGCCGCTGCCTTCCAGGGAGATCTCATACACGCGGTTGTCGATGTTGCGGAAGTTCAGGTTGAACGACTCGGCCAGGCTCTTGATCCTGGCGGCGATCTTGATGAACTCGGGGTTGTCGTGCTGGGCTACGCCGGCCACCTGGAACGTCGGGATCTCCACCAGTTCGCGCAGGGTTTCAGTGGCGGCAGCACCGTACTTCACCCGCGCATACAGGCCCAGCAAGCGATGGATTTCATTCTGCTGGTCGGCGGTCAGGTTCTTGTTGTCGAGGAACGCGCTGATAGCCGGGCCGAGGTTGTCGCTCTTGGCCACGTCACTCTTGGCCAGGCTATCGAGAAACTGCCTGAAATCCTTGACCGAAGCATCGCTGAAGGTCTTCAGGATGATCGCATTCTGTTGCGGGGTGAGGTTGGCTTGAGCTTGGGTGGTGAACACCGAAAGGCTGGCGGCCATCAGGGTGGCTACGGCCAGTTGCTTGAGGGAAAAATCCATTGCTGAGGGCATTCCTTTGCAGGGAGTGAGTGAGAAATGTCTGATCAGAAGGTCAGAAACAATTTCACACACTACCATCGGGAGGCCGTAGGAGGGGAGTCCCTGTTGTGGGGTTTGTCCGAAGGAAATGCGCATGTGGCGCATAAACGAAAATCCAGGGTGGGAGCTGTCGAGCTTTAGCGAGGCTGCGATAGCGGTGGTTCAGGCAGCATCCATGTTGACACTGCTGCCGCCTTCGCAGCCTCGCTGAGGCTCGACAGCTCCCACAGGGTTTGGTGGTCTGCTAATCTCCCGACGTTGAAATCTCGACCGCCACCCGTGGACCTCCCAATGACAACCCCAACCGATCCAAACCTCGAACCCCAATCCGTCTGCAGCCCGATCACCAGCAGCGCCATTTTCATGGTTGCCACCCTGGCTCCGGGCAGCGACTCGGCCGAGGCGGTACGCAGTTGGTGCGCCGATATTGCCGGCCTGGTGCGTTCAGTCGGCAAGCGTGTGCCGGCGGGCAACCTGTCCTGTGTCGCAGGTTTCGGCTCAAAGGCGTGGGACGCGCTGTTCGGCAGCCCGCGCCCGGCGGCATTGCATCCGTTCAAGGAGGTAGGCGTGGCAGGGCGTCTGGCACCGGCCACGCCGGGGGATATCCTGCTGCACATCCGTGCCGATCAGATGGACCTGTGTTTTGAGTTGGCCACGCAGTTGATGGCCGCGCTGGGCGATTCAGTGACAGTGGTGGACGAGGTCCAGGGGTTCCGCTACTTCGACATGCGCAGCATCATCGGTTTTGTCGACGGTACCGAGAACCCGGTCGGGCGCAAGGCGGTGGGCTTCACCATTGTCGGTGATGAGGACCCGGACTTCAGTGGCGGCAGCTATGTGTTGGTGCAGAAGTACCTGCACAACATGACGGCCTGGAACGCATTGTCGGTCGAGGCTCAGGAGCGGGTGATCGGGCGTACGAAACTGTCGGATATCGAACTCGACGACGCGGCCAAACCGACCAATTCCCACAGTGCGCTGACCACCATCACCAAGGACGGCGAGGAGGTGAAAATCCTGCGGGACAACATGCCCTTTGGCCGTCCGGGCGCCGGGGAGTTTGGTACGTACTTCATCGGCTACGCACGGTCGCCGGAGCCGTTGGAGTTGATGCTGGAGAACATGTTTGTCGGCCGGCCGGCCGGCAACTATGACCGCCTGCTGGACTTCAGCACGGCGGTCACCGGCGGCCTGTTCTTCATACCATCAGCGGATTTGCTCGAAGAACTGGCCGACCGCTTGCCTTAACTGTAGGAGCGAGCTTGCTCGCGAAAAACGCCCAGGCACCGTGTTTATCCAGGCTGGGCGCGTCATCGTTAACGACCATCGCGAGCAAGCTCGCTCCTACAGGAACCCGGTGCTCACCGCCACAATCAGGAACACCCCCAGCACCGCACGGTAGATCACGAACGGCCAGGTGGAAAACCGCTCCAGAAACTTCATCAGGCCCCAGATCGCGAAGAACGCCGAGACACTGGCGGCCTGTTCTTCATACCATCAGCGGATTTGCTCGAAGAACTGGCCGACCGCTTGCCTTAACTGTAGGAGCGAGCTTGCTCGCGAAAAACGCCCAGACACCGTGTTTATCCAGGCAGGGCGCGTCATCATTAACGACCATCGCGAGCAAGCTCGCTCCTACAGGAACCCGGTGCTCACCGCCACAATCAAGAACACCCCAGCACCGCACGGTAGATCACGAACGGCCAGGTGGAAAACCGCTCCAGAAACTTCATCAGGCCCCAGATCGCGAAGAACACCGAGACACCGGCGGCCTGTTCTTCATACCATCAGCGGATTTGCTCGAAGAACTGGCCGACCGCGTGCCTTAACTGTAGGAGCGAGCTTGCTCGCGAAAAACGCCCAGACACCGTGTTTATCCAGGCAGGGCGCGTCATCATTAACGACCATCGCGAGCAAGCTCGCTCCTACAGGAACCCGGTGCTCACCGCCACAATCAGGAACACCCCCAGCACCGCACGGTAGATCACGAACGGCCAGGTGGAAAACCGCTCCAGAAACTTCATCAGGCCCCAGATCGCGAAGAACGCCGAGACACTGGCGACCACCAGGCCAAAGATCAGGTGCGGCCAGGCATGGGCCGGAAGGTCGGCGTGAAACAACACCCACAGCTCCTTCAAACCCGCCAGGGCGATCGCCGGCAAGCCCAGCAGGAACGAAAACCGCGCCGCTTCTTCACGCTTGAAGTTGAGGAACAGTGCGGCGGTCAGGGTCGAGCCCGAGCGGGAAACCCCGGGAATCAACGCGCCGATCTGCGCAATGCCGACAATCAGCGCATCCCGCAGGCGCATTTCGCCCACCGTGCGCTTGTGCCTTGCGCTGAGTTCAGCCGCCGCCAGCAGCACCGCCATCACCAGGCAGGAAATCCCGATCACCATCAGCCCGCGCAACGGCGAGTTGCACGAGTTGAGCGTCGACGATAAGGCAATCCCGGCTATACCAATCGGAATCGTCGCCAGCACAATGGCCACCGCCAACTTGAACCACGGGTTGTTGTAGTCGCCCTGGCGCACCGCGCTGATGCTGCCCACGGTGACCTGGCGCACATCCTTCCAGAAGTAACTGACCACCGCTGCCAGTGCGGCCAACTGCATGGCCGCGGAAAACGCCGAGCCGGGATCCGGCCAGCCGAGCAGGGCGGGCACGATGCGCATATGGGCGGTGGAAGACACGGGCAGCAATTCGGTAATGCCCTGAATGATGCCCAGGATGCCGATTTGCAGGTAATCCAGGGACGCAAAACCGACATCGAGGCCGCTGGTGCAGACGTTTGTCAAAGTACTTATCCTGAAAACGAGGGGAGGGAAGTGGCGCGGAGTTTAGTCTAACTTTGTAATGATTTTGTCGTTGACAAGAGAAAAGTGCGATCGGTTCAGCAAGTAGAAAGCTTGGCCGATGTATTGGCATTGCCGGTGGCTTTTGTTGACAATGGCGCCCTGTTTTTTTGCCGAGATGCCCATGCCTGCAATCCCCGATACCACCGTCGAATTGATCGAAACCGGCCCGGAACATGCCGCGCTGATCGCCAACCTTTACCAGTTCTACGCCTACGAGTCCTCGGACTGGGAACAGGAAGACGTCGAGGTGGACGGCCGTTTCTACATCCATGAAGAGCACCTGGCCCGCTACTGGCAAGACCCGCAATGGAGCGCCAACCTGCTATTGGTCGATGGCTTTATCGCAGGTTTCCTGCTGATCGAAGGCAGCGAACTCCCGGGGATCGACGCGCTGGAGCTGGCAGACCTGTTCATCTTGAAGCGCTATCGCCGCAAAGGCATTGGCCGCGCCATCGCCACCCAGGTCTTGAGCAGTGGCGAGGCGAACTGGCTGGTGCGTTTCTATGATCAGGATGAAGTGAGCCAGGCGTTCTGGCGCACGGTATTGGATAACCTGCCCCGTCCGGTGCAGGCCATTGAGCTGGATGATGAGCCGAACCTGCTGAGCTTCCTCGTGACCCGCGCGGCGTTGCACTGAGGCCTCAGCTAAACGCTGCGCCAGCCCCTGCACTGAACAGCGCCGCCTGCATCGCCTGAGGCGGTTGCCCGAATGCGCGCAGGAACGCCTGGCGCATGCGCTCGCGATCACCGAACCCGGTCTCGCGGGCGACCACTTCCACCGGATGGCGGCTGGTCTCCATCATCGCCCGCGCAGCTTCTACTCGCAGGGATTCGATGGCCTTGGCCGGGGTTTGCCCGGTCTCTTCGCGAAACACCCGGCTGAACTGGCGCGGGCTGAGGCGCGCCACGGCCGCCAATGCCTCGACTGAAAGGTCGTGAGTCAGATTCTCCCGAGCGTAGGCCAGTGCCAGTTGCACACGGTCGGATTTGGGGTCCAGTTCCAGCAGCGCCGACAGTTGCGACTGTTCGCTGCCACGCCGCTGGGCAATCACCAGCTTGCGCGCGATGCGGCGGGCGAGGTCGCTGCCAAGGTCGTTCTCCACCATCGCCAGCGCCAGGTCCACCCCGGCGCTCATGCCGGCGCCGGTCCAGATCTGGCCGTCGACGACGAACAGTTTGTCCTCCTCCAGGCGAATCTGCGGATAACGCTTGGCAAACGCCGGTGCGTGCAGCCAGTGGGTGGTGGCGCGCTTGCCCTCGAGCAACCCGGCTTCGGCCAGCACGAAGATGCCCATGCACAGCGAAGCAATGCGCCGGGATTGCTTGGAGGCCGCCTGGACCAGCCGCAGCAGGTTGGCATCAGGCAGTTGGAACTCCAGGTAGCCGCTGACGATCAATGTGTCATAACCCTCGGGCCGGATCGGTGTGCTGTTCACCGAGAACCCCTGGGACGTCATGATCGGGCCGCCACTCTCCGACACCAGGTGAAACTCATACGCCTGCTCGCCCCGCAGCAGATTCGCGCACTCGAACACCGAGCCCAGGCTAAGGCTGAGGGATTGAAAGTTCGGGTAAACCATCAGCGCAATGCTGTGCATCTCATCTCTCCAAGGGGCGCGGAGCGGTGATTGTCGGCGTGTAACCGGTAAACGGCAACCGGCTTGGCACAATGTCCGGAATCCTTGCGGACATGACATTGTGCGGTGTTGGCCCGGCTCATAAGCTTCACTCCATTCCACCCCACATCACCCCGAGGCACTGGCACATGAAAGTATTGATGGTTTTGACTTCTCACGACCAGCTTGGCAACACCGGCCGCAAGACCGGGTTCTGGCTCGAAGAATTTGCTGCTCCCTACTACGCGTTCAAGGACGCCGGGGCCGACGTGACCCTGGCCTCGCCAGCCGGTGGTCAGCCGCCGCTGGATCCGGTCAGCGACCTGCCGGATTCGCAAACCGACCAGACCCGCCGCTTCGCCACCGACCCGGCGGCACAGCAGGCCCTGGCCACCACGCTGAAGCTGGACTCGGTCAACGCCGACGACTTCGACACCGTTTTCTACCCAGGCGGCCACGGCCCGCTGTGGGACCTGGCAGAGTCGAAAACCTCCATTGCCCTGATCGAAGCCTTCGAGCGTGCCGACAAGCCGATTGGCTTTGTGTGCCACGCCCCGGGTGCCTTGCGTCACGTCAAGGCCGTCAACGGCGAGCCGCTGGTCAAGGGTCGATGCGTCACCGGCTTCTCCAATTCGGAAGAAGCCGCGGTTGGCCTGACCGACGTGGTGCCGTTCCTGATCGAAGATGATTTCAAGGCGCTGGGCGGCAAGTACGAGAAGGGTGCCGACTGGCAGTCCTTTGTGATTGAAGATGGCCTGCTGGTCACCGGGCAGAATCCTGCCAGTTCCAGCGACGTGGCCAAAGCGCTGTTGAAGCTGACCGCGTAACCCGCTAAATCCCCCAAAAGTAAGTGGTTGGCGGCTCCCCTGAGCGGGAGCCGGCCACTTCTGCACGCCCGAAATTCGCTTCTGGAACCCCCATCATGAGTAACAGCGCTTTAGGTACCCCGATCAAACTGGGGCACCACACCCTGAAAAACCGCATCGTCCTGCCGCCACTGACCCGCCAGCGAAGTGCCCAGCCCGGTGATATCGCCACGGACTTGATGGCGCTCTATTACCGCCAGCGCGCCACCGCCGGCTTCATGGTCAGCGAAGGCACGCAGATCGAGCCTCGCGGCCAGGGTTATGCCTGGACTCCGGGCATCTACACGCCGGAGCAGATCGACGGCTGGCGTACCGTGACCGATGCCGTGCATGCCGAAGGCGGCGTGATCTTCGCCCAGCTTTGGCATGTGGGCCGCGTGTCCCATCACGATCTGCAACCCGACGGCGCAGCCCCCGTCGCGCCGTCGGCGATTCAGCCGCAGCAAGCCAAGGCATTCGTTGCAACCGGGCCCGGCACCGGTGAGTTGGTACAGCCACCAGAGCCCCGCGCCTTGACTACCGCAGAGGTCAAGGAGCTGGTGGGGCTGTATGCCCAGGCTGCAAAAAACGCGTTGGCCGCCGGGTTTGATGGCGTGGAGATTCATTCGGCCAACGGCTACCTGGTCAACCAGTTCATCTCGGCGCATTCCAACCAGCGCGACGATGAATACGGTGGCTCGTTGCACAATCGCCTGCGTTTTTTGCGGGAAATCGTCGAGGCGGTGGCTGAAGTGGTCGGCCCGGAACGCCTGGGTGTGCGTTTTGCGCCGTTGTTCAGCGGCACTGACCAGGATCGGGTTTACATCGGCCTGGTCGAGGAAGATCCGCATCACACCTACATTGAAGCGATCAAGATACTTGAGGCCACCGGCATCGCTTACGTGTCCATCGCCGAGGCTGACTGGGACAACGCGCCGGAATTGCCCGAGTCGTTCCGCCGAGCTGTGCGCGACACCTTCACCGGTCGCATCATCTACGCCGGCCGCTACACCGCAGAGCGTGGCGTACGACTGGTAGAGGCGGGGCTGGCGGACCTGATTGCATTTGGCCGGCCATACATTGCCAACCCCGACTTGCCCCAGCGCCTGCTCAACGGTTGGCCGCTGAACCCGTTGAACGCTGCCGGCCTGTATGGCGGCACGGAGGTGGGCTTCACCGATTACCCGGTGTACGCCGGGTAAACGCGGCTACTCGGTCGGGTACTTGCGGAACGCCGAATGCTGTTCCGCACGTGCCGCATGGCGCTGCAAGTGCGGGAACGCATCGGCCTTCACGGCGTCGCCTATCTTGAGCTGGGTGAAGGACCAGGCGACCGCCACCGTCAGGCTCGCCTGGGCCAGCGGCGCGTCGCTGTCGCGCTCGGCCACCAGTGCCTCCAATAACGAGTAAGCCGCCAGCAGTTGCCCGGTCACGCGGTCGATCCACGGCTGGTGAAGTTTCTCGGCAGGCCGCAGGTGGTGTTCGTAGACGATCTGCACGGTCTTTTCGCACGCGGCCAGCGCCAGGCCGATCACTTGCAGATCCCGGGCAAGTGCCACTGTTTGCTGGGGCAACAGCTTTTTATCAGCCGGCACCAGGGCTTCCAGGTATTCGAGGATCAGGCCGGAATCCATCAGCACCGTCCCGTCGTCGAGCACCAATGTCGGGGCCTTGACCACCGGGTTGATCCTGGAGAACTCATCGAAGGTACTGAACACCGACAGTGCCTGGTGTTCAAACGCGACACCGTACAGCTCCAGGGAAATTGCCACGCGGCGCACGTAGGGCGAGTCCAGCATGCCGACCAGTTTCATGTAGCCTCCATTTACCGCAGTGTTAAATTCAGATTACTTTATCGGGGGATCCACCCCTGCAATATCGATCTTTTTTATCACGAAAGGTTAGCCGCGCTTACATGAACGCTTTCCCGCCCCTGACCGCACTGCGCAGTTTCGAAGCCACCTCCAGGCTCGGGAGCGTGACCCTGGCCGCCAAGGAATTGCACGTCACCCACTCGGCAATCAGCCAGCAGATCAAGGCGCTGGAGGAGATGGTCGGCCTTACCTTGTTTGTGCGTGAAGGTCGCGGTCTGCGTGTCAGCGAGGATGGCCGTTTGTACGCGCTGCAAATCCGCCAGGCGCTTGCGGACATTGAGCACGCTACCCGCACGATCCAGGCCCAGCCGAAAATGGGCGAACTGGTGGTGGCCGTCATCCCCTCGTTTGCCCGCGCGTGGTTGATCCCCAGGCTGCCGGCGTTTCAGCAGCGTTACCCGGACATCAACATCCGCCTGCAAGCCAGCCTGACAGTTTCCAACCTGCATCAGGAGTCGGTGGATATCGGCATTCGCATGGGCAAGGGCGACTGGGAGGGCGTGGAGCAGACGTTACTGTTCCATGACGAACTGGTGGTGGTCGCGGCGCCACACTTTAACGGTGGGCATCTGCCGTGCACGCCTGCGCAGATCATCGAGAGCCGCATAATTCACAGCACCGAATCCTGGCGGCCCTGGTGCCAGGCGGCCGGTGTGGACATGGCGGTTGAGCGTCAGGGCCTGTGCAGCAACGATTCGAACCTGGTGCTGGAGGCGGTGCGGCTGGGGCAGGGCATCGCGCTGGATCGGCGCAGCCTGGTGCAGGACGCCATTGGGCGAGGTGAGTTGGTGCAGTTGAGTGAGATCACCGCACCGTACCCTTATCCGTATTGGCTGGTGTGGCCGCCACGGGAGCGTGCGGCGAACAAGCGGCGGGAGTTTTCCGAGTGGTTGTTCGCCGAGGCGCAAGCGTATCAGGCCCTGTTGAAACCCCAGGCCTGACCCGCTGCGTTTTTTCAGTCCACCCGCAACACAATCTTGCCGATATGGTCACCACCTTCCATTCGCGCATGGGCCTTCGCGGCGTCGGTGTACGCATACACCTCATCGATCATCGGCAGGCAACGCCCGGCCGACAGCACTGGCCACACGTGTTCACGCAGTTGTGCGGCAATCGCGGCTTTTTCTTCCCGGGTGCGTGAGCGCAACAACGAGCCGGTGACGATCGCACGTTTGCCGAGAATTGCCAGCAGGTCGATATCTTTGGCGCGTGCGCCGCCCAGGAAGCCCAGCATCACCAGTCGACCTTCCATGGCCAGGGCGCTGATGTTGTCGTTCAGGTAGGAGCCACCCATGATGTCGAGGATCACATTGACGCCCTTGCCAGCGGTTTTGTCAGCGATGACCTCGGCGAAATTCTGTTCCCGGTAGTTGATCGGCTCGGCTCCCAGCTCGCGGATGGCGGCGCATTTTTCCGCGCTGCCGGCGGTGGCGAACGCTTCGATACCGAACTCGCGGCAGAGCATCAGCGCGGTGGTGCCGATGCCGCTGGTGCCGCCGTGGATCAGCACGCGCTGGCCTTTATGCGCGCCGCCGATGCCGAACAGGTTGGCCCACACGGTGAAGAAGGTTTCCGGGATCGCTGCCGCCTGAATCCAGTCCAGGCCATCGGGAATCGGTAAGGTCTGGCTGGCGGGTACCGCGCAGTACTGCGCATACCCACCGCCATTGGTCAGGGCGCAGACCTTGTCGCCCAATGCGTACTCGCTGACGCCTTCGCCCAGCGCGACCACCACACCGGCCACTTCCAGCCCGGGAATCGGGCTCATGCCGGGCTTCATCGGGTACGTGCCGGCGCGCTGCAGGGCGTCCGGGCGATTGACGCCGGCGGCGTGCACGCGGATCAGCACTTCGCCGGGGCCGGCGACAGGTACAGGCTCCTGGCGTGGTTGCAGGACTTCGGGGCCGCCGGGGCTGGTGATTTCGATCAGGGTCATTTCGTGGGGCAGAGTCATTTGAGTGCACCTGTAGCAATGAACGTATGGGGTGGGACCGCGCCCGTTACCGAGCGGTTCAGCCTGCTGGCGATCCTGGGTATTTTTTCTGGTGCCCAGCATAGCCGTGATGAGTGATGCAATAATGCTGCGATTACACGTCACAACGATGCAAAACCGCATCGCAGGGAGAAGCCATGAACTGGGACGATGCCCGGGTATTTCTCGCGGTGTGCCGCGAGTCCACTTCGCGCGGTGCCGCGCGGGTGCTGGGGGTGGATCAGGCCACCGTAGGGCGGCGAGTCAATGCCCTGGAAAAATCCTTGAACGCGACGTTGTTTCTGCGCACCTCCGAAGGCTATGCGCTGACGGCCGTGGGTGAGGCCGCCTTGCAATCAGTGGAGAAAATGGAGCGTTCGGCCATTGAACTGGAACGTCAGGTCCAGGGCCTGGACGACCGCCTGACCGGCACCGTACGGGTGACCACCACCGACTCCCTGGCCATCGACTTCCTGATCCCGGCCATCGCCCGGCTGCACGACACGCACCCTGACGTGCGCGTGCAGATGGACGCTTCGACCCAGATCCTGAGCCTGGCCAAGCGTGAAGCTGACATCGCCGTGCGCAACACCCGCCCGGACAACCCCGACCTGATCGCCCGGCGCATCGCTCGCTGGCCGGTGGGGCTATTTGCCTCGCAGGCGTATATCGACCGCCACGGCGTACCGGAGCCGGGCAGCGTGTTCGAAGGGCACGACCTGGTGGTGTACGAGCCGCACCTGCACAGCCAGAAAGACATGACCCTGGTCTCCGAGCCGCTGGGGCGCGGGCGCATCGTTGCGGCCATGAGTTCCAGCCTGCTGGTGCGCCGGTCCATTGCCGCGGGCCTGGGCATCGGTGAAATTCCGCTGATTACCGGCGAACGGGACGGTCTGGTGCGGCTGTGGCCGGAGCGTACGCGGCCGTTGCCCTACGATGTGTGGCTGGTGACCCACGCCGACCTGCGGCACACCGCGCGGGTGCGGGTGGTGATCGATGAGATCGTCGCCGGGTTTGCCGACACGGGTGAGTAAGGTCCCAGGTCAGCACAACGCTGCAATTTCCGAGGCGTCCGTGGCCGCACAATCGGCTCCGGTTCCGGCGTAAATACGTCGGTAAACGTCACGGGAACAGGTCGCTTATGAACGCATTACTACGGGATGACGGGGCACGGGATTTAGGGCTGCTGTTTTTGCGGGTCAGCGGGGGATTGTTCCTGCTGTGGGTCCATGGTTTGCCCAAGCTGCTGGACTATGGCGAACAGTTGAAGGTGATCGAGGATCCTTTTCACCTGGGGGCGAGCGTGACACTGTTGCTGGCGATTTTCGCCGAAGTGCTGTGCCCGCTGTTGATCATCGCCGGGGGGCTGGTGCGCCTGGCCTGCCTGCCGATCCTGAGTGTGCTGCTGATCGCCATGCTGGTGGTGCATCCGCAATGGACACTGCTCGAAGGGCAGTTTGGCTGGCTGCTGTTGATCATTTTCACCAGCATCCTGATTGCCGGGCCCGGGCGAATAGCGTTCAACCAGCGGTGGGGCGGCGCCCTGCGTTACGCCTGAATAAAAAAGGCCGGGTGTAAACCCGGCCAAAAGGAGTGGAGCAGGGTGCTGCAATCGCTTCAGCGCTTCAGGAACGCCAGCAGGTCGGCGTTCAAGGCTTCGGCATGGGTGACCGCGAAGCCGTGTGGCGCATCCTTGTACACCTTCAATTCGGCGCCCTTGATCATCTCGGCAGCCACCTTGCCGGTGGTTTCGAACGGTACGATCTGGTCGCCATCACCGTGGATCACCAGCGTTGGCACGTCGATCTTGGCCATGTCTGGACGGAAGTCGGTTTCCGAGAACGCAGTGACGCAATCCACGGTGGACTTGAGCGAGGCGAGCAGGGCGATCTGCAAGGTCTGGGTCAGTACGCCCTGGGAGACTTTCTGGCCCTTGTTGATGCCGAAGAACGGTGTGTTGAAGTCGGAAATGAACTGCGCGCGGTCCTTCAGCAGGCCGGCCTTGATGCCGTCGAACACATCCTTGGGAACACCTTGCGGGTAGTCGGGTTTCTGGCCGAACAGTGGCGTCACCGCCCCCAGCAACACCAGGCCGGCGACGCGCGCGCTGCCATGGCGCGCGATATAGCGGGCGACGTCGCCACCGCCCATGGAGAAGCCCACCAGCGTCACGTCCTGCAGGTCCAGGTGGTTGATCAGTTCGGCGATATCGTCGGCGAAGGTGTCGTAGTCGTTACCGGTCCAGGGTTGGTCCGAACGGCCAAAACCACGGCGGTCAAACGCGATGGTGCGGTAGCCACGGCTGCTCAGGTACTCCATCTGGTATTCCCACATGTCGGCGTCCAGCGGCCAGCCATGGCTGAACAGCACGGGTTTACCGCTGCCCCAGTCCTTGAAGTAGATTTCGGTGCCGTCTTTGGTGAGTAAAGTGCTCATGGAAACTCCTTGGGTGAGTACGAAGGCAAAGGCTGACTATTGTCGAACAGGCGCTGGCAGCGCTTGTACGGGTGTGCTTGGTTGGGTTTACCAACTGAACTTGAGCTCGACCCCCAGGTAATTGCTGTCATGCCCGCCGGCATCCCGCAGCGTCTGGCCGACCGCGTAGTGCACGGCCTCGACGGCGCCGGTGAGGTTGGGGGTAAACCCGTAGTCGGTACGAGCTTGAGCATAGGCGCCGGTCCAGCGTTCACCCTGGCCTGCGGTGCCGGCCACCGGCAGGTTGGGCTGAGTGTAGACCGCGTCTGCGGTGGTTTGCCGCCAGAGCAGGCCCACGGCGGTCTGAACACTGAGCTTGGCGATGGGCTTGACGGTGACCGACGGCTTGACGTGAATCAGGTTGCTGTAGCCCGTATAACCCGCCAGGGAAAAGTAGTAGCCATTGGGGAACAGCGGGTTGAAGGTACCCACCGTGCCGTCACCGGCATGGCGGTCCCCCGAGGCAATATCCATCTGCAGTCCCAGGCGCGGGGTCCAGGCCAGGTTGTCGAAGGTGTAGCCCACGCGGCTGCCGCCACCCCAGGCACGGATATCCTTGTGCCCCACCGAGCCACCTTGCAGCATGGCTTCAATGTCCCAATCGAACCCCAGGGCCGCGCCCCCCAGCCGGGCGTCGAACAGCTGGCGTTTCTCATCGCCGTCGCCGTCCAGATAGTGGGCATCACTGCGTTCATACAAACCGTAATAGGCCGACAGCTCATTCTTGCCACCCACCAGCCGCTCGACCCGCAGCATGTGAAACTGCGCGTCAGCGTTGGATTTATCGTCGAAGTGCCGCTCGTCCTGGTACTGCACCGGGTGGCTGGCGATCCCGATAAAACGCCAGTTCGAGGTTTCCCAGTCAGCCCATAGCGCATCAAAGGACTGGCGCACATTCGGTCCATCCCGTGACGAGATGAAGCGCTGCAAGTCGAAGGCAAAGTCCTGCCGGCCGACGCGGCCCTTGAGCGTGCCGGCACTGAAGGTGTTGATGTATTCGGCAAAGGCCAGGCGCAGGTCGACACGATTCTGGTCGGCGCCGCCGATTGAGGTCTTGTCATAGGCCCGGGCGTCTTCCAGTTGGGTGAACACCCGCCAGTTTTCATTCAGGTGCAGGTCGGCATGCACCTGGAAACGCTGGATCAGGTAACGGTCACGGGCCACGTTATTCACGCCGAAACCGCCCGCGTCATTCATCTCGAAGCGCTCACGCAAGGTCGCGCCCAGGGACAGGTAAGTGAACGGGTTGGCACTGGACAGCGGGATGTACTTCAGGCTGTCCAGGGGGTGGGTGCGCAGCGTCGGGTCCTTGAGCACGGACCAGTCTTCCTGCCAGCGGTTGGCCTTGATCGTCGGGCGCGTCGGTTGATCGTCAGCGTGGACGCTGCCGGCCAGCAGCGGCCACAGCACCGCCAGGCCCCAGCCTGTGCTGCGGATCATTTTGCGCCGCTGAGCTGGTGAATCTCCGCGACGTAACCGCCCGGGAACTCCACCAGTGCGCTGCGCCGGCCCTTACTCTCAAACGCCGGAACCAGCACCTTGGCCCCGGAGCCAGTGGCTTTGCCCAACGTCTCGGTCAGGTTGGCCACCTGGTAGCCGGTGGTTTCATGGCCGAAGGGGTAGGGCAGTTGGCCGTTGGTGACCAGTACCGCCATGCGCCCGAACGGCGACTCGATGTCGACGCGCCGATAGCTGCCGCTGGCCTGGCCGATCTCGACCGCCGGGGCATGCTTGTCATCGGCCAGGACTTTGCCGTGGGAAAACCCGACGAAGGACTTGATGAACGTGTCGGCGCGGTCGCTGGAGACATACACGCGGTTCTCCGGAATGGTCTGGAACGCCGCGTAATCCGGGGCCTTGGTGTGCCAGTAGAGCTGCATGTTCACACCGCCCGGCCACTGGATCACCGCATCACGGCCGATGGGGTCGGGAAAATTACTGACAATCACCGCCGCGCCGTTTTCCCGGGCAGCCTTGAGTGCAACGTCCATGTCCTTGACCAGATAGCCGTTGCGCTCCTGGCCGAACGGGTGCGGGACAGGTGTGGTGAAACCGAACAGCGACACCGTGCCCGCTGGTGTCTGCAGGAGTTGCGAGGTGGTGCTGCTGGGCACCGGCAGGACATTCACCACTACCTGGGACGTGCTCTTTCCGCCGAATGTGGCGAGGAAACTCTGGGCAAAGCGGTCCACGTCAGCCGGGGCGACGTAGACGTGACTGGTGTCGTATTGCGGCGCCACGGCCACATTCGGTGTTGCCGCCAACGCGCTGCCCACCAGCTGCGCGCCCAATAGCGTCAAGGCCAGCGATATCGTCGTCACTTTCTTGCACATACCCATTCTCCAGCACTTTTCAGCGTGATCGAAAAGTCGCCAGCTTAGGGGGCGGGTTGCCGTGCGGATTGTACGGGCGTGCTCGGTTGAACGGTTCAGCGTCTATGCGGGTCAACTGACTTCAACCGTCTGAACAAACAGGTGAACGAAATGGCCAAGGCTTACAGCTAAGCCGCTCGTGACTCCAAGGATTCACTCAAGCCCTTCACGTTTGAACGACGCGCCCCCGGGGCCGATGACGTGCAGATCGACATCCTTTACTGCGGCGTCTGCCACTCGGACCTGCACACCGTACGCAACGAATGGAACAAAACACGCAGCCTGATTGATCGCCGCAGATCCCCTGTGGGAGCGGGCTTGCTCGCGAAAGCGGTGGTTCAGCTGGCATATTCAGCGACTGACACACCGTCTTCGCGAGCAAGCCCGCTCCCACATTTTGATCTTCGCAAGTGTCTAGACCGACAGGTGCTCATACAAGATCGTCGCACCCACCAGCATCAACACCACGCCGCCAACCATCTCGGCGCGCTTGCCCACCACAGTGCCCAACACCCGGCCGAGCATCATGCCGATGGTTACCATGGTCATCGTCGCCAAGCCGATCGCCGCAGCGGCCACCAGGATATTCACGTCAACAAACGCCAGGCCCACGCCGACCGCCAGGGCATCAATGCTGGTGGCAAACGCCGTTACGGCAAGGATCATGAACGAGTGCTGGCTCGGTTTCTCTTCTTCTGGATCATCGGCCTTCAAGCCGTTGTAGATCATGTGCAGACCCAGGGCTACCAGCAGGGTAAAGGCGATCCAGTGGTCCCACTGTTCCACCCAGCGAGTGGCAGCCTGGCCAATAGCCCAGCCAATAATCGGCGTGATGGCTTCAATCACACCAAAGATCAGACCGGCCCGCAGGGCTTCGGTCAAACGCGGTTTGTGCAGGCTGGAACCTTTGCCGATGGCCGCCGCAAAGGCGTCCGTGGACATGGCAAGGGCGAGCAGGATGAGGGAAATGGGGTTCACGGTAAGGCTTCCAGTCGGGCTATATGAGTCAACGACACAACCACACGCCCGACTTTAGGCATGGATGTGTCGCTGGTCTCACCAACCAAAATGGTGTTCGCACCACGGCATGTTGCCGAGAATGTTGATACGAACGCTTCGAGAATCCGAAGCAGGCTACTCCCCAACGAGGTGGCGGATCATAGCCTTGGCTACATGAAAATTTTGTTAACCGTGCCTCACGGATGTTCCAGATGACACCGCACCTGCTGACTCATCCCACCGGTCAACCGCTGCGGCCGTTCGCAGCCTTGGGTGCGGCGCGGGCAGCGATCCAGGAAAAAGCACCCGCCCGGCAACACCCGGTTTCCCGGCAGCTCTGTCGGTGCACTGACATACGCATCGTCCAGCGCCACCCCCAGCTTGGGGACGGCCTCCAGCAGCAGCTGGGTGTAGGGATGCTTCGGCTGCTCCAGCACTTGCTCGGCACACCCCAGTTCCACAATTTGCCCCAGGTACATCACCGCCACCCGGTCGGCCATGTGCCGCACCACGGATACGTTGTGGGAGATCAGGATGTAGGTCAGCCCCAGTCGGCGTTGCAGCTCGGCCAGCAGGTTGAGGATTTGCGCCTGGACCGAGATGTCCAGGGCCGAGGTCGGTTCGTCCAGCACCAGGATGCTCGGGTTGGAGGCCAGTGCGCGGGCGATGGCGATGCGTTGGCGCTGGCCACCGGAGAACTGGTGCGGGTAGCGGTCCAGGTATTCGGCACGGATGCCTACTTGGGCGGCGACCTTGGCGGCGATGGTGCGCATTTCACCCTTGGGCGTGTCGCCAAGGGCGAACAGCGGCTCGGTGATGATTTTCCAGATGGGCAGGCGCGGGTCGAGGGACGATTGCGGGTCCTGGAACACGATCTGTACATGGCGATGACGTTCCCGGGCGCTTTCGTAGACCCAGTCGACTTCGCCGTCGCTGGGCTTGACCAGGCCCATCAGCAATTGGGCGAGGGTGCTTTTGCCGCAGCCGGATTCGCCGACAATCCCCAGGGTTTCCCCACGGCGCACCTGCAAGTCGATACCGTTGAGGGCGTGGGCATAACCGCGCGGGCGGCCCAGCCAGTCGGTTTTTACCGGGAACTTGACCCGTACATCCCGCAGGGCCAGCAGTGAATCTTGAGGCACTGTCATTAAACCGACTCCCCGGCAGTCAGCCAGCACGCGCTTTTGCGGGTGCCGACAGGGTTGATCAGGTTCAGGCGCGGGCGCTTGATGCATTGGCTCATGGCCTGGGGGCAGCGTTCGCGGAAGGTGCAGCCTGAGGGCAGGGCGGCGAGGTTGGGCACCTGGCCGGGGATGGTCAACAGGTCATCGCCGGGCTTTACCTGTTCCGGCAAACCGCTGAGCAGGCCTTGGGTGTAGGGATGGCGCGGATCGCTCATCACCTGAGCCGTCGGACCTTCTTCCACCACCGCGCCGGTGTACATCACGTAGACCCGGTCGCAGAACTGCGAGACCACGGCCATGTCGTGGGTGATCAGCAAGATCGCGGTGCCGCGTTCCCGGGCTTTTTCTCGCAGCAGCAACAGCACCTGGCGTTGCACGGTGACGTCGAGGGCAGTGGTGGGTTCGTCGGCGATCAGCAACTGCGGGTCGCAGGAAAACGCCAGGGCGATCATCACCCGCTGGCGCATGCCGCCGGAGAGTTCGAAAGGGTAACTGTCGAGCACTTGCTCGGGGTCGGCGATGTGCATGTCCCGCAGCAGGGCGATGGCCTTGGCGCGGGCGGCGGCTTTGCTCAGGCGCTGGTGGTGGATGATCACGTCGAGCATCTGCCGGCCAATGCGTCGGGTCGGGTTCAGCGCGGTCATCGGCTCCTGGAAGATCATCGCCGCGTCACGCCCGCGAATCTGCAACAGCTCTTTTTCGCTGGCGCCGAGCATGTCGCGGCCAAGCATCTGCAAACTGCCGGCGGTGATCCGGTAACTGCGCTCCGGCAGCAGGCGCAGGCTGAGCATGGCGGTCACGGATTTGCCGGAGCCGGACTCACCCACCACGCCGACCACTTCGCCGGGGTTGACGTGCAACGACACGCCGTTGAGTGCCTGGACGTTGTTGCGGTAAGCCGGGAATTCCAGGCTCAGGTTATCGATGGCAAGGACTGCCGGACTGGACATGGTCATTTCCCCTGTTGCCGTGGGTCGAGCAGGTCACGAACACCGTCACCCAGCAGGTTGAAACCGGTCGCGGTGACCAGGATCGCCAGCCCCGGAAAGGTCGAGTACCACCAGTTGTCGAGAATGAAATTGCGCCCGGTGGCAACCATCGCGCCCCATTCGGCGGTGGGCTGTTGTGCACCCAGGCCGATGAAACCCAAGGCCGAAGCCATCAGGATCGCGCTGCCGATGTCCAGGCTCAGCTGCACCAGCAACGGCGGCATGGCATTGCGGCCCACGTGCCACGACACGATGTGCCAGCGCCCGGCGCCGAAGGTCTGGGACGCCTTGACGTAGCCCATCTGGCGAATGCTCAAGGCTTGCCCGCGGGCCAGGCGCACGTAGAACGGAATGCGCACCACGGTGATCGCCAGCATCGCGTTGAACAGGCTCGGGCCCAGGGCTGCGGCCAGGGCCATGATCAGCACCAGGGACGGCACCGACAGCATGATGTCCATCAAGCGCATGATCAGGCTGTCGAAACGCCCACCGATAATCCCCGACAGGCAACCCAGCAAGCCGCCCACCAGGCAGGATGAAAACGCCACGAACAAGCCGACGCCCACCGACTGGCGGCTGCCGTACAGCACCCGGCTGAACAGGTCGCGGCCGACCTCATCAGTGCCGAACCAATGTTCGGCGGAGGGCTCGGCCAGGCGTTGCGCCAGGTTCAACGCGTTGGGATCATGGCTGGCCAGCCACGGAGCGAAGGCCATGCAGATCAGCACGATCAAGGTGATGGTCAGGCCGGCGATGGTCAACGGGCTGCGGCGTATTTGATAACCCAGGTACTCCATTCGCGCACGCCAGGTGGGGCGTTGCTCGAGGGGCACCGGTACGGGCATGTTCACGGGTGCGGTCATCTCAATTCACCTCGCCGATGCGTGGGTCGACCACCCGGTACAGCAGGTCGATCAGCATGTTAAGCAGC
Source organism: Pseudomonas sp. 32A (assembly GCF_052682255.1). Lineage (NCBI taxonomy): Bacteria > Pseudomonadati > Pseudomonadota > Gammaproteobacteria > Pseudomonadales > Pseudomonadaceae > Pseudomonas > Pseudomonas sp. 32A. The sequence continues at coordinate 7,047,294 of NZ_JBQYLY010000001.1, read as the reverse complement.
ACATAAATAAACGACACCATGATCGCGAAGCCCATCACCGCCGGGAAATCCAGGGACTGGATCGACTTCACCACATACGCGCCCATGCCCGGCCAGGCGAACACGGTCTCGGTGAGCACGGCGCCGTACAGCAAATCGCCGAGGGTCAGGCCGAGCACGGTGATCGACGGGATCAGCGCATTGGGCAGGGCGTGGCGCAGGATCACCGCCCAGCGCGACAGGCCGTAGGCGCGGGCGGTACGGATGTAGTCCTCGCCCAACTGGTCGAGCATCGCCGAACGAATCTGCCGGGCGACCACGCCGAGGTTGACGAAACCCAGGGTGACGGCGGGCAGGATCAGGTGTTCCAGGGCATTCAGGAACAGCGGGATATCGCCGGCCAGCAGCGAGTCGATCAGGTAGAACCCGGTAAGGGTGCGGGGTGGTTCGAGGCCTTCATCCAGCCGACCGCTGCCGGGCAGCCAGCCGAGCTGGCCGTAAAACAATACGATCAGGCCCAGGCCGAGCCAGAAGGCCGGCGTGGAAATGCCGGTGACCGCCAGCGTTCGGGCGATCTGGTCGATGGCGCGGTTGTGATACACCGCTGACAACACGCCAAGGGGGACGCCTACCAATACGGAGAGCAACAGGGCGGCAACCGCCAGTTCCAGGGTCGCGGGGAAGAAGGCTTTCAGGTCTTCAAGCACCGGGCGGCTGGTGCGGATCGACGTGCCGAGGTCGCCGTGCAGCAGGTCGCTCATGTAGCGGCCGTATTGCTGGTACAGCGGCAGGTCGAGGCCCAGTTGATGGCGGATATTCTCGACAATGGCGTCACTGGCCCGGTCGCCGGCAATCAGGCGCGCCGGGTCACCCGGGATCAGGTGGGAGATGCAAAAGGTAATCAGCGAAACGCCGACGACGACCAAAATCAGGCCGAACAGGCGTTTGCGCAACATATTCAGGAAGGCCATGAGTACCTCATTGTGGCGAGGGGGCTTGTCCCCCGTTGGGCTGCGAAGCAGCCCCCAGCAAGATCAGAGCATTTTCCCGGCCAATAACCCGGTGGCGAACTTAGGGCTGCTGCGCAGCCCAACGGGGGACAAGCCCCCTCGCCACAACAGCGTTCTCCCCACAGGGTGTATTGGCGCCGGAGCGGCAGTTACTTACTGATCTCAGCCACGTTGAACACCTGCTCCAGCATCGGATGGAACACATAACCCTTCACCGAATCACGCATCGGCAGGGTGTAGTTCTTCTGATACAGGTAGGCGTACACGCTGTCCTTGAGCACGATCTTCTGGGCTTCCTGGTACAGCTCGGTGCGCTTGGCCGTGTCGTTGTTGGCCGCCGCATCGCGAATCAGCTTGTCCACCACCGGGTTGCTGTAGAACGAACGGTTGCCCGGCAGCCCTTGCAGGGAGGAGTCGAACCAGAAGTTCATGTACATGTAGGGATCGGAGAAGTCCGGCGCCCACGAGCCGATGGACACGTCGAAGTCACCCTTGCCCAGGCGCTCGCGCATGGTGGCGTTGGCCAGTTTTTCCATCTTCAGGTTGATCCCCAGCGGCGCCAGGCTGGCTTGCAGGGTCAGGCCGATGGATTCCCAGTCCGGGTCCTTGTCGGAGTACATGTAGTTCAGGTTGGTGATTTTTGTCGGGAGCTTCTTCAGGTTGGCGCCGGCGCTGTCCAGGTCCTGTTTCATCAATGGCAGGCTCGGGTCATTGGCCCACATGCCGGCGGGAATCGGCCCGTTCATCAACTTGGCCTGGCCCTTGAGGATGCCGTCGACAATGCCTTTGTAGTCCACCGCATCAACGATTGCCTGGCGGGCGTTCTGGTTGTTCAGCGGGGCTTTCTGGTTGTTCAGGTACAGGTAGGTCACCCGCAGCGACGGGAACTCCTTGATCACCACGTCTTTCTTTTTGGCCAGGTTGGTGAGTTGGTCCTGAGGCATGTCTTCGGCGATGTCCAGGTCACCGCGTTCCAGTTGCAGGCGGCGCACCGAGGCTTCGCTGATGATCTTGATCACCACCTTGTTCAGCGCAGGTTTGGCGCCGGCGTAGTAGGTGTTGGGTTCCAGGGTCAGGCTCTGGCCCTTTTGCCAGTTGGTCAGGCGGAACGCGCCGGAACCGGCGGTGTGGGTGGACAGGTAGGCGTTGACGTCGCCCTGTTTCACCACGTCCGGGTTGATGATGCCGGCGCCGTTGTGGGCGAGGGTGTAGAGGAAGGGCGCGTAGGGTTTGGTCAGGGTGAAGCGCACGGTCAGCGGGTCGACCACGGTGACTTTCATGTCATCCGGGAACGCGCCCGACGGGCCTTGCTTGAGCTGCATCACGCGGTCGAAGGAGAACTTCACTGCGTTGGCGTCGACCTCGGCGCCGTCATCGAACTTGTTGCCGGGCTTGAGTTTGAAGTCCCACACCAGGCCGTCGGCCGAGGTGGTCCAGCTGTCGGCCAGGTCGCCCTTGACCTCGGTGCTGCCCTTGCCGTTTTCGACTTTGTAGGCCACCAGTTTCTGGTACGCCGGGTACGTCACCGCCCAATCGTTATTGTCGATGGTCACGGCCGGGTCGAGGGTTTGCGGGTCGGCGGCCTTGCCGATCATCAGGGTGTCTTTGGGGGCGGCGGCACTTGCCGATTGCCACGCGCCCAGGCTCAGGGCGGCGCACAGCAGGGAGAGTGCGAGGGTCTTGCGGTTGCTTGGGGTCATGCCGGTTTCCTTGATTATTTAGAGGAAAAAGCGGGTTGGTTTATTTTTATGAAATCTATAACCGGGCAGTTGGAGCTAAAGGGTGCTGCTAATTATTGTGATGGTACGGTCCTTGTGATCAGTGTGACTCCTCAATTAATGGGAAAAGTTCGGCATCCGGCAATTCGTAATGCCACCACTCGGTGGCAATCGCCTTGAAGCCGGCGCCGAGCATGATGCCCAACAACAGCAGGCGGTTGCGCTGCACCTGCGGCGGCAGGTCGGGGTAGAACTGGTGGGACTTGGGCTCCATGGCATCAAACGCCGTGCCCATGTCCAGGGGTGTGCCGTGTTCATCAATCAGCGTCAGGTCGACGGCCACGCCACGGGTGTGATGCGAGCCCAGGCGCGGGTCGCGCACGTAGTCCGGGTTGGGCAGGGCTTGCCACAGCAGTTGCTGGGCGTAGGCCGGCCGGTAGGCGTCGTAGATCAGCAGGGTCATGCCGGCCTGGCGTGCCAACAGGCTCGCCTTGCGCAGGCAGGCCGCCGCTTCGGTGTGCAGCAGGCAGCGGGTGTTGCGGTAGATCACGGTGCCTGCGAGGTTGTCGGCACTGGCGTAGATCAGGTCGACCTGTACCGGGTATTCCGGTGGGGCGATTTCTACCAATGGGCTGGTATTCACTCAAAGATTTCCTTTCCAGGGTCAGGATTCGAACTGGCCGAAGGCCTGTTGCAGGGCGCGGTTTTTTGCCAGGCGTGCATCCAGTCGCTCGCCGTAGCGGTCAGCGACGGCAGACACCATGAGGTTGAACAGGCACGTCAGGGGCGCCATGGAGTCCCAGAACTGGCCAACATCGGTTTTCAGTTGCAGCAGGTCCAGGTCGTAGTCCCGGGCCCAGGGGCATTGCAAATCGGTGATCAGCGCCAAGGGTAGACCCTGGGCATTCGCGGTCTCGCAGAACGTGGGCGTGATGCTCGAATACGCGCGGAAGTCCGCCGTGATGGCGTAGGGTTTTTCAAAGCCGGAGTTCAGAGTCTCGGCGTAGATCCCCGACAGGCCGTCGACGTAATAGACCTTGGGGCGAATATATTCCAGGTGACTATGGAACGCATTGAGGATGCCGCGGGTGGACTGGATGCCGAGGATGAAGACGGCGTCGGCGTCTACGATGTGCTGCACGATGTCGGCGAAACCCTGGCTGCGGGCCAGGCCGTAGACGTGCTGGATGGCTTCGATCTCGCGGTTGAGGGAGCGGTCGAGGGCGTCTTCCTGATCGTTCTCCTGGCGAAAGGCACCCAGGCGGTCGGTGATCAGCCAGGACGCTTGCGGGTCGCCGCGCAGGCCTTGCTTGACGTCATCGAGGTTGCGATAACCCAGGGTTCGCAAAAAACGTCCCACTGAAATTCCGGTGGTGCCGGCTTGCTGGGCGATGCTGTCGGCGGTTTCGAACGGCAGCTGTTGCAGGTTGCCCAGCAGGTAGGTGGCGATGCGTTTGCCGGTGGGCGTCAGCGTCGGGAACTGCTGTTCCAGCGTGCGCTGGAAGCTGTTTTTATCCATGACGTTTTCGCGCAGACCGGTCATTGATGTTACTCAGATGTCGTATTTTGATTGGCTGTTAGAAACATAACATCGGCAATCGCGATAACACAATGGCTTTTTTTCGAGTGGATATGCAGAGCGGGACAAGCGGCGATCAAGGTCGCTGAGGTTTCACCGAGTGTGTGACGTGCATTGATGGGGCGCTGTTGGTTGTTGCTGCTGATGAATGCGGAGTTGGGCACGCGGCGGGTGCTGGCGCGGCTAAACCGGCGTCCTGCCGGTTTACCCGCTCCGCACTGCCTGCGTTCGGCCTCGGGCTGAATGGGGCAGTCAGATCAAAATCAAAAGCCAGAGCACAGCGGCCTCCCGGCCGGCTTGAGTGTTAAAAGCAAAAGCAAAGACCAGAGCGAAAACAGAGCTGCTTTTCTGTGGGAGCGGGCTTGCTCGCGAAAAACCTGAGGTCGCCGCGTTCATCCAGAATGCCCGCGTCATCGTTAACGACCTTCGCGAGCAAGCCCGCTCCCACATTTTTTGGACCGTGCCCGCTTTAGATTTTGATTTGGCTTTTGCTCTTCAACACTCAAGCCGGCCGGTAGGCCGCTGTGCTTTTGCTTTTGATCTTGATCTTAGGCGCCCCGTTAAACCACGCTGGCCGAACGCAGGCTTTGGAGCGTGGGTAACCTGGCAGGACGCCAGGTTAGCCGTCCTGGGCCAGGGATGGCCCATGACGGCGGCCCACGGTCCAAAGCCGGAGTGAGGGCACACCGAGCCCAGGCGAGGTGCCGAGTGGTGGGGCAAGAGCGTTTTGCTTACTTTTGCGCTGTTCAAAAGTGAGCCGCTGTAAGAGCGGAACCATAAGCGGCCGTTACCTAAACAACGGATATTCACCCCCCACCAGCCGTAATAAACCGCCGCGCCAAAAACCCATACAACAGATACCCAAACGCCAACACCAGCGTCGCACCAAACACCGCCTCCTCACCACACGCATATATCGCATACAGCGAATACCCCACGGCAATCAGCAACACCGTGGTATTGCGTGCATAAATCGAGGCCGCCACCCGCGCCTTGTGCATCATCACCAGCAGCCCGGTCAGCGCAGTGACGTAAGGAATCAAATTAGTCACCACCGCCAGGTTCACCAACTTGCCAAACTGCGCACTGGCCGTGGGCGAGACGGTCGACAGGGCAATCAAGCTCTGCAACGCCGCACAGGCAATCAGCCCCCACACGGGTGCCTGGGCACGGCTCACCCGGCTGAAGAACCGCGGAAACAGGCGCTGGTCCGCCGACATCTTGGCCGTTTGCGCCAAGGTGAACTGCCATCCCAACAGCGAACCAATACACGCCACCACCGCCAGCGCCATGATGATGTCGCCCACCAGCGGCGTGAAAATCTGCGCGTACACCAGGGCAAACGGCGCAGAAGACTCGGCCAGTTCAGCATTGGGCACGATGCCCTGAATCACCGTGGTCGACAGCACATACACCAGCGCCGCGCCGAGGGTGCCCAGCAGGCAGGCCAGCGGCACGGTACGCTTGGGATCTTCCACCGCGTCATAGCCCTGGGCCGCGGACTCCATGCCGAGGAACGCCCAGAGGGTCAGCGGGATACTCGCGCCAATCGCATCCCACAGTTGCAACTGGTTGGGGTTCCAGGCGTCGCTGAACACCTCAGCCTTGAAATAGAACCAGCCGAACACGCTCAAGCCCGCCACGGGAATGATCACGCCCCATACGGTGACCACGCCGATCCGGCCAGTCAGGCGCGGGCCGCCGAAGTTGGCCACGGTGGTCAGCCAGATCAGCGCGAGGGTGCCGATAAACAACGGTATCGGCCCGCTGCCCAGCCACGGGATGAAGGACGACAGATAGCCCACCGCCGAAATCGCTATCGCCACATTGGCGATGATCAGCGACAGGAAATACAGGAACGAACAGAGGAAGAACCCGGACTTGCCGTGGGCCTCTTCGGTGTAGGCCGACATGCCGCCCGTGCGGGTACAGAACAGGCCGCACTGGGCAAAGCAGTACGCAATGGCCATCGAGCCCACGGCGGTGATCAGCCACGACAGCAGCGAGATCGCGCCCAACTGCGCCATGCTGGCGGGCAGCATGATGATGCCCGAGCCCATCATGTTGATCGTCACCAGGGTGGTCAGGCCCATCAGGCTCATCTTTTTGCTTGGCTCGGCCATCGGCAACTCCTTCGTGGGGGCGTGCGAAGGCAGGCTAGCACGTTGTTGTCAGTTCGCCTTCGGGCCCCGGTTTTCCCCCAGGATTCGCGCCGCATCCCGTGCCGGTGGCAGGCCGAATACCCGGGCGTAATCGCGGCTGAACTGGGTGGCGCTTTCATAGCCGACTTCGAAGGCGGCGCTGGTGACGTTTTTGGCGCTGGCCACCATCAACGTGCGGGCCTGCAGCAAGCGCACGCGTTTTTGGTACTGCAACGGGCTCAGGTTGGTGACGGCCTTGAAGTGGCGGTGGAAGGCCGACACGCTCATCGCGGCTTTCTGCGCCAGGGCTTCTACCCGGATCGGTTCGGCGAAGTCCCGGCGAATCCATTGGATGGCCTGGCTCACCCGGGCCATGGCGGTGTCCGGCGCGGCGATTTCACGCAGCATCCAGCCGTGGGGCCCTTGCAGTACACGGTAGAGAATCTCGCGCTCGTAAACCGGCGCGAGGGCGGCGATCGCCTCGGGGTTGCCCATCAGCCGCAGCATGCGCAGCCAGGCGTCCATCAGTTCGGGGGTGACGGCGGCCACGGAAAAACCGGCATTGTGGTCGTAGCGCCCGGCAGGTTCGGGCAAGTCGCTCAGCAGCGTCGCGAGCACCGTCGGGTCCAGTGTCAGGTTGACCGCCAGGTAGGGTTCACCGGTCGCCGCCGGGTGCACGGTGCCCACGGCGGGCAGCTCGATGGACATCACGAAATACGTCGCCGGGTCGTACCGCAGGGTGCGGTCGCCCACGGTCATGGATTTGCTGCCCTGCAGGATCAGGTTGATCATCGGGTCATACACGGCGGCCAGCATATGCTCGGGAATCGCGCCCTGGACCATGGCCACCCGCGGGATACCCGTTTCAGTGCGGCGGTTTTCGGCCTTGGCGGCCAAGGCACGCAGTTCGATCAGTTGTGTGTTCATGCCGGGCATGCTGAGCGCCCAGGTGGGCCCAGTGCAAGCAAAAAGCAGAAACAGGCAGGTTTCGAGCAGGAACCGCTGCGCCGGCGCAGGCGCGCAGGCCTACTGTGGTGACTCATTTGAGCAAGCAGTGGAGCCACACATGGGCGTTATCCTTATCACCGGCGGCAGCCGTGGCATTGGTGCCAGCACTGCAGAGTTGTGTGCCCGGCAAGGCATGGGCGTGATCCTGACCTACAACAGCCATCCAGAGGCCGCACACGCCGTAGTGCAGAAGATTGAGGTTGCAGGCGGCAAGGCGCTCGCGCTGCCCTTGGATGTGGCTGACGTCGGCGCCTTCGAGGGTTTTGCCGAGGCGGTAAAACGGGCGCTATCGGCGACCTGGGGCGTAAGTGGCTTGAGTGGGCTGGTGAATAATGCCGGTTATGGCCTGTTCAATCCCCTGGAATCGGTCACCGAGGCCCAGTTCGACGGCCTGCTGAATGTGCACCTCAAAGGGCCGTTTTTCCTGACTCAAACCCTGTTGCCGCTGCTGCAAGCCCATGCCTGCATCGTCAACCTCACCAGCGCCACGACCCGTGTGGCCACCGCCGGCGTAGCACCTTATGCAGCCTTCAAGGGCGCGATGGATGTACTGACCCGTTACATGGCCAAGGAGTTTGGCGAGCGGCAGATCCGTGCGAATGCCGTCTCTCCGGGAGCCATCCGCACCGAACTGGGCGGCGGGCTCAATGACGAGTTCGAAGCGCTGCTGGCTTCCCAAACGGCCCTCGGCCGAGTGGGCGAGCCTGAGGACGTGGCGCGCGTGATCGCCATGTTGCTGTCTGAAGAAGGCCGCTGGATCAATGCCCAGACGATCGAGGTCGCGGGCGGTTACATCATCTGAAAAGCGAGGCTACAGCATGCTGGATCATGTCTTTTTGTCGGTCAGCGACGTTCAACGCTCTATCGATTTCTACCAGGCGGCACTCACCCCGCTGGGCATCACCACGCGCCACGACTACGACGGCAAGGACGGCCCACCCGGCCATCCGGACCTCAAAGGGTTTGGCGCCAACGGGCGGATCTTCTTCTGGTTGCGCGAGGGCGTGGTTGAGGGCAGGGCGGTGCACGTGGGGTTTGTCGCCGGCAGCCGGGTCGAGGTCGATGCGGCCTACTTGGCGGCCATCAATGCAGGGGCTGTCGACAACGGCGCACCGGGCGCACGTTTGCACTATGACCCGAACTACTACGCCGCCAATGTGCTGGACCCCGACGGCTACAGCCTGGAATTTGTCTACAAGAACTGGCAGCACGTCCAATGAAAACCTTAATGATCTACGGTGCCACGGGCTACACCGGGCGCATGGCGGCCGAAAACGCTCAGGCACAAGGGCTGGACCTGGTGATTGCCGGGCGCAATCGCCAACGCCTGGAACCGCTGGCTGCGCAACTGGGTGTGCCGTACCGAGTATTCACCCCGGACACCCTGGGAACGGACGCTCTGGAGGGTATCGACGTGCTGTTGAACTTCGCGGGGCCGTTTGCGCAGACGGCGGGCGCGCTGATGCAGGCATGTATCGCAGCAGGTGTCGACTACCTGGACATCACCGCCGAAATCAACGTTTACCGCTTGGCAGAGCAACTGGGCGCGCGGGCAACTGAGGCGGGCGTCATGCTGTTGCCCGGGGTGGGCTGGGACGTGGTGCCGACGGATTGCCTGGCGATGCAGGTGGCGAGTCGTGTGCAGAACCCGCAGTCGCTCAAAGTAGCCTTGCAGGTGCCTGGCTCCATGTCCCGGGGCTCGGCCTTGAGCGTGGGTGAAATCATCGGCGCGGGGATCCTGGCGCGGGTGGACGGGCAGCTCATCGCCACCCCGGATGCACAACCGTATTCCATGGATTTTGGCGATGGCCCGGTACTGTGTGCGCCGCTGTCCTTTGGTGATTTGGTGACGGCGTGGCATTCCACGGGCATCCCGAATATCGCCATGTTCGTGCACATCAGCGGTGATGCGTTTCCCGAAGGTGACCTGTCACAACTGCCCGACGGCCCCAGCCTTCAACAGCGTGAGGCCCATCGTGCCCGGGCAGTGGCAGAAGTCACAGGCGCCGATGGCCGGGTAGTGCGCGCGGTGATTGAGACCGTTAACGGCTACACCTACACCCCCTTGGCGGCGGTGGAAGCGGCACGCCGGGTGTTGGCCGGTGAACGCCAACCGGGGTTCGCAACGCCGGGGCAACTGTTGGGTAGGGAGTTTGCCGAATCGATCGCGGGTACCACGATTATTGACGTGTAAGCCAATCACCGGACCCTCGTCACCCGCCAGGCACCTTGAACCTGGCGGCATCACGCCCCGGCGGCAAGCCAAATAGCCGGGCATATTCGCGGCTGAACTGTGAGGCGCTTTCATACCCGACGCTGAATGCAATCGAGGCCGCATCCTGGGTGTCGAACAGCAGCAACCAGCGTGCTCTTAGCAGGCGCAGGCGTTTCTGGTACTGAATCGGGGTCATGGCCGTAATGGCTTTGAAGTGCCGATAGAACGCCGCGACGCTCATGTCGGACATGGCTGCCAATGGCTCAACGCGAAAGGGTTGATTGAAGTGCTGGCGAATCCACTCGGTCGCGCGGCGGATCTGCGCCAGGCGGCCATCGGGGCGGGCCATGTCCAGTAACGTTGCCCGTAGCGGGCCCTGCAAGACCCGAAACAGAATCTCCCGCTCGATCATCGGCGCCAATACGGCAACTTCGTTGGGCCTGTCCATCAGCCGCAGCATGCGCAGCCAGGCATCAATCAGCTCGGCGGGTGCAGGCACGGCGGCAAAGCAACTGTCGGTGGTGCGCTCGCCGGTCGCGATCTCGTCGGCCAATAGCGTGGCGATCACGTTGTGGTCCAGGGTCAGGCTCAGAGCCAGATAAGGCAGCCCCGGGGCACAAGGGTGAATCTGGCCGGTGGCGGGCACCTCGACGGGCACCACGAAATAGCTGGCGGGCCCGTAGGTTTGCTCCTGGTCGCCTATCCACAAGGTCTTCGAACCTTGCAGCACCAGGTGCAACATCGGCTGGTAGACCTGATCGGCACAGGCTTCGGCCCGCACCATCGTCACGCGCGGCAAGCCGGTGTCGGTCCATTGGTTGCCAGCACGCATGACGAGGCTGCGCAGTTCATCGAGTTGATTGTTCATGGCGTTGAACATGAGGCACGCCGCCGGACAACGCAAGCCAGGCGAGAAGAATAGGCAAGCACGGGAGAAGAACCGGCAACCGCTGCACCCGCTGCGGCCTGAATACTGTCGGCAAGCGGTATCACTTAACCTTTGGAAGGTCACACCATGAAGCTCGACGGAAAAATCGCAGTGGTTACCGGCGCCTCAAAAGGCATCGGCGCAGGAATTGCCAAGGCACTGGGCGCAGCGGGGGCTACGGTGGTGGTCAACTATTCCACCAGCAAGGCCGACGCCGACGCGGTGGTTGCGCAGATCCAGGCCAAGGGTGGCAGCGCCATGAGCGTGCGGGCTGACATGAGCCAGGCAGTCGACGTGACGCAGCTGTTCGACACGGTCAGAAGCGAATATGGCCGCCTGGACATCCTGGTCAATAATGCCGGTGTCGCGGTGTTCCAGATGATCGAGGACTTGACCGAAGAGGCGTTTCATCGCCAGTTCAACCTCAATGTGCTGGGTTATCTCCTGGCTGCTCGGGAAGCCGTCAAGTTGTTTGGCCAAGGAGGCAGCATCATTAATATCAGCTCGATCCTCAGCACCGATCCCTACCTGGCCTCCAGCGTCTACTCGGCGACCAAAGGCGCGGTGGATACGCTGACCTTCGCTTTGGCGCGTGAGCTGGGGCCGAAGGGGATCCGGGTCAATTCGATCCTGCCGGGGCATACAAACACGCCTGCCACCGACGGGCATTTTGCCGGTGAGTTTGGCCAGCAGCTTATTGCGGGCACGCCGCTGGGGCGTTTTGGCGAGCCGGATGATATCGCGCCGGTTGCGGTGTTCCTGGCGTCCGACGACGCCCATTGGGTCACCGGCGAATCCCTTCGCGCTTCGGGCGGGGTGCGTGGCGTGGGTTACTGATCAACGCAGGGCGGATCAGGCGGCCTGCGGCTGCATCCGCCATTCACCTTCCACATCCTTGACCAGCCCACTGGCCAGGAACAGCGGTGCCACGCGTTTGTGCAGCTGCGGCTCGACAAACTCTTTCACCGTGTCCAGTGCCAGCGCGCCACTCAGCGGCAGCTCGGCCTTGGTGTAGGACAGCCAGGCCTTTTTCAGCATCAGCAGCACGTCGCTGCCGGCGGTGGAGGCGAAGCGGCGGTGGGTTTTTTTGCCGTCGAAATCGAAGGTGTGCTGGAACTCGTAACCGGCCTCGTTACCTTCGCTGGCAACGCAGCGGATGCAGGTGCAGGGGCCATCGCCGAAGGCGCTGCGCAGGTAGTTGTTGAAGTCCACCACGGGCTTGAGTGACAGGCGCTTGTCCACTTCGAACAGGTCGCCGGTCATTTTTTCGTCAGAGTTCAAGGTCGATTTCCTCGCAGCGGCTTTTTCAAGGGCGGCACCATACCAGCCGAAAGCGTCGGCGGGCAGTGTTTTTCGTATATCCATAGATCCCGATATTCTTTTTCGCCCCGTACGTGGGTCGCTACGCTCGCAACCCTTCTCAACATCGCGGCAGCGTTCTCATGATAATAAAACGACCCACCCTGACGCTCCTGGCAGCCGCCAGTGCGCTCCTCAGCCTTGGTGCACACGCCGAAGGCAAAATCAGCATCGCCCAGCAGTTCGGCATTGGCTACTTGATCCTCGACGTGGTGCGCGACCAGAACCTGATCGAAAAGCACGGCAAGGAACAGGGCCTGGACATCAAGGTGGAGTGGAACAGCATTTCCGGCGCCACCGCGATGAACGAGTCGTTGCTGGCCGGCGCGCTGGACGTGGTCTCGGCGGGTGTGCCGCCGATGCTGACGCTGTGGGACCGCACCAAGGGCAAGCAGAACGTCAAGGCTATCGCCTCGCTGGGGTCGATGCCCAACTACCTGCTGACCAACAACCCGGACGTGAAGACCCTCAAGGACTTCAGCGAAAAAGACCGCATCGCCGTGCCGGCGGCGGGCGTGGGCTTCCAGTCGCGCACCTTGCAGATTGAAACCGCCAAGCAATTCGGCGATGCCAACTACAAGAAGTTCGACGACATCTCCATCAGCCTGGCGCACCCGGATGCTACTGCCGCGTTGATTGCCGGCGGCTCGGAGATCAACGCGCACTTTTCCAGCCCGCCGTTCCAGTACCAGGAATTGTTGAATCCCAAGGTGCACAAGGTGCTGAGTTCCTACGATATCCTCGGCGGCCCGGCCACGTTCAACGTGCTGTACACCACCGAGAAATTCCACGACGAAAATCCCAAGACCTACAAGGCGTTCTACGACGCGTTGGCCGAGGCGGAGACGATTATCAAGGCTGACAAACCGGCAGCGGCCCAGGCCTATATCCGTGTCGAGCAGTCGAAGCTGCCGCTGGCGCTGGTGGAGAAGATTGTCCAGGACCCGGAAATCGACTTCACCATCGTGCCGCAGCGTACCTATATTTATGCGGAGAAATTGCAGGCGTTGGGAGTGTTGAAGAACAAGGCGGGGAGCTGGAAGGATTACTTCTTTGAGGAAGCTCATGGCGGCAATGGGAGCTGAAACAGCACCCGAGATGCAAAACCGCTAATGTCCCAGCGGTTTTTGACAGGGTAATCATCCGGTTATGCCGTGCATGCTTATTCGCATATGTAATCAGCTTGTCGGGAATGGAGGGAGGGGTCGGTTGTCTTGAAAAACAGGCCGACCTCCGCCTTTATCCAGTTCTTGAAGATGTTTATCTTCCAATCGTCCGCTTGTTCCTGGGTGCTCACCAGGTAATAAGCCTCCTCGGTTTGCGATGAGGCCTCAAGGACCGGCACCACCAATCCCGCCTCAATGGCAGGGCGCGCATACACATCACTGACCAGTGCCAAACCCTGGCCCGCTATGGCTGCTTCGATCAGCAGGTGGTCATCGGTAAAGCTGGAGCCGCGCCGTGAACGGTTATCCTCGACGCCGTAAGTCTTGAGCCACAGCTTCCAGTTCGAACGACTGGCGTCCTGAAGCAGCGGGTAGCACAGGCAGTCGGCAGGTGCCTTTCAAAACCCATGGGCTCACCCTGCGAGTGGAGAAGTTCACTCGATGGTGTTTCCGGGAGGGTTGATTGACAACGCAGAATTATTCAATTCTGGATTAAGGAGGACTAAATCCAGGGCAGGGCGCAGGCAGCGCAACTGCCTGGCCGGAGGAGGGGTCAAAAGGCGGTTTTGCCGAATGGGCGCGCGGTCGAACCGTGATAAAACGACAGGATTGCCAGTGTTTGTACAACCACGGCAGCCACCACGAGGGCGATGATTGCCTGGCCGGGTTCGGAAAAGCTTGAGCGAATCAGGCCGAAGGACGCCGGGGCAAAAGCATAGGTGGCTTGACTGATCGCCACCATTAACGCGATCACCCTGGCGGTTTGTTCGCGACTGAATTCGGTCTGTGCGATCAGCGGCGGCAGGGAGGTGGCGTTGCCGATGCCTGAACCGATCAGCAGCACCGCCACCCAGGCCACTGCCGGGTGACTGTCCAGGCCAAGCAGCATCAGCGTCCCGAGCATCTGGATGGCGTAGCCCAGGCAGGCCAGTTGACGGCGGTCGATGCCCTGGGTCATCAGCCGTGCGGCGAGGTAACGACCGCCCATTGCGCTGGCGGTGGCAAGGCCCATGGCGAATGAGGCGTTATGGGCGCCCATGCGTCCCACCAGGATCGAATACAGGTGCGCGATCAAGCCGATCTGCGCGAACAGCCCCAACGACATTCCGGCGGCCAGGGTACGGAACTTCGCTGACTTGAGGGTCTGTGCGGCAGTCCAGGGCGCCACGCTGGCGCTGGTTGCGATGGGTTCCGGCAGTGCTGCATTGTCGGGATGCTGGCCCAGGCTCTGCGGGCTTTTGTTGAAGACCAGAAAGGCGAAGCTGCCCATCAGCGCCACTGCGGTGAGGGTGATCACCAGCGCCGCCGTGCCAAAGCCAAAACGCTCAATCAAAAACACCCACAAGGGCGAGAAGATTACCCCGCCCAGGCTGGCACCGTTGTATGCCTTGCCCAGAGCCTTGGGCCGCTCATTGATATACCAAGGGGCGATCAGTGTATTGACGGCGGCGGCACCCAGCGTGACCCAGCCGATGCCCGAGCAGATGGCGCCGGCATACAACACCCATAGCTGGTTGGCCTGAGCCCAGATATTTACCCCGACTCCCAATACGATGCTGCCCAGCAACGTAATGGCAGGCACGCCGAAGCGGGCATAAATCCGCGGCAGGTTGGCAATGACCAGTGTGCCGCTGAGAAAGTGCAGGGTGACGGCTGCCGATACCTGGGCGATCGGCCAGCCAGTACGCTCCATGACCGCTTGCATGTAAATGGGCGGCCCGTAAAAACCTATGCCCCAGCCGACCACTGCCAGGATGAACGTACAGGTCAATACGGTTTGTCCAAAAAAACGGGTGCTCTTCATCGCCATCTCCTCCATGTTGGCTCATAGGTTATGCTTGCGGTGTACGTTTCACTTCGAGGAGCATCGAACAATGGATGTTGAGCAATCCGAATTGCGCCTGGCCAATGTCGCCTCGGCGATTGCCGATCCTGCCAGGGCGCGCATGTTGTGCTGCTTGCTGGATGGCCGGGCTCGTACGGCCACCGAGTTGGCTGTGGTCGCGCAGAAGAGTCCTTCCACGGCGTCCAGCCATTTTCAGAAACTGCTGGACCAAGGGCTGGTGACGTTGGTTTCCCAAGGGAAGCATCGCTACTTTCAGCTCGCAAGTGCCGATGTCGCCAAGGCACTGGAAGGGCTGTTGTCCATTACCTCATTTGAGGTGCCGGCGTTCAAGCCTTCCACGCCTTGCCATCTGCGCCATGCCCGCACCTGCTACGACCATCTGGCCGGGGAAGTGGGTGTCATGCTGCACGATGCCTTGCTGGTGGGCGAGTGGATGTGCCAAGAGCAGGGCGACTATGGGCTGACCCCCAAGGGCATTGAGCACCTGACCCGAATCGGCATGGACCTCACTCCCGACACCCAGGCGCGGCGCCGGTTTGCCTTTCCCTGTCTGGACTGGAGCCAGCGCTGCGCCCATGTAGGTGGCACCCTCGGCGCAGTGCTGCTGGGCCATATGGTGCAAGACAAGTGGCTCGTGCGTGCCCTGGATTCGCGTGCGTTGACAGTCACTGCCAAAGGCCGCAAGCGCCTGGCGAGCGCCTTTGATATCCAGTGGGAGGGCTGACTGGGTTTAGTTTTTTTCACGCCTGGGTTTAACGCAAATCGATTTTCATCAGGGCGGCAGCGGTCATGATACCCGTCGGAGGACGACATCATGATGATGACCCTGAAGCAACAGCAACGCTTTGTGGACCGACTGGCGAAGCTGCGAAAGACCTTGCATGGCATTCCCGAATTGGCCTACCAGGAAACGCAAACCGGCGACACTGTCTGTGCAGAGTTGGACGCGTTGGGCATCCCGTATATTCGCGGGATCGCCAGGACCGGCGTCGTTGGCGTGATCACCAAAGGCACGGCAGGCCCCTGCATTGCCATTCGTGCCGACATGGACGCTTTGCCCATCGCTGAACAAAATACGTTTGGCCATGTATCACGGCACCCGGGCTGCATGCATGCTTGCGGTCATGACGGCCATATGGCGATGCTGTTGGGCGCCGCCGAGCTGATCAGCCGCCATGTCGATTTCAACGGTACCGTGTGCCTTGTCTTTCAGCCTGCCGAGGAGGGACACGCCGGTGCCAAAGCCATGCTCGATGATGGCCGGCTGTTCACCCTTCCATGCGGACACCTGATACCAGCGGAAGACCCTGAGGGCCTGGCGAAGATCGTTTGCCTGTTCGTCAGCGGAAGAACTCTCCCGGTGTGCTATCCAATTGCTGCCGAAAAGCGCTGATGAATGCCGAAGTGGACTCGTAACCACAGGCCAATGCCACATCGGTCACCCGTTCACCTTGCTCCAGCGCGGGCAGGGCACTCAACAGTCGCAGGCGCTGGCGCCACGCGCGGAAGGTCAGGCCGGTGTCGCTCAGGAACAGCCGGCTGAGGGTTTTCTCGCTGACCGCCAGTTTCTGGCTCCATTGCCCCAGGGTGGTCTGCTGCTCGGGGTGCAGGTTCAGGCTGCGGTAAATCTGGCGCAAGCGGCTGTCAGCGGGCAGCGGCAACATCAGGTCGACCTGGGGCGCGGCGGCCAACTGGTCCAGCACCACTTGGGCCAGCCGTCCATCCGGGCCGTCCTCGGCATATTCCACCGGCAACTCGCTGAAGCTGCGGATCAACTCCCGCAACAGGCTGCTCACCGCCAGCACCTGGCAGCGCTCAGCCGCCCAGCCGGTGACGCTGCAATCCAGGTACAAGCTGCGCATCTCGGTATGGGGCGAACTGAACACCCGGTGCGGCATGCCGGCCGGGATCCATACGGCCCGCTGGGGCGGCGCGACGAAGCGGCCGACACTGGTCTGGATCTCCAGCACCCCGGATATCGCGTAGGACAACTGCACCCACGGGTGGCTGTGGCGGCGGGTCAGTGCGCGGTTGGGCAGGGATTCGGTGCGGCCATACACCGGCCTCGGCAGGCTGGAAAGCCCGGGCACGCTGCGGCGCACGGTTTTTTCATGTCCTTTAGGCGGCATTTACTGGCTCATTGGCGTTAGTCGGTAACAAGCCGTTACGTTAGAGTCGCGATGATGCTCTTGGCAACCCCTGGAAGATTGGCTTATGACCCGCCCACGCTTTTTACCTGACAACTTCACCCTGACCCTGGTGGCCACGGTGATCCTCGCGTCCCTGCTGCCGGCCAGCGGCCAGACCGCCGTGGCCTTTGGCTGGGTGACCAACCTGGCCATCGCGTTGCTGTTTTTTCTGCATGGCGCCAAGCTGTCGCGTCAGGCCATCGTCGCCGGTGCCGGGCATTGGCGCCTGCACCTGCTGGTGTTCAGCCTGACCTTCGTGCTGTTTCCGCTGCTGGGCCTGGCGCTCAAGCCGGTGTTGTCACCGCTGATCGGCAAAGACCTGTACATGGGCATGCTCTATCTGTGTGCATTGCCCGCCACCGTGCAGTCGG
Source organism: Pseudomonas sp. 32A (assembly GCF_052682255.1). Classification (NCBI taxonomy): domain Bacteria; kingdom Pseudomonadati; phylum Pseudomonadota; class Gammaproteobacteria; order Pseudomonadales; family Pseudomonadaceae; genus Pseudomonas; species Pseudomonas sp. 32A. The sequence goes on along the minus strand of NZ_JBQYLY010000001.1, from coordinate 7,029,785 downwards.
CGATTGCCTTTACTTCCCTGGCCCGGGGCAACATCCCGGCGGCGATCTGCAGCGCGGCGGCGTCGAGCCTGTTCGGGATCTTCCTGACGCCGTTGCTGGTGACCTTGCTGCTCAACGTGCATGGCGATGGCGGTTCCACCGTCGATGCGATCCTGAAAATCAGTGTGCGACTGCTGCTACCGTTCATCGCCGGGCAAATCGCCCGTCGCTGGATCGGCGAGTGGGTGGGGCGTAATAAGTCGTGGCTGAAGTTCGTCGACCAGGGTTCGATCCTGCTGGTGGTCTACGGCGCGTTCAGCGAAGCGGTCAACGAAGGCATCTGGCACCAGATTCCGTTGTGGGAACTGGGCGGCCTGGTGGTGGCCTGCTGTGTGTTGCTGGCCCTGGTGCTGGTGGCGTCCACGGTGCTGGGCAAGGCGTTTGGTTTCAGCCAGGAAGACCGGATCACCATCCTGTTCTGCGGCTCGAAGAAAAGCCTGGCCACGGGTGTGCCGATGGCCCAGGTGCTGTTTGCCGGGGCGAGTATGGGCGTGTTGATTTTGCCGCTGATGCTGTTTCACCAGATCCAGTTGATGGTCTGCGCGGCGCTGGCCCAGCGGTATGCCAAGCGTCCGGAATCGATTCCCGAGCTGATGGGGCAAGTCGATCCCTGAATCGTCGTGTTACTATTTTTTGCGCGCGGCTCAAGGCCCGGCATCGGGCCGGCTTGATCTGCGCGCAAACGAGTACGACGACCTGTCAATGAGCATTTCCGCCGCAACACCTCAAGCCAACTGGCAACCGGTCTTCGCTCTCGCGTTGGCCGCTTTTGTGTTCAATACCACCGAATTTGTGCCGGTCGGCCTGCTGAGTGCCATCGGCGCGAGCTTCGACATGCCCATCGCCAGCGTCGGCCTGATGCTGACCATCTATGCCTGGATCGTGTCCCTGACCTCGCTGCCGGTGATGCTGCTGACCCGCAACGTCGAGCGGCGCAAGCTGTTGATCGTGCTGTTCGGCATGTTTATCGCCAGCCATATCCTGTCCAGCGTGGCCACCAGCTTTGGCATCCTGATGCTCAGCCGGGTCGGCATTGCGCTGTCCCATGCGTTGTTCTGGTCGATTACCGCCTCCCTCGCGGTGCGCCTGGCGCCGGAAGGCAAGCAAGTGCAGGCCCTCGGCTTGCTGGCTACCGGTACGTCGCTGGCGATGGTGCTGGGCATTCCGCTGGGCCGCCTGCTGGGCGAAGCCATGGGTTGGCGCACCACCTTCCTGGTGATCGGCGGGTTTGCCGCCGGGCTGGTGTTCTGGCTGGCGCGCACCTTACCGCTGCTGCCGAGCCAGAACTCCGGCTCGTTGCGCAGCCTGCCACTGCTGTTCAAACGCCCGGCGCTGGTGGCGCTGTACGTGCTGACGGCGATGGTGGTGACGGCGCAGTTCACGGCCTACAGCTATGTTGAACCGTTCGTTGAAGGCGTTGCCGGCATGAGCGGCAACACCGTGACCCTGATCCTGCTGGTGTTCGGCGGCGCGGGCATCATTGGTTCGTTGTTGTTCAGCCTGGTGCACCGCTTTAACCCGCATCGGTTCCTGATCAGCGCGGTGACCATCCTGGCGCTGTGCCTGGCGTTGTTGTTGCCGTTGAGTGGCGAGGTGTCGTACCTGGTGACCCTGAGTGTGTTCTGGGGCATGGCCATCATGGGCTTTGGCCTGGCGCTGCAATCGAAGGTACTGGTGCTGGCGCCGGATGCGACGGACGTGGCGATGGCGATGTTTTCCGGGATCTACAACATCGGTATTGGTGGTGGGGCGTTGATGGGCAGTTGGGTGGGCAGCCACTTTGGTTTCGCCTGGATTGGTGCGGCGGGCGGGTTGTTGGCGGCAGTGGCGTTGATTGGGTATTGCCTGGCGATTTATCGGTTTGGGCAGGGTGTGGCTCGCGGCCCTCTGTAGGCGCGACATTCTTAATGCAGTGGTTTTTTCTAGGGATTTAATATGAAAGCAGGGTTGCTGATCGCTGTTTTATTGATGCTGGGTGGTTGCGTCACCAATCAGTTGCACTTCGCTTCTTATACCTCTGACGCGCAGTTGGCCAGCATTAAGAACAGCGCTGTTCAGTCGGATATTGTCGGGGTCTCAGGCTACGAGCGTTGTGGGCCCTGCACTGAGCGAAGCAAGATTGTATGGCATGCCGCGAACCACGAAATCGTCAGCCTCTACGAGGGGATGGCCAATGTTCCTGTCGATGATTGGGTTGGCTTTACCAAGCGGGCTATAGGGTCTGATTCGGCATCGTCCATTAAAACCCGGGTCGAGATTGATCGGGTTTTCGTAAAAACCTGGAGTGATCCCGAATACTATGCAACTGATGTAGAACTTTCGGTCTATATCGGCGGTGTCAAATATGCCGGGCATTCACGAATCAAGATAAAAGGCGCAGGCCAGACGCTTATTCAGCGGGATAAAGTGGCTTTCAATTCAGCTACCCTCGATGCCGTCAGTGTGGGATTGAAGGCAGCTTATCTGGATGCATTTGCAAAGTTTAAAACCTCAACTCACTGATTGGCGCCGCTTACTGCCTACTGTAGGAGCGAGCTTGCTCGCGAAGAACTTGAGTGCGCCGCTGGGTGTCAGACTACCCGCGTCATCGTTCACCACCATCGCGAGCAAGCTTGCTCCTACAGGAGGTATTTCCATGGCAGTTCGTTTGATTAAACCGGCGGTATTTGCAGTGCTCGCCGGGTTTTCCGTGTTGTGGCTCAGCCCTGCAAGCCTGGCGGCCAGTTTTGACTGTGACCGGGCGAAGGCGGCTGACGAGAAAACCATCTGTGCCACGCGCTCCCTGAATGATCAGGACGTGACCATGGCGCTGCTTTATGACCTCAACCGGCACTTCATGGCCATGGGCGGGCGCGGTTCGTTGATGGATGATCAGGCTGTGTGGCTCAAGCAGCGGCATACCTGCGGCGCCCAGGTCAGTTGCCTGAGCAAAGCGTATACGCAGCGGATTGCGATGTTGCGTAGCTTCATTGATGAGCGGGTGATGACGAAGGGACCGTTCTGAACAGGCCGCTTTCTGTAGGAGCGAGCTTGCTCGCGAAAAACCTGAGAGCGCCGTTGGGTGTCAGGCTTCCCGAGTTATCGTTGACGTCCATCGCGAGCAAGCTTGCTCCTACAGAAGCAGGGTGTGCTTGTTCAGGTGTCGCTAGGTTGGATCCGGCGGCCTATTACGTCCATCAGGTCACAGCCATCGCGTAGAGGAATGGCGAGCAGGCGTGCAAAGCCAAACGAATGGGTGACAGCTGTACGCAGGTTGGCGAACCGGGACCGAGTTCCGGCAGACCCCAAGGTCTCCCGCGCACAGCTGCCATAAAGCAGCTTTGCGGGTGCGAAAGTGCCTGCAATCAAGCAGAGTGCTTTCGCATACGGTCAACGGATCGCCAAATCCGATCGCCATGTCGGGCGACCGGCGGGCTATAAGCGCTGCCCTTCAACCCATGCAAGGCAATCGTCGACACGCTATCTATTACAGATCTTGTAATAATTTTAGATTGTAAGAAATTCCTAGTTCGCCTGTACGATTCAAGTCCTTTTTCCACAACAGGACCTACATGAACACCCTCTCGGAGCCTCCCAGTCGTCTTTCCCCAAGACATGCACTGTCGCCGTTCCCGCTGATCGCCTGCCTCCGGGCCAAGCATCCCGTCTTCCGATTGCCTACCCTTACCCGGTCCCTCGACCGTGCGTTGCCGTGCCCGGCATTCTGAAAAACTTGAAGAGATACTGAAAAATGGAATGGTTAGCGGATCCAACGGCCTGGCTCGGCCTGTTGACTTTGATTGTGCTGGAGCTGGTGCTGGGCATCGACAACCTGGTGTTTATCGCGATCCTGGCGGACAAGTTGCCGCCGGAGCAGCGTGACCGTGCGCGTCTGATCGGTTTGTCCCTGGCATTGCTGATGCGTCTGGGCTTGCTGGCAAGTATTTCGTGGTTGGTGACCCTGACCCAGCCGCTGTTCGAGGTGTTCGACAAGAGTTTCTCGGGCCGTGACTTGATCATGCTGTTTGGTGGTGTGTTCCTGTTGTTCAAGGCCACCATGGAATTGCATGAGCGGCTTGAGGGGCATGTGGCTCAGCGCACTGGCAACGTGGCTTATGCGATGTTCTGGCCGATCGTTGCGCAGATTGTGGTGCTGGATGCGGTGTTCTCCCTCGATGCGGTGATTACCGCCGTGGGCATGGTGGATGAGCTGGCGGTGATGATGATCGCGGTGATCATTTCCATCGGCCTGATGATCGTTGCCAGCAAGCCGCTGACCCGTTTCGTCAACGCCCACCCGACGGTGATCATGCTGTGCCTGGGCTTTTTGATGATGATCGGTTTTGCCCTGACCGCTGAAGGCCTGGGCTTCCACATTCCTAAAGGCTATCTGTACGCGGCCATTGGTTTCTCGATCCTGATTGAGGTGTTCAACCAGATCGCCCGGGCACGCCGCAAGAAGTCGGCACAGGGCACGCTGCCGATGCGTGAGCGCACGGCCCATGCGGTGATGCGTTTGCTCGGCGGGCGTAACCTGGCGGTGGAGGAGGTGGGTGACGAGGTCGCCGACCTGCTGGATAACCCTGATGCCACCGGCGGGCCGCTGTTCGACCGGCGTGAGCGGGTGATGATCAGTGGCGTGCTGCAACTGGCTGAACGCCCGATCCGCACACTGATGACGCCTCGGGCGAAGGTGGACTCTATAGATCTGTCGGACGATCCCGATACTATCCGCCTGAAACTGATGCACTCGTCTTACTCACGGCTGCCCTTGATCCGCAACGGTAACGTCGACGAGCCATTGGGCTTTGTGCACAAGAAGGAGTTGCTCAAGGAATACCTGGCCGGTAACGAGCCGAACCTGGAGCACCTGGCGCGCCGGGCGGTCAACCTGCTGGAGAGTTTTTCGATTCTCAATGCCCTGGAGCAGATGCGTCAGGAATCCACTCACATTGCCTTCGTGATCAACGAATTTGGCGACTTTATCGGGGTGTTGAGCATGACCGACATCCTCGAGTCCATTGCCGGTGAGTTGCCGGACGCGAGTGAAGTCGAAGGGCCGGATATCGTTGAGGAGGAGGGTGGTTTCCGGGTCAATGGTGCCTTGAACCTTAACCTGATCCGCCAGCGCACCGGCTTCAAGGCGGTGGCGACGGAGGATTACCAGACGCTGGCCGGTATGGTGATGAGCCTGTTGGATCGCCTGCCGATGGTCGGCGACAGCCTGGAGCATGAAGGCTGGCGCCTGACCGTGGCGGCGGTGGAGGAGCGGCGGGTCACGCAGGTATTGCTGGCGCCTGTTTAGCTGGATAGCATCGCCGCTCACTGAACCGTTAAGTAAGGGTTACCCGAATGACTTTGGACGTGCTTAAGATTTCTGCATTTTGTGACGGTAACCAGGGCGGTAACCCGGCAGGCGTATGGATCGGTGACAACCTGCCGGAGGCCGCAGAAATGCAGCGTATCGCCCACGAAGTCGGGTTTTCGGAAACCGTATTCGCCTGCCCACAGGATGACGGCTGGCGTGTGCGGTATTTCGCGCCGGAGTCCGAAGTCGCGTTTTGCGGGCACGCCACCATCGCCCTCGGCGCGGCCTTGAGCCTGGCGCTGGGCGACGGTGAATTCCACCTGACCTTGAACAATGGCGATATTTCCGTCAGCGGTCGCAGCGAAGGCGACCTGATCGAAGCCGCGCTGCAATCCCCGCCAACCCGCAGCGCACCGGCCAACGATGCGCTGGTGGAGGCGGGCCTGACCTTGTTCGGTTACACCCGCAATGACCTGGACCCGAGCATTCCGCCGGCGATCATCCATGCCGGCATTTCTCACCTGGTGCTGGCCCTCGACAGCCGTGCCAGACTCAGCCAGATGCACTATGAACTGGAAGCCGGTCGCCGCTACATGACCGACGCCGGTTTGGGCACCGTGGTGCTGGTGTTTGCCGAAAGCCCGACACTGTTCCACACCCGCAACCCGTTTGCGGTAGGCGGCGTGTACGAAGACCCGGCTACAGGCTCCGCGACGGCCGCGTTTGCCGGCTATCTGCGGGACCTGGGCTGGCCGCACAACGGGCGCATCGACATCATTCAAGGCGAGGACATGGGCAGCCGTTCGCGATTGCAGGCGCAGATCACCGATGAGAAGGGTGCCTCGATTCGGGTTTCCGGCACGGCGCGGTTGATGTTGGAGGACTGATTCTGGTCTTGGCGAACGTCTCCCTCAGCGTTTTTTCGTCGAACCCCTTCAGCTTATTGATCATCTTGCCATTCTGAAAAACCAGGAGGGTGGGAGTGCCGGTTACCTCGGGATGCCTTGGGGTATGGGCGGTATCGAGCACCAGGCTTTTCACGGTGCGAACGTATTTTCTCGCAAAGCGTTCAAACAGTGGCCCGGCCTCCCCGCAGGCCGGGCAATGCTGCGAAACAAACAGCATAAACACCGTTTTGTGTGCCTTGAGCACCTGCTGATACGCCATGGCATCGGCAATCACCGCCGTTGCAATTCCCATGATGATCTCCTTGAGCGAAGGGCCTGACCCACGCTAATCCCGGCGATCAAAACGGTCTACTGTCAAAACTAACAGGTACCCACCTCCATGTGGTCGAACCGGCCATTGTGGCAAGGGAGCCTGCTCCCGCTGGGCTGCGCAGCAGCCCCCAAGGCTTTCAACGCTCCGCCCGCTCCCGAGCCTTCTTCGCCAATCCCACACACTGCTTGTAATCCCCGTTCTCCTTGGCATCCTTCGCCCGTCGATACCCATGATGATTCTGCGTGGTGTAGTTCGTACTGAACGCCGCCTTGAGCTTGGCCAACTCGGCCTTGCATTCACGGCGGTCATCCTTGGCTAACGCAGTGCTGGCAAACACCACCGACAACAACATAAGGACAAGGCTGATCTTCATCTGAGCGTATTCCTTGGGGAGGGCCGATCATTTGCCAAGCCTAGCCCAGCCGCAGGATTCTTCCATCCAGCACCGCACCGCCTTCGTGCCCGGTAACGAACCGCACCCGCACCCAAATGTGGCCTGTCACCCCGCTGTGTAGCCAACGGTAGCAACCTGATTTCAACCGATGGCCCAACGCCTCATCGCCGATGTAAATCCATCCCTTTGATTTAAAAAGAAATTAATCCCGCAATATTTTTCTGTTACCGCGTATGGCACACTTTCTGCTGTCTATTCCGTTGTTACATACTAAGTTCCGGTATAGCGGAATACACAACCCCTGGAGTGCTTGTCATGCATCACCGACCTTCCGTGTTCAAAGCGTGTGTTTTTCTCTTCGCCGCATCGGCTTCCCTCGCAAGCGCAGTGCAAGCGGCGGACAGCAAGCTCGATACAGTGCTCAAGCGTGGGCACCTGATCGTGGGTACAGGCAATACCAATGCGCCGTGGCACTTCCAGGGAGCGGATGGCAAGTTGCAAGGTTTTGATATCGACATCGGCCACATCGTGGCCAAGGGGTTGTTCAACGACCCGAGCAAAGTCGAATACGTGGTGCAGTCCTCCGACGCCCGGATTCCCAACCTGCTGACCGACAAGGTCGACATGAGCTGCCAGTTCATCACTGTCACCGCCAGCCGCGCGCAGCAAGTGGCCTTCACCCTGCCGTACTACCGCGAAGGCGTGGGCCTGCTGCTGCCGGCCAACAGCAAATACAAAGAGATCGAAGACCTGCAAGCCGCTGGCGACAGCGTCACCGTGGCCGTGCTGCAAAACGTCTACGCCGAAGAATTGGTGCACCAGGCCTTGCCTAAAGCCAAGGTCGACCAGTACGACAGCGTCGACCTGATGTACCAGGCCGTGAATTCCGGGCGTGCCGACACCGCCGCCACCGACCAGTCCTCGGTCAAGTACCTGATGGTGCAAAACCCGGGCCGCTACCGCAGCCCGAGCTACGCCTGGAGCCCGCAGACCTACGCGTGTGCCGTCAAGCGTGGCGACCAGGACTGGCTGAACTTCGTCAACACCGCGCTGCACGAAGCCATGACCGGCGTGGAGTTCCCGATGTACAAGGCCTCGTTCAAGCAATGGTTCGGTGTGGATCTGCCAGAGCCTGCGATCGGTTTCCCGGTTGAGTTCAAGTAATCCGTAAACACTGGGGCGTCGCTGACGGCGCCCCAATCAGGTACTGCTGACCATGAACTATCAGTTGAACTTTGCCGCTGTGTGGCGCGACTTCCCCAGCTTGCTGGCGGGGCTCGGCCTCGGCCTTGAACTGGCACTGCTGTCCATCGCCATCGGTTGCGTGATCGGCCTGTTGATGGCGTTTGCCATGCTGTCCAAACACCGTGCGCTGCGCATCGTGGCCTCGGTGTATGTGACGGTGATCCGCAACACCCCGATCCTGGTGCTGATCCTGTTGATCTACTTCGCCTTGCCCAGCCTGGGGATCCGGCTGGACAAGATCCCCTCGTTCATCATCACCTTGTCGCTGTACGCCGGTGCCTACCTGACCGAAGTGTTCCGCGCAGGCTTGCTGAACATTCCCAAGGGGTTGCGTGAAGCGGGCCTGGCCATCGGCCTGGGCGAATGGCGTATCCGCGCGTACATCACCGTGCCGGTGATGCTGCGCAACGTGCTGCCGGCGCTGTCGAACAACTTTATCTCGCTGTTCAAGGACACCTCCCTCGCGGCCGCCATCGCGGTGCCGGAGCTGACCTATTACGCCCGCAAGATCAACGTCGAAAGCTACCGGGTGATTGAAACCTGGATGGTCACGACCGCGCTCTACGTGGCTGCCTGTTACCTCATTGCCATGCTGCTCCGTTACCTGGAACAGCGTTTGGCGATTCGCCGCTAAGGAGCGCCCATGTACGAATCCCCCAGCTGGCTGCATGAGTTGTGGATCGCCCGGGAAACCCTCTGGGCGGGGTTCCAGACCAGCGTTTACTGCTCGGCCCTGGCCATTATCTTCGGTACCCTGATCGGCATCGTTGCCGGCTTGGTGCTGACCTACGGCAAATTCTGGATGCGTGCACCGTTTCGCCTGTACGTCGATCTGATCCGCGGTACGCCGGTGTTTGTGCTGGTGTTGGCATGCTTCTACATGCTGCCGGCGCTTGGCTGGCAGATCTCCGCGTTCCAGGCCGGTGCCGTGGGCTTGACGCTGTTCTGCGGCTCTCACGTGTCGGAAATCGTGCGCGGTGCATTGCAGGCCATTCCCAAAGGGCAACTGGAAGCGGGCAAGGCCATCGGCCTGACCTTCTACCAGTCTCTTGGCTACGTGCTGTTGCCCCAGGCGCTGCGGCAGATCCTGCCGACCTGGGTCAACTCGTCCACGGAAATCGTCAAGGCGTCCACCTTGCTGTCGGTGATCGGCGTGGCCGAATTGCTGCTCAGCACTCAACAGGTCATCGCCCGGACGTTCATGACCCTGGAGTTCTACCTGTTCGCAGGCTTTATGTTTTTTGTCATCAACTACGCCATCGAATTGTTGGGGCGTTACATTGAAAAGCGGGTGGCGTTGCCATGAACCAACTCTCAAAAGAAAGCCAGCCACTCCTGAACATTCGCGGCCTGCGTAAACAGTACGGCCCGGTGGAAGTGCTCAAGGGCGTCGACCTGAGCATGCAGCGCGGCAACGTCGTGACGTTGATCGGCTCCAGCGGCTCGGGCAAGACCACGCTGCTGCGCTGCGTCAACCTGCTGGAAGAATTCCAGGGCGGCCAGATCACCCTCGATGGTGAATCCATCGGCTACAGCGAGGTCGGCGGCAAGCGCGTGCGCCACCCGGAGCGGGTGATCTCCCAGCACCGCGCGATGACCGGCATGGCGTTCCAGCAGTTCAACCTGTTCCCGCACCTGACCGCCTTGCAGAACGTCACCCTGGGCCTGCTCAAGGTCAAGAAGATGGGCAAGGACGAGGCGGTTGCACTGGCGGAAAAATGGCTGGATCGTGTTGGCCTGCTGGAGCGCCGCAATCACTTCCCGGGCCAACTCTCGGGCGGCCAGCAACAGCGCGTGGCGATTGCCCGGGCGATTGCGATGAACCCGAGCCTGATGCTGTTCGACGAAGTCACCTCGGCCCTCGACCCGGAGCTGGTGGGCGAAGTGCTTAGCGTGATCAAAGGTTTGGCGGAAGAGGGCATGACCATGTTGCTGGTCACCCACGAAATGCGGTTTGCCTATGAAGTCTCGGACAAGATCGTCTTTATGAACCAGGGCCGCATTGAAGAACAAGGGCCGCCGAAAGACATTTTCGAACGCCCGCAATCGCCGCGACTCGCGGAATTTCTCAAGAACATTCGTTTTTAAATCATCACTTCAGGAGATCCATTATGAGCATTACTCGTTACGGCACCGGCGCCACTGCAGGCGGCGGCCAGCCTCGTCCTTTCGCCCGCGCGGTGGAAGCGGATGGCTGGTTGTACGTGTCGGGCCAGGTGCCGGCGGTGGACGGTGAAATCATCACCGGCGGCATCGTCGAGCAGACGCACCAGACCATGCGCAACGTGGTGGCGATTCTCGAAGAAGCCGGCTACGCCCTTGAAGACGTGGTGCGCGTGGGTGTATGGCTGGAAGACCCACGGGACTTCTGGAGCTTCAACAAAGTGTTCGGCGAATACTTCAACCCGGAACACGCCCCGGCACGGGCCTGTGTGCAGGCGAATATGATGGTCGATTGCAAGGTTGAGATTGATTGCGTGGCCTACAAGAAAAAAGGCTAAATGCCCGTCTCTTGAGACCACAGGAGACCAATGTGGGAGCGGGCTTGCTCGCGAAAGCGGTGGATCAGTTGTAGATGTATTCACTGACACACCGCTTTCGCGAGCAAGCCCGCTCCCACAGGGGATCTGTGTTGATAGCTACATCTTCAAACGGGACCGACGACTGCCATGACCGAAGACACCATCAAACGCCGCGCCAAAGGCCTCGACCGGGCGTTCGATATCCTCGATTTCCTCAAGGAAATCGGCCAGCCCCTGCGCCCGAATGATATCGCCAGCGGCATCGGCAGCCCCAAATCCACGGTCTACGAACTGGTGGCCTCGTTGCTGGAACGGCGCATCCTCGAAACCGTCGGCAAGGACGGTCACGTCTACCTCGGCCGTCAGCTGTACTTCCTCGGCCAGGCCCACCTGCGCCATTTTGACCTGACCCGCGAAGCCGACCACGCCCTGCAGGAAATCGTCAGCCAGACCCACGAAACGGCACAGATGTGCCTGCTCAATGGGCGCAAATACACCGTGGCCCTGATGCGCGAAGGCGAGCGGCATTTCCGCATTTCCTCAGACATCGGCGAAAACGCGCCCATCCCCTGGACCGCCTCCGGCCGCCTGCTGCTGGGCCACCTGAGCGACCAGCAAATCATCGACCTGATCGACTACGACGACTTCATCCTCCCGGACGGTCAGCGCCTGCCTCTGGAAACCTTCCTCGGACAAATCCGCCAGGCCACCCTCGACGGATTCTTCTCCTTCGACAGTGTCGCCGACACCTTTACCCACTGCTTTGCCGCCCCGGTTCGGGACGCCCAAGGCATCAGCATTGCGACCCTGTGCATCGTCGCCCCACGGGCCGATGCCCTCAAAAACTACAACGACTATCGCCGGGTACTGATCGAAAGCGCGAACAACCTGGCCCGTCGTATCAACGAATAGGAAATTGCTATGTCTGCCTTCAATGCCGTTGAAAAAGGCGCCGCCCCGGTCGGTGCGCATCTGGTGCGTGACGTCAGCCTGCCAGCCCTGGTGCTGCACCGCGATGCCCTGGAACACAACATCCGCTGGATGCAGGATTTCGTCAGCAACAGCGGCGCGCAGTTGGCGCCCCACGGCAAGACCAGCATGATGCCGGCGCTGTTCCAGCGGCAGATCGAGCAGGGCGCCTGGGGCATCACCCTGGCCAATGCCGTGCAGACCCGCGCCGCGTATGCCGGTGGGGTTCGCCGGGTATTGATGGCCAACCAACTGGTGGGCGCGCCGAACATGGCGTTGATTGCCGACCTGCTGGCCGACCCCGAATTCGACTTCCATTGCATGGTCGACCACCCGGACAACGTCGCCGACCTGGGCTTGTTCTTCGCCGCCCGTGGCCTGCGCTTGAACGTGATGATCGAATACGGCGTGGTCGGCGGCCGCTGCGGTTGCCGCACTGAACAGCAGGTACTCGACCTGGCCAAGGCGATCAAGGCCCAGCCAGCGCTGGCCCTCACCGGCATCGAAGGCTACGAAGGGGTCATCCATGGCGAGCACGCCATCAGTGGCATCCGCGAATTCGCCGCCTCCCTGGTGCGCCTGGCCGTTGACCTGCAAAACAGCGGCGCCTTCGACCTGGCCAAGCCCATCATCACCGCCTCGGGTTCGGCCTGGTACGACCTGATCGCCGAATCCTTCGAAGCCCAGAACGCCGCCGGCCGCTTCCTCAGCGTATTGCGCCCGGGCAGCTACGTGGCCCACGACCATGGCATCTACAAAGACGCGCAGTGCTGCGTACTCGACCGTCGCAGCGACCTCAACGAAGGCCTGCGCCCGGCGCTGGAAGTCTGGGCCCATGTGCAGTCCTTGCCGGAGCCGGGCTTCGCGGTGATCGCCCTGGGCAAGCGCGACGTCGCCTACGACGCCGGCCTGCCCGTGCCGCTCAAACGCTACAAGGCGGGCGTGTTGCCGGCCGAGGGTGATGACGTGACCGCGTGCAAGGTCACTGCCGTGATGGACCAGCATGCGTTCATGGTGGTTGCGCCTGGGGTTGAGCTGCGCATTGGCGACATCATCTCCTTCGGCACATCCCACCCGTGCCTGACCTTCGACAAGTGGCAAGTGGGTAATTTGGTGGATGAGCAGTTGCAGGTGATCGAAAGCCTGCATACCTGCTTCTAACTGTAGGAGCGAGCTTGCTCGCGATGGTCGTGAACGATGACGCGGGGAACCTGATACCCAACTGCGCTTTCGGATTTTTCGCGAGCAAGCTCGCTCCTACAGGATGACGCCCTCCAGTACATCGAGAGCCCCCAGACATGAACACAAAACCCCGCATCGCCCTCATCGGCGAATGCATGATCGAACTGCAACACCGCGCCGAGGGCAGCCTGCAACAAAGCTTCGGCGGCGACACCCTGAACGCCGCCGTCTACCTGCGCCGCGAACTGGGTGAACCCAGCACCGTCGACTACGTCACCGCCCTGGGCGATGACAGCTTCAGCGATGCCATGTGCAAGCACTGGGCTGAAGAGGGGCTGGGCCTGGGCATGGTCCAGCGCTTGCCTGGTCGCCTGCCGGGGTTGTACTGCATCCAGACCGATGCCAACGGCGAGCGCAAATTCCTCTATTGGCGCAACGAAGCCGCCGTGCGCGACTGCTTCACCACACCGGCAGCCGAGCCGATTTTGGCGGCGCTGCCGGCATACGACGTGGTGTATTTCAGCGGCATCACCCTGGCAGTACTGGGCGAAATGGGCCGTGGGCGCTTGCTGGAAACCCTGATCGAAACCCGCCAGCGCGGCGGCAAGGTGGTGTTCGACAACAACTACCGGCCCCGCCTGTGGGCCAGTGTGGATGCGGCGCGTGCGGCGTATCACCGGGTATTGGCCGAGGTGGATATTGCCTTGCTGACCGAAGATGACGAGCGCGCGTTGTTTGGCTATGAGGACAGCGAGCAGGTGTTTGCGGCGTACCCGGCGATTGCCGAGGTGGTGCTCAAGCGGGGCGCGGATGCGTGTTTGATTCGCTGTGAGGGTGAGCGGTTCGAGGTGCCGGCGTTGGTGGTGGAGAAGGTGGTAGACACCACGGCGGCGGGGGATTCGTTCAGTGCGGCGTACCTGGCCAGTCGGCTCAAGGGCGGCTCGCCGCAGGAAGCAGCCTTGGCCGGGCATCGGCTGGCGAGCCGGGTGATTCAGGTGCCGGGTGCACTCATTCCCCGAGACTAACGCTGATCGTTCCCACGCTCCGCGTGGGAATGCAGCCAGGGACGCTCTGCGTCCCAAGAGCGGACGCAGAGCGTCCGGTGAGGCATTCCCACGCGGAGCGTGGGAACGATCAGCCATCAATCCCGGTAAAACACCTGCACCAGGTGATACCCAAACTTGCTCTTGATCGGCCCATGAACCACCTTCACCGGCTTCTTGAAGATCACCGCATCAATCACCCCCACCATCTGCCCCGGCCTTACTTCACCCAAATCACCGCCGCGCTTGGCAGACGGGCAGGTGGAGTACTTCTTGGCCAACACGTCAAACGCTTCGCCCTTGGCAATACGCTGCTTGAGCTGTTCGGCTTCTTCACTGGTTTTCACCAGAATGTGACGGGCTTGGGCTTTCATTGATCGGTCCTGATGTGAAACGGCGCGCGATTATGCCTGAAGTCAGGCCTCTGAGCTGATCATGCTGCGGATTTTGTTAGCCAGCAGGTCAATCGAAAACGGCTTGGCCACCATGTCCATGCCGGCCTCCAGGAACCCCTGGCGCTCGGCGGCTTTCTCGGCATAACCGGTCATGAACAGCACCTTGAGCGCCGGTCGATGTTGCCGGGCAATTTCTGCCAATTGCCTGCCGTTCATCCCCGGCAAGCCCACATCGGTCACCAGCAAATCCACGCGCAAGTCAGACTCCAGCAGCGGCAAGGCCGCCCGTGCATCCGCCGCCTGGTGTGCGGTATAGCCCAGTTCATCCAGCACATTCACCACCAGCATCCGCACCGCCGGGTCGTCCTCGACCACCACCACGGCTTCGCCTTCCAGTGCCACCGGGGCTTCGCCTTGACTGGCGGGCGTGCTGCGCTCCAGGGCCGTGCCATGCAGGCGCGGCAAATACAGGCGCACGCAAGTGCCCTGGCCCGGTTCGCTGTGAATGGTCACGTGGCCGCCGGATTGCTGGGCAAACCCATAGATCATCGACAAGCCCAGGCCGGTGCCCTGGCCGATGGGCTTGGTGGTGAAGAACGGGTCGAAGGCCTTGGCGAGGATCTTCGCGGTCATGCCGGCGCCGTTGTCGCTCACGCCAAGCATCACATAGTCGCCAGCCTTGACCGGCTCCAGGGTGGTGATGTCGGTGCCGTCGAGGTAGCTGTTGGCGGTCTCGATGCACAATTGCCCGCCGTCGGGCATCGCATCGCGGGCGTTGATCACCAGGTTGAGCAGGGCGTTTTCCAACTGGCTGGCGTCGGTGTTCACTGGCCACACGTCGGTGCCCAGTTGCACCTTGAGTTCGATGTGCGCGCCCTTGGTGCGGCGGAACAGGTCCTCCAGGGACGCCACCAACTGATTCGGGTCCACCGGCTTGGGGTCCAGGGATTGGCGGCGGGAGAACGCCAGCAGGCGGTGGGTCAGCGCAGCGGCACGATGGGCCGAGGACACGGCGGCGTCGGTGAAGCGGCCGATCTCGTCGCTGCGTCCGGCAGCGATGTAGCGTTGCATCAGGTCCAGGCTGCCGATGATCCCGGTAAGCATGTTGTTGAAGTCATGGGCGATGCCGCCGGTGAGCTGGCCGACCGCTTCCATCTTCTGGGCATGGCGCAGGGCGTCTTCGGCACGCTCGCGCTCGAACATCTCGTTTTGCAGGCGCTGGTTCGCTTCGGCCAGGGCCTGGGTGCGTTGATTGACGCGCTCTTCGAGGTTTTCGTTGAGGTGGCGCAGGGCTTCTTCGGTCAGTTTGCGCTCGGTCTCGTCGATCACAAAAATGTAGAAACCGTTGACTGAACCGTCAGCGCTGAAACGCGGCAGGTACTTCATCAGCGCGTGGCGGGGGCGGCCATCATGGTGCGGCGTGACGGTGACAAAACTGCAGGCCTTGCCCTTGAGCGCCGCCTCGATCTTGTCGACGCGCCCGGCATAGATTTCGTCGCCCACGACTTCGCGGATGGTCTTGCCGTACAGCTCCTGCGGGGTCATGCCGTACCAGTCCAGGTAGGCACTGTTGTTCAGGCGAAAACGCTGCTCGTGGTCGACATAGCCGATCAGCACCGGCATGGCGTTGATGATCAGTTGCAGCTCGGTCTGGCTTTGGCGCAGGGCCTGCTCAGTGTGCTTGCGTTCGGTCAGGTCGAGGGCGGCGCCGAGAAAACGTGCCGGTCGGCCATGGTGATCCTTGTAGCAACGGCCCCGGGCAAACACCCAGCGCACTTCGCCGTCGGCCTGCAGCAGGCGATATTCCTCGGCGTATTCGGTGCCGTGGGTGATGCAATGCTTGATGCTGCGGGCTACCATGCCACGGTCTTCGGGGTGCACACCTTGCAGGTAGTCGCTGATGGGCAGCAGGCCGGCATCGCAGGGGTCAACCCCATGCAGTTGGGCGAAATGTGCGTCGGCGATAAACCGGTCTTCGCCAATGTCCCAGTCCCAGGTGCCCACGGCGTCGGTGGCGGCCAGGGCCAGTTGCAGGCGCTGCTCGGTGTCGCGCTGGGCCCTGAGGCTGTTTTCGGTGCGCTGCTGGAGTTCCAGGGCGATGCGCCGGCGCTCGTTGGTTTCGATGGCGGTGATCAGGATACCGGCGACCTCACCATGCTCATCGCGAATCGGGCTGTAGGTCAGGTCGAGCCAGATTTCAGTGTCGCGGTGATTGCGTTGCAGCACGAAACGCTGCTCGGTGAACGTGCGCACCTGGCCCGCGAAGACGGCGCTGTAGATCGGATCGGTGAACGGCTTCAGCTCCGGCCAGATCAGGTCGGCAGGCTGGCCAAAGGCGCCAGGATGCTTGTTGCCGGCCAGCATCGCGAAGCCGTCATTGTAGATCTGGGTGAGTTCGGCGCCCCACAGCAACAGCATCGGCATGGGTGAATGGATCACGATGTCGACGGCTGTACGGAGGCTTTGCGGCCAATCAATGGCGTCACCGAGGGGGCTTCGTGCCCAGTCCAGCCGCGCAATCAGTGCTGCGGCCTCGCTGCCGGTGGGTGATACGTTCATGAAAATGCCCTGCGCGTAACGCTTGAAGAATGACAAAAGCCGATTATCCCGTGATGAGTGATCGGCTTTCCACCCTCGAAAAATAGCACGCTTGAGGGTTTTGTCTTCAAATGAGTGC
This sequence comes from Pseudomonas sp. 32A, assembly GCF_052682255.1. NCBI lineage: Bacteria > Pseudomonadati > Pseudomonadota > Gammaproteobacteria > Pseudomonadales > Pseudomonadaceae > Pseudomonas > Pseudomonas sp. 32A. Next base: position 7,012,811 of record NZ_JBQYLY010000001.1, on the reverse strand, counting down.
TTGAGGGCTAAAACGTTTCATCTTTCTGCCAGCTCCGGGCGATCACGAAATTGCTCCAGTGCCTCGGGGTTGGCCAGGGCGTCGGTGTTCTTCACCGCCTCGCCATGCACCACGTTGCGCACCGCCAGTTCGACGATCTTGCCGCTGATGGTGCGCGGGATATCCGTCACCGCGAGGATCTTCGCCGGCACATGGCGCGGCGTGGTGTTGGCGCGGATCACCTGGCGGATCTGCTGCTCCAGGACGTCATCCAGTTCGACGCCGTCGCTGAGCCGTACAAACAGCACCACCCGCACGTCATCCTGCCAGCGTTGGCCGATGGCCAGGCTTTCCAGCACCTGCGGCACCTTTTCCACTTGGCGATAAATCTCTGCGGTGCCGATGCGCACGCCGCCGGGGTTGAGCACGGCGTCCGAGCGGCCATGGATCAGCAGGCTGCCATTGGGCCGTTGTTCGGCGTAGTCGCCCTGGGCCCACACGCCGGGAAACTGGCCGAAATACGAGGCCCGCAGTTTTTCCTGGTGCGGGTCATTCCACAAGCCGATAGGCATCGCCGGGAAGTGCCGGGTGCACACCAGTTCGCCTTTTTCGCCTATCAGCGGGCGACCCTGGTCGTCCCAGACTTCGATGGCCATTGCCAGGCTCTTGCACTGCATCTCGCCACGGCGCACCGGCAGCACCGGGTTGCCGATCACAAAGCAGGAGACGATGTCGGTGCCGCCGGACATCGACGACAGGCACAGCACCGGCTTGATCTCGCGGTACACGTAGTCGTAGCTCTGGGGCGACAGCGGCGAGCCGGTGGAGATCAAGCCCTTGAGGCTGCCCAGGTCGTGGCTCAGCCGCGGTTGCAGCCCGGCCTTTTCCAGGGTGGCGAGGAACTTCGGGCTGGTGCCGAACACACTGATTTTTTCCTGGTCGATCAAGTCCATCAAGCGTTCCGGCCCCGGGTGAAACGGTGAGCCGTCATACAGCACCGCCGTGGCGCCGATGGCCAGTACCGATACCAGCCAGTTCCACATCATCCAGCCGCAGGTGGTGTAGTAGAACAGGCAGTCATCCCGCGACAGGTCGGCGTGCAGGCCGTGTTCCTTGAGGTGCGTGAGCAATACGCCGCCGGTGCCGTGGATGATGCACTTGGGCACGCCGGTGGTGCCGCTGGAATAGAGGATGTACAGCGGATGATCGAAGGGCACGGCGACAAAATCGGGCTCACCGCCGGGGCTGTAGAAGTCGTTCCAGAGCGCGACGTTGGCCCGGGTCTGATACTCCTCGGGACGCGCCTGCGGGCGGGCATACGGCACGATGATCAGCTGTTGCAGGGACGGCAGCCGCTCGAGGATTTCATTGAGCTTGCTGCTTTGGTCGATGACCTTGCCGGCATACCGGTAACCGGCGCAGGTGATCAGCACCTTGGGTTCGATCTGGCCGAAGCGGTCGATCACGCCCTGGGTACCGAAGTCGGGCGAGGAGCACGACCAGATCGCGCCGAGGCTGGTGGTGGCGAGCATGCCCACCAGGGTTTGCCAGGTATTGGGCATGCACGCGGCGACCCGGTCCCCCACGCCCACACCGGCCGCCCGCAGGCTACGTTGCAGTCCAGCGACGTGGCGGGCCAGTTCGGTATAGGTCAGTTGTTCGCGCTGGCCGTCTTCGCTGATGGCGACCACCGCAGGATGATCGTCGCGGCGGCGCAGCAGGTGTTCGGCAAAGTTCAGGGTGGCTCCGGGAAACCACTGGGCGCTGGGCATCTCGGCGTCTTCGATCAGCACCGCGCTGGGTGGTGAGCGGAACTGCACCTCGAAGAACTCGACGATGGACTGCCAGAAATCCGGGCGCTGGTCGATGCTCCACTGGTGCAGGGCCGGGTAGTCGCTGATCTGCAAGGCATGGCGATCATTGATGAAGCGCCGGAACTGGTCCATGCGGGTGTTGTGGATGCGTTCGGGGGAGGGTTGCCAGAGTATTTCGGACATAGGTGAGTCTCTCTCGTTCCCACGCTCTGCGTGGGAATGCCTCATTGGACGCTCTGCGTCCGCTCTTGGGACGCGGAGCGTCCCGGGCTGCATTCCCACGCGGAGCGTGGGAACGATCATCTGATGAATACTTACTGGGCCAGCCAGCCGCCGTCGATATTCCACGCCGCGCCCCGCACCTGGCTGCCGGCTTCGCTGCACAGGAACAGCACCAGTTCCCCTAATTGCGGCGGCGTCACGAACTCCAGGGACGGCTGCTTCTCCGCCAGCAAATCCTGCTGCGCCTGCTGTGGGTCAACCCCGCTGGCGATGCGATCATCAATCTGTTTCTGCACCAGCGGCGTCAACACCCAGCCCGGGCAGATGGCGTTGCAGGTGACATTACTCTGGGCGGTTTCCAGCCCCACCACTTTGGTCAACCCGATCACGCCATGCTTGGCGGCGACGTAAGCCGCCTTGCCCACCGAACCCACCAGCCCATGCACCGAGGCGATATTGACGATCCGCCCCCAGCCCTTGGTCTTCATGCCCGGCAGGCTCAACCGCGTGCTGTGGAACACCGACGACAGGTTGATCGCAATGATCGAATCCCAGCGCTCCACCGGAAACTCGTCCACCGGCGCCACATGCTGAATCCCGGCGTTGTTCACCAGGATGTCGATGCCGCCAAACTCGCGCTCGGCGTAGGCAATCATCTCGGCGATCTGCGCCGGGTCGCTGACGTCCGCCGGGTGATGCCCGACCTTGCCGCCGAAGGCCTGCACCTGGGCGATCACCGCGCTGGCGTCGCCGAAACCGTTGAGGATCAGGTTGGCGCCGGCCTTGGCCAGGCTCAGGGCGATGCCCAGGCCGATGCCGCTGGTGGAGCCGGTGACCAGGGCGGTCTTGCCGTTCAATGTCGTCATATCAACCTCACACAATGCCGGTGGCGTAGAAAGTACCAATCACCACGAACACCGCGAGGGTCTTGATGATCGTGATGCCGAAAATATCTTTATAGGCTTCGCGGTGGGTCAGCCCGGTGACAGCCAGCAGCGTGATCACGGCGCCGTTGTGGGGCAGGGTGTCCATGCCGCCACTGGCCATGGCGGCCACCCGGTGCAGTACTTCAAGAGGGATATTGGCCGCATGGGCCGCTGAAATAAAGCTCTCCGACATGGCCGCCAGCGCAATGCTCATGCCGCCCGAGGCGGAACCGGTGATACCGGCCAGCAGGGTCACGGTAATCGCTTCGTTGACCAATGGGTTGGGAATGCCCTTGAGCCAGTCCGCCAGCACCAGAAAGCCCGGCAGCGAGGCGATCACCGCACCAAAACCGTATTCCGAAGCGGTGTTCATCGCCGCCAGCAATGCACCGCTGACCGCGCTCTTGCTGCCCTCGGCGAGCTTGCTGCGAATCGCCGAGAAGCCGAATACCAGCACCACGATAATCCCCACCAGCAACGCCGCCTGCACTGCCCAGATCGCCGTGAGCTTGGCGACTTCGGTCTGCACCGGCACGCTCATGCCCGGCAGGCTGAGGGTGTGAGTCTTGCCGTACCACAGCGGAATCCAGTGGGTGAACAGCAGGTTCATGATGCCCACCAGCAGCAGCGGCGATAGCGCGATCCACGGGTTGGGCAGCTTGATGTCTTCGGCGGTCTCCGGCTCGTTGCGCAGGTTGGTGCCATAGCCTTCACCGGCACGCTGAGCCTTGTTGCGCTGGCGGGCCAGGTACAGCATGCCGACGCAGAACACGAAGATCGTGCCGATCAGCCCCAGCCACGGCGCAGCCCAGGCGGTGGTGTTGAAGAAGGTGCTGGGGATGATGTTCTGGATCTGCGGCGTGCCGGGCAGGGCGTCCATGGTGAACGAGAACGCACCGAGGGCGATGGTCGCCGGCAGCAGGCGCTTGGGGATATTGCTCTGGCGGAACATCTCGGCGGCAAACGGGTACACCGCGAACACCACCACAAACAGCGACACTCCGCCGTAGGTCAGCAGGGCGCACACCAGCACGATCACCAGCATCGCCTGGCGGGTGCCGAGCAAGCGGATCGCGGCAGCGACGATGGAGCGCGAGAAGCCGGAGATTTCAATCAGCTTGCCGAACACCGCGCCGAGCAGGAACACCGGGAAATACAACTTGAGGAAGCCGACCATTTTCTCCATGAACACCCCGGTGAAGGCGGGAGCGACGGCGGAAGGGTCGGTGAGCAGCACAGCGCCGAGGGCGGCGATGGGGGCAAACAGGATGACGCTGTAGCCACGGTAGGCGGCCAGCATCAGCAGCGCCAGGGCTGCGAGGGCAATGATCACACTCATGGTGTGTCTCCATCTGATTGTTATTTTTGTGGGGTGAGGCGGTGGGGAAGGGCTATAGCGAGATGTGTGCCAAGTGGTTAACTTGTTGAAATATATGGAAAAGTTATCGATCCGTGAGTGCGCTCTCAAATTCTGTCCCGAATTTGAGACTGGTGGAGATCAACTGTGGGAGCGGGCTTGCTCGCGAATGCGGTATGTCAGTTCCGAATTTACTGGCTGGCACACCGCATTCGCGAGCAAGCCCGCTCCCACATTGGCTTTTCTCTGTATTTGGAATTGTGTCTCTGTTTTGAGATTATGCGATGCCCAGCGCAACCATCTTCTTGTACAAGGTCGACCGGCCAAGCCCCAGCCGCTTCGCCGCCTCCACCACATTCCCTTCACACGCCTTCAACGCCGCCCCAATCACCTGCCGATCAAAGCGCTCCCTGGCCGCACTGAAACTCTCGCCCTCAACGGTCTCTACCGAGCGGTGCTCCACCGGACTGAACGTACCAATTGCCGCGCGAATTTCACGGGCATCCAGCACCAGGTCATCACTCAACAGCGCCGCCCGCTCCAGCACATTGCGCAGCTCGCGGATATTCCCTGGCCACGCATGCTGCGCCAATAGCGCCAGCGCTTCCCGGTCCAGTTCATGCTGGCTGCGCAACTCCTCCAGAATCGCCTCACTCAACGCCGGCAAATCATCCAGCCTTGCGCGCAACGGCGGTACCTGGATCGGCAGCACATTCAGGCGGTAATACAGATCCGCGCGGAACTCCCCGCGCTTGATCGCCGCTTCCAGGTCCATCGACGTGGCGGCAATCACCCGCACATCACTGTGAATCATCTCGTTGGAGCCCACCGGCTCGAACTCTTTCTCCTGCAACACCCGCAGCAATTTGCTTTGCAGCGGCAGCGGCATGTCGCCGATCTCATCGAGAAACAGCGTGCCGCCCTGGGCAATCTGCAGCTTGCCGGGGCGGCCCTTGCGGTCTGCGCCGGTAAACGCGCCCGGTGCCGTGCCAAAGAATTCGGCTTCCAGCAAATCATGAGGAATCGCCGCGCTGTTGATGCTCACAAAGGCTTTGTGCGCCCTAGGCGATGCACCGTGAATCGCCTGGGCCAGCAGCTCCTTGCCGGTCCCGGTTTCCCCCAGCAACAACACCGGCGAGTCCGCGCTGGCACTGCGCCGCGCCCGGCGTTTGACTTCCAGGCTGGCCGCGCTGGTGCCGATAAAGTGCGCGAAGTTGTACTTGCTCTGCCGCGACCTCAGCAGCGACCGCGTGGAAGCCAGTTCCTGCTGCATGCTCAGGTAGCGCTCGATCAGCGGCGACAGGTTGCGCAGCTCATCAAACAACGCAAACCCGATGGCGCCGATCACCTTGCCCGCGTCGTCATGGATCGGCAGGCGCATCACCACCAGCGGGCCTTTGGGCGTGTCCTGGATATCCAGCAGTATCGGCTGGTCGTTGCGTACCACCTGGCGCAGCAGGCTGTTGGAAATCACCTGCTCGCACGGTTGGCCGATGGCTTCGTCGGCACTTTTCAGGCCGAAGCGCTTGGCGTAACGCTCGTTCATCCAGACGATGTTGGCGTCACCGTCGACAATCACCGTGCCTTCGCTGGACTGCTCGATGATCTCGAACAACGACTGGATCGCCAGGCCGCGAACGTATTGGTAATCCTTGAGGCTGCCGCTGGTGTTCATGGATGCGCCGCCGCGAGGAGTTCCTGGGTGTAGGGGTGTTGAGGCGCTGCAAACACTTCGTCGCTCGGCCCGCGCTCCACCACCTTGCCGTCCTTGATCACGATCATGTCGTGGGCCAGGGCCCGCACCACTGCCAGGTCGTGACTGATAAACAGGTAAGTCAGGCCGTACTTTTCCTGCAGCTCAAGCAGCAGGGCGACCACTTGTTTCTGCACGGTACGGTCCAGCGCCGAGGTGGGTTCGTCCAGCAGGATCAGCGCCGGCTTGAGCACCAGGGCACGGGCGATGGCGATGCGTTGGCGCTGGCCGCCGGAGAATTCATGGGGGTAGCGATGGCGGCTGGCCGGGTCCAGACCGACGTCTTCCAGCACGCGGATCACTTGGGCTTCGCGGTCCTTGAGGCTGCACGGGGCGTGTACTTCGAGGCCTTCGCTGATGATCTGCGCCACCGACATCCGCGGGCTGAGGCTGCCGAACGGATCCTGGAACACCACCTGCATCTGCTTGCGCCACGGCTGCATCTGCTTTTGCGTCAGGCCGTCGAGGGCCTCGCCCTGGAAGCGAATCGCGCCGCTGGAATCCAGCAGTCGCAGAATCGCCTGGCCCAGGGTGGATTTGCCCGAGCCGGACTCGCCGACAATCCCCAGTGTCTTGCCGCGCTGCACCGTCAGGCTGATGCCGTCCACCGCTTGCAGGTACTGCTTGCGCCGGAACAGTCCGCCGCCCAGCGGGAACTGTACGCTCAGGTTATCCACCTGCAACACCGTCTCCCGCGCCTCGTGATTCAAGACGATGCCTGCCGGTTCAGCATCCAGCAGCAGGCGGCTGTAAGGGTGCTTCGGCGCGCAGAACAGGGTTTCGCAATCCGCCTGCTCGACAATCTCGCCGGCCTTCATCACGCACACCCGCTGGGCAATGCTGCGCACCAGGTTGAGGTCGTGGCTGATCAGCAGCAGCGACATGCCCAGTCGTTGTTGCAGGGACTTGAGCAGCAGCAGGATCTTGCGCTGCACGGTCACATCCAGCGCGGTGGTGGGTTCGTCGGCGATCAACAGTTCCGGCTCGCAGGCCAGGGCCATGGCGATCATCACCCGCTGGCGCTGGCCGCCGGAGAGTTGATGGGGATAGGCCTTTAGGCGTTCCTGGGGTTTCTGGATGCCCACCAGTTCCAGCAATTCAAGGATCCGCGCCTGGGCTTGCTTGCCGCCCAGGCCCTTGTGCAACAGCAGGGTTTCGCCGATCTGTTTCTCGATGCTGTGCAGCGGATTCAGGGAAGTCATCGGCTCCTGGAAGATCATCGCAATCCGGTTGCCCCGCAGTTTTTGCAGGGTGGCGGGCGAGGCGCCGAGCAGTTCCTGGCCGCGGTAACGCACCGAACCGGTGGTTTCGGTGCCGGCTTCGGGCAGCAGTTGCAGGATCGAATGGGCGGTCACCGATTTGCCCGAACCGGACTCGCCCACCAGCGCCAGGCACTCGCCGGGGCGCACGTCCAGGCACAGCTTGCGCACCACGGTCTGGCCGTTGAAGGCGACGCTCAGATCGCGAATCTCGATCAGGTTTTCAGTCATCTCAGGGCCCTTCATGAGCGTGGGTCGAAGGCGTCACGCAACGCCTCGCCGATAAACACCAGCAACGACAGAATCAGCGCCAGGGTGAAAAATGCAGTCAGCCCCAGCCATGGCGCTTGCAGGTTCTGCTTGCCCTGGGCGATCAGTTCACCCAGGGAAGCGCTGCCGGCGGGCATGCCGAAGCCGAGGAAATCCAGGGCGCTCAAGGTAGAAATCGCCCCGGTCAAAATGAACGGCAAGTAACTCAGGGTGGCGGTCATTGCGTTCGGCAGGATATGCCGGCGGATGATCTTGCCGTCACCCAAACCCAGCGCCCGCGCGGCCTTGACGTACTCCAGGTTGCGCCCCCGCAGGAACTCGGCGCGCACCACGTCCACCAGGGCCAGCCACGAAAACAGCGCCATGATCCCCAGCAACCACCAGAAATTCGGCTCGACAAACCCCGACAGAATGATCAGCAAGTACAGCACCGGCAGGCCGGACCACACTTCCAATATTCGTTGCCCGAGCAAGTCCACCCAACCACCGTAGTAACCCTGCAAGGCACCGGCGGCGATGCCGATGGCAGCGCTGATTGCGGTGAGGGCCAGGGCAAACAGGATCGATACCCGTGCGCCGAAGATCACCCGCGCCAGTACGTCGCGGGATTGATCGTCGGTGCCCAGCCAGTTCACGCTCGATGGCGGGCTGGGGGCAGGGCGGGTCAGTTCGTAGTTGGGGGTGTCGTCGCTGAACGGGATCGGCGGGAACAGCATCCAGCCGCCGTCCTTCTTGATCAGGTTCTGTACGTATTCACTGCGGTAATCCGCCTGGAAGGGCAGTTGCCCGCCGAACTCCTGCTCGGTGTAGCGCTTGAACACCGGGAAATACAGTTCGTCCTGGTAGCTGAGCACCAAGGGTTTGTCATTGGCGATCAACTCGCCGCCGAGGGTCAGGATAAACAGGCCGATAAACAGCCACAGCGACCACCAGCCGCGACGGTTTTTCTTGAAGCGTTCAAAGCGCCGGCGGGCCACGGGAGAGAGCTTGAGCATCAGGCGTTCCTCGCGGCGAAGTCGATACGCGGGTCCACCAGGGTGTAGCAGAGGTCACCGATGAGTTTTATCAAAAGGCCAAACAGCGTGAAAATAAACAACGAACCGAACACCACCGGATAGTCCCGTGAAACCGCCGCTTCGTAGCTCATGCGGCCCAGGCCATCGAGGGAGAAAATCACCTCGATCAGCAGCGAACCGGCAAAGAACACCGCGATAAACGCCTGGGGAATCCCCGAAATCACCAACAGCATGGCATTGCGAAACACATGCCCGTACAGCACCCGGCGTTCACTCAAACCTTTGGCTCGGGCGGTGACCACGTACTGGCGGGTGATTTCATTGAGGAACGAGTTTTTGGTGAGGATGGTCAAGGTGGCGAAGCCGCCGATCACCAGGGCGCTGACCGGCAGTACCAGGTGCCAGAAGTAATCGGCGATCTTGCCGACGGTGCTCAACTGGTCGAAGTCTTCCGAGACCAGCCCGCGTACGGGGAACCAGTTCAACGAGGTGCCGCCGGCGAAGACCACGATCAGGAACATCGCAAACAGAAACGCCGGCATCGCATACCCAATCACGATCGCGGTGCTGCTCCACACATCAAAACTGCTGCCATGGCGCACCGCCTTGCGAATCCCCAGCGGGATCGACACCAGGTAGGTGATCAAGGTGGCCCACAGGCCGAGGGAAATGGTCACCGGCATCTTTTCCAGGATCAGGTCGGTCACGCTTTTGCCACGGAAGAAACTGTTGCCGAAATCCAGCTGGGCGTAGCTCTTGAGCATCAGCCACAGGCGTTCCGGCGCGGGCTTGTCGAAGCCGTATTGTTTTTCGATGTCCTTGATCAGTTTCGGGTCCAGGCCACGGCTGGCCCGTGAGTTGCTGCTGAGGCTTTCGGCAGACGAGCCGCCGACGCCACCGCCACCGATGCCTTGCAGGTGGGCGATGGCCTGTTCCACCGGCCCGCCGGGAGCGGCCTGCACGATAACGAAGTTCACCAGCAGGATAATCACCAGGGTCGGAATGATCAGCAGCAAGCGCCGCACGATATAGGCAAACATCAGCGGGCTCCCGGGCGTTTGGTCAGTTCGGCTTTCATCTGTTCATTGGTCAGCGGCGTGGGGCTGATTTCCCACCAGGTTTCCAGGGCCTCATCGGTCTTGGCTTCCACGGCCGGGCGGCCGAAGCGGTTCCACCACGCGGCGGAGGTGCCCGGCGGGTAGTAGTTGGGAATCCACAGGTAATTCCATTGCAGTACGCGGTCCAGGGCGTGGGCGTAACTCAGCATCTGCGACTGGGTATTGGCCTTGACCAGGCCATTGATCAGGCTGTCCACGGCGGGGTCTTTCAGGACCATGTAGTTGTTGGCGCCGGTATCAAACGCGGCGGCGGAACCGAAGTAGTTGTACAGCTCCATCCCCGGCGAGGTGGTGACCGGAAAGCCGGTGACGATCATGTCGTAGTCCCGGGCCATCAGGCGGTTGACGTATTGCGAGGAGTCGATACGGCGGATATTGAGGGTGATGCCGATCTGCGCGAGGTTGCGTTTGTACGGCAACAGCAAGCGCTCAAGGCCGTTCTGGGCATTGAGGAAGGTGAATTCCAGCGGCTCACCCTCGGCATTTACCAGCTTGTCGCCGTCGGGTTTCCAGCCGGCCTGTTCCAGCAGGGCCAGGGCTTGCAGTTGCTTGTCGCGGATCATCCCGCTGCCGTCGGTGGTCGGCGCCTTGAAGACTTGGGTGAAGACTTCGTCGGGAATCTGCCCGCGCAAAGGTTCCAGAATCGCCAGCTCCTGGGCGTCCGGCAGTTGGGTCGCCGCCAGCGGGCTGTTGGAGAAGAAGCTTTGTTGGCGGATGTACATGTTGCGCATCATCTGCCGGTTGGCCCATTCGAAGTCCCACAACATGGCCAGGGCCTGGCGCACGCGGCGGTCCTTGAACATCGGCTTTTGCACGTTGAACACGTAGCCCTGGGCCGGTTGCGGCGCTTCTTTGGCCAGGTGGGCGCGTTGCAGGCGACCATCGTCCAGGGCCGGGCCGTTGTAGCCGATGGAGTAGCCGGTGGCAGAGAATTCGCGGTTGAAGTCATAGGCGCCGCCCCGCAGGACCTGGCGCGCCACTTCGGTGTCGCCGAAATATTCCAGGCTCAGGTGATCGAAGTTGTACAGGCCGCGGCTGATGGGCAGGTCCTTGCCCCACCAGTTCGGGTCACGCTTGAAGGTGATGGTGTTGCCGGCATCCACCTTGCTGATGGTGTAGGGGCCGCTGCCGAGGGGAATCTCGTAGCCGCCGCCGTCGGCGAAGTTGCGGGTTTTCCACCAATGTTCGGGGAATACCGGCAGGGTGGCGACATCCAGGGGCAGGGTGCGGTTTTCGTTGCTGGAGAAATCGAAGCGCACCTGGCGCGGGCCTTCGACTTCGACGTGTTTGACGTCGGCGAACAGTGTGCGGTAGCGCAGGCTGCCCTGGGTCATCAGCAGGTCGAAGGTGTAGCGCACGTCTTCGGCGGTGATCGGCTGGCCATCGGCGAAACGCGCCTTGGGGTTCAGGTAAAAACGCAGGGACAGACCGTCGTCTGACCGCTCCATCTTTTCCGCCACCAGGCCGTAGACCGTGTAGGGCTCATCCAGGGAGCGCTGGGCCAGCGGCGAATACAGCCAACCGTCGACCTGGCTGACGCCGATGCCTTTGTCGCCATAAGGCAGCACATGGTCGTAGCGCCCGATTTCGATCGCCGAACGCCGCAAGCTGCCGCCCTTGGGGGCATTGGGGTTGGCGTAATCGAAATGGGTGAACCCGGGCTGGTATTTGGCCGGTTCGCCGTACACGGTCAGTGCCGATTGCGGCGCGGCGATCACGGCGGTGCTGGCCAGCAATAGGGCCAGGGTGGAGCAAAACAGGGTAGAAAAAGCGACTCGCATTATCAGCCTTGGGCGCCGGGTGAAGAGGTAAATGGATTTGTACGCTATGCGCGTGCGCCTCGCCAGTCTTCACACTGTCACAGATGCACAACGGCCCACCAAAAGGCGGGCCGCTGTTTTAAACATAGGTGCGGACTGGATCAGTCCTGACGGCTGGTCACTTCCAGCAGGTGATAACCGAACTGGGTTTTCACTGGGCCTTGCACGGTGTTGACCGGGGCGCTGAAGACGACGGTGTCGAATTCTTTAACCATCTGGCCCGGGCCGAACGAACCCAGGTCGCCGCCTTGACGGCTGGACGGGCAGGACGAGTTGGCTTTGGCAACTTCGGCGAAATCAGCGCCGCCTTCGATCTGTGCTTTCAGTTCGTTGCACTTGTCTTCGGTGGCAACCAGGATGTGACGGGCGGTGGCTTTGGCCATGAGGGATAACTCCTTGGGTAAAAACGGTGAGCGTACCGGATTCAGGTGGTTATTTCCTGGCAAAGTTCCCCAAGAATGAACCGACGCCTCACGAGCGCCGCCCCCCGTAGCAGCTGTCGAGCGCCAGCGAGGCTGCGTCAGCCGCGCCACCGCTGTTGCGCCAGGCACGAGATCGGGTCGCTCCCGACGCAGCCTCGCTGGGGCTCGACAGCTGCTACGGGGGATGGTGGGTCAGGTGTGGCGGGCCATTACGCCGCTGTGGGTCAGCCAATCGATAAACAGTGCAAACAGCTCCGCCTGGGAGTTGATCTCAAGCTTGGTATATAAATGCTTACGGTGCATGCGCACGGTTTCCGGGGAAATGCCCAGCACCTGGGCGGTGGATTTTACCGAGTGCCCCCGCAGGATCAGGTGGGCGATCTCCCGCTCGCGCACGGTCAACACACCGCTGCCAAAATGCATGAACGCCGCTTCTATCTGCTGATGCACCTGAGTCTGGGTGAAGGCCTCATCACTGATCACCTTGCACAGCCCGCCGGTGGTGCCGAAGCGTCGCAGCAGTTCACGCACGATGGGTTGGGCGGTTCGTTGCAGTGCCAGTTGTTCGTCGCTGAACTGGCCGGCACTCAGCCCCTGGAACATGCACAGGGAAATCTTGCTGTTGGGGCACAGGTCGACGATGTAATAGCTCTCCTGGGCGCCGCCGCTGCGCAGGTAGTAGGTCTTGTAGTACTCGCTGTTGAAGAAATCGTCCGGGGCGATTTGCGCCAGGTGGTAGAAGCCTTCGGCCAGGCCCTTGTCTACCGCGAGGCAGAACGGGTCCAGCAGGTAGCCCCGGGAAAAGTAGCGGTTGATGATTTCTTCATAGTGCGGCCGGGGGATGCCTTGCTGGTAGAGCAAGTGCGGCGCCTGGCCCTGGCGCTCCAGGCTGATCATCATCGATTCGATAGGGGTCAGCGCACTGAGGGCACAGGCCAGGTGTTCAAGGAAGGTCGCTTCTTCGACGCTGGCGAAGGCGTGGGCCAGCGCGCTGTTCCAGGCTTCAAGCACCTGGAAGGACGGGGCAGGGCGGTGATCGGCATGCTGGTTCATGCCGGCCAGTCTACCCGCCGGCCAGGGCCCCGGCAAAAGCACCGAGGCGCCCAGGCTCATCGGCCCTGATACTCGCCGCTTTGGCGCAGCTCTTCGGCGGTGTCGAGGATGCACTGGCGCAGGATCTCCACCACTTGATCCACCTGGGCATGGGTGATGATCAGCGGCGGCGACATCACGTTCAGGTGGCCGATGGGCCGCACCAGCAAACCTTTGGCCTGGGCCCGCAGGTGGATCTTCTCGCCGATGTTCACCGCGTCCGGCAGCAGGGCCTTGGTGTGTTTGTCGGCGACAAATTCGATGCAGGCCATCAAGCGCTGGCAGCGTACGTCGCCCACCAGCGGCAGGCTGGCCAGGGTTTGCAGGCGCTGTTCGAGGTACACGCCGACGTCTTCGACATGGGCCAGCAGGTTTTCCCGCTCGATGATCTCGATGTTCTTCAGTGCCGCCACGCAACTCACCGGGTGGCCGCTGTAGGTGAAGCCATGGGTAAAGCAGCGGCCCTTGCCCGGCTCGCCGATCACTTGCCAGATGCGGTCCGAGAAAATACAGGCGCCCAACGGCAGGTAGCCGGACGTCAGGCCCTTGGCGGTGGTGATGATATCCGGTTGCATGTCGAACACTTCCTGGGAGGCGAAGAATTTTCCCAGCCGGCCGAAGGACGTCACCACTTCATCCGCCACGTACAGCAGGTCGTAGCGTTGGCAGATTTCCCACATGCGCCGGTGATAACCCTTCGGCGGAATGATCACGCCGCCCGAGCCCATGATCGGTTCGGCAAAGAACGCGGCCACCTTGTCGGCGCCGATGGTCAGGATCTTGTCTTCGAACTCATCCACCAGGAAATCGAGGAACTGCGCCTCGCTCATGCCTTCTGGCGCCCGGTAGTAGTTGGGGCAGGAGATGTGGTGGAACAGGTCGCTCATGAAGTCGAATTCCGGCGCCCGGTCGGCGGCCTTGTTGCCGATGGACATCGTCAGGAACGTCGAGCCGTGGTACGCACTGAAGCGCGAGATGATGTGTTTCTTCTCATGCTTGCCGCGGCTGTTCTGATAGAACTGCACCAGACGATAGGCGGTATCGACGGCCGTGGAACCGCCGGTGGTCAGGAACACATGGTCGAGGTCGCCGGGGGCCAGGCTGGCGAGCTTGGCGCACAGTTCGATGGCGGTGACGTTGGCCATGTCGCAGAACGGGTTGGAATAGGCCAACTGTCGCACCTGGTTGGCGATGGCGTCGGCCATTTCCTCGCGGCCCAGGCCGATATTCGTGCACCACATGCCGCCGACGGCATCCAGGTAACGGTTGCCGGCGGTGTCGTAGATGTAGGCGCCGTCACCGGCCGCGATATTCAGTGAGCCTTGTTCACGGTGCTCATCGAACATATGGAAGCCGTGCATGTAATGCGCCTTGTCGGCTGCGTCCAGTTGCTCGTGGTCGAACTGGGCGAAAAAAGCAGGATTTGGCAGGGTCATGGCATTTACCTTCAATGGCTGGGTTTCACTTGCCGGTCTTCACGGCGTTCCAGGTACGGGTGATCAGGCGCACGGCGGCTTGGGACTGGCTTTTCTGGGTGAACAAGCGCTGCATCGTCGCCGCGTCCGGGTAGATGGCCGGGTTGTCGCGTATGTCCGCATTTACAAAGGGCTTGGACGCCAGGTTGCTGTTGGCGTAGTGAATGGTGTTGCTGACGCCGGCGATAACCTCGGGTTGCAGGAGGAACTCGATGAACTTGTGGGCATTCGCCACGTGCGGGGCGTCGGCCGGGATATAGAAGTTATCGAACCAGATCAGCGAGCCTTCCTTGGGGATGAAGTAACCCAGGTTGACCTTGGCCCCGGCTTCCGCCGCCCGGGCCTGGGACGTGGCGTAGTCGCCGGACCAGGTCGTGGCCATGCACAGCTCGCCGTTGGCCAGGCCGTTGATAAAGCCGCTGGAGTCGAATTTGCGGATGTACGGCCGTACCGCCATCAGCACGTCCTGGGCGGCCTTGAGGTCTTTGGGCGCCACACTGTTGGGGTCCAGGCCGAGGTAGGTCAGGGCCAGCGGGATCATGTCGGTAGGGGAGTCCATGAAGGTGATGCCACAGTCGGCGAAGCGCGAAACGATCTTGGGATCGAAGATCATCGCCAGGGAGCCGATAGGCGCATCCGGCATGCGTTCCTTGATCTTGTCGATGTTGTAGGTCACGCCGTTGCTGCCCCAGGTGTAGGGCGCCGAATAGGTCACGCCCGGATCATGGGTTTCCAGGCTTTTCAGCACCTGAGGGTCAAGGTTGTTCCAGTCGGGCAACAGCGTTTTGTTGAGGGGCTGGAAGGCCCTGGCCTTGATCAGCAGCGGCACCAGGGACGCGTTGAGCACCACCAGGTCATAACCCGAGCGCCCGGAGAGCAGCTTGCCCTGCACGGTTTCGTAGGAGTCGTAGGTGTCGTAGATCACCTTGATGCCGGTGGCTTTCTCGAAGTCGGCGAGGGTGTGTTCCCCGATGTAATCGGCCCAGTTGTAGATGCGCAAGGTGTTGCCCGGGTCGTCAGCGGCCTGGCTGACGGGCGTTGATGCAAGCAAGACAGCGCTGAACAGGGCGATAACGGCTTTATGCATGGCGGACCCACCTTGAAATTGTGCGTGTTGTCAGGCCGAGGGGCTGATTGCACTGTCAGGCAGGTGGCGGGTGGGGCGCCATACCCCGTTCGGGTAGGAGGCGGTCAGGGCAGTACGATGTAGTCGTTTCGCGTGACGACCGGGCGGTGAACGCCCTGTTCCAGGTGGATATAGCGTCCGTCTACCAGGTCGATGGGCAGGCAGTCGTCGATATCCAGCACGCCGTCGGTATGGGGTTGGGTCCAGTGGGTGAGCATCTGCCGTTTGCCTTGGGCCGCGGCTTCCCTGGCCGTGCGCGCAACCACCAGCAGGTAGTGGTGGGCTTCGCCAAAGATGTTCGATTCATAACCGCCCAGGTTGATGAAGTACAGGCGCGGCGCACCGGCGTTAGGTGCCAGGTGGCTGAGGTGGACTTTCCAGCCGTCGACGCCGTCCACCGTCATCCAGGAATCGATATGCACACCTTTCTGGCTGCCAAACCAGCCCTCGCGCAGTTGCGGGTAGGCGGCTTCCAGGGTCTCGGCCACGACGAATACCACATCATGCACTTCGATTTTCGCCCGGGGGTGCTTGCCCCCAAGCATGACCACAAACAGCATTGCGCGCCCTTTCTATGGCTGGGATGGAAAGGGCCACCTTCCTTCGATTGAACCCTTTTGTCCAGTCGGTGCCACACTGTTAATTCGCGAATTCATCAGGAGGTTGTCATGCGCACCATTGATCTGGCCGGCGTTCCCGTCCCTGTCATCGGCCAGGGGACCTGGCGCATGGGCGAAAACCCCGGTCAACGCAGCGCCGAAGTGGCGGCGTTGCAACTGGGCATTGATGAGGGCATGACCCTGATCGATACCGCTGAAATGTATGGCGAAGGCGGCGCCGAAGAGGTCGTCGGCGAAGCGATTCGCGGCAAACGCGACCAGGTGTTCCTGGTCAGCAAGGTGTACCCGCACAATGCCAGCCGTAAAGGTGTTCCACAGGCATGTGAGGCCAGCCTCCAGCGCCTGGGCACCGACTACATCGACCTGTATCTGCTGCATTGGCGTGGGCAATACCCCCTCGAAGAAACGGTGGAAGCCTTCGAACGCTTGCGTGAGGCGGGCAAGATCGGTCGTTGGGGCGTGTCCAACTTTGATGTGGCCGACCTGCAGGAACTGGCGTCCCCGGTCTGTGCCACCAATCAGGTGCTCTACAACATTGAAGAGCGCGGTATCGAATTCGACCTGCTGCCGTGGTGGCAGCAACATAATTTGCCATTGATGGCCTACTGTCCCATCGCCCAGGGTGGCGAGCTGTTGGCCAGCCCGACCCTCAAGCAAATTGCCCGTCGACACGAGGTCACACCCGCCCAGGTTTCCCTGGCCTGGGTCTTGCGCCAGGACGGTGTGATCGCCATTCCCAAAGCTGTGACGCCCGAGCATGTGCGGCTCAATGCCGCGGCGGCAAAGCTGGTGCTGGATGAGCACGACCTGGACGCGATTGACCGGGTGTTTGGTGCGCCGAAGCGCAAGCATCCGTTGGCGATGGTCTAGCAGCCGGCAGAAACGGCGCCGTCCATGGCTTTGCCGTTTCTGTTTCGTTGGGTGCTTAGCCGGCTACCGGGCTGCGCCAGTCATCAGAGCCCGAGGTACCGCATACTTTATGGGTCCAGAGGATTTTCCGGTAAGCGAAATACACATCCTCCAGGTGTGTGAAGTGCGAATTGTTCGGGTCCTGGCAGTTGGGCATCCGTGACTGGATGTCCACCAGAATCGCGTCCTCCAGCTCGATGGTGAAGTAGTGCTCCTGGGTGCCGACTGAAGAGGTGCGGTACCACTCAAGGCGGCAATTGACCATTTCCCCGGAGGTCAATGCGTTGAACAGCAGTGGCGAAGACTTATCGAATACCTTGCTGATCATCAGGGGCTTGTGCACGCGCTGGCCGGTGGGCTGGCCGGATTGTGGATCACGGGGAATGATCACCTGATGCTGGAACCCCTGCACCAGAATCTGGTTTTCGTGGCCTTCCTGATAGATGTTGCCGACCGAGTCCTGGGTGAATGTGCCTGCCGTAATCAAGCCTTGCTTGGTGCCGGTGATGGAGAGATACGCGGGTGTTGGCATAACTGGTTTCCTTGCCTGATAAAAGAGGTCGCCCCAGTCGGCTGATTTGCCGGCTGGGTAATGCTCGATATCAAGAAGCGTGCCGGAAAGTTCAAGAGCTAATGAAATCGGGGGGTTAAGGTTTTATTGGTTTGTTTTTTAACAGGTGATGCCGGTGTGGAACTGAAGTTATTTGTATTTGTTTGCGCAGAGGTGTGCAGTTAGTTGCAGCGTGCTGATAGGTAGCTTATCCGCAGGGTCTACATTAAACATAAGCATGCGTGTTGTTCTGATTGCGCAAATTGTTGCGCATCGGCGAAATTTTTATTTTTGTAGGAAATTCCTTAACAGCCGTTTCGTGGCTTGAACAAAGCTTTTTGCATGGATAAGGTTCGTGCTCTTCCCGCCGGGAAGATGAACTTAAATCAGTGTTCTAACGTTTGCTTAAATTGCCGTTAGTTAGCTGAACATGTCCAGGAAGTTAAGTGCAGCCAATAATGGTTTATTCAGACAGGCTTTCCGATTATTACCTGAAACTTGCGCAGGCACCCAACTCGACAGTGAGTTATGCGGGCGCCGATATGCGTTTCTCCACTGAATATGAGGCACTTGAAACCGAACTGGGCAAGGCGCATTCCATACACGGTGACAGCCAGCCTGACTGGCAATGGGTAGTTGAAAAAGGCGAGGCTCTGTTACGCCACCAGTCCAAGGACTTGCGGGTTGCTGTCTGGCTGACCTGGGCATTGCATCAGCGTGAGTCCTTTCCCGGATTGCTCGCAGGCCTCGGATTGCTGCGCTACCTCTGTGAGCATCATTGGGCGGTCGTGTACCCGGGCAAACTGCGTACCCGCAGTGCCGCATTTGGCTGGCTGGCCCCGCGCCTCGAGCAGGCGCTTGGGCAACATCTTCCGTTCAAGGAGCAGCGCTCCCTGTTCCACTGCATGCTCGAACACCTGACCCGGCTGGATGAACTATTGACCCAGTATTTCGGCGACGAGGCGCCATCGTTACTGCCGATTCGCAGGCGGCTCTCGGACGGGTTGCAGCAGGCCACCGTGAGCGACTCCCCGCCAAGCGGTATCGCAGGGGTAAGCGACCAAGTCAGGCCGGTGGCGACTCAACAGCTGGCCCCCGAGCCTGTGGTGGATAACGAAAAGGACGCCCATAAGCTGCTGCGTGCGCTGCAGGAGAATGCCCGGCCTTTGTCTGCCTGGTGGCAGCGCCAGAATGCCACTGATCTGCGCGCGCTGCGTCTGAACCGAACGTTGACCTGGCTGACGATCACCAGCCTCCCGGACTGTGACAACGAACAGGTCACGCCTTTGCGGGGCCCGGCGCCGGACAAGCTCAAGCGCTACCAGGAGCGCTTTGCCCAAGGGCAACACGCCGACCTGTTGTTGGAACTTGAGGCCAGCCTGGCCTGCGCACCTTTCTGGTTTGACGGCTTGTACAGGGTATGGGAGTGCCTGCAGACACTTCAGGCCGATTTGGCCATGACCGAGCTGGAAGTGCATTTCGCCTTGTTGCTCCAGCGTTTGCCTGGGCTCGTGCAGTTGCGCTTTCACGATGGAACGCCATTCGCTGACTCCGTTACCCGGGGCTGGATCAACACTCAGGTTGTCCGCCATTTGCAAATTCCGGTGCCAGCCCGGTCGGCACTTGATGCCCAGGCTGCGCCTTGGGACAAAGCGTTGCACGACGTCGTGCCCGTGCTGCGCAAGGACGGATTCAAGGCGGCCGTTCAATCTCTCAAGCAAAGCATGCAGACCGCCACAGGTGAGCGTGCCCGATTTCATTGGCGGCTGGGCCTCGCCAGGTTGTCTGTGCTGGCGGGCAAGCATGACCTTGCCAAAGTCCAGCTTGACCACCTGGATCACGAACTGCAGCAGTCAGGCTTGCAGCGCTGGGAGCCTGAATTGGCGGTTGAGGTGCTGCAACTCCTGCATGGCTGTTGTGACGTGTTGCCGCAAAGCCATTCTGTGCGTGAGCGCAAGGAAGATGTCCATCGCAGGCTGTGCCACTTCGATCTTGAAGCGGTACTTGAATAGGCTTTCGAGCCACCCGAAAAAAGGAGAAATACCATGGCGAAAGAAGGTTCGGTAGCGCCCAAGGAACGCATCAATATCACGTTCAAACCCGCCGTCGGCACTGCGCAGGAAGAGCTGGAGCTGCCGTTGAAACTGCTGGTACTTGGCGACTTCACCCAGCGTGAAGACCCGCGCCAACTCGAAGACCGCAAGCCCGTCGGGGTCGACAAGAACACCTTTGACGAGGTGTTGGCCAAGCAAGCCTTGAGCCTGACCCTGAGCGTCCCCAATCGGCTCCAGGACTCTGCCGAGCTGGATGAGCTGGCGATCCAGGTCAGGATCAATTCGATGAAGGACTTCAATCCGGCACACCTGGTTGAGCAAATACCCGAGCTGAAAAAACTCATGGAGCTGCGTGATGCACTCGTGGCGCTCAAGGGCCCGCTGGGCAACACGCCAAGCTTTCGAAAGGCGATTGAAAATGCGCTGGCCGATGACGAGTCCCGCACCCGGGTATTGGCTGAATTGGGGCTGGGCAGCTCCGCCGCATGACTCCCTCAGTAAAAGGACACTGACACTATGACTACCAGCCAAAGCCCGTTGCATGCTCGCGCAATGGATGAATGCAGCATTCTCGACAACATCATTGCCCAGACCCGTCTCAGCGCCGACGACGAGGCCTATGGCATCGCAAAGCGCGGGGTCTCGGCATTTATCGAGGAGCTGATCAAACCGCAGAACAGGGGCGAGCCGGTCAAGAAGCGCCTGGTTGACCGGATGATTGCGCAGATTGACGCAAGACTCAGCCAGCAAATGGATGAAATCCTCCACCATCCCGATTTCCAGTCATTGGAGTCATCATGGCGCGGCCTGCAGTTGTTGGTTGATCGAACCGATTTTCGTGAAAACATCAAGATCGAACTGCTGAGCGTCTCTCGCCAGGACCTGCTGGATGACTTCGAGGATTCGCCGGAGGTTACCCAGTCCGGGCTCTACAAGCATATTTACAGTGCTGAATACGGTCAGTTCGGCGGTCAGCCCGTCGGCGCAGTCATCGCCAATTATTTCCTTTCCCCCAGTGCGCCCGACGTCAGGTTGATGCAGTACGTTTCCAATGTGGCCTGCATGGCCCATGCACCCTTTATCGCGGCGGCTGGCCCAGGTTTCTTTGGCCTTGAGAGCTTCACCGGCCTACCTGACCTCAAGGACCTGAAAGACCACTTCGAAGGGCCGCAGTTTGCCAAATGGCAGAGCTTTCGCCAGAGCGAAGATGCCCGATACATCGGTCTCACCGTGCCGCGTTTTCTGCTGCGTACGCCTTACGATCCCATTGATTGTCCGGTCAAGACCTTCGCCTACCTGGAAAATGTAGCCAACAGCCACGAGCACTATCTGTGGGGCAACACGGCGTATGCCTTTGCCACCCGCCTGACGGACAGCTTCGCCCGGTTTCGCTGGTGCCCGAACATTATCGGCCCGCAAAGCGGTGGCGCGGTGGAGGACTTGCCGCTGCATCACTTTCACAGCATGGGCGAGATCGAAACCAAGATTCCCACCGAGGTGCTGGTATCCGACCGGCGGGAATACGAGCTGGCGCAAGAGGGCTTCATCGCCTTGACCATGCGCAAGGGCAGCGACAATGCAGCGTTCTTTTCCGCCAGCTCGGTGCAGAAACCCAAGTCCTTTGGGATCAGCGCCGAGGGCAAGGTCGCGGAGCTGAACTACCGGCTCGGCACTCAGCTGCCCTACATGATGATCGTCAATCGTCTGGCTCACTACCTCAAGGTGCTGCAGCGCGAACAGCTGGGATCGTCGAAGGAGCGCACCGACCTCGAACTGGAACTCAACAAGTGGATTCGCCAATACATTGCCGATCAGGATAACCCCAGCGCCGAAGTGCGTGGACGACGCCCGCTCCGGGCAGCACGCATCGTGGTCAGCGACGTCGACGGGGAGCCCGGCTGGTATCGCGTCAACCTGAGCGTTCGCCCGCACTTCAAGTACATGGGAGCGGACTTCACACTGTCTCTCGTCGGCAAGCTCGATAAAGAATGAGTCGCAGCCACGTGATTACCCAAAACCGCAGCCTTTTCGAACGTCTGGATTCCGGCGTGGGACGCAGCCCGCAGGGCTGCATCGTGGAGTCCGTGGCGAACCATCTGGCGAAAATGCTCAGCACCCGTGTGGGCAGCGTACAGACGCTACCCGACTACGGGTTGCCTGATCTGAATGACATGCGGCTCAGTCTGCATGACGCGTTGAGCCAGGCCCGTTTCCTGATTGAGCGCTCCATCCAGGCCTATGAACCACGTCTGAAGGATGTATGTGTCAGGGCGATACCTCAGGACCGTGACCCGTTGGCCCTGGCGTTTTCCATCGAGGGTGCAATGGAGGTCGATGGCCAGACGCAAACGGTCGCCTTCTGCTCAAGCCTGGCTCCCGGCGTACAGGTTGAGGTCAAACCGGATGTCGTTTAACCGCTATTACCAGGGCGAGCTGAGTGCGTTGCGGCAGTTGGGACGGCGCTTCTGTGAGCGTAACCCGGCACTCGCACCGTTTCTTGGAGACGCCGGCAATGACCCGGATGTGGAACGGTTGCTGGAGGGTTTTGCGTTCCTCACCGGGCGCTTGCGTCAGAAGCTCGATGACCAACTGCCGGAATTGAGTCACTCGTTGATGCATTTGCTGTGGCCCAACTACATGCGACCGCTGCCGGCGTTCAGCATGCTGCAGTTTGACCCGCTCAAGCGATCCGGGCCTGCCATCAGGGTCGAGCGGGATACACCGGTGGAAAGCATTGCGATCAACGGTGAACGTTGCCGTTTTCGTACCTGTTACCCGACACAGGTTTTACCACTGCAACTGGTCGCCTTGGAGTACTCGGCACAGGGCGAGGATGCTTTGCTGTGCCTGCGTCTCGAAATGACCGCCGAGGGCAACTTCAGTGAGTTGGCGCTGGGCTGCCTGCGTCTGCATTTTGCGGGAGAGCAACCCGTCAGCCAGGCGCTCTACCTTGGCCTTTTGCGTCACTTGGACGGGTTCGAGTTACTGCCTTTGGGCGGGAATGGGCAGCCGGTTATCGGCGCTGACGGCTTGGCTGTCTCATTGCGTCTGTCCAGTAGCGAGATCAGTCCAGTGGGCTTTTCCGAGGAAGAGGCACTGATTCCTTATCCGTTGAATACCTTTCGCGGCTATCGCCATTTGCAGGAGTATTTCGCCTTTCCCGAAAAATACCTGTTTGTCGATGTGGGTGGTCTCGACGTGCTCAACGGGTTGCCCTTTGACCTGCTCAAGCAGGTACATGGCCTGGCGCTGCGCTTCAACATGCGTGGTCGCGGCCTTGAGCGACTGACCCCGACCCTGGACAACGTGAAGTTGTATTGCACGCCCATCGTCAATCTGTTCAAGCACGATAGCGTGCCAATACGCCTGGACGGCAGGCAGGACGAATACCTGCTGTTGCCGGGCGAATACACCCGGGGTAACTGCGGCATATTCTCCGTCGACAAAGTCACAGGATGGCGGCCGGGTGGCCTGGGTTACCAGGAATATGTCCCGTTCGAGTCGTTTGAACATGATCTTGGCAGCGGGTCGCCCAGTTATGGCGTTCGCCTGCGACCATCACTGCAACATACCGGAATGGACACCTGGCTGAGTTTCGATCAACGCCAGGGGCATGATCAGGAAACCCTGTCGGTCGAGCTGACCTGCACCAACCACAACCTGCCACGCCTGCTGCAGGTGGGAGATATCAACCAGGCCTGCGAACAGACGCCCGAGTTTCTTTCGTTTCGCAACCTCACAGCGGCAACACCCAGTTTTGCGCCCCCTCTGGACAGCGACTTCCTGTGGCGACTGATCAGCAATATGTCGCTCAACTATTTGTCATTGACCGATATCAACGCCTTGAGAGTGATCCTCGAAACCTACGACCTGCCGCGTTATCACGACCGCCAGGTGGAGAAGGTCAGCCGGAGAAGGCTGGGCGCACTCCAGTCGATCAGTCACCAGCCGGTGGACCGATTGCACCAAGGCCTGCCATTTCGCGGCTTGCGGGTTGATCTCACCATCAATCCAGAAGGCTACCTGGGGGAGGGCGACGTGTTTGTCTTTGCTTCGGTGCTCAATGAGTTTTTCGCGCTTTACGCCAGCCTCAACTCGTACCACGAACTGCGAGTCATCAGCACACAAGGAGACGTGTATCTATGGCCACCCCGGATGGGCCAGCAGCCCCTGCTTTAACCGCGCTGTCCCGCGTGATTCGCGAGTACTCGGTGTTTCAGGCGGTCGCGCAGATCATCGAGCGTTTGCGCGAAGCGCACCCCTCCCTTGACGAGGAGGCGCTGCACGACCAGTTGGAGTACCAGGCCAATCCAGGCTTTGGGTTTCCCGGCAACGACATTGACCGGGTGGAGTTTTTTATCGAGCACGGCCAGTTGCGGGCACGCCTTCGTCTCAATGTGCTGGGGCTGTTTGGTACAGGCTCACCGCTGCCGGCGTTCTATGGCGAGCAAGCTTTTGCCGAAGTGGCAGGCGGTAATTCAACGCGTGATTTCCTGGATCTTTTTCACCATCGCCTGCACCGGTTGCTGGTGCCGATCTGGCGAAAATACCGTTATCAGGCGAGCTTTCAAACGGGCGCCTGCGATCCATTTTCCGAGCAGATGTTCGCGTTGGTAGGCCTGGGTGGCAGCGCGATTCGCAGCAGCGCCCAACTGAACTGGAAGCGTCTGTTGCCCTACCTGGGACTGCTCAGTCTGCGTGCGCACTCCGCCGCACTGATCGAGACCGTGCTGCGTTATTACTTCAAGCACAGTCGGCTGGTCATCGAGCAATGGGTCAAGCGCACGGTGGTGATTGACCAGGAGCAGCGTAATGACCTGGGTCGCAGCTATAGCACGCTGGGTTCTGACCTGGTGCTGGGTGACCGAGTTCTCGACCGCAGCGGGATGTTCAGGGTCCATGTGCTGGCACTTGGCTGGGAGCGGTTTCATGATTTTTTGCCCACCGGAGCGGGTTATGAGCCGTTGTGCGCACTGGTGCGTTTCGCCGTCAGAGACCCCTTGGCATACGACGTGCGATTGGTGTTGGCAGAGGGAGAGGTTCGGCCGTTGCACATTGGTGAGTGCAATGTCTGCCGCTTGGGCTGGACCAGTTGGCTGGGGCATGAGCGAGCCGACGGCGTGGTCACCTTGGCCAGTAAAACTCATTAGGGATTGATGAATATGATGAATGTGGACCTGCAACAACTTATCCAGGCATTGACCGCGCCCACCCGGTGCGACTTGGAGCGCTGCGCCGAACGGTGTGTCACGCGCGGCGGCAGCGAGGTCTTGGTGGAGGACCTGCTGTTGACGTTCCTGGAGTATCCCGAGGGTGTGCTGATGCGTGCGCTGCAGGATGCGGGTGTGGATGTCGGCGAACTGCATGCGGTGCTGCAACCCCGGACCGACCGGAGCGCCTCGCGTAATCCGGTGTTTTCACCCGGTTTGGTGCAGTGGTTGCAACAAGCATTACTGGTCGCCCATCTGGAGCTGGGGCGAAGCGAAGTGGAACACGGTGCCTTGTTGCTCGCCTTGTTGCGCAACCCGTTGCAGCACGCGGGTAGCCGTTATCAGGCGGTGTTGAGCAAGCTTGATGCACAGCGCGTGCTCGGTTTTCTTTTGAGCGAAAACCCTCGGACGCTTCCACCTGAAGGGGGCAGTTCATTGCTGGAGCGCTTTACCCATGATCTGACGCGCCAGGCTCGTGATGGAAAACTCGACCCCGTACTCTGTCGCGATAACGAAATCCGGCAAATGATCGATACCCTTGCGCGGCGGCGCAAGAACAACCCGATTCTGGTGGGCGAGGCGGGAGTCGGAAAAACCGCGATCGTCGAGGGTCTGGCCCTGAAAATCGTGAGCGCGCAAGTGCCAGAGGTGCTCAGGGACGTACGCCTGCTGACCCTGGATATGGGCTTGCTGCAAGCCGGTGCCAGTATCAAGGGCGAGTTCGAGCGCCGCTTGAAAGGCTTGATCGACGAGGTCAACGCATCGCTTCAACCGATCATCCTGTTTATCGACGAGGCCCACACCCTGGTTGGCGCAGGCGGCCAGGCCGGCAGTTCCGATGCTGCGAACCTGCTCAAGCCGGCTCTTGCTCGCGGTGAATTGCGTACCATCGCCGCCACGACCTGGTCCGAGTACAAGCAATACTTCGAGAAAGACTCTGCGTTGGCGCGGCGTTTCCAGCCGGTGCTGGTGCGCGAGCCGACAGTAGAGGAGGCGGTGACGATTTTACGTGGGTTGGCCCCGGTGTATGAGGCCAGTCACGGCGTCTACGTGCGGGATGATGCGGTGGTCGCCGCCGCACACCTGAGTGCTCGCTATCTGGCGGGCCGCCAGTTGCCTGACAAGGCCGTGGACGTATTGGACACCGCGTGTGCCCGGGTGCGCGTCAGTCTGGTCGCGGCTCCGGATGAACTGCAACGGTTGCGCGCCGAGCTGGCCGAGGGAATGCGTCAGCAGCTCGCTGTGCGCCGGGACGCCGACGCGGGGTTGGTTACCGATGAACCGGCATTGCAGCAACTCACACAGAGACTGGAAGAAGTGGAGGTCGCACAGTCAGAGCTTGAGCAACGCTGGACCCACCAACGCGACCTGGCGGAGAAGGTGATCTCGCTACGTCAGCAACGGGTCGAAGCCCGTAACAGCGGCGAAAACATTGAAGCCCTTGAACGGCTGCTTGCCGAAAACCATCAAGCATTGCAGGCGATACAACACGAACAGCGCCTGGCCAGCTTTGAAGTGTGCCCACGGTTGGTGGCGCAGGTGGTCAGTGCCTGGACCGGTATTCCGCTGGAGCAACTGGCCCGTGAGCACAGCGCGAAGGTCTTGAACTTTGCCGAGGATTTGCGCCGCCGCATCCTCGGTCAGGAGTGCGCCGTGCAGGCTCTGGATCGCTGCCTGCGCGCCGTCGCGGCCGGCGTGAACCAGCCGAATGCTCCCGTAGGTGTATTCCTGTTGGTGGGCCCCAGCGGCGTTGGCAAGACAGAAACGGCCCACGCCCTGGCTGACTTGTTATACGGCGGTGCGCGGTTTGTTACCACGATCAATATGTCTGAGTACCAGGAGAAACATTCCCTGTCCCGATTGATCGGAGCACCGCCCGGCTACGTCGGCTATGGAGAGGGCGGCGTACTGACGGAGGCCGTGCGACAGAAGCCCTACTCGGTGGTGCTGCTCGACGAGGTCGAGAAGGCCGACCCGGATGTCTTGAACCTGTTTTACCAAGTGTTCGACAAAGGCGTAGCCAATGACGGCGAAGGGCGTGAAATCGATTTTCGCAACACCCTGATCCTGATGACTTCCAATCTGGGCGGCCAACGTATCACTGAGCTTTGCGCCGACGGACAGCGACCGGATGTCGAGGTGCTGCACGCCGCTATTCGGCCGGTGCTGACTGCTCATTTCAAACCGGCATTGCTGGCCCGTATGCGCGTGGTTCCGTACTACCCGATAGCGGGCGTGGTGCTGCACCAACTGATCGAGAACAAACTTCAGCGTCTGGGGACGCGCCTGCTTCAGCGCAAGCTGGCGTTCAGTCACGCAGAGGAACTGGTCGAACACATGGCCGAGCGCTGTAGCCACGGTGAGAGTGGTGCGCGGTTTATCGATCAATGGATCGAGGCAAATCTGCTGCCGCAGGTGGTGGATCAATTGCTGGATGCTATGGCCGTTGGCAAGTCTCTGCAGTGTGTCCATGTCAGCCTTGATTCCAACAGCACTCTCCTCTGCGAGTTCAGCTGATGGCGGACAATCTGTTTACTCGGTTGCCAAACCCGCTGGATTACGCCGATGCCTTGCTGGGATGGTTTACCCGATTAGGTATCGATAGCGACGAATCGACATTGGCCGAGGACTTTGCAGCAGGCGCCGCACAGTTGAGCGGGTGTGAACTGAGCCAGTTGTACCTGCTCGATCAAACCACCGGCCGCCTGGATCTGGTTGCCCAGTACCTGCCGGGTGTGTTGCCGCCCGGTGACGTCGCGAACCCGGGAGCGGACTTCAAGAACGAGCAACTGTTGCAATACGTTCTGGAACAGAGCCGTGTACTCAGCCTTACTGAGCTGCGTAGCAGCCTGTATGACACAGGGTTTCTGCCGGCAGTCGCATCACCCTGGCAATCACTGCTGTGCGTGCCACTGCTTGGGCAGCATCCGCAGGTATGCGCGATGTTGTTGTGTGCCAGCCAGTACAGGACAGAACTGGCGGGCTACGGCGCCTCACTGGGCCAATTGGGCCGTTTTGCCGTGAGTCAGTTGGCCATGTTGCGTCGAATGCGCCGGGCTCCAAGTGCGTTGAAAGTGGCTCGCAGCACCCCGGGTGCCAGCGCCTATGGCTTGATAGGAAACAGCACCGCGATGGACGAGACGTGCCGCCTGATCGGCAAGGTGGTGCATAGCCCCTACACCGTATTGCTCCGGGGCGAGACCGGCACGGGTAAAGAAGTGGTCGCACGGGCCATTCATGCTGCCGGGCCGCGCAGCAACAAGGCATTTGTGGTGCAAAACTGCGCTGCGTTTCCCGAAGGCTTGCTCGAAAGTGAACTGTTCGGTTACCGCAAAGGCGCGTTCACCGGGGCCGAAAGAGATTACGCCGGTCTGTTTGACACCGCCCATGGCGGCACGCTGCTGCTCGACGAAATCGGTGACATGCCGCTGTCACTGCAAGCCAAATTACTGCGGGTGCTACAGGAAGGCGAAATTCGCCCGCTGGGTGCCAATACGGCCCATAAGGTCGATGTACGGATCCTCGCGGCGACTCACCGGGACCTCACCGGCATGGTGGCCGAAGGCAGCTTCCGCGAAGATCTTTATTACCGGTTGGCGCAGTTTCCCATCGAGTTGCCGGCGCTACGCCAACGGGACGGTGATGTGTTGCAACTGGCACGGCATTTCGCCGACAAGGCCTGCGCAATGCTGGGGCGGGCGCCGGTGGGCTGGTCGAGTGCGGCGCTGGATCATCTGTCCAGCCATAGCTTCCCCGGCAATGTGCGCGAACTCAAATGCATGGTGGAGCGGGCGGTGCTGCTATGCGACGACGAAGTCATCCTGCCCCCGCACTTGTCGCTGTCGTCAAGCCTGACTGCACCGGCTGTTGACGCGACGCTACGCCAGCGCATGGAGCGGGTCGAACGGGTTGTGCTGATCGACTGCCTGCGCAAAAACCGTGGCAATCGAACACGCACGGCCCGTGAGCTGGGACTCGCGCGGCGAACGCTGCAGTACCGTCTTGCACGTCTGGACATTCCCTTTGGCGACGTCAAGGGGGAGTGCTGAATGGCGCGCCCCTCAAATTCCGGGAGATATCTGATGCCTGTTAGTCAGTGGCAAGCCCTGGTGCTTGTGTTGTTTGTGCTGAGTGGCTGTAACACCAACCATGTCTTTGACGACGGCGACTACCGCCCGCTGGGTGACCCGCGGTCCATCGGTCGTGGCCAGTGAGCGCGGGGGAGTTTCACATGCAACTCGTGTTTGAGGTATGCCCCGCAGGGCAAGGAGGGGCTGCGCCGGGCCTGTGCAAAACCTTTAAAGGTGTTGGCGGCGTCATAGGTCGTGGGGCCGGTTGTGACTGGACCCTCCCGGATGCCAGTCGCCAGGTTTCCAGTCGCCACGCCGTGGTCAGTTATCGCGACGGCCGGTATTTCCTGGCGGACATCAGCAGTAACGGAACCCGCCTGGCAGGCAGCGACGATCGTCTGCGGGAGGGGCAGGAGTATCCGATAGAGGACGGCACGGTATTTCAGCTAGGGCCGTTGAATATTCGTGCGCGACTGCTCAGCCCGTCGACGGTGCCGGGTCCGGACGGATTACACACGCTGATTCCCGATGATGCATTTCTGGAGCTGGATCCGGTGCGCACACTGGCCAGCGAACTGCAGCTTCAGGACGCGTCGCAAGAGTTGGCCGCCCTGACCTTGGCCAGCCGCGAGGCATTGCAGTGGACGGACCACGCAGCGGCGGACAGGAATCATCTGACGGTTCCCGAACTTGTGGAGCCTGCGCCGAGGGTTGACCCGAGTTCGCCACCGCCACTTCCAAGTCAAGGCTCAGCGCCATTTTGGTCAGCATTTGCGCAGGCCCTGGGTATCGACCTGGACACCCTTGATGAGCCGGGAAGAGAGGTCCTGGCGATCAAGGCGGCGGCGTTGCTCAGGCAAATGACGCAAGGGTTGCAACAGAGCCTGAGTACCCGCAACGAGCTCAAACACGAGTTGAAACTCCCACTGACCCAGATCTCGCTCCAGAGTCCCGATCCGCTTAAAGACAGCGCCGACGCCAGCACGGCCTTGGGGTTGCTATTGGGGGCTGGGCAGCTGGGGCAGGTGTCTGCCGAGATGTTTGTCACACGCGCCTACCGCGACATGCAGGCCCACCAGGTGGCTTTGCTGGTGGCCTGCCGCGCGGCGGTACGCGGAACGTTGGCAGCCTTTGCACCGGGCCAGTTGCTCCTGTGTTTCGAACGTCAGGCGAAGCCTCCGTTGATTCCCCGGTGTGGCGGGCGCTGGCGTGCGTATCAGCGCCACTACCAGGCGCTGATCAAGAACGAGCACTTGAGCGAGGGCCTGCTGGGCAGCGACTTCAGCAAGGCCTACGAGGAGCAGATTCGTCTGATTTCAACCCTTCACCGTTATCCAGGATGATCTTCATGTCCCGAGTCACCGTTGCATTGTTGTGCGCTGTAATGGCGTTGCTGGGTGGTTGCTCTCTGTCGCCCTTTTCGAAGCTGACCAAGCTGGACCTGACACTGGCCGCCAGCGAGCGGGTCAACCCCGATCTCCATGGTCGCCCATCGCCGATCGTGGTGCACCTGATGGAGCTGCGACACCCCGTGGCTTTCGAGAACGCGGACTTTTTCAGCCTTTACGGCCATGCAGAGCACACCTTGCCCAAAGACCTGGTGAACCTCGAAGAGCTGGAGTTGCGACCGGGCGATCACTCCACGCTCAAGCTCAGCCTCGAGCCAGGCAGTCGCTATGTCGGTGTGCTGGCGGCCTACCGTGATTTACCCCACTCGCAATGGCGTTATGTGTTGCCGGTGACTGCGCAGCGATTGACGCGCGCCGAACTGGTCCTGGATCAGGCAGGGATTCGGTTGGTGAACCCGCAACCCGCCAAGGCGGGCGACTGACATGCGCAGCCAAAAAGTCATCTGGCAGGAAGGCATGCTGCTGCGCCCACAGCATTTTCAGCAAAACGATCGTTACCACGACCAGCAACTCAAGCGCCGCACCCAGTTGTTATGCCCCCACGGCTGGGGCTTCCTGGCCCTGGAAATCGATGTGCAATACCTCAACATGGGCAAGGTGGTTGTCAGTCAGGCCAGCGGCATATTGCCGGATGGCAGCCTGTTCGAACTGGGCGGGGCCATGGAATCGCTGGTGCTGGAGGTTCCGGTGAATACCGGAAAGCAGGCGATTTACCTGGCCTTGCCGCTGGCCACAAGTCACTGCGTTGAGGCCCGTCGACCCGAGCAGGTCGATGTACTGGCGCGCTACAAGACCCTCTCGGTAGACGTCAGCGACTCCAACGCCGGGGAAGATTCCTGTCGTCAGATAAATTGCGGACAGCTGGATTTTCGCCTGCTGCTGGGAGAGCAAGTCAGCGACCAGCACTACGTGAAGCTCAAGGTTGCCCAAGTACTCAGTTGCACCGAGGAGGGTGTCAGCCTGGATGCCGATTTTAGCCCGACCTTCATTCACCTTCAGGGCTCCAGTTACCTGCTGTCATGCCTCAAGGAGGTGATCAGCCTGCTTGCTTGCCGGGGGGATGCCATTGCCGAGCGGATCCGCGCCAATGGCACCGCTGCCGGCGCGGAGGTCGGTGACTTCCTGATGCTGCAACTGATCAACCGCACCGAACTGGTCTTGCGTCACTACCTGGGCCTGAGTCAGGTCAGCCCTGAAGCGCTGTATCGAACATTGCTGTCGATCCTGGGTGAGCTCGCGACGTTTGCCAGCGACAGCAAGCGTGCGCACTTCGAGGGGCATTACCGGCACAGTGACCAGAGCGCCAGCTTTCGTGGGTTGATGGAGCCGATTCGCCGCCTGCTGTCGATGGTGCTTGAACAGCATGCCATTGAGCTGGCGCTGCAGCCTCGCCAGTACGGGGTATTGGTGTGCCCGATAAGCGATCTCAACCTGTTGGGTTCCGCGACCTTCATTCTGGCCGCCAGCGCCCATTGTGACGCCGAGGAGCTGCGCCATCGGCTTCCAGCGCACCTCAAGATTGGGCCTGTGGAGCGGATTCGCGAGTTGGTCAACCTGCATCTGGCAGGCATCAAGGTCAAGCCGCTGCCGGTGGCTCCCCGGCAGATACCGTTTCATGCCGCAAAAACCTATTTCATGCTCGAACTCGGTGCCCGGGACATCGAGCAGTTGAAACAGTCGGGAGGTTTTGCCTTCCACGTCAGCGGCGAATTTGCCGAGCTGGAACTGAAATTCTGGGCCATCAGGAACTGAGACCATGGACAGGGAATACCCGCAGGATGAAAAAACCGTCCTGCTCGATCGACAGGGGCGTGGGCCGGCGCAGGGGCCGATAACCGACTTCGCATCGCCGCCGCGTTTCGAACAATTGGAAGACCGGATGATTTACGCCGCCCGCTTGCAGGGCGCGGAGCACTTCAACGTTGGCTTGAATACCCTGGTAGCACCTGCGTGGGCGTTGTTGTCCGAGGTGGTCCGGCTTAAGGGCAGCACCGCTCAGGAAAGCCTGCGCGCGCTCAACGAGCGGCTGTCAGCCGCGGTCACGCTGTTCGAGACGCGGGCCAGGCACGACGGAGCGCAGAGCAGTGAGGTGATGGCGGCGCGCTATGTGCTGTGCAGTGTGATCGATGAAGCCGTGGTCACCACCTCATGGGGTAGCCAAAGCGATTGGTCGAAGATGAGCCTGCTGAGCAGCTTTCACAACGAAACCTTCGGCGGCGAGAAGTTTTTCCAGCTGCTTGAGCGCATGTCGAGGGATCCCATCAAGCACCTGGCGATGCTGGAACTGATGTACCTGTGCCTGTCACTCGGGTTCGAGGGCAAGTACCGGGTGATGGAACGTGGGTTGCTGCAGCTTGAGCAGGTTCGGGACGCGCTGTATCGGCAGATCCGGCATGTGCGGGGCGATTCCCCTGCGGCATGCACGCCGCCGCCCAGGCCGGAGCAACGGCGCCAGAAACGGCTGAGGGTCGTGCCGGTCACCTGGGTTGCGGTGTTTGTCGTCGCCAGCCTGTTGACCCTGTATGCGGGGTTTGCCTGGGTACTGGGCCAGCAGCGCGAGACCGTGCTGCAACCGTATCAATTCGTGGCGCCGGATATTACCCGGACGCCCCTCTAACGCAGGGAGCAACACATGAACGCATTCTTCAGGAGCGCGGGCACCGTGCTGGGCAGAATTTGGGTTTGGAGCCTGTTGCTGGTGCTCGCGGTCGCGATGGTCGTGTGGTTCTTCGGGCCATTATTGGCCGTCGATGACTATCGATTCTGGCAAGCGGCGGCGGCGCGCTTGCTGACGATCAGCGGCCTGTTTTTGTTGTGGGGGCTGGCGATGGTCTACGCCAATTGGCGCCGCATGGCCCGGCCAGTATCCGTCGACGGTGCTGAGCCGCACCCACGCAAAGGGCTGGTTGAAAACGAGCAGCGGCACCTGCGCGGTCGATTCAAGGACGCTCTGCACACCCTGAAAAACTCCAGGATTTATGGCGAACGCAGCCCGCGTTGGCGCAATGCATTGCCGTGGTATTTACTGATCGGCAAAGAGGGCAGTGGCAAGTCCCGGATGTTGGCGGCCAGTGGATTGCAGTTGCTCAAGGTTCAGGGCGAGCCGATGGCGAAGGCGAGTGGCGGCACACGCGACTGTGAATGGCATTTCGCCGAAGACGGGGTGTTACTCGACACGGCTGGTCGCTACGTCACCCAGCCAGACAGCCAGGTGGATGGCGCGGGCTGGTCAACACTGTTGGGCCTGCTCAAGGCACGGCGCCGAACCGGCCCACTCAATGGTGTGGTGGTGGCGCTGTCGATGGAGACGTTGCTCCATGGCAATGAGCGTGATCTGGAGAATGAGGCGCGGGCCGTCCAGAGTCGGCTGCTGGAGATCCGGCAGACGTTGCATGTGGAGGTGCCGATCTATCTGGTGGTGACCCAGGCCGACCGGCTGCAGGGGTTTGCGGAGTTCTTCGACCGCCCGCTGGGAGAGGGCAGCGATGCGGTGCTTGGTGAATATGTCGCGCCCGGAAAAGACGGTATTGATGCTGGTCAGGTACGTCAGGCGTTTGAAGCGCTGCTTCAGCGCTTGAGCGGTGAACTGGTGCAGCGCCTGCATCAGGAGCGCAACAGCGACCTGCGCGGCCGGATGCTCGACTTTCCCCATCAGGCGGCCCGGATTGGCGAGCGTCTGAGCCTCTACATCGACGTTGCTTTCTGCGGCCCGCGTTATCAGCACACCAACGGCTTTCGTGGTTTCTACTTGACCAGCGCAGAAGGTGGTTCGCAACCCCTTGAATCTCGCCCGCACTTTATCCAGGGCCTGTTCAGTCGGGTGATTCTGGCACAGGCCGATCTGGCGGGCCTCGATGGCGAGGAGCAGCGTCGAATCCGCTGGCGCCAGGGTGTGCTGGCCCTCAGCGCGTTAGTGGTCGTCGGGGCGGCGGGCCTGCTTTGGACCCATAGCTACTCGTTCAATCATCAACGCCTGGAGCAACTTCAGGACCTGGCGCGACGGCCCGCGCCCGTACAGCCCGGATCGGACGCTACCCTGGCCCTTCTGCCGCT
The DNA here is from genome assembly GCF_052682255.1 of Pseudomonas sp. 32A. Taxonomy (NCBI): domain Bacteria; kingdom Pseudomonadati; phylum Pseudomonadota; class Gammaproteobacteria; order Pseudomonadales; family Pseudomonadaceae; genus Pseudomonas; species Pseudomonas sp. 32A. The sequence goes on along the minus strand of NZ_JBQYLY010000001.1, from coordinate 6,978,287 downwards.
GCTCGATAGCCGCCTGGCGGCCACACGGGTTTTCCCTGTGCAAGGCGAAGCCAGACTGGTTGAACGGGCTGGGTTGTATCAAGGCGCTATCAGCCGCCCTGTGCTGGAACAGGCCTATCAGCAAGCCTTGGGTCAACTGCTGCTGCCCCAGGTCGGCGAGATGTTGCAAGAACAGGTTCGCGGCAGCCTGGAGGATCGCGAGCGGCTGTTGGACAACCTCCGGGCGTACCTGATGCTCAACCTGCGGGAGCGTCGAGACGTCGGCTGGCTGCGCGAGCGGGTGGCGGGGCACTGGTCTGTGCGTTTTGCTGGCCAGCCCTCCGTGCAGCGTCGGTTGAATGAACACTTCGCGCGCTTGCTTGAACAGCCGTTCGTACACCCGCTTGACACCGAATTGGTGGCCCACGCGCGCCACGTGTTGCGGGGCGAATCACTGGTCGATGTGGTGCACCGCGTGCTGCGTGAACAGGCCCGCGGCCTTGAGCCGTTGCACCTTGCACACGGGCTGGTGTTTGACGGTGGCGACCAGCCCATTCCGGGTTTTTATACACGCAAGTACCTGCGGTATTTCGAGTCCCAGGGCGCGCGTCTGGTGAACACCATCGTCCAGGACAACTGGGTGCTGGGGGAGGGAGCCGACCTGAGTGCGATGGACTTGCGGCGATTGATGATGGAACTTGAGCAACGCTACTTCAGCGAGTATGCCGAGGCTTGGAGCGAGGCGATTGGACGGATTCGCCTGCGCGAGATTGACAATTCCAGGCAGGGCGCCGAGCAACTCGCCAGCCTCACGTCAGCCCAGTCTCCATTGGTGCAGCTGTTACAACAGGTTCGTGACAACACGCGCTTGCCATCGGTCAACGAGCGCCTGGATGAGTTGGCAGCCAAACTGCCAGTCCCTGGGACAGAGCTGTTGCAGGTTGCGCAGACTGCAGTCGTCGACGTCGGGGGCGGATTGGCCGACACATTGCCCGACATGGCACGGCGCGCCATGCAACGCCGCTTCGAGCCCTTGCACCAGTTGCTGGACAGCCACGAGAACCCAGGTACCGAGTTGACCCAGGTGCTGCAGGCACTCAATGACTTGCACCTGCAATTGGCGACCTTGAATCGCGAAGGTTCGCCCGAGCCGGTCGCCTTCGATATGGCAAAGCGTCGGACCCAGGGCCAGCAGGATGCGCTGAGTCACCTGCGTAACGTTGCCGCCCGTTTGCCGTTGCCGCTGGCGGGTTGGTTCGAAAGCCTGGCCGACGAGCACTGGCGCCGCCTGCTCGACCAAGCCTATCGCCATGTGAACCAGCGTTATCAGAGTGAGGTATATGGTGTTTACGCCAAGGCGATCAAGCAACGTTATCCGTTCAATGCCCACGCCAGCAGCGACGTCTCCCTCGATGATTTTCAGGAGTTCTTCAAACCGGGAGGGATAATGGCGCGATTTTTTGACAGCTATCTAAAGCCTTTTGTCAGCGCCGATGCCGGTCGCTACAGGCTGCGCAGCCTGGATGGGCGCAGCTTGCCGATGTCCCGGGCGTTCCTCGACCAGCAAGCGAAGGCACAGGTGATCAGGCGCGGTTTTTTTGCGGATGAACCGGGTGGCTTGCAGGTTCGCTTCACCGTCGCGCCCTACAGTTTGGACCCTTCGGTAAGTCGCGCGGTCTTGCGTCTGGGCGGCCAGCAGATGGAGTACCGGCATGGGCCGATTGTCCCGATGGCGATGCAGTGGCCAGCCGAGGCTGAAAATGGTCGCAGCAGCCTGGTGCTGGAACGGGGCAGCGAGCGGGCGTTGGGGCTCGAAAAAAATACCGGGGCCTGGTCCCTGTTCCGCTTGTTTGACCTGATGCAAAGCGAGCCCTCCAGCGGGCAGGATGTCCTGATCCTCAAGGCTGACCTGGCAGGCTTGCGCGCCAACTACCTGCTGACCAGCCGGCGCGCGCCCAATCCGTTTCAGATCGCGCAGTGGCGTACCTTTCGCCTTCCGGAGCAACTGTGAACCGAGGTCAGGATCGCTGGCGCAGCGCCGGCCGTACGGACCGTGGCAAGCTCAGGTCGCGCAACGAGGATGCCTTTCTCGATTGTCCCCGGCGGGGTTGCTGGGCCGTGGCAGACGGGATGGGCGGGCACCAGGCAGGGGATGTCGCCAGCCAACTGGTGGTTGATAGCCTGGCGTTATTGCCAGGCCGGGGGAGCCTCGACGAACGGGTCGAGGCGACCCGCCGTTGCCTGCAATGGCTCAATCGGCGGTTGGGTGAAGAGTTGACGGTCAGCGCCCAGGGTGGTGATTGCACCATGGGGAGCACGGTCGTGGCGTTGCTGCTTCAGGGCGATCGCGCTGCCTGTGTCTGGGCGGGTGACAGTCGTTGTTATCTGTGGCGAGCGCAGACGTTGTACCAGCTGTCGCGAGATCATTCGCTGTTCGAGCAGTTGATTGACCAGCGGGTGAGCCTGGAGCGGGCCAGGGCGCACCCCGATGCGCGGGCGCTGACCCGCGCCATCGGCTCGCGGGAACCATTGAGGCCGCAGGTATTGGAACTCGGGACGTTGTCAGGGGATGTCTTTCTGCTGTGCAGTGATGGCCTGTATCAGGCGCTCAGCCATGGCGAGTTGGGGCAGGCGCTGAGCCTGGGAAATCCTCAGCGGATTCTGGACCAACTGTTCGCAGGCGTATTGCGCGGTGCCGCCCGCGACAACCTGACCGCTGTGGTGGTGCAGTCATGAACGATAATCCTGGGCTTGAGGTTGCGCCCAGTCGCCCGTTGACCCACTTTGCTTTTGCCCGGGCGCAGGGCAATCCACAGCGCGACGGGATACCTGCGTTGCTGGCCGGGCGGTACCTGATCGAACGAGTGCTGGGCGCTGGCGGCATGGGGGTGGTCTACCGCGCCCGGGATCTGCTGCACGAACAGTTTGGTGAGTCGCGCTCCAGTGTGGCGATCAAGGTGCTGGGTGAAGCCATTCGTGAGTGTGCAGACGCCCACGTGCTGCTCTACAGCGAGTTTGCCCTGACGCGCAGCCTGCGACATGCGCAGGTGGTGCGGGTGTTTTCGTTTGAAGTGGACGCCCCCTGCCAGATTGCTTTCTTCACCATGGAACTGCTTCAGGGCATGACCCTGGATCGGCTGCTGCTGGAGCGCCCCGGCGGTTTGCCCTGGCGCGAGTGGCAAGGCATCGCCGTGCAATTGCTCGATGCGTTGCGCCATAGCCATCAGCGGGGCGTGCTGCACGGGGATGTGAAACCCGGCAATGTAATGGTAGGAGAGGGCGGGCTGCGTTTGTTTGATTTCGGTCTGGGTCAGGCTTGCGGACCGGACTCGGCGGGGCCGCCAGGCTTGAGTCGCAGTCGTTTCAACGCTTGGACGCCAGCATACGCCGCGCCGGAGTTGCTGGCCGGCGCAGCCCTGTCGGCCAGTGCCGACCTGTATGCAGTGGCCTGTGTCCTTTACGAATTGGCCCAAGGCCGGCGCCACTCCAGTGACAGACCGGTCCGCCCCAGGCAACTGCCTCGCCATTGCTGGCGAGCGTTACGCACGGCGTTGGCGGTCGACCCACAGTGCAGGGCGATCACCCCTGAAGAATTGCATGAAGCGCTCAGCGATCCCCGCCAGTGTGTTAGCCGCTGGTTCTATTGGGGCAAGTCATGCAACTGAGAATATTCCGCCCAGCTCAGGCCTGCCATCTGCGCCACTTCCTTGTGCACTTCAAGGCGCTGTGCCTCGAATTCCGCGGATGAATGCGCCGTCAGTTTCAGCGTCAGCTCCCACGCAAACAGGCCCTGTCGCTCGGCTTCTGCCTCGAAGGCTTCATGCAGGCGTTCGGCGCGGTACTGCTCCATGGTTTCCCCCTTGGCCTGGGCCGCCAGGGGGTTCAACGTATTCAGTTCTGCGGCCAGGGCCGGGTGTTCGTTCAGGAATCGGTCCAGGGCTAGCTGGTGGTTTTCGCCGGGTTGGGACAAAGGTTTACTCCACGGTAAGAGAGACGACTGGTCAGACCCGGCAGTGCGCAGGCCATGAGGGAACGTCGCTTTTTACGACAACAAGGGCGCCGAAGGATGGGCCAACCCGAGCCAATCGACAAGCATCAGGCCCCTACGCTGATTCTGAATAATTGCGCCAGTGGCAGCAAAAGTCTTTCGCTCCCGGTAGCAGGACGTGTAGCGTTAACCCGGCGATAAAGGCTACAGCCAGGTGTTATGTTGCGACCCTGGCATCAGGGACCGAGGGCGATGTACAGAGGGACAGGTGATGGCGCAAACGCTGTTCAAGCTTTTCTTCACCCAGCGGCTGGCGGCCTTGGCCAGCACCGAGTCGTTGCGGGCCATACGTGAGGGGTTGTTGTGGATCCTGCCATGCCTGCTGGTGTCGGCCGGGTTCCTGATCCTATCTGAATGCGCTCGTGTGCTGGGTTTCGACCCTCAGGTGGTGGCCTTGCTCGCGGGGCTGCACAACCAGATCAGCTCGGTGATCCCGCTGCTGGTGGCCGCCTCCATCGGTTACATGCTTGCGATCCAGCACCGCCTGCCGCAGCTGCCGGTGGCGTTCCTGTGCCTGGCCCATGTGGTGATCGCCACGTTTGTGCTGCGGGATTTTCCCCGCGCTTCGGCGACCTTCGTTTTATTCATCGCCATCGCCTCACCGTTGATCAATGTGCCCGCCATCGCCTGGCTGCATCGGCGGCGCTGGACCCGGTTGATCAACGAAGACCTGGTGGGGCACAACCTCAAGGGCACCCTCAATATGGTGGTGCCGGGTGCGATCACCGCGCTCGGGCTGGTGCTCCTGCTGTCGCTGCTGTTGCAGATTCCGCAGGTGGCGCAGCTTCAGGGGCCGCAGGTGCTCGATGCACTGGAAACGCCCTATGGCAGCGGCTTGTTTGTCACCCTGATGAATTCGCTGCTGTGGTTTTTCGGGATCCATGGTGTTTACGCCATGCAGCCGTTATTTGATGTGCTGGATCAGGCGGTCGCGCTCAATAACGCGGCGCTGGCGGCGGGCGAGCCGATTAAATATCTACTGAACGGCGGCTTGCTGGGCAGCTTCGCGTTTATCGGCGGTTCGGGTGGTGCATTGTGCCTGTTGCTGGCGATCCTGCTGTTTTCCAGGAGCCGGTCGATGCGATTGGTGGCGATGGCCAGCCTGCCGCTGTCGTTGTTCAATGTCAGTGAGGTTTTGTTGTTTGGCTTGCCGATCATCCTCAACCCGCGCCTGTTCATTCCCTTTCTGGTGGTGCCGGCATTCAACGCGATGCTGGCGCTGATGGTGGTGCAGATTGGCTGGGTGTCGCCTGCGGTGGTGAGCGTGCCGTTTACCGCGCCGGTATTGCTCAACGCCTATTTGAGCACCCACGGCGACCTCGCGGCGGTGGTGCTGCAGGCGGTGTTGCTGGGGGTTGGCATGCTGATTTATGCACCCTATGTACGGGCGATCAATCGCCAGGCCACGGAAGGCGGCACGGTGTATTTGAAGTCGCTGGACATGACCTTTCGCGGCCTGGAAGAAAAGGGCCGCTTGCTGGAGCTGGACCCGGTAATGGCTTCCCACAAGGCCCAGGCGCGCCAGGTCAGCGAGTTGAGCCATATCCAGCAGATCAGCGACTATGAGTTTTACCTTGAATTCCAACCGCAGATTTCTACCCTGACCGGGCTATGCACCGGTTGCGAAGCGTTGATGCGCGCACGGGATGCCGAGGGCACGGTGCATTCGCCCTGGGAGTTCCTGCAATGGCTGGCCAATGCCAGGTTGATGCCGGATGTGGATGTGTGGGTGGCGTCCCAGGCTGTGCGCCAATACCAGAAGTGGCTGAAGGTCGGTTTCAGGTTACCGATGACAATCAATATCTCCAGCGCCACACTGACCACCCCGGCCTTTGGTGACCGGCTGGTGGAGATCCTGGCCCAGGCCCATGGGCAGGTGTCGGTGGAGATCACCGAGGATGCGTTGGTGGGGGATATCAAGGGCACCCGGCAGATGATCGAGAAACTGCAGGCGATTGGCGCCAAGGTGTACATCGACGATTTCGGCACCGGGTTTTCGGCGCTGAGTTATCTGCATCAGTTTCCGGTGGATTTCATCAAGATCGATCGCAGTTTTGTGGTGGCCCAACATGATCCCAAAGGCGCCCAGGTGCTGACCGGGATGCTGAGGTTCTGTGAGGCCTTGAACCTCGGGGTGGTGGTCGAGGGCGTGGAGACCGCCGAGCAGCTGGCGTTTTTGCAGTCGGGCTCGGAGTTGATTATCCAGGGCTGGTATTTCAGCAAGGCGCTGCCGGGAGATGAACTGGAGCGGTTCGTGCGCGGGCGTTATGCCCAGATGCAACCTAACGCTCCAGAACCCCTCTGAAGGTTGCACTCAAGGCCCGTAATGTCTCACGGGAGCGGCCATCGCTGATCCGGCTATGCAGTACGATTTCACTGACAGGCAACGCCGGTAATCCGTACTGTTCACTTACGTCTACCGCGCCCGCCGGAGCAACCCGCCGAGCCAGCGCCGCTACGCCCAGGCCGGCGCTGACGGCCGCACCGACGGCCATCACGCCGCCGCCCACGAACACTTCGGTCCAGTCAATCCGCGCCTCATCCAGCGCCCGCACCGCCAGTTGTCGCACGCCGCAGGGCGAGGCCATGGTTGCCATGCGCAGCGGCGTGCCGGGCGTGTGTTGCCAGGTCGGCGCGGCGAACCATCCAAAGCGCTCCACCACCAATACCTCACCGTCCTGGCGGTCGCCTTCGTTGCGCACGATCACCGCGTCCAGTTCGTTGCGGTCGAACGCCGCCACCAAGTCCCGGGACGAGGCAATCCGCACCTCCAGAATCACCAGTGGGTCATACGCTGCCAGACGGCTGAGCCACAGTGGCAGGTCGGGCCCGGCCACATGGTCGCTGATGCCGATCACCAGCCTTCGTGGTGCGCCATTGCCCATGTCACCCAACGCCCGTTCGTGGGCATTGAGCAGCGCGCGGGCGGCGACAATGAACTGTTCACCCTGGGGCGACAGCCGCACATGCCGTGGCGTGCGCACCAGCAGGCGGTAGCCGAGGCGCTCTTCCAGGCGTTTGAGCTTGAGGCTGATGGCCGCTTGTGAGGTGTCCAGTGCCTGGGCTGCACGGGTGAAACTGGCGAAGTCGGCCACCAGTACAAAGGCGTGCACGGTGTCGATATCCAGCGGCTTGAGGGTGTCGGTCATTTCAGTTCCTTATCACACCTATATCGGGTGATATCTTGCTGAAATCATGGGCCCGACACAAGCTGGACACTCATCTGAACAGGAGCGCCATGATGTTTGCCAAACAGTATTCACACCGCTTGCCAGCTGATTACGACATGGGTGTCATCCGCGAGCGCGCCGCCCGGTTGGGGCCGCAGTGGGATCACACCGAGGGTTTGCTGTTCAAGGCGTTTATCGCTCAGGAACGGGGACAGGGGCCGGGCGTGGGCAACCTCTATTCGTCGGTTTATCTGTGGTCGGATCCTTTGCAGGCCGCGGATTTTTTACTCGGCGAGCGCTTTCAGAAGGTCCTCGACAGTTTTGGCCGGCCGCACATTGAGTCCTGGTTACCGCTGGATGTGCAGCGAGGTCCGGCGCAAAACGCCTTGAGCCTGTACCGGGAAGAGTGGGCGCTGGAGCCAAGTGCGGACCGTGGGCAAATCCTGGCAACCGAAAAAGCCCGCAATCAGCAGATTGCAGACAGCAGCGATAACTTTGCGGTGTTTCTGGCGCTGGATGTGCAGGCGTGGACGCTGGTGCGGATTACCTTGTCGGGCAAGGCGCTGGATGTGAACCATCCGGGCAACGGCTACGAGGTGTTCTACCTGGCGCGGCCCGGGGTGTGAATGCCGGTCGCCGCCGATCTGACGGCGGCGACCGGCTTCCTGTGTGCGGATCGTTGTAAGATATTGAACTATCTTCGCCAGAGCGATTTGTCATGCAGGCCACCCGGTTGACCCTGATTTCCCACGCCAGCACCCGCGCCCAGAAACGCGCACGCTTTGCGCTGGATGAGTCGGTGGAGATGGACTGGCAGCAAGCGGCGTTGTCCCAGGCGCAGCGTTTCAAACGTGCGCCCCTTGTGCTGTGCGGCCCGGAGGCGCGAACCCGGCAGACAGCGACCCTGTTTGCCGCCGATGCTTCAGTTGAAACAGCCCTGCGCGATTGTGATTTCGGCCGCTGGAATGGGCTGGCGATCGATGAGGTTCAACAGGCCGAACCCGAAGCGCTCCAGGCCTGGTTGACCGACAGCGCCTCGGCACCCCACGGCGGCGAATCGGTGGTGCAGTTGTGTGAGCGGGTCGGGCAGTGGTTGCAGTCCCTCGAGCAAACGCCGGGGCATGTGCTGGCGGTGACTCACCCGTTCGTTATCCGCGCGGCGCTGCTGCACGTCATGCAATCCGCGCCCTCGATGTTCAACCTGATCGACGTGGAGCCGCTGTCATCCACTGAGCTGCGGTTCAACGGCCATTGGCGCCTGCGCCTGGAAACTCACGCCTGACGCCCCGAACATGGCAAAATCCGCTCCCCGCACCGAGAACACCCATGAAGACTTTCCCATGAAACGCATCCTGATCATCGGCATTGGCGCCGGCAACCCCGACTACATCACGATGCAGGCGGTCAAGGCGCTCAACCGCACCGACGTGTTTTTCCTGATGGACAAGGGCCAGAGCAAGGACAAGCTGATCGACCTGCGCCGGGAAATCTGCGAGACCTACATCACCGATCACGCCTACCGCTTTGTCGAGGCCGATTGCCCCGAGCGGGTGCGTGGCGATATCGATTACACCACCGCCGTAAAAGATCTGAACCGCGACAAGCAGCAGACCTTCGAGCGGATGATCAATGAAGAAATGGCCGATGGCGAAGTCGGTGCATTCCTGGCCTGGGGCGACCCGGCGCTGTACGACAGCACCATCCGTATCCTGCAGGCGATTCTGGCCAGCGGCAGCTGTGAGTTCGAGTTTGAAGTGATCCCCGGGATCACCAGCGTCCAGGCCTTGGCGGCCCAGCATAAAGTGCCGTTGAACCGGATTGGCCGCTCCATTGAAATCACCACCGGGCGCCGGTTGGCGGCGGGGCAGGCGAGTGATGCCGACACCCTGGTTGTCATGCTCGACGCCGAAGATTCCTATCGCACCGTGGCCGACCAGGACCTGGATATCTACTGGGGCGCCTACCTGGGCACACCGGACGAAATCCTGATCAGCGGCAAGGTGGCCGAGGTGGCCGAAGAGATTGAACGTGTGCGCAAGGCGGCGCGCCAGGCCAATGGCTGGATCATGGATACCTATTTGTTGCGCAAACCCTGAAGGTTGATGCCCATGCTCAAACTGATCGCCCTGACAATGGCGCTGTTCGCCAGCGCTGCCCATGCCGAAGACGAATTGCACACGGACTTGCCCCTGCCTTACCTGGAACAGACCCAGAGCGATGCACGCAACGAGCCGCTGGTGATCTTCCTGCATGGTTATGGCAGTGACGAGGCCGACTTGTTCGGGCTCAAGGACCGCTTGCCGTCGACCTGGACCTACCTGTCTGCACGGGCACCGATGCCGGTGGAAGGCGGTGGTTATCGCTGGTTTCGCAAGAAGCCGGGCGATGGCGATTTTGATGGCGAGACCGCCGATTTGCAGAGCAGCGCCAAGCTGATCGAAGACTTCGTCGCAAAGGCCACCACCAAGTACCACACCCAAAGTGAGCGAGTGTTTCTGGTGGGGTTCAGCCAGGGCGCGATCATGTCGTACGAAGTCGGGTTAAGGCATCCCGAAACCTTGCGCGGGATCGCGGCGTTGAGCGGCAGCCTGCTGCCGGTACTCAAGGCTGAGCTCAAAACGGACGCGCAACTGGGCAAGCTGGCGATTTTCATCGGTCACGGGACGTTGGACCAGGCGCTGCCTTACTACTCGGCAACGCGGGCCAACGAGGTGTTGCAGGGGATTGGCCTCACGCCGGAATTCCACGGTTACCCGGGGATGATTCATACCGTGGGTGAGGCGGAGTTGCTGGACTTGAAGCAGTGGCTGGAGAAGAGCCTGCGCTGAGTCCGTCGATGTGGACGCGGTCAAAATGTGGGAGCGGGCTTGCTCGCGAAAGCGGTGGGTCAGTTAATACATGTGCTGACTGAAACACTGTTTTCGCGAGCAAGCTCGCTCCCACATTGGATTTTCATTGCCAGATTAAAACCGGTTATTTACCGCCAATAATCTGTTTCACCAACAGTGCATGGCCTTTCTCGTCATCCGCCCGGGAAATGGCCTGCACCACCAATTGGTGGCTGCCGGAGCCCGTCAGGAAGGTGGAGCTCAGCGTCTTGCCACCGCCCATGGTCGCGGTGCTGTCGACCTGGCGCAGGGCCAGGCCTTTGACGGTGAGTTTCTTCTCGGCGCCTTTCTTGAAGTCCGGCAGGGCCGCGCTTTGTTCCTTGACGAAATCCGCCACGGCGCCGTCGAGGAACTGCGGGTCGTTGTCCTTGATCAGGCCGGCGACGCTCGGTTTCTCGACCACAAAAATCACGCTTTTGGTGGCCTGGTCGCTGTACATCGTGCCGCTGGCGCCCGCCGTGCCATGTTCGGCATCACCGGCCGGCAACGGGTCGGCCAGGTAGGACTTGGGCAGGTTGAAGCTGAACTTGCCGTCCAGGGTGGAAATGGTCTGGGTGGCGGTTTTCTGCGCGGCAGGCTTGCTGGCGGCGAGGACTTGGCTGGCGCCGAAGCCGGCGGCCAGCGCGAGGGCCAAGAGGGCTGCGGTCTTGCTGAGGGTGGCCATGAAGCTCTCCAGGGATGAACGAAATTGCGCCGTATTCTGTCAGAATTTTCGCAAGATCGTTCATCTCCATCCTTACACCTTGTCGGACTCCTCCTCGAGCCGGTCCATCTCAAACAGCCGCGCCAATTCTGTCCGGGCTTCCTGGGCCGACTGCATCACCTTGGCCGCGTCGTCATACACCGCGTGCTGGGCGGCCAGCAGTTGCAGGTCGTGGTTTTTGAAACGGTTGATGCGCGCATCGGCCTGGGCTTGGGTCAAGCCAAGGCCCACCAGGGTGCGGCGGCTCATTTCCAGGCTGGAGTAAAACGTTTCGCGCACCGGTGATGCGTCGAGGTCCACCAGGCGATGCACGTGTTGGCGGTTACGGGCGCGGGCGATGATCTTCATGTGCGGGTAGAGGCTGCGCACCAGTTCGGCGGTCTTGATGTTGATTTCGGGGTCGTCCATGGCGATCACGAAGAATTCAGCCTGGTCGACTTTCGCCGCGTGGAGGATTTCCGGGCGCTGGGGGTCGCCGTAGAACACCGGCATGCCGCCGAAACTGCGGGTCAGCTCGATGGTTTCCACCGAGGTGTCGAGGGCGATAAACGAGATGTTTTGCGCCCGCAGGATCCGCGCCACGATCTGCCCCATACGGCCCATCCCGGCGATTACCACCCGGGGGGCATCGCTTTCGATGGCGCGGTATTCCTCGGGCACTTCCACCGGCTTGACCTTGGGCTTGAACAGTTTCGGGCAGAGCAACAGCAGCAACGGGGTCAAGGCCATCGACAGGGTGATGGTCAGCACGAGGATGTCGTAGAGGTGCGGTTCGAACAGGCCCTGGTCGCGGCCGATCTTGAACACCACGAAGGCAAATTCACCGCCGGCCGCCAGCACCACACCCAGGCGCAGCGCGCTTTCACGGTTCAGGTCACCGGCCAGTCGGCCCACGCAAAACAGCAGCGGCAATTTGATGGCGATCAGCAGCAGGGTCAGGCCCAGCACGATCACCGGCGCACTGAACAACAGGCTGATATTGGCGCCCATGCCCACACTGATAAAAAACAGGCCCAGCAGCAGGCCCTTGAACGGTTCGATCTGCGATTCCAGCTCATGCCGGTATTCGGAGTCTGCCAACAGCAACCCGGCGAGGAAGGCGCCGAGGGCCATGGACACACCCACCAGCTCCATCAGCCATGCCGTGCCGATCACTACCAGCAACGCGGTGGCCGTGGACACTTCCCGCAGCCCGGTCTTGGCGACGATGCGAAACACCGGCCGCAGCAGATAGCGCCCGCCGATGATCACCACGGCGATGCTGCCCAGTACTTCCAGGCCATGCTGCAGGCCTTGGGAGGTGGTGGCGGGGTGATCGCTGCCGGCGAGCAGCGGCACCATGGCGATCAGCGGGATGGCCGCGATGTCCTGGAACAACAGGATCGCAAAGGCCAGGCGCCCGTGGGGCTGGTTAAGCTCCTTGCGCTCGGCCAGGCTTTGCAGGCCGAACGCGGTGGAGGAGAGCGCCAGGCCAAGGCCCAGCACAATCGCACTGTTCCATGACTGGCCAAACGCAAACAGCGCTACCACGCCGATCACCGTACCCGTCAGCAACACCTGCGCCAGGCCGACGCCAAACACCGCCTTGCGCATCACCCACAGACGCTTCGGTGACAGCTCCAGGCCAATGATGAACAGCAGCAACACCACCCCCAGTTCGGAGAACTGGCTGACGCTTTGCGGGTTGCCCACCAGGCCCAGCACCGAGGGGCCGATGATCACGCCGGCCAGCAAATAACCCAACACGGCGCCCAGCTGCAGGCGCTTGGCCAAGGGCACGGTCAGTACGGCGGCAAACAGGAATACAACCGCCGCTTGTAACAGGTTGCCTTCATGGGGCATTGGGGACTCCAGGATCGTTTCGCTGAATCAACAGGTTTTACTGCAGGAGCGAGCTTGCTCGCGAAAATCGTTAACGATGACGCTGACTGGCTGAATACACGCGGAGCCTTAGCGCTTTTCGCGAGCAAGCTCGCTCCTACAGGGGTAACACCGCGCGTTATTAGAGCGCTTTTTTACATTGTGAAATCTGAATTTTTGCGCGGCTCGAAGGGTTCACCTCCGCGTTCATTGGATGTCGTCCAGGCCCTGCACGGCACTCGCTAAAGTATTAATACCATTTATTTCAATGAGTTTTACGCACGCGGCTAACGTTGTGAAAAACAGGATCAGTTGTCACCACGGTCAGGTATTTCGACGTCGATGCGTGTTTGGATCTGTATTTGGGGCTTCTACGCATTCATGGATGAAGGGCTTTGACCACAAGGAGTTTCACGTGGAAAGAAGACTTGCTGCTGCCGCTAAACCTCGTATTTCTCCTCTTAATCTTGCTATTCGCCTCGGTATTGCCGGCCTGGTTCTAGGCCTGGCGAGCCCGGAGGCGATGGCGGCTTGTACGCCGGCAAGCCCCACAGCGGGTGCCACGGTCACCTGCAGTGGCGTGCCTTCGCTGCCGTTGTTCTTGAACACGTTCTCCAGTGCAGTGAATGACCTGACCGTCAACGTGGGCTCCGCTGCCCAACTGAACGCGACGCTGGCTGGCCAGGTGCTGAACCTGACGGGCAATAACATCACGTTGAACAACGCGGGCCTTATCGACCCGGCATTGCTCGGGCTTGTCACTGCCTTGAGCGGCGGTGTGGTGCTGGGTAACGCGGGGGCGAGTGTGGTGAACGTCACTAACGCCGCTACCGGGATCATCCGAGGTACTGCGGACCTGCTGGGTGTCAATCTCGCCAGTCTCAATGGTATGGCGCTTAACCTGCAAAACGGCGCCGGCGGCAGCACCAATATTGTGAACAATGGCACCATCGGTTCCACCGCATTGCTCAACCTGACGCTGTTTGCCGCGGATGCGCCAGTGGTCGCGATTCGCGGGGGCTCGCAAGTCAACGTGATCAACGCAGGCACCATCAACGGACGGATGGCCTTTGAAAGTTCCTCCACGGGTAATACCTTCGTCAACTCCGGTACGATTTCCGGCGGCGTCTCCATGGGGGCGGCCAGCAGCAACACATTTACCGCCGTGACCGGTTCGACCATCACCAATGGTGGCGGGGTTGGGCTCAGTCTCGGTGGCCTGATTGGCGTAAACCTGACGTTTGCGCCCACCGGGCAAGTTGATGGCGGGGCCGGGGGCAACAACTCGTTGATCCTGCAAAACACCATTGGTGTGGGCGGTGGCCCGAGCGGAGCTGGCACGGCGTCCAGCGCCAACTACGTGAACTTCAACAACCTGACGGTCAACAGCGGTACCTGGACCCTGCAAGGGCCACTCGTCAGCGGCGGCACCACCCTCAATGGCGGCATCGCGTCGTTCAACAACGGCCAGTCGTTCGGCACGGGTGTGCTGACCTCCAACGGCGGGACGATTCAGGCCAGCAACGCCGGGTTGACCCTCAATAACCTGATTACCCTGGGCACCGGCGGCCTGGTCGTGCAGGGCGCCAACGGCACGACGCTGGGAGGGGTGCTCTCCGGTGCCGGCGGCTTGATCAAATCCGGCACCGGGCAGTTGAGCCTCAGTGGTGCCAATACCTTCACCGGCAATACCACGCTCAATGGCGGTTCGGTGCAGGTCCTCAATAACCAGGCTTTCGGCACCGGAGCCGTGACGTTCGCGGGTGCGACGACGTTAAGCGCGCCGGGCACCATCAGCCTGGACAACCTCATCACCGTCAACAGTGGAATGACGACTACCGGAGCCGGGTCTTTTACCCTCACGGGCGTGGTCAGCGGGGCAGGTGGTATCAACAAGAGCGGCAGCGGCACCCTGACCCTTAATGGCAACAACACCGCCTATACAGGCGCCACCAATCTGAACACCGGCACGCTGGTAGCCGGTAATAACAATGCGTTGGGTACCGGTGTACTGAACGTCAATGGCAGCGCCAATCTTGATACCAGTGCCAATGTGACCCTGAACAACGGCATGGTCCTCAACGCCAACTTGACCACGGTCGGCAGCAACGCGCTGACCCTTGGGGGCGTCATTTCGGGCGTGGGGGGCATTACCAAAAATGGCGCCTCGACCCTGACGGTGACCGGCAACAACGTTCAGAGCGGAAATACCGCGCTCAACGCCGGCACACTGCTGGTGGGCAACAATAATGCACTGGGCACCGGCATCCTGAGCACGGCGGCAGGCACCATCCTCGATGCGACCGGTGCGGTGACCCTGGCCAACGCAGTGAGCATGGCGGCTGATTTGACCATCGGCGGCACGCAGGCGCTGGGGCTGAGTGGTGTGGTCAGTGGCGCGGGCGGGCTGATCAAGAACGGTGTGGCAGCGTTGACCCTCGGTGGCGTCAATACCTACACCGGCAACACCACCCTTAACGCCGGTTCGCTGATCGTCGGCTCCAATACGGCACTGGGGGCTGGCGGCATTTTGAACACGGCGGACGGCACCACGCTGGACGCAAGCACCACCGTTGCCCTGACCAATGCCGCCAACATCACCGGTAACCTGAACATTGGCGGGACCGCTGGCCTGACCCTTGGTGGCGTCGTCGCCGGCAGCGGCGGGCTGACCAAAAATGGCGCGGCCAACCTGGTCCTCAACGGTGCCAACACCTTCCTCAACGGCGTAACGCTTAACGCGGGCACGCTCACCGCCGGTAATAACGCGGCCTTGGGGGCCGGTGACCTGACCGTCGCGGGCGCGGCTTCGCTGGACAGCAGCGCCAACGTGACGCTGGCCAACAACATCGCAGTGAACGCCGACCTCAGCGCGACGGGCAGCAACGCCCTGACCCTGGGTGGCGTGCTCAGCGGCAGCAACCAACTGATCAAAAACGGCGCAGCCAACCTGACCCTCAACGGCGCCAACACCTACCAGGGCGGCACGACGCTGAACACCGGCAGCCTGACCCTTGGCAATGCCGCAGCACTGGGCACCGGCGCGTTGACCGTGGGCGGTGCCAGCACCCTCAACAGCACCGGCGCGCTGACCTTGGGTAATGCGATCAACCTCAATGCCAACCTCAGCGCCGGCGGGGCCAACCCGCTGACCCTCGGAGGCGTTATCGCCGGCGCGGGCGGCCTGATCAAGACTGGCGCCTCAAACCTGACCCTCAACGGCAGCAACACCTACACCGGCACCACCGCGCTGAATGCCGGGACCTTGATTGTCGGCGCCAATACCGCGCTGGGCACGGGCTCGCTGAACGCGTCCAACGGCACCATCCTGGACGCCAGCACCGCCGCCTCTCTGGGCAATTCCGTCAACCTCGGTGGCAGTCTGACGCTCGGTGGCAGCAACGCGTTGACTCTCGGTGGCAACGTCAACGGCATCGGTGGCTTGATCAAGAACGGCGCGGCCGACCTGACCCTCAACGGCACCAATAACTACCTGGGCGGCACGACGCTCAACACCGGCAAGATTATCCTCGGTGCCAACAACGCCTTGGGCAGCGGCGCGTTGACTACCGCCGCCAACACCAGCCTGGACGCCAACACCGCCGTCAGCCTGAACAACCAGATCGGCATGACCGGCCCGCTGACGATTGGCGGTAACGCAGACCTGACCCTGGGTGGCGTGATCAGCGGCAACGGCAACCTGGTGAAAAACGGTGCGGCCAACCTGATTCTCAACGGCACCAACACGTTTATCGATGGCACTTCGCTGAATGCCGGTACCTTGACCGTCGGCAGTAATGCGGCCCTCGGCACCGGCAGCCTGGCGGTCAACGGCGCGGCGACGCTGGACAGCAATGCCCCGGTAGCACTGACCAACAGCATCGCCCTGAATGCCGACCTCACCGTCGGCGGCACTCAAGGCCTGACACTGGGGGGCCTTATCGGGGGCACCGGCCAGTTGATCAAGAACGGCGCGGCCAACCTGACCCTCAACGGCATCAACACCTACAGCGGTGGCAGCAGCCTCAACGCAGGCACTCTGACGCTGGGCAATGGCGCGGCGCTGGGCAGCGGTAACCTGACCGTGGGTGGCGCCTCGACGCTGGACAACAGCGCGGCGCTGACCCTGGGCAATGGGATCACCCTCAACGCTGATTTGAACGTGGCCGGCAATAACGACCTGGCGCTTAGTGGCGTGATCAGCGGCGCTGGCGCGTTGAACAAAAATGGCCTGGCAGACCTGACGCTCAGCGGCACCAACACCTTTACCGGCGCCTTGAACATCCTGTCCGGCAGTGTCACCACCGCCAGCGCAGGTGCGCTGGGCAGCACCTCCGGCGCGAACGTCAGTGCCGGTGCGTCGCTGAACATGGGCAGCGATGCCAGCCTGGCGACCCTCTCCGGCAGCGGTGACGTGCAAGTCAGCGGGAGCAACACCCTGTCAGTGGGCGGCCTCAACGCCAGCAGCACCTTCGACGGTGGCCTGAGCGGCACCGGCATCCTGGCCAAGGTCGGCACCGGCACCCTCAACCTCACCGGCATCAATGGCCTCACCGGCGACACCAACGTCAACGGCGGCACCCTGAACCTCAGCGGCTCGCTGGGCAGTGCCAATGTCAGCGTCAATACCGGCGCGACTTTCACCGGCACCGGCTCGGTACTGGGTGCGTTGAACGTCAACAACGGCGGCCACCTGGCCCTGAGCAGCGGCAATACGCTGTCGGCCGGTTCGCTGGTGATGGCCGGCAGCGGCAACCTGGACGTGGCGCTTGGCGCACCGTCTACCACCTCGTTGCTCAACGTCGGCGGCAACCTGACCCTCGATGGCAACCTGAACGTCACCGATGCCGGCGGGTTCGGCGTCGGGGTGTATCGCTTGATCAACTACACCGGCGCGCTGACCGACCTGGGCCTGAATGTCACCGGCGTGCCGGTGGGCTTCGGCCTCGGCGACTTGGTGGTGCAAACCTCGGTGGGCAATCAGGTGAACGTGCTGGTGGCGGCGCCGAATGCCAATATCCGCTTCTGGGACGGCAGCCAGACCATCGCCAACGGCGTGGTGGACGGCGGAACCGGCAACTGGACGGCTGGCGGCACCAACTGGACCTCGGTCAACGGCCTGGTCAACCAGCCATGGGCGGCTGACTTCGGCGTGTTCCAGGGTGCGGCGGGCACCGTGACGGTGGTAGGCGGGCAATCGTTCACCGGGCTGCAATTCGTCACCGATGGCTACAACCTGGTGAACGGCGCGGCGGGGCAATTGACGGCGGTGAACGGCACTGGCGGCAACACCGCGATCCGTGTCGATCCGGGGGCCACCGCGACCATCGGCGTGGGCATTGACGGCAGCGGCACCCTGGCCAAACTCGACAGCGGCACCCTCGTGCTCAATGGCGCCAACAGCTACACCGGTGGCACCGAGCTTCAGGGCGGGACATTGGTGGTGGGCAGCAACACCGCCCTTGGCAGCGGACAACTGAGCACGTCGTCCGGCACCACGCTGGACAGCAACACCGCCGTGACCCTGGGCAACGGGGTGAGCCTGCTCGGCAACCTGACGGTCGGCGGCAGCAATGCGTTGACCCTCAATGGCGTGATTGGCGGCGTCGGTGGCTTGATCAAAAACGGCGCGGCCAACCTGACCCTCGGCGGCAACAATGCCTTCCTCGGCCCGGTTGCCCTGAATGCCGGCGGGCTGATCCTGGCGTCGAATTCGGCACTGGGCAGCGCCACACTCAATGCCGCCAACGGCACCACGCTGGATGCGGCCACTGCAGTGAGCGTGAACAACGCGATCAACCTGGCCGGTAACCTCGGGATCGGCGGCACGGCCGACCTGACCCTCGGTGGCGCTCTCAACGGCGCCGGCAGCCTGACCAAAAACGGCGCGGCCAATCTGGTCCTGAATGGCGCCAATGGTTTCCTCGGTGGAGTCACCTTGAACGCCGGGACCCTGACGGCGGGGAACGCTTCGGCGTTGGGCCTGGGTAACCTGACGGTGGCAGGCGCTTCGAACCTGGACAGCAACACGGCGTTGAGCCTAACCAATAACATCGTTCTGAATGCCAACCTGAGCGTCACCGGCAGCAATGACCTGACCCTCGGCGGCGTGATCAACGGCGCAGGCGGCGTAAGTAAAAACGGCAGCGCCAACCTGACGCTCAATGGCACCAATACCTACACCGGCGGCACCACGCTGAACGCCGGCACCCTGACTCTCGGCGGTGCAGCGGCACTCGGCTCAGGCACCTTGACGGTGGCGGGGCCTTCAACACTGGACAACGGTTCGGCGCTGGTGCTGGCCAACAACGTCACGGTCAACGACAACCTGAGTGTTGCCGGCACCAACAACCTGACCCTGGGCGGTGTGCTGGATGGCGCCGGCACCCTGACCAAAAATGGCGCAGCCGACCTGACCCTCGGCGGCAACAACACCTTCAGCGGCAACTTCAACGTACTCGGCGGTAGCCTGACCACCACCAGTGCCACGGCGCTCGGCAACAACGCCGGCTTGACCCTCGGCGCCGGTACCCAGCTCAACCTCGGCGCTTCCGCCAGCCTTGGCAGCCTGACCGGCAACGGCACGGCACTGATCGCAGGTGGCAGCATTCTTGGCCTGGGCGGCGGCAACCAGAGCGGTACCTTTGACGGGGTACTCGACGGTGCCGGGCAGCTGAACAAACTTGGCACCGGCACCTTGACCCTCAGTGGCATCAACACCCTGGCCGGCGACACCAGCGTCAACGGTGGCACCCTGAACGTCAGCGGCTCCCTGGCCAGCGGCAATGTCGCGGTCAACAGCGGCGCGACGCTCACGGGCACTGGCAGCCTTGGCGGCGCCGTCACCGTGGCCGATGGCGGGCACCTGGCAGGCGCGACCGGCAGTACCTTGTCGGTGGGCTCGCTGGTGTTGTCGGGCAACTCCAACCTGGATGTCGGGTTGGGTACTCCCGTCGTCGGCGGCGGTAATGCGCTGATCAATGTCGGCGGTAACCTGACCCTCGACGGTAACCTCAACGTCAGCGACATCGGCGGCTTTGGCAGTGGTGTGTACCGCATCATCAACTACACCGGCGGCTTGACCGACAACGGTCTGGTGATCGGGGCAGTGCCCGGCAGCGTGACGCCGGGGGATCTGCAAGTGCAAACGGCAGTCGGCAATCAGGTCAACCTGCTGGTGACGGCACCCAACACCACGGTGCAGTTCTGGGATGGCGGCCAACTGGTGGGCGACGGCACTGTTCACGGTGGCAGCGGTACCTGGGGCACCGGTACCACCAACTGGACCAATGTTGACGGTACCTTCAATCAGGCCTGGGGCAATAGCTTCGCGGTGTTCCAGGGCACGGCGGGCACGGTCACGGTCAACGGCACGCAAAGCATCACCGGCCTGCAGTTCGCCAGCGACGGCTACAGCCTGGTGGACGGCACGGCGGGCGCGTTGAACCTGGTCAATGGCGGCACCGGGAATGCGGCGATTCGTGTCGACCCTGACAACACTGCCACCATCGGCGTGGCCATCAACGGCGCCGGCACGCTGGGCAAATACGACACCGGCACCCTGGTGCTCAACGGCACCAACGGCTATACCGGCGGCACTGCCCTCAATGGCGGCAAGCTGGTGGTGGGCAATGACAGCGCACTCGGCACCGGCGTATTGACGACGGCCAATGGCACCGCGCTGGACAGCAACACGGCGGTCAACCTGGCCAATGCGGTGGTTGTGAGCGGTGCCTTGAATGTCGCCGGGTCCAACGCCTTGACCTTAGGCGGCGTGGTCAGCGGCAGCGGCAGCCTGGTCAAGAACGGTGCGGCCAGCCTGACCCTCAACGGCAACAACACCTACAGCGGCGGGACGCAGTTGGCGGCAGGCACGCTGATCCTCGGCAACAACAATGCCCTCGGCAGTGGTGCCCTGGGTGTTACCGGCAATTCAGTGCTCGACAGCACGGCGGCGTTGCAACTCAACAATGGGATCAACCTCGGTGCGCAACTGGGCTTCGCGGGCACCCAAGACACCACCCTCGGTGGCGTCATCAGTGGCACTGGCAGCCTGGTGAAAAACGGCAATGGTTCACTGCTGCTCACCGGTGCCAACACCTACAGCGGCGGTACCACCTTGAACGGCGGCACCACCTCGGGTGACACCAGCAGCTTGCAGGGCGCGATTGCCAACAACGCAACCCTGACCTTCGAACAGGCAGCCGATGGCACCTACACCGGCAACCTCACCGGCGCCGGCGTGCTGAATAAAAACGGCACGGGTGACCTGCTGCTCACTGGCAACAACACTTTTACCGGCGATACCAACATCAACGCCGGCGGCCTGTTGGTCAATGGCACGTTGAACAGTGCCAATGTGCTGGTGGGCAGCGGCGCCTCCCTGGGCGGTTCTGGCCAGCTGGCGGGTACGGTCACCCTGGCGAACGGCTCGACCCTGGCCGCAGGCACCGGCGGCACCCCGTTGTCGGTAGGCGGCCTCAACCTGTCCTCGGGGACCAACCTGGACTTCAGCCTCGGCGCGCCGGGCGCTTCTACCTCGGTGGTGAATGTGGCCGGCAACCTGACCCTGGACGGCACGCTGAACGTCACCGACGCCGGCGGCTTCGGCACCGGGGTGTACCAGCTGTTCCGCTACGGCGGCAGCCTGACTGACAACGGCCTGGCTTACGGCACGTTGCCTTCGGGCATCCTGCCGGGCGCACTGACCTTGCAAACCGCGCTGGCCAATCAGGTCAACCTGCTGGTGCAAACCACGCCGGGGCAAGTCCAGTTCTGGAACGGCGGCACCACCAACCCTGACGGCACGATCACCGGCGGCAGCGGGACGTGGGGCCCGGGCACCAACTGGACCGATCCGAACGGCACCCAGGGCCAGGCTTCGACCAACCAGTTCGCAGTGTTTGGTGGGCAGGGCGGGACCGTGACGGTGCAGGGTAATCAAGGCTTCACCGGCCTGCAGTTCCTCGATCCGGGCTACTCGCTGGTGGCGGGTGCAGGCGGTAGCCTGAGCCCGACCAATGCGCCGGACGGCAGCTTGGCCGCGGCACGGGTCAACGCTGGCGTGACCACGCAGATCGATGCGCCGCTGGTGGGCGCGGGCGGTATCAACAAGCTGGATGCCGGCACCCTGGTGCTGACGGGCGCCAATACCTACACCGGCGGCACCACCGTCAGTGGCGGTACCTTGGCCGGTAACACCATCAGCCTGCGGGGCAATATCTTCAACAACGCACGGTTGCTGTTTACCCAACTGAACAGCGGGAAATTCAACGGAGTGCTGAGCGGTACCGGTGCGCTGGTCAAGCAGGGTGCTGGTACGCTGCTGCTGACCGGCAACCAGCCGTTCAGCGGCACCGTGGCGGTGGATCAGGGTGTGTTGCAAGTCGGCGACGCGGCCAATCCGAATGCAGTGTTCGGTGGGCAGGTCACCGTGGCCAACGGTGCCGGGCTGACGGGTAATGGCAGTGTTGGCTCACTGGTCAACCACGGTGCGGTGACGCCCGACAGTGGCAAGCTGAGCGTCGCCGGCAACTTCACCAACGCCGCCGATGGCGCGCTGAATCTGGTCATCACCCCATCGGCTGCCGGCGCCCTGGCGGTAGGCGGCACGGCGGACCTGGCGGGCACGCTGAATGTGGTCAATCTGGCGCCGTATGCCGGGCCGACTACCTACACCTTGTTGACCGCCGACGGCGGGGTCACGGGTACGTTCGCTACCACCAACCTTGAGAACCTGGCGTTCCTCAATACCGCGCTCGACTACAGCCCGAATCAGGTCGCCCTGGCGGTCAGCCGCAATAACGTCAGCTACGCCAGCGTGGCGGCCACCGGCAATCAGCGGGCGGTAGCCGCAGCGCTGGGCAGTGGCGCAGCAGTGGGCGGTACGGCGGTGCAAAACGCACTGCTCAACGGCAGCGTCGCCGGGGCTCGCGCCGCGTTCGACAACCTGTCGGGGGAAATCCACGCCAGTACCGCCAGCGCCTTGCTCGAAGACTCGCGTTACATCCGTGACGCAGTCAATGAGCGCCTGCGCCAACCCGGTTGCTACCGCCAGGACGATCCACGCAGTAGCCTGGCACCGAGCGAAAATCAGTTGAGCAGCGCCGGTTGCCATGGCGAAATGGTCGGCTGGGCACGTGTGCTGGGCACTTGGGGGCATGTGGGTGGCGACAGCAACACCGCCAGCCTGGACCGCAACCTCAGTGGCTTCCTGCTGGGTACCGACAAACAGCTGGATGACGCCTGGCGCGCCGGTATTGCCGCCGGTTACACCCGCAGCGATCTCGACGCCAAGCGCCGCAACTCCAGCGCCGACGTCGACAGCTATCACCTGATGGCCTACACCGCGTACCAGCAGGAAGCATTCGCCGCACGGATGGGCGTGGCCTACAGCTGGCACGACATCGAGAGCAAGCGTGATGTGGCGGTGGGGGGTGTGGGGCAACGCCTGAAGGCTGACTACAAAGCCCGCAGCGCGCAAGTGTTCGGTGAAGTCGGCTACACCATTCAAACCGGCAGCGTCGCACTGGAACCGTTCGCCGGCCTGGCCTACGTCAACTACGACAGCGACACCATCAAGGAGAAGGGCGGTTCAGCAGCCCTGCGCGGTGATGCCGATCAAGACGTCACCTTCTCCACCCTGGGCCTGCGTGCCGGCCAGACCATCACCCTGGGCAACGGCTCGAAGATCACCCCGCGGGGCAGCATCGGCTGGCGACATGCTTTTGGTGATACCAAGCCGGATGCCGACCTGAGCTTTATCAACGGCGGTGGAACTTCATTCAGCACCCAAGGTGTGCCGATTGCCAAGGACAGCGCCGTGCTGGAAGCCGGCATCGACTATCAGATCAGCCCCAACGGCAAGCTGGGCCTGGGTTACTCCGGCCAGGTCTCGCGCAACGACAAGGACCATGCGATGACCCTCAGTTTCTCCCTCGGTTTCTGATCAAGGCCGAGTCTCTTCAACCGCCCGTAAGGGCGGTTTTTTTATGGGCGGATAATCGTGCGGGAAAAACCTGCAAACATTTTTCCGGGGAAAACGGGAGGCTGTGCGCCCCTCAGGCTTCTACAGTTATGCACTTGAGTTTATATTCCATGGATGGAATATTTGCATGAGTTGGGACGTTGAATATACGGATGAGTTTGGCGGCTGATGGGGCGAATTGGATACGAAGGAGCAGTCCTCGGTATCGGCCAGCGTGGATTTGCTGGGCTTTTTGGGGCCAGGCCTGGGGTTTCCCCACAGCAGTGATATCAAGGGGTCGCGGCATGGCAACCTGCGAGAACTGCGGATACAGCACGCGGGGCGACCTTATCGGGTGCTGTACGCATTTGATCCGCGCCGGTGTGCCTTATTGCTGATAGGCGGGGACAAAACAGGGCGAGGCCGCTGGTATGACGAATACGTCCCGCTGGCTGAGACCTTGTATGACGAACATTTGGAAACACTGCGTAAAGAGGGCCGTCACCATGGCTAAAAAATTCAGTGAGCTTCAAGCTGGCATGACACCGCAAGCTCGGGCCGATGCAGAGCGCATCCTCCAGCAGCACCTGAAAGAAATGCCTCTGCATGAACTGCGCAAGGCGCAACAGATGAGCCAGGACACGTTGGCCAAGGCGCTGAATATCAACCAGGCGGCAGTGTCCAAAATGGAGCGTCGCACCGACATGTATATCAGCACGCTGCGTAACTACATTCGCGCCATGGGAGGGGAGCTGGAGATTGTCGCCACGTTTCCTGATGGCCAGGTAAAGATCGAAAACTTTGCCAACTGAGTCATTTTTTCCGTCAACGCCCGGCCATGTGCCGGGCTTTTTGTTATCTGGAATACCTGTCGCCATTGTGCAGATTTATAGACAATACTTGGCATTCTCGCCCTATCGGCCATCACCATGAACCAACTCCTCGCCATGCGTGCCTTCGTCCGCGTCGTCGAAACCGGCTCCTTCAGCCGCGCCTCCGACCAGTTGGCGCTGCCGCGCTCCACCGTCAGCAAACTCATCACCGACCTGGAGAAGCACCTTGGCGTCAAGCTGATGCACCGCACCACCCGTGCGTTGGCGGCGACGCCGGAAGGGTTGGAGTACTACAACCATGCGCTGTGCCTGGTGGCAGAACTGGATGAACTGGACAATGCCTTGCGCGGGCAGAAGCTCAAGCCCAGTGGCCACCTGAAGGTGGATGCGCCGGCGTCCTTTGCCAATTGCCTGTTGATTCCTGCGCTGGTGGATTTTCATCGCGAGTACCCCGACATCACCATCGCCCTGGGCATCAGCGACCGCGCCGTGAATATCGTGGGGGAGGGTGTGGATTGCGTGCTGCGGGTTGGCAAGCTGGATGATATGGCCATGATCGGCCGCAAGGTTGCGGACCTGGAGTACGTCACTTGCGCCGCGCCCGGCTACCTTGAACGCATGGGCACGCCCACATCTCCTGAAGATCTCGAAAAGAATCACCTCAAGGCCGGCTATTTTTTTGCCGGATCGGGCAAGCCGGAACCGTTGATTTTCGAGCAAGGCACAACTCGGTACGAGGTAGGCCAGTGCGCCTTTTCGACCAACGAAGGCAATGGCCTCAAGGAAATGCTGCTTGCTGGCCTGGGCGTCGGGCAGCATTTCAAGTCTATCGTTGACTACTACGTCGAGACTGGCCAACTCGTCCCGGTGCTGGCGGACTGGACTCGGCCCGCCACCCCGTTGCACATCATCTACCCACCCAATCGACATCAGAACGCCCGGCTGAAGGTGTTTATCGACTGGGTGATCGAGCGGTTCGGCGTCAGGCAATAATCGCCGTCACGCGGATTTCAATACGCATCGCTGGCAGTCCCAGGGCTTCCACCCCCAGTTCGGTCCAGATCGGCGCGTGATTGGGCATGTAATGGCGGTACCACTTGACCATCTGCTCGTTCACCTCGGGAGGAAAACCGCCCACGTGGTAGGAGTTGACGTGGATCACATGCTCCCAGCCGGCACCTGCTTCTGCCAGGGTGCGATCCAGGTTGTGAAAGGCCAGGGCGATCTCGTCAGTGAGGGATTCGGGAATCTGAAACTGGTCATCCCAGCCGCCCTGGCCCGAGGTTTCGACACGGTTTCCGATTTTTACGGCCTGGGCGTAATGCAGGGTTTCGCGTGCAATGTCGCCGTAACCGGGTGTGATGAAAAATTCGGGCTTGCTCATAGTGTTCCTCGGCTTCAATTGACTACCCGGTGAATGTAGTGGACTGAATCGGTGAACAAAATCCCTGGTTTATGTCATCACTGTCCATCGCTGTGCATAATCTGCACCTAGCAGTTAAAGACCGGTGCGTAGCGCTCTTCACGTTTTTTGAAGTGGATGGGTGCCATGGGGACTTTTTCACCGTTCACGAAGATATCGGGAAATGTCAGGGTGAAATCGTCCATATCGCCTTGGCCCAAAGCGGAACCCGGTTCCTCGCTGCTGTAACGCACCCGGGGATCAAAGCCGGTTTCAAGTGGTTTGATGCTGAGCTGATAGGTTTTGCCCGACGCCAGTTGCACGGTGACCAATGGCGACGCGGCGCTGACCCACAACGGCGTGTCAGCTTTCCTCGCCGAGGGATAAAGCCGGCCGAACAGGCGCAATTCGGTGCTGGTTGAGCCGTCCTTCGCGGTCGGCGAGGCGACATACACCAATACGTGCACACCATTGAGTTCGGCAGAGAGTGGAGCGAAGCTGATAGCCGCCTTTGGGCCCGGGCAGGTGCGATAGAGCACGGCGTTTTGACCAGCGCTGGATTCGGGGTGCAAATAGGGGCCGGTGCTGCATCCGGCCAGAAGGGCCAGCAGAGCATAGAAAACGTAGCGTTTCAAAGGAACCACTCCATGGTGGATTGAGGGCGCTTGCTGCCCGGGCGGGCAGTTTTTCACATTTACCCCGGCAGTGCTTTGATACTATCGCTCTCCGTCGTCACCAGGAGTCACCGCCACATGCAACACCAGTGGGATGAAATGCACCGTACCCGCAAGCCCACGTTTGTGTTGTGTGGCGAGCCCCAGGGGGATGTGCTCAATCTCTATGTCCATGGTTATTCGGCGTTCTTCAGCCAACAGCAACTGGGCAATTTCTCGCAGCAACTGGCAACCATCGAAGGCTCGACCAACCTGATGCTGTTCTGGCCGGCGGGGCACTTCCTGGAAAACCTGTTTGCACCGTTCAAGGATGTGATCGCTTCGATGCTCGGCGGTGGCGCCCTGGGTGCGGCGACCATCGGGGTGGGCAAGGCGATTGCCTATTTCCTCGACCACTACAAAAGCGTCGAGGCGCGAGTGGATGAGGTCGCTAAAAGTCTGCTGCCCGAGTTGGCCAAGTACCTGCACGGCGAGTCGATCAAGGTGCGGCAGATCAACTTGATCGGCCATTCCCTGGGCGCGCGGCTTCTGGTCAAGAGCCTGCTGGCCAGCCCCGAAGTGGCGCGAGAATTGCCGCTGAACAACCTGTTGCTGATGGGCGGCGCGATTTGTACGTCCAGCCCTTGGGACCTGGTGTCGGCGCCGCTCAAGGGACGGGTGATCAACTGCCATTCGAGCAAGGATTGGGCGCTGGCACTCAAGCCCGACACCGAGCGTTGCATCGGCCGTTATGCCATTCCGCTGACACCCGCGCTCAAGGCCAAGGTCGCGAATGTGCACCTGGCCACTTTCGACCATGCCGCTTACTGGCCTCAATTGAAAACGGTGGTGCAGTACACCGACCTGTTGCAGGAGCGCCGGGGCATGATCCGCGCCGATCAGCGTAGCCCTGAAGTGCGCTTTGCCGAAGAGGATGTCGACCTGTTCCCGCTGCTGGTGCAGGCGCGGCCGGAGGAGTTGAAGTTCTTCGCCGAGCTGATGGCGCAAAAGCGCAGTGCCTCGATCGACGCCACAGTGCGCGAGCCCTTGAAGCTGGCCATCGAGTTGCAGCGCATGGGCGGCGACACCTTTATGAACCTGGCCCGGGGGCATGGCGTGAGCTATCGCGAAATCGCCCAGGACGTCGCGCAGCGGGTCGGCATCAAGTTTGATGAACCGATCGAGAAAGTGGCCCTGGCGGATCTGGAACTGCAGATCGCCGAGCGGCTGATCGAGCAATACAAGGACAAACTCAGCCAGGCCGATCGCCAGGTGTTCGAGGCGGAACTGAAGGCTGCGGCGCAAAAGGAGCAGGGCTTTTTCAGTCGCTTCGATGTCGGACGTTCCGCCACCACCGCCCTGAGCGGCACTGCGTTGGCCGGGTTGACCGGGTTTATCCTGCGCCGGGGCGCGGCCACGGCCATTCCTGTGGTAGGGCAGGCGCTGGCGGCGGCGATGCTGCTGGTGAGCGGCGTGCGTGCGTTTTCCGGGCCGGCGTATTCCATCACCACCCTGGCGGTGCTGGTGATCGGGGTGATTCGCGAGCGTCTGGAGCGTGAGGCACTGAACCAGGAGATGGATCTGGTGGTCCAGGTGGTAGAGGCATTTGATCTGCCCCGGGAGACGGTGATGCGTACCGTCGCGTCTGACTGATAAGCTGCGTTCACGTCTTGTGTGAAAGCCTGGTACCCCGCGTGAAATTCAGCCTGCCCAAAATCGCTACTGCACCGTTCTGCCCGCCGGAAGTCGCCGGTTCCATCGTCGTTGATCCCCGTGCGTCGTTTTTCAAGCGCGTGCTGAAGTTCGCCGGCCCCGGCTTGCTGATCTCCATCGGCTACATGGACCCGGGCAACTGGGCCACCGCCATCGAGGCCGGTTCCCGCTACGGCTACAGCCTGTTGTTCGTGGTGCTGCTGGCCAGCCTGGCGGGGATGGCGGTGCAGTGCCTGTGCTCGCGGCTGGGCATCGCCACCGGCAAAGACCTCGCGCAGCTGAGCCGCGAGCGTTACAGCCGGCGCTCGTCATTCGTGCAGTGGATCCTCGCGGAAATCTCGATCATCGCCACCGACCTCGCCGAAGTCCTCGGCTGCGCCCTGGCGTTTCACCTGTTGCTGGGGGTGTCGCTGACCACCGGGATTGTCATCACTGCCTTCGATACGTTGTTGATCCTGGCCCTGCAAAATCGCGGTTTCCGCCGTTTGGAAGCGATCATGCTGGCGCTGGTGGCGACCATCGGCGTGTGTTTCTTTATCGAGCTGGTGCTGATCAAGCCTTATTGGCCCGACGTGTTCCGTGGTTTCACCCCGTCGCTGTCGGCCATCAGTGATGCCGCACCCTTGTACCTGGCCATTGGCATATTGGGCGCCACGGTGATGCCCCATAACCTGTACCTGCACAGCTCCATCGTGCAAACCCGGCTGTTCGGCAAGGACGTGGCCAGCCGCCTGGATGCGGTCAAGCTGGCGCGTATCGACACCATTGGCTCACTGGCGCTGGCGCTGCTGGTGAATGCCGCGATCCTGGTACTGGCTGCTGCGGCTTTCCACCAGACCGGCCACACCGACGTGGTGGAAATCCAGGACGCCTATCACCTGCTCGACCCGCTGGTGGGTGGTGCCTTCGCCAGTGTGCTGTTTGGTATTGCGCTGTTGGCTTCTGGCCAGAGCTCCACGTTCACCGGCACCATCGCCGGGCAGGTGATCATGGAAGGCTATCTCAACCTGCGCATTCCCTGCTGGCAGCGACGCCTGATTACCCGTGGCCTGGCGCTGATCCCGGCGTTCCTCGGTGTGTGGCTGATGGGCGACGACGCCATCGGCAAGCTGTTGATCCTCAGCCAGGTGGTGTTGAGCCTGCAGTTGCCATTTGCGTTGTACCCGCTGATCCGCATGACGGGGGACAAGCGCCTGATGGGGCCGTTCGTGAACAGTGTGCCGACGCGGCTGTTGGCTTGGAGTTTGTTTGTGGTGATCAGCGGGGCGAATGCCTGGCTGATCGGGCAGTGGTTGTTTTGAGCGAAGTGATTTACGTCAAGACAGCCAATGATGTGTATTTCGCCACTATTGGGTCGGCGGTCACTAACTTCATCGGCTCAATGATAGCCGTCGCAATGATGAGCCGATCAAACGGGTCTCTGTGATGGTGTTCAAGGTCCTTGACCGCGATGGCGTGCTCCGAGGTTATGGGCAGTTCCACGTAGCCGCTTTCCAGGCAGTATTCGCGAATTTCGTCCAGGTTGACGTTGAGCTTCCCGAGCCCGACCTTTATCGCCAGCTCCCAGAATGTGGCGGCACTGACGTAAATTTCAGCCGCGTTCTCGATCAGCTTTCTGGCCTTCGCTGACAGTTTTGGATCATCGCTCAGGGCCCAAAGCAGGATGTGGGTATCCAGCAGTATCCTCATGGGTGGTTTCCCTCAAACGCATCCAGCACGTCGTCTGGCAATGGCGCATCAAAGTCATCCGGCACCACCAGTTTGCCCTTCATTGCGCCGATTCGCCGGCCTGTCGGTTTCCCGACAGGAACAAGGCGAGCCATCGCACGCCCATGCTTGGCTA
Organism: Pseudomonas sp. 32A; assembly: GCF_052682255.1. Lineage (NCBI taxonomy): Bacteria > Pseudomonadati > Pseudomonadota > Gammaproteobacteria > Pseudomonadales > Pseudomonadaceae > Pseudomonas > Pseudomonas sp. 32A. The sequence goes on along the minus strand of NZ_JBQYLY010000001.1, from coordinate 6,948,229 downwards.
TGGTGATGATTTGGCCGGCGGCGGCATCATCGACCAGTTTTGATAAATTATTTTTTGCTTCACCCAACGGTACGGTAATCATTTGGTCTTCCCGAGGTTTTGGCCAAATATAGCCAAAATTTCGTAAGCAGGCAAAGATCAACCGACTGCTGGTGGAAGGTGATTTTTGCGGGGACGATTGTAGGTTTCCGAACGGGTAATGACTGGCATCCATGACGTCTCTCCTGAAGGAATTCGTCGAAGTCTGCCCGAGTGCAAGAGGTTTTTGACCCATGTTTTGGAAAATCAGATCGGACTTACTTAAGGAGGGACTTTTCCCGACAGTGCGGGCCGAATAGTTTCCCACGGTTACTCAACGGTCCCAGTACGGCACTGCCCCAAAACACTCGACGAAGTAGTCAATCACCGTCCGCACCTTCAACGACAACCGCCGACTGCCCGGCCAGAGCGCCGCAATCTGTTGCGGCTCCAGGGTCGTCGCCACTTCATAGTCGGTCAGCACCGCCTGCAGCGTGCCGGCACGCAGCCCTTCGCCGATCAACCAGGACGGGAACACCACCAGCCCCAGGCCCTGCTCGGCGGCGTGGGTCAGGGTGTCGGCGTGGTTGCCGGTGATCGGGCCCTTGACGCTGTAGGACGTCCAGTCGTCCTGGTCGCGGCGGAAGAACCAGCGTTGTTGGCCGGTGACGCCCTTGTAGGCCAGGCACTGGTGGTTCACCAGTTCGTCCGGATGCCGGGGCGTGCCGAAACGCTCCAGGTAGCCGGGGCTGGCTGCAAGGCGGAAGCGCTGCGGGGCGAAGATTCGCGCCTGCATGCCGGAATCGTTCAGTACGCCAATGCGGAACAGCAGGTCGGTGCCGTCTTGCAGCGGGTCGACGTAGGTGTCGGTTTGCTGGATATCCAGTTGCAGCTTCGGGTAGCGCCGGCACAACTCCCCGAGCCACGGCGAGAGGTGGCGCTGGCCAAACACCATCGGCGCATTGATGCGCACCAGGCCGCTGGGTTCGCTTTCCTGTTCCTGCAATGCCTGGCCGGCGACTTCCAGTTGCTCCAGCATCAACCGCGCATGATGCCCCAGCAGGCGCCCGGCTTCGGTAGGGCTGACCGCACGGGTATGGCGGTACAGCAACTGTTGGCCAAGGGCCTGCTCCATCAACTGGATTTGCCGGGAAATGGAGGAGGGTGCCAGCCCTTCACGGCGTGCGACTTCGGAGAAACTGCCGTAGTCCAGTACTGCGACAAACAGGCGAAGCGCCTTGAAACTCAGTTCGTTCAAGCCCTGCATCATGACTCCGTTCTGTGCGATTTGCGCAAAGGTGTTGTCGGCATGCTCCCATTTATCGCACAACAGCGCCACCGGATAATGCGCGCCATTGTTCCTCTCTCTAACGCGCAGGTGATGTATGCAGGCTTCTTCAGTGGCGGGTGTGGCTCAGGCCAGGCCCAAGACGTTTCTTCGGTTGTTGCTGTTGCCGCTGGTGATTTTCGCCGGCATGGGTTTGTCGGTGGAGGCCGGCTTGCTGGGGCCGCTGGGTGTGCAGGTCGGCCACTTGTGGGCGACCTTGAGTATCTTCGGGGTCGGCTCGGCGATCCTGTTTTTGCTGTTGCTGTTCAGCGGCCCGCAAAAAGGCCCGGCGTTGACCGACCTGCCGCGCTGGCAGCTGATCGGCGGCTTCCTGGGGCCGATGTACGTGGTGGTGTTGACCCTGGCTACGCCACATATCGGCATCGCGATGACCATGATTGCAATCTTGTCGGGGCAGGTGGGCAAGAGCGTGTTGATCGACCACTTCGGCTGGTTCGGCACCGCCCGCAAGCGGGTCAACGTTGAGCGCTGGATTGCACTGGCGTTGATTGTGGTGGCACTTGTTCTGATTGCGCGAGGTTAAGTCGATGAACCTGATTCTATTGTTGGTGTTGGTGGTGGCCGCCGGTGCGGTGTTGAGTGTGCAGGCCGCGATCAACGGCCGCCTGGGGCAGGCGGTGGGCGTATTGCGCAGCAGTCTGCTGACCTTCGTGGTGGGTGCGATCAGCACCGGGTTGCTGATTCTGTTTTTCGAGCCAGCCCATGCCGTCAGCCTGCTGGATGTGCCGAAGTGGCAGCTGACCGGGGCGTTGTTCGGGGTGGTGTACATGATGGTGATGGTTGGCGCGGTACCGATTGTCGGCACGGCGGTAGCGACGGTGGCGGTGATTGTCGGGCAGTTGGGCATGGGCATGTTGATCGACAACTTTGGCTGGCTCGGCAACCCGGCCATCGAACTGTCCGGCAGCCGGATTGTGGCGATGCTCTGCCTGGCGTTGGCCCTGGTGTTCATGTATCGCAGCAACGCTCGTCGGGCTGACTGACGGGCCTTTGAACCTTGAATCATTGCCGATAGTCACTGCTTGAGGTGCTGGCGTTCGCCACACCTGGACGACCATGAAAAGGAGTCTGACCATGCAAGAGAAAACATGCGCCTGCCCCCACTGTAAGTGCCAGTTGGGTACAACCGCGGTGATGAAGGATGGCAAGGGGTATTGCTGCCAAGGCTGCGCCGAGCATCATGCCCATGGTGAGCCTTGTGCTTCGGCGACCGGGTGCGAATGCGCCAAGTCCGCCCACGGCTAACGCGAACGACCTGTAGGAGCGAGCTTGCTCGCGAAAAACCTGAGAACGACGCGGGGTACCAGGTACCCCGCGTTATCGTTAACGACCTTCGCGAGCAAGCTCGCTCCTACAGTTTCACGCGGTGGGGCGCGCATCCGAGCGGCGCCACTGCACGTTTTCGATGCCGAATTTCTCGGCCTGGGGCTGGCTCGTTTTCTTCACCTGCTCCCGGGCAAAGCGCCCGATGCGGCCTACGCCGGGATCGCAGCTTGCCCAATGCCAGGCTTCGGCGTTGTCGAGTTTTTCCAGGCGGATGATGAACGACTTGGGCTGGCCATGCAGCGTGTAGTCGATCACGAAAAGTTTTGCGTTAGTCATGGATCCGTTAACCCTCCCTGTGTCTTTAAGTGACCCTCCTGACGCGGTAAAAATTCACTCGGATTATCCGCCGCAGGTCTTATCATGCCTCTCCAGCCCTGAATGATGTGCCCTCCATGGCCCTAGCCGCGCCGCCCGACCTCAGCAATCACGCCGTCCCCGTGCAACCCTTGGCGCGTACCTACCCACGCGGGTTGTACGTCGAGCCCCATCAGCACGATTGGGGCCAGTTGCTTTACGCCATGAGCGGCGTGATGTGGGTCGAGACACCCCGGGAAGCGCTGGTGGTGCCGCCCCAGCGCGCGGTGTGGCTGCCGCCGGGTGTCGAGCACGGGATTCGTGTGGTGTCGGACTTGCAGATGCGCAACATCTACCTGCGCCCGGCGCTGGCGGTGACCCTGGACAGCCAGGTGCAAGTGATCGAGGTCGGCGGGCTGCTGCGCGAACTGATCGTGGCGCTGGTGGAGCAGGGCGATCAGGGTGACCAGGCCTACTACGAGGCCGTGGTCGGCCTGGCCCTGCTGGAACTGCAACGGGCCCGGCGCTCGCCGATCCGCATTGCCTTGCCCGTGGGCGCCGACCGACGCCTGACGAGTGCCTGCCAGGCGGTGATGGCGTCGCCTTCCCTGGACATTCCCTTCGAACAGCACGCCGAAGCGGCCGGTGCCAGCGTACGTACCCTGGCCCGGCTGTTTCAGAACAGTCTGGGCATGGGCTTTGCCGAGTGGCGCCGCCAGGTGCAGTTGGCCACCGCCGTGGCCGAGTTGATCCAGGGCCAGCCGGTCAGCGCTATCGCCCGTTCCCTGGGGTATTCGCCGAGCAGTTTCAGCGACATGTTTCGCCGCGAACTGGGGATGGCGCCGTCGCAGTATCCCGTCTGAGGCTTGGCCGAAATTCTGAAGCAGTTGGCCGATGCTTCGGATTTGGCTTCCCTACACTGCCCGCATCAACCCTTGCTGCGGAGTGTTCCATGAATTACCTGATTTCCTTGGCCATCGGCCTGTTGGTCGGCGTGATTTACGGTGCCCTGGACTTTCGCTCGCCCGCGCCTCCTGCCATCGCCCTGGTCGGGCTGATGGGCATGTTGATGGGCGAGAAGCTCTGGCCCATGGGCCGGCAGATGGTCAGCGCCTGGTTCTCCTGAAACCCTTTTTAACCTCGATGGATATTGGCCATGAAAGCACTGCAATTTTCCGCCACCGGCGATCTCGCTGCCCTCGCTTACGTCGACGTCGCCACGCCGGTGCCGGCAACCGGTGAAGTCCTGGTGCAGATCAAGGCCGCCGGGTTGAACCCCAGCGATGTGAAGAACGTGCTCGGGCGTTTTCCCTACACCACCTTGCCACGCATTCCCGGGCGGGACTTTGCCGGGGTGGTGGTGGAAGGCCCGCAGGAACTGGTCGGCCAGGAAGTCTGGGGCACCGGTCGCGACCTGGGCTTTTTCGCTGACGGTTCCCACGCCCAGTACCTCACCGTGTCGGCCAAGGGCGTGGCGCACAAGCCCAGCCATCTGAGCTTTGCCCAGGCCGCCAGTCTCGGCGTGCCGTACACCACGGCGTGGGATGCCCTTGAGCGCAGCGGTGTCGGCAAAGGCACTCGCTTATTGGTGATTGGTGCCAATGGAGCGGTAGGCAGCGCGGCGTTGGCCCTGGCGAAGATTCGTGGGGCCCAAGTGCTGGGGGCCGTGCGTCGGCCGGAACAGTTCGAGGCTTTGCGCGAGCAGGGTTTCGAGGGCTTGTTACTGGGCCAGCCGGAAGCGCTGGGAGGGCAGGTTAATGCGCTGTTCGGTACCGGCGCCGATGTGATCTTTGACACCACCGGCTTCTGGTTGCCGGCAGCGGTGGCGGCACTCGCACCTTTTGGCCGTATCGCAATCATCGCCGCGCCGGTTGACGGGCACGTGCAACTGCCGGCCCTGGCGTTGTACCGCAAGGGTGGTTCGGTGGTGGGGATCAATTCGTTGCTCTACAACTGCGAACAGTGCGCGGTGATGCTGGAGCAATTCGGGCGGTTCTTCGATGAGGATTTGCTGCCGCTGCCGACGGGTTTGCGGGAAGTGTCGCTGGCTGAAGGCGTGCAGTGCTTTGAGGAAGTGAATCAGGGCAGTGCAGACAAGATTATCTTCCTGCCCTGACCCGCTCATTGTGGGCACGGGCTTGTGTGGGAGCGGGCTTGCTCGCGAAAGCGGTGGGTCAGTGCCGAATGTATTGGCTGACACACCGAATTCGCGAGCAAGCCCGCTCCCACATTTGATCTTTATTCAGGCTTCGGGAACGCCTTTTTCCCACGCCGACCAGTTCTTCAGAATCGCCTGCACCAGCGGATTGCCGGTGCGATAAAGGTTCTCCAGCGCCGGCACGAAACCGCCCTGGTCCGCATACTTCAACAGGTTGTCCACTTCACTGTAGCCCGGGTACGGCCGATCAAAGTCGGAACCGGCCCGCACCACCGCCAGGCGATTGATATCCACCAACCCTTCACGGCTGGCCCGCAGCAACGCTTCATAGGTGGAGTTGTCTTCCTGCTGGGTGGTGCAGTACACGCCTTTATTGTCCGTCAGCAACTTGGTCCAGACTTCGGCGCGCTCACTCAGGCGCGTCCCGGAGAACCAGGTATTGCCCGCCAGGGTGTCGCATTGGGTGACCTGCGGCGGCTGATTGGCCGGTGCGTAGGGATAGTGTTTGCGCCAGGCCGTGGACTCCTTGCTTTCACTGAGTTCGACTTTCTGCGACAGCGCAAACGCCTTGGCTTGCAACTTGGGATTGAGCTCGAACACCTCGGTCTTGTAGTCCAGTGGCGGCTTCTCGTTCGGCCCCTTGGTATTGATGCCGATGTAGCCGGTCGGCCAGTCCTTCGGCGCGTCCCGTGAATCCAGCTCCCACTGGGTGCCGAACTCCACCAGGTAATGCGCCCACGCGGCGGTGCCGATGGTGCCGTGGTGCGGGTTGATCCCGGCAATCCCGGCGATCAGGAAGTAGCTCTGGCGCAGGTCGAACTTGGGCGACAACGCCAGTGCCAGGGTCGAGGCGGCGGCGTTGGTCTGGCCCATGCCGGTCACCAGCAGGCACACGTCCTGGGTGTTGCAGCGAATCACCGGATATTCGGCCGACAAGCCCGGCACGCGCACTTCCTGCTTGAGCTCCAGACGGTCGATCCAGTTCTGCGCCTCGGGGGCAAACATGGTGATCAGCATCACCTTGGGCTTGATCGGGGCCGGTGCATCGGCCAGCACGACCTGCGGCAACAGCGCCCCGGCGGCCAGGCCGATGGCGATTGAAAGGCGGGTAAAGGTCTTCATCTACTGCTCCTTGTTCACACTCAGAATTGATAGCCCACGCCGGCGTAGTAACCCCAGCCGTTGGAGCGGGCGCGGAAATTACCGTCGCCAAAGTTCAGCTCGCTGCCGTCTTCCCAGTTGCCGCCGTTGTGGAAGTAGCGGCCGACCAGGGTGAAACGCAGGTGAGTGAACGAATACAACAGCACGTTTGTTGCAACCAGGGAGTTGGCGGTGCGCGCGGGGTTGTCTTTGTGCAGGTCCGAGCCGAAATCGTAGTTGGTGAAGCCGATATAGGTCAGCGACGCACCATTGTCGAAGCTGCCGATGGGCACGATGTATTTCATCTGCGCCCGGTAGCCGTCCCACGAATACTCGTTGCTGGCGCCGTAGTTTTCCCACTGGTAACGGCCATAGAAGTTGGCCGACAGGTTGACCCGCGAGTGGGTCTCGATGTCGGTGCCCAGGCCGCTGTACAAGGTGTTGGCGCGGTTGTCCTTGTTGCTGCCGTGGTCGTAGATCCAGTCAAACGCCACATACCACTCTTTAAACGGCCCGATGGCCAGGCTGCGGCCCGCCAGGTAGTCAATGGAGATACGCGGTTCGTGCTCCATGAACACTGGGGAACCGTGGTCCCACGCACCTTTGTCATTGCTGTTGCCGATGCCGAAGATCTTCGGGATGTCGACGTAGCCATACAGTTCGAACGGGCCCTTGCGGCCGAAGTATTCGTACTCCAGATACACGTCATCGGCGGGTTTGGGGCCGAAGCTGATGTCTTTGCTGCCGATTACCGTCAGGTCCTGGTTGAACCAGTCCGACAGGTACACGCCTTTTTTCGAGGGGCTGGCTTCCGGGGCCAGGGTTTCGCCCTGTGCTGAGTCATCGGAGGGTTTTTCCTGCGCCAAAATGGGTGCGCTGAGTACTCCCGTAACGGCAGCCAGTAGCAGGGAAACAGCAAAAGGGGTGGCCGACGCGGGCCGTCTGGAAGTGGGTTGCATTGAAAATCCCTGTTCTTACGCGGTTGTGGCCCGATTCCTCGGGTTGAGGGGAACCTGGTGTCCAGGTTCGTTCCGCAAACGTTTGCACAGGTTGTACCAATTTGTGTCAATTGCATGAAGGAATTGAGAAAAGTGCGATTTAGTCGGCCTTTTGGTCAGAAACGTAACGGACCGGGTAAAGGCGTGTGTGGCATCCTGCAGGACCTCGCACTGGGAGTCGCCCGATGTTCGAACACTATTTGAAACGCTGGAACCTGACACCCGAGGGTGACGCCATCATCACCCCTGGCAGCGACCTGCTGCCCGTGCGCTGGGACGGACAGCCGGCGATGCTCAAGATCGCCCGCGAGCCGGAGGAAAAGCTCGGCGGCGAGTTGATGACCTGGTGGGCCGGCGAGGGCGCCGCCCGCGTGTTTTTGCATGACGGCGATGCGGTGCTGATGGAGCGCGCAACCGGTCCGGGTTCGCTGATGCACATGGCCCTCAATGGCCAGGACGATGAAGCCAGCCGCATTGCCTGCGCCACCGTGGCGTTGTTGCATGCCCCGCGCCCGTCGCCACCGGCGGGCTTGCACTCATTGGAGCACTGGTTCCGCTCCCTGTGGCTTGCTGCCGAGGGTAAAGGCGGGCGGATACGCGAGTGTGCCGCCACGGCCCGCAGCCTGCTGGCTTCACCTCAGGAAACTGTGGTGCTGCACGGTGATGTGCACCACGACAACGTCCTCGATTTCGGCACCCGGGGCTGGCTGGCGATTGATCCCAAGCGGGTGGCCGGCGAGCGTGGCTATGACTACGCGAATTTGATCTGCAATCCGGATTTGCCCACTTGCACCGATCCGGCGCGATTTGCACGCCAGGTCGAGATCATCGCCGGGGCCGCGGGCCTGGAGCGCCGGCGCCTGTTGCAATGGGTGGTGGCGCACGCCGGTTTGTCGGCGGCGTGGTTTCTGGAGGATGACCAGCGACACCGCGCCGATAGGGAGCTGGAAGTGGCACGCCTGGCTCAATGTGCCTTGGTAAATGGCAGCGCCTGATCACCGTTGCGGTTGAACAGGTACATCGCGGTTTCCCTGCGATACTCGCTGGGCGTCTGGTTCATCTCGATGCGAAAGTGCCGGTTGAAGTTGGAGAGGTTGGCGTAGCCCACTTCAAAGCAGATATCGGCCACTGACATTTCGCTTTGCAGCAACAGTCGGCAGGCGCGCTGCACCCGGAACTTGCGCATCAGGTCGATAAAACCGTGGCCGGTGACGCGCTTGAAGAACCGCGAGAAGCCTGGCTCGCTCATGTCCAGCCGTTGGGCGATCACCGACAACCGCAGGTCGCCGGTCAATTCCGTCATCAGGTAGTCGAAAGCCTTGTGAATGCGCTCCGAACTGCGGGCGTCCAGGCTTGGCGTGTAGCAGGCACTGGCCAGGCAATGGGCTTCCCCCGACGGCGCCTGCATCAAGGTGTGCAGCAGTTGGATGAACAGAATCAGGCGCGCCAGCCCCTGGGCAGGGCCGATGGATTCCAGCAGTTGCGCGGCCTTCAGTGCCGTCTCGCCGGTGAACTCCAGGCCGCGCCGGGCCCGGTCAAACAGGCCTTGCAGGTCGCCCAGCTCAGGCAGCGTGGTGCGCAGGGCCAGCAGCGCGGCACCGTCGAATTGCAACACCACATCGCGCCCCGTCAGGTATTCGCCCGGGGCCAGGTCGCCGATCCAGTCGTGGGGCAGGTCGGGGCCGATCAGCGCCACATGGCCGGCGCCAAATGCACCGATGTAGTCGCCCGCCACCAGCTTGCCGCTGCCGTGGCGGATCAGGTGGATTTCGAATTCGGGGTGATGGTTCCAGCGGGCAAGCTCGAACGGATAGTCATGTTCGTACCAGCGAAAGCCATGCTCGGGCTCGGCCAGAATCACTTCCAGCTCGGCGGGGCGCTGCTCGAAAAGGGCGGATCGGCTTGCAGGCATGGGCATGGCCCTTCTGGGCTTTTTGGAATGGCACCAAAATACGCCCTTTGTCCAAGTAGCCGCTACCCCGGGTTTTGCCCGCCACTGATACTTTTTTGATCTTGGCGATGCGGTTAAAAAAGTATCAGCCGGGCATCCGCCAGTCGTTTGTCCGGCCTTGGGCAAGCTGCTGTAATCGGGCCGTCAACAACAAAAACAATAAGTGGAAACCGCCATGTTCAAGATTCCGAAAGCGCTGTTCCTGCTCTCCGGCCTCACACTCGCGATGGCCGCCCATGCTGCCGAAACCGTGACCATCGCCACGGTCAACAACAGTGACATGATCCGCATGCAACGCCTGTCCAAGGTGTTCGAACAGCAGCACCCCGAGGTGAAGCTCAACTGGGTGGTGCTCGAAGAAAATGTGCTGCGCCAACGCCTCACCACCGACATCGCGACCCAGGGCGGCCAATTCGACGTGCTGACCATCGGCACCTATGAAACCCCGCTGTGGGGCGCCAAGCACTGGCTGGAACCGATCACGCCGCTGCCTGCCGATTACGGCGTGGAAGACATCTTCCCCGCCGTGCGCCAGGGCCTGTCGGTGAACGACACCCTCTACGCCTTGCCGTTCTATGGCGAAAGCACCGTCACTTATTACCGCACCGACCTGTTCAAGCAGGCCGGCCTGACGATGCCGGAACATCCAACCTGGACCCAACTGGGCGAGTTCGCCGCCAAGCTACACCAGCCCGCCAAGGACCAATACGGCATGTGCCTGCGGGGCAAGGCCGGTTGGGGTGAAAACGTCGCGCTTCTGAGCACCATGGCCAACGCCTTTGGTGCGCGCTGGTTTGACGAGCAATGGAAACCCGAGCTGACGAGCCCGGAATGGACCGCGGCGGCAAACTTCTACGTCAATACCCTGAAAAACTACGGCCCGCCGGGGGTTTCCAGCAACGGTTTCAACGAAACCCTGGCGCTGTTCAACAGCGGTAAATGCGCGATCTGGGTCGACGCCAGCGTCGCCGGCTCCTTCACCACCGACAAAACCCAAAGCAAAGTCGCCGACAGCGTGGGCTTTGCTGCCGCGCCGACCGAGGTCACCGACAAGGGTTCGTCGTGGCTGTACGCCTGGTCCCTGGCGATCCCGGCCACCTCCAAGCACAAGGACGCCGCCAAAGCCTTTATCACCTGGGCCACTTCCAAGGAATACATCCAGCTGGTGGCGGACAAGGAGGGCATCACCAACGTCCCGCCGGGCACGCGCCAGTCCACCTACAACGCGGCCTACCTGGCCGCCGCGCCTTTTGCCAAGGTGACCTTGCAGATGATGCAACACGCCGACCCGGCACACCCGTCGGCCAAACCCGTGCCGTACGTGGGCATCCAATACGTGACGATCCCCGAGTTCCAGGCCATCGGCACCTCGGTGGGCAAGCTGTTTTCGGCGGCCCTCACCGGCGGCATGACGGTCGACAAGGCACTCGCCGAGGCGCAGTCCACCACCGAGCGCGAAATGAAACGCGCCGGCTACCCGAAATAACCACCTCAGGGACACTGCATTCATGAAACGACTGGAAGGTAAAAGCGCGCTGGTCACCGGCAGCGCCCGAGGCATTGGCCGGGCGTTTGCCCAGGCCTACATCAACGAAGGCGCCACCGTCGCCATTGCCGATATCAACCTGGAACGGGCCCGGGCTACCGCCACGGAGCTGGGCCCGAAGGCCTACGCGGTGGCGATGGACGTCACCGACCAGGCGTCCATCGACGCCGCGATTGCCGCCGTGGTGGCGCAGGCCGGCAAGCTCGACATCCTGATCAACAACGCCGCCTTGTTCGACCTGGCCCCCATCACCGACATCACCCGCGACAGCTTCGACCGGCTGTTCTCGATCAACGTCGCCGGTACGCTGTTTACCTTACAGGCGGCTGCCAGGCAGATGATCAAACAGGGGCATGGCGGCAAGATCATCAACATGGCCAGCCAGGCCGGGCGCCGGGGTGAAGCGCTGGTGGCGGTGTACTGCGCGACCAAGGCGGCGGTGATCAGCCTCACGCAGTCGGCGGGCCTGAACTTGATCAAGCAAGGGATCAATGTGAACGCCATCGCACCGGGCGTGGTGGACGGTGAGCATTGGGACGGGGTAGACGCGATGTTTGCCAAACACGAAGGGCTGCCGCTGGGCGAGAAGAAAAAGCGCGTGGGGGCCGAGGTGCCGTTTGGGCGGATGGGCACGGCGGAGGATTTGACCGGGATGGCGATTTTCCTCGCGTCCAAAGAGGCCGACTACGTGGTTGCCCAGACCTACAACGTCGACGGCGGCAACTGGATGAATTGAGCGGGACGCAGCTCCTCGAACCACCGCAGATCAAAAAAGTTGGGAGCGGGCTTGCTCGCGAATGCGGAGTGTCAGTCGCCGGATATGCGGACTGATACACCGCATTCGCGAGCAAGCCCGCTCCCACAGTTTGATCTTCATTGCTCTGGGAAGGGGGCTTGGTCTTATTCGGCAAAGCTGCGATCAAAGAAGTACACCGCCCCAGGCTTCAGGTTCTCCACTGTCGCCTGCGGCCGTCCGCCCTCGCCATGCTTCTTGCGCCCCGTCTCCCGCAAAAAGCCGGCCTCAGTCAGCTTCAGCAACCGCTGGCGAATACTGGTCTTCAGCACCGGCCGCGCCAGCACCAGCGAAAAGATCGTCGTCGCCTCCGGTGCACTGAACTCATTGCCCAAAAACATCAACGGCAAGCTGCTGTACAGCGACTTGGAAAACAGCCTTTCCTGCACCGCCGCCACAATCCCGTTGTGATCGAACGGCAACTTGACCGCGCCAGCGGCCACCGCATCCAGCGAGAACCAGCGCTGATGCCCGGCCAGCGTCACCTCGTCAGCCACAATCGCCAGGTAATAGGTCGACGACGACCAGCAGCGCGGATCGCGAAACGCATCACCCACCGTCCCCACTTGCTCGTACCAGGCCAGCGCCAGGCCGACCTTGTCACTGGCCCGCAACCGTTCCACGGCATCCTGAAGGCTCAGATCTTGCACGCCGCCATTCACTACCACCCCCGGTAACGCCCAGTGCCCGGCGAAGGGCTCGGCTTCGCGCTGGTTGAGCAGGATCTTCAACTCCCCGGAGGCACGGCAATAGAACAGCACGCACAAGTCCACGGTGTGCAGGTAAGCGCTAAGGGTTGGGGCGTGGTCTGGCATGTCGGGTCCTGTTGGCAGCGGTGGGGCACAGTCTAACGGATCAAACGGCGATGTCGTGTACTCGATCCAGCATAGGTAGATAAATGTTTCTTGCTATGAAAGTACATGACGTGTACTTTTGTGTCCAGGCCACAGGAGAACACGACCATGACCGTCTCTAAAAACGCTATTGCCTCATTCGACGTCGACGCCCAGAAGAGCTTCACGCCGCTGTGCCCGAATGAATTGCCGGTCGCCGGCGGTGACGAGATCGGCGCCGAACTCAATTACATGGCCAGCCTCGCCGGGCGCCGTGTTGGCAGCAAGGACGCCCACACCCCACACGCACCCTGGGTCGTGCAGCAACACAGCGAAATGCTGCAACCCACCGGGCTGGTGCATGCCGATGTCACCTGGGTCGCCCACTGTGTACCGGGCACCGAGGGCTTCACCTTGCTGGACGAACTGCCCACGCCCTATGACTACGACTACTTCATCTGGAAAGGCGTCGAGCCCGACCTGCACCCCTACGGCGCCTGCTACCACGACCTCCACGACAAACTCTCCACCGGCGTCATCGAATACCTCTACTCCCAGGGCATCCGGCGCGTGATCGTCGGCGGCCTGGCGCTGGACTACTGCGTCAAGATCACCGCCTTGCAATTGCTGCAGGCGGGTTTCGAAGTGATCCTGCACCTGCCGGCGTGCCGTGGTATCAGCGAGGAGGGCGGCGTGCAGGCGGTCAACCATCTGCAACAAGTCGGTGTTGTGATTACCCGCAATCGGGAAGAACTGGCCGCGATGGCCGCGCGTTAAGGAGTACCTCATGGAAAGTGCATACGACTACGAAAACAGTGTGATCCAGGGCTTGCTGGACACCGACTACTACACCTTCACCATGATGCAGGCCGTGCTGCACCAGCACCCGAATGTCGATGTGGAATACCAGTTCATCGTCCGCTCCAAAGAGAAACTCGGGCACCTGATTCCCGAGCTGCGGGCGGAGCTGGAAAAACTCGCCGGCCTCAACATGCGCGAAGGCGAACTGCGCTTTCTGTTCAACCAGCGCCGTGAATACCTGACCCCGGATTTCGAGCGTTTCCTGGGCCTGTTCCGCTTCAACCTGCGCTATATCCACGTCAGTGAAGTCGACGGCCAACTGAACATCCGCGTGGTTGGCCCGATGCTGCACTGCATCATGTTCGAACAGCCGGTATTGGCCCTGGTCAGCGAACTGCGCAACCGTGACAAATACCCCGACGTGACCCTCGAAGACGTCACCCGCAAGCTCTACCAGAAGTTCGACTGGCTGGAGAAAAACCTCACCCGCGACGAGTTGGCGGACCTGCGCGTCTCGGACTTTTCCACCCGTCGCCGGCTGTCGTTCAAGGCTCAGCGCGAAGTGGTGGACATCATGCGCCGTGACTTTCCCGGCCAGTTCATCGGCACCAGCAACGCGCACCTGGCCTACGAATTCGACTTGCCGCTGATCGGCACCATGGCCCACCAATGGCTGATGGTGCACCAACAACTGGGCCGGCTGCGGGAAAGCCAGAATGCCGCGCTGGAAAACTGGGTGCGCGAATACCGTGGCCGGTTGGGCATCGCCCTCACTGACTGCATCAGCACCGACTTTTTCCTCAAGGATTTCGACCTGTACTTCGCCAAGCTGTACGACGGTTTGCGCCAGGACTCCGGTGACCCCATCGTGTGGGCCGACAAGGTGCTGGCCCGCTACAAGGCGCTGGGCATCGACCCGATGACCAAGGACCTGATGTTCTCCGACGGCCTGAACTTCGAAAAATGCCTGCCGATCCTGCGGCACGTGCGGGGCAAGGCCAAATTCGGCTTTGGCATGGGCACCAGCCTGGCCTGCGATGTGGACGGCGTAGAACCGCTGAGCATCGTGATGAAACTGGTGCGGGTGCATGGCGAGCCGGTGGTGAAATTCTCCGATGACCCGATCAAGAATGTCTGCGAAGACGCCTCGTTCCTGCAGTACGCGGCGCAGGTGTTCAACGTCAGCAACGTCAATCCACAATTGGGGGTGTGACATGGACACTCAGGCACGTATCGCACACGCACTGAATATCAACCGGCTGCTCGGCAAGGGTGGCGAGGGCGCTGAGCTGCAACGGCGCATCGACTTCATCAAGGGCACGTTGCGCCAGTCCGGCTGCCACGCGTTGGTGCTGGGCATCAGCGGCGGCGTCGACTCTCTCACCGCCGGGCGCCTGTGCCAACTGGCGGCGGAGCAACTGCGCAATGAGGATTACGAGGCGCGCTTCATCGCGATGCGCCTGCCCTATAAAACCCAGGCGGACGAACGCGACGCCCAGGCCTCCCTGGACTTTATCGCGCCGGACCAGATCGAGACGCTGAACATTGCCGCCTGCGTCGACGGGCTGATGGGCAGCCTGTCTGCCGGGCAGGCCAGTGCTGAACGTATCGACTTTATCAAGGGCAACGTCAAGGCCCGGGCGCGGATGATGGCGCAGTACGCCGTAGCGAATTTGCACGATGGCCTGGTGGTGGGCACCGACCACGGCGCAGAGGCGTTGATGGGGTTTTTCACCAAGTTCGGTGACGGCGCCTGCGACCTGGCACCGCTGTCCGGGTTGACCAAGACCCAGGTGCGCCTGCTGGCCGGCGCCCTCGGCGGGCCACGGCACTTGGTGACAAAAGCGCCGACCGCCGACCTGGAAGAGCTGGCCCCGGGAAAGCTGGATGAGCTGGCCTATGGTTGCAGCTATGACGAGATCGACCGCTATCTGATGGGCGAGGCGGTGAGTGAGCGGGTGAGGACGATTGTCGAGAACGCTTACCTCAAGACGGCTCACAAGCGTGCGCTGCCGTTCGTTCCCGACTAGAGGCGGCGCAGGAAGGATTTGACGATTTTCTGGGTGGCCTGGGTGGTGTCCAGGTCATCCAGGCGACTGTAGGGATGCCACTGGCATTCCTTGATTTCACTCAGGGGCCGGGCTTCGTCGATATTCACCACCGACGCCTCGAACACATGGTGCAGCGTGTCGCTGGCCTTCAGTTCCTGCAATAACAGCAAACCGTCCACGTTCAGCCCGGTTTCCTCTTCCAGCTCCCGCGCGGCCGCGCCCACTGGCCGCTCGTCGCGCTCGACCTTGCCGCCAGGCAGTGCCCATTTCGATCGGGCTTTACGCACAAACAGGATGTGCCCGTCGTGCTCGCAAATCACCGTGGCCCTTATTTTCATCGTCTGTGCCCCCGCAGCTGGATGATTGTCATAAAAGTGTAATGCAATTGTCATGCTGAGTCTTTCTCCGGCAGGCTGGAGAGGGGGCCGGAAAACACCGATACTGCCCCATCGAAAAAACCTCACCTGAAGGAGATGCAGATGAACACCGTACGCTGGGGCATGATCGGCTGTGGCAGTGTCACTGAACTCAAGAGTGGACCCGCCTTCTACAAAGCGCCAGGTTCGGCGCTGGTGGCCGTGATGGGGCGACGCGAGGAAGCCGTGCGCGATTATGCGGCACGCCATGGCATTGCCCGGTTCTACACCGACGCCCAGGCGCTGATTGACGACCCGGAAGTGGACGCGGTCTACGTCGCCACGCCGCCCGACAGCCACCTCGAATACAGCCTGATGGTGGCCGCCGCAGGCAAACATTGCTGCGTCGAAAAACCGATGTCGCTGAATGCCGAGCAAAGCGCGCTGATGCAACGCACGTTCGAACAGGTCGGGCTGCACCTGTTTGTCTCTTATTACCGGCGTTCCCTGCCGCGCTTCCAGCAGGTGCGGGACTGGCTGCAGGACGGGCGCATCGGCGAGTTGCGCCACCTGACCTGGACCTTGTGCAAGCCGCCCTCTGAAGACGATGCCAGCAGTGCCAACTGGCGCACCGACCCGCTGATTGCCGGCGGCGGCTATTTTGCCGACCTGGCCAGCCACGGTTTTGACCTGTTCCAGTACCTGGTCGGGGATATCGTCGATGTGGCCGGGTTTACCGCGCGCCAGGCCGGGCGTTATGCCGCCGAAGATGCCGTCACCGCCTGCTGGACCTTCGCTTCGGGCGCGTTGGGCATGGGCTGCTGGAACTTTGTTGCCGACCGTCGCGAGGACTTGGTGGAGTTGATCGGCAGCAAGGGCCGCATCACGTTCTCGGTGTTCGATGAGGCGCCGTTGCGGCTTGAGGGCGAGACCAGTGAAGCGCTGGAGGTGCCCAATCATGCGCATATCCAGTGGCATCACGTGCTGGGAATGAACGCGCATATTCGCGGCGAGAGCAAACACCCGGCGCTGGCAATTGAGGCGTTGAAGACCGATCGGGTCATGGACCGGGTGCTACAACGTAACCCCAACCTGGCGGTCTAGCAGTGCTTCAATTTTCTGTTTTTAAGGAATGAACGGATGAAAATGAAAGCAGCCTGGCTTGTGCTTTGGCTGGCGTTGGCCAGTGTCGCGACGGCGGCGCCGCGAGCCCAGGGTCAGGCCGGGGAGTTTGATTTTTACGTGCTGTCGTTGTCCTGGTCGCCGACCTTCTGCCTGACGCACCCGGACGACCAGCAGTGTTCGGGCAAGGGCTACGGGTTTGTCCTGCATGGGCTGTGGCCGCAATACGCGAAGGGTGGCTGGCCGGCGTCCTGTGCGCCGCAGTCGCGGTTGTCGGATGCCGACTACGCCCGGGGCAAGACGTTGTTCCCGTCGCCCAAGCTGCTCAAGCACGAGTGGGCCAAGCACGGCACCTGCAGCGGGCTTGAGGCATCAGCCTATCTGGACAAGACCGACGCAGCGCTGGGCGTGGTCAAGATCCCGCAGCAGCTGGAGCCCTTCAATGTCCCCAGCGGCCTCGCTGCGCGGGACATTGAAGCGCTGTTTCGCGAGAGCAACCCGGCCATGGGCAACCACGGCCTTGCAGTGATCTGCAAGGGCGCAGTGTTGACCGAAGTGCGGGTGTGCCTGACCAAGGACCTGGCATTCGCCGGCTGCCCGCGCAGCGTCAAGAGCCAGTGTCGGGATGGCGACATTCGTATCCCGACCCAGCGTTAAGCGGAGTCAGGCGGGCCCATAACTTTTATGGGTCTGCTCGATCTCTTCCACCAATTGGTCAATGCCCGCCAGGCGCGCACGGTTGTCGTGGTCCCAGGGATGAAACCCGGGCTTAAAGTATTGCAGCCAGGGCAACGCCATGCGCGGGAACACGCCCTTGGGTCCGTAGAGAAACTTGAGCATCCGCCAGAAGCCCTTCAAATGCCCGCCTGAACGCCGGTCGGCAAACAGCAGGCGCAGGTGGAAATCAAGAATCGTCAGCCAGAACAGCGCCGTGGTGGCCAGCATGGTTGTGGTGCGCAGTAAATACCGCTTGGGCCCGGGCTTGATCACGCTGTTCCACACATCGAAGGCCACCGCCTTGTGCTCGGTTTCTTCCAGGGCATGCCAGTACCACATCTGCTGATAACCCTTGACCGAATCACCGAACCGCGACGGGTCGCTGAGGAGGATTTCCGCGAGCATCGCGGTGTAATGCTCCAGGGCAATGGTCACCGCCAGATTGAACGAGGCGGGCATGTATTTCTTCTGCGCGTCGAGGATCATCTTCAGCCGGCGATCCAGGGTATGCGCCGGCAGCCCGGCGGCTTGCAGCAGGTCGTTATAGGCCACGTGTTCGCGGCTGTGCATGGCTTCCTGGCCGATGAAACCCTGGATTTCCTTCTTCAGTTCCGGGTCTTCGATGCGCTGGCGATAGTGGCGCACGCTGTCCATGAAGAACAGTTCGCCCTGGGGAAACAGCAACGACAGCGCGTTGAAAAAGTGTGTGATGAACGGGCCTTGTTCATGCCAGTTCTTGATGCGTTCGGCCGGCAGGGCAAAACGGAGGTCGCGGCGAATCGGCAGCATGGTCGGTACTCCAGTTCAGAGACGGTGCTCTTCGTTGGTTTCAAGGACGGGCGAGGGCGCACTGCGTTGTTTCGGCGCCATACGTTTGCTGGCGAACACCACCAGCGCTTGATAGGCGGCCGGCAGGCAGCGGGCGAGCAGGTCCAGGAAGTAGGCGTCGCGGCCAATCAGCACGCGGCGTTTGTTTTTGCGGACACCGTTGAGGATCACTTTGGCGGCCTGGTCGGCGTCGGTGATGAACAGCTTTTCGAAGTCGGCCCGGGCCTGCTGTTCGCTGTGGATCAGGAAGCCGGTCATGTTGGCGTCGATCCGGCTGCTGCGGCAGATGTCGGTGCGGATCCCACCGGGATGCACGCAGGTAGCCGAGACGCCGCTTTTTTGCAGGTCGAGTTCCTGGCGCAGGGATTCGGTAAAGCCGCGCACGGCGAACTTGGTGGCGTTGTAGCCGCCCATGCCCGGCTGGGCGAACAGGCCGAACACGCTGGAGGTGTTGATCACATGGCCTTCGCCGCTGGCCTTGAGGTAAGGCAGGAACGCCTTGGTCCCGTAGACCACGCCCCAGAAGTTGATCCCGACGATCCACTCCAGGTCGGTGTAATCCACGCCTTCGACAGTGCTGGACAGCGCGACGCCGGCGTTGTTGAAGATCATATTGATCTGGCCATGCTCCGCGGCGCAGCGGGCCGCCCAGTCCTCCACCGCCTGGCGATCGGAAACGTCCAGTACCTGCGAGGTCACCAGCACCGGCGCAAGCACCTGGGCCTTGATCAGTGCGACGGTCTGCTCCAGGCCCTGGCTGTTTTTATCCACCAGCGCCAGGTGGCAGCCTTCACGCGCCAGCGCCAGGGCCAACTCGCGGCCCATGCCTGACGCCGCGCCAGTGATGGCCGCCACGCGGCCGTTGAATGACTTCATGACAGGCTCCCTTCTGCGGTGGTGTGGGGATTCGCGGCCGGACGCGGGGTGGGCGGCACCGGCACTAGATTGGCGACGTAGTCCTTGAGGGCGAAATGCCGGGTGACCTGCTTGAAACGCCAGGTAGAGCCGGGCCACAGCGTGGTGTTCTTGCCGGTGCGCGGGTCCAGGTACCAGCTCTTGCAGCCGCCGGTGGTCCAAATGGTGCCGTTGAGTCGGTCCTGCAGCCTGGCGTTGTAGGCGAGTTCGACCACGGGCTTGACGTCCACCGTGGCGATGCGATGGCGCTGCATTTGGCGCAAGGCATCGAGGATGTAAGTGACCTGGGCCTCGATCATCAAAATCATCGAATTATGGCCCAGCCCGGTGTTGGGGCCGACGATCAGGAACAGGTTCGGATAGCCCGGCACTGTGGTACCCAGGTACGCGTGGGCACCGTCTTGCCAGGTGTCCATCAGGTCGATGCCGTGGCGGCCGATGATGCAGTTGCGGGGCAGGGGATCGGTGGCCTGGAAGCCGGTGCCGAAGATGATGCAATCGGTCGGGTGCTTGATACCGTCGGCGGTGATCACCCCGTCGGCCTCGATGCGCAGCACGTTGTCGGTCACCACCTGCACATTGCTGCGCGACAGCGCCGGGTAGTAATCGTTGGAGATCAACACGCGCTTGCAGCCGATGGTGTAGTCCGGCGTCAGGGTCTTGCGCAGGGAAGGGCGGGCCACTTGTTTGTGCAGGTGGCGCACGGCGATTTTCTGCACCATTTTCATCAGGCGCGGGTGCAGGGCGAAGCCCACGACGCGGCCTTCCAGCGCCCAATAGTACGCACCGCGCACCAGGCGCTGGGTGAAGGGTAGATGCTTGAAGGCCCAGCGTTCGACGCGTGAAATCGGCCGGTCGGGCTTGGGCATGATCCACGGCGGGGTGCGCTGGAACAGGTCCAGGTGGGCCACCTGCGGCGCAATCTGCGGCACGAACTGAATGGCACTGGCGCCGGTGCCGATCACCGCCACGCGTTTGCCCTTCAACGAATACTCGTGGTCCCACTGCTGGGAGTGGAAGCGCTTGCCCTTGAAGCTGTCCAGGCCGGGAATGTCCGGCAGCGCCGGGCGCGACAAGCCACCCATTCCGGATACCAGCACCCGCGCGCTGACCTGGCGGCCATTGCTGAAACTCAGGCTCCAACGCTGTTGCACCTCATCAAACACCGCCTGCTCCAGCCCCATGCCAAAGCGCAGGAACGGCGCCAGCTCGAAGCGTTGGGCGCACTGTTCCAGGTAGGCGCGAATCTCCGCCTGAGGCGCAAATTGCCGCGTCCAGTCCGGGTTGGGTGCAAAGGAAAATGAATAGACATGGGATTGCACGTCGCAGGCGCAGCCGGGGTAGTGGTTATCGCGCCAGGTGCCGCCAAGGGCATCGGCCTGCTCGGCGACAAAGAAGTCGTTGAACCCGGCTTCCTTGAGTTTGATCGCCATGCACAGGCCGGCAAATCCGGAACCGATGATGGCGATGTCGACGGTGTCATGGGCATTCATAGGCTGTCCCTCGTGGGCCGGTGGCGCCTTACGGGTTTCGACATCGGATGTGCTCCTTGTTTTTGTTTTGGCTTTTTAGATAGAACACCATTGCAAAGAAAAATTGAATTATTTATTTTAAAAAAGATTTTAAATAATCTACCTGAAAATTTCGTCTAGGCTACGACCCAGTTCCTCAAGTGCGACTTATCCGACGGACGAGAGCTTTTACGCACGCAGTCAGGTCCAGGGGCGGACGATGGCTGAGGTCTTGACCAATACCGGTCGGGCCGCCAGCAACACAGGGATGCAGAGGACCGAGCTATGGCTGTCGAGTGGGTTGTCGCTGCGGGTGTGTTTGTAGGGTTAAGCGTAGTGTTGTGGGGCTTCAGTGCCCGGATGACACGGCGTATAGAAGCCGCTGTTCCGATCAACGGGCGCTTTCTGGAGATCAACGGCGAGCGCTTTCATTATGTAGACGAGGGCAAGGGCCCGCCGCTGGTGATGATCCACGGGCTGATGGGCAGCAGTCGCAACTTGACGTATGCCTTGTCTGCCCAGTTGCGTGAGCACTTTCGGGTGATCACCCTGGATCGTCCGGGTTCGGGCTATTCCACCCGGCGTGCTGGGACGGCCGCCGACCTGCCTGGCCAGGCCCGGCAAGTCGCCAGCTTTATCAAGACCCTGGACCTGGATAAACCGCTGGTGCTGGGGCATTCCCTCGGCGGGGCAATTTCCCTGGCCCTGGCGCTGGATCATCCCCACGCGGTGTCCGGATTGATCCTGGTGGCGCCGCTCACCCATCCCCAGCGCCTGCTGCCGCTGGTGTTTATGTCGTTGGCGATACGCCCGGGATGGTTGCGACGCTACATGGCCCACACCCTGACCATGCCCATCGGCCTGCTGACCAAAGGCTCGGTGGTCAAGGGCGTGTTCGCCCCCGACCCCGCCCCGGAAGACTTCGCCACCCGCGGCGGGGGATTGCTGGGCATGCGGCCCGACAACTTCTATGCGGCCTCCACCGAGATCAACCTGGTCAACGATTTCCTGCCGGACATGGTCAAGCGCTACCCGCAACTGACCTTGCCCATCGGGCTGATCTATGGCGCGCAAGACAAGGTGCTGGACTTCCGCAAACACGGCCAGGCCCTGGCCAGCCGGGTGCCGGGCCTGAAGCTGCAGCTAGTAGAAGGGCGCGGGCATATGTTGCCGATCACCGCTACAGAGCGTGTGGCGGCCGTCGTCGAGCAGGTGGCCAAGCGTGTCCGGCCACCGGAAAACGCCACGGTGTTGCATCCGTCGTTTGCCGTGGTGAGTAAATAATTGTGCGACTGAACTCGCGGTTCGACCCCCGTCAATGCTTGCCCTAGACACCTGACCAATCGGCTGAAAAAGAGACTGCCTGGTCACGCTCAAAAGGGTTCAAGAATTTAGTTGACGACCTAACGATTCCGCGCTATTTATTTAAAAAAATATTTCAATGTCTAATTTGAAATAATTTTTGAAATGCCTAAGAGCGAATAAAATAATGAAAAAAACGCCTTTTATCGCATGGTTGAATTCTCGGAGCAGTCATCGCTCCGTGTACCTGTCCAGTGTTGATTTTTGCTCCCTGCCCACCTGCCTCGCACGGAGGTTGCCATGAATCAGACCCTGGCTGCCCCGAATGTCTGGACCGACGCCAAGCGCCACCTGTGGTGGCTCGGCATCATGCCCCTGGCGACCCCTTTGCTCTCAGGCGCCCTCGCCATCACCACCGGTGTGCAACAACTGTGGTGGGTGGGCGTACTGGTGATCTTCGGCCTGATCCCATTGATCGACGGCCTGCTGGGTGAAGACGTCAGCAATCCGCCGGAATCCGCCGTCAGCAACCTCGAATCCCAAAGCTACTACCGCTGGATCGTCTACACCGGCGTGCTGTTTGTCATCGCCTCGGTGGTGATCACCGGTTGGCTGGCGGCAGGCGGGATCGACTGGATCATCAGCGGCGGTCTGCTGCAGGCTACCGCCACCCTGGACCCATCGAGCTGGCTGGCCAAGTGTGCCGCGTTCATCACCGCTCGCACCCAGCTGCATGGTGAAATCAGCTGGTTCACCTACCTGGGCATGGCGATGTCCACTGGCGCCGCCACCGGCATCGCCATCAACACCGCCCACGAACTGGGGCACAAACCGCGCCTGGTGGAGGTCATCCTGGCCAAGATCACCCTGGCGCCGACCTTCTACGGGCACTTCTACACTGAACACAACCGTGGCCACCACGTACGTGTCGCCACTCCGGAAGATCCGGCCAGTTCGCGGTTGGGGGAGAGCTTCTGGGCTTTCCTGCCACGCTCGGTCTGGTTCAGCGCCCGCTCGGCATGGAACCTGGAACGTGAACGCCTGCGTAAGCTCGGCCTGCCCGCCTGGCACTGGAAGAACGGCGTACTCAGCGCCTGGATGTACAGCGTGGTGTTGTGGGGCGCGATGATCGCCTGGCTGGGCGCGGCCGTGATTCCGTTCCTGATCATCCAGGGCATCTACGGTTTCTCGCTGCTGGAAGTGGTGAACTACGTCGAACACTACGGCCTGAAACGCCAAAAGTTGCCCAACGGTCGTTATGAGCGCTGCTCGCCCCGGCACTCGTGGAACAGCAACCGGATTGTGACCAATATCTTTCTGTTCCAACTACAGCGGCACTCCGACCATCACGCCAATCCAACCAGAAGTTATCAATCCCTGCGTCACTTTGATGAGTCGCCGCAACTGCCATACGGTTATGCCAGCATGATTGTCTGGGCTTATGTGCCGTACTTGTGGCGACGACGCATGGACCACCGAGTTCTTAATCATTATGCCGGGGATATTACCCTGACCAATCTTCAACCTTCACAACGTTTGAAGTACATGGAGAAGTACAGCAACACCACCAAACCCTTCTAACGTAAAGCCGTCAGTCGTAGGACGTACTCGGGATCTGTGTATCGCGCAGGTTTTTATCGCCCAGGCTTTACCGGTTTCGAGTACGGCTTAGTTGCAAGACAGTTGTTTGACCCGAACAAAAATAAAATTAAGGGAAGGACGTACACCATGCAAAACCCTGCCAAGTTCACCACGCATATTGTATTGGCTGCCCTGGGCCTGATCGTTTACCACCAGGCCCAGGCCGCCCGTATCGAACCCGCCGGCAGTGCGTTTACTGCCCAAGGCCCCATCAGCTTTTCCAAGGGCGCGCTGATCAGCGCGGACTGCACCATCAAGGTCGCCGGCAAAGTGGCGGCGGATGGCTCGTCGGTGAATGTCGACAAAGTTGAATTCGACGGCGGGCTCAAGTGCAGCCGGGTAGAAGCGATCAACTTGCCGTGGGTATTGGTGGCTAAAGATACCAAGAGCGGCTCGATGTCGAAGATCGCCGTCGATGTGCACGCCTTTGGTTTGGGCGGTAAATGCGGGCCTTCTACTGCCGATGGCACGTGGGATAACGCCACGGGCAAGTTAGAGGCTGCCAATGTGCCGATCGGCGAAGACTGCACGATTAAAACGGTGTCGATCAAGATGCCGCCGACTTTCAAAGTTGTTGAGTAACGTTTAAGTGTTGCAGCGGTAATTGAATTGAAATTTGGCTGGAAAGGGAAGTTCTGCAGATTCACCGTGACCTCTCGATCATGGCCATTACCCCTGGCGAATTGACTCGCCATAACATGTGAGGAAAAACAATGAAAAGCTTGAAAACCCTCGTTTGTGTAGGTTCGTTTGCGTTGTGCTTCGGCGCAGCTTCGATGGCCAATGCGGCCTATACCATTGCTCCGGCGGGTTCGCCCTTCGCAACTACCGGCAGCATTACGGTGAAGTCGCCGGCGTCGCTGCAGCAGCCCGTAACGTGCAACATTGCTTTTTCCGGCCAAGTGGCGGCTGACGGTTCCTACGCTCAGATCAACAGTGCCACCGTCAATGGCAGCAACCCTCTGTGCGGTGTTCCAAAACTGCTGAACCTGCCATGGAAACTGCAAGTGACTGCCGGTGCCAACCCAAGCTACACCGGTACCGTGGCGGTGAACTTCTCGGTTGTCTCTAGCTGTGCGTCGGCTGCCGTGCCAATCGCCGTGACCTGGAACAACGGCTCCAACCTCCTGAGTATTGCAACACAACAGGCCGTCGGTTCTTGCACCATCACCGCGCTGACTGCAACGCCGAACCCAGCATTCGTCATTTCGCCATAAGTACCGCTCCGCGCAAGACGTGATGATCACACGTTGAAATAAACAGGTGCCTCGTCAGAGGCACCTGTCGAGGTAAGCCCGATCGGGGTTAACGCCCGTGATGGAAAAAATAATAAGGAGTGGAGCATGAATAATAAGAAACAACAGGCTCAAGCGTTTCTCGGCCTGGCATTGTTGGGCGGGCTCATGGCCGCGGCAGGGTCGGTCCAGGCCGGCGGCTTCGCGACTCCGACCTATGGTGCCCAAGGCTGGGGCCGTGCCTTCGGGGGTGGCTCGCTGTTTCAGAACGATCCATCT
Organism: Pseudomonas sp. 32A; assembly: GCF_052682255.1. Taxonomy (NCBI): domain Bacteria; kingdom Pseudomonadati; phylum Pseudomonadota; class Gammaproteobacteria; order Pseudomonadales; family Pseudomonadaceae; genus Pseudomonas; species Pseudomonas sp. 32A. The sequence goes on along the minus strand of NZ_JBQYLY010000001.1, from coordinate 6,923,066 downwards.
GCGGCGTTCAACAACCCGGCGGCCATGGCGTTTATCGATCGTAACGTCGCCGAGCTCACCGTCAACTATGCGCGGATCAACATCAAATACAAAGGCACCGAAAAGGACTACGCCGGCAATGCGCCGCAGCTGGTAGACCCGGATACGTTGGCGGGCACGCCCAATGACAACAAAGGCGGGCAGGGCGGCTTCACCGCTTGGGTACCGACCGGATTTGCGGTGATGCCGATTGGCGATCGCTTCGCCTTTGGTCTGAGCCAGGTCGTTCCCATGGGAGCACGTACGACATGGGATTCCGACTGGATTGGACGAGATTTTGCCGTCGACACGCGCATTGAAACCGTTGGTCTGACGGGCGCACTGTCGTTCAAGGTGAATGATCAGTTTTCCATTGGCGGCGGTGCAATTGTTCAGCACACCAAAGGCTTCGTCAGCCAGAACATCGACCTGTATTCCGCGGCGGCCGTGTCTCCGATCGGACTTCAGTTTCCTTCCGGCGTAGGCCACTCGCTGATTCGCGTCAAGGTGGACAATACCTCCGTCGGCTGGTTTGGCGGCCTGGCCTGGAAGCCTACAGACAAAGATACCTTGGGCCTTGCCTACCACGCCAAGATCAAGAACAAGCTGGAGGGCAAATACAATATCTACGCTGACCCCTTGAGCCAGTCGCTGATCGAGGGCGGTCTCCCAGGCCTTGCCTACCCAGGTCTGGACCTGAAGCTCAACGGTGCCAACGCCAGCACACAACTTGATGTCCCGGCCAACGCCACCATCGACTGGGTCCACCAGTTCAGTGATCGTTTCAGCCTGGGTGCCAGTGTCATGTGGACCCAATGGTCGTCATTCAAGGCGCTGACCTTGAAGTCTGACGGCAACCAGATTGTGTCGATTCCTTATAACTACAAGGACGCCTGGATGGTCTCCCTCGGCGGTGACTATAAACTCACCAACGATCTCACTGTGCGCGCCGGTGTGGCCACGGACCAGACGCCAACCCGTAACTCCACCCGTGACCCACGCATCCCCGATGGTGACCGGATCTTCACATCCCTGGGCTTTGGCTACAAAGTTCGTGCGATTCCGGGGTTGGGTATCGACGGTTCCTACTCCCACCAATTCGTGGAAAAAGCCAAGCTGCAAACCCACAACCAGGATCGTCTGGGGGCAGCCACCCTGGATGGCAAGGCGGACGCCTATGGGGACGTAGTCAGTATGGCGATCTCCTACGAGTTCTGATCCACCGTTGTGGCGTGTGTCGGTGTCAGCCTGCAGTCAGCGCATCTTTCTGCAAATCTCACACCGGTATTGCATCGACGGGTCGCCCACGCGACCCGTTCCGATCCCTTTTCCATTGACCTGACCGGCTGATCCATTCAGCCGCTGATTTTTTCGCCCAAGCATTAAATAAAAATTTCAAAACAAAATTTGAATTTATCTTTTCAAGTTTGTAGTGTGGCTTTACGTCACAGGTCATTCCGATCTGCTTGGGCGTTGGCCGTACCCTGAATTGAGTAGAGGTATCCCCATGGTTATCTGGTTATTGGCGGGACTCGCAGCAGCGATTGCCCTGGCGTATCGACAAGCCGCTGCCACCCTCTGGCTGGGTGCCGGCCTGGTCTGGCTGGCGGTCGGTTACCTGTTCAACGTGGTCGCCGGTTTCGGCGCCAGTGTGGTGACGGTGCTGGTGCTATTGCCCGCGCTGCTGCTGACGATCAAACCCCTGCGCCGCGCGCTGTTGACCAGCAAGGCCCTGGGCCTTTTCCGCAGCATCATGCCGGCGATGTCCGACACCGAGCGCGCTGCCATCGAATCCGGCACCGTGTGGTGGGACGCCGAGCTGTTCAGCGGCAAACCCCGCTGGGAGCGGCTGCTGCAAGCCGCACCGGCCAGTCTCAGCGCTGAAGAACAGGCTTTCCTCGACAACGAAGTAGAGACCCTGTGCGACATGTCCAACGACTGGGAAACCACCCAGGTCTGGCAAGACATGTCCCCCGAAGGCTGGCAGTACACCAAGGATGCCGGCTTCCTCGGCATGATCATTCCCAAGCAGTACGGCGGCAAAGGCTTCTCCCACTATGCGCATTCGCAAGTGGTGATGAAGCTCTCGACCCGTTGCTCGGCAGCGGCGATTTCGGTGATGGTGCCCAACTCCCTGGGCCCGGCAGAACTGCTGCTGCACTACGGCACCGACGCCCAGCGCAACTATTACCTGCCACGCCTGGCCCGTGGCGAAGACATCCCGTGCTTCGCCCTGACCAGCCCGTATGCCGGCTCTGACGCCGGGGCCATTCCAGACCTGGGCATCGTCTGCAAAGGCCTGCACGAAGGCGAGGAAGTGCTGGGTTTCCGCGTGACCTGGGACAAGCGCTACATCACCCTCGGCCCAATCGCCACCGTACTCGGCCTGGCATTCCGCGCCGAAGACCCGGACGGTTTGCTCGGCCAGCCCGGCTCCCTGGGCATCACCTGTGCGCTGATCCCGACTTCCCACCCAGGCGTGAACAGCGGCCGGCGTCACTGGCCACTCAACGCGGTATTCCAGAACGGCCCAACCACCGGTAAGGATGTGTTTATCCCGCTGGAATGGGTGATCGGTGGCCGCGAACAAGTCGGCAACGGCTGGCGCATGTTGATGGAATGCCTGGCGGCTGGCCGGGCGATTTCCCTGCCGTCGGCCAACGTCGGCCTGGGCAAGGTGGCCGTGCGCGGCACCACCGCTTATGCGGCGATGCGCAAACAATTCGGCCTGCCGATCGGCAAGTTCGAAGGCGTACAAGCGCCCCTGGCACGCATGGCCGGGCATCTGTATGCCTGCGATGCGGTGCGCAAGGTTTCAGTGGCGTCACTGGATGCCGGTGAAAAGCCGTCGGTGATCTCGGCCATCGCCAAATACCACGTCACAGAGCGCGCGCGGATCATCGTCAACGACGGCATGGACATCGTCGCCGGCAAAGGCATCTGCATGGGGCCCAATAACTTCCTCGCCCGGGCCTACCAGCAAAGCCCCATCGCCATCACGGTGGAAGGCGCGAACATCATGACCCGCTGCCTGATCATCTACGGCCAGGGCCTGATTCGTTGCCATCCCTATGTGTTCCGCGAGATGGAAGCGGCGCGCAACACCGACCGGCGCAAGGCCCTGGTGGATTTCGACAGCGCGATGTTCGGCCATCTGAGTTTTGTGCTGGCCAATACCGTACGTGCCGCAGTGCATTCGCTGACGGGCGGGCGCTTGATTTCGGTGCCGGGCAAGACTGATCCGGCGCTGGCGTCCTACTACCGCCAGGCCAATCGGCTGTCGGTGGTGCTGGCGTTGATCTCGGACATTTCCATGGGCGTGCTGGGCGGTGCCCTCAAGCGCAAGGAAAGTATCACCGGGCGGTTGGGAGACATTCTGTCCCAGCTGTACATCCTGTCCTGCGTGCTCAAGCGCTTTGAAGATGATGGCCGGCCCCAGGCAGATCTGCCGCTGGTGCATTGGGCGGCTCAGGACGCCTTGCTGCGGGCCCATGAAGCCCTGGCTGAAGTGCTCGACAACTATCCGTCGAAAGCAGCGGCGGCGGTGATGCGTGGCTTGACCTTCCCGTTTGGCATTCCCCTGCGCAAACCATCGGATCGCCTGCTGGCGCAAGTGGCGGACCTGGTGCAGGTACCGGGGGAAAGCCGTGACCGCTTGCTGGGCAATTCCTATATCCCGCGGCCTGAAATCGACAAGCTTGCATATGGCGAACTGGGCTTCCGTCTGTTGCCACAAGTGGAACTGATCGAGGCGCGGCTCAAGGGTGCGATCAAGCAAGGCCTGATCGAACCGATGCCGATTTCCGGTACTGCGTTTACCCCGTGGCGGGTCAAGGCACGGGCGCTGGACCTGATCAGCGACGACGAAGACAGCTTGCTGGCGCGTTATGTGGAATACGGCGATCACGCGATCCAGGTGGACGACTTCCCGCAGGACTTCGGCTTGCTGGAAGCCTTGCAACAGCGCCAACAGGCGCTGGAACAGGCCGCCAAACCGACCGCCAGGCGCCGCGCCAACCAAAGCGAAAACGCGCCGGTCAACTGATTGGAACTGGGGGAACACGGTCAATGTGAGAGCTGGCTTGCCTGCGATAGCGTTGGTTCAGGGCCAGATGTGTTGGCTGACACACCGCAATCGCAGGCAAGGCAGCTCCCACAGGGATCGGGTTTCCATGGAAAGACAGTGTTGTGAGTGAATTTATCCATGAGTGACAGCTACCTCTCGTTCGTCAATTCCCCTTGGGGCCGCTGGCTGGCGCAGACTGCCGGGCTGCCGCAACCCCTGGCGCTGCAACGTCATCGCAGCGGCCAACAAGGTCTGGCCAACCCAGTGATCGTCGCCGGGGCAGGGCGCCTGGCTGCTGAGATCCAGCGCATCTTCAGTGCCACCGACACGGTGCCCGCCACCGCCGCGACCCTCAAGGCGCCCTCTACGGTCAAAGTCCAGGGCGCGGTGTTCGACGCCAGCACCATCGCCGACCTCAAGCAACTGGACGAGCTCTACGAATTTTTTCACGCCAACGCCAAGCGCCTGGGCCAACACGCCCGGGTGGTGGTGCTCGGCACTGCGCCGGAGCTGTGCAAGGACTTGCCGCAGGCCATTGCTCAGCGTGCCCTCGAAGGCCTGGTGCGCTCATTGGCCAAGGAGCTGCGCCGGGCAATCACCGTGCAGTTGATCTACGTCGCGCCCGGTGCCGAAGGTGCGCTGGAAAGCAGCCTGCGGTTCTTCCTGTCGCGGCGCTCGGCCTATGTCTCGGGGCAGGTGGTGCGTCTGGAAAAACCAGTCGACAGCCAAACCGACATCAACTGGGACAAACCTCTCGGCGGCCGCCGTGCCCTGGTCACCGGCGCGTCCCGTGGCATCGGCCTGGCAATCGCTCAGGTGCTGGCCCGTGACGGCGCGCAGGTGGTCTGCGTGGATGTGCCCCAGGCCCAGGAATCCCTGGAACAGGCGGCCAGCAGTGTCGGTGGCAGCGCACTGGCGCTGGACATCACCGCCACCGACGCCGCGCAGCAGCTGCAAGCCCATATCAGCCAACACGGCGCATTCGACGTGGTGGTGCACAACGCCGGGATCACCCGCGACAAGACCATTGCCAAGATGACCGAAGCCGCGTGGCGCAGCGTACTGGCGGTCAACCTGGAAGCGCCGCTGCACCTGAGCACCGCATTGCTGGAAAGCCAAGGCCTGAACCCGGGTGGGCGGATCGTGTGTGTCTCGTCGATTTCCGGCATTGCCGGCAACCTCGGGCAAAGCAACTACGCCACGTCCAAGGCCGGTGTAATCGGCCTGGTGCAAGGTCTGGCACCCCAGGCGGCGGCGCAGCAGGTGACGGTGAATGCTGTGGCTCCCGGTTTTATCGAAACCCAGATGACCGCGAAGATCCCACTGATGATTCGCGAAGCAGGGCGACGGATGAATTCCATGTCCCAGGGCGGGCAACCCATCGACGTCGCGGAAACCATCGCCTGGCTGGCGCATCCAGCTTCCGGCGGGGTCAATGGCCAGGTGGTGCGGGTCTGCGGCCAAAGCCTGTTGGGAGCCTGACGATGGATTACGTGACGCACATTATTGACCCACCGCCCTCACGTTCGCGGCTGTTGCTGGACGGTGTCTTGGCCTTGCGCAAACCCAAAGTGGAAGGTACGCCGACGTTGCCGACAGAACGCCTGGTGCGTTCGGCCGTTGAGCTGTCTGCCCAGGGGATCGCGGCCTACGGTCGGGCCTGTGGTTTCCGCCGCGAGCAAGGCGTGCCGCTGTCCTATCCCCATGTGCTGGCGTTCCCGCTGCACCTGATGCTGCTGACCCGGCCGAGCTTCCCGTACCCGGCCAGCGGCATGGTGCATTTGGCCAATCGCATCCGTCAGCATCAACGGCTGGAGGAGGGCCAGGCCCTGCGGCTGGAGGTGTATTGCGAGCGCTGGGTCGCCCATCCCAAGGGCCAGGCCTTGAGCATCGCCACCCGTGCCTACAGTGCGGGCACCCTGGTGTGGGAGAGCGACAGCCTGTACCTGCGGCGTGACATTAAAACCCCGGTCGGCGAACCGTGGGACGACGTGCTGCCGTTGCAGGAAGAAGGTTTGCTGCGTACCCAACGCTGGGTGCTGCCGGCCGACCTCGGGCGGCGTTTCGCCAAGGTCTCGGGGGATTTCAATCCGATTCACACCTCGGTGATTGGCGCCAAACTCTTCGGCTTTCGCCGGGCCATCGCCCACGGCATGTGGACGCTGGGCCGCGCATTGGCCGCGCAGCAACCGCCGGGTGGACTGGCGCAGGCCGAAGCCCACTGCGATTTCAAGTTGCCGATCTTCCTGCCCGGCCAGGTCGCCTTGTGGAACGTCCCGCCAACCGGCCCACGTCGTGAGTTTGAAGTGCGCAATGTCGCCGGTGACAAATCCCATATGCGTGGGCTGTTTATCTGGAATGAGAACCCTCGATGAGTGACTACAGCTTCAACCCGGCCCCGACCCGCCGCGTGGCGATTCTCGGCGGCAACCGCATTCCGTTCGCCCGTTCCAATACGGTGTATGCCCATGACAGCAACCAGGATTTGCTGGTCGCCGCCCTGCAAGGCCTGGTGGACCGCTACAACCTTCACGGCCTGCGCCTGGGCGAGTTTGCTGCCGGTGCGGTGATCAAGCATTCCCGGGATTTCAACCTGGCCCGGGAAAGCCTGCTGTCCACCACGCTCTCTCCCGAAACCCCGGCCTACGACCTGCAACAAGCCTGCGGCACGGGCCTGGAAGCGGCGTTGCTGGTGGCGAACAAGATCGCCCTCGGGCAGATCGAAGTGGGCATTGCCGGCGGTTCCGACACCACCTCCGACGCGCCGATCGGCATCAACGAGTCCCTGCGCCGCACCTTGCTTTCAGCCAACCGCGCCAAGGGTACCGGCGCCAAGTTGAAGGCACTGATGAGTGTGCGCCCGTCGATGTTCTTCAAGCCGCTGCTGCCGCGCAACGGCGAACCGCGCACTGGCCTGTCCATGGGCGAGCACTGCGAAGAAATGGCCAAGCGTTGGCAGATCAAGCGCCTGGCCCAGGACGAACTGACCCTCACCAGTCACCAACGGTTGGACGCGGCCTACAAGCAGGGTTTCTTCGATGATTTGATCAGCCCGTATCGCGGCCTGGCCCGGGACAACAACCTGCGGGCCGACGCCAGCCTGGAAAAACTCGCCGGCCTGTCCCCGGCCTACGACCGCCAGAACGGCACGCTCACCGCCGGCAACTCCACGCCCCTGACCGATGGCGCCTCAGTGGTGCTGCTGGCCAGCGAGGAATGGGCCGCCGAACGTGGCTTGCCGGTGTTGGCTTATTTGCGAACCGGCGAAACCGCAGCGGTGAATTTCGTCGACGGCACCGAAGGCCTGCTGATGGCCCCGGCCTACGCCGTGCCACGCATGCTTAAGCGTGAAGGCCTGACGTTTGCCGACTTCGACCTGTTCGAGATCCACGAAGCCTTCGCCGCCCAGGTGCTGTGCACCCTCAAGGCCTGGGAAGACCCGGACTATTGCCGCGACCGCCTGGGCCTCGACGCGCCGCTGGGCAGCATCGACCGCGCCAAAATGAACGTCAACGGCGGCTCCCTCGGCTGCGGTCACCCGTTCGCTGCCACCGGTGGCCGGCAGCTCGCAGCACTGGCCAAGGCTATTCACCAGAGGGGCGGCGGCCGAGGCTTGATTTCGATCTGCGCCGCGGGCGGGCTGGGCATTACCGCTATCGTCGAAAAGTAGTTCCCACCATAAAAACAACAAGGAGACTGCCATGAACGCTGTAAGCCTGGAACAGACCGAACGCCTCTGGTTGAACGCTTACCTGCCCGGCGTACCGGCAGACATCGACGCCGGCATCGAGGACTACCCGTCGTTGCGCGAGGTGTTCCTGGAGCACCTGCACAAATTCAGTGAACGCGTCGCCTACGTCAGCATCGGCACCGAGATGACCTACGCCGACTGGGAAGTGCAGGGCATCGCCTTTGCCGCGTGGCTGCAAGCCCAGGGCGTGAAGAAGGGCGACCGTGTGGCGCTGATGATGCCCAACTGCTTGCAGTACCCGATCTGCCTGCTGGGCACGATCCTCGCGGGCGCCGTGGTGGTCAACGTCAACCCGCTGTACACCGCCCGGGAGCTGCAGCATTTGCTCAAGGACAGCGGAGCGGAGACCCTCGTTATCTTCGAAAACTTCGCCCACACCCTGGAGAAGGTGGTGGCCGCCAGCACCGTCAAACGCGTGGTGATTGCCGCCATCGGCGATCTGCTCGGCACCTTCAAGGGCGCGGCGATGAACTTCATCCTGCGCAGCGTGCAAAAGCAGGTCCCGCGCTTCAATCTGCCGGGCGCCGTACGCTTCAACCAGGTATTGAAACAGGGGCGCGGCCAGACCCATTTGGCCGTGCCGATGAACCGCGAAGACCTGGCCTTCCTGCAATACACCGGCGGCACCACCGGCGACGCCAAGGGCGTGATGCTCAGCCATCGCAACATCATCGCCAACCTGTTGCAGGCCAAGGCGTGGGTGGGTGATCAACTGGACCAGAACCAACAGGAAACCAACGTCACGCTGCTGCCGCTGTACCACATCTTTTCCCTGACGGTGAACTGCCTGATGTTCATGTGCCTGGGCGGGCGCAACATCCTGATCGCCAACCCACGGGACGTGAAACGGGTGCAGATGATCCTGCGCAAGGAGCGTTTCAACGGGATTGCCGGGGTGAACACGCTGTTCAATGGCCTGCTGGAAAACAAAGAGTTCTGCGCCCGGGACTTTTCCGACCTGCGCATGGTGATTGCCGGCGGCATGGCCACCCACACCGCCGTGGCCAAGCGCTGGAAGGAAGTCACCGGCTTGCCGATCATCGAAGGCTACGGCCTCACCGAGTGCTCGCCGGTGGTGAGCATCAGCCCCATCGACATCTCACGCATGCGCGAGATGGAATTCACCGGCAGCATCGGCGTACCGCTGCCCTCGACCTGGGTGCGGTTTGTTCGTGAGGACGGTGAACTGGCGGAGCTGGGTGAGCCTGGCGAACTGCAAGTGCGCGGGCCGCAGGTGATGCAGGGTTACTGGAAGCGCCCGGCGGAAACCGCCGAGGTGCTGGATGCCGAAGGGTGGCTGTCCACCGGGGATATCGGGGTGATGAATGAGCAGGGCTTCATCCGCCTGGTGGACCGCAAGAAAGACCTGATCCTGGTGTCCGGGTTTAACGTGTACCCCAACGAAATCGAAGACGTGGTGGCGTTGCATCCCGGCGTGGCGGAAGTGGCGGCGATTGGGGTGGAGGATGGCGTGACCGGCGAACGGGTGAAAATCATCGTGGTGCGCAAGGACCAAAGCTTGACCCAGGAACAGATTCTGGCGCATTGCCGGGAGTATCTGACGGGGTACAAGGTGCCGCGGTTTGTGGAGTTTCGTACGCAGGAGTTGCCCAAGACGACGGTGGGCAAGGTGCTGCGCCGGGCACTGCGTTAAGCCTTACGATCGTTCCCACGCTCTGCGTGGGAACGCCTCTTGTGACGCTCTGCGTCACGCTTTGGACGCGGAGCGTCCGGGGCTGCATTCCCACGCGGAGCGTGGGAACGATCGTCAGTCGTCGAACCCCACCTGCTCATGAATCTCATCGACCTTCAATTCCAGCCGATATGCCACGGCAATAAACAACGCCTGGCACAGGCACAGCGTCGCACTCAGTGACCTGAACGCAAACGACGAGCCTTCATTCACCAGCAACACCGTACTCGCCCGCTTGGCCAGGGGCGACAGGTTGCTGTCCGTAATAATCAGCGTCTTGGCCTGATGGTGCTGGGCAATCCGCAGGCAGTGCTGGGTTTCCTTGCCGTAGGGCGTAAAGCTGATGGCAATCACCAGGTCATTCGCCCGTACGCTGCGCATCTGCTCGCGATAACTGCCGCCCAACCCCGACACCAAATGAATCCGCTTGTTGGTGTGCTGCAGGTTGTACACCAGGTAATCCGCCACGGCGAACGAACGGCGCACGCCCACCACGTAGATATTGTCGGCATTCACCACCAGGTCCACGGCCTTTTCAAAGGCCGCGTCATCCAGCTCCAGCCCCAGGCGCTCGATCCCCGACAGGGTGGCATTCACGCACTCACGCGCCAGGTCGCCGCCGCTGGCTTTCTGCGACTTGTTGGCGATCATGCTGCGGATGCGTTGCTGGTAGTTCTGCACCGGCGTGGTCTTGTGGGTGTAGGCCTCGCGGAACAACGCCTGCATCTCACTGAAACCACTGAACCCGAAACGCTGGGAAAACCGCACGATGGCCGACGGGTGCACTTCGCATTCACGGGCGATGTCGCTGATGCGGTCGACCATGATCCGGTCGCTCTGCTGGCTCATGTAGCTGGCGATGCGCTTGAGCTGGCGCGGCAGGCTCTCGTATTCATCGGTGATCAGCTGCAACAGCCGCTCGGCGTTCAGCGGCGGGCTGGCGAGTGCGTCTTCCGGGGCGCTCTGGGACATAGGGAATCCTTCTGGCTTGTTCTTATAGGGCGCGTTCAGTCGCCCCTGACAATAAGTCGATGTGCGCAAGTCTACAGGGTAGGCGCAAAAAAATACCTCGGCATCCCGCCCCACGGTGCAGCTGAAACGATGCACCGTGGCTGGAACACGCCGATGATGGCTTATTGGAAAATATATTCCACGAAAAATATTTATAGAATAAATATTGATTGGCGCCGCCAGACGTTCTAGTCTGCTTGCACCAAGAGCGTATGCCGCCACCACGACGGCACACGCAGGCTGATAAAAATAACAGGAGCCAGCATGGGCCAGACTCGTTTTGCCAGTGGGCGTCAATTGGATCTGATTTGCCTGGGACGCCTGGGCGTCGACCTTTACGCACAACAAGTGGGTGCACGGCTGGAGGATGTCTCAAGCTTCGCCAAGTACCTCGGCGGTTCCTCCGCCAACATCGCGTTCGGCACCGCGCGGCTGGGGCTCAAGTCGGCGATGTTGAGCCGGGTGGGGGACGACCATATGGGGCGTTTCCTGCTGGAGTCCCTGGCCCGTGAAGGCTGCGATGTCAGCGGCATCAAGGTCGACCCGGAACGCCTCACCGCCCTGGTGCTGCTGGGTCTCAAGGATCGCGAAACCTTTCCCCTGGTGTTCTACCGCGAGAACTGCGCCGACATGGCCCTGCGCGCCGAAGACATCAGCGAAGCCTTCATTGCTTCCAGCAAGGCGCTGCTGATCACCGGCACTCACTTCTCCACCGACGGCGTGTACAAGGCCAGCATCCAGGCCCTGGACTACGCCGAGCAGCACAACGTCAAACGCGTGCTCGACATCGACTACCGCCCGGTACTCTGGGGCCTGGCCGGCAAGGCCGACGGTGAAACCCGGTTTGTGGCCGACCAGAATGTCAGCCAGCACGTGCAGAAGATCCTCCCGCGCTTCGACCTGATCGTCGGCACCGAAGAAGAATTCCTGATTGCCGGTGGCAGCGAAGATTTGCTGACAGCTTTGCGTACCGTGCGCGGCCTGACTTGCGCAACCCTGGTGGTCAAGCTTGGCCCGCAGGGCTGCACGGTGATCCACGGCGACATCCCGGCCCGCCTCGAAGACGGCGCCATCTACCCTGGCGTGCGGGTGGAAGTGCTCAACGTCCTGGGCGCCGGTGATGCCTTTATGTCCGGCTTCCTCAGTGGCTGGCTTGAAGACGCCAGCGACGAGCGCTGCTGCCAGCTGGCCAATGCCTGCGGCGGCCTGGTGGTGTCGCGCCATGCCTGCGCACCGGCGATGCCGACCCGTGCCGAACTCGATTACCTGTTCAACAGCCCGGTGCCGATAACCCGCCCGGACCAGGACGCGGTGCTGCAACGCCTGCACCGGGTCAGCGTGCCGCGCAAAGCCTGGAAGCAGCTGTTTGTGTTTGCCTTCGACCACCGCTGGCAGTTGGTGGAACTGGCCCAAAAAGGCGGGCAGGACCCGGCGCGCATCAGCGCCCTCAAGCAACTGTTTATCCAGGCCGTCGAACGGGTTGAAAGCAAACTGGCGGAGCAGGGCGTCGAGGCTGACGTCGGGATTCTGGCCGATCAACGCTTCGGCCAGGACGCGCTGAACGCCGCCAGCGGTCGCGGCTGGTGGATCGCCCGTCCGGTGGAAGTCCAGAACTCACGGCCGCTGGCCTTTGAACACGGCCGCTCGGTGGGCAGCAACCTGATTGCCTGGCCCCAGGAGCAAATCATCAAGTGCCTGGTGCAATTCCACCCCGACGACGAGCCGCTGCTGCGCCTGGAACAGGAAGCTCAACTCAAGGCCCTGTATCAAGCGTCCCTGGTCAGCGGGCATGAGTTGCTGCTGGAAATCGTGCCGCCCAAGGACCATCCGTCCATCTATCCCGACGTGCTCTACCGCAGCCTCAAGCGCCTGTACAACCTGGGCATCTACCCGGCGTGGTGGAAGATCGAGGCGCAGTCGGCGGCGGACTGGAAAAAGCTCGACGAACTGATCCAGGAACGCGATCCCTACTGCCGGGGCGTGGTGCTGCTGGGCCTGAACGCTTCCGCCGAATGTCTGGCCGATGGCTTCCAGCAAGCCAGCCAGAGCCAGACCTGCCGCGGTTTCGCCGTGGGCCGCACGATCTTCCAGGAGCCAAGCCGTGCCTGGCTGGCGGGGGAGATTGACGATGAGGGGCTGATTCAACAAGCCCAAGGCATATTCGAACAGCTGATCAATGCCTGGCGCAGCGCCCGCGGTTAATTGATTCCACTGTAGGAGCGAGCTTGCTCGCGAAGGTCGTTAACGATGACGCTGGCATTCTGGATGAACGCGGCGTCCTCAGGTTTTTCGCGAGCAAGCTCGCTCCTACAGAAAGCCCGATTTCACGTTATCTGAAAAAACAATAATAGGTGCAGCCATGCCCGCTATCCGAATTGGCATCAACCCGATCTCCTGGAGCAACGACGACCTGCCGGCCCTGGGCCGCGAAACGCCGTTGAGCACGGCCCTCAGCGAAGGCAAGGACATCGGCTACGAAGGTTTCGAGCTCAACGGTAAATTCCCCAAGGATGCCAAGGGCGTTGGCGATGTCTTGCGCCCCTATGACCTGGCACTGGTCTCCGGCTGGTACTCCAGCCGCCTGGCCCGGCGCTCGGTGGCGGAAGAAATTGAAGCCATCGCCAGCCATGTGGAACTGCTGCGCGAAAACGGCGCCAGCGTGTTGGTGTACGGTGAAGTCGCCGACTCGATCCAGGGTTCACCGGTACGCCTGATGGAACGCCCGCGTTTCCACAGCGAACAGGCCTGGCAGGAGTACGCCGACAAACTCACCGAACTGGCGCGCTTCACCCTGTCCCAGGGCGTGCGCCTGGCGTACCACCACCATATGGGCGCCTACGTCGAATCCCCGGACGACATCGACCAACTGATGCGCCGCACCGGCCCGGAAGTCGGTCTGCTGTTCGACTCGGGCCACTGCTACATGGGCGGCGGCGAACCCATCGAGGTGCTGCGCAAACACATCGACCGCATCTGCCACGTGCACTTCAAGGACGTGCGCAAGCCGGTGGTGCAACTGGCGCGCAACCAGATGTGGAGCTTCCCGGACTGCATCGTCAACGGCACCTTCACCGTGCCCGGCGACGGTGATATCGACTTCGCCGCATTGCTGGACGTGCTGCTGGCCGCCCATTACAAGGGCTGGCTGGTGGTGGAGGCGGAACAGGATCCAGCCGTGGCGCCGAGCTACATCTATGCGAAGAAAGGCTACGACACGCTGCGCGCGCTTCTCAGCGAGAGGGTTGGACAATGAGCCTGTTGGTCAAAAGCAGCAAACGCGGGCAAACCATGGTCGCCCTGGAAGAAGGGCGCCTGGAATATGTAGGGTTTGCCGCCTACCGCCTGAGCCTGGGCGAAACCCTGCCCGTGACGGCCGGTGATAAAGAGCTGTGCCTGGTGCTGCTCAGCGGCCGGGTGACGATTCAGGGCGAAGGCTTCAACTGGGAAAACCTCGGTGACCGCCACTCGGTCTTCGAAGACAAATCCCCCTACGCCGCCTACCTGCCACCGGGCACCGACGCCCAGGTCACCGCGTTGAGCGACGTACAAATCGCCGTCTGCGCTGCTCCCGGCTCCACCGAAGCAGGCCTGGTGCCACGCCTGATCCGCCCCGAGCAATGCAAGCGCAGCGTACGCGGCAAGGGCGCCAACACCCGCTATGTGTGCGACATCCTGCCTGACAGCGAACCCGCCCATTCGCTGCTGGTGGTGGAAGTGCGCACGCCGTCCGGTCACTCGTCGAGCTACCCGCCCCACAAGCACGACACCGACGATCTGCCGCACCAGAGCTTTCTTGAAGAAACCTATTACCACCAGATCAACCCGCCCCAGGGCTTTGTGTTCCAGCGGGTCTACACCGACGACCGCAGCATCGACCAGGCCATGGCCGTGGAAAACAGCGACCTGGTGGTGGTGCCCAAGGGGTATCACCCGGTCAGCGTGCCGTATGGCTACGAGTCTTACTACCTGAACGTGATGGCCGGCCCCAAGCGCGCCTGGCACTTCCATAACGACCCGCAGCACAGCTGGCTGCTGGATCTTTAAGCACTTTCGACGGAGAACAAGAACAATGAGCAATGCCCCGGTAATCGGCCATTACATCAACGGCCAGGTGCAGGACAGCAGTAGCGAGCGCTTCAGCAATGTGTTCAACCCGGCCACCGGCGAAGTCCAGGCCCGCGTCGGGTTGGCCAGTCAGAAGACCGTCGATGAAGCCGTCGCGTCGGCACTCAAAGCCTTCCCGGCGTGGTCCGAGCAATCGTCCCTGCGCCGTTCGCGGGTGCTGTTCAAATTCAAGGAATTGCTCGACCAGCACCATGACGAGCTGGCCGAAATCATCAGTCGCGAACACGGCAAAGTGTTCTCCGACGCCAAGGGCGAAGTCACTCGCGGCATTGAGATCGTCGAGTACGCCTGTGGCGCGCCGAATCTGTTGAAAACCGATTTCAGCGACAACATCGGCGGCGGCATCGACAACTGGAACCTGCGCCAGCCACTGGGGGTGTGCGCCGGCATCACCCCGTTCAACTTCCCGGTGATGGTGCCGCTGTGGATGATCCCGCTGGCGTTGGCCACCGGTAACTGCTTCATCCTCAAGCCGTCCGAGCGCGACCCATCCGCCAGTTTGCTGATGGCCCGCCTGCTGACCGAAGCCGGGCTGCCCGACGGCGTGTTCAACGTGGTGCAGGGCGACAAGAGCGCGGTTGACGGGCTGTTGCAGCACCCGGATATCGAGGCGATTTCGTTTGTTGGCTCCACGCCGATTGCCGAGTACATCCACCAGCAGGCCACTCAGCGCGGCAAGCGTGTGCAGGCATTGGGCGGGGCGAAGAACCATATGATCGTGATGCCGGACGCCGACCTGGATCAAGCAGCTGATGCCTTGATCGGCGCGGCTTACGGCTCGGCCGGCGAGCGCTGCATGGCGATCTCGATTGCCGTGGTGGTGGGCGATGTCGGCGACAAGCTGATCGAAAAACTGCTGCCGCGTATCGATCAGCTGAAGGTCGGCAACGGTATGCAAAAAGACAGTGAGATGGGCCCGCTGGTCACCGCCGAACACAAGGCCAAGGTCGAAGGTTTTATCGACCAGGGCGTGGCCCAGGGCGCGAAGCTGATCGTCGACGGTCGGGGCTTCAAGGTGCCGGGCGCGGAGGGTGGTTTCTTCGTCGGCGCGACCTTGTTCGATAACGTCACCACCGAGATGAGCATCTACCAGCAAGAGATCTTCGGGCCGGTGCTGGGCATCGTGCGGGTGGCGGATTTTGCCAGCGCCGTGGCCTTGATCAACGCCCATGAGTTCGGCAACGGCGTGTCGTGTTTCACCAGCGACGGCGGCATCGCCCGTGCCTTTGCCCGCACCATCAAGGTCGGCATGGTCGGCATCAACGTGCCGATTCCGGTGCCGATGGCCTGGCATTCGTTTGGTGGCTGGAAGCGCTCGCTGTTCGGCGACCACCACGCCTACGGTGAAGAAGGCATTCGTTTCTACAGCCGCTACAAAAGCGTGATGCAACGCTGGCCCGACAGCATCGCCAAGGGCCCTGAATTCAGCATGCCAACCGCCAAGTAAATGTTTTCGAGTGTGGAGCACAACAATAATGAAGTCGCCTCTACGTTTTGCCCTGAACCGCATGGTCGCCCCCAGCCTTTCCCTGCCGGACTTTATCCAGCTGGCGGTGACCCTGAAATGCGACGCCATCGAGATCCGTAACGACCTCAAGGGCATCGAGATTGAAGACGGCACTCCCGCCAGCCGCGTGCGCGAACTGTGCGCGGTGCACGGCATCACCGTGCTGTCGATCAACGCGTTGTACCCGTTTGATGTATGGAATGACGAGCGCCGCGCCCAGGCCATCAAGTTGGCCGCCTATGCCCGCGAGAGCGGTGCGCAGGCGTTGGTGATGTGCCCGTTGAACGACCGCGCCGACCCGCGCAACGAAGCCCAGCGCGCAGCCGGTTTGCGTACGGCCTTGAGTGAACTGGCGCCGATCCTGCGTGAATACGGGATTCTCGGTTTTGTCGAACCCCTGGGGTTTGAAGAATGCTCCCTGCGCCGCAAGCGCGTGGCAGTGGATGCGATCAAGGCCATCGGCGGGCTGGATGTGTTCCGCGTGGTGCACGACACCTTCCACCACCACCTGGCCAGCGAACATGAGTTCTTTCCCGAGCTGACCGGGCTGGTGCACATCTCCGGTGTGGAAGATGCCGACGCACCGCTGAATTCGATTCGCGACGGTCACCGTGTGCTGGTAGGCGAGGGCGATATCCTGGGCAATGCCGCGCAGATCGACACCTTGCTCAGCACCGGCTACAGCGGTTACCTGTCGTTCGAACCGTTCGCCGAAAGCGGGCACGGCCTGGCAGATATCAAGCAGGCGTTGGGGGCGAGTATCGCCCACCTGCAGAAACGATAAGGGGCACTCCATGACCACAACCCGATTGACCATGGCCCAGGCCCTGGTGAAGTTTCTGGATAACCAGTACATCGAAGTTGACGGTGTTCAAAGCAAGTTTGTCGCCGGCATCTTCACGATTTTCGGCCACGGCAATGTGCTGGGCCTGGGCCAGGCCCTGGAACAGGACAGCGGCGACCTGGTGGTGCATCAGGGCCGCAACGAGCAAGGCATGGCCCACGCCGCGATTGGTTTTGCCAAGCAGCATTTGCGCCGCAAGATCTACGCGTGCTCCTCTTCGGTAGGGCCGGGCGCGGCGAATATGTTGACCGCTGCGGCGACCGCGACCGCCAACCGGATTCCGCTGCTGCTGTTGCCCGGTGATGTCTACGCCAGTCGCCAACCCGATCCGGTACTGCAACAGATCGAGCAGTTCCACGACTTGAGCATCAGCACCAACGACGCGTTTCGTGCCGTCAGCAAATACTGGGACCGCATCAACCGCCCGGAACAGCTGATGACGGCGGCGATTCACGCCATGCGCGTGCTCACCGACCCGGCGGAAACCGGCGCCGTGACCCTGGCCCTGCCGCAGGATGTACAGGGTGAAGCCTGGGATTACCCGGACTACTTCCTGCAAAAGCGCGTGCACCGGATCGACCGGCGCCCGGCGACCGAAGCGATGCTGGGGGATGCCGTGGCGGCATTCAAGGGCAAGCGTAAACCGCTGATCGTGTGTGGCGGCGGGGTCAAGTACTCCGGCGCGAATGCCGCGCTGCAAGCCTTTGCCGAGCGCTTCGACATTCCTTTCGCGGAAACCCAGGCGGGCAAGAGCGCAGTGGTGTCCAGCCATCCGCTGAACCTCGGCGGCCTCGGTGAAACCGGCTGCCTGGCGGCGAACCTGCTGGCACCGGAAGCCGACCTGATCATTGGTATCGGCACGCGCTATACCGATTTCACCACCTCGTCGAAGTCACTGTTCAAGCATCCCGAGGTGCAGTTTCTCAACCTCAATATCAGCCCTTGCGATGCACTGAAACTCGATGGCGTGCAGCTGCTGGCGGATGCCAAGGTCGGCCTGGAAGCTCTGGCTGAAGCCCTGGGCGACTATCGTTCCAGCTGGGGCGATCAACCACGGGATGCCAAGGCGCAGCTGGACGTCGAGGTCGACCGGATCTACCAGGCGGAATACCAGACTGAAAACTTCGTCCCGGAAATCAACGACCACATGGACCCGGCGGTGCTGCGCGAATTCATCGAACTGACCGGTTCCTGCCTGACCCAAAGCCGCGTACTCGGTGTGCTCAACGAAGCCCTGGCCGACGACGCAATCATCGTCGCCGCCGCCGGCAGCCTGCCGGGTGACTTGCAGCGCAGCTGGCGCAGCAAGGGCGTGAACACCTACCACGTCGAATACGGTTATTCGTGCATGGGCTACGAGGTCAACGCCGCATTGGGCGTGAAGCTGGCAGAGCCCGAGCGCGAGGTGTACGCACTGGTGGGCGACGGCTCCTACATGATGCTGCACTCGGAGCTGGCCACCTCGATCCAGGAGCGGCGCAAGATCAACGTGGTGCTGCTGGACAACATGACCTTTGGCTGCATCAACAATTTGCAGATGGAACACGGCATGGACAGCTTCGGCACCGAGTTCCGCTTCCGCAATCCCGAGACCGGTAAGCTCGACGGCGGTTTCGTCCCGGTGGATTTCGCCATGAGCGCGGCGGCCTATGGCTGCAAGACCTACAAGGTCAACACCGTGGAGCAGCTGCAGGCGGCGCTGGCCGATGCGCGCACGCAAACGGTGTCGACGCTGATTGATATCAAGGTGCTGCCGAAAACCATGATCCACAAATACATGTCGTGGTGGCGCGTCGGTGTGGCGCAGGTGTCCACCAGCGAACGCACCGACGCGGTGGCCAAACAACTCAATGAACGCCTGGCCAAGGCTCGGCAGTACTAATAACAAGAGGAGTGTTTTCATGTCGTTGAAGCTTGGAGTTATCGGTACTGGCGCCATTGGCCAGGATCATATTCGTCGTTGCAGCCAGACCCTGCTCAACAGCCAGGTGGTGGCCGTGACCGACATCAACCTCGAGCAGGCTGCTAAGGTTGTCTCGGACCTGAAACTCACCGCCGAGGTCTACCCGGACGGCCACGCGCTGATCAACTCGCCGCAAGTCGAGGCGATCCTCGTCACCTCCTGGGGCCCGAGCCACGAAGAGTTCGTCCTGGCGGCGATTGCCGCCGGCAAACCGGTGTTCTGCGAGAAGCCGCTGGCGGTGACTGCCGAAGGCTGCCGCAAGATCGTCGAGGCCGAAGTGGCCCACGGCAAACGCCTGGTGCAGGTGGGCTTCATGCGTCCATATGACCAGGGTTATCGCGCCTTGAAAGCGGTGATCGACAGCGGCCAGATCGGCGAGCCGTTGATGCTGCACTGCGCGCACCGTAACCCGAGGGTGGGTGAAAACTACAAGACCGACATGGCGATCACCGACACGCTGATCCACGAGCTGGATGTGTTGCGCTGGTTGCTGGCCGATGACTATGTGTCGGTGCAAGTGGTGTTCCCGCGTAAATCGAGCAAGGCGCTGGCGCACTTGCGTGACCCACAGATCGTGCTGCTGGAAACCGCCAAGGGCACGCGCATCGATGTGGAAGTGTTTGTGAACTGCCAGTACGGCTACGACATTCAGTGCGAAGTGGTGGGGGAGACCGGTATTGCGAAATTGCCGGAGCCGTCCCAGGTGCAGATGCGCAGCGAGGCCAAGCTGTCGAATGCAATTCTGATGGATTGGAAAGACCGGTTTATCGCGGCGTATGACGTCGAATTGCAGGCGTTTATCGACGGTGTGAGGGCAGGGCAAGTGGGTGGGCCGTCGGCGTGGGATGGTTTTGCGGCGGCGGTGGCGGCGGATGCGTGCATTGAGGCGCAGAACAGTGGGCAGATTGTGAAGGTGGGCCTGCCAGAACGTCCGCATTTCTACGGCTAACCACAACCCTCACTGATGTAACGCAGTCAGTGTGGGAGCGGGCTTGCTCGCGAATGCGGTGGATCAGTATCCAAATTCATTAACTGACACACCGCATTCGCGAGCAAGCCCGCTCCCACATAAGGCGATCCGGGAGACTTCATATTATGCGCATCGCATTAGACCCCTACATGTACCGCCACCTGCCTCTCGGCCAGATGGTCGACAAGGCCGCCGAGCTCGGCTACCAGCACATCGAACTCTCACCCCGTGAAGACTTCCTGCCGTTCTACAAGGCGGCCCGGGTCGACCGGGCGCGCATCAAGGAGTTTCGCAAGGCCTTGAGCGATGCCGGCGTGCAACTCTCATCGCTGCTGCCCATGTACCACTGGGCCGCCGCCGACGAAGGCCTGCGGGTTGCCGCCGTACGCAACTGGAAACGCGCGATCCAGATCGCCGTGGAAATGGACTGCGAGCTGGTCAATACCGAATTCACCGGCCAGTCCGACAACCCGCTGGTGTGCGAGAACCAGTTCATGCGCTCCATGGACGAGCTGATGCCGGAGTTCGAACGCGAAAGCGTCAAGCTGGATATCCAGGCGCACCCGTACGACTTCTGCGAGCGCAACAACGAGTCGGTGGACATCATTCGCGGCCTCGACCGCGACTGGATCAACTACCTCTACGCCGCGCCGCACACGTTCTTCTATGACGACGGCAAGGGCGATATCGCCTCGATGCTCAAGTACGCAGGCTCCAAACTCAGTCACTTGATCATCGCCGACACCTACAACCACCGCGCTTCGTCCAACCTGCGCTACATCGTCAACCCGCCAGGCGTGACTGCCACCGTGCACCAACACCTGGACATCGGCCAGGGCGAGGTGAACTGGGAAGCGTTTTTCGGCACCCTGCGGGAAATCAAGTTCGACGGCATCGCCACGGTGTCGGTGTTTGCCTGGGAAGACCGGCCGGATGAGTCCAACCGGATGATGCTGGAGCGGGTGACCCGCGAACTCTGCTGTTAGATAGATCGTTCCCACGCTCTGCGTGGGAACGCCTCGCTGGACGCTCCGCGTCCGCTCTTAATGTGACGCAGAGCGTCACGGGCTACATTCCCACGCAGAGCGTGGGAACGATCAAGGAATCGACCCATGCGAATCGGACTGGTTGGATACGGCAAAGGTGGCCGTGTATTTCATGCACCCCTGATAGCCAGCCTGCCGGGGGCGACCTTTGTCGGCGTGGTGACACGGTCACCCGAACGTCGCCAGCAACTGGCGACGGATCACCCCGGAGTGAAGGCCTTCGACAGTATCGGGCAGATCACCGAAGCCGGTGTCGACGTGCTGGTAATCTCCACCACCCTCAAGGGCCGTCCGGCCCTGGTGCTGGAGGCCATTGAGCACGGTGTGGCGGTGGTCAGCGACAAACCCTTCGCCAGCAACGCCGAACAGGCCCAGGCCTTGATTACCGCCGCCGAGCGCCAGGGCGTGCTGCTCAGCGTCTACCAGAACCGGCGCTGGGATTCGGATTTCCTGACCCTGCGCAAACTGATCGATGCCGGTGCCCTCGGCACCGTCACTCGCTTTGAATCCCGGGTGGAGCGCTACAACCCAGACTCCGTGGGCAACGCCAGCGGCGGCGGATTCCTGCGGGACCTGGGCAGCCATCTGGTGGACCAGGCCATGCAGCTGTTCGGCCCGGTGGACCGGGTGTTCGCCCAGTTGTACTACACCGCCGATGAGCCCAACGTGGATCACGGTTTCTTTGTATCGCTGACCCACGCCAACGGGGTGATTTCGCACCTGTGGGGCAATGCCCTGCAAAACAGCCAGGCCCCGCGTTTTCGGGTGAACGGCACGGCCGGTTGTTACACCGTCGAAGGGCTGGACGGCCAGGAAGACGCGCTGCTGGCCGGCAAGACCCCGAAAACCGAAGGCGAGCACTGGGGCGCCGAAGAGCACCGACGCTGGGGCTGGTTTGAACAAGGTCCGGACCGTGAGCGGGTGCCGTCGGAAAAGGGCCGCTGGAATCAGTTCTACAGTCAGCTGCAAAACGCCGTGGAAGGCCATGGCGAGTTGCCGGTGAATGCCCTCGATGCCTTGGCAACCACCCGTGTACTGGACGCGGCGCGCCTGAGCGCCGAGCGTCAGCAGGTGGTGGAAATGGCGGCTGTGGAGCCGCACAGGTGAAAAATAGAATAAAATTCTAAAACAGGTTGATATGGAAATTATTTTCCAATAAAGTCTTTTCCAGGTTGCATAAAGTACGTTCGGACTCGATTCGGGCGACTCGACAAAAACAAGATCAAAACAACCAGGTACCGTCAGATGAAAATCTTCAACGCTGTACTGCGAGTTTTACGTCCTGCCCTCAAGCCTCGCGGTCTGCCCCGCGCCCGGCCGTTTTATTTCTCCCTCCTGAATGTCCTGTGCGTCGAAAGCAAGGGCTCCCTGGTGTGCTGCATTCCGGGGGCGCCGATCGTTCGACTGCCGACCGCTTCGCTCTGAAAAACGCAACGTCCACAAAACCAACAAGAAATTGGAGACAGACCGTTCATGAAGACCCCGATCCGTTTTACCGCGCTGGCCCTGTCCATGATGCTCGCCAGTGGTTTCGCTACGGCTGCCGATATCAAGGTGGGCGTGAGCATGTCGGCGTTCGATGACACCTTCCTGACTTATCTGCGTGAGGACATGGACAAGCAAGCCAAGTCCTACCCCAAGGGTGACGGCGTGCAGCTGCAGTTCGAAGACGCCCGCGCCGATGTGGTCAAGCAACTGAGCCAGGTCGAGAGCTTCATCAGTCAGAAAGTCGATGCCATCATCGTCAATCCGGTCGATACCGCATCGACCAAGAACATTATCACCGAAGCTACCAAGGCGGGGATTCCGCTGGTGTTCGTCAACCGGCGTCCCGACCAGAAAGAATTACCCAAGGGCGTGGTGGCGGTGACCTCCGATGACGTCGAGGCGGGTCGCCTGCAAATGCAGTACATCGCCGAAAAGCTCGGCGGCAAGGGCAAGATCGTGATCCTGCTGGGTGACCTGGCGAACAACTCCACCACCAACCGCACCAAGGGTGTCAAGGAAGTCCTGGCCAAATACCCGGACATCAAGATCGAGCAGGAACAGACCGGGATCTGGCTGCGTGACAAGGGCATGACCCTGGTCAACGACTGGCTGACCCAAGGCCGTGAATTCAACGCGGTGCTGGCCAACAACGACGAGATGGCCATCGGTGCGTCCATGGCGTTGAAGTCGGCGGGCACCAAGCCGGGCACCGTGTTGATCGCCGGGGTGGATGGCACACCGGACGGTTTGAACGCGATTACCAAGGGCGACATGGCCGCTTCGGCGTTCCAGGACGCCAATGGCCAGGCCGTAGGTTCGGTGGAAGCGGCGCGCAAGATGGCCAGGCACGAGCCGGTCGAGCAGAACGTGGTGATCCCGTTCAAGCTGATCACCCCGGACAACGTCAAAGACTTCAAGTAGCCCTTAATAACAACAATAAACCGGCAGGGCAGCCACGGCGGCCCTGCTGACGGAGTACCCGATATGTTTGCTCAAGCGACTGCTTCGCAAGCCCCGCTGCCGGGCCCTCAACCCGACGGGCTGATCGAGCCCTACCTGCTGGAAATCTCCAACATCAGCAAAGGCTTTCCCGGCGTCGTGGCCCTGGCCGATGTGCAGCTGCGGGTGCGCCCCGGCTCGGTGCTGGCGCTGATGGGCGAGAACGGTGCGGGCAAGTCGACGCTGATGAAGATCATCGCCGGCATCTATCAGCCCGACGCCGGTGAAATCCGCTTGCGTGGCAAGCCGATCAAATTCGAAACGCCGTTGGCGGCGCAGAAGGCCGGGATCGCGATGATCCACCAGGAACTCAACCTGATGCCGCACATGAGCATCGCCGAGAACATCTGGATCGGCCGCGAACAGCTCAACGGCCTGCACATGGTCAACCACCGGGAAATGCACCGCTGCACCGCCGAACTGCTGGCGCGGCTGCGGATCAACCTCGACCCGGAAGAGCACGTCGGCAACCTGAGCATCGCCGAGCGGCAGATGGTCGAGATTGCCAAGGCAGTGTCCTACGACTCCGACATCCTGATCATGGATGAACCGACCTCGGCCATTACCGACAAGGAAGTGGCCCACCTGTTTTCGATCATTGCCGACCTGAAGTCCCAGGGCAAAGGCATCATCTACATCACCCATAAAATGAACGAAGTGTTCGCCATTGCCGATGAAGTGGCGGTGTTCCGCGATGGCGCCTATATCGGCTTGCAACGGGCCGACAGCATGGACAGCGACAGCCTGATCTCGATGATGGTGGGGCGTGAGCTGAGCCAGCTGTTCCCGGTGCGCGACAAGCCTATCGGCAACCTGCTGCTGTCGGTGCGCGACCTGCGCCTGGACGGGGTATTCCAGGGCGTGTCGTTTGACCTGCACGCCGGGGAGATTCTCGGCATCGCCGGGTTGATGGGCTCCGGTCGTACCAATGTGGCCGAAACCATTTTTGGCATCACCCCAAGCTCCGGCGGCGAGATCCAGCTGGACGGCAAGACTGTGCGCATCACCGACCCGCACATGGCCATCGAGAAGGGCTTCGCGCTGTTGACCGAAGACCGCAAGCTCAGCGGCCTGTTCCCCTGCCTGTCGGTGCTGGAAAACATGGAAATGGCCGTGCTGCCGCATTACTCCGGCAATGGCTTCATCCAGCAAAAAGCCCTGCGCGCCCTGTGCGAAGACATGTGCACCAAGCTGCGGGTGAAAACGCCGTCCCTGGAACAGTGCATCGACACCTTGTCCGGTGGCAACCAGCAAAAAGCCCTGTTGGCCCGCTGGCTGATGACCAACCCGCGGCTGCTGATCCTCGACGAACCCACCCGCGGTATCGACGTGGGGGCCAAGGCCGAGATCTACCGGCTGATTTCCTACCTGGCCAGCGAAGGCATGGCCGTGATCATGATTTCCTCGGAGCTGCCGGAGGTGCTGGGCATGAGCGACCGGGTGATGGTGATGCATGAAGGCGAACTGATGGGCACCCTGGACCGCGCCGACGCGACCCAGGAAAAAGTCATGCAACTGGCTTCCGGTATGACGGCGGTCCACTAACGAACAGACGGCGCCGGCCCGTTGTGGCCGGCGCAACGCGATAAAAAAGGTGAGTGGTTATGAACGCGATACTGGAAAGCAAACCCGAGGAAAAGAAGCCCGCCACGGCGCCGGTCAAGCACCGTCGACGCATGCCCACCGAGCTGAGCATCCTGCTGGTGCTGATTGGCATCGGCCTGGTGTTTGAGTTGTTCGGCTGGATCGTGCGCGACCAGAGCTTCCTGATGAACTCCCAGCGCCTGGTGTTGATGATCCTGCAAGTGTCGATCATCGGCCTGCTGGCAATTGGCGTGACTCAGGTGATCATCACCACCGGGATTGATTTGTCCTCGGGCTCGGTGCTGGCCTTGTCGGCGATGATCGCCGCCAGTCTGGCGCAGACTTCCGACTTTTCCCGTGCGGTGTTTCCGTCCCTGACTGACCTGCCGGTGTGGATACCCGTGGCGATGGGGCTGGGTGTGGGGCTGCTGGCGGGGGCCATCAACGGCAGCATTATTGCGGTCACCGGGATTCCACCGTTTATTGCGACCCTCGGCATGATGGTCTCGGCCCGTGGCCTGGCGCGTTACTACACCGAAGGCCAGCCGGTGAGCATGCTCTCGGACTCCTACACGGCCATCGGCCACGGCGCGATGCCGGTGGTGATCTTCCTGGTGGTGGCGGTGATCTTCCATATCGCCCTGCGCTACACCAAGTACGGCAAATACACCTACGCCATCGGCGGCAACATGCAGGCGGCGCGCACCTCGGGGATCAACGTCAAGCGCCACCTGATCATCGTCTACAGCATCGCCGGCTTGCTGGCGGGCCTGGCCGGTGTAGTGGCCTCGGCGCGGGCCGCCACCGGGCAGGCGGGCATGGGCATGTCCTATGAGCTGGACGCGATTGCCGCCGCAGTGATCGGCGGTACCAGCCTGGCGGGCGGGGTAGGGCGCATCACCGGCACCGTGATCGGCGCGCTGATCCTCGGGGTGATGGCCAGCGGGTTTACCTTCGTCGGCGTGGATGCGTACATCCAGGACATCATCAAGGGCCTGATCATCGTGGTGGCGGTGGTGATCGACCAGTATCGCAACAAGCGCAAACTCAAGCGCTAACACGGTCCTCACGGCCGCATCGGTCGAAATGTGGGAGCGGGCTTGCTCGCGAAGACGGTGTATCAGTTAAACATTCAGTGACTGACACACTACTTTCGCGAGCAAGCCCGCTCCCACATTTAACCGTTTGTCTTCTATATAGCTCCACAACACTGAATTTCTTGCTATAAACGCACTCCGATGACCGTTCGCCGAGCCCGTCCTGGTGCCTTTGCGGGTTATCTTGGAAAAAATGCCTGTCATTTCAGTTGCTGAGCCCTCAAGTCGGCCTTAGACTGCCGCCCCTCGTAAATTGAGTGCCGGGTGGCGCTTGAAATGGACGGCGCCTTTCCGAGACCTGCAGAGGTCGGCCGGAACGCTCCCTTATTCGCCTTAATGCACGTATTTTTTATAGAGAAATCAATGACAAAGGAAAAGTTGCTGGCCATGCCGGCGGATGACTACATGAATGCCGAGCAGCACGCTTTTTTCGAGAAGTTGTTGCAAGACATGAAAGTGGAACACCACGAGCGCATCGAGCAGAACCGCATCGCCATTGAAAGCCTGGACACCCCGGCTGACCCGGCTGATGCCGCGTCTGTCGAAGAAGAGCGCACCTGGCTGGTGAATGCCATCGACCGCGACCAGCGCATGCTGCCGCAACTTGAGCAGGCCCTGGGCCGTATCAAGGAAGACTCCTTCGGCTGGTGCGATGACAGCGGCGAGCCTATTGGCCTCAAGCGCCTGCTGATCAGCCCGACCACCAAGTACTGCATCGAAGCGCAAGAGCGCCACGAGCAAATCGACAAGCATCAGCGCCAAGCCTGATGCCCCCCGTGTAGGAGCAAGCTCGCTCGCGAAGGTCGTTCACGATAACGCGGGAAACCTGATACCCAACGGTGCTCTCAGGTTCTTCGCGAGCAAGCTCGCTCCTACATAGATTTCGCCCGTATTACCGCTGTCTATTGATCTGCTGCAAGCCCCCCACTAAAGGCCCATGGATAATGGCTACGTAGTGGCGTCTAATGCAGTCACAATAACGACAAGTAGCGGGGTAACGAACATGGCTGGAGACGGATCTCTCATGGGCGCAGCAGTGTCACCCCCTCCGGTGACGCGACAGTTGCCCGGCTGGTTGACGCCGCTCCTGCAAAGTACCGCCCTGGTGCTGTTGCTGCTGGGCCTGGCGTTCGCCCAACTCTCGATTTACCTGTGCCTGCCGGTCGCCCTGCTGCTGATCTGGCTGCCCCGACTGAAACATCGCACCCCCAGTGTTGCAGCCTCCGAAGCCACCGATGCCATCGGCGAGCTGACCCGCGACCTTTCCTACACCACCAGTCATAACGCATTGTCTGCTGCCGGCGTGGCCTATTCGGTCAAGCAACTGGCGGCCAGGCTGCAATCACAGTTAAGCGCGGCGCAGCAGATCGTCAGCAGTGCCGAAGTGATGATCGACACCGAGAAAGTCACCTCCGAACTGAGTCGCCAGGCCCTCGGCGCTGCCAGCCAGGCCCATCAACGCAGTACCGAAGGGCGTGAGGTGCTGGCGCAATCCATCACCCGCATGCACCAGCTCAGCCAGCGTGCCAACGACAGTCGCCAATTGATTGAAGCTTTAAGCCAGCGCAGCGAAGAAATCCAGCGTGTCACCCTGGTGATTCAGTCGATCGCCAGCCAGACCAACCTGCTGGCCTTGAACGCGGCGATTGAAGCCGCGCGGGCGGGTGAGCATGGTCGCGGGTTTGCGGTCGTCGCCGACGAGGTGCGTGGCCTGGCCGGGCGAACCGCCACGGCGACCGATGAAGTCGGGTTGATGGTGGCGGATATCCAGCAGCGCACCGCCCAGGTGGTGGAGCAGATCCGGCAGTTGTCGGCGGATTTGCAATCCGGGGTAGAGCAGGTAGAGCACGCCGGGGACCAACTGGACAGCATCGCTACCCTGGCGGCGAACGTGGAGGGCCAGGTCAACGAGATCGCCCAGGGCACCGATACCAACCGCGACCAACTCGACAGCCTTTTCCATGCGGTGGAGCAGATGCGCAGCGATTTGACCGTCAGCGACCAACAGACCCAACAGCTGGCCGCTGCTGCCGTACAAATGGAAGGGCAGGCTGAAACCATCAGCGAGCGCCTCGCCGAGGTTGGCCTGGACGACTATCACCAGCGTATCTATGACCTGGCCCGCGAAGGGGCCAGCCGGATTGCCGCGCAGTTTGAAGCTGACGTGCTGCAAAATCGCATCAGCCTCGATGACCTGTTCGACCGCAACTACACCCCCATTCCCAATACTCAGCCCAGCAAGTACCACACGCGTTTTGATGGCTATACCGACCAGGTACTGCCGGCGATCCAGGAAGCCTTGTTGCCTCGGCATGAAGGACTGGTGTTCGCGATTGCCTGCACGCCACAGGGTTATGTGCCGACCCACAACAAGGTGTTTTCCCAAACGCTGACCGGCGATGCCCAGGTGGACGCGGTGCAAAACCGCACCAAGCGCAAGTTTGAAGACCGCACCGGGATCCGCTGCGGCAGCCACCAGCAGGCGGTGTTGTTGCAGACCTACACTCGCGATACCGGTGAGTTGATGCACGACCTGTCGGTGCCGATCACGGTCAATGGCCGGCATTGGGGCGGCTTGCGCCTGGGCTACAAACCCGAGGGGCGCTGATCAGCGAGGGGATTGTTGCAGGTTATGCAAGGGAGCTATTCCGGGGATAGCTTTTTCCAACTGGAGGAAAACCGTAGCATGGCGAACATTGTTAGCCAGCTAACTAATTCTCTGGAGGCGTTCCAATGCAAACCAAAGTCGATGTGGCTGTGATGATTGGCAGTGGCGTACCGCCCACCCTGCGCGCATTGGGGCAGAAGGCCTGTTGGGTGGTGTTGCTTAACGGTGAGCAGCGCGGCACGGCGTTCGCCAGCCGCGATGAAGCCGAAGAATGCAGGGCTGCCTGGGAGGCGCTGTTGCACCTGGAGCAGTCAGACAGCCTGCATTGAAAGGTCAGGGTTGCTGGTGCAGGCGCTGGTTCAGCTCATCGACCGCAATTGCCCAAACAGCGTCTTCACGCAGTTCATCTTTAAGAAATTGGGCTTGTTGCGGTGACCAGAAATCCGCGTCAATCAGCTTTACGTCATTGGGCAGGGTGTGTTTGCCGATAAAGGCGTCAATCGCCTCGGGGGACGATTCCAGTCCAAGTTGTTCAAACAGGTCTTCGAGGGTGTAAGTCGGCGCTTCCATATCGTTCTCCATGCGGGCTGATCATCGTATGCATGGGAGGGTTGTGGCACGGCAGAGTTCGATCGGATTTTCGCGCCGGGAAATCAGGAGGTCAGTGCGCCTGAATCGACCGCGGCCTTAAGGGCTTTGGCGGCATCCTTGGCAGCCGTGTTGGCGGCCTCTACGGTTTTGAACCAGCGGTCCTTTTCTACCTGATGGGTCGTCACGGTGGTCAGGGGAGCCTTGGCCCGCATCACAATCACGGCCTGGAACTCACCGTCTACTTCTCTGGCTTCGCCATGGATGAAAAACTCGCCAATATCAAATTCCGTCACGTATAGCCTTCCCTTGGAGGTAATTGCGCTGATGAAACCTGAACCGCAAGGGGACAAATCTCAATGGACGGACCAGTATGGCAGTTGTTACGCACCGGCGGCGCAGTAAAGTCAACCAGATGACGAAACGACAACCCAGGCGTTCAACCTTGGGTTGCGCAGAGGATGGCTTCCAATTGCCTGGCCAGTTCGCAAGCCTCGCTATGGCCACTGCGAAAGCCTTTGACGCGCCCACTGGGCACTTCAAGAATATGGAAGAAGTTCCTGCCGGCGGGCAACACCCGATAGAGCGCCGAATGCAGGCCACCGTCGTGGGCGCATAGGGAGTAGAATTGGCCGTCATCCAGAAAAGATGAACCCGTGTTCGAGGGGGTGGCAATCGCTTGATGTCGTTGCATAATCAGCTCCTGTCGATTGAACTTGCGGACCCGTTTGCAGTATTTCGGGTGGTTTTAACCCGTGGTGCTGTTTTAGTATTGTTGTCAGCAACCGGCGTCCGGTTCCATCCAAGGCATTAGTTTCTGTGTTGGATGTCGGAAAACTGCATTTTTAAAAGGTTATTGTCTGAAGTAGGTCGGCCAGTGTTCTCTGGTCGTTAAACCTGTGATTTCCTGCAACGCCTGGCGACCTGCGTAAGGTACGTCGGGCACGCCTGTACTAGTCTTATGGCTTGGCAGCGTGGTCTTCTTCAGTTTTTTTCAGTGGATGTGTTGTGTGATCGTGCCGTTTCGGCCGTTTTTTTGTGCTGCCCGCTTGGGTGGGCAGCACCTTTTTGATGTGGGGGCGTTTCCTTGGCAGTCAGTAATCTGGATATGCACGCGTTATTCGTGCTGGGTGATTTGCGCGCAAAGTTGGTCAAGCAGTTTCAATCCCGTTTCGTCTACATCACTGAGCAGACGCCTGAAGGCATCTACATCGCCGAGATCGATACCGAAGCGGCGCTGGTGGTGGACGACAAGCCACGCCTGGAACTCAAGGTCGGCGATCATTTCCGGGCCGCCGTATTGCCCAGTCGCGAAGGCGGCAAGTTCGAGTTGAAGTTTCGCGATATCAAGTTGACGGTGTATGGCCTGGGCGATTACGCCTTTGTCTCTTCGGCCGAAGGCCAGGGCATCGTGTTCAAGGAAGGCCACAGTGTGATGTTGGTGTTCGCCGCCAATGAGCAACTGGTAGAAGGCTTGACCAAAACCCTGAAGGCCGTCACCGGCAAGGCTGCCAAATGGCGCAAGGGTGAACTCGTGACCTTCAAGGCCAGCGAGTAATGAGCCAGGGTAGGGCGCAGTTCCACGAGCAGCACCTGCTCGATGCGCAAGCCAGGGCGGCTCAATTGTTTGCCCGCAAGTCCGAGTTGCAGGGCGCCTGGTTGAACTGGGTCGCCGGCCAGTTGTATGAACTCAAGCCCGCCGAATTCGCCAGCATGGTGCGCCGCGAGTTGCAGCGGCTGACCAATCCGCCGTAAAAGCATGCGACATGCCATGTTCGCCGGAACCTCTACTACAGTTGAGTTGACTTAAGTATTCAGAGGCTTCGCGGTGTAACAGCAAAGCCATTCGCTATGGCTGTAGGCATGAGGTGCAAAGCATGAAAGGAATTCGAGCGCTGTTGGCGGCCTCGCTGACGACCCTGAGTCTGTCGGCGTCGCTGCCGGTGTCGGCCGCCCAGGCGCCGATTCATTTTGCAGACCTTAACTGGGAAAGCGGCAGCCTGATCACCGAGGTGCTGCGGGTGATTGTCGAAAAGGGTTATGACCTGCCCACCGACACCTTGCCCGGCACCACCATCACCCTGGAAACCGCCCTGGCGAAAAACGACATCCAGGTGATCGGCGAAGAATGGGCCGGCCGAAGCCCGGTGTGGGTCAAGGCCGAGGCTGAAGGCAAAGTGGTGGGCCTCGGGGATATCGTCAAGGGCGCCACCGAAGGCTGGTGGGTGCCGGAGTACGTGGTCAAGGGCGACCCGGCCAAAGGCATCAAGCCCCTGGCGCCGGACCTGCGCAGCGTGAAGGACCTGGCGCGTTACAAGGACGTGTTCAAGGACCCTGAAGCGCCGAGCAAAGGGCGTTTCCTCAACAGCCCGATTGGCTGGACCTCGGAAGTGGTCAACAAACAGAAACTCAAGGCCTATGGGCTTGATGACAGCTACGTGAATTTCCGCAGTGGCTCGGGTGCTGCGCTGGACGCCGAGATTGCCTCGTCGATCCGTCGGGGCAAACCGGTGCTGTTCTATTACTGGTCACCTACGCCGCTGATGGGGCGCTACAAACTGATCCAGCTGGAAGAGCCGCCATTTGATGCCGAGGCGTGGAAGACACTGACGGACGCGGACAATCCCGATCCGAAACCCACCCGGTCACTGGCTTCCAAGCTGAGCATTGGTGTGTCTACACCGTTTCAGAAAGAACATCCGCAGATCGCCGAGTTCTTTGCCAAGGTCGACTTTCCGATCGAACCCTTGAACAAGGCGCTGGCCGAGATGAGCGAGAAGCACAGCCAGCCACGCGAAGTTGCCCAGGCGTTTCTCAAGGATCATCCGGAAGTCTGGAAGGCGTGGCTGACTGAGGATGTGGCCCAGAAGGTCGAAGCCAGCCTGAAATAACACCGATACAGATCGTTCCCACGCTCCGCGTGGGAATGCCGCCCGGGACGCTCTGCGTCCCTTTAAGGTCGTGACGCAGAGCGTCACTGGATGCATTCCCACGCAGAGCGTGGGAATGATCTTGTGGGGTTAGAACTTCGTCTGCACCGCCAGCTCAAACGTCCTCGGCGACCCCAGGTAATACGCCGGCGACACATGGGCAAATTCGGCATACACCTCATTGGTCAGGTTACGCACCCGGCCCGTCACGGAGGTGTGTTGATCCACCTTGTAAGTCAAAAACGTCCCAAACAAGGTATACGCCGGCACCGTCAGGGTGTTGGCATTGTCGGCATACACCGACGCCACATACCGCGCATCCACACCCCCTTGCCAATCCTCCGCAAAGTCATAAGTCAGCCACACATTGCCCACCTGCCTGGGCACATTGGTCGGCGTATTGCCCTTGCGCGACACCACGGCGCCGCTGGCAGTTTTCTCGTTGAAGTCCTCGTACTCGGCATCGACCCAGGCGTAGTTGCCCTCCACCAATAGCTTGGGCGTGACCCGCAACGAACTGGCCAGCTCGATACCCTTGGACGACTGCGCACCCACCGGAATGCTGCTGGTCGGGTCCTGCGGGTCGGTCACGGCGAAGTCTTTGCGCTCGATCCTGTAGGCAGCGACGGTGGCCGAACCGCGACCGTCCAGGTAGTCGAACTTGCTGCCCACTTCCCACTGTTTGCCGGTGGACACGTCGAACACCTGGGTGGTGCTGCTCGGCTGTTCGGCGGCGGTGCTGTATTGCACGTAGACATTGGCTTGTGGAATGAACTGATACGTCAGGCCGATGCGCCCGGTGACCGGTTCCCAACTGCGTCTGACGTGCCGGGGATTGCTGGCGGTGATGTCCCGGTGGTTGGTGACCTCAAGGTCAATCGCGTCGTAGCGCAGCCCAGTGAGCAGCGACAGTTTGTCGGTCAGACCCAGGCGGTTTTCGACAAACAACGCCTTGGTGGTGACGGCGTTGGTCTTGTCCGGGTCGAAGCCGGGCTTGGTGCCGGGAAGATCATAGAAATGCCCCGGATCGTAGTTGTTCGGGTCCACCGTGTTTTTGGCGGACACGTTCAACGGGTTGTTGGTGGTGCTGTTGACCTTGTACTCAAAGCCGCCCGACCAGGTCGTGCTCAAGCCGAAGAACGTGTCGTTATGGCGCAGCTCGAACTGGTTGCCGTTCTGCTCACCCTGATGTCGCACCTGATAGGCCGTCGAGCGATTCACCGCGCTGTTATCGGCGTTGTACTGGTAGGTTTCCAGGTTGCGATAGTCGCGCTGGCTGTCGAGGTGATAGAGGGTATTTTTCAGGGTGGTGCTGTCGTTGATCCGGTAGTCGATGATCGAGCGCACCCAGATTGTGCGTTGCTCATAGCGACCGTCGGCCACGTTGTAGTTGTTGAAGCGGTTGTGCTTGTCGATCTTCAACTCGCCGGACTTCGGGTTGAGCACCGGCGTGCCCCAGTAGGGACTGTCTTCGTGTTCGTCCTGGTATTCCAGGGCCAGCGTGTGGGACAGGTTCGGGGTGAAGTCACTCAGCAGGGAAAACGCCACGCTCCAGGCATTGCGCTGTTGGCGATCGATATAGGTGTGGTTGGTGTTGCGGCTCACGTCCAGGCGCGCGTAATGCTGAACCTCGGCGCCCGGCTCGGTCAGGGCGTGGTTCAGGCCGAAGGCCATCCCGGCGGTGTCGTAGCTGCCATACGTCAGTTGCCCTTCGGCGGCTTGTTCCTCACGGGTGGCCAGCTTGGTCACGTAGTTCAGCGAGCCACCGACGGAACCGGCGCCGTTGATCAGCGAGGAGGGGCCACCGACCAATTCGACCCGATCATAAATCCACGCATCCACCGGGCGAGCCAGGCCGCCGGACACCGCGACGCCATTGAACATCTGGGTGATCTGGCTGCTGGTAAAACCCCGATAAGAGATAAAACCGCCAAACCCCGGCGGCGCGCTGGCATTGACCCCGGGCAGGGTATTGGCCGCGTCCTGAAACGTCTTGGCGCCTCGGCGCTCGATGTCGTTGCGATTGGCAATGCTGATGGACGACGGGGTTTCCCGCACGCTCAGCCCCAGGCGCGAGGCCATGCCACTGGATTGATCCAGGGCCAGGCCGGCCTCGCCGGTTTGCTCGCCATCAATGGTGGTCGGTGCCAGCTCAATCGCCCAGGTGCTGACAGGCAGGCAGCCGAACAGGCCCGCCAAAAGGGGTAAATGTTTCATGGTTGAATCCTGAAAAACATGGCTTGAAAACAACCCACAGCCGTCCGCACTCCCGAGGGAGGCAGCCGCATGGGCCAATCAGAAAAGCGCAGGTATCAGGCGAAGGCGGGCGGGGCGCGCGGATTAGCCGCAGGCCAGGTGAAGCGGGCAGGGATGTCAGCGCTGGCGACGATGGCCGGCGGCGGCGCGTGGGGTTGTGGCAGCACCGCCACATTGAGGCTGGAGTTGAGCGCCGGGCCCATGCCGCCAGTGGAGCACAGCGGGCAACCGAAGGCCTTCGAGAGCGTGGGCAGGGATTCATCGGTGGACTTGTAAGGCGCCGGCGCCTGGGTGCGCGGGTCCACCGTACAGAACTGGCCGCCGATGCCGTTGAGCTGCATCCCGACCATTTGCCCATGACCAATGCTGCAGGCGAACACATTGAACAGGACGCAGCAGTAGAGCATCCAGGCAATGAGCGAGCGGTCGGTACGGGCGAGTTTCATGGGGCGGCACTTTATCATCAGCCGCCGACGAATTGCCTGCAAAAAATCTCAAGAGGTCTATCCTCTTCCGGACTTTTCCAAGGATATCCAGCCATGAGCTTTTTAGTCGCGCGATGGATTGTCGGGGTTTTTGGTTGTATCAGCCTGGTGCATTTGTACTGGGCGGCCGGAGGCAAATTGGGTGTGACGGCGGCTATTCCGCAGCTGCCGGGTGAATTCGCCAGCGGCCCACGGCCAGCGTTCAAGCCGTCGGCGTTGGGCACGTTGCTGGTGGGCGTGGGATTGGTGGCGATTGCGGTCTTGGTATGTTTGCGGGCCGGGCTGTATTTCGAACCGGTGTCCAATCATGCGTTGCAGTGGGGGATCAGTGCAGTGGCACTGGTGATGTTTGCCCGGGCGATTGGGGATTCGGAGCTGGTGGGTTTTTTCAAGAAGGTCGGCGGGTCGCGGTTTGCGCGGCTGGATACGTTTTTCTACTCGCCGCTGTGTTTGGTGTTGGGGGCGGGGTTGCTGGTGGTGGCGTGGAGTTGAGGGGGAGTTTGCCGTACCGAATGGAGGCTTGAGCTGTACTAACTGATATGCCCACCTGACATCAGAAGGTCAGGGGGCACCTAGAAAGTCAAGGTTTCAGGAAGTATAAGTTGGATGTGGAGTCGATCAGCCTTTTGGCTTTTCCTTGGGCTATATATTTACTGAAGTCTTGTTCAAGCGCGGTTTTGTCTGTGTATTTTTTATACTTGCGAGGCATTTCACATGCATACATGTAAAGCCTCCACGGGTCGAAGCCATCAACTCTCTCGTTTGGGCCGTAGTCGAAATCGACACATATTTCAGAAAGATAAACCCTGCAGCCAACCCCGTGTAGCTCGTAGGAAACATCGTCTGTGACCCTCCCACGTTGCAAAATTTCCTTGCTATGCCAAAGCCGGAGAATATTTTTTGTTCCGAATATGCGCTCAAGTAAGTCGGTGGCCTTCTTTACTTGATCTAAATATTCGTTGATTAAATTTTCCAGGGTTTGATTTTTCATCGTCTTGGCCTTTCCAATCTATCAAGTCCAACAGTTTTTGAAGCATTTACCACATCATCTGTACTGCCGAATGAACTGTGATGGTTATTTAGGTTTTCAATTAGTCTTATGGTAACAGGCGTATTTGTCTTTCTTGCCGCCGAAGCTCGGTGGTGTCCATCGATAATATAGCGCTGCCCGTTCAGCTCAGCCACGTCGATAGGCTCATTTTCGTTGTATCCCGTACTCCGCATGCTGCGGGAAATTTCCTCAACCCGTTTGGTCGATCGTTGTCCCTCGATACTGTGCGTCCGATTCAAGCTTTTCGCATCAACACCGGTAATAACTGGAGCCGAAGGTGCACCTTCATCGGTCCTCGTCCTGCTAGCTGGGTCGGTATCGAAGACTTCCGGCTTACATCCATCGCCGCCGGGGCAGGTACTCAACCCTAACGGATCCACCCACCCCGTAGGGTTGGGCACGTACTGGTATCCGTTCAGCCCACCCGCTAGCTTCACGGGATCGGGCGTCAGATAGCGGCCAATGTCCGGATTGTAGTAGCGATGACGGTTGTAGTGCAGCCCGCTTTCCGGGTCGAAGTATTGGCCCTGGAAGCGCAGCGGGTTGGTAACGGCGTTGACGTCCAGCTTCGCGATTTGGCCGTAGGCGCGGTAATGGGCGGACCAGACGATTTCGCCGTCGGATGCGGTGAGTTCTTGCGGGGTACCGAGGTGGTCGAGTTGGTAGTGGAAGGGGTTTACGTCTTCCGGGCCGTAGCCTTTGAGCAGCGCTAACGGGCGAAAACTGTTGGGTTCGTAGAGGTAGCTCTGGTGGTGATCGGCGCTGTGCTCGGCGATCAGCTTATCGCCTTGCCAGAAAAATTCGGTGGTCTGGCCGTTGAGGATTTTGGCGATCCGCCGTCCAAACGGATCGTAGCGATATGCGGCCTCGGTACCGTCCGGCTGGGTGACGCTGATCAGTCGGTGCTGGCAGTCGTAGCGGTATTCGGTAACCAACTGCTGAGCCCGACCCCGGCGTTCGCGCAGGAGATTGCCGAAGGCGTCGTAGTCGTAATGCCGGTCGCCTTGCATCAACAGGCGGTTGCCTTTGACGACGCAGGGCCCGACGCGGTCTTGCATCAGCAGGTTGCCCGCCGGATCGTGGACGAAGCGTTCCTGCAGATCGTGCGAATGGTTGGCACGGGTCAGGCGATCTAGCGGGTCGTAGTGGTAGTCGTACTGGCCTTTGCGGGTGTCGAGGATGCGGGTGAGGTTGCCGCGTTTGTCGTAGTCGTATTGGCGGCGCTGGTGGCGTTGTTCCTGTTGGGTGATGGCGTGGGCGTGCAGGCGGCCTTGGTCGTCGTAGTGGTAGTGGCTGAGAAGTTGGCCTTGCTGGCGCTGATGTTCACGGCCGGATTTGAACAAGTGCGAGGTCAGCGTTTTGCCATTCAGCTCGACGGTGGCGAGGTCGCCACCTTTGTCGTGGTGGAAGGCGAGGCGGTTGTTATCGGGCAGGCGCAGGTAGTTGAGTTGCCCGCATTCGTCGTAGCCATAGCGCAAGGTGCCCCAGCCCTGGTGCTCCGCGGTGAGGCGGTTTTGCAGGTCGTATTCGTAGTGCAGCGGCCAGTGGCCGTCGTCGACGCTGAGGAGATTGCCGAGGCGGTCGTAGGTGTAATTGACGCTGTTACCGTCAGGCAGGGTTTTTCTTACGAGGCGACCGGCCGCATCGCGCGCATAACCGGTAACCAGCTGACTGCCGTCATCGCCGTATTCGGTCCTTTCCAGTAGGTGCCCGGCGAGGTCGTAGGCATAGGCGGTGCGGCGGCCATCAAACCCGGTTTCCTGCTGGATCAGGCCGTTGGCGTGATACTCAAGCCGATAGGTTTCCCCAACCTCATTTTCGATCTCGGTGAGTAACAACCGAACATTGTCGTAGCGGTATTTGAGCTGCGTGCCGTCCGGATTAATCCTACGGCTGATCAGATGCAGGCCGTCGGCATATTCGTAGCGCGTAACCCGACCCAGCTCGTCGCGCTCTGCAGTGATTTTTCCGTACGGGTTGTAGCTGAATTCGCGAGTGGCGCCGCCCGGCTGAATCACTTTCAGCAAACGACCTACGGCGTCCCACTGGTAGTGGGTCAGCGCGCCATGCTCATCCTCGCAAGCCACCTGTCGCCCCAGGTCGTCGTAGCGATAGTGCCTTACGCCACCATTCGCCAGCTTCTCCTCAATGAGCTGACCACGTTCGTCCCAGATCAGCCGCTGGCTGCTGTTATCCGGATACCAGACGCCGCTGAGCTTTCCCTGTTGGGTGTAGGTGTATTCGGTGTAATTACCGTCCGGATCAGTCTTGCGGGTGATATCGCCTTGATCGTTACGCTGGTATTTCCACACCGCGTCACCACGGCGTACAACCCGCACGAACCCGTTGTCATGCTCGTAGGACGTGGAAGCATCGTCACCGGGAAACAGCGCAATCAACCGACCGGCGTCGTCGTACTGATAGGCCGTCACCGCCCCCAGCGGGTCCTGCTCGACCGTCAACCGGCCTTTTTCATCGTAGGATTTGAAGTACTGCGCGCCGTCCGGATCGATCCGCTGCACCAGCCGTGCGCGCTGGTCGTGGACGTAGACTTCCTGGCTGCCATCGGCGTTGTGCACGGTGACGGTGCCGTTGTCATCCCACACATACCGTGTGTCCATCTGCGAAAAACTGGCCCAGTGCCGGACGCATCGCGCCGCCTTGCCAGACCGTTCCCACTCCCAAAAGAAACTCGCCCCACCGGCCAGTTCCCGCTCCAGGATCACCTGTTGATCGTCGTAGCGATAACGTTCGCTTTCGCCTACCGCGTTGGTCGCTTCGATCAACCGCCAGGCATCGTCGTACGTGTAGGCAACAACGTTCTGCTCGGTAACCCAGCCGAGTTCCCGCTGCACCTGATAGTCGACCGCAACGATATGCCCGCGGTCATACCGCAGCAGCAATCCTTGGCCGGCGCCGTTATCGATACGCTGAATCCGCCCGGAATAGTCGCGGGCAATGCGCAGTCGGTTGTCGTACGCGTCGCTGATCGACGTCAGCACACCGTCACGGAAGTGGTAGAAAAGGGAGGCTTGAGCCAGCACCAACTCATCGGGCAAAGCACCCAGATAAATCGCCGCTTCCGCCAGGCTATTGGTGATGGCCGGCCGTGCAGCAGAGGGCAGGGGAAAGGTAGTGCTGCGATTCTCGTGATCGGTCCACACCACCGATTCACCGCTCACCACCAACCGCTGCGCCAGCGCATGACTCCAGCCAAACCCCAACCCGCAATCCAACTCCACGGCACTGCTGCGATACAACCGCGTCCAGGCAAACGGCAGCACACCCTCCAACGAGCCGTCAGTGAGGGTCAGCAGCTCCTCACCGGTAACCATCGAAACCGGACAGCCATTGGTACAGGTGCTAGCAGAACAGGCCGAAGCATCCCCATTGGGGTTTTTCGCCGAAGCAGGCACATCATCCACGAGCTCCTGCTTCACCAACGTCGTGCGCGCCGCTTTAGGCTTTCGGACCAGCGCTGCCGGATTCGAAACCTCATTTGCACCGGCCGTCAAAGGCACGGCCGCTGCTTTGATCGACACTGGATCATTTCTAAGCGACACCGGCTTAAGCACACTGGGGTGCCACTCCAGCCGTGGCGCATCGCTCAGCTTGGCCATCTGTTCGAGCAACACCCGTGCCCGGCCTGATCTGACCTTGCCCAGTACCTGCGGGCCCAAACGCACCGCCACACCCATGCCGCCGGTGACCAACAGCAACAGCAGGTTGAGCAGCACCTCGGGAGTCATTTCCCCCAGCAGCTCGTTCATATCTGGCGGCGGAAGCAATTGCGCCCAA
This sequence comes from Pseudomonas sp. 32A, assembly GCF_052682255.1. NCBI lineage: Bacteria > Pseudomonadati > Pseudomonadota > Gammaproteobacteria > Pseudomonadales > Pseudomonadaceae > Pseudomonas > Pseudomonas sp. 32A. The sequence continues at coordinate 6,883,188 of NZ_JBQYLY010000001.1, read as the reverse complement.
CTGAACATCGCGGCCAAATAGATGAACAGCAGGGGTTCATCGCTCAGCACCAGAAGGCCGTTGGCAATTGCCTCTTTGCTGAGCTTCAACAGTTCGTCAAGCTCGCCCTGGGAGATGTAGTGCAGCAATTTTTCGCTGTTGGGTTTGATGTCTGCCAGCCAGTCGTACAGGTTTGGAATTCCGTCCCAAAGGCTGTACAGCGTGTTCGTAATCCCCCGCACGAACGCTTCATCCATCAACTTTCGACGGTCGAGGGCGCTGGCATTTGAATAGTGTTTCCATTGCGCTTCGAAGCTGTTCGTCCATTCGCTGCGCAAGCTGCTTTCCAGCGAGCTGATCACCGATTGATAGGAGGCGTAGAGCGCCTTGACGTGATCCCTGGAAACATTGGGATAAAAGCTGACCTGATACTGCTGGTCGCGGGTGCAGTCGGTGACTTCGAGAATGCCGCTGGGGCCGATGGTTTTATGGATGGGAGCACCGATCGGACTGCCGTCCTCGGCGATGGCCTGGAGCATGACCGGCGTGTTGCCGATTGGCACAAACCGCGTGCTCTCAAACATATGCACCAAGGTCAGCGCACCATCGGGTTTGCATACCGCAACGGTGCTGCTTGGGGCTGTAGAGGAAACCGGAGCGACCAAGGCAACCTCATCCCCGACCTTGAACACTTGCTCGACTTCCAGCGCCGAAAAGCTCCAGAAACTCTCAGCCCATTCGTCAATGGTGTTAAGGCACTGCCTGAAGTCGCTAAGGACTGCCTCGACATCCCTCGTCTCCGCATCCATGGGGGCCAGGGCCAGCCTGCCAATGGCGGGATTCAAGAAGCGGCCCCATCGGGCAGGGCGTTAATCGGAAAAAGCATCGGCGTTCCCTCGCGCTGTGTGATCAGGCGAGGGACTTTGCAGAGGTTCGTAAGAGAAAGAAGTCGGAGCTATCCACTACTGCTAATAGGACGTTTCGCCAAACCTGCGACCAACCTGGCGAGCTTCCGTAAGCCAAATCCACTGAAAAAATTAATCCCACAAAAGCCACATACACAACAAATCCAACTTGACAGCTTCCATTCCCTTGGCGTCTATTGACGTACCCGCTGGATCATTTCGCAGATGTCCCAGGATGCTCAATGAAGACTGATACCTCACTGACTCAAATGCCCAGCGTTCTCCAAGCGGCTGAAAGCATCCGCCAAGGCACACTCACCCCCGTGCAATTGGTCGAGCAAAGCCTCGAAGCCATCAAAACCCACAATTCCACACTGAACGCCTTTGGCGATGTCTACACCGAGTCTGCGCTGGAACAAGCTGAAATCCTGACCGCAGAAGCACTGGCCAACCAGTTTCGCGGCCCGCTCCACGGCATTCCCTTCGGCATCAAAGACTTGTTCTCCACCGCCAACCTGCGCACCACTCGCGGTTCGCTCACGGGCCTGGACAACGTTCCCACCCAGGACGCTCCGATCATCCGCCGCCTCAAAGAGGCCGGCGCGATCATTCTTGGCAAGACCGCTACCACCGAATTCGGCTGGACCGGCGCCAGCACCTCCCGGGTCTTCGGCAATGGTCGCAACCCGTGGAATCCCCAACTCACCAGCGGCGGCTCCAGCTCCGGCTCGGCCATCGCCGTGGCGGCACGCATGGTCCCGGCCACGCTGGGCTCCGATGGCGGCGGTTCGGTGCGGATTCCCGGTGCCTTCTGCGGTGCATTCGCCCTTAAAGGCTCCCTCGGGCGCATCCCCACCTGGCCCTGGTCGGCTACTGAAATGCTCAGCCACGCCGGCCCGATCACCCGCACCGTGCGCGACAGCGCGTTGCTCTTCGATATTCTTTCCGGCCCCGACCCATTGGATCACCAGGCTTTGCCCGCGCCCACCGAGTCCTACCTGGCGCGCTGCGACCAGCCGCTGGGGCCCTTGCGCGTGGCGTACTGCCCGACCCTGTTCGATACGCCCGTGGACCCGGTCATCGCCGCCACCGTGGAAGCGGCGGTGCATTACCTCGCAGATGAGCTGCCGGTCACCGTCACCACCCTGACCCTGGACTGGCAAGATCCGCTGGCCACCTTCGAAACCCTGTGGGTTGGCGGGCGCGGGATCGCCTACGGCAAATCCCTGGCCGATCGCCTCGACCAACTGGACCCAGGCTTCGCCGCACTGATCAAACGTTCCGCCGATTACGACTTGGCGGCCTATCTAAAAGCCGTGCAGCAACGTGCACTGTTCGCCAATCAGGTACACGCGCTGTTTAACGACTACGACGTGTTGTTGATGCCGACGATGCCGATCCTGCCGTTCGCCGCCGACCGGGTTGCGCCAGAAGGCTGGCCAGGCGAGGAGGGCGCTGTGCCCTGGGCCCGGTGGACGCCGTTTACCTATCCGTTCAATATCACCGGCAACCCCGCCGCCAGCCTGCCCTGTGGCTTTAGCCCGAGCGGTTTGCCGATTGGCTTGCAGGTGATCGGCCGGCGCTTTGCCGATGCCCAGGTGCTGCAATTCTGCGCAGCCGTGGAAGCCATCGCCCCTTGGGATCAGCACCTTCCCCCGATGCTGAGTCCCTGATTGATTGCACCCGGAGTGGGCTCAACAGAAGCCCGCCCGTGATAAACGCTTTGTGTTGTCCTGCCCTTTCACACCCTGACGAGTGAGAGGTACCCCGTGACCCTGTCCATGGCCGTATTACGCTCTATGCTCCCTGCTGGACCGGCTTGCGCCGCGTCTCGCTGTGGGTCGCGCAATACCGCCCGCCTGAACCTGCCCTGGAATACCTCTTTTATGCTCAACCAGCCACGTCTCGACGAAATCATGCTCCTGCTCACCCAACACCAGCGCGTCAAGGCGTCGGACCTGGCGCAGGCGCTGTTTGTCTCCGAAGAAACCATCCGCCGCGACTTCAAGTACCTGGAAGAAGCCGGCAAGCTGCGGCGCATCCACGGTGGCGCGATCCTGCCGCGGCTCAACGAAGAACAACCGCTGCAAGTGCGTAGCCGCATCAAGCCCCAGGCCAAGACGCGCATCGCAGTGTGTGCGGCGAAGCTGGTGAGCGAAGGTATGGTGCTGTTTCTCGACACCGGCACCTCGACCCTGGCCCTGGCCCAGCAGCTGACCGCTTTCAGCCAGTTGCGCATCATCACCAACTCCCTGGACATCGCCCGACTGATCACCGAACAAAGCGCCAACCAGGTGCTGGTGGTGCCTGGCGATGTGCGCCGCAACGACAACGCGCTGATTGGCGCCCACACCCTGGAATTCGTCCGACAGTTTCACTACGACATTGCCTTCATGGGCATCGGCGCTGTCGACCTGGAGCTGGGGTTCATGGACTACCAGGAACCCGAGGCGCTACTGCGCCGGGAGTTGACCAAACACAGCCTGCGCAGCGTGATCCTGGCCGACGACGCCAAGTTCGGCCACCGCACCTTTATCAATACGCTGCCGTTCAGCGCCGTCACGACCCTGGTCACCAATCGTGCGCCGTCAGACGATTTTGCGAGCCGCCTGGAGCAAGCCCATGTCGACATCCTTTACCCCTGATTTGCTGTCGCCCACTGAACAGGACCTTGCAACCTTCGAGGCGCTGTTCCACGACACGTCAGCCATTGGCGCGACCGAGGCCGGTGGCCTGCATCGCCTGGCCGCCTCGGCCGAAGACGGCGCCGTGCGCGACGTGTTCGCGGGCTGGCTGACTGAACGCGGCTTTGAAGTGCGCGTGGATGCAGTGGGTAATATGTTCGGGTTGATCACCTTTAATCCAGACGCGCCCTATGTGCTGTGTGGCTCACATCTTGACAGCCAGCCGAGTGCCGGGCGCTTTGATGGCGTCTACGGCGTGCTGGCCGGCGCGGTCGCGGTGGCCAGCGTGGCCCGGCAGTTGCGCGAGCGCGGCGAAGTGCCGGCGTGCAACCTGGCGGTGGTGAACTGGACCAACGAGGAGGGCGCACGCTTCCAGCCCAGCCTGATCGGCAGCAGCGTGTTCACTGGTGACCTGGCCCTGCAAGACGCCTGGGCCTGCCGCGATGGCAATGGCATCAGCCTCAAGCATGCGCTGCAACAGATTGGGTATCTGGGGGAAGGCAAGGTCGCGCTGGACGTTGCCGGGTATGTGGAAATCCACGTCGAGCAAGGTAGTGGCCTTGAGCGCGACGGCCTGGCCATCGGTGTGGTCCGCGACACCTGGGCTGCCCTCAAGCAACGGATTCGTTTTATCGGCGAACAGAACCACACCGGTCCTACACCCATGGCTGCACGCAAGGATGCCTTGCTGGCCGCCGCCCACGCGATCACCGCTGTGCGGGCCGAGGCCGACCTGCATGGCGCGCAACTGCACAGCTCGGTGGGGCGCCTGGAGATCTATCCCAACTCGCCCAACGTGGTGCCGTCCAGCGTGACGTTGCATGTGGAATACCGTTCGCCAGACACCGAGTTGCTGGCCGCCGCGGGTGAACGCCTGGACGCGAGCCTCAAGGCCACCGCCAGCGCCACGTCGACGGACTACAGCATCGAAAGCCGCGCCCTGCGTGAGCCAACGCACCTGCACCACGGTTTTTCCGAACTGGCCTATAGCGTTGGCCAGCAACTGGGCTTGCCCATCGGCAACAGCGTCACCGTCTCAGGCCACGACGCCATCAGCCTGAGCCGGCACTACCCGGTCTGCCTGCTGTTTATCCCGAGCAGCAATGGCGTGTCCCATAACGAAGCGGAGTTCACCAACGAGCAGGACATGCGCAACGGTTTGCACATGCTGACCGCGTTGTTGCACCGCGCCTGTTCCACCCCCAACGCCTATCGCTGAGGTCTGCCATGTCGAGTCGTTTGCACGCAAAGTCACGGCTGTTGGGCGCCCTGGAGGCGGCCGGCTTGTCTGCCCACGTGGTGGTCGAAGAGGGCACCGCCGGGATTGCCTCACCGGTGCGCCTGGCCACCGAGTGGACCGGCTATACCGTCACCGCGCCATGGGGCCAGTGTTACGCCAAAGTCTTGCATGACGACATGCGCGCGCTGATCGACATCGAACGCACCGCCCGCGCCACCCAACTGGCGGCGGATTGCGACGTGACGCCCGGTGTGCGCCTGGTGGATGCGGCGGCCGGTGTGTTGCTGCTGGATGCCTTGCCTGCCAACGAATGGCGCTGGGCCCGCCTCGACGAATTGATGCCACCCCAGCGCCTGCAGGCGCTCTGGGCCCTGAAGAAACAACTGCACGCTGGCACCTCGCCGGGCTTCACCCGCTCGCCGCTGCAAGACATCCAGCACCTGCGCGAGCTGTGCGTGCGCTACAGCGTGGCCTTGCCCATCGACCACGCCTGGATCAGCACCTGCATTGACCTGGCCTGGACCTCCCTGCAACTGAGTGCCAGCGACTCGGTGCCGCTGCACGGCGACGGTGTGGCGAGCAATGTGATGATCGGCCCGGACGGCGCCTTGCAACTGATCGACTTCGACTACGCTGGCTGCGGCGATCCCTGGTACGACGTGGCCATCAGCCTCAACGAGCTGTATGTCTTTGAAAGTGATTGGCGCGAAGGCATTGTCGCTTGGGCCGGCGAATGCCGCGAAAGCGACTACGCCCGCTGCCGCTTGTACGCCTTGATCAACGATTGGTACTGGACCCTGTGGGGGCTGTGGGTGGGCGCTACTTCGGCGCGGCCGCTGGAGTTCTCCAAGGTCGGGCAGTGGACGCTGTTGCGCTGCCGCCAGGGTCTGCAAGACCCACGGTTTGAAGGTTGGCTACGTCAGGTACAGGAGGGGCAGGCATGAAAGCGTTAGGTGAGGCGTGTACGCCACAAGAGTGTCAGCTGGAAGCGGCGGTGCGCGGGGTCGCCAGTTGGGGCGGCAGCGGCATTCGTTATGAACCGGTCAGCGGCGGGATTTCCAACACCAACTGGCGGGTGGAAGTGGCCGGGGTCGACACCGCGTATTTCTTCAAGGTGCCGGGGGTGGGTACCGAGATGTTTATCGACCGCCGCACGGCCCACGACGCCAGCCTCAAGGCCGCGCAAACCGGTTATGGCGCGCCGGTATTCGCCTTCCTTGAAGAGTTCGGCGTGGAAGTCTTCGAGTTCATGGAAGGCTGGCGCGCCTCGTCCAACCACGACTTTCTCGACCGCGACGTGCGCCATAACGCGCTGCATGCCCTCAAGGCCTTCAACGACCAGCCGCCGTTGGTGCAGACCAAAACCGTGTTCGACATGATCGCCGAGCACCAGCGCCAGGTGGAGCAACTCAACGGCTGCAAACCCGCCGACGATGCCTGGCTGCGCCGCCAATGCGACCGCGCCCGGGGTGTGCTGCAAGCCTCCGGCATGGATCTGGCACCCTGCATGAACGACACCCTGGCGGGTAATTTCATGCTCAATGACCGTCGGCAAATTCGGCTGGTGGACTTCGAATACGCCTCCAACAACGACCGGCATTACGAACTGGCGCTGTGGTTCGGCGAAATGTTTTTCACCGATGAAATGGAGCTGGCCCTGATCGAAGACTACTTCGGCCAGGTCACCCCGCAGAACCTGGCGCGCATCAAGTTGCACAAGGCCCTGGCGGACATCAAATGGTCGACCTGGGCGATGGTGCAGCACGCGGTGTCGCAGCTGGATTTCGACTTCTACAAATACGGCACCTGGAAGCACATGCGGGCCCGCAGCATCATCAACGATTCGCAATGGGAAACCTGGCTAAGACAGGCTTGAGCCTGCGCCGTACAACAATAATGCATTGAATGAAGTCACTTGGGCGCTGATTGGTGCCTGCGTTTTCACTGCTTGATTTTTGTTTGATCACACAAAAAACGATCCACAAATTCAAGGAGCACCCGACTCATGAAATCCGATAGCGCGCCACCCGGACGCCTGAAAAGCCAAATTTTCGGTGTGTACTTTTTCCTGTTGCTGATGCTCGCCTTATTCCCGCCGTTCTATTTGAGCGTGAGCGGCAGTACCGCGTTGGTACTGGGCATTCCGTTGCCGATCTTCTACTGGGTCGCCATTGCAGTCCTCGCCGGCCTGGGCCTGTGGGCGTTGTACGTTGCAGAACTGAAGGCCGGCGAAATACCCGAAGAGGGGGATGCGCAATGATCAGCACCACCAGCGATGCCAACCTCTTTATCACCTTCGGCGTCATCGGCCTGTTCCTGGCCGGGATGATCGCCGTGCTGTACGCCACCAACCGCGAGAGCACGAGCTTTTCCGATTACGCCGTCGGCGGGCGCTCCTATGGGCCGTGGTACATCGCCATGTGTTACACCAACTCCTGGTGGCCGGGCTCGACCTTTACCGCGTTTTTCGCCCTGACCATCGGCGGCGCGCTGGGTTTCTACGGCATGGTCTACGCCACCCTTGGCGTGACGGCGATGTACCTGATGGCCCGCCGCGCCTGGACCTGGGGCCAGCGTTTCAACCTGCGCACCCAGCCGGACTTGCTCGGCATGCGTTTCAACAGTCCGGTGGTCAAGCGCGTCGCCTCGATCATCGGCATCATCTCGGTGTTCCCGTGGGTGGTGATGGGCATCCAGGCCTTGGCGATGCTGTTCCAGTTCGCCAGCTTCGGCCGCTGGGGCGTCACCACCTGCCTGATCGCCGGCGTGGTGGTGGTACTGGTGCGTCAGTACTGGACCGTGAGCATGGGCATGCGCGGGCTGATCATGACCGACATGTTCCAGGGCCTGATCGCCTATGTCGTGTGTGCGGCGCTGTGTGTGTTCCTGCTGTTCGGCGATCAGGCGTCGTTCTCCAACCTGGCGCACCTGCCGGCGAAGATGCTGCTGATTCCCGGCGCCAGCGGCACCGGCTATGGCCCGCTGTATATGTTCAGCCTGATTTTCACCGGGGTGATTGGCTCGATGTGCTGGCCCATGAGCTTCCAGCGCATCTACACCGCCAGCGGCGTCAAGGCGGTGAAGAAAGGCACGCTGTATACGATCCTGCTGGTGGGTGGTTTCTACGGGATTCTGATGCTGTTTGCCGCGGCCATCAGCCAGGACCCGAACGTCATCGCGCACCCGCAACAAGGTTGGTTCCTGTCACTGTTCGATATCGGCGGGCCGTGGCTGTTGGCGCTGGCGATTGTCATCGTGCTGGCGGCGAGCATCGGCCACGTCGACGGTTGCGTGCAGGTATGCGGCACCCAGTTCGCCAACGACCTGGCCACCTGGAACACCCCGCGTACCGACCGGCAACTGACGCTGCTGGCCAAGTCCGGGATGGTGGTGTTTATCGTCGCCGCCTCGGTGCTGGCGTACCTGACCTTTGATTACGCGCGGTTGCAGTTGCTGGCGCAGATTTCCTACCAGGGGATTATCCAGTTGGCGGTGCCGCTGTTCTTCGGGATCTTCAGCCGCCGCGGCAACAAGGAAGGCGCGATTGCCGGGATGCTGGCGGGGATTGTGGTGGCGATTGTACTGACGACGCTGTACCCGGACGACATTCCCGGGCTGGGCTCGTTGACCAGCGGGATCGTCGGATTGGTGGTCAATGCCGGGATTTTTGTGGTGTGTGCGTTGGCGATCAAGCCGAGTGCGCAGGAGAGTGCGCGGGTTGAGCAGTTGTTTGAGATGGCGGCGCCGGGTCGCAAAGTGCCGATGGGGGCGACGCCAGTCCTGAACTGAACCCACCTCTCAAAAACCAATGAAGATCAACTGTGGGAGCTGGCTTGCCTGCGATAGCGATGTATCAGTGGCAGAGATGTTGACTGACACTGCGCTATCGCAGGCAAGCCAGCTCCCACAGTTTTAACCGTGTTCCTGATCAGAGTCCTGGTTTTGCCGCAGTCGCTTGTACAGGGTATTGCGGCTGACGCCGAGCTCCCTGGCCAAGTGAGAAATATTACCGCCCGCCGCCTTCAACCGCTGGGCAAGGTCCATGTTGTCATCCAACCTCTCACCGGCTGGCTCTGGCACCACCCCATTCAAATCCACAAAAAAATCATCCGGCAAATGTTCCACCCGAATCGGCTGCTCTTCCGCCATGGCCAGCGCCACCTGCAACACGCTACTCACTTGGCGCAGGTTCCCCGGCCACGGATGCTGTTCAAACAAGGCCAGCACCTCATGACTCAAGCCCGCCCACTGGGTCGGTTCGCGATGCTGTTGCCACAGTTGCTTGAACAGCGCCTGTTTATCTGTGCGCTCCCGTAGCGGCGGCAGTTCCAGGGTCAGGCCGCCGATGCGGTAATACAGGTCTTCGCGAAAACGCCCGAGCTGTACCTGCTCCCGCAGCGAGCGGTTGGTGGCGGAGATGATCCGCAAATCCACCGGGTACAACTCGCTGCTACCCACCGGTTGCACACACCGTTCCTGCAACACCCGCAACAGACGGGCCTGGGTCGGCAGCGGCATGTCGCCGATCTCGTCGAGGAACAGCGTGCCTTTGTCTGCCTTACGGATCAGCCCGATGCTGCCTTTCTGGTTGGCGCCGGTGAACGCGCCTTTTTCGTAGCCGAACAGTTCCGACTCCACCAGTTCGGCGGGGATTGCTGCGCAGTTGACGGCGATAAACGCTTGTTGGCTGCGGGAACTGGCCTGGTGCAGGGCTTTGACGAACACTTCCTTGCCGACGCCGGTTTCACCGTGGATCAGCAACGGGATGTCTTTTTCCAGCAGGCGCTCGGCCTGGCGCACCGCCTTTTCCACCCGGGCGTCGCCGAAGTGCAGGGTCTTGAGGCTGATGGCGGTGGTGGCGGGTTCGCTGGTTTTTTTGGGTTCCACAAACACACGGGCCTGGACCGGCGCCTGCCTGGGCCGTTTCAACAGGCATTGGAAACGGTTGCGCCCGGCGGCTTGCAACGAGAAGGGCAGGCCTTCCGGCTGGTTGAGCAGTTCCAGCAGCGAGACCTTGAACAGGCTGTCGATCAGCACCCGCGACAGGCTGATGCCCAGCAGGTTGTCCGCCCGGCGGTTGGCTGACAGTACCTGACCGCTTTCATCAAAAATCAGCAGCCCGGCCCACTGGCTATCGAGGTTGTTCAGCCCGGTGTTGAACGTCAGCTGGAAATGCTCACCGCGAAACAGGTTGAGGATCAGCCGGTTCTCCACGGTCTGGCTCATCATCTTGACCATGCCGAGGGTGTGGGAAGGCGGCAGGTAGCTGTCGCTGGACACATCCAGCACCGCGATGATTTCCCGCTGCGCATCGAAGATCGGCGCTGCCGAGCCGGTCATGAAACGGTTGGCCTTGAGGAAGTGTTCTTCGTGTTCGATATGCACCGCCTGGGCGCAGGCCAGGGCGGTGCCGATGGCGTTGGTGCCGCTGGAACGCTCCATCCAGCTGGCGCCGGCGCTGAAGCCACGGGCCAGCTTGGGTTCGATGAAGCGTTGGGTGCCCCAGGAGGTGAGCACCTGGCCCTGGTTGTCGGCGAGCATGATCAGGCAGTTGGAATTGCTGAGGATGTTCTCGTAGTAGGGCAGCACTTCCTGATGGGTGGTCTGCACGAGGGAATGCTGGCTTTCCAGCAACTGGCTGACACCATCTGCGGGCAGTTGATCGAAGCTTGGCGTGCTCTGATGATCCAGGCCATAAGCCCGGCAGCGGCGCCAGGAGTCCTGGATGATGGCATCGTGCGCCAGCGGTGTGCTCATGGCGGTGACCCTGTCTTATTGTTGTTCTGGGCTCTATCTCTATCTATGTAGGAGCGAGCTTGCTCGCGAAAAACTTCAGGGCGCCGCGTTCATGCTGGATGAGCGCGTTATCGTTGACGTTCTTCGCGAGCAAGCTCGCTCCTACACAAAGTGTTGTTCAGAACTGTTCATTGTCAACCCGCCGATTGTTCAGTTGTTCAGCCTGACCTGTTCATTTCTGTTCAAAGACGAATCGGCTTTTTACCTAACCCGTTGACCGGCCTGGGTTTTGGATTTTTGGCACGGAACTCGCTCTGTGTTGTTCCTGCCAGAACCATTCCAATAATAAAAAGGTCGTGTCATGTCATTGACCCTGGAGCACGTCACTCGCGTTGTCGAAGGCCAGACCTGGATCGACGACGCCAACCTGCGTTTCGAAGCCGGTTCCTTCAATGTATTGCTGGGCCGCACGCTCTCCGGCAAGACCAGCCTGATGCGCCTGATGGCCGGCCTGGACAAGCCCGACAGCGGGCGCATCCTGATGAACGGCGTCGATGTCACCCAGAAACCGGTGCGTTTGCGCAACGTGTCGATGGTCTATCAGCAGTTCATCAACTACCCGACCATGACCGTGTTCGAGAACATCGCCTCGCCGCTGCGCCAGGCCGGTGTGTCGGCCGAGCAGATTCAGAGCAAGGTTCTCGAAACCGCGAAAATGCTGCGCATCGAGAAATTTCTCCAGCGTCATCCCCTGGAACTCTCCGGCGGCCAGCAGCAACGCACCGCCATGGCCCGGGCGCTGGTCAAGGATGCCGAGCTGATTCTGTTCGATGAACCCCTGGTGAACCTGGACTACAAGCTGCGGGAAGAACTGCGCCAGGAAATGCGCGAGCTGTTCAAGGCACGCCATACCATCGCGATCTACGCCACCACCGAACCCAACGAAGCCCTGGCCCTGGGCGGCACCACCACGATTCTGCATGAGGGCCGGGTGATCCAGAGCGGCAAGGCGGCCGAGGTCTATCACCAGCCGCAAACTGTGCTGGCGGCCGAGCTGTTTTCCGAGCCGCCGATCAACCTGATGCCCGGGCGTATCAGCGGCAACGAAGTGAGCTTCGCCAACTTCGTGCACTTCCCGCTGAACGTTGACCTGCGGCCCATCGGCGAAGGCGAGTTTCGCTTTGGCGTGCGCCCCAGCCATATCAGCCTGGTGCCGAGCAACGACGATGACCTGGAGCTGGCAGTGACCGTGGAAGTCGCCGAGATCAGCGGCTCGGAAACCTTCTTGCACGTGCGCAGCGAACACTTCCTGCTGGTGCTGCACTTGCCCGGGGTGCACGAGTACGACGTCGACGCGCCGATCCGCATCTATATCCCTACCCACAAATTGTTTGTGTTCGATGGCCAGGGACGTCTGGTCCAGGCTCCGGGCCGCCGTGTCGCGAGGGTTGCCTGATGGCCGAGATCCATTTGCAGAACCTGGCCCACAGCTACAGCTCCAAGCCAAACGGCCCCGAGGACTACGCGATTCGCGAGATGAACCACGTCTGGGAGCAGGGCGGCGCCTACGCCTTGCTCGGGCCGTCGGGCTGCGGCAAGTCGACCTTGCTCAACATCATCTCCGGCCTGCTCAGCCCGTCCGAAGGCCAGGTGCTGTTCGACACCAAGGTGGTCAACGAGCTGACCCCGGAAAAACGCAACATCGCCCAGGTGTTTCAGTTCCCGGTGGTGTACGACACCATGACCGTGTTCGACAACCTGGCCTTTCCCCTGCGAAACCAGGGCATGGCCGAGGCGAAGATTCACAGCAAGGTGCAGGAAATTGCCGAGGTACTTGACCTGCAAAACCTGCTGGGCAAAAAGGCCCGCAACCTCACCGCCGATGAAAAGCAGAAAGTCTCCATGGGCCGCGGGCTGGTGCGGGATGACGTGTCGGCGATCCTGTTCGACGAACCGCTGACGGTGATCGACCCGCACCTGAAGTGGAAGCTGCGGCGCAAGCTCAAGCAGATCCATGAGCAGTTCAACATCACCATGGTCTACGTGACCCACGACCAACTGGAAGCCTCAACCTTCGCCGACAAGATCGCGGTGATGTACGGCGGCCAGATCGTGCAGTTCGGTACGCCCCGGGAGTTGTTCGAGCGGCCGAGCCACACCTTTGTCGGCTATTTCATCGGCAGCCCGGGGATGAATCTGATTGAAGTGCAGGCAGAGGCGGGTGGCGTGCGCTTTGCCGGGACACACCTGGCGTTGCCCGAGGCGTTGCAGCAGCGTATTGGCGAAACGCCCTACAAGAAGCTGCAGGTCGGCATCCGCCCGGAATTTATCCATGTGTGGGATGAGCACAATCCCGACGCGCTACAGGCGCACGTCACCCATGTCGAAGACCTCGGCACCTACAAGATCATGACCCTCAACCTCGACGGCGCCCCGTTGAAAGTGCGCCTGGCCGAAGACAAACCAGTGCCCGAAGGCCAGGCGTCCATCAGCTTTCCGGGGCAGTGGCTGATGGTGTATGCCGACGACTACTTGCTGGAGGTGCAGCCATGAACAAGGTGCAGAACAACAAGGCCTGGTGGCTGGTATTGCCGGTGTTCCTGCTGGTGGCCTTCAGCGCGGTGATCCCGATGATGACTGTGGTCAACTATTCGGTGCAGGACATCTTCGACCAGTCCAGCCGCTACTTCGTCGGCGCCGACTGGTACAAACAGGTACTGCTGGACCCGCGCCTGCATGACTCGCTGCTGCGCCAATTCATCTATTCCGCGTGTGTGCTGTTGATCGAGATTCCGCTGGGCATCGCCATTGCACTGACCATGCCCACCAAGGGACGCTGGTCGTCGCTGGTGTTGATCGTGATGGCGATCCCGCTGCTGATCCCATGGAACGTGGTCGGCACCATTTGGCAGATTTTCGGCCGCGCCGATATCGGCCTGCTGGGTTCAACGCTCAACGCCATGGGCATCAGCTACAACTACGCGGCCAACACCATGGACGCCTGGGTCACGGTGCTGGTGATGGACGTGTGGCACTGGACGTCCCTGGTGGCGTTGCTGTGTTTCTCGGGGCTGCGGGCGATCCCCGATGTGTACTACCAGGCGGCGCGGATTGATCGGGCGTCGAGCTGGGCGGTATTCCGACATATCCAGCTGCCCAAGCTGAAAAGCGTGCTGCTGATCGCGGTGATGCTGCGCTTCATGGACAGTTTCATGATCTACACCGAGCCGTTTGTGCTGACGGGCGGCGGGCCGGGGAATGCCACTACCTTCCTCAGCCAGACGCTTACCCAGATGGCTGTCGGCCAATTCGACCTGGGCCCGGCGGCGGCGTTTTCGCTGGTGTACTTCCTGATCATCCTGTTGGTGTCCTGGCTGTTCTACACCGCCATGACCCACTCCGACGCCAACCGCTGAGGCCGCCAACATGAGCAAGCGCAAGCTGATCCCGCTGCTGGTCTACATCCTGTTCCTGCTGGTGCCGATCTACTGGCTGCTGAACATGTCCTTCAAGAGCAACACCGAAATCCTCGGCGGCCTGACCCTGTTTCCCCAGGACTTTACCTTTGCCAACTACAAGGTGATTTTCACTGACCCGAGCTGGTACACCGGCTACCTCAACTCGCTGTACTACGTCAGCCTCAACACGGTGATTTCCCTGAGTGTGGCGCTGCCGGCGGCCTACGCGTTCTCGCGTTACCGCTTCCTGGGCGACAAGCACCTGTTCTTCTGGCTGCTGACCAACCGTATGGCGCCGCCGGCGGTGTTTCTGCTGCCGTTCTTCCAGCTGTATTCCTCCATTGGCTTGTTCGATACGCATATCGCGGTGGCCCTGGCTCATTGCCTGTTCAACGTGCCGCTGGCGGTGTGGATTCTCGAAGGCTTCATGTCCGGCGTGCCCAAGGAAATCGACGAAACGGCCTACATCGATGGGTACAGCTTCCCCAAGTTTTTCGTGAAGATCTTCATCCCGCTGATTGGCTCGGGGATCGGCGTCACCGCGTTTTTCTGCTTCATGTTTTCCTGGGTCGAACTCCTGCTGGCGCGCACGCTGACATCGGTGAACGCCAAGCCGATCGCGGCGGTGATGACCCGCACAGTGTCGGCGTCCGGCATCGACTGGGGCGTGCTGGCGGCGGCGGGGGTGTTGACCATCCTGCCGGGCATGCTGGTGATCTGGTTTGTTCGCAACCACGTGGCCAAGGGCTTTGCCCTGGGCCGGGTCTGAGGAGTCGATGATGGAATGGATGGCCTGGACTACCCCGACTGCACTGTTCTTTGCCGCAATCGGCCTGCTGCTGGTGGGCATGACGACTTGGGAGTTGCGTTCGCCAAGTATCCCCCGGCGCGGTTTGTTACCGATCAGCACCACCCGTGGTGATCGCTTGTTTATCGGTCTTCTCGGCAGCGCCTACCTGCATTTGTTGGTGATCGGCGTAACCGGCTGGAGCATCTGGGTGGCGTCCGCGCTGTCTCTGGTGTGGCTGTTGTCTGTGATGCGTTGGGGCTAGCTGCCCCTTTTGAACCCCAAAACCAGGAGGTCTCTATGTTCGATAAAAACAATAAGCTGCGACATAGCATTTCATTGGCGGCCGTGCTGGCGCTCAGCGGGCTCAGTGCTGCGGCCTGGGCGGATGCTTATGAAGACGCTGCGAAAAAATGGATCGGCAGTGAGTTCAAACCGTCGACCCTCACCGAAGCCCAGCAACTCGAAGAGCTGAAGTGGTTTATCAAGGCTGCGGAGCCGTTTCGTGGGATGAAGATCAACGTGGTGTCGGAAACCCTCACCACCCACGAATACGAGTCCAAGGTGCTGGCCAAGGCATTCAGCGAAATCACCGGGATCAAGCTGACCCACGACCTGCTGCAGGAAGGCGACGTGGTGGAAAAGCTGCAAACCCAGATGCAGTCCGACAAGAATATCTATGACGGCTGGGTCAACGATTCCGACTTGATCGGTACGCACTTTCGCTATGGCAAGACAGAATCCATCACCGACCTGATGGCCAACGAAGGCAAGAACTTCACTTCGCCGACCCTGGACATCAAGGACTTCATCGGTATCTCATTCACCACCGCGCCGGACGGCAAGATCTACCAATTGCCCGATCAGCAGTTCGCCAACCTGTACTGGTTCCGCGCCGACTGGTTTGAGCGGGCGGACCTGAAAGCCAAGTTCAAGGAAAAGTACGGCTATGAACTCGGCGTACCGGTGAACTGGTCGGCCTACGAAGACATCGCCAAATTCTTCAGCGAAGACGTCAAGGAAATCGACGGCAAGCGCGTCTACGGGCACATGGACTACGGCAAAAAAGACCCGTCCCTCGGCTGGCGTTTCACCGATGCCTGGTTCTCCATGGCCGGTGGCGGCGACAAAGGCCTGCCCAACGGTTTGCCCGTGGACGAATGGGGCATTCGCGTGGAGGACTGCCACCCGGTGGGCTCCAGTGTGACCCGTGGCGGCGACACCAACGGCCCGGCGGCGGTCTTTGCCACGCAGAAATACGTGGACTGGATGAAGGCCTACGCGCCACCGGAAGCGGCAGGCATGACCTTCTCCGAATCCGGCCCGGTGCCATCCCAGGGCAACATCGCCCAGCAGATTTTCTGGTACACCGCGTTTACCGCCGACATGACCAAGCCGGGCCTGCCAGTGGTGAACGCCGACGGCACGCCGAAGTGGCGCATGGCGCCATCACCCGTCGGGCCTTATTGGGAAAAGGGCATGAAGAAGGGGTATCAGGACGTGGGTTCCTGGACCTTCCTCAAGTCGACGCCCGAGAAGCAAAAACTGGCGGCCTGGCTGTACGCGCAGTTCGTGACCTCGAAAACCGTTTCACTGAAGAAAACTATCGTGGGCCTGACGCCGATTCGTGAGTCCGACATCAACTCCCAGGCCATGACCGACCTGGCGCCGAAACTCGGCGGGTTGGTGGAGTTCTACCGCAGCCCGGCCCGCGTGGAGTGGACCCCGACCGGCACCAACGTGCCGGACTATCCACGGTTGGCGCAATTGTGGTGGAGCCATATTTCGGAAGCGGCCAGCGGAGAGAAGACGCCGCAGCAGGCGCTGGACGGGTTGGCCAAGGATCAGGACGCGATCATGACGCGCCTGGAACGCTCCAAGGTGCAGCCGATTTGCGGGCCGAAAATGAACGAAGAACGGGACGCGCAGTACTGGTTCGACCAGCCGGGTGCGCCGAAACCTAAGTTGGCGAATGAGAAGCCACAGGGCGAAACCGTCAGCTATAACGAGTTGCTGAAGTCGTGGGAGGCGGCGCGCAAGTAACCCAGACGCAGCAGATCAAAAAATGTGGGAGCCGGGCTTTTGTGGTAGCCGGGCTTGCCCGCGATCCAGGCACCTCGGTCTGTCAGCCAGACCGCGGTGATGCCATCGCAGGCAAGCCAGCTCCCACATAAGCCCGGTTCCCACATTTGCTTCGTGGTGTTTCTGCAAAGGGGGGCTACTTGGGATACAGCGGCGGCAAGCTGGTGCTGTCCCCCGCAGGATCCTGCTCGCGCTCCGCCATCGGAATGGCCTTCACCGCCCGCCACAATTCCTCACCCTGCCAATACTGCCCACTCTCGCTGTACAGCGCGCCGTTCAACCCATCCAGCGCATCCGACAGCGGCACAAACCGCGCGGCCATGTCCGCCAGGGTTTCCGGCTGCTGCCGCGCCCAGGCATCCAGTGCCTGGCGCGTGGCCTGCGGGTCATTGGCCTGGCTCGCCCGCTTGAGGTCGTCCAGCAAGGTGCGCGGGCTCGGGCCGGTTTGCGCGGCGCGCAGGATTGCCGGCTGCCAGCGCGCACGCCACCACAAGCCGAAGCCCAGCAGGGTGGTGCAGGCCAGGATCAGGCTGGTCAGTTGCCAGATCCACAGGCTGTCATTGTCCGGCGCGGTGATCACCGTTGGACTGGCCGGCGTGTCGACGATCAGGCTCGGGTTGGTAGCCACTTGCAGGGTGCGCGCCGGCAGGCTGGTGCGTTCCAGGTGGTCTTCATGGGTGTTCCACCACACCACTTCCACCGCCGGCAGTTCGAGTGCGCCGACACGGTTGGGCACCAGGGCTTCGCGGTCTTCACGGCTGCCGATCAGGCCACGGTCGTTGTTCTGGTTGCTCAGCACCGGCTGGTCCGGGTAGCGGCGCAGGCCGGGGATGTCGCTCAGCGCCAGCGGCGGCAGTTGCGCGCCGGCCAGGCCTTCGGCTTTCAAGGTGAGGCTGCGGGTCAGGGAGTCGCCGACCTGTACGTGATCGGGCTCGGGGTTCCAGCTTTCCGTCAGCGTCAGGCTGCGTGCCGGCAGCCAGGGAGCGTCGGCCGGGTACATTGCCGGCTTGGCCTTGACGGTCAGCGACAACTCCGGCGAGCTGACGTGGATCAGTTTGCCGGGCTTGGAGCCTTGGGGGTTGTTGTCCTGGGCGGGCCGTGGCTCCACCAGGGTGGCGCTGAATGTCTGCGCCGGAATGGTCAACGTGCCGCTGTGCTGCGGGTAGATCGCATAGCGGGTTTCGATCACGCCATGGCGTATGCCATTGATGACTTTTTCGTAGGTGCGCGACTCGCCCAATTGTTCGATGCGCGTATCGGCAACCTGCAACGGCGTGAGGCTGCTGTCGTCGTACAGCGACACCGAGTGGTAGACGCGCACGGTGAGCAACGCCTGGGCCTGGACGTAGACACTGTCCTGGTCGAGGTTGGTTTCGATGAATACGGGGGCCAGTTGGGCCTCGGTGTTCTGGCTGACGGTCTCCACCACTTGCAGGGTGATCGGCTGGGTCTTGAGTTCGCCGATCTGCAACGGCGGAATCACCACGGTGCCGTTCTGCCTGGGCAGCAGGGTGATGATCCAGCGGGTGGTGGCGTGGTTATCGCCACCCAATGTAGTGAGCTGGTTGATCTGGCGGGTGCCGCTGACTTCAAACAGCGGGTCCAGGGGCGCCAGGTCCGGTTTGCCGAACAGCGTGACATCGTTGGACTCCACCGTCAGTTCCACCGTCTCCCCGGAATTGATGCGGCTGCGGTCGACACTGGCCACCAGGCCGGCTGCCTGGGCCTGGCTGGCCCACAACGCGAGGGTGAGAAGAAGGGCGGTGCAGCGGTTCATCGAGTCTTGTCCTGATGTTGTTGCTGTTCGTACCAGAATTTGCGTCGCAGCAGCTCGCCGGGGTTGTCCGGGATCTGCCGCAGCCATTGTTCCAGGGCCTGGCGCTGTTCGCCTTCAATGTTGCCGTTTGCGGGGCGCAGGGGCGGGGTGGTGGTTTGCTCATCACCCAACTCGCTGCCGGGGACCTCGTTGCTGCCGGCGTGGGGCGTGGCCCCGGTTTGCGTGTCGGTCGCGCCGGGCTGGCCCTGGCCTTGGGACGTCTGCTCGCCACCGGTGGCGGTCTGGCTGCTGGCGCCTGGTTGCGCAGTCTGGCCGGGTTGCGTGGTTTCGTCATCCTCGTTTTTTGCCGGTTTGGTCGGCTCGGTTTTTTCCGGTTCCTGCTGCATCAGGCTTTCCACCAGCGCTTTGTTCTTCAGCGCCGGCTGCAAGTCGGGCTGGGCTTCGAGGGCTTGTTCGTAGGCGTCGATCGCCGCTTCCAGCTCGCCGCTTTTGGCCAGGGCATTGCCCCGATTGTAGTGGGAATAGGCGTCGTTGCCCTCGGCAAACCGTTTGGCGGCTTCGGCATAGTTGCCCGCTTCATACAGCGCGACGCCTTGCCATTGCGGGTCTTCGAAGTGTTCGGCCGCTTCGGCCGGGCGTTTTTTCTTCAGCAGCAGTTGGCCCTGTTGGTCGGGGCGCAACCACAGGTCCTGGAAGTCGAAGGCATAGCTGGGCTGCGGCGTGCCCAACAGCAGCAACGGCAGGAAGAACAGCCAGCCGCGGCGCCCGGCGCAGGCGGCGAGCAGCAACAGCGGCAAGAGCAGCCAGTAACCCTGGTCGGCCCAGGTGTCGAGGTGCAGCAGTTGGCCGTCATTGCGCAGGCTTTGCGGGCCGTCCAGCATCCCGAGGTGGCGCAGGTCCTTGTCGTCCAGGCGTGCCTGGCGGTAGAGGCCGCCCATTTCGCTGGCGAAGGCTTTGAGGGTCGGGCTGTCGAGACGCGGTACGAGGATTGCGCCTTGGGCGTCCTTGAGGAATTCGCCGCTTTCCTGGGTCACCGGGGTGCCTTCACGGCTGCCGATGCCGAGGATCGACAAGCTCGGCGCCTGGTTGCTTTGCAATTGCAGGCGAATGCCCTGGCGCTCCTGCTTGGACAGGGAAGAGCCGATCAGCAGCAGTCGGCCCTGGCCGAGGCCGCCATGCTTGAGCAGGCTCAGGGCTTTTTCCACCGCCAGGTCTGCGCGGTGGCCGGGCTCGGGCATGATCGAGGGGCGCAGGGCTTCCAGCAGGTTATGGCTGGTGGCCAGGTCGTCGGACAGCGGCACCAGCGTGTGCGCGCTGCCGGCGTAGACCACGATGGCGGTCTGCGCATCGCTGCGGGCCTGGAGCAAGTCGAACAGCTTGCGCCGCGCCTGTTCGAGGCGGCTGGGCGGGCTGTCGGTGGCGAGCATTTCCGGGGTCAGTTCCAGCAACACCACCAACGGGTCGGCAGGTTTCTGGCTGGGCTGCTCGACGCGCTGCCAACTCGGGCCAAGCAACGCCAGCACGGCCAGCAGCCAGGCGATGCCGAGCACCACCCATGGCGACTTGCTTTCGCGGCCACTGCCGCCGCTGAGCAACGCGGCATGGAACGCCGGCGGCAGAATCATCTGCCAGCGCCCGGCGCGTTTCTGGCGGTGCCACAACTGCCACAGCAACCAGCCGAGCAGCGGCAACAGCAACAGCCACCAGGGGCGGAACCAGTGCGGCCACAGGGCGATCATCGACGCCTCCGCAAACGCAGGCGTTTGAGGCGCTCGCGCCATTCAGGATTGGGTTGCAGGAAACGGCCCTTGCTCGAGAGTTTGTTGAGCAGCCGTTGCAGGGCGTTATCCGGCCAGCGCTCCTGGATCACCAGCAGCATGCTGAGGACCAGCGCCAACGCCAGCGGCGCGCTGTACAGCGCTTGCGCAGGGCGCGCCTGAGTCGGTTGCTGGGCCACGGGTTCAAGCTGGTCGAGGGTTTCCTTGACCTTCAACAGTTCATTGCCGTCCCGGGCGCGGAAGTAGCGGCCGCCAGTGGCCTCGGCGATGGCCTTGAGGGCCGGTTCGTCAAGATCCAGGCTCGGGTTGACGCCGAGGACGCCCAGGGAGCCGGTTTCCTCGGGATCAGCGCCGATGCCGATCGGGTAGATTTTCACGCCTTCTTCGGCGGCCAGGCGGGCGGCGGTCAGCGGGTCGATTTCGCCGGCATTGTTGGCGCCGTCGGTAACCAGGATCAGCACCCGGCTTTGGGCCGGACGCTGGCGCAGGCGCTTGAGGGCCAGGCCGATGGCGTCGCCTATTGCGGTGTTTTTACCGGCGATGCCGATTCGTGCTTCGTCGAGCCAGGTGCGCACGGTGCGTCGGTCAAAGGTCAGCGGCGCTTGCAGATAGGCCTGGCTGCCGAACAGGATAAGTCCCACGCGGTCACCTTCGCGGCCTTCCAGGAAATCCCCCAGCAGGTGCTTGACCAGGCTCAGGCGGCTGACGTCCTCGTCCTGCCATTGCATATCGGGGAAGTCCATCGAACCGGAAACGTCCACAGCCACCAGCAAGTCGCGGCCGCTGGCTGCAATCGGCAAGGGCTCGCCGAGCCATTCCGGGCGCGCGGCTGCGGTTAACAGCAGCAGCCACAGGAACACGAACGGCGCTTGCTGGCGCCATCCCGGCAGGTTGACCCGCGCACGGCGACGGGCCAAGCCTTCGAGGTCGCTGAGGAAGCTGACTTTCAGCGCCGGTTCGCCACTGTCGGCCGCCGGCAGGATGAGGCGCAGCAACCAGGGCAATGGCAACAGGGCAAAGATCCACGGCCAGGCGAACTCAAACATGTTTGCGAATCCAGGTGTCGACGGCTTGGGTCAGCCCGGCGATGGCCTTGTCGTCGAGTTTGCATTCGGGCTTGTAGGCACCTTCCACCAGCACCATCCAACGGGTCAGGCCAGCGGCGGGGCAACGGTTGTCGAGGAACGCCAGCCACTTGCGGCCGTTGAGGGTGTGGCTCTGGCTGTAGGGGTAGTCATTGCGGGACAGGCGTTTGAGCAGGCCGTTGAGTTGTTGCAGCCAGGCACCGGCCGGCGCGCCGTCGTAGGGTTTGGGCATCAGGGCCAGTTCGGCGAGGGCGGCGATGCGCAGCGGGTCCAGGGGTTGCTCGGCACGGGCCAGCGGGCGCTTGGCCGGCAGGAAGCGGCGCAGCCACCACAGGCCCCAACCCGCCAGCGGGATGATCAGCAGCAACAGCCACCAGCCCGGCGCCGGCGGCCAGAAGCCGATCACCGGCGGGGCGATCAGGGGTTGCAGTTGGTCGAGGCTGCTCATTGCTTTTTAACCGGGCGTTGCGGGTTCAGGTATTCGCGCAGTTGCTCGACCATTTCACCCTGGGTACTCAAGGGCATCAACAGCACCCGCAGCTTTTGCGCGAGCAATTCCCAGCGTGCGCTGCGGGCTTCGGCCTGGGCTTTGTAGGCCTGGCGCAGATCAAAATTCAGGGTGTCCAGCTCCAGCTGGGCGCCACGTTCCGCGAAGCGAAGCAGGCCGGCGGCGGGCAGGGCGTGGTCCAGCGGGTCGGAGACCGGCAACAGCAGCAGGTCGCAATGCCGCGACAACAGGCTCAGCTGTTGCTCGGCGCCTTCGGTCAGGGCGCGTTCGTCGCAGATCACAATCACCAGGCTGCCTGGGCGCAATACTTCCCGGGCACGGCGCAAGGCCATGCCGAGGGCGTCGGCTTCGGGGCGGCGTTCGGTGTTGAGGCTCTGGTTGACCCGCACCAGACGGTTCAGCAGTTGCAGCAGGCTTTGCTTGCTGCGCCGGGGTTTGATTTCGTAGTGCTCGCTGTCGCCGAACACCAGCCCGCCGACCCGGTCATTGTGGCCCAGTGCCGCCCAGCCAATCAGGCTCGCCGCCTGGGCCGCCAGCACCGACTTGAACATCTGCCCCGAGCCGAAGAACAAGCGGCAGCTTTGCTCCACCATGATGAAGATCGGCCGTTCGCGTTCTTCATGGAACAGCTTGGTGTGGGGCTCTTGGGTGCGTGCGGTAACACGCCAGTCGATGGTGCGCACGTCGTCGCCGGCCTGGTAGACCCGCACCTGATCGAAGTCGACTCCGCGCCCGCGCAGTTTCGAGTGGTGCAGGCCGATCAGCGGGCTACGCTGGCTTGGCGTGGAAAACAGCTGCACTTCTCGGACGCGATGGCGCATCTCGATCAATTCGCTCAAGGTGACACGGGTTCCATCGCCAGCGTTCATGGGCGTCAAGCGACGGCAACGACGTCGAGAATGCGTTGCACCACACGGTCCTGGTCGATACCGGCCGCTTCAGCTTCGAACGACAGAATGATCCGGTGACGCAGCACGTCGAACAGCACCGCCTGGATGTCTTCCGGGCTGACGAAATCGCGACCGGCCAGCCAGGCGTGGGCCCGGGCGCAACGGTCCAGGGCAATCGAGCCGCGCGGGCTGGCGCCATAGGCAATCCACTCGGCCATTTCCGGGTCAAACTTGGCCGGGGTACGGGTGGCCATGACCAGTTGCACCAGGTATTCCTCCACCGCGTCGGCCATGTACAGGCCGAGGATTTCCTTGCGGGCGGCGAAAATCGCCTGCTGGCTGACCCGGCGCTCGGGCTTGGTCTCGCCGTTTAGCGCTTCGCCACGGGCTTGCTGCAGGATGCGGCGCTCGACAGCGGCGTCCGGGAAGCCGATTTTCACGTGCATCAGGAACCGGTCGAGTTGGGCTTCAGGCAGCGGGTAGGTGCCTTCCTGCTCGATGGGGTTTTGCGTGGCCATCACCAGGAACAATGGCGACAACTCGTAAGTGCTGCGCCCCACGCTGACCTGGCGCTCGGCCATGGCTTCGAGCAATGCCGACTGCACCTTGGCCGGGGCCCGGTTGATTTCGTCCGCCAGCACCAGGTTGTGGAAGATCGGACCTTGCTGGAACACGAAACTGCCGGTTTCCGGGCGATAGATCTCGGTGCCGGTGATGTCGGCGGGCAGCAGGTCGGGGGTGAACTGGATGCGATGGAACTGTGCCTCGATCCCTTCGGCAAGCTCCTTGATAGCCTTGGTCTTGGCCAGGCCGGGAGCGCCTTCAACCAGCATATGGCCATCGGCGAGCAGGGCAATGAGCAAGCGCTCGATGAGTTTTTCCTGGCCGAGAATCTGCGTTGAAAGAAAGGTTCGCAGCGCAAGCAGCGCTTCACGATGTTCCATCGATGACGGTTCCTGGAGGGGTGAGACTGGGCATTGCGAAAAATGCCAGGCCTGGGGGCGTTACTTTAATGCATCGGAGGGGGTGGAGACTAACGGCGCGGGGGGTATTTTTTGGCAAATGTGGGAAATTTCTGAGGTTTTTGCCGACGGGTACCTTCCTTTGTGGCGAGGGAGCTTGCTCCCGCTGGGCTGCGCAGCAGCCCCAATAAGGCTGTCGAGTTTTTCCAGGCAGAACGCAGCAGGCTGGTTAGGGGCCGCTTCGCAGCCCAGCGGGAGCAAGCTCCCTCGCCACATTGTGCGGGTTTGGCAGCTAGGCCCGGATATAGGTCCCGGTGCCCTTGAGAATGTTCTGCAAGGTTTCCTCCACTTCGGCCAGGTCCGACTCGGCGGTGCCGTGGCTGATTTCCAGATGATCGCTGCCGCCCAACGCATCCGCATCCGCTGCGCCAATCTCCACCACCAGCGTCGTAGCACTCAGGGTGATCTTCAGCCCGTCCAGGGTCGACGGCTCGTAATCCCAGGTGATCTCCACCTCGTCCTCATCCGGATAACGGGTCACCATGAACATCTCGCCTTTGTCGCCGTGGCAGCAGAGCATGGCCATGTTGTCTTCTTCGTCATCGCACGGGTTGACGATCAGGTGGGCGGTGGTGAGTTGCAATGGCATGGTTAATCCTGTGTGGGGGAGGGCGAAGCAGGGCAATTGTGCCATTGCGGCGAATTTTGTGCTGCATCGTGTATGAGGGGTTCCTAGCTGTTGCCGGTTTGGTTTTCCAGATCAAAGTCACTTAACAGCGTCAAGATCGACGTTTTGTTAGCCAACTCGCTCCAAGGGCCTTGATCAATGATTGCTCCGTTTGACATGACAATAACCTGATCAAAACGGTGCAGGTGGCGGACATCATGTGTGACGCATATCAATCCGCGTTTGCCGAAGGTATCGAACAGCAGATCCCACACAGGCGTGGCCAGTTTTTGTTCGATGGACGCGCTGGGTTCATCGAATAAATTGAATTCCCCGGGCCTGTTGACCAGGCGCAGCAGGGACAGACGCTTTGCTTCGCCTCCTGAAATATTGGACGCGTTTTCGCTGAGGCTGCGGTTTAAAACGATTTCTTCCAGGTTCAGTTGCTCAATTGCGTGGTTCAAGTGTGGCGAGGGGGGGATTCCAAACAGTACGGAGTGATCAAAGTAGCCTTCCAGGAACTGGGGCGACTGGGGGCAATACCTCAGGTACTTCAAATGCGTTTGGGCACTCAGTTCGCAAATGGGCTTGTCGTCGATAAGCAAGCTGCTTGTCAGTGAGGGGTTCAAGCCTGCCAGCACTTCCAGCAAGGTAGATTTCCCCGCTCCACTTGGCCCAGTGATGGCAACTGACTGACTTTGGGTAAATTCGATGGCTGTCTTGATGGTTAAGCGGATGGAATTGTCATCAGTCACGGTGCAGGGTTTGAGCTTCAACGTTGCTTCGAGCCGTAAGGGAATTTCGCTCTTGCCGTTGTCGTCGCCAAAGTTCGGTAAAGACAGTAGCTGTAGGAAGCGGCGCTGGTCTGCGAGGAACTGATCCAGTACTCGGTAGCCTTCGCTCAGTGCAGTGATGTTGAGCAAAAAGCTTCCGGCAATTGCGACGATGGCAACCAATTGGCCGACGCTAATGCTGGGCTGCCCTGAACGTTGATCCAGGACCCCCCAGCCAAGCAAAGCTCCTGTGGCGAGGCTGACGAACAGAATTTTTGCCGCGCTTAAGAAGCCGCCTGAACGGGTGACTGCGATAGCAGCATGAGCATATTGGATGAAGGCTTTATTCAAGGGCTGTGTAGCAGTGCCTTCAGCGCTTTCCAACTTAATCGATTTACCCGCATTCAGGGTGTTGAGCAAGACAGCGCCTAGTTCATCCTCACGTTCGTTGACAGTTTCAATGTGCTTTCTACGCCACTTTATAATTTTGTGGGTAACGAACAGATAGACAATGCCAATGCAGGTGACCGCCAGGAAAATATCGGTGCCCCCCATATAAAAAAATGCGCCGCCGACGATCAAAAACTCCAGGCAGGCAGGGAGTCCGACAGTCACAAAAAACGTAAGTAGTTTTTCATGCGCTGTGACTCCTCGCTCCACAGATTTTATAAAGTGGCCCAGGCGCCACGAGCAAAAATGATAAAACTCCTTGCGTATTAATTGTTCTATCCAGTCAATAGATGCGTCCATAACAATATGTTGTACGAGGCGGGACAGGAGGAATATTTGTACGGGGTTTATGAAGGCCTGGAAGCATCCGGCCAAAATGAAACCGCCGATAAGTATCAGCAATATATTTATCGTTGGTGGGCTGGTGCCGTTAAGTGAGTCAACGACTTTTCCCAGCAACAGTGGCGGTGCCAACGCTATCAGCTTCAATCCGATAGTCGTGGCAATGGTTGAGATGAGCAGGGCTCTATGCTGCTTGCAGGCAATTTTAATGAGCGTTTGCATTGGGGATCTATCGACTGTAGGCGAATGTTCCACCTGTGTTGAAGTCGATAATTAGTAGCAGCGGTTCTGCTCTGATTCAATTGATGGGAGGGGATGGGCTTCCTTTATTTTTGTAGGGCGTTTCCTTCAAATCGTAGCGTCACTTCTGGCTCAAATCGAACCATCGGCGTGTCGCGGCGAATTTTGTGCTGCATCGTATGTCAGACCTTGTGATATGACCTGACGGGCTATATCAGTCATTTCCGGTACTCGGCGCCTCGGGATTTCTCCGAAAACACTCGGTTGCCCAAGTCGCAACCCGTCAGCAGCGTGCCGATGACCGAATATGTCGCAGCGTCGCAAGCAGCCTGCTTCCTACACTCGTTAAGCTGCGCAACGGATGCGGCTCTCGTTCCAAGCCTGCCAGGAGTCTGACCTGCCCGTCGTACCGTCACCTGGCAAGGTACGCATCCTATGGAAGTTGAATGTGACCTCATTGTCTTGTCCAGCTTCACCCACCTGTCACTCTGAATTCGTTACTGTAGACCGCGAACAGAGCTGACGGTCTCCCCGCAAGGGGATAACACGCGACGCTTCCATCAATAACAAGCCCAAGCGGAGTACCACAGATGGCGTTCTTCACCGCAGCCAGCAAAGCCGACTTCCAGCACCAACTGCAAGCGGCACTGGCGCAGCACATCAGTGAACAGGCACTGCCACAAGTGGCGCTGTTCGCTGAACAATTTTTCGGCATTATTTCCCTGGATGAACTGACCCAGCGTCGCTTGTCCGACCTGGCCGGTTGCACCCTGTCTGCCTGGCGCCTGCTTGAGCGCTTTGATCACAACCAACCGCAAGTGCGGGTCTACAACCCCGATTACGAACGTCATGGCTGGCAATCGACCCACACCGCGGTCGAAGTGTTGCACCACGACCTGCCATTCCTGGTGGACTCGGTACGCACCGAGCTGAACCGCCGTGGCTACAGCATCCATACCCTGCAAACCACCGTGCTCAGCGTGCGTCGTGGCAAGAAGGGCGAGTTGCTGGAAATCCTGCCGAAAGGCACCCAGGGCGAAGACGTTCAGCAAGAATCGCTGATGTACCTGGAAATCGACCGCTGCGCCAACGCCGCCGAGCTGAGTGTCCTGAGCAAGGAACTTGAGCAGGTACTGGGTGAAGTGCGCGTTGCAGTCGCCGATTTCGAACCGATGAAAGCCAAGGTCCAGGAGCTGCTGGCCGGTATCGACTCCAGCTCGTACGTGATCGACGGCGAAGAAAAAGCCGAGATCAAGAGCTTCCTGGAATGGCTGGTGGGCAACCACTTCACCTTCCTCGGCTATGAAGAGTTTGTGGTACGTGACGAGGCGGATGGCGGTCATATCGAATATGACACCCACTCGTTCCTCGGTCTGACCAAGCTGCTGCGCCCAGGCCTGACGGCCGATGACCTGCGCATCGAAGACTACGCAGTGAACTACCTGCGCGAGCCGGCTGTGCTGTCGTTCGCCAAGGCTGCTCACCCAAGCCGCGTACACCGTCCGGCCTACCCGGACTACGTGTCGATCCGCCAGATCGATGCTGACGGCAAGGTCGTCAAGGAATGCCGCTTCATGGGCCTCTACACTTCCTCGGTGTACGGCGAAAGCGTGCGAGTGATTCCTTACATCCGTCGCAAGGTTGCGGAAATCGAACGTCGTTCGGGCTTCCAGGCCAAGGCGCACTTGGGCAAGGAACTGGCCCAGGTGGTCGAGGTGCTGCCCCGTGATGATCTGTTCCAGACCCCGGTGGACGAGCTGTTCAGCACCGTGATGTCGATCGTGCAGATACAGGAACGCAACAAGATCCGCGTGTTCCTGCGCAAAGACCCGTACGGTCGCTTCTGCTACTGCCTGGCCTATGTGCCGCGGGACATCTATTCCACCGAAGTGCGCCAGAAGATCCAGCAAGTCCTGATGGACCGCCTGAAAGCCTCGGACTGCGAGTTCTGGACCTTCTTCTCCGAGTCCGTACTGGCTCGCGTCCAGCTGATCCTGCGGGTAGACCCGAAGAACCGCCTGGACATCGACCCGCTGCAACTGGAAAAAGAAGTGGTGCAGGCCTGCCGCAGCTGGCAGGACGACTATTCCAGCCTGGTGGTGGAAAGCTTCGGCGAAGCCCACGGCACCAACGTGCTGGCGGATTTCCCGAAAGGCTTCCCGGCCGGCTACCGCGAGCGTTTCGCGGCGCATTCGGCCGTGGTCGACATGCAGCACTTGCTCAGCCTCACCGAAGCCAACCCGCTGGTGATGAGCTTCTACCAGCCATTGGGCCAGGTTTCCGGTCAGCGCGAGTTGCACTGCAAGCTGTATCACGCCGACACCCCACTGGCACTGTCCGACGTACTGCCGATCCTGGAAAACCTCGGCCTGCGTGTACTGGGTGAGTTCCCGTACCGCCTGCGTCATGCCAATGGCCGCGAGTTCTGGATTCACGATTTCGCGTTCACCGCCGCTGAAGGCCTGAACCTCGACATCCAGCAGCTCAACGACACCCTGCAGGACGCGTTCGTGCACATCGTCAATGGCGATGCCGAGAACGATGCGTTCAACCGCCTGGTACTGACCGCCGGCCTGCCATGGCGCGATGTTGCGCTGCTGCGTGCCTACGCCCGTTACCTGAAGCAGATTCGCCTGGGCTTCGACCTGGGTTACATCGCCAGCACCCTGAACAACCACACCGACATCGCCCGCGAGTTGACCCGGTTGTTCAAGACTCGCTTCTACCTGGCGCGCAAGCTCACCGCCGAGGACCTGGAAGACAAGCAGCAACGCTTGGAACAAGCGATCCTCACGGCCCTGGACGACGTTCAGGTGCTCAACGAAGACCGCATCCTGCGTCGCTACCTGGACCTGATCAAGGCTACCTTGCGGACCAACTTCTACCAGGCGGATGCCAACGGTCAGAACAAGTCGTACTTCAGCTTCAAGTTCAACCCGCACGCCATTCCAGAATTGCCGAAGCCGGTGCCGAAGTTTGAAATCTTCGTCTACTCGCCACGGGTTGAAGGCGTGCACCTGCGCTTTGGTAACGTCGCTCGCGGCGGCCTGCGCTGGTCTGACCGTGAAGAAGACTTCCGCACTGAAGTATTGGGCCTGGTAAAAGCCCAGCAAGTGAAGAACTCGGTGATCGTGCCGGTGGGCGCCAAGGGCGGTTTCCTGCCGCGTCGCCTGCCATTGGGCGGCAGCCGGGACGAGATCGCGGCCGAGGGCATCGCCTGCTACCGCATCTTCATTTCCGGCCTGTTGGACATTACCGACAACCTGAAAGACGGCGCCCTGGTGCCACCGTTGAACGTGGTGCGCCACGACAACGATGACCCGTACCTGGTAGTAGCAGCGGACAAGGGCACTGCGACCTTCTCCGACATCGCCAACGGCATCGCCATCGATTACGGCTTCTGGCTGGGTGACGCGTTCGCTTCCGGCGGTTCTGCCGGTTACGACCACAAGAAAATGGGCATCACCGCCAAGGGTGCCTGGGTGGGTGTGCAGCGTCACTTCCGTGAGCGCGGCATCAACGTCCAGCAAGACAGCATCACTGTGGTGGGCGTGGGCGATATGGCCGGCGACGTGTTCGGCAACGGCCTGTTGATGTCCGACAAGCTGCAACTGGTCGCGGCCTTCAACCACCTGCACATCTTCATCGATCCAAACCCGAACCCGGCCAACAGTTTCGCTGAACGTCAGCGCCTGTTCGACCTGCCGCGCTCGGCCTGGACCGACTACGACACCAGCATCATGTCGGAAGGTGGCGGTATCTTCTCGCGCAGCGCGAAGAGCATTGCCATCTCGCCGCAGATGAAAGAACGCTTCGACATCCAGGCCGACAAGCTGACCCCGACCGAACTGCTGAACGCCTTGCTCAAGGCGCCGGTGGACCTGTTGTGGAATGGCGGTATCGGTACTTACGTCAAGGCCAGCACCGAAAGCCACGCCGATGTGGGCGACAAGGCCAACGACGCCCTGCGCGTCAACGGCAACGAGTTGCGCTGCAAGGTAGTGGGCGAGGGCGGTAACCTCGGCATGACCCAATTGGGTCGTGTGGAATTCGGCCTCAATGGCGGCGGTTCCAACACCGACTTCATCGACAACGCCGGTGGTGTGGATTGCTCCGACCACGAAGTGAACATCAAGATCCTGCTCAACGAAGTGGTGCAGGCCGGCGACATGACCGACAAGCAGCGCAACCAGTTGCTGGCGAGCATGACCGACGAAGTCGGCAGCCTGGTGTTGGGCAACAACTACAAGCAAACCCAGGCCCTGTCCCTGGCTGCCCGCAAAGCCTTCGAGCGAGCGGCCGAGTACAAGCGCCTGATGAGCGACCTGGAAAGCCGTGGCAAGCTGGACCGCGCCATCGAGTACCTGCCTTCGGAAGATCAACTGACCGAGCGTGCCGCCACCGGCAAGGGCCTGACCCGTCCGGAGCTGTCGGTACTGATCTCCTACAGCAAGATCGACCTCAAGGAAGCGTTGCTCAAGTCTCTGGTACCGGATGACGACTACCTGACCCGCGACATGGAGACCGCGTTCCCGCCGAGCCTGGTGGCGAAGTTCTCCGAAGCCATGCGTCGCCATCGTCTGAAGCGCGAGATCGTCAGCACCCAGATCGCCAACGACCTGGTCAACCACATGGGCATCACCTTTGTTCAGCGGTTGAAAGAGTCCACCGGCATGAGCCCGGCGAACGTGGCCGGTGCTTACGTGATCGTGCGTGACATCTTCCACCTCCCGCACTGGTTCCGTCAGATCGAAGCCCTGGACCACCAGGTTTCGGCTGAAGTGCAACTGGCGTTGATGGACGAACTGATGCGCCTGGGCCGCCGTGCCACACGCTGGTTCCTGCGCAGCCGGCGCAACGAGCAGGATGCTGCCCGTGACGTCGCGCACTTCGGTCCGCACCTGGCGGCGTTGGGCCTCAAGCTCGACGAACTGCTGGAAGGTCCGACCCGCGAAGGCTGGCAGAACCGTTACCAAGCCTATGTCGAAGCCGGTGTGCCAGAGTTGTTGGCGCGCATGGTGGCAGGCACTACCCACCTGTACACCTTGCTGCCGATCATCGAAGCCGCTGACGTGACCGGTCAGAGCGCTGCCGACGTGGCCAAGGCGTACTTTGCCGTGGGCAGCGCCCTGGACTTGCCGTGGTACCTGCAGCAGATCAGCGATCTACCGGTGGGCAACAACTGGCAGGCCCAGGCCCGCGAAGCCTTCCGCGACGACGTGGACTGGCAGCAACGGGCGATCACCATCAAGGTTCTGCAAATGGCCGATGCGCCAGAAGACATGGAAGCCCGCGTGGCGCTATGGCTTGAGCAGAACGCGAGCATGGTGGAGCGCTGGCGCGCGATGATGGTGGAGATTCGTGCTGCGGTCGGTACGGACTACGCCATGTACGCGGTGGCCAACCGTGAGTTGCTGGACCTGGCGATGAGCGGCCAGTCGGTGCTGTAATGGGTCTGACTGAGCGTTAAAACAAAAAGCCCGGTATCGAAAGATGCCGGGCTTTTTGTATTCAGGATGCCTAATTCAAACTTCTTAAAATTAGAGTGGTTTATATTGTTGCTGGTTTGAATAGGTTTTCATAATACCAACCTCTTGAAGATATAAGCTGCGCAGGTGAACCTGTCTCCACTATTGAGCCATTTAATAAGACGATAATGTGGTCAGCTAACCTGGCTTCCTCAAGGTCGTGAGTGATAATTATCCTTGTTGTATGATGCTTGAGGGTTTGGAATATGTAGTTATTTATTATTTGTTTTGAGTTGACGTCCAAAGAGTTTGTTGGCTCGTCTAGAAGTAGCAGTTTGGAATTTCTTGCAACTGCTCTTGCAAGAGAAATTCTTTGTTTTTCTCCACCGGACAAACCTTCAAGTGTTCGTTCATTTCCATCCTCTTTCATCATGGGAGGCATGTTTGAGCTGTAATAAAAGCTGATTGTCTTGTCGTAGTGCTTGTTGGAGGTGGAAAATATATTACTTTTTATTGTTCGGTTAAACAGGTAATGTTCTTGAGGTACATATCCCAGGCGGCAACGCAATTTTTTCACGTTGGTATTGGATAAGCGTTCCGAGTCTACATATATGTCGCCTGAGTGGAGCTTGTAGAGTCCGGCAAGTGATTTGAGCAATGTGCTCTTTCCAGAGCCAGAACTGCCCACTATGGCAATAGATTCGCCTGGAGGAACTTTAAAAGATACATTTTTTAGGATGAATGAGTCATCAAATCCTTTTACGTAAATATTGTCCACTTCTATTGATGGCGCGGATAACGCTGTACAGTCTATTTTATGTTGCTTGTAATCGAGTGAGCGGGTGAGCAAAAAAGCCGAATTTTCTGCAATGGTAACGGACGCTCTCTTAATGCTGCTGATGACTAGGCCAAAATAGCTGACGGGTAAAACAAACTGTAGCAAATAGGCATTGATCTGTACAAAGTCACCCACCGAAATCACATCCTTCGACAGATCTACGGCGGATAAAACGGTGATTATTGTAAGGCCCGCACCCATTACCGCTATCTGCGCCCCTCCGATGAATTGGTTTGTTATGGTATTTTTTACTTCGCTGGTATTGATTTCATTTAAGTTTCTTTCTATGTTAAGTTTTTCGGTGTTTTCATTTGAATGGGCGATTACTATTTCGCGGTTTTTTAGAAGGTCTAAAATTACTTCGTAAGCGGTTTGTGAAATTTTGTTTGCAGTAGTCTGTCTTTCTCCAATTAGTTTGAATGTAAAGTAAGAAATGGTGCCAAAGGCAAATACGACTAATGCTAGTGTGAGGGAGTAAATGACTGGTAAAAATTGTATGAGGATGCCTATTGACAGGAAAAATCTAACAATTAGTGGTAATACTTGCGAAAGTACACCGTCTAAAAAAATAGGTAAGGCAGAATTTATTCGAGAAAATTTGTTGGCAAAAACTCCGCTCGACATCGCTGGCTGGCTGGAATCCCATATGAAAATCGTATTTAAGCAGAAACGAATACTGGCCTCTTTTTTGACTTGCTCAATTAAAATGCTGCTAAAGACGGCTCTGAGCCTGAGCATAAGTTCAGAGGCTAACCAGACCAAACCATACGCTGCGCCTACCCATGCAAGATTATAACTGGGCAGGTTGTCGCTGTAAGAGTCAATCAATGTTTTTAGCAGTGCGGGCGCTGCCACCGAAAAGACCACGGTTAAAGTATCCATTACTATTGAAAGCGCAAAAAAAGCTTTAACTTGTGTCCGGCGACTGCCATTATGCTGAAACAGATTCTAATGCAAGTAAAAAAATCTTTTCCTATCATCCAGTTGCACCTATGGAAACGATAAAGGCGAGATCTTGAGGTAGTTCGGCTTTGTCGAGAAGTATCTGAGTAAATGCTATGAAGAATAATGTGGGAGCTAGATCTCCCAAACGCCAAGAGTCGTCTCCGTTATGCAAAATTAGAATCTTGAGTCCAAAAGTACAGACTCAGAATTCCTCAAATATCGTAGGAAAGTTCCCGAGCGAGAGGTGTCGTAGGGAAGCCAAACGCTGGCATGCGCAATCGGGGCTGTAACCAGCTTGATTGAGCGTTAAAACAAAAAGCCCGGTATCGAAAGATACCGGGCGTTTTTGTGTGCGCCATTTTCAGGGTTGGGTCTGCGTAGCAGCTGTCTAGCCTTGGCGAAGCTGCGTTTGCGGTGTATCAGACACACCGCCGACGCAGCCTCGCCAAGGCTCGACAGCTGCTACGTGATAAGGAGCTTGGCTTCCAGATGGTCCAGATGTTGAGTCATTAAGGCTACGGCTTTGCCGGTATCGCCTTGCGCCACCGCATCCACAATCGCCACGTGTTCCTGCCATGCGCAATACGTGCAAGCCTTGGCCTCAAACTGCGCAATCGCCAATGAGGTCAGCGGCACCAGGCTGTTGAGAAATTGTGCCAGCGGCGCGTTGCCCGCAATTGCCGCCAATTGCAGGTGAAATTCTCCGGAAAGGCGAATCGCCGGGCCACGTTCGTCACGCTCGATGCAGTCGCGCTCCCGTGCGATCAACTCCCGCAGTTGGCGGATATGCCCCGGTTTGGCCTGGGCGCAGGCCAACTGCACCACGGTGATTTCCGTCAGGCGCCGCGCCTCAAGAATCTGCTGGGTCTGTTGTGTGTCCGGCGCCGCCACCTGGGCGCGGTGGTTGGGCCGCAGGATGATCACTTGCTGGTGCGACAGCCGCGCCAGCACTCGGCGAATGACGCTGCGGCTGACGCCAAAACTTTGCCCGAGGCTCTCCTCGGTAAAACGGCTGGCGGGGGCGATGCGTTGCTCGAGAATGGCGTCGAACAACGCCGGGTAGATGTCGTCCACCGAGAGTTTCGGCTTGCCTACCAGGCGCAACGTCGTTAAGGGGAAAGGGGTGTGCAGGGCGTGAGCGGTCATGCGCGGTCTCCTGGAAGTCAGCTACCCAGATGGTCATCCGGGATGTTCAAGCGAATGCCCATGCGCAAGCCTTCCTGCAGGATATGCCGGCGCATTTCGGCGCTGGCCAGGGCGCTGTTTTTGTTGCGGATCGCGCGCACCACGGCGTCGTTTTCCTGCAAGCGTTCCGCCAGGTGTTCGGGGGAGTTGCGCAGCACCTGGGCGCTTTGCTTGAGGGCGTTGCTGGTCTGTTGCACCACGTTCTGGAAGATCGGGTTGGAGGTCAGGGCGAACAGTTCTTCGTGGAACGCGATGTAGGCGTTCATCCCGGCTTCGCTGTCGCCGGCGTCGAGGGCTTCGCGCATGTCCATCAGGGTCAGGCGTAGTTGCCCGACTTCCTTGCTGCTGATGGATTGCGCCACTAAACCTACGATAAACGGCTCGAGGGTGTAGCGCAGTTGCAGGATGTCTTCGAGGCTGGCGTCGGCCACGCCGCTGTCCTGGGCCTGGGATTCGCTGAGGGTGGTTTCCAGCACCACCACGCCCTTGCCGGGCATGGAACGTACCAGGCCGAGGGTTTCCAGTACGATCACCGCTTCGCGCAGACTTGGGCGGCTGATGCCCATTTGCTCGGCCAGTTCACGCTGGCCGGGCAGCATCTCGCCGCGCCGCCACTGACCCCTCGCCAGGGCGGCGCGCAGTTTTTCTACCACTGAATTGACGACGGTTGACGAGGTGATCACGTGTGGCTCCCTTTAAATTGGACTGTCTGCTTTGTGTGGCGAGGGAGCTTGCTCCCGCTGGGGCGCGAAGCGGCCCCAAAAAATGGGCCTGCTGCGCAGTCCAGCGGGAGCAAGCTCCCTCGCCACAGGGGATGAGTCAGTCTCATCAGAACTCTTGGTGGGCAGGCACTACCGGCTTCTTGGCCTGGAAGGCATACCCTTGTTGCCCGTCCAGCACCTTGTTGGCGCGCTGGATATCGATGTCTTTTTCCCAGCGGGCGATGGCCACGGTGGCGACGCAGTTGCCGATCAGGTTGGTCAGCGCCCGGCCAATGCCCATGAACCAGTCCACCGCCAACACCAGCACCAGGCCCACCACGGGAATGGCCGGGATTGCGGTCAGTGTCGCCGCCAGAATCCAGTGCCGAGCCCGGAATCCCGTGGGCGCCCTTGGAGGTGATCAGCGACACCAGCAGGATGGTCAGCAGGTCGGTCATCGACAGCGGCGTGCCGGTGGCGTTGGCGATAAACACGATGGCCAGGGTCAGGTAGATCGAGAAACCGTCGAGGTTGAACGAGTACCCCGTCGGAATCACCAGGCCCACGGTGGAGCTGCCAATACCGAGGTGCTCCAGTTTACGCATGATCTGGGGCAACACTGCATCGGAGGAGGCGGTGCCCATCACGATCAGCAGTTCTTCCCGCAGGTACTTGAGCAGCGGCAGCATCCGCAGGCCCGACAGGCGCATCACCAGGCCGAGAATCAGCGCGACGAACAGGAAGCAGGTGAGGTAGAACAGGCCCACCAGGCTGCCCAGGTGTTGCAGGGAGTCCAGGCCGTAAGTACTGGTGGTGAAGGCGATGGCGCCGAACACGCCGATGGGGGCGAGGCGCACGATCATGCCCATGATGCGGAAGATCACGTGGCTCAACTCGTTGATCAATCGCGAGATGCCGGAGGCGGCTTCGCCCACCAGGTTCAGCGCGCTGCCGAATAACACCGAGAACAGCAGCACTTGCAACACGTTGTTGTCCGCGAAGGCGCCGATCACCGAGTTGGGGATCAGGTCCATCAGGAACTGGCTGGTGCCCTTGATGTGCTGGCCTTTGTCGGCCAGCTCATTCAAGCCGGCAGACGACAGTTGTTCCAGGTGAATATTGGCGCCGGTGCCGATCCCGGTGCTGAAGGCCATGATCAGGCCGATCACCAGGGCCACGGTGGTCAGTGCTTCGAAGTAGATCACCGACTTGAGGCCGATGCGGCCTACTTTCTTCAAGTCGCCGGCGCCGGAAATACCGCTGACCACCACGCAGAATACGATCAGGCCAATCAGCATTTTGATCAGCTTGATAAAGCCGTCACCCAGAGGTTTGAGTTGCGAGGAGAATTCGGGGAGGGCGAGGCCGCAGATTATGCCGATCACCAGGCCAATCACGACTTGCAGGAAAATCGAACGCGAGCACCATCTGAGCATGGGGAGGATCTCTATTCGGTGCCCTGGTGGGTCCAGGGCTTAATTGTTGTGGTCTGACCGGTATGTCCAGTGCGGGGCCAGTCTACGCTCGGATTTTTTCAAGTCGCAAGTAAATATTACGTGGTTGGCCGGTCCCGGTCTGACCAGTGGGTATGTAAGGTCTGTGCTTGAGCGGTTGGCGGCGGGAATTTTTTTTCGCTTATCATCCGCAGCTTGGCCAAACAGGTGAGCTATGGATATTCCGGGACTGACGACAGATGAGAATGGCCTGACGCGCTGTACATGGCGCACGGCAGCAGCGGAATACCCCGATTACCACGACCATGAATGGGGCGTGCCGGTGGCCGATGACATTGCGCTGTACGAGAAGATTTGCCTGGAGGGATTTCAGGCGGGCATGGCGTGGATCACCATCCTGCGTAAGCGTGAGGCGTTTCGGCGGGCGTTCGAGGGCTTTGATTTTCGCCGGGTGGCGCAGTACACCGAGCAGGATATCGAGCGGCTGATGGCCGACCCGGGCATCGTGCGCAATCGCGCCAAGATCGTGTCCACCATCAATAACGCCCGGCGCGCGTGTGAGCTGGTGGATGAAACCGGTTCGCTGGCGGCGTGGCTGTGGTCGTTTGAACCGTCCGCCGATGAGCGCCCGGCGCAGGTCGACCTGGCGTACTGGACGGCCAACCCGACCTCGGCCGCTTCAACACGCTTGTCCAAAGCCCTGAAAAAACGCGGCTGGAGCTACGTGGGGCCGACCACCCTGTATGCGTTCATGCAGGCGATGGGCATGGTCAACGACCACCTTGAAGGCTGTGCCTGCCGACCTCGAATCGAACAGCTGCGCCACCACTTCAAACGACCCTGAGCCACTGACTGTGCGCGGTTAAAACGGTGGGAGCAGGCAAGCCAGCTCCCACAGGACAGGGCGGTGGCGCGGGTTAGCGTGGCAGCGGCGTGAGTACGTCGGCCTTGTCATCCATCACCATCACCACCAGCAGTTTCGCCGGTTGGGTCTGGCTGGCATTGCTCGATTCAAAGTGCCGCGAACCAGCGGGTTCGTAGAACGATTGGCCGACCTTGTAGGTGATCGCCTTCTCATCGTTGACCCGCGAGGTGATTGCACCTTCCAGCACGTAGGCCACGGCAGTGCCGGTGTGGCTGTGGGGCACGGTGGCCTGGCCCGGCGCATAGTCTACGGTGAGCATCACGGTTTTCTTGCCGGGGACGTTGGTCAGGGCGTGTTCCTGCAACACGTTGATCTTTTCCTGGTTGTACACCGGGTCGTGGGCAAAGGCGCTTAACGAGGCCAGCAGCAGGGTGGTGCCGAGCAGTACTTTCATGGTGAGGCTCCGAGTGAGTCGAGACCCGTTCACCCTAGGCCCCGATCCGGATTTGACCAATAGCCAATCCGGCGGAAATTCCATCAGCCAATCTGTCGCAGGATATCCCGTACCACGTCCAGCGCCGGGTCAATGTCCAGGGTTTCGATCGCGCCAAACCCGATCTTCAGCCCCTCGCGTACCGGTGTGTCGTGGAAAAATACGCTCAGCGGATAGAGCCCCACGTCAGCCTCCCGTGCCAATTGGGTGAGCTGCGGAATATTCACCGGCACCTTGCACAGTGCGGCCAGATGGAACCCGGCCACGGTGGGCACCACGTCGAACCACGGCGAGAGGTCCCCCGCCAGGCGCTGCAGAATCCGTTCCCTTCGCCCGGCATACACGCCATGGCAGCGCCTAATGTGCTTGAGCAGGTAGCCTTCGCTGATGAACTTGGCCAGGGCCCATTGCGGCAGGGTGGAGCTGTGCTGGTCGGTGAGTTGCTTGGCCTTGAGCACCGCGCCGAAAATCGCCGGCGGCAACACCGTGTAGCCCAGGCGCAACTCCGGCAGCAGGGTTTTCGAGAAGGTCCCGACGTAGGCGACCACACCGCGGGTGTCCATGCTTTGCAGGGAGTCGGTGGGGCGGCCCTCGTAGCGGAATTCGCTGTCGTAGTCATCCTCGATCACGATGGCGCCCAACGCCAGCGCACGTGCCAGCAATGCCTCACGGCGTGGCACGCTCATGGGCATGCCCAGGGGGAACTGATGGGACGGTGTCACGTAGATCAGCCGCGTGCCGTCGGGAATCAAGTCGACCCGCAGGCCGTGCTCGTCCACCGGCACGCCCACCACGGTCGCCCCCATGGCGTCGAACATCAGTCGCACCGGGGTGTAGCCGGGGTCTTCCATGGCGACGACGGTGCCCGGTTCCAGCACCACGCGGGCGATCAGGTCGAGCGCCTGCTGGGCGCCGTTGGTGACTACGATGTCGTCTTCACTGCACCTGACCCCACGGGAAAATGCGATATGCCCGGCGATTGCACTGCGCAGGGCCGGCAAGCCTTCCGGCCGGCTGTAGAAGCCGCTGTCCTGTGAGATACGGCGCAAGGCATCGAGGGTGCAGCGCCGCCATTCATCCTGGGGGAACTGGCTGCGGGCGGTGGCACCGCCGATAAAGTCCCGGCTCGGGCGGGTTTCACGGTTGGGGTGACCCATGGGCGCCGGAAGGGCCTGCCACTTGGCCAGGTTGGCGGCGCAGGCAAGGTCGGCGGCACTTTGCAGGTGTTCGCGGCGCGTGGCCCAGGCGTTGACGAACGTGCCACGGCCGATCCTGCCGACCAACAACCCTTCGTAGGTCAGCGCCGCGTAGGTGTCTGAGACTGTCTTGCGCGACACGCCCAGTTGCAGGGCCAGCAAGCGGCTGGGAGGCAATTGCGACCCGGCCACCAGTTGTCCCGACTCAATGGCCGTGCGCAGTTGCTGGTAAAGCTGTTCGGCCAGGTCCTTGCGGCCCTTGATAACGACGTGCAGTTCCATGTTTCATCCAGAGGCAAGCAATCACCCGCAAGATTACCGCAAGTCACCCGCCAGCCGAATCAGGACAGGAAACCGCCGTCCACATTCAACGAAACGCCGGTGGTGTAGCTCGACGCATCGCTGGCCAGGTACAGTACCGCGCCGGCCATTTCGCTCGGGTCGGCCACGCGCTTGAGGGGAATCTGCGCCAGGGCCATTTTCAGGATCGAATCGTTTTTCACCAGCGCCGAGGCGAACTTGGTGTCGGTCAGGCCCGGCAGCAGCGCGTTGCAACGAATGCCGAACGGCGCGCATTCCTTGGCGAAGACTTTGGTCATGTTGATCACGGCGGCCTTGGTCACCGAGTAGATGCCCTGGAACACACCCGGCGAAATCCCGTTGATCGAGGCCACGTTGATGATGCTGCCACCGCCGTTTTCGCGCATCAGCTTGCCGGCTTCCACGGACATGAAGAAGTAGCCGCGAATGTTCACGTCGACGGTTTTCTGGAACGCGCCCAGGTCGGTGTCCAGTACGTTGCAGAACTGCGGGTTGGTGGCGGCGTTGTTGACCAGGATATCCAGGCGGCCGAACTGTTCGCGGATCGCGGCAAACACGTTCGTGATCTGCTCCATTTCGCCGATATGGCAAGCAATGGCGGTGGCCTTGCCGCCGTCGGCGATGATCGCGTCGGCCACGTGCTGGCAGCCGTCGAGCTTGCGGCTCGACACGATCACGTGGGCGCCTTGCTGGGCCAGCAATTTGGCGATGGCCTCGCCGATACCGCGGCTGGCGCCGGAAACGAAAGCGATCTTGCCGTCGAGGTCGAACAGTTGGGTCTTGGACATGGTTTTTCCTTGAAGAGGGTCAGAGGGAAGACTGTTTGATGACGTTCAGGCTCATCTGCTCCAGCAGCTTGTTCATGTGAATGAACTGCGCAAAGCGTTTGTCCTGGGTCTGGCCATGGAAGAAGCGGTAGTAGATCTGTTGCACGATGCCGGCCAGGCGGAACAGGCCGTAGGTGTAGTAGAAGTCGAAATTGTCGATCTGGATCCCGGAGCGTTCGGCGTAGTAGTCGACGAACTGGCGGCGGGTGAGCATGCCGGGGGCGTTGCTTGGCTGGCGGCGCATCAGTTGCACTGGCGCCGGGTCGGCCGCTTCGATCCAGTAGGCGAGGGTGTTGCCCAGGTCCATCAGCGGGTCGCCGAGGGTGGTCAGCTC
Source organism: Pseudomonas sp. 32A (assembly GCF_052682255.1). Taxonomy (NCBI): domain Bacteria; kingdom Pseudomonadati; phylum Pseudomonadota; class Gammaproteobacteria; order Pseudomonadales; family Pseudomonadaceae; genus Pseudomonas; species Pseudomonas sp. 32A. Next base: position 6,842,218 of record NZ_JBQYLY010000001.1, on the reverse strand, counting down.
CCAGTCCAGCACGCCGATGATCTGCATCGGGTTATGCGGGTCGAGGATCACGTTGTCGAAGCGGTAGTCGTTGTGGACGATGCTCGAAGTGGGGTGGTCGGCGGGCATCTTGTCGTTGAGCCAGGCGCGCACGGCTTCCCAGCTTGGGGCGTCGGGGGTCAGGGCCTTTTCGTAGCGGTCGCTCCAGCCGCGAATCTGCCGCGCCACGTAACCTTCAGGCTTGCCCAGGTCGGCCAGGCCGCAGGCGCTGTAGTCGACCTGGTGCAGCTCGACGAACTTGTCGATAAAGCTTTTGCACAAGGCTTCGGTTTTCGCCGCGTCCAGGCCCAGTTCCGGCGGCAGGTCCGAGCGCAGGATGATCCCCTTGACCCGCTCCATCACGTAGAACTCGGCGCCGATCACCGACTCGTCGGTGCAGTGCACGTAGGCCTTGGGGCAGTACGGGAAACCGTCCTTGAGCTGGTTGAGAATCCGGTATTCGCGGCCCATGTCGTGGGCGGACTTGGCCTTGTGGCCAAAGGGCGGGCGGCGCAGCACGAATTCCTGGCCGGGGTATTCCAGCAGGTACGTCAGGTTCGAGGCACCACCGGGGAACTGGCTGATTTTGACGCTGCCGCTCAAGCCCGGGATATGGGCCTTGAGGTAGGGATCGATGAGGCTGGCATCAAGTTCTTCGCCGGGGCGAATCTGGGTCGATTGGTCGTTAAGCGCCATGCTTATCCCTTCTGCTTATTCTTAAGGCCTTGGACTATTGGCTAATCTAATGCGCGCGGCCGCTCAGCCACAAGGTTGGGGCGGCTTAATAGGTTAGCGTGTTGGCCGATGATCAGCGGGCTTGATGTGTTCAGATCACCAGAATTGCGCGCCCGCCGGGGCTGCAGGACAGGTTGGCGCCGATTTCGACTTTTGCCAGGTCTACGCCCAAACCGGCGAGAAGGTTGTTGACCAATGGGTCGAGGAGCGGGCTGAGCACGCCGGAAATGATGCTGGTGAGGAGATTGAGCACGCCCGTCACCAGGCCGACCACCACATTCAGCACCAACCCCAAAAGCCCGCCTTGTGTGGGTGGATGGTTGATCAACTGGATGCCACTGAGGGTGTTGCTCAAGCTGCCTACCACGTTACTTGAACTGAAACTGAAGTAGGCGGGGGGCTGCTTCACCTCCGGCGGCGACGCATAGGTGTGATTGCGGGTGGTCTTGGCCACGCTGCTGTCGACTCGCAGGCTGATGCCGCCGACGGCATAGGGTTGCCGAGGGTCGCAGGCGCCCTTGCTGCAGGTTTGTATGCCCAGGTCGAGCAATGGAAACTCGTCGACGCTCAGCGGGGCGGTGGAAGAAAACAGGTTTTTCGGGTCGATCTGGCCAACCATCAACCGCACGGCCGAAGTGGTGCCCACCACCGACAACGATTTGTCCGCCGGCCCATTGCAGCGAAAGCCGGTCACCTCGCTACTGCCGCTGGCGGCTTCCAGGGCCACGTCGAGTTGGGTGCCGATTTTCGCGTCCAGGGAACTGCCGAGCAACAACCCCAGCAGGCCTGTCACCCCGCCCACCACATCGTTCAGCACGCCGACCACGGGCAAGTTCACGGAGATCAGGGTCCTGACTTGCGCGGTCCTGACGTAGATCGGCTGGGTGGCGATCAGCTTCGGGTTGCCGATGGCGGATATCTGCGCCGGTTCAATCACCTTGGTCTTGACCGTGATGTTCAGCAATCCCAGCACATCCACCGGCAGCTCCACCGCCACGGCGTTGTACTTGTTCGACAGTTGCACAAACCCCTGGATCAGGTTGAACAGTTGCAGGTTGACGTCCAGAGCGCTCTTGTCGGTGCCATTCTGGATGGTCAGCAGGTCGCCCAGATGCAGAATCTTCGTGCCGGGAGCAATCAGCTTGATCGCTTCCAGGTTATTGATCACCACCTTGACCGCATCGCCCCCTATCTTGATGACATCAATTGCGGCCTGGATCAAATCGCCAACACTGGCGTCGGTCTTGAGCAGTTCGTCGTAGTTGCCGGCGCTGACATTCAGCCGGATGGCCAGGGCGTCCAGATAACTGAGCAGGCTGATGTTGGTGTTGATCAAGCCCTCCCAGCCCACCGCGTTGAGTTGCAACTTGCCCCCCAGCAGGCCGCCGATGAGCGCGTTGAGCGCTGCGGACTTGGTGCTGTCCACGGTCAACAGCGTGCTGCGGATGGTCAGCGTCGCCACCGGTGGTGCGGGGACGGCGGCCACGGCCACGGCCTGCAACCGGATGCTCGGCTCGAAAGGGCCAGGGGAGAACAGCATGAGCAGGCCATTGGCGATACTGGTGACAACGCGATGGGTGGCGATGACCTGGATCGCATCGGCCTTGGAGGGGTTGGGGCTGAAGGTGCGTATGAAGTCAGCCCCGGAGACCAGGGTGCCGCAGGCGGTGGCCAGGGTGCGGTTGTCGTCGATCGGGAAGTCATTGCGGGTCGCGCTTTGGATCGCGAATTGCGCGGCGTTGGTGTTCGGCGAGACGCAGGCGCCGCCGCGGGTCACCACTTCCAGTGCCGCAGTGTCGGCAACCCGTTGCAGCTTGCGCTTCTCCAGGTACAGCCGGCCGCTATCGACTACCAACAACATAAACAGCAGGGCGATGCCGAGGGTCATCGCGCCCATCAGTCCTATTGCGCCGCGTTGCCGGGCCGGGCCGAGTCCGTGGCAAACCATCCTGCGTTCCTTTGCCGGTCCAGTGCCGACGTCCTGAGCATCCCCGCAAGAGTGTAGTCAGGATTTGGATGGTTGCTGGCTATTGGCTACTATTTTTTAGGTGGCAATGTCACGGGTGTCAGTACAGGGCGGCCGGCGAAATATTCCAGCAGGTTGTCTGCTACGCGCTGTACGGTGTCATGGGCGGCCTCCGGCGACAGGCCGGCGACGTGGGACGTGAGTACGGTGTTGCTGAGGCGCTTGAGCGCATCGGGCACGTTGGGTTCATCGTCGAACACATCCAGTGCCGCGCCGCCGATGCGCCGTTGTTCCAGGGCGGCAATCAGGTCGGCGGTGACCACCACGCTGCCACGGCCGATGTTCACCAGGAAACCGTTGGGCCCCAGCGCGTCGAGGGCCTGGCGGTCGATCAAATGCCGCGTGCTGGCGCCGCCCGGCGTGGCCAGGATCAGGAAGTCCGAGGCGCGCGCCAGTTCCACGGCGGTGGCGCAGTAGGTGTAGTCCACGTCTTCGCGGGGCTGGCGGTTGTGATAACTCACCTCCATGCCGAAACCCAGGGCCGCGCGCTTGGCGATCTCCAGGCCTACGGCGCCCAAGCCAAGAATGCCCAGCTGTTTGCCGGCCAGGGAAGGGCGCATCACCTTGGGCCATTCGCTGCGCCGTACTGCCGCGTCCGCCCGGGGAATGTCCCGCACCAGCGACAGCAACAAGGCCATGGCATGGTCGGCAACCGACGGTGCATTCACCCCGGCGCCATTGGTGACCACGATTCCACGGTTGCTGGCGGCTTGCAGGTCCACGTGTTCATAGCCGGCGCCGACCACGCAGATGATCTCCAGCAGCGGCAGCGCGGCGATTTCCTCGGCGTACAGGCCCAGCGGGCCACGGGTCAGCACCGCCTGTATCTGCCCGCCATGGGTCTTGATGGCCTTGGCGCGTTCGGCCGGGGTCGGCGCGAGGATCACGTGAAAGCCATTGCCTTCGATGATCGGCAGGTAGTCGTTGATGGTTTCAACCAGGACCAGAACGGTGACGGGCATGCGAGGGCTCTTCCTGAAGGGTTTGATGGCTTCAGTATGCGACATTTTTTCCGAATGAATCCCGCGTTACGCGAAGAAAAATCCGACGCCCGCCGGGTATTGGTACTCCGGCGGGCGTTTTAAAGGGGAGGCTAAAAGCCGATATCTTCCGCCTTCACGCGCCGCACAAATGCCCCGGCCAAGGTCCCGTTGTGATGCTCGATAATTGCCTCGGCCGATAGCGCCGGAGTGTCCATACAAGTATGGGCATCCTCCGGCAGCAGCACCGAGAACCCCAGCTCCACGGCCACTCGGCACGTCGTGTCGATGCAGTACTGGGTTTTCATCCCGACGATCACCAGTTCATTCACCTGTGCCGCCGCCAGTTGCTGCGCCAGCTCGGTGCCGAGAAAACAGCTGGGCCGGGTTTTATTGAAAACCGTGTCGCGAGCTTCATCAACCTCCAGCGCTGGCCATAGTTGCCAAAACGGGCTGCCCACCTCGATGGGCGAACCCGCAGGGCCGGTGTGACGTGCAGCGAAAACCGGCACGCCAGCGTGTCGGGCGCGCTGAATCAGCTGGTTGATGTTGTCGAGTACGCGCTGGCGTTCGTAGGGTTTTTCCGGACCATCGTACAGACCGGTCTGCATGTCGATGATCAGCAGGGCGAGGCGCTTGTTGTCAGGCATGGTACTGCTCCTTGTGTTTGCCAGATGGCGGAGCAATAAAAAGGCCCCGTCCATTGCTGGCGGGGCCTTGGGTAAATCCGGGTGGCTTAGTTTGCGCGCCACTCACAGCTACCACACGACCCGCCGGAAGCGGTCGTGGTGGTGGTGCGGGTGAGGGCCAGCTGAATAAGGTTCATGGGCCGATCATGCTGGCGCTGGCGTTTGGCTGTCAACGCGTCAGCCGATGTTTTTTTCCGGGATCAGCAGATTCCTGGCCGCAGCGAGGAATTCATCAGACAGGCCGTTGCCTTTGGTCGCACGGGCCAGGGTGAGGGCGCCGACCATCATCGCGTACTGGGCAATAGCGGCCTGCCGATCACCTTCGGGTGTTCCGCTGGCCTGGGTAGCGGCCAGGATGCCCATGGACGCTTCAAAGCCCTGGATAAAGCTGCGTTGCAACGCGCTGTCGGCGGCTTCATGGCACATCTCCCCGGCAAACGCTGCAACCGGGCAACTGTCCCCGGGGTTGTCACGATTGGCGACCGACAGATACGGATCAATCAACGCCAGGCGCGCAGCCTCGGGATCAGGGCTTTGCTCGACCCTGGCCTGCCAGCGCTCGCTCGACTGTTCGAACGCCCGGTTGCAGGCTTCGGTGGCCAGTGCCTCGCGGGACTCGAAGTGCCCGTAAAAACCGCCATGGGTCAGCCCGGCAGCCGCCATCACATCCGACACGCTGATGCCATGGATGCCCCGCTCACGAAACAGCCGCGTGGCAGCCTCCACGATGATTTCGCGATTGAGTTCGGCTTGTTTGCGGGACACGCGTGGCATCGGGGGCTCTCTGGATCAGGTGGTGGCGGGAATAGGCGGCATCATAAAACGTTTAGCTGGCGTACTGCGCAATCCCGTTGCCGAACGACCAGTTTTCCTTCTTGACCTCCACCAGGCTGATAAACACGTCTTCCAGGCGCACCGCCAGTTCACGGTTCAAACTCTCGGCGATGGTCTTGTACAACAGCTTTTTCTGCTCGGTGCTGCGGCCTTCGTTCAGGGTGATCTGGATGATCACCAGGTTGTCGCTGCGCTGGATACCCAGGTACTCGGGGTCATAGATGAAGTGGTGTTCATCGTGCTCGGTGAGGATCTGGAAGTTGTCGTGTTCAGGCACGCCAATAGCCGTGTGCATGGCGTTGTAGATCAGCACGCCGACGCGTTTGGCGTAGGTGACGTCGGGGTTTTTCCGAAGGTCGATGCGCACGATAGGCATGGCGGGCAGTCCAGTGAGGGGCGTGCTTTGAAAATACATGACGTGATGAATTTATAAAATAGATTTCTTATGAAATGTAAAATTGATCCTGTCAGAAACGCCTTCAATCCTCTGCACTGCACAACCATTCCTCAGCTAAGTCTTTGCTTCTTCAAGCGAATCCCGGACAATCGCGCCCCTGTTTCGGTCGTGGCGCTGCCTGTCAGGTTTTTCTGACTCGTCTCGACTGAGTGAATGCGGAGATCCGAACGGATGAATGATCAGGCCAATAGCGTCGACGAACGCTACGCAACGACACCTGCAACCCTCACAAGCTGGAGCCGCCAGGACACCACCTGGATGCTCGGGCTGTTCGGTACGGCCATCGGCGCCGGCACCTTGTTCCTGCCGATCAACGCGGGCCTTGGCGGCTTCTGGCCGTTGGTGATCCTCGCGCTGTTGGCGTTCCCGATGACGTTTTTCGCGCACCGTGGCCTGACCCGCTTTGTACTCTCGGGCCGTGAAGGCTCGGACATTACCGACGTGGTCGAGGAGCACTTCGGCCTCAAGGCCGGTGCCGCGATCACCTTGCTGTACTTCTTCGCGATCTTCCCGATCCTGCTGATCTACAGCGTGGCGCTGACCAACACCGTCGGCAGCTTCATGGAACATCAACTGCACATCGCGCCGCCGCCGCGGGCGATCCTGTCGCTGGTGCTGATCCTCGGCCTGCTGGCCGTGGTGCGTTGCGGCGAGCAGGTGATCGTCAAGGCCATGAGCCTGATGGTGTATCCGTTTATCGTTGCCTTGCTGTTCCTGGCGGTGTACCTGGTGCCACACTGGAACGGTGGCATCCTCAGCACCGCGACTACCGTGCCGGCCCCGTCGGCGCTGCTGCACACCCTGTGGCTGGCGATTCCGGTGATGGTGTTCTCGTTCAACCACTCGCCGATCATCTCGGCCTTTGCGGTGGACCAGAAGCGCCAGTACGGCGAGCACGCGGAAGAACGCAGCTCGCAGATCCTGTCCCGGGCGCACATCCTGATGGTGGTGATGGTGCTGTTCTTTGTGTTCAGCTGCGTCCTGACCCTGTCGCCGGCCCAACTGGCCGAAGCCAAGGCGCAGAACCTGTCGATCCTGTCGTACCTGGCCAACCACTTCAGCAACCCGACCATCGAATTCGCCGCGCCGCTGATTGCGTTTGTGGCGATTGCCAAGTCGTTCCTGGGCCACTACATCGGCGCCAGTGAAGGCCTCAAGGGCCTGGTGCTCAAAAGCGGCCGTCGCCCGGCTGCCAAGACCCTGGACCGCATGACAGCCGCGTTCATGCTGGTGGTGTGCTGGATCGTCGCCACCCTCAACCCGAGCATCCTCGGCATGATCGAGACCCTGGGCGGGCCGATCATTGCGTCGATCCTGTTCCTGATGCCGATGTACGCGATCCGCAAGGTGCCGGCGATGGCCAAGTACCGTGGCCAGGCGTCCAACGTGTTTGTGACGGCGGTGGGCCTGGTGGCGATTACCGCGCTGATTTATTCGCTGGTGTCCTGACAGCACCGGGTTTCAGTGCAATGATCACGGCCAATTCGCAGACAGCGGATTGGCCGTTTTTTTGCCAGGGAATTAGGGATTGAACACCACGCCTGAGAGCGACACCACGCCGAACCGTGCACAAGACTTGCTGGCCGGCCTGTCCATCGCCGGCCTGTTGCTGCCCGAGGCCGTGGCCTATTCCAGTATCGCCGCGTTGCCGCCCCAGGCGGGGGTGATCGCCTTTTTCGCCGGGTTGTTGTGCTACGGCCTGTTCGGCACCAGCCGCTTTGCGATTGTCTCTGCCACGTCGTCCTCGGCGGCTGTGCTGGCGGCGGCTACCGCGACGCTGGCGGGGGGCGACCCGACTCTCAGGTTGAGCCTGGCCATGGGCCTGGTCATGGTGACCGGAGCGTTTTTCCTGTTGGCCGGGTTGCTCAAGTTGGGTGGGCTGACCTCGTTTATCGCCAAGCCGGTGTTGCGCGGCTTTGCCTTTGGCCTGGCGCTGACGATCATCCTCAAGCAGTTGGCCAGTGTGGTGGGCGTGCACCTGACTGATAACAACCTGATTCGCTTCCTGCCCCAACTCCTGGAGCAACTGCCGCGCTGGAACTGGGCCGCCGCTGCCGTAGCGGGTGTCGCGTTGCTGCTGCTCTGGCTATGCGCGCGAGTCCGGCGCCTGCCGGGCGGGTTGCTGGTGGTGATCCTCGGGATTGCCGCCGGCCAGTGGCTGGACTTGCAAGCCCATGGCGTGGCATTGATCGGCGTGATAGACCTGCGCCTGGAACTGGCGCACCTGCCCGTGTTGCCGTTTGCCGACTGGCTGCGCCTGGGAGAGCTGGCGTTTGCCATGGTGATGATTCTTTACGCCGAGTCCTACGGCTCCATCAGCTCATTCGCGCTTAAACATGGCGATCGCGTGTCATCCAACCGCGATTTGCTGGCGCTGGGTGCGGCCAACCTGTTGTCCGGGTTGTTTCAGGGCATGCCCACTGGCGCTGGTTATTCCGCGACGTCGGCCAATGAGGCGGCGGGCGCCAACTCTCGCCTGGCGGGAGTCGTGGCGGCGCTGGTGGTGTTGCTGATCGTCTTGACTGTGCTGCCGTGGGTAGCGCTGACGCCGGAGCCGGTGCTGGCGGCCATCGTCATTTATGCCTTGGGTCGTGGCTTGAGCCTGCAGCCCTTGGGCCGCTATTTCTCCTGGCGGCGCGACCGGTTGCTGGTGATTTGCGCGGTGGCGGCGGTGTTGGTGCTCGGCGTGCTGGACGGCCTGCTGGTGGCGGTCGGCATCAGCGTGGTGTTGATGCTGCGGCAGATGTCGTCGGCAGACGTAAAGGAGTTGGGGCGCATTGACGGCGGGCATGATTTTGTCGACTTGCTGCGTCACCCGAGCGCCGAACGGATCCCCGGTGTGCTGATCGTGCGGCCCAGTGAAGCACTGTTCTTCGCGAATGCCGAGCGAGTGTTGGGGGCGGTGTTGAGCCTGATGCGGCACGCTACGTTACCGGTGCACACGGTAGTGCTCAGCCTGGAAGAATCCCCCGACCTGGACGGCACCAGCATTGAGGCATTGCAGGCGTTTTTCGTACAAGTGCAAGGGGAGGGCAACTGCCTGGTGCTGGCCCGGGTGCGGCATGAGGCACAGGAGGTGTTACAGACGTTGCCTGAGGCGTGTGCGCCGCAGGTGCTGATCAGCGGGTTGAGTGTCGATGGCGCGGTGCAGCTCGCGTTGCAACCCACCGCTTGAATGCAAAAAGCCCCGACGGGTCGGGGCTTTTTTATTGAAGCAAGGCTTAACGGCGGCGGAACAACGGTAACGGTTCATCCGTCGCGGCCTGGTACGTCACCGAGAAATCCTTGAGGCTTTCCAGTGCTTCGTACGGGTCTTTGTCTGCGCGCAAGGCGAAGGCATCGAACCCGCAGCGGCGCAGGTAGAACAGCTGGTCGCGCAGCACATCGCCAATCGCCCGCAGCTCGCCTTTGTAGCCGTAACGGTCACGCAGCAAACGTGCGTTGGAGTAGTTGCGACCGTCGGTGAAGGCCGGGAAGTTCAGGGCGATGACCTGGAAGTGCTCCACGTCATCACCGATCTCTTCGGCTTCTTCATCGGCGTCCAGCCACACACCCAGGCCGCCGTCGCGGGCCTTGAGGGCGTGAGCGTGTTCGCGCCACAGGGCCAGCGGCACGATCAGGTCGTCGCAGTTGGAGATGCCATCGAAGCTAGCGTCCTTGGGCAGCAGGTGCCAGGTTTCGTCGACGACTTCGTTGTTCTTAATGATTCGCTGCATAGACGCGCTCCTTGAACAGGTCAATGCCGATGCGCTGGTAGGTGTCGATGAAACGCTCATCTTCGGTGCGCTGTTCAACGTACACGTCGATCAGCTTGCCGATCACGTCAGGCATGGCTTCCTGGGCGAAGGACGGGCCGAGGATCTTGCCCAGGCTCGCATCGCGGCTGGCGCTGCCACCCAGGGACACTTGGTAGAATTCTTCGCCTTTCTTGTCCACGCCCAGAATGCCGATGTGGCCGACGTGGTGGTGACCACAGGCGTTCATGCAACCCGAGATGTTCAAGTCCAGCTCGCCGATGTCGAACAGGTAATCCAGGTCGTCGAAACGGCGCTGGATCGATTCGGCAATCGGGATCGACTTGGCGTTGGCCAGGGAGCAGAAGTCGCCGCCCGGGCAGCAGATGATGTCGGTCAGCAAGCCGATGTTCGGCGTGGCAAAACCCTGCTCGCGCAACTCGCCCCACAGGGTGAACAGTTGGGACTGCTCGACGTCGGCGAGGATGATGTTCTGCTCGTGGGAGGTGCGCAGTTGGCCGAAGCTGTAGCGCTCGGCGAGGTCGGCGACGCCGTCCAGTTGCTTGTCGGTGATATCACCCGGTGCAACACCGGTAGGTTTCAGCGACAGGGTCACGGCCACATAGCCCGGCTTTTTGTGGGCCAGGGTGTTGCGGGCGCGCCAGCGGGCGAACCCCGGGTGCTGCTGGTCAAGCTCGGCCAACTCGGCGTCCTGATTGCTCAGGACCTTGTAGTCCGGGTCGACGAAGTGTTTGGCGACGCGGTGCACTTCGGCTTCGGTCAGGGTAGTCTGGCCGCCGCGCAAGTGTTCCATCTCGGCGTCGACCTTCTGGGCAAACACCTCAGGGGTCAGCGCTTTTACCAGGATCTTGATCCGGGCCTTGTACTTGTTGTCACGACGGCCGTAGCGGTTGTAGACCCGCAGGATCGCGTCGAGGTAGCTCAACAGGTCCTGCCACGGCAGGAATTCATTGATGAACGCACCCACCACCGGCGTACGGCCAAGGCCACCACCGACGAGCACACGGAAGCCCAACTCGCCAGCGGCGTTATGCACCGGCTCCAGGCCGATATCGTGCACTTCGATGGCGGCGCGGTCCGAGGTCGAGCCATTGATGGCGATCTTGAACTTGCGCGGCAGGTAGGCGAATTCCGGGTGGAAGGTGGTCCATTGACGGACGATCTCACACCATGGGCGCGGGTCGATCAGCTCGTCAGCGGCAACGCCGGCGAACTGGTCGGTGGTGACGTTGCGCAGGCAGTTACCGCTGGTCTGAATGGCGTGCATCTGCACGGTGGCCAATTCAGCCAGGATGTCCGGCACGTCTTCCAGGGCCGGCCAGTTGAACTGAACGTTCTGGCGAGTACTGATGTGGGCGTAGCCCTTGTCGAAGTCGCGGGCAATCTTGGCCATCATGCGCGTCTGACGGGAAGTCAGTTGGCCATAAGGCACGGCAACCCGCAGCATCGGCGCAAAGCGCTGAACATAAAGGCCATTTTGCAGGCGCAGAGGGCGGAACTCTTCTTCGCTCAGTTCGCCTGCCAGATAGCGTCGGGTCTGATCACGGAACTGCTTGACGCGGTCCTCGATGATGCGCTGATCGTATTCGTCGTATACGTACATATAGGTCCTGTTCTCGGCAAATCTGCGCGCACGGCCGCGCACTCCCAACGGAGCCGGCGCACGATACCAGTTTGCGTTTATGCGCAAAAGTGATGTTTGAGTATATGCAAATAACCAAATCGCCTAATGAGAACGGTTATCGTGATACCCACATTTGTCATGCGGGCAATCATGATCTTTACTGTGCTCGTGTCTTTGTGCAATCACCTATAAAACCGACAAGAGGCGATGCAATGAGCAATCCGACCAAAGCCCGCAAAAGTGACAGCAGTGTCGATGCCTGGGCCATTCTGTTCTTGATTATCCTGGTGGTTTCCACTGCCGTGTTCTGGGTCAGCCATCAATAAAGGGGGTTACCCGAGCTGAATTGTCCGACAATCGGCAATTAACCGAGATTGACCGGCCCGATGTCATTATCATGGGCGGTCATTCCGAAGGGCTCAGGCAACGATGTTGAAGGTTCTCTGCAAGTGCTTGCTGGTGCTGAGCATGCCGTTCTGGGCTGTTGCCCAAGCGACGTCGGTGGTGTTTCTCAACCCTGGCAATTCGACCGAGACCTTCTGGGTCAGCTACGCGCAATTCATGCAGGCCGCCGCCAGGGACCTCGGCCTGGATTTGCGTGTGCGCTATTCCGAGCGCAATCCCGAGACCACGCTGTTGCAGGCCCGTGAAGCCCTGCAGGGCAGCGAGCGTCCGGACTACCTGGTGCTGGTCAACGAACAGTACATCGCCCCGCAGATTTTGCGCCTGTCCCAAGGCAGCGGGGTCAAGCTGCTGATCGTCAACAACGCGCTGACCGCAGACCAGACTCAACTGCTGGATGCCGGCAAATACCCCAACTGGATCGGCAGCATGGTCGCCGACGATGAACAGGCGGGCTACTTGATGCTCACCCAGTTATTGCGCCTGCACGGGCCTGTAGCCCCAGGCCAAACCCTCGACCTGATCGCGTTCTCCGGGGTCAAGACCACACCCGCTGCCCAACTGCGCGAGCAAGGCTTGCAGCGCGCCCTGGCGGATCATCCAGAGGTGCACCTGCGCCAGTTGGTGTATGGCGAATGGAGCCGCGAGCGTGCTTTCGAGCAGGCCACGCAGCTGTTCAAACGCTACCCGCAGACCGCACTGGTGTGGTCGGCCAACGATGAAATGGCGCTGGGGGCAATGGATGCACTCAAAGGCAGTGGCCGCACGCCGGGCACGGACGTGTTGTTCAGCGCGGTCAACAGTTCGCCCGAAGCGTTGCAGGCACGCCTTGAGGGGCGCCTGAGTGCGCTGGTGGCCGGGCATTTCACCCTGGGCGGCTGGGCGATGGTGGTGCTGCATGACGATGCCCGGGGGCTGGGCATGGCGCAGTACGGCGGGCGTGAGCGCACGCTCGGGCTCTTTCGATTGATTGATCCGCCACAAGCCACGCGCCTTTTAGCGCTGCACGGGCGTGAGGACTACGGCGTCGATTTTCGCGCGCTGTCAGCCCAGGGCAAGCCCGCCACCTATCGCTACCCGTTCAGCCTGCAACTGCTGATGCCTTGACTGGGTTCAAACACCGGCCAGGTGCAACACCAGCTTGACGATGCCAAACAGGGTCAAGGCAAACACGGCGGTAAACACAATACCCAGGATGACAAAGTGGCTGGGCTTGCCATGGGTAAAGTCGCGGGCGCGATTCTTCCCGCTCTGCACTCCGAAAGCGGCTGCCATCACGCTGTGCAGCATCTGCCAGAAAGTCGGTGGCTTGTTGTTGGAGTCGTCCATAAGGGCCTCGCGGTAGGGATCAAACCCATGGATGAGGATAGTCAAGTTCCCGCAAAACACCGGCTGTAGCTATCTACCGCCCTGGCGGTTGGCCCGTTCGCTGTACTGGAACTCCTTAACAGAGTCATCAGGAACGAGCGCATGCCAACCTTACCCGCCCCGACAGAGCAGGGGCTACACACCGCATTGATCAAAAACAGCTTGCCCGGCTGGATTGCCCGCAGCGCGGCTGCGGACATCCGACGCTTGAAGCCGGGCCTGCTGCCCGGGCGCGTCGCCGAGGATGCACCACCTGCCTGGCTCAGCAACGCGCCTCAGGGGTTGCGTCAGGCATTTGCCGACAGCCAGTTGGCCAGTCGCCGGGCCCATGAACGGCTTGCCAAGACTCTCGACGGCCTCAAGGGCATCACCGAATTCGCCCAGCCGCTGCTGGAAGACGCCTGGCGCAAACAGTTCGGTGAGGTACCGGACGTCCACAAGCACCAGTTGCACTACTTGCGCTACCGCCAGGTGCCACAACAGCATTCGTTGTTGCAGGCGGCATTGCTCAACTTTGAAGGCAATGAAGATTTTGCCGATATCGCCCTTGAGCAAACCAGCGCGCTGGCCCCCGAAGGGGCGTTGTTCACCGAGTACTACGGCGAAATTCTGAACGACCATTCACGCCGGGCCCGCTATCGCTACCGCGAAAAGCTCGCCGTTACCCCGGACCAGTTTGCCGCACTCTGCCGCACGCTGGACCTGGGCCAGCAATACCAGGCGCATTTGCAACAAGTGTTCGAGGACGCGGGCACCAAGGCTGTGGTGCGCGAGCAGATGATCGACGCGAACAAGAAACTGCTGGCCGTCAGGCTGCACACGGCGCGGATGAAGAACGAAATCAGCGACAGTGCCTATGCCATGCTCAACGCCTTACTGGCCGGTACCGAACGGCCGCAGTTGGATGGCAAGCCCGTCGCCTGCAGCCAATTGGCGATTCTCGGCTGCAAGGTGGGTGAAGTCGTACTGATCGGGCCGGGCGTCGGCGCGATGGCAGATGCCCGGCAGCAGTTGGGCTGGGGCACTGTGCTGGTGCCCGGTGCCTCGCTCGGGGAGTTGCTGGTGCCGGCCGCGGCCGAGCAAAGGCTGGTGGCGTGGATCCCCGGGGCGCCGTTGTGCCCGCTCAAGGAATACCCGTCGATGAAGGCGTTCGAGGCGGACCTGGCGATCAACCTGCGCTCCCCGGGCTATCAACGGCTGTTTGCCAGCCTGGTGCCGCAAGACGAAGCCCCGGCTTTCCTGCAACGACTGAAGACCAGGCTCTTTACCTTCGAGTGGAATTCCCGAGGCTACATGGAGCAGATCTACGACCCGAACATCAACCTGGCGCGCCGCGAAAGCCTGATCAGTGGCGAGCTGTTCGGAGCGCTCTATGACAACCACCTGCAACGCCTGAAAGATAACGCCAGAACGCTCGCCGTACCCACCGCCGAGGCGGATCGCAAGGCTGCCCAGGAACGCCACGAACATTGGCTGAGTATTGGCTTGAACGTGTTGAACGTAGCGGCTTTTTTCGTGCCCGGCCTGGGGGAGGTGATGCTGGCGGTCACGGCTGTGCAGCTGGGCCTGGAGGTCTACCATGGCATCGAGGCGTGGAAGGAAGGCGACATGGATGCCGCCTGGGGACATCTGGAGTCGGTGGCGCTGAATGTGGCCTTCATGGCCGCCCTCGGCGGTTCGACGGCCCTGGCCAGCCGCGCGCCGCAGATCCAGGTGTCCCGCTGGGTGGATGGCCTGGTACCGGTCAAACTGCCCAGTGGTGAGGCTCGGCTGTGGAAACCGGACCTGGCGCCGTACCGCAGCGAAGTCGTGCTGGCCCCGGCCCTCAAGCCCAATGCCCGGGGCCAGTACGAGACAGGCGGCAAGATTTACGTGCGTATTGGCGAAAACCTGCATGAAAAGGTCTTCGACAGCCGAATCCGCAAGTGGCGGATCAAACACCCGGATAATCCCGAGGCTTACCAACCGATCCTTGAACACAACAACGCCGGTGCCTGGCGGCATGTGCATGAGCAGCCCTTCAAATGGGACCGCCTGACCCTGTTGCGACGACTGGGGCCTGCCACTGAAGAATTCTCTGATACGACACTGGGCATTATCGGGGATATCAGTGGGGTCCAGGATGACGTGTTGCGCAAGGCGTATATCGAAGGCAGGCCGCTGCCCGCCATGCTGGCCGATACCCTGGAGCAGTTCCGCAGCCAGCCCGTGGCGGACACGGCGCCGCTGGCTGGCGAAGAGGCGGTGCTGCAGCGGCGCTTCCCTGGATTGTCGAGGCGAGCCATCCGGGAAATCCTTGATACCGCCAGCGAACAGGAGCGCTTGCAACTGCGCAGTCAGCGTGGCGCCTCGGCGCGCCTGGACAATGCCGCTCGCCGCGCAGCCCAACAAGGCCGCCTGAGCCGTGCCCTGGCGGGGCTGCATCGCCAGGCCGACGCCGTTGCCGACACTGACCGCCTGGCCCTGCATTGCCTGCAACACTTGCCGGGCTGGCCCACCAACCTGCGCCTGGAAGTGCGCTTTCAGGCTGTCGACGGGCCGTTACTGAACAGCATCGGCCCGCAAGATGCGCCGCTGCGCAGGTACCTGGTCAAGCAAGGCGAAACCTTCCAGGCCTACGACGAGCGCGGTGTCGCGCTGAACAGCCGGGCCACCGGACGGCGCAATTTCTTCCAGTCCGTCGTGCATGCGATCCCCGCTGCGGCACGACCTGGCCTGGACATGCCCGTGGCGACACTGGACCGAGAACTGCAACAAGCGGTGGCCGGTTATGCCACCCGCCGCCGTAGCCAAATGTCCGATGTGCTCGGCCTGCGCGCACCGCGTTCGCGACCCGTGTTGACGGGGGAGGGGGGCGTCCTGGGTTACCCGTTGAGCGGTCGGGGCAAAGGCTTTGAAGTGGATGCATCGCTGACGGCGAGGGTGCAGGCGCTCTATCCGAACCTCAACGCCGGGCAGGCCAGCCAGTTTGTCCTGAGCCGATTGCAGGCCGGTGAAAGCACCCAGCAGGTCTTCACCCTGTTGGGAAACCGTCAACGTGAGTTTGACCTGCTGCAGGCAGAACTTGATCAGTGGACCGCCGCTGCTGCCGGGCAGGCGGGCAGGGCCAGCCAGCAACAACAAGTAGCGGCCGACATCATCAGTTGCTGGCGCCAGGGCATTTACCGCGAGCGACCGCCCCTGAGCATTCTGTCGTTGGGCAGCGTGACGGACTTCCCGGTGCTGAGCGCAGATTTTTCCCACGTGCAGGCACTGAGCGCACATGCCGAGCTTTTGTTGGGTGATC
Source organism: Pseudomonas sp. 32A (assembly GCF_052682255.1). NCBI lineage: Bacteria > Pseudomonadati > Pseudomonadota > Gammaproteobacteria > Pseudomonadales > Pseudomonadaceae > Pseudomonas > Pseudomonas sp. 32A. Next base: position 6,826,044 of record NZ_JBQYLY010000001.1, on the reverse strand, counting down.
AGGGTGTGCGCCTGGCCGATCAGTTTTCCCGGGTGCGACGCCTTGAGGTGTTCCTTGACGCAACGCCGGGCACCGGACTGGTGGACGGGCTGAACCGCTTTGTCGATCTCAGCCAACTGACGTTGAATGGTCGGGACGTGGCCTATTCGGTCCCCTTCATGCAACGCCTGGGGGCAATGGAGCGCTTGCAGAACCTGTCCGTCGCGGGGCTTTCGCAAAACCTGGACGTCAGCCCCCTCACGCACCTGCGCTCGCTGCGCATAGAGGGCTCGGTGCAGGAGTGGCCACAGGGGGTGACGTCACTTGAGCACCTTGAGAGGCTCGACCTGTGGCGAACAAACATCCGTTCGGTGCCCCCGTCGATGCTCATCGGGCATGAACGCCTGTGGCGCGGCTTGAACCTGCGGTGGTCCGCGTTTGACCGCCAGGAATTCATGGCGGTGTATGAGCACGTGCGGGGCAATCCGGCTCATCTGCTCAATGAGCAAGCCCTGGTGCAGGGTTACTGTGAAGGCGTGATGGACCGCTTGAAAGATGTGCGCTGGGGGTTTGGCATAGACGTTGTGTCTCAGTTCCGGCGGCAGGGTCTGACCACTGAACAGATACTGGCCCGCACCCACCAGGTGCTCGACGAACAGCTCGCCCTGAGCCGGGACCTGGAGGAGTGGGCTGCCAGGGAGTTGCGGGTTGACCGCCGGCAGGTGGATGTCTTTTACCGCCAGCGCGCCGCCGAGCGGCTCATGGATTGTTGGCGTGAAGGCCTGGGGCCGAGGTTTGCGCCGTCGGGCATGTCGGCTCGCTCCAGCCTGCCGATCGCCACACTGAACCTGTCGGGGGGCGTGTTGGGCGACTTGCCCGGGTTGCCGGCGGCTGCGTTCGCTCATGTCAAACAGATCAACCTGAGCGGCACTCGGGTTTCCATTGAGGCGCTGAATGACTTTCTCGGCGCATTCAACACCATTGAAGACTTGAACCTCAGTGCCAGTAACCTGGCACAACTGCCCTTGGCCCTGGACAATTTCACTGCCCTGCGCCAGTTGGATCTTTCCCACAACCAGCTGAGCATCACCCCGACCCTCCATCAACGCTTGAGCCGCCTGAGATCCCTTGAAACCCTGGACCTGCAATACAACCGCGTCGTGAGCCTGGACCTGCGTGGCCTCAACGCCTTGCGCCACTTGAACCTCAGCCGCACCGGCATCACCGAATGGCCCGAGGGTGTCCTGGACTTGCCAGCCCTGGAGAGCCTGGACCTGAGCCACAGCGCCATCACCCGCGTGCCCGCCCGGGCGCTTACCGGTCACGACACGCTGATGTTCAAGAGCAACCTGCGGGGTTGCCGACTGACTGCGAGGGCCTGCGCCGACATCCTGGCCTTTGCGCAACGCACCCTGCGGGAAAATCCATTGGGCCTTGATGTGGAATTACTGCCGTTGGTGGGGCCGGAAATCTACCTGCACAAGCCGCTGGGCATTCCCCAGGAACAGCTGCGCATCGGCCGGACCGGCGGCGATCCGGAATATTTCCCGGTCAGGGTCACGGACGACCCCGGCCAGTTGCTGTTGCCCCTGCACGTCGAGAACGTCGACGCGCAAGCACGCCTCACTCCGGCGGCGCGCCTGCAACAACTGGATCCCGCATTGGGCAGCGCCGAGGCGGTGGCGCGCATCGATGAATGGCTGGCCGCCGGCCTGGGCGCCACCGGCATCGACACACGCCTGGTGCAGTTGCACGCCGAGCATCAACGCTTGAGCCGGGTGTTGAACAGTTGGATCGACATCGAAGGTTACCGCGAGGGTGGCGGCTGGGTCAGTGCCCTCGACCGTCGTCGTGCGGCCGGCCGGCTCCTTGAGAGCTGGCGCCACAACTTGCGTGCCCGGCCCGAGGTGCCGCCGGTGGACGGGCGCGAGGTACTGGACCTGTCCGGGTTGTATCTGGGCGACCTGCCCGCGTTGCCGGCTTCAATGAGCCACGTCAGCGTGCTCGACCTCACTGAGGTGAAGCTGACGGAGCAGGGATCCAACGGATTCCTGGGCAGTTTTCCCCACTTGCGCCGGCTTGTGCTCAACAAGAATGGCCTGGCGCACCTGCCCGAGGTGATCAACCAATACACGGCGCTGACTCATCTCGAAGCCACCTACAATGATTTGCGCGACGCTGCGCAGCTACAGGCACTGCTTGGCCCGCTAAGCGCGCTGGAATGGCTCGACCTTGGTGAAAACACCCTGGCCAGCCTGGATGTCAGCGGCCTGCGTGGGCTGACAAACCTGGACCTGCACAACAATGTCCTGGAGGAATGGCCGGCGGGGGTATTGGAACTGCCCCGACTGCGCACCCTCGACCTCAGCAATAACCAGATCGAGACCATCCCGGACGATGCCCTGTTGCCTCGGCACAACCTCCTGATGAGCAACACCAACCTGACGGACAACGGGCTGGAAGAAAACGTGTTCGAGCGCCTGAGCGAATTCCTGGAGGAAACGGGTTTCGGCTTGGGTTATACCCGGGAGCAAATTGATCGCGAGCTCAATGGCTTCCTCCTCAGTACCAGTCACGAGGAAGCGGAGCTGAGCGGTGGGCTGCATCCGGAGCTACTGACGCCCGCAGCACAGAAAGCCCAATGGTTTGTTGGCGTGGCGGCCGACTCCAGCAAACACGCGGTCTGGGAGTCGCTCAAGAGCGCTGACGACAGTGAGGATTTCTTCTACATCATTTCCCAGCTGAAAAACGCCCAGGACTTCATCACCGACCACACTGAGTTGACGAGCCGGGTATGGGAGGTGCTGGATTGCGCCGAGCAACATCCGGCGTTGCGTGAGCAATTGTTCGGCAAGGCTCGCGGCATGCGGATCAGCGCGACCTGCGGCGACGGCTGGATGCTACTGTTCAGCGACCTTGAAGTCAGTGTCTATGAGTTCAAGGCCCTGGAAACCGTGGAGCCCGGGAAAGAAGGCGCGGCGCTGTTCAAGCTGGCCAGAAGCATGATCCGCCTGGAACAGACTGAAGCCACCGCCAGCCGCGTGAGCCGCCTCAAGCCCAACGTTGACCCGGCGGAAATTCGCCTGGCCTATCGCATCGGCCTGGCCCAGCGCCTGGAGCTGCCGCGCCAGCCGGCCCGCATGCTGTACCGCAACCTTTCCCAAGTGAAACAGGCCGATATCGACCAGGCCTACGCCAGCATCATTGCCAGGGAGACGACCGAGGCGTTCACGGGCGATCTGGTCACGCGCCAGTACTGGGTCGACTACGTGCAGAAGCAATACGCGGCCGACTTTACGACGCTGGCCCAGACCCAGGCCCGCGAGGCTGAAGTCCTGGAGGATCGCTATCCGGAGTTTAATGCGCAGTACGAGGCAGAAGCCGTGGCATTGGCCAAGCAAAGGACTGATCAACGCCAGGCCCTGCTGATTCGCCTGTCCGTACAGGAGAGGGCAGCGCTGGGGCTATAACAGCCTGTGCCCCGGCGGCAGGTCCGGAAACGGGCCTGCCGCGTATCAAGGGTCGTAACCCGGGTTCGGCGCCAGCCAAGGTGCACAAAAACATTTATCTACCTGCGAAGGCGCTCGCCTGTTCGCTGTACTGGGCCTCCCAAAAGCGTTCTCAGGAAGCCGCACATGTCTACTGCACCCAATGTCCTCGCGGACGAAAGCTTGCACACCGCCCTGATCACGGCGCGCCTGCCCACGTGGGTCGCCCACATGGCCCCTGTCGATGTGCGCCGGCTCAAACATGGACTGTTGCCCGGCAGGGAACGGCCTGCCACCAAGGTCCCGCTGTCGCCCGCATTGATTAAGGCCCTCGATGACAGTCGCAAGGCCAGCCGCCAGTCCCGCGAAGCCCTGGCCAAGGGCCTTGGCGCGCTGCAAGGCATTGTCGAATTCGCCCAGCCCAAGCTGGAAGCGGCGTTGCGCGAGGCGATGGGCGAGGCCCCGGACGTCAACAAAAACCAGCTGCATTACCTGCGGTATCGCCAGGCCCCGCAGCAGCATTCGTTGTTGCAGGCGGCGTTGCTGAACTTCGAGGGCGATGAAGACTTCACCGATATCGCCCTTGAGCAGACCAGCGCCCTGGCGCCGGAAGGTGCGCTGCTGACCGAGTACCACGGCGAGGCGCGGGCGGATGGCTCGCGTGCGGCGCGTTATCGCTACAGTGAAACCCTGTCCATGACCCCACAAACCTTTTCCACCCTGTGCCGCACCCTGGACCTGGGGCAGCAATACCAGGCCCATCTGGCGCAGGTGTTCGATGCCCCTGCTACGCGGGCCGTGGTGCGGGAGCAGATGATTCGCGCGCAAAAAGACCTGCTGACGGTACGTCTGTATGCCGCATGGGCGCAGGGCGACCTCGGTCCGGCGGTGTTTCTCATGTTGCGCGAAGTGCTGGCAGGCACTTCGCGGCTGCTGCTTGAGGGGGAGGCCGTACGTTTCGGTCAACTGTCGATCCTGGGCTGCGAGCTGGGGGAGGTGCTGCTGATCGGGCCGGGTGTCGCACCGACCCGGTCCGTGGTCCCGCCCTTGTCTCCGGGGGCAGGCGTGAGCGGGCTGCGTCCCGTGGCGCCTGGTACGCGGGTGGTGGCTTGGATTCCGGGCGCGCCGCAGTGCCCGCTCAAGGAATACCCGTCGATGCAGGCGTTCGACAAGGAGCTGGCGGTGAACCTGCGCTCACCTGCCTATCAGCAGCTGTTTGCCAGCCTGGTACCTCAGCAACAGGCACCGCAGTTCCTTGAGCGCCTCAAGGAAAAACTCTACACCTTCACCTGGAACCCGCGAGGCTACAAGGAGCAGGTCTACGACGAGCAAATCGACTTGAACCGGCGGGAAAGGGTGATAGAGGGAGAGTTGTTCGGCGCGCTCTACGAGCGGCATGTACAGCGCCTGAAGGACAATGCCAGAACCCTGGCGGTGCCCACAGCCGAGGCTGATCGCAAAGCCGCACAGGCACGCCATGCCCACTGGTTGAGCATGGGCTTGAACACATTGAATGTGGCGGCATTCATGGTGCCCGGCCTGGGGGAGCTATTGTTGGCGGTCACGGCGATTCAGCTGGGCCTGGAGGTCTATCACGGCATCGAATCCTGGCAGGAGGGCGATATGGATGCGGCGTGGGAGCACCTGGAGTCGGTGGTGCTGAATGTCGGGTTCATGGCCACCCTGGGCGGAGCGGCAGCCCTCGCTGGCCGGGCGCCCCGGATCCAGGTGTCGAAATGGGTCGACGGGCTGGTGCCGGTGAAGTTGCCGAACGGCGAAAGGCGCCTGTGGAAACCTGACCTTGCGGCCTACCGCAGTCATACCGTTCTGGATGCATCACTCAAGCCTGATGCCCAGGGCCAGTACGCGCAGGACGGCAAGATGTACGTGCGCCTGGGTGAGAGCCTTTATGAAAAGGCTTTTGATGCGCGCATCCGGAAATGGCGGATCCAGCACCCGGACAATCCGGCCGCCTACCAGCCGATCCTTGAGCACAATCAGGCGGGGGCCTGGCGCCATACCCATGAACGCCCACTGGAATGGGACCGCCTGACCTTGCTGCGGCGCCTGGGTCATGAAACCCAGGGAATCAGCGATGCAACGTTGAGCGCCCTAGGTGACATCAGCGGCATCAGTGATGACCTGTTGCGCAAGGTCCACATAGATGGTTTGCCGATACCTGCCGTGCTGGCCGACACGTTGCAGCTGTTTCGCGGCGCGCCGCCACCGGCTGAGGTGCTATCCCCCGAGGGCGCGGTGTTGCAGCGCCGCTTTGCTGCTTTGTCCCGAGGCGCGATCAACGAAATTATCAGTACGGCCAGCGATAAGGAACGCCTGCAGATACTGGGCCGAACCGGTGTTGCGCCGCGCCTGGATAACCTGGCGCGGCGTGCGGTACAGCAACGTCGGCTGAGTGGTGCATTGGCCGGTTTGTACCTGCCGGCGCTCGCCAGCCTGGACAGCGACCGGCTGGCGTTGCATTGCTTGCAGCAACTGCCGGGCTGGTCTCCCACGCTGCGCCTGGAACTGCGCGCCGACAACCACAGCGGGCGCTTGCTGGCTGAAGTTGGCCCTGAAGACGCGGCAATGCGCCGTTACCTGATCAAGCAAGGCGAGACATTCCTGGCGCACGACCTGCAGGGGGCTCCCCTTAACAGTCCGGTCCCCGGCAGTCGTAATTTCTACCCATCAATCCTCCATGCCTTGCCCGTGACCATGCGCCAGTCACTGGGGTTGCCGCTGGCCAACGCGGATGTCGATTTGCAGCAAGCGCTGGCACGGTATGCCACGGCACACCGCCTCGAAATGGCTGCCGTGCTGAAGATACGCGCGCCCATGGCTCGCCCGGCGTTGCGTCTGGCGAGCGGGTCATTAGGTTATGCCCTGAGCGGCCGGGGGGCGGCCCAGGCACCCAATGCCGCCCTGGCGGCCAGGGTTCGCGATGTTTATCCCAACCTCAGCGATGAGGCGGCCCAGTTGTTTGTGCAAAGTCTGATGCAGGCCGGCCAGCGTCCCCCACAGATCTATGAGTTGATTGGCAACCGCGAGCGCGAACTGACCCGGTTGCGCATGACCCTGGATCATTGGGTGACGCAAAACAGTGCTCAGGCGGGGGCACAACATACGGCCGACACCCTGATCAATTGCTGGCGCGAAGGCGCGTACCGGGGCTTGAAACCCCATGCCTATCTGTCACTGGGCAAGGCCAGTACCTTGCCCGCGCTGAATGCTGATTTTTCCCATGTGCGCGGCTTGGGCGTAAGCGGCGAAACACTGGCGGGCGCCCAGGGCATCGGGCTTGCGCAGCAGTTTCCCAACGCCGAAGTCCTGAATGTGTTTACCGAGCCCGCCCATGTCGAAGCGATTGCGGCGGGCCTCGGGCTATTTGCCAAGCTTGAAGAGTTGTCGATCGACGGCTGGGGCTTGACCTACTCGCCGGTCTTTTTGCGAGGCCTTAACACGTTAAGCCAATTGCGCCGGTTGGCCCTGACGGGCGCGCTGGAGGCCTTGGATGTCAGCGGCTTGAAGCAGCTGCTTGCGTTGCGGGTGGCGGGTGCCCTGAAAGAGTGGCCGGTAGGCGTTCTGACGTTGGACAAACTGGAGACGCTCGACCTGTCGGGCACCGGGATAAATACCGTGCCGCCGGCAATGCTTGAGGGCCATGAGCGCCTGTGGCGTGGCCTTACCCTCAACTGGGCAGCGTTTGAGCGGCGTGCGTTTATGCCGGTGTATCAGCACGTGAAAGGCCACCCCGGGCATTTGGTGGATGAAGTGCTGATGGTGGACGCTTATTGTGAAGGCGCGTTGCGACGCCTGAAAGACAGCGACCCGGCGTTTGCGCCCAGTGCCTTGGCGTACCTGCGCCGCCATCGGTTGACCAGTGACGCCAAGTTGACCCGTGTGCATGCCTTGCTGGATGAACATGCAACGTTGCAACAGGCGCTGGAAGAGTGGCAGGGCAGGGAAGTGGAGGTCGAGCGGCGACCGGTGGACCCGCTCAATCGTCAACGTGCGGCAGACAAGCTCATGGCTCACTGGCGCGATGGCCTCGACCGACGTTTTGCCTCCCCCCGTGAGGTGGCCGGGCCATCTTCGCCAGTCGCCTCGGAGGGGGTCATGCTGGACCTGTCGGGCACGGTACTGGGCGATTTGCCGCTGATGCCGGCCGCAGCTTTTGCCCATGTGCAGCGCTTGAACCTCGCGGGTACCCGGGTTTCAGTGGCGGCATTGAACGATTTCCTCCCCCAGTTCACCCAAATCCACGGCCTGGACTTGAGTCGCAGCAACCTGATGGACCTGCCTGAGTCCCTGACGCAGTTGAGGTCTCTCAAGCAGTTGGACCTGGCGCACAACCAGTTGACGATCACCGAGGCGATACAGCGGCGCCTCAGTGCCCTGGTCACGCTGCGGGGGTTGAACCTGGACTACAACCGCGTGGGTACCCTGGATGTCAGCGGGCTTAACCAGCTACGCAGCCTTAACCTGAGCCACACCGCGACCACCGCCTGGCCGACAGGTTGGCTGACATTGCCCGAACTGCGTCAAGTGGATCTAAGTTATAGCGCAATTACCACGATCCCCCAGGCGGCACTGACTGGCCACGACCTGCTGATGCTCGGCAGCAGTGTGCGTGGCTGCCGCCTGACGTTGCCCGCCTGTGCCGACATACAGCGTTTTGCACTGCGTACCTACCAGGACAATCCGTTGGGCGTCGCACCGGCAATGCTGCCGGTTTTTGGCCCGAGCTTTTACCTGGACAAACCCTTGGGCATTCCCCGCGAGGGGCTGGCGGAGGGTCGAACGGGGGGCGACCCGGAATACTTTCCCCTGGAGGTCACGGACAGTCCCGATCTGCTCCTCGCGCTGGAGCTTGAGGTGCCCGACAGTCAAGTTCGGCTGACACCTGCGCAGCGTTTGCAACAAATGGATCCGGCGTTGTCCACGCGCGACGCGGTACGGCGCATTGACGAACTGCTTGCCAGTGGCCTGGGGGCACTGGAGGTCGAGGCATGCCTGGTTCGGTGGCGCACGGGCTACCGCAAGATGGTGCGGGTATTGAACGACTGGATCGATATTCGCGGTTATCGCCAGGGGGGCGGCTGGGTCAGCGCGGTGGACCGTCGTCGCGCGGCCGACAGGCTCATCGACAGCTGGCGTCATACTTTGCGGGCGCGCCCCGAGGCTGTGCCGGGCGACGGGCGCGAGGTACTCCAATTGGGCGACCTGTACCTGGGGGACCTGCCGGCGTTACCCGAGCCGTTGGCCCATGTGAGCGTGTTGAACCTCAACGCAGTCAAGCTCACTGAGCGCGGCTCCAATGCGTTCCTGCGGGCGTTTCCCAAGCTGCTTACCTTGACCCTCAACAATAACGGCCTGATGAGCCTGCCCGACGCCGTCGGCGAATGCTCGACACTTACCGAGCTGCACCTGAGCCATAACGAACTGCGCTATCGCAGCGAGCTGCAGGGCCAGCTCAATCGGTTGACCGCGCTGGAGCGCCTGGACCTGAGTGAGAACCTCCTGGACTCTCTCGATATCAGCGGCCTGCCCCAATTGCAGTCATTGGAGCTGCGTGGCAATAACCTTCTGGCGTGGCCGCAGGGTGTGCTCCAGGCTGCGCAGTTGCGCCACCTGGACCTGCGCAGCAACCGTATCGAAACCATCCCTGAAGACGCGTTACTGCCCCAGCACAGCGCTCTGATGTGGGGCACGGACCTGTCCGATAACCTGCTGTTTGAGGCAGATCTTGCACGCTTGCGCGCCTACCAGCAGCAGACCGACTGTGGCCTGGGATTTTCCGTCGAGGAACTGGAAGACGCACTGCAGGGGTACCACAGTACCGATAGCAGCTCCGGGTCGGACATCCACCCTGAACTCTTGTCCCCCGAACAACAGAAGGCCCAGTGGTTCTCGGGTATTGCCGCCGATTCGGCCCGCCACCGGGTATGGAGCGTGCTCAAGCAGGCCGAAAACAGCGAGGATTTTTTCTACATCATTTCCCAGTTGAAGAACGCCCAGGATTTCTCCCATGACAGCGACGACCTGACGCGCCGAGTGTGGGCCGTGCTTGAGGCGGCGGAGCAATACCCGCACTTGCGCGAACAACTATTTGGCCTGGCGCAGGCGATGCAGGTCAGGGCCACCTGCGGCGACGGCTGGATCCTCCTGTTCAGTGATCTTGAAGTCAGCGTGTATGAGTTCAAGGCCCTGCGGGCCCTGGCGCCCGGGCAGGAAGGCACCACGCTGTTCAACCTGGCCCGACGCATGATCCGTCTCGATGAAGCGGAGCGCATTGCTGGCGAAGCAGCCAGCCGCAACCCCAGCATCGATCCGGCGGAAATTCGCCTGGCCTACCGCATCGGCCTGGCCGAGCGCCTGGATCTGCCTCACCAACCGTCCACCATGCTGTACCGCAACCTGTCCCGGGTGACCCAGGCCAATATCGATCAGGCGTATACCGCCATTATGGCCAGAGAGAGCACCCCGGTGTTTATGCAAGAACTGGTCAAGCGCCCTTACTGGGTCAGCTACTTGCAGAAGCTGTATCCCGAAGAGTTTTCGGTGTTGGCCCAGGCGCATCAGGTCAAGGTCGATGCCCTGGAGGAGCTTCACCCGGAGCTCAGTGCCCAGTACCTGAGCGAAGTCGCAGCCTTGGACACCCAGAACCGCGCCGAGCAACAGGCACTGGTGCTCAGGCTTTCGGGGCGCGCGAGGAGGGACCTGGGGATCTGACCCGGGCGCCCAGCCGGAGCCGGCTGGACGCCCGGGTCAGCGCGCCACGACTTAGTTGTCGTAACCCAGGTTCGGCGCCAGCCAGCGTTCGGTCACGCTCAGGTCCTGGTCCTTGCGGGCGGTGTAGCTGGCGACCTGGTCCTTGTCGATCTTGCCCACCGCAAAGTACTGCGCCTGCGGGTGAGCGAAGTACCAGCCGCTGACGGCCGCTGCCGGGAACATCGCGTAGTGCTCGGTCAGGAACACGCCGCTGCGGCCCGCGTGCATCTCGCGGGCTTCAGGGTCCAGCAGCTGGAACAACTGGGCTTTCTCGGTGTGATCCGGGCACGCCGGGTAACCCGGGGCAGGGCGGATGCCGCTGTACAGCTCCTTGATCAGCGCGTCGTTATCCAGCACTTCATCCTTGGCGTAGCCCCAGTGTTCCTTACGTACTTGCTGGTGCAGCCATTCGGCGCAGGCTTCGGCCAGGCGGTCGGCCAACGCTTTGACCATGATCGAGTTGTAGTCGTCGCCGGCGTCCTGGTAAGCCTTCGCCACCTCTTCAGCACCGATGCCGGCGGTGGTGATAAAGCCACCGATGTAGTCCGTCACGCCGCTGTCCTTGGGCGCGACGAAGTCGGCCAGGGAGAAGTTCGGCTTGCCGTCGGTCTTGATGATCTGCTGGCGCAGGTGGTGCAGCCTGGCAATCGGCTGGCCATCGTCGCCGTAGACTTCCAGGTCATCGTCCTGCACCTGGTTGGTCGGCCAGAAACCGAACACCGCGCGGGCGCTGATGAGTTTTTCGTCGATCAGCTTCTTGAGCATTTCCTGGGCGTCGGCGTACAGCGCCGTCGCCGCTTCACCCACCACTTCATCGGTGAGGATGCGCGGGAATTTGCCGGCCAGGTCCCAGGAGATGAAGAACGGTGTCCAGTCGATGTACTCGGCCAGGACGTTGAGGTCGATATTGTCCAACACGCGGGCACCGGTAAACGTCGGCTTGACCGGCGTGTAGCTGCTCCAGTCGAATTGCGGCTTCTTGGCGATGGCGGCCGGGTAGCTCAGGCGCTCGGTGCGCGCGCTGCGGTTGGACGTACGCTCGCGCACATCGATGTATTCCAGGCGGGTTTTCTCAACGAACGCCGGCTTCAATTCCTTGGACAGCAACTGCGTCGCCACGCCCACGGCGCGGGAGGCGTCGGTGACGTAGATCACCGCGTCGTTGCTGTATTTGGGCTCGATCTTCACCGCCGTGTGGGCCTTGGAAGTGGTGGCGCCACCGATCATCAGCGGCAGGTGGAAATCCTGGCGCTGCATCTCGCGGGCGACGTGCACCATCTCGTCCAGGGACGGAGTGATCAGCCCGGACAGGCCGATGATGTCGCACTTCTGTTCCTTGGCCACCTGCAGGATTTTCTCGGCCGGGACCATCACACCCAGGTCGACGATGTCATAGCCGTTGCAACCCAGCACCACGCCGACAATGTTCTTGCCGATGTCGTGCACGTCGCCCTTCACCGTGGCCATCAGGATCTTGCCCTTGGCTTCCGGCTTGTCGCCTTTTTCCAGCTCGATGAACGGAATCAAGTGGGCCACGGCCTGCTTCATTACCCGGGCGGACTTCACCACCTGGGGCAGGAACATTTTGCCGGCGCCGAACAGGTCGCCGACGATGTTCATGCCGGACATCAGCGGGCCTTCGATCACCTCGATCGGGCGCGCGAACGACTGCCGGGATTCCTCGGTGTCTTCGACGATGTGGGTGGTGATGCCCTTGACCAGCGCGTGTTCCAGGCGCTTGTTGACTTCCCAGCCGCGCCATTCTTCGGTCTCGGCTTCCTTGACGCTGCCGTCGCCTTTGTACTTGTCGGCAATGGCGAGGAGGGCGTCGGTGCCTTCCGGGGTGCGGTTGAGTACTACGTCTTCCACCGCGTCGCGCAGCTCGGCCGGGATCTGGTCGTAGATCTCCAACTGGCCGGCGTTGACGATACCCATGGTCAGGCCGTTGCGGATCGCGTACAGCAGGAACACCGAGTGGATCGCCTCACGCACCGGGTTGTTGCCACGGAACGAGAACGACACGTTGGACACGCCGCCGGAAGTCAGCGCATACGGCAGCTCGTCGCGGATGTAGGCACAGGCATTGATGAAGTCGACGGCGTAGTTGTTGTGCTCTTCGATACCGGTGGCCACCGCGAAGATGTTCGGGTCGAAGATGATGTCTTCCGGCGGGAAGCCGACTTCATTCACCAGGATGTCGTAGGAGCGTTTGCAGATTTCTTTCTTGCGCGCTTCGGTGTCGGCCTGGCCGGCTTCGTCGAACGCCATTACCACCACCGCCGCGCCGTAGCGCTTGCACAGCTTGGCGTGGTGAATGAACTGCTCCACGCCTTCCTTCATGCTGATGGAGTTGACGATGCCCTTGCCCTGGATGCACTTCAGGCCGGCCTCGATCACTTCCCACTTGGAGGAGTCGATCATGATCGGTACACGGGAGATGTCCGGCTCGCCGGCAATCAGGTTGAGGAAGGTCACCATGGCCTTCTTCGAATCCAGCATGCCTTCGTCCATGTTGATGTCGATCACCTGGGCGCCGGCTTCCACCTGCTGCAGGGCGACTTCCAGGGCTTCGGTGTAGTTGTCTTCACGGATCAAGCGGGCGAAGCGGGCGGAACCGGTGATGTTGGTGCGCTCGCCGACGTTGACGAACAACGAGCTGCGATCAATGGTGAACGGTTCCAGGCCCGACAGGCGGCAGGCCTTCGGAATGTCCGGGATCGGGCGCGGTGCGTAACCGGCCACGGCCTTGGCGATGGCTTCGATGTGGCCCGGCGTGGTGCCGCAGCAACCGCCGACGATGTTCAGGAAGCCGCTCTGGGCGAACTCTTCGATGACCTTGGCGGTTTCCGACGGCAGTTCGTCGTACTCGCCGAATTCGTTGGGCAGGCCGGCGTTCGGGTGCGCGGAAACGTGGGTGTTGGCCTTGTTCGACAGCTCTTCCAGGTACGGACGCAGCTCGCTCGCCCCCAGTGCGCAGTTCAGGCCCACCGACAGCGGCTTGGCGTGGCTGACCGAGTTCCAGAAGGCTTCGGTGGTCTGGCCCGACAGGGTGCGGCCGGAGGCGTCGGTGATGGTGCCGGAGATCATGATCGGCAGTTCGACGTTCAATGCTTCGAACACGCCCTGTACGGCGAAGATCGCGGCCTTGGCGTTGAGGGTGTCGAAAATGGTTTCGATCAGGATCAGGTCGGCGCCGCCCTCGATCAAACCTTTGGTGGCTTCGGTGTAGTTTTCCACCAGCTCATCGAAGGTCACGTTGCGGTAGCCGGGGTTGTTTACGTCGGGCGACAGCGAGCAGGTACGGCTGGTCGGGCCGAGCACGCCGGCGACGAAGCGCGGCTTGGCCGGGTTTTCCAGGGTCTTGGCGTCGGCGATCTTGCGCGCCAGGCGCGCGCCTTCTACGTTTAATTCGTAGGCGAGGTCTTCCATGCCGTAGTCGGCCATGGAAATGCGCGTGGCGTTGAAGGTGTTGGTTTCCAGGATGTCGGCGCCGGCATCCAGGTAGGCTTTTTCGATGCCGCCGATCACGTCGGGACGGGTGATCACCAGCAGGTCGTTATTGCCCTTGACGTCGCTCGGCCAGTCGGCGAAGCGTTTGCCACGGTAGTCCTGCTCTTCCAGCTTATAGCTCTGGATCATCGTGCCCATGCCGCCGTCGAGGATCAGGATGCGTTCCTTGAGGGCTTGGTGGAGGGCTTGCAGACGAGCGCTACGATCGGGCATGGGACTACTCTGGTCAGGTATTACGGAGGGCGAAGATCATAACAAACCTGTGCGCTTTTAGAGCATGTGCCGGGTTTGCATGAATATCGCTCATGTTGTCGGGGGTGTTACATCGGTAGAATCGCCAGGTTTTTCACCGCACGCATTGAATCGGGACCGGGAACATGTCACTTCGCCTCATCGTCAGCGCCACCTTTGCGCTGTTCGCTTTCACCGCACAGGCAGAAGGTCCCGCCCCGGCGATCTCTTATACCCGTGATATCCAGCCGATTTTCACCGAGAAGTGCGTGGCCTGCCACGCCTGCTATGACTCGGCCTGCCAGCTCAACCTGGGCAGTGCCGAAGGCGCCGCACGGGGCGCGACCAAGGTGCCGGTATATGACGGCGAACGCAGCCAGGCCAGCCAACCCACCCGTCTGTTTTATGACGCCTCCGGCAAGGCCGCGTGGCAGCAGAAGGGGTTCTACTCGGTACTCGATGCCCAGGGCAGCCAGGCCGCACTGATGGCGCGCATGCTGGAGCTGGGGCATACCGCGCCGCTCGCGCCCAACGCCAAGCTGCCCGCCGACATCGTGCTGGGCCTGAACCGCGAAAACACCTGCCCGATGCCGGGGGAGTTCAACGCCTACGCAGGTAACCACCCGAAGGAAGGCATGCCGCTGGCGGTCACCGGCCTGACCGACCAGCAGTACCAGACCTTGCAACGCTGGCTGGCCTCCGGCGCACCGATCGACGAACAAGGCCTGGCCCCGAGTGCCAAGGAAGCCTTGCAAGTGCAGCAATGGGAAAACCTGTTCAACCAGCCCGGCGCCCGGGAAAGCCTGGTGGCGCGCTGGTTGTTCGAGCACCTGTTCCTCGCCCACATCTACTTTGAAGGCGGCGAGCCGGGGCATTTCTTTCAGTGGGTACGCTCGCGCACCCCGAGCGGGCAGCCGATCGACCTGATCAACACCCGCCGCCCCAACGACGATCCGGGTACCCAGGTGTATTACCGCCTGTGGCCGGTGCAGGGGGTGATCGTGCACAAGACCCACATCACCTATCCGTTCAGCGCCGAGAAAATGGCCCGGATCAAGTCGCTGTTCTACACCGATGACTGGCAGGTGAACGCCTTGCCGGGGTACGGGCCGGGCCGGCGGGCGAACCCGTTCGAGACCTTCGAGGCGATTCCGGCCAAGGCGCGCTACCAGTTCATGCTGGATAACGCCGAATACTTCGTGCGCACCTTCATTCGCGGGCCGGTATGCCGGGGCCAGATCGCCACGGACGTGATCCGCGACAACTTCTGGACCCTGTTCCAGGACCCCGACCACGACCTGTACATCACCGATGCCCGCTACCGCGGCCAGGCCACGCCGTTGCTGGCGATGCCGGGGCAGATTGATGATGTGGGCAGCGTGCTCAGCCTGTGGCTCAAATACCGCGACAAGCGTAACGAGTACGAAGCGTTGCGCCGGGACAGCTATGCCGACCTGCCGCCGCCGAGCTGGTCTAGCCTGTGGGCGGGCAACGATAACGCCTTGCTGAGCATCTTCCGCCACTTCGACAGCGCCTCGGTGACCAAGGGCCTGATTGGCGAAGTGCCGCAAACCCTGTGGCTGTTCGACTATCCGCTGCTGGAGCGCACCTACTACCAGTTGGCGGTGAATTTCGATGTGTTCGGCAACGTTTCCCATCAAGCCCAGACGCGCCTGTATTTCGACCTGATCCGCAACGGCGCCGAGCAGAACTTCCTGCGCTTGATGCCGGCGGATTCGCGAGATGGTTTCCTCGACGATTGGTACCAGAACAGCGGCAAGGTCAAGCTGTGGCTGGACTATGAAGCCATTGACGATGACAAGCCCACGGGCCTCAAGCTCGATGAAAAGGACCCCAAGCGCGACTTCGCCAACCAGTTGCTGGCCCGTTACGGCGACCTGAACGCCAGCCCGGACCCGATCAATCGTTGCATCAGCGCCTATTGCTCGCGTCCTGGCATTGACCCTGCGTTGCAGGACGCCGAACAGGCCCTGAGCCGCCTGACCAATCGCCCGGCGGCGGGGCTCAAAGTGATCGACCTGTTGCCGGAAGCGACCATGCTGCGCATCGAAACCCGCAGCGGCAAACGTGAGATGTACAGCCTGTTGCGCAACCGCGCCCATAGCAACGTGGCCTTTATGCTCGGTGAGGCTTATCGCTATCAGCCGGGCCTGGACACCGTGACCATCTATCCCGGCGTGCTGAGCAGCTATCCGAACTTCATGTTCAACATCCCGGCGGAGCAGGTGCCGGCGTTTGTCGCCGCCTTGGAGAATGCCAAGGACGCCAAGCGCTTCGAGAAGATTGTCGACCGTTGGGGCATTCGCCGCAGCCATCCGCAGTTCTGGCAGTACTTCCACGACCTGTCGCAGTACCTCCACGAAACCACGCCGTTGGAAGAAGGCGTGCTGGACATGAACCGCTACGAGAATCTTTGATCGACCTTTGACCGTCGACGGCTGTCCCAAGCCATAGGCACCTGAATAACCGGTGTCGAGGGTTGGGAGAGCGGGTCGACGATGTTGATTTCAGTACAGGCACTGCGCGCCCTGGCGGCCTGGACCGTGGTGGGTCATCACTTCATGCAGATTTTCTTTGGTTTCCAGGCTGATTCGGCGCTGGGGCATCTGTTTGTCGAGAAGGGCGCGGCGGGCGTGGATGTGTTTTTCGTCATCAGCGGTCTGGTGATCTTCCTTTCCACCGAGAACAAACAGCTGCCGCCCTGGCGATTTCTGGTGTATCGCCTGCTGCGGATCGTCCCGGCGTACTGGTTCTACACGGTGTTGATGGCACTGCTGGTGGTATTTGCGCGACCGGTGTTGCCGGACCAGAGTGTCGATGCGGCCCATGTGTTGATGTCCTTGCTGTTTATACCTTCCGAAAATCCCGGTGGTTATGGGATGTACCCGACCTTGAATGTCGGCTGGACCCTGAACTACGAGATGCTCTTCTACGTGCTATTTGCCTGGGCGTTGCTGTTTCGCCGGCAGTGGCGGGTGCTGGTGGTGGGCGCATTGTTGTTCGCGGTGTGCCAGGCGTGGACGTCGTTTGGCTGGATCAGCGATTTCTATCGTTCGGACATCGTGTACGAGTTCTTGCTGGGAATTGGCATCGGCATGCTGTATCGCAAGAGCTGGATTCGCCCCGGGCTGTGGCTTCCATTACTCGGGATTGCGGGGGCATTGCTGGCGATCTATCACTGGCCGGCATCGCCGCGGGCCCTGACCTGGGGCTTGCCGAGCGCGGTGCTGGTGGTGGCCTGTATCTCGATGGAACGCTATTTCGAGCGCAGCCGACTGCTCAAGGTGATGGGGGACTGTTCCTATTCGGTCTATCTGATGCACGTGCTGGTGCTGTCGGCCGGTGGTTTTATCGCCCAGCGTTATGGGGTCAATGCCTACGTGATGCTCGGCGTGTGCGTGGTGTTGATCGCCCTTGGGTCGTTGGCCAGCTATCACTGGTTGGAAAAGGGCAGTTATCGTCGGCTCAAAGGCTGGTTCGATGGCGACGGACGGTTGGTTCTTTTCCGACAAAAATACTAGGACTTTGTACCTCGGTAATAATTTGGCGTAAACTGCCGGCAAGCCTGCGAGGAGTTTCCATGACCGCTATTACCATTACCGACGCCGCCCACGATTACCTGGCTGATCTGCTGTCGAAGCAGAACACCCCAGGCATCGGCATCCGCGTCTTTATCACCCAGCCCGGCACCCAGTACGCAGAGACGTGCATTGCCTACTGCAAGCCGGGAGAAGAAAAACCTGAAGATACGGCGCTGGGGCTGAAAAGCTTCACGGCGTATATCGATGCGTTCAGTGAAGCGTTCCTTGACGATGCGGTGGTTGATTACGCCACTGATCGTATGGGTGGCCAGCTGACCATCAAGGCGCCGAACGCCAAGGTGCCGAATGTTAATGCGGATAGCCCGATTAACGAGCGCATCAACTATTACCTGCAGACCGAGATCAATCCCGGGCTGGCCAGCCACGGTGGTCAGGTGAGCCTGATTGATGTGGTGGATGATGGTATTGCTGTGTTGAAGTTTGGTGGCGGTTGCCAGGGCTGTGGCCAGGCGGACGTGACCTTACGTGAGGGGATTGAGCGTACGCTGCTTGAGCGGGTTCCGGAGCTCAAGGGTGTGCGGGATGTGACTGACCATACGCAGAAAGAAAACGCCTACTACTAAGGGTGTACGCTGCGGATGTGGAAAAACGGCGCCTCGTGAGCGCCGTTTTTTCTTTTTAATCAGCGGATTGCGTGGTGTTTGTGAGGTTTTAGGTTAGGTGCATTGTGTACATATCCGTTGCTGCGGTAACGGCGGCTTATGGTTCCGCTCTTACAGCGGGTCACTTTTGGCAAACGCCCCAAAAGTAACCAAAAGGTCTTTGCCCCACCACTCGGTGCCTCGCCTAGGCTCGGCATGCCCGCACTCCGGCCCGGTTCCGCGGGCCGCCGCGACGGGCCATCCATGGCCCGGCGCGGCTAAATCGGCTTCCCTGCCGATTTACCCGCTCCACCGTGCCTACTTGCGGCCATCGTGGTTGACGGGGCCCGCAGATCAAAATCAAAAGCAGATCAAAAGCAGAGCACAGCGGCCTCCCGGCCGGCTTGAGTGTTAAAAACAAGAGCAAAGACCAGAGCGAAAACAGAGCTGCTTTTCTGTGGGAGCGGGCTTGCTCGCGAAAAACCTGAGAGCGCCGCGTTCATCCAGAATGCCCGCGTCATCGTTAACGACCTTCGCGAGCAACCCCGCTCCCACATTTTTGACCGTGCCCGCTTTAGATTTTGATTTTGCTCTTCAACACTCAAGCCGGCCGGGAGGCCGCTGTGCTCTGCTTTTGATCTGCTTTTGATCTTGATCTTAGGCGCCCCGTTAAACCACGCTGGCCGAACGCAGGCTTTGGAGCGTGGGTAACCTGGCAGGACGCCAGGTTAGCCGTCCTGGGCCAGGGATGGCCCATGACGGCGGCCCACGGTCCAAAGCCGGAGTGAGGGCACACCGAGCCTAGGCGAGGTGCCGAGTGGTGGGGCAAGAGCGTTTTGCTTACTTTTGCGCTCTTCAAAAGTGAGCCGCTGTAAGAGCGGAACCAATAGTCGCCGTTACCTAAATAACGGATATGTACCCCGTCCCCCCTCAGGGCCGATACAAATGCGCATGCCCCGCACGATACAACGACGACTCACCAAAATTATCACTGGCCAAAACCCGACCCACCACAATCAACGCCGTACGCCGAAACCCCTTGGCCGCCACCTTCCCGGCAATATCCGCCAGCGTACCAATGGCCCAATCCTGATCCGGCCAGGTCGCCCGATGCACCACCGCAATCGGACAATCCTCCCCATAGTGAGGCACCAACTCAGCCACGATCTTCTCCAGATGATTCACCCCCAGGTGAATCGCCATGGTCGTCCCATGCTGCGCCAAACTACTGAACGCCTCACCCTCAGGCATCGCCGTCTTATCCGCATACCGCGTCAAAATCACACTCTGCGCAATGTTCGGCAACGTCAGCTCAGCCTCCAACAACGCCGCACACGCCGCCACCGCCGTAACCCCGGGAATGATCTGAAACCCAATCCCCAGCTCCCGCAACAGCCGAATCTGCTCCCCAATCGCGCCGTACAAACTCGGATCCCCGGAATGCACCCGCGCCACATCCTGGCCTTTCTCATGGGCCGTCTTGATCAGCCCAATGATCTGCTCCAGATGCAGCTCCGCACTGTTAACCACCAACTCCGCCTGATGCCCCTCAAGCACCGCCGCCGGCACCAGCGAACCGGCATAGATGATCACCGGGCAACTGCGAATCAGCCGCTGCCCCTTGACGGTGATCAGTTCCGGGTCGCCTGGACCTGCGCCGATGAAAAAGACAGTCATGGATTCATTCCTGTGAAAAAAAGCACGCGAGCAGCCCTCCAGATGAAGATTGCTCATGATCAACGCTGACGATTATCGGGAATTCAGCCGGCGCAAGCCAATGCAAAGGTGGCCTGGGCGGTTTTTTTGCGGGTGATCAGCAGGGTAGCAGGGCCTTGGGACAGGTCTTCTGCCAGTGCCAGGGCGGCACTTTCCGCGATGCCGTAGCAACCGGTATAAGCAAAAACCGTCTCCGACTTATGGCTCAATCGATCTTCATAGGGCGCCAATTGCGCCGCACTGAAAACCACCAAAGGCAGCTCCAGAATCTCTGCCAACTCAAGTAGCCCCGGCTCATCCTGCTTGCGATCAAGGCTGGCCATCGCAGTGATGCGCTGGCGCTCAATGCCACCCTCGGCGAGGGCGGCGTTGAACAGTTCAAGCAGGATGTCGACAGAGCAACCCCGCTGACAACCCAGGCCAACCGCCAGGATCATGCCGAATACTGACCATCACGGTTACGGCGAAACAACCAGGCACTGATCAACCCCAGCGCCAGCCAGAAGGCAACGTTGGTCAACTGCGAAGCAATCTTGAACTGAGCTTCCAGGGCTTCCGGCGCCAGCATCGAGTGGACTTCCGGCTGTGGTGCGCCAATTACATGGGGCACCGCCAGGATTGCCACGCCG
This sequence comes from Pseudomonas sp. 32A, assembly GCF_052682255.1. Lineage (NCBI taxonomy): Bacteria > Pseudomonadati > Pseudomonadota > Gammaproteobacteria > Pseudomonadales > Pseudomonadaceae > Pseudomonas > Pseudomonas sp. 32A. Next base: position 6,805,516 of record NZ_JBQYLY010000001.1, on the reverse strand, counting down.
AGGATTTTCAGCAGCCAGTTACGACCGAACACAATCAGCGCGATACCGGCAGCGGTGGAGGCGGCAGTGCCGATCCACCAGATTTGCCGTTGCGCCAGGTCTGCCGCCGCCGTGCCCGGCAGTTCAGGCGGCAAGCCCAGGGTCGGCGCCAACACAAAGGTGGCGTAACCGGCCAGGCCCCACAGCAGGCCTTGGGCCGTGCGGGTCGGTGCACGCAAGGTGTACAGGCCGGCAAGCATCAGGGCAAAACCCACGGCAACCACCAGGTTACCGCCCGTGGTCGACAGCACACGCTGCCAGCCATCTTCCGGCTCCCAGGCTTCGGCGTCGTGGCTGTGGGCCGCAGCGCCGGCATGCTCATGCACTTCGGTGGCCACGGGGGCTTTTTCGAAGGTTTCCGCCTGCAGAATCAGTGGGGCAACCCAGAAGCTTTGCAGCAAGGTCAGCAGCAAGGCGGCCAGAAGACCGGTGAAACCTGCGGTTTGGGCAATACGCTTGATCATGTCGGCAGGTCTCAGTGGCACGGGAACGCGGCGCTGTGGCGGGTATCGTGGGCGGCGTTGTGCACCGCTTCGATGTGCGAGAAACCGGCGAAATACACCAGGCACGCGCCGAGGATCGACGCGCCGATGGCAGCGGTCAGGCGTTGGCTCAGGGTGGCGGTGGTGCTGGCGGTAGAGGCGGTGCTGCTGATGATCGACATGGCGCGTCCCTTCAGGGTTCAGGGTGCACGAGCGCATGAAAACCCCGCGAGCCAGGCACGCAGGGTTCTGAACAGCGCCCGCCCACCGCGGGTTTGTTATCTGATTTTTTTCGGGCCGGTCTCCGGGCTTGCGAGGGGCCTGGGCCTTGAAAGCATCACCTTCCCATGCCCTGGAGGCACAGTGGTTTTGACGCTTCACTCGCTTACCGTTGCGGGGGCAGCACCGGACTCGTCACGCCCTTGAGTAAAGGAACATGACTCACCGGTTTCCCGTTTCACCCTGTGAAGGGCACCCGAAACAAGATGTGTAGGAGAGCATGGGCGGGCGATGGGCGTCAAATCGCCGCGTTAACCCCAGCGTTTGAACAACACACTGGCATTCACGCCACCAAAGCCAAATCCATTGGAAATCGCGTATTCAATCGGCAACGGCCGGGCTTGGCCCCGGACCATATCCAACCCTTCGGCAGCGGGGTCCGGGTTGTCCAGGTTGAGGGTGGCCGGGGCAATCTGATCGCGCAGGGCGAGCACAGTGAAGATCGCCTCGATCCCGCCCGCTGCGCCCAACAGATGGCCGGTCGCCGACTTGGTGGCGCTGATCGCGACGCTGGCATTTGCACCGAACAGCGTATTGATCGCCGCCAGCTCGCCGTTGTCACCTACGGGGGTCGACGTGGCATGGGCGTTCAAGTGCTGGATCTGTGCGGCGCTGATCCCTGCTTGCGCAATCGCGAGCTCCATTGCCCGGCGTGCACCTGAGCCATCTTCCGGCCCCGAGGTCATGTGATAGGCGTCGGCACTGGTGCCATAGCCCACCAGTTCCGCGATGGGCGTGGCGCCGCGAGCCAGTGCATGCTCCAGTTCCTCGATCACCAATATCCCGGCACCTTCGCCCATCACAAAACCATCGCGGCCTTGATCGAACGGGCGCGAAGCCAGTGCCGGCGTGTCGTTGTAATCGCTGGACAGCGCTCGCGCCGCAGCAAAACCGCCGAGGCTGACCCGGTGGATGCAGGCTTCGGCGCCGCCACACACGGCGATGTCGATTTCCCCTGCACGGATCATGCGCGCGGCATCACCAATCGCCTGTACGCCGGCGGCGCAAGCAGTGACGGGGGAGCCCAGCGGACCTTTCAGTTGATGCTGGATCGACACATGCCCGGCTGCCATGTTGCCGAGGAATGACGGAATCGTGAACGGCGACAGGCGGCGTGGTCCTTTGCTGTCAGCCGTTCGGACGGCCTCGGCAATCGCGGGAAAACCACCCACGCCGGAAGCGATAATGGTCGCAGTACGTTCCTGCTGCGAGGGCGTTTGCGGACTCCAGCCCGCCTGGGCCAGGGCCTCTTGCGCGGCGGCCAGGGCAAACACGATGAACCGGTCCATCTTGCGTTGTTCCTTGGCCGGGATGACAGTGTCCGGGTCAAAGCCGGCTTCAGGGTCTTGGGTGCGGTCGAGCACTTGGCCGCCGATGCTGATTGCCAGGTCGCCGATCAATGCCTCGGGTAGCCTGCGAATCCCGGATTCACCGGCCAGCAGGCGTTTCCAGGTCTGTTCCACGCCGGTTGCCAGCGGGGTCACTGCACCCATGCCGGTCACAACAATTCGCTTACTCATGATCGCTTAGCTCCGCAAATTTCAGGTTGGTAGCATTGCATGGACGAAGCTATCATTATGAAAGTAACATCCGATAGCTTAAATTTCCGTAGCCGCCCCACAGAGGAACTGCAATGCAACGTAAGTCGCTGGTGAATGCCGAATGCCCGGTAGCCCGTGGAGTGGAGCGGGTAGGCGAGTGGTGGAGCATCCTGATCATGCGCGACGCGCTGCAGGGCCTGCGCCGTTTCGATGAGTTTTCCCAGAGCCTGGGCATCGCTCCGAACATGCTGACTCGCCGGCTCAACAGCCTAGTGGACGCGGGGCTGTTGGAGCGCCGGCAATACAGCGAGCGGCCGCCACGTTTCGAATACGTGCCGACGCCGGTCGGCGAGGATTTCCGGGTGGTGATCATGGCGTTCGTCGGTTGGGGCAACCGCCATTTCGCCAACGAAGGTGAAAGCCTGCAATTGGTCGACCGGGAAACCCGGCGCCCGGTGGAAGTGGCGGTGGTGGATGCCGACGGCGCGCGCGTGTCCGTCGAGCAATGCAGCGTTCAAGCCGGGCCTGCCGCCAGCGAGGGCATGCTGGAGCGCCTGGCGCTGCTTCGCGCCAAACGCTCGGACATTGACCCGTCCCTGCGCACTGCGTAGCCTTGCACCTTCGAGGTTCTTCGGCCCAGGCCGAAGCTAAGAAGGGAACGCGGTCAATGCCGCGGCTGCCCCCGCAACTGTAAAGGGTTTATCTGACTGCCACGCCACTGCCTGAACAAGGCGGGAAGGCGCAGCCAGCGCCGGCCTCACCGCCGGCAAGCCCCAAGCCAGGAGACCTGCCTCGCAACCGATTTTCTACTTCAACCGGGCGGGGTGATCCGGTGGCGAATTCTGCTTCTGCGCACCCGCGCAGGGCCACTCGTCCCGTATGCCCGCCCCAAAGGGCATCCGATGAAAACACTGGCCAAACTCCCCGTCACCATCGTTACCGGCTTCCTCGGCTCGGGCAAGACCACCCTGCTGCGCCACATGCTGGACAACGCCCAGGGGCGCCGCATCGCGGTGATCGTCAACGAGTTCGGCGAGCTGGGCATTGACGGTGAAATCCTCAAGCAATGCTCCATCGGCTGTACCGAAGAAGAAGCCAACGGCCGCGTCTACGAATTGGCCAATGGCTGCCTGTGCTGCACGGTCCAGGAAGAGTTCTTCCCGGTGATGCGCGAACTGGTGGCCCGTCGCGGCGACCTCGACCATATCCTCATCGAAACCTCGGGCCTGGCCCTGCCAAAACCCTTGGTCCAGGCGTTCCAGTGGCCGGAAATCCGCAGCGCCTGCACCGTTGACGCCGTGATCACCGTGGTTGACAGCCCAGCCGTAGCCGCCGGCACGTTCGCCGCCTTCCCGGACCAGGTCGACGCTCAGCGCAAGCTCGACCCGAACCTGGACCACGAATCCCCACTGCACGAGCTGTTCGCCGACCAACTGGCCAGCGCCGACCTGGTGATCCTCAACAAGTCCGACCTGATCAGCCCTGAAGACCTGGCCCGTGTGCGCCTGGAAGTGGCTGAAGAACTGCCGCCGGCGGTCAAAATCATCGAAGCCAGCAGCGGTCGCCTGCCGCTGGACGTGTTGATCGGCCTGGGCGCCGGCTCCGAAGAACACATCGACGGTCGCCACAGCCATCACGATCATCACCACGAAGGTGAGGACGACCACGATCACGACGCCTTCGATTCCATCTCCATCGAACTGCCCCAAGCCGACGAAAGCCTGCTGCTGGACGCTTTGACGCAACTGGTGGTCAAGCACGGCATCCTGCGGGTCAAGGGTTTCGCAGCGATCCCGAACAAACCGATGCGCCTGCTGATCCAGGGCGTAGGCACGCGTTTCGACAAGCACTTTGACCGCGCCTGGCGCGCCGATGAGCCCCGCGCCACGCACCTGGTGCTGATCGGCCAGGAACTGGACGCCGCCTTGCTTGAAGCGCAACTGCGCGCCGCCCTCAGCGTTTAACCCATGCACCTGCTCAGGACTCAGCCCGGCGGTTTCGTTTCGGATGACAACATCGCCGACCTTGGACAGACTCCCGCCGAGCTGGTGATCCTGTGCAGCGGTGATTCCAGCCTGGCGCTGCTGGCCGAAGCGGCCCAGCAACTGCCCGAGAGTTACCCGAGCCTGCGCCTGGCCAATCCGATGCAGGTGCAGAACCATGCCTCGGTCGACCTGTATGTGGACGAGGTATTGCGCCACGCCAAGGTCATCCTGATTTCGCTGCACGGCGGCATCGGTTATTGGCGCTACGGTATCGAGCGCCTGGTGGAGTTGGCCGAGCGCGGCGTGCAGCTGATCCTGGTGCCGGGTGATGATCGCCCGGACCCGGAACTCAGCGGCCTCAGCACCGTGGGGGCCGAGGAGCGTGATCGGCTCTGGCATTTCCTGCGCCAGGGCGGCTTGGGGAATGCGCTGGATTTCTATCGTTGCCTGGCGGCCAGCTACCTTGGCCGCGATTACGCTTGGGACGAGCCGCAAACCCTGCCGCGTACGGCGATTTATCACCCGCACAAAGCCAATGCCCGTCTCAATGATTGGCAGGCCGACTGGCATGCTGATTTTCCGGTGGCGGCGGTGCTGTTCTACCGCTCGCATTTGCAGGCGGCCAACACCGGCTTTATCGATGTGTTTTGCCAACGCTTGCAGGCGGCGGGTCTTAACCCGTTGCCGATGGCGGTGGCCAGTTTGAAAGAACCCGGCTGCCTGACGGTGGTCGAGGACTTGCTGGACGAGGTGCACGCCTCGGTGATTCTGAACACCACCGGCTTTGCCCAATCCAGCCCCGAAGCCCCGCACCTGCGGCCGTTTCGCCGCAATATCCCGGTGATCCAGGCGATTTGCGCCCAGGACAACGAGCCCGGCTGGCAGGCCAGCGAGCAAGGCCTCGGCCCACGTGACCTGGCGATGCACATCGCGTTGCCGGAACTGGACGGGCGCATCATCAGCCGGCCCATCAGCTTCAAAGACCTGGCCTGGCGCAGCGAGCGCAGCCAGTCGGATGTGGTCTGCTATCGCGCGCAGCCGGAGCGCATGGACTTTGTCGCCGAACTGGCGCGGCGTTGGGTGGAACTGGCGCGGGTGCCGAATGGCGAAAAGCGCATCGCGCTGATCCTCGCCAACTACCCGACCCGGGATGGGCGTATCGGCAATGGTGTGGGGCTCGACACGCCAGCCGCTGCGCTGAACATCTTGCGCGCATTAAAGACCGAAGGTTATCCGCTGCCGGACGTCCTGCCGGAAAGCGGCACGGCGCTGATCCAGGAACTGTTGGGCGGTGTCAGCAACGACCTGGACAGCCTCGACCTGCGTCCGTGTCACCAAAGCCTGGCGCTCGACGACTACGAAGCGATGTTCAACCGCTTGCCCGAGTCTAACCGCCAAGCGGTTTTGGCACGCTGGGGCACACCTCATACCGATCCGATGTTCCGCGACGGCCGCATGATGATTGCCGGCCTGCGTTTCGGCCTGACCTTCGTCGGCATCCAGCCGGCCCGGGGTTACCAGGTCGACGCCAGTGCCGTTTATCACGACCCGGACCTGGTGCCGCCCCACGGTTACCTGGCGTTCTACTTGTGGTTGCGCCAGACCTACGGCGCCCACGGCGTGATCCACGTCGGCAAGCACGGCAACCTGGAGTGGCTGCCGGGCAAGGGCGTCGGGCTTTCCGAAAACTGCTGGCCGGACGCATTGCTGGGGCCGTTGCCGAATATCTACCCGTTTATCGTCAACGACCCGGGCGAGGGCGCCCAGGCCAAGCGCCGTACCCAGGCGGTGATCATCGATCACCTGATGCCGCCGCTGACCCGCGCCGAAACCTACGGGCCGTTGCGCGACCTGGAGCTGCTGGCCGACGAGTATTACGAAGCACAACTCCTCGACCCTCGACGGGCCCGCGAGCTGCAAAAGGACATCCTCAAGCTGGTGCGGGAAACCCGTATCGACCAGGAACTGGCCCTGGACGAAAGCCTCAACAGCGATGCCGACGCGGCGATCTGGCTGCCGCGCCTGGACACTTACCTGTGTGACTTGAAGGAGTCGCAGATTCGCGATGGCCTGCACATTTTCGGCGAGTCGCCCGAGGGCCGTTTGCGCATCGACACCTTACTGGCCTTGCTGCGCATTCCGCGTGGCGATGGTCGCGGGCCGCAATCGAGCCTGCTGCGGGTATTGGCCAAGGCTTTCGAGCTGGGCTTCGACCCGCTGGACTGTGCCCTGGCCGAGCCGTGGACCGGGCGCCGTCCATTGGTGTTGCAGAAGATCGACACACAATTGTGGCGCACCGCCGGCGACACCCGTGAACGCCTGGAGCTGTATGCCGCGCGCCTGATCGAGCAGGCCCTGGAAGGTGCGGTGGAGCAGCTTGAAGAGCCCGGTTGGGAAGACGTCAAGTCGGTGATCGAGAGCCTGCGCATCGTCGTCGCACCGCGCCTGGATGCCTGCGGCCCGGCGGAAATGCGCGGGTTGCTGGACGCATTGAGCGGGCGCTTCGTCCCGGCCGGGCCCAGCGGTGCGCCGAGCCGGGGCCGCTTGGACGTATTGCCCACCGGGCGCAATTTCTTCTCGGTGGATGTGCGCAACCTGCCAACCACCACTGCCTGGCGCATCGGCTTCCAGTCGGCGAACCTGATTCTTGAGCGTCACCTGCAGGATCATGGCGACCACTTGCGCCAGCTCGGCCTGTCGGTGTGGGGCACTGCCACCATGCGCACCGGCGGCGACGACATTGCCCAGGCCATGGCGCTGATGGGCGTGCGCCCGGTATGGGCCACGGGCAGCCAGCGGGTGGATGACTTTGAAATCCTGCCCATCAGCCTGCTGGACCGGCCACGTGTGGATGTGACCTTGCGCGTGTCGGGCTTCTTCCGCGATGCGTTCGCCAACCTGATCCGCCTGTTCGACGCGGCGGTGCAAGCCGTGGCGGCGCTGGACGAACCCGACGACCTGAACCCCCTGGCCGCCAAGGTGCGCAGTGAGCGCGAAGCGTTGCGCCTGTCGGGCCTGGACGAGGAAGCGGCGGCGAAGCAGGCCGGTTGGCGGATCTTCGGCGCCAAGCCCGGGGCCTACGGCGCCGGCGTGCAGGGCGCGATTGACGGGCGCGTGTGGCAGAGCCGCGAAGACCTGGCGGAGGTTTACCTGAACTGGGGCGGCTACGCCTATGGCGGCTCCGATGAAGGCACCGCCGCCCGCGAACAGTTTGCTCAGCGTTTGAGCCAGGTGCAGGCGGTGTTGCAGAACCAGGACAACCGCGAGCATGACCTGCTCGACTCCAATGATTACTACCAATTCCAGGGCGGCATGCTTGCAGCCGTGGAAACCCTGAGCGGTGACAAGGCCGCCAGCTATCATGGTGACCACAGTCAGCCGGACCTGCCGAAGATCCGCACGCTGAAGGAAGAGCTGAACCGGGTGATCCGTGCCCGGGCGGCCAATCCGAAGTGGATTGAAGGGGTGAAGCGCCACGGTTACAAAGGCGCGTTCGAGATGGCCGCCACCGTGGACAATCTGTTCGCGTTCGACGCCACCACGGCGTTGATCGACGATCATCAATACGCGTTGCTGGCGGATGCCTACTTGCTGGACCCGGACACCCGCGCCTTTGTGCAGCAGCACAACCCGGATGCCCTGCGGGACATGACCGAACGCATGCTCGAAGCCCAGCAACGCGGCATGTGGCAGGAACCCGGCGCGTACCGCGAGGCGTTGGAAAACCTGTTGTTGGATATAGAAGAAGGCAGTTGATGACCGACCTCCCGCATTTCCCGCTGTCCGCCGTTGTCGGTGCCGACGACTTGAAACTGGCCCTGTGCCTGACCGCCATCGACCCGAAAATCGGCGGTGTGCTGATCGAAGGCCCGCGCGGCATGGCCAAGTCCACCCTGGCCCGTGGCCTGGCGGACCTGCTCGCCAGCGGCCAGTTCGTTACGCTGCCGTTGGGCGCTACCGAAGAGCGTCTGGTGGGCACCCTCGACCTGGACGCGGCGCTCGCCGAAGGCCGCGCCCAGTTTTCCCCCGGCGTACTGGCCAAGGCTGACGGCGGCGTGCTCTATGTCGATGAAGTCAATTTGCTGCCCGATCATCTGGTGGACCTGCTGCTGGACGTGGCCGCCAGCGGCACCAACCTGATCGAGCGCGACGGCATTTCCCACCGGCATTCGGCGCGCTTCGTGCTGATCGGCACCATGAACCCGGAAGAGGGCGAGTTGCGCCCGCAACTGCTCGACCGGTTTGGCTTCAACGTGGCGCTCAGCGGGCACACCCAGCCGGTGGAGCGTGGGCAGATTATCCGTCGCCGCCTGGATTTCGACAGCGACCCTCAGGGCTTCTGCGGGCACTGGGCCGATCAGCAGGCCGCGTTGCGTGAGCGCTGCACTCAGGCGCGGGCTCTACTGGATAGCATTCCGCTGGATGACCAGGCGCTGGCGCAGATCACCGAACGTTGTTTTGCTGCGGGCGTCGATGGCCTGCGCGCCGACCTGGTCTGGCTGCGCGGCGCCCGTGCCCATGCGGCCTGGCGGGGTGCGACGGTCATCGGCGAGGAAGATATCGAAGCCGTTGCGGAATTTGCCCTGCGTCACCGGCGCCAGGAGCAATCACCGCCTGCTACGCCGCCTGCAGGCGGTCAATCAGCCAAGCCCAATGATTCAACAGAAGGCCAGGGCCAATGGGGCGACATGCCCGCGCCTGCGCTGACCACGGGGGCTCGCCGGGACGTGCCCACCTGGCCAAAAAAGCCCTAGGCATCCGCCCCAGGCCTCCAGCGGGGGCGGATGCGCGGCCCAAGGCGGGTCGACTGGACAAGGGCCGGCGAGGCCAGGCGCGCAGCGCGGCCGAAGGTTCGATCAACTGGCCGGGTACCTTGCTCGGCGGGCGGCCGCAGCGTCGTGAAGATCTGTTGTATCAACTGCGCAGCCGCACGCCCCATGAACTGTGGCTGGTGATTGTCGATGCTTCGGCGTCCACCCGGCGGCATCAGGCGCTGAGCGATGCCAAGGGATTACTGGCCCAACTGTTCGACGATGCCTATCGACAGCGGGCGCGGATGGCGTTGCTCACCGCGAGCGGACAGTCGCCAAAGTGGCAGGTGCAGGGATTAAAGGCGGCAAAAGGGCTGGGTCATTGGCTTGATGGCCTCGGTGCAGGCGGTGGCACGCCATTGTTGGCAGCGCTGAACGAAGCGGGGCACTGGCTGGCGGCTCGTCGCAAACGTTACCCGGTGGAGCAGCAGCGGTTGCTGGTGATCACCGATGGGCGACTGAAGGATGTGGCAGGGCTGCCGCAGCTGGACTGCCCGGGCGTACTGGTGGACATCGAGCGCGGCCCGATCCGCTTGGGTCGCGCGAAAGCGCTGGCTACCGGGCTGCAGGTGGATTATCGGCACATCGATCACCTGTAAGCCCCCCGTCCGTAAATCCGTCCGTAGCAGCTGTCGAGCGTCAGCGAGGCTGCGTCGGGCGCGACTCGGTAATGGAGGATGACTCGGCAATTGCGGTGCTGCCGACGCAGCCTCGCTGGCGCTCGACAGCGGCCACGGGGGTGCCGGGTACGTTCGGCCACAGATCTGCCACCAGGAACAGCCGTTCGGCTTCTTCCCATTCTCCTTCGCTGTTTTCCACCAGGCGCACGAGCAATTGCGCGGGCGCCATGGGGTCCAGTTCGGTGAGCCAGTCTCGCATCCGGGCCTCATCCCAAGCTCCATCCGCCGGGTAGTGCGCCGGTGCCAGCCACGCATGGCGGGGTAGCGGCTGCCAGCGACCGGCGGGACTTTGCTCGATAAACCTCGACCAATCGCGCTGATGCAACCAGCGGCCATTCAGGTGCTGCGGATGCGTGCCCACCGGCGCCTGCGCCATGCCGGGCCATGGGTAGAGCAAGTACCCGCCCAGCCATAGATGGGCATCAAATCTCTGGATATCCAACGCTGCCAGTATTTCGCGGCTTTCCGGCCGGGCGGAAATCGGCAATTGATGCTGCGCCAGATGGGCCAGTTTGCGGTCGAGCCGGTCATGACAGCCCGGGCCCAGCCATTGCGCGGTGTCCCGGCCGTCGCCGTCCTGGGGCCCGAGATAAAGTTTGATCGCCAGTTCCAGGTGGTGCACGCCATCACGGTCGCGCAGCAGCATGTCCAGCTCGCCCAGGGTATGCCCGGCCTGGCGGATCGGCAGGTTGGCCGCCAGCAATTCCACGCCCGGCGCATGCTGCACGGCGAATTGCCACAGCCGTTCGTAATACAGCCCCAACCGACGGGTACGTGCCTGGCTCAGCCAATGCAGCAAGGCGCTGCTGTCCTGGTCCAGTTGGCGCAGCCAGTGTTCCAGCAAATGCGGGGCCTGCACCCAGTCGCTGCCGGTCAACGGGTGGCGTTGTGGCCAGGGCGTCTGCTCAAGCATCGGCGGGGCGAGCATCACCCACGCGAGGTCGCGCACCTCGGGGTGACGCAGTTGGCGGGGCAGGTGCTGTAAATCAGGGAACAGAGTCATGGTCCGAGCATAGCCTTTTACAGCCGGGAAGGGGGCTGAGAACCGTTGTCGTCTGGGGTTTGCGGCGACAAAGGATTTTGTGTAACGCCGGCTTTCGCCCATAATCGTTCTTTTTTGCCAGAACCCGAACCCCGCAGGAGCCCCATGGAGCAATTTCGCAATATCGGCATTATCGGTCGCCTGGGCAGTACCCAGGTGCTGGACACCGTCCGCCGGCTGAAAAAGTTTCTGCTCGAGCGCCACCTGCATGTGATCCTCGAAGACACCATCGCTGAAATCCTCCCCGGCCACGGCCTGCAAACCTCGTCGCGCAAGATGCTCGGTGAAGTCTGCGACATGGTGATCGTGGTAGGCGGTGACGGCAGCCTGTTGGGCGCCGCGCGTGCGCTGGCGCGGCATAACGTGCCGGTGCTGGGGATCAACCGCGGGAGCCTGGGGTTTCTCACCGATATTCGCCCCGACGAGCTGGAAGTCGAAGTGGCCAAGGTGCTGGACGGCCATTACCTGGTGGAAAACCGCTTCCTGCTGCAAGCCGAAGTGCGCCGCCATGGCGAAGCCATCGGCCAGGGCGACGCCCTCAATGACGTGGTGCTGCACCCCGGCAAGTCGACGCGGATGATCGAGTTCGAGTTGTACATTGACGGGCAGTTCGTGTGCAGCCAGAAGGCCGACGGCCTGATCGTCGCCACGCCTACCGGGTCCACGGCCTATGCGCTGTCGGCCGGCGGGCCGATCATGCATCCCAAGCTGGATGCCATTGTGATCGTGCCGATGTACCCCCATATGTTGTCCAGCAGACCTATCGTGGTCGACGGCAACAGTGAGCTGAAAATCGTGGTGTCCAAAGACATGCAGATCTACCCGCAAGTCTCCTGCGACGGGCAGAACCATTTCACCTGCGCCCCCGGTGACACCATCACCGTGAGCAAAAAGGCACAGAAGTTGCGGTTGATCCACCCGCTGGACCACAACTACTACGAAGTGTGCCGTATACCAAGCTGGGCTGGGGCAGCCGCTTGGGGGGTGGAGGCGACTGATGCTTGATCCCGCGCGTAGCTACGACCTGATTGGTGACGTGCACGGCTGTGCTCATACCCTTGAGCACTTGCTCGACCGGTTGGGTTACCACAAGCAGGGCGGTACCTGGCGGCATCCGTCGCGAATGGCCGTGTTCCTCGGCGATATCATCGACCGTGGCCCGCGCATTCGCGAGGCGCTGCATATCGTCCACGACATGACCGAGGCCGGCCAGGCGCTGTGCATCATGGGTAACCATGAGTTCAACGCGCTGGGCTGGAGTACGCCGGCGCCCCCGGGTAGCGGCAAGCAGTTCGTGCGCGAGCACACGCCACGCCACGCGCGGTTGATCCAGGAGACGCTGACGCAGTTCGAGCAGCACCCGGCGGACTGGCACGACTTCCTCGGCTGGTTCTACGACATGCCGCTGTTTGTCGATGCCGGACGTTTCCGCGTGGTGCACGCCTGCTGGGACAACGGCTTTATCGAACCCCTGCGCGCGCATTTCCCGGACGGCTGCATCGACCAGCACTTCCTGCAAGCCGCCGCCGTGCCCGGCAGTTTCGCCAGCAACGCCTTCGACCGCCTGCTGCGCGGCACCGACATGCGCCTGCCGGACGGCCTGACCTTGACCGGCGGTGACGGCCTGACGCGCTCGTTCTTCCGTACCAAGTTCTGGGAAGACGACCCGAAAACCTACGGCGACATCGTGTTCCAGCCTGATGCGCTGCCGGAACCGGTAGCTGCCACGCCGCTGTCGTCCACTGAAAAGAATTCCCTGCTGCGCTACGGCGTCGACGAGCCGTTGCTGTTCGTCGGTCACTACTGGCGCAGCGGCAAACCGGCGCCGATCCGCCCGAACCTGGCCTGCCTGGACTACAGCGCGGTGCTGTACGGCAAGTTGGTGGCTTACCGACTGGATCAGGAAACTCGCCTGGACCCGCGTAAATTTGTCTGGGTCGATGTCGAGCGCCCCGAGGTTATTACATGAGTACCGTGGCTGTATTACGCCTGCCGCTGGCAGTGGATTTGAGTGGTTTCGTCACGCTGCTGCAACGCATGCAAGTGCCCCATCGCGTCAGCGAAGAAGCCGGGGAGCAAGTGCTGTGGGTGCCCGACTCCATCAGCGAAGACGTGAAGGTCTTATACCAGCGCTTTCCGGCCGGTGACCCGGACCAGCAACTGGATATTCCGGCACAGGCGGCGACAGTCAAGCGTCCGGGGTTTGTCCAGCAGTTGCGCCACAGCCCGGTGACCGGACTTATCCTGCTGCTGAGCATCATCGTCGGCGCTGTCACGCTGCTGGGGGATAACCTGCAAGCCATGAGCTGGCTGACGTTCCTGCCGTTCAGTGTGTCGGGTGAGTACCTTCAATTCACGCCGCTGGCCGACAGCCTTGCATCGGGGCAGTGGTGGCGGTTGGTCACGCCGATGCTGATTCACTTTGGCATCCTGCACCTGGCCATGAACGGCATGTGGTACTGGGAACTGGGAAGGCGTATTGAGCTGCGCCAGGGCAGTATCAACCTGCTGGGCCTGACGCTGTTGTTCAGCCTGGTGTCGAACTACGCTCAATATTCTTTTGGTGGTCCTGGCCTGTTTGGCGGGTTGTCCGGGGTGCTGTACGGCTTGCTCGGGCATTGCTGGATCTATCAGTTGTTGTCGCCGAACCCGGCGTATCGCCTGCCTCGCGGGGTGTTGGTGATGATGCTGGTGTGGCTGGTGCTGTGCCTCTCGGGCCTGGTCTCGATGATCGGTTTCGGCGAAATCGCCAATGCGGCCCACGTGGGTGGCCTGGTGATGGGTTGCCTGACCGGTTTGTTGGGTGGCTTGTACAGCCGCCGCAAAATGTCTCCTATTTAGTTAAGGAAGAGTCTTATGTCCTCTTTTGTCGAAATGATCGAAAACATCACCCCGGACATCTACGAGAGCCTCAAGCTCGCCGTGGAAATCGGCAAGTGGTCCGATGGCCGCAAGCTCACCGCCGAGCAGCGTGAACTGTCGTTGCAGGCGGTGATCGCCTGGGAACTGCAGAACCTGCCGGAAGACCAGCGCACCGGCTACATGGGCCCGCAGGAATGCGCCTCGAAGTCGGCGCCGGTGCCGAACATCCTGTTCAAGTCGGATGCCATCCATTGATTGAGATTGGCCGTGGTGCAGTCAGCAAGATGTCGGCGCAGTTGGGTGAGCCGACCGTTCAATACGCGTTTCGCCTGGGCGACATCGAGGTGCCGGTCAACCCGTTGATCGGCACCACCGTGCGCCTGGAATTCCTCGGTGCGATTCATTGCACCCATTGCGGTCGCAAGACCAAGACCAGTTTCAGCCAGGGTTACTGCTACCCGTGCATGACCAAACTGGCCCAGTGCGACCTGTGCATCATGAGCCCCGAGCGCTGCCATTACGACGCAGGCACCTGCCGCGATCCGGCCTGGGGTGAAAAATTCTGCATGACCGACCACGTGGTCTACCTGGCGAATTCGTCGGGGATCAAGGTCGGCATTACCCGCGCCAGCCAGTTGCCTACCCGCTGGCTGGACCAGGGCGCCAGCCAGGCGCTGCCGATCATGCGGGTTGCCACGCGCCAGCAGTCGGGCTTCGTCGAAGACCTGTTCCGCAGCCAGGTGGCCGACAAGACCAACTGGCGCGCGCTGCTCAAGGGCGACGCCCAGACGGTAAACCTTGCGCAGGTCCGCGACGAACTGTTCGCCAGCTGCGCCGAGGGTTTGCTCGGTTTACAGGAACGCTTTGGCTTGCAGGCCATCCAACCGGTGACTGACATCGAACCGATCCAAATCCGCTACCCGATCGAGCAGTATCCGACCAAGATCGTCAGCTTCAACCTGGACAAGAACCCGATTGCCGAAGGCACGCTGATGGGGGTTAAGGGCCAATACCTGATCTTCGATACCGGCGTGATCAACATTCGTAAATACACGGCCTACCAGCTCGCCGTGCATCAGTAGAAGGACGACAGACATGCGCACCGAACAGCCGAAGATGATTTACCTGAAGGACTATCAGGCGCCGGACTACCTGATCGACGAGACGCACCTGACCTTCGAGTTGTTCGAGGACCATAGCCTGGTCCACGCGCAGCTGGTGATGCGCCGCAACCCCGAGCGCGGCGCCGGCCTGCCGCCGCTGGTGCTGGATGGACAGCAGCTGGAGCTGCTGTCGGTAAACCTGGCCGACCAGGAACTGACCGACGCCGACTACCAGTTGAGCGACAGCCACCTGACCGTGCACCCCACCAGCGCGACCTTCACCCTCGACACCACGGTGAAGATCCACCCGGAAACCAACACCGCCCTGGAAGGCCTGTACAAATCCGGCGGCATGTTCTGCACCCAGTGCGAGGCCGAAGGTTTCCGCAAGATCACTTATTACCTCGACCGCCCGGACGTGATGAGCGTGTTCACCACCACGGTGATCGCCGAGCAGCACAGCTATCCGGTGCTGCTGTCCAATGGCAACCCGATTGCTTCCGGCCCTGGCGAAGACGGCCGGCACTGGGCGACCTGGGAAGATCCGTTCAAGAAACCGGCTTACCTGTTCGCACTGGTGGCCGGTGATTTGTGGTGCGTCGAAGACACCTTCACCACCATGACCGAGCGCACCGTGGCGCTGCGCATCTATGTCGAGCCGGAAAACATCGACAAGTGCCAGCACGCCATGAACAGCCTGAAGAAGTCCATGCGCTGGGACGAAGAAGCCTATGGCCGCGAGTACGACCTCGACATCTTCATGATCGTCGCGGTCAACGACTTCAACATGGGCGCCATGGAGAACAAGGGCCTCAACATCTTCAACTCCAGCGCCGTGCTGGCCCGCGCCGAAACCGCCACCGACGCCGCGCACCAGCGTGTCGAGGCGATCGTCGCCCACGAATACTTCCACAACTGGTCGGGCAACCGCGTGACCTGCCGCGACTGGTTCCAGCTGTCGCTGAAGGAAGGCTTCACGGTGTTCCGTGATTCGCAGTTCTCTGCCGACATGAACTCGGCCACCGTCAAGCGTATCCAGGACGTAGCCTACCTGCGCACGCACCAGTTCGCCGAAGATGCTGGCCCGATGGCCCACGCGGTACGCCCGGACGGCTTTATCGAGATCTCCAACTTCTACACCCTGACCGTGTACGAAAAGGGCTCGGAAGTGGTTCGCATGATCCAGACCTTGCTCGGCGCCGAAGGCTTCCGCAAGGGCAGCGACCTGTACTTCGAACGCCACGACGGCCAGGCTGTGACCTGCGACGACTTTATCAAGGCCATGGAAGACGCCAATGGCGCCGACCTGACCCAGTTCAAGCGCTGGTACAGCCAAGCCGGTACACCACGCCTGGCGGTGAGCGAGTCCTACGACGCGGCGGCTAAAACCTACAGCCTGACCTTCCGTCAAAGCTGCCCGGAAACCCCGGACAAAGTCGAGAAACTGCCATTCGTGATTCCGGTTGAACTGGGCCTGCTGGACAGCACGGGCGCGGGTATCGCCTTGCGCCTGGCCGGTGAAGCCGCGGCGGGCGCCACGTCCCGGGTGATCTCGGTGACCGAAGCCGAGCAGACCTTTACCTTTGTCGACATTGCCGAACATCCGCTGCCGTCGCTGCTGCGTGGCTTCTCGGCGCCGGTGAAACTGAGCTTCCCGTACAACCGCGACCAATTGATGTTCCTGATGCAGCACGACAGCGATGGATTCAATCGCTGGGACGCCGGCCAGCAACTGTCGGTGCAGGTGTTGCAGGAGCTGATCGCCCAGCATCAGCAGGGCAAGGCACTGGTGCTGGATCAACGCCTGGTCACCGCACTGCGCAGCGTGTTGAGCGATGAAAGCCTGGACCAGGCGATGGTTGCGGAAATGCTGTCGCTGCCGAGCGAAGCCTACCTGACTGAAATCAGCGAAGTGGCGGATGTCGACGCCATCCACGCGGCCCGCGAGTTCGCCCGCAAGCAATTGGCCGATCACCTGTTCGAAGGTTTGTGGCTGCGCTACCAGGCCAACCGCGACCTGTCGAAGAAAACCCCGTACGTGGCCGAGGCGGAACACTTCGCCCGTCGCGCGTTGCAGAACATCGCGCTGTCTTACCTGATGCTCAGCGGCAAGCCGGAAGTGCTGGCGGCAACCCTTGAGCAGTTCGACGCGTGCGACAACATGACCGAGCGCCTGACGGCCTTGGCGGTGCTGGTCAACTCGCCGTTCGAAGAAGAGAAGGCCAAGGCCCTCGCGGTGTTCGCCGAGAACTTCAAGGACAACCCGCTGGTCATGGACCAGTGGTTCAGCGTGCAGGCGGGCAGTGGTTTGCCGGGCGCGCTGGAGCGGGTCAAGGCATTGATGCAGCACCCGGCGTTCAATATCAAGAACCCGAACAAGGTGCGGGCACTGGTGGGCGCGTTTGCCGGGCAGAACCTGATCAACTTCCACGCGGCGGACGGTTCGGGTTATCGGTTCCTGGCCGACCTGGTGATCCAGTTGAACGGCTTCAACCCGCAGATTGCTTCGCGGCAGTTGGCGCCGTTGACCCGCTGGCGCAAGTACGACAGCGCGCGACAGGCGCTGATGAAAGGCGAACTGGAGCGGATTCGCGCTTCGGGCGAGCTCTCCAGCGATGTGTTTGAGGTGGTGAGCAAGAGCCTCGCTTAACTGAGGCTGAGTACTGCATCTGTGGCGAGGGCGCTTGCTCCCGCTGGAGTGCGCAGCGCTCCCAAGATTTTGGGGCCGCTACGCAGCCCAGCGGGAGCAAGCTCCCTCGCCACAATGGGTCTTAGATAACCGGCGGCCAGCGCAGGTCTTGTGCATCATCGTCGGTATAACGTGGGAAGCGCTCCGCGATCATCTCGTGGGGCACGCCCAGCGGTATCGCGCTGGCAGCATCCAGACGGTCCACTTGCTCAGCCGAGAGTTGCACACTCAAAGCGCCCAGGGTGCCATCCAGCTGTTCGCGGGTACGCGGGCCCAGGATCGGAATCAGTGCGGTGGTGGAGCGACGGGCCTTTTCCCGCAGCCAGGCGATGGCGATGTGAGTCGGCGTGGCGTCCAGTTCACCGGCGACGGCCAGCAGGGTGTCGAGCACTGCCGTTTCCCGGGCACTTTTTTCCGCGTGAACCAGAATCCCCAGCTTGCTGGCGCGAGTATCCTCCTGGCTGTTGCGGTACTTTCCGGTAAGAAAACCACCCCCCAACGGTGACCACAACGTGGCGGCCAGACCCAGGGCTTCAGCCATGGGCAGCAGCTCACGGTCGGCTGTGCGTTCGGCCAGGCTATATTCGGTCTGGATCGCTACCAGCGGCGCAAAGCCGCGCACTTCGGCGAGCAGGTCGGCGCGGGCAATGCGCCAGGCAGGGAAGTTGGACAGCCCGGCGTAGTGGATCTTGCCGGCCCGCACCAGGTCATCAAACCCCCGCAGGATCTCTTCCATCGGCGTGACGTTGTCGCTGATATGCGCCCAGAACAGGTCGATGTGATCGGTGTTCAGGCGTTTCAGGCTTTCTTCGACGGCGCGCACCATGTTCTTGCGGTTATTGCCGAGCTTGAGGGTGCCTTCGTCCTGAGGCTGGGTGCGCAAGGTGTACTTGCTGGCGATCACCAGGCGGTCGCGTTCCGACGCAATAAACTCGCCGAGCAGCACTTCCGATTGGCCGAACTGGTAGCCGTTGGCGGTATCGAGGAAATTACCGCCGGCCTCAAGGTAGCCGTCGTAAATCCGCTTGGATTCTTCGCGCTCGGCGCCGTGGCCCCAGCCTGTACCGAAGTTGGCGGTGCCCAGGGCCAACTCCGAAACCCGCAGGCCGCTGCGACGGCCAAAGACTTTATTGCGCATACGAGAACTCCTGACGCTGTGGTTTGGTTTAAATGTTTTGCAACATCTATTTAATATGATGTGAGTCATATTTTTCGTCAAGCGGCTTTTTTTGCCGTTGAAGGGCAGGGCGCCTGCTCCTGACACTTTCTGACAGTGGCCTCTGCTAAGCTTCGCCACCTTCCTTTTTTCGAGCGTGATCAACGTGTCGCGTACCAGCCGTCTGCTGACCTTGTTGCAAGTCCTGCGGGGCAAGAAACGCCCGGTGACGGCCGCCGTGCTGGCGGCGGAACTGGAGATATCCGAACGCACGCTGTACCGCGACATCGCCGAGCTGACGGCGTTGGGCGCGCCGATCTATGGCGAGGCGGGCGTGGGTTATGTACTGCGTGCAGGCCTGTTCCTGCCGCCGCTGATGCTCAATGCCGACGAGACCGAAGCCATCGTGCTGGGCTTGCGGTATGTCGACCAGCGCGGTGATGACGTACTGAGCCAGGCGGCGGCGAATGCCCTGGCGAAGATTGCTGACGTGCTTGATCCTGCGGCCCAGGAAGCGTTGCGCAATCCCACTTTGTTGCCGGGCCCGCCAGGGTTCGGCTACCCGGAAAATCGCGTGCCGCTGAACGTGTTTCGCGAGGCCATTCGCGGCCAGGCCAAGCTGCACATCGATTACGCCGACGCCAGCCAGACCGCCAGCCAGCGCCTGATCTGGCCGCTGGCCCTGGGCTTTCTCAACGAAGTGCGGGTGATCGTTGCGTGGTGCGAATTGCGCGGGGCCTATCGCACCTTCCGCACCGACCGGGTGGCCGCTGCCAGCCTTCACGGCGAGCGTTATCCGGGGCGGCGCAGCGACTGGTTGCGGGCCTGGCGCAAGCTGATGGAACAGAACGAATCCGGGCCATTCACTCCTGACAAGAACTGACACAACGCTGCTTTAGCATGGCTCCATAAATCACTAACAAGGAGCTGTCACCATGTCCCAACCCACCCCCGAACTGGCCCCGGCGATTGCAACCTACATTGCCGCTGCGAATGCTGGCGACACATCCTTGGTCGCCGACTGTTTTGCCGAAGATGCCAACGTGTTCGACGAAGGCGAGCACCAGGTCGGTACCGCGGCCATTGCTCGCTGGATGGAAGACACCGGGCGCCGTTACCAGCCCAAGGTCCAGGTGCTGAATGTGCAGCATCGCACCGGCAAGGTGCTGGTCAGCAACCTGATCACCGGCAGTTTTCCCGGCAGCCCACTGGAGTTGCGTTACACCTTCCGCCTCAATGAGCAGGGCAAGATTTCCCGATTGGATATTTCCCTGTAGCCGTCATGGCATACTGCCGGGCATGACTTTCGACTCGCCACTCGCCGCCTACCAGCACGCTATCACCGAACAGGGTTTCGTCCCCGACGACGCCCAGCGTGAGGCGGTGCAAGCCCTGCAAGATTGCCATCAAGCCCTGCACCATGGGCATGGGCCTATCACCGGGGTGTACCTGTGGGGGCCGGTCGGCCGGGGCAAGACCTGGCTGATGGACCAGTTCTACCAAAGCCTGCGAGTGCCTGCCCGGCGCCAGCATTTCCATCACTTCATGGGCTGGGTGCACCAGCGCTCGTTCCAACTGACGGGCACCCACGACCCCTTGCAGGCCTTGGCCCGTGAACTGAGCCGGGAAGTGCGGGTGCTGTGTTTTGATGAGCTGTTCGTCAATGACATTGGTGACGCGATCATTCTTGGCCGGCTGTTCCAGGTGATGTTCGAGGAAGGCGTGGTGATGGTCTGCACCTCCAACCAGCCACCGGACCAGCTGTACGCCGATGGCTTCAATCGCGATCGTTTCCTGCCGGGAATCGAGGCCATCAAACAGCATATGCGGGTGGTGGCAGTGGATGGCGGGGAAGATCATCGCCTGCATCCGGGGACTGCGCTGCAACGTTATTGGATTGATCAGCCTGGGGCGTTGGCCGAGGTGTTTCGCCAGTTGAGCCCTGGGCAGGCGGTAAGCAGCGCGCCGGTTGCGGTCGGCAACCGCTCCATCGTGGCAGTACAGTCCAGTGAAACGGTGCTGTGGTGTCGTTATGCCGACCTGTGCGAACAGCCGTTGGCCGCCATGGATTTCATGCTGCTGTGTGATCGGTTCAAGGCGATTTTGCTCGGCGAGGTGCCGAATCTAAGCGCACAAAAGCGTCCGGGACGAATCGCTCGTGGCACCGAAGATGCTGCCGAACGGGTGGATGCCGGTGACCGGGAGCTGCCGGAACTGTCGGTGCATGACGACAGCGTCCGGCGTTTCATCGCCCTGGTGGACGAGTGCTACGACCGCAAAGTGCCGCTGTATATCGAGGCCAAAGTACCCCTGGAAAGCCTCTATACCGAGGGTTACCTGGAGTTTCCTTTTCGCCGCACCCTGAGCCGCTTGCAGGAGATGCAACTGGCTCGGTTTGGCGAGCCTGGCGCGCTTTCACGCGGGCAAATGTAGTTAATCTCCTTCATCTAATGCCTGCTCCATGCTTACAATCGATCCCTTTTACGGGGACCGAGTCCCTGTTGCACCGTTAACGAGGAAGGAAATGGACACCCCAGACATCCTGGTGCTGCAAGCCAGCTACACCAATCCGGTACACGCCGAGGCCATTGGCCTGGTGCTCAATCATTACGCCGAAGACCCCATGGGCGGTGGCCAAAGCCTGCCGGCCGACCGTTTGCAGCAACTGCCGGCGGAGTTGGCCAAGCGTGCCCATGCGTTCAGCGTGCTGGCATTTGTCGGCGGCACGCCGGCGGGTCTGGTGAACTGCTTTGAAGGGTTTTCCACCTTTGCTTGCCGTCCGCTGGTCAACGTGCACGACGTGGTGGTCATGGACAAATTCCGCGGCCTGGGTTTGAGCCAGAAGATGCTGCAAAAGGTCGAGGAAATTGCTCGACAGCGCGGCTGCTGCAAGATCACCCTCGAAGTGCTTGAAGGCAATGACGTGGCGCAGTCGGCGTATCGCAAGTTTGGTTTCGAAGACGCTGTATTTGATGCGGAGCATGGCCGCATGTTGTTTTGGAACAAGCCGCTTTAATTAATGTTTATTTAATTAAAGGCAAAAAAAGGCGCCAGCAAGTGGCGCCAAATAAACCTTGGCTATCAGAGCGGAATAGCACAGGGTATTACGGGTAAATCAGGTATTAGGTGTCGTGGTAGTTTGGTCGGCAGTGGCAGGTTTTGCAGTCTTGCCGTCAGCCATCGCTGTTTGCTGGGCGGCACCGTGAGTCTGTTCCTGAACGAAGGTGAAGTTGTTGTAGAACTCCTTCGAGCGCTCTGAACCGCCTTCTGCGAAGGCGGCTACGGAGGTCATGGTCATCAGGCCGGCAAGGATAACAGTCGAAATTTTCATGGCAGTGTCTCATTAAGTGTGTTGGGTTCCGCGCAGTGTGATCAGCGGCGGGATGGGGAGACTGTGGACCCATGATATTAAGTAAGGGTTAACCTCGCGCTGACCGGAAGTTAACGATTTCGTTAACTTCCACTCTTTCGCCGCGATGAATTCAGAGCTTCCAATCCAGTGCAAGGCTGATGGAGCGCGGGTCTCCCCAATACACGCCGTTATAAAAGCCGACACGTTCGTAATATTTTTTATCAAATAGGTTGTTGATATTAAGTGACGCCGACAAGTGGCTATCGAACTCATAGCGGGACATCAGATTGACCACGGTATAGGCCTGCTGAGTAATTCGGGTCTGCTCCCTGATCAACGTTCCACTGGAATCCCTACCCACGGGGCGATAGGCAACGTCGTAGAAATCACTCTGCCAATTCACCGCGCCGCCCACTGTCAGTGCGTGCCATTCGCCGGGCAGGCGATAGGCTGTGGACACGCGCAGCAGGTTCAGCGGCAGGTGGGTGTTATTGCGTTGCTTGTCGCCGTTCAATGAGTGGGTGTAGGTGTAGCCGGCGGTCAGGTTCCAGTCGGGGCGCACCTCTCCGGACACCTCCACTTCGAAGCCCTGCACGGTGTTGCCTTTGCCGCCGGACCCGTAGAACAGCTCGCCGGTGTCCGGATCCGGTGGCGTCGAACTGTCCAGTTCCGCGACGTTGTCCTGCTTGCTCCAGAAATACGCGGCCGCCAGGTTCAGGCGTTCTTCCAGCAGGCTGCCCTTGATGCCCACTTCGTAGTTGCTGCCCACCACCGGCTCCAGGTATTGCTTGCCGGCGTCACGCTGCTCTTGGGGGTTGAAGATATCGGTGTAGCTGGCGTAGACGGTGTACTCCGGGGTCAAGTCGTAGAGCAGGCCGGCGTAGGGCGTCCACATGTCGTTGTGGGTCTGGCTGGATTTTGTTGCACCGAGGTACTGGTCGGTGTCCTCGTGGTAGTTGTACGTGGTGCTCTCGATCTCCCAACTGCCATAACGACTGCCCAACACGGCATGCAGGCGGTCAGTCAGGCTCAGGCGGGTGGCCAGGTAGCCGGCCTTTTGGCGAGTGCTGCCTTGTTCGCCCTTGAGGCCGGTGTTGGCGTCGGGGAACTTGCCGATCCCGCCCATGTGTTTCCAGTCGTCGATGCTGGTGTAATTCTTCGGCACCGGACCGTCGCGCAGGTGTGGCGAAGAATCGCGCTGCTCGGACTCGCCATAACCCACCATCAATTCGTGCTCACGACCCAGCAGGGAATAGGACCCGGCCAGGTTCAAGTCCAGCACGTCCATTTTCGACGTGCCGAGCATGTGACTGGTCCAGGCCGTCATGCCGCTGCGGTCGGCATTGGGGAAGCCTGAGCCGCCGTAGTACACCTTGCCGTCCGTGGCGCTTTCGCGGTGGGTATAGGCAGCCTTCAAATGCCAGTCACCGGCCAGCCGATGGTCGAGGGTGGCAAAGGTGATTTCGTCTTTCAGCGGCCAGGAGCTCCACTTGGCCGCGATGTTGGCGGAGCGGGGCAGCTTGGCTTTGCTGCCGTCACTGTTCCAGTAGGGCAAGGTGCCCCACGCGGTGCCTTGCACGTGCTTGTTCTGATAGTCAAAGCCCACCGCCAGCACCGTGTCGTCGGTCAGGTCGCCTTCGAGGATGCCGTAGCCGACTTCCCGTTGCAGCGCGTAGTTGTCGCGGTAGGACTGGGTGTCACGGTAGGCGAGCATCGTGCGGCCCCGCAGGCGCCCATCAAACGCCAAGGGGCCGCCGACATCCAGGTAGCTGTAGTAATTGTCATCGGAGCCGCCACTGATGCCCGTCTTTGCCTGCCATTGGGCCGTCGGACGTTTGCGCACCATATTGACCGTGGCCGAAGGGTCGCCTGCACCAGTGGTCAAGCCGGTGGCGCCGCGTACCACTTCGATCCGGTCGTAGATGATGGTGTCGGCATCGGACTTCATGCGGCCGAAGGTGTTGAGCATGCCGTCAATCTGGAAGTTGGTGATGCCGTAACCGCGTGAGGAGTAGCCGACCCGGTCGGAGTCCAGATGTTGCACCACCACGCCGGTGGTCTGGCGCATCACCTCGGTCAGGGTGTTGAGGTTGAAGTCGTCCATCTGTTGGCGGGTGATCACCGAGACCGACTGCGGGGTTTCCTTGATGGACAGGTTCAACCGGGTGGCGGTGCTCATGGAGCCTGTGGTGTAGGCACCGGTGTGTTCGGTGTTGGCGCCAAGGCTGTCGGCGGTGATGCGGGTGCTGCCCAGTTCCAGGGCATTGCCCGGCGTGTGCGATTCCTTTTCAGGGTCGTTTTCAGCCAACAGGTCCGGGCTCAGCGCCACGCTGAAAAGGCCCAGGGTCAAGGTCATGGAACGGGTAATAGGCGCGAACATCGCGGCGAACTCCTTGTCGTCTATGAAAAATGCCATTGGCTCAAAGACGAAAGGAGGTGGGGAACTTTAGCGCTAAACGAGAATAATTATTATCTTTGTGCTGGAGGCCACGTCGGGTTTCACCGCATTGCGCAGGTGAAACCCAGACTGTTGGGCCTACTTGATAACCACTTCAGTCGAGTCGATTTTCTTCGGCTTGATCAGGCTGAAGTCAATCAAGGGCTTTTGCTGGCGTTCATAAGGATTACCAATCAGCAGCGGTCGCGGCTTGAAGCTGTCACTGACCAGGCTCTTGCTGTGGTCCAGTTCATCAAAACTCAACCCCGCCATGTCGGCCCAGGTATGGATCAACTGTGAGCTGCTGTAGGGCCGCTGCAAGTCGCCGCCAAAGCTCCAGTCGTGGCTTTCACGCCACTTGGGCGACGCATAGGCCATGAACGGAATGGTGTACATCGGCGCAGTCGGTTTGCCTTCGTTACGGCCCAGGGTGCTGTGGCCGGCCGAATCGAATACGTCTTCACCGTGGTCGGAGAGGTACAGCAGGAAGCCGTTCGGGTCAGTCTTGGCGTAGTCCTTGATCAGGCTCGACACCACGAAATCGTTGTACAGCACCGCGTTGTCGTAGCTGTTGTAGGTCGGCAATTGCGCGTCGCTGACCCCGGCAGGCACACCCTGGCGATCGGTGAACTTGTCAAAAGTCGGCGGGTAGCGGTACTGGTAACTCATGTGGGTGCCCAGCAGGTGCACCACGATGAATTTGCGCTCGGCGGTGTCGGACATCGCCTTGGCAAACGGTTCGAGTACGTCGCCGTCGTACTGGCGCGCGTTCTGGTTGCGGTTGTTGTTCAGGTACACCTGCTCGTCGGCCTGTTCGGAAAAGGTCGTGAGCATGGTGTTGCGCTTGGTCATGGTCTGCTGGTTGGTGATCCAGAAGGTCTTGTAGCCGGCCTGTTTCATCACGCTGACGATGGACGGGGTCTTGAGGTACAAGTCCGGGTTTTCTTCGTCGGCAAAGGTCAGCACCTGTTGCAGCGCTTCGATGGTGTACGGGCGCGGGGTGATGACATTGTCGAACACCGCCAGTTGATCCCGCAGCTTGTCCAGTTCCGGCGTGGTGTTACGCGGGTAGCCATACAGGCTCATGCGCTGGCGGTTGGTGGACTCGCCGATCACCAGCACCAGGGTCGACGGCTGGCCGGCCATGCTGTCCTTGAGGTTGGTCAGGGGCGGGATCTTGCTGGCGCTGGTCAGCATGCCTTGCATGTTGTCCAGTTGTTCGGTGTAGCGGCGGTAGGCGACGATCATCTGCCACGGCACGGCCGGTTCGATGCGGGTCTCGAAACGGTCGATGGCCAGTTCCATGGTCTCGCTCTTGGCGATCTGCTTGACCAGTGGGTAGCCGACGATGGCAATCACGATGGCGGCGGCCGCCAGCATGGCCTGGCCACGTGGCAGGTAAACCGGGCGTACACGGGTCCACAGGAAAACCGCCATGGCCGTGTGGGCAATGAACGCCAGCACGATCCACCAGGCAAAGTATTGGGTGGCGTACTCGCCGGCTTCAGAGATGTTCGACTCGAACATGATGAAGATGACGCTTTGGGAGAATTCCTGCTGGTAGATGAAGAAATAACCCAGGCTGGCCATGGAACAGGCCCACAGCACCACGCCAATCAACCCTGCCACCAGGCGCGCGCGACGCGGGAACAACAGCATCGGCGCCAGCCACAGGGCGCTCATGAAAAATGCCTGGCGGAAACCGCTGAAGCCGGAGGTGCCGGTCAGTTGGATCAGCAGTTGGGTAATGCCCGAGAAATACCAGAAGAACAGGAACATCCAGCCGAGGCCGGCCCAATCAAAACCTTTCGCAGACGTAGTGCTGCGTTTGAACATCGCCATCCAGCGCTCCAACCCGATAATTTTTCAGTGTTGACGCGCAGGGATGCACGCCAACAGAGGGCCTGCGCACGTGGCGCGGCCCGATTCGGCGGGAGTATCGGGATGAGGATGTGAAAACTTCGTGAGTTATTCCTGAACGGTTCGTTCAGCTCACGTTCAGCAAAGTGCGGGCTGGGTGCCGGACGGCTGATGGAGCTGACCCTGCAAGTGCGAACGCAGGCGCATGACTTCCTGTTGCAGTTGGTCGCGTTCGTCTTTCAACTGGCGCAATTCATCACGGCGAATGGTGACGTAGAGGGTCTGTGGCGGACGGGTCATGTGTGCAGTGCTCATTGCTTACCTCGCAAATAGCCGGTGTATCGCGGTGCCAGAGCGCTTGATTCGAGGCTCTCGGCAACAGTCGGCGCAATTCTGAATTCTTTTTTAAGCGAAGGGAACTTTTTTATTTTTGGCGGTCACTGTGACTTTTTTCCCACTGAAGGCTAAAGGATGGCCACTTTTTGTCATGAAACTATGCCAATCCGCTCTGGACTAACCCTCATTAGCCTCATTGCGCTATAAACTGTGTCACACATTTATTCGTAGTAAGGAGCATCAGCACATGCAACTGGGGATTATTGGACTAGGCCGCATGGGTGGCAACATTGCGCGGCGCCTGATGCTCAATGGGCATACCACCGTGGTTTACGACCGCAATGAAGCATTCGTAAAAGGTCTGGCAGGCGAGGGCGCCACGGGCGTTGCCGACCTGGCGGGCTTGGTGGCCGGGCTGCAAAAGCCTCGGGCGATCTGGGTGATGCTGCCGGCAGGCGACCCGACCGAAAACACCATTGAAGAATTGAGCCATCTGCTGGAAGACGGTGATGTGATCATCGACGGCGGCAACACCTTCTATAAGGATGACATCCGCCGGGCCAAGGCCCTGTCGGAAAAAGGCCTGCACTACGTCGACGTCGGCACCTCCGGCGGCGTCTGGGGCCTGGAGCGCGGCTACTGCATGATGATCGGCGGCGACGCCGAGACCGTTAAACTGCTGGACCCGATTTTCGAAAGCCTGGCGCCGGGCCTGGGGACCATTCCGCGCACCAAGGACCGTTCTGCTGCAGCTGACAGCCGTGCCGAGCGCGGCTATATCCACGCGGGGCCTGCCGGTTCCGGGCACTTCGTCAAGATGATCCACAACGGCATCGAGTACGGGATGATGCAGGCCTTCGCTGAAGGTTTCGACATCCTCAAGACCAAGAACTCGGAAAACCTGCCGGAAGACCAGCGCTTCGACCTTAATGTTGCCGACATCGCCGAAGTCTGGCGTCGTGGCAGTGTGGTGTCGTCCTGGCTGCTGGACCTGACCGCCGATGCCCTGGCCACCGATCCGAAGCTCGACGGTTATTCCGGCTCGGTTGCCGACAGTGGCGAAGGCCGCTGGACCATCGAAGCCGCCATGGAGCAATCGGTACCGGTACCGGTGCTGTCCAATTCGCTGTTCGCGCGCTTCCGCTCCCGCCAGCAAAGTACTTACGGCGACAAAATGCTTTCTGCCATGCGCTTCGGCTTTGGCGGCCATGTGGAGACGCCCAAAAAATGACCGCCAACGGCAAGAAACCCAAGGCCGAACCCGCTCCGCCCACCACCCTGTTTCTGTTTGGTGCCCACGGTGATCTGGTCAAGCGCCTGCTGATGCCGGCGCTGTACAACCTCAGTCGTGATGGACTGCTGGGTAACGGTTTGCGCATCGTGGGCGTTGATCACAACGCCATCAGCGACGCCGATTTTGCCAAGAAACTCGAGGATTTCATTCGCACCGAGGCCGCCAGCAAGGTCAAGGGCAAGGGTGATGACGCCCTGGACCCGCAATTGTGGGCTCAGTTGGCCAAGGGCATCAGCTACGTCGAGGGTGACTTTCTCGACGACGGCACCTACGCGGATATCGGCAAGAAGATCGCTGACAGTGGGACCGGCAATGCGGTGTTCTACCTGGCGACTGCGCCGCGTTTCTTCGCCGAAGTGGTGCAGCGCCTCGGCGCTGCCGGCCTGCTGGAAGAAACCCCGGAGGCGTTCCGCCGGGTGGTGATCGAAAAGCCTTTCGGCTCCGACCTGGCCACCGCCGAAGCGCTGAACGCCTGCCTGCTCAAAGTGATGAGCGAAAAGCAGATCTATCGCATCGACCATTACCTGGGCAAGGAAACCGTCCAGAACATCCTGATCAGCCGTTTTTCCAACGTGCTGTTCGAGGCGTTCTGGAACAACCACTACATTGACCACGTGCAAATCACCGCCGCCGAGACCGTCGGCGTGGAAACCCGTGGCAGCTTCTTCGAACACACCGGCACGTTGCGGGACATGGTGCCCAATCACCTGTTCCAACTGCTGGCGATGGTCGCCATGGAACCGCCAGCCGCCTTTGGCGCCGATGCGGTGCGGGGCGAGAAGGCCAAGGTGATCGGGGCCATACGGCCCTGGTCGCTGGAAGACGCACGGGCCAACTCGGTGCGCGGCCAGTACACCGCCGGTGAAGTCGCCGGCAAGCAACTGCCGGGTTACCGCGAAGAGGCCAACGTTGCGCCCGACAGCAGCACCGAGACGTTCGTCGCCCTCAAGGTGATGATCGACAACTGGCGCTGGGTGGGTGTGCCGTTTTACCTGCGCACCGGCAAGCGCATGAGCATCCGCGACACCGAGATCATCATCTGCTTCAAGCCGGCGCCATACGCGCAGTTCCGTGATACCGAGGTCGATGAACTCAAGCCGACGTACCTGAAGATCCAGATCCAGCCGAACGAAGGCATGTGGTTCGACCTGCTGGCGAAAAAGCCCGGGCCGACCCTGGACATGGCCAATGTGGAACTGGGTTTTGCCTACAAGGACTTCTTCGAAATGCAGCCGTCGACGGGTTACGAAACCCTGATCTACGACTGTATGACCGGCGACCAGACCTTGTTCCAGCGCGCCGACAACATCGAAAACGGCTGGCGTGCGGTGCAGCCTTTCCTCGATGCGTGGAAGCAGGACGACGGCATCCAGGCCTACAAGGCGGGTGAGGATGGTCCGGCGGCAGCCGATGCACTCTTGGCCCGCGATGGCCGTACCTGGCACAGCCTCGGATGAGTGACTTGCCGAGTCAACCCATCCGCTTTGTGT
This sequence comes from Pseudomonas sp. 32A, assembly GCF_052682255.1. Lineage (NCBI taxonomy): Bacteria > Pseudomonadati > Pseudomonadota > Gammaproteobacteria > Pseudomonadales > Pseudomonadaceae > Pseudomonas > Pseudomonas sp. 32A. Next base: position 6,776,078 of record NZ_JBQYLY010000001.1, on the reverse strand, counting down.
TGAGTGATATGGACGGCACGTTGCTGCATCCGGATCACAGCCTCAGCCAGCGCACCATTGATACGGTTCGCGCCTTGCGCGCGGCCGGGGTGTTTTTCAGCCTGGCCAGTGGGCGACCACCCAAGGCCATGCGTCAGCAGGTCGAAGCACTGGGCATCGATGTGCCCATTGCCGGCTTTAATGGCGGCACGCTGGTCAATCCCGACGGCAGTATTCTGGTGGCGCATCACTTGCCGGCAGAAGCGGCGCTGGTGGCGTTGGCCTTGTTTACGCCGCAGCCGGACGTGGAAGTCTGGCTGTTTGCCGACGGTGACTGGCTGCGCCGAGATCCTGGCGGGCCCATGGCGGTTCGCGAGGAACATGGCCTGGGTTATGGGGCAATCGTCGTGGAGAGTTTCGAGCCGTTCCTGGATCGGGTCGACAAGATTGTGGCGGCCAGTACCAATACCCAGTTGCTGATCGAGCTTGAGGCGCAGTTGCAGCCGAGAGTCGAGGGTTTGGCTCAGGTGTCCCGCTCGCAGCCGGTGTTCCTGGATGTGACCGCCATGAAAGCCAACAAGGGTGAAGCCTTGAAGACCCTGGCTGCGCACCTGGGTGTGCCACTGGAACAGACCGCCGCCATCGGCGATGGCGGCAATGACCCGGCGATGTTTCACGTGGCAGGGTGGTCGATTGCCATGGGCCAGGCCGAAGAAGTGGTCAAGCGCCAGGCCAGTGTCGTGACCGGCAGTAATGTCGACGATGGCGCGGCGGAAGCCATAGAGCGGTTTATTCTCTCGGCCGATTGATTGGCAACCCCACTAATAAGTAGTCGGCTATGCAAAGTTGCAACTTGCATAGCTGACTATCTACTCGTGTTAGTGCGGGTCAATATACCGCGCTGTCAAACGGCACACTTTCTGGTGCCGTCCCACGGGAGTTTCAGTTACTTGGGCATTGCCCAGGATCGCAACTGATAGCCATCTTTATCGAGTTCAGCGCGGGCCTGCAACAGCAAGTCTTCGAGCTGTGCCGGGTCGGAATAAGTGCTGGAAGACAGCTGCTTGCTACCGATACGGGTATTGGTGCGGTCGATGACGCTCAGGCTCAGGGCGCCGTTGCCGTCGTGCCAGGCCACACATTGAAAGGGCTGGAAAGCACGGCCTGCGATCAAAAGAGCTTCGTTGATGCGGAGCGGGGCGTTCATGGGGTCTTCTCTCTAAATGCCCATTCAAGTGAAGCCGTTGGTTGGGCGTGCCTAACGACTGGTTACTTGTACTGATGCACGATCACCGGGTACGGGTCACATGTTAGAAGAAGATTTTTTAACTTTCCCTGATTAAAGTCATGTAAGGGGCTATGTTGAAAGCCTCGTGAAAGTTACGCCGCGACATTTGACCGCACCCGACTGTTAGAAAAGGGCAGGTTTGTGCGCGCCTTATAACGAATGGGTACAAAGGTCGCGTCAAAATCTTGCTAGTGTTGCCATCAGGCTTTCCAAATAACTGTTTTTGAATAACTTTAACGATTTTGACGCCAAGGAATAGTCATGATTGTTGCACCTGCGCCGCGCCGTCTGCTTGTGGTCGATCCCTGTGATGACTGCCACGGGCTATTACCGGGTTTGCGCACCGCCGGGTGGGACGTGGACAGCTGTGCCCTAGAGTCGGTGGGTGAACGCTCTTGCGACGTGGGATTGTTGCGCCTGCAGCCGTTTCATCTGGAGCGGCCCGAAGCGGTCAAGGAACTGATCAGCCGTAGCGGCACCGAGTGGATCGCCGTGCTTAACCAGGAAGTGCTGCGCCTGCAAAATGTCGGCGATTTTGTCTGCGAATGGTTCTTCGACTTCCATACCTTGCCGTTCGATGTGTCCCGGGTGCAAGTCACCCTGGGCCGCGCCTTTGGCATGGCGCGCCTGCGAGGCAAGGGCAACAACGCGCCTGCCGGCCAGCCGGAGCATGAGTTGCTGGGCGACAGCCGCCCCATTCGTGAACTGCGCAAACTGCTGGCCAAACTGGCGCCGACGGAGTCCCCGGTATTGATTCGCGGCGACAGCGGCACCGGCAAGGAACTGGTGGCGCGCACCCTGCATCGCCAATCCCAGCGCCACGCCAAGCCGTTTGTGGCGATCAATTGCGGGGCGATCCCCGAGCACTTGATCCAGTCCGAACTGTTTGGCCATGAGAAGGGTGCCTTTACCGGTGCCCATCAGCGCAAGATCGGGCGGATCGAGGCGGCGCATGGCGGTACCCTGTTTCTCGATGAGATCGGCGACTTGCCCATGGAGCTGCAAGCCAACCTGCTGCGTTTTCTCCAGGAAAAACAGATCGAACGCGTCGGCGGCAGCCAACCGATTCCGGTGGACGTGCGCGTATTGGCGGCCACCCACGTCGACCTGGAAGCCGCCGTTGCAAAAGGCGCCTTCCGGGAAGACTTGTACTACCGGCTCAACGTCCTGCAAGTGGTGACCGCGCCGTTGCGCGAACGCCATGGTGACGTGGCGATGCTGGCCAACCATTTTTCACACTTCTACAGCCAGGAAACCGGCCGGCGTCCCCGCAGCTTCAGTGAAGACGCGCTGGTGGCCATGGGCGAGCACGGCTGGCCGGGCAATGTGCGGGAGTTGGCCAACCGCGTGCGGCGTGGCCTGGTACTGGCTGAGGGGCGGCAAATCGAAGCCGTTGATCTGGGACTGCAAAGCCAGCAGGCAATCGCGCTGCCGATGGCTACACTGGAGGATTACAAGCACCGTGCCGAACGCCAGGCGCTGTGCGATGTGCTCAACCGGCACAGCGACAACCTGAGTGTCGCGGCCCGTGTGCTGGGGGTTTCCCGGCCGACGTTCTACCGGTTGCTGCACAAACACCAGATCCGCTAGGGCGGGTAAACCGAAAAGCCCCGCAACGACCCTTATCGTTGCGGGGCTTTTCCTTGTCTGTAGGCGTGAGCTTGTTCGCGAAATTCGTTAACGATAACGCGGGGTTTAGGGTGCCCCGCGTCGCTCTCAGAGTTTTCGCGAGCAAGCTCGCTCCTACAGTGTTCTGTTTAGAAGTAGTACGGAAATTTCAGGCTGAAGGTAAAGTCCGGCGCATCATCCGTCATACCGATGGCCAGGTTCGGTACGATCGTCAGGTTGTTGGTTGCCGCAATCGTCATGCCGACGTTGAAGTAGCCGGCGTTGGCGTCGCTGGACACCACCGACTGCCAGTCGCCGCCGTCCGGCTTCAGCTTGCTCTTGCGCTGGATCAGGTCGGAGACCGAAAACGACATACTCATCTTCTCGTTGAGCGCAAAGGCCACGCCGACGCCGACCTGGAAACTGTCTCCCAGGCGTACTTTGCCGCCGACTTTTTCATTGACCGTGGAACTGATGTCGTCAAATGAGTCTTCGAAGTTGTGGGTGTAGGACAGCGACCCAAACAGCACCGCCGGGTCGAAAGTCTTGACCAGGGAAATCCCCGGCGTAATCGACCAGACGCCGTTGCCGGTCGGCAGGTTTTCCGGCACGTAAAGGTTGGTGTTGTTGGGTGAACGTACCAACTTGATACCAAACGGTTCCTTACCGGTAGGCGCCTTGACGCGCAGCGATACCACGGCATCCGGAAGGCTGGCCGTCTCGTCGAGGAATTTATAGGCCACGCCGAAGTTGACGTCGCCAATCGTCGGGTCACGACTGACCGACTCCTCTGACGTCGCCGTACCGGCACCGCCATTGGCGCCACCGGATTGATAAGTCGATTCACGATAAACCACCGGCACGTTCACATCGAATTGCCAGCGGTTGTCGAGGTTGTAGCGCCCCGTCAAGTCCAGCGTCCAGTTGTCGGCCTTGATCCGGTCCAGGTTGATATTGCCCAGGAAGATCGAGTCCAGCGCCAAAAAGCCGTTGAGGGTTAACTGACGGGCATCGTAACGAGCATAGGTAATACCGGTTTCAAAACTGAATTTTCCATCGCCGAAGAAACCGCTCGCCTCGTTATACAGGTTGCTCACACTCTGTGCCGGGGCCGAGTCGTCCTTGAGCGACTGCCCGTAGGATGCGCCACCACCTGCACCGCCCGATGCGGCAGCCGCACCGACGCCGGGGGTGTTTCCGGCCACCGTGGTGCCGCCTTTCTGGAAGTCTGCCGGGGATTTGGCCAGGCGTTTGGGAGGCGGGGCCGCCGGCTGTTCTTCAACCTGGCGTACTCGTTGTTCCAGCACCGCCAGTGCTTTTTGCTGCACTTCGTAGCGTTGCTTGAGTTCCAGCAGTTCCTTTTTCAATGTGTCGATGTCGGTGTCCGGCGCGGCATACAACATGGATGCGGGCAGGAGCGTACTCAAGCAAATTACGGCACGTAACGATAGCGATCGATGCATGAAATAAGCCGTCCCTTTCTAATGCGCAAGTGTCGAGGCACAGCGTAGTTCAATAACCAAGGGTGCGTAGGCCTTTGAGTTGGTCCAGGTTGCAGTTCAATGCACCATTGCTCAGGCCGTTGCTGCCCATGACCACGTTCAGTTGGGTCATGTTGTTAACAAAATTGCTGTTGCCCTGCAAAACCGTGCCCTGTAGCACATTGCCGCCGCCGATTTGCTGCACGCTATTACCTTGGTTGTGATTGGCTTGGATAGCCATTTGCAGGCCGCCATTGGCGGCTGAGACGCTGACGTTGCCAGCTCCACTGGTACCCGTGACTGTACCGCCGGCCACCAGCACTTGCCCTGACTGCACAAGGTTGGCCGGTGCCAGCCCATTTTCGTTGATGTTGATGCCGACGTTGTTGGTCGCCGTGTTGCCGTCGCCCGCAGCGCGCACGCTTTGCACCACACCCTGGCCGGTGCCCAGTCCGGCGCCGCCCGTCACGATGCCTGTGCCGGTAGTCTGACCGGTCCCGGTGCCCGTCCCGCCAGTGGTTTGTACATAGAATTGAGGGGTGATAGTGGACGAGTCGATCTGCATGGTGGCCTTGCCGGTGATGGAGTCGCCAACAGCGTTGGTCCAGGTGCTGCTCATCACGATGCCAAAGCTGATAATCCGCCCAGGCATCACATAGCGCCCACGCAGTTCCGCCAGTTCCGAATCCTTGACTTCAATCGGTTTAAATCCGGAGGAGGCATAAACAGGCATTGAGGCTACCAGGCACATGACCGTAAGCCAGCGGTAGGTGTTCATCTTTGGCTCCTGGAGCGTCCTGCTCCTTATTGCGCTTCTAGAAGAAGTCGCTCTGGATAAAACCGAAGTCCATCAGCTCTGCATCACCCACGGGCCTGAACTCATTCATTTTGTTTTTCGCCGTCAGGGGTGTGGGTGGGTCGAGCAGAATGTTGGTCTTGTCGTAGCCTTCACCGAGTACGGCGAAAACGATGCCGTTCCAGCCCTTGACGAAGTCGTCACGCGAGTAGCGTTTATGCCCCAGCACCGGGTCGCCGATATAGACCCAGTCCTTGTCGGCGCGCTGCATGACCACGAAGTGCTTGTAGCCGCGAATTTCCAGCAGTACCACGACGGGGATTTTCACGGTGACCAGGGTATCCGGCCCGATCTTGTAGCCCCGGGCACGCATGCCGATACTTTCGAGGTAGCGCTTCATGTCCAGCATGGAGAAGCCTTGGGTACGTACCAGGTCCTGGTCCGCGTTCACCAGCATGCCTTTGATGATGTGTGCTTCGTCGACGTCCAGCCAATAGGCCTGACGCAGGATGGTGGCGAGTGCCGCGGCACCGCAGCTGAAATCGGTCTTCTGTTCCACCAGGTTGGCGAAGCGCCGCTCACGAATGCTCTCGACCTTCTTGAATATCACGGCACCGCCGGGCATGGCGGAAATTGCCATTTGCCCTGCCCAGGTCGGGCCGGCGAGCATTAACAAGAGGGTGAGCGTCACGAGGCGCATGATCGTCTGACCTGTTGGACACTGGAAATAGAAAAGGGCCTTGTCGCCAAGGCCCCATTGCATCAGAAGCGTACGCCGTTGCCTGCTGCACATTGGGTGCAACCGCTGCCCAGTGTGAGGGTGTTGCTTTGTTGGTTGCCGGAACCTGCGGACACGTTGAGCCCGATGTTGCCGGAACCATAGTTGCCAGAGTTGTTCAGGCTGGCGTTGTTGCTGACATAGGTAGACTGGCCACCATAGCCATGGGTAGTCGCGGCTGCGTTGAGGAAGTGGTTGTCCAACGATTGTTGCTCGGTGTTGGACGCAGCGGCTACGTTGTTGCCGTCGGCAGTCACGATAGCCAGGTTGTTTTTCTGTTGGTTGCCTTGACCGGCTGCAACGTTGACACCGGTGTTACCCGAGCTGTTGTTGGCCGAGTTGTTCAGAGACGCGTTGTTTTGCGTGCCTTTGTTGTCGAACTTGTTGTTGCTGCTTTCTTGATAAATGTCGGCGACGGCAAATACCGAAGCAGCATCATCGGCACTGCTGGTGATCGCAGCAGCATTGTCCTGCTGGTTGCCCGAGCCCGAAGCGGCGTTGGCGCCCAGGTTGCCGGAATGGCCGTTAAGCGAGCCAGTGGCTGAGGCGTTGTTAGTGGTTTTGGTGTCGTCGAATTTGTTGTCTTTGCTGACTTGGGTATCAGTCACGACGGCAGCCACGGTGCCGGTAGCCACTGGGGTTGGGTGCCAGCCGCCACCGCTACCACCTGCTTGTGCAGCAACAGCCATGAGCGCAGTCAGAGCGAAAACCAGTGGTTTAAGAGCCATTGTAGGTTTCATGGTGTATCTCCTTGCTTCTAATTAGTTGGTTAAGTGTTGGTACGGTCTAACGAACAAACACTGATCAAGCTGTTACTTGATAGTGATAGCCAGGGTGTTAGCCACTCGGTTTCCCACCCCCGCACTCTGGTTCACCTGTACCACTCCTCGGCTGCCGGTGAAGGCCTGGTCGCTGGTAACGACCTGGCGGCTGCCAGTGGTGGGGGTGAGCCCGGAGTCTGTTAACAGCGTCGTGTTCTGCTGCGACAAAACGCTGTCATCGATGCTTTGCGGACCCGGATTGATACTGATCCGCACGGCATTGATCATCTGTGTATTGGCCCCGGCCGACTGGTTGACGCCCAGCACACCGTTGCCATTGCTGAAAGAGGAGCCCTGGATCGCCGCGTTGGCGTTCAGGGACGCATCGACCTTGCCATCGAGTTTCTGCACGAGTGAATCGTGGGCTTGCCCGCCGACGACGATGGCGCGACTGTTGATCTGCTGTTGCTGATTGCCGGCAGACTGGTTGACCGAGGCGACACCGCTGTATTGCTGGCCGCTGTTATTGATCGTTGCGTTGTTGTCGGCCATGGCCGATGCGCAACTCAGTGCGGCGATGATCAGCCAGGAGCGATTCATCACTGGCCCCCCATCATGCTGCCGATGTTGTTCAGCGGCGCCATGCCCCGCTGGATCGAACCATTGATCTGCCCAGCCATGCTGCTGCCACCACCGCCATGGCCAGCGGATGCGCCGGCCCCCAGGGTTGAGGTGCTCGCGCCCAGGCTGTTACTCAGGCCGGGCAGGTTGCCGCCGGGCATCATGGCGCGGGTAATACTGGAACCGCTGCTGACCCCGGCGATGTCGAGATCGCTGAGTTCGCCGGTCGTGGCGCTCAACACTTGTTTGGAGGGGTTGGCATTGACTGTGCTGGGGTTGCGATCCGGGGCAAAGGAGGAGCGGCCAGCCATGTGGCCCTGTACGGTGCGACCCACCACGATGGTGCCGTCACCCGCGAGCGCCGGAAGACTCACGCTGGTACTCAGTACACAGCTGATCAGCAGAAGGCTCAATGAGCCTGTATGAAGTGTCTTCACGACGGCGTTCCTTATTCTTGGCGCTGACCCTAAACAGCGCTGTCAGGAATAGAGCAGGAGCTGTGCCGCTTTTGATTTTATGAAGAGATTCAATGAGTTGGGGGCGATGAAATAGAAAGGTCGGCGGGATGTGTTTCAAGGGTGAGACAACAGGCCTGAATTCAACTCGCCTGGCAGCTGTCTCAGGAATGAAACACTGGCTGCCATAAACCTGGCAGCCCGCAGCCGGCTGTCAGCTCAGCCGGTGCAAGTGTTTCAAAAGTGGACAGTTCCAGGCAAAGATCAGCCGTGGAGGAGGGCAGGCGCCCTGTCTCCAGGGTCAGCCCTTGGGTGTTTTACGCGGGATCGAATTGAGTACGGGGTTGCCGTCCTGGTTCTGGGTCAGGTAGACCGGCAGGACCTTGGGCAGGGAGGGCACGAGGTTGGATACCTCGTTGATGTTGTAGATGCCACCAATGCGGATCGCGCCGGTGTCGGCGTCGGCCAGCATCACCGGTTTGCTCAGGTAGCGGTTGATCAGCGGCAACGCGTCGGCCAGGGCCAGGTTGTCGAGGATCAGCTTGCCGTCACGCCAGGCCAGGGCCGTGTCGCCCGGGGCAATCGGCTGGGCCAGGGGGCTGGCATCGCCATGGTTGTAGCTCGCCTGCATTCCGGGCGACAGGCGCAGGCCGCTGTGGGCGTCATCGCTGCTTACCAGCACCGAGCCTTGCAGCAGCATGACCCGCACATGGTCTTCGTATTTCCAGACGTTGAACTGAGTGCCGGTCACCCGAACCTGCCCGTCTCCGGCGTGAACAATGAAGGGGTGTTGCGGGTCATGGCTGACATTGAAAAACGCCTCGCCCTTTTTCAGGGTGACCCGGCGCTGGTCTTTGTAATGGCTGTAGACCAGCTCGGTGCCCAGGTTCAGTTCAACCTGGCTGCCGTCATCGAGGGTGACCTGGCGCAGGCTGTTTTCGGTTTCGTAATGCTTATAGGAACTGGGCAACCATCCGGCTTCCCAGCCGGTAAAGGCCGCGAGTGGCAAGGCCAACAGGCCTATCACCGCCGCTACTGCGTAGTTGCTTGAACGGCGGCGGGGCTGGAGTCGCACCCTGGCAGGGGCCGGTTCGCTGCGGGGCAGGTGATCGGCAACGTCCCAGATTTCCAGCATGGCCGCGTATTCGAAGGCATGCAGTGGATGCGCATCGTGCCACTGCTCGAAGGCCCGACGCTCGGCCGTCGTGCAATCGCTGGCATGCAGACGCATGCACCAGTGCGCAGCGGCATCGGTGATGGCGTCATATTCGGCTTCTGATAGGGACTTATCTGTCATTAACTCATCCTGATTTCCAACATTCTAACCTCCACAGCAGGACGGCGAGAACAACCATCATGGCGATTGCACATCAATTGGAACTAATTCTCGTCTGCAAGGCCCTAAAAATCAGGACAGCTAACATTCAATCCCTGTATGGAGTACGAAAATGCTTAAGAAAACCTTAGCCGCCATCGTTGCAACCTCGGCCCTGCTCAGTGCCGGTGCCGCCCTCGCGGACAAACCGGGTGCAGGCTGGATCACCATTGAAAAAGCCATCGAAACCGCCAAGACCAAGGCCGGCTACATCGAGATCTACAAGATCGAAGCCGATAACGATGGCTATTGGGAAGGTGAGGGGCGCAAGTCGGATGGCATCGTCTATGAGTTCCGTATCGATGGCGCATCCGGCAACGTGCTGCGTGACCAGAAAGACTGAATGAGCTGACTGGGTGCAGGCCTGTAGCCTGCACCCGTCGCTTACGGCGTGCCTTCGGCAATCGAGGGCACGGCGTCCAGTTGTCGTCCCAACGTTGTGATCAGCAAGGTCAATGAGTCAGCGTTATCCATCTGTGTGTTGAACCGCCGAGTCAGGTTGGTTTTGAAAATTCCCCGTGCATTGCTCAAGTCCACGCCACCGGTCGTGGCAAGAATCTGCTGCTTGATGTAGTCATCTTCCGGGTCGGTTCCCAGATCAGACCCGGTAGCCCCCCACGCGTCCGATGATTTGAACAATTGCCCGATTGGCGTACTGATCGAGTACGCATTCTCCTGCACGTTGCGCAGCCAGTCCCGAAGATTGCGACCAGCTTGGGTTTGTACTTCGATCAGGTCGGAAAAAGGCGATGTGGAGTTGAGGTAGGCGACGTCGGCGGTGTTGCTCACGATATGGGTCAATTCATGAATCAACGTAGTCGCGCGGGCATGGGCTCTTTGATCGAAGTGATTGATCAGGTGCCCTTCGAAATCGGCTGTGGGCGGGTTGAAGAAGTTTTCGGTGAGATAGATGCGACGATCCGGGTCACCGTCGATGGTAAACGCCCAATGCCGTTCGGGTTCGGCGATATGCGCGCCGGAGACGAAACGCCGGGAATTGAGCGAGTAGAGTGCCGGTTCCAGTGCCTCATCGAGGATGGCGGTCACCGTGTCCATGAGCTTTTGCGCGAGGACTGCCGGAAATTTGGCCGGGCCGGTGTCGGCGTCTATCGGGATGCCAAAGAAGCGGTTGATGAAGCGATGCACCCGGGTCACGGGCGGGTACTGATGGTCGAGCAGTTTCAGGTTCTGCTGGCAGTTGTGCAGGTAGAAGGTTGCCAGGTCCAGTGCCTCGACGATCGCCTGAGCCCTGAGGGGCGAAACACGCCGAATTTCGCTCAGGCCTCGAGCTTCGACATTCATCACCCGGTCCACCTCTGTTCTCACCTCCCGGCGCTCCATCATGGCACTCCAGCCAGGGCCATGGCGGCGAACCGATGCGCCCAGGTCCAGAGTCCATTTGCGCTCGGCATCCAGGCGCACATAGGGCCCTTTGGACCGTGCACTGAAAAGCCGCCAATGGCCATCAACCTGCTTGGCTCGATAGACCTTGCCTGTGCAAGGCAGGTAATGCCGATTGTCTGTCGTTGTGTAGACCCCCGAATTGCCAGCCGTCAGGCCCTCCAGGCTGATGTCGTTGGCTTCGTACGCTTGCAGGCGGGTTCGGGCCTGGGCGGTGATATCGATGTCTTGCCAGGCGCTGGCTGTTTGCATCGGCGCGGGCTGCGGCGCGGCGGTGCCTGGTGCCGGTGATTCATCCATCAATGTACGTATTGAGGCCATTTGCGCGACACCGCGGATGAAGCGTTGCAGCGCGTCGCGCCATCGATGTTGCTGCAAGTCTTCGGCAGAGGCCTTGAACAGTGTGTAGCTTTGCCAGATCACCAACGGCACCATCAGCTTGCCCGGTAGCAACCCCTGCGCCTGTTGCAGGCCATGGGTAAACAATGCCTTGAGGGTGTCCCAGGCTGACCGGCCATTGGCCTGGTTTTGCTGTTCAAACAGGCTCGAGATCAACTGAATGTTGTCGCGGTACAACTGCTTGAGCGCATGGCCCTTGATCGGATTGTCCGCCAGGATGATTTCCGAGGTTCCCCCAACCGTGCTGGCCCAAAGGTTTTTATACGTGGCTCGCTCAGCCTCTGGCAGGCGGCCGATCACCCAGTCCTGCAACGGGCCGGGCAGGTTGAGCCGGCGGATTAGAGCCGCCTCGTTTTCGAATTCCTGGAACGCCTGCTGCGTACCGTAAGGTGCATACATCACCAGGGGCGCCTTTTCGGCGGCGTTAATCAGGTAGACCCCAAGGGCCTTGATGGCGCGAGCGCCCGTCGTGGCGATCAACTCCAGGGGACGGACCGTCGAGGTTGCGCCGTTGACTGCTGCACGGACGATTGCATCCGGCATGTCGAGGACTTGTTCGACCAGGCTCAAGCCCGCGGGTGACAGCAGTTCCTGCAGGCTCAGCGCATGGGCGTTTTGCAGCAACTGCCAGGGCAGTTGCCGGATAAATCGCTGTTCCCGTGCTTCGGCACCTGGCTTGCCAGGCGTAAGCTTTTCGGCCAGGTAAGCCTGGTTGTCCTGCTTGAGGGGCAGGCGTGTGAGTATCTGGCGCACCACGGTGGGCGTCAGGCCGGCGGCCGTGGACTCGACATCGAACGCAGCGGCTTGCTGGCTGATGTGATTGAGGGCGTAGTCCACCAGGTTTTGCCGTTGGCCGGCCAACACCAACTTCGGGAGGATGTAGACGTCTTGCGCGCGCACGCCATAGGCCTGCAACAGCTCGCCGAGCTTGCTGCCAATGTACTGTGGCAACGACAGAAAATCGTCCAGGTAGTCTCTGTCGTCCGTGAGGCTGTGGCGGTATTGCTCAAGGATTTCGATGTGGCGACGCTGTTGGCTGACCGACGCCATCCCCAACCAGGCGGGCAGTGATTGTTGTGCCATGAAGGTCTGGGCGATTTGCGAGGCGTGGCTCAGGTCGTTGGCCGGCAAGGCCTTTTCCAGTTCCCCGAGACGCTTCAGCAAGGCGTCCCCCGATAGCGACAGGGTGAGGCAGTGGGCCCGTTGTGCCCTGTAATGATCAATCCAGGACTGCTGGCGGTGCTGGGCGACTGCGTCGTTGATCAGCATGAATTGACCGAGCGGGCAGGCCTGGTGCGGCTTGCAATAGCGCGGGTCGAGATTGGCCAGTAGCTGCGTACGAAGGTCCGGGGCGGCCAGGCGTCGTTTCAGCTCCGTCTGCAATTGGCTGACGTTGGCGAAACTCTCCAGGCCGCGCGCCGGCGTCCACAGCACGGCCCGGCCTGAGTGGGACGGGTCGAGGCCGCCGCGTTCGGTGAGCATCAGGCAATGAGCCAGGGGCACCCGTCGCGTGAGGCCCTCGGGTTCGACGGTCAACGCATAGGCATCCGGGATGAACCCACCCAGCCCCTGGCGCCGTCGGCGATCCGGGTGTTGAAGGTCAAACACCGTTTGCACGATCGACTCATCAAGGGCGTCCAGGCTGTTGTCCAGGCGCCTGAGTCTGGCTTCGCCCTGGATCGCCACCGCCATGGCATGGGCCATCGGCGCCTTGAGCTGTTCCAGGTATTCGCGGGGAATATCAGCAATGTTGTAGTTATGAAACTTGATCAGGGCGGCATCGAGAACCGCGTTGGCTTGGGATATGTCCAGGCCGGTCAGTGGTGTGGCGCGCCCGCTGCCCTGATTGGCGTAAAGGCCGTAGTGCAGCGTTTGCGGAATTGGCCCGCGCCCCTGTATCAGGCGCGCAAGAAAGTAACTGCGCAGGCTTTGGCTTTCCAGGGGCGCAGTGGCGTGGGGCGCATTTGCGCCGGCGGCGTATCGATTGACGTAGATCTTCCCGGGGTCCTGGCCCGTCAGGCCTCGGCGGTTGAACTCTAAGGTGAGTGCCTGATTGACGGTGTTGGCCAGTGTAGGCTGGGCGCGTACCTGGGCTGCCAGTGTGTCCCGGATGTTGGCCAACTGCTTGTGCAGCAGGGCGGCCCGGTCGCCGGCCAGTGACACGGGACGGGTCGGGTCGGCCAGCACCGAATGAGGCGTCCAGCGTCCGGCTGTATCCAGGCCCGGGAGATGGCTGTCGATCATGTACCGCACATCCAGTGCGTAGTCGAGCAAGGCCGAGGGTTCAATGTCGGCCCGGGCACGCCGGTACAGATCGAGGGCATAGCGAAGGTTCTGTTGCTGCTTGCCGATGATGGCTTCGAGCACCTGCTCAAACAGAGGGCCTGGGATGGGAGTGCCGGAAAACTGCGGCGTCTTGAACCCGACGAACAACCCCCGCTCCTCGAGAGACATCAGGTTGTAGAGGTCGTCTTCATACCCTGGCGCTTTGACCATGGCCTTGAGGGTGTCCATCAGGTCGTCGTAGGTTCCGAGCACTTGCAAACCCTTGTCGGGGGTGTAGAGAAAGGTCTGCGAGTTGCCGATCATCAAGGTGCTGGCCAGCTCGACAGCATTGGCCGGCTGCTCCCAGATCTTCACGTTCTCCACGTGCAGTGTCTGGCCGCCCAGAGGGGCCTGGGAAGAGTACAGCGCTGCCAATACCTGGCTTTGCTCCGGACTGATGATGGATTGCTGGCGCTTGAACAGCAGATCCAGGCGCGCATTGGCGGCCATGGCCCGGGCGAACCAGGCCCGACGCGAGACGCCCGGCGCGATCTCGGTGTTCCAGAACGTCTCCACTGCACTGTGCAGGAACGGGATCAGTTGGCCGGCCGCTTGCTTGATCGCGCTTTCCCAGCGCTGCGTGTCGCGGGCCTTGCGTTCAGGGTCCTTGGCGTCGTCAGACCGCGCGGGATGAAAAAACACCCGGGTTTGCCCGGCTGGCCAGGCTTGCTCACGGTAATACAACAGCACAGCGTCATTGAGTGGCAGCGAGTCGAGCCAGCGCGGCACCGTGTGCCCAGGGGGTTGTCTGGCGAAAAAACTGACATGGGCTTCGCTGGGGACAAGCCTGGGGAAGAGTGGGCGGCAGATGCTTTCAAGCAGGTTTGAAAGCAGGGCGCCCAATGGCGGCAATTGTTTCAACTCTGCCAGCAGCGCCTGGCGATTGACCTCCTGATAGCGCCTGAGGGTTTTTTCCTGTTCACCAAACACGTCATCGAGCATTGCCTCCGGTGTCAGCACCAGGCGGTCGTCGAGCATCTGCGATGCCTGTTGCTGCAAGGGCAGGAAGCACAGCAGTCGCGTGGCGTCGGCCGGGATTTTCAAGCGCTGGGTCAGCGCCGTGAGCACGTGGGCGGGGCTGTCGAATTTTTCCAGGCCGCCGTAGGGGGTGTAGAGCCAGGCGTGCGGGTAGGCGTTGGTGGAACTCATCATGAAACTGCCCGCCAGTTCGACGGTGTTGGCGGTACTTTTATTCAGCCAGATGCGCTGTGCAATCATTGGCGGCGACTGTTGGCGACGGCCTGCATCGCTGGCAAAAAACACCTTGCCGAGAAACTCGATATCCCTGCTGTCGATGTTCAACTGGCGCTCACGGTCCAGCGCCCTCCAGCCAATGCGCATGGCTTCGGGAAAAAAATAGGGAGCCTGGCTCATCATTGCGGTCCTTGGGAAAGTACGGCACTCGACGCTATCCAGTCCCGGTGGCCCCGGGGGCTAGATATGTCTGGCACTCCCTGTCGACAGCCATGGGGCAAACCCTGTCTAATCGACGAACCGATTCTTGTACGCTGTTGCCCATTCCAATAATTAAACGGGAGCTTCAGATGTCTGCATCGCCTTTGGATGTCGAGTCTTCATCAGAGCGACTCAGTTTTGCGCAATTGACCGACCTGCTGCGCCAGGTATTCGTGCGCCATGGCACCTCGGCCGACGTGGCCCAAGTGCTGGCCGAGAACTGCGCCAGCGCCGAGCGCGACGGCGCCCACAGCCACGGTGTATTCCGTATTCCAGGTTACGTCTCGACCTTGGCCAGCGGCTGGGTCAACGGCAAGGCGGTACCGGTGGTCGAGGATGTGGCCAGCGGGTTTGTACGGGTGGATGCCGGTAATGGTTTTGCCCAACCCGCGCTGCAAGCCGCCCGCCCGCTGCTGGTGGAAAAGGCCCGCAGTGCCGGGATTGCCCTGCTGGCGATCCATAACTCCCACCACTTCGCGGCACTTTGGCCGGATGTCGAGCCCTTCGCCGAAGAAGGCCTGGTGGCCCTGAGCGTGGTCAACAGCATGACCTGCGTGGTGCCCCACGGCGCCGACCGCCCACTGTTCGGCACCAACCCCATTGCCTTCGCCGCGCCTCGCGCCGATGGCCTGCCCATCGTGTTTGACCTGGCTACCAGCGCCATCGCCCATGGCGACGTGCAGATTGCTGCGCGCAAGGGCGAGCGCCTGCAACCCGGCATGGGCGTGGACAGCCTCGGCCAGCCGACCCAGGACCCCAAGGCGATCCTCGAAGGCGGCGCGCTGTTACCGTTTGGCGGGCACAAGGGTTCGGCCCTGTCGATGATGGTCGAGTTGCTGGCGGCAGCCCTCACGGGCGGTAACTTCTCGTTTGAGTTCAACTGGTCCGATCACCCCGGCGCCCGCACCCCATGGACCGGCCAGTTGCTGATCGTGATCGACCCGAGCAAGACCGCCGGGCAGAGCTTCGCCGAGCGCAGCCAGGAACTGGTGCGACAGATGCATGCGGCAGGGTTACGGCGTTTGCCGGGAGACCGACGCCATCGCACACGGGCGAAGTCGCAGGCAGGCGGAATTGAGATCGAAGCGGCAGAATTGAGCCGGTTGCGGGTGTTGGCACAGGCGTGAAGCGAGCTGCGCCCGGGGAGGGCGCAGCCGTTACATCAGATCAGTTGCGGCGGCCCAGCAACAGGCCGACCACCAGGCCAAACCCGGCGGAAATCGCCACGGTCTGCCATGGATGGCCACCGATATAGGTCTCGGTGGCATCCACTACCGGCTTGCTGCGCTCGCGCACATTGGACACCGAGTCCAGTGCCTGCTTGAGCTTGATAGCCACCTGTTCACGCAGGGTTTCACCTTCTTCCCCCACCAGTGACGCGCTGCTTTTGAGCAGCTTGTCCGATTCTTCGATCAGCGAGGTCAGTTCACTGAAGGCTTGATCCTTGATTTGGTCTTCGACGGCTTGGGCGGCAGATTTGCGGGCCATTGGGTTAACTCCTTGCGGGTGAATGTGGCAATGAATGCGCTTGATGAAGAATGGAGTGTTTGAAGCAGGCAAAAGTTGCAGTTTTTTTCCTACGGTCAGCTTAGGTGAAATCCAGGCCAGGAAATTTCGACCTACAGTGTAAGATGTCACCTATTTGTGCAGCAGGTAATTCAACATGAGCTTCAATCTGGCCAACAAGCCCCTTGCCGAGCGCGCCGCGCTGGAAGATGAAAAGTCCCGTCTCTACGACCTGTGGCAAAGCAACCTGGGCAAAGCCAAGGGCGAGGCCGCCCGACTGTTTGGCGAGCGCGCCAAGCGCAAGGGCAAATGGGCCGAATGGGTGCGTGCGGAGCTGGACGGCATGTCACCGCCGGAGTTCTCGAACATGGTGCGCAGTGAAGTCAATCGCCTGATGGCGGCGAAGTAAGCGCAAAGCAGGCGACGATCGCCTCGCGCACTTTCAGCAGCAACGGATCGAGTTGCACTTGGGTGCGCCAGCCCAGCTCCACCGGGTAACGCGGCAATGCCAGCGGGCAGGGCAGAACCTTCAGCCCGGTCATCTGCGCGATGGCCTGGGCCGCATGCCCGGGAATCGTGGCCACTGCCTGGCTGCCCTTGAGCAGAAACGGCAGCGCCGCGAAGTGTGTGGTTGAGGCGCCTACATGCCGGCTCAGCCCCTGCGCGGCCAGGCCCTCGTCGGTTATCCCGATAAACCCGCCGGATGACACCAACAGATGCTCACGCCTGACGAACTCGTCGAGGTCGATTACCTGTTGCCCCGGCTCCAGGCTGGCGGGGTCCACCAGGCACGCATAATGGCCTTCTCCCAACACCTGGCGGCTCAGCCGACGCTGGGCAAACCCGCCGGCAGTGATCGCCAGGTCCAGGCTGCGATCGAGCAGGGCGCCGGCAACAATCTGGCTGTGGGTCTGGCGGAAAATCAGCCGCAGCTTCGGCGCACGCTTGGCGATCTCTTCAATCAGCCGGCGACCGTAGGCGATCTCGAAATCATCCGACAACCCCAGCACCACCGAACGGCCCTGATACTGGCTGCCCTGGGGGTCGACCATCGCCAGGCTTTGGCGGCAACGATCCAGGGCTTCGCTGATCACTGGTTTCAACTGGTTGGCGCGCAAGGTCGGCGCCAGGCCTCGACCGGTGCGCACGAACAATTGGTCGCCATACACATCCCGCAGACGGCGCAATGCCGCACTGATCGCCGACTGCGTGACGCCAAGGCGCAGGGCGGCGCGGCTGGCGCTGGATTCGTCGTGCAGGGCCTCGAAGGTTTTCAGCAGGTTGAGATCGACGTTAGCGATATTCATCTGGCTCATATCAGTTAGCAGCGAAGTGGGCTTTATTCATGATTGCTGCTGGCCGGAGAATGGGCAACCCCCATTGATTCGGAGTGATCGTGATGCCTGTTTCTACCGTGGCTGCGCTGCAAATCGGTTCCTTGCCGGGTGGCAAGGCAGAGACCCTGGAACAGATCCTGTCCTATGAGGACGAAATCCTGCGCAGCGGTGCGCAACTGGTGGTGATGCCCGAAGCCTTGCTCGGGGGCTATCCCAAGGGTGAAGGCTTTGGTACCCAGTTGGGTTATCGCCTGCCTGAAGGGCGCGAGGCCTTTGCCCGTTATTTTGCCAATGCGATTGATGTGCCGGGTGTGGAGACCGAAGCGCTGGCGGGTTTGTCGGCGCGCACTGGGGCCAGCCTGGTGTTGGGCGTGATTGAGCGCAGTGGCAGCACGCTGTATTGCACGGTGCTGTATTTCGAGCCGGCGGGCGGGTTGGTCGCCAAGCATCGCAAATTGATGCCTACCGGCACTGAGCGGCTGATCTGGGGCAAGGGTGATGGCTCGACGTTGCCGGTGATTGATGCGGCGGTAGGGCGCATCGGTGGCGCCGTGTGCTGGGAGAACATGATGCCGTTGTTGCGCACGGCGATGTACGCCAAGGGCGTGGACGTGTGGTGTGCGCCGACGGTGGATGAGCGGGAAATGTGGCAGGTGAGCATGCGGCATATTGCGCACGAGGGGCGGTGTTTTGTGGTGAGTGCGTGTCAGGTGCAGGCGTCACCTCAGGCGTTGGGTGTGGAGGTTGCGAATTGGCCGGTGGATCGGCCTTTGATTGCGGGTGGCAGTGTGATTGTTGGGCCCATGGGGGACATTCTGGCCGGGCCATTGCTCGGTGGGGCGGGGTTGCTGGTGGCGCGGATTGATACGGATGATTTGGTGCGGGCGCGGTATGACTATGATGTGGTTGGGCATTATGCCCGGCCGGATATTTTCGAATTGACCGTGGATGAGCGTGCTAAACCCGGTGTGCGGTTTTTGGGTTGAGTACATATCCGTTATTTAGGTAACGGCGGCTTATGGTTCCGCTCTTACAGCGGCTCACTTTGGAAAAGCCCCAAAGTAAGCAAAGGGCTCTGCCCCGCCTGTCGGCGCCTCGCTGTGGCTCGGCGTTCCCTCACTTCGGCATTGCTCCGCGGGCCGCCGCGACGGGCCATCCATGGCCCGGCGCGGCTAAACCGGCGTCCTGCCGGTTTACCCGCTCCGCAATACCTGCGTTCGGCCTCGGGCTGAATGGGGCAGTCAGATCAAAATCAAGATCAAAAGCAAAAGCAAAAGCACAGCGGCCTCCCGGCCGGCTTGAGTGTTGAAAAGCAAATCAAAAGCTAAAGCGGGCACGGTCAAAAATGTGGGAGCGGGCTTGCTCGCGAAGGTCGTTAACGATGACGCTGGCATCCTGATTCAACGCGGCGCTCTCAGGTTTTTCGCGAGCAAGCCCGCTCCCACAGAAAAGCAGATCTGTTTTCGCTCTGGTTTTTGCTTTTGCTTTTAACACTCAAGCCGGCCGGGAGGCCGCTGTGCTTTTGATCTTGATCTTAGGCGCCCCGTTAAACCACGCTGGCCGAACGCAGGCTTTGGAGCGTGGGTAACCTGGCAGGACGCCAGGTTAGCCGTCCTGGGCCAGGGATGGCCCATGACGGCGGCCCACGCTCCAAAGCCGGAGTGAGGGCACACCGAGCATTAGCGAGGTGCCGAGTGGTGGGGCAAGAGCGTTTTGCTTACTTTTGCGCTCTTCAAAAGTGAGCCGCTGTAAGAGCGGAACCAATCTCAGCCATCACCCAAATAACGGATATACACCCAAAACCCACCTCAGCCCCGCCGACTCCCCAGCCATTCCTCCCGGGTAATCTCCCAGATATCCTTGGGCAAACGCCCAGCCACAAACTGCCCCTCATCCGTCCTGACCAACCGCATCCCCGTCCGCTCGGAAATCCTGCGAGACGCCACATTCGGCGCCGCCTTGGGCACGCGCATCACGGGCCGCTCCAGCACCTCAAACCAATACTCAGTCACCGCCGCACTGGCCTCGGCCATCAACCCCTGACCCTGCCACTGCGGCGCCAGCCAAAAGCCCCGGTTGTTATCCACCTCATCCATCAGGCTGACATTACCAATCAACACCCCAGGCGCGCTCTTCAGGCGGATCGACCAATGCCATTCCTCTCCCCGCGCCATGGCCGGCAACGCGACATGCTCCAGATAGCTGCGCGCACCATCCGCCGGGTACGGCCAAGGCACCTGAGCATTCAGATAACGCACCACTTCCCAGTGCGCAAACTGCTGCTGGACACCCTCGGCATCCTCCAGCGTCAGCGGCCTCAGGATCAGGCGTTCGGTATACAGCGTAGGTTGCGCATCCATGTCGTTACCACGTGGCAGTGTTGGGAAAGTCCAGGGTCCCGCGATCCACAAAGCGCATGGTGCCGAACAGGCCACCCGCGAGTTTCCCGCGCAACACGTAGGGCAGGTTATTCAAACTCTGGGTCTGGCTCAAGCCAAGGGTCTGACGCAACACGGAAAACGCCGAAACACTCACCGGCACCGTCAGCACCGTCTCCGAAAAGCGTGGGATGGACCCACTCAGGTCACTCACCCCGGACGCCAGCGGCCGGCCATTGACCTCAAGGTCCAGGGCCACGCCGCTGTAGTCGATCGCGGTTTCATTCGGGTTCTGTACCCGCAGCTTCACCGCGAAACGCACCTCCAGGTCCTGGCTTTGCAGCGGCTCGATACCCACCACGTTGATGTTCACCGGGTCGCGATTGGGGAACAGCGCGCACGCGCTCAGGGTGAGGAGCAGCAGTGACAAAACCATGAGCTTGCGCATAAAACGGGTTCTCCTATTGCGTGACGTCCGGGTCCTGCATCACCTTGAGGGTGGAGGCTTCCGGATCAAATTCATCTTCTTCCAGTTCTATGAACTCCTCAGGCAGGAAGATGTTCAGCACGATAGCGCAGAACGCCCCCACGGTGATTGGCGACTCGAAGATGTTGTGCAGCGCCTTGGGCAGTTCGCGCAACACTTCCGGGACTGCCGCCACACCCAGGCCCATCCCCAGGGAGATCGCCACGATCAGCACGTTGCGCCGGTGCAGGCCGGCTTCGGCAAGGATCTTGATCCCGGCCACGGCCACGGTGCCGAACATGATCAGCGTGGCGCCGCCGAGTACCGGCTTGGGCATCAGTTGCAGCACCGCGCCGATCATCGGGAACAGGCCCAGCAGCACCAGCAGCCCGGCAATGAAGTACGCCACGTAACGGCTGGCCACGCCGGTCAACTGGATCACCCCGTTGTTCTGGGCGAAGGTCACCATGGGCAGGCTGTTGAAGGTGGCCGCCATCACTGAGTTGAGGCCGTCGGCCAGCAGGCCGGACTTGATGCGCTTGATGTACAGCGGGCCCTTGACCGGCTGTTGGGAAATCATCGAGTTGGCCGTCAGGTCACCGGCGGCTTCCAGGGGCGAAATCAGGAAGATCACCGCCACGGGGATAAACGCTACCCAGTCGAACGAGAACCCGTATTTGAATGGCACCGGCACGCTGATCAGCGGCAGCTGGGGCAGGGCGGCCAGGTCGACGCGGCCCATCCACCAGGCCACCACAAAGCCGAGGGTCAGGCCGATCACGATCGAACCCAGGCGCAGGAACGGGTTATTGAAGCGGTTGAGCACCACGATGGTCAGCAATACCACGGCCGCCAGGCCCATGTTGCCGGCGGCGCCCAGGTCGCTGGCGCCATAGCCGCCGGCCATGTCGGTGACGGCCACCTTGATCAGCGACAAGCCCATCAAGGTAATGATGGTGCCGGTGACCACCGGAGTGATCAGCTTGCGCAGCTTGCCGATGAACTGGCTGAGCACCACTTCGATAAACGCCGCGAAGAAGCAGATGCCGAAGATCGTCGACAGGATCTCATCGGTGCCGCCGCCCCGGGCCTTGACCATAAAGCCGGCGCTCAGGATCACGCTGATAAACGAAAAGCTGGTGCCTTGCAGGCACAGCAGGCCGGAACCTACCGGGCCGAACTTGCGGGCCTGCACAAAGGTGCCGAGCCCCGACACAAACAGCGCCATGCTCACCAGGTAGGGCACTTCGCTTTCCAGGCCCAGCACGCCGCCAACGATCAGCGTGGGGGTGATGATCCCGACAAAGCTGGCCAGTACGTGCTGCAGGGCGGCAAATATCGCCGCGCTGAAGTGCGGGCGGTCGTCGAGGCCGTAGATCAGGTCGGATTTATAACGGGGGCGAGGGGTTTGAGTGTCAGACAAAATACGGGCCCGGGCAGGAAAAAGGAGGCGCAGGATGCCAGAAACTGCCAGTTGTCAGAAGTGTGAAAAAATATTTCGAAACCTCCCCCATTAAATCCTCAAGCCGGCCGATACCGTTTATAGGCCCACATACCCATTACAACAGTGGTGCCACCGGTCAGAGCGGCGCGTTGACGCCCATTGGCCGTGTCGCGGCAGGGATGCTCGCAGCCACTCCTTCTAAGAGCGCCCCCCCTATGTCCCTTCGTCACCTGAATATCGCACCTCGAGCTTTTCTCGGTTTTGCCTTCATCGCATTGCTTGTCGTTATTCTGGGGGTGTTTGCGGTGAACCGCATGACCCTGATTCGTCAGGCATCGGTCGACATGGGCGCCAACCAGCTGCCCAGCGTTGGGTATTTGGCCACCATGACCGAGAACGTCCTGCGCCTGCGGATTCTGTCGTTTCGCGTGTTGGTGAACCGTGAACCGGCGGCCTTGCAGGAAGCCCAGACCCGCATGGGCGTGCTGGAAGGCAAGGTCAAGACCGCCCAGGCGGCGTATGCCACCCTGCCGGCGGGGGATGAAGAGGCGGCGCTGTACAAGAAGTTTGCCCTCACGCTGGACAATTACCTCAAGGCTCAGGCCGAGATGGTGAGCTTTTCGCAGCAGAACAAAGTGGAAGAAATGCGCGCCCTGATCAACGGCCGCATCAAGGATGGCACCGACCAGATGGGCGAACAGTTGAATAAACTGATCGCCATCAACGCGGCGGATGCCACTCAGGCCGCCAACGACGCCGGGCAGAGTTACCAGCACGCCATCACGGGCATTATCGCCGTTTCGGTGATTGCGGCCCTGATGACCGTGTTGCTCGCCTGGCTGTTGACCCGCAGCATCGTCACGCCACTGCGCAAAGCGCTGGAGGCGGCTGAAGTGATCGCTGGCGGTAACCTCAGCAAAGTGATTGAGGACGACGGCAAAGACGAACCAGCCCGGCTGATCGGGGCCTTGGCTGCGATGCAAGCCAACCTGCGCCAGACCATCCAGCACATCGCCGGCTCGGCCACGCAGTTGGCCTCTGCCGCTGAAGAGCTCAGCGCTGTGACTGAAGAGGCCTCCAAAGGCCTGCAGCAGCAGAACAACGAAATCGACCAGGCCGCCACAGCGGTCAACGAAATGACCGCCGCGGTGGAAGAAGTGGCGCGCAATGCGGTGTCTACCTCAGAAGCTTCCAGCCAGTCCAACCAGGCCGCGCGGGAAGGGCGCGACCGCGTCGTGGAAACCGTGGGCGCGATCCAGACCATGACCCAGGATGTACAAAACACCTCGGTGTTGATCGAAGGCCTGGCGGCTCAGGGCCGTGACATTGGCAAGGTACTGGACGTGATTCGCGCGATTGCCGAGCAGACCAACCTGCTGGCCCTCAACGCAGCGATTGAAGCGGCACGTGCCGGTGAAGCCGGGCGTGGTTTCGCGGTGGTGGCGGATGAAGTGCGGGCCCTGGCCCATCGCACCGCGCAGTCGACCCAGGAAATCGAAAAAATGGTCGCTGGCATTCAGAGCGGTACGGGCGAGGCGGTGAACTCGATGCAGCAGAGCAACCAACGCACCCAAAGCACCCTGGAAATGGCACGGGCTGCCGGGGTGGCCCTGGAGCAGATCACCCAGTCCATCAGCCTGATCAACGAGCGCAACCTGGTGATCGCCAGTGCGTCGGAAGAACAGGCGCAGGTGTCCCGCGAAGTGGACCGCAACCTGGTGAACATCCGCGACCTGGCGACCCAGTCGGCGGCGGGTGCCAACCAGACTTCAGCCGCCAGTCACGAACTGTCGCGCCTGGCGGTGGATTTGAACGGGATGGTGGCCAGATTCGTCATCTGATCTGAAATGCGATCAAAAAAATGTGGGAGCGGGCTTGCTCGCGAAGGCGGTGTGTCAGTTGATGCATTCGGTGGCTGACACACCGCCTTCGCGAGCAAGCCCGCTCCCACATTGGCTTCTGTGGTGTTCCAGGAATCAGTGTTTCCAGGCCGCCGGATTCACCAGGTTCTTCGGCTTCTCACCCGCCAGCGCGGTCAGCAGATTGTCCACCGCGCATTTGGCCATCGCCTCCCGCGTCTCATGAGTCGCTGAACCGATATGCGGCGTCGCCACCACGTTGCTCAAGCGCAACAACGGCGAATCATGCTGCAGCGGCTCGCGCACAAACACATCCAGTCCCGCCGCGCGTATCGTGCGCTGTTGCAACGCCTCAATCAGCGCCGGCTCGTCCACCACCTTGCCCCGGGAGATGTTGATAAAGATCGTCTCCGGGCCCATCAGCGCGAACTCTTCAGCGCCAATCAAACCTTCGGTTTCAGCCGTCAGCGGCAAGGTCAGGCACACAAAGTCGGCTTCCCGGAGCAGGTCCGGCAGGCTGCGATACTCAGCGCCGAAGCGCTGTTCTACCGCCGGTTTCGGCGAATGGCTGTGGTAGATCACCGGCATGCCAAACCCGAAGTGCCCACGCTGGGCCAAGGCTTCACCAATACGCCCCATGCCGATAATGCCCAGGGTCTTGCCGTGCACGTCGCTGCCAAAATGCAACGGGCCGATGTTCTGGTTCCAGTTGCCGGCGCGCACCATATTGGCCAGTTCCACCACGCGCCGGGCAGTGGCGAGGATCAGCGCGAAGCCGGTGTCGGCAGTGGTTTCAGTCAGCACGTCGGGCGTATTGCTGAGGAGGATGCCGCGCGCGGTCAGGTAGTCGATGTCGTAGTTATCGACGCCGACGGACACGCTGGCCACGGCCTCAAGGTTTGGCGCCAGGTCCAGCAATTTTGCGTCCAGGCGCAGGCTTGCGCCAAGCATGCCTTGGGCCGTTGGCAATGCCGCGCGCAGCTTGGCCAGGCCGCTTTCATCCAGTGCCTCGATCAGCGTGACCTCGGCTTGTTCATGCAGGCGGGCCATCAGCGGCGCAGAGAGTTTCTTGTAGAGCACGACAGACTTTTTCATCGGGTCTTTACCTTCAATTCAAGGGATTGCAGCGGGGCGCGCTCGCGGTCACTGGCGCCGGGCTTGAGGAAGATCGTCAGCACCACCGACACCAGCAACGCACCGCTCATCAGCAGGTACGAAGCGCCGGGGGAACCGGTGCTGCTGTTGAGGTAGCCCACCAGGTAAGAACCGCCAAACGAACCGAGGGCGCCCATGCTGTTGATCAGCGCCATGGCACCGCCGGCGACGTTGGCCGGGAGGATCTCGGGGACGATTGCGAAAAACGGCCCGTACGGCGCGTACATGCACGCCCCGGCGATCACCAGCAGGGTGTACGACCACCAGAAGTGTTCGGCGCCCAGCACGTAGGATGCATAAAACGCGATGGAGGCGATTAACAGCGGCGGCCACACAAAGCGTTTACGTTTTTGCAGTTTGTCCGAGCCCCAGGACACCACCAGCATGCCGATCACCGCCGCCAGATACGGCAGCGCCGAGAGCCAGCCGGCCTCGACCATGTCCATTTTCAAACCGGCCTTGAGGATCGACGGCAGCCACAGCACGAAGCCATACACGCCAATGCTCCAGCAGAAAAACTGCAGCGCGAGGATGATCACCTTGGGTGAGCGAAAGGCTTCGGCGTAGTTCTTCACCGCCTTGATGCCTACCTGTTCTTCGGCGAGGGCGGTTTCCAGGTCTTTTTTATGCTGGGCGCTAAGCCATTTGGCGTCGGCCGGTTTTTCATCCGCCAACTTCCACCAGATAAACGCCCACAGCACCGCCGGCAAGCCTTCGATGATGAACATCCAGCGCCAGCTGAAATGCTGCACCAGGTAGCCCGAGACCACCGACATCCACATCATGGTGACGGGGTTGCCGAGGATCAGGAAGGTGTTGGCCCGGGAGCGTTCCGCGCGGGTGAACCAGTGGCACAGGTACACCAGCATCGCCGGCATCACGGCGGCTTCCACCACCCCGAGCATGAAGCGGATCACGATCAGCATGTAGGCGTTGGACACCATACCGGTCAGGGTGGCCAAGCCGCCCCAGAGGATCAGGCTGACGAAAATCAGTTTCTTGACGCTGCGCTTCTGCGCATAAATCGCGCCCGGTACCTGGAAGAAAAAGTAGCCGAGGAAAAACAGCGCGCCAAGCAATGACGACATGCCCGGGGTGATCATCAGGTCTTCGGCCATCCCGGAGGCGGCGGCGAAGCCGTAGTTGGCGCGATCCAGGTACGCCAGGCTGTAGGTGATAAACACAATGGGCATGATGTACCACCAACGACGGGTGGCGAGTTTCAACGGTTCCATAAGGTTGCTCCTGAGCTTGTTGTAGTTGTGGCAACAGGTAACTGGGTAGCAGCGAGCTTGCTCGCGAAAAACGTAAGAACTCCACCTCTATTCAGGTGGCGCGTGTCATCGTTAACGACCTTCGCGAGCAAGCTCGCTCCTACAATAAGCAGGCAGATCTTCACGCAACGGCAAGCCTTCCATGTCGCCACGGCTCTGCACCGCGCGGCTGCCGATCCAGTTGCCGCGCTGCACGGCCTCGGCAAAACTGAGGTTTTCCAGCAGCGCGCTGATCATGCCTACCGCAAAACCATCGCCGGCGCCGACCGTATCGACCACCTTGGCCACGGGTACGGCGGCGACGAAACCCTGGTCCAGTTGCGTGCGGTAATACGCGCCGTGGGGGCCGAGCTTGATGGCCACGGCTTCCACGCCCTGGTCGAGGTAGAACGCGGCGATGTCGGCCGGGTCTTCAAAACCGGTGAGCAAACGGCCTTCGCTCAATCCCGGCAACACCCAATCCGCCAGGCAGGCGAGGGCGTTGATTTCGCTGATCATGCGTTGCTCGTTTGCCCACAGAGACGGGCGCAGGTTCGGGTCGAAGGACACGCTGCGGCCGGCCTCGCGCATTTGCGTCATCAACTGGCGCGACAGCTCGCGAGTGGCGTCCGACAGTGCCGGCGGGATGCCCGTAGCGTGCAGGTGGCGGGCTTGCAACAGCTCGGGTTTGATCGCCTCGACCGACAAATGGCTGGCGGCCGAGCCACGGCGGAAGTACTCCACCTGCGGATCGTCGCCAGCCTCTTCGCGGGACTTGAGTTGAAAACCCGTGGGGTGCAGCGGGTCGACCGCCACATGCCCGCAGTCCAGGCCTTCGTTCTGCAAGGTGTCCACCACAAAACGCCCGAGGGAATCGGCGCCCACGCGGCTTAGCCACGCCACGTTGAACCCCAGGCGCGACAGGCCGATGGCGACGTTGCTGTCGGCGCCGGCAATGCGTTTGTGAAACTGTGCGACCTGGGCCAGGTCGCCGGTCTGCTCGGCGACAAACATCGCCATGGTTTCACCAAACGACAGGATATCGATCTCAGACATGGGCATTCTCCACGCGGGGCTGGCCAAGGACGGTGAGGGCGGCGACCTGCTGTGCGGTGACCTGCACCAGGTCATCACCTTGCAGCGGAAACTCCACAGCCCGGGTAATACCTTGAGTCATGTGCTTGAGCAGTTGTTCCCACAGATGCAGGTCGGCGGCGCCCGGCGGCAGGGCCACCAGCTTGCCGTCGGCGCGCCGGGCCACGGCCTTGCAGTGCAGGTAATCCACATACCGGCCCAGCAGGCGTGCAGCGGTGGTCGCCGATTGGTCCTGCCATTGCCAGTTGCCGATATCGAAGGTCATTTTTACCGGCACGGCCAGACGCTCGACTTCGTTGAAAAAACGCTGCATCGGCTCGATGCGCCCGCCGTGCAGGGTCTGGTCGTTCTCCACCAGCAGCTTGACCGGATGCCGGTTGAGCAGGGCGCTCAAGCTGTCCAGGTCGTTGGTGTCGGTGAAATAGCCGAGGGAGACTTTCAGCCATCGGGCGCCAAACGCCTGGGCGCGGTCGAGAGTGGTGGCCAGTTCGGCGTTGGGTTGCGAGCGGCCGGCCACCCAGAGTTCCAGGGGCGAGGAGAACACGCATTCCAGGCCTTGATCGGCGGCGGCTTGCGCCAGTTCAAGCGGTTGTTCGGTGGTCAGCAATTCTTCGCGCCATTCGATACGTTGCGCGCCAGCGGCGGCCAGCACCGAGACGAAGCTCAACTGGCCCTGCTGGCGGACCAGGTCGGCGCCGTAGCTGGAAAGGCTGATGGAGACGGGGTATTTATGCATTGTTGTGGACCTCTGAAACCGGTTTCATTTTTATTCGCAAAATGTTGAATTGAACCAGCCGTAGCAGCTGTCGAGCCTGGGCGAGGCTGCGTCGGCGGTCTACCTGACACATCGCAAACGCAGCCTCGCCCGGGCTCGACAGCTGCTACGGGCGCCTGGTGGAGCCTCGAATGATCAGTTGCGGCAAGAAGTCCAGGGTACGTGTCGGCTCGGTATCGCCGCGCAAGCGCTTGAGCAAGCAGTCGAAAGCCTTGGCGCCGATGGCCTCGGTGGGCTGGGCGAGGGCGGTGATGCCGTTGCCCACCAGCGGGTACCAGTCGAGGTCATCCAGCGCGATCAGGCCTACGTCATCAAACAGGTCGCAGCCTAAATTTTTCAATGCGCGGGTACACGCCAGTGCTGCGATTCCGTTGGCGCAGAACAACGCCTTGGGGCTGGGTTTGGCCAGAAACTTTTGCAGACGCTGTTCCAGTTTGCCGTCCAACTCCACTACAGCGCCGGTCAACGTCGGACGATTGGCAATCTCCGCCTTGAAACTGTCCAGGCGCTCAAGCCGCGAGCTGGTGCCGTCGGTGGCTTCAGTCACTAACAGCAGGTCGCGGTAGCCTTGCTGTTCAAGGTGCTCAACCGCCATGCGTACCGCCACCGGGTTATCCAGCCCCACCAGGTCGCTGTGCAGCGGCTCGACCTTACGGTCCACCAGCACCAGCGGCATTTCCCGTTGCAGCTCCAGCAATTGGTCGAGGTGATGGCCAAGGGTATTCACGATCAACCCTTCGATGTTGTAGGCGCGCAGGGCCGCGAGGTGCTGGCGCTCCTGCTCGTCATCGCGGTCGGTGTTGCACACCACCAGGCTGTAGCCGTGCTGGCGGCAGGCGGTTTCCACGCCATGCATCACGGCAATCGAATAGGGGTTGCGGATGTCGGCCACCAGCATGCCGATCAGGCGGGTGCGCCCGCGCTTCAAACCACGGGCCATCTGGTTGGGGCGGTAGCCGAGTTCACCGATGGCCTGCTCGATGCGCAGGGCGATGGCATCGGAGAGCAGGGCGCGGTCGTCGCCGATAAAACGCGAAACGCTGGCCTTGGACACACCGGCACGCTCGGCTACGTCAAGCATGGTCACGCGGCTGCGTTGGGCGGCGGAAAAAGAGGTCACGGTGCAGGGCCTTTCTTATTGGAGTTGGAGGTCATCAAGCACCGGCAAGGATGCCTGAAACCGGTTTCAGGAAACACCAACTCAGAAGATCCGTCAAGCCAATGCGCCGCTGATGGAGGGGTTTAAACCGACGAGCGGCTATGCCTACCTGTTAGTTTTGACAGTACCCAAGCGTGGTATTTGGGCGCTTAATCCTTGCCAAGCGCATCTTCCTTTGCATCGTCGGCAGGACATTTATATGAACACTTCCAATGCTCGTCGCAGAAGCAATATTTTGTCTTTTTCCGAGATCAAGGTGCCCATCCTTGATGATGCCGTGCCCCCCATTCTCGATGGGTATATCCCGCGCGAGTACCTTGATTCGGATATTGAGGTGGTCATCGAGGAGCTTTGGCCAGAGTCCGCGCCGGCGGGGAACTTCGACGTCCTGATCGTTCATTGGCGGCAAAGTGGTAGTGAGGGGGAGCCGCTCCTAAACAGGCGGTTCAATGGCCCGATTGATCCAGATCTCTTTCCACTGCGTATTCCAGTCGAGCGACGGTATCTGGAGAACGACGGCACCGTGTTGCTGAGTTATGAGGTGCTTGAACAGGGCAACTTGCCCACCTTTTCACCAACGCGCGTGTTAGTGCTGGACCGTACCCCACCCAACAATAATACCTCCCCCCAGGGGCCTGAATTTCCCGTTGAATTCATCGATGAGGATTACCTGGCTGAGAACCCGATTGTGAACATGCGAGTACCCTTTTACACCGGCCGTCGCGCGTGGGACCGGGTCGAGTATTACCTTTCGAATGTGACACCACCACACGACCGGAATACGCCTGATGGGTTTTTTGACTTTCCTACTGAAACTGAACCGTTGGTTTTTCCCGTCCCAGGGGATTTGTTTCGCCTTTATCCAAACGGTCTTCAATACATGCATATTGTGTTGCGCGATCGTTCCGGTAACCCGGGGCCGCGATCAAACCAGATAACGGTCGTTGTGAACCTGGACGCGTCGCCCTCCGACCTCCAGCCACTGGTCATTCCGGCGATGGTTAACGGCTCGATTAATCGCCAGGATGCGCGCCTTGGGGTTGTGGGGAAGGTGCTGTACGACAATTGGCAGGAGGATGACCATGTCACGGTTACATGGGGTTCTACAACGTTATCGCCACTGCAGGTCACAGAGTTGCCCTTTGATGTCCGAATTCCTTGGGAAACGTTGATTGCCCAGGGGGCGGGGCCAGCTTCCGGGGTTGCCACGTACACCATTACTCGCGCCGGTGGAACGCTCCCCACACTTCCCAGCCCACCGACGGTGATCACATGGAACTTCACGGTGGCGGGGCAAGACCACAGCGGTGCACCGCAACTGCTGAATCTCGACCTGCCTGCCGTGATGATCTGGGGCGAGGGTTCCACGACAAAGAACCATATTGATATACGTGATCGGGATCAGCGTATTTACGCCAGTGTTCCGTTGTACCACCGGCCCCAGGATGGGGAAGAGTTGACGTTGTACTGGGGTAACTTTCCCAGTACCGCTGTACCGGTTGCACACTATACGGTGGATGTAAGTAAGGGCGATGTGGAAGGCAGTATTGTCGAGTTCAGTGATATTCCGTGGAGTGTGATTATTGGTTCAGGCAATGACGACAGAATGCCTGTTTATTACACAACCTCTAATGGTGTTAATGAACAATTGGCCAACTTCACCAGCGTGACAGTGGCCGTGGTTCCTATATTGAGTCTTACACAAGTTCGGTTTCCCAGTGCCACTACACAGATGTGGATAAATTGTGACACTGTGCCCCCCATGTGGGACCACATCCCCGTGGAAATTGCGGCCAATACACAGTTCAGAGAGGGCGATGCGGTCACGTTGAGTTGGCAGGGTTATGAGGGATTTTACACCGGCCCCATTGACGGGACCGAAGACTCTTTAACGCATTTCCTTTCGGCGGAAGAAGCGGAAAACGGTTATATATTCAAGCAAGATAACTATGAAGACAAGATAAAGCCCATACGGTCGGACGATCCGACAAGCCGCGGGAGCTCGGCACTGGTGTCCTACGTCGTGCTCCGTGGTGCCAGAGTCATAGGCAAGGCCCGAGAGCGGCAAGTCAAGATTGACCAACGCCACTCCAGTGGACGTTATTGCGGTCCCGACGAAGACGGTGAGCAGGATTCGCCTGTGAACGAGTGAGTCAGCCCAAATAATAAAATTGAGCTTCGATAGTGGTCTCAAGTGTTTTAGGGACGGGGCCAACTATTCGGTTCTGGGCGAGCGATTTTCCGTTTCGCCTGTGACATTGAAGTGGTAACCGGCGTTAATAATTCGCTTATGGAGAACGTAGATGACTATCTTTAGTAAGAAACAACAGGCCGCACTTGCCTCTCGAAAACTCAATCGAGAGTATGTTTCCAGGCACGGTGGGGGGACTTTTGCGTTTGAAGCGCCAGCGTTCGATTCGTTGAACGACGATGGGCTGATTCCCGTAAGCGCCTCAAAAGAAAACTTAACTATTTCATTTGAGGCGCCGACACCTGGCGTAGACCTTAAGGAGGCCAAGCTGCACTTGGTAATGCGCGCTAAAGGTCTGACAAACTGGGGAGAACCGTTGGAAGACTGGGTTTATGAGGGCCGTGGCAATCTGATTCGTCCGGACGATATTGTAACCTTCGATATTCCTTCCTCCCTCCTGCATGAAGGGCAACACGAAATTGCTTATATCCTGTATGAAAGCTCTCTCCCTACGACCTCACGCGTCGCGCCGTTAGCGATTGATGAGACAGCGCCTTACAAGTTTAGATTACCCACATCCAATCCGCGTGCGCCGTCATTTCCAGCCGACCTGGGGGAAGAAATTGACGAAGATTATATAAGTGATCACGACCGAGGGTTGGTTTGCACTTTTCCGGATTATCCGGATTACGGTAGAGCAGAGGGAGACACCATCACATATTACTTTTCGAGGTATACGTCAGTGCAATTTGCTACACCTATCGACACGACGCCAGTGACAGATAACCTTGAGTTTGTTATCCCCTGGGACCAGATCCGAGTGCTGAAAGCGGGCGAGTACTTTTTGTTCTATATCCTGACCGACCTGGCCGGTAACAAGAGCAGTGAATCTTTCCCCACTGACATCCGGGTGAATGTGGTGGGAGTGCCTGATCCGTTGCAGGCGAGGGTACCCTTGGCACTGCCTGGCGATGGCTTGATTGATTTGCAGGATGCTTACGAGCCCGGAGGCGTTATTGTCGAAATTCGTGAGTACAACAACGTGCGAGAGGACATCGATATCATCGACCTCACATGGGGCGGTGAGTCCGCGGGGCGCTTTAACGTCAGGGATTACACGCCGTTTCCTTTGAGGCTGCCTGTCGACTCCGACATCATTTTTAAGGTTTATGATGAAGGTACTGGGGAAACGGACACGGATATCGAGTATCGGGTGGATCGCAATGGCGCCGACTACGACGCGCCTCCTTTGACCATTAAAGTGGACCTTTCCAGCCCCGGCCCCAGCCCGACGCCCGACCCGGAAAACTCTCAGCTCAACCGGGTGCTCGTGTACGGGAGCGATCCCGACCTGGAAAACGAGTTGCCGTCGGAAGACTTCGGCAAGGAGGCGACCGTCGAGATTGTGCTGTGGGACAACCCGCCACCCATGCCGGGCATCATTATTACCGGTTATTGGGGCAGTTTTGCGGACTCCTTCGGTCCAATGGCGCTGACTGATGAAGGCCCTGGCGATACCGTCACCCTTACAGTGCCTTGGGCAACAATCAAGAAGGTTAGAAACGGCACGGTCCCTGTGTTCTACACCTTGAGTTGGCCGGTCAACGACAACTTCCAACGATCGCGTTCCCAGGATGTTGTCGTTAATGCCGACAGGATAGTCATGGAGCAACCGACGTTCGTCAAGGCGGGCGCGAACTTGACCTGCACGGATTTGAATCGGGCCGACTTATCGGCAAGTGTCAGAGTGCCAGGTAATAGGGTTTATTTTGAGGAGGGTGCGATTGTCCGCCTGGAATGGCAGGTGTGCAGCGATCAGGCCGGCCAAATGCCGGTGGGAGATCCTGTACCGTTCGAGTCAGAGCCTTTGACGTCGGATATGGTTGTCAGTGGCTTCCCCGTCACGATCAAACCTTACGACACCGTCATCAGGCCTGCCGGGCGAAATTCGGTCCGAATTCAATACTTTGTGACGATTGACGGAGCTGAGCAGCCCTCCAATATTGGCATTACAAGGACGGTGTTCGCTAACCAGAATACGCCGCCGCTCTACTGCGAAGATCTGGTGCTTTTTGGAGAGGATGAAGAGTAGTCATGCACGTTGTCCAAAGGGCGCTTCGGCGCCCTTTTTTTCGGCGGTCATACGTTCCTTGTGTCGTTACGTAACGCCATCCTTGTCACTCCTGATGCGCCTTTTTCTTTT
Source organism: Pseudomonas sp. 32A (assembly GCF_052682255.1). NCBI lineage: Bacteria > Pseudomonadati > Pseudomonadota > Gammaproteobacteria > Pseudomonadales > Pseudomonadaceae > Pseudomonas > Pseudomonas sp. 32A. The sequence continues at coordinate 6,742,535 of NZ_JBQYLY010000001.1, read as the reverse complement.
TGCGTTCAGATAAATCCTACATTCATCGTTAACAGTCATCTGTAGTTTTGCGGGCCTTAACTGGCCAGTTTCACTGCATTCGAAACAGGCCGAACTTTATGTTGCGGAACGCCTGTTGAACGAGTGAGTGATCATGAATACCCAGTCTGTTTTTAAGTTAAGCCCTTTGGCCATCGTTGTTAAAGTCACGTCGATTGCATCATTGTTGGTGCTCGCCCCGCATACCCAGGCGAGGTTGATCGAAAATAGAACCGAGACCATTGGCTTTCACGACGCGCTCGACAGCTATACGTTGGAAAATGCCACGCTCAACGTGATAGACGGACGAACGCTGAACATCTATGCCTCAGGCTCCAACCTGAACCTGAGCGAGTCGAGCAGGGTCCAGGGTAAGGTCGTCGCACAGGCCGGCTCGAACGTCAACGTGGACAGCAGCCGCGTTACCGCGCACGGCCGTTCCAATGCGGGCATCACGTTGTACAGCAGCAATGCGCTGATTAACGACAGCGTGATTTCCAGTGCTGACTACCATGGGTTGGTGGTCAATCGTTTCTCAGACTCCGTTGTGGGTTCCAACGCGGCCGTCAATGACAGCGTGGTTTCCGGGGCTACCGGCGGTGCAGTGGTCGGAGGCCACAGCGTGTTGAACCTGGACCGCAGCATCGTGCAGGGTATAGACGCTGGCAGTTTCGGTTTGAAATTGCAGGGCGCAGAGGCCCATGCTCGTCAAAGTGTCATCACTGGCGGCCTCAACGGCGTCGTCCTGACGAATGAACCCCGTAGTGCGCTTGGCAATAGCTTGGTACTGGACAATACCCGCGTGACCGGCGAAACCGGTGCCGCGATTGTGGTGGAAGGCCTGCTGGGCAGAGGGGCCAATGCATCGATTGAGGTGCTCAATGGCTCGACACTGTCCGGTGGCAACGGCAACCTCCTTGAGGTTAAGGATGGGTCTTCGGCCACGGTACGGGTCGACAACAGCCAACTGATGGGCAACGTGATTGTTGAGTCGGGCAGTACCACACACCTGGACTTGCAGAACCGGGCTGCGTTGACCGGTCGCCTGGAAAATGTTTCGTCGTTGAGTGTCGGTAGCCAGTCACTGTGGGACATGACCGGCAACAGCCAGGTCGGCGCATTGAACCTGTCGGACGGGATGATCAGGTTTGGTGCGAGTGACGCCTTTTACCAGTTGGACTTGGCCAGCCTGTCCGGTAACGGCACGTTTGTGATGGGCACCGATTTTGCTCGGGGCTTGACCGACTTCCTCAACATCACGGGTTCCGCCAGCGGCAACCACCAATTGCTGCTATCCAGCAGCGGCGTTGAGCCGGTCAGTGCGAGTGAGGTGCGTATTGTGCATACCGGTGGCGGTGATGCGCAGTTTTCGCTGGTAGGCGGTGCGGTCGATGTGGGGGCGTGGTCCTATGGGCTCAAGCAAGACGGCAATGACTGGTTCCTCGACCCGTCGTCGCGGGTCATCAGCCCTGGCACCCGCTCGGTGCTGGCGCTGTTCAATGCCGCGCCTACCGTGTGGTATGGCGAGTTGTCCTCTCTGCGTACCCGTATGGGTGAACTGCGTCACAACGGTGCCGAGTCCGGCGGATGGATCCGCAGTTATGGCAACAAGTACGAGGCGAAAGGCGCTGCCGGCAATGGCTACACGCAATCGCAGCGTGGTTTTTCCCTCGGCGCGGATATGCCGGTGATGGACAGTCCATGGCTGTTGGGGGTCATGGCGGGTCACAGTGAATCAGACCTGGATGTTGGCCGTGGAACGTCGGGCACTATCAAAAGTTACTACATCGGTGCCTATGCCACCTGGATGGATGAAGACAGCGGCTACTACTTTGACGGTGTGGCCAAGGTGAACCACCTGCGCAATGACTCCAAGGTGGGGTTGAGCGATGGCACAGAGGCCAAGGGTAACTACGCCACTAATGCCCTGGGTGTTTCGGCAGAGGTGGGGCGTAATATCAAATTGGATGATGCGTTCTTCGTCGAGCCGTTTGCCCAAGCGTCGGTGATGACTGCCAAGGGCAAGAGCTACCAACTGGATAACGGGATGCAGGCCAAGGGCGATCACACCCACTCGGTCCTGGGTAAATTGGGGGTGACTGTCGGCCGTGATTTTGTGCTCGATAGCGGTAGCGTTGTACAGCCTTACTTGCGCGGTGCGGTCGCTCATGAGTTTGCCAAGAACAATAAGGTGTCGGTGAATAACCAGGCGTTCAATAACGATCTCTCGGGCAGCCGTGCGGAATTCGGTGCGGGGGTTGCGGTGTCCTTGTCTCAGAACCTGCAGTTGCATGCCGACTTCGAACATGCGAAAGGCAAGCGTGTTGATCAGCCCTGGGGTGCCAACGTGGGCGTGCGTTACAGCTGGTAATCAACAATGCCCTGGATCAAGTGATAAAAAAACGCCCCGGTTTCCGGGGCGTTTTTTTTGGGGTCAGACATTGAACAGGATTTGCAGACGCTGCTCCTGCCCATTGACGTCAACGTAGTAAACGTCCAGGGCACCACTGACATGGTTGGTTTCTCTGCTATGCATAAACTCGATAAGGCCTCGCTGAGCGGTATACGCGGGAGGTGAGTTCTCATTGAGTTCCATGTAAACCACTGAAAAACGATCATCAGGCTCGTCGAGCCTCAAGGTGTACCGTCCAGAGGGCAATAGATTTCGATCCGCCAGGTACTTGAAAATAACCACTCGCCGACGGTTGCCAATGCCTATGTCTCGCTGAGTGGCCTCAACCCACCAATGCCCGGAATGAAGGGTATGTTGGGGGGCGTCGTCGTTGAAATCCTGAGGGCCAATCTTTCCCTTGAAATAAACTTGTGTAGTGGCCCGGCTTTTTTCACTTACCGCAGATGCAGTTGCAGTACTCATGGTTATAGTCTCCCGCTTTCGTCAATAAATGTCCTGGGAAGGCATCATTGCCCACATGGGACAGGCCTGTTAAATACGACAGTTTACGGTTGCCTCGTTTGCACGCGCTTTCATTCCATTGCCTTTATTGAAATATTGTCGACGACCAGAAAAGTAATGCCCAGTATTTGCAGCGTGAAATCATGAACCCCGAGGGGGATGGTGAATGAGTAGGTGTATGTATCCCAGCCTCCCTCTCCGCGTAACTCGAGCTCAGGTACGTGATCGGGGGCTATATGAAACTTTACAAGCCCATGGCCGCCGGTTGGCGTTTGCGCATCGATAGAGAAGACAAGCGCCTGCCCGGGAACGACCCTGATGTCCTGCTCGATATAAGCGCCCAGATTCAGCTGACACCGTTGATCGTGGAAGGTCGCGAAATTGGGCGGCGGTGACGGAGTCCATTCATCGCTGTTGCGTGAAAAGTCCCCGTTACGGATCAACTCAATCGGTATGGTCGTTCCTTCTTCCTCCACCAGCCTGACGTTATCGAACCAAACGTCCCCCGACGTTCCTGTCAATTGCACGGTTGCGCTGACAGTGCCTGTGGGAGGCGTGAACGTTAATGACTGACGCAACCAGCCTTGATTGCCGGACATCGATATCGATTCATTGACCCCCGAAGGCTGAAAAACCACGGTTATCGAACCGGCACCTCTGTAAGTGATCAGCGTAAACAGGCTGAGGGTATAGGCCGTTGCGTCAACCACCCGCACCGTTTGCTCGGCCATTCCTTGAGTTCTGACGATGCAACTGTGCTGGGAAAAATCCACCCTGCCGGGAAGTGTCGCGGTGGCCGTCCAATGGGTTCCATGGTCGATAAATTTTCCATTCAGGATCAGGTTCTTATTTAACGGAACGGGTGGTGACATGGCGTGCTCCCGCAGGCCCTGATATCCGGCCAGGCCCGTGCTTTTTGACAAGTGGTTTTATTCAGCGCCATTAACACCTTGTCCACAACTGTCAGAATTCACAGGTTTGCTCGCCATTCGTCGCCTTTTCTATGCCCCCGCTAAAACGCTCAGCCAGGCGGAGCCGAACAACAACAACGCCATGCCTTGGTTAAAGCGCCGCATGGCCTTGGCCGAGTGAAACACCCGGCTCGACCCCACCCCCAGCAGCGCCCACACTCCCAGGCACGGCAACGAAATCATAAAAAACGCCAACGACAGGTACAGCACATGGCTCTGGCGTTCGTCGCCATTGCCGGCAAACACACTGACCACCGCCAGGGCCATCATCCAGGTCTTGGGGTTGACCCATTGCAGGCTGGCGGCACCCACCAGGCCCAGGCGTTTTTGCGGGGTGTTCGGGTCGATGGCGTCGGCCGGGGCGCGGTAGATCTGCCAGGCCAGATAGCTGAGCCAGGCCACGCCCACCCATTGCATCGTGGCCTGCACCCAGGGCAATTGCGCCAGCGACTGGCCCACGCCCGAGCCCACCAGCAACACAATCCCCGCCGCTCCCATGCAGGCACCCAACACAATAGGCAGTGCAGCCTTGAGCCCATAACGCGCGCTGTTGCTCAGTACCAGGATATTGGTCGGACCGGGGGTGATGGAGGCGACGAAGGCGAATAACAGAAAGGGCAGCAGGGTAGGGAACATGGTGGTGTGACTCCAATCAGCAAGGCAATGGAGTCGATCTTCACAAGCAGCCCGCTAGCTGTCTGGAAGATTTGAGCAGCGCTTGCGGTACGCGGCCGGTGTCATGCCATAGGCCCGCACAAACCAGCGGCCCAAATGGCTTTGGTCGGCAAAGCCCAGGCTGCTGGCAACCTCGGCAGGTTGCTCGCCCTTGGCCAGCAAATGGCGAGCTCGGGCCAGGCGCAGTTGCACCAGATAGGCATGGGGCGGCAGGCCGAAGGCGCTCTTGAAGGCACGGGTCAGGCGGAAGCGGTCTACGCCGCTCGCCAAGGCCAGCTCATCCATGCCGACGTCCTGATGCAGATGGGCATGCAAATATTCGCGGGCCTTGTGGGCCACCAGAGGCAGGCGCGGGTCCTGGTGATAGCGCTGGCGCCAGTGCAATTGGCCGGTCAGGCGTTCCAGCAAGTGGTCGAGGGCGTGTTGGCGCACGATGCGCAGTTCGCCTCTGTGCAGGCTTTGAAACGCCTGGCTGGTGGCAAGCGCCAGGCGTGGATCGCTGGCAAGGGTGGTGGCAAACCCCAGCTGACTGTTGGCCGGGGCTTCCTCGAACACCGCCGCCACTTCCCGCTGCAACCACTGCGGGTCGAGGTACAGCATGCGGTAGGTAAACCCGGCTTCGGTGGGGGCGTGGCCGTCATGGATTTCCCCTGGCTCCAGCAGAAACACCTTGCCGGGGGTGCTTTGGTGCCGGGTGCTGCGGCAATTGAATTGCTGCACGCCTTGCTCCGTGACGCCCACCAGGTAGCTGTCGTGCCAGTGCGGATCGTAGGCATGGCCCTCGAAATGCGCACGCAGGGTTTCGATGCCGGTGTCGGCGTCCTGGGACAGGTCGATCCAGTTGTGGGCGGTCATAAAGCACCGATGGCAGGTAAACGTTGTCGCCAGTTAGCGCGCCCGGGCGGACGCTCGTCTAGAAGTTTTGTGCAGCTCAACCAAACAGCCCGGCGGCAATGTTGATCGAGAACCCCAGTATCGCCGTATTGAACAGAAACCCGATCAGCGATTGCCCCAGCACCACCTTGCGCAGGGTGCGCGTGGCAACCCCGACGTCCGCGGTTTGCACCGCCACGCCGATGGTGAACGAGAAGTACAGGAAGTCCCAGTAATTGGGGGTGCGCAAATCCTCGGCAAAACGCAACGCCGGCTCGGGGCCGTCCCAGGTGTAATACAGCCGCGCGTAGTGCACGCTGAAAATCACCCCGATCAGCAGCCACGAACCGATCACCGTCAGCCCGGTAAACCCGTAGTGCAACAGGCGCGTCGTGGCGTCCAGGTCCTTGCTGCCCACCAGTTCAAAGGTGATGGTCGCCAGGCTGGCGATGGCCGCGATGCACACCATGAACAGCACCAGACCGGCGTTCTCGTCCTCGATCTCGGCGATGCGTTTTACATCGTCGGCGCGGGAATGGCTGGTCAGCCAGAGCATCAGCACCAGGTAGGTCCAGACGCCCGCGTTCCAGCCGATGAGGATTTTGCTGATGATGGTATCGGCCGGAGCCAGGAGGCCCACCGCCAGGCCCAACACGGCGGCGGAGGACAGGCGAGGGTGGGTGCGGGCGAGGAAGGGCATGGGAACTCGATGGGCCAGGGTTTGCGTTACCTTAGCCCACCTGAGTCCTTTGTTCAGCTGTCTTTGTGGCGCTTTTTCACCAGCTTCATCACCACCACGAAGAACACCGGCACAAACACCACTGCCAGCGTCGCGGTGATCATCCCGCCGATCACCCCGGTGCCGATCGCCTGCTGGCTCGCTGAGCTGGCGCCGGTGGCGATCGCCAACGGCACCACGCCGAGGATAAACGCCAGGGACGTCATGATGATCGGCCGCAGACGCAGGCGTGCAGCCTTGAGCGTGGCATCGACCAGGTCTTCGCCCTGGTCATACAAATCCTTGGCGAACTCGATGATCAGGATCGCGTTTTTCGCCGACAGGCCAATGATGGTAATCAGGCCGACCTTGAAGAACACATCGTTGGGCATCCCGCGCAAGCTCACGGCCAATACCGCGCCGAGCACGCCGAGGGGCACCACCAGCAGCACCGAGGTCGGAATCGACCAGCTCTCATACAACGCCGCCAGGCACAGGAACACGATCAGCAGCGACAAGCCGAGCAACAGCGGTGCCAGGGAGCCGGACAACCGTTCCTGCAACGACAGGCCGGTCCATTCCTGGCCGAGGCCCGCAGGCAACTGGCTGACCAGGCGCTGAATTTCTTCCATCGCCTCGCCCGTACTGTGGCCCGGCGCCGATTCACCGGAAATCGCGATGGCCGGGTAACCGTTGTAGCGGGTCAACTGAGCGGGGCCCTGGATCCAGCGCGCTTCGACAAAGGCCGACAGCGGCACCATCTTCCCGGCGTTGTTGCGCACATGGATCTTCATCAGGTCGGCCACCTGGCTGCGCTGATCACCTTCGGCCTGCACCACCACCCGCTGCATGCGGCCCTGGTTGGGGAAGTCGTTGATATAGGCCGAGCCGATGGCCGAGGACAGCACATTGCCGATGTCGGCAAAGGAAATGCCCAGGGCGTTGGCCTGCTTGCGATCCACCTCAAGCTGCACTTGCGGCGCTTCGGCCAGGGCGCTTTCACGCACGTTGGCCAGGATCGGGCTTTTCTCGGCAGCGGCCAGCAGTTCGGTACGGGCCTCCATCAATGCGGCATGGCCCACGCCACCACGGTCTTGCAGGCGGAACTCGAAACCACTGGAGGTGCCCAGGCCATCTACCGGCGGCGGCAGAATCGCATAGGCAATCGCATCCTTCAGTTCGGTAAAGGCCGCGTTGGCACGGTCTGCAATGGCGGCGGCGGAATCCTTGCTGCTGCGTTCCGACCAATCCTTGAGCGTGGTAAATGCCAGCGCCGCGTTCTGCCCCGAGCCGGAGAAGCTGAAGCCCATGATCATCGTGGTATCGCCCACACCCGGCTCGCCGGCGTTATGCGCCTCGATCTGCTCGGCCACCTGCACCGTGCGGTTCTTGCTCGCACCCGGCGGCAGCTGGATGTCGGTGATGGTGTAGCCCTGGTCTTCCACCGGCAGGAACGAGGAGGGCAGGCGGCTGAACAGCACCCCCAGGCCCACCACCAACACCAGATAGATCAGCAGGTAACGCCCGCTGCGCTTGAGGGCATAGGCCACCCAGCCTTCATAGCGGTCGGTGAACTGCTCGAAGCGCCGGTTGAACCAGCCGAAAAAGCCGCCTTTCTCATGGTGCTCGCCCTTGGCAATCGGCTTGAGCAAGGTCGCGCACAGGGCCGGGGTCAAGGTCAGGGCGAGGAATGCCGAGAACAGGATCGAGGTGGCCATCGACAACGAGAACTGCTGATAGATCACGCCCACCGAACCCGGCATGAACGCCATCGGCAGGAACACTGCCACCAGCACCAGCGTGATGCCGACAATCGCCCCGGTAATCTGGCCCATGGCCTTGCGCGTAGCCTCTTTGGGCGAAAGGCCCTCGGTGACCATGATCCGCTCGACGTTCTCTACCACCACAATCGCATCGTCCACCAGGATGCCGATGGCCAACACCATGCCGAACATGGTCAGCACGTTGATCGAGAAGCCCAGCAACAGCATGGTGGCGAAAGTACCCATCAAGGCGATCGGCACCACCAGCGTCGGGATCAGCGTGTAGCGGATGTTTTGCAGGAACAGGAACATCACCGCAAACACCAGCAGCATCGCCTCGCCCAGGGTGTACACCACCTTGGTGATCGAGACCTTCACGAACGGCGAAGTGTCGTACGGGATCTTGTACTCGACGTTGGCCGGGAAGTAGCGCGCCAGTTCGTCCATCTTCGCCCGCACCAGGGTCGCGGTGCTCAAGGCGTTGGCGCCCGGCGACAGCTGCACGCTGACCGCAGTGGACGGCTTGCCGTTCAGGCGGGTGGAGAACTGGTATTCCTGGCTGCCGATTTCCACCCGCGCCACGTCACCGACGCGCACGGTGGAACCGTCCGGGTTGGCCTTGAGCACGATGTCGGCAAATTCGGCCGGGGTCGACAGCTGGCCTTTCACCAGGATCGACGCAGTGATTTCCTGGGTCTTGGTACCCGGCAAATCACCGATGCTGCCCGCTGATACCTGGGCATTCTGCGCCGATATGGCCGCGTTGACGTCGGCCGGGGTCAGGTTGAAGCCGATCAGCTTCTGCGGGTCGATCCAGATCCGCATTGCGCGTTCGGCGCCATACAGCTGGGCCTTGCCCACACCGTCCAGGCGCTTGAGTTCGTTCATCACGTTGCGCGCCAGGTAATCGCTGAGCGCTACGTCATCGAGCTTGCCGTCGCTGGAGGTCAGGGTGACCAGCAGCAGGAAGCCGGCGGAAACTTTCTCCACCTGCAAGCCTTGCTGCGTCACCGCTTGGGGCAGGCGCGGCTCCACGGCCTTGAGGCGGTTTTGCACGTCAACCTGGGCCATCTCCGGGTCGGTGCCCGGCTGGAAGGTCGCGGTGATGGTGGCCGAACCGAGGCTGCTCTGGGATTCGAAATACAGCAGGTGATCGGCGCCGTTAAGCTCTTGCTCGATCAGGCTGACCACGCTTTCGTCCAGGGTCTGCGCGGAGGCACCTGGGTACACGGCGTAGATCTCGACTTTCGGCGGCGCGACGTTGGGGTACTGCGCGACTGGCAACTGCGGGATGGCGAGGGCGCCGGCCAGCAGGATAAACAAGGCGACCACCCAGGCGAAGATCGGGCGGTCAATAAAGAACTGCGGCATGTTTAACGATCCTTATTGGCCGGATGCCTGGGCGATGGGCGCAGGGCTGTCGTCAACCTGGACTTTCTCGCCAGGGCGGGCGTGTTGCAGGCCTTCGACGACGATACGGTCACCGGCCTTGAGGCCGCTGTTGACCACCCAGCGGTCATTGACCACCGAGCCCAGTTCCACCGGTTGCTGGCTCACGGTTTGCTCGGCGTCCAGCAGCAACACCATCGGAATCCCGGCGCTGTCGCGGGTGATCGCCCGTTGCGGCACGCTGATGCCTTGCTGGTCGACGGCTTGCTCCAGGCGCACGCGGATAAAACTGCCGGGCAGCAGGTCGAGGTCCGGGTTGGGGAATTCGCTGCGCAAGATGATCTGCCCGGTGCCCGGGTCGACGCTGATCTCGGCGAACAGCAACTTGCCCGGCAGCGGGTACAGGCTGCCGTCATCCTGGATCAGCGTGGCCTTGGCCTGGTCCTGGCCGACTTGCTTCAAGTGCCCGGCGCGGAAGGCCCGGCGCAGGTCATTCAGCTCGCGGGTGGATTGGGTCAGGTCGGCGTGGATCGGGTCCAGTTGCTGGATCAGCGCCATCGGCGTGGCTTCGTTCTGGCCCACCAGCGCGCCTTCGGTCACCAGCGCGCGGCCGATGCGTCCGGAAATCGGCGCAGTGACGGTGGCATAGCCCAGGTTCAACTTGGCACGCTGTACGGCGGCCTGGTTGGCGGCGACATCGGCCGCGGTTTGCCGGGCGGCGGCGCGGGCGTTGTCGTATTCCTGACCGCTGATGGCGTTGCCTTCCACCAGTTGGCTGTAGCGCTGCTCTTGCAGGCGGGCCTGGAACGCATTGGCCTCGGCCTTGCGCAGGCTGGCCTGGGCGCTGTCGAGGTCGGCCTTGAACGGCGCCGGGTCAATCCGGAACAGCACATCGCCCTGTTTTACGTCGTGACCTTCCTTGAACACCCGCTGCAACACCACGCCGGCCACCCGGGCGCGCACCTCGGCGATGCGTGGCGCGGCAATGCGCCCGCTCAGCTCGCTGGTGATGGACAGGGGCTTGGCTTCAAGGGTTTCGATCCGCACCTTGGCCATCGGTGCCTCGGCGGCTTCGTCCGCCGACTTGCCACATGCGCTCAGCGCCAGTGTCAGGGCCAACAGGCAAAACGGCGCAAACAGATTCTTCGACATGCTCATATCCCAATATTGACTGGCGCATCCTACGGTCGCCCCCGCCACAGTGCTGTGAAGCTCTGTAGGTGGTGTGTGAAGAAATGTAAGGTGCGGCCCACAGATGCACGCGGGCGTATATCCTTCATAACCGCCGAACCTTACACGATCTTCCTGACACCGAAGATCAAATGTGGGAGCGGGCTTGCTCGCGAAAGCGGTGTTTCAGTTAACGCATACGGCGACTGACACACCGCTTTCGCGAGCAAGCCCGCTCCCACATTGGATTTGCGTACTACTCAGAAATTGTATTATTTGGAAATACCATGCCCAACATTCTTCTGGTGGAAGACGACGCAGCGCTCTCCGAATTAATCGCCAGTTATCTGGAACGCAACGGCTATCACGTCAGCGTGCTCAGCCGTGGCGACCATGTGCGTGAGCGCGCGCGGCTCAATCCGCCGGACCTGGTGATCCTCGACCTGATGCTGCCGGGCCTCGACGGGCTGCAAGTCTGCCGGTTGCTGCGGGCCGACTCGGCCACGCTGCCGATCCTGATGCTCACCGCCCGGGACGACAGCCACGACCAGGTGCTGGGCCTGGAAATGGGCGCCGACGACTACGTCACCAAACCCTGCGAGCCGCGGGTATTGCTCGCCCGTGTACGGACCTTGTTGCGCCGCAGCAGCCTCACCGAACCCCAGGTGGCCAACGACCAGATCCTGATGGGCAACCTGTGCATCGACCTGTCGGAACGCACCGTGACCTGGCGCGACCAGCCGGTTGAGCTGTCCAGCGGTGAATACAACCTGCTGGTGGTGCTGGCCCGGCACGCCGGCGAAGTGCTCAGCCGCGACCAGATCCTGCAACGCCTGCGCGGTATCGAATTCAACGGCACCGACCGCTCGGTGGACGTGGCGATCTCCAAGCTGCGGCGCAAGTTCGACGACCACGCGGGCGAGGCGCGCAAGATCAAGACCGTGTGGGGCAAGGGTTACCTGTTCAGCCGTTCCGAGTGGGAATGCTGAGCCATGTTTCGCGTCCTGATTCGGCTGTACCTGATCACCATCGTTACCTTCGCTGCTGCGATCTACCTGGTGCCCCGAGCGGTGATCCAGCTGTTTGAACACCGATACATGAGCTACAACATCGAGCAGTCCCGGGGGATGCAAAGCCTGATCGTCAAGGAATACCAGCGGGTGCCCATGGAGCAGTGGGCCAATGTCACCGTGCGTCTGTCGGCGGATTTTGCCCCGCTCAAGGTGCAACTGCTGCGCATCCAGGACGCCAGCTACACCCCGGAAGAACAGCGCCTGCTGGAAAAGGACCAGATGGTTGTTCGCCTGGGCGAGTGGGGCTGGGCGGACGACGTCAGCTCGCCGCTGGACGATCAACTGGTGGTCAAGGTCTCGGTCCCGCCGGACCCGCTGGACATGAACCTGTTGTACTGGAGCATGAACGTGCTGATCGGCGCGGCGCTGCTGGCGTGCCTGCTGTTCTGGCTGCGGCCCCACTGGCGCGACCTGGAGCGCCTGAAAAACACCGCCGCGCAATTGGGGCAAGGCAACCTTGCGGCACGCACAAAAATCCCTCCCAGCTCCAACATCGGCAGCCTGGCAGCGGTGTTCGACACCATGGCTAACGACATCGAACAGCTGCTCAATCAACAACGCGATTTGCTCAATGCGGTCTCCCATGAACTGCGTACCCCACTGACGCGCCTGGACTTCGGCCTGGCGCTCGCGCTGTCCGACGACCTCCCTGCGGCCAGCCGCGAGCGGCTGCAAGGGCTGGTGGCGCACATTCGTGAGCTGGACGAACTGGTGCTGGAGCTGCTGTCTTACAGCCGCCTGCAAAACCCGGCACATACACCCGAGCGGGTGGAAGTGGTACTTGACGAGTTCATCGACAGCATCCTGGGCAGCGTCGACGATGAACTGGAAAACCCGGATATCGTGATCGACGTGGTGCTGGATTGCGCGGTGGAACGCTTCACCCTGGACCCGCGCCTGACCGCCCGGGCCCTGCAAAACCTGCTGCGCAACGCCATGCGCTATTGCGAGCGACGGATTCAGGTGGGAGTGAAGGTGTGCCCCAAGGGCTGTGAGATCTGGGTGGACGATGACGGGATTGGTATTCCGGTGGACGAGCGGGAGCGGATCTTCGAGCCGTTCTACCGGCTGGACCGCAGCCGTGACCGCGCCACCGGCGGTTTTGGACTGGGCTTGGCCATCAGCCGCCGGGCGCTGGAGGCCCAAGGCGGAACCCTTACGGCCGAAGCCTCGCCATTGGGCGGCGCCCGGTTCCGGCTCTGGCTACCGAGCTGAAGAACACCACAAAACCATTGTGGGAGCTGGCTTGCCTGCGATAACGGTGGGTCAGCTTGCATCTTTGTTGACTGACACTCCGCCATCGCAGGCAAGCCAGCTCCCACATGTGATCTTCATCGGTCTTCAGTCCCGCTTTTGGCGCATGCACAGCCTTACCCGCCGTCACACACCCTTGTTATAGTTCGGCCCTTATTCCAGCCGCCAGTCAAGGATCACTGCCATGTCCGAATACCAAGCCTTTGTCGTCGAACTCAGCGGCAACGTCGCCCATGTGCAGCTCAACCGCCCGGAAAAGATCAACGCGATGAACGCGGCGTTCTGGACCGAGATCATCGACATCTTCCAATGGGTCGAAGACACCGACGCGGTGCGAGCCGTGGTCATCAGCGGCGCCGGCAAGCATTTCTCCTCCGGCATCGACCTGATGATGCTGGCCTCGGTAGCCAACGAATTCGGCAAGGACGTAGGCCGTAACGCGCGCCTGCTGCGGCGCAAGATCCTCGAACTGCAAGCTTCCTTCAACGCCGTCGACACCTGCCGCAAGCCGGTACTCGCGGCGATCCACGGCTACTGCATCGGCGGCGCCATCGACCTGATCAGCGCCTGTGACATGCGCTACGCCGCCGAAGACGCGCAATTCTCCATCAAGGAAATCGACATCGGCATGGCCGCCGACGTCGGCACCCTGCAACGCCTGCCGCGCATCGTCGGCGACGGCATGCTCCGCGAACTGGCCTACACCGGCCGCCAGTTTGGTGCCGAAGAGGCGCGCAGCATCGGCCTGGTGAATCGCGTGTACAGCGATCACCAGAGCCTGCTGGCCGGCGTGATGGACATCGCCCGGGAAATTGCCGCTAAATCCCCGATCGCGGTCACCGGCACCAAGGCGATGATCAGCTACATGCGTGACCACACGATCAATGACGGCCTGGAATACGTTGCCACCTGGAACTCAGCTATGTTGCAATCCAACGACCTGCGCGTGGCCATCGCGGCCCATATGAGCAAGCAGAAACCCGACTTCGTGGATTGACTGAACATGACCCCAGGCTGGATTACCACAACGCTGCTGGACAACGACGCCCCGGGCGGCTGGGCCGTGGCCCACAGCCGTGAAGGCTTTTTACACGACCAGAACGGCCCGCTGTTTCCCCGGGAATGGCTCAAGCGCCAGGACCTCTCGGTGTTTGCCGAGCATGGCATCGGCCATCTGGACGGCGAGCCGGTGTACCTGCTGGAGCTCAATAGCCCCGCCGATGTACCGGGTTGCGGCTGGCAGGGCCTGCGGGCGTTCATGCTGCAAGGCGACCACACGCTGTACAAAGTCCTCGGCTACGCCGCGCAAATCGGCACCTGGGCCCGTGAACACCGCTTCTGCGGCAGCTGCGGCCAGGCGATGGTGCAGGTGCCACGGGAGCGGGCGATGTTCTGCCAGGCCTGTGACCTGCGCAGCTACCCGCGTATCTCGCCGAGCATGATCGTGCTGGTGACCCGTGGCGACGAGATCCTGCTGGCCCGTTCGCCGCGCTTTGTCACAGGCGTCTACAGCACCCTGGCGGGGTTTGCCGAGCCGGGTGAGTCGGCCGAGGACTGCCTGATTCGCGAAGTGCGTGAAGAAGTGCAGGTGGAGGTCAAGAACATCCAGTACATGGGCAGCCAGTGCTGGCCGTTCCCGCACTCGATGATGCTGGGCTTTCACGCCGAGTACGCCGGCGGCGACATCGTGCCCCAGGCCGACGAAATCGAAGACGCGCAGTGGTTCAACATCCATGAGCTGCCGCCGTTGCCGGCGTCGCGCTCGATTGCGCGCTACCTGATCGACCTCTACCTGGCCCGTCGCTTAGGCCACGCTGAACCAGTGCTGCCAGGCTAGGCGCACCGTCAGCCCGAGCACGACGGTGATGAACACCGGGCGAATGAACTTGGCGCCGCCGCTGATAGCGCTGCGTGCGCCAAAGAACGCGCCGCACATCACCGACACGCCCATGCACAGGCCGACAATCCAGTCTACCGAACCATTGAAAATGAACACTGTCAGCGCCGCCGCGTTGCTGACGAAGTTCATGCTGCGCGCCACGCCACTGGCCTTTACCAGGTCGATGGGGTGCAACAGCATGGTGCTCACGGTCCAGAACGCCCCGGTGCCGGGGCCGGCCACGCCGTCGTAGAAACCCAGGCCGAAGCCTTGGGTGGATTGCCATTTCTTCTTGATCGGCGCGTCGTTATCCAGCGCCGCCTTGGGCGTGCCGCCGAACAGCAAATACAAACCGCAGCCGAACACAATCACCGGGAGCATCTTGTTCAGGGTTTCGGCGGGCAGGTAATGGGCGACGACGGCGCCGGTGAGTGCGCCGATCAGCGTGCCGACGATGGCATGCACCCACTGGCGCGGATGAAACAGCTTGCGCCGGTAGAAGGTAAAGCTGGCGGTGGCTGAGCCGAAGGTGGAGCTGAGTTTGTTGGTGCCCAGCACCAGGTGCGGCGGCATACCGGCAGTCAGCAGGGCAGGCGTGGTGAGCAGGCCGCCACCGCCGGCGATGGCATCGATGAAACCGGCGATAAAGGCAACCACGGCGAGGATTGCCAGGGTGGTGAGGTCAACGCTGAGTTCGAAGGGCATGGGCAAGACTTAGTCGGCAGGGCGCAGCAAGGGCTGCGCGAAAGGCCGGTATCTTACCCATAACCCTGGGGCGAGGCGATCCAAATGTGGGAGCGGGCTTGCTCGCGAATGCGGTGGGTCAGCCACTCTATCCGGTGACTGACACTGCGCATTCGCGAGCAAGCCCGCTCCCACATTTCAAGCGTGCCCGCCTGGCTATTTATGTGTCTGATCGTTCCCACGCTCTGCGTGGGAATGCCGCCTTGGACGCTCCGCGTCCTGGGTGACGCAGAGCGTCACGGGATGCATTCCCACGCGGAGCGTGGGAACGATCCCCTCAGGCGCGACGTTTCTCCAGCCACTCCATGCCGGTGCGCCAGAAGCAAATCCCCAGGAAGTACGCCGACATCAGCAACCACAGGCCCAGCGTCAGGCGATTGGTGTACGGGAAATCGATCACCAGCAGCAGGCTGCACAACAGCCAGATGGTGGTCACTGCGATATTGAGCGGCATGAAGCGCTTGACCCGGAACGGGTGCAGGAACTTCATCGGCGTGACGGTCAACAGCGCCAGCACGATCACCGTCAGCAAGGTGATCCAGGCCGCTGGCTGGATGATGTAGACGCACAGCGCGACCACATTCCAGGCGGCAGGGAAGCCCTGGAAGTAATTGTCCTTGCTCTTCATGTTGACGTTGCAGAAGCAGAACAGCGACGACACGAGAATCACCGACACCGTAAACAACGGGGTGAAGTCCGGCAGGGCGATATAGCGATAGATAAACAGCGCCGGAATAAACACGTACGTCAGGTAATCAATCACCAGGTCCAATACCGAGCCATCGAAGCTTGGCAGTACCGTTTGAACATTCACCCGTCGTGCGAGGGAGCCGTCTACCCCGTCCACGATCAGGGCCAGGCCCAGCCACAAGAGGCAGGCCTTGGGCTGGTTGTCGAGCAATGCCAGGGTGGCCAGGAAAGCCAGTACTACGCCGGTCGCGGTAAAACCGTGGGCGCCCCAGGCCTTGAGACGGGCTACATGCAGGGTCGATATCACAGGGGCGTTCTCCAAAAGGTGAAACAGGGCAGCCGACGGGGTAACACCGTCGAATCTGGCCAGAGTGTGCAGGTATCGACCGGGAAGGGTGGGATAAGGTTCACCACCCGGCGTAATGGTAAGCGTAGCAAGCGTAGGACGTTTCGGCATCAGCCTTGGCGAAACACCAGCGCTTTTAAGCCGCTTTGCGGGTCGATATCGGGAAATTCCGGCGGGTTTTCCAGCCGCTGCTCAAAGCGCAGGCCAGGCGCTTCGCGGGTTACGCCGTCGATCAGGAAGTCTTCACCGAACGCCGGGTCGTTCATGCACGCCAGCACCGTGCCCTGGACCGTGAGCAAATCCGGCAGGCGACGCAGTACGCGTTGGTAGTCCTTGGTCAGCAGGAAACTGCCTTTCTGGAACGAGGGCGGATCGATGATCACCAGGTCGTACGGGCCACTGTTGGTGACCTTGGCCCAGGACTTGAACAGGTCGTGGCCGAGGAAGGTCACCTTGCTCAGGTCATGACCGTTCAGGCGGTGATTGTCGCGACCACGGCTCAGGGCGCCTCGGGCCATGTCCAGGTTCACCACATGCTCGGCGCCGCCTTCGATGGCGGCCACTGAGAAGCCGCAGGTGTAGGCAAACAGGTTCAACACCCGCAGGCCTTGGGCCTGTTCACGCACCCAGTTGCGGCCATAACGCATGTCGAGGAACAGCCCGCTGTTCTGTTTTTTGCCCAGGTCGATGAGGTAGCGCAGGCCGCCTTCGGTGATCGTCAGTTCGTCAACGACCTCGCCCAGCAGCCACTCGGTGGTGCTTTGCGGCAGGTAACGGTGTTGCAGCGCCACGGTGTGAGCGCCGTAGGACGACCAGTCGATCTGCACCAGCATTTGCTTCAACGCTTCAAGCTCCGCGGCGTCAGGCTCCTTGAACAGCGAGACCAGCACCACACCTTGCAGCCAATCCACCGTCAGTTGCTCCAGGCCCGGCCAGCAGCGGCCACGCCCGTGAAACAGGCGCCGGGTCTCGGCGGGGACGGTTTGCAGGGCGGTCAGCAAGTGGGTGTGCAGCGTGGCAAGTGCGTCTGGGTTCATCGGGCAGCGTCGGTCATTGAGCGGGCGGCATTTTAAACACAATTGCGGGGTTTTCGGGGCTTCAAGCACAACGTGCTTTGAATTGGTCGATTGGCAGTGATTTGTGCTCAAAAGGCTGTGAGAGGCTGCGTATAACAGTCAAAAAATCCCCTGGCACCGACATAAACTGGAAAAAAAGCCCGGAGGTGCCCATGAACGGTTTCGCGAACGCAGTGAGTCAGACAGCGATGGACCAGGAAGAACTGGCCGAATGGCGCGATGCCCTGGCCTCCCTGGTGGCCAACGCCGGGCCGGCGCGGGCGCGGGAGATCCTCGACATGCTGGCGGAGGCCGGCGGCGCGCCGCACATCGCCTGGAAACCCCGGCACGGCACGCCCTATATCAACAGCATCGCCGTGGAGCAGCAATCACCGTTCCCCGGCGACCTGGCCACAGAAGAGCGCCTGGCCTCCGTGGTGCGCTGGAACGCCCTGGCCATGGTGGTGCGCGCCAACCAGGCCTATGGCGAACTGGGCGGGCATATCGCCAGCTACGCCAGCGCGGCCGATTTGTTCGAAGTGGGCTTCAACCACTTCTTCCGTGCGCGCAACGACAGTTTCGGCGGC
The DNA here is from genome assembly GCF_052682255.1 of Pseudomonas sp. 32A. NCBI lineage: Bacteria > Pseudomonadati > Pseudomonadota > Gammaproteobacteria > Pseudomonadales > Pseudomonadaceae > Pseudomonas > Pseudomonas sp. 32A. The sequence continues at coordinate 6,724,416 of NZ_JBQYLY010000001.1, read as the reverse complement.
GACCTGGTGTTCTACCAGCCGCACTCCGCCCCGGGCATCTATGCCCGCGCCTTCCTTGAAGGCCGCCTGAGCGAGGCTGACCTGGCCCACTATCGCCAGGAAATCGGCGCCGGCAAGGCAGGCGCCCGTGGTCTGTCCAGCTATCCCCATCCGTGGTTGATGCCGGACTTCTGGCAATTTCCCACCGGGTCCATGGGCATTGGCCCCATCAGCTCGATTTTCCAGGCGCGGTTTATGCGCTACCTGCAGCATCGGGGCTTGCAGGACACCACCGACCGCCACGTATGGGGCGTGTTCGGCGACGGCGAGATGGACGAGCCGGAAAGCATGTCGGCCCTGACCCTGGCTGCCCGTGAAGGCCTGGATAACCTGACCTGGGTGGTCAACTGCAACCTGCAACGGCTCGACGGCCCGGTGCGTGGCAACGGGCGAATTATCGACGAGTTGGAAGCCTTGTTCGCCGGTGCCGGCTGGAACGTGATCAAGCTGGTCTGGGGCTCGGACTGGGATGCCTTGCTGGCCAAGGATGCTGACGGCTCGCTGGTGAGCACCTTGTCGCAGACCGTGGACGGACAGTTCCAGACCTTCGCCGCCAAGGACGGCGCCTACAACCGCGAACATTTCTTCGGCCAAAGCGAGGCGCTGTCCAAACTGGTTGAAGGCCTGAGCGACGAGCAGATCGACCGGCTCAAGCGTGGCGGCCATGACATGGTCAAGATCCACTCCGCCTATCACGCCGCACGCCGGGTCACCTGCAAGCCCACGGTAATCCTGGCCCAGACCAAAAAGGGCTTCGGCATGGGGGAAGCCGGGCAGGGCAAGATGACCACTCACCAGCAGAAGAAGCTCGACCGCGAGGCGTTGATCGCCTTCCGCAATCGCTTCCAGTTGCCGCTGTCGGATGAGCAGACCGAGTCCCTGAGCTTCTACAAACCGGCTGAAGACAGCCTCGAGATGCGCTACCTGCACCAGCGCCGTGCCACCCTCGGTGGGTATGTGCCGAGCCGTGGCCAGCAGGCGCCTGCGGTGAGCGTTCCGCCAGTGTCGGGTTACGCTGCGTTTGCCACCCAGGCGGACGGCAAGGAAATGTCCACCACCATGGCCTTTGTGCGCATGCTCACCAACCTGCTCAAGGACAAGGCCCTCGGCCCGCGTATCGTGCCCATCGTCGCGGACGAAGCGCGTACCTTCGGCATGGCCAACCTGTTCAAGCAGATCGGCATCTATTCCAGTGTCGGCCAGCGCTACGAGCCGGAAGACATCGGCTCGATCCTCAGCTACCGCGAGGCCACCGACGGGCAGATCCTCGAAGAAGGCATCAGCGAAGCCAGCGCCATCAGCTCCTGGGTCGCGGCGGCCACCAGTTATTCGGTGCATGGCCTGCGGATGCTGCCGTTTTACATCTACTACTCGATGTTCGGTTTCCAGCGCGTCGGCGACCTGATCTGGGCCGCGGCCGATCAGCGTGCCCGTGGCTTCCTGCTGGGGGCCACTGCCGGGCGCACCACCCTGGGCGGCGAAGGCTTGCAGCACCAGGACGGCAGCAGCCACCTCACCGCGGCCACCGTGCCCAATTGCCGCGCTTACGACCCGGCGTTCGCTGGCGAATTTGCGGTGATCCTCGACCACGGCATGCGCCAGATGCTGGAGCACGATGTGGACGAGTTCTACTACGTGACCCTGATGAACGAAAACTACCCGCAGCCGAGCCTGCCGGCAGGCGTCGAAGCGGCGATCATCAAAGGCATGTACCGGCTCAGCGGGCAGCCTGATGGCAAGGTTCGCTTGCTCGGCTCGGGCACGCTGGTGCGCGAAGCCCAGGCAGCGGCGCAGTTGCTGGCGGACGATTGGCAGATTGATGCTGAGGTCTTCAGTGTCACCAGCTTCAGCGAACTGGCCCGGGACGCCCGTGAAGTGGAGCGCTGGAACCGCCTGCACCCGCAACAGCCGGCGCGGCGCAGCCACCTGGCGGCCTGTTTGCCCAAGGGCGCACCGGTGGTGGCGGTGTCTGACTATGTAAGGGCGGTGCCGCAGATGATTGGGTCGTACGTGGACTCGGCGTACACCGTGCTGGGGACGGATGGTTTTGGTCGCAGCGATACCCGGGCCGCGTTGCGGGATTTCTTCGAGGTGGACCGCCATCACATGGTGTTGGCTGCGCTGACGGCGTTGGCGGAGCAGGGGAGCCTGGAGCGGGGCGTGTGTCAGCAGGCGATCGAGCGGTACGCATTGCAGACCGATCGCGAAGCCCCCTGGAAACTCTGATCCCCCCCCGTAGCAGCTGTCGAGCCTTAGCGAGGCTGCGTCAGCGGTGTATCAGACACACCGCAAACGCAGCCTCGCCTGAGCTCGACAGCTGCTACGAGCCGAAAGTGGCGATCAACGGCGGCCCAAACGATTCTCGCAGAAACCCCGGCGCGATATACCGTTCGTAATGCGCCTCGGACAACAGAAAAAACTCCCGATCAATCGCATCCCGCAAATCGGTCAAATTCCCCTCGCGAAACTCCGGCAACAGCGCCAACCCATACGCATCCAGCTTCGAAATCACCCGCGCACCCCGGGCAATCAATTGATATGCCCAGCAATACGGCGACTGGTGAGGCACAAAACGGATCTTGCGGTCTTCCAGTTGCTGGCGCAGGCGCTGCGGGTCCAGCACCTGCAGCTTGCTGGTCATCACCTGCACCAGCAGGTGTTCCAGGCGCAGCCACACCGCCTGTTTCTCCTCGGCGTTGTAGCCGTTCCACTGAATCACCTCATGGTGATAACGCTTGCAGCCCCGGCATACCAGGTCTCCGTAAACGGTGGAGCACAGGCCGACGCAGGGTGTCTTGATGGTTTGATTGGGCATAAATAACGACTGCTTTTCTAATCCATGACAAAAGGGGGGATGGTGCTGAACCGTTCGCTCAACCACTGGTGAAACTGGGTGACGGCACGCGAAACCTGCCCTCGGTGGGGGCAGGCGAAGCTCAGGGGGTAAATATCGCCGGGGTGGTCAGCCATCAGCACCATGAGCCGGCCGGCGTGCACATCGGCGCTGATATCCAGCCAGGATTTGTAGGCGATACCTTCACCCGACAGTGCCCAGCGCCGCACCACGTCGGCGTCGTCGCTGAACAGCGGTCCGGCGACTTGCACCGTCTGCGTGCCAAGTTGCCAGCGATCATGCAGGCGACCGTTTTGCAGGTAGGGCAGGCACGTGTGGCGCAGCAGATCGTCAGGCACCAACGGCGTGCCATGGCGCGCCACATAGTCCGGCGACGCAACCAGCACCCGGCGGTTCAATGGCACCAGGGGCAAGGCTATGTAATTGGCGTCCTCGTTAAAGCCGTAGCGGATGGCCACGTCCACCGGGTCGCGAAACAGGTTGCTGACTTGGTCGGAGAGCAAAAAACGCACGCACAACGCAGGGTGCAGGCGCCGAAACTCCGTGAGCCACGGCAGCAGGAGATTGCGCCCCAGGTCCGACGGTGCGGCGATCTGTAGCGTGCCGCGCAGCGGCGCATGCTCACCGCGCAGGTTTTCCCTGCCTTGCTCCAGGTGTTCGAGCACTGACCGAGCGGTGGGCAAGTACTGTTCGCCTTCAGCGCTCAGGCGCAGGCTGCGTGTGGTGCGAGTAAACAGGCGCACCTCCAGCTCCCGCTCCAGGCGCTTGATGGCGGCCGCGACCTGCCCCGGCAGCAAGTCGGCTTCGACCGCCGCAGCGGTAAAGCTGCCCAGGGCGGCGCTACGCAGAAATAGCCCGAGATCATCGATACGGATCATTTTCACTCCAGAAGTGAAAGTGTTGCTGCATTGTGTCGATTTTTCTTTGTAGTGGGAAAGGTAAAGATGCGCGCAACCCCATCACTAATGAGTTGCCATGAAAGCCATCACCTTTACTGAGCACGGTCTGCCCATCGAAGATCCGCGCTCCCTGCAAGACGTGAATATCCCCCAGCCTGTCCCCGGTCGCAGGGATCTGTTGGTGGAAGTCGAGGCGGTTTCGGTCAACCCGGTGGATACCAAAGTCCGCGCCGGCACCTTCGCCCGGGAGCCGAAAGTCCTTGGCTGGGACGCGGCCGGCACAGTGCGTGAGGTCGGCTGCGAGGTGAGCTTGTTCAAGCCCGGCGACAAGGTGTACTACGCCGGGTCGTTGACCCGTGCGGGTAGCTACAGCGAACTGCAGGTGGTTGACGAACGCATCGTTGGGCACAGGCCGCAGTCGTTGAGCGCTGCTCACGCGGCTGCGCTGCCGCTGACCTCGATCACTGCCTGGGAATTGTTGTTTGATCGCTTGGGCGTCAGTGAGCGCGGTGTCGCCGGTGATGCACTGTTGGTGGTCGGCGCTGCGGGCGGGGTGGGTTCGATGTTGGTGCAACTCGCGCGCACATTGACGGATATGACGGTGATCGGCACTGCCTCGCGTCCGGAGAGCGTCGACTGGGTCAAACGTATGGGCGCGCACCATGTGATCGACCACGGCCAGCCGCTGCTGAAGCAATTGCAGGCACTGGGTGTCGGGGAGGTCAGTCATGTGGCGAGCCTCACGCATACCGAGGAATACCTGACGCAATTGATCGAAGTACTGCGCCCGCAGGGTCGCCTGGGGGTGATCGATGATCCGCGCAGCCTTGATGTGATGCCGCTCAAGCTCAAGTCCTTATCCCTGCACTGGGAGCTGATGTTCACTCGCTCGCTGTTCGAAACCCCGGACATGGTCAAGCAACATCATCTGCTCAATCGAATTGCCCAACTGATCGACCAGGGCATCTTGCAAACCACCCTGGGTGCGCATTTCGGCGCTATCAATGCCGCGAATATGCGCAGGGCCCATGCCTTGGTCGAAAGCGGCAAGGCCCGGGGCAAGATCGTCCTCGAGAGTTTCCGATGAAAACACTGACCCTATGGCTGTGCGCGTTATTGATCACCGCATGTTCCAGCCAGCATCCGACACGTTTCCCAACCGGAGCCACCACCATGCAAAAGCCCTTGATCTCCATCGCCGTACTCAAGGCCAAACCCGGCAAGCAACAGGCGCTCAAGGAAGGCTTGTTATCGCTGGTGGAGCCTACGCGGACGGAACCCGGCAACCTTGACTATGTGTTGTTTGAACTGCGGGACGAACCCGGCACGTTCTACATGCGTGAAGCGTTCAAGGACCAGGCGGCACTCGATGCGCATTTTGCGACGCCGTACTTTCAGCGGTTTGCCGCAACGGCGGATGATTTGCTCAGCGAGCCGTTGAAGCTGATATTTCTTGAGCAAGTCTCGAACTGAACATTGCCCATGGGCCGCCGTTCAGCGGTCCATGGGCCATGGATGTCAGTCCCAGCTCAGCGCGCCGCCGGTCTGGTACTCGATCACACGGGTCTCAAAGAAATTCTTCTCTTTCTTCAAGTCCATGATCTCGCTCATCCAAGGGAACGGGTTGGTGGTGCCTGGGTATTCTTCTTTCAAACCGATCTGCGACAGACGACGGTTCGCGATGAACTTGAGGTAGTCCTCCATCATCGCCGCGTTCATGCCCAACACGCCGCGTGGCATGGTGTCACGCGCGTATTCGATCTCCAGCTGAGTCCCTTGCAGGATCATCTGGGTCGCTTCTTCCTTCATCTCGGCATCCCACAAATGCGGGTTTTCGATTTTGATCTGGTTGATCACATCGATGCCGAAGTTCAGGTGCATCGACTCATCCCGCAGGATGTACTGGAACTGCTCGGCCACGCCGGTCATTTTGTTGCGACGGCCCATGGACAGGATCTGGGTGAAGCCGCAGTAGAAGAAGATGCCTTCCAGGACGCAGTAGTACGCGACCAGGTTACGCAGCAGCTCTTTGTCGGTTTCGACGGTGCCGGTTTCGAACTTCGGATCGGAGATCGAACGGGTGTACTTCAAGCCCCAAGCCGCTTTCTTCGCGACCGATGGAATCTCGTGGTACATGTTGAAGATCTCGCCTTCATCCATGGCCAGCGATTCGATGCAGTACTGATAGGCGTGGGTGTGGATCGCTTCTTCGAAGGCCTGGCGCAGGATGTACTGGCGGCACTCCGGGTTGGTGATCAGGCGGTACACGGCCAGTACCAGGTTGTTCGCGACTAACGAATCCGCAGTGGAGAAGAAGCCGAGGTTGCGCATCACGATGCGGCGTTCGTCGTCGGTCAGGCCTTCGGGGTTTTTCCACAGGGCGATGTCGGCGGTCATGTTGACCTCTTGCGGCATCCAGTGGTTGGCGCAGCCGTCGAGGTATTTCTGCCAGGCCCAATCGTACTTGAAAGGCACGAGTTGGTTGAGGTCGGCGCGGCAGTTGATCATGCGCTTTTCGTCTACGGCGACGCGGGCAGCGGAACCTTCCAGCTCGGCTAGGCCTTCGGCGACGTCGAGTTTGTCGAGGGCGGCCTTGGCGCGCACGATGGCAGCGGAGTCGCTGGCGGTCACGTTGCGCGCTTCAAGGGCAGCGGCAGCGCCGGCGCCGTCGAGGCGATCCATGTTGGCTTCGGTGGCGTGGCCGGCGTTGGCGCCTCGGATGACTACGTCGCCAGTGTCTGGTTGATCTGCTTCATCCCAACTCAGCATTGAATTGCTCCTTCCTGGTCCGTTTGACGGCGTGGGCTTCGATTCACCCAGCGTGTTCAAAAATGTGCGTTTTGCAGGCTTCAAGGCATTGAAATACAGCTCACAGTGTGGTCGGTATTCAGCGTTCTTGCACACTATGTAGTGGTTGTCTGTGTTTGTGGGCACACTATATGGGGTGTGATAAGGATGGTCAACGCACAAGATGAAGGGTCTTGAGTGGCTGGCATGACGCGGGTCAGCTATAAAGGCCGGGATCATTGATCCGAATCAGGACCTCAAAGGAATGAACAATCTGCTGATCCGCGCCGCCCGTCTGGAAGACGCCGAGGGCATTTTCCAGGTGCATAAAAACTCCGTCGAAACCCTCTGCAACGCCGACTACGGCCCGGACCAGATCAGCATGTGGCTCGACGGCCGCTCGCCCGAAACCTACCGCGAAGCGATCGTCGCCGGAAACTTCTGGCTGGCTTGCACCGATACGCTTCAGGGCTTCGTGGAAATCGACGGACATGAAGTCAGCAAACTGTTTGTTCGGGGTGACGCCGCCGGGCAGGGGATGGGTGCCCGATTGCTGTTCGAAGCACTGCAACGGATCGAAGCTGCCGGCCATTCCAAGGCGTACCTGGAGGCGACCCTCACCGCCGAGAAATTCTATGCCGCGTTCGGCTTTCGCAAGATTGGCGAGGGTACCTTCAGCCGGGGTAACAGCCCGGTGTCCATCGAGATCATCAAGATGGAGCGATTGTTCCAGGGGGCATGACCAAAACGCACCTCAAGCAACCAAAAGGTCCATGCTTAACCACTCGGTACCTCGCCCGCTCGCGGCCATCGTTGTGAGCGTTAAAAGCAGAGGCAAGATCCAGAGCAAAAACAGATCTGCTTTTCTGTGGGAGCGGGCTTGCTCGCGAAAAGCCTGAGAGCGCCGCGTTCATCCAGAATGCCCGCGTCATCGTTAACGACCTTCGCGAGCAAGCCCGCTCCCACATTTGGACCGTGCCCGCTTTAGCTTTTGATTGTGCTCTTCAACACTCAAGCCGGCCGGTAGGCCGCTGTGCTCTTGCTTTTGATCTTGATCTTGATCTTAGGCGCCTCGTTAACTAAGCCGCCGTTACCTAAATAACGGATATACCCCCATCAACCCAGCCCCAACCGCTCATGCCACTGGGCAATCGATTCCTGCGGATACTCCTCAAACTCCAGATCCCCCAGCCGCACACTCACCTCAACCCAAGGCGCCTTCGACCCCAACATCAAATGCGTATGCTCCGGCGGCACCGGCAACGGCGTATCAATCGCCGAAGCAAACGGATGAATCAACTCCGGCCACTCCGGACTGAACAACCACAACCCCGACCCACACCGCGAACAGAAATGCCGCTCAGCCGTACTCGCATGCGCCCGGCTATCCCCCGGCCCTTTCATCCGCGCGTGATATATCGAAATCAACTTACGCCCCCGCACCTTGAGGCTCTTGGCATCCCCCCCAAGGTTGATCGCATACCCGCCACCCCCTTGGGTCTTGCGGCAAATCGAGCAATAACACCGCTGATAAGGGTAGGGATGAGCACTCTCAAGACTGAACGTAACCGCGCCGCAATGGCAGGAACCGTCGAGTTGCATGGCAAAACTCCTTCTCCCGATGATGTAACAATACTTTGCTAATACTTTAGCCTCAGGCAAGATTCCCCGCTTTGGTTTCAGGGAAGACACCCATGATCGCTTCATTGCAGAGCGCTGCCGCACAAATTCGCCATGCCGTCCGCGCGGCGACTGAAGGGTTGGTGGGGCGTGAACAATTGGCCGAGCTGATTGTGTTGGCCGCCGTCGCCCAGGAACACATCCTCGTCGTCGGTCCTCCCGGCACCGCCAAAAGTGCGGTCGTGCGGCGAGTGGCGCAGTCCATGGGCGGGCGCTATTTCGAGTACCTGCTCGGGCGCTTTACCGAACCCTCGGAACTGTTCGGCGCGGTAGACCTGAAAAAACTCCGGGAAGGCACCGTCGAAACCGACGTCAGCGGCATGCTGCCGGAAGCCGATATCGTGTTTCTCGATGAGGTATTTCTGGGCTCTACGGCGATCCTCAACACCTTGTTGGGCGTACTCAACGAACGCCGCTTCCGCCGTGGCCATACGCAAATTCATTGCCCGTTGCGCGTCTGTGTAGGCGCCGCCAACGGTCTGCCGGACGACGAAGCGCTGGCGGCCTTCGGTGACCGTTTCCTGCTGCACCTGTTTGTCGAGTCGGTGCCAGACAACCAACTGGAAGCCATGCTGGCCGGTGGTTGGCAGTCCGAGCAGCGGCCGGTCCAGCAGTTACTCGGGCTGACTCAACTGGACACCCTCGGCCAGGCGCTGAAAAACGTTGACCTTAGCCTCGTGCGCCCGGCACTCGCCCAGGCGATTCGCCGCCTTCGGGAAGCCGGCATTGCGTTGTCGGACCGGCGCATCGTCAAATCCCAGCGCCTGATCGCGGCGGCGGCCTTGCTCGGTGGCCGGCTTGAGGCCAGCGAAGCGGATGTGTGGCCGTTGCTGTATGTGTTGCCGACCAAAGAAACCCAGCAGCATGGCCGCGAGGTCTTGCGGGACCTGTTCGCCGCTTCCAGCAACAGCCATCTGTTCAGCGCGGTGGAGGAGGCGACCTTGCAGCCGATGTCGCGGCTCAATCGCCTGCTGGAAACGGCTGAAGACTACCTGAACCGCAGCGAACCACCGGCGAGCCCGATGCTGGAAAGCCTGCTGCGAGAGATCGACGCCAACTTCAATAGCCAGACCATGCCTGAGTCGCTGCAGCAGGCGCGGGAGAAACTGACCCATTTGCTGACGCCCGCAGCATGACGGTTGCGGCTCACACCTGGGGCTGGCGCTCACGCCGCTCGCCTGCTGAACCGCGTGCTGCCGTAGCCTGGGGCGAGGCTGCGCGGCGCTTGCATGCGCGGTTGTTGCTGATCCCCGCCGAACAGGCCGCGCGCCTGCAAGCCACCGCCAATGCGCAGGTGTTGGTGGTGTCTGGCGTGGCCGACGATTTGCCGTGGGTCGACGGCGTCGAATATGCCGCTCCCGAGGACGGAGCGCCGGGGTTGTGGTTGCCCACCAGTTGGGAACCGGACGTGCCGGCGGATGTGCTGGGCCAGGCACTCGCCGTGGGTTTCAAACGTGCTCCCTTGTTAGTGTGGCGCAGCCCCCAGGCGGTGATTCCGCTGGACCGCCAATTGCCGCTGACGCCTGAACATTTACAGCGGATTGCCGCTTATTGGGTGGGCCACTGATGCAACTGCCAGACTCGCTGCAACCCTGGAGCCAATGGCTGGAATGGTTTGCCCCGGAGCACTTGCCGCTGTTCGCCGATCTGCTGGGCCGGCTCAATCCACTGCTCGGCCCATTGCGTGGCCGGCAACAAGGCGGTGTGCCGGAACCCGATGGGCTGGGGGATTTGCAACGTCGTGGGCCCTATGAGCGCTTGCTGTCCAGCGAGTGGTTGTTGGCTGAGGAAGTACCCGATGAGTTCCTGCGTCGGGCGGCGGTTGGTGAGCATATGTTCCTGGCGCCGCAGTATCGGGCACGGGAAGCCAATCGGTTGATGGTCGTGCTGTTCGACGCGGGCCCCTTGCAGTTGGGCGCGGCCCGCCTGGTACATCTGGCTTTGCTGATCCTGCTGGCGCGGCGCGCGGCGGAGGCTGGGGCCGAATTGCGCTGGGGTATTCTGCAGCGTGAACCGGCGCTGTATGAGCTGGGCGCTGCGTCGAACCTCAAGCAACTGCTGAACGCCCGGACCTATGAAGTGGTCAGTGAACAGCACGGGCAGGCCTGGCGTGACTGGATGGCCGAACAGCCGCAGACCGTCGGCGAATGCTGGCTTGTCGGCCAGCGCCTGCCTGAGGCTGTACCGGTGTGCTGCACCCACCGGGCCCATGTGCAGCGCAGTCTTGACGGGCAAAGCCTGTTGTTTGAGTTACGGGCCGGGGGAACACGGCAGGTGAAATTACCGACGCCGGATGAGCGCCAAGCCTTGCAACTGCTCAAGGGCCGCTTCGAGGGTGAAGCGACAGAGGCGCCGGTGCTCAACGCGCAGGTGCCTCGGGTGGCCCTGACGTTGCCGCCGGTGATTTCCGGTGCCGGCAACTATGTGGCCTTGCGTCTGTTGGATCAGCCCGGGATGGCAGTGATCAAGCTGCCGTCGCCGAATCAGAAAAAGCCCTTGAGTGTACGCACTCAACTCTGGTCCTCTTATCAGCATGCGCTGGCGGTGACCTTCCTGAGTCGCGAACTCGGCGCGGTGTTGAGCAGCGAGGAGGCCTTGGCTTTCTGGAATATTCCCGGCCTGGCCCCGGTAAAAAAACCAAGTCGTGAGCAACTGCTGCTGCCGCCGGGTACCGCGACGTTTCTGCCAGTCGCCTGGCTGCGCAATCCTAACGCCGAGCGTGTTTACCTGCTCGATAGCCAGGGCCGGCTGGCTTACTGGGAATCGGACCGGGCGAAGGCGGTGGACCGTTCAAAGCCGCGCCAGACCCATGAGCTCGCCACCGGCGTGTTGGGCCTGGCCAAGGTCGATCAATTTACCCTGGCCTATGTCCGTAAAGCCGGCGGGCGATTGTTTGCCCAGTCGGCGGCGGCAGATGAGGCCAGGATTGAGAGTTACGCGTTGAGTGTGGCGGAAGGCGTGAGCCAGGTGCTGTTCGCCGGCAACTCGTTGTGGCGGCATCATTTCGGCGGCTGCGCGCTGCTCACGTCCAAGGGCGGGAATGAAAGCTGGCAGGTGATCACGCCGAAAACTGTGCCGGTCATCAAGGAATACATCGACCTGGCCTCTGGCTGGAAAGCCATCGGCTTGCTGCTGGACGTGGGCAAGGATCAACCGTCACTGCTGCTGGTCAACGCCGGCCAGCGCGCGATCGGCCTTTACAGCAACGGGCAGCAGAAACTGCTTTTCACCACCTCGGATGTTATTTCCCGGTACAGCTTTTGCCCCATGAGTGGTCTGCTTGCGGTCCTCACCAGCTCCCGCGAACTGCTGGTGTATCACGTGGCGTCGGGTGACTTGCGCCTGCAGGTCACATGCGACAAAGAGCCCGAACACACCAAGGAAGGCGGCCATGCTTGAGCGCAATGAGGCGTTGATTCGCCGCCCGGTACTGGCCGGCCACCAACAGATTGAAGGGCTGTGGTTCTCCAGTGAACGCTTCGATGAGTCAGCGCGCGAACGCTTGATTCTCGAACACTGGCAGGTAGGTGCCGGTGCCTACCGGTTTGCCGAGGGTGACTTGTTGCGCTTTTGCACTGCATTGTCAGTGCAATGCGAAACCCTCGCGGGTTGGCCGCTGATTCGCCAGGGTGCTGGTTTGTGTTCGGCGCTGCTGGCCCCGGAAGAATTGCACACCCTGCCGGCGGCGGATGTGTGGCTGGTGCGTGGCAGTCAGGTGCAGGCCTTGCTGTTGCGCGATGCCGAGGGGCTGTCGCCGGGGCAGTGGCTCGATATCAGCGGTTATACGCTGCTCGACACCTACGACTGCAATGCAACCTTGGCCGAGCCGGTGTTCGAGGCGCGGGTCACCGACGTGCGGACCATCATCGGCGGGCCGTTGGGTTCGGTCAGCCCGGAGCGGGAAGGGGTCATGCAGGCCTTGATCGACCGTCAGCGCGCCGCTCCCAAACAACCTGCCGCCAGCGCTTCTGCTCCCGGCAAAAATCCCTGGAAACCCGCGGAGCCTGTCTCGTTTCCCGCCTTGAAACTCGGCGCCACCTTCGCGTTGGTGGGGGCACTGATCTGGATGGCCAGTTATGGCAAGCAACAGGCTTTCTCTCCTTTGCCGCCCCCCGTTCGTGAGGACTTCAGCGGGGTGATCCTGGGCACGCTGGTGGGCGCGATTGTGTTTACCGCGCTGCTGATGGGCTTGAACAAGTTTTTGCGTCGTGGCTCGCCTGGCGTGGCGGCGCCGCCCCCAGCAAAAGCGGCCCAAGGTATCGCACCGCGTGCCACGCCGGTGGGGCACAAACCTGCCGCCTGGCGCCGCTGGTTGACCCGCCTGACCCAGCATTCAAAGCTTTCGGCGTTGTATGGCAAGCGTCAGGCCGCCTATATGCAACGCATGCTGGAGATGTTCGAAGACGGCGACTTTGCCGAGGCCCTGCGCCACGCCATCCCGCTGGGTGGCGAGCAGGGCAGTAGCGAGCAGATGTTCGGCACCCCCGAGCGCCGGCAGGACCTGCGCCTGAGCGAGCAAAGCGGGCCCCGGCGCGCGATGCTGTTCGAGGAGGGCCTGGAGGCCCACTTGCGGCAGATCTACCGCCAGACTTTCACACGACTGGACCGTGAAGGGCGCATCGAGGAAGCGGTGTTTGTGCTGGCGGAATTGCTGAAAGTGCGCCAGGAAGCGCTTGATTACCTGGAAAAACACGGTCGCTATCAGCAGGCCGCCGACCTTGCCCTTGCCTGGGACATGCCCGCTGCCGTGATCGTGCGCTTGCTGTGCCTGGCCGAGCAGTGGGAGCAGGCATTGTCGGTAGCGCGCCGGGATAACGCATTCGGTGAAGCGGTGTTGGCACTCCAGGCCAAGTCGCCTGAAAGCGCCAACCGCTTGCGTCTTGAATGGGCGCAATCGCTGACCGAAAAAGGCCTGTGGCTGCAAGCCGTGGACGTGATCTGGAGTTTGCCTGCCGAGCGTGGGCGAGCGGCGCAATGGCTGCTGAATGCCGAAGCAGCAGGTGGGCGGCTGGCGATTGATGCACTGGTCAAGCGCGCCATCCTGCTGCCTGAGACGCTGCATGCCTACGGGGCCTGGGTCGAGCAATTGCGCAATGACCCGCAGCGCGGCCGTGAACGTGCGGCCCTTGCCCAAGCGCTGTTGGCCCATAAGGCCGAGGCGGGTGCGCTGGCCTGGCTCACAGGGGCGACGGTGCATGCGATCGTGGCAGACCAGCTCAGTGGCGAGGGTGGCTTGACCCACCAGCAGTTGCAGGCGCTGGTGAAAATGAGCAAGGACAAACTGCTCTTGACGGACCTGCCCGGCCAGGCATTGAAGCGTTCTGCCGTCGTTCCCCTGAGCCAGGCGGGCAAGACCCAGGAGTGGTGGGTGCCAGCCCGAGGCAATCGAGGGATCCACGACGCGGTTGCGCTTGAAGATCACCGCTATCTGTTGGCCCTCGGGGAAGCCGGGGCGGTGGTAATTGATGAGTTTGGCAACACGCTGTTCCACTTCGCCGTGCCGGCGCAGGAGATTGTCCTGGCCCACGGCCGGCAGGTGGCGCTGGTGCTGATTCGGCGTAATGACGCCTGGCGGATCAGCAAGTTGGACCTGGTCAATCGTACCGCCACGGACCTTGGGGTGCTGGTGGTGGACGTGTTTGCCAAAGTCTTCGATGGCACCGCCTGGAGTATCGGCCGTGAGAAACAGATGCGGGTGGTGGATGTTGATCGAGGGTTTGCCACCCTATGGCACGTGAGTGATCTGCCTGGCCGGGTCTACCGACTGCAGAGCGATGAGTGCAACGAATACTTATGGCTTTTTTCGGTGCCGGGGGTGGGCATCGAGCGCTGGCATTACCGGTTGCCGGAGCGGCGCCTGATGGGGCGCGAGGTGGTGCCGGCAATCAATCCGGACCACAACCAGTTGCTTTGCGCGGTCAGCATGATCACCGAGTGCTGGATCAAGGACCTGTACGCCGAGGAACTGATTCTGGTGGTCAACGTTGCCGGTAATCACCGGGGCTATCGTTTGCCGGGCGCCTCGGCCGAACTGATCGAGGAATACCCGGTAAGCGCCCATCTGGAGCCCGAGTGGCTGCTGTTCCGTTATGCCCTCGCTGAGAACCAGAGCCGTTGGCATATGATTCACCGCGCCAGCGACCGTCTTTGCGCCACTTGGACGTGGCCGCTCGATGACGCCAATGTGCGTCAACAGGGCGATGACTGGCTGCTGTTCGATGAACAAGGCCGCCTGTCCCATATCAACGTTGCCAATGGCAGCCAGCGCAACATCACCCTTAACTGACCGTCTCCGGCATCAACGTGGCTATCAACGCGCGAATGGTGCCGGGCAACGCCTCCAGCTCCCGCACCAGAATACTGCGCTCGCGTACCGCCCAAACCTCATCCAGTTTCACCGTCACCAACTGCATGGTCCGGCTGTGCCGCACTGCGGCCGATTCAGGAATGATGCCGATCCCGACGCCAGCCTCGACCATCCGGCAGATCGCCTCGAAACTCGACATCTGGATCCGCAACGACAGATGCTTGCCCAACCGCTCCACATGCTCACGCAGGAAACTCAGCAACGTGCTGCCGTCATGCAAGCCGATATGTTGGTAGGCCAGGGTTTGCTCCAGTGTCACCGAAGGCTGGCCCGCCAGCGGATGCCCCACGGGTACCGTCAACACCAGGTGGTCGGTGCTGAAATGCAGCACCTGCAACCCCGATGCTTCCACGGGCCCGGCGATGATGCCCATGTCGCTGGTGCCGTCGAGCACGCCTCGCACGATGTCTCGTGACAGCCGCTCCTGAAGGTCCACGGTGACGCCAGGACGCGCGGAAAGAAAGCCTGCCAGCACTTCCGGGAGAAACTCGGTCACGGCGGTGGTGTTGGCAAAAATGCGGATATGCCCGGCCGAGTCGATGCCGTATTGGGTGAACTCACTCTTCAGGTAATCCACCTGACGCATGATCAACCGCGCATGGTGCAACAGGCGTTCGCCCGCCGGGGTGATCTCCACACCACGGCTGTCGCGGTACAGCAGGCGTGTGTCGAGCTGGCCTTCCAGGGCCTTGATCCGCGCACTGGCGGCGGCCGGCGAGAGGAACGCGCGCTTGGCGCCCTGGGTCAGGCTGGGGGATTCGGCGATATGGATAAACAGGCGTAAGTCAGCCAGATCGAAGTGCATGCAAGGCTCCGGGGCAGCGACGAAGGACCCATGTGGGAGCTGGCTTGCCTGCGATAGCGGTGGGCCAACCAAAGCAGTGTTGACTGACAGGGCGCTATCGCAGGCAAGCCAGCTCCCACATTGATCATCCGGGTTCTTGAGATCTTTTTATGGGCAATGGCGTTCAGCATAGCCGAACGCTGCTTTATTGAAATGCAAATTCTCAGAATGGCCAAGGCCCAGCATGATCCGGCTCAGATTCCCTGCCCGAGGACATGCACCTGATGAGCGCCACAGACTGGATCGGCCGTAGCGAAACAGCCCACGACCACTTGAGCCACAACCTGCTCAAACGCATCGCCGCCACCTTCGGCGAGGCGGTACCCGCAGATGGCGAGGCGGTTCCGCCGTTGTGGCAATGGTGCTTTTTCCAGGACCCGCTGCCCGAATCCGCCCTGGGCGGTGACGGCCACCCAGCCCGTGGTGGGTTCCTGCCACCGGCAGATAACCGCAACCGCATGTGGGCCGGCGGGCGTATCGAGTTTTTCCACGGGTTGCGTGCCGGTGAGTCCGCCACCCGCGTTTCGACCATCACCCAAGTGGAAGAAAAAACCGGCCGCACCGGCTCGCTGCTCTTCGTCACCGTGCGTCACGACTATTCCCAGGGCGGCCGCCTGGCCATCCGCGAGGAACAGGACATCGTCTATCGCGAACCCACGCCGCCCAAGCAGGGCAGTGGTGATGTATTACCCGAAGGCGACTGGCGCGAAGCGGTCGACCCGACGCCAACCTTGCTGTTCCGCTACAGCGCCGTGACCTTCAACGGCCACCGCATTCACTACGACTACCCCTATGTCACCGGCACCGAAGGTTATTCGGGGCTGGTGGTGCACGGTCCGCTGATCGCCACCTTGAGCCTGCGCGCGTTTTGCCGCGCAAATCCTGCGGCCACGTTGCGCCGTTTTTCCTATCGCGGCGTGCGGCCGTTGATTGCCCCGCAACCCTTTGAAGTCGGCGGGCATATCACTGCGCCGGGCGTCGCCGAATTGTGGGCGGGCAACGCTGACGGCGTGGCCCAGCGCGCCGAACTGCATTTCGAATAAACCTCCAAGAACAACAGGCGGAGAGCCGTTAATGAACCCGAATGACAACGAAGAACTGAATGCCATCCGCGAAGGCGTCCGCGCACTGTGCGCCGAATTCGACGCCGCCTACTGGCGCAAGGTCGATGAAGAAAAGGGCTTTCCGCAAGCCTTCGTCAAGGCCTTGACCGACGCCGGCTGGCTGTCGGCAATGATCCCCGAAGCATACGGCGGCTCCGGCCTCGGATTGGCGGAAGCCTCGGTGATCCTGGAAGAAGTGAACCGCTGCGGCGGCAACTCCGGCACCGTCCATGGCCAGATGTACAACATGTTCACCTTGCTGCGCCACGGCAGCGAAGCGCAGAAAAGCTTCTACCTGCCCAAGCTCGCCAGCGGCGAATTGCGCCTGCAATCGATGGCCGTGACCGAGCCCACCACCGGCACTGACACCACCAAGATCAAGACCACCGCCGTCAAACGCGGCGACAAGTACGTGATCAACGGCCAGAAAGTCTGGATCTCGCGGGTGCAGCATTCCGACCTGATGATCCTGCTGGCTCGCACCACGCCGCTGGCGGAGGTGAAGAAAAAATCCGAAGGCATGTCGATCTTCCTGGTGGACCTGCGGGAAGCCATCGGCAACGGCCTGACCGTGCAGCCCATCGCCAACATGGTCAACCACGAGACCAACGAACTGTTCTTCGACAACCTGGAGTTGCCGCTGGACAGCCTGATTGGCGAGGAGGGCAAGGGCTTCCGCTACATCCTCGACGGACTCAACGCCGAACGCACCCTGATTGCCGCCGAGTGTATTGGCGACGGCCGCTGGTTTATCGAGAAAGCCAGCGCCTATGCCCGTGACCGGGTGGTGTTTGGCCGGCCCATCGGGCAGAACCAGGGCGTGCAGTTCCCGATTGCCGAAGCGCATATCGAGATCGAAGCGGCCGACTTGATGCGCTGGCGTGCCTGTGAGGAATACGACAGCGGCGCCAACGCCGGGGCCAGCGCGAACATGGCCAAGTACCTGGCGGCCAAGGCGTCCTGGGAAGCCGCCAACGCCTGCCTGCAAACCCACGGCGGCTTCGGGTTTGCCTGTGAATACGACGTGGAGCGCAAGTTCCGCGAGACCCGTCTGTATCAGGTCGCGCCGATCTCTACCAACCTGATCCTGTCCTACGTGGCCGAGCATTTGCTCGAGCTGCCACGCAGCTTCTGAGGACCCGACCATGAGCCACACCCAAGCGCTGTGCCGCTTCCTCGCGGAGTTGAGTTACGAGCAATTGCCGGACGACGTACTCGCCCGCACCGAAGACCTGTTCCTCGACTGGCTCGCCTCGGCGCTGGCCAGCCAAGGCGCGCATCCGATCCCGCTGTTCGAGCGTTATGCCCGCAGGATGGGCCCGGCCAATGGCCCGGCGCAGATCATCGTTAACGGCGGCAGCAGCAGTGCCTATTTCGCCGCGCTGGTGAACGGCGCGTCGTCGCACCTGGTGGAGCAGGACGACCTGCACAACAGCTCAGTCTTGCACCCGGCGACCGTGGTGTTTCCTGCTGCATTTGCGGCGGCGCAAGACCTCGGAAAGTCCGGTCGCGAACTGCTGCTGGCTTCGGTGGCCGGTTACGAGGCCGGGATTCGCATCGGCGAATTCATGGGCCGTTCCCACTACCGGATCTTCCACACCACGGCCACCGTCGGCACCCTCGCGGCGGCTGTCGCGGTGGGTAAATTGCTCGACTTCAATCATGAGCAATTCATCAATCTGCTGGGCAGTGCCGGCACTCAGGCGGCCGGTCTTTGGGAGTTCCTGCGGGATGCCGCCGACTCCAAGCAACTGCACACCGCCAAGGCGGCCGCCGACGGTTTGTTGGCCGCGTATTTGACGGCGGATGGGCTGACCGGTGCGCGCAATATTCTGGAAGGTGATCAGGGGATGGCGGCGGGCATGTCCACCGATGCAGACCCCAGCAAACTCTCGGATCGCCTCGGCAGCCGCTGGGCGCTGCTGGAAACCTCGTTCAAGTTCCACGCTTCGTGCCGCCACACTCATCCAGCGGCCGATGCGCTGCTGGACCTGATGCAGCGCGAAAGCCTCGGGCATGAGCACATCACCCGCGTGGACACCCACGTTCACCAAGGCGCCATCGACGTATTGGGCCGGGTAACGCGGCCGCAGACCGTGCACCAGGCCAAGTTTTCCATGGGCACCGTGCTGGGGTTGATTGCCGTGCACGGCAAGGCCGGGCTGACCGAGTTTCACGAGCTGGCGCTCAACGACGCAGACGTATCGGCATTTCGCGACAAGGTCAGCATGACCCTCGACGCCGAGGTCGACGGGGCCTATCCGCAGCGCTGGCTGGGCCGGGTGATTGTCACCACGGTCGACGGTCGCGTGCTGCATGGCGCCATCGACGAGCCCAAGGGCGATCCCGGCAACACCCTGAACCGTGCCGAGCTGGCCGACAAATTCCAGCGCTTGACTCAATTCAGCGGCGCCCGCACGCCCGCGCAAACCACCGGGCTGATCGAAAAGGTCTGGGACCTGCGCAACGCCACGTCCCTGGCTCACTGGCTTTAAGGAATCGTCATGACTGCTAATCAACGACCGTTGGACGGCATCACCGTCGTCAGCCTGGAACACGCGATTGCCGCACCGTTCTGCACCCGCCAGTTGGCTGACCTGGGCGCCCGTGTGATCAAGATCGAACGCCCGGGCGCCGGTGACTTTGCCCGAGGCTACGACGAGCGCGTGCGCGGCCTGGCCTCGCATTTCGTATGGACCAACCGCTCCAAGGAAAGCCTGACCCTGGACCTCAAGCACGACGATGCCGGGGATATCCTGGAAACCCTGCTGGCCGACGCCGATGTGCTGGTGCAGAACCTGGCACCGGGCGCTGCGGCGCGCATGGGGCTGTCATTTGAGGCACTGCATGAGCGCTTCCCGCGCCTGATCGTCTGCGACATCTCTGGCTATGGCGAAGGCGGACCTTACGAGAAAAAGAAAGCCTACGACCTGCTGATCCAGAGTGAAGGCGGCTTCCTCTCGGTCACCGGCGGCCCGGGTGAGGACCAGATGGCCAAGGCCGGCTGTTCCATCGCCGATATTTCCGCCGGGATGTACGCCTACAGCGGCATCCTCTCGGCGCTGCTGCTGCGGGGCAAAACCGGGCAGGGCAGTCGCATCGACGTCAGCATGCTGGAAAGCCTGGTGGAGTGGATGGGCTACCCAATGTATTACGCCTTCGACGGCGCGCCCCAGCCACCGCGCGCGGGTGCGGCGCATTCGACGATTTACCCCTACGGTCCGTTTCCCACCGGCGACGGCGGCACGGTGATGCTCGGTTTGCAGAACGAACGGGAGTGGGCGGCGTTTTGCGACAAGGTGCTGCTCACGCCGGAGCTGGCCACCGACGAGCGTTTCTCGGCCAACTTCAAGCGCTCGGAAAACCGCGACGTGCTGCGCCAGATCATCGTCGACCGCTTCGCGCAGATGAGTGCCGAGGGCGTGATTCAGCGCCTGGAAGACGCGCAAATCGCCAGCGCCCGGGTCAACGATATGCAAGGCGTGTGGGACCACCCGCAGCTCAAGGCCCGGGACAGCTGGCGGGAAGTCGACAGCCCGGCGGGCAAGTTGCCGTCGTTGCTGCCACCGGCGCGCAATGCCGCGTTTACCCCGCGCATGGACGCAGTGCCGGGGCTGGGGCAGCACAGCCAGGGAATTCTGGACCAGCTGGGTTACTCCGCTGAAGCCATCGACAGCCTGCGTGCACGCGGCGTTATCTGATAAGGAATTGAGCGATGCCAACTTCTCTTGTGCGCTCTGCGCTGTTCGTACCGGGCAGCCGGCCGGAACGTTTTGCCAAGGCCTTGGCCAGTGGCGCCGATGCGGTGATTGTGGATTTTGAAGACGCGGTGGAAGAGCCGCTCAAGCGCCAGGCCCGGGACAACCTCGGGGTGTTTTTGCAGGCAACGCCGGATGCGCGGGTGTGGGTGCGGATCAATGCGCCGGAGCACCCCGAGCACTTTGCCGATGTGGCGTTCTGTCAGGCCCATGCCGGGGTGGCGGGGGTGTTGCTGCCCAAGGTTGAAAGCGCGGCCCAGGTGGCGGTGGTGGCGGCAACGGGCAAGGCCATCTGGCCGATTATCGAAAATGCGCGGGGCTTGCTGGCGGTGGCGGAAATCGCTCATGCACCGTTGGTGCAGCGCTTGTCATTCGGCGGCCTGGACCTGGCGCTGGACTTGAACCTGAGCAGCGGCTCCCCTGCCGCGCAATTTGCCCTGGACCAGGCCCGCCTTGCCTTGATCGTGCATTCCCGCGCTGCCGGGCTGGTGGCGCCACTGGACGGCGTGCACCCGGCCATCGACGACCCTGAAGGCCTGCGCCGCGCGATTCGGCATGCCTATGAAATGGGCTTTGCCGGCGCCCTGTGTATCCATCCCAGGCAAGTGGCGGTGATTCACCAGGCGTTGGCCCCCAGCGCCGAAGATTTGGCGTGGGCCAAACGGGTGGTGGAAGCCGGTGCCCATGGGGCCGGGGCCTATCAACTGGATGGGCAAATGGTGGATGCACCGGTGCTGCTGCGGGCCCAAAGATTGCTGGCTGCACAACTCTAAAGTGTGGGAGCTGGCTTGCCTGCGATAGCGGTGCTTCAGCCAAGGATGTGTTGCCTGACACGCCGCTATCGCAGGCAAGCCAGCTCCCACATTGGATCTCCGTTGTTTGCGATGTCGGCGTTCGTCCACGCCGAACGCAGGTATCTAAAATTCGAAATTCTCTATACGCGTGACATCAGGCACCTTGCCCTATAACACAACAATAAGAAGGTGATTTTCCATGCTCAAGCTTTCTCGGGCGCTGCTCTGCGCCGCCACCTTGTTTGCTGCGGGCCTGGCCCAGGCGGCCGACCCCATCGTGATCAAGTTTGCCCACGTCGTCGCGGAAAATACCCCTAAAGGCCAGGGCGCGTTGCTGTTCAAGAAGCTCGCTGAAGAACGCCTGCCCGGCCGGGTGAAGGTCGAGGTGTACCCCAACTCCTCGCTGTTCGGCGACGGCAAGGAAATGGAAGCGCTGCTGCTGGGGGACGTGCAGATGCTGGCGCCATCCCTGGCCAAGTTTGAGCAGTACACCAAACAAGTACAGATTTACGACCTGCCATTCCTGTTCAACGACCTGGCGGCGGTCGACCGCTTCCAGGCGGCCCAGGGCAAGGCGCTGCTGACTTCAATGCAAGACAAGAACATTCTCGGCCTGGCCTATTGGCACAACGGCCTCAAGCAGTTGTCGGCGAACAAGGCATTGCGTGAGCCCAAGGATGCCCGTGGCCTGAAGTTCCGCGTGCAGGCCTCCAGCGTGCTGGAAGAGCAGTTCAAGGCGATCCGCGCCAACCCGCGCAAGATGAGCTTCGCCGAGGTGTACCAGGGCTTGCAGACCGGCACCGTCAACGGCACCGAGAACACCTGGTCGAACTATGAAAGCCAGAAGGTCAACGAAGTGCAGAAGTACTTCACCGAGTCCAACCATGGCCTGATCGACTACATGGTGATCACCAACGCCAAGTTCTGGAACGGCCTGCCGCCGGATGTGCGCACCACCCTCGACCAGATCATGGTTGAAGTCACCGTCGAGGTGAACAAGCAGGCCGAAGCGCTGAACCAGTCGGCCAAGCAGAAGATCATCGACGCCAAGACCAGCGAAATCATCGAACTGACGCCCGAGCAACGCCAGCTGTGGCGCGAAGCCATGCGCCCGGTGTGGCAGAAGTTCGAAGGTGAAATCGGTGCCGACCTGATCAAGGCGGCCGACGCGTCGAACCCGTAATTTGGAGAGCACCGAGATCAAATGCGGGAGCGGGCTTGCTCGCGAATGCAGTCTTTCAGCTGATGCATTCGGTGACTGACACACCGCCTTCGCGAGCAAGCCCGCTCCCACAGTTTGATCCGGTTCCCGCCTCCAAGCCTTGCACATACCTATCTCCGCTTCGCGAGGTTTTGCCATGCAAACGCTAAGGCGCGTCTGGGAGCACCTGGAGGAAGGCTTTATCGCCATCCTGCTGGCCGCCATGACCCTGGTGACTTTTGTCTACGTCATGCTCAACAACATCTACACCCTGTTCTTTGCCCTCGCTGATAAGTGGGCGTGGAGCAGCGGTTTCTTCAACGCCCTGGGTGATCACACCATGGGCTGGGCCCAGGACATGACCTGGAGCGTGGCGCTGACCAAGGCCATGTTCGGCTGGCTGATTTTCTTCGGCATTTCCTACGGCGTACGCACCGCCGGCCACCTCGGCGTGGATGCCCTGGTCAAGCTGACCCCGCGCCGTGTGCAGCGCCTGCTGGGCATGCTTGCCTGCCTGTGCTGCCTGGCCTACGCCGGGTTGTTCATGATCGCCAGCTACAAGTGGCTGAGCGCGGTGACGACGGCGCACATCGGCGCCGAAGACCTCGACAAGTTCGGCATCGATGTCGACGACATCGTGGTGATCGTGCCCATCGGTTTTGCCCTGGTGTTCATCCGCTACCTGGAAATCTTCTACCGCATCTTCACCCACCGCCAAACCGGGCTGGGCCTGGCCGACGAAGCCGGTGAAGCCAGCAAGTTGGCTGGCAGCCATGAGGAGCGTCACTGATGGCCGTTCTGTGTCTGTTTTTGCTGCTGTTTGTGTTCATGTTCCTCGGTGTGCCCATCGCGATTTCCCTGGGGTTGTCGGGCGCGGTGTCGATCCTGATGTTCAGCCCGGACTCGGTGAGTTCCCTGGCGATCAAGCTGTTTGAAACCTCGGACGCCTACACCTTCCTGGCGATTCCGTTCTTCCTGTTGTCGGGTGCGTTCATGACCACCGGCGGCGTGGCGCAACGGTTGATCGACTTTGCCAACGCCTGCGTCGGGCATATCCGGGGCGGGCTGGCGATTGCGGCGGTGTTGGCGTGCATGCTGTTTGCCGCGCTGTCGGGCTCATCGCCTGCAACCGTGGCGGCGGTGGGTTCGATTGCTGTGGCAGGCATGGTGCGCTCGGGCTATCCGAAGGAATTCGGCGCCGGGATCATCTGCAACGCCGGTACCCTGGGCATCCTGATTCCGCCATCGATTGTGATGGTGGTGTACTCGGCGGCGACTGAAACCTCGGTGGGCAAGCTGTTTATGGCCGGGGTGATCCCGGGGCTGCTGCTGGGCTTGATGTTGATGGTCGCGATCTACATCGTCGCGCGCATCAAGAAGCTGCCGGCCCAGCCACGGGCGACCTTTCGCGAGTGGCTGACCTGCGCCCGCCGGGCATTCTGGGGCTTGTTGCTATTGGTGATCATCCTTGGCGGCATCTACAGCGGCATGTTCACCCCGACCGAAGCGGCGGCGGTGGCGGCGGTGTACTCGGCGTTTGTCGCGCTGTTTGTCTACAAGGACATGAAGATCAAGGATTGCCCCAAGGTGCTGCTGGAGTCCGGGCGCCTGGCGATCATGCTGATGTTTATCATCGCCAACGCCATGCTCTTCGCCCACGTGCTGACCACAGAGCAAATCCCCCAGGAAATCACCGCGTGGGTGATCTCTGAAGGCCTGACGCCGATTGGCTTTTTGATCATGGTCAACGTGGTGTTGTTGGTGGCGGGCAGCTTTATGGAGCCGTCGGCGATTGTGCTGATCCTGGCGCCGATCTTTTTCCCGATTGCGATGAAGCTGGGGATCGACCCGATTCACCTGGGGATTGTGATGGTGGTCAACATGGAGATTGGCCTGGTGCATCCACCGGTGGGGCTGAACCTGTTTGTGACCTCGGCGGTGACCGGGCTGACCCTGGGGCAGACCATTCGCGCGGCGTTGCCGTGGCTGATGATTTTGCTGGTGTTCCTGATCATGGTGACCTACCTGCCGTTCATCTCCCTGGCCTTGCCGCACTGGTTGGGGATGTAAGCACCTGTGGCTTGCTGTAGGAGCGAGCTTGCTCGCGATGGTCGTCAACGATGACGCGTGCATCCTGAATGAACGCGTCGCCTGACGGTTTTTCGCGAGCAAGCTCGCTCCTACAGGGGAGACGCTATTGGTCCATCGCGCTCAGGATCGCATGGGCCACTTTCACCCGTTCGGCATTCGGGTAGTTTTTGTTCGCCAGGATCACCACCCCCAAGTCTTTACTCGGCACATAAGCCACGTACGCCCCAAAGCCACCGGTCGAGCCGGTCTTGTTCACCAGCGTGTCGGCGTGGGGTGCCTGCGGTGGTGTCAGCCAATTGACCTTGTGGGGCTCCATGGCCATTTGTGTCGAGTTGCCTTCCACCAGGACATCCAGTTTGATCGGGTAGGGGTACATCTCCCAGCCGAGGCCCTGGGTCATGCCATCCACCGTGTAGTAGCCGGTGTGGGTCGCGGCAATCGCCTGTTGCAGCGGCTTTTCCAGCTTCGCCGGGTGCATGTTCACTTCAACGTAGTGAATCAGGTCCGAGGTGCTGGTCTTGATGCCGTAAGCCTCGGCGTCCAGGGCGCCAGGACTGACGCGCACCGGTTTGCCGGCCTTGTCGTAACCCTGGGCGTACAGGTTCATTTGCGCCTTGGGCACGCTGATAAAGGTGTGCTTGAGGCCGAGTTTCGGCAGCACGGTCTGCTCCATCACGCGGTTAAACGGCTGGCCCAGGCTTTGCGCCGCCAGGTGGCCGAACAGGCCGATACTCGGGTTGGAGTAGAGGCGCTGGGTGCCGGGTGCGAAAGCCGGTTTCCAGTGCTGGTAGTAGCTGATCATCTTGCCGGTGGTGTCGGACTCATCGGGGAATTGCAGTGGCAGGCCGCCTGCGGTGTAGGTACCGAGGTTGAGCAGGCTGATGTGGTCAAACGTGTCGCCGCGCAATGCCGGCAGGTATTGGCTGGCCGGGTCTGACAGTTTCAGCTTGCCGTTGGCCAGGGCATAGCCTGCGAGGGTCGCGGTGAAGGTTTTGCTCACCGAGCCGATTTCAAACAGGGTGTTTTCGGTGACGGGCTGCTTGCTCTCCTTGTTGGCAACGCCGTAGTTAAAGTATTGCGCCTTGCCGTTCCGTATCACCGCGACCGACAGCCCCGCGATGTCCTGTTGCTGCATCAGGGGTTCGACGGTACTGTCGACCACCTGGCGAATATCGGTGGCGGCCATGCAGTTGCCGGCGCCGAGCAATAGGGCGAATATCGTGGTGTTGCGCACGGTTGGGAAAATGGATGAATACATGATGACGTGACTTCCATGAAGTGATCGGGTGAATACCGTTGCCTGCGCAGGCGCCGCAAATTTAGGCAGTTTGTGATCCGACGGCAAACGATGATATCTCGCAACAGCCATTAGAAAAATTAGGGTCAAACCATGCTCCGTTCCCATTTGCCTCTCAACGCACTGCGGGCTTTCGAAGCGTCTGCGCGGCATTTGAGTTTTACCCGGGCGGCGATTGAATTGTGCGTCACCCAGGCGGCGGTCAGTCACCAGGTGAAAAGCCTGGAGGCGCAACTCAATGTCACGCTGTTCAAACGCCTGCCTCGAGGCCTGATGCTCACCAGCGAAGGCGAGACCTTGCTGCCGGTACTGCGCGAATCCTTCGACCGGATTGCTCAAACCTTAGGCCAGTTTGAAGCTGGGCATTACCGCGAAGTCTTGACGGTGGGCGCGGTGGGCACCTTTGCGGTGGGCTGGCTGTTGCCGCGGCTTGCGGACTTCCAGGCGCGCTACCCGTTTATCGACTTGCGCCTGTCCACCAACAACAACCGCGTCGATGTGGCTGCAGAAGGGCTGGATTACGCGATTCGGTTTGGTGCCGGCGCGTGGCACGGCACCGAGGCGTGCCAATTGCTGGAGGCGCCGCTGACGGTGTTGTGCGTGCCGCAACTCGCCCGGCAATTGCAGACGCCGGCGGACCTGTTGAAGCACACGTTGCTGCGCTCCTACCGCGCGGATGAGTGGACGCAATGGTTCCAGGCCGCCGGCTTGCCAGCCGATACGCTGGTGCCGCGCAGCATTGTGTTTGATTCATCCCTGGCGATGATGGAAGCCGCGCTGCAAGGGGCGGGCGTGGCCCTGGCACCGGCGATGATGTTCAGCCGGCAGTTGGCGACGGATGTGATTCGCCAGCCGTTCGAGGTGGGCATCACCACCGGCAGTTATTGGCTGACGCGCTTGCAGTCGCGAGCCGAGACACCGGCGATGCTGGCGTTCAAGGCCTGGTTGCGCGAAGTGGCGAGCAGCCGGCGTTAGTCAGGACAGGTCGTGCAGGGATTACCGTTGGGCGCACCCACCCACAGTTCGGAAAACTCCACCTGATAGAAACTGCTGAAACAAATTGAAACATTTGTCGCGGCCCGGCCTCTACCGTATCTCCACGACGAGTACCTCTATGAAAACGCCGCGTCCCTCTTCACGAATGCCCCACCTCACGCAACTGCGCAACCTGAAGATGGCGCGCTCCGCCCATGCATACGTGCGGGGCAGTACGGTTCAGTTTTATGAGTGGCTGCACAGCCAGCGCGGCCGGCGCTTGCCCCACGGGCCGGCGATCTGGATCTGCGGTGACTGCCACGCCGGCAACCTCGGGCCTACGGGCGATACCAAGGGCCGGATCGACATGCATATCCGCGACCTTGACCAGGCGGTGATCGGCAACCCGACCCATGACCTGGTGCGCCTGGCGCTATCCCTGGCCACCGCTGCCCGGGGTTCGGACCTGCCGGGGGTGACCACCGCCCGCATGCTTGAAGAGATGATGGTGGGCTACGCGCAGGCGTTTAAGGACAAGCCCGACGAGGCACCGCCGCGTCCATCCCAGGTCAAGGCCGGGATGCGCAGTGCGGTGGAACGCACCTGGAAGAACCTGGCCCGCGAACGTATCGAAAACACCCGGCCGACGATTCCGATGGGCAAGCATTTCTGGTCGTTGTCGCGGGCGGAAAAGTCGGCCCTTGAAACGTTGTGCGCCTCGGATGAGATCCACCGGCTGGTGACGTCGCTTAAAGGCCGGTCCAACGATGACCAGGTCGAGCTGCTGGATTCCGCTTACTGGGTCAAGGGTTGCAGCTCCCTTGGGTTGTTGCGGTATGCGGTGTTGTTGGGGGTAGGGAACCAGGACGATCAGGAATACTGCCTGCTCGATATCAAGCAAGCGGTGGGTGCTGCGGCACCGCGCGCGGCACGGGCGAAGATGCCCCGGGACAATGGTCGGCGAGTGGTGGAGGGCGCCAGGCACCTGTCACCGGCGTTGGGGGAGCGGATGCTGGCGACGCGGTTTCTGGATCACGGTTTTTTTATCCGCGAGTTGCTGCCCCAGGACATGAAGCTCGAACTGGACGAGTTTAGCGAGATTGATGCGATGCACGCGGCCGGGTACCTGGCGCGAGTGGTCGGCGTGGCGCATGCACGGCAGATGGGCCGGGATACGCGCAAGGACTGGATGGCGGTGTTGCAGGAGAACCGGTCGAAGCAGCTGGATGCGCCGTCGTGGTTGTGGACCAGTGTGGTGCAATTGGTGGGGAACCATGAGGAAGGGTACCTCAACCACTGCCGGCAGTATGCGTTGGAGCACTGATGACGATCCCACTGTAGGAGCGAGCTTGCTCGCGAAAAACCCGAGAGCGCTGCGATAAACCAGATGCGCTGCGTTATCGTTGACGTTCTTCGCGAGCAAGCTCGCTCCTACAATGAGGTTGGCATCAGGCCAGGTATTTTTTGAACCAACCTAAGGTCCGCTCCCACGCCAGATTCGCTGCCGCTTCGTCATACCTCGGCGTCGAATCGTTGTGAAAGCCATGATTGGCGCCCTTGTAGATAAACGCCTCATACGTCGTGCCCGCAGCCTTCAACGCCTTCTCATACGCCGGCCAGCCCTCATTGATCCGTGTATCCAGCTCACCGTAATGCAACATGATCGGCGCCTTGATCCGTGGCACGTCCTTGGCTTCCGGCTGGCGCCCATAAAACGACACTGCCGCACCCAACTCCGGATACGCTACCGCCGCCGCATTGGTCACGCCGCCGCCATAACAGAACCCGGTGATCCCCACCTTGCCGGTGCTTGCATCGTGGTGCATCAACCATTCGATGGCCGCGAAAAAGTCGTTCATCAGCTTCTCTGGATCGACTTTCTGTTGCAGCTCCACACCTTTCTCATCGTTGCCGGGATAGCCGCCCACGGAGGTCAAGCCATCCGGTGCCAGGGCAATAAAACCGGCCTTGGCCAACCGACGGGCGACGTCTTCGATATACGGGTTCAACCCACGGTTCTCATGCACCACCACCACCGCCGGCACCTTGCCGCTGGCCTTGGCCGGGCGCACCAGGTAGCCGCGCACCGTGCCGTTGCCCTTGGGCGACGGGTAGGTGATGTACTCGGCGACGATCTCCGGGTCGGTGAATTTCACCTGTTCAGCCAGGGCGTAGTTGGGGCTCAGGGCGGCGAGCAGGGCCGAGGCCGTCAGCCCGCCAAAGGTGAACAGCGCCGCGCGGTCGAGAAACTCCCGGCGGTTGATCTTGCCGTGGGCGTAGCCGTCGTAAAGCTCCAGCAGTTCAGGGGCGAAATCTTTGGCGGTCAGACGAGTCATCGGTAGCGTCCTCGATTAGCGGTGGGACTGAATGTAGACCAGTATCAGGCTTCCCGGCCATGGGCAGCGGCGGCCAACCGCCCGGTGTCGACCCGCACGAAGACCGAATCGCCAATCGCCGTCAGCACGCCATCGGCGTACACCTCGCACACCACGCGGGTTTTGCGCCCCACGTCACCTTCGACTTTTGCGCGCAAGGTCAGCGGTACGCCCATCGGTGTCGGTTTGATGAATTTGATTCCCAGGTTGCCGGTCACGCAGTCGATACGCGGCAGGCTGCCGGGTTCGCGTTGCTCGGCCCGGTAGTGGTAGGCCATGGCGGTCCAGTTCGAGTGACAGTCCACCAGCATCGCGATCAAGCCGCCATAGACCAGGTCTGGCCAGCCGCAGTATCGGGCGTCGGGCTGGTGCTCGGCGATCACGTGGATGCCGTCGGCGTCCCAGCGGCTTTTGATGTGCAGCCCGTGGGGGTTGCGGCTGCCGCAGCCATAACAGACGCCTTCGGGGGCGGTGGTGTCTTGCAGGGAAAGCGCGGGCATCGTGGCTCCTTGTTGTTTGAGTTCCGTCGAGGCACGAGCCTAATGCCAGGCACGTGAATAAATCCAGCACCTACGCTGTTAGCAGTGCACAGCGTGTTCATTCCCGGTTGAGAATCCCATGAAACCTCGATTGCTAGCGGCCCTCCTTACCCTCGGCACCTTGTCCAACGCGTATGCCGTGGAATACACCGACGTGAATCCGGCGGCCAGCACCCTCAGCTTCACCTATGACCAGATGGGCCAGCAGGTGTACGGCACGTTTGGCAGCTATTCGGCGACCCTGAATTTCGACACGCAAAACCCGGCCGCCGCCAGCACCGTACTGACCATCCAGCTGCCGAGCATCAATGCCGGCAGCGACGACGCCAACACCGAACTGCCCAAGCCCGGCTGGTTCGACATGACGACTTATCCAGTGGGCACCTTCACCTCGACCCACATCACTGACCTGGGCGGCAACCGCTACCTGTTCAGCGGCAACCTGACCCTCAAGGGCCAGACCCGGCCGGTGGAGGTCAAGGTGGCGCTCAAGGAGCAGAGCGGCATTGGCGTGTTCGACGGTGAATTCGTGCTCAAGCGCGACGACTTCAAGATCGGCGCGGGGGAGTGGGCGGACAGCGTGGTGTCCAATGGGATTGTCATCAAGTTCAAGATGGTTGCGCCCGAGCGCTGAGAGCTGAGATTCTGGAGGCTCTGAATAACGGTCGGTAACGTCATGGACGATATTGCTTACAGCGACAGGCAACGCTGGCTGGCCCTGACCCGCATCAACACCCTGTCGGTGCTGTCCCAGATCGTGCAAATCGGCACCATCACGCCGTTGCTGTCGTTGTCCCTGGAGCAGAAGGGCGTGGACCCGGCGAAAATCGGGGTGATTGTCAGTGCCTCGTGGGTCGCGATCCTGCTGCTGTACAAGGTCGTCCCGCGGTTGCTGGGGCACCTGGGGTTGGTCAAGGCCAATCTTCTCAGTGTCGTGCTGACCGTGTTGGGGTTGATCGGCATGACGCTGACCCATTCACTGGTGCTGCTGTTCGCCCTGAACTTTGTGCTGGGTATCGGGTTGATTCTGCGCTGGATCGCCTGTGATACCTGGATCGTCTCCGTGGCCACCGACAGCGAGCGCGGCCGCGCCATTGGCGTGCATGAAACCCTGATGGGCCTGGGGATTGCCGTCGGGCCATTGCTGCTGGTGGTGTTCGGCGTCGACAGTGGGATTCCCTATTACGCTTGCGCCGCCATCGTGCTGCTGTCTGGCGGGCTGGCACTGAGCTTGAAGGCGCATGACTCGCGGCCAAAAACGCCGGTGGAGAAACACCACGGGAAGCTGTTCAGCGTGATCCCGGTGGCGTTGTGCGGTGCGTTTATCGCCGGGTTCTCGGAGACTTCATCGGTGTCCTTCCTCGGCGCCTACAGTCTCTCGGCGGGCTATGTACTGACGGCGGCGACGTTGTTGATTTCGGTCTTCGGCATTGGCGGCACCGTGCTGCAACTGCCTATTGGCTGGATGGCCGACAAAAGCTCCTACAAGACCGGTCAGCTGATCTGTGGTCTGGTGGTGCTGCTGGGCACCCTGGCGATTCCATTCAGCCAAGGGCTACCGTGGCTGTCGACGTTGATCGTCTTTGTATGGGGCGGCGCGATTGGCGGGATGAACACCCTGGCGGTGATCGAGGCAGGGGACCGGGTGGCCGAGCATCAGGTGTCTACCGCCATGACTGCGATTGCGCTGTTCTACACCCTGGGCAGTGTGCTCGGGCCGATTGCCACGGGGGCGACGGTGTCCTATGTCAGCCCCCATGGCTTGATGATCAGTGTCGGGGTGGCTGGCGGGCTGTTTATCGCGCTCTCGATGCTCAGGAGAGCCCCTTAACGGGCGAATTTCCTGGCCCCCGCCACACACGCAATCACCGCAACCGTCACCACCAGCATGCCCAGGCTCACCTGTTCATGCAGCAGTGTGGCGGCCAGTGCCAGGCCGAAAAACGGTTGCAGCAACTGCAATTGCCCGACGGCGGCGATGCCGCCCTGGGCCAGCCCGCGGTACCAGAACACAAACCCGATCAGCATGCTGAACAGCGACACATAGGCCAGGCTCAGCCAGGCCGGCAGGCTGATGTTCGCGAACGAGGCAGGGGTGAGAATCGCCGTCAGAGGCGCCACAATCGGCAGCGAGATCACCAGCGCCCAGCAGATCACCTGCCAGCCACCCAGGGTGCGCGACAGCTTGGCGCCCTCGGCATAACCCAGGCCGCACACCAGTATCGCCAGCAGCATCAGCAAATCCCCGGCGGGCGCGGCGCTCAGGCCCTGGGCAACGGCGTAGCCCACCACCAGCAGGCTGCCCAGGATCGAAAACAGCCAGAACACCGGCTTGGGCCGCTCGCCGCCATGCAATACACCGAACACGGCGGTGGCCAGCGGCAGCAAGCCGACAAACACGATGGAGTGGGCGCTGGTGACGTACTGCAAGGCCAGGGCGGTGAGTAGCGGGAAGCCGATCACCACGCCCAGTGCGACAATCGCCAAGGACAACAACTGGCTACGGGCCGGGCGCTTTTCCTTGAACAACCACAGCAGGCACAGGCCAAGCAGGGCGGCGATGGTGGCGCGGGCGACGGTCAGGAACACCGGATCAAATTCCAGCACCGCCAGGCGTGTGGCGGGCAGCGAGCCGCTGAAGATCACCACGCCGATCAAGCCATTGATCCAGCCGCTGGGGTTGTGTTCCTGGGTGTTGAGGTGCGTGGTGCGTTCCATGGGCGTCGGGCTCGATAAGGATGAGTTGCGTCTCCCGCATCCTATGATTCACCATTGAGACAATCAAAAAATTGTCATGGATACATCGCTATGCCTCGCGCCCGCTACAAGACATTGGTGGACACCTTCGCCCGGGATATCCGCTCCGGCACCCTGGCGGCGGGCACCCGTTTGCCGACCCACCGCCAGTTGGCCGCCAGCCACGGCCTGGCATTGGTCACGGCCAGCCGGGTGTACACCGAGCTTGAAGCCATGGGCCTGGTCAGCGGCGAAACCGGGCGCGGCACCTTTGTGCGGGAAATCGCGTTGTCGCCGGGGCAGGGCATCGGCCAGATCGCGGTGGCGGCGGGCATGATCGACCTCAACTTCAACTACCCGTCGCTGCCGGGCCAGACCGACCTGCTGCGCACGGCGTTGCGTCAGTTGGCGTTGTCCGGCGACCTGTCGGCCCTGCTGCGCTACCAGCCCCACGCCGGCCGGTTGCACGAGCGGGCGGCGGTGGCGCGCCACTTGGCGAGCCGTGGGTTGACGGTGCAGGCCGAGCAGGTATTGATCGTCAGCGGCGCCCAGCATGGGCTGGCGGTGACCATGATGTCGCTGCTCAAGCCCGGCGATGTGGTGGCGGTGGATGCGTTGACCTATTCGGGGTTCAAGGTGCTGGCCGAGACGTTGCACCTGGAAATCGTCGCAATCCCGGTGACCGCGACGGGGCCCGACTTGGCCTTTCTTGAACAACTCTGCGCCCGGCGTCCGGTACGCGCGGTGTACAGCATGCCGACCCTGCATAACCCGTTGGGTTGGGTGATGAGCAGGGAGCAGCGCGAGCACCTGGTGGCGATTGCCCGCCAGCATGATTTGATCCTGATCGAGGACGCGGCCTACGCGTTTTTAGCCGAGGACCCGCCGCCGCCTTTGGCCGAGCTGGCACCGGAACGCACGGTGTATGTGTCGGGGCTTTCCAAGAGCGTTGCCACCGGCCTGCGGGTGGGTTTTGTCGCCGCTGCGCAGCAGTGGATGGCGGCGCTGGAACGTACGGTCATGGCCACCACCTGGAACACCCCGGGGGTGATGACTGCGGTGGCTGCCGCGTGGATCGACGACGGCACGGTGCTGCAGCTTGAAGCGCAAAAACGTAAGGACGCCCAGGCGCGCCAGGCGGTGGCCGATGAGGTGTTGGCGGGGTTGAATGTTATCCGCCATCCGTCTTCGTATTTCTTGTGGTTGCCGTTGCCGGAAGATGCCCGCGCCGATCAGATCACCATGGCGTTGGCACGGGAAAATATCTCGGTGTCCACCGCCGAGCCGTTTGCCGTCTCGGCCCATGTGCCCCATGCCTTGCGAGTGGCGCTGGGGTCGGTGGACCGGGAGGTGCTGCGCGAGGCGTTGGTCAAAGTGCGCTGGGCGGTGGAGGCGTACTAGATCGCGCTTGAGACTACTGTGGCGAGGGAGCTTGCTCCCGCTGGAGTGCGCAGCGCTCCCCAAGATGTTGGGGCCGCTACGCAGCCCAGCGGGAGCAAGCTCCCTCGCCACAGGGGACGCGTCGGTCTGCTGTCAGAATTTGTACGCCTGGCGCCCAATCAGCAGCCATTTGCCTTTCTGCTTCTGCCAGACCTGGAAGTTTTCAATTTCGGTGGGCACCTCGACGCCGCTGTTCACCGCCTGCGCGGAAAAGTGGTTGCGCACCAGGGCGGTGTCGCCATTGAGGGTGATGGTCTGTTTCTGCATTTCCAGGGTCTTGAAACCGCTTCTGCCGGTTTCAATGTCGGCGATAAATTCCTGCTTGTTCTGGACCTTGCCGCTGGAATGGCCGTAGGTGAGGTTGTTCGCGGTGAGGGCCTGCAGTTGCCGGATGTCCTTGTGCAGCATGGCCTGGGTCAGGTGATCGACCGCAACGGCGACATCCTTGTCGGCTGCGGCAGGCGCGGCGGCCGCGTAACCGCTGAACAGGCACAGAAAACCAATCAGAACCTTGACGTTTTGCATGGGTGTTTCCTTGTTGTTGTGGGTACTGGGACGACTCAGGAGCTGCGCTTAAGTCGTCGTACAACCATGCCGTATTTCGTGGTATCAAGGAAAGTGAAATTTATAATCGGCCAATATATATGCGCTATTTGCCGGTCTTAGTCGTCGTATCACTCGTAAAATAACGCTCGGCGCTTCCCGTCGAAATGGCACATGGCTATGCTGTGGCCGGCGACTTCATGGTGTGGATTCGCAACAGCCAGTGAGGACAACAAACATGACACCGGACCAAAAGTACGCGGCGGCCATGGTGCGCCTGGGTTACCAACTCAACGAGTTCAAGATCGGCGGCAACTACACGCCGCTGCTCAGGGATGGCAATCACGTTTACATCAGCGGCCAGATCCCGCGAGTAGGCGACACGATCGTGCTGCCCGGCAAGGTCGGCGAAAGCCTCAGCCTGGCCGATGCACAGATTGCCGCCGGCGTCAGCGCATTGCGTTGCCTGGGCTTGCTCAAGCAGGCACTGGGCTCCCTGGATCAGGTCAAGGCGATCCTCAAGATCAATGTGTACGTGCGCAGCGCGGATGACTTTGACCAGCAAAGCGAAGTGGCCAACGGTGCGTCGGACCTGTTGAACGAGATCCTGGGGGCTGCCGGTTCTCACACGCGCACCTCGGTGGGCGTGCTGCAACTGCCCAAGGGTGCCGCCGTGGAAGTCGACATGATCGCTGTGGCGCAGGGCTGACACCGAGTGATCGCCGACGCTTTTACAGTCCTGATTCACTATGGGATTTATCTGCTGCCAGGGCTGATCCTGTTTGGCCTGTGGTTCGGCCTCACCCCGAAAACAATGCCGGGCGTGCGCATCGTTATTCTGCTGTTGGCGTTCGTGCTGATGCGCGATGCGATGACGCCGCTGGGCATGTGGTCGCTGAGCACTGAGGTGCAGATCCAGTTTACGGCCAACCCCTTCGTGCTGGCTGCGCTCGGCGGCTTGTCCCTTGGGCTGATTGCACTGCTCGCGCGTCTGGCTCCGGAGTTATGGCAACTGACGGTGCTGTTCAAGGGTAATCGCGGTGCAGGCTTGGCAGTGGGGCTGGTGGCCGGCTGTTTGATTGGCTTGCCATTGCGACTGTATCAAGGCATCGAACCGGCGACGATCCCGGCTTACTGGACCTGGCTGATGGGCATGCTGATACTTGCCTACTGCGCCAATGCGCTGGAAGAGGTGTTGTTTCGCGGCTTCTTGCAGGGTTATCTCGAACAGCACGTTACGCCGCTGCGTGCGGCGTGGCTCAGCGGGTTGGCGTTCGCCGCGTGCCATTCATTTCTGGCGTTGAGCGTGACGCAACTGGGCTGGCCAGTGTTGGCCTTTACCCTGATTGAAGGCGTGGCCTGCGGGCTGGTGCGGATGCGCTACGGTGTGGTGGCGGCGACGGCCACCCATGGCACGGCGATCTTGCTGATTGCCGTGCCGATGGTGTGAACCGTCTCAGGCCTGTACATCAACGCCGATTCGGGCCTGGAGCCAGTCTTTGTAGACCGCGATGTTATCGGTCGACTGGTCGCCATTTTTCGCGGTGACAGTCTTGCCGTCCAGGCGCCCGATATCCAGCAGGTACTGAAGACCATTGGCCACATGGGTGGCGTCGCTTTTGCTGAGTGACTGGACATCAGGCAGTGCGACGGCATTGTTTTCATCATCGAAGGTCGCCCAGGAGGGATTGGCCCTGGCGGTGGCAACGGTTTGCGCGGTCGAGCGCACTTGCTCCTGATAGCTGGCTTCCAGCTTGGCCTTGATCTCGGGCGTGGCGTTGGTGACTTCAATCCTCCCGGCCCGCAGGGTGCCGTTTTCCATGGATTGTGTAAAAGCCTTCTGTCCCAGCGCTAACAGACTTGTCGTGCTTCCTATCA
The DNA here is from genome assembly GCF_052682255.1 of Pseudomonas sp. 32A. Classification (NCBI taxonomy): domain Bacteria; kingdom Pseudomonadati; phylum Pseudomonadota; class Gammaproteobacteria; order Pseudomonadales; family Pseudomonadaceae; genus Pseudomonas; species Pseudomonas sp. 32A. The sequence goes on along the minus strand of NZ_JBQYLY010000001.1, from coordinate 6,688,216 downwards.
TGGTGCCGCTCCTTATTGGTAGCAGCAACAGAGCAAAACCCGGGCCATGTGCTGCATGCCTTGTGCGGCGCGGGCTGGGTGGTATTGCCGGGGCAGGGCGCAGGCCAGGAGTTGCCGGGGCTGGCAAAGGGTTGCCACGTCGGCTCGCGCGAGCGCATTTCAGAACGTTGGAAACTAAGTTCAGAATCTCCAGTCTGTAATAGCGTATCGCCACCTCTACAAGGAATTAACATGAAGCTTAAGGTCGTTTTGCTGGGCACGGTTTTGTTGGCTGCGCCGCTTTACCAAGCGGTTGCCGAGACGTGCAGGGCGAACAGTTATGGTGGGTCCGATTGCGAATACGACAATGGCACCTCTTCCAAGAGTCGCGCCAATAGCTACGGTGGGCAAGACACCCAATACAGCGATGGTACTTCCTCCAAGAGCCGCTCCAATAGTTATGGCGGGCAGGATATCCAATACGGCGACGGCACCTCGGCCAAGACCCGTTCCAACAGCTATGGTGGGCAAGACACTCAATACAGCGACGGCACCTCAGCCAAGAGCCGCTCCAATAGCTACGGCGGGCAAGACACCCAATACAGCAACGGCTCCTCCTCCAAGAGCCGCGCCAATAGCTATGGCGGGCAAAATACGACAAATAACTAATGGCCCGCCGCGGCTTTCTACCTCACCAATGACCGCTCATACGCCGCGGTCATCACCTGCCACGTCTGCGCATCCGCCGGAATCAAATGCTCGATGCGCAACGACGTTACCGTGATGTCCTGAGGCATGCCGAAGGTGGTGAAGGTCGACATGAAGTTCAGCTCACCTTCACGGGAGTTGACGCGTGTCAGCACCAGTGGCGGCGGTTCATTGACCAAGGCTTCGGTACTTTGCGGGGCCGGCAGGCTGTCCAGAAGCCTGGCAAGTTCGGGGTTGCCCAACGCCTCGCGCGTCGCCCGTTGCCAGGCGATGGTGCGGATTTCTTCAGCGTTGATCAAATGATCACCCAGGCCGCCAGGCTGTAGCAGGGTGACCAGCAAATTCAGCCCATCAGCCGCCTCCGGTTTGATCCCCACCAGCTCGAACAGCACCTGGGTACTGGCGTTGGCGGCGAGCACTTCCCAGTGGCTGCCCAGCACGATCGCCGGTGCAGGATTGTTCGCGTGGAGCACATGGCTGATTGCCTCGCGAATAGCCTCCATGGAGGGCGAGGAGAGCGGGGTTGCCTCATAACGCGGGGCGAAGCCGGCGGCAAGGAATACGCTGTTGCATTGCTCCAGCGGAACCTCCAGCGCCATCAGCAAATTATGCAAGGTGCCCGGGCTTGGCTTGGCGCGCCCGGTCTCGATGCAGCTCAGGTGGCGTTGGGAAACCCCGGTGATCAGCGCCAGTTCCAGCTGGCTCAATCTGGCGTGCCGACGCAGCACGCGCAGTTGCGTGCCGGCGGTGGTGTCGGGGTTGGCGCGGGGGAAAGGTTGGCTGCTCATGGGTTGACTCTGGCCGTGCGGGTCGGTGGTGTCGATGACCTTTTAGGTCATTGAGAGGGGAACGACGTTATCACTAATGTGCAGCTTCCCGAACCGTTGTCTCCAAGGAGGAGAACATGCGCAGACCCTGGATTGCCCTGGCCGGGCTGTTGGCTTTTGCCCTGTACACATTGATCACGATGCTGATCGCCGATCAATCGCTCATGGCGTTCGGACGTGAATTGATATCGAGGCCGGACACTGCCCAGGTGGTGATTGACTTGTATCTGATGGCGGCCTTGGCGGGCGTATGGATGTACCGGGATGCGCGGGCCAGGGGCAAATCCCTGGCGTCGGTGTTGCCCTACTTACTGGTAACGGCGGTTTTCGTATCCATCGGTCCGCTGCTGTATATCGTGGTCAACGGGTTCCGCGAACCTTCAGGGGGCCGGTGATGGAGGTTTATGCGCTGTGCGTGCTGGTGCTGTTTTTGAAGATGCTGGCGGTCTCCTGTTATCAGGGTTTCTTTCGGCTCAGATTCCGTGCATTCACTAACCACGAGGATGCAGCTTTCTTCCATCGCGATGCGAATCCCCAGGAGTTACCGCAAGTCTCCCGGGCCGAAAAGGCTTGGGCCAATGATCTGGAAAATATTCCGTTGTTCTTCATTTTGGGTGGCCTGTGCCTGGCGATGGAAACGCCAGGCACCGCTACCGCGGGGTAGTTCTGTCTGTTCACCGCTGCCCGTGTGATGCATACGGTGATGTATCTGAGCGGCCGCCAGCCCTGGCGCACCCTCGCTTATGGAGTGGGAGTGCTCTGTTTGTCGGGGCTGGCCGGTCTGCTTGGCGCTGGGCTGATAACAATCAAGGGGTGAGAAAGGCCTGATAGTTGTCCTTGGTGATCTGTTGATAGGGAATGGTCAGCTCCGCCGTGTAGGGCTGCTTCCTGATCATCTTCAGCGCCAGGTCAATCGAGCCGACGGCCTGGCCCTTGTTGTCCTGATAGGCCGTGACTACCAATAGATCTTTTTTGATCGCATCCAGGCCGGCGGGTCCGCCGTCGCTGCCGCCCACCAGGATGTCCTTGCCAGGGTGCATACCGGCCTGGGTAATCGCCATCGCGGCACCGATAGCCATTTCATCGGCATTGGCCGCCACGGCGTCGATTTTCTTGCCCGAGACGATCCAGTTGTTCATCAGGTCCATGGCCTTGCTGCGCTGCCAGTCGGCGCTTTGTTCTTCGACGATATGGATGTTGGGGTAATCCTTCAGTACGTTTTTCACGCCCTGTGTGCGGTTGTGGGTGGCGTTGTTAGAGAGCAAGCCGAGCATGATTGCGAGGTTGCCCTTGCCGTTCATTTTTTCCGCGAGGTAGCGCATCTGAATCTCGCCCGCTTTGATCTCGTCCGAGCCGACATAACCCACCCCGGCCGGTAAGCCGGGGATGTCCGGGCGACGGTTGACGTACACCAGCGGGATACCCGCCTGCTGGGCATTCACAGTCATTTTCTGGGTAGCGGCGGTGTCGACCGCGTTGACGATAATCGCGTCCATGCCTTGGGCAGAAAAGCTCTGCACCTGGTTCAGTTGGCGCACCACATCGCCTTGGGCGTCTTCGAATTGCAGGGTCACGTCGGTGAGGTCCCTGGCGTGGGCCGCCATGTAGTCACGCATCTGGGCGAGGAACACATCGTCCACCTGGGCGATGCTGACGCCGATGCGTGTCTCGGCGAGGGCGAGCGGGGTAACGATGAGGGTCAGGAGCAAGGTCAGCAGCTGTTTTTTCATGGTTTCAGTCCGTTTTTTGTTGTTTTGGAAGATGTTGAAAACATTCCTCAGCCTTGGCGTTTGGCGCGTAGTTGCGCAACGTGTTCGGCAAAGGTCTCGTAGGGCCAGCGTTCGTTCAGTGCCTGCAACATCAGTTGCTGCCCGGTTTGCGGAGCCAGGCCCTGTAAGGGTGGGTCGGTATCCAGATTGGTGGGAAAGGAATAGCCATCGGCGGTGCAGGCGATCACCGCGTGCAGCGCCTCGTCATCCATGACGTTGTCCGCCAGGCGCTCCAACAGGCAAGGGTAGAGCGCCTGCATCATCCGGTCGCGGTCCACAGCCTCCATCGTTTTGCCGAACGCCGAGGAGATTTGCAGCAGGTTGGCCATGCGCTGGCGGTCCGGTGTGCGATTGGTGCCAGCGGCGTGAAACAGGGCCGGGTTGAAGAACAGCAGGTCACCTTTGTTCAGCGGCAATTGCACTGCATGCTGCTGGAAGTACTCGATGAATTCAGTGCGCCTCCAGGCCAGGTAGCCCAGCGGGTATTGCTGGGAAAACGGCAGCAGTTGGGTCGGGCCGGTTTCCAGGGGCATGTCGCTATGGGCCACGGCCCCTTGCAGCGTGAGGTATTGGGACAGCGTGTGCAGGGGCAACGGAAAGCGCTCCACCACGTCGATGGTCTGGAATCCCAGGTGATAATCACGGTGCGGTTGCTGGGCTTGGCCACCGGGGTGCACCACGTTGACCTGGGCCGTGACTTGGTAGCCTGGGCCGAGCCAGGCTTGTGCGATCAACCCCAGCAGTGGGTTGGCGTAATATTCGACAAAGGATGCCGGTGACTGTAGTGCCGCCTTCTGTAATGAGTTCCAGATACGTCCGTTACTGCCGGCCTTGGCGAAGTGGTCGGCGGCCACACCTTGTGCAGCCTCTTGGGCAAAGATCGCTTCGAATACCTGGCTGTGACGGTCCACCACGTCCAAGTCGGCATAGCCCTGACGCACCACCATCACTCCCGGCCCCTGGCTGAACAGGCGATGCAGTTCGTCCAGCACGGCGTGATGATCGCCGTTGCGCAGTGCCTGGGCTTGATAGATCGGGATGTTGCTGCACACTTCGGCGCAGTGCGGGTAGTCCTCGGCAGCCGCCTGCTGGGCACAGATCGAGTGAAAATCTTCCAGTTGCACTGCGTCGGCGCTGACAAAGGCAGGCATCACGCACCCTCCACCAGGCTCAGGGCCTGATCGGGGCGTGGGGTGCCGCCGTCGCCACAGCCGATGACGCCTTGCTCCAGGTCGATCACCGTGCCGGTCATCATTCCCGACTCGCGTGACAATAGAAATGCCACGCTCTGGGCCACCTCTTCAGGTTTGAGCAGGCGGCCGAAGGGCTGCGCGGCTTCGGCGGCCTCCAACCAGCCATCCCCGGCACCGTGGTAGTGCCGCTGGATTTCATCCTCGTGAGGTGTGTCCATCCAGCCGATGTTCAAGCCGTTGACCCGAATCCGGTTGCGCAGGGCGCTGAACGCCACGTTTTTGGTCAGAATCGCGAGAGCGCCCTTGGACGCCGCGTAGGCACTCAAGAACGATTGCCCGCCGTGGCCGGTGACACTCTGGATATTGACCACTGCACCTTCAACCCTCTGGCTGATCATCAGCTTCAAGGCTTCCTGCATCAGGAAAAACGGCGCCCTCACATTGACCGCAAACAGTCGGTCAAACAGTTCGGGGGAGGTGTCGAGAATGGTGCCGCGATCCGACATCCCGGCGCAGTTGATCAGCCCGTGGAGGGTGCCGAAGTGGGCACGGGCCGCCTCGATCACGTCGCGGCAGTCGCCGATCTGTTCCAGGTCCGCCTGGACAAACACCGCGCGGCAATCGAGCGCTGCCAACTGCCGTACTTGCTCCTGGCCCAGGTCCGGGCGGCGTCCGCAGATGATCAGGCCGGCAGCACCGCGCCGCGCGAGGGTATGGGCGACGGCAGCACCCAACCCCTGGGTGCTGCCGGTGACGACAAAGTATTGGCCTTTGAAGGTATGGCTGAGGTCGGTTGAAGGCATCGGGGTCTCCTGGGTTTTTGTTGTTTTGAAGGCCGGGCTCGACGCCGGGCAAAACTGAGACTAGCATTGCGGTCACCTCAATGAGTCTCAAAAAGACCTCAAAAAAACCTCAGGTTCAACGGCATGCTCGAACGCGCTAAACAGTTTTCCATCAAGCAACTGGCCACCCAGGCGGGCGTCAGCAAGGCGACGGTCGATCGCGCCTTGCATGAGCGCGGCAGCGTGCACGCCCAAACCCGACGGCGTATCGAACAGGCTCTGGATGAGCTGGAATCCCAGGAAAAAAATGGCTTGGCAGTAGGCCGGACCTTTCATGTCGATGTGATCATGCACACGCCCAAGCGCTTCAGTGCGGCGGTGCAGGCCGCCATCACCGCCCAACTGGGCAGCCTGGCACCGTTTCGTATCGCCCCGCGGTTTCATTTGTTCGAAGAAATCGAGCCTCAGGCGATGCACGACCAATTGCTGCGCTGCCTCGAGACCGGCAGCCAGGGTGTGGTGCTCAAGGCCGCGGACGAGCCGGCGGTGAATCTGGCGGTCAAGCACCTGGCGGCCGCAGGTATTCCGGTGGTGACCCTGGTCACCGATCTGCCCCACAGCGAGCGCATCGGCTACGTAGGCATGGATAACCGCACCGCCGGACAAACCGCCGCGTACCTTCTGTCCCGCTGGCTGTCACCCCAACCCCAGGAGGTGGCGGTGGTGATTGGCAGTGAATTGTTCCGGGGCGAGGAAGAACGCGAAATGGGTTTTCGCATGTGGCTGCGCGGCCGTGCGACGCACCTGCGGGTACTGGATATCAGCGGTGGGTACGGCGTGTATGACCGAACGTTTGCCCGGGTCACCGATGCGTTGAAGCAGCATCCCGAACTGAAGGCGGTGTACAGCGTCGGCGGTGGCAACCGCGCAATTGTCGACGCCTTCGCGGCTCTGGATCGCCCGTTGGACGTGTTTATTGCTCACGACCTCGACGAAGAGAATCGCCAGCTGTTGGCTGAAGAAAAAGTCGCCGCGATTATCGATCACAACCTGCAGATCGATGCGCGCCATGTGTTCCTGCACATCCTGCAATTTCATCGGCTGTGGAAGGCTGGGCCGATTGCGCCGTCACAGGTACAGATCGTCACACCGTTCAACCTGCCGGACTGAATCTCCAAACCCAATAACAATCCCAGGAGTTCGACCATGCTACGTATCGCTGTCCTTGGTGCAGGGCGCATCGCCAACATTCACGCGGCCAATGTCGCGGCCCATCCTGATGCCACTCTGGTGGTGGTCGCCGACCCCTGGCGGGAGGGCGTCGATGGCTTGGCTGCGCAGCTGGGTTGCGAGGCGGCCTATGACTGCGCAGCAGTGCTAAGTCGGGACGATATCGACGCGGTGGTGATTGGCACACCCACCGACACTCATATCGATTTGCTGCTGGCGGCCGTGTCCCAGGGCAAGGCCGTGCTGTGCGAGAAGCCCATTGACCTGAATTTCGCCAAGGCGCGGGCGGCGGCGCAAGCTGTGGAGCGCGAGGGCGGCAAAGTAATGCTGGGCTTCAACCGCCGCTTCGATCCCGACACGCTGCGCCTGCGCCAGGCCATCGACGCGGGGCAAATTGGTGCTGTGCGGCAGGTGATCATCACCAGCCGTGACCCGGGGTTGGCGCCACGGGATTACCTGGCACATTCCGGCGGCATCCTGCGGGACATGACCATTCATGACTTCGACATGGCGCGGCACCTGCTGGGTGAAGAGCCCATCGAAGTCAGCGCGATAGCCAGCCGGCTGGTAGACCCGAGCCTGGCGCAGATTGACGACTTCGACAGCGTGATGGTGCTACTGCGCACCGCATCCGGGAAACAGTGCCATATCAACTGCTGTCGGGAGGCGGTCTACGGGTATGACCAGCGACTTGAGGTGTCCGGGGCCAATGGGGTGTTGCTCACGGATAACCATCGCCCCAGCACCTTGCGCCATTGGAACCACGAGCACACCGAGGCGTTGGAGCCGTTGCAGCGTTTCTTCCTGGAACGTTATGCGGAGGCCTACCGCAATGAGTTGGGGCAGTTTATCCAGGCGCTGAGCGCGGGGCGCGCGCTGCCCACCAACATGCGCGATGGGCTGTATGCGTTGCACTTGGCTGACTGTGCGCTGGAGTCCATCAAGACTGGGCGAATGGTTGAGGTCAATTACGCTATTTAAAGTGTTGCCGGAGCGGGCATGCTCGCTCCGGCAGTTTGCGCGTTAGATTTTTGCCAATGCCTGCGCCAGATCCGCCCGCAAGTCTTCCACGTCCTCAACCCCCACCGACAACCGCACCAACCCGTCACCAATCCCCAACTGCGCCCGCGTCGCTGCCGGAATGCTCGCATGGGTCATGATCGCCGGGTGCTCGATCAAACTTTCAACGCCCCCCAGGCTTTCAGCCAACGCAAAGATCTTCACGTTTTCCAGGAAGCGTGTCGCACCCGCCAGGTCACTTTTCAGGTCCACCGAGATCATCCCGCCAAACCCGCGCATCTGCCGGCGTGCCAGCTCATGCTGCGGATGCGATGCCAGGCCGGGGTAGTAAACCCGTGCCACCTGCGGCTGTTGCTCCAGCCATGTCGCCAGTTCCAGCGCGTTGCTGCAATGACGCTCCATGCGCAGCGCCAATGTCTTCACGCCGCGCAGGGTCAGGAACGCGTCAAACGGCCCGGCAATCGCACCCACGGAGTTTTGCAGGAAGCCCACGCGTTCGGCCAGTTCAGGATTCTGGCCCACCACGGCAATGCCGCCGATTACATCGGAGTGGCCGTTGAGGTACTTGGTGGTGGAGTGCACCACGATGTCGAAACCCAACTCCAGCGGGCGCTGGATCCATGGACTGGCGAAGGTGTTGTCGGCCACGCAGATTATGCCCCGGGCCTTGCAGATGCGGGAGATGGCGCTGAGGTCGGTCAGGCTCAGCAGCGGGTTGCTCGGGGTTTCGACCCAGACCATCCGCGTGTCGTCCTGCAACGCGGCTTCGAAAGCCGACAGGTCGGTCAGGTCGACGAAGCTGAAACGATGCCCGGCGCTGCGTTGGCGCACTTTGTCGAACAGGCGGAAGGTGCCGCCGTACAAGTCATTGCCGGAGACCACGTGGGAACCGGCGTCGAGCAGTTCCAGCACGGTGGAAATCGCCGCCAGCCCGGAGGCGAACGCGAAGGCCTGGGTGCCGCCTTCCAGGTCGGCCACGCAGCGTTCCAGGGCGAAGCGCGTCGGGTTGTGGGAGCGCCCGTAGTCGAAGCCTTTGTGAACGCCGGGGCTTTCCTGCAGGTAGGTGGAGTTGGCGTAGATCGGCGGCATCAGCGCCCCGGTGGTCGGGTCGGGGGATTGCCCGGCATGGATCACGCGGGTGGCGAAGGCGCTTTTATCGTGCTGGGTCATGCAAGGGATCTCCGTAAGTGATTAAGCAGGTCGACGCGGGTGATCAGGCCGTAAAAGCCCGATGCGTCAGCAATGATTGCCACCAGTCCGCGATCCAGCTCGGCCTGCAATTGCGCAAGGCTGGCGCTGGGCGCAAGGGTGTGAAGGGCGTTGGTCATGGCGCTGGCCACGGTCATGGAAAAGTGCGCGGCGTTCTGATGCAGGCCGAGCAGTACGTCCGACTCGTCGAGCACCCCCACCAGTTTCTGGCCGTCCACCAGCACCGGTAATTGCGACACGTCCGCCAGGCGCATGCGCTGGAAGGCGGTGAGCAGGCTGTCGTCGGGGCCGACGCTGATCACTCGGCCGTCCTCGAAACGGCGGGCGATCAGGTCGCGCAGGTCGCCGTAGTGTTTGTATTGCAGCAGGCCGGCGTCGTTCATCCATTGGTCGTTGTAGACCTTCGACAGGTAGCGCGTACCGGTGTCGCAGACGAAGGTGACGACGCGCTTGGGCTCGGTCTGTTCGCGGCAATAGCGCAGGGCGGCGGCGAGCAGGGTGCCGGTTGAAGAACCGCCGAGAATGCCTTCGGCCCGCAGCAGTTGGCGGGCGTGGTCGAAGCTTTCTTCGTCGCTGATGGAATAGGCGTGGCGCACGCTGGAGAGGTCGGCGATCGAAGGGATGAAGTCTTCGCCGATACCTTCCACGGCCCACGAGCCGGGTTCGGTCATGGTGCCGCTGCGGCTGTACTCAGCCATTACCGAGCCGACCGGATCGGCCAGCACCATGGCCAGGTCGGGTTGCACGCGCTTGAAGAAACGGGTCAGGCCGGTGAGGGTGCCGGCCGAGCCGACGCCGACCACAATGGCATCGAGGTCATGTTGGGTCTGGGCCCAGATTTCCGGCGCAGTGCTGGTCTCGTGGGCCAGGGGATTGGCCGGGTTGTTGAACTGGTCGGCGAAGAACGAATCGGGAATGTCCTTGGCCAGCCGTGCCGCCACGTCCTGGTAATACTCGGGGTGGCCTTTGCCGACGTCGGAGCGGGTGATGTGCACCTCGGCGCCCATGGCTTTGAGGTGCAAGACTTTTTCGGTGGACATCTTGTCCGGCACCACCAACACCACCCGGTAACCTTTGGCGCGACCCACCAGGGCCAGGCCGAGGCCGGTATTGCCGGCGGTGGCTTCGATAATGGTGCCACCGGGGCGCAGGCGGCCGTCGCGTTCGGCGGCGTCGATCATGGCCAGGCCGATGCGGTCCTTGATCGAGCCGCCGGGGTTCTGGGATTCAAGCTTGAGGAACAGCGTGCACGGGCCGGTATCGAAGCGGCTGACCCGCACCAGCGGGGTGTTGCCGATCAGTTCGAGCACAGCGGGGCGGGAAGCGGTGGGCATGTCTTCACCTGACTACGGAAAGGGCGTATGGGATGGACAGCAGTTTTTAAAGCATGGTTTCGAACATAGGCCGGTATCGACCCGCTCGCAACCGCGCGGCCGCCTGAATGTCTTTTTTTGGCGCATTGCTGCTTCATCACGGAGCACGGTTGAGGGCGGCCAATCCGCCGGTTTTCTGCCAGCGCCACGTATTCATTGGCTTGCAGCGGATTGGCCCAGTGCTTGCTAAAAAAATCCAAACTTGGATACAAGATGGAATCCTCAATGCGCAACGAACAACTCGGCTGGACCCTTGGTGAATGGCAGACCGCTTACCGCAGCCAGGCGCTGACCCCCGACATCCTGTTGACCCTGGCGGGCACGTTTCCCGCCGAGGACAACGCCTGGATCAGCCGGGTGCAGCCGCAGCAACTGCGTGACCAGTTGACGCAACTGGCCGAGCGGCTTGCGGCGGTCGGCGGCGATATCGACAAGTTGCCGTTGTATGGCGTGCCGTTTGCCATCAAGGACAACATCGATGCGGCGGGTTGGGAGACCACGGCGGCGTGTCCGGAGTTTGCCTATACGGCCAAGGCGGATGCCTCCGTGGTCGCCCGGTTGCAGGCCGCCGGGGCGATCCTGATGGGTAAGACCAACCTGGATCAGTTCGCCACTGGCCTGGTGGGTACGCGTTCGCCCTACGGCGCGGTGGGTAACAGCTTCAACCCGGACTATGTCAGCGGCGGCTCCAGCTCAGGTTCGGCTTCGGTGGTTGCGCGAGGCCTGGTCGCGTTTTCCCTGGGCACCGACACCGCCGGTTCCGGGCGGGTACCGGCGGGCTTCAACAATATCGTCGGGTTGAAGCCGACCAAGGGGCGGCTATCCAACACCGGGTTGGTACCGGCCTGTCGCACCGTGGACTGTATTTCGGTGTTTGCGCTGACGGTTGAAGATGCCGAGACGGTTGCAGGCGTCGCTGCTGCTTACGACGCCAGCGACGCCTATTCACGTATCAATCCCAACACCGCGCCGGTAGCGGTCGGGGCTACGATCAAACTGGCGGTGCCGGCCAGCCTGGAGTTTTATGGCGACACGCAGAATCAGACGGTGTTTGAACAGGCGCTGCGCAGGTTCCAGTCCCTTGGGGCCGAGATCACAGCGGTGGATTTCAGCCCGTTCCAGCAACTGGCCGAGCAGCTTTATTACGGGTCCTGGGTCGCGGAGCGCACGGTGGCACTGGAAGGCATGCTCGCCAGCAACGCCGAAGCGATCAACCCGGTGGTGCGTGGCATCGTGGAAAACGGCCTCAAGTACAGCGCCTGCGATGCCTATAAAGCCGAATACCTGCGCGCCGAACTGAGCCGCCGCATCAACGACAGTCTGGCCGGTTTCGACGCCTTGCTGGTGCCGACCTCACCGACGATCCGTACCCTGGCAGAAATGGCCGTGGAGCCGGTGCTCTACAACTCGCAGTTTGGCTTCTACACCAACTTCACCAACCTGGCCGACCTCTCGGCGCTGGCCGTGCCTGCCGGGCTGCGCAGCGATGGCCTGCCGTGCGGCATCACCCTGATTGCGCCTGCCTGGCACGACGCCGCCTTGGTGCATCTGGGCAAGCGCTGGCAGGCCGGCCTCGGTTTGCCGCTGGGCGCCACCGAACGCCACCTGCCACAACCGGGACCCGCACGACAGGCTCCGGGCAGCGTGCTGGTAGCGGTGGTGGGCGCGCACCTCACCGGGATGCCATTGAACTTCCAGTTGACCAGCCGCAACGCCGTGCTGGTGGAGCAAACCCTGACGGCGAGCCACTACCGCTTGCATGCGCTGCCTGGCACGGTTCCGCCCAAGCCTGGGCTGGTCAAGGACGATTCGGGCAGTGCGATCATCGTCGAGCTGTGGGACATGCCCATCGCTCGCTTTGGCGAGTTCGTCGCGGAGATTCCCGCGCCGCTGGGCATCGGCAACCTGACCCTGGCGGATGGGCGCAGTGTAAAGGGGTTTATCTGCGAGCCCTGGGCCCTGGCAGGCGCTACCGACATCACCGAATTCGGCGGCTGGCGCGCCTACATGGCGAGCAGGAAATAGCCATGCAGCTCTCGACCATGAGAAAGCCCAACGAACGGCCGGACAGCCTGGCGGAACGGGTTTACCAGCAGTTGAAGGACGACATCTTCGACTTTCGTTTGTTACCGGGTGACCGCTTCAGTGAGGGTGACGTGGCCGAGCGCATGCAGGCCAGCCGCACGCCGGTGCGCCAGGCGCTGTATCGGTTGGAGCGGGAAGGGTACCTGGAGGTGTTTTTCAGGAGTGGCTGGCAGGTGCGGCCGTTCGACTTCAACTATTTCGAAGAGCTTTACGACGTTCGGATCGTGCTGGAGTTGGCCGCCGTCAGCCGCTTGTGTGGCATGGCTGAGCAGGGCCTTGAAGGGCTTGAGGCGATTTGGCGGGTGGACGAAAGTGCCCGGCTGGATGACGCCCAGGTCGTCTCGGCGCTGGATGAGGCGTTTCACTGCGGGCTGGTGCAGGCCACGGGCAACGCGGAAATGGCGCGCATGCATTACGAGGTTACCGAGAAAATTCGCATCATCCGGCGGCTGGATTTCACTCAGCATGCGCGTATTGCAGCGACCTATGAGGAGCACGGAAGCATCCTCGATGCGATCCTGCGACGGCAAAGCGATCAGGCGCAGCAACTGCTCAAGACTCACATTGAGGAGAGCAAGCGGGAGGTGCGCAAGATCACGTTGCATCGGTTGGCGGTGGCGAGAGGATAAGCAGCCCGTGCCCTGTGGTGAGGGAGCAAGCTCCCTCACCACAGGTTATTCCCGCGCGGCTAATACGTGTTGCAACCGGCTTTCCAGCGCCTCACTCGCCTTCAACATCGGCGGCCGCAACTCACTGTCGATCAACCCTTCCATCGCCAGCGCTGCCTTCACCGGCGCCGGATTGGGCTCCACGAACATCGTGTGGATCAACGGCAGCAACCCGAAAAACGTCTCACGAGCCGCCAGCAACTGGTGATCGCGAACCTGCCGATGCAGCGTCACAAAATCCTCGGTCCGCACATGCGCCGACGCGGCAATCGCCCCGGTCGCTCCCAGGCACAGCGCGTTGAATATCTGCACATCCTCGCCACACAACACATCAACCTTCCCGCTGGCCAACAACGCCAGTGTGTTGGCCAGGTTCCCGCCGCAATCCTTGATCGCGACGATTCGTTCATGGGCAACGATGTTCAGCAGCGTCGCCTGTTCGAAGGCAATGCCGGTGCGATAGGGGATGTCATACAGAATGATCGGCACACTGGACGCATCGGCCACGGTGCGGAAGAACGCCTCAAGGCCCGCCTGGGACGGGCGGATGTAGCTCGGCGGCGGCACCAGCAAGCCGGCCACAGGGCGCTTCAGGATTTCGGCCTGGAACTGCAACAGCTCAATCTGGTTATACCCTGCCAGGCCCATCACTACCTGCTGTGGCGGTACGAGTTCCAGGACGGCATCCAGCATCGTCAACTGCTCCTGGCGGCTCAGCGAGGCGGCTTCGCCGGTGGTGGTACAGACCATGATCCCGGCCACGCCTTTTTCCAGCAGATGGCAGACCAGGCGGCGCAAGCCAATGAAGTCGATGGCGCCGTTATGAAACGGTGTTACGACGGGAACCCAGATACCTTGAAACGATGACATGCGCTTTCTCCTGATGGTTGACCGATTTCGTCACCGTCAGAAGGGCAGAGGGAAGTAAGCAAGAGGAGGGGGGCCTTCGCGCTCAATGTCCTGTCAGCTCATCTGACGGGACAGCGCGCCCCGGTCACATGAGCGACTGTTTCTTCGATTTGAGGGCGTGCGCAACGCAACCTTGCGCCTTGGCATTCAAGCCAATGACGGAAAAGTTGAAGGTCGTTGCAGACATTGAGGACACACCCTGAAGAAGACGCTCATCTTTATGGATTATTACAGGGTGTGTCAACTCACAGCGATCAGTCGCGGTTCAACCCGTGGCGTACGAAACGCACCGTTGGGGTTAACGCGGGGAGCGTGCCAGGACGCGAGCGCATTCTTGTCGGTAGCGGTACTACACTGCAAGTCCGAACCTCCACGCTGGAGAACACTCATGCTCAGCAAGAACACGGTGTGCCTTTGGTACGACGGCAGTGCACTGGACGCTGCCAACTTCTACGCCAAGACCTTCCCGGACAGTGCGGTGACCGCAGTCCATCACGCGCCCGGGGATTATCCGGCGGGCAAGCAGGGCGATGTGTTGACCGTGGAATTCACGGTCATGGGCATTCCTTGCCTTGGCCTGAACGGCGGCTCTGGCGTGCAGCACAACGAGGCGTTCTCGTTCCAGGTGGCCACCGATGACCAGGCGGAAACCGATCGCCTGTGGCACGCAATTGTCAGCCATGGCGGCCAGGAAAATGTCTGCGGCTGGTGTCAGGATAAATGGGGCGTGCGGTGGCAGATTACCCCGAGGGTGCTGAGCGCGGCGATCACCCATCCCGACCCTGCAGCGGCCAAGCGGGCGTTTGACGCGATGATGGGAATGACCAAGATCGATGTCGCGGGGATTGAGGCGGCGCTTAAAGGTTGACGCGCCGATTGAGTCAATCAGCGCTCACCGCAGTCCGGTCCACCAGGCGAATACGGTTGCGTCCACCACGCTTGGATTCATAAAGCGCTGCGTCGCCTTGCTCGATCAAGGCGGCAAGGCTCGCGGGCGGTGTGTCGAACAGGCTGGCGCCGATGCTCAATGTCACCGCCTCGGGCGTGGCGAACGCCTGTGAGGCGGCCTGATGAAACTCTTCACGCAGGGCGCTGCCCAGCTCGACAATGCGCGCGTTCGAGGTGTTGTTGAGCAGGATCACGAACTCATCGCCGCCCAACCGCGCCGCCAGCGAATCATCGGGCAACTGCGCGCGGATCATCTCGCTCAGCGCCACCAGCAGCCGGTCGCCTGCGGTATGACCGTACAGGTCGTTGATCAGCTTGAAATTGTCGATGTCGATCAACAGCAGGGCACCTGGCCGGGCCTGCGAGACCTTGCTCAGCAGGCTTGGTGCTCGCACTTCAAGGGCGCGGCGGTTGTACAACGCCGTCAACGGATCGCGGGCGGCCAATCGTGCAATCTGTTCCTCACGGCGATAGCGCTCGGTGCCGGTCATCGACAATGCAATCAGCATGATCGCCATGGCGCCTTCCACCAGCGACACCTGAATAATCTCGCCACGAAACGCCGTCAGGTCGATCAGCGTACCCGGCACGATCGCCACCAGCGACTTGGCCAGATAAAACAGCCCGTGGGCCAGCAGCACATAACGCAGCTGCACCGCCCCCACGCTGAGTGACCGGCCATGGGGCCGCAGCAGGAAACTGGCCCGCAGGGTCGGCAGAGCAACCAGCAGCGAGTTGGCCAGCAGCATGGCCTTGGACCACGACTGTCCTTCCGGCAACAGCAGCATGGCAAACCAGGCCACGAAAATCAGGTACCAGGCGCGAGACAGGCGCACTTGGGTGAACCGCGCGACGCCCAGCAAAAACAGCCAATGAGCGGTGATCAGCAACCCGTTGGCGAACCAGATGCCGATCAACACCAGGCCGCTGGCCCGCAACAGTGCCAGGGTGCTGCCCACGCTGATGATGGCGAAACCTGCGGTCCAGTACAGCAGCGACGGTTCGCGAACATTGCGCCACTCGACCGCCAGGTACAGCGCGGCGGCGCCTGCCAGGGCGATGGTGAGGACCAGTATGGTGATGGGGTCGAGCGCCATGGGCGAGCTGGCCTGCCTGAGTTGCGGTGAGACGGCGATTGTAAGCGTTTTGGCAGGTTTTTCGCAGGACTCAGGCTCTGCGCGCCATCAGCAGCACTGTCGCCGCTGCAGACAACAATCCGGCGCAGCAGCGGTTGAAAATCCGCTTGCCCCGAGGCTGCGCGAACCAGCGGCGCATATGCAAACCCATGTAGGCGTAGGCGCTGATGGCGATCCATTCCAGGGCCAGGAACATCGCCCCCAGCAGGGCGAATTGCGGTGTGATCGGCTGTGCCGGGTCGACGAATTGCGGCAGGAAGGCGGTAAAAATCAGGATCGCCTTGGGATTGCCGGCGGCCACCAGGAACTCCTGTCTTGCCAATGCCCACAAACCGGCCTTGGGCGCTGTCGACTCAGCCTCCGCTTGCGGGTTGGCCCGCCACAGTTGATACGCCAGATAAAACAGATACGCCGCCCCCAGGATCTTGATCCCGTAGAACAGCAATTCGGAAGTTTGCAGCACCACCGCCAGCCCGGCTGACGCAAGGGCGATCATCCCGGCGAAGGCCAGCAAGCGCCCGACGCCCGCCAGGCACGAAGTACGGTAGCCGTAGCGGGTGGAGTTGCTTACGGACAGCAGGTTGTTCGGGCCGGGCGCCATGTTCAGGGCGAAGCAGGCCGGGAGGAAGAGGGTGAGGGTGGCGAGGTCCATGAGGGCTCCGGCGGGCGTTGGCAGGTGAGGCCACGAGGATAAGGGATGTGAGGCGGTTGAACAATTTGCGCTAATGGGTAGAACCGATGGCGCTCTGCCCATGTCTGTGAGTCGCGGATAAATAGATCGTTACCCGTGACGCTCATTCGTTAATATGCCCGGCATGCCAATCGGGTAAAGGAAGTTGGGGTGAAGCACGAAGCGCTTTTCCCGGAATTAAACATGGAGTAGGCAGGGAATGGAATATCCTTCATTTGAAAACAAATCAAAGAAAAGAACCTTGTTGTTGGTGGTGTGTCTGGTATTTGGAGCATGGATTGCTTATATGCTCTGGGCCGCTCGTATTGGAATGCGAACGGTTTTAATGTCATCGATTCCCGAGTGGACGACCTATATAGTCATTGCTTGTCTGATTGGACTCTTTTTTGCTGCAAGGGCTACCTACTATCGTCCGGCTGTAAGAAACCCGAACCGTGTTGGAGAATCTTTTTTTGGTGGTTTTTGCCTGGGTCTGATTTTGTCCTTACACAGTTATGACGTCGTTACGTACCTGTTGCCCGGCGACATTGTTCAGTATGCGTCACCTTACGAGCTGGATACTCCGGGGCCCTACGTTGGAAAGTTCAGTCGTTGTGAGGCGGGTCTGCGGATTAAGGATTTAAAGACTGAGCGCTGGGTTGAGCTTTGTACCACTCAGTCGGAATTTAACGATCAAAGAAAGAAAGGCATGAATGCAGTGTGGGTGACTGCTCATTCAAACAAGATAGGTTCTTATATCGAGGCGTATGAATTTATTTATAAATAAATCATGTTGCCTGGGTGTTTAGGTAGATCCGACCGTGGTGCCAGCGTCGCTGATGAGCTACTGGCACCGCGGAATTTGTGGATCAACGCTTCATGGCATCACACTCGGCACGCAAGTTACTGTCGCCGATATTGGCACAGCTTTGGCCATCGACTTTGGCTTTGCAGTAGGCACGTTGATCGTTGTCACTGATGTTGCTGCAACTTTGACCATCCATTTCCGCCTTGCAACTTGCCCGGAGGTCGTTGTCGCTGATATTGGCGCAGCTTTGGCCATCGACTTTGGCTTTGCAGTAGGCGCGTTGATCGTTGTCACTGATGTTGCTGCAACTTTGACCATCCATTTCCGCCTTGCAACTTGCCCGGAGGTCGTTGTCGCTGATATTGGCGCAGCTTTGGCCGTCGACTTTGGCTTTGCAGTAGGCGCGTTGATCGTTGTCACTGATGTTGTTGCAATCGGCATATGCATAGCCACTCAACATCAATAACATTGCAATGATGACTCTCATCACTCTCTCCCTGTTTTGTCAGGAAATGGCCTGACGCTGACTGATCCAAAATATCTCGCTCTTGTGAAGAGCTATCAAATTGACATCATTCTTTTGATAAGTTCCATGGTGGGAGTAGTACGCCGCAAAAAAAGATGCATTGCCCGAGGATCTTGGTCGTGTAGAACCACATAAAGTTCTAGGCACCCGCGCTCATTTGCCGGAAAGACCGCGCTCCGTAGTCGCGCCGCGTAATCGGCGTCGATCAGTTCGTTGAAAGCCTCGGATGAATAGATCCGCCCCTTTCCTATCAAAGCGCCGCATAGACAAGGGATGAAAGCCGGCCGGGACGGGGATCAATCATCGAATGGCTGCCCGAGGTGGTGGTGACAAAGCCAAAGCTCACTTGCCTTTCGGGATCGGCGAAACTGATCGGGCCGCCAAGCCCGATATGGCCAAAGGTGTTTGGGCCCATCGCATGGGAAGCCGTCGGGTCGCGTTGCTGCTCCAGCATGCAACCCAATCCATAACGCATGGGGCGCATCCATACCCGATCCATGCCATGACTGTGCTCTCGAGTGAACTCACTGAGCAGTTCGGGACCGATAAAGGTTCCCGCCATCAATGCACTGTAGAAACCGGCCAAGCCGTGAGCCGAACCGTGTCCACAGACGGCGGGTTGCCGGTAGGCCCACCAGCGCGGGTCACTGGTTCGTCGGGGCACCATTCCGGGGTTGGTGAAGGCGAGTGTCGCGATATGCGACGGCTCGTTTTTCACCACGGTTCGCAACGCCCGCGAGTAAGGATCACCGACCCGTCCCGTGGCACTGTCGAAACGCGCGATACGATGAAAGTGTTCTTCGTCCACGCCAAGGTGCACGTCCAACTCATGGGGATCCAGAATCTCTTCGTGGATAAACACACAAGGATCTCGCCCGTCCACCCGACGAATCAATTCACCGAGAATCCAGCCAAACGTGGTGGTGCCGTACCCCAGGTCTGTTCCCGCTTCCCACCAAAGCGGCTCGGCTTCCAGGACCCGCAGCATATGTTCCCAGTCATACATCATGGGGTTATGGTCGGGTGCTCGCAGCGCCGGCAGGCCTGCGGTGTGGTTCATCACCTGGCGCAAGGTGACCCGTGCTTTCCCGCTCTGGGCGAATTCAGGCCAGTAACGGGCCACGGGCGCATCCAGCTCCAATTTGCCGTCCTCGACCAACATCAGGACGGCCACCGCGACATAGGGTTTTATAACGCAAAAGGTATTGGCCAGCGTATCGCGGGTCCAAGGCTTCGTGCCTGCCAGATCCGCCATGCCCGCCCAAAGGTCCACAACGGTCTCTGCGCCTACCTGCACGCATAGGCCGGCCCCACGTTCCTGCGGATCATCAAACATGTCCTCGAAGGCCTGCCTGACCGCTTCAAACTGCTTCGCACACATCCCTTGCGCTTTCATACCTCAATGTCCTCGTATTTAAAGTGCGGCCCTTGATACTTGCCGAACACCGATAATGGGCGTGGGGAACTTCACCCACGAGATCGAGTTTGGGAGTGCTCCATGGAGAAGCGGTTCGCTCGCTTGTAGGTGCCGAAGTCATTGAACCTGACACCGGCCTGGGCCATGACTTTATGAGCATAAGGTGCCGTCATCTGGCGCAGATAAAACGGGTCTCTCACCACGAAGTGATGGATGCTGTGGGTGCTGCCAAAGTTAAAACAGAACAACTGGAACGGCCACAGCCACCAAGGGTTCATCACCTGGGTTTGTTGTAATGCGTTACGCGGGGCAACATCGCCGTAATAGTGCATATTTGAGCTTATAAAGAATAGGCAGAACTGCCGTATCATATTGGGCGCTATAAGAATAACTACTGCGCTATTGACGATGCCCATTAATTCCATTGTCGTGGCAGAGCTGTGAGCCTCCATCCCAATCATTGACCCAAACCAGACATACAGGTGGTAGCCGAGGAACACATACCAGCACCCCCAATACAGAAGCCCGAATGGTGTATTGAGTCGAATAATCTTGCCTAACAATTTTACCTTTTGCCGCCATCCCGGGGCAAAAACCGCATTTAGAAAACCAAATACAAATCCGTCCACCAGTTTCAATAATCGCAGTATTCCCCAAGGACTGCCGCTCGTGGTGATCCAGGCCTCGACATCCGAATCAGTTCCAGACTCCTTATGGTGATGAAAGTGCAGATTGCGCCTTAGCCACGGACTGGGCATTCCCGGCCGAGCCAGCCAGCAGAAGAGCATCATGGCATTATGGGCCAGCGGCTGCTTTCTGAAATAAAGGCGATGAATCAGGTCATGTTCGATTTCATGAATAAACGAAGTCAGCAGCGCATTCACCAAAATACACGTCCATGCGGGGATAAAACCCTTTATATAGAGCCCTCCCGTAATGACCATCCCTAGCACGGAAAACGCCATGACACTCGCGCCCAGCGCATCCTGGTGCTGCAGGAGCGGATAACGCTTTCGCAGGTAGTTACCATGATCCGTAATACTCCGGGTTACCTTGTCAATCTTTTGCTGATCGGTAGTTGGGTGATCAATTTCGATGGTGCTTTCCAAGACCTTCATCCATTCATCCTCTGATTGCATCGATAAATACCAGCGCGTCAAGTCGCTCAAGTCAATTGTTGAGGCTATAAAACAGTAGTTGCTCATATTGTTTGCTTGAATTGCACGGGTCATTCAAGAAATACGAAATCGACTTTTTTGCGAAAAGCTTGTTAGAATTCTATGCTTCAAAATGATAAGGCAAGTTCAACTCTTTGCAACTGTGTATTTTGGGTGAATTCAATGTTACAAGTGTCGGTGTAAGGAATTGATGATTTAGTTACAGTTTGTACAAGTATAAAATAACGCTGTACAAGTATTGCCAAGGAGGCACCATGAGATTGCATCGCATCAAATATTTCCGGCGCGCTCTACAAGAGCCCGAGATCGCCGTAGAGAAAATAACAAGCGATGATGTATTTGATGCCGTGTTTTGCGATGAGCCGGCAGACAATGCCGCGAATCCTGCAGGCCTGGAAAGGCTGCTCCGCCACCTGCAGTGCGGGGATACGGTGGTGGTGGACAGCATGGCAGCGCTCACCTCCAGCACGGACCAGTTGTGCACCATCATTCGCCGGCTGATTGAAAAGCAGGTCACGCTGGAGTGTTTGAACGAAAACCTGGTGTTCCGGCATGACTGTCTTGAAGTCGTGGAGTCCATCATTGCGGTAATGGAGCTGATTGCAGAGTTCGAGCGCGCTGCGATGAGGGAAAGACAGGCGGCGGGAATTGCCAGCGCAAAGAATCGTGGGACTTATAGAGGTCGCAAGAAAAAACTGTCTGACAATCAGGTTGTAAACTTAATTGACCGGGCCGGTGCTGGAGAAAGTAAATCCAAGTTGGCGCGTGATTTTGAAATCAGTCGGCAGACGCTCTATCGGTACTTGAGATCTGGATAGGGGGGTTCTTCAGGTCGCACGCGGGAGCGGCTGCCAACAAACCCCTACCGTTGAAAAAATCTTTCCGGACGGCATGGCCCGAAAGCGGAGGAGGTCTTGCCATCAGTGATTTCTTCACTGGCAAGACGTCCCACTATTGCGGCCAACGCAACCCCAGGGTGCATCACACAGATGTACACGCCCTCGACGTTGGGTAGATAACCGATGATGGGGATGTTGTCTGCGGGGATGGGCCTGAGGCCGATACACGCCAACTCCGGCTCAATCGAATCAACGCCATGGAACTCGTGCCGAATGGTGTTGGCCGTGCGTAGCGCGATTGCCATCGGCTGGTTTTCCACGGCATCGCCCAGGTAATCCTCTGCCGCCAGCAACGTACCGTCGGCCGCTTGCCTGACTTCCATTTCCGGGCTGGAGATAAGTGTCTGCACCAGGTTGGATTGCGCGGTATAGCGGATGAAAATGGACGGCGAGGCGTGTATGGGAAGGGGCGCTCCAAGCATGTCTGCCAGCGTCGAGATGCCCGTCCCGGCGGCCATTACCACAACGTCGGCATCGATGATGCCCTTGGCGGTTTCGACGCCCGTCACCCGGCCATTCGCGGTTTTGAAGCCGAGAACCCGGGTCTGTGTGAGTACCTTCGCCCCTAGCGTCTGGGCGCCAGCGACCAAGGTATTGGTGGCGTGCACCGCATCCAGGGCGCCTTCTTCGGCGACATACAGGGCATGTTCAGGAGGGTTTTTCAGGTTGGGCTCAAGGTCGAGAATCTGCGAGCGCGACAACCGGTGCGCCGAAGGCTGCTGCAACGCCCTTGAATTCGCGCCGTAAGACAGGGCGCCTGTCCAACGAATGTTCAGGCCCGGCAGTTGGGTTTCAAGACGGTGATAGTCGTTGATGGCCTCGCCACGCAAGGCGGCGATCGGGTCTGGCCCCCGGTGTGAAGTGGTGATCCAGGCAAATGAAGTGGCCGTCACGCCGGAGGCGACTTCTGCAGCCTCGACCAAGGTCACGCTCGCGCCTTTGACGGCCAGGTGATACGCCAGTGAAGCGCCGACGATGCCTGCGCCAATGACCACGACGCGCTTTTCTCCTTGCTCTTTCATATCCTGCTCCATCTATTCAAGGCAGCCTTCAGATACTGCGGGCAAACCGTCGAGGAATTCGGCGATCTGCTGGCCACCGCGCAAGAGAACCACGGGTACCAACGGACCGGCTGCCAGGCGCACCGCCTCGATACTGGCCCGGTAGCTGCGATCAAACGTCCACACGTACTTCAGGAGTGTCAGGAACGCCCGGTCGAGTTTCTCGATACAGCCTGCGGGAATGTCCGGGCGCGGCTGGATTTTCCGCTGCCGGCATTGCCGAGAATCACGGTGCGTTGCATGAGGGACGTCCTGTCGCGGAAAAGCCCGCAATTGTGCAGGTTTTGCATGACCGGTTAAAGCCATATGCGGTAGGTTGACCACCCAGAGAACGGACCCTGTCGACCAAGGAAGCGCCTTCATATGCCAACCGCCTTTTCCCGAATCAGCGAACGCCTGAACAATCGCCGCTTTGTCGTAGCGGGCAATACTCACGGGCTGTCCGGTACGGGCACCGTGTTTGAATATCACGTCGATGGAAATGCCATCTGGGGCACTTACCAGGGCGGCAGGATTCGCATGGGTAATCAGGTCGGGCGTGCCACAGGCCCCGATACCATCGAGTTGCTGTATCAGTGCCTGACCAGCGAGGGCGAGATTCTTGCCGGCTGGTCTCGGGGTACCGTAGGCGTTGATGACGCCGGGCATACCACTCTGGCCTTCGTGTGGGGTTGGCTGTCAGGCGCGGAGGGCGGCGGGGAGTCCAGCTACGTCGAGCTTGTTGCACAGTCGTGACGGATTACGCCAGCTGGACCCCGGAACAATCGGCGCCGGCTATTGTTTTGCCCTGATCATCAAATCCAGGTTTTGCACGGCAGCACCTGCGGCGCCCTTGCCGAGGTTGTCGAATATCGCCGCCAGCAGGACCTGGCCCGTCTCGTGGTTTTCACACACGATCAGGCGCACATCGTCCGTGCCGTTCAGCGCTTGAGGGTCAAGGTAGGTCAGCTCCTTGGCGGCCTGCATCGACAGCACCTGGACGTGATTCGTATCGCGGTAGTGCTGAGTCAAACAGTCATGCAACCGCGAGCCATCCACACCCGGCGCCAATAACCGAAGTTGCAGAGGGATGGTCAATACGATCCCTTGGCGAAAAGCCCCGTAGGCCGGCACAAAGGTCGGCCTTTCCGTCAGCCCGCTTTGCAGCTGAATCTCCGGCACATGCTTGTGTGCCAGCCCAAGCCCATACACCAGGAAGGCGGGCGCTTGTGAGGCGTCGGCGCCCTCATGTTCCTGCACCCCGGCGCGGCCCTTGCCGGAATAACCCGACACGGCATGAATGGTCGTCGGATAGTCCTTTGGCAGCAATCCGGCCTCAAGCAAGGGGCGCAACAGTCCAATCGCTCCGGTGGGGTAGCAACCGGGATTGCTGACCCGCTGCGCCGTGGCAATGCGTTGCGCCTGTTGCGGGCTCATTTCGGCGAAACCGTAGGTCCAGTCAGGATGAGTACGGTGGGCAGAACTCGCGTCGATCACCCGCACGGCCGGATTCTGGATGCTGGCGACGGCATCGCGTGCGGCGTCGTCGGGCAGGCAGAGAATCGCGATGTCGCAGGCGTTGATCATCTCGGCGCGTTGCTGCGGGTCCTTGCGGTGTTCCGGGCTCAGGGTGATCAGTTGCAGATCGGTGCGGTCGCGCAGGCGCTGATGGATCTGCAACCCGGTGGTGCCTTGGTCGCCGTCGATAAATACAAGAGGGTTTGCCATGGGATGCACTCGCAGTGGAAATCAGGTGTTCCAATCTTCGGCGAGCCGCTAGGATAGGAAAAGTTGAATTTCCAAACGATGAAATTCAGATTTTCTGAATGAGGAATAGCTCATGCGCGAAATCAGCCTGGACCGCCTGCGCACACTGGTGGCGATTGCCGACCTTGGTTCGTTCGCCGAGGCGGCCCGCATGCTGAACCTCGCGCCACCTACGGTCAGCCTGCACATTGCCGATCTTGAGTCGCGAGTGGGCGGCAAGCTGTTATCGCGTACCCGTGGACGGGTTCAGCCTTCGGCGATTGGCGAAACCCTGGTGGAGCGGGCGCGCCGGTTGTTGGCGGATGCGGAACAGGCGCTTGAAGACGTGGAGCGCCAGGTGCTGGGCCTGGCAGGGCGGGTGCGGCTGGGTGCCTCCACCGGGGCCATCGCACAGTTGCTGCCGCAAGCCCTCGAGACCTTGAGCCAACACCACCCAGCCATCGATGTGCAGGTCGCAGTGCTCACCTCGCAGGACACGCTGAAGAAACTTGCCGAAGGCGCACTCGAAATTGGCCTGGTGGCGCTGCCGCAGGCGCCAGTGAAGGGTTTGCGCATCGAGCCCTGGCGGCGGGATCCGGTCATGGCGTTTTTGCCGGCGCGCCGGGAATGCCCGGAGGTGGTGACACCTGCTTGGCTGGCCGCCCAGCCGTTGATTCTGAATGACACCACCACCCGGCTTTCACGTCTGACTTCGGAGTGGTTCGCCAGTGACGGGCATCAGCCCACGCCGCGTATTCAACTCAACTATAACGACGCAATCAAAAGCCTGGTGGCCGCCGGTTATG
The DNA here is from genome assembly GCF_052682255.1 of Pseudomonas sp. 32A. Lineage (NCBI taxonomy): Bacteria > Pseudomonadati > Pseudomonadota > Gammaproteobacteria > Pseudomonadales > Pseudomonadaceae > Pseudomonas > Pseudomonas sp. 32A. The sequence goes on along the minus strand of NZ_JBQYLY010000001.1, from coordinate 6,663,290 downwards.
GCGCTACGTTGTTGCCCCATGAGGCGTCCACGCCTTTGCCTGACAGCCGGATCGTGATGCGCCCAATCCAGCCCTTGCTGTGGCGCCAACTGGGAATTGCCCACCGCGCCGGGGACATCGAGCGGCCAACGCAACACGTGCTGGATGTGTTGTGGGGGTTGAGTGCGGGGTAGCCGCCTATAAGTTGTGTGTTCCGGGCGGGACGGGTAGCCTTGCGCCCCGATGTAACTAGCCATTTCAAGGAAGGAAGCGCGCGTGAAGATTTTTCGAGGAGTGATCGGGTTGGCGGGATTCGGCCTGTTGCTCGGTTGCAGCGTTGCCCAGGCTAAAGACGGTGTCTCCTTTGGCGACGATCCGCTTGGGTGGTCATGCCTGAAGTTCTCCACCTTCACTTTGCTGACTTCGGAACTGACCACACGTCCCGGCAGCTTTCTTTCAGCCAAGAATGACGCATTGGCGTTTGTAGGGTCCGAGGGCCAGATCCGGGGTGCGTATTTCGAGCAGGCGTTGCGGGATTTTCGCGGTGCTGGCGGTAACGCTGATGTCAGCGATGCGCAGTTTGCCGAGGCGGTGGCGGTAATAGAGTAAACACGTTTCAACCCTGAACCTGACCTGCTCATGGAGAGCTTATGGCATTTCGTAACGTCCTCGTTTTTACCCATCTCGCCTTAGCGCTGTTGCTTTCAGGCTGCGCAAACCCTCAGGTTGCTGTCGCACCGGCGGCGCCCTTTGATCTTGAACCCCTGGGCCAGCCGTTGGCGCAGACCGGCGTTCGTACTGCGCTGATCGACCAGATCATCGTCAAGGACCCAGTGGTGATCTCATCGCAAAAGCCGGTTCTCGCGCCTTCTGATAACGATGCGCGCATCGCCAAACTACGCAAAGCAGACGGCGGCGTGCTGCCTGACGGTTACTGGGCACTCTACAAGCAAAACCTTGAAGCGATGCAGTACGACCTCAATCACCAGCATGACGCCGCCCGTATGCAGTACGAGCAGACGTATCGTGACGAATTGAGCCGGGTCGATGACAGCACGCTGCAAGTCATGGCCACGGCGCCCACGACGCTGGATGAGCCGACGCGGCGTCAGTGGAACGCCCGCATGGCCGATAGACAGTCGCAGTACATAAAGACCAGCGAGCAAGCGCTACGCGCCGCTACCGATGCGCATATCAATCGCATGGCCTTGATGGATCGACAATACAACGTGTGCGCACGTAACCCGGAGTGCTGGGATGCGCCGGTTAAGAAGTAATGCGTTGTCCTTGACCATGACGCGCTGAATCATACGATTGGGCTATGAGTGCCTTAGTGACTCTGGAATTTACACAGGTCTGAATCTCCTTGAGATTGGCGGCTTTGGGCCGCCAATCCGCTTAGCGCGGTCGTTTTTTTCAAGGAGTCAGCCATATGCCCCTACCCGAACCGTTCACCCACGCACAGCTCCCCATGACGGTCGACGGTGTGCCGTTGAACATCGCAACGATCCACCGCGCGGGCGGCCTGGCGCCAATCGTGTTCCTGCATGGCTTTGGTTCCACCAAGGAAGACTACGCCGACATCGTCCAGCAACCTGCATTCGACGGTCACCCGTTTGTGGCCTACGACGCCCCCGGTTGCGGTGAAAGCCAGTGCAGCGACCTGTCGAAGATCTCAATCCCGTTCCTGCTGCAAACCGCCAAGCAAGTGCTTGACCACTTCAATATCGAGCGCTTCCATCTGGTAGGCCACTCCATGGGCGGGCTCACCGCTCTGATGCTGGCGCACCAGTTCCCGGGCAGGGTGCTGAGCTTTGTCGATATCGAAGGCAATATCGCGCCGGAAGACTGCTTCCTCAGCCGGCAGATCGTCGACTACCCGGCAGATGATCCCGAGGCGTTCTTCAGCGCTTTTATCGAGCGCACTCGCCAGGCACCGGCCTACGCCAGCGCGCTGTATTCGGCGAGCCTGAGGCACAAGGTGCGCGCCGGTGCGGTGCGGGGGATTTTCCAGTCCATGGTCGAGCTGTCCGATAACGCCGACCTGATGGGCAAGTTTCTCGGCCTGGAGTGCCCGCGCCTGTTCATGTACGGCGAGCAGAATGCACACCTGTCGTACCTGGCGCATATCCAGGCGCAGGGCGTGCGGCTGGCACCGATTGCCCAGTGCGGGCACTTCCCGATGTACTCCAACCCGATCGCGATGTGGCAGCAGATTGCGGACTTTCAGCACAGCTGATCTCAACCACCAACGATCAGAGAAGCCCGAAAGCACAAGACTTACGCCTCGAAACCCGGATAATGGCGGCCATATTTTGCTCGCTATTCTGGTAATCCCGCATGGAAATCAAGGTCAATTTTCTCGACAACCTTCGACTTGAAGCCAAGTTCGACGACTTCACCGTGGTGGCCGACCAGCCTATTCGCTACAAGGGCGATGGCTCGGCCCCGGGTCCGTTCGATTACTTCCTGGCTTCGTCGGCGTTGTGTGCGGCTTACTTTGTGAAGTTGTACTGCGAAACCCGCAACATCCCCACTGACAACATTCGCCTGTCCCAGAACAACATTGTCGATCCGGAAAACCGCTACAACCAGATCTTCAAGATCCAGGTCGAGTTGCCGGCGGACATCTCCGACAAAGACCGCCAGGGCATCCTGCGTTCCATCGACCGCTGCACCGTGAAAAAAGTGGTGCAGGCCGGGCCGGAGTTTGTGATCGAAGAAGTGGAAAACCTGGATGCCGATGCCCAGGCATTGCTGATGCCGAGCGCGGCGTCCGATGCGGGCACCTACATTGCGGGCAAGGACCTGCCACTGGAAACAACCATCGCCAACATGTCGGCCATCCTGGCGGGCCTGGGCATGAAGATTGAAATCGCGTCGTGGCGCAATATCGTGCCCAACGTATGGTCGCTGCATATCCGCGATGCGCACTCGCCGATGTGCTTTACCAACGGCAAGGGCGCGACCAAGGAAGGCGCGCTGGCGTCGGCGTTGGGCGAGTTTATCGAACGGCTGAACTGCAACTTCTTCTACAACGACCAGTTCTGGGGCGAAGACATCGCCAACGCGGCGTTTGTGCATTACCCGGACGAGCGCTGGTTCAAGCCGGGCCGTAAAGACGAACTGCCGCCGGAAATCCTCGACGCGCACTGCCTGCATATCTACAACCGCGACGGTGAGCTGCGTGGCTCGCACCTGTACGACACCAACTCCGGCAACGAAGAGCGCGGCATTGTTTCGCTGCCGTTCGTGCGCCAGTCCGATGGCGAGGTGGTGTATTTCCCGTCCAACCTGATCGAGAACCTGTACCTCAGCAACGGCATGAGTGCCGGTAACACCCTGGCTGAAGCGCAGGTGCAGTGCCTGTCGGAAATCTTCGAGCGCGCGGTAAAACGCGAAATCATCGAAGGCGAATTCGCGCTGCCGGATGTGCCGCAGGAAGTGCTGGCGAAATTCCCGGGCATCCTCGCCGGTATTCAGGGCCTGGAAGCCCAAGGCTTTCCGGTACTGGTGAAGGATGCGTCCCTGGGCGGTGAATTCCCAGTGATGTGCGTAACCTTGATGAACCCGCGCACCGGCGGCGTATTCGCCTCGTTCGGCGCCCACCCAAGCCTGGAAGTGGCGCTGGAACGCAGCCTGACGGAACTGCTGCAAGGCCGCAGCTTCGAAGGCCTGAACGACTTGCCGCAGCCGGCGTTTGAAGGTCACGCAGTGACTGAGCCGAACAACTTTGTCGAGCACTTCATCGACTCCAGCGGCGTGGTGTCGTGGCGCTTCTTCAGCTCCAAGTCGGATTACGAGTTCGTCGAATGGGACTTTTCCGGCCAGGGTGAAAACTCCAACGCCGAAGAGGCTGCAACCTTGTTCGGCATCCTCGAAGGCATGGGCAAGGAAGTCTACATGGCGGTGTACGAGCACATCGGCGCGACCGCCTGCCGCATCCTGGTGCCGGACTATTCGGAGATCTATCCGATCGACGATCTGATCTGGGACAACACCAACAAGGCGCTGTTTTTCCGCGAAGACATCTTGAACCTGCATCGTCTCGATGAGGCTGAATTGAAGGGGCTGGTTGAGCGTCTGGTGGAAAGCGAGCTGGACGACTACACCGACATCACCACCTTGATCGGCATCGAATTCGATGACAATACCGCGTGGGGTCAGCTAACGATTCTGGAATTGAAGCTGCTGATTTACCTGGCCTTGCAGCAGTTTGAAGAGGCTAAGGAACTGGTGGAAATGTTCCAGCAATACAACGACAACACGGTCGAGCGTGGCTTGTTCTACCAGGCCGTGAATGCGGTGCTGGAGATGGAGCTGGACGAAGATCTGGAACTGGCGGATTACGAAGTGAACTTCCGCCGGATGTTTGGCAACGAGCGGATGGATGCGGCGATAGGGTCGGTGAACGGTACTGTGCGGTTCTATGGTTTGACGCCGACGAGCATGAAGCTGGAAGGTTTGGATCGGCACCTGCGGTTGATCGACAGCTACAAGAAGCTGCACGCGGCGCGGGCCAATACGGCCAATTAAAAGCTAACACCCTACCTGTGGTGAGAGGGCTTATTGTGGCGAGGGGGCTTGTCCCCCGTTGGACTGCGTAGCAGTCCCTTTTTTTGGGGGCCGCTGCGCAGCCCAACGGGGGACATGCCCCCTCGCCACACGTTGACCTCAGCGCTTGCTGAACGCCAGCCGGGCCGCGAACAGCACAAAGATCATGCCGGTGGTGCGGTCCATCCACTTGATCACCTGTTCACGCCGCAGCACACCGGCCAGTGGCTGCGTGGCGCCGATCAGTATCAGTGACCAGATCAGGCTGATCACCACATGGATGCTCACCAGCCCGAACGTCCACACCACCATGGAATGCCCCTGGGGAATGAACTGCGGCAGGAAAGACACGTAGAAAATCCCGATCTTGGGGTTGAGCACGTTGCCCATCATGCCCTTCAAAAACCAGTTGGCGCCGGGTTTTCCATCGGTTTCGACGGGTGCCAGCGAGCTGCGCGGACGCAACAGCATGTTCAGGCCCAGCCAGGCCAGGTAAGCCGCGCCGCAGTACTTCAAGACGTTGAAGGCCACCTCGGATACGGCGATCAGTGCACCCAGCCCAAAGGCCACCGCTGCACCCCATAACAAACAGCCGGCGTTGATGCCCAGGGTGGCGCGCAGCGCTTGTTGCTTGCCTTCGACCGTTGCGGTGCGCAGCACCAGGGCCGTGTCCAACCCTGGGGTCAGCGTCAGCAACGTGGCGGCGAAGGTAAAGGCCAGCAGGTTATCGGTGATGGACATGGATAGTTACCTGAAATCAGAAACTCTCAAGACTGGCGTTGATACCGGCCACACGCGCCAGCTCGATGGTTGCCTCGACCTGTTCAGCATCGATGATGAAGCCCTGGAAATCGTCATCTCCCGAGTCCAGATGAACGTAACGCTTGCCGAACCGAGCCAGCCATTGGTCGAAACGACCCAGCACCTCAGCCATTGATGACCTGCCGTCATGCACGTAGACGTAACGTTCTTGCACGCCGCTGGCGCTTGCCAGGTAGGGCGCGAGGTATTCAAAGCTGTCATACCCACGCCAGTCGACGGCCAGCAGCGTCAGGTAGTCGAGTTTCTGTCCGCGGGTGTCTTCAAGCAAACCCAGCGACAGCGCCGTGGCGGCGTCTTGCCCGACGGAGTACTGGCGCAGCACTCGCCGTACCAGCCTGGCGCTTTCCGCTTCCGGCGCACGGGCCAGCAGCGTTTGGGTCAGTGTCTTGAGCGCCTGCTTCTGCTGCGGGAATTCGGGAGGGCGCATCTCTCGCATGATGGCGGCATGGCTGGCGTTGGTTTCCTCGGGCGGTGGCATGGTAAAGCGCCCGCCAAACAGACGATCCCAAATGCCCATGCTGTCCTCCCTGGATACGTTGTGTTCACCGATTGTGGGGCAGGTTACGGTCATGGGCGCGCGGCTGTCGATAGTTAATCAAACGCGTTGTGGCTGTGTGGAAAGGCTCATGACGCACTAAGCCGTCATGCCACGCGATTACGCCCCGACGACTTGGCCCGATACAGCTGCTGATCCGCACGCTTGATCAGCACTGTCGTGTCGCTGTCCGACGCTTCAGCGAGTCCCACGCCAATGCTCACCGTGACTTGCCCAGCCGTTTCGAAATACGCCCCGGCGATGGCCGCGCGAATCTTCTCGGCCACTACGTCCGGGCTGTCCGGCACTTCGATTTCCGGCAACAGCACCGCAAACTCTTCACCGCCGTAACGGGCGACGAAGTCGGTGGCGCGGGTGGCTTGCTGAATCAGCTGCGAGATCTGGCGCAGCACATCATCCCCAACGGAATGCCCGTGGGTATCGTTGACTCGCTTGAAATGATCGACGTCAATCAGCAGCAACGCAAACGCGCGCCCGCTGCGCTGGAACAGGAGGCTGTGATCCGCCAGTTTTTCATCGAAACGCCGACGGTTGTAGACACCGGTCAGGGCGTCATGGCTGGCCAGGTTCAACAGCTCGGCATTGGCCTGGGTGAGGGCGGCAGTGCGTTGGGCGACGGTGGCTTCCAGGGACGCGTTGGTGTCCTGCAGTTCGCGCTCCTTGCCAAGCAGCGATTGGGTCATGCCCTTGATGGAGCGTCCGAGCTGGGCGATCTCCCGCACGAAATGGTCCTGGGGGAAGTAGGCGCCGGGCTGTTGGTCCTGGACCTGCTTGGCCGAGCGCGCCAGCTCCTCGATGGGCCGGCTCAGGTACGACGCCAGGTAATACGCCACGAAGCCGAAAGCCACGGCGGCGATCACGCCCAACAGCAGCAGTTTGTAGAGCAGCACGCGCGCTGGATGCAGGGCGATTTCCAGCGGCTGGCGCATCACGATGTACCACGTCAGGCTGGAATTCGACGGGCTGGGCACAGCCACGGCGCTGGTCACGTAGCCATTATCGACCGACCAGCCGGTGGCATTGGTCAGACGGTCCTGGGGCAGGTGCTGGCCGGCCAGTTGTTCCGGGTAGAGCACCTTGCCGTCGTTGTCGATGATCAGCGCCTCGATATCCGGCGCACTGCCTTTGGCGGCCTCGACAATTTGCGTCACCCAAGACCAATGGGCGTGGGCCCCCAGTACGCCGATCACCTGGCCCCCGGCGTTGCGAATCGGTGCGGCAAAATCGATGAAGCGCCAAGGCTCACCGTTGGACCCCGGCAGCAGCTTGGCAAGCAGGACCGCCTCGTGGGGATCGCCGGTGTAGTTACCCTGCAAACCGGTCTGGAACCAGGGGCGTGCGGTTACGGATTGATTGACCAGTAGCCCGTTCACCGCCTGGCGCACGCGCCCGTCGGTGTCGGCCACACCCATCCATGCGTACTCGGCGCGGGACTGGGTGCGTTGCTCCATGGAGGTCAGGATATCCGGATCGTCCAGGTTGCCCCGACTGAACAGCGGCGCGCGGCTGAGCAGTGACACCTCAAGCTGGCGTTCACGCAGTTGCACCGCCAATAGCGCGGCGGTAGAGCGGGCGGTGCTTAACAATGCATTACCACTGGCGAGTTTCAGTTGCTCAGTGGCGATGTGCCCAACGTAGAACCCTACGCTCACCAGGGTGAGCAGCGACAACCCGGCGAACCAGAGGGTCAGGTGAGTGCGCAGGCTGGCTTTGATCATTGGGGGCAATCTGAAAGGAGTGTGATGACATGGTAGTCATACCATTCGGATAGTTGCCATAGCCTGATGGTTTATAGGTGCCTTGATTTCACGCCTGCTTTCCCATCACGGCCATGCCAGAATATGGCGCTTAGCCACTTAGGGAACTCAAGGATGAAAACGCTGTGTGTTGCTCTGTTGTTGATGGTTGCGTCCGGGCTGGCTCAGGCCCGTGACGTGCAGATAGGCTTCCAGGAAATAGTGATTCCCGACGCGGAACACGGCAGGCCGTTGCAGGTGGCGGTGTGGTACCCGACCCATGCTGCCGGTACGCCGCAACTGATCGCTGACAATCCGGTGTTTGTCGGCGCGCCGGCCTTGAAGGACGCCGCGCCGGCTGCCGGCGAGCACCCGTTGGTGGTGATCTCCCACGGCATCTTCGGCAACTGGATCAACCAGTCGTGGCTCGCCAACGCGTTGGCCGGGCAGGGTTACATCGTCGCTTCGCCCAACCACCCCGGCACCACCAGCAAGGACCGCACCCAACCCGCGGCCTCCGAACTCTGGAAACGTCCACTTGATGTCCATCGGGTGATTGATGCCGTGATCGCACAGCCAAAACGCTTTGGCGCGGTGGCCGACCACAGGATCGCCGTAGTGGGGCACTCACTCGGCGGCTGGACCGCGATGGAAGTTGGCGGCGCCCGCTTTGATCCCCAGCGCTTTACCGAGGACTGCAAGGTGCATTCCGAGATCGCCCCTTGCAAGGCGTACGACCTGATCGAGGTGGGTCGCACGGACCAGGCCAAACAGCTCCTGGCCGAGGACCTGAGTGACCCGCGCGTGGCGGCCATCGTTTCCCTGGACCTAGGCTTCGCCCGCGGCTTCAGCGACGAAAGCCTCGCGGCGCTGAACCGCCCCACACTGGTGATTGCAGCAGGCACACCGTCCCCGGAATTGCCCGCCGCGCTGGAGTCGGCCGACATGGCCAAGCGCTTGCCGCAGGCCACGTCGCGCTACGTGGAAATCAGCGATGCCACGCACTTCAGCTTCCTGCCCCTGTGCAAGCCGGGCGCGGTGGAGCGAATTGAACAGAGCGACCCCGGCGAAGGCTTCATCTGCCTGGATGCCAAGGGCGCTCGTCCCAAGCCGCAGATCCAGCAGCAGATACTCAGCTTGATCAGCGAGTTCCTGCAGCAGTCCCTGCGTTAGCTGTCAGATATCTTCGGACAACACACAGCCTGTGGTGAGGGGGCTTGCCCCCCGTTGGGCTGCGCAGCAGCCCCGGCAATCCGCCAAACGCCACTGCTCTGTCAGAAAACCACCAACCCGTGGCGAGGGAGCTTGCTCCCGCTGGGGTGCGTAGCGCCCCCAAAAACAGGACTGCTACGCAGCCCAACGGGGGACAAGCCCCCTCGCCACCGTCTAGCTAGCCGAATCGTGGGATAGAAAACAAAAACTGATTTCCCACTACATCACTTCCCCACCCGCCCCGGAATCGCCACCCGACTCGTCGCCTTCACCTCCCTTAACGCCAAACTCGACTGAATCGACGCAATCCCCAACTGCCGCCGCAACACGCTCTCCACAAAATCGCTGTACGCATCCAGATCCTCCGCCAACACCTGCAACAGATAATCCGCATCCCCGGTGATCTTGTGGCACGCCTGCACCTGCGGCAGTTCCTTGATCACCGCCTCGAAATCTTCCGGCGTATGGTCGGAATGCACCGCAAACCGCACGTGCACAAACGCCATGATTTCCAGGCCCAGCATCTTGCGATCGAGGTTGGCCTGGTAGTCCTTGATCACACCTTCTTCTTCCAGCCGCTTACGCCGCCGCCAGCACGGCGTGAGGCTAAGGGACAGGCGCTCGCTGAGTTCGGCGTTGGAGATACTCGCGTCTTCCTGCAGCAACGCGAGGATGGCGAGATCGGTGTCGTCAAGTGCGACCTGCTTGGTTTTATTTTTCTTCATGGCGGCTCATCGGGGTAAAAATGCCCGATTACGCTAGCATCGGCGCACATAAAAGCAAAGAAAGCCCACCACAGCCAGAACAAAATAATCACCTGTCTTTCACGGGTGGATGCCTTTCATGTTGACTGTTTTTAGTGATTCTCATCGTTTGCACCATGGCACCGAACTCAAGGATGGCGTGCTCAAGCCGTCCTTCGAACAACCCAGCCGCGCCGACACGGTGCGTGACCGGGTCAAGCACGTGGGCCTGGGCGATATCATCGTCCCGCGCACCTTCGACCGGGCCTGTTACGTCAATGCCCACAGCGAACGCTACGTGGCTTTCCTGGAAACCGCCTGGGCTGAATGGACCGCCATCGGCCGTGCCCATGATGCGTTGCCGCTGGTGTGGCCGGTGCGTGATCTGGCCAACGAACAGGTACCGGAATTCATCGATGGCAAGCTCGGCTTCTTCGCGATGGATGCCGGTTCGCCCATCACCAGCACCACCTGGGAAGCGGTGAAGACCAGCGCCGATATCGCGCTCACCGGCCTGGCGTTGATCGATGAAGGCCACAACAGTGCCTTCGCCCTGTGCCGTCCACCGGGCCACCATGCAGCGCGGGAATACATGGGCGGTTATTGCTACCTGAATAACGCCGCCATCGCAGCGCAGCAGGCGATCACTCAAGGCGCCAAGCGTGTTGCGGTGCTGGACGTGGATTTCCACCACGGCAACGGCACGCAGAACATTTTCTACGACCGCAGCGACGTGATGTTCGTCTCGCTGCATGGCGAACCGTCCGTGTCGTATCCCTACTTTTCGGGCTTCAGTACCGAGCGCGGCGCAGGGGCGGGCGAGGGCTTTAACCTCAACTACCCGCTGGCGAAAAACACCGGTTGGAGCACCTATAGAGATGCGCTGCTCGACGCCTGCATTCAACTGCGAAAGTTCTCGCCGGAAGTGTTGGTGATCTCCCTCGGCGTCGACACGTTCAAGGACGATCCCATCAGCCATTTCCTCCTCGAAAGCCGCGACTTCCTGGGCATCGGCGAGATCATCGCCAGCGTCGGCGTGCCCACCCTGTTTGTGATGGAAGGCGGCTACATGGTCGATGAAATCGGCATCAATGCCGTCAACGTGCTGCATGGTTTCGAGAACAAACACGCCTGATCCCGATGCCATTTCAACAATAAAAAAACCCTGACTTTTTTCTGCCAAAACTCAAAAACATAACAAGAGGTTTTGTGATGAAAACAACCGCGCCCGGGCTTATTGAAAAGCCCGCTTTGCAACGCACCCTCAATAACCGACATATCCAACTGATGGCCATGGGCGGTGCAATTGGCACCGGCCTGTTCATGGGCTCGGGCAAGATCATCGCGCTGTCCGGCACCTCGATCATCCTGATCTACATGATCATCGGGCTGTTTGTGTATTTCGTGATGCGCGCCATGGGCGAGCTGCTGTTATCCAACCTGAACTTCAAGAGCTTCGCCGACTTTGCCGGTGCCTATCTGGGGCCGCGTGCCGCGTTTTTTCTCGGCTGGTCGTATTGGCTGAGCTGGAGCGTAGCGGTGGTGGGGGATGCGGTGGTGGTCGGGGGCTTTTTCCAGTACTGGTTTCCGGATGTGCCGGCCTGGATCCCGGCGATCGCCATGCTGCTGACCCTGTTTGCGCTGAATGTGCTGACGGTACGGCTGTTTGGTGAGGTGGAGTTCTGGTTCGCGATCATCAAGATCATCGCCGTGGTGACCTTGATCAGCGTGAGCGCGGTGCTGATTGCCAGCTCGTTTGTTTCGCCCACTGGCGTCACGGCTTCCCTCAACCATTTGCTGGATAAACAGGCGGCGTTTCCCAATGGCTTGTTCGGGTTCTTTGCCGGGTTTCAGATGGCGATCTTTTCGTTTGCCGGCACTGAGTTGATCGGCACGGCGGCGGCGGAAACCCGCTCGCCGGAGAAGACGTTGCCCAAGGCAATCAACTCGATTCCGCTGCGGATCATCCTGTTTTACGTGCTGGCCCTGGCGTGCATCATTGCCGTGACGTCCTGGCAGCAGGTGTCGCCCAGCAAGAGTCCGTTTGTCGAGTTGTTCCTGGTGGCCGGCTTTCCCGCCGCCGCCGGGATTGTGAATTTTGTGGTGCTGACGTCGGCGGCTTCGTCGGCCAACAGCGGGGTGTTTTCCGCCAGTCGGATGTTGTTTGGTTTGGCGGACCTGGGGGATGCACCGGGAATCTTCCGGCGCCTGTCGAAACACAGCGTGCCGTTTATCAGCCTGGCGTTTACCACCTTCCTGATGCTGCTGGGGTTGTTGCTGCTCTTTATTGTCCCGGAAGTGATGACGGCCTTTACCATCGTCTCCACCGTTTCGGCGATCCTGGTGATTTTTACCTGGTCGACCATCCTGGCGTCCTACATTGCCTATCGTAAAAAACGACCGGAGCTGCACGCAAAATCCCTCTACAAAATGCCCGGTGGCGTACCGATGGCCTGGGTTTCACTTGGGTTCATGGCGTTTGTACTTTGCCTGCTGGCGCTGCGCCCAGACACGCGGCTGGCATTGTGCGTGATGCCTGCCTGGTTTGTATGGCTGGCAGTTGCCTACCAGTTTTCCCATGTTCGCAGCCGACTTCAGCCTGATCAGCGCGCGGCGCTCTAACAGTCGTCATACAATTCACTGGCACTCAAGCCTAAAAAAAGGCCGTCTTCTACGGCCTTTTCATGACGGTTTTTTCATCGCTACATGACAAAGATTTCACATTCTGCGCGATCAGCCCCATGCCACAATCCGCAGCGTTTGCAGGGCCGCAACGGTATTCGCTCGAAGGACAGTAAAAAAATAATGTTCACAGGGGCGCAGTAAATGAAACTCTCTACATTAGCTTTGGCTATCACCGCGGCTGTCCTCGCACAACAGGCCTGTGCAGATGACTTTGGGCTTGGTTCACTCGGCACGGGTAACGGTCATAGCGGCTTCCTCGAAGACAGTCACTCGTCGATCAGTTCGCGCACCATGTACTACAACGCCGACGTTCACGCCGGCACCGCGAACGACCTGCGCGAGGCGGCTCAAGTACTGCGTTTCGACTACAAATCCGGCTACACCCAAGGCACCGTAGGCGTTGGGTTCGACGTGATGGCGTTCGGCGCCTTGCGTCTCGACGGTGGTGACGGCCACGCAGCCGGTAATGGCCTGTCGGGTAACGGCAACAGCTTCTTCCCGGTCAAGAACAACGGCACCGAGCCTGCTGACAGTTTCGGTCGCGCAGCCGGCAACGTTAAATTCCGTATTTCCCAGACTGAATTGCACGTAGGCGGTGGCTTGGCGCCGATCCTGCCGATCCTGGTGTCCAACGATAGCCGTGCCGCACCGCAAACATTCGACGGCGGTATCCTGACCTCCAAGGACATTCCTAACGTCACCTTCACCGGTGGCGAGCTGAACAAGGCTGAAGGCCGTGCATCAAGTAACTCCACTGGCCTGAGCGTCGCCGGTGCCACTCGCGACAGCGACAGCTTCCGTTTCGGCGGCGTTGACTACCAGCCGTTTGGTTCTTCTGACAACGTCATCGCTAAAAACCTGACGTTGCAGTACTACTACGCCGACCTGGAAGACTTCTACAAACAGAACTATTTCGGCCTGGTGCACGTACTGCCGCTGGGCAATGACCAATCGTTCAAAACCGACCTGCGCTATTTCGACAGCACCAGCGACGGCAAAAACGGTTCGGCTGGCTACGCGTTCAACAACAACGGTGGCTACGCCAAACACGCCGGCGAAGTCGACAACAAAACCTACAGTGCTGCCTTCACCTACCAGTTGGGTGGCAGCCAGTTGATGCTTGGCCACATTGGCGTGAGCGATGACGGCGGCTTCGTCTGGGTCAATCAGGGCAGCATCGCCGACCCAACCGCACAAGGCGCGGCGGGCTCCGACTTCTACCTGTTCACCGACGCCGTGGTTGGTCAGTTCTCCCGTGCGGGCGAGCAGGTCAATTTCGGTCAGTACCTGTATGACTTCAGAACCCTGGTGCCGGGCCTGAAAGCTTCCGTTGCTTACCTCAACGGCAGCGACATCAAGTCCAAGGTTGCCGGCGGCAGCGATCAGTCGGAACGCGAAACCGATTTCCGTCTGGATTACGTCGTGCAAGCAGGCCCGCTGAAAGGCTTCGGTACCACCTTCCGTACCGGTAGCTACCACGGTCACAACACCGGCACTGCCGACCAGGATCAAACCCGCCTGATCTTCAACTACACCTACGCGCTGTTTTGATCAGTTGCCGGTAAATGCTCTAAAGGAAGGCCGCCCATTGGGTTAATGCCAGTCAGTTAAGCTGACTGGCATTTTTATTTCTGATCGGATACTTCGGTGATTTCAGGCGAATCGCCCGAGGATATACGCGCTCCTCACGTCGATGCGGCAGCACGTAGTGCGGCGCTGAAGCATGAAGCTCTGCCAAATACTTGGGGATGTTCCCGGAACGGTCGGCGCAGACGCTGTTGATAAACCCCAGAATCGCCCAAGTGCAAGCGGTGAAGCTCATTTCGCACGGATAAATGCCAGGACAGTGGCGACTCATTTCCACCATCTGATAACGCAACAAGTTGTAGCCCAACAATACGCCCCACAACTCTTGTTCGATCATCTCTGGCGTCTTGCTGCGCAGCGTATAACTGCTGTTGAGCAGCGTCTGTTTCATCTCTCGAAACCCTAGTTCGATCTCCCATCGCTGGCTGTACAGATCGACGATTTCGTCGGGCGGGAAGCGCAGCGGATCGCTCATCGAGGTCAGGATCTGACACATCTTGCCCTTTACGGTTTTGCTCAGCAGCCGTGCAGTCAGGCGCTCCGGCAGTCCCGGCCATTGCTTGCGCGCCTGCGGCGAGGTGCTCAGCGAAACCACCGCATCTTGACGCCCCAGACGCTGAATGACTTCGTACTGCGCACCTTTGCGCAGCGGCATCAGCCAATGTCGCTCGGTGCCCGCCTGCTGCCACTGATGCAGTAAACCCAAAGAATAAAAACCGCGATCAAACAGCGTCAACGAGTGATCGGGCGTGGTTTCAATCAGCTTTTCCGTCAGTTTCATTTCGTTGCTGCGATAGCCATCAAAAGCACTGCCGATCAGCAAGTGGCTGGTCAATTCCATTTGGCAAACCATGCGCACCTGAGGAAAGCCCGTATCACCATGCTGATTGCTGGCGGAATCGTAACGCGCGCGGTTTTCGGCAGTATCGGGTGTTCGCCAGACGACGCCGTCGACGCCCAATAAACGCAAACCCGCCCACGTTGGGTGATCGGCCGCCTCATGCCAATTTTTCTGAGTCAGATCGAAGACCTGCCTTACCGCTTCGCTGCCCAATCTCTGACGGACCTGGACTACGGCGCTGGGCGCCACCAGCGGACGCTGGCCCGGCAGCATGATGTTCATGCGACTAACCACATCCCATGCCGACATACGCCGGAAGAACGCCATGGAAATCACGCACCACAGCATCATTTCCAGCGGCAAGCGCCGCTTGCGCAGGGTCGCCACACCGGCCTGTTCAAGCGCCTGTTCGACCAAGGAAGGATCGAGCAAGGCATCCAATCCCTCGATGGCGTTGGGGGTAGAGGCGATGTTGTGGGTCAGTTCCAGTGCTCGAGCGAGACGCATAAAAAAATCCGATGCCAGTACGGCATCGGATTTTGATTTCTTGCGGCCAAAGGTCAAGCGAGAAGGCTTAACTGACTGGCATTAGCCCATTGGGTGGCCTTTTTTTGCAACCCGCGATGCGCTGGCAGCGCCAGCGCCAGATAAAAACACCACCCAACGTAGCAGCTGTCGAGCCCAAGCGAGGCTGCGTTTGCGGTGTGTCAGATACACCGCTGACGCAGCCTCGCTTGGGCTCGACAGCTGCTACGGGGGGGGGCGGTTGCGGCGGCGTTTGTTGTGGGCGCTAAGGCGCCAGTCGGGTAAACACGTAATCGTGGTTCTTGACCAACGCCTGATGGCAGGCAAAGCACGTTTCATGCTGCGCCTGGTCCGCTGGCTTGCCGTTGATGAACCGCCCAAAACCCCAGCCTCCCGTCGCCGCATATTTTTTCGAATCCTTGACCATGAACTGCACGGTGGTGGCCGCGCCGGGAATCGACGCGGTCTTGAACTCGGGCGACTGCACATGTTTCCAGGCCAGCTTCGCCAGCACGGTGCCGTCGGGGAAGGGCAGCGTGCCGTCGCGGTAAGCCTTGAGCGCGATCTTGTTGCCCAGCACCACCCGCAGTTCATTCAGTGGGTCGGCTTCCTGGGCCGGTGCGATCAGCTCCCATTGGCGGTAGCCGTCGGGAATGGTCACGCCGTAGATCGGTGATGGCTCACTGGTGGTAGAGCCGCCAAAGGCGAACCCGGTAGCGGTGGCCACCACGGCGGCGGTTGCAGCGACGAGTGCAGCAAGATGCAGGCGCTTCATCACAAGTGATCCGCATCAATCACAGCCTTGGCAAAGGCTTGCGGGGCTTCCTGCGGCAGGTTGTGGCCGATGCCGCCGCTGATCAACCGGTATTCGTATTTGCCGGTGAAGCGCTTGGCGTAGTCTTCCGCGGCCGGATGCGGTGCGCCGTTGGCGTCGCCTTCCAGGGTGATGGTGGGTACGCCGATGGACGGGGCGGTGGCGAGTTTTTGCTCCAGCGCTGCGTATTTCTTTTCGCCCTGCACCAGCCCGAGGCGCCAGCGGTAGTTGAAGATCGACACGGCGACATGGTCGGGGTTGTCCAGGCCTTTGGCGCTGCGGTCGAAGGTGGCGTCGTCAAACGCCCATTTCGGCGAGGCGATCTGCCAGATCAGCTTGGCGAAGTCGTGGGTGTTTTTTGCATAGCCGGCGGCGCCGCGGTCGGTGGCGAAGTAGAACTGGTACCACCATTGCAGCTCGGCCTTGGGCGGCAGCGGGTTCTTGCCGGCAGCCTGGTTGCCGATCAGGTAGCCGCTGACTGACACCAGCGCTTTGACTCGCTCCGGCCATAGCGCGGCGACGATGTCGGCGGTGCGTGCGCCCCAGTCATAGCCACCGAGCACGGCGTGTTTGATTTTCAGTGCATCCATGAAGTCGATCAGGTCGACCGCGAGTGCGGCGGGCTGGCCGTTGCGCAGGGTCTTTGCCGACAGGAAATGTGTGTCGCCGTAGCCGCGGGCGTAGGGCACCAGTACCCGGTAACCTTGGGCGGCCAGCAGCGGCGCTACTTCGGAGTAGCTGTCAATGTCGTAGGGCCAGCCATGCAGCAGGATCACCACCGGGCCCTCCGCCGGGCCGACTTCGGCGTAGGCCACGTCCAGCAAGCCCGCCTTCACATGCTTCAACGGGCCAAGCGTGGTGTGGGCACTGGCACTGGCAACTGCAGGCGCTTGTGTGTCTTGTGCATTGGCTACGCCGAAGGCACCGAACTGCAACAGCGTAAGGGCCAGCAGCGACGCGCCCATCAGGCGGCGGGGCTTGAAACCGGGTGAGGTGTTCAACTGTGGGTGCATGGTGAGTCTCCAGCGGCGGGTTGTGTGCCTGGCTCACAGTTGAACGCAGTGGTGTATCCGGCCTGTTTCGAGAAAACCATCGGGTTAAACGTTTTGTATCGCAGGGTGGTCTGGACACACTGCGATACATTGTTCAGAGAGGCCGGGTCGCCCTGTACACCAGGCTCGGCGCTTGCCCGGGCACATCGTCCAACTCATCGATGCGTTGCATGCCGATTTTTTCCAGCACGTTGATCGACGCCTGATGCGCCGGGCGCACCACGCCGTAGACCTCTGGCTGATCCAGCTGCACAAAACCAAATTGCAACGCGGCCCTGGCAAGCTCTGTTGCATAACCCTGGCCCCAGGCGCTGACGGCGAAGCGGTAACCCAGGTTGATCCGCTCAACCTCGTTGTAGTGGTACAGCGTAATGCCCCCAAAGCCGATCACGTGTTGCGGCGCCTCTTGGGTCACGATTGCCCATTGGCCAAAGCCATGTTCTGCCCAGTGTTCCAGCCAGCGATCCAGCACGGCTTTTGCTTGATCCAGGTCCGTGAGGGGACCTGCCGGGTTGTAGCGGTTGGTCTCGGGATCGCCATAAATGGCGAATACACTGGCCGCGTCGTCGACCGTTGGGGGCCTTAGCATCAATCGTTGGGTGGTTATCGGTTGTTTAGGCATGGATGGGCTCTGATCCTGGGGGCGAGAGAGAAGGTGTTCACCTATATTTATCCTGCTTTCGGCGCTCTAGCACGCTTGATTCAGTTGTTAGGGGTACTGGCAGGATGCCACAATGGCACTTTGTCGCGGCAGTAAGATCAGGCGGACCCAATGAATGGCCTTGAACGTGGGCAGGACCAGGATTGCTTCATCGAGGAGCAGGTACGAACCGATCGCTTGCACCAGCTGTTTCGCCAATCATTTTCGGCAGTGTTCGGCAGTTATATGGCGGCCGCCATGCTCTGCTGGCTGTGCTGGGAACGTTTCGACCACTCGGTAATGCTGGTCTGGCTGGTGGTGCTGGCGGGCACGTCGCTGCTGCGAGTGTCGATGTTCATGGCCTGGTTTCGCTGCCCCAACAGTGATCGCACCCCCGCACGCTGGGAACGGCGTTACTGGGTGACGCTGATGTTGTCAGCCGGAGTCTGGGGGATCGGTGCATTCGCGCTGATGCCCACCGACGACCGACTCTCCCAGGCCCTGGTGATGTTGTTCACCGTGGGCATGTCGGTCAGCGCCGTCTCGTGTTACTCGGCCTATCGCTACATGACCCTGGTTTCCATGGGCCTGGTCTTGCTGCCATGCACCCTGTGGCTGCTGTTTCAACCCTCCTCGATGCAAGTCGGCATGGCGCTGGCGGTGCTGGTGTTCTCCTCGTTTGTTGGCGGCGCCACGCGCAAGCTGTCGGATGCCCTGGAGAAAGCCTTTCGCCTGACCCGGCAAATGGAACGTGCCCACAATATTTCCACCCGCGCCGCACAAACCGACGAACTCACCGGCCTGATGAACCGCCGGGCGTTCTTCGAGCACGCGCAGTTGCTCTACGAACAGTGTCGGCACAACCAGCAGCCGTTGTGCGCGCTGATGATGGACATGGACCACTTCAAAAACATCAACGACACCTACGGCCACCAGGCCGGGGACCAGGTGCTGCGGCAGATCGGCGGGGTGATCAGCGCGTCGTTTCGCCAGGCCGATGTCTACGGGCGGTTGGGCGGCGAGGAGTTTGCGGTGCTGCTGCCGGATACGTCGCTGGAGACCGGGCGGCACATTGCCGAGCAGTTGATCAAGGCCATCGCGGGGCTGGCCAGCGAGCCGGTCCATGGGTTGACCGCGAGCCTCGGCGTGGCCTGGGCCCGGGCGGTGGACCAGGACCTGCACGGCTTGATGAACACCGCAGACAAGGCGCTGTACCGCGCCAAGGCCCTCGGGCGCAACCAGGTGGCCGTGGCGGAATAGGCCTCAGCCCTTGAGCAATGCCTTGGCCAGTACCTGTGAGATTTGGTCGGCGGAGTAGGGCTTGGGCAGGAACGCCAGGCCTTCGTAGCCGCTTTCTGCCAGTTCCTCGCTGTAGCCCGAGGTCAGCACCACCGGCAAGTCAGGCCTGCGCCGGCGCAATTCCTTGGCCAGCGCCACGCCGGTAATGCCGGGCATCACCACATCGGAAAACACCGCATCGAATCCCTTCACCTCTGCACCGGCCAGCTCCAGGGCCTGTTCGGCATTGGTCGCCCAGGTGGTCTGGTAGCCCAGATCCTGGAGGATCTGATTGGCAAAACGGCCCACTTCCAGGTTGTCTTCCACCACCAGAATATGGCGTTGGGCGCAGTCCGCGATCAGGCCACACCGCTCGGGTGCGCAGCGCTCTAAGCCCTCTTCGGGCACCACTTGCGGCAGGTACAGGGTAAACACCGTGCCTTGGTCGACCTGGCTGGCCACGTCGACGTTACCGCCTGACTGCTTGGCGAAGCCGAACACCTGGGACAGCCCAAGGCCGGTGCCCTTGCCGACTTCCTTGGTGGTGAAAAAGGGTTCGAAGATGCGCTCGAACGTCTCACCGGGAATCCCGCTGCCGGTGTCGGTGAGGGAGATCGCAATAAACGCCTGCCGTGAGCCGGCGTCACCGCGGATGCTCGGCAGTGCCTGCTCGGCATCCAGGCGCAGGGTCAGGGTGCCTTGGCCGCTCATGGCGTCCCGGGCGTTGAGGGCGATATTGATCAGTGCGGTTTCAAACTGGCTGGAGTCGGCGCGGATATAACACGGCTGACCGGGCAGTTCGACTCGCACCTGAATCCGCGCGCCAGTGACCGTCTCGAGCATCTCGCCGATGTTCTTGACCCGCTGGGCCGCATCGAACACTTCCGGGTTGAGCGGCTGGCGGCGGGCGAACGCGAGCAGCTGGCTGGTCAATTTACCTGCTCGCTCCACGGTATCGGTAACGGCGCTCATGTAGCGCTGGCGACGTTCTTCGGACAGGCTCGGCAGGCGCAGGAAGTCCACGGATGAACGAATGATGGTCAGCAGGTTGTTGAAGTCATGGGCCACGCCACCGGTCAACTGGCCGATGGCTTCGAGCTTTTGCGATTGGCGCAATGCGGCTTCGGTCTGGATCAGCAGGGTGGTTCTTTCATTGACGCGCTGCTCCAGGCTCGCATTCAACTCGGTCAATCGCCGGGACAGGACAACGTTAGCGGTGGTTTCGGTGACGGTGTCGAGCATGCCGACAACCTTGCCATGCACGTCACGAATCGGGCTGTAGCAGAAGGTGAAGTACGCCTGCTCCGGCGCGCCGCCGCGTTCGACGATCAATGGGAAGTTTTCGATAAAGGTGGCTTCACCCGCGAAGGCTGCGTCGGCGATTGGGCTGATTTGGGGCCAGGCTTCCTGCCAGATCTGGCTGAAAGGCCGCCCGAGTGCATCAGGCTTGTTGCCAAGAATCGGGATAAACCCGTCGTTGTACAGTGTGATCAGCGAAGGCCCCCAGACGATCGCTTGAGGGAAACTGGAGGCAAGGCATAGCGCGACGGTGGTCTTCAATACGTCTGGCCATTGGTCCAGCGGCCCCAGCGGGGTATTGGCCCAATCGTGATGCCGGACCCGTTCGGCCATTTCGCCGCCGCCTTGCAGCCAGTTTGTCATTCGGTGAACGCCTTCTTTGCCACGGTTTGCTGAGTAGGGATGCCAAGCAACAGACACCCCTGGACCCAGCCAGTTCAGCGGGATTATCCACTAGATGGCACTTTAATGCCTGCGCTGGAGAATGACCCGCCAAACCGCCTTCAGACCACGCTGATCGCAACCTCGATATTGCCGCGAGTGGCCTTGGAATACGGGCACGTCTGATGGGCAAGGTCCACCAGTGCCTGAGCGGCCGAGTGTTCAATACCCGGCAGGCTGACCCGCAGGCGCGCTTGCAGGTAATAGCCGTTTTCCGGGCTGTTCACCAGGTCCACTTCGGCGCTCACCGCAGTGTCGGCCGGCAGGCGGATTTGCAGGGTTTGAGCGGCCTTGCCCATCGCGCCGATAAAGCAGGCAGACCAGCCGGCGCCAAACAGTTGCTCGGGGTTGGTGCCGGCCGCCTTGGAACCCGGGGGCGACAGCTTGATGTCCAGTTGCAGGTCATCGCTGTGGGACGCGCCTTCACGGCCGCCAGTGGTGTGGGTTCTGCCGGTGTAGAGCACGGTGCTGTTCTGGGACATGACGGTTTCCTTGTGAGTGGCCCGGGGTGGGCCGGTGTGCACAGGAAACCGTGTTGGCGTATCCGCAATGTGTCATCGCCAGTGGGGCCGCGTCTCGCAGTGTGTCGCCTCGGCGCAAAGATACGTTGGGATACAAAACGCTACTGCTGCACCCCAAACAACCCCGTCCAGTAGATGCCGGCATCACTTTTCGGGTCCATGGCATAGGCGGCGCCCATTTCGCGGAACTGCGGGTTCATCAGGTTGGCGCAATGCCCGGGACTGGCAAGCCAGCCGTCGACCACCTTGCGCGGGGTGTCCATGCCGGCGGCGATGTTCTCGCCGATCTGCTGGCCGATGTAGCCCGCCAGTTCAGCCCGGTCCCCCGGCGTGCGGCCGTCGTGGTCGAGGTGATCGAAGAAGTTGCCGTTGGCCATGTTGCGGGCGTGGCCGGCGGCGGCGTTGGCGAGTGCCTCGTTCCAGCTCAGCGGCGTGGTGGCGGCAAAGGCCTGGCCGCCACATTGGTGGGGTTGCTGGCGGGCGGCGTTGATGAGGTCGAGGACCTTTTTGCCTTCGGTCTGGCTCTCGCCCAGGCCGCTGGTCAACAGCGGACGGGCCAGCACAATGCGCCAGTCCTGGCCGCTGTTGCTCACCCCGATATCAATGAATTGCGGGTCGAGCACCACCCGGCAAAAACTTTCGCGCACGGCTTTCATCGCGGCTTCGGCGTTCTTGGGCCCCGACAGGCTGATGGCCTGGACGTTGACCATCGGGTACGCCGCCCGCGCCAATGCCTGCTGCAGGTCGCCGACGCTGTTGACCGGCAACACCAGCCGCGTGTCGCTGGCCAGCGGCGGCAACTCCTGGGAACCCTGAGTGCCGCAGCGCTGAACCTGGCTGCGGTATTGATTGATCGAGTCGATCAACAGGCTTTCTTCACCCGCCTGCGCCTGGGCGCTAAACACCAGACTGGCGGCCAGCGTCGTAAGACCCATCATCAATGACAGAACGCGCATGGACGTTTCCCTTGAGCTTGAAAGTGCCCATGATGCGCGATGAAGGGGCATCCATGCACCCGTTGGTCCGAACTTTTTGCCTCAGTTCTTGAATGCCGAGTGTTTACGGCCCTGATCGCACAGGGCGAACACCACCACCAGCAGCGATGAGATGGCGAGGATTATCACAACGCCATCAGTGGAGTGGGTGGCCGACGCCGCGACCATCGACAACGCCCCTAATGGCGCGAGGCCACCTGCGATCGCGGTGCCGATTTCGCGCCCGGTGCCAAAGCCTGAAGAGCGGGTCTGGGTCGGGAACTGCCGGCTCAGGAACGAACCCTGGGGCGCGAACATCATCGGGGCGAGGATGCCGGTGCCCACGCCGATGGCAATGTAGATCATCAGGCTTTCACCGGTGTTGAGCAGCGCGAGGAACGGGTAGGCAAACAGCAGCGACAGCAGGCCACCGAGCATCAGCACGGTCTTGCTGCTCCACTTGTCGCACAGCCAGCCGAAGCACGGCACGGCGACGATGGCGATCAGGCTGGCGATGGTCACCGACAGCGACGTCACGTGCACATCAACGCCCTTGAACTGGGTCAGGTACGCCAGGGAAAAAGTCTTGAAGATGTAGCTCAGGGCGTTGTAGCCAATCGCCACGAAGAACACCACGGCCAAACCCTTGAGGTCGTTCTTGAACAGCGCCTTGAGCGGCGAGGCCTTGGCCTTCGCGGTTTCCTTGCTCAGTTCTTTGAACTCCGGAGTTTCCGGGATGCTGTTGCGCACCCACAGGCCCACACCCACCAGCGCGATGCTGCAAATGAACGGGATCCGCCAGCCGCCGGCCAGCAGGAACTCGTTGCCGTTGATGGTCAGCAGGTACACGGTCAGCGACGACAGCAGCAAACCCAGGTTCAGCCCCAGCGCCGGCCATGCACCCTGGCTGCCGCGCTTGCCTTCCGAGGCGTGCTCGTAGGAAGTGACCGCCGCGCCGGACAATTCGGCCCCGGCGCCCAGGCCCTGGATGATGCGGATAAACACCAGCACGATCGGCGCCCAGATGCCGATGGAGGCGTAGCTGGGGATCAGGCCGATCAGCGTGGTGCACACGCCCATCATGCAGAAGGTCAGCACCAGCACTTGTTTACGCCCGAACTTGTCGCCCAGGTAGCCGAACAGAATGCCGCCGAACGGGCGGGCGATAAAACCGATGGCAAAGGTGGAAAACGCCATCAGCGTGGCGGCTTTCGGGTCGCTGTTATCGAAGAAAATCTTCGAGAACACAATCGCCGCCATGGTGGCGTACAGGTAAAAGTCATACCACTCCAGCATCGAGCCGAAGATCGTCGCGGCCGCGACTTTGCGCAGGCGTTTCTGGGTTTGCTCGGGGGTTTCAACGTCCGGGGTGCGGGCTGTTGCCGTCATTCTGTACTTCCTTATGAGTCATTATATTTATTGTCAAAGTGACGCGTGATGCAGGGTGTCAGTCGGGCTTGAACATGCGGTCGGCGATCATCGCGCCGATGGGAATTGCAGAGGTGGCAGCGGGTGAGGGCGCGTTGCACACGTGGAGCATTCGCGGGGTCTGGGCGAACAGGAAGTCGTGCACCAGGGTGCCGTCGCGCATCACGGCCTGGGCGCGGATGCCGGCTTCATAGGGCAGCAGGTCTTCGATGTTGAGCGAAGGGCAGTACTTGCGGCACTGCTCCAGGTAGCCGGACTTGAACAGCGAGTTCTTCATCTCGACGCTGCCGGAACCGAGGTTCTGCCAGAGGGTTTTCCAGAAGCCCGGGAAGCTCGCGTACTGCGCCACATCGCGCCAGTTCACCGAGAACTTGCGGTAGTTTTCGCGGCCCAGGCCGAGTACGGCATTCGGGCCGACGGTGACGCTGCCGTCGATCATGCGGGTCAGGTGCACGCCGAGGAACGGCAACTCCGGATCAGGAATCGGGTAGATCAGGTGGTTGACGATGTTGTTCTTCGATTCCGGCAGGCGGAAATATTCGCCGCGAAACGGGATGATCTGGTGGTCGATCTTGACCCCGGCCATTACCGCCAGACGGTCCGATTGCAAACCTGCACACACCACCAGGTGCTTGGCCTGCCAGCTTTCGCCACGGGTGTTGACGGTGACTTTGTCAGTGTCCTCGACGATCGAGGTCACGGTGCGCTCCAGGCAGATTTCCCCGCCGGCGCGGCGAATCACCCGGGCCATGGTTTCGCAGACTTCGCGGTAATCGACAATGCCGGTGGCGTCGAGAAACAACCCGCCCAGCCCGACGATATTCGGTTCGCGCTGGCGCAACTGGTCGGCGTCCAGGCGTTCGACCTTCATCCCGTTAAGCTGCGAGCGGGCGTAAAGCGCTTCCATCCGCTGCACCTCCAGCGGGGTCGAGGCCACCAGCAACTTGCCGCACACCTCGAACTTGATCCCGTGCTCAGCGCAGAACTGCTTGGTGGCTTCGGCGCCGCGTTTGCACAAGTCGGCCTTGAGACTGCCCGGCGCGTAGTAGATGCCGGCATGGATCACGCCGCTGTTATGGCCGGTCTGGTGCTTGGCCAGCAGGCTTTCCTTTTCCAGGATTACCAGGGAGGCGTTCGGCTGACGCTTGAGCAACTCCATTGCGGTGGCCAAACCGACGATGCCGCCGCCGATGATGCAAAAGTCATAAATCATTGTTTTAGGTACCTACGCATTTCAGTCTGCTTATCAGGTTGTCAGACTAATGATTTTGTTAAAAAAACAGCGCGCCCGACGGCACGCTTCCAAAGGGTCTGGATCGGTTAATTGATAGCGGGCAGTTCCAGATGCAGGCGCCGTGCTGCGGCGCGCAAGTGGGCTTCGGCACAGGCAGCGGCGCCTTGGGCGTCACCGTCAACGATGGCCTGGTACAGCGCGGTGTGTTCCTGGGTGGCGTCGGCTGAACCACTGACAAAACGGGTGGCAGAGTTTTCCCAGGCGGTCTTGCGCGCACTGGCCAGCTGGCTGCGGAGGAAGTCATGGAAGGCCACGAAATAGTCGTTCTTGCTGGCCTCGGCGATGGCGCGGTGGAATTCCACATCGGCCAGGGCGGCGGCTTCGAAGTCGGCGCGTTTGTCGTGCATTTCCTGCAGGGCGGTCTTCATGCGGTGCAGGTCAGCGGCATCACGGCGCTGGGCGGCAATCGAGGCGGCCTGGGTTTCGATCCACAGGCGTACTTCGAACATCTGCGCCAGGTCCGGACGGCGGCCGTTCTTTTCCGGGAAACGGAACACGGTGCCCGCCGGGGTCTGGGAAATAAATGAGCCCAGGCCACGCCGCGCAGTCAATACGCCGTCGGCCTTGAGCTGGGCAATCGCTTCACGCACCACTGAGCGGCTGACGTTGAGTCGTTCAGCCAGTTGCTGTTCGGTGGGCAGGCGCGCTTCGGGCGCCAGTTGGCCGGAATCGATTTCTGCACGAATGGCGCTGACAACGCGCATAACGAGCGAATCAGGGCGCTGGAGCTCAAGCATGGGAAAACCTTGGTAATCAGGTTGTCAGACAATAGTCGTTACGATTTTACCTTGTCAAGACAGCTGTTAAGCGGAACAGGGCGCGTAGGGCCAGGAAAAGACCTACACCAATCAGTGCCAATGCCACGCCGAACGTGGCTTGCATCCCACTTCCCACGTCGGCGGGAGTGGCCGTGGCGAGGTCACCTGAAACCCGCGCAAAGACCGCACCCAATGCCGAGGCGCCCGCGATCAGCCCCACATTGCGCGACAGGTTGAGCAAGCCGGCGACTACGCCACGGCGGTCTGGCAGTACGTCGCTCATCACCGCGGTGTTGTTGGCGGCCTGAAACTGGGCGTAGCCGAGGGTGAGGATGATCAGCGGGCCGATGTAGCCGGCAATCCCGAGGTTCGGTGGCGTCAGTGCGAGTAACAGGCAGCCGGCCAGCATCGCCAGCAGCCCGGCAATCGTCATCGGGCCGCTGCCGAAACGGTCGGTCAAACGCCCGGCAGGTATGCCCGTCAATGCTGAAACGCAGGGCCCGACTGCCATGGTCAGGCCCATCCAGGCGGGGTCGAGGCCCGCACCGTGGGTCAGGTAGAAGGGCCCGACGACGAGTGTCGCCATCATCACCGCCGACACCAGGGCGCTCATGGCCAGGCCGGCGCTCAGGGTCGACTCCCGTAGCGTCGACAAGAAACTGAACCCGGATTGCGCGGGCTGCTGCCCATCGCGGTCGACGCGCAGATAACGCCGGGCGAGGGCAAAGGTCAGCAACCCCAGCGGCACGGTGATGAAGAACAGCGCGCGCCAGCCAAACCCGGCGATCAACATCCCGCCAAGGCTTGGCCCCAGCGCGGTGCCCATGGCCGACATCGTGCCGAGCAAACCCATGGTGCGGCCGGTACGCTCCTTGGCGACGGTCTCGCCCACCAGCGCCATGGTCATGGCCATCATGATCGCCGCGCCCAGGCCTTGCACGGCACGCGCCGCAATCAACAGCCCAAGGGACGGGGCCACGCCGCACAGGGCCGAGGCCACGGTGAAGAGCAGTAACCCCGCCAGTAGCAAACGGCTGCGTCCCATCAGGTCGCCCAGTCGCCCGACGCTGACGATCACGGCGGTGATTGCCAGCAAGTACGCAAGCACCACCCACTGCGCCGCTTGAAAGGATGCGTCAAACGCCTGCACCAGGCTTGGCAGGCCGACGTTGGCGATGCTGGTGCCCAAAGACGCCAGCAACATGGACAGTGACAGGGCGGCGAGGGCGCCACGGGGTGCAGGTGATTTCATCAAGAGGCTCCAGGGTTTGACCGCTGTCGGAAATCTACGCCGTCACCTAACATGGCGGAAGGCGCAGCATTTGCACTTTATACGTGCGCCAAACGCCCTGTGAGGTTTGCCGTGTCGACACCTGATTTCAATCTGCTGGTCACCCTGGATGTATTGCTCGCCGAAGGCAGCGTCGCCCGTGCCGCTCAACGCTTGCGCCTGAGCCCGTCGGCGATGAGCCGGGCCTTGGCTCGACTGCGGGAAACCACGGGCGATCCGTTACTGGTGCGTGCCGGGCGTGGCCTGGTACCAACGCCGCGGGCGTTGGTGTTGCGCGAACAGGTCAGTCAGTTGGTGCAGGACGCCGAAGCGGTGTTGCGACCCGCTGCGACGCTGGACTTGAGCCAGCTGGTACGCACCTTCACCTTGCGCACCAGCGACGGGTTTGTTGAAAACTTCGGCCCGGCGCTGTTGGCGCGGGTCGCCCGGGAAGCGCCTGGCGTGCTGTTGCGCTTCGTGCACAAGCCGGACAAAGGCAGTACGCCGCTGCGCGACGGCAGCGTCGACCTGGAAACCGGCGTGGTCGACAGCAGCGCCAGCCCTGAAGTGCTGACCCAAGCGCTGTTCCGCGACCGGTTTATCGGCGTGGTGCGCAAAGGGCACCCCCTGAGTCAGGGCGAAGTCACACCGCAACGCTTCGCCGAAGGCCAGCACATCTACGTGTCCCGGCGCGGCCGTGATCAGGGCCAGATCCATCAGGCCCTTGAAGCGCTCGGGCTGACCCGGGACGTGGTGACCATCGTCGCCGGCTTCTCCACCGCCCTGGCACTGGCCCGCAGCACCGACCTGATCGCCAGCGTACCGGAGCGCCATACCGCCAACCTGCACAGCGACCTCTACCGCTTTGCGCTGCCGTTCGCCTTCCCGGACTTCACCGTATCGATGCTCTGGCACCCGCGCCTGGACGCCGACCTGGCCCATCGCTGGCTGCGCGGTTGCCTGCGGGAGGTGTGTGCGCAATGAGCCGAGCCCGGACAGGAAAGCACCGACCCATTGTGGTGAGGGAGCAAGCTCCCTCACCACAATGGGTGTTTCCGGGTCCACGACGGCCCTTCAGCAGGTACAATCCGCCAGGCCTTAAAATGAAACACCAGGAATTCGAATGTTCAGCCTTACCCATTATGAAACCCCATGCCCCGAGCCGATCAATGCGCAGATCCTGCAAATGGTGGTCGACAACCTGACCGACATCAGCATGGTCGCCATCCCGCCGAGCAATCTGCTGTACAACGTCTACCAGTACGCGATCGGCTACGAAGTGCACCTGTACCTCGAAGCGCTGGGCGGCTCCAAGGGCATTGCGGTTGAACTGATCGTCGCGCTGGGCGCGCAGGAGCAGGTGATCGGCTTCCTGCTGTACCTGCCGGTGAAGGACGATCCCGAGGCGTGCGGCGTGGCGTACATGGCGGTGCACGCCAGCCATCGGCGCAAGGGCGTGGCGCGGGCGATGATGCAAGACATGCTGGCCCGCTACCCCCATGCCGAACTGACCTGCGCGGTCGAGAAGGTCCCAGCGTTCGAGTCCATGGGCTTTCAACTGCGCGGCGTGCGCGGTACTCAGGTGCTGATGAACACCCGCGACTACAGCACTGACGGCTTGATGGGGCTGCTGGATGTGGCGTCGATCTACAGCTCGCTGGAGGTGCGGCAGATCCACACCTACCTCCTGCAAAAACACGGCAAGGGGCGATGATCGATGCAGAGAAACAGCGTGATCGACACTTCGACCAGATGACCCACAAGGCCCGAATGTTTGTGCACGCAAGGCTGGGTTAACGCGCTCCTCGACTCACCATCGACTTGATGCTCGCAAACAGTTCCTCCTGTGCCTCCACCGGGCTGATCTCTGCGCTGGCGGCGGCGTGGGACAGCGCTTGCGCTGCGCCCAGCATCCCCCTCAAACCGGCCTGACTTATCACACCGTCCGCGGCAAAGGGGGCGAGGGCATCCCGGCACTTGCCGAGGAAAATCACGTCGTACTCACGCTTGATGCTCTCCAGTTCCGGGCTGCCGGCCAAAGCAGCAATCACCCCCGGAATTTCACGTCCCTGCAGCAACACACAGTCGACATAGCACGAGGCGATGACCCACGCGCGGTCGTCCAGGGTGGGTTCGCTGGCCTCGATTGCGGCGGCAAATACCTGGTTCTGACGGGCGTCGAAATCTTCATACAGCGCGGCCAACAGCCCCGCGCGATCGCCAAAATGGTCATACACCACCGGCTTTGTAACGCCGGCCAACTCAGCCAGATGCCCCAGGGTCAGGGCGTCGGTGCCTTCTTCTCGCACCAGTTGCCAGGCCACGTCGAGCAGCTGGCGCAACCGGTCATCCCGGGACAGGCGGCGGCGAGGGGCAGGGGATTGATCGCTTGACATGCTTATATACCAAAAGTAACTTACCAACGGTAACTTAGCTCAAGCCTACTCAATTTGCCTTCTCATCGCTACCCCGACGGAGTCACTGCCATGCACGCGCTGATCGTTGTTGCTCACCACGACTCACACTCCCTGACCCACAGCCTCGCCAAACAGGCGGCTGCCGGCATAACCGCCGCCGGCCACACCTTTGAAATCGCCGACCTCGCCGCTGAAGGTTTCGACCCGCGTTACAACGCCGCCGACCATAAAGTGCATCGCACCCGCGCCACGCCGCCGGCCGACGTACTGGCCGAACAGGCCCGTCTGGACCGCGCCGACGCCTTGGTGCTGGTGTTCCCGATCTTCTGGTGGTCGATGCCGGCCTTGCTCAAGGGCTGGATCGACCGGGTATTCGTCAACGGTTGGGCGATCGACTACAGCCTTGAGACGAAGGTGGTGAAAAAACTCGGCCACTTGCAGGTGCACTTGCTGGGCGTCGGCGGGGCGGACGAGGGTGTGTTTGAACGCCACGGCTATGCCAACGCCATGCGTACGCAAATCGACCATGGGATCTTTGATTACTGCGGTGCGAAAGTGCTGACCTCCGAGCTGCTGTTGGACTCGGAAAGCGGCGCTGCGGAACAACATCTGGAAACGGCAGCGAAGTTGGGGCGACAACTGTTCGTCACCCTGGAACCCTGCGAAACCGCCTAAACCAGGCTGCTTTGTATGAGCGCTGCCAGCTGTGCTACCGCAGCGCCTGGCGCTGGATGGCTGCAATGCAATTCATAGCCAAGGGACGGCACCGGCGGCAGACCGTCGAGCACACATAGGTGCGCAGGCAAACCGATGCGGGTGCGTAAGGTCACACCCAACCCGGCATCGACCGCCGCCCAGATCCCGCCCACGCTGGGGCTGGTCAAGGCAATGCGCCAGGCAATGCCGGCGCGGTCCAGGGCTTCGGTGGCGGCGCTGCGCAATACGCAGGGTGCCTCGAACATCACCAGCGGCAGCGGCGCGCCCTCGGCGCGCGGTAGTTGAGGTTTGTCCCGGGGCCCGATCCAGTGCATGGGTGTTTGCCCCAGGCGGGTGCGGCAGGACGATGTCTGACCGGTTTCCCAGGTCAGCGCCAGGTCCAGGCTCGCGCTGTCGATCAGGGTCAACAGCTCGGCATTGCGGCCTATCCGCACTTCAAGACTGATCATCGGATAAAGCCTGGCGAAGCGCCGCAGGATGTCGCTGAGCACATGCTCGCCGAAATCCTCCTGCAAACCGAGGCGCAAAGTGCCTGCGGTTTGGGTTTCGTTAAGGCTGCTGAAGACAGTGTCATTGAGGTCCAGCAACCGCCTGGCGTGGCCGAGCAGCGCTTCACCCACCGGCGTCAGCACCAGCCCGCGCCCGGATTTGCTCAGCACCGGCGTGCCGACCTGTTCTTCGAGTTTCTTTAATTGCGCGCTGACGGCTGAGGTCGAACGGCCCAGGCGATCCGCCGCCTTGGCAAAGCTGTTCAGCTCGACGCCGGTGACGAAGGTGCGCAGTACATCAAGGTCGAAGGTGGGGCGGCGCATTGAATGGTCCATTAAAACGGGATGGTGGATGCCATTAAATCTGATATTCGGAATGATCCTGGCTTGCTAGTTTTTGCCCGTCAACTGAATTGTCGGAGCGAGCGTCCATGAGCAACAAATTTACCGAGCTGACCCGCGACGTGCTGTTCGCCGATATCTGGGAGCGCGAGGGCCTGTCGCCCAGGGAGCGCAGCCTGATCACCGTGGCGGCACTGGTGGCGATGTACCGTCTGGAGCAACTACCGTTTCACTTGCAGCGGGCGGTTGGCAATGGCTTGAGCGTCGAGGAACTGGGTGAAGTCATCACTCACCTGGCGTTTTACTCCGGCTGGCCGACAGCGGCGTCGGCGCTGAACCTGTTGGCAGCCATCCATCCTGCGGAGTAACCCCATGCCTTACGCTCGAATCTCCCTGCACCGCGGGAAATCCCCTGAGTATCTGCAAGCGCTTTCACAGGGATTGCATGACGCCCTGGTTGAAAGCTTCAAGATTCCTGACGCGGATCGCTTCCACGTGATCCACCAGCACGAAATTGGCGAGATGATCATCGACCCCAACTATTTGGGCGGCCCGCGCAGCCACGACTATGTACTCATCGCGATCACGGGCGGGAAACCTCGTGATACCGAGACTAAACGGCGGTTTTACCAGGTGTTGGTGGAACGGCTGGAGGCTGCGATTGGGCTGAGCCCTGAGGATGTGATGGTGGTGATTACGACGACGGCGGCGGATGAGTGGTCGTTTGCAGGTGGCAGAGGGAACTGATCAACCCTCGCGAAACAAGTCATGGGCATCCAGCAACCGATACGCAATCTCCGGCCGTTTCTCCATGCCCTTGCGAATCGCTGCCGGAATCGACTGCCGGGTCTTGCGACACAACCCCGGCAAGTCATCGATAACGATCTGAATCCCGCGCATCGTCTTCACTTCCGTATGGCCCGGCGCGACATGCACGCGAATCCCCAGTTGCTGGTGCATCAGCTGTTGCATGCGCTCCAGGTCGGGCAGGCTTTGCAGGTTTTCGAGGCGTTCGAGCAGGCGTTTTTCTTCCTGGCGCGTCAGGTGCAGGATGCGTGCATCGGCGCCGGGAAGGTCGAGCAGTTGCTCACGATTGCAGTCGCAGACGCCGGGTGGGCAGGGTTGGCGAATTGTCATGCAGTCTCCCTCCCGTTACCGGCGCCGGCGGCTTACCAGGTCAGATGGACCCCAAGGCTTTCCAGCTCTTTCCAGTACTCAGGATAGGTCTTGCCGACGCAGTCCGGGTCCTGAATCCTGATCCCCGAGACCTTCAAGCCCGCCAAGGCAAAGCACATCGCGATGCGGTGGTCGGCGTGGGTGTCGATCAGCGCGTTGCAGGTGGTACCCGCCAGGGCCGGATCGCTGGCTACCAGCAAGTCATCACCTTCAATGGTCGCCAGGCCTGGGCGGATTTCATTCAGACCGTCATGCAGTGCCTGCACCCGATCACATTCCTTGACCCGCAGGTTGGCCAGTTCCGTGAAACGTACCGGCGTGTTGTTGAACGCGGCGAGCACGGCGAGGGTGGGGATTGCGTCCTGCATCTGCGAACCGACAACCACCGGTTGCATGTGCGGGAACTGCGCGATCACTGCCTGGGCCTTGGCATCGGGCTGGGTGAAATCCTGCGGGGCGACACCGAGGTCGATGCGGCCACCGGTCAGCACTTCGGCAGCCCACAAATAGGTGGCGGCGGAAGCGTCAGGCTCGATCAGGTAGTCGTGGGCGGTGTAGCCGGTCGGGGCCACGCGCCAGGTGCTTTCATCGACGATGTCTACCTGGGCACCGAAGGCGCGCATGCAGTCCAGGGTCAGGTCGACATAGCCACGGGCGCCAATGTCCTTGCCGGTCAACGCCACTTCAATCGGGGCTTCGCCGCACGCCGCCAGCATCAGCAGCGCCGACACGTACTGGCTCGACAGGCCACCGTCGATCTCGAAACGCTTGGCTTGCACGCGGCCAGTGCCATGGACGGTCACGGGTGGGCAACCGCTAGGGCTGTCGACCTGGATGCCATTCTGGCCGAGGGTCGCCAGCAGCGGGCCGATCGGGCGTTTTTGCATGTAGGCGTCGCCGTCCAGCACCACGGTGCCTTGTACAGTGGCCACGGCAGCGGTGAGAAAGCGCATCGCGGTACCGGCGTTGCCGAGGAACAGCGGCTGCGCCGGCAATTGCAGTTTGCCAACACTGGTGACGACGAACGTAGTGTCATCCGGTTCATCGATCACCACGCCCATCTGCCGCAGGGCCACCGACATGTGGCGGGTGTCATCGCTTTTCAGCGCGCCGCTCAAGCGGCTGGTGCCCTTGGCC
This sequence comes from Pseudomonas sp. 32A, assembly GCF_052682255.1. Lineage (NCBI taxonomy): Bacteria > Pseudomonadati > Pseudomonadota > Gammaproteobacteria > Pseudomonadales > Pseudomonadaceae > Pseudomonas > Pseudomonas sp. 32A. The sequence goes on along the minus strand of NZ_JBQYLY010000001.1, from coordinate 6,630,004 downwards.
AGGGCCGCCAGCAGCAGGGCACGGTTGGTAATGGATTTGGAGCCGGGGGGCGCTACCTTGCCGTTCAGTGGAAAGTTGGGCGGTGTAACGGTCACGGTTTTCTGCGAACTCAAGGTACAAGGCTCCTGCTTCAAGGCGGGTGGCGTTTGGCGGACACGAATAATCGGCCAAACACGCTACCGTTGTCGAGGGTGGATCTACGCCTCAAGCCCCGCCACCGGCTTCCAGCCGGCCAGTGGCGTCAGAAAGTGCAGCTCAAAGCGCCGCTCGCTGAACGCCCATTGCCCTTGCCGGCGCTCGAAACGGTCGTGATAAAGACCGCTGATCTGCACCTGCCCCAGTTCGTTATGGGTGCACAGGCAATCCACCGCAACCCTCGCGCTGGCGGTATCGCCGCTGATGTCGATCAGCGGGTTGGCCATCCAGTGATGCATATGCGGCATGGCTGCCCAGTTGAGGTGGGCGGAAGCAATGATCGCGGCGACGCCGTCATGGCAGCCGAACGCGGCACCGAGGTCCAGCCGTGCGTCGTCGTGCCAGATGCTGCGCAGCAGCGTTTCGTCCCGGGAGTCGAAGGCGTGGGCGTACTCACTGATCAGGCGCTCGAGGGCGAAGCGGGTTTCCAGGTGTTCCACGCGGGTAATTAGGTCGGTCATGATCGGTGCCTTTATTGAGGGAAATCGGTGGAGAGGGACAGCGAGCTCCAGCGTTCGAGATCGGCGTGGACCTGGCACAGCTTTAACTCGACGGCGCTGACCGCATCGCTGCCAGCGACGAAGCGCAAGGGCGGTGCTGCCAGGGCCGCCAATTGCACAACCGCCAGGCCGAGTCGGTACGGGTCGCCGATTTGCCGGTGATTACGAGCCTCGAAGACCGCCAGCGTGCGGGCGCGAAATTCGGCGTAATCCTCAAGTGCCCGGGTGCCGAGCTTGAGCATGCGGCTGTCGAGAAAGTCAGTACGAAACGCCCCTGGCTCCAGCAGCGTCAGGCGGATGCCGAACTCGGCGACTTCCTCGGCCAGGGCTTCGGAAAACCCTTCAATCGCAAACTTCGACGCCGAATACATCGAGGCCCCACGCACGCCCTTGAAGCCGCCATTGGACGACATCATCATCAGGTGCCCGCTGCGCTGGCGGCGCATCACCGGCAGCACCGCGCGCGTGACGTTGAAGGTGCCGAACACGTTGGTGGCGAACTGGCGCTCGATGGCCTCGGGTTCGACTTCCTCGAAAGGCCCGAACTGTCCGTAGCCGGCGTTATTGACCAGCACATCGATGCGTCCGAATCGTGCGATGGCGGCGGCCACCACCGTTTGGGCCTGTTGCTCATCGCGGATGTCCAGCGCGGCGGTCATCACCTGGTCGCTGCTGTAGGTCTGGTCCAGACGGGCCACGTCAAGGTCGGTGGCTACCACCTGGTCGCCGTTAACCAGCGCCGCGCGGGCGATGCCGGCACCCAGGCCGCCAGCGCTGCCGGTAATCATCCAGACGCGGCTCATAGCGGCATCTCGCTGCCGATCCAGTCGAGTATCGAAGCGTGACGCGGCGCCCAACCCAGCTCGGCGCGAGCACGCTTGGCCTTGACCCGGCTATTGGTGCCGAAGGTGTAATGCACGTGCATCGCGTCCCAATGTTGCTCGGCTTCTTCCGCCGGCCATGACTGCACCGCGCCCAGGTTCATGCGCTTGGCCAGCGCGGCGGCCATATCGATAAACGATGCTTCACCGTTCTCCAGAAAATAGAACGCGCCAGCCGGGGCTTTTTCCACGGCCAGCAGGAACAATTGCGCAACGTCATCAATGTGCACGTTGGACCAGCGATTAACCCCACGCCCAACAATACGCATCACTCCGGTTTCCCGGGCGCGGGCCATCAGGAATGGCAGCTGGAAGCTGTGATTGGTCAGGCCATGGCCTACGCCATAGATATTGCTCGGACAGATCACCACGCTGCGGATGCCCAGGTCGGCGGCAGCCATCATGCGCAGGTCGATGTCGTAACGGGCTTGCTTGGGGGCCTCGATGATGAACGGCGTGTCTTCGTCGAAGATGTGTTCGGACAGCGTATTACCCAACGCATCATCACCGATGATGCTGGAGCCGCTGGTGTGGATCAGCAGTTTGCCGGAGCCCCGCAGCGCCTCGATAAACGCGTCGACGGCGCCGGCGTGGTCGCTGTTGGCGGCATCAATCACCGCATCGGCTTGGCGAGCTTCGTCGATCAGTAATTGGCGATCATCCAGGCTGCCAATCACTGGAGTGATGCCCTGGGCTTGCAGGCGTGCGGCTTTCTGCGGGTCCCGCAGCAGGCCGCGCACGCTGTGCCCTTGGGCAATCAAGTGATGGGCGACGCTACCGCCGACGAAACCATTGGCACCGGTAAGGAAAATCTTCATGGGTAAAAGCCTGTGGCTGGGGAACGAGCCACCACCATAGGCGTGAATAATTAGCGGAAAAACAGGCCTCAGTTCTGTTTAGAATGGACTCAAGAGTCCTTAATGGGGGAGCGTATGGAAAGCCTGAACGCCATCGGCGTGTTTGTCGCGGCGGCTGAAGCCCGCAGTTTTGTCGGCGCGGGCAGGGCGCTGGGCATCTCGGCGTCGGCGGTGAGCAAGAGCATTGCCCGGCTGGAGGCAAAGTTTGGTGTGCGGCTGTTCCATCGCAGCACCCGCAGCATCACCCTCACGGCCCAGGGCACGCAGTTTGTCGAGCGCTGCCGGCGGGTGTTGGCGGAGCTGGAAGTGGCGGGTGAAGAGCTGTCGCAAACCCTTGCCGCGCCCCAGGGACCGCTGCGGGTTGGCCTGCCGATGATTGCCCGGCCGTTCCTGAGGATGTTCGGCGAGTTCCAGGCGTTGTACCCGCAGATCCAGCTGGACCTGGATTTCAACGACCGTCTGGCTGACGTGATCGCCGAAGGTTTCGATGCAGTGATCCGCAGCGGTGCGCCGAAGGATTCGGGGTTGTCGGCGCGCCCACTGGGCACCTATCGAATGTTGATCGTCGGCTCCCCGGACTACCTGGCCAGCAACGGCACGCCGCGTTGCCCGGAAGACTTGCACGCACATCGTTGCATCCATTTCCGCTTTCCTGCCTCCGGCAAACTCCAGGCCTGGCAGATGCGCCGCGACGAGCGAGCGCTGGAGCTTGAGCTGCCGCGCTCGATGATCTGCAATTCGGTGGAAGGGCGCATGGAGCTGGCGGTGCAAGGCCAAGGCCTGACTTATGCGGCCGACTTCGTGGTGCGCGAGGCGCTGGCGGCCGGGCATCTGGTGGAGGTGCTTGGGGATTACACCTGGGAGGGTGGCCAGTTCAACCTGCTGTGGCCGTCGGGGCGGCAGGTGCCGCCCAAGCTGCGGGTGTTTATCGAATTTATTGTCGCCAATATGCCGTTGGTACGTGGGACGTCTTAACCCGGCATGCGGCCATTCAAGTCGCCGTAGGTGAACGACTTCAGCTCATGGGTATCGAGCTTCCCGGTTCGCAGGAAACCTTCGGCCAGGCTGTGCATGGCGCCATACAGGAATTCGGCGATGCTCGAGCCGGCCGTGAGGCGGCGTACGCCCAAGGCTTGCAGCGTCTCGGGCGCAGGCAGGCCGGCCCAGGCCAGCACGTTGACCGGCAAGTTGGTCGCCTGGCAGAGCTGACGGATTTCGTGTTCCAGATGGATGCCGGCGGCAAACAGCCCGTCGGCGCCTGCGCCCTGGTACAACGCCGCGCGCTTGAGGAGTTCTTCAAGGCGCTGAGGCTCTGGGGCCAATCCTTTCAAATACACGTCGCTGCGGGCATTGATAAACAGCTTCACGCCACAGCTGTCCGCCACACGACGGGCAACCTCGATCTTGCGCGCCAGCAGTTCAGGGGTGCCGGCACCGTCCTCGATATTGACGCCGATGGCGCCCGCGTCGATTACGGCCTTGATCACCCGGCCCACGTGCTCCGGGTCGTCGGAATAACCGGCCTCGATGTCCACGCTCAGCGGCACGTCAATCACCCGGGCGATGGATTGCACGGTGCTGACCAGCAGCGGCAGCGGCAGCTGATTGCCGTCCTTGTAGCCGTGGGTCCAGGCAACGGCCGCGCTGCTGGTGGCGACGGCCTGGCTGCCCAGTTGCGCCACCAGGCGCGCGCCGCCGGCATCGGCGACGTTGGGCAGGATCAACAGTTGAGCATGGTGCAGGGCGTGGAAGGCGGTAGCGTGGGCGGTCATGGCGGGTCAGTCCTTTGGGTGGGCTTTGCTGTTGAAGGCGCCTGTCATATCAAGAATCGACCCGGCATCGCAATCGTTAAACCACCACTGGTCGACATTTGCCACGCTGATGTCGATTGAGCGCCTGATGGATCGACTACAAGCAGAACAACCCGTCGAATCAGGAGAACGATCATGTCTTACGTAGATGGCTGCGTCATCGCGGTGCCTACCGCAAAACGCGAACAATTCATCCAGCACGCCAAGGCCGCCGCCGTGGTGTTCAAGGAACACGGTGCGCTGAATATCATCGAGTGCTGGGGCGATGACGTGCCCCAGGGGCAGGTGACCTCGTTTCCCATGGCGGTCAAGCTCAAGGAGGATGAAACCGTGGTGTTTTCCTGGATCGTCTGGCCGTCGCGGCAGGTGCGTGACGTCGGGATGAGCAAGGTGATGGAAGACCCGCGCCTGAAGGCGGACGCCAATCCGATGCCGTTTGATGGGCAGCGGATGATCTATGGCGGGTTTGAGATGATCCTCAACACCTGAGGCCAGGCGTTCATGGACGGCCGCTGTAGTCCGATCGCCTGTCGCAGGGTAGGACCGACGATAACTCTGGTGCAAGACCAGTGCGAAAGCTACGCAAAACAAGGACATGACGCGATTTGTCTGACAGAACCGTCGGGTAGACAACCCGGTGGGGTGGGCTAAGTTCAAGGCGCTTCCCATGACGGGAGGTCTTCAATCAAGGAGTGACTGAAATGAACAAACCCCAGACTCAACTCAAGCATGGTCGCGTCGTGACCCCCGCCAGCCGTGGCTCGGTGGCGGTAGAACGCGGACTGCTGGAAAGCTGGCAAGTCAACGAAATGGAAGGCGGCAAGAATTTCCCGGCCCTCAACGCCGGCCCGTTTCCTGCACCTTACGAAACCGACGATCAGAGCGTCACGCCGCCCGCTGACGGGCACATCCTCAGCGGCGGCAAGACTGATGCCCGCGACTGCGTGAACTTCACCGACGAAGAAATGGGCAAAAAGCTCAACACCCCGTTTAACTGGCCGTTATTGAATGTTGAAGCCGGCCAGGTGTTCAAGGTGCAGTGGGCTTACACCGCCGCACACGTAACCCGTGGTTATCGCTGGTTGATCACCAAGGATGGCTGGGACCCCAAGCAGCGCATCAGCCGCGCTCAACTGGAGCCCAAACCGTTCTTCGAGGACTTCTATACCCAGGTGCCGTATTACCAGCACTCGGCTGAACTGAAGGCCAAGGTTGAACATCAGGTGACATTGCCCAAGGGCAAGAAGGGCCGGCATGTGCTGGTGTTGATGTGGATCGTGGCCAACACCGGCAATGCGTTCTATCAGGCGTTTGACGTCGATTTCAACTAACGGCAACTGAACCTGGAGGCAAAACAAAATGTGGCGAGGGAGCTTGCTCCCGCTGGGCTGCGGAGCAGCCCTGAAAATCGGGGGCGCTTCGCACCCCAGCGGGAGCATGCTCCCTCGCCACAGGTGTTGCGTTCAGCGCTGGGCCAACCAGTAGTCGTGCAACGCGCGGGCGGCCGGTTCGATAGCGGCTACCCGTTGCTGATGGGCATCAACATCCAGGTCTGCCGGCAGTTCAAAGTTGTCCTGCTCGGCACACCAGGAAATCTTCTCCAGTTGCCCGGCCTGTTCGGCGGGCAGCTCTGGCCAGTTGCCAATCGCGGCGCCACGGATATAGCCAAAACACCATTCTTCCGCCAGGGTCAGTGGCTGGTCCTGGTGCTCGGTTTCCTCGAAACGTGCCTTGAAACCCTGGGCGTCGGTCGCCAGTTGCGTGGCAATGGCGTTCATATGGCGCACACACAATTCAAGAAACTGCCCGGCTTCTTCCGGGCTTTCCCAATCCGGGTTCTGCCCACCAAAGATACCGGGAAACCATTCGGCAACCTCCACCTGCGCGGGGCTTGAAACCAGTGCGGTGAAGTAGCCGTCGAGTTCCGCCAGGTTCAGCACCGAATGGTCGTCGCCGTACTTGAGCAGGGTTTCGTCGATGAATTCGAAATCGGCGGGGGCGAGGGGTTGGTCGTGCATGGGCATATCCTTTGTGCGTAGAACGCCGCTGATGGGGCGGCTTAAAGCGCGGAGGATGGCGCGTGTCGGGGTTTTAATCCAGCTTCTTCAACGCTTTTCCCACAACACGCACAGCTTGCTCATGCACATCGAACCCGCCACCGCGAGAATGATCGGCACCAGGAAGTCATGGTCGATGCGGGTGAATTCCGCCACCAGCACAATCGCCGTCAACGGCATGCTCATGCTCGATGCCAGGAACGCCGCCGCACCAATGATCGCGAACGCCCCCAACGGTACGCCGGGCCACAGCAAGTTCCACGCGCCACCGAGGATGATCGCGAGCAACGCGCCGTTGGCCAGCGCCGGGGTCAGCAGGCCGCCTTCGGCACCGGCGCGCAGGCTGCTGGCGGTGATCAGCACCTTGACCACCAGCAGCACGGCGGCCAGGGCGATGCTCAGCTCGTTGTCGAAGCCCAACTGCGCCGGGCCTTTGCCGTTGCCGAGGATTTGCGGCAGGAACATCGCCAGGCCACCGATGATCGTAAAGTTGATCAACGACAGCACGGGCAGCCGCCAGCCACGGGCGGCGTTGCTGCGGGCTGCGCCGGTCAGGCGGGTGAATCCGTAGGCGGCGAGACCAAATACCGGGCCGCAGGCCAGCGCCCAGGCGATCAAGCCGGGGCTGAGCACAAAGTGCGGCACCACGTATTGCGCCTCAGCCCCCAGGCCGATCCAGGCCACTGACGCGCCGATGGCCGAGGTGGCCAACGCGATCACCGCCGCCGGCCAACTGAACACGCCCACCAACACTTCGAGCACAAACACCGCGCCCCCCAGCGGCACGTTGTATACCGCCGCCAGCCCGGCACCCGCGCCGCAGGCAACAATCAACCGATGCATGTCCGGCGCCAGGCGCGCCCGCTGTGATAACCAGGTGGCGGCCAATGCGCCGACTTCCCGTGGCGCCACTTCACGGCCCAAGGGCGAGCCGAGGGCCACGGTGATGATTTGCAGCACGGCGTGGGCGAGGGTGGTCTTGGGCGGCATGATCGGCGCCTCGGCCGAGACCGCTTGCTTGATGCTCACCAAGGGGCGGCCATAACGGTAGATCAACCACCAACCCACGCCGGCTACCAGGCCGCAGGTGATCAGCACCAACACCCGGCGTTCGGGCGCGGCGGCGGTGACGCCGAGCAAAAAGGTTTCATGGCTGATCAGGCTGTCGAGGCTGTAGCCGTAGGCCAGGTGCTGAATGCCGTGCAGCAGCAAGGCGAGGAGCATGCCGCCCAGGCCGGCGCCGATGCCGGTAAAGATGACGACAAGGGCAAGAATCAGCAGCGAACGGGTCTTTGAGGGCATGAAGGGTCCAGGGAGCCGGGTTTTCGAGCCTGATTCTATAGCGCAATGGTGACGCCATAGCCCCGAGATGTAATGCAACTGCGCGAACTGGCGTTCCACAACATTGCATTACGTTCAGATTACTTTAACGGCCCTGCCAATTGCCTGAATCGGACCTGTCGGCTTGCCGGTTTTCGATCCGCCGGGATTTTCCAGGGTCAGCTCAAACAGCTGGTTCGGCGCCAGTGGCGGGAGTTTGTCCAGCGGCACCGATAACGTCTGCCCAGGCTTGACCAAGCCCAGCGACACCGGGCCTTGCCAGTCTTCGCCCTTGGTCCAGAACTGCAAGGTCTTGTCCGCCGGTACTTCCATGACGCCCAGGGGGATCAGCTGGATTTCCTGAGTATTACTCGCCTGGATCACCCAGCCCGGCGCCTGGTTTTGCGGGGCGACCAGCACCACCACATAAGCGGTCGGGTTGATGGCAGGCGTGCGGGTGAGTAGCAGCGTCGCCAACACCAGGCTTGCCGCGATGCCGGCACCGGCCAGCCCGCGCCACAAGGCCAGCCGGTTCCACCACGAAACGGGCGAACCGTGAGTGGCCGAATGCCCCAGGCTGCGCTCGATGCGTCGCCATAAATACACCGATGGCGTTGCGGGCGTGGCCTGTTCGGTCAATGGCAACAGGCGCTGCTCCCAGGCGTCCACTGCTGCTCGTAACGCGGTGTCGGTTGCCAGGCGTTGTTCCACCTCGACACGCTGCTCGGTGGGCAAGGTGCCCAGCACGTATTCGCTGGCCAGTTCGTCGATGCTGTTCATGCCATGCACTCACGCAATGCCGCGAGGCTGCGTTTGATCCACGCTTTCACGGTGCCCAGCGGGGTGCCGAGTTTGTGCGCGATTTCGCTGTGGGAATAACCGTCTACGTACGCATGCAGGATGCAATTGCGGCGGGCCGGGTCGAGTTGTTCGAGGCAACTGTAAATCCGCCCCGAGCGCGCCTGATAGTCGAAGGTGTCGGTGGGCGCTGCGCTTTCATGTTCTTCGCTGAGGGGTACTTCGCGGCCACTACTGCGCACAGCATTCAACGCCAGGTGCCGGGTCACGCTGTACACCCAGCCGCGGGCCGAGCCTTTGTGCGGGTCAAAGCTCGCGGCACCCTTCCAGATCTTGATAAAGGCGTCATGCACGATGTCTTCGGCCACCGCCTTGTCGCGCACGATGCGCAAGGCAACCCCCAGCAACCGGGAGCTTTCCTGTTGGTACAGCCCGCGCAAGGCCGGTTGTTCGCCACGGGCGCAAGCCAGCAGGCAGGCTTCATAGTCAAAATCGGCTTCAGGCAAAGACAGGTTTCCAGGTGGATGCCCCGGCGGAGAGCCCGGGGCGCTTTCGCAGCAGCTTAGACGAGTTTGGTCAGTTGGCCGCCCAGAAGATGTAGTCGGCCTGGTACTTCACCACTGCCTGCTGGCCCTTGTTGGCTGCGGTGCATTCGGTGCTCGGTGCTACGCCACCCTTGAGGGCGACCCGTTGAATGTAGGCGACGCCGCTCATTGCACCCTTGCCTTCGGCGGGGTTGGCCTTGACCAATTGATAGGGCAAGTTGCCAGGGCTGGACGGCGCCACCGCCAACTGGGTGCCGGTGACTTTCGAGCCGTCCTTGGCCTGCCAGGTGGCCGGCGGGCCGAAGTAACTTCCGACCTGCTGGCCATTGCGGTCATTAAGCACGGCCTTGGGCCCGACGAAAAACCATTCGGTCTGGCCGGCAGCGTTGGCCTTGTCGCGGCACTCGTAAGTGATTTCGCCGACTCCAGTGGTTTCCATTGCCACCTTGTGACCGTCCGGCACCTTGATGCTGTCGGGTAAACCGGTCTGGGCAAAGGCGGTCGGTGCAGCGGCAAACAGGCAGGTCACGCAGAACAGGGCTTTGGCGTTCATCGGTGTCTCTCCGTAGGGGCAGCAAGGCGCTGCTGCCTGTACTACCCACGGCACGCGAAAACGGATGCAGCGATTAGAAAATAAATCAGCAAGGGCGCACACTGTGGCCCCCGCACTACCAGAGGAGCGATTGGCAATGACCGGTGTTCACACGTCTGCTCAACAGGGTTTCTCTACTCAGGCCGTCACCTACGCCCAAGGCCGACCGGACTATCCACGGCAACTCACGGGCTGGCTGACCGACGCCCTGCAGATCAATCCCCATTCCACCGTCATCGACCTGGGGGCCGGCACCGGCAAGTTCACCCGCTTGCTCAATACCGTGGCGCCGACGTTGATCGCGGTCGAGCCGGTGGAGGCGATGGGCGCGCAGTTGAAGAAATTGCTGCCGCAGGTGCGCCTGCTCTCGGGCACCGCCGAAGCCATCCCCCTGGAAGCGGCCACCGCCGATGCGCTGGTGTGCGCCCAGGCATTCCACTGGTTCTCCACGGAAGCGGCCCTGGCGGAAATTCACCGGGTGCTCAAGCCGGACGGTCGCCTTGGGTTGATCTGGAATGTGCGGGATGAGTCGGTGGACTGGGTTGCAGCGATCACCGAGATCATCACGCCCTACGAGGGTGACACCCCGCGTTTTCACACCGGGCGTTGGCGCGAGGCGTTCACGGGTGAGTATTTTTCGGCGCCCGAAATGACCTGCTTCCCCTACAGCCACGTGGGCAGCCCCCAGGAAGTGATCATGGATCGCTTCCTTTCCGTGAGCTTTATCGCTGCGCTGCCGCCGGCGGAAAAAGCACAGGTGACCGAGCAGTTGCAGGCGCTGATCAGCACGCATCCGGCGTTGCGCGGTCGTGAGACAGTCGCCTTCCCGTATCAGACCCAGGCCTACCGCAGCCAGCGACTGGCAAGAAAGGCATAAAGTCAGAACGTTTTGATATAAGTGGTTATAAGAAAAATCGCTATGCTGCGGCCAGAATTTTATAAGGCCGCAGGTAGTGGTAATGGATGTAGGTAATTTTGGTTTCTCGATTGCTGGCCTGATTGTTGGATTTATCGTGGGTATGACCGGTGTGGGCGGCGGCTCGTTGATGACGCCGATCCTGCTCTGGTTCGGCATCAACCCGGCCACCGCCGTGGGCACCGACCTGTTGTATGCCGCCATCACCAAGTCGGGTGGTGTGCTGGTTCACAGCAAGAATCGCAACATCGACTGGACCATCACCGGCTGGTTGACCCTGGGCAGCGTGCCTGCAGTGTTGCTAACCTTGTGGTTCCTCAAGAGCCTGGACACCGATCCCGCCGCCTTGAACGCGGTCATCAAGCAATCCCTGGGCGTGGTGCTGCTGCTGACGGCCACGGCGATCCTGTTCAAGAACAAGCTGCTGGCGTTCGCCCAGCGGCATGCCGGCGACGACTACAAGATGGCGCCGCGCAACCTCAATGGGCTGACCGTCGTTACCGGCGCGATCCTCGGCACCATGGTGGCCCTGACCTCCATCGGCGCCGGCGCCCTGGGCACCGTGGCGCTGTTTATCCTGTACCCGTTCCTGGCCACCAAGCGCCTGGTGGGCACCGAAATCGCCCACGCCGTGCCGCTGACCCTGGTCGCCGGCCTCGGCCACGCGAGCATGGGCAATATGGACTGGACCCTGCTGGGCTTCCTGCTGCTGGGCTCGCTGCCGGGGATTTATGTCGGCAGCCACATGGCCGGCAAGGTCCCGGACGGGATATTGCGTCCTTGCCTGGCGTTCATGCTGGTGATGATCGGCTTCAAGCTGGCACTTTAACGCGCCGGCCCATTGCCGATCTGCCATACAAACGGCGGCTCGGTGCCGTTGACCACCCAGTCGCCGACAATCCGCGCCTTGTAGATCACCGGGTTGTGGGACGACACCGTGCGTGCATTGCGCCAGTGCCGATCGAGGGCTTTGCCCTGGCGCACATCCGACGCCCCCAGCGCGTTGAACAGTTCAGTGGTGGCGCGCTGGATCAGTTGCGAAACCACTACCTGCGCCGTGGCTGATTCGATTTCAGCGGCGACGTTGGCTTCGCGCTCCACCGCATCATCCCCACCGAACCTTGCCACGTAAGCCCGCTGCGCAGGGACGGTTGCTTTCAGCGCACTGGCTTCGGCGGCATACACCAGCGCCGCGACTTCGCCCACCACTTGCTGAATCTGCGAGTCCTGGCTCACATGGGCCGCATTGCCGTGGCTGTAGATCCGCTTGCGGCTGCGCACCTGATGCGCCACATCCTTGAGGGCTGCGCGGCCGATGCCGGCGAGGGTGGCGAGCAGTACCAACTGGTAGAACGCAGTCTGGTATTTAAAGCGGGTAGCAAAGTCGATGACGTTTTCCGCCTCCACCACCGCATCGGTAAAGCGCGAGGTGCCGCTGCCGGTGGTGCGTTGGCCAAAGCCGTCCCAGTCATCGCTTTGCACCACGCCGGGCTGGCGGGTGCGGGTGGCGGCAATCACGTCGCCGCCGGTGTCGCTGCGTTGGGCATAGACGTCGATCCAGTCGGAAAACAGACTGCCAGTGCTGTAGAACTTCTCACCGTTGAGTTTCCATTTATCGCCGTCGGGGCTGACTTTAGTGACAACATCGCCGATGGCCACGCTGCCGATTTCGGTCCAGGCGCAGCCGACGATGTCGCCGTCGACAAAGCGTTTGAACCAGATGTCACGCGCTGCGCCAGGTGCGGCGTTCAGGCGGTCTTCGGCAAACGCAAAGTGCCCACGCAGGGCCTGGGGCACGTTGGAGTCGGCTTCGGCGAGCTCGATCAGCAGTTCAAACAGCTGAGGCAGGGAGGCGCCACCACCGCCGTATTCCACGGGCACGCGCACCGCGCCAAAGCCGGCTTGCTTGAGCCATTGGATCGGCTCGTAGGGCAGGGCGCGGGTGTGTTCGCGTTCTACGGCACCCTCGGCGATGCGCTGGAAAATCGGCCGGAAGCGTTCGGCCAGGGCGTGATAATCGACGCCGGTGGACAGTGGATTGATCACGTGATGTTCGGTCATGGGGAAGGCTCCTGGGCAGTTGGGCAGTGGAGCTATTGCACGGTCCATGCCGGGCGCCAACGGCCGTGTTTGCGGGCGCGGGGCGAATCCAACTGTTGCTGTGGCAACAGCAAAACGACAAACCAGCGCAATCCATGACACCTTCCCGCAGGTCGTTTTTCGCCCATTTCAGCGCGCCAGGCCCCTTGGTCCGGGCCTCTCACAGTGACTGGCACAGTTGCTGCTCCCTACGCTGTACATGCCAATCCACGAGGTACAGTCCGATGAGTCAGCAAGCCGTTAAATTTGCCTACTGGGTGCCCAACGTCAGCGGGGGGCTGGTGGTCAGCAAGATCGAACAGCGCACCCACTGGGGCATCGATTACAACCGCAAGCTGGCGCAGTTGGCTGAAGAAGCCGGCTTCGAGTACGCCCTGACACAAATTCGTTTCACCGCCGGTTATGGCGCCGAATACCAGCATGAGTCCGTCGCGTTCAGCCACGCGTTGCTGGCGGCCACCACCAAGCTCAAGGTGATCGCGGCAATCCTGCCCGGCCCTTGGCAACCTGCGTTGGCGGCCAAGCAACTGGCAACCATCGACCAGCTCACCAACGGCCGCGTGGCCGTCAACATCGTCAGCGGTTGGTTCAAGGGCGAGTTCCAGGCCATCGGCGAACACTGGCTGGAGCATGACGAGCGTTATCGCCGCTCCGAAGAATTTATCCGCGCCCTGAAAGGCATCTGGACCCAGGACAATTTCACCTTCCGGGGGGATTTCTACCGCTTCGACAATTACAGCCTCAAGCCCAAGCCTCTGGGCGAACCGCACCCGGAAATCTTCCAGGGCGGCAGTTCGCGAGCCGCGCGGGACATGGCCGCTCGGGTGTCGGACTGGTACTTCACCAACGGCAACACCCCGGAAGGCATCAAGGCCCAGTTGGACGATATTCGTGCCAAGGCCGCTGCCAACCACCATTCGGTGAAAGTCGGGGTCAACGCATTTGTGATCGCCCGTGACACCGAGGAAGAAGCCCGCGCCGTGCTCGCGCAAATCATCGAGCAGGCCGACCCGGAAGCCGTCAACGCATTTGGCGACGCGGCGAAACAGGCGGGCAAGGCATCACCGGAAGGCGAGGGCAACTGGGCCAAGTCGACCTTTGAGGATCTGGTGCAATACAACGATGGCTTCAAGACCAACCTGATCGGCACCCCGCAACAGATTGCCGAGCGCATCGTCGCCTTGAAGGCGGTCGGCGTGGACCTGGTACTGGCCGGCTTCCTGCACTTCCAGGAAGAAGTGGAATACTTCGGCAAGCGTGTATTACCGCTGGTGCGCGAACTGGAAGCCAAGGCCGGGATCAAGCAAGTCGCCTGAACACCACCACTGCCGCCCGTAATTTGTTATTGCCGAACCGGCACATTCGCTCGAACTCCCCGTGGCTGACCGGCAGGTGCTGGCAGTCCATGGGCTGGCGATGCTGGCTGTGGTCCACGTCCGGGTCGTGCAGGTAGACGAAGTCCTCGTCGCAGTCGGTGACGATCACCCAATGGGGCGATTTGGAGCGGGTCAGCCGGTAGCTGCTGATCAACACCAGCGGCTGCCCGCCGTCGCGCAGCACCTGGGGTAAATCCAGGGGGCCGCCGAGCACTTGCTCAACGTCGCTCAACGCCAACTCTTCCTCGAAGGCGTCATGCACCAAACGCATGACGTCTTTTTTATGCGCATCACGCACCCCGTCGAGAAACAACGGCCCGCTGACGTTGACCTGCATGCGCACCCGAAAGCCCCGGCGCCACGCGGCAAGTGCCAGGCCTTGGGGGCTGCAACCGCCATGGCCGGCGGTCATGAACACGGTGGTTGCTTCGCGCCAGATCTGCAGTTCTTCGCGGCGCTGGGCCACACGCGCAGGTTCCAGGGCACCCATGGCCATCAGCAGGCTGGCGGCGCCACAGGTGAAGTCGGTGGTCTGCTGGTAATAGGGGACGCTCAAGGCCCGTGCGTCCTGGTGCTGGAGGATGCGTTTTTCCAGGCGCAGTGCCGGGGCGTGGTCTTCGTAGTAGTCGTTGATCAGGGCAAAGCGCCGGTAGCCGTTGCGCTCGTATAGGGCGATGGCGCCGGGGTTGTCGGTGCGCACTTCCAGGCGCAGGTAGGCGCAGTCATGTTCTACGGCGCAGGCTTCGATGCGCGTCAGCAGTTGCTTGCCCAGTCCCAGGCCCCGGGAGGACTCGGCGATGGCGATGGAATACAGCCGCGCCAGGGAGGTGCCCCGGTGGAACAGCACCAGGGCGTAGCCCAGCAATTCGTCATCTTTTTCTGCCACCAGCAGTTGCCCGTGGGCGCGGCTGACCATCCACTGGAAGCTGCGGGTGGAGAGCCGGTCCGTGGTGAAACAGTGCTGTTCCAATGCCACCAATGCAGGCACGTCATCGGGTGTTGCAACGCGAAAGAAAAGAGCCATGTGACCGCCGTAAAAGTTGCGTAACGAAACGGGACTTCTCTAAAAGATCGTGCTTAATAGAAAAGGTCTAGTTCTCTAAAGCGGATCAATCAATATGTCAGCGGTACAAGGTCATTGGCGTGAAGTATCCGAGCAAACAGTGGCGGCGACAATAACTTCCAGCGGTTATTTTTCAAGCCCTCCCAAGAGTGCAAGTCAAGTCGTGATTATTGTCGAACGCAAGGAAGACTGGGCGTCGTACTTTCCCAGCGAAGACATCGTCACCGCCCAGGAATACCTTGAGCAAACCCGGGAAAGCGAGACGGGCAAGCGGGTGCAGGTGATCAACCTGTGCCGCAGCTACAAGTACCTGGGGCATGGTTACTACTGCTCGCTGCTGGCCGAGGCGCGGGGCCACAAGGTGATTCCGTCGGTGCGCACCATCAGCGAACTGACGAAAAAGTCCCTATACGGCCTGGCCCTGGATGACCTGGATAAAACCCTCGACAAAGCCTTGAGTCACCATCTCTACAGCAACACCGAAGGCTTTACCCTGACACTTTATTTTGGCCGAACCAATATTGAACCCTTGCAGGATTTGGCGCGTCAGTTGTTTGAAGCCTTCCCTTGTCCAATCCTGTTAGTTGAGTTTCGCAAGAATAACGGCTGGCACATCGAAGGCATCAAGTCTGGCGTATTGCACAAGTTGCGGGATGACCAGGAAGATCAATTTGCCAATGCGCTGGACAACTTCAGCCGCAAGATCTGGCGTCAACCACGCTCCCGACGGTTGGCCCGCTACGACCTGGCGATCCTGCATGACCCGCAGGAACAATTGCCGCCGTCCAACGCCCGCGCCCTGGACAATTTCGTCCGGGTGGGCAAGGGCCTGGGCATCGATGTGGAGCTGATCGAACGCAAGGACTACGCCCGCCTGGCCGAATACGACGCCTTGCTGATCCGCGAGACCACCAGCGTCGACAACCACACCTACCGCTTCGCCAAAAAGGCCGAGAGCGAAGGGCTGGTGGTGATGGATGACCCGGCGTCGATCCTGCGCTGCACCAACAAGGTCTACCTGACCGACCTGCTGAAAAGCCATCAACTGGGCATGCCCGCCACCGAAATTCTCTACAAGGAGCGACCCGAAGATTTCGAACGGGTGGGCGAGCGCCTTGGCTTCCCGCTGGTGCTGAAGATCCCCGACGGGTGTTTCTCCCGCGGCGTGATCAAGGTCGAAAGCCAGCAAGCGCTGCTGACGGCCACTGCCGAACTGTTCGAGCATTCAGTGTTGCTGCTGGCCCAGGAATTTTTCTACACCGAGTACGACTGGCGTATCGGTGTCCTCAACCGCAAACCGATCTTTGCCTGCCAGTACTTCATGTCCAAGGGCCATTGGCAGATCTACAACCACAAGGCCATCGGCCAGGACATCAACGGCGAGTGCCGCACCCTGGCGGTTCACGAAGCCCCCAAGGCGGTGGTGGAACTCGCGGTGAAAACCGCCAACCTGATCGGCGACGGCCTGTATGGCGTCGACCTCAAGCAATCCGGCGACAAGGTGGTGGTGATCGAGGTCAACGACAACCCCAACATGGACGCCGGCATCGAAGATGCCTACCTGCAAGACGACTTGTATTCCCTGGTACTGGAAGAATTCGTACGACGCCTGGAGTTGAAGCGTCAAGGCCAGGTGTGGTGACGCGCGATGATCCAGCGCTTTGAATTAACCGATGGCAAGTTGTACAACAGCCTGGGGGACGGCGGGGATGTCCTGCTGTTCAGCAATCCCGACCCCCACGAGCGCAAGTACCTGCGCGACTGCTACAAGCTCGACGAACATGCCCTGGCCTCGGCGCTGGACCCGGACGAAGTGTCCCGCATCGAGTTCCACCCCGATAACCTGTTCCTGATCTGGAAGCGCCCGGAGAACTATTCCGGCGGCGGCAACCTGGTGTTTGAAGTGTCGTCCTGCGGCCTGCTGTTTTCCGGGGACCAACTCTTGGTAATCGCCACCGACGACAGCCAGCTCTCCGGGCTGGGTTCACGTCGGCCATTACGTACGCCGCTGGATGTGTTGCTGGACCTGCTGCTCAACAACATTCACCACTACCTGGGCCACCTGAAGGTGATCAAGATGGTCGCCCGGGAGTTGCAGCAGCAGTTCAACGCATCGATGAGCAACCGCCACCTGATGCAGATGTTCAACCTCAGCGAAAGCCTGATCTATTACATCAACGCCCTGCACAGCAACGGCGCGGTGCTGACGCGCCTGCGCAACCATGGGGAAAAGGAGCATTTCAGCGCCGAAACATTGGGTCTGATCGATGACCTGATCATCGAGAACAACCAGTGCTACAAACAGGCGGAAATCTACTCCAACGTGTTCTCCGGGCTGATCGATGCCCGGGGCAACCTGATGAACAACAGCATGAACAACCTGCTGCGCAAGCTGACGTTGATCAACGTGGTGTTCCTGCCGCTGAACCTGATTGCGAGCGTGGGCGGGATGTCGGAATTCAGCATGATGACGGCGGGGACGCCGTGGTGGATTTCGTATCCGTTGTTCATGGCGGCGATGGGGCTGGGAGCGGGGTTGATGGTGTTGGGGTTGAAGCGGATTGCGGGGAGTGGCGACAAGGCAGTATGACCAAAATCCTGAATATCACTGAGGTCTAAATGTGGGAGCGGGCTTGCTCGCGAAAGCAATGGATCAGTCGCTGTAGATGGCGACTGTCACACCGCTTTCGCGAGCAAGCCCGCTCCCACAGGGGATTTGCGCCATTCAGACGTCTGGCTGCAACGTCAACACCTCAAACCCATCCCGCGTCACCGCCACGGTATGTTCCCACTGCGCCGACAGGCTGTTATCCCGCGTCACCACCGTCCAGCCATCCTTCAAGCTGCGCACCTTGGCGCTGCCCTGGTTAAGCATCGGCTCAATGGTAAACACCATGCCTTCGCGCAGTTCCATTCCGGTACCGGGGCGGCCGAAGTGCAGGATCTGCGGCTCTTCGTGCATCTCGCGGCCGATGCCGTGCCCGCAATATTCACGCACCACGCTGTAGCCGTTGCTCTGGGCATGGCTCTGGATGGCGTAGCCGATATCCCCCAGGCGCGCGCCGGGTTTGACCTGGCGGATCCCGGCCCACATGGCCTCAAACGTCATTTCCACCAGGCGCCGGGCCTTGGGGGCGACGTTGCCGATCATGTACATCTTGCTGGAGTCGGCAATGAAACCGCCTTTTTCCAGGGTGATGTCGATATTGACGATGTCGCCATCCTTGAGCACGGCCTTGGCGCTCGGCATGCCATGGCACACCACCTCGTTGATCGAGGTGTTGATGCAGAAGGGGTAGTCGTACTGGCCCAGGCTCGCCGGCCGCGATTGCAGGTCGTTGCGGATGAAAGCTTCGACGGCGCTGTCGATCTCCAGGGTCGACTGGCCGGCGGCGACAAAGCCGTCAAGCATGGTAAACACCTGGGCCAACAGGCGGCCGGATTCGCGCATCACCGCGAGTTGTTCCGCCGTCTTGATCATTGCGCGCGCCCCCGGATCAGGTCGGGCTTGTCCAGCAACAGCTTGTTGATCAGGTCGTTATAGGCCAGGTGCGGATTGAGCTCGGCGAGCAGGCCGATCTTGATCCAGAACTCGGCCTGGGCGTTGATGGAACGGTCCATGGTGGCGCTGGCCAGACGGAGTTGTTCGTGCAATTGGTCGGTGATCTTGACGATGCCCATAAGCTTCACTGTGCAGGGTTTATATACAAAGCGTATACGTTTCGTATGCTCCCCGTAAAGCCTGGCGTTTCGCCATTGACTTGCCCGATGGCGCCGGTTAATTTTGATTCATGACATTTCAAACCTTTCGTTGCCAGCCAAGCATTATTACCGCCATTCCTCATTTGGCGGGATAGCGCACGGCTGCACCCAAACCCGCCCTAGAGGCGGGTTTTGTTTTTCCGTCTCCAGGGCCTTGTAAACACCCAGGAGACATCCATGAGTACCCGCCCGGCGAGCCAGCTCCAAGATTCGGGATTGCTTGAGCACTACGTGAAGAAGATCCTGGCCGCCCCGGTCTACGACCTGGCGGTGCGCACGCCATTGCAGGCAGCGCCGGCGCTTTCGGCGCTTCTGGGTAATCAGATCCTGCTCAAGCGCGAAGACTTGCAACCGACCTTTTCCTTCAAGATCCGTGGCGCCTACAACAAGTTGGTGCAGCTCAGCGCCGAGCAAAAGGCCCGGGCCGTCATCACCGCGTCGGCGGGCAACCATGCCCAGGGCGTGGCATTGGCGGCGCGGGAGTTGGGGATCAAGGCGACGATTGTCATGCCGTGCAGCACCCCGGAGCTGAAAGTGTTGGGCGTGCGCTCCCGAGGCGGCGAGGCGGTGTTGCATGGGGCCAGCTTTCCGTTCGCCCTGGCCCATGCGTTGCAATTGGCCGAGGCCACCGGCAGCACGTTCGTCTCGCCGTTCGACGACCCGGACGTGATTGCCGGGCAGGGCACAGTGGGGATGGAGGTGCTGCGCCAACAGCAGGGCCCGCTGGACGCGATCTTCGTCCCGGTGGGCGGCGGCGGGTTGATCGCCGGTATCGCGGCCTACGTGAAATACCTGCGCCCCGAAGTGCGCATCATCGGCGTCGAGCCCGAAGGCTCCAGTTGCTTGCTGGCAGCCTTGCGCGCCGGGAGCCGGGTGGTGTTGCCGAGTGTCGACAGCTTTGCCGATGGCACGGCCGTGGCCCAGATCGGCGCCTATGGTTTTGAAATCTGTCGGCACCATGTAGATGAGGTGATCACCGTCAGCAATGACGAACTGTGCAGTGCCATCAAGCTGATCTACGACGATACGCGCTCGATCACTGAGCCTTCAGGTGCCCTGGCGGTGGCCGGTATCCGCAAGCATGTGGCGAAGACCGGCATCCAGGGGCAAACGTGGGTGGCGATCAACTCTGGGGCCAATATCAACTTCGATAGTTTGCGGCATGTTGCTGAACGAGTGGCTGCTCAGACAGGTTAAACGTTTAACCTAAAGACTGTTTAATTTAGTTACATTCATCCGTTTGGATACTGGCTGTTAAGGCGTCAAAAAGTTTGTTGCGGGCACTTATAGCGAGCGGTCTTTCAATTTGCATGATGCCAAGGGAGGCTCATTGCAAGACGCATGAACCGACGGCACGTAATTTTGTCAGAAAGCCCCGATTTTCCTGGGGCGCAGGGCAGTGCGCATGGCGGCACGTTAAATGCTTTATAAGATCCTGTTACAACTCTGAATGAGCTACAAGCACGACGGTTCATACCTCAAACGGGAGGGTTGATGGCGGTCTGCCACGTAACTTATATAAGTAATGTCGTCGCTTATGAGGAAAGGATCCAACGCATTTCAAGCGAGCCTAGTACGCTGGGTAAGTAAAGCCGTCTGCCAGGGCTGGTCAGGCGCAAACGGCGAGCGTGTCACCGCGTTCGCCAGCAGTACGAAATATTGATAATAATCGATTGGCAATCTCATAAAAGGAGAGGTCGGCCATGCTTTCGGATCTGGAATTACGCGGCATTATTGAAGGAAGTTTCCTGCCTAAGCGCTGTGAAGTCACCAAGGCGCCAGACGCCTCGCTGACGGTGAAGGTCTATCACGAGATCGACCATGACCGGGTCGACCTGGTGGTCACCGGCATTTGCGCGAACAAGCTCGACAGCAGTCGGGCGATCTGCAACTTGATTACCGAGTTGCGTGAAGACCTCAAGCACACCCACACCCATGCCCCGGCCCTCAAACGAGCCGGTGCGCGTCCTTTCTATTAAACGGACGGTTGAGCTTCAATCAGTGAAGACTTGCGGGCCTGGATCAATGCCAGGCCCGATGCCGTTTGCGTGATCACAGCGCCCATTGGTTCAATTCTGGAAATCACAGGCTTCCGACAGTTTGCGATAGCCCACGTCCTGGACTTTCCCTTGACTGTCCACGAACTTGATATCGGCCTTGATCACCTTGCATTCATTGGTATCGGTTTCGTGCATGGCGAGCACCTTCTGCACATCCATCTTCTCGCCGTAGTGATAAGGCGTGACGACGGGTGCGGTGTCAGCCTGCGCCATCCCCGTTACAGCCGTCAGGGCCAGTGCAGCACCGAGCATTAACGTATGCAGTTTCATGGTGTTTCTCCGCAAGTCGTTCGCAGGCTCAACACCGTGATGAGCCGCGGCCGCCCTGGGCAACGGCTGGAGCCGTGCGAGTGCGGTCGAATCAACTGTCTTCCCGGGGGATTAACCATCGATTAAGTGAGGTTTTACTGACAAAAGCTTCATCTTCAGCGTGGTCGTAACGTCGCGCACATAATCAGGAAAATTCCGATACGGGCCCGGACAACGCGCTTGCTACCGTCGCTCGTGGGTCCATCAATCGGATGGCGTGTGTGAAAGGCGGAGTCGGGTTTGCAAAAGAAAATCGCAGCAGAGTTCCTCGGAACGTTCTGGCTGACCTTCGGTGGCTGCGGCAGCGCGATACTGGCGGCGGCGTTCCCGGAGTTGGGTATTGGCTTTGCCGGTGTGGCCCTGGCTGCTGGCTTGGCGGTGCTGACCATGGCCTACGCGGTGGGCGGCATTTCTGGGGCGCACTTCAACCCGGCGGTGACTATCGGCCTGTGGGTCGGCCGCCGGGTGGCCGGCATCGATGTAGTGCCCTACATCATCGCCCAGGTAGCCGGTGCGATGGTCGCTGCCGCCGTGCTGGCGCTGATCGCCAGCGGTCGTCCGGATTTCGAGATCGGCGCTTTCGCCGCCAATGGCTATGGTCAGTTGAGCCC
The DNA here is from genome assembly GCF_052682255.1 of Pseudomonas sp. 32A. Lineage (NCBI taxonomy): Bacteria > Pseudomonadati > Pseudomonadota > Gammaproteobacteria > Pseudomonadales > Pseudomonadaceae > Pseudomonas > Pseudomonas sp. 32A. Next base: position 6,608,251 of record NZ_JBQYLY010000001.1, on the reverse strand, counting down.
GGGGCAATACAGCCTGCTGGCGGCATTGGTGGTTGAAGCCGTAGCGACCTTCTTTTTTGTGTTCATCATCATGCGCGTCACCGGGCCTGGTTCGGCAGCGGGTTTTGCGCCCATCGCGATCGGCCTGGCGCTGACCCTCATTCACCTGGTGACCATGCCCGTCACCAATACCTCGGTCAACCCGGCCCGCAGCACGGGGCCGGCGTTGTTTGCCGGGGGGGAATACGTGATGCAATTGTGGCTGTTCTGGGTGGGGCCGACAGTGGGCGCGGTGATCGGCGCCATTGTCGCGCGCGGGGTCACTTGCCCCAGGGAGGCGTGAACCTACCAGCTTACGCGTACCCCCGCGTTACCGCTGAAACCCTCCAGCGTATTGCTGTCCAGCTGGGTGTTGTAGTCCGCCGCCAGGTACACGCTGACGGTGGACGACAGCCTGGCGACAACGCCCACGCCGAGGTCGGCGGTGGATGACTTGTGATTGGTTTTAATCCGGTCCACGTCGTCGTAGGTCACCGTGTCACTGCCACCGAAGGTGCGCCAGGCGTTGGCTCGCACATAGGGCTCAATCGGGGTGTTCTGCACCAGGTAACGCCCCTTCAGGCGTGCGCCCAGGCGGCCGGTCCAGTAGTCCTGGGAGTCGAATGAAACCTTGGAGATGCCGTCGTTCTGGTGGTCCATGTCAATCTGCTGGTTGATCACCTGCACCTGGGGTTCCACTACCCAATGTTCGGAGACGGTAATCGGGTAACCCGCTTCTGCCGAGAGGGCCAGGGCGTGGCCCTTGTTGTCGATCTTCACGTCACGCTCGGACTTGCTGTCACCGTCGAAGCGTGTGCCCATGGCCACCAGGTCCACGTACCAGCCCTTGGGGTCGGTGAGGGTCCAGTAGGCGCCGAAGTTATCGCCATCCAGCTTGACCCGCCCGGAGCGGTTGTCCTGGAAGCCCATTGAAAAGCCCTTGATGTCACCTTGCAGGCGGCTTTGGCCGATAAACAGGCCGAAACGCTGGATCTGCCCGCCACGGGTCTCGGAGGCATAGAGGTCGTGGCCGACCTGATAGCCCTTGATGGAACCGTCGAAACTCGGCGATACCGTGCCCGACCAGCTCTTGTTGAAGTCACTGCCATAGGCACGGCCCCAGCCCGCCGGGACCGGCCCGGTTTCGCTGAGCAGGCTTTGTTCGCCCTGGCGGTCGTGGAAGGTGCCCAGGGCTTGCAGCGTCATCAACTGCGCGGCCGGGACGACCACCGAGTACACCGGGACCTCCAGGCGATACAACGGAATCGGCTCGGCCCCGGCAATGGCAGCAGGCAACACCGGATTGCTCGCTGCCGACTCCGGCGAGGTGGCGGCCGCGACCTGGCTGGGCGGCGGAGCAGGGGGCTCCACCGGTGCGACGGGTTGCGAGGTCGGTGGCTCCACGGGCGGTTCATCCGGTGCTACCACGGGCGGCACTGGCGGGATCGGCGGCACCGGCACCACCACCGGTGGCGTCGGCGGGACAGGTGGAACCACCGGTGGCTGCACGGCGACCACCGACGAACGCAAGTACCAGTTGTTTTCCGTGCCGGCGGTGACACCACCCTTGAACAGCAGATACTCATAAGCCCCGGCGGATACCGAGCCTTTCAGGGCAAACGCATCGGTGCTGCTGGTCGCACCGTTGAGGGCTTGCACCACTTCGATCCCGCTGTTTTGCGTGAGACCGCCCAGGCCGCCGAGATTGCTCACGGTCATTTGTGTATGCCCGCTGATGCTCCCGTCAGACACAACCAGTTTGTCGGTGGCCGAGTTTTCGTCGCCCAGCACGGTTTGCAGCCAAAGCTGCCCATTGTTGCCGACGTAGTTGCCGTACACCGTCAACGTATCGGTGGCGCTGTTGCTGCGGCTGGTCATGTCGATGGTGCCGGCATTATTCAGGGTGGCCAGTGCGCCTGCGGTGTAGGGGCGGATACTGCCTTGCGTCACGCCCAGGGTGCTGCTGCCATCGATGTTGAAGGTGCCGGTATTGCTGGCACTGTCGCCGAGGAAAAAGTCGCCGGCCAGGTCGAAGCGCGAGTTGTTGTTGAGGTTGACCGTTTCCCACCCGATATACCGGGCGGCGGTGCTGGAAGTGGTGTTGTCAAAGGTCAGTTGGTCATTGCCCAGGCCGCCGTCAATCGACGGCGTGCTGCTGAGCAGGGTTTCATTGAGGCCGCTGAGCAGCGCGGTATCGTCGCCGTCGCCCATCAGCACGGCGGATTTGATCTGGCCGCCATTGAGCCAGTTGAGTGTGTCATTGCCGACACTGGCGCGGATCTCGCCACTGATGACGCCGCCACTCACGGTAATGCTGTCGTTGCCGCCACTGGTGCTGATATTGCCACCGATGCTGCCGCCGGAGACGATGATGGTATCGGTACCGAAGGCGGTCACCAGATTACCGAGGATCGACCCGCCGGACAGGTCATAGATGTTGTTGTCGAGCTTCATGTCGACCCGGCCGATGGTGCCACCGGTTTGCCGGGCCACGTCGCCATCCTCAAAGGCACCGACGATGGTGCCACCGGTCATCAGGAATGTGTCGCGGCCATCGCCCTGGGCCAGGGACTGGATCTGCCCGCCGCTCATTACGAAGTCATCGATGCCGTTGCCCTGGGAAACGGCGCCGGTCACGGTCCCCGCGCTGATCTGGAAGCGATCGGCACCGTCGCCCTGGGTGATGCTGCCCACGATGCGCCCGGAGTTCATGTCGACGAAATCCGTGCCGGCGCCGAAGGTGATATTACCGTTGATGGTGCCGGTGCCACCTGCCGGTAGCGTCAGGGTGTTATTGCCGGCAAGGTCGGTCAGGCCTGTGGGGCTGCTGCCGCTGTCGCAGGTGAAGTTGTCGTTGCCGGGGCCCGGGGTGAGCACGCAAGCGGCTTGAACTTGATGAGGCGTCAAATATTGCAGCGAGAGGATGCCGACAACTAAAACGGCGCGAGGGTGAAAAATCCGTTTTGTGTGCATGTGTCTGTCCTGCTTTTATTGTAAAAACTGCACGTGCTTTAGTGTTTAGTCCAGCCTTCGGAACACTGCGCGGTTTTCCGGCGGGCGTTGCGACTAGTTGTTGCGCTAACAGGTGACCCAATGGCCCAAAGTGATGACGTTGCCGTTTTTGTCGTAAACGGTACTAACGTAGTTTTTGTTGCCTGCGCCACACGCGCTGGCACCTTGTTCCTTCACGTGATAGTCAACATTCACGACGGCTTCTTCTTTGCCGCCAAACAATTTAGTTGTTACGGTTTCGAATAATGACCAACCTTTCAGCTGATCCTGAAGAGGTGTTGCCCCGCGCCCACCTCTGCCCGCACCGTATGCGGTGATATTTATCAATAGCAAAACCAACAAACAACCACGAATTGAATTTTTCATGAGGCGCTCCATCAAGGCAATGTCGCTTGAACAGCTATTGCAGTTTGTGTGCCGTCCTTGACGACGCCCACTACATAACCAGCATTCGGCGACATGGCCGTTATGTTGCTTGCCAGGCCGCCATTAATCGCTGGAATGCAGACGACACCTGCGGCATTGGTCCACGTACAACCGACTCTGTGTTGCGAGCCATTGATCAGACTTAACGCAACCACCGTTGAAGTGGAGTTGGCGCGAATAGACATAGCCTCCGGCCACGTCATATTGGCTGGTGGCATGACATCAACCGGAACTTGGATAGGCGTTGGGGTGGGAAACCAAACGGCGTTGCTGACGTTACCGGTACCGTCGGAGCGACTAATCAGGATAAATCCGTTGTTATTGATATTGATTGTGCTACTGGCGGTCCCGACTGAAGTGTTGAGAACCTGGGGCGCACTGGCAGGGGTCGTCCATGAGGCTGCTTTGGTGACGTTGATATCTGAGTTGGGATAGAAACACTGCCCCGCGACATTAAGGCGATCGTTAATGCCGGAGATGACGCAGTAATCAGCACCTGTCGGAAAGGCCAGGTCGGTCATCACATACCCTGTTGTTCCGCGCGTCGCGACTCGAGGAATAACTTCGCCGCCGGGCCCCGGACAGTTAAGCGCGACACTGGGGTAGCCGTTCACAAGTGTCAGATTCACATCAACCGGGCTACATTCATCTTCGTAACGCTGCGCCAGTAAGCCTGCGGGAAAAATAAACTGCGGTGTGCCGCTACCGGCCGCCCATAGTACCGATGTCGCCCGGTCATTTTCGCTGATGCTCCATCCAACCACTCCACCCCGTTCGTTCATCGCCGTAGGGACGGTTCGGACATCCGCTGCGCGAATAGGCAGGGGCAGAATGGTCGCTGGTAATGGATTGAGCACAATTGGCGGGTTGGCTGGTACATCACCTTTCCAGACGACACCGGTGGCGACACTGTCGGCTCGGTTACAGAAGCCCATGATCCAGTTGGCGTTAGAGATGGTGTTGGCTTTACAGCCTTGACCCGCCACGAGTGAAGGCAGTGCGACCTGAGCAGAACCCGCGTTGGCAACCCAGGGAATCAAGTTGGCACCGTTGCCGATTTTGGTGCAGTTACCCACTGCCCGCCCGGAATCGTTGATCCCTAGCGGCATACAGTTGACACCGTCAGGCACCGTCGGGATTTGCGTGTAGGTCGCGGCCTGGCTGGCGCCCGAGATCAGAGCGCCCGAAACCAGGGCGATGGGACATAGAATGGTCTTGATAAGATCGGTCATGTGGATTCCTTCCTTGGCAGAGGGTTTTGACACCTTGGCGTTAGCGCTACTTCCTTGCGCACGAGGCGTAACCGGAGTCTTGACCCGAAAACCACGACCGACAACTGTCAAAGTTGACAGGTTGTGGAGGAAAGGAGAAAGGAGTAAATGAGTTGCCCCCGCAGCGCGCGGGGGCAGGCGGGGCTAGTTCAATTGCTGGCGGTAGGGCAGGTCCGGCCCGGTCTTGCTGCAGGTGAGTGCCGCTGCGCGGATGGCGAAGGTGAGCATGCTGCTGATCTGCTCGCGGGTCAGCTGCTGCAGGCCTTCCACCGAGTCCAGTCGCTGCTCGGTCAGCCAGGCAATCAACGCGGCCTGGAACGTATCGCCAGCCCCTACCGTGTCCGCCATGACGACCTTTGCCGCTGGCGCCGACCAACTGCCGTGCTGGCGGCTGAACACCGTCGCGCCGTCGCCGCCCCGGGTCAGGAACACCAGTTGGCAACGGTGCTGCAACCAGCCTTGCAGAATGCTTTCCGGAGCCTGGCCGGGGTAGAGCAGGTGCAGGTCTTCGTCACTGACCTTGATCAGGTCGGCATGCTTGACCAACTCGGCCACGCGGGCGCGCCACAGCTCGATGTTCGGCTCGGGGTTCAGGCGTACGTTGGGGTCGAGGCTGATCAGGCGCTTGCCAGTTTCCCGGCGCACCAGGGCCAGCAGGGTGTCGGCAATCGGCTGCACCACCAGTGAGAACGAGCCGATGTGCACGCCACGCACTTCGTCACCCAACACGGGCAGATGCTCAAGTTGCAACTGACGGTCGGCGCAGCCTTCACCGCGAAAGCTGTATTGCGGTGAACCGTTGGCGCCCACGGCGACCATTGCCAGGGTGGTCGGCGCAGCGAACTCCACGAGGTAATCCTCGCCCACGCCTTCGTCCTTGAGCACCTGCAACAGGCGTCGGCCCAGATAGTCGTCGGAGATCCCGGCGAAAAAGCCCGCGTCGATTCCCAATCGACGCAAACCTACCGCGACGTTGAACGGCGAGCCGCCGGCAATCGCCTTGTAATTGACCCTGGATGCCCTGCCGCTGGCATCGTCCTCGCTGAAAAAATCAAACAGCGCTTCGCCACATACCAAATACATATTCGTTCGCTCTTAAAGGGATGCCACGTGCTGTTGATAACGCTCATAAGCCTGCTGGTAGGCGCTGACGCTGTCGGCGTGGGGCAGCGTGCGGCTGGCCGCGTCGACGCTGACGCAACGCTGGCACAGCTGCGCCAGGCTCTCACCGGACTGGCACCACGCCGCCTGGATCGCCGCGCCCAGGGCAGCGGCTTCGCTTTGTTCGGTGCAGATCACTTCGGTGTTCATGATATCCGCGACCATCTGCCGCCACACCGGGCTTTTCGAACCGCCGCCAATCAGCCGGATGCTCTGGCTTTGCAGGCCGGTCTGGCGCAACAGGTCGAGGCCGTAGCGCAGGCCGAAGGTGGTGCCTTCGACCACGGCGCGGCACAGGTTGGCGCGGGTCAGGTTGGTCATGGTCAGGCCGTGCAGGCTGCCGGTGGCGTGGGGCAGGGCGGGCACCCGTTCGCCGTTGAGGAACGGCAGCATGCTCACGCCGTCGGCGCCAATCGGCGCCTCGGCCACCAACGCGTTGAAGGCAGCGAGATCGAGGTCGAACAGCTCGCGGATGACCCCGGTGGCGTTGGTCAGGTTCATGGTGCAGATCAACGGCAGCCAGCCGCCGCTGGAGGAGCAGAAGGTCGCGACCGACGCCTGCGGGCTGACGTTGGCCTGATCGGCAAAGGCATACACGGTGCCGGATGAACCCAGGCTCATGGTGATCACGCCGGGGGCGATATTGCCGGTGCCGATGGCACCCATCATGTTGTCGCCGCCGCCGCTGGAGACTTGCGCATTCGGGTTGATGCCCAGGCGTTCGGCGATGGCGGGCAGGAGGGTGCCCACTGGCTGGCTGGCCTCGATCAACTCGGGCAGTGCCGCTTCCAGGCGCCCGTCGGGATCGATGTGGCGCAACAGTGCCAGGTCCCATTCACGGGTGCGCACGTTGAAATAACCGGTGCCGGAGGCATCGCCGTATTCGGCGCAGGCACGGCCGGTGAGCCAATAGTTGAGGTAGTCGTGGGGCAGCAGGATGTGCGCGATGCGCGCGAACACCTCCGGGTGTTGCTCGCGGGTCCACAGCAGTTTGGACACGGTGTAACCCGGCGCGATGGCTACACCGAGGCGTTCCAGGGAGCCGCTTTCACCGCCCAGGTGTTGCAGCAGGCGATCGTTTTCCGGCGCGGTTTCGGTGTCGCACCACAGCTTGGCGGGGCGCAGTACCTGACCCTGGTCGTCGAGCAATACCAGGCCGTGTTGCTGGCCGGAAACGCCGATGGCGAGGATGTCCTGGCCGTCCACCCCGGCCTGTTGCAAGGCGCGCTGAGTGGCTTCGGTAAAGGCGTCGAGCCACTCCTGGGTGTGTTGTTCGCGGCGGCCATTGGCGCCGCTGATCAGCGTATGGCTGGCGGCGCCCAGGCCCAGGACTTTGCCGCTGCTGGCGTCCAGCACGATGGCCTTGGTGCCCTGGGTGCCGCAGTCGATGCCGAGGTAGAGGTTTTGCTGGGTCATGGTAGGTCGCTCAGCCTATTGTTATGGAGAACTCGGTCAATGTGAGAGCGGGCTTGCTCGCGAATACGGTGTGTCAGTTAACGCAAATATTGACTGATCACCGCTTTCGCGAGCAAGCCCGCTCCCACATTTTTGATTCGGTTCCGTCAGTTGAGATTGGCGAGCAGCCGCTCCAGCGTTTTGCTCACACCCACATCCTGCAGGCTTTCGAAACACCGCTCAAACGCTGCCACAAACTCGGGCGAGTTGGGAATAGCCGTACCAAAAATCTCTTCCACCCCCAGCAGCCGTTTGCTGATCAACGCGTCTTCCGTCACCAGCCCCTGGCAAAACTCGGCCCGGGGATCCGGAATGCGGTAGATCACCCCATTTTCATCCACGCCTTTCAAGTACAGCGCCCACGCGGCCACCACCAGTGCGGCACGCTCGGTCTCGCGGCCATCGGCAATCAGGCGATTGATGGTGGGTACGGTGAACTTGGGAAACTTCGACGAACCGTCGGAGCACACGCGCTCCAACTGGTCGGCAATCGCCTGGTTGGAAAAGCGATCCACCAGGGTCTGCTTGTAGTCGGTCAGGTCGATACCGGGCACCGGTGCCAGGTTGGGCGTGACGTCCAGGTCCATGTAGGCGCGCATATAGGCCACGAACAGCGGGTCGTTCATGGTTTCGTGGACGAAGCGGTAGCCCTTCAGGAAACCAAGGTATGTCAGCGCCAGGTGGCTGCCGTTGAGCAGGCCGATCTTCATCTCTTCATACGGCGTCACGTCGTCGGTGAACTGCACGCCTACGGTTTCCCAAGCTGGGCGGCCGTTGACGAACTTGTCCTCCAGTACCCACTGCACAAACGGTTCGCAGACCACCGGCCAGGCGTCGTCAATGCCGTGCTCGTCATGCAGTTGCAGGCGGTGCGCAGTGCTGGTCATCGGCGTGATGCGGTCGACCATGGCATTCGGGAAGCTGACGTTGGCCTTGATCCACTCGTGCAGGTCAGCGTCATGCAACGCGGCGAAGGCCAGCAACGCCTTGCGGGTCACGGCGCCGTTGTGGGGCAGGTTATCGCAGGACATCACGGTAAACGCCGGAACCCCGGCCGCCCGGCGCTGGGTCAAGGCAGCGCAGATAAAACCAAACACGGTTTTTGGTGAGCCCGGGTTGGCCAAGTCGTGCTGGATCTGCGGCAGGTGGGCCATGAACTCGCCGTTGCTGTCGTCGATGCAGTAGCCGCCTTCGGTGATGGTCAGCGAGACAATCCGAATCTGTGGGCTGGCCAGCTTGTCGATCAGCGCCTGGGCACCGTCTTCGGCCAGCAGCATGTCGCTGATGGAGCCGATCACACGCACTTCGGTGTCGTCGGTGTCGCCCAGTTCATACAGGGTAAACAGGTAGTCCTGGCCGGCCAGGTCGTCCCGGGCCTTGCGGTCTTCGGCGCGCAGGCCCACACCGCAGATGCTCCAGTCCAGGCCCACGCCGGTATTCATCAAGGCGTCGGTGTAATACGCCTGGTGCGCACGGTGGAAGCCGCCGACGCCAATGTGCGCGATGCCCTGGCTGGTATTGGCAATCGCATAGGCTGGCAGTTGCACTTCAGGCGCCAGTTGCGTGAGGTTTTGCTTGTTCAGTTTCATCGGGAAATTCTCGCGAAATCAGGCGGCGGCGCGCAGTGGACGGGCCACGGCAACACCGTCAGCGTCGAACAGATGGCATTGGGTCGGGTCCAGGTACAGCTGCAGGGTTTCGCCATACTGGCTGGCCATGTCGCCACGGATCCGCAGGGTCAACGGCTCCTTGCTGGCGGTGATAACGTGGCAGAAAGTGTCGCTGCCCAGGCGCTCACCGACGTCGGCGGTAACGGTCAGGGTGGCCTGGCCAGGGGTGGCGATTTCCAGGTGTTCCGGACGAATGCCCAGGGTCACCGCGCTGCCAACGCTCAAGGTGGCGCTGCTCAGGGGCAGGCTGATGCGGCCGCCAGCGTCCAGTTCGACGTCGCAGCTCTGGGCATCCACGCGGCTGACCTTGCCTTTGAGGAAACCCATTTTCGGCGTGCCCAAAAAGCCTGCGACAAACAGGTTGGCCGGCTGGTGATACAGCTCCAGCGGCGAGCCCACCTGTTCTACGCGGCCGCTGTTCAGTACCACCACCTTGTCGGCCAGGGTCATGGCTTCGACCTGGTCGTGGGTCACGTAGATCATGGTGGCTTGCAGTTCTTTATGCAGGCGCGACAGCTCCAGGCGCATCTGCACCCGCAGGGCGGCATCGAGGTTGGACAGGGGTTCGTCGAACAGGAAGATCTTCGGGTTACGCACAATTGCACGGCCGATGGCGACACGCTGGCGCTGGCCGCCGGACAACTGCTTCGGCTTGCGCTCCAGCAAAGGGCCCAGCTCCAGGATACGTGCTGCTTCGTTGACCTTGCTCTCAACAATCTTCTTGTCGACGCCGGCCAGGTCCAGGGCAAACGACATGTTCTTGCGCACGCTCATGTGCGGGTAAAGGGCGTAGGTCTGGAACACCATCGCCAGGTCGCGCTTGGCCGGGGTGACTTCGGTGATGTCGCGGCCATCCAGTTCGATGGTGCCTTCGGTGACTTCTTCCAGGCCCGCAATCAAGCGCAGCAAAGTGGATTTGCCGCACCCCGACGGGCCGACGAACACCACGAATTCCTTGTCGTTCACTTCAAGGTCGATGCCCTTGATGATGGAGAAACCTTCGAAGCCTTTTTGCAGATTCTTGATTTTCAGGTTGGCCATGATGGGCCTCCGCTTCTGAATATTTTTGAAGGAGCCGTTACTTCACGGCGCCGAAGGACAAACCGCGGACCAGCTGTTTCTGGCTGATCCAGCCAAAGATCAGGATCGGCGCACAGGCCAGGGTCGACACGGCAGACAATTTGGCCCAGAACAAACCTTCGGGGCTGGAGTAGGAGGCGATCAACGCGGTCAATGGCGCGGCATTGGACGAGGTCAGGTTCAGCGACCAGAACGCCTCGTTCCAGCACAGGATCAGCGACAGCAACACCGTGGAAGCCAGGCCGCCCTTGGCGATTGGCAGCAGCACCCGGACCATTTCCTGCCACAGGGTGGCGCCGTCCAGGCGGGCGGCTTCGAGGATGTCCTTGGGGATGTCCTTGAAGTAGGTGTAAACCATCCAGACCACGATTGGCAGGTTGATCAGGGTGTAGATGATGATCAGCGCGATGCGCGTGTCCAGCAGGCCGAAGCTCTTGGCCAGCAGGTAGATCGGCATCAGCACGCCCACCGGTGGCAGCATCTTGGTGGAGAGCATCCACAGCAACGTGCCCTTGGTGCGTTTGGTCTCGTAGAACGCCATGGAGTAGGCGGCCGGTACCGAGATCAGCAGGCACAACGCGGTGGCACTGAAGGAGATCAGCACCGAGTTCCAGGCGTAGCTGAAGTAGTTGCTGCGCTCGTTGATGTGCAGGTAGTTCTCCAGCGTCGGTGTGAAGATGAACTGCGGCGGCGTGGCGAACGCGTCGATTTCGGTCTTGAAGCTGGTCAGCACCATCCAGAAGATCGGGAAGAAAATCAGGATCGCGATGGCCCAGGCCAGGGTGCCGAGCAGCACGCTTTGCAGGCGGCGGGATTGTTGAAGCGTCATGGCGCGGCCCTCAAGGCTTGTCAGTCAGGTTTTTGCCGATCATCCGCACCAGGATGATCGCCGCGATATTGGCAATGACCACGGCAATCAAGCCGCCGGCCGAGGCCATGCCCACGTCGAACTGCACCAGCGCCTGGTTGTAGATCAGGTAGGCGAGGTTGGTCGAGGCGTAGCCGGGGCCGCCGTTGGTGGTGGTGAAGATTTCGGCGAACACCGAGAGCAGGAAGATGGTTTCGATCATCACCACCACGGCAATCGGGCGCGCCAGGTGCGGCAGGGTCAGGTGCCAGAAAATCGCGATGGCGCCGGCACCGTCGAGGCGGGCGGCTTCCTTCTGTTCCTGGTCGAGGGACTGCATGGCGGTCATCAGCAGCAGGATCGCGAAGGGCAGCCACTGCCAGGACACAATGATAATGATCGACAGCAACGGGTAATGGGCCAGCCAGTCCACCGGCTGGGCGCCGAACAGCTTCCACACGTAGGCGAGAATCCCCGACACCGGATGGAAAATCAGGTTCTTCCAGATCAGCGCACCGACGGTGGGCATGATGAAGAACGGTGAAATCAGCAACACCCGCACCAGGCCGCGACCGAAGAACTCGCTGGCTTCCAGCAGGGCGCTGATCAGTACGCCAAACACCACGCTGATCAGCAAGACGCTGCCCACCAGCAACAGGGTGTTGGTGGCGCCGGGCAAGAAGCCCGAGTCGGTGATGAAGTAGGTGAAGTTCTCCAGCCCCACGAACTGGTTTTCGCCGGGGTAGAGCAGGTTGTAGCGAATCAGCGAGAAGTACAGGGTCATGCCCAGCGGCACGATCATCCACAGCAGCAACAAGGCCACCGAGGGGCTGACGAGGAACCAGCCGGGGTTGATCAAGCGGCTTTTACGCGGCTTGTCCGGCGAAGCGGTTTGCACTTGGGCAGTGGTGGTATTCATGGTGATCAGGACCGATTAGAGACAGGTACGCAAAGCCCCTGTAGGAGCGAGGCTTGCTCGCGAAAGTATTCCAGGCGCATCGCTGCGGTGGATGTACCTTTTTCGCGAGCAAGCTCGCTCCTACAGGTGTTGGGGGTTACTTGGGATAACCGGCCCGCTTCATTTCGCGTTCGGTGAAGGTCTGTGCATCCGCCAGGGCTTTTTCGGCAGTGGAGCCACCGGTCAGTGCGCTGGAGAAGAACTTGCCGACCTGGGTACCAATCGCCTGGAACTCAGGAATGGTTACCAACTGGATGCCCACATACGGCACCGGCTTGGCCGACGGGTCTTTCGGGTTCGCAACTTTCAGCGATTCCAGCGTCACCTTGGCGAACGGCGCGGCCTTCATGTATTCGTCGCTGTAGGTCGACGTGCGGGTACCTGGCGGTACATTGGCAATCCCGTCGGTCTTGGCGACCAACTGGCTGTATTCCTTGGAAGTGGCCCAGGTGGTGAAGACCTTGGCGGCGTCCTTGGCTTTGGAGCTGGTTGGAATCCCCAGGGACCAGGAGTACAGCCACGAAGTCCCTTTGTCGGTCTTCTCGTGGGGTGCAAAGGTGAAGCCGACGTGGTCAGCCACTTTGCTTTGGGTCTTGTCGGTCACGAACGAGCCGGCGACGCTGGCGTCGACCCAGATCGCGCACTTGCCGCTGTTGAACAGCGCCAGGTTTTCGTTGAAACCGTTGCTGGAGGCGCCCGGCGGGCCGGATTTCTTCATGTTGTCGACGTAGAAGTTCAGCGCGTCTTTCCACTCGGGCCCGTTGAATTCCGGCTGCCACTTCTCATCGAACCAGCGTGCACCGTAGCCGTTGGCCAGGGTGGTGATCAGCGCCATGTTCTCGCCCCAACCGGCTTTGCCCCGCAGGCACAGGCCGTACTGTTCCTTGTCCTTGTTGGTGAGCTTCTCGGCGAACTCGCCGATCTGCGTCCAGGTGGGGTGCTCAGGCATGGTCAGCCCGGCATCCTTGAACAGGTCGGTGCGGTAATAGGTGATGGAGCTTTCGGCGTAGAACGGCAGGGCGTACAGCGAGCCCTTGACGGAAAGGCCGTCACGCACCGACGGGAAAACATCATCCAGGTCGTAGGAAGCAGGCAGGTCCTTCATCGGTTCCAGCCAGCCTTTGGCGCCCCAGAGTGCTGCTTCGTACATGCCGATGGTCAACACGTCGAACTGTCCGCCCTGGGTGGCGATGTCGGTAGTGAGGCGTTGGCGCAGGACGTTTTCTTCGAGTACCACCCAGTTCAGCTTGATCTCCGGATGCTCGGTCTCGAAGGTTTTCGAGAGCTTCTGCATGCGGATCATGTCGCTGTTGTTGACGGTGGCAATGGTCAGGGTTTGCGCGCCAAGACTGACGGCGCTGAGGGTCATGCAGGTACAGGCAAGCAGAGCTTTAGCTGTGAACTTCATCGCGCACTCCATTTCTGCGCCCAGGGGCTACAGAAGGACAGTTATTGTTGTTGTGTCTTCCACGACGGCTGGAAGAGTGTGCGTTGATTACAGCCTTCAATTGGCGTGCTGACAAATCCTTGGGAGCACTTTTACTGATACTTTTTTGCACTGCACCGCAAAAGCGCTGAAACGATTTACTGCGGACACCGTTACTGTAGGAGCGAGCTTGCTCGCGAAAAAGGTACATCCACCGAAGCGATGCGCCTGGAATACTTTCGCGAGCCAGCTCGCTCCTACAGGGGGGCGTTGAAATGATTAAGCGAGGTTTTGCTCGGTCAGGCGCTGCACGGCCAAACGCCGGTAGTGGGACGGTGTCATGCCCTTGAGCTGCTGGAACCGGCGGTTGAAGTTGGAAATATTGTTGAAGCCCGACTCAAAGCACACATCGGTCACGGCCTTGTCACCATCGGCCAGCAGCTCGCAGGACTTGCTGATACGCAGACGATTGACGAACTCGATGAAGGTGCGCCCGGTGGCTTGTTTGAATACGCGGGAGAAGTAGGTGGGCTTCATTCCCAGGTATTCGGCCACCTCTTCCAGGGACAACTCCCGCGCGTAGTGGGCAAATATGTAGTCCACCGCGCGGTTGGTGCGGTCGATGCTGTGTTCGTCTGCCAGTTGCGGGGTGGTCACGCCGGAGAGCAGTTGGTAATCCTCGCAGGCACTGAGCACCTCCATCAGGATGAAGAAATGCCCCAGACGCGCCATGCCCTGGGCGTCTTCGATGCGCTGCATCAGGGTCATGGCTTGGGCGATGGTCTTCTTGCAACGAAATTCGATGCCGTATTGCGCCCGTTCCAGCAGCGGCGCCAGGGTCTTGAGTTCTGCAAAGATATGGCTGCCGCCGTCGAACAGCTCGTCGGTGAAGTTCACCAGCATGTCGCGCTTGGGCACCACTTCGTCCTCGGCCACCTGGCTGATCCAGTTGTGGGGCAGGTTGGGGCCGGTGAGGAACAGGCTTTCCGGGTAGAAGTTGCCGATGTAGTCGCCGATAAACACCTTGCCGGAGCTGGCAACGATCAGGTGCAGCTCGTATTCCTTGTGAAAATGCCAGCGCACCAACGGGCACGGGAAGCCGTGTTGGCGATAGATGATGGACAGACCGTTGTGATCGTCCATCAGCTCGTAGGAAGGGTCGGTGATTCTCGCTGCTCGGGTCATGCTGCAGTCGCTTTATTGTGGGGGCGCAAAAGGATAATGCCCCCTTGCGCGCCACCTCGCCAGCGTCTGTGTTGAACGGCGGCAGTTTTTCATCGCAATAAAAAAACAGCGCGATAATCGATAACCTACAGGCATCGCGCTGTCTTTTGACAGGGTGTCAGCGAGTCAGGCGCTCAAAGCAGGCTGGCTGTACCCATGTTCATCCGGGGTTTTCGGCAAATTGAACAGCGTGTTCGTCCAGTCGTGATCGAGGGGGCTCATGTTCTCGTTTGCCCCTTCCCGGATCTTCCACTTCAATGCGTCCCATCTTTTCATTGTGGCCTCCAGCTCGGCGGTATATTGCCTGGCGGGGCAGGCTATTTCGGCCCAGGGGTCAACGACCCAGGCTTCATCCCATTGGGCTTGCGAGAAGTCGACGGTACCGCCAGGCAAGATAGACGGGCCGCCCACGACGGTAAACGCGTGAGCGTCGCCCGCCGCCCAGGTATAAGCGCGCCCCCCACTTTCCCTGATGATGTCCTGGGCGAGCAAGCTCATTTCCCCGCAGTTCCCAGCGCCACTTTTCATGGCTTGGGCTCCGAGGTCATGTGCCCGGTGATTGGCGGTTTTACGTAACCATTCAAGGGCCTGGTTCGCTGCATCGGCGCGCTTGATGTCAGAGATTGAGCGTATCAGGTTGCCGGGCCCCAGCCCTGTGGCTTTCATCGCACGGTCTACCGCGTCCTTCGCGTTCACCGCATAAAACCGGTTTTTTTGCTCGACGGTCATACTGGCAAAGTTATCGGGCTTTGGAAGGGCGGAGATCTTGTTAGGCATCATTGAAACATTGGCTTTCCCGAGCGCGCCGCGGGTTTGCAGCTGGAATATCACCTCACGCTGCTGCTCGCGATTCATCGTGGATATCTTTTTTTTCAGCTGATTGATGTCAGCGTCTGAGTAGCCATTTTTCTTCAGTGACTTATACGCGTCGTTCAGTTTTGGCAGCGCGATGAAGTTGGCGTCATTCGGGTGTGCTGAATTGCCTTGGCGTATATAAAACTTCGATCGATATTTCTTTGCCAACGCCAACTCAAATTCTGTAGCGGTGCACTTGATGAATGACACATCCGTTGCCGGTGGTGTAGTGAGCTTCACGTAATAGAACTTAGCGGTATCAGCCTCAATCACCAGGTATTTCGACGGATCACCCGGTTTAGGGCTGGACACCACAATGCCCCTCATCTCGCGTTGATCATTGACGCTGCGGCTTATGCTACCGAGCCTCACTACACGGGTTTCCTCTTCAAGAAACTGATTGGTGGTTCCAAAGGGAAAGCCGAAGCCTGGATCGTCGATTATTTTTCCATCGATATGCATTTTGTATTCGATGGGATGGCTGACGGGCAAAGGCACAAGCTTGGTGCCCATTTCAGTGTCGATCATTTTATATATGCGCCTTTCCCTGACAACGAACCGGTCGCTGTTGAGCAGTTTACGAGGCGAAGGAAAAAGTCGCTCATGTTCCAACGCCTGCAACTCCTGCTGCAGCTCATTGCCGGTACGGGTAACGATCCTGGAGAAACACTCATCATTGGTGCCGCGTCGCACTCTGGCGCCTGGCGCGGATGGCACTGGGCAAACGGCTTCGAAGTTCTCCAGCTCCGCCTCGCGCCCGGTTGACTCCAGATCCGTCAGTTGGCCAGGCTGTTTGGCGTTGTAGCGATAGACTTTCTCGCCGTCCACCACATCAAAGCCGTCGGAGCGCGAGATGATATAGGCATCTTCTGCCAATGATTGCTCGACGACCAACGCCTTGGTGCCGTCAAAGAAGGTTTCACTTTGCAGCGGGAGCGTTGCGGGGACTCGGGTGCCTGGTGCGGTGAAGGGGTCTTCGGGAACGCTACTGGCCCCCACGGAAAACAGGGTGTTGAGTGCGCCATCCAACGCTTTCATGGCGCCGCCACGGCGCTCGGACAAAGTGTCACCCGAGACCGATTTCTCTATGCCAAGGACTGTTTCAGTGAGCGCGGCGGTTGCAGCAGCTCCGGCGGCGAGAAAGCTAGCGGGGGACATTTTCCCCAGCAGCTGCGCCGCCGAAGAGATGTCGTTGAGCCACGCGTCGCGAATCACCTCGCTGTTTGACTTGATCGCCGTGTCTGCGTCAAGGCTCATGCGTTTTTCGGTTGCGTCGGTGATGTGCTTGAACACATCGCCGTGAATACGGATGTTGCCACGATCAATAGTGGTGCCTTCCAGCGAATCCCAGCCGCCTGTCGCCAGATGAGCCAGGGATGCGTCGACACCGTAATAGCTGATGCCGTCTTGCCGGTCGTACAGTGAGAAGTGAGAGGCCAAGGCCTTGCGTTTTTCCGGGTCCTTGGCCTGGTCGACGATCCATTGATCCATTTTTTCCAGAGAGTCGAAGCGCACGAAGTCCGGATCACCACCCGGCACGTAGAGCACCTGCCGGCCGTCACGCCGACCATTGAGGTACAGGTACTGACCGTCGTCCTGGGCGGTAAAACGAACGATGTCGCTGGAGCCATAGCCGTTGATATCCAGAGCGTGGGCACGGACAAGGCCACGGGTCGATGTTGAAGCCTTCAACTGCTCTACGGTTGGAGAGGCATCCGCCGCTGTCGAAATATTCGACGCAGCGGCCATCACCAACTGATAGTCATCGCGAGTGAATTTATGCTCATCCGCAAGCTTTGCCTGCTCCGCCGGGGTTTTCGCTTCATAGGCCTGTAATTGCTGGCGGGCCCGGGCAATAAACTGGCCTTTGAGGACGGTGCGGTAATCGTCACGGTGCTTGCCCCAGAAGTCGTCGAGTTTGGCAGTCAAATGCTTCTGGAGATCGTTATTCCAGCTTTCCTTCATCACGCTCGAAGGGGCGAGTGCAAACTTGTGGTGTTCACCGTAACCCGCGGCATCCGTGTACAGGCCCGACGTCGCATCGAGCATGCCAGGCACCCAGTCAGCCTCACTGAAGTTTTTCAGTAATGCATCCGGTAAACGCAGTGAGCTGAGAATACGGCGGTGATTAAGTTCTTCGGATGTACGGGCCGTGTCAAAACGGTTGTGATAGATCGTGTCGGCATCTACGGTTTTGCCGGTGAGCTTCAGTATGATTGCCTCGGCCAACTTCTTTGCCTCGGCACGTGCGTCTGGTAGTGCTCTGCCGGTGGTGTCGGCAAGGCTTTGAAACAGGGCTCTTTCAGCCGTGGTGCGGGCAAGGCGGTCGTAATAGATAGCCGCTTGCCCTTCATGTTTTCTAAGGGACGGGATCGAATGCTCAGGGGCGGCCAGCACCGAGTCGAATGCACCCCTTTGTTCCAGGTAGTCAGCCCGTTCCCGGGCTTGAGCGACAGTGCTACTGGTGGGCTCATTGTAAAAATTGGCGACGGTACCTAACGGCACGTCAATGAAACGGCTCAAGCGGGGCATCTGCAGCGACTGTTCGGAGCCAGGCGCGATTACTTTGCCTATCGTGAGGATTGGGCCGGCGATATGCGCCCAGCCTGAATCATCTGTCAGCTCAAAGGTTTTCGGTGAGCCGTCGACCATGGCTGTCGCCTGCCCGGTCGAGGGAACAACCTTGAAGGTACCAGGGTCGACGTTTTGCCGGACCAGCCAGCTCTGGACTGCTATATGGTCAAACAAACCACGATAAGCCTCGAGCCACCGTCCCAGCGAGGAATGGCTTGGAACGGTGACCCATTCCTCTGATACACCCTCGGCCGCTCGTCTCAGTGCACGGGAATAGCCGTCCGCCAAGAGCGTTTCTTCGGAAAAAAGCTCGGCACTACTGGTCAGGTATGTCACAAGCGTGTCGAGTTGTTCCCGATTCTCCGGCAATGGCTTGCCCAAGGTTTTCAGGAAGCTTTCGACGTTGGCAGAGGCCCCAGGCTCGGTAGTGTGCAGTTGACTGTAGGTTGAACCGGGATGGATATTTACACGGGAGCTGGCCAATACATGGGGGAGGGTGTTTGGCGTGATACGGCTCGCGTCCAGGCGAGCACAAATCAGCTTCAATTCCCTCCCGAGGTTATCCCGGTCATAAATATCACCGACGATTCGGCGATGAGACGCCAACGCCTGTGGACCGCGGGCTTTCTCCGATTTGAGAACGGATTTGAAACTGTCGTCGTAGAACGCTTTGACCATCGATGTTTTCAGCGCACCGCTCATGACCTCAGGGTAAGACAACGGCGCAGGCAGTCCGCCGCCGATGACCACGGCTTCGGCGATTGCCAGGGTCAGGATCGCGGCATTCGAGAGACTTCCATTGCTGAGGGGAATCTTCACCCATTTTCCGTCGACCAACCCGCTGACGCTTGAGTCGTCGGGATGAAACTGGATGCTGGAGGCTGCAAAGCCGTTGTCTCGGATAAAGTCCCGAAAAGCAGGGCTGTTCAGTGCGCTGCGCAATTGGGTTAACCATTGCCCAAGCGTCGACATAGGAGGCACCTGCATCGATGCGTCGGCCTGCTGATCGGTGGAGTGTGCCAGGGTTTGCACCACCTCGGCGTCGGCGTCGGCCTTGGCGCGGGCGTCGTCAATAACGGCCGCTGTCGTGGCTGGGGGCTGACGATGAGAGGGTTGCGAGGCGGGTCGCTGGAAGCCGTTTTCCAGGGCTGCGCTCTGTTTGAGTACGTCCGGCAGTTCGGTGCCCGGCGCCGGCTGATCGTAGAAACCCCTCACTTGTTCAAGCGTGTTGGTTGAGCGGCGGGTCCGAAGGGTACCGCCATTGTCCGGCGGGAGGATGTATCCGTTGGGTGTAAGGAAACGGGATTCAATACTGCTCATGGAACCACCTTGAAATAAACGACACGTTCTATGCATGCCGGACGACATGACCGACTTGTTGAGCTATGTCGCTTCGCGCTCCGCAGGCGTTCCGGAGAATGCCCGCAGGAGTTTGGCGGAGTATTTCCAGGGTGGTCAGACGTTGCGGTTTTTTGCCTCGATCCACTGCGCCATGTATTGGGTACTTTTGTGCAAGTGGTGGCGCAGCATGCTGCCGGTGAAGTTGTTGCGGCGGTGCTCGGCCAGCTCATTGCGGCACTGTGCCAGGCGGGCCACCAGGGCCGGCCCATGCAGGTCCTGGGCGTACCGACGGGCGAGTAATTGCCGACCGTCTTCCTGGGCCTGGGTCCAGCGCTCCCGGTCCTGATACAACGCAACTGCTTGCGCCGCCAGCGCACTGGCGCTGTGCTCGACCACGCCGGGCCACGGTTCACCCATGGCTTCGGCACCCACTGGCGTGGTGACGCTCGGTGTGCCACAGAGCATCGCGTCGGCCAGCTTGCCCTTGATCCCGGCACCAAACCGCAGCGGCGCGAGGCAGAGGCGCGCGGCGGTCATGACCTGCAATGCGTCTTCGGCCCAGTTCATCACATGGAAGCCTTGGGCCGGGTTGTGCAGGGCAGTGGCCTTGGGTGGCGTGTAGGCGCCATACACGTGGAGTTGAACACCCGGCAGTTGCTGGCGGATCAGCGGCCACACGCTGTTCTTCATCCACAACACCGCATCCCAGTTCGGCGCATGGCGAAAGTTGCCGATGCTCAGGAAGTGCGCCCGGTCTTCAAACGGCGCGAAGTCCACGGTGGGCGGTGTCAGCATCAGCGGGCACCAGTGGAGCAGGGCGGCGGGCACCTTGAAGTGTTCGGTCAGCAACTGGATTTCCACATCGGAGATCATCAGGCTGATGTCGCAGCGGTAGATCGCGGCGATCTCGCGCTTGGCCAGGTCGGTGTCGGCCATGTAAGCGAATTCGGCGGCCAGGTCCTGGCTGAACAAAGGGCTGAAGTCGTCAGCCTCGGGTTGCGTCTTCAGGAAGTCCTTGAGGCGCTGGTGCCGGGCATCCCGCAGGCTTTGCAGGTCCGAGCTTTCCAGCACACGAAGCGCATTCGGGCAGCATTTCTCTACGCGCCAGCCGAACTGTTCTTCCATCATGAAACGGTCGAACAGCACGATGTCCGGAGCAAGTTGCTGAATGAATTCGTCGAAACTGCTGTTATTCAGCTCGATCGCACATTCGCGAACGCCCAGGGCGGGCAAGTCGGCCTTGTGCTCACCCGAGGCGGCGGGGCTGCTGAAGGTAATGTCCCAACCCTGGGCCAGGAAACTCTCGAGAATCTGCATCATGTGCCCGCCGGCTGCCGAGGAGCGGGGCTCTGGCCAGACGTAACCAATGACCAGGACTTTGGTGGCGGGCTGATTCATCGACAACGGATTCCTTGAAGGGCTGGGCAAAACGCGCAATTAAACCACAGCCCTTCAAGTTACAGCGCAGTTAGCGGGAGAAGTTGACCGGCGTTGGCAACGTCACCAGGTTGACGTAGCCATCCCAGAACTTCTTCTGGTCCACGGCAAACACCACCTTGGCCTTCTGCGTGCCCACCGGCGCGCCTTTCTGGTAGCCCAGTGCCCGGCCGTAATCGGCGCCGAAGGTGGCGTCTACATCCACCCACAGTTCGCGGGATTCGGTGACGATCTCGGGGCTGACGAGAAACAGCGCCGGCAGGCTGTCCCAGGTGAAGCTGTGGTAGGCCGGGTCCTTGTCGAACAGCGGCCCGAACTCGTGTTTATACAGGTCGGCAATCGCGCCTTTGTGGGCAATCACCCGCTGGTACACCGAGTTGTCGAAGGTGACTTTCTCACAGACATCGTTGGGGAAAATCACGTGTTCGATGGGCGAGCGCAACACGATCTTCGCGGCCTCCGGGTCGAACCACCAGTTGAACTCCGCCGCCGGTGTGGTATTGCCCGGAATTTCCAGGGCGCCGCCCATGTACACGATGCGCTTGATCAACGGCACGATGTCCGGCGCCGAACGAATCGCCAGGGCAATGTTGGTCAGTGGGCCGACCGCCAGAATCGTCACTTCGTGGGGGTTGGTCCGCACGCTGTCGACGATGAACTGGACGGCGGTTTCCTTGCGCAGTTGGGTGTGAGTGGCCAGCCCGTCCGGCGGTGCTACCAGTTGGGATGCGCTGGTTGGACGCGGGTTCTTGAATGCGCCCGGCCAACCGGAACCGAACAGGGCCTTTTCCGCCGCATAGGTGGTGTAGTCATGCAGCAACGGGTAGGCGGCGCCGGAATAGACGCCGACTGCCTTTTCCACGCCCATGCGCTCCACGGCCTTGAGGGCGTCCACCTGTTCCTGGTCGACCCAAGCGTTGCCGCTGGCCAGGGTCATGCCCAGCAGGTCGATGCGTTTTTGCCCATGCAGCTGGGCGAGCATGATAAAGGCCTGGCCGTCATCGTTTAGCACGTTGAAGTCGGTGTCGAAGATGACCTTTTCTGCGGCCTGCGCCGTACCGGCACACAGGCCGACGGCGACAAGCAGGGCACAGCGCTTGATGAAACCTTGCATGGAGACTCACCCCGGGAATTGTTGTTATTAACGGTTCACCAGTTTCGCCGGCAAGGCGATGACCAGGAAGCTGCTGAGAATCAGGCAACCGGCGAAAAACCATAAGGCGCCTGCGCTGCTGCCGGTGACGTCGATTGCCACGCCCATCAACGAATTGCTCACCAGGCCCGCGATGTTCGCCAGTGAGCAGGCCAGGGCAAAACCGGTGGCCGCTGCGGTGCCTTTGAGAAAGGTCGCCGGCAGGCTGAAAAACACCGGCACCGCACCAATGATCGCCGCCGAGGCAATCGCAAACAGTGCCACCGTGGCGACCACGTTATGGGTGAAGAAGGTGCTGGTGGCCATCGCCGCCGCGCCGATAAAAAACGGCACGATGATGTGCCAGCGGCGTTCGCGGTGTTTGTCGGAGCTGGCGCCGATCAGCAGCATGCCCAGCAGTGCGGCCACGCTGGGCAACGCGGTGAGGATGCCGATGTGGAAGGTATCGGTGATGCCGGCGTTGCGGATGAACGTCGGCATCCAGAAGCCCATGGCGTAGGCGCTG
Source organism: Pseudomonas sp. 32A (assembly GCF_052682255.1). Taxonomy (NCBI): domain Bacteria; kingdom Pseudomonadati; phylum Pseudomonadota; class Gammaproteobacteria; order Pseudomonadales; family Pseudomonadaceae; genus Pseudomonas; species Pseudomonas sp. 32A. The sequence continues at coordinate 6,585,838 of NZ_JBQYLY010000001.1, read as the reverse complement.
AGCAGGATCGAGAAGTCGATACCGCCGAGCATCCATACCTTGAGGTTGAAGAAACCGTCGCGGAAGCTGTGTTTGCTGTCGGTACCGTCGGCGTCGTCCTTGCGCAACTCGCTTTCCAGCAGGGTCTTTTCTTCCGGCGAGAGCCATTTGGCTTGCTGGAAGGAGTTGGGCAGTGCCCAGAAGGTCCACACACCGAGCAATACGCTGGGCACTGCTTCGATCAGGAACAGCCACTGCCAGCCGCGCAGGCCGGCCATGTTGTCGAAGTGGCCCATGATCCAGCCGGACAGCGGGCCGCCGATCACGCTGGACAGCGGCAGGCCGATCATGAACAGGGCGATGATTCGCCCCCGGCGATGGGTGGGAAACCAGGTGGTCAGGTAATACAGCACGCCCGGCAGGAACCCGGCTTCGGCGGCGCCCAGCAGGAACCGCAGGATGTAGAACTGGGTGGTGGAAGTGACCAGCATGGTGCAGGCCGAAAGCAGGCCCCAGGTGATCATGATGCGGGCGATCCAGATCTTCGCACCGACCTTTTCCAGGATCAGGTTGCTCGGGACTTCGAAGAGGATATAGCCGACAAAAAACAGCCCGGCGCCGAGGCCGAACGCGGTTTCGCTGAAGTGCAGCTGGTCGAGCATCTGCAGTTTGGCAAAGCCGATATTGATGCGGTCCAGGTAGGCTGCCAGGTAGCAGAAACACAGGAACGGAATCAGCTTCCAGGTGATCTTGTGGTAGAGCGTGTTGACCGGATCGGCGACCGTAGTCGCGGGCGCTGCATTCGCAATGGGCATTGGGGTGTCTCCTGGCGGTGACTTATGGTTTTTATACAGCCGCTTTTTTTCAGCACTTCGGAGTGCTGTGAAAGCGACATCCAAAGGCAGTGACAGAAGACTGAGGTGGCCCTGTTGGAGGTGATCAAGTGTGGGAGCGAGCAAGCCCGCTCACACATTCGACTGCATTCCAGCGTGGGCGCTCAGTTTTTTCCGGACCACGCTCTTTGTCGTGGTTCCTGTTGGCGCGTTACTGCTCCCTGAACTTGCTCATCGCCTCCTGCTTGCTGACCACGTCGCCGTACTTGCTGTCGATATCAAACAAGTTCGCTTCATGGGGCGCCGGGTGACGGTCGCCGACGCATTCGCGCACGACGATGGTACGAAAGCCATGTTGCACTGCATCGACGGCGGTGGCGCGGATGCAACCGCTGGTGGAGCAGCCGGCGAGCACCACGGTGTCGATGCCCTGGGCGTGCAGCATCGGGGCCAGGCTGCTGCCGAAAAACGCGCTGGCGTATTGTTTGGTGATGACCACTTCATTGGCCAGGGGCAGGACTTCGGGGCAGAAGGCTGCCATAGGGTTGCCTTCGACCATGTCTTTCATCACCGGAGCCTTTTTGACCCAGATACCGCCATCGGCGAAATGGCCGGGATGGTAGCGGATATTGGTGTGCACCACGCTGATTCCGTGACGCCTGGCGCAGGCCAGCAGCTCGACGCTTTCGGCCACGGCGATGCGCACTTCGGGGGCAAACAGCGGGGCGCCTTCGGTGGTATAGCCCTGCATGAAGTCGATCATCAGCAGGGCGGATTTTTTGCCGAAGCCGATGCGGTTGCCCCAGACGCCCTGGTAGTTGGCGTCGGCGGATTGTTCGCTCATCTTTCAGTCCTCAATCATTACCTGTGGCGAGGGGGCTTGTCCCCCGTTGGAGTGCGAAGCGCTCCCGGCTTTTTTTGGGGCCGCTGCGCAGCCCAACGGGGGACAAGCCCCCTCGCCACAACAAGCCCTTTTGCACAACAAGCCCATTTGCCACAAGGTGTTGTCCATGCAGGTTTAGTAGGCACCGGAGAGCAGGGCACCGGCGCCGGGGACGATGGGTTCCAGGTCCAGGGCCTTGAGCATGGCGTAGGTGGTGGCGATGGCGGCGGTGAGTACCGGCAGGCCGGTTTGCGCTTCGACCTTGGCCACCACCGGCAACGACTGCATTTGCACGCAGGCCGACAGCACGACCACGTCGACGCCTTCCAGGTTCATCCCGGCGACGATGGCCGGCAAATTGGCCGGGTCGTGGCGGGCCACTTCGAGGTTGTCGGGGATTTCCAGGGCGCGCCAGTCCACCACGTCAAAGCCTTCTTCGCGGATGTAGTTCACCACCAGTTCTGTCAGCGGTTTCATGTACGGCGCGACGATGGCGATACGCTTGGCGCCCATCACTTTCAGGCCTTCGATCAAGGCGCCGGCACTGGTGATCACCGGGGCGTTGGCGTCGTTGTCGGCGGTGGCCTTGCGCAGGCGTTGCTCGGAGTTACGGTGGTAACCCAACCCCATGGCCATGATCGCCACCAGGCAGGCGTAGCCCAGCACGTCGACCTTGGCGTCGGACAACTCGATGGCGCAACGGTCGGACTCGCCGTCCATCGCCGCCAGTTCTTCCTTGCGCACTTGCTTCATGCGCATGCGGCTGGAGTGAAAGGTGAAACGTTCCGGGCGGATCGCCTGGCGTGCGTTAAGCATCGCCGGGATCTCGGTCTCCATGGTGGTGTTGGAACTCGGCACGATCTGGCCGATACGATAAGGCTTGAGCATGATGGTCTCCGTTATGCAGTCAGGGGCTGGCCGAGGAAGTCGCCGAAGGCCGCGAAAAAGCCTTCAAGGTCGTCCCAGGGAATCATGTGTCCTGCATTTGGCACATGGGCGACCTGCAGGCTCGGCTGTAGCTGCCGGACTTCCGCGACATCGTCGGGCTGAATAACACCGCCGCGTCCGGCAACAATCAACAGGGCAGGGGCCTGCAGGTGCGGCAGGTCCTGATGGAAGTCGACGGTGTGGAAGTCGTTGAAGGCGCGAACGATGGCCGGCTCGTAGCAGGTGTGCAGCCATTCGGCGCGCAGTTGCAGTTGCTCGTCGGTCCAGGTAGCGCAGAAGGCGCGCATTGCTTCAGCGTCCATGCCCACCAGCGACTGGCGGATCGAATCGACGTACCACGGCAGTTTGCTCGGGTACTCACGGCGGCCGGGGCCGGACATCGGCGGGTCGATCAGCACCACACGGTTAACCCCGCGTGGATGGCGCACCGCGCTGCGCACGGCAAACCGCGCGCCCATGGAGTGGCCTACCAGGTGATAGCTGTCGAGCTTGAGGGCGTCGGCAAAGGCACCAATGTCATCGGCGCAGGTGTCGGCGCTGTAGTCCAGTTCCGGGCCGGTGGACGACAGGCCGCGACCGCGTACGTCCAGCACATAAGTGTCGAAATGCAGGCCCAGGCGATCCGCGACAAAACCCCAGGTAATCGCCGGGCTGGTGATGCCGGGAATCAGGATCAGCGCCGGGCCCTTGCCGCCATAACGCAGGTAATGCTGGCGAATGCCATTGGCCTGGACGTTGCCGCCGTAGAGAAAGCTGCTCACGCGGCCACCCCCGATTTCAGCTGCTGGGCGTAGAGGTCATAGCCGTAGACCCAGTCCGGATCTTCCTGGGTGCGCAGCCAGGTGTTGGCGTTGGACACGGCCTGTACCCGGGACGCGCGTTCCTTGCGGTTGGCTTCATACAGTTCGAAAGCGGTGCGGTAGTCGCCGATGCCGGTTTCTTGCAGGCAACGGGTGAGCATCGCCGCGTCTTCGATGGCCATGCCGGCGCCCTGGGCCATGTGTGGCTTCATTGGGTGGCAGGCGTCCCCCAGCAATACCAGGCGGCCGCGGCTCCACAACGGCAGCGGGTTGCGGTTGCGCAACGGCCATTTGGTCACGCTTTCGGTGGATTCGATCAGGGCCTGGACGGTGGGGTGGTAGCCCTTGAAGGCGTCGAACATCTCTTCGCGACTGCTGTCGACGAAGGCGCCCTGGAAGTCCCATTCCGGGTGCGGCACGCCGGTGACGTAGTAGTACTCGTCGCGCTTGCCGGTGGTGTAGTAGACCATCATGTGCCGGTCCTCGGTCCACCACTTGATGCAGTCTTCGAACTTCAGGTCGTACTTGGCCAACTGATCGCCACGGATCAGCGCACGGTGGGCGACCCAGCCGCTGTACAGCGGTTTTTCCGCGCCCAAGAGTTCTTCGCGAATGCGCGAGTTGATGCCGTCGGCACCGATCACGATGTCGGCGTAGGTCACCTCGCCGTCGGCGAAGGTCAGGCGCACCTGGGTGTCGGTTTCTTCGAGGGTTTCCAGGCGCTTGTTGAAGTGCAGGGTGCCAGGTTTGAGGGTGGACATCTGCAGCGCGTGCAGGTCGCCCCGGTGCACGGTGATGTAGGACGCGCCGTAGCCGGTGAGAGGAATGCGGGACAGGTAGTCGCCGGTTTCACCGTCGCGGCTGAACCAGTGCTCGGGGTGAGAACCCATCAGGTCCAGCTGCTTTTCAATGCCCATGCGCCGGAAGATTTTCATGATGTTGGGGCCCATGTGGATCCCTGCACCCAGACGGGAAAACTCCGGCGCCTGCTCGTAGATGTCCACGTCGAACCCTGCCTGTTGCAGCAGGGTGGCAGCGGCGGCACCGCCAAGGCCGGCGCCGACGATTGCGATTTTTTGTGTGCTTCCCATGGGGCGTGGTCCTCTTTTTCGAATGATGGCCGGCGGCGTCAGTCCGCAAGGTTTTTAAAGTGTATACGCTCATTTTTTCAAATGAAAAGCCCGGGTTTGAAAAATTGTATTTTTGGCCATATCGATCCCCTGTAACCGATTAACGCCATATAACATTGGGTTTGTGTGGATTTGTAACGTTTTGGCCTGGCGCTTGCAGTCCGTCATGAAATCAGTTCTTATCGTGGTTAATTGGCGTATACGCTATAAAAACGCACTAGAGTGAAGCGCACTGCAAGATCTTGGTGCAGCAGCTGAGGAGACAGGAAATGCCGGTAAGTGATTGCGAACTGACCCAGATGTTTGAACACGTGTTGAAGCTGTCCAGGGTCGACCCGACCCAGAGCGTTGCAGTGCTCAAGAGCCATTACTCCGACCCACGCACCGTGCGCGCCGCGATGGATGCGGCGCAGCGCCTGGGGGCCAAGGTGTATGCGGTGGAGTTGCCGTCGTTCAACCATCCCCGGGCGATGGGCAACGACATGACCGCCTACTGCGGCGACACCGCGCTGACCGGTAATATCGCGGCCCAGCGGGCGCTGGAAGCGGCGGACCTGATCGTCGACACCATGATGCTGTTGCACTCGCCGGAGCAGGAACAGATCCTCAAGACCGGCACCCGCATCCTGCTGGCGGTAGAACCCCCGGAAGTACTGGCGCGCATGCTGCCCACCGAGGAAGACAAGGTGCGCGTGCTGGCTGCTGAAGAATTGCTGAAAAAGGCCCGCTCGATCCACGTCAAATCCCGCGCCGGCAGTGATTTCCGCGCAGCGCTGGGGCAATACCCCTCAGTCACCGAATACGGCTTTGCCGACGAACCGGGACGCTGGGATCACTGGCCGAGCGGCTTCCTGTTCTCCTGGCCCAACGAAGAAACCGCCGAAGGCGTGCTGGTGCTGGATATCGGCGACATCCTGCTGCCGTTCAAGACCTACACCCGCGAGAAAATCACCCTGGAGATCGAGAAGGGCTTCATCACCAAAATCCATGGCGGTTTCGAAGCCGAATACCTGCGCGACTACATGAAATACTTCAACGACCCCGAGGTATACGGCATCTCCCATATCGGCTGGGGCCTGCAGCCACGGGCACAATGGACGGCCATGGGCCTGCACGACAAGAACGACGGTATGTGCATGGACGCCCGGGCGTTCTACGGCAACTTCCTGTTCTCCACCGGGCCGAACACCGAAGTCGGCGGCACCCGCAAGACGCCGTGCCACATGGACATCCCGCTGCGCAATTGCGATGTCTACCTTGATGATGAGGCGGTCGTCATCGCCGGCGACGTCGTCGCCCCCAAGGCCTCCCTGGCCCCCTGACACCTCCACCTGTAGGAGCGAGCTTGCTCGCGAAAAACTCAAGGACACCGAGGGAAGCCAGCCCCCCGCGCCATCGTTGACGACCTTCGCGAGCAAGCTCGCTCCTACAGATGTAAGATGCCACCCCATCGACCACCGCCTTCCCGAGCCCGCCGTGCCTGATTCCTACGTTTTCTCCGAGCAAGTCGGCCACCTGTTGCGCAAGGCCTACCAGCGCCACCTGGCGATCTTCCAGCAGAACGTCGGCGACTCCCAGCTCACCGCCGTGCAGTTCGTCACCCTGTGTGCCCTGCGCGATCACGGTGCAAGTTCGCTCACCGAACTGGTCAAGGCCACCGCCGTCGACCAGGCGACCATCCGTGGCATCGTCGAACGCCTCAAGGCCCGCGAACTGATCACCCTCGAACCCGATCCCCAGGACAAACGCAAAGTCGTGGTCAACCTGTCCGACTCCGGCGCCGCCCTGGTGCAGCAAACCGTGCCTTGCGCCGCCACCATCACCGAACTGACCCTGAGCAACCTCAACCCCGCCGAACGCGTCGCCGTACTCTTCCTGCTACGCAAAATGATCGACGACCCCCAACCGTAGCAGCTGTCGAGCCCCAGCGAGGCTGCGTTGCGGGCGACGCGGTCGTGTGCCTGGCTCGATAACGGCGGTGCGGCCGACGCAGCCTCGCTTGGGCTCGACAGCTGCTACGGCGGATATGTTATTTCCACGATGGGCTGGCACCGTTTTTGCTCTGCTTTGATGTAGTAACCACTTCACCATTCAAGTGTGTCGCGAGACCCCAGGTACGCGACGCTTTTTTTTGACTGTTTGATGTAGTGAGCACTTCACCAAACCCAACGGGCGAAGCGAATGATCAGCCAGCACATCACGGTAGCGCTTGAGGTCAACGGCCACACCACCGAAGTCAGCGCAATGGCCGACACCCCGCTGTTGCTGATCCTGCGCAATGATCTGCAACTCAACGGCCCCAAATACGGCTGCGGCCTGGGGGAGTGTGGCGCCTGCACGGTGATCATTGACGGCGTGGTTGCACGCTCCTGCGTCTTCCCTCTGTCGGGCGCCGTGGGCCGCGACATTGTCACCCTCGAAGGCCTCGGCACCCGCGAAACCCCGCACCCGGTGCAGCAGGCCTTCATCGATGAACAGGCCGCCCAGTGCGGCTACTGCCTCAACGGCATGATCATGACCGCCAAGGCCTTGCTCGACCGCAATCCCAACCCCAGCGAAGCCGAGGTGCGCAGCGAGCTGTCGGGCAACCTCTGCCGCTGTGGCACCCATATCGAAATCCTCCGCGCGGTGCTGCGTGCCGCCCGCCAAATGCCTTGAACGTGGATCGATGACCATGACTGACGCAATCCCTTCCCGTGACCAATGGCTGGCCAAGGCCGGCGTCCTGCTGATCATCGACGACGTGCTGCCGCCTTCGGGGCCGGTGGCCAAGGGTGGTACCCCGACGATCAAGCCTAAGGAGCTGGGGCTGTTTATCGCGGTGAACGATGACGGGCTGGTGTACGCCTTCAACGGGCATGTGGACCTGGGCACCGGCATTCGCACGTCCCTGGCGCAGATCGTCGCCGAGGAACTGGACCTGACCATGGAGCAGGTGCGCATGGTGCTGGGCGACACCGAACGGGCGCCGAACCAGGGCGCGACCATCGCCAGCGCAACGTTGCAGATCTCCGCAATCCCGTTGCGCAATGCCGCCGCCGAAGCCCGGCGTTTCCTGCTGATGCGGGCGGCGCAACGTTGGTCGGTCAGTGCGCAAAGCCTCACGGTCGACGCGGGCGTGATTACCGCCGAAGACGGACGCACCACCACCTATGGCGAACTGGTCAGGGGCGAGCATGACGAACTGCGCATCAGCGGCGATGCACCGCTTAAAGCCATCGCCGATTACCGCCTGGTGGGCAAGGGCGCATCCCGGGTGGATATCCCCGGCAAAGCCACTGGCGAGCTGACGTACGTGCACGACATGCGCGTGCCGGACATGCTTCACGGCAGGGTGGTCCGCCCGCCGTACGCGGGGCTGGATTGCGGCGGCTTTGTCGGCAATAGCCTGCTGAACGTAGACGAATCATCCATTGCCCACATCCCGGGGATTGTTGCGGTGGTGGTTATCCGTGATTTTGTTGGTGTGGTCGCCTTGCGCGAAGAGCAGGCCATCAAGGCCGCCCAGGAACTGCGGGTGCACTGGAAACCCTGGAATAACCAACTGCCGGACATGAGCGATGTGGAGCAGGCGATTCGCGACAACCCACGGGTACGCCGAACCGTGCTCGACCAGGGCAACGTCGACGAAGCCCTGGCCGCCGCCAGCCAGCGCATGCCACGCACCTACCTGTGGCCGTACCAAATGCACGGATCCATCGGCCCCTCCTGCGGCGTGGCGGATTATCAGCCCGGGGTCAGCCGGGTCTGGTCCGGCAGCCAGAACCCGCACCTGCTGCGGGCCGACCTGGCCTGGCTGCTGGAATGCGCGGAAGAATCCATCGAGGTGATCCGCATGGAGGCCGCCGGCTGCTACGGGCGCAATTGCGCCGATGACGTGTGCGCCGACGCCTTGCTGCTGTCCCGTGCCGTGGGCAAGCCGGTGCGGGTGCAACTGACCCGCGAACAGGAACACCTGTGGGAGCCCAAGGGCACCGCGCAATTGATGGAGGTCGACGGCGGCCTGAACGCCGACGGCAGCATCGCCGCCTATGACTTTGAAACCAGCTACCCGTCCAACGGCGCGCCCACCCTGGCGCTGCTGCTGACCGGCCGGGTCGAGCCGGTGGCGGCGATGTTCGAAATGGGCGACCGCACCTCGATCCCGCCCTACGACATCGAGCACATGCGCGTCACCATCAACGACATGGCGCCGATCGTGCGCGCTTCGTGGATGCGCGGCGTGTCGGCGTTGCCCAACACCTTCGCCCATGAATCCTATATCGACGAACTGGCGTTCGCCGCCGGGGTCGACCCGGTGGAATACCGCCTGCGTTACCTGAAGGACGAGCGCGCCATCGACCTGGTGAAATCCACCGCCGAGCGGGCCAACTGGGCACCGCGCACCGCGCCAATGCAAACCGCCAACGAAGACCACCTGCTGCGGGGCCGGGGCTTTGCCTACGCGCGCTATATCCACAGCAAGTTCCCCGGTTTCGGCGCAGCGTGGGCGGCCTGGGTGGCGGATGTGGCCATCGACAAGCAGACCGGCGATGTCTCGGTAACCCGGGTGGTGATCGGGCATGACTCGGGGATGATGATCAACCCGGCGGGGGTGCAGCATCAGATCCACGGCAATGTGATCCAGTCCACCAGCCGCGTGCTCAAGGAGCGCGTGACCTTTGAAGAGTCCACCGTGGCGAGCAAGGAGTGGGGCGGTTATCCGATCCTGACCTTCCCTGAAGTGCCGCAGATCGACGTGCTGATGATGCCGCGCCAGGACCAGCCACCGATGGGCGCCGGTGAGTCCGCCTCGGTGCCCAGCGCGGCGGCGATTGCCAACGCGATCTACGACGCCACCGGGATTCGTTTTCGCGAGCTGCCGATTACCCCCGAGCGCGTGCTGGCGGCGCTGAATGCAGGCACCTTGGGCGAGTCGGCGAAGTCGCCGCAGAAGCGCCGCAAATGGTTGTTCGGCTCATTGTTCGCCGCGTTTGGCGCGGTGCTGGGCATGGCCGCCACCGCGTGGCCGTTTCACGGCGAAATCGCCCCGATCACACCGCCCAGCGCCGGCACCTGGTCCAAGGCCACCCTGGAGCGCGGGCGTTTGCTCGCGGCCGTAGGGGATTGCGCGGTGTGCCACACGGCGCCGGGTGGCGCCACCAATGCGGGCGGGCTGGCCATGCACACGCCGTTCGGCACGCTGTACAGCAGCAACATCACCCCGGATGAGAAGACCGGGATTGGCAGCTGGTCCTACCCGGCGTTCGAGCGGGCGATGCGCGACGGCATCGCCCGCGACGGGCGTAACCTGTACCCGGCGTTTCCCTATACCGCGTTTCGCAATATCAACGAGGCGGACATGCAGGCGCTGTACGCCTACCTGATGTCCCAGGCGCCAGTGAGCCAGGCGCCGGTGCCGAATGCGATGAAGTTTCCGTTCAATATCCGGCCGTTGATGGCCGGCTGGAATGCACTGTTTTTGCGCCGAGGGGAAATCAGCGTGCAACCCCAAAGAAGTGAGCAATGGAACCGCGGCGCCTATCTGGTCAACGGATTGGGGCACTGCGCGGCGTGCCATTCGCCGCGCAACCTGATGGGAGCGGAGAAGGGCGGTAAAGCATTCCTCGCGGGCGGCAGTGTGGATGGTTGGGAAGCGCCGGCGTTGAATGGCTTGTCCAAGGCGCCGACGCCGTGGACCGAGGACCAGTTGTTCACCTATCTGAGCACCGGTTATTCCGAGGCCCACGGCGTAGCGACAGGACCGATGGGGCCGGTGGTGAGTGAGCTGGCCAAACTGCCCAAGACCGATATCCGCGCGATGGCGGTGTACCTGGCTTCACTGAATGACAGCGGCGCCGCCGAAGCACAGGTCGTGGCGGCTGTGACAGTGCCCAATGCCAACGGGCGGCGGGTATTCGAAGGCTCGTGCAAAGCCTGCCATGCCGACGGGCAGGGTCCGAAGTTGTTCGGGGTCAGCCCGTCACTGGCGACCAATACCAATGTGCACAGTGATCAACCGGACAATCTGATCAAGGTGATTTTGCAAGGGATCAGCACCCCGGCGACCAAGGATCTGGGTTACATGCCGGGCTTCAAGGACAGCCTGTCGAATACCCAAGTGGCAGAGCTGGCGTCATACCTACGTACCCGCTTCGCGCCCAATGCACCACAGTGGGAAGGCCTGGAGCAAAAGGTCGCTCACCTGCGAGCCAATCCCGGCACTCACTGACAGATTCAAGCCCGATGGAGATCAAATGTGGGAGCTGGCTTGCCTGCGATAGCGGTGCGCCAGTCACTGAATGATTAGCTGACCCACCGCAATCGCAGGCAAGCCAGCTCCCACATTTTGATTCGGTTTCTACTTTACACCACGTAACACCAGATCACTGATAAACCCCAGCCAATCCCGCTGCTGGCGCTTATCCGCCAAATCCTCCCCCAAAAACGAACTCAGCGTGTGCTGGTTGGAGTTATAGAAGTAGCACAACGAAGCAATCATCAAGTACACATGCTTGATGTCCACATCCTCACGAAACAGCCCCTGGGCCTGGCCCGCCTCAATGATCGGCCGCAACACCCCGACCGCCTCCCCGGACAACCGCCGCAGCTCACCCGACTGCTTCGCATGCTTGCCCTGGTGCAGGTTCTCGATACTCAGGATCGCCACAAACTCGGGATGCTTGACGTAGTAATTCCAGATAAACCCCACCAGCGCCTGCAACGCTTGCACCGGTGCAGTCAGGTCGAGCTTGAGTTTGCTTTCGGCCTTGTTGAATTGTTCATAGGTGTGCTCCAGCACACACACAAACAGGTGCTCCTTGCTGCCGAAGTAGTAATACAGCATGCGGTCGTTGGAGTCGGCCTCGCGGGAAATGCTTTCCACACGCCCGCCGGAATAGCCGTCGCGGGTGAAGACCTTGACCGCCGCCTGGAGAATCCGCGCGCGGGTCTGGTCGGCTTGCTGGGCGCGGATACCGGTCTTCTTGATCACCATCGAAAAGCCTCTGCTGCGCAGCGTAAAGGCCCGGAATATAGCATGGGCATTATTCCGTTACCGACAGGCTCTGTCACAAACGCGGCATAACGCTGGGGCTTGGATCGGAAACGTATTACTTTCTAGTTCTTCTAATAAACAGAGTATGCAGGGATGAAATACCAACCGTTTACCCGAACGTTGATTGCCACCGTGTTGGTGCTGACCGTCAGCGGTGTACAGGCGGCCTCCCAGGCCCCGGTGGCTGGCGAAAATGGCATGGTGGTCACGGCCCAGCACCTCGCTACCCATGTGGGCGTGGATGTGCTCAAGGCCGGTGGCAATGCCGTGGATGCGGCAGTGGCGGTGGGTTACGCCCTGGCCGTGGTCTACCCGGCGGCCGGCAACCTGGGCGGCGGCGGCTTCATGACCGTGCAACTGGCTGACGGGCGCAAGACCTTCCTCGACTTCCGCGAAAAAGCCCCGCTGGCGGCGACTGCCGACATGTACCTGGACAAGGACGGCAACGTCGTTCCGGACCTCAGCTCCAAGGGCCACCTGGCCGTCGGCGTACCCGGCACCGTATCGGGCATGGAACTGGCGCTGAGCAAATACGGCACCCTCAAGCGTGCCCAGGTGATCGCCCCGGCGATCAAGCTGGCCGAAGACGGTTTTGCCCTGGAGCAGGGCGATATTGACCTGCTGCACACCGCCACCGACGAATTCAAGAAAGACAAAGACCTGCGCGGCATCTTCCTCCACGGTGGCGAGCCGATGCTGGTGGGCCAGAAGCTGGTGCAGAAAGACCTGGCGAAAACCCTGCGGGAAATCTCCGCCAAGGGCACCGACGGCTTCTACAAAGGCTGGGTAGCCAAGGCGATTGTGGATTCCAGCCAGTCGGGCAAAGGCATCATCACCCAGGTCGACCTGGACAAATACAAGACCCGCGAACTGGCGCCCATCGAGTGCGACTACCGTGGCTACCACGTGGTGTCCGCGCCACCACCGAGCTCTGGCGGCGTGGTGATCTGCGAGATCATGAACATCCTCGAAGGCTACCCGATGGCCGATCTCGGCTATCACTCCGCCCAAGGCTTGCACTACCAGATCGAGGCCATGCGCCACGCCTACGTCGACCGCAACAGCTACCTCGGCGACCCGGACTTCGTGCAGAACCCGGTCGAGCACCTGCTGGACAAGGACTACGCCGCCAAACTGCGCGCCGCCATCGACCCGCAAAAAGCCGGAATCTCCCAGGACATCAAGCCCGGGGTTTCGCCCCACGAAGGCAATAACACCACCCACTACTCCATCGTCGACAAGTGGGGCAACGCGGTCTCGGTCACCTACACCCTCAACGATTGGTTCGGCGCCGGTGTAATGGCGAGCAAGACCGGGGTGATTCTCAACGATGAAATGGACGACTTCACCTCCAAGATCGGTGTGCCGAACATGTATGGCCTGGTCCAGGGCGAAGCCAACGCCATCGCCCCGGGCAAGACGCCGCTGTCGTCCATGAGCCCGACCATCGTCACCAAGGACGGCAAGGCGGTGATGGTAGTGGGGACGCCGGGGGGCAGCCGCATCATCACGGCTACTTTGCTGACCATCCTCAATGTGATCGACTACAAGATGAACATTCAGGAAGCCGTGGACGCCCCGCGTTTCCACCAGCAATGGCTGCCTGAGGCGACCAATATCGAGCGCTTTGCCCTGAGCCCCGACACCCAGAAAATCCTCGAAGGCTGGGGCCACAAGTTTGCCGCCCCGCAGGATGCCAACCACCTGGCGGCGATCCTGGTGGGCGCACCGTCCCTGGACGGCAAGCCGGTGGGCAATAACCGTTTCTATGGGGCCAACGACCCACGGCGCAATACCGGGCTGTCGTTGGGCTACTGAGGTCAATCGCGCCTGAAAACGGAACGACCGAACACCTTCCGGGCTCTACTCCAAGAGCCCTGGAAGGACCCTTCCCATGAAAGCGCTGAAGATCGCGACCTTCAACATCAATGGCATCCGCGCCCGCCTGCCCAATCTGCTGGAATGGCTGGCGCGGGAACAGCCCGACATTGTCTGTCTGCAAGAACTCAAGGCGCCCGACAGCCTGTTTCCCTTCAACGACTTTGACGCCGCCGGCTACGGTGCGTTGTGCCTGGGCCAGGCCTCGTGGAACGGCGTGGCGATTCTGGCCCGCGACGCGCAACCGCTGGAAAGCCGCCGGGGTTTGCCCGGCGATGACGCCGACCATCAAAGCCGCTACCTCGAAGCCGCCGTGCACGGCATTCTGGTGGGCTGCCTGTACTTGCCCAACGGAAACCCCCAGCCGGGGCCGAAATTCGATTACAAGCTGGCGTGGTTCGAACGGCTGATCGACTATGCCAGGCACCTGCAATCCAGTGAACACCCGGTGTTGCTGGCCGGGGACTTCAATGTGGTGCCCACCGACCTCGATATCTACAACCCGCGCTCCTGGCTCAAGGACGCATTGCTGCAACCGCAAACTCGTGAGTGTTATCAGCGCCTGCTGGCGCAGGGCTGGACGGACGCGTTGCGCCATCTGTATCCCGACGAGCAGGTCTATACGTTCTGGGATTATTTCCGCCAGCATTGGCAGAAAAACGCTGGCCTGCGAATTGACCACTTGCTGCTCAATCCGGCGCTCAAACCTTATCTGAAAGGCGCCGGGGTGGATGCGTGGGTGCGCAACGAGCCCCACGCCAGCGACCATGCGCCGACCTGGATCCAGCTCGGCACCCGCAAGGCCCGTTAGAGCCCGCGGATCAGCTCAAGCACCTCGGCCTTTTTCAGCGGGCGCTTCATGCGTTGCGAGAGCAGTGCCATCGCCCGCTGATGTTCACAGGCAACCACTGCTTGCACTTCATCGCCACGGCAGAGCAGGGCAATGAAGTGGTGCTGCTGCAGGTCGCCTTCCACGTGGAGTTGATTCCAGTGACCGGGATGGCCCAGCAGTTCGAAGGTCTTGCCGAAGTGATAGGTCCAGAAGAACGGCACATCGGCAAACGCCTGCTCGGCCCCCAGCATGTTGCGCGCCGCCAGCACCCCGAGTTGCTGCGCCACGCGCCAGTGTTCGATGCGTACGGGCTGGTCGTTCCATGGGAAGGTCACCATGTCGCCGGCCGCCCACAAACCTGGCGCGACACGCAAACTCGCGTCTGCTTTCAACGATTGGTCATCGGCGGTTTCCAGCCCGCGGACGAACCCGGTGGCGGGTGTTACACCGACGCCCATCAGCACCAGGTCTGCGGCCAGTCTATGGCCGTTTTTCAGCACGACCGTCGTCACGTCCCCGTGTCCTTCGAGGCGCGCGGGCTCACTGGCGCTATGGAATATCACGCCATTGGCCTCATGCAATTGGCGCAGTGACGCACCGATGCGCTTGCCCAGTTGGGCCGCCAGAGGAATCTCGTGACGGCCCACGACCTGGACCGTCAACCCGCGCTTGCGTAACGCTGACGCGGCCTCCAGGCCAATAAAGCTGTCGCCGATGACCACCGCGCATTTGCCCGGTTGCGCAGCCTCAACGATGCGCGCCGCATCGTCCCGTGAGCGCAGCACAAAGACGTTATTGAGTACGGCGCCCGGAATATCCAGCGGTTTGGCCTCGCCGCCGGTGGCCAGCAGCGCCGCGTCGTAGTCGAAGCGGCGACCGTCTACGAGTTGGAGGCATTTGGCGTGAGGGTCAAGGTTTTGGACTTCGCCGTGGATCTGGATGTCGCGGTAGCTGGCTTCATCCAGCAACGGCGGGGTTTCGTCGGGCGGCATCTCGCCTGCGATGACGAATTTGCTCAAGGCGGTTCGGTCGTAAGCAGGATGTTGCTCCTGGTCGATCCACAGCAGGCGGCCGCCGAAGCCTTCTCGGCGCAGGGTGGCGACGGCCGCCGAGCCAGCCGCGCCTGCGCCAATCACGATAAAGCAGCGGGAATCATCGGCCTGTGGGGCGGATGAAGAGGGCAGCGCTTTGTCGCCCACACTGACCACGCCATCGTGAATCTCCACCGGGTACTGCGTGAGCTGCACCAATGCGGGCGGCTCGCAGACCTGGCCGTCGTCTACCCGGAAAGCCGCCTTGTGCCACGGGCAAATGATCCTCCCGTCACAGATGACGCCTTGCTCCAAAGGCGCCCCGGCGTGGGGACACTCCGCCTGATACGCCCGCACCTGGTTGCCCGAACGCACCAGCAGGAGCTTGTGGGCGGCGGTTTCAACACGAACGCCACGGTCTTCGGGCAAGTTGATCAAGCGGGCAACAATGCGCATGTTCATAGGCCAATCTCCTTTTAAGGATTGACCTGTGCCCTGGGTGGAGAGCTGCGTTGGCCCGATAACCGGTCTTCAGCCTTGCGCGCTGTGGCTGCGAAAATGCGCCAGGGAGAGGTCGATATCATCATGGGAGAGTTGGGTGGCGGCCGCTTCGGCGCTGTCACGGGCGATCGGCTCTATGCGCTCGAACATCTGCGTTTCATAGGCCTTTACCGCCTCGGAGCATGAGCTGTTTTCGATCAGGTGCCGAGCCAGCTCCGCAGCATCGAGCATCGCCGCATTGACGCCTTCGCCACCAAACGGTGACATCAGGTGTGCGGCATCGCCGATCAGCGTCAGGCCTGGGCGGTGTGCCCAGTGATGCCCGACGGGCAGCGCGTAAATGGCCCGGGACACAAAGCGCTCGTTTGAGGCATGCAGCAGCGCCAGGATGTCCGGGTGCCAGCCTTCGAACTGCGCCAGCAGCGATTGGCGGGTCGCCTGTGGCGAAGACCAGTCCAGCTGCTGCGCCGCCCAGTCAGTGGGGACGCGAAAGATTCCATAGCCGCGCAGATGCGCGTTAGCGTTGCGTTGCACGACCAGCAACCTGGCGTCGCCCGAAACGTCCAGTTTGCCCTGGCCGACGAGCGTGGCCAGGGCCGGGTGGCGGCGGTCGACGTCATCAATCCCGAACTCGATAAACGTCAGCCCGCTGTATTGCGGTTGATAGCGCGACAGCAAGGGGCGCACTTTCGACCAGGCACCGTCGGCGCCGACGACCAGGTCAAACGGGCCGTGGACGGTGTCGCCCTGATGCACGGTCCAGCACGCGTCCCCGGCCTGGCGGATCTCAGTGACGTTGACGTCCCATTTCACGCAATCAGCAGGCAATGAATCCAGGAGGATTTGCCGCAAGGCGGTGCGGTCGACTTCCGGACGGTCGCCTGCGGCCGGACTGGGGTCTTCAAACAGCAGTCGCGCGTGTTTATCCATCAGGCGCGAGCCTTGGTCTTCATAACGGGCGATGGTGTGGAAGGCATCTTCAAGGCCGGCTTTTTTGAGCGCCAGTTGGCCGGATTCAACGTGTAAATCCAGGGTCCCGCCCTGAGGTCGTTCCAGTGGCCCGCGCTCGCGCTCGAACACGCTGGCGGTAAAGCCGTTGATCGTGAGAATCCGTGCCAGGGTCAGCCCGGCGGGGCCGCCTCCGACTATGGCGACGCGTAATGAGCTATTCATGAAAACTGTCCTCGCCGGTCAATCCAATAATTGTTCCACCGCTGAAAACGCTTGGTCCTGGCGTGCTTGCCAATCCCCACGGATGATCCGTAACGGCTGATGATGTTGCTCCAGCCAGTCAAGGCTGGCCTGGAAAAATGCCAGGCGGTCGGCAAACTCCGGCTGGCAGCGCTGGCCGTCAGCAGTCCATTCCACGTCCTCCGGCGACAGCAGCAGGTGCAGGTCGTAGTGGCGGGCGAGCAGTTCGCTGTCGAGCCAGGCCGGGCAGTCGCCAAACAGGGTCTGGCTCCACAGCTTATTGGTCAGCAGGTTGGTATCCAGGATCAGCAACTTCGGCTGCCGGGCGCGGGCGGCATCCTCCCAGGCCAGTTGGCCACGGGCGATGTCGGGGATATCGGCCAGGGTGGTATCGCGCTGGTGGTGGTCGATAAAATGGCGCACGTATTCGCCCACCATCACCCCGCCAAAATGCGCCTGCAACTGCGTGGCCAGCCAGCTTTTACCGCTGGATTCCGGGCCGGCCAATACCACGACTTTCATGCGTGTAGCGCCGGGTCGGCGCGCCATTCGCGCCAGCCTTGCACCGCGATCACGGTGAACAAGGCATAGAGTGCGGCGGTGAGGTACAGGCCTTTATAGAGGAACAGCCCGACAAAGATCACATCCAGGGCAACCCACAATGGCCAGCACTGCACGCGTTTTTGCGCCATCCACATCTGCGCCACCAGGCTGAACCCAGTCAGGGCCGCGTCCAGCCAGGGTTGTGCGGCGTCGGTCCAGTGGGCCATGGCGGCGCCCAGCAACAGGCTGCCCAGGGCACCCACGGCCAGGCCTTGCAGGATCGGTTGCAGGCCCAAGCTGGTGACTTGCCGGCCTTGCTTGACCTCGCCGGCGCGGGTCCACTGCCACCAGCCGTAGAGTTGCAGGCCGGCGTAGATCACTTGCAGGAGCATGTCGGAGTAGAGCTTCACATCGAAGAAGATCCAGGTGTACAGCAGCACCATCACCAGGCCGATGGGCCAGCACCACGGGTTTTGTTTAACCGTCAACCAGACAGCGATCACCCCCAGGGCGGCGGCAAACAGTTCAAGCCCGGACATGGCGGTTCCTTGGGGGAGTCGAAGAGGGCGGTGATTGTAACCAGAGTGGTGGGCGCGGGGGTAGAGCTCACCTGTGGCGAGGGGGCTTGTCCCCCGTTGGGCTGCGCAGCAGCCCTAATAAGGTAAACGCGTTTTTTCAGGAAAACCGAGTGGCAGGGTTTGGGGCCGCTTCGCAGCCCAACGGGGGACAAGCCCCCTCGCCACAGAAGCCACCTTCAGCAGAGATCCGGGTTAGACCTTGAACTGGCGGAGCAGCCCGTCGAGCTGTTCGCTCAGGCCCTTCAAGTGCGCACTCGCGACGCTGGACTGCTGCGCCGCCAGTGCCGTGCTGTGGGACAAACCGGCCGCCTGTGTCACGTTCTGGTTGATGTCTTCCACCACATGCGCCTGCTGCAACGTGGCGCTGGCAATCGAGGCGTTCAAACCATTGAGATTACGCAAAGCCTGCCCAATGGCGGTGAGGCTCGCGCCGGCCTGGCCTGCTTGTTCGATGGTCAGTTGCGACGCCTGGTGGCTGTCGCTGATGACCTTGACCGCCGCTTCCGAATGACCTTGCAGGCGCTCGATCATCGCCTGGATTTCAGCGGTGGATTTTTGCGTACGCTGGGCCAGCAGCCGCACTTCATCGGCCACTACCGCAAAGCCACGGCCTTGCTCCCCGGCGCGGGCCGCTTCGATGGCGGCGTTGAGGGCCAGCAGGTTGGTCTGGTCGGCGATGGAGCGGATCACTTCCAGTACCCCGCCAATCTGCGTGCTTTCAGTCGACAGCGTACGAATCACCTCCACCGCCTGGCTGATGGTGCTGGAGAGCTGGTCGATGCGTTGCAGGCTGCCGTCTATGTTGAGTTGGCCCTGTTCGGCCTGTACCTGGGCATCGCGCATTTCGCTGGCGGCGTGCTCGGCGTTCTTGGCCACGTCCTGCACGCCATAGGTGACTTCGTTGATCGCCGTCGCCACCAGTTCCATTTGCTGCGATTGCTGCTGGCTGCGGTCATGGGCGTCGCTGGCGTTGCTGCCCAGTTCAGTGGATGACTGGCCCAACGCATTGGCGCAGGTCTGCAGCTGGCCGACCACCTGCCGCAACTTGGCGGTAAAGCTGTTGAAGTGCCGGGACAGTTGAGTGACCTCGTCCTGGCCGTGGGTGTCGAGGGTGCGGGTCAGGTCGCTTTCGCCACTGGCGATATTGGCCATCGCGTTCACCGCTTGCTGCAACGGGCGCACGATACTGCGGGCAATCAGCACCACCAGCAGGGCCATGATCACGGCAATCACCAGGCCGACCATTGAGGCTTTCAACACCTGGACCCGGAACTCACCTTGCACGTCATCGACATACACGCCGGAGCCGATGATCCAGCCCCAGGGTTCGAACAGCTGGATATAGGAGGTCTTGGCCACCGGCGCATCGGCCCCGGGCTTGGGCCAGCGGTAATTCACCATCCCGGCGCCCTTGGCCTTGGCCAGGATCACGAACTCGTTGAACACGGCAAAGCCGTCCGGATCGCGGATGGCCGACAGGTTCTGGCCGTCGAGCTTGGGGTTGGCTGCGTGCATGATCATCACGGGCGTGAGGTCATTGATCCAGAAGTAGTCGTCCTTGCCGTAGCGCAGGCCACGTACCGCGCTCAAGGCTTGCTTCTGCGCCGCTTCACGGGTCAGGACGCCGCTGATTTCGAGGCTGTGATAATAAGTCAGAATCCCGCTGGCGGTTTGCACCACACGCTGGGTCTGCTCACTCTTGGCCTGGTACAGGTCGCCATGAATCTGCTTGAGCATAAGCAGGCCGAGGGTTAGCAGCATCAGCACGGCGACGATCAGGATCAGCCAGAGTCGCCGGCTGATAGACATATTGCGCAAACTGTTCATGGTCCTGTCACTCCGTGTTCTTATAATTTTGGGTGCTGCATCGACATTTCCGGCTTGTCTGATAGGCTTTCGGCCCAGAATCAAAAAACCTGAGTCCTGCCCTGATTTTTCACGGAATTTTCGCAGTTCGGCCTTGATTATTTGCGCTGTGCTTGCAGCGCACTCTTCGTTAGTGAACGTCTAAAAAATATGAACGAGGCATGCCGCGGGCATGACCTTTGGGGGAATCGATGGATCTTTGGACCGCCGTACAGGCACTGATACTCGGGGTTGTAGAAGGGCTGACGGAGTTTTTGCCGATCTCCAGTACCGGGCACCAGATTATCGTGGCCGATTTGATCAACTTCGGTGGCGAGCGCTTTGAAGCGTTCAATATCATCATCCAGCTGGGCGCGATCCTGGCGGTGGTGTGGGAGTTTCGACGCAAGATCCTCGACGTGGTAATCGGCTTGCCGACCCAGCGCAACGCCCAGCGCTTCACCGTCAACCTGATGATCGCCGTGTTGCCGGCGGTGGTGCTGGGGGTGATTTTCGCCGACCTGATCAAACACTACCTGTTCAACCCGATCACCGTAGCGGCGGCATTGGTAGTGGGCGGCATCATCATGTTGTGGGCTGAGCGTCGCCAACATGAAGTGCACGCCGAAACCGTCGACGACATCACCTGGAAGGACGCCATCAAGGTCGGCTTCGCTCAGTGCCTGGCGATGATCCCGGGCACCTCGCGCTCCGGTGCCACCATTATTGGCGGCCTGTTGTTCGGCCTGTCGCGCAAGACCGCCACCGAGTTTTCGTTCTTCCTGGCGATGCCGACCATGGTCGGCGCGGCGGTGTATTCGGGCTACAAGTACCGCCACCTGTTCCAGCCCGATGACCTGCCGGTGTTCGCCATCGGGTTTGTCACCTCGTTCATCTTTGCGATGATCGCGGTCAAGGCGCTGCTCAAGTTCATCGCCAGCCACAGCTACGCGGCGTTTGCCTGGTACCGGATCGCCTTCGGCCTGGTGATCCTGGCCACCTGGCAATTCGGCTGGATCGACTGGTCAGCCGTCAAGCCATGAACATCCAGCATCCGCGCTTGAAGGCGCTGGTGTTGGTGCTGTTGTGCGCCGCGCCGCTGTTTGGTTCGGCGTTGCTGGGGTACCGCGGGGTTTCGTTGATCCCGTTGGTGGCCTATGGCGTGGTCAGCGTGGTGGCGTTCCTGTTGTACTGGAGCGACAAGCGCAAGGCCCGTGAAAACAATTGGCGCACCCCGGAAAACGTCCTGCATGCGGTGGAGCTGGCAGGCGGTTGGCCGGGGGCGTTGATTGCCCAGCAGGTGTTCCGCCACAAGACGCGCAAGGTGTCTTATCAGGTGGTGTTCTGGTTGATCGTGTTGCTGCACCAGGTGTTCTGGATTGACCAGTTGTTCCTCGGCGGCACGCTACTCTCGATTTTCTAGCAACAAACCGACCTGTGTGCGCTTGGGCAGCTTGCTCACCACCAATTGGTGGGAACGCTGCAACAGGCCACGCAGTTCTTCAGCGCCCAGCGGGTAGGGCGTTTCCATGATGATCCATTGCGCCCGTGCCAGGTACGGCGCCGGGTGGATGCCCGGGCGGTCTACGTGGCCCAGGAACAGCTCCTTGTCGACCTTGAACGCCAGCGAGTCACCCCGCAGGTTCTGCAAGGCAAACATCTTGTTGCCGGCAATCGAAAACACCCGCACGCCGCCCCATTTGTAATCTTCCCGCGCACCGGGCAAGCCCAGGCAAAACTCGGCGACTTGTTCTTCGGTCAGTCTCATAACAGACGGTCTCCACAGCCTTTGAAGGCGTTATCCAGATGGTCGATCCAGGCCCGCACGGCTGGCAACACGCCGCGCCGATGAGGGTAGACCGCCTGCAACCAGCCACCCGGCAATGACCATTCGGGCAAGAGCTGCACCAACTGGCCGCTGGCCAATTCTTCCTCGCAATACATCATGGGTAGCACGGTAAACCCCAGGCCGGCGAGGGCGCAGGCCTTGCGTACCAGGAAATCGTCGATGCCCAATCGGGCTTCCATGACCAGGTCGTGGCTGTTGCCCTCCGGGCTGAGCATGCGGAAGTGCACCATGCGGTCTGCTTCCAGGGCGCCCAGCACCGGCAATTGCTTGAGGTCTTCCAGGCTGTTGATCTGCCGCTCACGCACAAAGCCGGGGCTGGCGACAATCGCCGTCTGGGCCTGGCGCAGGCGCTTGGTGACGAGCAACGGGTCTTCATCCCCCAGTTCGCGCACGCGCAGGGCCACATCAATGCCTTCGGCCACCAGGTCGACGCGGCGGTTGACCAGGGTCATGTCCAACTGTACCAGCGGGTTGGCGGTGAGAAACTCCGCCACCACGGTCTGCAGAAATTGGTGAGCCAGGCCCACCGGGCTGCTGACCCGCAGCCGGCCACGGGGTTCGCTGGACATGCTGGCCACTGCCTCATCGGCCATTTCCGCTTCCAGCAGCATTGCCTGGCAGTGGCGCAGGTAGCGTTCACCCACGGCAGTCAGGGTCAGTTGGCGGGTGGTGCGTTGCAGCAAACGGGCGCCGAGGCGTTCTTCCAGTTCGGCAATGCGCCGCGACAGCCGTGATTTGG
Source organism: Pseudomonas sp. 32A (assembly GCF_052682255.1). Lineage (NCBI taxonomy): Bacteria > Pseudomonadati > Pseudomonadota > Gammaproteobacteria > Pseudomonadales > Pseudomonadaceae > Pseudomonas > Pseudomonas sp. 32A. The sequence continues at coordinate 6,563,242 of NZ_JBQYLY010000001.1, read as the reverse complement.
GAATCCCCAGCAGCCGGCCAGCGGCGGCGAAACCGCCGGCTTCCACTACTTTGGCGAAATAGTAGAGGTCATTCAGATCTTGCATGGTCGGCCTATTGTCCTGTGTATGGGACGAACTATCCGCGTCCCGCGCAGGCAAATCCACCCTAAAATGTAGGAGCGCGCTTGCTCGCGAAGAAAACCGGTACGGCGCGTGTATTCAGGATCCCGCGTTATCGTTGACGTTTTTCGCGAGCAAGCTCGCTCCTACAGGAGGAAGCAGGTATTTGACGTGAACCTGCTCCTCGCTGAGCGGTAGAGTTGGCTGGCCAGTGAGGCATCGACGGGTTACCTTTTGGTTTTCCCGGTCAGTGCATTCCAATGAGCCTTGAACATCCGCGTACCCGCCGAATCATCGAGCTGATGGGACAGTTGGCGCCCGTTGAGGGTTACAACCTGACGCCGCTGGATGACGTGCGTTTCCTGCGTTCCAACCGGCCGCTGACGCGAATTCCGGTGCTTTACGACCCGGGCATCGTGATCGTGTGCCAGGGCCGCAAGCGCGGTTACTTGGGTGAAGACATTTATGTCTACGACGCCCAGCACTACCTGGTGGTGTCGCTGCCGGTGCCGTTCACCATGGAAACCGAGGCCAGTGAAGCAGAGCCGATGCTCGCGGTGTATTTGCGCCTGGATTTCAACCTGGCCGCCGAACTGATGCTGGAACTCGACGCGTTGGCGCCGCAGCCCGAAGCCAGGCCCAAGGGTATGTACTCCTCGCCAATGGACGACAAGCTCAGTGAATCGTTGCTGCGCTTTCTGGAAGTGATGAGCGTGCCGGTGGAGGCGCGGGTGCTCGGGCCGACCCTGATGCGGGAAATCTACTACCGCATCATCACCGGGGAGCAGGGCGGTTCAATGCGCGCGGCGCTGAATCGCCAGGGCCAGTTTGGCAAGGTGGCCCGGGCGATTCGCAAGATTCACGCTTGTTATGATCAGCGCCTGGACGTGGAGGAGCTGGCCAAGGAGGCAATGATGAGTGTGCCGAGTTTTCACGCACACTTTCGTACAGTGACTGACACTTCGCCTATGCAGTACCTGAAGTCGACGCGCTTGCACCAGGCGCGATTGTTGATGCTCAGGAGCGATATCAGTGCCGCCACTGCCTGTGCCAAGGTCGGGTACGAGAGCGCCTCGCAGTTCAGTCGTGAGTTCAAGCGGTTTTTCGGTCGCACGCCTCATGAAGAAATTGACTGGATGAAGCGCACCTATGCGCTGCCGGCGCCGACCACTGCGTCTATCTATGTCTCATCGCATTAACGGCACTGTCCTGTAAGTGGGACGAACAATCGCATTTTGCCCGACTAATCGCGGATTGGTTTCATCTGTAGGCTTATTTCCATTCAGTCGCCCTTGGCGATACTTACTTGGAGATGAACCATGAAACTGTTGCATATCGATTCCAGCATCCTCGGCGACAACTCGGTTTCCCGTCAGTTGAGCGCAGGTGTGGTCAAAGCCTGGCAGGCAGCAGAGCCGGGTGTCGAAGTGGTTTATCGTGACTTGGCCGCTGACGCCATCAGTCACTTCTCCGGTGTCACCCTAGGCGCCCTGGGCACTGCCGCCGAATTGCGCGACGCCGTGCAAAAGCACGAAGCTGACTTGAGCGCTTCCACCCTGGCCGAATTCCTGGCAGCAGACGCCGTAGTGCTGGCTGCGCCGATGTACAACTTCACCATCCCGACCCAACTGAAAGCCTGGATCGACCGCATTGCCGTCGCCGGCCAGACGTTCCGTTACACCGAAGCCGGCCCGGAAGGCCTGTGTGGCAGCAAGAAAGTCATCATCGTCTCCACCTCCGGCGGCTTGCATGTGGGCCAGCCGACGGGCGCAGCCCACGAAGACTACTTGACCGTGCTGTTGGGTTTCCTTGGGATCACCGACATCGAGTTCGTCCGTGCCCACGGCCTGGCTTACGGTGACGAGGCCCGTACCAAGGCACTCAGCGACGCCCATGTACTGATCAGCGACCAGTTGTTCGCCGCAGCGTAAGACTTGTGTAAATTTTGCTGTTCCTCGATATCAATCTGATTCGAGGCGCCTAAACTCTGTATTCTGCTCGCCTGAAAAGCGAACGGAGTACGGAGTTTTTTCGTTTACCCGCTGTCACTACTTTGGCCCAGGTTATGCACGCATGGGTAAACCCTGCCCGTCCGAGCGCCTGAACCATGGATATTTCAACAGCTACGCGGGCTTACGCAGCAAAGGTGGACATCCCCATGATGCGTCTTTGTGCAATCCTGGTTCTTTCTCTGCTCGGCGGCCTGATTTCAGTGCAAGCCGCGCCCGCGCCGCACCCTCATTGGAGTGTGGGCTTCCACCGCATGACCTTTCTCGACCCGCTCGACTTGCAGCCGATGAAAGCCGTCGCGTTCTATCCGTCTACGGGCCTTGAACACACCACCCATGTAGGCGCCTATAACATTGCCGCCACTGAAGACTCGAAAATCGCCATCGGCCGCTTTCCGATGTTGATGCTGTCCCACGGTAATACCGGCACACCCCTGGCGCTGCACGACCTGGCCACCTCTCTGGCACGCAAGGGGTTCGTCGTGGTGGCGGTGCTGCACCCCGGCGACAACTACAAGGACCACAGCCGCCTGGGCACCTTGAGCAACCTGTATGGGCGCCCGATCCAGATTTCCGAAGCCATCACCGCCACCCTTGGCGACCCGATGCTGTCGCCGTTCGTCAACGTCGATCAGGTGGGGGTCATCGGTTATTCGGCCGGCGGCGAAACCGCGTTGATCCTCGCCGGCGCCAAGCCGGACCTGGACCGCCTGCGTCGCTACTGCCAACAACGCCCCGAAGATCGCGACGCCTGCACCACCAAGGGCGAACTGATCGTCGACCGTGACGATTTGCAACCCCAGGCCGACCCGCGCATCCACGCGTTGATGTTGATGGCGCCGTTGAGCTTGATGTTTGGCCGTCACACCCTGGCAGACGTGCATGTGCCGGTGCAGCTCTACAGCGGCGACGGTGACAAGCTGGTGGCCGTGGACAAGAACGCCGAGGCCCTGGCGCGCAAGCTGCCGGAGCCGCCGGACTTCAAACTGTTGGCCGGGGCAGGGCACTTTGTGTTCATGGCGCCTTGCGATGAGAGCCAGTTGGCCGCGATGCCCGCCATGTGCACCGATGCCGACGGGGTTGACCGTGAAAGCATCCACCGCGACCTGATTTCCGAGGCCGGGCGGTTTTTCAATCACACCCTCGGGCAATCCACCCGCGCGGGTTTGCAGACGGCTGATCAGTAAGCGCGGCGCTTGAGCATCAACGTCAGGCCCAGGCCGGTGACCGAGAGCAGGGCTGCGCAAAAGAAGATCCACGAATAGCCCAGGTTCAACGCCACGGCGCCCATCACCGGGCCGGCAATCGCCAGCGCCAGGTCAAAAAACACCGCATACGCACTCAACCCGGCGCCCCGGCTGCTGTTGGGCACCTGCTTGATGGCCTCCACGCCCAGCGCCGGGTACACCAGCGACAAGCCAAAGCCGGTCAGCCCGGCGCCGATCAAGGCCACGCCAGTGGACGGTGCCAGCCACAGAAGTGTGAGCCCGAGGGTTTCGATGGTCATGCAGGCAATCGCCGCCGTGAATCCGCCGAAGCGGTTGATGGCGGAGATAAACAGCAGGCGTGACAGGATAAAGCACACGCCAAATACCGTCAGGCACCAGGCGGCGCCGATCCAGCCACGGCTCAGGTAGTAGAGGGTGATAAAGGTGGTGAGAGTGCCGTAGCCGATCGATGCGAGACACAGGCTGGTGCCAAACGGCGCAATACGCCCGAAGACCGCCCAGAAGGGCAGCCGCTCGCCGCGCACCACGGGCACTGAAGGTTTGTTGCGGATCAGCAGCAGGCCCAGGGCGGAAAGCACCGTGAGGGCGATGCCGAGGCTGGTATAGCCGTAATCGGCAACCATCACCACGCCCAGCGGTGCGCCGATTGCAATTGCGCCATAGGAGGCGATGCCGTTCCACGAGATCGAGCGTGCGGTGTGTTCGGCGCCGACTGCGCCCATGCACCAACTGATGGTGCCAACGCCGATCAGGCCCTGCGCCACCCCCAGCAACAGGCGGCTGACAATCAATATGCCGAGACTCAACATGGGCAGGCTGTGCAACAGGGTGGCGATAAACGTCAGCACGCCGCTCAGCAGGATTCCGCTCAAGCCCAGCACGATGGCGCGCTTGGTGCCCACGTTGTCCGACATGCGCCCGGCCATCGGGCGGCTGAGCAGCGTGGCCAGGTATTGCGAGCCGATGGTTATCCCGGCGATTACTGCGCTGAAGCCCAGTTCGCCGTGGACGTAGCCGGGGATCACTGCAATCGGCAGGCCGATGCAGATAAACGCGATAAAGGTGTAGAAGACGATGGAGACGATCTGCAGGGTGATCGACAAGGAGCTGGGGGCGGCGGGCTGTGTGGCAGGCATGGGAACTCGTTCGCGGGCGGGCGGTGAACGCATCATGGCAAGGGCATGGGGTAAAAGGAAGCAGGCTAACTATATTTGGTGTTTTCGAGCGGTCGTGCCTACCGGCTTTGGACCCATGAGTACTCCCTGGCCCAGGACAGCAAAAGTGGGAACGGTGAAATGTGGGAGCTGTCGAGCTTTAGCGAGGAAGCGAAGGCGACGGCACAGTTGGTAAAGAGGTTGCCTGATACACCGCTATCGCAGCCTCGCTGGGGCTCGACGGCTCCTACAGGGGATCGGGGGAAGTCTGGGAGTTGTGGGTTTGATCGCAACTACTCAGGTTGCGCAAATCGAATGTGGGAGCTGTCGAGCTTTAGCGAGGCTGCGAAGGCGGCGGCACAGTTGGTAAAGAGATCGCCTGACACACCGCTATCGCAGCCTCGCTGGGGCTCGACAGCTCCTACAGGGGATCGGGGGAAGTATGGGAGTTGTGTGTTTGATCGCAGCCACTCGGGTTGCGCAAATCGAATGTGGGAGCTGTCGAGCTTTAGCGAGGCTGCGAAGGCGACGGCACAGTTGGTAAAGAGGTTGCCTGACACACCGCCATCGCGGCCTCGCTGGGGCTCGACGGCTCCCACAGGGTTTGGAGGAAGTCTGGGAGTTTTGTGTTTATCGCAGCCACTCGGGTTGCGCAAATCGAATGTGGGAGCTGTCGAGCTTTAGCGAGGCTGCGAAGGCGGCGGCACAGTTGGTAAAGAGGTTGCCTGATACACCGCTATCGCAGCCTCGCCAGGACTCGACAGCTCCCACAGGGGATCGGGGGAAGCCTGGGAGTTGTGGGTTTGATCGCAACTACTTGGGTTGCGCAAATCGAATGGGGAGCTGTCGAGCTTTAGCGAGGCTGCGAAGGCGCAAGCACAGTCGATAAAGAGGTTGCCTGATGCACCGCGATCGCGGCCTCGCTGGGGCTCGACGGCTCCTACAGGGTTCGGGGGAAGTCTGGGAGTTGGGTGTTTGATCCCCAACCGCAAAAAAAAGCCCCATCACACTGGACGGGGCTTTTGCATTTCAAACAACCAGCAGTTCTTAGAAAACCACACCCTGACTACGCAGGTAATCGTCATAAGTACCGCTGAAGTCGATCACACCACTCGGGCTCAGCTCGATGATGCGAGTGGCCAGGGACGACACAAACTCACGGTCATGGCTGACGAAGATCAGCGTGCCCGGATAGTTCTCCAACGCCAGGTTCAACGCCTCGATGGATTCCATGTCCAAGTGGTTGGTCGGTTCGTCCATGATCAGCACGTTCGGCTTTTGCAGGATCAGCTTGCCGAACAGCATGCGGCCTTGCTCACCACCGGAAATCACCTTCACCGACTTCAGGATCTCGTCGTTGGAGAACAGCATGCGGCCCAGGGTGCCGCGAACCACTTGTTCGCCTTCCTTGGTCCAGCGGCCCATCCAGTCGAACAGGTTGGACTCGTCTTCGAAGTCCGAAGCGTGGTCCTGGGCGTAGTAGCCCAGTTCAGCCGCGTCGGTCCACTTGACGGTACCAGCATCCGGGGTCAGTTCGTTGACCAGGGTACGCAGCAGGGTGGTCTTGCCGATTCCGTTCGGGCCGATGATTGCCACGCGCTCGCCGGCTTCAACCTGGAAGCTGAAGTCCTTGAACAGCGTCTTGCCGTCAAAGCCTTTGGCCATGCGATCAACGATGACCGCCTGGCGGTGCAGCTTCTTGGTCTGGTCAAAGCGGATGAACGGGCTGACGCGGCTCGACGGCTTGACTTCGGCCAGCTGGATCTTGTCGATCGCCTTGGCGCGGGAAGTGGCCTGCTTGGCTTTCGAGGCGTTGGCCGAGAAGCGGCTGACGAAGGATTGCAGCTCGGAGATCTGCGCTTTCTTCTTGGCGTTGTCCGACAGCAACTGCTCGCGGGACTGGGTCGCCACGGTCATGTATTCGTCGTAGTTGCCCGGGAACAGGCGCAGCTCGCCGTAGTCCAGGTCGGCCATGTGGGTGCAGACGCTGTTCAGGAAGTGACGGTCGTGAGAGATGATGATCATCAGGCTGTTACGCTGGGTCAGGATGTTTTCCAGCCAGCGGATGGTGTTGATGTCCAGGTGGTTGGTCGGCTCGTCGAGCAGCAACACTTCCGGATCGGAAAACAGCGCCTGGGCCAGCAGTACACGCAGCTTCCAGCCGGGTGACACTTCGCTCATCGGGCCATTGTGCTGCTCGATGCCGATACCCAGGCCCAGCAGCAATTCGCCGGCGCGGGATTCAGCGGTGTAGCCGTCCATCTCGGCGAAGTCGGTTTCCAGCTCGGCCACGGCCATGCCGTCGTCTTCGGTCATTTCCGGCAGCGAGTAGATGCGGTCGCGCTCGGCCTTGACCTTCCACAGCTCTTCGTGACCCATGATCACGGTGTCGAGTACGGTGAATTCTTCGTAGGCGAACTGGTCCTGGCGCAGTTTACCCAGGCGCACGTTCGGCTCCAGCATGACCTGGCCGCCGGACGGGTCGAGGTCACCACCGAGGATTTTCATGAAGGTCGACTTGCCGCAACCATTGGCACCGATCAGGCCATAACGGTTGCCTGCGCCGAACTTGACCGAAACGTTCTCAAATAGCGGCTTGGCGCCGAACTGCATGGTGATGTTAGCTGTGGAGATCAATTACTTTACCTATCAATAGCTTGGAGTGCGCTAATTTGAGCCGGGCCCATTTTGTGGCCCAGGCCAACGGGCATACGTCGGCAGCGACATCAAGGCGTGAGGCCCAGTCGCTGAGCAGAAAAATGGGTGCATGTTGGAATTTGGCGCGCATTGTCGCATATGTCAGGCGGGAGTTGTATGGCGGTGCAAGGATGGATTCGCCTGAGTCTCCGGCATCGCCACCCACAACAACCCCAATGCAACCGCAGCCACACCCGCCAGGGTCAGGAACGCGGCGTTGTAACCCGCCCACTGCACGACAAAACCCGCCAGGCTGCTGCTCAGGGCCGCGCCGAGGCCGAATGCCGTGGACAGCGCCCCCAGGCTGACATTGAAGCGCCCGGTGCCCTGGGTGAGGTCTTTGACTATTACCGGAAACAGCGCGCCAAATACCCCGGCGCCGACCCCGTCAAGCATCTGCACCGCGACCAGCCAATAGGGATCACTGGACAGCGTATACAGCACGCCCCGCAGCGGCAGGATCATGAAACCGGCGAGCAGCAGTGGCTTGCGCCCCCACACATCGGCCTTCACGCCTACCAGCCAGGCCACCGGCACCATCACCAACTGAGCCGCGACGATGCAGGCCGAGGTCAGCGGTGTGGCCATCTGCAGGTTGATCTGGGACAGCTTTTGGCTGACCAGCGGCAACATCGCCGCATTGGCCAGGTGAAACAGTGCGCAGCAGATGGCGAACAGCATTAAGGGCTTGTTTGCCAGAAGCACGGCCATCCCCGACGGCTGTTCGTGTTCGGTGTTGTGGGCAGGGTCGAAACCCCGTGCTACCTCGTGGTCGATGGCCTTGGCTGAAACGCAACTGACTGCGATGACACTGGCCGCTGCCATGACCGCCATCAGATAGAACACCGCCACCGGGCCGAACAGGTAGGCGAACCCGCCGGCGAGCAGGGCAGCCACCGCGTTACCGGCGTGATTGAAGGTTTCGTTGCGGCCGGTACGGCGGGTGAAAGCGCGTGGCCCGGTTATGCCAAGGGAAATCGCCGAGATGGCCGGCGCGAACACCGAGGCCGCCGCTGCACTGGCTGCCTGGGTCAGCGCCACCAGGCTGAAGGAGCTGACGAAGGGCAGGAGCAGGCAACTGGCGGTGACCAACAGGGCGGCGATCACAATCACCGCGCGCTTGCTGCGGGTTCGGTCAATCAACGCGCCGGCCGGCGTCTGGGTGAGCAACGCCGCAATGCCGGCGAGGGTCATGACCACCCCGATGCTGGCAGGGTCCCAGTGGTGCACGGCCAGCAGATAAATCGCCAGGTAAGGCCCCAGTCCGTCTCGCACATCCGCCAGGAAGAAGTTCAGGCTGTCCAGGGACAGTGTGTTGCGCAGGTCAGAGCGAGTGGCCATGGCACGGTCTTCAGGCGAGAGGTGGGTAGCCATAGTGACCTATGCCGTGAGGGGATAGTTTCTGGCGCACCCGTCGTCAAAGCAAAAACATGTACAAAGTGGCGCCATTTGCATCAAAAAATGGCGCTGGCGCAGGTTTTTTCAGGGAATCTTGTTGTTAACAGTTGAACATCCAATAAGCCTGGCTTATTTTCCGTCCGTTCGCCCTACAGTAAAGGCTCTTTACCGGTTCAAGGATGGCGAGGCTTTTGGTGTAGGGCGGACTTCTTTTGTCGCAATGACTAGAACGTTTTGGAGCCGCAATGGACATGCTGTCAGCCCAAGAGGCTATTTCCAGCAACAAGGACGCCTGGAACGAATCCGCCAGGTTGCATAAAAACACCGCCAACTGGAACACCTTGCTTGAGGATGTCGCCAAGCCCGGCTTTTCGCGCCTGGACCCAACGTTGACCGCATTACTGTGCAAGGTCGGTGTCGAGGGCAAGGACGTGGTGCAACTGGGCTGCAACAATGGCCGCGAAAGCCTGTCGCTGTTCGGGCTGGGGGCGCGCACGGTGGTGGGGATCGATCAGTCCGAGGCCTTTTTGCAGCAAGCTCGTGAGTTGGCCGACGCGTCCCCGTACAAGGCGGAATTCATCGAGGCCGACATTCACCATTTGCCCCGTGGATTGGCTGAACGCTTTGATCTCGCCTTGATCACCATCGGCGTGCTGAACTGGATGCCGGACATCGCGTTGTTCATGGCCCGTGTCGCCAGTACCCTGAAGCCCGGCGGCGGCCTGGTGATTTACGAAACCCATCCGTTCCTGGAAGTATTCGACCCGACGGCGCCCAACCCGATGTTGCCGGTCAACTCGTACTTTCAGCGCGAGCCTTTCGTGCAGCAGGAGGCCATCGTCTACGAAGGTGAGACTGAAGGTGTTGCGGCTGCCTCCTATTGGTTTGTACACACCCTGGGAGAAATCGTCAGCGGGGCCATCGCCGCCGGGTTGCAGATCACTCATCTGCAGGAGTTTGCGCACTCCAATCGCGAGAAACTCTACGACCAGTACGAAAACCAGCCTGCGCAATTGCCCATGTGCTATACCCTCACCGCCATCAAACGCCCGGCCTGACTGGCTGCCGGACAGGCAAAAAAAAGCCCGCGAGGACGGCGGGCCAAGGTGTTCACTGGAGTAGGTAGCCTTCACCCTATAGGCCGATAAGTGAAGGCCATGTGAAAACCATGTCGCAAGAACGGATGTACAGCCTCTTCAGCTTCTGCGCACAAAGGTCCGCATGGTTTGCCCCGGGCCAGTACTGAAACGGGTAGGGCGGGGCATGCCTTCATCTGCTGCGATAAACATGAAGTGATCACCTTCCAGCTGGTAACTCGCGAGCAATTGCTTGCCAGCATCTTCACCCATCGAATCAACCCAGGTAATGCTTTTGGGTGCCGTGCTGGCATCGAGGGTAAAGCTGCCTGCCAGTAACACCTCACCGTCGACGGTCACTACCCGGAATTGATCTCCCGCAATCGTGGTGATCGCACCGGGAGCACTGTGCTCATCGGCAGGGTTGGACACGCCGCTGTCTTCGAGCGCCGTTTGTTCCCAGGCGCCTTGAAGCGCCTGAAAATCGTCCTCTGAAACAGATGTCATACAAATTCCTTTTTTGGTTGAAAAATGAACAGTCAATGGGGCAGATTTCCAAAGCCTGACGGATTACCTGAATCGATTTTGTGAGAAATGTCTTGTTTCACATGACTGCGTGCGAATTTTCCTAATAATGTCGGGTGTTTAGCGCTATTTTATGCGCTGTTTCGGACACGGTTCTTTACAAGTTCGTCTACGCTCAGCGCATCGGCAATGACATTCAGGTATCTGAACGAAAACAACCTCCAATTGTGTGGGACTTTTCTGCATTCTCAGTGGTCCGATGACCATCGGTAGATCGTGTGTGTCTTGTGCACAGGGCGTTGTCCCTGTTTTTCAAGTGGTTATTCAGTCTTTCATGAATATGTGCGGCCGTTGACGTCGACTTTTTAAGGTGCTCCAGTTTTGAATAAAACTCCTCGGTTCCAAGCTCATGCGGCGTCGGACGAAATTGATCTGATTGAACTGTGTCACGGTATCTGGCGGCAAAAAAAGTTAGTGCTGGGGTGTACGATTCTGGCGGGCGTCCTGGGGGTAGGCTACGCATTTCTGGCGCCGCGAGAGTATCAAGTCAGTAGCGTGCTGCGTCCCGCCGCGATCAACGAACTCGATGCATTGAACCGTTCCGAAGTCTACAAGCTGCCCCCGGCGGATGCCTTGAACAAGGTGGGGGCGCAACTCGATTCCTACGAAGCTCGCCTGGGGTTCTTCAAGTCCCATGAAGAGCTGTTCAAGGCGTTCAAGAAATCAGGCCAAAGCCTTGAGCAGAGTTTTGAGGAGTTCAACCGAAACTCCATCAACCTGATCCTGCCTGACCCGAAAAAAGCCGATTCCCTGAGCAGCTATATCCGGCTTGAGTTGCAGTACCCCAGAGACATCGACGGGGTGGCAATTCTCAACGGCTTTGTGGACTACGCCATTGATATGGAGCGTGCCCAGGTCGGTGCAGACCTGAAGGTGATCGTCAATAACCGTCTGAACGAACTCAAGGGCAAGATTGACGCGGCACGCTCCAACTACGATACCGATAAGGAATCGAAGATTGCCAAGCTGCTTGAGGCCGACAGGCTCAAGCGAGCCCAATTGGAAGACGAGTTGGGTGCCCTGCGTCTACAAATGAAGATGGAGCGAACGGATCGGTTGGCGGAGCTGGCAGAGGCCATTTCCATCGCCAAGTCGATGGGCATCAAGACGCCGACGACGCCTTCCTCTATGGCGGATGCATCGCGCAGCGGCTCGAATCAAGTCATGCGCACCGAGGTCAATAACCAGAAAATCCCGCTGTACTTCATGGGTACCGAAGCGCTTGAGGCAGAGCGCACGGCCTTGCAGGCGCGAACCAACGACGACTTTACCAACAGCCGCATTGCAGAAATTGGCAAAGAGTTGCAGATGTTGCAGGTCAACCGTGAAGTGGAAGTGCTGAAAAAGCGTGGGAATGAAGACATCTTCTTGCAGGATGTTGAACCATTGCGAGCTGAAGTCGCGCGGTTGAAGGGCCTCAATATTGACATGAGTAACCTGAAACTGGTCACCATTGACCGCCGTGCCCAGGAGCCGCTGAGCCCGATCAAGCCGAAAAAAGGCTTGGTGATCGCGCTGAGTCTGGTTGGAGGATTGGTGCTGGGTGTGTTGATTGCGCTGGGCCGCCATTTTGTCTTGGCGCGACGCGAGTCTGTGCCTTATTCGCCGTTGGATGACCATAGGCTTTCCCAGCGCCCACGCAAGGATGACGAACCGCAAGTTTAACCCCGACAGCCCTCGGGCTTGCCGCCTGGCAAGCCCGCTCCCGCCCCTCGCAGCACACTCAGTGGACACCTTTTCACAATTCTTGATTAACCTTTGGTTACAAAGTGTGGCTAAAATAGCTGCCAATGGCCATGACCGGATTGTCGCCCGGCCCGTCGTGCTGCCTATTTGTGAATTGTGATTTCAGGTGCTGCATCTTCAATCCTCGGCCGTCGTGGGCACGCAGGAGCAGCCTGTTCTCTTCTGACTTGTGACGAATACCTTGAAACTCATCATTGTTGCTCTCTACGTTGCCTCCATTGCCTACGTTCATCTGCGTGGCCGTGTGCGGCACAAGCTGGGCCGCCAGCTCAGTGATCACTCGACCTTCCTGGCTCCGGTGAACTGCTTTCTTTACCTCTTCTCCAAACTGCCCAGCCGACCGTACCTGTCTCCCAGTGACTTTCCCGACCTGAGTCCGCTTCAGGAACACTGGGAAGAAATTCGCCTGGAAGGCCAGAACCTGCTGCGGGCCGGCGAGATCAAGCGTTCCGACCAATACAACGACGTGGGTTTCAACTCGTTCTTCAAGTCGGGCTGGAAGCGTTTCTATTTGAAGTGGTATGGCGACAGCCATCCGTCCGCGATGAAGCTGTGCCCGCGAACCACTGAGCTGGTGCAAAGCATTGGCTCGATCAAGGCGGCGATGTTTGCCGAATTGCCACCGGGCTCCAAGCTGGTACGTCACCGTGACCCGTACGCCGGTTCCTACCGTTACCACCTGGGCCTGGACACGCCCAACTCCCCGGGCTGCTACATCAACGTAGACGGTGAAAACTACTATTGGCGCGACGGCGAACCGGTGATGTTTGACGAGACATTCATCCATTACGCCGAAAACACCACGGAGCAGAACCGGATCATTCTGTTCTGTGATATCGAACGCCCGATGAAGTACCGCTGGGCGGCGGCGTTTAACCGTTGGTTCAGCCGCAACGTAATGGCTGCGGCCGGCTCGCCCAACGATGCCGGGGACAAGACCGGTGGCTTGAACCGTGCCTTTACCCGCCTGTACAAGATTCGCCTGCGGGGCAAAGAGCTGAAAAAGCGCAATCGCACCCGTTACTACCTGGAGAAGTGGGCGATCTTCGCCGGTTTGGCGTTGATCTTCATCCTGATCTGAACCTGGCTGGAGCGCGCATCAGCCTGGCGGATGCGCGCCCAGCTTGTCCCACATCTTCTTGCTGATCTTCTGCCGATTGGCATAGCCCGCCCACGGGTCCTTCTTCAAACCCTGCAAACGCTCGTGCAGGTTGGCGACGGTCCACTGCTGAGCACCGTGCAAACCCTTCAACTCATCACGACTCACGGGTACCGAGACCGGCAGGCCAGGGCGTGCGCGCACCGAGTACGCCGCCACCGTACTGGCGCCGCGGGCGTTACGCAGGTAATCGATAAAGATTTTGCCGATGCGATTTTTCGGGCCTGAGGTCGCGGTAAAACGCTCCGGCAACTGCTGCGTCATAAACTGGGCAATCGCCTTGGCGAAGGCTTTTACCGTTTCCCAGTCGTCCCGGCGCGCCAGCGGCACCACCAGGTGCAGGCCTTTGCCACCGCTGGTCTTGACGAACGCTTCCAGCCCCAACTCATCCAGCACCGACAGGGTCAGTTGCGCCGCTTCGAGCATGCTTTTCCACGGCAGGGCCGGGTCCGGGTCAAGGTCGAGCACAAACAGGTCCGGGGTTTCGATCTTGTCTGCGGTGGCGCCCCAAGTGTGCAACTCGACGGTGCCCATTTGCACCGCGCCGATCAGCGCGGCCGGGCTGTCGATTTCCATCAGCCGCGCATGGCCCGGGTCCAGGGCCTGGTCCAATTGCTGGATATTCGGGATCGCCAGGTGTTCGGAGTGCTTCTGGAAAAACTGTTCGCCCGCAATGCCTTCCGGTGCCCTGAGCAAAGACACAGGACGGTTACGCAAGAAGGGCAGGATCCATTCGCTGATGCCCTCGTAGAACTGCGCCAGTTGCAGTTTCTGTGTACCACTTTGGGTGTCGATGACTCGGTCGGGATGGGTGATCTTGACCCCAGCCACAGCACCGGCCTCCGTTGTTTTTTTGCGCGGCTTTTCCTTCAGCGGCTTTTGCTTCAGCGACTTGGCTGCTCGCGGCTGTTCATGAACAATCTGCTCCACCGGCTTATCGGTACGCAGCCCGACAAAGGCCGCCTGGCGCACCACGCCCTCGCGGGTCCATTCGGCGAATTGCACTTCGCCCACTAATTGAGGTTCGACCCAATGCACGCCACGAGCCTGGGCGCTGGTCAGCGGTTTGGCCAGCGGCGACGCATCGCGCTCCAAGGCTTTCAACTGCTCACTGATCTTCTTTAAGGCGGCCTGATCAAAGCCCGTACCCACACGCCCGGCATACACCAGGCCGGTGTCGTCATTGACCGCCAGCAGCAGGGCACCAAAGCCGCTGCGTGAACCTTGCGGGCGAGTGAAACCGACGATCACAAACTCCTGGCGCAGCCGGCACTTGAGCTTGATCCAGTCCGGGCTGCGTTTGGAGACGTACAGGCTGCCCGCACGTTTACCGATCACACCTTCCAGCGCCAGGTCACAGGCGCTTTCGAAGATATCCCGCTGGTTGGCGGCAAACGACTCGGAAAAGCGCAGCAGCTTGCTCCTGCTGCGAGGCAGTACTTTCTTCAGCGCGGCGCGGCGTGCTTCAACAGCCGTTTCCCGTTGGTCGCGACCATCAAGAAACGGCGCATCAAACAGGTAATAGACAATGTCCAGGCTGCGACCGATATCAAAGGCGTTCTGCAACGCCTGAAAGTCCGGCAACCCATCAGCGTTCAAGCTGACCACCTCGCCGTCGAGCCAACTGTCCTTGAGTTTAAGGGCCTCCAGGGCCTTGACCTGGCGCGGCAGCCGGTCGGTCCAGTCATGACCGTTGCGGGTGAACAGCCGTACTTCACCGTCACGAATACGCGTGAGGATGCGGTAGCCGTCGAATTTGATCTCGTACACCCAGTCGCCGTCCGGTGCACGGTCCACCAGTGTCGCCAATTGCGGGGTGAGCTGATCGGGCAGGGCGGTTGAGGATTTGCGCGTGGTTTTCTTCGCAGCAGCTGGTTTTTTCGGGCGCCCCACCGTTGCATCGCTCAGCACGCTTTTCGGCTCGGCCTGGACCACGTCGTAATCAGCCAACGGGCGCGCCTGTTGATCGTTTTCCTTGATCAACAGCCATTGCTCCTTGTCGCCGCTGCCTTTGAGTCGGGTGCGCACCAGCGTCCAGTCGCCGGCGAGCTTTTCGCCGATCAGGGTGAATTTCAGCTTGCCGGCCGCGTAGGCTTTGCCCGGGTCGTCGTGGGGCTGCCACACGCCGCGATCCCAGACAATCACGTCACCCGCGCCGTACTGGCCGGCGGGAATGCTGCCCTCGAAACTGCCGTAGCCCAATGGATGGTCTTCCACATGCACCGCGAGGCGCTTCTGGCTTGGGTCCAGGCTCGGCCCCTTGGGCACCGCCCAGCTTTTGAGTACGCCATCGAGTTCCAGGCGAAAGTCGTAATGCAGGTTGCGCGCATCGTGCTTTTGAATCACGAAGGTCAAGGCCTGGGCCCGGCTCCTGCCTCGAGGCGCACTGCCTGCAGGTTCGGCGGTTATATCGAAGTCGCGCTTGGCGTTGTATTCACTCAGGGGCTTGGCCATGGCGGTCTACCTCATGAAGCCTTGCGGGTTTTTTTCGCGGCAGGTTTCTTCGCCGGGCTCTTGCCTGCCAGACTGCGCTTGAGCAGTTCCGTCAGGTCGATCACATCGGCTGATTTGCGCTCATCCTCACCCTCGCTGGATTCCACGTCTTCGATCTTGCCGGCCTTGGCCTTCTTCGCCACCAACGCCATGATCTTTTCCTGGAAACTGTCGCGATATTCTTCGGGCTTCCAGTCGGCGCTCATGTCTTCCACCAACCGCTTGGCCATGTCGAGTTCGCCCTTGGCCAGGGTGGGTTTGGTCACGTCACTGCCCAGTTCCAGCTCGTCCAGGCCGCGCACTTCAGCGGGCCAGCGCAGCATTACCAACACCAGTGCCGACTCCAGCGGCATCAGCGCCGCCAGGTGCTGCTTGGTGTGCAGCACCACGTTGGCCAGGGCGACCTTGCGGGTTTTCTTCAGGGTCTCCCGCAGCAGCGCATAGACCTTGCCACCGCGTTTGTCGGGCGCCAGGAAGTAGGGCGTGTCGATGTTCTGCAACGGGATCTGGTCGCTGGCCACAAATGCGATGATTTCGATGGTCTGGGTGGACTTGGGGTGGGCCGAGCGGATTTCGTCTTCGCTGAGGATCACGTAGCGACCTTTCTCGTAGGCCACACCCTTGACGATATTCTCCTTGGTGACTTCCTTGCCGGTGGTCTTGTTGATGCGCTTGTAACCCACCGGGTCCATGCTGCGTTTGTCCAGCCAGTCGAAGTCGACGCCCTGGGAGGACGTGGCCGAGACCAGCGATACAGGGATGTGTACCAAGCCAAAACTGATTGCGCCTTTCCAGATAGCCCTTGGCATGTCGGTTTTCCTGAAGATGTAGGGGTCTTCAGGTGACACGGCGGTTTCGGCAAAAGTTTCCCTGGCCAGCCGGCTGGCACCGGGGTTTTAGACAGATCGTGTTACACCTGATGAGAAACTATTTAGTTACCAAAGCCGAACCCAAGGCGTAGCGTGTTATCGAAAGCACGTATTACTCGCGCCCAGAGAGGCTTTGTCATGAACACCCGTTTGCGTCATCTTGCGGTATTGGCGATGGGCCTGGCCTTGAGTTCGCTGGCACAGGCACAAAACCTGCCCGGCAGCAGCAACAACCCCTACAACGGCCCGATTCACCAAGCCAACCCCAACAGCATGCAGGGCACCCAGCCCAACGCGCCTGCTGCGCGGGGTACCTACATCCCACCGGCGCAGCGGCCACCGACCCTGCAAAACGGCGGCATCGGCAATAGCGTCCAGCGCCGTGACAGCCCACAGACCCCGCCGGCCATCCAGCCCAAAGCTCCCACCCGCGACGCCAATGGCAATCGTGGCGATTGAGTGTGTAAAAACGACAAGGAAACCCACCGTATGTTTCTACGCAAAACCCTCCTGGCGACCTTCTGCGCCGCTGCCTTGCTGCCCCTGACGCTGCCCGTTTCGGCGGCCGACACCCAACAGTTCCCCAGCGAGCAGGGGAGCATCACCGTCACCCCGATTGCCAAGGGCCTGGATCATCCCTGGGCCGTGGCCTTCCTGCCGGACAAACAAGGCTTCCTGGTCACCGAACGTCCCGGCAACCTGCGGTTTGTCAGCCCGGACGGCAAGCTGTCCGCGCCTCTGACGGGCGTGCCTGAAGTATTTGCCAAAGGGCAGGGCGGTTTGCTGGACGTGGTCCTGTCACCGGACTTCCAGGAGGACCGCCTGGTGTACCTGTCCTACGCCGAAGGCGGTGGCAAGAACGGCACGGCCGGCACCGCCGTCGGGCGCGGGCGCTTGAGCGATGACCTGAGTGGCCTGCAGGACTTCAAGGTGATCCTGCGCCAGGAGCCCAAGCTGTCCACGGGCAACCACTTCGGCTCACGGCTGGTGTTTGACCGCGATGGTTACCTGTTCGTGACCCTGGGGGAAAACAACGACCGACCCACCGCCCAGGACCTCGACAAGCTGCAAGGCAAAGTTGTGCGGATCTTCCCGGACGGTCGTATACCCGAAGACAACCCCTTCGTCGGCCAGGAAGGCGTGAGGCCGGAAATCTGGTCCTACGGCCAGCGTAACCCACAGGGTGCGGCATTGAACCCGTGGAGCGGCACACTCTGGGAAAACGAACACGGCCCGCGTGGCGGGGATGAGATCAATATCATTGAACGAGGGAAAAACTACGGCTGGCCACTGGCGACCCACGGCATCAACTATTCCCTGACGCCGATTCCCGAGGCCAAGGGCAAGACCGCCGAAGGCACAGTGCCGCCGCACCATGTCTGGGAGAAATCCCCCGGCGTGAGTGGCATGGCGTTCTACGACGCCGACCGGTTCAAGGCCTGGCAGCACAACGTGTTTATTGGTGCACTGGTGAGCCAGGAGTTGATTCGCTTGCAGTTCGACGGTGACAAGGTTATCCACGAAGAGCGCTTGCTCGGCGGGTTGAAAGCGCGGATCCGCGATGTGCGGCAGGGGCCGGATGGCTACCTGTATGTGCTGACGGATGAAGATAAGGGTGTGTTGTATCGGGTGGGTTTGAACCAGGACTGACAACCGTTCAACTGTAGGAGCGAGCTTGCTCGCGAAAAACCTGAGGACGACGCGGGGGGCCAGGCTCCCCGCGTTATCGTTAACGTCCATCGCGAGCAAGCTCGCTCCTACAGGTTGTTGTTTACAGCCCGAGCTCTGACAACCCCGGATGCTCATCCGGACGCCGCCCCAGCGGCCAGTGGAACTGGCGCTCGCTTTCCTTGATCGGCATGTCGTTGATGCAGGCAAACCGGTTCGCCATCAAGCCGTTCTCATCAAACTCCCAGTTCTCGTTGCCGTAGGAGCGGAACCAGTTGCCGGAGTCGTCATGCCACTCATAGGCATAACGCACCGCAATGCGGTTGCCGGTAAACGCCCACAACTCCTTGATCAACCGATAATCCAGTTCCTTGGCCCATTTGCGGGTCAGGAAGGCTTTGGCTTCTTCGCGGTTGTGGGCGAACTCGGCGCGGTTGCGCCATTGAGTATCCAGGGTATAGGCCAGGGATACCCGTTGCGGGTCCCGGGAATTCCAGCCGTCTTCGGCCAAGCGAACTTTCTCAATCGCCGACTCACGGGTAAACGGCGGCAACGGCGGGCGTATTTCAGCAGTGGATGACATGGGACGGCTCCTTCACAGGTTTAAAAGTCAGGTCAAAGTTGCAATAAAGTGCGCGCCATGGCTTGCGCATTATCGGCAGCGGTGGTGTCGCCCATCACCAGGGCAACGGTAATGGCGCCATCAATCAGGATCAGCAGGTGCGCGGCCTGGCGTTCCGGGTCGGGGGTGCCATGTGCTTGACACAGTTCAAGGGCGTACTCGAACAGTTTCTGTTTATGGGCCTTGGCCAGCAGGCGGACCGGGTCTTGCGGGTCGCCGGTCTCGCCGCTGGTGTTGATGAAGGCGCAGCCGCGAAAGTCCTCGGAGCCGAACCAGGTTTTCAACGCGCTGAACACACCCAGCAGGCGCTCGCCCGTGGTGACGTGGTGTTCAACTTCGTTGCGCAGCCACTGCATCCAGCGCTCGTCGCGGCGTTGCAGGGCGGCAATCACCAGTTCGTCCTTGTTGGCGAAGTAGCGGTAGACGCTCTTTCTGGAGACGCCGGCGGTTTTCACCAGAAGATCCATGCCGGTGGCAGCGATGCCATTTCGGTAGATCAACTTTTCGGTAACGTCGAGGATAATGTCGCGAGTGATATCGTTCATGCAAACTACAGTAGAACGATCGTTCTCCTTGGTCAATTAATTATTTTTAACCCTAGGCGGGAAGACCTGAGCCAGCCCATGGTGTAAGCTCTGGAGTCCTTCGGATTCGACCCATTGCGAGCCCTATGCCGTCGTTATTCAAACGCTCCCTGTTGCCCAAGCTGCGCGGTTTTCCCCTCACGCCCGACGCTATCGAGGTGCTGTCCGGCGCCGCCGAGTACCGCCGTTGCCTGCTGGAGAAAATTTCCCAGGCCACCCAGCGCATCTACATCGTGGCGTTGTACCTGCAGCAGGATGAGGCGGGGCAAGAGATCTACGACGCGTTGCACGCTGCCAAGGCCGCCCGGCCCGGGCTGGATATTGTGGTGGTGGTCGACTCGCTGCGGGCCCAGCGCGGTTTGATCGGTGCCGGCAAGCAACCGGGCAACAGCGCCTGGTACCAGGCCATGACCCAGTCCCACAGCACCGAAGTGCCGGTGTACGGCGTGCCGGTGCAAACCCGCGAACTGTTCGGCGTGCTGCACCTCAAGGGCTTTGTAATCGATGACAGCGTGCTGTACAGCGGCGCCAGCCTGAATAACGTGTACCTGCACAAGTTCGACAAGTACCGCTATGACCGTTATCACCTGATCCACAACAAGGCGCTGGCCGACTCGATGCAGCACCTGGTGGAGCACGGCCTGGTGGCCGCCAAGGCGGTGCATCGCCTGGACCTGCCCAACCCGCCGACCACTCGCAGCCTGCGCAACGACATCGGCGACCTGCGCAGCCGCCTCAAACACGCGGTGTATGACACCTCGGCGGGGCAACTGCCCAACGGCAACCTGACGGTCAGTCCGTTGTTGGGCGTGTGCAAGAACAACCCCCTGAGCCGGGTGATCTGCGAGCTGATTGCCAGCGCCCAGCATCAGCTGACTATCTGTACGCCGTACTTCAACCTGCCGCTGCCGGTGACCCGGGAAATCAACCGCGCCCTGGCGCGCGGGGTGAAGATCGACATCATTGTCGGCGACAAGACCGCCAACGACTTCTACATCCCGCCGAGCGAGCCGTTCAAGGTCATCGCCGCGCTGCCGTACCTCTACGAAATCAGCCTGCGTCGCTTCGCCAAGCGCCACCAGCGCATGATCGACAGCGGCCAGTTGAACCTGCACCTGTGGCGCGACGGCGACAATACCTATCACCTCAAGGGCATGTGGGTCGACCAGCGCTACACCTTGCTGACCGGCAACAACATCAACCCGCGAGCGTTTCGCCTCGACCTGGAAAACGCCTTGCTGATCGATGATCCGAAGGGGGAGTGGGTAGGGCCACGGCGCACCGAGCTTGCCGAGATTTTCCAGCACACCTCGCGTATTGAGCGCTATCAGCAGTTGGAAACCCTGGTGGAGTACCCGGCGGCCGTCGGCAAATTCTTGCGTCGGGTCAGCCGGGTGCGGATCGAGCGGTTGTTGTATCGGATTTTGTAGGGCCCGCGACCTTGCAGGTCAATCCGGAATCGACCTGACAAGAATGTTGTCCAAGTCGTAGCGATGGGGTTCGCTGCCTGCACTTCTTGACCAGAATCTGATCGAGATTGGGTGAGTACCCCCGTGCTCTGTCAGGTATGGCAGGGGCACAGTCAGGCGCGTCCAGCCGGGAGACGGTGGGTGTGGCCCGACCGCTTGCTCTAGATTTCCCGCCAACACGGTGATGTTTGTTTCCGATAGGGTCCGGTATTCAAATATCACCGTGTATTCAATGCCTTTTATGAATGAGTAGGACTTTGAGATACCCATTTCGTGAACCGCATCGGATGCATTGGTGAGGTAGAACTCGTGATCGTTCCCAGGCGTCCGTGGCTCAAGCTTTGCGGTGTCTGGGCGGTCCGGGTGCCAGCCATTCCAGTTTCTGTCAGTAAATGTCGTCAAGTCATTCAGGTCGTCGCTCATGGTGCTTGTCTCCAGAAAAGGTAGGTGGCCTCAGCTAATGCTGTGGCCACGCGCTTTATGAGAGGCTTTTCAGGGGTCGACGTCTACTGTCAGAAATAACAGGTAGCTCAACCTGGGGTGTTACCCGGTTGCCGTGCCGCCGGCCAGCACGCGATCAATAGCAGCAGCGCCGCCGCCACCAGGTAGGGTAGGCGGGGTTCGATCGCGTAGATCAAGGTCCCGGCCAACGGCCCGACCACCACGCCCAGGCCTTGGGCCGCACCCACCGAACCTGCCGTGGCGCCTTGCTCCGACGCATCCACCGCATTCGCCGCCAGCGCCGCGAAAGACGGGAAGATCCAGCCCATGCCGGCCGCGGACACAAAAAAGCACAGCCACAGGATCCAGGCCGTATCAGCGAACATACTGCCGGCAAATCCCAGGGCTGACACCACCGCACCGATGCGAATCATCCGCAGCGGCGGCCACTCCAGTTTGCGCACTACCAGTTGCGAACAGATCAACGCCAGCCCGACCATGGTCAGGGCGATACCGGCGGTTTGTGCCGCATCGGCCGGGTTCATCTTCAAGCGATCCAACGCGAAAAAACCCACGGTTATCTGCGCGATCGACACACACAGCATCGCGACAAACGCCACCACCAGCGGTCGACGCAGGCGTGGGTCCGAGAGGTTGACCGGCTTGGGCGGCTGCTTGAGGTGCAACTCCTGGCGCGGCAATTTGGCCAGCAGCAACAAGAATCCCAACAGCGGTAACACCGCCATCGCATAAAACGGCAGGCTCAGGCTGTGACGCGCCAACAGCGCAGCAATCGCCGGGCCCAGCACCAGGCCGCAGGCGTTGGCGGCGCCCAGGGAAGCCATGGCCTTGGCGCGGTGCTCAGGCTCAATGTTGTCGGCCACCAGCGCATAGCCGCCCACCGGTATCGCAGCGTAGAACACGCCGATCAGGCCACGCCCCAGAATCAGCCCGATAAACGCCAACATGGCCGACGGCAACAGTTGCAGGGACGCATCGATAAACACGCACAGCGCCCAGTAGGCCAGGGTGAAACCACCGGTGCCCAGCAGCAGCACACGGCGCCGGCCCAGTCGGTCACTGGCCTGGCCCCATGGACGCGCCAGAAGCATCCAGATCACCCCGGACACGGTGACCGCCGCACCTGCCTGCCAGGTGGCCAGGCCAAGCACCCGAGCGATCGGGCCAATCAGCGAGACAAATGCCATCATCGCCATGGTGCAGGCCATGTTGGCCAACAGCAGCGGCCTCAGGTTGAATGGGCGGTCAGTGTGCAAAGTCGCGAGTGCAGCGTCTTGGGAGCTGTTCATCGGTTATCCAAGGGCAGGAGAAAAGGGCAGTCGTGCATCCACCATCACCAGCGGGCGGCCATGCACCTGTTCCAGGCGGCCACTCACACCATAGACGTTTTTCAGCAACGCCTGATTGATCACCACTTGCGGTGGCCCGGCAGCGGCCAACTGACCGTTGTGCAACACCACCACCTGATCACTGAAACCCAGGGCGAGGTTGATGTCGTGCACCACCACCAGGGTGATCAGGTTGCGTTCGCGGGTGGCCTGGGTGATGGCTTCCACCACTTGGCACTGGTGATACAGGTCCAGGGCGCTGGTGGGTTCGTCCAGCAGCAACACCCGAGGCTGGCGCACCAGGGCCTGGGCCAGGCCCACCAGTTGGCGCTGGCCACCGGAAAGTGCATCGATCGGGCGGTCGGCGAGGGCGGTCAGATCGAGGTCGGCGAGGATTTTTTCCACGCCCTTGAGCACCGTCGGGCTCGGCCGCCCAGGCGCAAAACCCGCGCCGCGATGGCCGGCCATGGCCGCACTCAGTACCGCTTCGAAGGCGCACAGGCGCGTACGCTCCGGCAGGCTCTGAGGCAGGTACACCACTTGTTGCGCGCGCTCGACTTGCGGCAGGCGATTGAGATCGACACCCTCCAGCCAGATCTGGCCGTGCGCCTTGTGCAGCCCGGCGATGCCACGCAACAAGGTCGACTTGCCGGCAGCGTTGGGGCCGATCAGCGCGGTGATGGTGCCGGGCAGTAACGCCGGCAGATGAATGTCCTGCAGCACGCTGCGACTGCCGTAGTGCATGCTCAATGCTTGTGTGCTTAATCCGGTCACAGAGCACCTCGGCGGTTACGCATCACAATCGCCATGAAAAACGGAATTCCCACCAGTGCGGTGACAATCCCCACCGGAATCAACACGCCGGGCATCAGCGCCTTGCTGGCAATCGACGCCATCGACAGGATCAAGCCACCGCTGAGCACGCTCGCTGGCAGGAACAAGCGGTGATCTTCACCCACCAACAGCCGCGCGATATGCGGAGCAATCAGCCCGATAAAACCGATGGTGCCGACAAACGAAACCGCCAGCGCCGACAGCAGGCTGATGCGCAGCAACGACAGCACCCGCAGGCGGCCGACATCAATCCCGAAACTGCGGGCGCGTTCCTCGCCCAGGGTCAGGGCAGTCAACGCCCAACTCTGACGCAGGGAAAACGGTAGGCACAACAACAACGCGGCAGCGAGGATCGCGAGCTTTTCCCAGGACGCCCGGGCCAGGCTGCCCAGGGTCCAGAACACCAGTTGCTGAAGGCTGTCCTGGCTCGCCACAAACTGCAGCAATGCCACCAGCGCATTGAACGCAAACACCAGGGCAATCCCGAACAGCACCAGGCTCTCCACCCCAAACCCACGCCAGCGTGCCAACAGATACAGCAATGCCACCGATGCCAGTGCGAACAGAAAGGCGTTGGCCGAAATCAGGTACTGCGCCGGCACGCCAGGAATGCCCAGCCCGAGCACAATGGCCAGGGCTGCACCGAAGGCGGCGGCGGCGGAAACGCCGAGGGTGAACGGGCTGGCCAGCGGGTTATCCAGCACCGTCTGCATTTCGGCGCCGGCCAGGGCCAGTGCCGCGCCCACCAGTACCGCCATCAACGCGTAGGGCAGGCGCACATTCCATACGATCACCGCCTCCACCCGCGGCATCGAAGCCGGGTCCCACAGCACTTGCAACAGGCGCGTCAGGCTCATGCCGGAAGGCCCGGTGGTGATGTCCACCGCCAGGGAAACCACCAATGCCAACGCCAGTGCCGACAACAGCAATACCCGTCGTCCATGGCGGTGGCGATAGCGCTCACCTGCGCCATCGGCGCTCGCACAGGCTTGCACCTGCGTCACGGCACAAGGCTCGTGGTGAATACGCCGCTGGCGGGAATCGGCATAAAGCGCCGGTACAGTTCAGCTCGGGTCTGTTCCGGATCCAGGTCGGCGAACAACTCAGGATGCAGCCACTTGGCCAGGGCCTGCACCGCAATCAGGTGTTCCGGCGAGTCATAGAAGATATGCCAGAGGCCATGCACATTGCCTTCGCGTACCGCCCGCAGTTCATTCAGCGGCGCGCGCTGAGACACTTGCTTGAGGCTGTCGTTGGCCTGCTGCGGCGTGGCCGAATAGCCGAGGGTCACACCGCCCTGGCCGTGGCCGAACACGCCGGTGGCGACGTACACATCCGGGTCGCTGGACAGAATGTATTCGACGTTCAATGTGCCGATCGGGCCGGGAATGCGCCCGTCGGCGATGTTCTGGCCACCCGCGAGCTTGATCATTTCCCCGAAGTTGCCGGTGCCCGGCGAACCACAGCAATCCTGCAGGCCGGCGAGCATGTCGATGAAGATCTTCGGCCGTTTTACCGTCCCGGCCTTGGCCAGGGTATCGGTGACCTTGGCCAGCGAGGCCTGGTAAAACGCGATGTAGTCCTCGGCTTGTTGATTACGGTCCAGGGCCTTGCCCAGCAGGCGCATGCTCGGCACCGTGTTGCTCAGCGGATGGTCGCTGAAGTCGACGAATATCACCGCCACGCCGGCCGCTTCCAGCTGCTTGACCGCCTCGCTGTCGGGGCTCGGGCCATGGCCGCCGCTCAAGGCCATGATCGCCAGGTCCGGGTGTACCGCCAGGGCCTTTTCCACACTGAAGGTCTCGGCGGAGGTGCCGCCTACCAACGGTACGTTGTCGGCTTCGGGAAAGTGCTTCTGGAACGCGGCGTAACCCTGCACGTCCAGGCCGCGAAAATCCCCTTGCCAGCCGGCGATGCGGGTAAACGGGTTCTTGCCTTCAAGGAGCGACAGCGAGTAGATCATCCGGCCTTCACCCAGCAGGATATGCGAGACCTTGTCCGGTACGTCGACCTTGCGGCCCGCCAGGTCGGTGACGGTGTGGGCGCAGGCCAGGCCGCTCATCAACAGGCCAAGACCGAGCAGCAGGCTGCGTTGCAACAACAGAGGGTGTTTCATGAAAGGTTTCCTTGAACAGTTGGGCGCACGTGGCGGACGCGTTTGCGCCACCACAACAACAGCCCGGTGAGATAGAGCAGCGGCAATGCCAGGCCGCAGAGAAAGGCCAGGGCCGCGCCGGGCAACCCGAGCAACAGGTGGCCGTGGGCGGCGGAGAACAGCGGTTTGATCGCGGCGGGGTTGGCGAAGAACCAGTCGGGCCGGGCCAGCCAGGCGCCGCTGCCGGCAATCACCGCCAACGGCAGGCACAGCCAGGCAGCTGCGACGTTGTGCCATTCCCGCAGGCGGCGCAGGCCCTGGCTGCCCGGGCGCAAGCTGGCGGCTTTCCACCAGCTGCGCCGCCCCGGCCACCACAGGTACAGGCCGCTGCCCACAGAGCCCAGCAGCACCAGGCCACAGGCAAACAGAGCTATGGCGCCAATGGGTGGCGGCAACAGCAGTGCCCGGTGCAGCGCCACCAGCTTCGCCAGCCACAGGTCATCGAACACAAAAAATGCCCGTGGCTCGGCACTGTAGGGATCGATCATCGCAATGCCGATGCCGGGCCGATCCTTCAGGGCACCGAAGACGATCGCGTTGTCCGATTCCAGGAAACCCTGGCGCGGTTTTGCGGCGCCAAAGACTTTCTGGAATTGCGGGTAGGCACCCAGTGCCGCGCTGATCCACTGCGCGTCATCCAGCAGTGCGCCGTGTTCAACCGGAGCCAGGTCCAAGGCCTGGCTGCCGACCTCCCAGCGCAGGATCGGCCCCTTGAGTTCCAGCAGCGCACCGCTCAAGCCAATCAGCGCCAGCAGCAGGCCGACGCTCAGCGCCAGCCATCGATGCACACGAAGCCACCAGCCACGCATGGCAGTTACCAGCGATAGCGCAGGCTGGCGATGACACTGCGGTCATACCCGGCACTGCAGCTGGAGAGGGAGCAGCCTTCGTAATAGTGCTTGTCGGTCAGGTTGGTGGCATTCACCGCCAGGCGCAGGCCCTTGGCCGCCGGGATCAGCTTGTCGAAATCGTAGTGCACCGCCGCGTCGAGCAAGGTGTAGGAGGGCACGCTCAAGGTGTTGGCGGCATCGGCTTCGGTGGAGCCGATATAGCGCACGCCGACGCCAAATCCCAAGCCGGTCAGCGGGCCAAACGGCAGGGTGTAGTCAGCCCACAACGACGCCATTTTTTCCGGGGTGTCGGTGGGGCGGTTGCCTTTTTCCAGCGGGTTGTTGCTCTTGCTGACTTCGGCGTCGTTGTAGGTCAGGGTTGCCAGCAGGTCCAGGCCCTTTGCGAGGCTGGCCTTGCCTTCCAGCTCCACGCCGCGCACGTTGACCTCACCGGTCTGCACGCTGTTCAGCGGGTTGCTCGGGTCGGTGGTCTTGACGTTCTGCTGGGTCAGGTCGAACAGCGACAGGGTGATGTAGCTGTCGATGCCGGGCGGCTGGTACTTGATGCCGACTTCCGACTGTTTGGCGGTGCTCGGTTTGAAGCTGGTGCCGTAGAAATCAGTGCCGAGCACCGGGTCGAACGAGGTGGCGTAGCTGATGTACGGCGACAGGCCGTTGTCGGCCAGGTAAACCAGACCTGCACGGTAGGTGAACTTGTTGTCGTCCTGCTTCCGCCCGGTGTCGGTCAGGCGGTTGTCGGTGCGCGCACTCGAATGATCCTGGCGACCGCCGACGGTCAGTACCCAACGGTCGTTGAAGGTCATCTGCTGCTGGGCGTAGAGCCCGGTCTGGTCGGCGCGCTGCAAGGTGCTGGCGAACGGGGTGTTCGGCGCGAACACACCCCCGTGCACCGGGTTGTAGATGTCGATCGACGATGCCGCGCCGCCGTTGAGGTAATAGTCTTCACGGGTGCGCCGGTAATCGATCCCCAGCAGCGACACCATCTGCACCTCGCCAAGGTTCCAGCGGGCCTGGGCATTGTTGTCCAGGGAGTACACGTCGCCGACGATGCGGAAGCGGTAGGCCGCCCGGTTCAACGTGCGCAGGTCCGGCGCCAGGGACATGCCGCTGGCGGTGTTGGTCAGCAGGTTGACGTGGCCATAACGTGCGCTGGAATTCAGGCTCCACACATCGTTGATCCGGTGCTCCAACAGGTAGCCCAGTGAGTATTGCGTGCGGCCATTGTCCAGCCCCGGCTCGTCGAGAAAGACGTTGTGTTTGACCTTGCCATTCGGGTTCGGCTTGAGCGTGCCCACCGTCGGCAGGAACACCCGGGGCGCGCCGAATTCATCCTCAGAGTAATCGGCCAGTACGGTCAGGCTGGTGTCGTCGTTCGGCCGCCAGGTAAACGACGGCGCGATGAAGGTTTTGTCGTCCTTGATGTGATCGAACTGGGTGCCGCTGCTGCGCTCCAGGCCCACCAGCCGATAGAGGAATTGCCCCTGGTCATCCAGTGGCCCGCTGAAGTCAAACTGGCCCTGGGCGCGGTCGAAACTGCCGCCCTGGAGCTGCACTTCATGGAACGGCTGGTCCAGTGGCCGCTTGCTGATCTGGTTGACCACACCGCCCGGTGCGTTCTGGCCGAACAACACCGAGGCCGGGCCCTTGAGCACGTCGATGCGTTCCAGGCCATAGGCTTCGGCTTTTGGCCAGGCCTGGGTGGTGGTGCCACGTAAGCCGTCGCGCAACATGCCCGTGCTGGTCACGTCAAAGCCGCGAATCGAGAGGTAGTCGAAGCGCTGGCTGGCGGCGGTGGTGTTGGCCTGCACGCCGGCGGTGTAGCGCAACGCTTCGCTCACCGATTGCACTTGCTGCGCGTCCATCTGGTCGCGGGTCACTACGGAGATCGACTGGGGGATTTCATTGAGGGCGGTGTCGGTCTTGGTCCCGCTGAGGCTACGCTTGGCCACGTAGCCGGCCTGTTGTCCGGTGGGGCTGTCGGCCTGGGTCCCGGTGACCACGCTGCTGTCGAGCACCAGGGCGTGATCGGTGTCCGCCTCGGCAGCCTGCACAAGGTTCATCTGGGTCAGCGACAGGCCCAGGGCAACGCCATGGATCAGGGTTGCCAAGGGCTTGCGATGGGCTTTCAAGAGCGGAACAGCGGTATCGACTGGCAAACCTGGGGTGTCTCGGTACAGAACGCGGGTGCCCATGCTTCACTCCATGATGAGGTATTCAATGCGAATGCAAACGTATCTCATCCAGGTGGTGTAACGCAGGGCTATTGCTTTGGGTCGAGCGACCATTTCTTTCGTTTGCGGGGCGGGGCAGGAACTTTCGCAAAACCCTCAGCGCAACGCCTTGGGCGAAACACCGAAACGCTTGCGAAACGCCGTGGAGAAATGCGCCGGGCTGTAACCCACGCGGTACGCGGCGCTGGACACATTGGTCTCACCGCTGGCGAGCAGGCGATAGGCTTCGGCCAGGCGCTGTTCCTGCAAGTACACATAGACACTGGTGCCGAATACCTGACGAAAGCCCGCCGTCAATTTGCGCGGGTTGAGGCCGACTGCGCGAGACAGCTCGGCCAATGACGGCGAAGCCTGCAACGAACCGAGCAACAGGTCGCGGGCGGCATGTATGCGTTCGATGTCCGCTGAGTTGCAATGGGCGTCCTGCACCGGGCGCGACTCGGTTTGCGCGAGAATGCCTTCCACCCCCAGTGCTGTCAGCTCCAGGGCCTTGCCGCCCAGATAGAAGGAGCGGGCAGGGCCCTGCAACGGGCAGGTGAAAATCTGTTGGGCAAGGGCGAGCAACGGTTTGCTTGCGGGCTGGCAGAACATCATCGGCCCGCCGCCGCGTTTATCCAGCAGGCGCTCAGGCTCAAGGCCAACACTGCGGATCGATGGGAAATCCAACTGCACGGTGGTGTAACGCACCGGCACACCACTGGCGAACAGGTGATCGCCACAATGTTCACCCTGGTTGGCCACGGCGCACAGGGTCGGCCCGCGAATCTCCACTTCCTGCTGGCCTTCGACCCGGCAATTGAGCTGGCCGCTGAGCACCAGGATGATCTTCAAACCTTGCCACAGCGGCTCTTGCATCCACATCTGGCTGTCCATCAACACAGTCCCGGCGGACAGGGTGATTTCCGGCACGACGGTGGCGGCACCCGTGTTCAAAGTGTTGGGAAAATTGAGGGTGAAATCCCTTTGGGTCGGTAGCGGCGCAGCGTGTGGGCTGAGCATGGCGGACTCCCTGTGAACCGGAAAAGAGGGGCATACGCTAGCAGGAAATTTCTTACTTGTAATTAAGAATGATTATCCTTTAGCCGAAAGCCCGGACCACGCCTCATCGCTGCAGGCCGCAGAAACTCACGCTGTAGCGCAATCAAAAGAAAAAGCCGCGCAAACGAATGTCCTGCCGGTTGCCGTGCTGCGGCTTTTGCCTATTAATAATCACTCTCATTTCCGCAGCCCTTGGCGACTCATGGATGAACCGCTCAATGACCCATTCTCCCTAGCCCTTTTTCACCCTTGCCCCGCAGGCCTTTTGTTCACGGCATCGGCCCCTTATTGCCGAAAAAAACTCTGGAGACCCCATGACTATCATTGACGACTGCCCCGATTGGCCCGAAGCGTTTGCCCAATGTTACCGCGACGCAGGCTATTGGCGCGACGAGACCTTTGGCGACCTGCTGCGCAACGCCGCCCGCACCTTTGGCGAGCGTGAAGCGATCACCGATGGAACGCTGCGGGTGAGCTATCGCCAACTGGATCAACGGGTCGATCAACTGGCCGGCGGGTTCTCCCGGCTGGGGTGGGTGGCAGGGGACAACGTGGTGGTGCAACTGCCGAACTGCGTGGGTTTTGTCGAAGTGTGCTTCGCCCTGTATCGCCTCGGCGTACGGCCAATCTTTGCGTTACCGGCCCATCGTCATCTGGAAATCGGCCGCTTCTGCGAGTTTGCCCAGGCCAGGGCATACCTCTGCGCTGACGTCACGGCAGGTTTTGATTATCGGGGCATGGCCCGTGGCTTGAAGGCAGCCCATGGCGACCTTGCGTGGGTGATCGTGGCCGGTGAGGCTGAAGAATTCATCGCGCTCGAAGACCTTTATCTGGACGACCCGCAGCCGACCTTTTCTGCGCCGCCCGCGGATGCCGTCGCGTGTTTCCAGTTGTCCGGTGGCTCCACCGGCGTGCCGAAACTGATCCCGCGTCGCCACAATGAATACCTCTACAACGTGCGGACCAGCGCCGAACGTTGCGGCCTGACCGACGCCACGGTGTATCTCGCCGCGCTGCCCATGGCCCATAACTTTCCCATGTGCTGCCCGGGGTTCATGGGCACCTTGCTGATGGGCGGCCGCGTGGTGTTGAGCGCCTCGCCAAGCGCCGAAACCTGCTTCGCCCTGATCGAGCATGAACGCGTGACCCATACCGCGCTGGTGCCGCCACTGGTGCTGGTCTGGCTGGATGCCGCCCAGGCGCGCGGGCAGGGCCTGCCAGGCTTGCAACTGCTGCAAGTCGGCGGCGCCAAACTGAGCTTCGAGGCTGCCCGCCGCGTGGAACCCACCCTCGGCTGCCGCTTGCAGCAAGTGTTCGGCATGGCCGAGGGGCTGATTTGCTATACCGACCCCAACGACCCGCCGCAACGAGTCCTGCATACCCAGGGCAAACCCATGTCCCTGGCCGACGAAATCCGGGTGGTGGACGACAACGAACAGGACGTGCCGCAGGGCCAGGTCGGCCAGTTGCTGACCCGTGGTCCGTACACGATTCGCGGTTACTACCGCCACCCTGCGCACAACGCCCAGGCGTTTACCGCCGACGGTTTCTACCGCACCGGCGACCGGGTAATGCTCACCGACGACGGCTACCTGATGGTCGAAGGTCGCGACAAGGACGTGATCAACCGCGGCGGCGAAAAAATTGCCGCCGAAGAAGTTGAAAACCTCCTGCTCAGCCATCCTGCCGTCGCCGATGTGGCCTTGGTGGCGATGCCGGACGCCTACCTCGGCGAACGCACCTGCGCCTTCGTGATTCCCCGTGGCACGGCACCGCGCCCGCCGGAACTGCTGCGCCATCTGCGTGAGCAAGGGTTGGCGGCCTTCAAGCTGCCGGACCGCTTCGAATTTATCCCCGGTTTCCCGCAAACCGGCGTGGGCAAGGTCAGCCGCAAGCACCTGCGGGAGGCTATCCAGCAGCTGTATTTCGGGGCAAAACAACCTGAGGGAAGCGCCGCCCGTGGCTGATCAAGACTCACTGCGTGAACTGCTCGCGCCTGTACGTGGCCGGTTGATCGGCGCCATGCTGCTGCAAGCCCTGGCGACCCTGATCGGCCTGCTGCCGTTGATCGCGGTGGCGGAGCTGGCGCCGTTGTTGCTGGACGCAAAACTCGATCTGCACGATGGGTTCTGGTGGTTGTTGGCCGGTGCGGGCGCTTTGCTGTTGCGCATGCTCGGGCTGGCTGCCGCCTTGCAGATGACCCACCTGGCCGACAGCGACCTGCAACGCCAGGTTCGCCAACGGCTGGCCGCGCATTTTGCGCGGGTTCCGCTGGCTTGGTTCAGCGCCCGTGGTGGGCAAAAAGTCGACCGTGTTTTGCTCGACGACGTAGGTGCGCTGCATCAACTGGTGGCGCACTTGCCAAACAACCTCGCCGCCGCATTGGTGGCGCCCCTGGCGTGCCTGTTGTACCTGCTGACGGTGAGTGTGCCGATGACCGTTGTGGTGCTGCTGCCTCCAGCGCTGGCGCTGTGGCGCCTGCGGGCGTTGCGCTCCCAGGCTTATCGGGATGACCAGAAGGCACTGGGCGCCGCGCTGGGCAACCTGTCCCTGGCCACCCAGCAGTTTGTGCAGAGCATCGCCATGGTCAAGTCATTCGGCCGGGCCGATCGGGTGCAGTCAAAGTTCTTCGGTGCGGTGGAACGTTTCGCCAGTTTCTTTGCCTGCTGGGCCCAACGCTGGGCCGGGCTTGGGGCGAGTGTCGAGGTGCTGCTTTCGCCGTTGCTGGTGCTGGCCCTGGTGCTGTTGGGCGGTGCGTCGCTGGTGGCTGGCGGTTGGCTGATGCCGGTGCAACTGCTGCCGTTCCTGCTGCTGGGGCCGGCCCTGGCAGCGCCGGTTGCGGCCATAGGGCATGGCGCGGATGCACTGGTGCAGGGCCGCATGGCCGCCAGCCGTATCGCCACCGTGCTCAACAGCGCGACGTTGCCGCAACCTCGCGAATCCCGCGAGCCCAAGGGCCGCCAGGTGAGCTTTGAAGGCGTGGACTTTCGCTACCCCGACGGCACGCAGGTGCTGCATGACATTGACCTGGATCTACCGCCCGGCACGCTGACCGCATTGGTGGGCGACTCGGGCGCCGGCAAATCCACCCTGGCCACTTTGCTTGCGCGCTTTGCCGACGTGAGTGCCGGCGCGATCCGTATCGGTGGTATCGACCTGCGGGACATGCACAGCGCCACCTTGTATCGCCAGGTCGCCTTTGTGTTCCAGGATGTGCGCCTGCTGCGCACCAGCGTCCTCGACAACCTGCGCCTGGCGCGCCCCGACGCCACGCAAATCGAGGTGGAAGCCGCCGCCCGGGCTGCGCAGATTCACCAGCGCATCCTCGCGCTGCCCCAGGGGTATCACACCGTCCTCGGAGCCGGCGTGCAACTGTCCGGCGGTGAAGTGCAACGCCTGGGCATTGCCCGGGCGATGCTCAGTGAAGCGCCGATCCTGATTCTCGATGAAGCCACCGCCGCCAGTGATCCTGAATCCGAAGCCGCGATCCAGCAGGCGCTGTCTCGCCTGGCCCGTGGCCGCACGGTGCTGGTAATCGCCCACCGCTTGAGCAGCATCCAGGACGCCGACCAGATCGTCGTGCTGCAAGGCGGGCGGATTGTCGAGCGCGGTACGCATCACGGCTTGCTGGACCAGCAGGGCACTTACGCCGGGCTGTGGGCCGCTGAGCAGTTTTCGGCGGCCGCACTGAAGAGGGCACGGGCATGATTCGCGCGCTGTTACGCAGCCTGCAACCCCGTGAAGCCGGCTTGTTGCGGCGTGCGCTGATGGCGATGGCGTTGAGTGCGTTGGCCCAGGGCGCAGCGTTGGCGTTGTTGCCGATAGCCTTTGCCCAGTGGTTCGGCAACACCACGCCCTGGGCCTGGGCCATCGGTTTCACCGGCATGGCCTTGTTATGCCTCTGGCTGCGCCGGTATGCCCAGCTGGCGGGCTATCGCGCCGGTGCCGAAGCAGCCCAGGCGTTGAACCGACGCATTGGTGACAAGCTGGTGCAACTGCCGCTGGAATGGTTTGTGGAGCGGCGCAGCGCTGAACTGAATCGCCTGGTGACTCACACCGTGCTGCAAATCATGAGCACCCCGGCGCACCTTTTGCAGCCAATGGCCAATGCGCTGTTGACGCCTTTGACACTCCTGCTGGCGCTGTTTTTCTACGACCGCTCCATGGCGTTGGCGGCACTGGCCGCGTTGCCGTTGCTGGTGCTGGTGTACCACTGGGGCGTGCGCTGGGGCGGGCAAGCTGAAGCACTGAGCGAAGCCGCAGCCAATGAAGCGGCGGCCCGGGTGATGGAGTTTCTGCGCCAGCAACCGTTGCTGCGCTCCAGCGGGCGCACCGAGCAAGGCTTCGACCTGCTCACCGAGGCCCTGGCCCAGCAGCAACAGGCACAGCGTCACGCCCATTGGCGCACTTTTCCCGCCGCGCTGGGTTTGGCGGTGGTGTTGCAGGCCGGCTACAGCGCCATCCTGTTATGCGGCCTGTATGCCGTGTTGGGTGGCACCCTCGATGCGGCGAAGTTCCTGGCGCTGGCGATTCTCGCCACCTGCCTGGTGGAGCCAATGGGCGCGCTGGTCAACCTCGGTACCACGTTGCGCCAGACCCGCCACGCCTTGAATCGCCTGCGCCACCTGCTGCAGATGCCGGGGTTGCCTGAACCTCTCGAACCCCAACCTGCCCTGGGTTACGACGTGCAAGTGCGGGACGTAGGACTGGTCCGCCAGGGCCAGGCGATCTTGCAAGGCATCGACTTCACGTTGCAGGAGCGTTCGCTGAACCTGGTGGTGGGGGCGTCCGGCTCCGGCAAGTCCAGCCTGTTGCGCCTGCTGGCGCGCTTCAGCGATGTAAGCAGTGGCGCGATTCACCTCGGCGGTGTCGACCTGCGGCAACTGTCGGCCCTGGCCCGAGATACCCAGGTCGCCTTGATGTTCCAGGACAGCCCGCCGTTACCGGGCAGCCTGTTGGACAACCTGCTGCTGGGCCGGCCCGACGCCAGCGAAGAGCAATGGCAGCACGCCGCCCGCGCCACCGGCCTCGACCGCCTCGCCGAACGCCTGCCCCAGGGCTGGCACACCGTGCTGGGCGAGCAGGGCGTCAGCCTGTCCGGTGGCGAGCGCCAATGCCTGGCGTTGTCGCGGGTGTTACTCAAGGACGCGTCGCTGATCCTGCTGGACGAGCCGACCGCCGCCCTCGATGCCATCAGCGAGGCGCGGGTCAATCGCACCCTGTTGCAACTGGCCCGCCGGCACACGGTGGTGCTGGTCACCCACAAACCGACCTTGGCGCCCCATGCCGACCAGATTCTGCTGCTCGACCACGGCCAGTTGGCCCAGGTCGGCCGCCATGACGCGTTGATGGCCACGCCCGGCCGTTACCGCGAGTTGTTCCACGAGCGCGAAGCGATCAATCGCTGGCGCTTGCGCCCAGACCCTATCGTTCCCCAAAGGACCGTCCCCCATGACCGATAACCCATCACTGGCATGCGTTCATCCTGCACCCGGCGGCCTCGCACACAGCCCCGAGGCGCTGTGCGCCGGTGTCGCGCAGTTGCTCGACTATGCCCCCCAGGACCTGGAGCCCGATGCCTCGCTGATCGAGCAGGGCCTGGACTCGGTGAGCATGATGCGCCTGCCGGCCTTGCTCGCCCGCGAAGGTGTGCAGGTGAGCTTTGCCGAACTGATTGAGCAGCCGACCCTTGAAGCCTGGTGGTTGCTGATCGACCGCCGTCGCGGGCAGGCGACGCACCTAAAGCCCGTCGCCACCGACAACGATTTCGCCCTCACACCGTTGCAGCAGGCTTACTGGTTTGGCCGCGACCCGGCCATGCCGCTGGGGGGCGTTGGCTGTCACCTGTATCAGGAACTGGACGGGTATCAGGTCGACGCCCAACGCCTGGAAAGCGCGGTGATGCGCCTGACTCAACGCCATCCCATGCTGCGCGCCTGTTTCCCGAACGCCACTTGCCAGCGCGTGCTGCCGACCAGCCCGTGGCCTGGGTTGACCGTGCATGAACGGCCGGATGAGTTGGCCTTGCGTGAGTGCCTGGCCCACCGCTGCCTGGATGTGCGCCAAGGCGAGGTGTTTGATGTGCAACTCAGCCGCTTGCCCGACGGCCGCAGCCGGGTGCACCTGAACATCGATTTGCTGGTGGCGGACGTCCTGAGTATCAGCGTACTGCTGCGGGATCTGGCGCTGATCTACAGCGGGCAAGAGGCGCAGCTGCCACGTCTGGAATGGGATTTTGCCCACTACCTCGGCGCCACCCGAACCAGCGATGCCGGCGCGCGGGACTACTGGCTGCAACGCCTGGATGACCTGCCCGACGGCCCGCAACTACCCTTGGCACAAGAGCCGCAATCCCTCGGCCCGCCGCGTTTTCGTCGCCTGGCGATGCGCCTCGGCCGCGCGCAGTTGCGAGCCCTGGAAGACCAGGCCCGCCAACACGGCCTGACCCTGGCCAGCGTGCTGTGCTGCGCCTATACCCAAGTGCTGGGCCGCTGGAGCGCCAGCCAGCATTTCCTGTTGAACGTGCCGCTGTTCAACCGCCAGGAGCTGCACCCCTGCGTCCCGCATCTGCTGGCGGATTTTTCCAACCTGGTGCTGCTGGAGATCGACCAGCGCCAGGCGGGTTCTTTCGCGCAGCAGGCGCAAGCCCTGCAACGCCAACTGCACCGCGACATCGCCCACAGCGCCTGGCCCGGTGTGGAAGTGCTGCGTGAGTTGTCCCGCACCCGGCAAGGCGGCGCCCCCGTAGTGTTTGCCTGCAACCTTGGCGAAGCGTTTGTCGACGCCACTTGCCGGCAGCACCTGGGCGAACCGGGCTGGGCCTTGTCGCAAACGCCCCAAGTGTGGCTTGACCACCAGAGCTATCCGCTGCCCGATGGCCTGTTGCTCAACTGGGACGGGGTAGATGCGCTGTTCCCCGAAGGTTTGCTGGACGAAATGTTCACCGCCTATGGCGACCTGCTGGCGTGGCTGTGTACCGGTGACTGGCGCCAACCCGCGCCGCTGCCGTTGCCCCAAGGTCAGCAAGAGGTCCGTGCAGTAGTCAACCACACGCCCTGGGCCTATGACAAAGGCTTGCTGCACGATGGCTTTTTCCAACAGGCGCAGGTGCATCCGCAGCGGGTGGCACTGATCACCGAGGACGCTGAGTTGAGTTACGCCGAGCTGGCGGCCCAGGCCCTGCAAGTGGCAGGTGCCCTGCGCCAGTGGGGGATTGAACCGGGTGATACGGTGGCGATCACCTTGCCCAAAGGCCAGGCGCAAATCGTTGCGGTGCTCGGCATATTGGCAGCGGGCGCGGTGTATGTGCCGGTGGGTATCGAACAGCCGGCAGCCCGTCGCGACATGATCTATCAACGCGCCGGAGCCAAAGTGGTGATCACCGATACGGCCCACCGTGATCGCGGTGTATGGCTGGCGGACTTGCAAGTGGTGGACCTGGCCCAGGCGCGTTCGGCCACGGCCCTGAAACAACCGATCGAGGTGGCGCCGGACGCACTGGCCTATGTGATTTTTACCTCCGGCACTACCGGCGAACCCAAGGGCGTCGAGGTTTCCCATCAGGCGGCGTTGAACACCGTCGCCGCGATCAACCGGCGTTATCAGGTGGGCGCGGATGACCGTGTGCTCGGGGTTTCCGCCCTCGATTTCGACCTGTCGGTGTACGACCTGTTTGGCCTGCTGAGTGTCGGTGGCGCCGTGGTGCTGCCAGCGGATGCGCGGCGCAAGGAGCCGTCCGAATGGTTGCGGCTGATCCGCCAGCAGCGCGTGACCCTGTGGAACTCGGTACCGGCGTTGCTCGACATGCTGACCCTCAAGGCCCGCGAGCCGAATGCCCTGAGCGGATTACGCCTGGCGATGGTCTCGGGTGACTGGGTCGGGCTGGACCTGCCACGCCGCCTGCGATTGGCAGCCGGCGAAAGCGCCCGGTTCGCCGCTCTCGGCGGCGCCACTGAAGCGGCCATCTGGTCCAACGTCCAGGACGTCGACGAAGTGCCGGCTCACTGGCGCTCGATTCCCTACGGCAAACCCCTGGATAACCAAAGCTTTCGAGTCGTCGACAGCCAGGGCCGCGATTGCCCGGACTGGGTGGCGGGGGAGTTGTGGATCGGCGGCGCCGGGGTTGCCCAGGGCTATCGTGGCCTGACGCATCTCAGCGCCCAACGCTTCGTCGAGCACGCCGGGCAACGCTGGTACCGCACCGGCGATCAGGGCCGTTATTGGCCCGACGGCAGCCTCGAATTTCTCGGGCGTATGGACCAGCAGGTCAAGGTCCGTGGTTTCCGCATCGAACTCAGTGAGATCGACGTGGCCCTGGAACGCCATCCGGCGGTCAGTCGTGCCGTCACCCTGGTGTTGCCCGGGGCCAACCCGCAGTTGGCAGCAACCCTGATGGGCGACGCGCTGCCGGATACCGAAGCCATGCGCCAGTGGCTCTGCCAATGGTTGCCGGAACACATGTTGCCGGACCACTGGCTGAACCTCACCGAACTGCCCCTGAGCGCCAACGGCAAGGTCGACCGCGCCGCACTGCTGTGGCTGGTGCAGGAGCAACGCCAGGGCGCCAGACCCGAGCATGAAGACGCGCCTCAAGGCGAAGCCGAACAACTGTTGGCCGGGCTCTGGCGCGAATTGCTCGACATTCCGCTGGTGGGACGCAACCAGGGCTTTTTCGCCCTCGGCGGCAACAGTCTGTTGGCCGCTCGCCTGATCGAACGTATCGCCCGACAGTTCGACGTCGAACTGTCGCTGAAGGACTTTTTCAACGCGGCCACCGTCGCCCGCCAGGCCCAATGGCTTGTCGCCCGACGAGAACAGGACCACGTCAACCGGAACGCAATGGTGGAGGGTGCGCTATGACACTGCAGCAACTGCAACAGGACCTCGAAGCACTGGGTGTGGAACTCTGGGAAGAGCAGGGCCGCCTGCGCTACCGGGCGCCCGCCGGGGTGATGGATGAAGGCCGCCTGCAACAATTGCGCGAACACAAGGACGCGTTGTTGCAGCAATTGATGGAACCGGTGATGCCCACCGTCTCGGCCGACCTGGCTGCCCGCAGCGAACCGTTTCCGCTGACCGACGTGCAGGCCGCTTACCTGATGGGCCGCACCCAGGCATTCAGCTACGGCGGGGTGGCGTGCCACGGTTACCTGGAATTTGAACTCAGGGAACTGGACCCGGCGCGCCTGGAGCAGGCATGGAACCATCTGATTGCGCGTCACGACATGCTGCGGGCGGTGGTGCTGGAAGACGGCTACCAACAAATCCTGCCCCAGGTGCCGCATTACGTGATCGCCCGGCATGACCTTCGCGAAGACGGTGGCCGTGCACTGGCCGCTCTGCGCGAACGCATGGAAATTCGCCAGGCCTCGCCCCAGCAGTGGCCGCTGATCGAGTTGTGCGTCAGCCAGGGCCGTGAACATGCGCGCCTGCATCTCTCAGTGGATCTGCTGGTGTGCGACTACCAGAGCGTGCGCATGCTGTTGGCCGAGTTGCAGCAGGTCTATCGTGGCGAAGCCTTGCCGTCGGCGGCGCCCATCAGTTTTCGCGACTACGTATTGGGCGAGCGCCGGTTGCGGGAACAGCCGCGTTACCAGCGTGACCGCCAGTATTGGTGGGCGCGGGTCGACAGCCTGCCCGGTGCTCCTGAATTGCCCATGCAGGGCGCTCCCAGCGGACCGCGTTTCGAGCGCCGCGCGCTGAACCTGGAGGCCCGGGATTTCAACGCCCTGCGCCTGAATGCAGCGGCGGCCGGCGTAGGTGTGTCGGCGGCGATTCTTTCCTGCTATGCCGAAACCCTCGGGCGCTGGAGCCGCAAGGGGCATTTCTGCTTGAGCCTGACCTTGCTCAATCGCCTGTCGCTGCACCCGCAGGTCGATCGGCTGGTGGGGGATTTCAGCTCGGTGGAATTGCTGGAAGTCCAGACCCTGCAAGGCGGCAGCTTTGGTGAACGCAGCCAGCAGTTGCAGGAGCGACTGTGGCAAGACATGGACCACCGCCTGTGTTCCGGCATTGAAGTACTGCGCGAACTGGCGCGGCGCAAAGGCCGTGATGCGGCCTTGATGCCCTATGCCTTCACCAGCACCCTGGGCGCCGGTGGCGAAAGTGGCGGTGGGGCATTTATGCCCGGCGCAGAACTGGTGCACGGCATCAGCCAGACCCCGCAAGTGTTGATTGATTGCCAGGTCAGCGAGCGCGACAACGGCCTGTTCATCAATTGGGACATTCGTCAGGGCGTGTTCAATGAGGCCATGCTGGAAGCGATGTTCGACACCTTCGAGCGCCTGCTCAAGCGCTTGGCGCGGGAGCCTTCGGCCTGGACCCTGGACGATTGCCTTGAACTGCCGGCACCCCAGCGACTGGTGCGGGAGTTGATCAACCAGACGGCGCAGCCGATTCCCCCAGGCTTGCTGCATGAACCGTTCTTTCGCCAGGCCCGGGCGCAACCCCAACGTGTCGCCCTGATCCAGGGCGCGCGACAGCTCACTTACGCGCAACTCGCCGCCCGTGCCGAGGCGATTGCCGAGCAGTTACTGGATGGCGGTTGTCAGCCCGGCGAGCGGGTCGCGGTGTGCATGGAAAAAGGCATCGACCAGGTGGTCGGTGTGCTGGGGATCTTGCGGGCCGGCGCGGCGTACCTGCCGCTGGACACTAATCAGCCGATGGCGCGGCGCGCGTTGATTCTTGAGAACGCCGAGGTCAGCCGGGTGCTCAGCCAGTCGTGGTTGAGCGAGGACCTGGCCTGGCCCGCCCAGGTGACCCAGTGCATACCCGTTGATCAGGCCGCAGCCAGTGCCGGACGTGAACTGCCGGCGCCGCAGGTGACACCGCAACAACTTGCCTACGTGATCTACACCTCCGGCTCCACCGGGATTCCGAAGGGTGTGATGATCAGTCACCAGGCGGCTCTCAACACGGTGGTGGATATCAATCAGCGCTTCGCCATCGGCGCCGAAGACCGGGTACTCGCCTTGGCCAGCCTGGGCTTCGACCTTTCGGTGTACGACATCTTCGGCCTGCTGGCCGTAGGTGGCGCCCTGGTGTTGCCCGACGCCGGACGCCGCGCCGACCCGTCCCACTGGGCCGAGTGCGCCCGCGAGCACGGTGTGACCCTGTGGAACTCGGTGCCCGCGCAGTTGCAGATGCTTGCCCATTACTTGCAAGCCGTGCCTGCGGCAGCACCGCACAGCCTGCGCCTGGCCTTGCTGTCCGGCGACTGGATCCCACTGAACCTGCCCGCCGAAATCGCTGCGTTGTTGCCTGAACTGCAACTGATCAGCCTGGGCGGCGCCACAGAAGCGGCGATCTGGTCGATTGCCTATCCAATCACCGAGGTGGACGCACAATGGCGCAGCATTCCCTACGGCGCGCCGCTGGCCAATCAACGCTTCATGGTGCTCGACGAACAAGGCCGCGATCGCCCGCAAGGCGTTGCCGGTGAGCTGTTCATCGCCGGCACGGGGTTGGCCAAGGGGTACCTGGGGGACGCGGAGAAAACCGCTGAGCGTTTTATCGAGCATGCCCACAGCGGCGAGCGGCTGTACCGCACCGGCGACCTGGGGCGCTACCTCGAAAGCGGGTTGATCGAGTTCCTTGGCCGTGAGGATTTCCAGGTCAAGGTTCGCGGACATCGCATCGAGTTGGCGGAAGTCGAAAGTGCCTTGCTCAGTCATCCTCATGTCGAATCGGCCGTGGTGGTCGCTGCGGGCGAGGGCGCGTTCGAGCGGCGTTTGCAGGCCTGCGTGCGCGGGACTTTGCGTGATACTCCACTGCCTTGGCCCGCCCGGTTGGCACCCAACGCCTTGGCGGCGGCCAACGGCGTGAAAGGTCAACTGACGGAAGCGCTGATTACGCAGATGTCCGATTGCGTCGAGCGTGCCGCGTTGCTCTCCATGGGCCTGGCCCTGCAACGCCCGGGGCTGTTTGATCAACCGGGCGTCGAGCACGACCTGGCCCAGATCATGAGCCTGTGCGAAGTGGCGCCACGCAACGAACGGTTGATCCGCCGCTGGCTGCAAGCGCTGCATCGCGAACAACTGGTAGACCGCCACCCAGGCACCGGCGCCTATTCGTCACTGCGGGTCTCGGGTGCTGAATACCGTCAGCTGTGGCAGCGCATCGAGGCGCTGGAACCGAGTGTGGGCTGGGGCGGTGAAGTGTTGCGCTACCTGCGGGAAAGCCAGGAGCAATTGCCTGCCCTGATGAGCGACCGGCTCGACCCGTTGCACTTGCTGTTTCCCGAAGGTCGTACCGACACCGCCGAAGGCGCCTATCGCAAGAACCTGATCAGCCAGTACCTGAACCAGGCGGTGTGTGCGGCGGTGCAGGAAATCGCC
Source organism: Pseudomonas sp. 32A (assembly GCF_052682255.1). Taxonomy (NCBI): domain Bacteria; kingdom Pseudomonadati; phylum Pseudomonadota; class Gammaproteobacteria; order Pseudomonadales; family Pseudomonadaceae; genus Pseudomonas; species Pseudomonas sp. 32A. The sequence continues at coordinate 6,521,150 of NZ_JBQYLY010000001.1, read as the reverse complement.
GCACTGCAACCGGCGGGCCGGCGTCTGCAGTTGCTGGAAATCGGCGCAGGCGTAGGCGGCACCAGTGCCGACCTGATTCCGGCCCTGGACGGCTTGGCGGTGGACTACCAGTTCACCGACCTGTCGCAGTTTTTCCTCAACGAAGCGCGGGAGCATTTCGTCGAATTTCCGTGGGTCAGCTACGGGCTGTTTGACCTGAACCTCGACCACTGGGCCCAAGGCATCGCCGCCAACTCCCTGGATGTGATTCTGTGTGCCAACGTGCTGCACAACTCGCGGCACGCCAGCCAGGTGCTCGCCCGGCTGCGGGAAATGCTCGCCCCCGGCGGCTGGCTGATCTTTATCGAAGCCACCCGCGACACCTACCAGATCATGGCGTCCATGGAGTTCAAGGAAGGCCTGACCGCGTTCGAGGATTTCCGCGCCGAGCAGGACACCACGTTCATCCGCCGCGAGCAGTGGCAGCAACTGTTGCAGGAAGCCGGCGCGCAGACGCCGCTGTGCATGCCGGCAGCTGACGATGCGATGTCACAGATCGGCCAGCACCTGTTCATCACGCGCTTCAAGACCGAGCGCCAGACCCTTGAGCCGGAGGCGTTGCGCGCGCATCTGGGCCAGCGCCTGCCGGATTACATGGTGCCCACCGAGTGGCGGGTACTGGATGAAATGCCGCTGACGGCCAACGGCAAAGTCGACCGCCAGGCGTTGGCCAACCTCGGCATGGCCCAGGCCACGCAACAGGCCAACAGCGGGGCTGCACCGCTGGATGCGCTGGAGCGCAGTATCGCCGAGGTCTGGCAAACCCTGTTGCGGGTGCCCAGTGTGGGCCGTGAACAGGGCTTCTTTGAGTTGGGCGGTGATTCATTGCTGGTGGCGCAGGTGGTTGGTCGCCTGCGGGAAATCCTGCCCCAGGCCCGAAACGTGCCCTGGGGTGATTTGCTGCGCCAGTTGATCAACCAGCCCACCGTTGCGGCCCTGGCGGATTACTTGCGGGGGCAGGGCAGCGAGAGCCTGTCGCCGCTGGTGCGGATTCGTGAGGAGGTGCAAGGCCCGGCGCGGATCTTTGTCCATGACGGCAGCGGCACCCTGGCACCGTATCGTGCGCTGTTTGCTGCACTCGGGGAAGAAGCGCCACTGGAGGGGCTGGTGCTCAATGATGTACCGGGTTATCTGGCTCTGGCACCGGCCACGGCGATTCGTGAACTGGCCGAGCGCTATGCCGACACCTTGCACGCCGAAGGCCGGCGCCAGGTGAGCATCGTCGGTTATTGCCTCGGCGGGTTGCTGGCGACGGAGCTGGCGTCATGCCTCGCGGCGAGGGATATCGAGGTGCTGCAACTGACAGTGATCAGCAGCTACCGCGTGCCGTTCATGATCGAGGATGACCTGCTGGCGGAGTACGTGTTCGCCCGCGTGATGCAAGCCGACCCGCACACCCTGGGTTACCCGGTGGATGAACAGGCAATGGAGCGGGCGATTGCGAAGGTGCTGCGCCAAACCCCGGGCCGCGTGCCCCAAGGTACATTGCTGGCGCTGCGAGATGAGCCCGACTGCGCCACGGCCCTGGCCTGCCTGCGGGCCCTGGCATCCAAGTCGGCAGATGAGCGCTTGCAGGCCATTGCAGACGCGATGCGCCACGCCGGCTCGCAGCTGAGCGACCTGGACTGGCTGCGCGAGCAACTGCAGGTGCTGCGCCACAGCCTGGCCGCCGTCGCCTTGCATCAGGCCACGCCTTACGACGGTGACATGGTGTTTATCCGCCAGTGCGGTGAAGTCCAGGTACTGCCCGGCATGCACCGCGACATGAGCCAATACTGGCAAGCCCTGTGCCTTGGCGAATTGCAGGTGGTGGACGTGCCGGGCGACCACTTCAGCTGCATGCAGAGCCCCCAGGTCGAGGCCGTGGCCCGCGCGTTCGAACGGCTGGCGCAGGTGGCGGCGTGAGAGTCGGGATTGTAGGCGGCTATGGGCATGTCGGTCGGCAGGTTGCGCGGGTGCTGGTCGGTCATTGCCGCTTGCGCCTGGGCGGTCGCGACCCTGGGCAAGGGCAGCGTTTTAACGACGGCGAGTTGAACGGGCAGGCCGAGATCCGTGAAGTGGACCTGTGGGACGCCCAAAGCCTGGCGGCGTTTTGCAGCGGCTGCGACCTGCTGATCAATTGCGCGGGCCCCAGCTACCAGGTGCTCGACCGGGTGGCGCTGGCAGCGTTGGCCAGTGGCGCCGATTACATCGATGTCGGCGGCGATGATCCGCTGCATCAGCTGCTGCCCGCTCAGTTGCCGCCGGGTCGTCGTGTGGTGTTATCAGCCGGCATGTTGCCCGGGCTGTCGGGGTTGTTTCCCAAGGTGCTTGCGGCGTCGTTCGAGCGCGTCGATGCCGTGCGTTGCTATGCCGTCGGACTTGGGCGGCTGTCGACAACGGCGGCCGAGGACTTCCTATTGAGCCTCGGCAACGGCTATGGCCAGGCCTCGATGGGCTGGTGCGATGGCCGTGCAATCAAGTCCGCCGTACTCGTCGATGAACACTTCGAGCGGCCCTGGCTGGTGGGCGGTCCCGTAACGGCCTACCCGTATCTCACCACTGAGCAACAGCGCTTGTTTACTGACTTGCGGGTGCGCGAAGCCCAGGCCTACAACCTGTTTGACGGCGGCCACCTGCGGGCCGCGCTCGGGCGCATTCAGGGCTCGCCACCGGCTCTGCGGCACACTGCAGAGAACATTGCCGCCCTGGTACAGGCCAGTGCGCTGGACCTGGCAGGGCGCACGCCTTACCAGTTGCTCGCAGTCGAAATGGCAGGCCTGCAACACGGCGAACCGCAGCAGGCCACCGCCTGGTTGCGTGCCGCCGACGGCTCGGCGTTGACCGGCACAGTGGCGGCAATCTGCGCCCTGCAACTGGCCAAACTGCCCGAAGGCACGCACTACGCTGCCCAGGTGATGGACGCCGATGACTGCTTGCGCCAGGTGCTGCGCTGGTTGCCGCAGACCCGGATCCACGTCACCACTGAACTGGAGGAGGGCGTGTTATGAAGAAAATCGCCAGCCCATGGCTGCGGCGTTACCCGCAGCATCAAACGCCGCGCTGCCGATTGGTCTGCCTGCCCCACGCCGGCGGCAGCGCGGGATTTTTCAGCGGTTGGCAGGCACTGTTGCCGGCCGACATCGAACTGGTCAGCGTGCAATACCCTGGCCGCGAAGAGCGGCTGAGTGAAACCTGGCCCGGCAGCCTGGAATGGATGGCGGGTACGATTACCCGGGCGCTGTGGGACCTGTCCGACCGGCCGCTGGTGCTGTTCGGCCACAGCATGGGTGCGGCGCTGGCCTATGAGGTGACGCGGCGCCTGAACCGTCAGGGCAAGGACTTGCAGCGGCTGATTGTTTCCGCCCATCCGGCGCCCCACCGGCAACGCCACAGCCAATTGCACCAGGGCCCGGATGCCGGTCTGCTGGCGGATGTGCGGCGCCTGTCGGGCGGTGCGCCATCACCCCTGGATGAGCCCGAGATGCAGGCACTTTACCTGCCCGCGTTGCGCAACGATTACCGCCTGATCGAAAACTACTGCGGCGATATCAGCGAGCTGCTGGACGTGCCCGTGAGCGTATGCCTGGGCAGCACCGACCGCGAAGTCGATCGGGAGGAAGCCCATGCCTGGTCGGAAGTGACGCGCCAGGTCACCGACTTTCGAACTTTCAACGGCGGGCATTTTTACCTGCGCGACAGCCAGGCCGACCTGATCGAGCACCTGGAACTGTTGCTGGGCAGCCCCGCCGAACCGGCCTGGCAGTGCTGGCCGTCGACCCCATGACCGGAGAATCCTATGAAAACACCTGAACAGTGCAGCGGGCTGGAAGACGTCCGCCTGGGTATCGACACGTTGGACGAACAGATCATCCGCGCCCTCGGCCAGCGGTTGGCCTATGTGAAAGCTGCGGCGCAGTTCAAGCCTGACGAAGCCAGCATCGCCGCCCCCGAGCGGGTGGCCGCCATGCTGCCCCATCGCCGCCGCTGGGCCGAGCGCGAAGGGCTGGACCCGATGTTCGTGGTCCCGCTGTTTGCGCAGATCATCCAATGGAATATCGACCAGCAAGTGCGCCACTGGCGCCAGCAGCATCAAGGAGCGGAGCATGAGTGAACGTCTGCCGGGATTGCTTCAGGCGCTGACCGAGGGCGAACGCCTGGCGCGCGAGAAGGGCGGCGCAGTGCTGGTGGTCTTCAGCCTGGCCTCGGAGCGCCTGGACCCGCTGCGGTTATTTGCCGCCAACCGCCAGGTACTCGGGCAAAGCCTGTTCTGGTCAAGTGACCGGGGCGCACTGGCCATGGCCGGCTTTGGTTGTACCGAGGAAATCAGCCCCGGGGCCGATGACCGCTTCAACGCCAGTGCCCTGGCGTGGCAGGCGTTGCTCAGCCAGGCCCATCAGGTGGGGCCGCGTCAGCCGTTGCTGTGTGGCGGCTTTGCGTTTGACCCGAAGGGCCCACGCTCGCTCAAATGGCAGTCATTCGCCGCCACCTCCCTGGTGCTGCCGCGCATCCTGCTGCTGCGGGAAGCCGAGCAACACCATGTGATCTTCAGTCAGTGGCTGGAGCCCGGGGCGGACGTGGTGCGTTGCGACCAAAGCCTGGAAACCCAGTGGACATTGCTTCTGTCCCGCTACGCCAGTGCGCCACGCCAGGAGATTCCCCTCGGCACACCGAGCGACGAAAACATCATCAGCGCGCAGCAATGGCAAGACACCGTGGCGACGGCCGTGCAGCGCATCAACGCCGGCGACCTGCGCAAGGTGGTGCTGGCCCGCGAAGTGCGGTTGACCACCTCACGGACGATCCCCTGTGGCCCGCTGCTGGAAAACCTCAAGGCGGCCTATCCCCAGGCGTACCTGTTTGCGTTCAGCCGGGGTGACAGCTGCTTTCTCGGCGCAACTCCGGAGCGGCTGGTGCGGGTGACTCGTGGCACGCTGAACACGGTGGCGTTGGCCGGTACTTGCCCGCGTGGTCGTCACGAGCAGCAAGATGCCGAACTCGGCCAGGCCTTGATGGACAGCCCCAAGGACCGCCACGAACACGCCCTGGTGGTGCAAACGCTGCGCGAAGCATTGCAGCCCTATTGCGCGATGCTCGACATTGCCAGCCAGCCGCAGTTGCACCGGCTGGCCAACGTGCAGCACCTGTTGACGCCGGTGATGGGCCGCTTGCATCCCCAGGTGCAATTGCTGCAACTGGTGCAGGCCCTGCACCCGACGCCGGCGGTGGGTGGCTTGCCGCGACGTGAGGCGATGGCCTATATCCGAGAGCACGAGCAGCTCGACCGTGGCTGGTACGCAGCGCCAGTGGGCTGGATGAATGCGCAGGGTGATGGTGAATTTGCCGTGGCGTTGCGCTCGGCGTTGATCAGGGGCTGTGAGGCACACCTGTTCGCCGGCTGCGGCATTGTCGCCGAGTCGGATCCCGGGAGTGAGTACGAGGAAACGTGCTTGAAGCTGCGGACGATCCGCGATGCCTTGCGGCCTTCGGACGGAGTGCAGGTGGCGTCAGCCTGAGGAAGGCTCTCGCCCGGCAGGCCGGGCGAGAGCATGCAGCGTCTGGATCAGTTCAAGCCAAGCTTGCCACGCAGCGTGGACAGGTCTTCCGCCAAGGTATTGACCGGGCCAACCAGGGCTTTACGGTCCGCTTCCTTGACCTTGTCGTAGGTCTCGAAACCGCCATCCTTGGTTTTGTACTTGGCCAGGATCTTGTCCACGGTGGCGAAGTTCTTGTCGACTTTGGCGACGAAGGCCTTGTCTTGCTTCTCGATCTGCGGACGGAACAGGTCGACGATTTTCTTCGCGCCGTCGATGTTGCCCTGGAAGTCATACAGGTCGGTATGGCTGTAGCGATCTTCTTCGCCGGAGATCTTGGTCGCGGCCACTTCTTCAAGCAGGGCAGCAGCACCACCCACGACTTTTTCCGGCGGGAAGGTCAGGCCGTCCACGCGGGTTTTCAGGTCCAGTACGTCGCTGTTGAGCTTGTCCGCCAGGGCGTCCAGGCCTTTGGTGGTGTTCTCGGAGAACAGGCTGTACTCGATGCGGTGGAAGCCGGTGAAGTCTTCGGCTTTCACGCCTTTTTCATGGTCGTCCACACGGGAGTCGATGGAGGCGTCGAGGTCGCTGAACAGCTCGGCGATCGGTTCGATGGACTCATAGTGAACGCGGGTTGGCGCGTACAGCTTCTTGGCGGTGGCCAGGTCGCCTTTTTTCACGGCGTCGGTGAACGCCTGTGTCTGGGTGACCAGTTCGCCGATCTCTTCGGTGACGTAGATCTTGTAGTCCGACACCGGCCCTACCAGGTCCAGCGGCGCGGTGGCGGCGAAGGCGGCCAGCGGCGAAAGGCTCATTAACAACGACAATGCGAGAGACGACTTCTTCATGGGACGATTTCCGCTCTGGGGTTTGTTTTAGGTATTGGCAGTGGTTTGAGGATGTGTCGCATCAAGCAGCGTGCGCCCGATGAAATCCTGGGCCCCGGTGACGCCTGGCAAGGTGAAGAAATAACCGCCGCCGACCGGCTTCAGGTATTCCTCCAGGGGCTCGCCGTTGAGCCGGGTTTGTACGCTGATAAAGCCTTTCTCCAGGTCAGCCTGGTAGCAGATGAACAACAGCCCCATGTCCAGCTGACCGTTTTTGTTGACGCCGTTGGAGTAGTTGAACGGCCGGCGCAGGATCAGGTTGGCCTGGGTCTGTGCTGTACGTGGGTTGGCCAGGCGGATGTGAGCATCGAGCTTGGTCAACTTGCCTTCCGGGTCCTTGCTGTAGTCCGGGACCTGGGTTTCTTTCTGGCCATCCATGGGCGCGCCACTGGTCTTGATCCGGCCAATGATGCTTTCTTGCTCTTGCAGGGGCGTGCGGTCCCAGCGCTCGACGAAGTTGCGGATGATCCGCACCGCCTGGTAGCTGCCATTGACGGCCCAGGCCGGTTCGTCGCTGCCCGGCTGTACCCACACAATCTGGTCCATCGCCTTGTTGTCGTTGGAGTTCGGGTTGGCCGAGCCGTCGCGAAAACCCAGGAAGTTGCGCGCGCTCTGTGCCGGCTCGCCAGGGCGGGCAGGGGCCTGGGGCGGTACGCTGCCTTCCTGCTTCCAGCGCACCAGCAGCAGGTCCGGCAGGTTTTTCACGATGTCGCGCAGGGCGTGGATATTGGTGTCCGGGGTGTTGGAGCTGAACTGCAGGCTCAGGTCGCCGTGGCACTGCGCCGGTTCCAGCGCATCGTTGGGAAAACCGACCATGCGGATCAGGCGCTTGGGCTTGGCTGCGGCCAGGCCGAAGCGTTCGTCGAACAGCGACTCGCCCACCGACACGGTGATGGTCAGGTTGTCCGGGGTCACCACCGGGCCGAGGATGCCGGAGTCGGTGGGGGGCAGTTTCGGGTCGACTTGCACCACGGTGCCGCCGGTCATCAGGAACGCGATGCGCTCGTTCAAGGTGCGGAACAGCCGTTCCAGGTCCTCGCGGTCGCTGGCCAATACGTCGAATGCCACGAGCATGCCGCAGGCCGGGCGCGGGGTGACGATGCCGGTCTGGTGCTTGCCGTGGTAGTCGTGGTGGTCCTGGGTCTTTTCACTGCTTGGGGCGGTGGTGACTTGTGCGGCAGCGTTGGCGGCCATTGCCGGGCAGCTCAGGCTGCTGCCAGCAATTGCGGCGCCGGTAGCGGCCATGCCCAGCAATACACGACGACGCTGGGATGAAAACTGTTCTGAATCACTCATGTCTACGGTCGTCTTCACTTCAGGCCGGAAAGGCCAAGGGCGGGGTCGATTCCATCGAGTGCAACGGCCAGAGCCTTGGCCTTGTCGGCGATCTGCTTGCGCTGATCGGCGGTAACGCGGTCATACGAGGTGTAGCGGCCATCGACTTTCAAACCGTTGAGTTCGGCGTCGAGGGCGCTGATCGCGCTGTCGATGCCGGGCAGCAATTGCGCGGCAGATTTGGTCAGCAGCGGGCGCATCAGGTCCACCACTTTGCGGGCGGCGTCGAGGTTGGCGGCGAAGCCGTTGAGGTCGGTATGGCTGTAGCGTTCTTCCTCACCGCTGGCGGCGCGTACGTCGGCCAGGCTGTTGAGGTTGCGCACCACGATGCTCACCAGTTGCTCCGGCGGCAGCGACTGGGCCAGCAGCTGTTGCTTGAGGCTGGTGACGTCGGTGACCAGGCGCTGGGCAATCGGCGCCAGGCCGTCGAGATTGCGTTGCTGGAACAGGCCGTATTCGAGACGGTGGAAGCCGCTGAAGGCCGGGTCCTGCTCGCGCTTTTCAAAGTAGTCGGCGCGGGCGTTGATCGCGTTGTCCAGTTCGGCCAGGCGTTGCGAGGCCGGGGCCAGACGCTGGTAGGCCTCGCGGGCCGGTACGTAAAGTGCCTGGGCCTGGGCGAGGTCGCCGGCTTCGATGGCCTGGTCAAGTGCGGTAACGGCCTTGACCAGCGCGCCGCCCTGACTGCTCAGGTACACGCGGAACTCCGACAGCGGGCCGATAAACGCCACCATCGACGGCTTGGCCTTGGCTTGAGCGTCCGACTCGGCAGTCGGTGTCACCTTCAAGGTGCCACGCGGGTTGCTCAGCAGGCCGCAGGTGATCTGGTAGTCGCCGGGCAGCAGGTTGGCGTTGATCACCTGGCTCAGGCCCGGGGCAATGTTTTCGCGCTCTTCGACCACCAGCACGCCGTCGAGGATTTCCCATTCCACGGCACGGTCCGAGCGGTTGATGATGCGGAAGCTGGCGTGTCCCGCCGGCACCGTCAGCGCATTCGGCTCGCAGCTGTGGGCGTGGATCGTCACCGCGATTTCATTGTGGTTGGCCTGGCGCTTGGAGGCGGCCAGTTGCGAGGCGTAGTAGAACAGGCCACCAGCGGCGATCATCACGACCACCGAGCCGCCCACCGCCCAGCGCAAGGCGCGGGAGGGCGGAGCCGGTTGAGGGGTTTGGTTGGACAAGAGGCGGTCCTTACTGGCTGGAAACGGAAGAAGTTGTGCGGGTAGCCGGCTTGTTCGGCGGCACGGGCAGGAAGAACATCACCAGCGCCACCACCAGGTAAATCAGGTAGGCGCCGAGGGTGCTGACGGTCGGGGCGTCCTGATAGCCGAACATGCCGGCCAGCACCGAGCCCAGCGGGCCATCCATCGGCAGCGTCGCGCTGAAATCGAACAACACGGTTTGCAGGTGGTTCCACACCCCGGCTTCGTGCAGGGCTTGTACCGAGTTGGCGAGGATGCCGGCGGCAACCACCAGGATGAACAGACCGGTCCAGCGAAAGAACGCGCCGAGGTTCAGGCGCATGCTGCCGGTGTAGATCAGGAAGCCGACGATGATCGCCAGGATCAGGCCGAGCAGGGCGCCAATCGGCGCACCCGGGCCTTCGCTTTGCTGGAACACGGCCAGCAGGAAGAACACGGTTTCCAGGCCTTCACGGGCCACGGCGAAAAACACCATGGCGATCAGCGCGGTGACCTGGTGTTTGGAACCGGCGAGGGCGTGATCAAGGGATTCATGCAGGGAATGCTTGATGGAGCGCGCCACCTTGCGCATCCAGAACACCATGGAGCTGAGAATGCCCACAGCCACCAGGCCGACGATGCCTTCGAACAGTTCCTGTTGTTTCTGCGGGAATTCGGCACTCACCAGTTCCAGGCCACCGCCGACCAGCAGCGCCAGGGCTGCAGCCAGAAATACGCCGATCCACACTGCGGGCATGTACTGGCCACGGCCAGTCTGCTTGAGGTAGCTGGCAATAATGCCAACGATCAAGGCGGCTTCTATGCCTTCGCGCAGCATGATTAGAAATGGAACAAGCATTCGGCACCGCATCGTCATTAGATAGGATGCTAAGTTGTAACATAATGATACTCATTGCTAAACAAGAAATGTTGACCTTTACTGAACCTTGACTGAACGGTGGTGGCAAACCGCAACCGCCACTAGAATGCGCGGCATCGTCCCAGCCACCGGATTGCGCCATTCCCCATGTCGGAAAAAGACACCATCTCCATTCAACTGGTCCGCGAAGCCCTGTTGCAGAGCTGCGCGCCGGGTGCGGCGACCGATGAAGTGTTGAGCAAAGTCGGGATCAGTCCCGCGCTGCTGGAACAGCCAAACGCACGTGTTCCTGCAACGGCTTATGCGCGTCTTTGGCGCCTGCTGGCACGGCGCATGGACGATGAATTCTTTGGCATGGACCCGCGCAAGCTCAAATCCGGCAGCCTGGAATTCCTGTGCCGGGCCTCTATGGCACAACCGACCCTGGCCACCGCGCTGGAAACCGGCCTGGGCTTCCTGTCGCTGATGCTCGAGCGCATGCCGGCGCAACTGGTGCACCAGCAGAGCCTGGCGGAAATCGTATTGTTGGAGCCGGAGCCCGAACCCAAACGGGCCTTCACCTATTTTGCCTACTGGATGATCGTTCACGGTGTTGCCTGTTGGCTGGCGGGGCGACGCATTCCGATCCTGGCCATTGAGCTGCGCTGCTCGCAGCCGGACTTCTGCGACGACTACCAAGTGATGTTCTCCGACAACCTGCGCTTCGACCGGCCGCGCACCCGGATGATTTTCTCCGCCGACTGCCTCGACCTGCCAATCAAACGCAGCCCGGAAGAACTCAAGCGCTTCCTGGCCCATGCGCCCGCCAACATCCTGGTCAAATATCGCGACCCCGACAGCCTCGCCACCCGCATCAAGACCGATCTTCGGCAAATGCCTGCCGACACCTGGCCCGAAACCGAAGGCCTGGCCGCGTCCCTGTGCATCTCGGCCTCGACCCTGCGCCGGCGCCTGGCGGAAGAAGGGCAGACCTACCAGGGCCTCAAGGACAGCGTGCGCAAGGAGTTGGCGATTGTGTGGCTGGCCGATTCCGACATCAGCTTTACCGAGATCGCCACCCGCCTGGGGTTTGCCGACGCCAGCTCGTTCTACAAGGCGTTTCGCAAGTGGTCGGGCTCCAACCCCGGGCACTATCGCAGCCTGATACTGAACGAAGCGCTGAGCCAATAGGGCACTGACAAGGGCCCGCCAACGTTCGATTGCCTATCCACGGTTTTAATGACCTGGGTCACTTTCCTGTGCCTCGGTGCGTGTGATATTCGGCGCCACCGCTCCATCGTTCGTTTCCTGACGCAGCCTGATCGGCATTTTTCGCCATCAACGTCTACGCCATTTCCCTCATTCAAGAGCAGGATTTCATGGCACTTCACAGAACCGTAGAGACCCAGGACCAAGCCATCGAAGACGTCTATTCGAGTGGCTCCGCCCAGCACAAACTGCCCAAATATCGCCTCCCGGACCACTCGACCACACCGTCCGCCGCCTACAACCTGGTGCGCGACGAGCTGCTGCTGGACGGCAATTCCCGGCAAAACCTGGCGACCTTCTGCACCACCTGGGTCGAGCCCGAAGTGCAGCAATTGATGGCCGACGCCCTCGACAAGAACATGATCGACAAGGACGAGTACCCGCAGACGGCCGAGATTGAAAACCGTTGCGTACACATCATTGCCGACCTGTGGCACGCGCCGAAGTCCTGGCAAACCGTGGGCTGTTCCACCACCGGTTCAAGCGAAGCGGCGATGCTCGGCGGCCTGGCCCTGAAGTGGAGCTGGAAAAAGCGCCGGGAAGCAGCGGGGTTGCCCACCGACAAACCGAATTTCGTGTGCGGCCCGGTGCAGATCTGCTGGAAAAAATTCGCCCGCTACTTCGATGTGGAAATCCGCGAAGTGCCGTTGCGCGGCGACGCCTTGGGCCTGCGCCCGGCCGATCTGCGGGAATATTGCGATGAGAACACCATTGGCGTGGTAGCGACTCTGGGCGTGACCTTCACCGGAATCTACGAACCGGTCGCCGCCCTGGCGGCCGAGCTGGACTCGATGCAACGCGATCTCGGCCTGGATATTCCGATCCATGTGGATGCGGCGAGCGGCGGGTTTATCGCCCCGTTCATCCAGCAAGAGCTGCAATGGGACTTTGTGATAGAGCGCGTCAAATCCATCAATGCTTCCGGCCACAAGTACGGCCTGGCGCCGCTGGGTGTGGGCTGGGCGATCTGGCGCTCCACCGAAGACCTGCCGGAAGAGCTGATCTTCTACGTCGACTACCTGGGCGGCAACATGTCGACCTTTGCCCTGAACTTCAGCCGGCCCGGCGGTGAAATCATCGCCCAGTACTACAACTTCCTGCGGCTCGGTCGTGACGGCTACACCCGTATTCAACAAGCGTGCTCCGATACGGCGCAGTGGCTGGCATCGGAAATCACCAAGTTCGCACCACTGGAACTGGTGTACGACGGCAAGGACGGGCTGCCGGCGGTCTGCTACAAGCTCAAGGACGGCGTCGATCATGGCTTCAGCCTCTACGACCTGTCGGAGCGTGTGCGCATGCGCGGCTGGCAGATCGCGTCTTACCCGTTGCCGTCTGATCGCCAGAACATCGTGGTACAGCGCATCCTGGTGCGGCATGGCGTGAGTCGTGACCTGGTGGCGTTACTGCTGGAAGACCTGCGCAAAGCCATCGCCTACCTGCAGAAAAACCCGGTAGAGCATTCCGACGCGGGCCCCAGCTTCAGCCATGGCGCCATCGCCGACCCGGTCATCCCGGCCGACACCCCGAACCTCGACTGAGCGCACTGAAAAAACCACCGGGCCTTGAGCCCGGTGCCTTTAGCGTTGCATCGCCAGGTACGAATCATCGTGACTGCCTTCTTTACTTTCCTGCACGACAACCCTTACATCCTGCTGTTCCTGGTGGTTGGCCTGTCTGTCTGGGTCGGGCGCGGCACCATCAAGGGCTACGGCCTGGGCGCGGTGGCCGGGGCCATTGTGATCGGCTGTGCGATTGCGACCTGGGCGTCGTATTACGGCGTGCATTTCGAACTCGATAATTTCACCAAGAGCCTGTTTTATTACCTGTTCATGTACGGCGTCGGGCTGCGGGTCGGGCCTTCGTTCATCAACAGCCTCAAGGGCGATGGCCTGAAGTTCACCTTCCTGGCGATTCTGTCCTCGTTCCTGGGGCTGGGCATTGTGGTGCTCGGCGTGCGGCTACTGTCTCTGCCGGTAGGGGCGGCAGGCGGGATACTCGCCGGTTCGCAAACCATGTCGGCGGCCATTGGTTCCGCCGAACAGGCCATCACCTCGGGCGTGGTGCCACTGCCGCCGGGCACCACAGCGGCAGCGGCGACTGCGATGATCGCGCTGTCCTACGGCATCACCTATATCTGGGGCACAGTCGGGATCATATTGATCTGCAAATACCTCCCGCGCTGGTGGGGTGTGGATGCGCGCAAGGCCGCGAAAGAGTTTGAGGTGGAGCACGGTGTGCCGAACGTCGACGATGCCGGGCTCAGCGGGTACCGGCCGTTTGACCTGCGGGCCTATCGCCTGGTGAACCCGGAGCTGGTCGGGCAGAGCATCGCGCAGTTTCGCCAGCGCTTTGCGTTGTACCAGATCGAGAACGTCGAGCGTGGTGAAGAGTTGCTGGGGGCTGATCCGACGCTGGTGTTGCAGATGGGCGATGTGATTGCCCTGGGTGGCAGCCTGGATGCACTGACCGACCACATGGGCCTGATCGGGCCGGAGGTGCCGGATGCCCGGGCCCTGAATATACCGCTGGATGAAGCGGTGATTCTGGTGACCCACAAGAACGCCGTGGGCAGGGCGCTCAAGGAATTCAGCCAGTCACCGATTGCCGGACAAGTGCAGTTGGTGGGGATTGAACGGGGCGGCGCGCCGATTCCGGTTGGCCTGGAAACCCGCCTGCAACGCCTGGATGTGATGCACCTGGTCGGCCTGCGCAGCGCCATCGACAAGGCCACGGCGTTGTTGGGCAAAGCGGGGCGGCCGAGTACGGCGACCGATTTGCTCACGCTCTCGTTGGGCATGGTGCTGGGGTTGCTGATCGGCCTGATTCAAGTGCCGGCGTTCGGGGCGGCGGTGGGTTTGGGGAATGCGGGCGGGTTGCTGGTGTCGGGGATTATCGTCTCGTCGCTGGTGTCGCGGGTGCGGTTCTTTGGCAATACACCGAATGCGGCGCGCAACATTCTCGAGGACATGGGGCTGATTTTCTTTGTCGCGATTGTCGGGGTGAATGCCGGGGCCAATCTGGTTTCGCAGATTAGCGCGATCATTGCGTTGAAGATCTTTTTGCTTGGGTTCGTGGCTTGTACGATTCCACCGTTTATTGTTTGGGCTGTGGGATTTCATGTGTTCAAGATCAACCCGGCGATTCTCATGGGCGGTGTTGCGGGGGCGCGGAGTCACTCGGGGCCGGCGCGGGAGGCGGCCAAGGAGATCGACAGCACCGTGCCGTGGATCGGGTTTCCTGTGGCGTATGCGGTGTCGGGGATTTTGCTCACGGTGTTTGGGTACTTTGCCATGGTCCTGGCGCGGTAGCTGTATTGGGTACATATCCGTTGTTGCGGTAACGGCGGCTTATGGTTCCGCTCTTACAGCGGGTCACTTTTGGCAAACGCCCCAAAAGTAACCAAAAGGTCTTTGCCCCACCACTCGGTGCCTCGCCTAGGCTCGGCATGCCCGCACTCCGGCCCGCTTCCGCGGGCCGCCGCGACGGGCCATCCATGGCCCGGCGCGGCTAAATCGGCTTCCCTGCCGATTTACCCGCTCCACCGTGCCTACTTGCGGCCATCGTGGTTAACGGGGCCCGCAGATCAAAATCAAAAGCAGATCAAAAGCAGAGCACAGCGGCCTCCCGGCCGGCTTGAGTGTTAAAAGCCAGATCAAAAGCCAGAGCGAAAACAGAGCTGCTTTTCTGTGGGAGCGGGCTTGCTCGCGAAAAACCTGAGAGCGCCGCGTTCATCCAGAATGCCCGCGTCATCGTTAACGACCTTCGCGAGCAAGCCCGCTCCCACATTTTTTGGACCGTGCCCGCTTTAGCTTTTGATTTTGCTCACTCCGGCATTGCCCCGCGGGCCGCCGCTCCGCACTGCCTGCGTTCGGCCTCGGGCTGAATGGGGCAGTCAGATCAAAATCAAAAGCAAGAGCACAGCGGCCTCCCGGCCGGCTTGAGTGTTAAAAGCAAAGCAAAGACCAGAGCGAAAACAGAGCTGCTTTTCTGTGGGAGCTGGCTTGCCTGCGATGCAGACAACTCGGTCTTCCAGATACACCGAGGCGATGCTATCGCAGGCAAGCCAGCTCCCACATTTGAACCGTGCCCGCTTTAGCTTTTGATTTTGCTTTTAACACTCAAGCCGGCCGGGAGGCCGCTGTGCTTTTGCTTTTGATCTTGATCTTAGGCGCCCCGTTAAACCACGCTGGCCGAACGCAGGCTTTGGAGCGTGGGTAACCTGGCAGGACGCCAGGTTAGCCGTCCTGGGCCAGGGATGGCCCATGACGGCGGCCCACGGTCCAAAGCCGGAGTGAGGGCACTCCGAGCCTAGGCGAGGAGCCGAGTGGTGGGGCAAGAGCGTTTTGCTTACTTTTGCGCTCTTCAAAAGTGAGCCGCTGTAAGAGCGGAACCAATAGCAGCCCTGACCGAAATAACGGATATGTACACACCACAAACGAGCAAAAAAAAGCCCCGCGACCGAATGACGGCACGGGGCTAAAAATTGGCTGGATGCGACCAACCAAAGGAGCTCTTTAAATCACATCACTTGGCACTGGCAATGGTGGTACTCGGCTGCCACCCACCCCCCAACGCCTTGTAAATCGCGACAATCCCACGATACAGATCCACCTCGGCCTGAGCCTGCGAATCCTCGGCAGCCAAACGCTCACGCTGCGCGTCCAGCAACACCAGGAAATCCACCGTCCCTTCGCGGTAGCGAATCTCCGCCAGATCCGCAGCAGCCCGGCTCGACTCACTCTGACGAATCAGCGAAACCAACCGCTGTTGCCGCTTACCGTAATCACTGAAGGCATTCTCCGATTCTTCCAGCGCCAGCAACACCTGCTGCTCATAGCTCGCCAGAGCACCATCCGCCTCGGCATCCGCACCACGCAACCGCGCTCGCACACTGCCCAGGTCAAACGCCGCCCAGGTAATGCTCGGACCCAGCGACCACGCATTCGCCGCCGCCGACCCAATCTGCGAACCCCGCCCAGCGGTAAACCCGAGGAACCCACTGAGGCTCACCCGCGGAAACAGATCAGCCTTGGCCACCCCAATCCGCGCCGTGGCCGCTGCCAACTTACGCTCGGCACTGAGAATGTCCGGACGACGTTGCAACAGTTGCCCCGGATCACCAATCGGCAACGCCTTGGCAATCGCCGGCAAATCTTTCGGGCTCAAACCCACGCTCAACTTGTCCGGACGCTCACCGAGCAGGGTAGCGATACGATTACGCTCGCGAACTTCCTCGGCCTGCAGTTGCGGCACACTGGCTTCTACAGCCGCCAGCCGCGCATCGGCCCGCACCACATCGAGCTGATCGCCCACACCGGCATCCCGCAGGCTGACCGTGATGCCGCGCGAATCCTCCTGGTTCTTCAGGTTAGCCACCGCGATTTTCTCGCGCAGTTGCGCGCCTCGCAGTTGACCGTAAGCGTCCACCAGCTCGGCAATCATCGTGACTTGCAGTTGATACAGGTCGGCCTCGGCAACCTGTTGGTCAGCGTCGCTGGCCTCGAGGTTGCGGCGGATGCGCCCGAACAAGTCGACTTCCCAGGCCATGTCCAGGCCCAGGTCATAACGCTCACTGTTGACGCGTTTGGTGGTCTGGCCCGGAATCTGGCCTTTGCCCACGTCGCTGCTGGCGCGGCTGGTGATCACCGGCATCACGTCGTTGGCGGCGTCGTCACGAATCGCCCGGGCCGCCCGCAGGCGGGCAAATGCCACCCGCAGGTCACGGTTACCGTTCAGGGACTGAGTCACCAACTGGTTAAGGGTCGGGTCCTCGAACTGTTGCCACCAGATGCCTTCGAACTTCGCGTGGTCGTACTGCTTGGCGTCGGCGGCGGCCGTTACGTTGGCCGCCTCCAGTGGCTGGGTTTTATAGTCCGGGCCCACGGCACAGGCGCTCAGCGCCAGTACCAGCAAGCTCGGCAAAAATACTTTCACGCTCATTGCTGTGTCTCCAGCTTCAAGGCCTTGGCCGCTTTGCGCGCTTCACCGCGTTCAACAAACCGGCGGATCAGTACATAGAACACTGGCGTCAGCAGCAGACCGAAGAAGGTCACGCCGATCATCCCGGAGAACACCGCCACACCCATGGCATGACGCATCTCGGCACCGGCACCACTGGACAACACCAGAGGCACCACACCCATGATGAAGGCGAACGAGGTCATCAGGATCGGCCGCAGACGCAGACGGCAGGCTTCCAGTACCGCAGCGAGCGGGTCGAGGCCTTCCTGCTGTTTATCCTTGGCGAACTCGACGATCAGAATCGCGTTCTTACAGGCCAGGCCCACCAGTACGATCAGGCCGATCTGGGTAAAGATGTTGTTGTCGCCGCTGGAGATAATCACCCCGGTGATGGCCGACAGCAGGGTCATCGGTACGATCAGGATCACCGCCAGTGGCAGGCTCCAGCTTTCGTATTGGGCGGCCAGTACCAGGAACGCCAGCAGTACGCAGAGCGGGAACACGAACAGCGCAGTGTTGCCCGAGAGGATTTGCTGATAGGTCAGGTCGGTCCACTCGTAGGTCATGCCGTTGGGCAGTTCGTCTTTCAACAGTTTCTCGATCGCCACCTGGGCCTGGCCGGAGCTGTAGCCCGGTGCGGCGTTGCCGTTGATCTCGGCCGTGATGAAGCCGTTGTAGTGCATCACGCGGTCCGGGCCCGAGGTGTCGCTGACCTTGATGAAGGTCGCCAGCGGGATCATCTCGCCTTTGTTGTTGCGCACTTTCAGCTGGCCGATCTGGTCTTCATCCTGGCGGAACTGTTGCTCAGCCTGCACGTTGACCTGATAGGTGCGCCCGAAGCGGTTGAAGTCGTTGGCATACAGCGAACCCAGGTAGATCTGCAGGGTGTCGAAAATGTCACTGATCGCCACGCCGTGGGTCTTGGCCTTTTCGCGGTCGATGGCCGCATCGACCTGGGGCACGTTGACCGTGTAGCTGGTGAACAGGCCGAACAGCTCAGGCACGCCACGGCTCTTGGTAATGATGTTCTGCACTTCTTTGTACAGCTCGTCGTAACCCAGGTTGCCACGGTCTTCGACCTGCAGGCGGAACCCGCCAATCGTACCCAGGCCCTGTACCGGCGGCGGTGGGAAGATCGCCATGTAGGCTTCCTGGATGCTGCTGTACTTGCCGTTCAGTGCACCGGCAATCGCACCGGCAGACAGGCTCGGGTCTTTACGCTCATCGAACGGCTTCAAGGTCACGAACACGATGCCGTTGTTCGGGCTGTTGGTAAAACCGTTGATCGACAAGCCGGGGAAGGCGATCGCGCTTTCCACGCCGGGCTGTTTCATCGCAATGTCGGACATGCGTTTGATCACGTCTTCGGTGCGGTCCAGGCTCGCGGCGTCCGGCAACTGGGCGAAGGCCACCAGGTATTGCTTGTCCTGGGCCGGTACGAAACCGGTCGGCGTGTGGGCAAAGCCCAACCAGGTCAGGACCATCAGGCCGGCGTACAGGAACAGCGCGATGCCGCTGCCGCGAATCACCCGGCGCACCGTGCCGACGTAACCATGGCTGGCCTTCTCGAAGAAACGGTTGAACGGCTTGAACAGCCAACCGCCCAGCATCTTGTCGAGGAACCTGGAGAAGCCGTCTTTCGGAGCGTTGTGGCCTTTAAGTAGTACCGCTGCCAGGGCGGGCGACAGGGTCAGCGAGTTGAACGCCGAAATCACCGTCGAGATCGCAATGGTCAAGGCAAACTGCTTATAGAACTGCCCGGTCAAGCCGCTGATAAAGGCCGCTGGAATGAACACTGCACACAGTACCAACGCGGTCGCGATGATCGGGCCGGTCACTTCGCTCATGGCCTTTTCGGTGGCCGGGAACGGTTCCAGTCCAAGCTCGATGTTCCGCTCGACGTTCTCCACCACCACGATGGCGTCGTCCACCACGATACCAATCGCCAACACCAGTCCGAACAGCGACAGCGCATTGAGCGAGAAGCCAAACAGGTGCATCACCGCAAAGGTACCGATCAACGAAACCGGCACTGCCACCAGCGGAATGATCGACGCGCGCCAGGTCTGCAGGAACAGGATCACCACCAGCACCACCAGGATCAGTGCTTCGAACAAGGTGTGAACCACGGCCTCGATGGAACCGCGTACGAACACGGTCGGGTCATAGGCAATTCGGTAATCCATGCCTTCCGGGAAGCTCTTTTTCAGCTCCGCCATTTCGGCGCGCACTTCATTGGAGATGTCGATGGCGTTGGAGCCAGGGCGCTGGAAGATCGGGATCGCCACGGCCGGCTGGTTGTCGATCAACGAGCGCAGGGCATATTGGCTGGACCCCAGCTCAACCCGTGCGATGTCCTTCAGACGCGTGATTTCGCCGTTGTCACCGGCACGAATGACGATGTTTTCGAACTCTTCCTCAGTGACCAGACGGCCTTGGGTATTCACCGACAGTTGGAAACTGGTGTCAGTCGGCGCAGGCTGCGCCCCCAGTGCACCGGCCGCTACCTGGCGGTTCTGTTCGCGAATGGCCGTTACCACATCAGTGGCGGTCAGGTTGCGCGAGGCGGTCTTGTTCGGATCGAGCCACACCCGCAGGGAGTAGTCGCCCATGCCGAACAGCTGCACATCACCCACGCCACCCAGCCGTGCCAGCTCATCCTTGATATTCAGGATCGCGTAGTTGGACAGGTACAGCATGTTGTAGCGCTGATCGGGGGAGGTGATGTGCACCACCATGGTCAGGTCGGGAGAGGCCTTGTCCACGGTAATACCGATGCGTGTCACTTCCTCAGGCAGTTTGGGCTGAGTCCGGGTGACCCGGTTCTGCACCTGTACCTGCGCGTTATCCAGGTCGGTGCCCAGGGCGAAGGTGATGGTCAGGGTCAGCTTGCCGTCGGCGGTCGACTGCGAGGACATGTACAGCATGTTCTCGACGCCGGTGATGGCTTGCTCCAGAGGCGCGGCCACGGTTTCACCGATGACCTTGGGGTTGGCGCCCGGGAAGTTGGCACGGACCACGACGGTCGGCGGCACCACTTCCGGGTA
This sequence comes from Pseudomonas sp. 32A, assembly GCF_052682255.1. Classification (NCBI taxonomy): domain Bacteria; kingdom Pseudomonadati; phylum Pseudomonadota; class Gammaproteobacteria; order Pseudomonadales; family Pseudomonadaceae; genus Pseudomonas; species Pseudomonas sp. 32A. The sequence goes on along the minus strand of NZ_JBQYLY010000001.1, from coordinate 6,501,059 downwards.
TTCACTGATCGGCAGCTGGAACAGTGAAATCGCGCCGGCGATCAGGATCAACAGCGACAGCACCGCTGCGAAGATCGGCCGCGAAATGAAGAACTTGGAAAAATTCATCTTGAGTCGTATCCCTTAACCGCGTGGAGTCGCGACACTGGCTAGCTTGGGCGCGGCTTTATCCGGCGCCACTTGCTCCAGGTTGCTGGCTTCAAGCGCTTGTCGTTGTTGTGCCAAGGCGGCGAGGGTTTCCTTGCTGGCCATCGGGATGGTTTCCGGAGCAACCGGCGATCCCGGGCGAACGCGTTGCAGGCCCTTGACGATAATCGTGTCGTCCTTGGTCAGGCCGCTGCGCACGATGCGCAAGCCTTCGATCTTCGGCCCCAGTTCCACGGCGCGATAGGCAGGCTTGTCACCGTCCATCACCAGTACGAACTTCTTGCCCAGGTCGGTGCCCACGGCTTCGTCGCTGATCAGCACGGCGGAGTAGGTGCCGCTGCCCACCAGCTTCAGGCGGGCATACAGGCCAGGGGTGTATTCGCCCTTGCTGTTATCGAACACGGCGCGACCGCGAATGGTGCCGGTGGCCGGGTTGACCTGGTTGTCGACGAAGTTCATCTGGCCCAGGTGCGGGTTGCCGGTTTCATTGGACAGGCCCAGGTACACCGGGGTCGTAGCGCCACGGCGACCCTGGCGCGCGAGTTCGGTGTACTTGAGGTACACGCGCTCATCGGCGTCGAAGTAGGCGTAGACCTTGTCGGTGGAGACCACGCTGGTCAGCGCGGTGACATCGGCGGTCACCAGGTTGCCGGCGGTGATCTCGGCACGGCTGACACGGCCGCTGATGGGTGAAGTCACGCGGGTGAAACTCAGGTTCAACTTGGCCAGGTCCAACTGCGCCTGGATCCCGGCGACGGCGGCGCGGGCTTCCTGGGCGGCGGTGGTGCGCGAGTCGGCCAGTTCGGCGGAGATCGCATTGCTCTGGCGCAGGCGTTCGCCGCGTTGGGCTTCGTTATCGCTGCGGGTAGCGGCGGCCTTGGTTTGTGCGAGTTGTGCTTCGAGGCGGCGCACTTCAGCCTGGAATGGGCGTGGGTCGATCTGGAACAGCAGGTCGCCTTTCTTGACCAGCGCACCTTCGGTGAAGGCTACCTGATCGATCTGGCCCGACACGCGCGGACGGATCTGCACGGTTTCCGGCGCTTCGAGGCGGCCGGTAAATTCGTCCCACTCGTTGACCGGTTGTTCCAGCACCTTGGCCACGCTGACGTGGCTGGGTGGCATGGCGGCCGCTTGTTCCGGCGCCTTGCCGCAGGCGCTCATCACCATCACGGCCAAAATGGCCAAGGGATAGCGCAAATGTTTGAGAGACTGTTCCATGAGGTGCATCCGCCAATGTATTTAAGATGGGCGGATCATGCTCGGCATGGGTGCTATCTCACGAATCGAATGAAACAAAGGTAACTATCATTCGGAATGATATAAGCGTAAAGCGAGCCCTCTAGCATGCAGGTTTAGTTAGGGAGCTATCAATGCGGTTGATGACAAAGGACTGTTGCGCAAGATGCAAGGAACAGCACGCCCTATAAAGTGTCGGGCGTGCTGGCTATTCAAAGGTGCAGAGCGCCGGGTTGGTTGCCGTGCATTCGTTGCCTGCCCATGCGCTGCCGACCGGCTTGGCGTTGACCGGGTTTTTCAGGGTCATGCTCACCGGTTCATGGTTCTGATCCAGGTAGTGGCATGCCACCGACGACTGACCCTGGCTGCTTTGGATCACCGCCTTTTCAAAGTGGACCTGGTGCAGGTCCTTCTGCTCTGTCATCGGGTTTTGCCCGGTCCATTGCCGACCGTCCGGGCCGGACGCGGTGTAGGCAACCACTTCGCCGGTCGGCGTCTTTTTGTACGTATCTTTAAGGGCATGGGTGGGCGGGCAGGCGGCAGTGCCAGCGTAGGCGTTGCCAACCAACGCCATCAGGGTCACCACGATGGCTGAGGTTTTCTTCAGCGGCCTATTCATCACGCGTGCTCCTGGTCTGGAGAGACAGTGATGTAAAGACTAGCCCAAACAGGTAACGCCGGTCGGTGCTAAATCCACACGTCGTTGATCGCCGTGCGCTCACCCCCTTCGGCGCCGGTGTTCAACACACCGCAGGGCTCGATCAACAGCAGCTTCACCTCACCCAATGCGTGCGGCTTGTGCTCCACGCCTTTGGGCACCACGTACATTTCCCCTTGGCCTATGGTCACGGCGCCGTCGCGGAAGTCGATGCGCAGGGTGCCTTCCAGGACGATAAAGGTTTCATCGGTGTCGGCATGGTCGTGCCAGATAAAGTCACCTTCAATCTTCACCACCTTGAACTGGTAGTCGTTCATCTGCGCGACGACCTTGGGCGCCCATTGCTCGCTGAACAGGGCATATTTCTGGGCGAAGTTGATCGAAGTGTAATTCGTCGACGCTTGGGTAGCAGGCATTGTAGGTTCCAGGGTTTCAGGACGTTGGAGCCTTAAGGTAGGCCCAACGGTCCGCCGGATATTGAATGATCGTGTAGCGCGAGACGGTCCTGGGGGCGTGCAACTGTTGGCTGTGCAACAGCAGTCGGACAGTTGTGGTTTGCTCGAGACAGCACGACATCGCCTATTGTTTTTATCCGATTGATTTTATTGAAAATAATTTATGGCATGGGCTCTGCAATGCACAGGTGAACCCTTTCACCCGTCGCTCAGCGGAGCCCTGTATGCCTTGCACTTTTTTCTCGCGTTCCCGTTTCATCTGGCTTGGCGCAGCGCTGTTGCTGGGCCACGCCGCCCTGTCCCAGGCCGCCGAGGGCGATGACGCGGTGCCGTCCCTGGCCGGCAAGCGCATTGCCGTGAGCATGACCGGCACCAGTCACTATTTCGATATCAAGGCCTTCCAGGCCCAGGTCGACGAGATCAAGCGCCTCGGCGGCACGCCGATCACCCTCGACGCCGGGCGCAATGACAAGAACCTGGTGACCCAACTGCAAACCGTGGTCACCCAGAAACCCGATGCGGTGATCCAGACCCTCGGCACCCTCAGCGTGATCGACCCGTGGCTCAAGCGCATCAGCAAGGCCGGCATCCCGCTGTTCACCATCGACGCGCCTTCGCAGTACAGCCTCAACAACACCACCTCGGATAACGTCGCCACCGGCAAGGCCCTGGCCGATCAACTGATCAAGGACGCTGGCGGCAAGGGCAAAATCCTGGTGTTCAATGGCTTCTACGGCGTGCCGGTGTGCGCGATTCGCTATGACCAGTTGAAGCTGGCACTCAAGGATCATCCGCAACTGGAAATCATCGAGCCGGAGCTGCGGGATGTGATCCCCAACACCGTGCAGGATGCGTATTCCCAAGTGTCCGCGTTGCTCAACAAGTACCCGGCCGGCAGTGTCTCGGCGATCTGGGCGGCGTGGGACATTCCGCAACTGGGGGCGAGCAAGGCGTTGATCGATGCCAAGCGCACCGAGATCAAGACTTATGGTGTGGACGGCACGCCTGAAGTGCTGGAGCTGCTGGGCCAGGCCAATTCGCCGGTGGGCGCGGTAGTCGCCCAGCAACCGGCGCTGATCGGCAAGACCGCGGTGCAGAACGTGGCCCGCTACCTGGCCGGGCAGCGCGACCTGCCCAAGGAAACTCACGTCGCGACGTTGCTGACCACGGCTGCCAACCTGGCGCAGGTCCAGCAACTGCGGGGTGATTGATGGCCGCGTTGCACTTGCAGCACCTGCACAAACGTTTCGGCGCCACCCTGGCGCTGGATGATGCCAGCCTGAAGGTCGAGCGCGGCACCATTCACGGCCTGGTGGGTGAGAACGGTGCCGGCAAGTCGACCTTGATCAAGGTCCTGGCGGGCATCCACAAGGCGGACTCGGGGCAGGTGAGCATTGACGGCCAGGCGTACTCCGCACTGTCGCCACGCCAGGTGGACGCGTTGGGCGTGCAGTTCATCCATCAGGAGCGGCTGTTGCCGGCGAGTTTTACCGTGGGTGAAGCGCTGTTCTTCGGGCATGAATTACGCCGGGGTCCGTTTGTGGATCGGCGCCGGCAGCAGCGTGAGGCCGAGCGCTTGCTGGCGGAATATTTTGAGCTGCAACTGCCCGCCGACGCGTTGGTAGGCGAGCTGAACAGCGCCGAGCGCCAGGTGCTGCAAATCACCCGGGCCTTGATTCGCCAGCCGAAGATCCTGGTGTTCGACGAGCCCAGCGTGGCGTTGGTCAAGCGTGAGGTCGACCAACTGCTGCGGATCGTCAAACGCCTGCGGGACCAGGGTTTATCAATCCTCTACATCTCCCATTACCTGCAGGAAATCGACAGCCTGTGCGATGAGGTGACGGTGTTGCGCAATGGTCGTGATGTGGCGGTGGTAGAGCCACGGCATACCTCCAGCGCGCAGATTGCGCGGCTGATGGTCAACCGTGAGGTGCAGGACATGTACCCCAAGGCTCAGGTCGAACTGGGTGAGCCGTTGCTGCAAGTGCGCTCGCTGAGCCTGGCCCGGCGCTACCGGGAGATCGACCTGGAGCTGCGCCGAGGCGAAATCGTCGGCCTGACCGGGCTGGTCGGGTCGGGCGCCAAAGACTTGCTAAAGACCCTGTTTGGCGTAGCGCGTGCCGACAGCGGCAGCATCCACCTGGAAGGCCGTTTGTTGCGCCTGCGTTCACCCGGTGACGCCATCGCCCAAGGGATTGCCCTGGTGCCGGAAGAGCGCCGCAGCCAGGGGATTTCGCCGCTGCTCTCAGTGCTGGAAAACCTCACGCTGGCCGGGCTGGCGCGGTTCAGCCGTTGGGGTCTGCTGAACAGGCGCCAGGAACAGGCGGAAAGCCTGCGGCTGATCGACGAACTGGCGATCAAGGCGCCAGGTCCTCAGGCCGCGGTCAGCCAACTCAGCGGGGGCAACCAGCAAAAGGTTGCCTTGGGCAAATGGCTGAGTCGACGCTCGGCGGTGTATCTGTTGGATGAGCCGTGCGTGGGGGTGGATGTGGGCGCCAAAGTCGAGATTTATCGCCTGATCGGGCGCCTGGTGGAAGAGGGGGCTGCGGTGCTGGTGCTGTCTTCGGACTTGCCCGAGCTGCTGGGAATCTGCGACCGCATCCTGGTATTGCATCGAGGCGAGATTGCCGGTGAGTTCCTGGCCGGTGAGGCGGACAGTGATCAATTGCTGGCGTGTGCCACGGGTGCTGTGCCGCCCACGGTATCCGTGCCGGTGCATCGGGAGGTGGCGCATGTCCCTGCTTGAAACCACTGCGCCGGGCTTGTCCCAACGGTTGTGGGTGCTGGTGTTGCGGCGGGGTTCGGTGGGTGTGTTCCTGGCGATCCTGCTGGGGTTTGCCGTGGCCGCGCCAAACTTTCTGTCGGTGGGCAATATCGCCAATGTGTTCAGCCAGTCGGCCATCCTGGGGGTGCTTGCCTTCGGCCTGACTTGCGTGATTATCGGCGGCGGTTCCAATGTCGTCGCCGGCGGGCTGGACCTGTCGCTGGCGGCCAATCTGGGGTTGTGCGCTGCGGTGTTCAGCCGACTCAATAATGCCGGTCTCGACCTTTGGGCCAGCCTGCTGCTGACCTTGGGCTGCGGCCTGGCGGTCGGCCTGCTCAATGGCCTGGCCGTGGTGGTACTGCGTTTGCCGCCGTTGCTCGCGACCCTGGCAAGCATGAATGTACTGGCCGGCCTGGAGCTGGTCCTGACCGAAAACACCGTGGTTTCCACCGACTCACCGTTGCTCGACCTGCTCAGCGGCGGGACCTGGCTGGCCGTGCCGGCACTCGCCTGGGTGTTGCTGGTGACGGCCTTCGTGCTGACCCTGTTGATCCAGCACACGGCGTATGGCCTGCGCCTGCATGCCGTTGGGGAATACCCGCACGCCGCTGAGGCTGCGGGCATTCGAGTGCCTGCGTATGTGCTTTCCAGCTACCTATTGTCGGGGTTGTGCGCTGCCGTGGCGGCTTTGTGTTCAGCGGCATTTTTCAGCGGCAGCACCACCGGCTCCGGCGACATGCTGCTATCGGTGGTGGCGATTGCCTTTCTCGGCGTGGTGTTTTCCCGGCGGCTGGTGGCAAGCATCCCCGGCACCTTGCTCGCGACCTTGTTGATCGGTTTTCTGATCAACGGGTTTCAACTGCTCAACCTGTCGAGCTTCTGGGTCAACGGTGTGCAGGGCGTGCTGATTTTGCTGGTGGTCGCGGCTTCCAGTGCATTGAACCGGGGAGAGCCTTCATGAGTCAGGTATCGACGCTGCAAGCGCGTGGTGGCGGGTGGCGTTCACTGTTACCCCTGACGTTGCCGCTGGTGTTCGTGGCCATTGTCGTGGTGTTCGCCTGGCAGGCCCCCGGGTTCCTCAGTGGCGGTAATCTCAAAAGCCTGGTGCTGAACAACTTCGTGCTGCTGGCGATTGTCGCCATCGGCATGACCTACGCGGTGGCGGCAGGTGGCATCGACCTGTCGGTGGGCACCGCGCTGGATTTTGCCAGTTTCAGCTTTGTAGTGTTACTGAACGCCGGACACGGGTTGGGGGTGGCGATTGCTGGCGCGTTGGCCGCCGGGTTGCTGGTAGGACTGTTCAATGCTGGCTTGATCGCAGGTCTGCGGATCAGCCCGTTCCTGGCCACCCTTGGCACCCTGTTTATCGGCACCAGTGCCCAGCAGTTGCTCTCGGACGGCGGCCAGCCGATCTACATCGCCCAGGGTTTCAAGCCGGAATTGGCGAGTTTCAGCCCGTTGGGCGTGCCGTTGCCGTTGTTGATCGTGCTGGTATTGGCGGTGGTCTACGGCCTGTTGCTGGCCCGTGGACGCCTGGGGCGCGAATTGCTGGCCCAGGGCACCCAGCCGCTGCTGGCGTATTACTCGGGGTTGTCGGTGCGGCGCATCGTCACCACCACGGTGCTGGCGGCGGCGCTGGCATGCGGGGTGGCGGGGATTCTGCTCAGTTCGACGGTGAGCGCTTATGTGCCGCTGTCGGGCAACGCGTTCCTGCTGAATGCGATTGGCGCGGTATTTATCGGCACCACGTTGAATCGCCAGGGCCGGGCGAATATTCCGGGCACGCTGCTGGGTGTGCTGTTCATCAACGTCATCGCCAATGGCTTGCTGTTGATCGGCTGGAATTTCTACTGGCAGCAGGTGGCCACCGGCGTGCTGATTTTTGTGGTGCTGGCCTTCAGTTTTATCAGCCGCAGGATCGCCCAGAACACCTGAGGCACGGCGCCCCAGGGTTCAATCCGGCCGTTACTTTTCCCAGTCAGCCTTGGGAATCAACAGACCATGGTTGCCGTTATAGGCGGCGCGCTCTGGCTGTTTCCAGCCTTCCAGCAGCGCGTCATCGAGGCGGTAGATCTCGACGCCCAAGGGACGGCAGACCTTCAACGGGTCTTCCGCATCCGGGCCCCACATCGGCAGCGACAGGTCGCCACCGGGGCAGGTAGAGAGGGCACACAGCAGGTCGATTTCCGCAAAGAACTCCAGGTAGTCGCCCTGTTTGGCCGGGCAGGCTTTCATGAAGTACATGTCGTCGTGATTCAGGCCGGTGCACTGGAAGATGTTCAGCACGTCGTGCACGTCGAACTCGGTCAGGCCGTGGGGCAGTACCGCGCGAGTGAGGTTGGAGTGGCAGTGGTGGTGGAAATCTTCGCCGGTGAGCATCTTGTTCACGTAAGGGTCGCAGCGCGTGCCGAGCAAATCGTGCAGGCGCCCGCCGTGTTCGTCGATGCCATAGTCGGCCAGGCTGTCGTCGGTGATGGTGACCATCGGCCGCAAAAACGGCAGGTTCGACCACAGGCGGTCGTATGTAGTGACGTGAGCGCCTTGCAGCTGGCGCGTACGCGATGCCCACATGCGTTCGCGGGGGTCGTTGGCACTCCACACGTTGAAGTCGCCGACCTGCGGGCCCACCGGCGTGGTCACGCGGAACACATGGCCGGCCGGTACTTTCCAGGCGCGGCCGGTGCGGATCGGCACTTCGAATTGTTCGATCAGGGTGCGGCCATCCCGGGACTCGCGCACGCGGTCATAGAAAGCTTTGTCGACCTGCAAGGCAGCGCCTTTGCTGACTTGGTAGGCCGCTGGGTAGTCCTTGTACATGGTGGGTCCTCGCTTCAGGGTTTTGGAAGGCTGCTCAGGATGTCCAGCAGCAGCGATTCGGAGTCATTGAGGTAGCTGGCCAGGGCTTCCCCGGCGGCTTGTTTGTGGCCGTCAACCAGCAAGTCGTGAATCTGCCGGTCGCGCTCCAGCCAGGGCTTCTGGAAGGTTTCCTCGCTGGGCGCGTTGGAAAACACCAGGCGCATCTGCGCTGCAATATGGGTAAAGAATTCGTCCAGCAACGGGCTGCGCATCAGCCCGACAATATGTTGGTGAAAGCGCAGGCTGTGGGTGCCGAAGGCTTGCCAGTTCTCGCGGTCCTGGGCCAGTTGCGCGGCCTCGATGGACTCGAGCATCAGGTCGGACTGGTATTCGCGCAGCGGCTTGCTGGCGGCGATGGCTTGCAGCTCCAGGGTGCGTCGCACCTTGAAGAGGTCACGCACTTCCTCCACCCCCAGGCGGCGCACGATCACGCCCTTGTTGCGCACGTAACTGGTCAGGCCTTCGCGGCCCAGGTGGTGCAAGGCTTCACGCACCGTGTTGCGCGAGGCGTTGTAGGCATTGACCAGCTCGCTCTCCACCAGCGGCATGCCGGGCAGCAGGCGGCCGCCGATGATGTCTTCACGCAGCTCGATGGCAACCTGGTCGGCCAGCGACAGGCTGGGTTCCTTGGCTTGACTCACGTTGGGGCTCCTTGGGCTCACGCCAGTTGGACGTCTTTGAGGAACTTGGTCATGCGTTCGCTGCGTTGTTCGAGCATTTCACGCGGCGGGGCGTCCTGGATAATCTCGCCGCCCTCCATGAACACCACGCGATCGGAGAGCTTGAACGCGAAGTTCATTTCATGGGTCACGATGACCATGGTCATACCTTCGCGAGCCAGCTCTTCGATCACCGCGAGCACGTCGCCCACGAGCTCGGGGTCCAGGGCTGAGGTGGGTTCATCAAACAGCATCACCGACGGCCGCATCGCCAGGGCCCGCGCAATTGCCACACGCTGCTGTTGTCCGCCGGACAATTGATGCGGGTACTTGCCAGCGTGCTCCAGCATGCCCACCTTGCGCAGCAGGGCCAAGCTCAACAGGCGAAGTTCTTCGGCACCACCATGGGCATGGTAGACGGGCGCCAGCATCACGTTCTCAAGGGCGGTTTTGTGGGGGAACAGGTTGAACCCCTGGAACACCATGCCTACATGGACGATACCGCGCATATGCACCTTGTGACCCAGCGCACCCTGGGGTTCCTGAGTGCCACGCAGGAACGGCTGGCCTTGCAGGGTGATTTCGCCACGGTCCAGGCTTTCGAGGCCGTTCATGGTGCGAATCAGCGTGGTCTTGCCCGAGCCCGACGGGCCGATGATCGACACCACCTCGCCCCAGCGCACATTCAGTTCAACGCCCTTGAGCACTTCCAGTTCGCCATAGGCCTTGCGCACTGCGCGGGCCTGCAACGCAAACTCGCCGGGCTCGGCCTGGCCGGACGCACGACGCGTCGCCACCTGGTCGAGTTCAGCGGGCGCGATGGCCTTGGGTTTGCGGCGGGTCACGTCCAAGTGGTTTTCAAGCACCCGCAGCAGCCAGCTGAACACCGTCACGATGAACACGTAATAGAACGCCACGGCCAGCATGGTCTCCATCACCAGGAAGTTCTGGGTGTAGAGCTGTTGGCCCACCAGCAGGATTTCCGAGAGCGAAATCACCGACACCAGCGAGGTCAGCTTGACGATGGTGATGTATTCGTTGGCCAGTGTCGGCAATGCCACCCGCAGCGCCTGGGGCACCACGATCAGGCGCTGAACGCCGCGATAACCCACGCCCAACGCCTTGCCGGCTTCGCGCTGCCCCTTGACCACCGCCAGCAAGCCGCCCCGATGAATCTCGGCGATGTAGGCCGCTTCACTCAACACCAGGGCGATCAGGCCCGCGGAGTAGGGGTTGGACAGCACCACGCTGGTGGACGGAAACACCTGGGGCAGGTTGTAGACAAAGATCAACAGAACCAGTAACGGCAGGCTGCGGAAGAACCAGATGTAGACGCCGGCCGAGTCCCGCAGCCAGCGGCGTTCCGACTGCCGCGCAAGTGCCAGGAAAAACCCCAGCACAATGCCCAGCAGCCAGGTTTCCAGGCTCAGTTCGACCACAGTGCCGACGGCGCGCCAGAAATCGCCGTTCCACAACAGGCCCAGGGTGTAGTGCCAATCGAATTGCATAAAGGTGCTCCGCGTTTCAGTTACCCAGTGCCGCAGTGATTTCGGCGGTGTTCGGCTCGGCCAGGTTGTAGCGCGCAAGCAGCTTGCCGTAGCTGCCGTCCTGCTTGATCTGGTTCAGGGCACCGGTCAGTTCCTGGAGCAGTGCCGGGTTTTCTTTACGCACGGCCAGGCCGACCACCACCGGGTAGATCAATTCGTTGGAGCTGATCACGGTTTTGCCCTGGAGCTTTTCGACGGTGATCTTGGCGACCGCCGCGTCTTCCATCTGCACGTCCACTGCCTGGGCCAGCAAGGCCTGGGCCGTTTCCGGGGACGTCGGAAACTCTCGGGACTCGATCGCCGGCTTGCCCGCAGGGAGGCAGTAGTCTGTCGAAACCCTGTTCAGCTTCGGCACCCACGACGCGCCCTTGATCGAGCCCACGCGCTTGCCGCACAGGTCTTCCGGGCGCAGGGGTTTGAAGTCGCCGGCGCTGAGCACCATCAGCGAGGAACCGGTCTTCAGGTAGCTGAGGAAGTCCACCTGTTTGGCGCGCTCGGGCGTCACATACAGCGCCGAGGCCACCACGTCGAAACGCTGCGCGTTGACGCCAAGGATCAGGTTGGCGAAACGGGTGTCGAGAAAACGCGGTTTCAGCCCCAGTTGCTTGCCCATCAATTGCATGAACTCCGGGTCGAAACCGGCCGGGGTCTTTTGCTCAAGATAGGTGTAAGGCGGGTAGGTGAGGTCCGAGCCGATCGACAGCTCGCCTTGTTTGAGGGTGCCCTTGATCTCGGCAGCCGACAGTAGCGGCGTCACGCACGCCAGGGTGATCGCTAGCCCCAATGTGCGCAGGGTGTTCTTGCCCGTCAGACCTTTTTGCATGTTTGTCGCCTCGGTTGCTGGATTCAGGGAGTAGTCATGATTGTTCAACAATCCTGTATTAGTGGGTAAGCGTTTATCGTGCCAAGTAGATTGGTTACGGGTTTTTTGATGAGTTTTGATGGGAGGCGAGGGCTTTTTTTGTAGGTGCGCACACCAATTCGGGGCGATTCGTTACCAGGCGCTACGTTGTGGGGCGGGAATATTGCGGGGCATCACGCGCGCACTTATTGATAAAGTGCCGCTACGAAACCCTGAGTGAACAGCAATGACGTCGATCTCCCAACGCCGCTCAACCTTGATTGCCTTGTTGGTCGCCGTCACCTTTTTCATGGAAAACCTGGACGCCACGGTGATCGCTACGGCGTTGCCGGACATCGCCAAAACCTTCGGGGTGGGGGCGGTGGACGTGAACATCGGCATGAGCGCCTACATGCTCGCCGTTGCGGTGTTTATACCCATCAGCGGCTGGCTGGCCGACCGCTTTGGGTCGCGGCGGGTATTCGGTTCGGCGATTGTGCTGTTCAGTGTGTCGTCGTTGCTGTGCGGGTGGAGTGACAGCCTGCAAACCTTCGTCGCAGCGCGCGTGTTGCAGGGCATCAGTGGGGCGATGATGGTGCCGGTGGGACGCCTGGCAGTGCTGCGCTCGACCGAGAAGAAAGACCTGGTGCGGGCGATTTCATTTATCACCTGGCCCGGCTTGGTGGCGCCGATACTCGGGCCGCCGGTGGGCGGGTTTATCGTTACCCATGCGTCCTGGCCGTGGATTTTCTACCTCAACCTGCCACTGGGCCTGCTGGCATTGATCGCCACACTGGTGTTGATTCCCAAGCGTGACGAGGTCACTGCCCGCACCTTCGACTTCAGCGGTTTCCTGCTGGTGGGCGTCGCCAGCGCGGCGCTGTTGTACGGTGTCGAACTGCTCGGACAAAGCCGTGGCAGCTTGTTGCAGGGCCTGTTGCTCAGCGGCGCAGGCGTGATGCTCGGTGCCTTTGCCTGGCGCCATATGCGCCGGCATGCCCAGCCGTTACTGGCGTTGGGTGTGGTGAGCGTGCGCACCTTCAGTGTGTGCCTGTGTGGCGGGTCGATTTTTCGGGTGGCCATCAGCACCTTGCCGTTCCTGCTGCCGTTGATGTTTCAACTGGCGTTCGGTCTCTCGGCCTTCGATGCCGGGTTGCTGGTGCTCGCGGTATTTGCCGGCAACCTGGCGATGAAGCCGTTCACCACCTGGGTGATGCAGCGTTGGGGTTTTCGCCCGGTGCTGATGATCAACGGCATTCTGAGCGTACTGGCGATTGCCGCCTGTGCACTGCTGGACGAGCGCATGAGCTGGGCACTGATCCTGTTCATTCTGTTCGTGGGCGGCCTGTCACGCTCCATGCAGTTCACGTTGTTCAACACCCTGGGGTTCGCCGATATACCCAAGGCGCAGATGAGTGATGCTTCAACCTTGTTCAGTATGTTTTTCCAGCTGAGCATGGCCATGGGCGTGGCGATTGGCGCGCTGTTGTTACGTTTTGCCATGAATTTTCACGGCAATACCGGGCAGGCCGCCACCGCCGATTTCCAGCTGACGTTTCTGTTGGTCGCGGTGATTGCCAGCGTGGCGCTGCTGGATAACCTGCGGCTGCCGCCCCAGGCCGGGGAGTCGGTGCTGCAACGCAAATGAACCCACGATACCTTGGGGGTATGAAGCAACACCTATTGAATATTGGACGGTTCAAGTCCCCCGCATCACTCTGCGGTGACCTACACACGCAGGGCCCATAACAATAAAAGGCGCAACCATGACCGTGCTATTGAGTGAGCGCAGCCAGATTTTCGATCGTGCAGATGCCTATGCCGTGTCCGACTACGTCAACCAGCACGTAGGCAGCCACTGCATCCGCCTGCCACCCAAGGGCCGCCCGCAGGCGAGCATCAGTCACCGGACCTTCTCCAGCCTGGACCTGTGCCGCATCAGCTACGGTGCGCCGGTGCGGGTGACGTCGGTGGCGCTGGAAACCATCTACCACCTGCAAATCCTGCTGCACGGCCACTGCCGCTCGAACTCCCGTGGCGAAGAGCAGGTGCTGGGCCCGGGGGAAGTGCTGCTGATCAACCCGGATGACCCGGTGGACCTGACCTATTCCGCCGACTGCGAAAAATTCATCGTCAAAGTCCCGGTGCGCCTGCTGGAAAACGCCTGCCTTGAACAGCACTGGACGTTGCCGCAGCCGGGCATCCGTTTCGCGGCGCCGCGCCATGCACTCACTGAAATGGGCGGGTTCCTGCAACTGCTGGGGCTGATCTGTCATGAGGCCGAAAACGCCGCCGAACCGGAAGTGCAGGGCCTGTACGAGCGCATCGTGGCCAATAAGTTATTGGCGCTGCTGGCCAGTAACGTCCTGCGGGTGATCCCGCGGCCTGATCAAGGCGGTGGCTTTGAAGCGGTGCGCCAGTTTATCGAAGAGCACCTGACGGACGACATCAGCGTCGAACAACTGATGGCCATCGCCAGGGTCAGCGAGCGGTCGCTGTATACCCTGTTTGAACGCCAGGTCGGCCTGTCGCCCCGGGACTACATGCGCCAACGCAAACTGGAGCGGGTGCACACCATGCTGCAACTGGCCACGGCGCGCAGCGTCACCGAGGTGGCGCTGGATCACGGGTTTGTGCACCTGGGGCGTTTCTCCGAGGCCTATCGCAAACGCTTTGGCGAGTTGCCCTCGCAGACGTGGAAGCGCCGGCTTGCGCCAGGCGGATAGCGAATTGCAGTCAGCGGATATTGAGGGGTAGGGCAAGCACATAAGGTGGGGGCGCCTGATACAAGAACAACCGAGGGCCTACCCCATGATCAGCACATTCGACCGACTCGCCCGACAATTGCGCGACTCCGTCCAGGAAGATCCCGCCACCGGGGTGTTCCGCTGCCGCCGCGACATCTTCACCGACCCCGACCTGTTTGCCCTGGAGATGAAGCACATTTTCGAAGGCGGTTGGGTCTACCTGGCGCATGAAAGCCAGGTGCCAGAAATCAACGACTACTTCACCACCTGGATCGGCCGCCAACCCGTGGTCATCACCCGCGACAAGCAAGGCTCGCTACATGGCCTGGTCAACGCCTGCGCCCACCGTGGCGCCATGCTCTGCCGCCGTAAACAAGGCAACAAAGGCTCGTTTACCTGCCCGTTCCACGGCTGGACCTTCAGCAACGCCGGCAAGCTGCTCAAAGTGAAGGATGCCAAGACCGGCGCCTACCCCGACAGCTTCGACTGTGACGGCTCCCACGACCTCAAGCGCCTTGGCCGTTTCGAAAATTATCGCGGCTTCCTGTTCGGCAGCCTCAGCGAGACGGCGCCGGAACTCAGCGACTACCTGGGGGAAACCCGAGTGATCATCGACCAGATGGTCGACCAGGCACCGCTGGGGCTGGAAGTGCTGCGGGGCAGTTCGTCGTATGTGTATGACGGCAACTGGAAGCTGCAGATCGAGAACGGCGCCGACGGTTATCACGTCAGCTCCGTGCACTGGAACTACTCGGCGACCATGGGCCGCCGTAACTACGAAGCCGAAGGCACGCGCACCGTCGATGCCAATGGCTGGTCGAAAAGCCTGGGCGGCGTCTATGCCTTCGAGCATGGGCATATCCTGCTGTGGACGCGCCTGCTCAACCCTGAAGTGCGCCCGGTGCATGCTCACCGTGAAGCGCTGGCCGAGCGCCTGGGCCAGGAGCGTGCAGACTTTATCGTCGATCAAACCCGCAACCTGTGCCTCTACCCGAATGTGTACCTGATGGACCAGTTTTCCACGCAGATCCGCGTAGTGCGGCCGATTGCCGTCGACAAGACCGAGGTCACGATCTACTGCATGGCGCCCAAGGGCGAAAGCGCCGAGGAACGCACCACGCGTATCCGCCAGTACGAAGACTTCTTCAACGTCAGCGGCATGGGTACGCCGGACGACCTCGAAGAGTTCCGCGCCTGCCAGACCGGCTACCAGGGCGCGACCACCTTGTGGAATGACCTCAGCCGCGGCGCGAAACAATGGGTGGAAGGCGCCGACGACAACGCCCGGGCCATGGGCATGAACCCGCAGCTCAGTGGCGTCAAAACCGAGGACGAAGGGCTGTTCGTGCGCCAGCACGCCCATTGGGCCCAGAGCCTGCAACAGGCGATCGAGCGCGAGCAGCAAGGCCTGATCGCCACGGACAAGGAGGTGCTGTCATGAGTGCTTCCCGCGACCGCCTGCTGGATTTTCTGTACCGCGAAGCGCGCCTGCTGGATGACCGCCAGTGGGATGAGTGGCTCGAATGCTATTCACCCAAGGTCGAGTACTGGATGCCGGCCTGGGACGACCACGACACCCTGACCGAAGACCCCCAGAGCGAAATCTCGCTGATCTATTACCCAAGCCGTGACGGCCTGGAAGACCGCGTGTTCCGGATCAAGACCGAGCGCTCCAGCGCCAGCACCCCGGAGCCGCGCACCGCGCACCTGATCACCAACCTCGAAGTGCTGGCCGATGACGGGCAACACGTGGAACTGCGTTTCAACTGGCAAACCCTCAGCCATCGCTACAAGACCACGGATACGTACTTCGGCACCTCGTTCTATCGCCTGGACATCCGCGCCGATCAGCCGCTGATCACGCGCAAGAAGGTGGTGCTGAAAAACGACTACATCCATCAGGTCATCGATATCTACCACATCTGAGGACACGCCCATGACGTACTCCATTGCCCTGAACTTCGAGGACGGGGTGACCCGTTTTATCGACTGCAAGGTGGGTGAAAAGGTCCTCGATGCGGCCTTTCGCCAACGTATCAACCTGCCCATGGACTGCTCGGACGGTGTGTGTGGCACCTGCAAATGCCGCTGTGAAACCGGCGTCTATGACTTGGGCGACGACTATATCGAAGACGCTCTGAGCGAAGATGAAGCCGGCGAGCGCCAGGTGTTGACCTGCCAGATGGTGCCGCAATCCGACTGCGTGATTGCCGTGCCGGTGCCGTCCGGTGCGTGCAAGACCGGCACTGCGCAGTTTGCCGCAACGGTGGCGAGCATTACCCGGCATGCCGACGCCGCCCTGGAGGTGAGTTTCGAGCTGGACCAGGCGCCGGTATTCCTGCCGGGCCAATACGTGAATATCGGCGTGCCGGACAGCGGGCAGACCCGCTCGTATTCCTTCAGCAGCAAACCCGGCGACAAACACGCCAGCTTCCTGATCAAGCATGTGCCTGGCGGGCTGATGAGCGGCTGGCTGGAGCGCGCCCGGCCGGGCGATGCCGTACCGATGTCCGGGCCACTGGGCAGTTTCTACCTGCGTGAAGTGGTGCGGCCGTTGTTGTTGCTGGCGGGCGGCACCGGATTGGCGCCGTTCCTGTCGATGCTCGAAGTGCTGGCCGAACGCGGGGAAACCCGGCCGGTCCGGCTGATCTACGGCGTGACGCGGGATCAGGACCTGGTGATGGTCGAGGTGCTGGCAGCCTTCGCCAAACGCCTGCCCAATTTCAGTTTTGTCACCTGCGTGGCTGACCCTCAGACCGCACACCCACAGCAGGGCTATGTCACCCAACACATGGCCGCTGACGTGCTGAACGACGGCGACGTGGATGTGTACTTGTGCGGGCCGCCGCCGATGGTCGACGCGGTACGCCAGCACTTCAAGAACCAGGGTGTAACCCCCGCCAGCTTCCATTACGAGAAGTTCACGCCCAACGCCATCGTCACCGGCGACGCCGCCTGAGGAAAGCCCCATGAACCCACGTTTCAACAACAAGGTCGCGCTGGTGACCGGCGCCGCCCAGGGCATCGGCCGGCGTGTCGCCGAGCGTTTGCTGGAAGAGGGCGCCTGGCTGGTGGCGGTCGACCGCTCGGAGCTCGTGCATGAGTTGCAGCATGAGCGGGCGCTGGTCCTCACTGCCGACCTTGAACAGCACGCCGAATGCGCGCGCGTGATGGCCGCCGCCAAGGCGCGATTCGGGCGTATCGACGTTCTGGTCAATAACGTCGGAGGGACCATCTGGGCCAAGCCCTTCGAGCACTACGCCGAGAACGAAATCGAAGCCGAGGTGCGCCGCTCGCTGTTCCCGACCCTGTGGTGCTGCCATTGCGTGCTGCCCTACATGCTGGAGCAGGGCAGCGGCGCCATCGTCAATGTCTCGTCTGTTGCCACCCGTGGGGTGAACCGCGTGCCGTATGGCGCCGCCAAGGGCGGCGTCAACGCCCTGACCGCGTGCCTGGCCCTGGAGACTGCCGGCAGCGGAATCCGCGTCAACGCCACCGCGCCGGGCGGCACCGAGGCGCCGCCGCGCCGGATCCCGCGCAACAGCCAGCCCCAGAGTGATCAGGAGCGCGTCTGGTACCAACAGATCGTTGACCAAACCCTCGACAGCAGCCCGATGAAGCGCTACGGAAGCATTGACGAACAAGCCGGCGCGATTCTGTTTCTCGCCTCCTATGAGGCTTCTTACATCACGGGCGTCACCTTGCCGGTAGGAGGCGGCGACCTGGGCTGACCCATCGCTGTACCTGCAGACACTGACTCACAACAACAATAAAGAGAGCATTGCCATGCGTACTCATGACGTTAATTCGATTATCGACAACGCCCGTTTCAACCGTTTCCACTGGTTGGTAGTCAGCCTGTGTGCCTTGCTGTTGGTCTTTGACGGGTATGACTTGTTTATCTATGGCGTGGTCTTGCCATCGATCATGAAGGAATGGGGGCTGACGCCCTTACAGGCCGGCGCGCTGGGCAGTTACGCGCTGTTTGGCATGATGTTCGGGGCGCTGATCTTCGGTAGCCTGGCGGACAAGTTTGGTCGCCGCAAAGGCATCGCCATCTGCTTTGCATTGTTCAGCGTCGCCACCGTGATTAACGGTTTTGCCAGCAGCCCGACTGAATTTGGTATCTGCCGGTTTATCGCCGGGCTTGGCTGCGGCGGGCTGATGCCCAACGCGGCCGCGCTGATTACTGAATACGCGCCGAAGAAAATGCGCAGCATCCTGATGGCAGTGATGTTTGGCGGTTATTCGCTGGGCGGCATGCTCTCGGCCGGGGTCGGGATTTTCATGTTGCCGCTTTTCGGTTGGCCGTCCATGTTTTTCGCGGCGGCCATCCCGCTGCTGCTCATGCCATTGATTGTGTATTGGCTGCCCGAATCCATCGGGTTCCTTATCCGTCAGGGCCGGCAGGAGCAGGCGCGTGCGCTGCTCAAGCGCCTGTCGCCGCACATTTCGATCAACCCGGAAGATGAACTGCACATCAGCACCGGAAAAGGCAAAGGTGCCTCCGTGCTGGAGTTGTTCCGCCATGGCCTGGGCTTGAGGACGGCGGCGATCTGGGTCGCGTTTTTCTGCTGCCTGTTGATGGTTTACGCCTTGAGTTCCTGGCTGCCCAAGCTGATGGCGGGCGCCGGTTACAGCCTGGGATCGAGCCTGTCCTTCCTGCTGGCGCTGAACTTTGGTGGCATTGCCGGGGCGCTCGTCGGCGGTTGGCTGTGTGACCGGCTTAACCTGGTGAAGGTGGTGATCGGCTTCTTCATCGCCGCGCTGATTTCCATCAGCCTGCTGGGGATCAATAGCCCGATGCCGGTCTTGTACCTGCTGATCTTTTTTGCGGGCGCCACCACCATCGGCACACAGATCCTGCTGTACGCCGGCGCCGCACAACTCTATGGCTTGAACATTCGGGCCACTGGCCTTGGCTGGGCCTCCGGTATTGGCCGCACAGGCGCCATCGTAGGCCCGCTGTTGGGCGGCGCACTGATGGGCATTGAGTTGCCCCTGCATCTGAACTTCATGGCCTTTGCCATTCCTGGGGCTATCGCGGTGCTGGCGATGACGGGATACGCCCTGAATGAACGTCGAGGCCGGCCAGGGGTGGTCGCCGCCCCGGCGCAATAACTGTCGATAACAATAACTAAGAGCAACGACATGAATACACAACGTATCTGGCTGTCCCTGTTGGGCATGCCCCTTGCGGCGACGGCGGCTGAGGGCGGTTTTTTCGCAGACTCCACCGCCACCTTGCAGGCCCGCAATTACTATTTCAGCCGCGACTTTTCGGACATCGTGGGCGCCAACAAGCAATCAAAGGCGCAGGAGTGGGGCCAGGGTTTTATCCTGACCTACAAATCCGGCTATACCCCGGGGCCCGTGGGTTTCGGTTTGGATGCACTGGGCACCCTGGGCCTCAAGCTCGACAGCAGCCCGGACCGGACCAATACCGGCTTGCTGCCGGTCAAGGGCGATGGCAGTGCCCCGGACGACTACAGCCGTTTGGGCCTGACCTTCAAGGCGAAACTCTCCAAAACCGAATTGAAGGTTGGCGAACTGCAACCCAACCTGCCGGTATTGGCCTTCAGCGACATTCGCCTGTTGCCGCCCAGCTACCAGGGCGTGAGTGTCAGCTCCGGCGAAATCGCCGGCCTGACCCTACAGGCCGGGCATTTGACCACCACCAGCCTGCGCAACGAAGCCGGCGACGAGAAGATGATCGCCATGCTCGGCCATGTGCCGCAACGCGGCGCAGAAAGTGATGGGTTCAACTACGTCGGCGGCGACTACGCCTTCAACACCAACCGTACCAGCGTCAGCTACTGGCATGGCCAACTCAAGGACATCTACCGCCAGGACTTTGTCGGCCTCAAACACAGCCAGCTGATGGGCGACTGGATACTCGGCGCCAACCTCGGCTACTACGATGCCCGGGAAGACGGCGACAAACTGCTCGGCAAGATCGACAACCAGGCGTTTTTCTCGCTGCTGTCGGCCAAGCATGGCGGCCATATCTTCTACGTCGGCTATCAAGCCATGTATGGCGACAGTGCGTTCCCACGGGTGTTCGCCAACATCTCGCCACTGGGCAACGAGGTGCCCACCTACGAGTTCGCCTACACCGACGAACGCTCCTGGCAAGCGCGGTACGACTACGACTTCGCGGCGCTGGGCATTCCGGGGCTGACCACCACCGTGCGCTACATCACCGGCAACAACGTGACCACCGGCGCCGGTTACGAAGGCAAGGACCGCGAGCGCGACCTGGATATCGGCTATGTGGTGCAAAGCGGCACGCTGAGCGGCCTGGGCATCCGGGTGCGTAACGTCATGGCCCGCTCAAACTACCGCAGCGATATCGACGAGAACCGGCTGATCCTCAGTTACACCTGGAAGCTGCTTTAAACCCCGCCCTGGCACGTACCCATGACCTGGTAGTTGACGGTGTGGCTGACGCCCTGGCTGTCGAGATAAACCATCGTCGCCGGTTCTACCTGGCAACTGCCGGGCACGGGTGTGAGTGAAATAACGCGCTGGATATCCGGCGCGTCATTGCTGCCAGCCGCCAGGGCGCCGGTGGCGCTGAAGAGCAGGATCAAGCTGAGCCATTTGATAGTCATGATGAGTCCCTCTGTGAGTAGGGTTCATTTTAGTGATTGCCACAGCGGGATAAAGACAGGAGCAGGTGAATGACTCGTACGTATCAGGTAGCAATCGAGGGGCCATACTGATGGATCTGCTCAATGGCATGCAGGTGTTCGCCCGGGTTGTCGACACAGGCAGCTTTGCTGCGGCGGCTGAGGCCTTGGACATGTCCGGCGCCCACGTGTCGCGGTTGATCGCCGAGCTGGAAAAAAACCTTGAGACCCGCCTGTTGCAACGCACCACCCGACGCCTGAGCCTTACCGATTCGGGCGAGCGGTTCCTGCTGCGCTGTCGCGACATTCTTGAGGACGTGAGGGAAGCTACCGCGGAGGCCAGCGGCGCACACCTCAACCCGCGCGGGCGGTTGCGGCTGCATTGTATGAGTGGGCTTGGCGTGCTGATCACCCCGTTGATTGCCCGCTACAGCGAGCAATACCCGGACGTGTCCATCGAGCTGACCCTGTCCCAGCACAACCCGGACCCGCTGGAAGAGGGCCACGACGTGGTGATCTCCATCGCCCATTCGTTGCCGGATTCAGCGCTGGTGAGCCAGACGGTGGGGCAGTTGTTCAGCGTCCTGTGTGCGGCGCCGAGGTATCTGGCCAGATATGGTGTGCCCGAGAGTCCGCAGCAATTGATGCAGCACCGACGTTTGCACCTTCAGGATTTCCAGGAGGATGCCTGGGTGTTCAAAGGTAAAGAGGGCGAGATTGCGATTGCGCCGGGAGACACCTTCAGGACCAACGTGGCGGATGCGATGGTCAAGGCGACACAAGAAGGCATGGGCATCAGTCTGTTGCCGTTTTTCAGTGCAAGCACAGCACTACGCGACGGTTCGCTGGTGCGGCTGTTACCCGAATATCGGCTTAGAGAGCGCAGCATTTTCGCGGTGTATCCGTCGAGGCGTTTTCTGGATGCCAAGGTGCGCACATGGGTCGCGTTTTTGCAGGATCAATTGCCGGTGTTGCTGACGGAGCAGGTTAACGTGATTGAGGCGTCCCGAGGCTAGCGCGTTGCAGTACGACGGATATAACGCGCCGGCGACGAGCCCAGCGTCTTGCGAAACATGCTGATGAACGAACTGACCGACTCATACCCCAGCGCCTCGGCGGTCCGTTGCACCGATTCGCCCTCGGCCAGGCTCTGCAAGGCCACGATGATTTGCCATTGCTTGCGCCATTGGCCAAATGTCAGGCCGGTCTCACTCTTGACCAGCCGCGCCAGTGACCGCTCGCTCATGGCGACCTGACGTGCCCACTGGGCCATGGTGCAACGGTTTGCCGGATCCTGGGCCAGCCCGCGGGCGATGAAACGCAACTGCGGGGTGGCGGGAAGCGGCAGGTACAGCTGTTCCGAGGGCGCCAGCTCCAGTTGTTCAAGCAGCACGCTCGCCACGCGTGCATCGGCAGACGCTGGCGGATAGTTCTGCGCCTGAGCACTCAGGTGCAGGATCAACTCCAGGACCAGTGGCGAAAGCACCAGCGTGCAGCACTTATCCGGTAAAGCCGCTGCGCCGGGCTCCACAAATAGATAGCCGATCTTGCCGTTGGCCGTTACCCGGTTGCTGTGGGCGATGCCGCCCGGAATCCACACGCCGAAGCCCGACGGCACCATCCACACGCCATCCTCGACGGTGCACACGATACCGCCGTGATACGCCACCACCAATTGGCCTTTGCGGTGGCTGTGCACGGGGAATTCGGTGTCGTTGCGCTGGCTGCCGAGCATCAACGCGACGGCGGGCTGATCGAAACTGTCCAGTTCGAATTGATCAACGCCCTGGAGCTTCATCTCGCCCATGCTGCACGCCTTGATTGTCTGAATTTGATTATATCTTGGCAGCATACTCAATATCGGCACGACCTTGCAGTCCCTACCATCGTCACCAAGGCGATCAAGGTGATGGCCGACTGCGAGATTCAACCGATGCTCAGTGAAATCACGATTGCCCACCTCTACATTCCTCCGTTCTTGCTCTACGTGGAAGTTGCAGCCCTGGTCTACGGGCTGCTGGAGCGGGCCCTGCGGCGCTGGCTGGATTGGGCCTGGCATCCGAGCCTGGCGCGCTTCTTTGTGTCGCTGATCGTGCTTTCGATCCTTGTGCTGAAGGTATGAGGGGGAGCGCGATGACCATCAACCACATCCTCAAGACCCTCGTAACCTTCGTGTTGGGCCTGACGGCGCTGCTGTTCTGTACGCAGTTGTGGCGCGCCTATGAACTGGCGCCCTGGACGCGGGACGGGCGTGTCAGCGCGCAAGTCATCCGTATTGCCCCCGAGGTGTCCGGCCAGGTCGAACAACTCATGGCGGGGGACAACCAGTGGGTAGCCAAGGGCGCATTGCTGTACCAGATCGACCGCAGCGCCTACCTGTTGGCCCAGCAACAGCGCACGGCCGAGCTTGCCGAGGCGCGCAGTGTGTTCGAGCAGCGCACTGCCCAGCTCAAGCGCCGCAACCAGCTCGGCGATGCTATCGCGC
This sequence comes from Pseudomonas sp. 32A, assembly GCF_052682255.1. NCBI lineage: Bacteria > Pseudomonadati > Pseudomonadota > Gammaproteobacteria > Pseudomonadales > Pseudomonadaceae > Pseudomonas > Pseudomonas sp. 32A. The sequence continues at coordinate 6,478,032 of NZ_JBQYLY010000001.1, read as the reverse complement.
GGGAGGAGACCGACAATGCCGCCCGGGACCTGGCGGTGGCCAAGGCGCGTCTGGATGCGGCCCGGAGCCAGCTGGCCCATGCGCGGCTGGATCTGGACCGTACGACGATTCGTTCGCCGGTCGACGGCTATGTGACCCAGTTGCGACTTCAGCCAGGTGACTACGCCACTGCGGGCGAGACCAATATCTTTGTGGTCGATAGCCATAGCTTCTGGGTCACCGGTTACTTCGAAGAGACCAAGCTGGCCGGCGTTCGGGTGGGGGCTAGGGCGTCCATCAAGCTGATGGGTTTTTCGCCGCTGCTCGAAGGGCATGTGGCGAGTATTGGCCGAGGCATCGCCGACGGTAACGAGCTGCGCAGTAACAGTGGCTTGCCTCAAGTGGCGCCAACGTTCAGCTGGATACGCCTGGCTCAGCGCGTGCCCGTGAGAGTTGAACTGGACAAGGTGCCGTCCGATGTGGAACTGGCAGCGGGGATGACCGCCAGCATCGAGGTGGCCGAGGAGGGCACGGCGCCGCGCTGGAGGCTTGTGCAGTGGCTCCAGGAGTTTATGTGATGGCCCGCGCGTTGCGAATGCTGGTGGCACTGCCGGGGGCATGGTCACCCGCGACATCGGGCTATGTGCTGCGCAGCCTTGCGGCCGCCACATTGGCTTTGTGGCTGGGGTTCCTGTTGCACCTGGAGTCGCCGTTCTCGGCGGCGTCGACAGTGTTGTTGCTGATTCATCCGCTCCAGGGTGCGGTGGTCGGCAAGGGTTTCAATCGGGCGCTGGGCACCCTGGTGGGGTTGGCCGTCGCGTTGGTGCTGATCAGCCTGTTCGCCCAGAAAATGCTGCTGTTTATCCTCGGGATCGGGGTGTGGCTCGGCCTCTGTGTCGGTGCCATGACTGTGCTTCGGCACTACCAGGCCACGGCGGCGGTGGTTGCCGGGTACACCGTCTGCCTGGCTCTGGGCCCCGCGATTGTTGCCCCGCAGCAAGGTTTCGAACATATCGTCGGACGGGGCACGGCCGTTGTACTGGGGGTGTTGAGCCTGAGCCTGGTGGCTACGTTATTCAGCCGCAAGACCGTCGAGCGCACACTGAACACGGCACTTCGCGATGTATCATCCCGCACCCTGCGGCTGCTGGCCGCGCGGTTTGACGGTGGGCCGGTTATTGCACCGGGCCCGTTGGCCATCGATATCAGCAAGGTGGACGACCTTCTCGGGATCGGCCGGGGCGAGTCGGTTTTGATTCGCTCCAGGCTCGCGACCCTGCAGGCGGGGCTTGCGTATCTGCATGCCGTGGTACTGGACGAGAGGGTGTTGCCTTCCCACGCTCGACTCGGCGCCCAGCTGCAACAGCTGGCTGAGGCAATGCCCGAATTTTCCGTGGCGGCGAATCGTGTCCGGGAGCTGCAACGCAGCCTGGAAAGCAGCGCGAGTCGGCAGCGCCTGGATGAACCACTGGTGGAACTGTCCGGCGCCTTGTGGTGTTTTGCCTGCCTTGAGCACGCGTCCCAACCGCCAGCCCGCGCCGTGGGGTTTCACCGACACTACGGCGCCGCACTGCGTAACGGTGTGCGAGCGTTGCTGGCCACGCTGGCGACCGGTGCTATCTGGTACCTCACAGGCTGGGACCAAGGGCCAACCCTACTGGCTGTACTGGGCCCGTTCTGCACCTTGCTGGCCACCAGCCCTGCGCCGGAGCAAGGCATTGCGAGCCTTGCCAGGGGAACCTTCTACGGAGTCCTGGCGGCAGCGGGGTGCAAGTTCCTGCTGATGCCCTCCATCAGCGGCTTCGGGTTACTCACGGTGGTGCTGATTGCGTTCTGGGCGCTCGGGATTCACGCCACGACCCGGCCGCGCCATGCGCTGCAAGGCATCGCCTACCTGATCACCTTCAACACCCTGGTCGGTACCGGCGGGACCGCTCAATACGACTTCACTGACTTCGCCAATCAGGCCCTTGCCTGGATGGTGACGCTTGCTATCTGCCTGTTGGCCTTCCAGCTAATGCCAGGAAAATCCGCCAGCCACGCTCACGTCCTGAGAAAGGCGTTGCACAAGGACACGCAGCGGTTACTGCGTCATGGGCCGTGTATCGACCTGCTGAAGTGGCAGGTAACCCAACAGCATCGGATGGTTGCCCTGCAGGCGTTATCGGGCCCCTATGAGGCCGGCTCCGTATCGCTGCAACTGGGCCGGCAGTGGATGTGGCTGCACCGCAAAACCCTCGATCTTGAACCTGAATCATCGATCGCCAACTGCGTACGAACCGGCGATCGGCGCATCTCCAGGTATGCCGCCCATTCATCGATCAGCGCGGCCCAGGCGCGGCGAACGTCAAGGTCATTGATGCGGCTGGGCGCCCGTGATCTGGCTGCTGGCTACCAGGATTTAGCGGGGCTGCTCGACAGGTACACACAGGTTTCAGCTGACACAACGAAGGTGAGATGAAATGAAGCAACTCCTTGTCTGGACGCTTTTCGGGATGATCGTGTCTGCGCCAGTAACGGCGCAGGCATCGGATGGGGCTGAAGCGTTGGCACGCTGGCAGCAGCAATTCAAACAAGAGCAAAAACAGCTCGCGGAGCGCCGGGCCCGCGAGCAGCATCCGGGGCCGAAGGGATCGCCAACGGTGAAGGGAGATAGGAATAGGCAAAGCTCCTAGATTTACCGGCATAGGTCGACAGTGATTACCTGACTACCATGGGTGTACATCCACCGAGAGCGATTTTTCATGAGTATTCAAAAAACACTGTTCATCACCGGCATCAGCAGCGGCTTTGGCAAAGCGCTGGCAGCAGAGGCGTTGGCTGCCGGCCACCGAGTCATCGGGACCGTACGCAATGAGACGGCCCTGCAGGCGTTCGAAGCGTTGTCGGCGGAGCGCGCCCATGGGGTAATACTGGATGTCACGGACTTTGAGCGGATCGACAGCGTCGTCGCCGAGGTGGAGACCCGCTTCGGCCCGGTGGACGTCCTGGTGAACAATGCGGGTTACGGCCATGAGGGGATTTTCGAAGAGTCGCCGCTGGAGGACATGCGCCGTCAATTCGACGTCAACGTGTTCGGCGCCGTTGCCGTGACCAAGGCCTTCGTGCCGTACTTCCGCCAGCGCCGCCGTGGGCACATCATCAACATCACCTCCATGGGCGGCACGATTACCATGCCGGGTATTGCCTACTACTGTGGGAGCAAGTTTGCGCTGGAAGGCATCTCCGACACCCTGAGCAAAGAACTCAAGCCCTTCAACATCTTTGTCACGGCCGTGGCACCGGGTTCGTTTCGCACCGATTGGGCCGGGCGGTCCATGCAGCGCACACCACGCAGTATCGCCGACTACGATGCGAGCTTTGATCCGGTGCGCCAGGCGCGGGAAGAGAAAAGCGGCCACCAATTGGGCGACCCACAAAAAGCCGCGCAGGCGATGTTGACGCTGATTGCCAGCGACCACCCACCGGCGCATTTGCTGCTGGGCAGTGATGCGCTGGGTTATGTGCGGGAAAAACTGCGGCAATCCCTGCGGGATATCGATCAGTGGGAGGCGCTGACACGTTCTACGGATGGTTAAACAGTGAATCAGAGACTGTCCGGATCCCCGAAAAACATTTTGACTGGGCTCTAGCACGGTAGTCGCAGCCTGAAAAAAACGAATTATGCCCCCAGTTATGCCCCCAGTTGCGCGTAGTGTTCGAGCGATCGCGAATGGCGATTTCTGGCACGGACTTGGGTGGCTTTGGCTGGTATTCAGTGCGCCTCCGTATACTGGATTAGCAACCCGTATCTGGCAAACCCTTGCTCGTCCGGAAGAGGATATGGGTAATGAGTCGATATCCTTAAATGGTGTTGTTGGGTCTTTCTCTCTGCACCTATCCTGAAATTGACTCCAGAGATGCTCGTGCTCTGCGTGATGTTGCCAGGGCTCTGGATGCTAGGGACGTTGATCCGCATGTCCATCGGCAGTTGCAGCGTAATGCGAGGCGCCTAGGCACGGAAAACGCCTACGAAGCGGTTGTTCAGCATTGAAAGCGGTGGGCAAAATTGAACATCGTGTTTCTTGTCGTGGATCTCGATATTCCGGTCGGGGCCAGAGCATCGTGCTTCAATTGGCCGCCGAATCGGCTGGCAGCGGGGGAGGGGCTCAGGTTGCGATGTAGAGGGGGCGCCTACCTTTGCTGTTCATGGCCGGTTAAACTGTTGTGCCCGGTCGGTGATCAGTCGTTCGGCAAGTGCAACTGCACTTCCATGGCGTCATGAAGGAGTCGGACGACCTCGATCAGGGCGTCATTTGCCACACGATAGAACACGATATGGCGTGGGCTTTTGACCCTCCCATGGGGGTGTTTGACCTGCTTGCGTGAATAGGTGAGGTGATAGCTGCGAAGGCCCGGTGCAAGCTCATCACGGTCGTGGCTGCCAATGCAATAAGGAGTGCTGGCAAGAGCTTGCAACGCCGTGAGTATCAGCGCCTGGTAGCGCGGCCGTGCTTGATCGCCGAACTGCGTCTGGGAGAGCCTGAGGATGTCGACAATGTCGGCGCGCGCCGCGTTGGAAATCCGATACTGCGGCATGCTCAGTGTTTCTCGCTCGCGAGAGTGGTGGCCTCCAGGCTCAAGCCCTCTAGGTAAAGCTCCAGATGCCCTTCGTTCAATTGAGTAAAGCGCCCGTGTTCAAGATCCATGATGCCGATCGAGGTCGCCAGACGCAGCGCCTCAATTTTGGCAGTGTCTTCGGCGACGCGCTGCTCCAGTAAACGCAAACCTTCTCGCATCACTTCGCTGGCATTTTGATAACGGCCGGACTGGACCAGGTCTTGGATAACCTGTTCTTGGTGAGGGGTGAGCACAACGTTTCGCGTCGCCATCATTAGCTCCAACTCTGGGCAAACATATTGTTTCGATCGTTGGCATATTATGCCATTTTACATAAACTCAGGGAGTTTGGGATTTGTATCTGACGAACTGTAAAGTGTGGGGTCATCCTTTGCGCCGAACAGATGGCCCGGACTGTATGCGCACAAAGTCCAAGCAAGGCTGTCGCATGCGGGACGTCGTGGACAGCTTAATTAGTGTGGGCCTCGGGCCTTCAGTTTTGCCAAGCCTTGTTTGATGTGTCCGGCGTTCTCTCCAATCGTTTGTAGCGCGCCGCGGATATTGTCGCCTGTGTCCGTCGTACCCTTGCGCTCAATCCACAACGTCAACTCCATCACCGCCGCCTCTAAGGCGAACTGGTTTTGGTACAGACGCTCAAGGACATCAGGCAGTGAATATTCAGTGGGTATTGTTTCGACTCCAATGAAGGAGCCGAAAGCGTAGCAGCGGGGGAGGCGGATGTCCCGAGCCACCCGTGAGTTAAGTGAATGAAACGGTTTAGAGTGAGGGTCAGCATTCGCCAAAAACTGCCGTTGCGACAGGCAGCAGACGGCCAAAAGCTGACGTCACCCAAGCCGCTTCCGCTAACGTAGGACGGTCAGCCTGGGTGTGCAAGGTGACATCGGCAGACGCTTACCGAGGTACTTCAGCATCATGTAGATGTCCTCATTTTCGGTGGCGATCACCAGCAACCCCAGCGAATCGAAGCCGTGCGTTATGCGCGGGCCACGTCCGCACTGGAAGGCATTCGACCTACTGAACTTCTGCTCAAGCTGCAGACCCTATTCCTTGGAGGCGAGATCACGATCGAGGAGTCCAACGCTGAGGCGCGACGGCACTACGGTTTGCCCGTTCTGCCTGAGCCCCTGTCACGCCGTGGTGCATTACGAAGTTGATAATCTAGTGCCATACTCAAGGAACGGCGTTCGATGTATGTTTCTTTTAAAACAAATATTGGGAAGGGAAAAGTTATGAGTAGCGAAAATCCGAAAATTGAAGTTGTGGGGCCTAAAGGGACATATCAAATTTGCCTCAAGTCGGGTGCAACTGTTGTGCTAGATGGAGTTGAGCTGTGTACATATGCGCCTATCCCAAATCCTCCAGTTCCAGTAGAACCGCAGTATTTTTTCTTCCAGAAAGAGGGGGTGCGTGTCAGCTTTACGGCACATTTTGTGGGTAAAAATACACACGGAGAGAAGCCGCTGGATGATGTTATTGACGCGATTTTCCGTCTGAAATGATCTGAATGGTTCCCCGGCGCTTATCGCTGAGCAAGCGCAATGCCTTCGGCTTCTGTCCCGGCGCCCTGGAGGCACTCGACGTCGAAATAGAGGAAACGATCGACTTCCTACTCAATCATAGCTCTCGCCCAGGAACGGCGTTCGACGTATTTTCCTGGTCACGCCACACGCGGAACGCGTCCAGCAAATCGCCTTCCGGCCAGCGACCTTTCTCGACCCGCTCAGTAAGGCTGAATCGCCCCTAATTTCGTAGACACGCCGAGTGACCGCTTCTGGCCGATAGCTGCCGTCCACAAATGACTGCTTTCGGCCATAGGGAGTATGACGGGACTCCAGTAGAGCGGTCTGTAGGGCACGGACGAAATCGCTAGGGTGCGGCGTCGTCTTGGCATCGCCCACGCCGTAGCCACGGGTGAACAATCAGGCTTGAAAATCGCAGCGTTCGATGTGGCCACCTGCGGTGTCGTGAACGTCCGTAAAAGGGCGGATTTCCAAAAGTCGAGACAGCGAAGTCAGCCAGACGGCAACAATGTGATCCTGCTTTTTTTGTTAGATCTGAGTCTGTTTTTAACGGGGCGACGCTCTATAGACTGTATATCCGACGCACAAGTGGACAGTGATCGGCCCGCTACTGTTTCTGGCTCTCTGAAGACCGGACGAATCGAGAGTCTTCAGGAATCACCATGAATCCTCGTCCAAGTTTTCAGAGCAAGACCTTCCACCAATCGCAACGTGACATTCTCGGCATGATTGCGACCGATCAGCATCTGGGCGATGTACTCTGCGCCATCTGCCAGATGCTCGACACACAGACTCCCGAAACCTACTGCTCTATCTTGCTGGCGGATGCCGAGGGCAAACACTTGCTTAACGGCGCGGCACCCGGCCTGCCGACCGAGTACAGCGAGGCGATAGATGGCATGGCCATTGGTCCGCAGGAAGGGACCTGCGGCACCGCGGCGTTCCGGCGCGAGCTTGTGGTCACTGAAGACATCGCCCGGGACCCGAACTGGGACCGTTTCCGCAGCTTGGCGCTGGGGCATAACCTGCATTCCTGCTGGTCTGTCCCCTTGCTCTCCCATCAAGGAACGGTGTTGGGGACATTTGCCCTGTACCAAAAGAGCATCCATGCGCCGGACGAGGCGCAGATTCAACAACTGGTTTTTGCCGCGCAACTGGCCGTCATTGCGATCCGTCATGAGCGTGACGGTCGGCGATTGGAGGAGAGCGAACAACGTTTTCGTTCATTGTTCACCTATAACCCCAACCCGGTGTTCGCCCTCGATCTGGCCGGCAACATCCAGAGCGTCAATCCTGCAGGCCTGAAGCTGAAACCGCACACGGCCGTCAATTTCATTGGTCATCACTTTTCCCATCTGGTTCTCGATGAGGATCTGCAACGGGTTAGTCAGCATTTTTGCGCAGCCCGTGCCGGAGCGCCTCAGCGCTTCGAGGCACAGCTTCGCGACGAAAGTGAGCAACTGTTGACCATGGATATCTCCAACCTGCCCATCATGGTCAACGGAGAAATCGTCGGAGTATTCGGCATTGCCCGGGATATCAGCGCGCAGAAACATTTCGAACGCGAATTGAGCTTCAACGCCAGCCATGACCGGCTTACCGGTTTGCTTAACCGTGTTTCGCTTGAAGAGCGACTGGTTCTGGATTGCCACATCAGTCGTCGGCGTAATCGGCGGCTCGCGGTGATGTGCATTGATCTGGATGGATTCAAATCCATCAACGATTCGATCGGGCATTTCTTTGGCGATCAGGTGCTGATCGAAGTGGCGCAACGTATGACCCAGCAAGTTCGTCCCGGTGACACCATCGTGCGCATGGGCGGTGACGAATTCATTGTGCTCCTGCCTGACCTGCTGCGTGACGAGGACGTTGTACCCGTAGCCGAGCGCCTGATGGCGAGCATTGCCAGACCCTACTGCATCCAGGGTATTGACCTGCATGTGAGTGCAAGCGTCGGCATCACCCTGAGCGATGGTTACATCGAGCAGCCGATGCAACTGATTCAGCAGGCGGACATGGCCATGTACAAAGCCAAGCAGGAAGGGCGCAACAACTTTCAGTGGTACACCAGCGACCTCAATCAACGTTTTTGCGAGCACGCGAGCCTGCGCAATGACTTGCAAAAGGCTATCGAAACTCAATCCTTCCAGCTGCATTATCAACCGCAGATAGACGCACGCACGGGGCAGGTGGTCGGGATCGAAGCCTTGCTGCGCTGGGAGCATCCGGAAAAGGGATTTATCTCACCAGCGGTGTTTGTAACAGTGGCTGAAGACAGTGGTCAGATCATCCCGCTGAGCCTTTGGGTACTCGATACGGCCTGCGCGCAGTTGCGTCAACTGGGCGAGCAGGGCATCACAGGCATCTCGATGGCCGTGAATATTTCGCCGATGCATTTCCAGCGTGGGCAGTTCGTCGAGTGTATACAGGCAGTGCTAAACAGGTACGAACTTAGCGCCGGGCAGTTGGAACTGGAGATTACCGAGTCGCTCCTGTTGCATAACGTTGAGCAGGCGATCGACACGTTGCACCAGCTCAAGGCTCTAGGTGTACGCATTGCGCTCGATGATTTCGGCACCGGTTATTCCAGCCTCAGCTACCTCAAGCGCTTACCCATCGACAAAATCAAGATTGACCGTTCTTTCATCCGGGATATCGCTACCGACCATCACGATGCCGCGATCACCCAAGGCATTATTTCCATGGCCCATCACCTCAGCCTGACGGTGGTCGCCGAAGGTGTGGAAACCAAGTCTCAAGTGGACTTTCTCAAGGGCGGTCGCTGCGATGTTTTTCAGGGGTATTACTTTGCTAAACCGATGCCCTATGCTGACCTCGAAGCCTTCCTAAGCCTTCGCGCGTCCCGGTCCCTGACGCCCGATCTTGTCTATTCCGAAGTTTGAAAAGGCGAATCTTCAGATTCGAACGAGTCCGGTTGCCCTGAACCACACTTCAGTTGCCACTTCGGTCCTGGAGCGTTCCTGTTGAGCGCTTCAGATCTTTTGCCGGGTCCAGAAGCGTTTGGGAAACTGAGCGCTTTAGACCCAAGGTCTGCTCAACACGCCTGGCCGTGGACGCATTAAGCGCGTGACTGTTGTTGGCACTGGAGGGTACCGAAAATTCGTTCAGTTACTACGGTAAGCGTCATCAACGACTATAGTCATTGGTGAGCCAGAGCGAATCCGACCATTCCCCTGCCAACCTGGCCTAATCCAATTCCGCGATTACACGGCGGATCTTCTTGTGTTCCTTGATGCGGAACGTAAACGTTTCGCTGCCGAAATTACTCAGGCTCAGGCTGAGATCTAGGCAGCGTTGTCTTTTTTTTCCCCTTGATGGTGGATGGAGTTATCCCGCCGGGCACGTCGTATCCCACTGAGCACGTCCCAACCACCCATCTATCAAGGTTCAAGCAATGAATACTTCAGAGTTAGATGATGCACAAAAAACCAATGGCGACCTGGTTCAGGGTCCGCTGCCGGCCGGCACTGTCGCGCCCGACTTCACTCTTCACGCAACCCCTGATCAACAGTTGTCGCTGCGTGAGCTAAAGGGAAATCCCGTGATACTGGCGTTTTATCCCGCTGACTGGACTTCGGTGTGTGGTGACCAACTGACCTTGTACAACCAGTTGTCACCCACCTTCAGAGAATATGGTGCGGTGCTATTGGGTATCTCGGTTGACAGCGCCTGGTGTCATCAGGCCTTTGCCAAAGATCGAAATTTCCACTTCAGCCTGCTGGCCGATTTCGAGCCCAAAGGGGCGGTGGCACGACAGTATGGAGCGTACGAGTCCCAGCTCGGAGTTTGTAAGAGGGCACTGTTCGTGATTGACAAGGAGGGGGTGGTCGCCTGGAGCTACGTCTCACCAATGGCAATCAACCCTGGGGCGGACGGCATTCTGGATGCGCTGGATGCTCTGGTGAATTCGCCACAAAGCACGCCAACCAAAAATTAACAGGTGATTACATGGCCACTCTCAAAGTCCCGGTAAGTGCCAACGACCATCGCCAGGGAAGTGCGCATGCCAAGGTCACCTTGGTGGAATTTGGCGACTATGAATGTCCCTATTGCGGTGAAGCTTACTGGATGGTCAAGAATCTGCAACAGCATTTTCGCGATGACTTGCTGTTTGTGTTCCGTAACTTCCCTCTGACCACCGCTCACCCCCATGCATTGGGTGCAGCGGTCACCGCTGAGTATGCCGGGAGTCGAGGATTCTTCTGGGAGGCCCACGACGAATTGTACGAAAATCAGGAACGATTGGGCCTGCCGCTGTATCGCGCCATCGTTCTCAAACACGGCCTTCCCAAGGAGGAATTCGATCTTGCAATGCAAGAGGATACTTACATTCCCAAAATACAAGCCGATTTCAATGGCGGTGTACGCAGCGGCGTGAATGGCACCCCAGCGTTTTACATTGACGGGCTTCGCTATGACGGAGTTCCAGAGTTCATCGGGATGAGTCAGATGATTGAGCTTTTGTTAGTGCGTGGACGAAATCGCTAGAGAGCCAAATCGGCTTGGCATCACCCACATCGGAGCCGAGGAAAAACCAACGTTAGCTTCCTTTACATTAAAGAAGTGGATACGGAGCCGGCAACTAATGAAATCTTTGAAGTATTATGAAGAAAATCGACACGCCACATGGTTGGAGTTGTTTTTTGACCTGACTTTCGTTGTTACGATAGGCCAGGTTACGCACACTCTCGGACATGTTCATGACGGCCACTTTGAACATAAGCAATTATGGACATTCTTACTGCTTTTTGTACCGTTGTGGTGGATCTGGTCCAGTCACACGATTTACTCTAACAGGTTCGATACAGACAGTAATCTTCACCGTTTGGCAACATTATTCATAATGCTCCTGCTCATTGTGCTATCGGCACGGATTGGGGAAGACCTGGAAGTGAACTACCCGCTTATTATTGCCTGCTATTTTGGTATACGAGCGATCATCAGTGTTATGTACATTTCATCCATTAGTAAACTCGATTCTCGCGGCGAACTTTCCTCAAGGCTTGGTTTTGCCCTATTAGTTAGCGCAGTTATTAGTCTTTCATCCGTTATTTTTGACCCGCCCTTGCGTTACCTTGTTGCTTATATTGGGATTGTTCTTGATATTCTGTTTCCTGTATTTTTCTGGACTAAACTAAAACCGTTGCCAGCGCACACGGAACACTTGGTTGAGCGCATAGGCCTACTCACCCTAATCTTATTGGGGGAGTCAATTATTAGCCTTTCCGGAGGCCTGTCTAACATTCAATGGGGTTATTATAATGTGATGGCGGCCATCACCGGATTTATCATGATTTGCAGTATCTGGTGGATCTATTTTGATAGTTTTTACTTATTGAACAAACATCAAAGCAGTATGAGTGGGCACGCCTTAATCTACTCGCACCTTTTTCTTTTTATGGGGCTGGCACTTCTGGCAAATTTGATCAGGCATGCGATCCTGAACGACATTGCGATACGCGATTTTCAGATTATGTCGATCACCGGCATGGCCTTGTTTTTCCTAGGTAAGCAATATGGCTATTTTATAGCCGTGAGTAGAATAAGGAAATACATACTACAAAACACGTTGATAGTGTTTTCTTTGGGCGGGTTAGTCGTATTTTTACCCCGCATCGAGTACATATTGGTCGGCCTGACAGCAACCATGATCTCTTATGTTTTTCTAAATTTCAGATATCGTTGAATCATTATTTCAGACCAGAGGGTGGGACCAAGTGAGCAAGTGGCTGACTTGCGGTTACATGCTGCCCACTACGTCGTTCTCACTGCTCGTGCGCTACTCGCCGCTACCCTTGGTCTATTTGGGTTTGTAATCCTGGTATCGTCGACCATAGTTAAGAGTCTCGGATACCCCTCTTAGCTGTCGCGATCTGATAGCGCCAGCCGCATCGTAACAACAGGAGCCACATAATGGTCAAAGTAGCGTTGTTCGTTCGCCTGGAAGCAAAACCTGGGAAAGAAAAGGATGTAGAAAGCTTTCTTTTGGGCGGCCTTCCGTTAGTGGAGGAGGAGCCAGCCACTACAGCCTGGTTTGGAATCCGCTTGGGGCCGTCCACCTTTGGCATCTTTGACGCATTCCCGGATGAAGCGGGCCGGCAGGCTCATCTTTCGGGCAAGGTCGCGGCGGCGCTTATGGCAAACGCTGCCGAGCTGTTTGCCGAACCGCCATCAATCGAGAAGGTTGACGTCCTTGCGGCCAAGCTGCCCGGTTAAGCAAATCCAACAGGAAGTTCCATTCAGTTCGGGGAGGCTCACGATGTCTTGTATGAAAATCAGGATCGCCTGGGCCTGCTGCTGTCCCGGGCGGTGATCAATTAAAACACTTGTATTGAAGATAAATGTCATGGCTAAAGTGCCGTGTCCAGGATTCATGCCATGCTTGCGCGCTCGGTAGAAGTGAAAGGATACGCGCGCAAATCGTGTCCATGGACGGCGTGGAGGCCGCACAGAATCTGCAAGGCAATGTGCTCATCACGGGTTTAGGCTGGGTAGGGTAGATTGTTTGCCGGGCACCGGTCGCTCATGCCGCGAAGATCTCCATCATTGATATAGAACCGGAGGTCATCCGCGCCGTGACACCTTATGGTTTCGTCAAGTGAGCATTCGTCGGCGTAGCAGTGACCGATGTTCAATGAGCTGCCTGACGCGGCTGCACTCCGAACTGCGCAACGATGTGCGTACCCAATTCCTCAATAACTTCCACCGCAGGGCGCTTGCCGTATTTGAGATTGAGAATGACGTGGTCCACGCCGATTTCCTCAAGCGACTCCAGCAAAAATCGTAGATGGTAACGTCCAAGTCTGAACCCCAAATGGATACGTGTGGGTGGCGTTGACGGATTCTCATCGAGATCGATGTACAGCGACTGAGTAAAGGGCTTATACACAGAGCCACATTGTTTCGTGACCTCCAGTCGCCAATCTTCCACGACCAGCCGCTGCATGTTCGGAATGCGTGGATAGTTGATCCATCCGTTGCTCTCACGCGCGATCCAATCCAGTGACTGGCGACTGTTGCCGGTCACGAGCATTGGAATGAATTGGGTGGTAGGTTTCGGAATCAGGTCTGCGCCTTGCATTTCACCAGTGCTCCAGTGGATGGGCTCAAAACTGGTGCTGTGGGCGCGGCGAATCACTTCGTAGTGTTCTCGAAAGATCTCTCCACGCCTTTCGGGATCGACGCCAAACGCCGAAAACTCCACTGGCCGATCTCCCGAAGCAACCCCCAGAATCAAGCGACCAGTGCTCAACTGATCGACGCTGGCTGACGCCTTGGCCGTGTGCAGGGGATGGTGCAGCGGGATGGCGATGGAGGCGGTGCCAAGTGCAATCTCCGAGGTATGGGCGGCCATATAACCCAGGTAAACCCAGGGGTCGAAGACTTGGCCGACATCGCCGAAGCCAGGGTCGCGAAGCGGCACGTCGCGAAACCAGAGCGCGCAGAAGCCCAGCGCCTCGGCTTTTTTAGCCAGTGTGACCTGGTTGAGCATGCTCGGAGTGTCCCCGTCGAACGCCTCCATGGGAAAGAATAATCCAAGGCTCAAATGCCCCTGAGTGAAGGTTCGGCTGAACCCTCGATGCTGCTGGTAAGGAATCGTGCTCGGCCGATACATACGGATTGACCTCATGACAGAACGTGAACAGCGCCCCCGTTTCCAGAGGTGCTGCGGCATCGGTCGCTTTTGAACGGCAGGTGGGGGTACTGGGTCTGGCTTTTACCCGTTGCGCCGTACTGCTGGTTGTGTGGACCGGACTCAGGGGGCAGTTGCTGGCGATAGGCGCGGGTTGGTCCGGGTAGGTGTTAAGCGGACGGTCAAAGGAAGTCAGATCTCTCGGCTCTATACCACCAGATGGGCAAGGCGTTCGAGGAATCATTCTATAAGCGTAGGCGGTTTTGCAGCTCTCCGCCATATTCTTACAATCGAGCCGCTGACGGGCGAAAGTCGCGTATCGAAGGCAGTTATCGGTCGTTTCCTGCCATTCCAGAACGGCCGCTATTGGCCGAGAGCTGTCAGTCATAACTGCTCCATGTTGACAGAGCTTCCAAAAAACATTTTGACTAGGCTCTAGGACGATATTTTCAGGCAGAAAAATATCAAATATGCCCCCAATTTTGCCCCCAGTTGCATGCGATGCACTCGCAATTGCGAGTGCACGCCCTGGCGGTGATGCTACGTGGGGCTTGATGGCTTTCGGTGGCGCAGCCCTTTTGAAATTGGCTGGTTCGCCCGCCTTACACATGCTCACTGGCTGCGAGTCTGCCGGTATCTACTGATGCATCTCCGTCACGGACATGGTGAACACCAACTTGGATCTGCCAGCGTTGGAATAGGAATGAGGTACATCGGTTTTCGCCACTGCCGAACTCCCCGCAGGGATGACCAACTCTGTTTCCCCTACCACGCATTTCAGCGTGCCTTTCTCCACATGAAACAGTTCAAGCGTGCCCTGAGGATGCCCCTGTGAAGCGAAAGATTCGCCTGGATGCATTTCCCAACGCCACAGCTCGATCATATTAGGGCCGGACGTTCCCGCCAGGAGGCGCGCCGTTCCTCCCAGGTCACCGGTCCAGAGCGTGGGGATGTCTTGGCTGTCGATGATATGGGCGGATGGGGCTTCGGTCACATTGACGATGTCTGCAACAGACAGTCCAAGCGCGGCGGCGATTTTGCAAAGGATGCCGATACTGGGGTTCGCCGTACATTTCTCTATTTCGACAACCATTCCTTTGCTCACGCCAGCACGGCGGGAAAGTTCATCCAGCGTGATCTTCTGTGTTTTGCGTGCCTGTTTAAGTGTGCGCGCAACGGCCAGGCTGACGGCATGAGCATCAGCGCCAGGGGTAGTCGACAGGCTGGTATTGGTGGTCATTGATGAAGGTCATGAGAAAAATGTGCTGGGATTCTCGGCCTTTATAAGTAGCTCCGTCAATCGGCTCAGCCGTTATAGTAGATGATAATGGTCATTATATTGACTTTATTGGTCGTCGCTGACTAGCATGAAATGACATTTAGGTTCCTGGAGGTTTTTGATGCTGTCCGTACTGCCGTTAATCGATCAAGCCGTTGCCGAGCTGGCGCCGGAGTTCAGGGCCCTGAGTATCGTGGTGGAAGCTGCACCACTGGCTCATCCTGAGGTGGCCCAGGCTGCGCTGGACCGTGCTTGCAAGGCTGTGCAGGAAGGTGGGCCAAGCTGGGGAGAAGGCCATCTGGCTGCATGGGCTGAGACCTTTCGAAAGTTTGGGGCCAAGCCGCAGCGCACACCTTGTTCAGCTGAAGCGCTGCGTAAACGAGTTTTACGTGACGGCAGCTTGCCTAGCCTGGATCCCATCGTCGATCTCTACAACGCAATCAGCATTGAGTACGCCATCCCGGTTGGCGGGGAAAACATTGAAGCCTATGTGGGCTCCCCACGGCTCGTAGTCGCTGATGGCACTGAGGCTTTTGACACAATGAAAGAGGGGGCTGCTGCCTTCGAGTATCCGGATGCCGGCGAGGTTGTCTGGCGCGATGACAAAGGCGTGACCTGCCGTCGCTGGAATTGGCGGCAAGGTGTCAGGACCCGTCTCGGTGCTGACGCGAGGAGCATGTGGTTCATTCTGGAGAGTCTGCCGGCGATGCCGCTTGAAGCCCTGACGGAAGCGGGGGACAAACTCATCGAAGGGTTGCAGCAAATGATGCCAGGCGTCCAGATCGAAAGCTCACTGATTGGTCCTGGGGCCAAATAGTCCATAGACCACTGCAAGGAGTGATGACGATGTTTACCGGTCTTAGTGCATTTCCTCTGACCCCTATGGATGAGCAGGGTGTGGACGAAAATGCTTTTACTTGTCTTGTGCAGCAATTGGTGGCAGCTAAAGTAGATTCCATCGGGGCTCTAGGATCCACCGGAAGCTATGCGTATCTTTCTCGAGCCGAACGTTCTCGAGTTGCTCAGTTGGCAGTAGAGGCCGCGGAGGACGTGCCTGTGATGGTGAGCATCGGCGCGCTGCGTACACGCGACGTTTTGCTGCTGGCTGAGGATGCGCAAGCCGTGGGGGTCAAAGCCTTGCTGCTGCCACCCGTGTCATATCAAAAACTGACTCAGGACGATGTGTTCTCGATGTACGAAATGGTTTCGGCCAACGTCTCAATCCCGCTATGTGTCTATGACAATCCTGGTACCACTCATTTCGAATTTACCGATGAGTTACACGGGCGTATTGCAGAGCTACCCAATGTCAGCTCAATCAAAATCCCTGGCGTCCCCGAGGCGCCACATCTGGCCAGGGAGCGTGTGGAGCGCCTGCGGAAATTGATTCCGAGTCACGTGACTATTGGAATAAGCGGCGATGCGTTTGCCGCTGTTGGAATGAATGCCGGCTGCGATGCCTGGTATTCGGTCATGGGCGGTTTGTTCCCCAATACGGCGCTCGCCATCACACGAGCAGCATTGTCAGGTGACGCCTTTGAGGCTATGCGCCTCTCCGAATCCTTGAAGCCGCTTTGGGCATTGTTCAGCCAATTTGGCGGTAGCTTTCGCGTGATAGCCACTGCAGCGGAGCTACGCGGCATTACTCACTCTCCGAGCGTGCCTTTGCCGCTTAGAACCATCGAAGGGGAAGGACGCAAGCAAATTGCAGCGGTGATAGACGCGCTCGAATTGAGCTGAGCACTGCGGTGAACACTCTGCCTCATCATGGTTGAGGAGGCAGAAATCCAACTGCCTACAGTTTCAAAAACGTTGTGAAATGATCTTGGTGTCCCTCCAGGATTTCCCTGGGTAGGATCGTGCTAACACTTCCTCGATGCTGCAGGCCATGAGAAAGCACATGAGCAAGGATTTGTTCTTTGGTCATGTTGCCGGGTTTGCCATCCTTGAAAATAAATTCCACCGGTTCAGACAGCTCCTTTGCAGTGACTGATTTCGTGTAATCGACAAACCATTGATTTGCCGTTGTGAAAGCCTCTTCCAACTGACGAATGTCTTGCCGCTGCTCAGTGACGACGTCGTCAAATTCCTCCGGTTTTCCCTGCAGTCTGGCGATGAATAGTTGGTCCACAATATTGATGTGCCTGAGCCAATAACAGGCCTTCTCCATTTCCACAGGAAACGACTGCGAAATGGGCGCTTTCAAGCACCTGAATAACACATCCTCAGACCATGCCTTGTACTGATAAAGCGAGTGCAGCAGATTCTTGGCACACATGGTGTTCTCCCATTTCTAAGCATTGTCGGCCCTCGCACATCCCATGGGCTTGGACAAAAGGGGGGGGCGTGTAACGGGAACGGAATACCGTTAGCGAGATATGATAGTCGATATATTGACTTTTATGGTCATTGGTATGAAGCTGGATCAAAGGCGATTAACGCTACCGCATTGAATTCCGGAGAAGCCCCAGCTTGCAGGTGGCTGGCTCGGAAATGGCTTGAGGGTGTCTTGGATCATGAAATACGTCAGCACACGGACCCCTGGTAGAACGTACGAATTCAGCGAGGTGCTGATGGGGGCGTACGCGCCTGACGGTGGCTTGTACGTGCCGCACAAGGTTCCCCGCTTCAAAAAGGAGGAGCTCTCAAAGCTCGAATGGTTGCCCTTCCATGAATTGGCTCGCTACGTAATCGAGCCCTTTCTGGGGGGATGGATTGAGCAGGATCTGTTGTCTCGGATACTTGAGGAGATTTTTGATTGTTTTAAAAGCAACGCAGTGACACCGCTGTACCAGACCGCAAGTAACGAGTGGATACTCGAATTGTTTCATGGGCCGTCAGGCGTCTACCAAGACGTTGGCCTTCAGTTGATGTCTCGCTTTATCGATCATGATTTACTCAGGTCTGGTAAGAAGGCGCTGATTATAGGTTGTACAGGTGGAGATACTGGCGCCGCAGCAATAAAAGCATTTTCGGGAATGAAGGGCGTTACGTTGTTGGTATTGCATCCTTCCATGGGGTTAACGGCGGAGGATCGCATACGCTTACTGAGTACGCACGAAGATAATGTTGTGAATGTTGCGGTCGACGGAGACTATTCTGATTGTCATCGTTTGTGTGAGCAGTTCCTGAAACAAAGTAACAATGCACGGCAGCATCTTATTTCGTTCAACTCAGTGCATTGGGTTCGCGTACTTGCGCACCTCTCCTTCTATTTCTATTCTGCTCTTCAGCTCGGTGCGCCTAAAAGAGAGATTGCTTTCAGTGTCCCGACTGGAAATTTTGGCGCCCTGTACGCTGGTTATATTGCCAAGCAAATGGGACTGCCGATTCGACAGCTTATCGTTGCCACGAATGCTAACGCCGGACTGCATAACTTTCTCCAATCAAATCTGTACAGTCGAAATGAAATTCGTGCTACCAAAATTCCCACTATGAATGTTTCATTAGCCTCTAATTTTGAGCGCCTACAGTGGAGCATTTTAAATCGATGCGGAGAAAAAGTAGCTCGTAATATGCAGTTGCTAGAAGGCGAGGGAACTATTCAGTTAGCGCAGGATGAATGGTTGGAGGCACGCAAACTGTTTGACTCACTGGCTGTGGACGATGCAGACGCATTCAGTTGTATTCATGAGGTCTTTGCAGAGAGTGGATATCTGGTCAGTCCCAATACCGCCATCGGCTTGCGCGCTGCACGTGTAAGCAGACGCAGCTTGATGATCCCCATGATTTGCCTGGCAACCACACATCCGTCGAAAGTTGGCACTGCAACCCAAAAGTCAGAGATTGTTGGCCACCTAAATACAATTGGTGTTCCTGTAGTTGCTGAACAAGACTGTACTTCAATTCCCAACGACGTCAGGTCGCTGATCTCACTGGTCAGGGCATTATCAAAAGACACGGAGTCTCACTCGTTATAAGTCCGGAGCCAGAGATGAAACGTGTTTTAGATAAAGTTGATGAAAAGATTTTGGAGGAGCTAACTCGCAATGCACGGTTGGCCCACAACGATATTGCCCTAAAAGTCAATTTGTCCAGGAACGCAGTCAGGCTGCGGATTGAGAGATTGGAGCGAGATGGGTATGTCCGAGGCTACACAATTATTAAAGGTATG
Organism: Pseudomonas sp. 32A; assembly: GCF_052682255.1. Lineage (NCBI taxonomy): Bacteria > Pseudomonadati > Pseudomonadota > Gammaproteobacteria > Pseudomonadales > Pseudomonadaceae > Pseudomonas > Pseudomonas sp. 32A. The sequence goes on along the minus strand of NZ_JBQYLY010000001.1, from coordinate 6,458,866 downwards.
CCTTCAGCTGATGCAGGACCCATTAATGCATTAATCTTCGTTTATCGTAAGGATCGTATGCGAGATTCAGAAGTTGTTCGCTCCGTTGGTGCAATGCCTGAAGTTATTTCCTGCAATGTGATGAGTGGCGACCTCGATATTGTACTGACGGTTCAGGCGATGAATGCAGATCGTATCCACAGGGTATGGAGTGAGATCTCGACGCTGCCGGGAGTCCTGAATACCGTAACGTCTTTTGTTCTGTCGAGCACAAAATAGCAAGTTGCGCTGTTGTACGAGCATTTTGCTCGCAACAACGTTCTGTTTGCCATATTCGAAAAGTTAAGTTGGCGGCTTACTATCTCAGCACCACAACATAACAATGAGAACCCTGTCGTGACTGAATACAAAATTGCGTTGCTTGGATTTGGTGGCGTTAACCGCGCGCTGACCCAGCTTATTGCCGATAAGAATTCGCGTTGGGCCGATGAATTAGGTTTTACCTTGAAGATTGTCGGTGTCAGTGACCTTTACCTCGGTTCGATCATTAACAAAGACGGCCTGGACGCTCGTGAATTGGCAGCAGTGCCTGCTGCTAAAGGCAGTTTCAGGACCCTGGCCGGCGGGACTGCTGAGCCGGCAAACGAAACCGTTATCCGCTTCTCTGGCGCCGATATTGTCGCTGAGGCAACGTTCACCAATCCTGTGGATGGTGAACCGGCTACGACCTTCTGCCGCTGGGCTCTGGAAAAGGGCGTCAGTGTCGTGACCACCAACAAAGGGCCCGTGGCGCTGCATGCACAAAGCTTGAAGACGCTGGCCGATAGCACCGGCGCCCGCTTTGAATTTGAAGGTTCTGTCATGAGCGGGACCCCGGTTATCCGTTTGGCCAAGGAGTCACTGGCAGGCTCGGAAATCACCGGCTTCAAGGGGATTCTCAACGGTACTTCAAACTTTGTCCTCTCCAGCATGGAGACGGGGTTGGACTTCTCCAGTGCTGTCGCAAAAGCGCAGGAATTGGGGTATGCCGAAGCTGACCCAACAGCGGATGTAGAAGGGCACGATGTGCGCTTGAAGGTTGTCATCCTCGCCAATGAACTGCTAGGCGCAAAACTCAAACCAAGCGACGTCCTGTGCAAAGGGATTTCTGAAATCACGGCCAAGGATATTGCCGAGGCGACGAAAGCAAATGCCCGCTGGAAGCTGATTGGCAGCGCAGAGAAACGGAGCGATGGTTCGATTTCAGCATCAGTGAGTCCGAAGCTCTTGCCGGCGAGCGACGCGCTCTCAGCCGTGAGCGGAGCCACCAACGCAATTACCTTCAACACGGCCATTCTCGGTCCCGTCACTGTAGTGGGTGCGGGGGCAGGTCGTTTTGAAACCGCATTTGCCTTGCTCGCCGACATCGTAAGCATCCACAACCACAAAACCACGTCAGGTAAGTAATCATGAATAGCTTGAGTCTCTCGCTCGCTGCTGATTATAAGGCCATTACGGTGCTCAGCCCGTTTGACGGCAGCAAAGTGGGTGAAGTGGCAGACATACCCGCATCATCCGCTACCACGATAGTTGACACCGCCATTTTAGGTGCCTTGATTGCCAAGGATCTGCCGCGCCATGAGCGTGCGCGTATCTTGGAAAAGGCCGCAAGCTCAGTCGAGCGTGACAAGGACTCCTTTGCCAAACTGATCGTCGCGGAGTCAGGAAAAACGCTGAAGCAGGCGCGAAAGGAGGTGTTGCGATGCGTCAATACCTTGAAGTTGTCTGCCGAAGAAGCCAAGCGCAATGCCGGTGAAGTCATTCCTTTTGACGCCTATGTCGGGTCTGAATCCCGTCAGGGCTGGTTCACCCGTGAACCGTTGGGCGTCATCGTTGCCATCACCCCTTACAACGACCCGCTTAACCTGGTCGCGCATAAATTGGGGCCTGCCATTGCAGGAGGAAATGCAGTTGTTCTCAAGCCGTCTGAGCTCACACCGCTATCAGCGATCAAGCTGGTGGAGTGCTTGATCGACGCGGGTCTGCCTCCGGTTGTTGTCACCGTCGCAACAGGCGGCGCCGCCCTGGGCAAGGCTCTTGTGGCCCACCGTGCGGTGCGCATGGTGTCTTTCACCGGCGGCTTTGTCACGGGTGAGCAGATCGCTCGTACAGCTGGCCTCAAGAAGCTAGCGATGGACCTTGGCGGTAATGCGCCGGTCATCGTGATGGCTGATTGTGATTTGGATGAAACCGTTGATTCATGCGTGTCGGGGGCTTTCTGGGCGGCCGGACAAAACTGCATCGGTACCCAACGGATCCTCATTGAGGCCTCACTCTATGAAGCCTTCAAAACGCGCTTTGTTGAACAGACCTCTAAGTTGATCGTCGGCAACCCTGCTGATGAGCAGACGGACGTAGGGCCGATGATTACCGAGGCGTCAGCCAAGCGTACCGAGGAAGTGGTCAATGACGCCATTGCCAAAGGCGCCACGTTGTTGTTTGGCAACACACGCAACGGCTCGCTCTATTCGCCTACCGTGCTGGAAGGCGTCGACCGCCAATGCAAGTTGTGGTGCGAAGAAGTGTTCAGCCCGGTGGTCATCCTCCAGAGCGTCGCCTCCCTGGATGAAGCGTTAGCGCTGGCTAACGAGCCTGAATACAGCCTGCATGCTGGGATCTTCACCAGCAATCTGAAGGTTGCAATGACCGCCGCTAAACGACTGGAGGCGGGCGGGGTGATGATCAACGACTCTTCCGACTACCGCTTTGATGCAATGCCTTTCGGCGGTTTCAAGTACGGGAGCATGGGCCGCGAGGGCGTACGTTTTGCTTACGAAGATATGACGCAGCCCAAGGTCATTTGCATCAACGGTGTGAGTGGAAGCTAAACAATTCGCTCAACTCAAGAATGAATTACACAACAATAACGAGGAATCGACATGCGCCCCGATAAGCACAACCTTTCGACATTATCTGCAGCGACACTTGCTGTTCATGGCGGCAATGTCGCGGATGTCACCAGTGGCGCCGTCCGTACGCCATTGGTTATGGCGAACTCCTATCTCTTGCCGGAAGACCCCGCGACCATGGACTGGTCGAGTCCGGATGGGCTCGTGTACACACGCAATCAAGGTCACAACCAGGTCTGCCTTGAGAAAAAACTCGCGGCCCTTGAAGGGTGTGAAGATGCGGTGGTATTCGCGACCGGTGTCGCGGCGTTGCACTCAGTGTTTTTTTCATTCCTGAAAAGTGGCGACCATGTCATTGTCAGTGACATCACCTACCAGGCGGTCTGGCGGCTTTTCGCCGAACTCCTGCCTGAGCGTTACGGCATTGAAGCCACCTTCGTGGATGTCGGTGACCTCGAATCGGTGCGTAATGCCATTCGGCCCAATACCAAACTGATCCACACTGAAACGATCGCCAACCCCACCACGAAAGTTGCAGACATTGCCGCATTGGCTGAAATTGCACACGCCCATGGCGCGCTGATCTCTGTAGATGCCACGTTCACGCCCCCTCCATTTTTCCGTGCAAGTCAACACGGCGTCGACTTTGTCATTCACTCATTGACCAAGTACATCAATGGTCATGGTGATGCCATGGGTGGGGTGGTGATCGGCTCCAACCAGTTGATCAACAAGATCAAGAACGATGCCTTGGTTGACCTCGGTGCGACCATTTCTCCGTTCAATGCATGGATGATAATGCGCGGATCGGTCACGTTGCCTCTGCGTTTAAAGCAATTGCTGAACTCGGCCGAGAAGTTGGCTCACTTTCTGGACAACGACGATCGGATTGCCTACGTCTACTACCCCGGTTTGTCCTCCCATCCACAGCACGAGTTGGCGCGCCGGCAATTTGCGGGCAAGGGCTATGGTGCAGTGATGGCGTTTGCCGTAGAGGGTGATCCTGATGCCCAGAACCGCTTTGTATCGAACCTGCGCATCATCACGTCGGCCGTTTCATTAGGGCACGACGAATCACTGATCGTGCACGTAGGTGCAGAGGGTCGAGGTGGCTTTGACAAGTACCCCGAAGAGTTCCGCCAGTACGGTCATTTGCGCTTTTCAGTCGGATTGGAAGACCCAGATGACTTGATCAAGGATATTGCGTTCGCGCTGGACGCAACATTCAAGTGATTGAGTTGAAAACATCACGAAACTAGGGTTTGGTCAACCCGTCTTTACCCCCGTCCTCGCGGGGGTCTTTTTAATAACGTTGACGTTTTAATTGCGTCTGGCGCGAACAGTCTATGCGTTTTTTATCGTTTAGGAGTTGCTCATGGCTTGGGTGAGTTTGATCATTGCAGGAGTATTTGAAGTGGTGTGGGCTTTTTCGATGAAGCAATCTGAAGGGTTTACGCGATTAGTGCCCACGGTCATTACATTTGTAACCGTGATTGCCAGTTTTGCGCTGTTGTCCTTCTCGATGAAGAGCTTGCCGCTGGGTACGGCATACACCATCTGGACGGGGATCGGCGCTGTGGGAGCTTTTGCTGCAGGTATTTTCTTCATGGGTGAACCCGCCACGCTGTTGCGTATCGTGGCCGCCGTATTGATTGTCAGTGGACTGTTAATGATGAAATTGGTGTCTGCTTGAAAGGCGAGCATTTTGCTCGTGATAACGTTCAATTTGCCATATTCGTAAAGTCGCCGTACTCAGGTAACGTTCAAGTCCAGACGCAGGTCTCGCTAAATAATAACGAGCGTCATGGTTAATGCTGTCGGATGTTTACTGCCCTTAATCCAACTACAATATCTAGGGATGTAATTATGATTTCGCTAAAGAAGCTATGTTTAGTAATGGGCTTGGCGTTGTGCACAAGTGCAGTGTCTGCCAAAGAATACTCCACCTTGCGTTTCGGCGTAGATGCCAATTACGCGCCGTTTGAGTCCAAGGCCGCCGATGGCAGCCTCAAGGGATTTGATATTGACTTGGGCAACGCGATTTGCGTCAAGCTTTCAGTCAAATGCATCTGGGTGGAAAGCGATTTTGATGGCCTGATTCCAGGCCTCAGGGCCGGCAAGTTCGACGGTATCCTGTCATCCATGACCGTGACGGCCACTCGTGAAAAAGCCATTGATTTTTCAAGCGAGCTTTTCTCCGGATTCACGTCCTATGTGTTCAAGAAGGGGTCGGACCTGAGCACGGATGTGGCATCACTCAAAGGCAAAACGGTTGGCTATTTTCAAGGCAGTATCCAGGAAGCTTACGCCAAGGCCGTGCTGGACAAAGCCGGGATAAAAATCCAGTCCTATCAGAACCAGGATCAGGTGTATTACGACCTGGTAGCGGGGCGGCTGGATGCATCCCTTCAGGATGCGCTTCAAGCCCAACTGGGTTTTATCAACTCCCCCCAGGGCGCTGACTACGAAATGAGCCCGTCGGTCGAGAGCCCTTATCTTCCCTCCAAAACAGCCATCGGCATCGCCAAGGGCAATACAGAGCTCAAGGCCTTGCTGGATAAAGCGATCCAGGCTCTTCACGACGATGGCACCTATGATTCGATCCAGAAGCAGCATTTTGGCGATCTGAATCTTTACAGCGGCAAATAACCACCCGGCGCTCGTCCGCTGGATGGGCGTTTTCGCTATAGGTTGTTGATCATGTTTGAACCATTATTAGGCGCATTGGGGCTCTCTGCATTCAGCTTGCAAGGCTTCGGCCCGCTGCTGCTCGAAGGCACCTGGATGACCGTCAAGCTGTCCCTGTGCTCTCTTTTGCTTAGCGTATTGCTCGGGTTGATGGGCGCCAGCGCTAAACTGTCCAGTCTCAAGCTGCTGCGTATGCCCGCGCAGCTCTACACCACACTGATTCGTGGGGTGCCGGATCTGGTGCTGATGCTGTTGATTTTCTACAGTCTGCAAACCTGGCTGACGGTCATCACAGTGGCATTGGGCTGGCAGTACATCGAAATCAATCCCTTCGTCGCAGGAATCATCACCCTTGGTTTTATCTACGGCGCCTATTTCACCGAAACTTTCCGCGGCGCCATGCTGGCCGTACCCCGTGGACAGGTCGAAGCCGCTACTGCCTATGGGTTAAGTCGCGCCCAGCGTTTTCGCTTTGTGATATTCCCGCAAATGATGCGGTTTGCCCTCCCGGGGCTGGGTAATAACTGGATGGTAATTCTTAAAGCCACCGCATTGGTGTCGATCATCGGCCTGGCTGATTTGGTAAAGGCTGCCCAGGACGCAGGAAAAAGTACCTATCAATTGTTCTTTTTCCTGGTACTGGCTGCACTGACCTATCTGATCATCACCAGCATCTCCAACTTCGTCCTGCGCTGTCTGGAAAAACACTACGCCGCGGGTTTACGGGAGGCAGTGCGATGATCGAACTACTGCAGGAGTACTGGAGGTCATTCGTCTACAGCGATGGCCAGCAAATCACTGGTCTGGCCATGACACTATGGTTGCTCAGCGCATCGCTTTTCATCGGCTTTATCGTATCTATTCCATTGTCCATCGCACGCGTGTCCCCCAGGTTTTACGTGCGCTGGCCAGTGCAGTTTTATACCTACCTGTTCAGGGGGACACCGCTCTACATCCAACTGCTGATCTGCTACACCGGAATCTACAGCCTCGCCGCAATACGCGCTCAGCCTGTGTTGGACGCATTCTTTCGCGATGCAATGAACTGCACCATTCTTGCCTTCGCTCTGAACACGTGCGCTTACACCACCGAGATATTTGCCGGGGCCATTCGCAACATCGCTCATGGCGAAGTCGAGGCGGCAAAAGCGTATGGCCTCTCGGGATGGAAACTCTATGCGTTTGTGATCATGCCGTCAGCCTTGCGTCGCTCGCTGCCGTATTACAGCAACGAAGTGATCTTGATGCTGCACTCAACCACGGTGGCATTCACCGCCACGGTGCCGGACATTCTCAAAGTTGCCCGTGACGCGAACTCAGCGACCTTTTTAACCTTTCAATCGTTTGGGATTGCGGCACTGATTTACCTGGCGGTCACCTTTGCGTTGGTCGGAGTGTTCCGAATTGCCGAACGTCATTGGCTGGCCTTTTTAGGGCCGACTCACTGAGCCCTGTATCTGACAGGGCCGCTCCCAACCCGCTTAGAGGATGATTGCGAACATGTACAAATTGACGGTTGACGGACTACATAAGAGTTACGGTACCCATGAAGTACTCAAGGGTGTTTCCCTGCAGGCCAAAACGGGCGATGTCATTAGCCTGATCGGCGCGAGCGGTTCGGGAAAGAGTACGTTCCTGCGCTGTATCAATTTTCTCGAAACACCCAACGACGGTGCCATGAGTTTGGATGGCAAACCAATTTGCATGGTTAAAAATCATGCTGGATTACGTGTGGCGGATGACCGCGAGCTGCAACGACTGCGTACCCGCTTGGCCATGGTCTTCCAGCATTTCAACCTGTGGGGACACATGACCGTGTTGGAAAACATCACCATTGCCCCGCGTCGGGTGCTAGGCATCAGCAAAAAAGACGCAGAAGACCGTGCGCGGCGATACTTGGATAAAGTCGGCTTGCCTGCCCGTGTTGCCGATCAGTTCCCTGCATTTCTTTCCGGTGGTCAACAGCAGCGGGTAGCGATCGCCCGCGCCCTCGCCATGGAGCCCGAAGTCATGCTGTTCGACGAACCCACCTCGGCGCTTGACCCTGAGGTGGTGGGCGAGGTGCTCAAAGTCATCCAGGGGCTTGCTGAAGAGGGGCGCACCATGATCATGGTGACCCATGAAATGGGGTTTGCACGCAAAGTGTCGAACCAACTGCTGTTCCTTCATCAAGGACTGGTTGAAGAGCAGGGCGGACCTGAAATTCTGGATAACCCCAGAAGCGAGCGCCTGCAGCAGTTTCTGTCCAACGGGCTTAAGTGAAATGCTTTGGCTATGACCAGCGGAACAAAGAACCACGCGGCCCATGAGGGTTTGGGACGCATCGACGCGGCCATCGTCGACGTATTGCGCCGCAATGGGCGCATCACCTATAAAAAAACTCGCCTCACTGGTGCACTTGAGCGAGAGCCCTTGTCAGCAACGCGTTCGCAAGCTGGAGAGGCTGGGCGTCATCCGCGGTTACGGGGCATTTATTGACGAGCGCAAGCTATTACCCGGTTTATCACTGGTGGTTCTAGTGACACTGGATGAGGGCAGGAGATGCAGCACGCAAAAGGTATTTGAGGCGCTTGTCAGTGCTTGCCCGCAAGTCATTGAGTGTCACTTGGTGAGTGGTGCGCTTGATTACTGCCTCCGAATACGCTGCCGGGATATGGAGCATTTCCGATCAATCACTGAATCATGGCTGGAGAGCACTGAACTGCACCTCGAGAAACTGGTGGCCTATCCACAGCTGGCCGTCATCAAGCCTTCATCGACGCACCTTGGTATCGAATAACAATTACAACACTTCACGCCTAGAGATAAACCATGATGATTGCGAACCTGAAGTTCAGTCATAAGGTATTGCTTGCAGCATCATTCGTTGTTGTCGCAGCGTTTTCGCTTTTTACGCTTTACAACGACTCGATTCAGCGCAAAACCATTCGCTCGAACCTTGAAAACCACCTAGAGGAAATGAGCAAGATCACGGCTGCAAGCGTTCAGTTCTGGCTCTCTGGGCGGGTACTTCTAATAGATCATGTTGCCCAGGAGGTTGCCAATGATCCCGCGTCGCAAAACATCACGCGGCTGCTGGAGCAGAGGTCGTTGCTATCGACGTTTACCTTCACTTATCTAGGCAGTCGTAACGGTAGTTTCGTCATCCGGCCAAAGGACGATCTACCTGCTGATTACGATCCTCGCACCCGGCCTTGGTATACCGACGCAATGGCTGCAGGAGGGACAACGCTGACTGAGCCTTACCTCGATGTGACGACAGGGCAACTGATGATGACCATTGCAACGCCGGTCAGTCAGGACGGCCAGCCGCTTGGAGTGGTAGGCGGGGATCTTACACTGGAGACGCTGGCGACCATTGTCAGCTCGCTCGACCTAGGTGGAATTGGCTATGCCTTTCTGGTCAACGCAGATGGCAGGGTGTTGGTTCATCCAGAAAAAGAACGGGTGATGAAGCAATTGAGCGATATTTACCCCCTGAACACGCCATCACTTAGCTCCCATATCAGCGAGACGGAGCAGGACGGAAAACCTCAAATTTTGATGTTCTCGCCGATCAAGGGACTGCCTTCGGTGAACTGGTATATCGGTTTGTCCATCGACAAAAGCAAAGCTTATGCGGCACTTGATGACTTTCGCACTTCCGCCATTTTGTCGATGGTTATTGCCGTTGCGACCACGCTGCTTTTGCTGGGCTTGCTTATTCGCGTACTGATGCGGCCCCTGAGGTTGATAGGTACAACCATGCGGGATATCGCCCAGGGAGAGGGCGACCTTACCCGCCGCTTGAGTGCGCATTCGAAAGATGAGTTCGGAGAACTGGCCGCAGACTTCAACCTTTTCGTGGAACGTATTCAGCACTCAATACGTGAAGTGTCTTCTGCTACCGAGCATGTCAATGAAGTGGCCAGGCGTGTAACGCAGACCTCTAGTGCGTCAATGTCGAACTCGGACGACCAGGCCAATCGCACCAACAGTATTGCGGCCGCGATTAACGAACTCGGCGCGGCGGCCCAGGAAATCGCGCGTAACGCGGGTGACGCTTCCCTTCAGGCGTCGGATGCCCGGTGCCAGGCTGAAGATGGCCGCGAGGTGGTGACCCAAACGATAAATGCCATGGGCGCGCTCTCTGGGAAAATCCGCACGTCATGCAGCAACATAGAGGCGCTGAATGGTAAGACCGAAAATATCGGTCGAATTCTTGAAGTCATCAAGGGCATTTCCGAACAGACCAACCTGCTGGCACTCAATGCCGCGATCGAGGCCGCGCGGGCGGGTGAAGCCGGGCGTGGGTTTGCTGTTGTAGCTGACGAAGTTCGCAGCCTGGCTTACCGCACGCAGACGTCAGCCCAAGAGATCCATACAATGATTGCAGAGCTTCAGATGGGCGCACGTGAGGCGGTACTCACCATGAACGAAAGCGAGCGCTACAGTAAGGACGGCGTGATTATCGCCAACCAGGCCGGTGAGCGGCTGGGCAGCGTCAGTCAGCGCATCGGCGAGATTGACGGAATCAACCAGTCGGTGGCGACAGCAACTGAAGAGCAAACTTCGGTCATCGGTTCACTGAACATCGACATCACCGAGATCAAAAACCTCAACCAGGAAGGGGTGGAAAACCTGCAGGCCACACTGCTTGCTTGTGACGATCTTGAACGACAAGCCACACGACTCAAGCAGCTGGTGGATGGCTTTCGAACTTAGGCCATCCCTACAAGAGCAGGCATTGAATCACGCGCGCGAGAACAGCAGCTTAAAACCTGCTGCGCCAAAGACCAACGCAAGGGTGCCTTCAATCCATCGGCGCGCCCTGCGATAACCCCGAATCATCGGTGCCGTGGAGAAAACGATCGCATAACCGCAGAAAATAGAAATGCTCAACACGGCACAGCCAGCCAGGATGATCATAACTGTTACAGGTGTCGCTTGTGGTCCCAGGCCGAGCGTCATCGTGGCGATCCAACCCAGTAATGCCTTTGGGTTGGTCAGGTGCATAAGCAAGCCCCGCCGGTAGAGGCCAAAACCCGAGATAGGCGGTGCTGCGCCCAGCGCTTTCTCAATTTTCTCGTCAGGTGTCAGGGCAGAACGTCCCGCTTTCAGGGCTAGGAACAGCAAGTATGCTCCGCCGACGATCTTGAGCACGAAGAGTGCCTCTGCGAACTGAAGCAGAATGGCCGAGACGCCTGTGGCGGCCATCGATCCCCAAAAAAAAGAACCACTGATCACTCCGGCTGCAAGCATCAGCGCAGGTTTTCTGCCTTGGTGCATGGCAACGCCCATGATCCGCATATTGCTGGGCCCCGGGCTTGCCGCTCCAACAATGTAGGCGGTAAAAACGAGTAGAAGGTGGTGGAAATCAAATGACATCAGTCGACCCTCGAGCTGCTTGTAATAGCTCGCAGCTTAAGTGTTCATAAGCTATTCGTCATTGGGTTCTTTAGCTGAATTTTCTGGCTTATTTGATTCTCATCTCGTGGGACTGGATCGCGCTCAATGGGATGTTTTCCATCGCCAACTTCCTGTAGTCCTACGCCGAGTTTGCCCCTGCCAATCCTGTCATCAGCGTGTGATTTTTCGAGATTTGGGCTGCTAGACCTTAGACTGGGGGCATCCTTTTCGAACCAACCAAAGCATGCCCTCAGATATGCCCCCAATGTAGCAATGCACTGGAGGTGGATGGATCTCCATGGTCCTTGAAAAGGCAGAAGTGATCGGATAAACAGCCCGCCATCCGGCCCCTAGAGACTCTCAGGGTCGCCAAAAAACATCTGAATCCGCGACCGCAACCACCGTTCCCCCGGATCATTGTCCTGAGACCCACGCCACGCCATGTGCAACTCAAACGTACGCACAGGCAACGGCGGCTCTTCAGCCCGTAAGCCACCCGCTGAAGTCAACGCTTCAGCGGCATAGTCCGGCACGGTCGCGACAATATCGGTCCCCGCCAGCAACGTCCCCAATCCATTGAACTGCGGCACAGCCAGCACCACGTGGCGCTTGCGGCCCAGTTTCTCCAGCTCTTCATCCAGAAACCCGCTCAAATCCCCGGCAAACGACACCAGGGCATGGGGCCGCGCACAGAAGTCATCCAGGCTCATGGAGCCCGGCATGCTGTCGGCCCGCAGCAGCATCGGCTTGCTGCGGCGCAGGACCTTGCGCTTGGCGTTGGCCGGCAAGTCGGTGGTGTAGCTCACGCCGATGGAGATTTCCCCGGAGGCCAGCAGGCCGGGCATCAGGATGTAGTTGACGCGGCGCACCACCAGCACGATGCCGGGGGCTTCGGCCCGCAGGCGCTTGAGCAGCAGTGGCAGCAGGGCGAATTCGACGTCGTCCGACAGGCCGATGCGGAATACGGCGGTGCTGGTGGCCGGGTCGAACTCCGATGCGCGGCTGACGGCGGTGGAAATCGAGTCCAGGGCCGGGGAGAGCAGGGCGAAGATTTCTACCGCACGGGCCGAAGGCTCCATGCTGCGCCCGGTACGCACGAACAACGGGTCGTCGAACAGGCCGCGCAGGCGCGATAACGCCGCGCTGATGGCCGGTTGGCCAAGGAACAATTTCTCGGCAGCGCGGGTCACACTGCGCTCATGCATCAAGGTTTCGAATACGATCAACAGGTTGAGGTCGACACGACGCAGGTCGTTACGGTTCATCTTGTGTCCCAGGCGGCGTCAGTAAACTTGACGGGAGCGGTCATATAAGAACAATGACCGGCATGAATCTTACGGGGAAAGGCTGGTACTCTGCACCGGCTAATTCAGTTTTCCTACATGGCTTGGTGCGTTTTCCGTGTGTGCGGAATCAATGACAGACATGTCGACTATTAATGGCGACCGGTGGCCTTGCTCCGAAAGCCCAGATAGAGTTCATGGCAATAGAGGTTACTTTGACGAGGTTTGCGATGTCCCGCACGATCCGTTTTCACAAGTTTGGTCCGGCCGAGGTGCTCAAATGCGAAGAGCATGTAGCCGCTAAGCCCGCATCGGGCGAAGTGCAGGTGCGCGTCGAAGCGATTGGCATCAGCTGGTATGACATTCTGTGGCGCCAGAACCTGGCGTCGTCCCATGCCCGTCTGCCATCAGGCCTGGGCCATGAAATGGCCGGTGTGGTGGTGGCCGTAGGCGAGGGCGTCGACGACCTGGCGGTGGGTGACAAGGTCGCCAGCTTCCCGGCCGAGAGCCCGAATGATTACCCGGTGTATGGCGAACAAATCGTCCTGCCCCGTTCGGCCTTGACCCGTTACCCGAACGTCTTGAGCCCGATTGAAGCCAGCGTGCACTACACGCCGCTGCTGATTGCCTACTTTGCGTACATGGACCTGGCGCGGGTCAAACCCGGGCAGTTCGCCCTGGTGACGGACGCCAGCCACTGTGCCGGCCCATCGTTTGTGCAGCTGGGCAAAGCCCTGGGTGTGCGGGTGATTGCCGCGACCAAGACCAGTGATGAGCGCGAATACCTGCTGTCCCTCGGGGCAGAAAAGGTCATCGTCACCGAAGAGCAGGACCTGTTGATGCAAATCAACAAGTTCACCGACAACCGCGGCGTTGACGTGGTGTTCGATGGCTTGGGTGGCCCGCAGATGTCGCTGCTGGGCGATGTGCTGGCGCCCCGTGGCAGCCTGGTGCTGTACGGCCTGCAAGGTGGCAACCAGACGCCATTCCCGGCTTGCGCGGCGTTCCAGAAGAATATTCAGTTCTTTGTGCACTGCATCGGCAACTTCACCGGCAAACCGGAACTGGGCATCATCCAGGACCAGGTGGCCTTGCAGCGAGCCCTGCGTGACATCAACCAACTGACCGCCGACAAGGTGCTGGTACCGCTGAAGACCACGGTGTTTCCGTTCAGCCAGTTCGTTGAAGCGCACCGTTATATGGACGAATGCCCGTGCCGTGAACGTGTGGCCTTGCAGGTAGAAGCTGTTTGATCTGTGGGAATATTCTCAAGCGAGTATTCCTGCCCCCGGGCGCATGGGGCAAATGCGCCATTTAGCAGGGCTTAAGCTGCTTACCGCTTGAATCGGGACTTCAACGTTTCAACCCGATAAATTACCCGCCTGCCCCCTGGCGCCGCCCTGAATTCCAGTGCGGCGTTGTCGTGTCTGGACATTCGACACCTCACGGTTGCTCCCATCTGAACTGGTTTTATCGGCCGTTCTGTATCTGTTAATCACGTCGCAAGTGCTGATAATTGCCCGGTCACTTTCATCTCAAGGATTGAGCAATGATTGAATATCTGAAATTACTCCGTGCGTCCGTTAAATCCAATAATGCGCTATATGCCCGACCAGGCGAAAAACTTATATTAAAGTTGGTCATGTCGGAAGATTCTTTAATTTGTAAGTTAGGGCAGAGTAGGAAGTTGTCAGAATATTCCTAGGAGCGCCCGTTTTAGCTCGGAACTCCGAAGCGTGCCGCTTGTACTGGGCTGGAAGCCCTGAAGCGCACGTTTGCAGGTATGGCCCGGTGCTAATCTTCATTGAAGTCACAGGTTGCAACGCCCCTACAGAAACAACAGGTCAGGCACGTCCCGGTAACGGTTGCCCGAAACTGATATTTCAACTCAGGTAGTAGAACTATGAGCGCTATTCACGAACAAGCCATGAACTATGTCTATCAACAAGTATTGCAACGCTTGGTAGGGCATTTCTCACGAACAGAGCGCACCTCGCTTCAATTATTAATTCAACGCATCGTGGTGGCGGCAGGTGGCATGGAGCGGATCGGTGATTACAAGGTGCTGCTGGCTCACGGTACAGGTGCCGGCACCAGCTACGCCTTGACCTTGCTGCGGGCGGCACAACTGACACTCGCGGGCCGGGCGCCGCGGACCTTTCAATTGCGCGTCGCCACCTTGCGCCATGCCGGCATGACGCAATCGGCGCTGGATACGTTGCATCGCGGCTACAGCGCGCTGTTTATGCATGACGATTCGCGTGTCGAACTGCTGATGGTGGAAAACCACGAAGTGTTGCCGTTCAACCACCTGCGGCCGGTCTCCGGCACCGCGCGCGATACCAGCCGGCGCAACATGCTGATGGTGGGGCACCTGACCTCGGGCGACCTGCGCCAGACCCTGTGCAACGATGCCTATCTGGCCCTTGGCGACTTTTACCAGCGCGTGACCACGTGGAATGGTGGCGTGCATGCATTGGTCAGTGGTGATTCCGCGCGCAAGCAACGCGAATACCTGGCGTGGTTGAAAAAGGCCGCGCTGGCGGCCGGCGTAGAGATCCCGGCCCGCCAGCCCCTGATGCTCAGCGGGCTGTTTGCGCGCATGGACGAGTGGAGCCACGCTTATTACTGCGACGTCTACGGCGAGCACTACGATGCTGTTGATACGTCCGAAAAGGATAACCACCGTCACATGGCCTATATCTGCATTGCGGACCTGATGGAAGCGGTCGAGTACCCATCCGGCCCGTTGTTGCGGCAGTTCCTGGACTATAAACCCGACGAGTTTGGCTTTCATTTCAGCCACGCGACCTACGCAAACCCGATGCTGATGGCGCATTTACGGGGCTTGCAGGCCGAGTGCCTGAGGGAACTGAATTACGAGGAGGGCGCCTCGGGCTTTGTGCAGCAGGCCACGCCGTTCATGCGCCGCAAGCAGATTCCCGAGCATTTGATTGCCCAAGCCGCCACCCCGGATGGCCGCGACTTGTCGGCCAGCTTTGCCCAGGCGCTGTTTGGGCTGGATGAAAGCCAGCTGAACTGCCTGATGTTTTCGCCGTTTATCCGGCACGGCGAGCGCCTCGAAAGCTTTTTGCGTCAGTGCCACCCCGGCATGCTGGTGGCACTTCCCGAGCTGCACAAGGCGCTGCAAGGCAAACCGGTGGCCGAGATGCTGGTGCAATGGGTTATCGATATCAGCGGGCTGCCGATCAACCTGCTGCAGCACCTCTATCGCAAACGGCCGGCCACTGCGGTTCCGTGCGCGGCCGCAGCCCCGCAGCAAGGCGCGCCTGCCATGGCAACCGGGCGTTAACGGGGTGACGGCGGGTGAGCTGCTATGAACCTCAGGGACGACAGGCAGACCGACTTCGCCTACCAGGCGGTGTATCGCTACATGATCAACCTCATCAACGAGGTTGGCACCGATGCCCGGGTAAAGTTGCCATCATTGCGGCAATTGTCGGAGCGCCTGAACGTGTCGATCTCGACCATTCAATACGCTTACTCGCTGCTGGAGAAGGAAGGCCGGGTGTATTCGGTGGCCAAGTCGGGCTACTACGCCTGGCCGGTGTTGAATAAACCGCCAGGCAGCAGTGGTGGAGACCTGCTGGAGCGCCTATACGCCGGTGCTCGGCGCCCGGGAATGCGGGTGCTCAGCGCCGACGAGCCGGCACTTGGAGCGTCTTTGGACGGTGCACTGTTGCTGCTGGAGCGCGAATTGTTACGTCACTACCCGCGTCATCTGCAGCCATGGTCGCAGCCGTGCGGCGTCTGGGAGCTGCGCGCAGCGCTCGCGGCGCGCTATACCTCGTCGCCGACTCGTTGCTGGCAGGCGGATGAGGTGTACATCGGTGCCGATCTGCGCGGGGTGCTGGAGATCCTGATTGAGGTGCTGGGGCTCAAGGGCGCGGCGGTCATCGTGGAATCGCCCTGTGACTGGTTGATCCTGCGCTTGTTGCAGGGCGCGGGCGTGAAGGTCCTGGAACTGCCGTTCACGGCCGACGGCGGGCTGAACCTGGAGCTGCTCGAGCAAATGCTCGGCAATGAGCCGGTTCAACTGGCGCTGCTCTCCTCGGGCGTCAGCCTGCCGTCCGGCATCGTCCTGCCCACCCATGACCGCCTGCAGTTGGTACGGTTGCTGAACCGGCATGACTGCTGGTTGTTAGAAAATGACAGCCATGGCGAGTTGGGCTTTGAGCAGCCGACCACCGCCTTGCGTGACCTGGCCAACCCCGAGCGGCTGATGGTGTTTTCCACCTTCGAAAAAATGCTCGGGCCCGAAGCGCCGTTTGGCTATTTGTTGTCCCGCCACTTGAGCAGCGAGCTGCAGCGCCAGTTCCTGCTGCGCGAATTCCGGCTGTCCTCCATCCGCCAGCGGGCGATTGCGCGGCTCTATCTCAGCGGGCGGATCGACCAGCATCTGCGGGAGTTGCGACCGCAACTCAACGAGCAGGCCCGGCTGATGAGCCAGCGCCTGGATGAGCATCTGGGGGATCAAGTGAGCTACCGAATGCCTGCCGCCGGCGCCACCTTCTGGTTGCGCTCAACGGCGGTGGTGGACATGCGCCAGGTGTTCCAGCGCCTGCTCACCCGGCAGGTGGTGATAGCGCCGGGAGAGCTGTTCAGCATCAGCGGCCTGCACCGCCAGCACCTGCGGCTGAGTCATACCTTCGACGGGGCGCATAGCCTGGAAAACGCCCTGGATGAGCTGGCCCAGGCGTTGAGGCAGGCACAGACCGGCGCCGAATGAAATTTCACTGAATGTTGTAGGATTTATAACGTCGCGGAGCAGTCCAAGTCTCAGTAAACTGCACTTTTTTCCGAATCCTTCTCTTTCAGAGGTTTATGCATGACTCTCAGTCCTTTTGCGGGCAAGCCGGCACCAGCTCAACTGCTGGTAGACATCCCGCGACTGGTAACGGCCTATTACACCGGCCAGCCTGATGCAGCGATCTCCACCCAGCGCGTCGCCTTTGGTACCTCCGGGCACCGCGGCAGCTCGTTCGACCTGAGCTTCAATGAATGGCACGTGCTTGCCATCAGCCAGGCCATTTGCCTGTACCGTGAGGCCCAAGGTATCAACGGCCCGCTGTTTGTCGGCCTGGACACCCACGCACTGTCGACGCCTGCCGGCGCCAGCGCCCTGGAAGTGCTGGCGGCCAATGGCGTGCACGTGATGCTGGCCGAGGGCGACGAGTACACGCCGACACCGGCGATTTCCCACGCCATTATTTGCTACAACCGCGGCCGCACCAGCGGCCTGGCCGACGGCATCGTGATCACGCCGTCCCACAACCCGCCACAAAGCGGCGGCTACAAGTACAACCCGCCGAATGGCGGCCCGGCCGATACCCACATCACCAAGTGGATCGAAGCCAAGGCCAACGAACTGCTGGCCAACAAACTGGCCGGGGTCAAGCGCATTACCCACGCCCAGGCGCTGAAGGCCGACACCACTCATCGTCACGACTACCTGAATACCTACGTGGCGGACCTGGTCAACGTCATCGACTTTGATGCGATCCGCGGCTCAGGCCTGCGCCTGGGCGTTGATCCGCTGGGCGGAGCAGGGGTGCGCTACTGGTCGGCCATTGCCGAGCACCACCGCCTGAACCTGGACGTGGTGAACACCGAAGTCGACGCCACGTTCCGCTTCATGAGCGTCGACTGGGACGGCCAGATTCGCATGGACCCGTCCTCCAGCTACGCCATGCAAGGCTTGATCGGCCTCAAGGACCGCTTCGACGTGGCCTTCGCCTGCGACCCGGATCACGACCGCCATGGCATCGTGACGCCATCCGGTGGCCTGCTGGCGCCGAACAACTACCTCGCCGTGTCCATCGATTACCTGTTCCAGAACCGCCCTGAATGGCGTGCGGATGCAGCCGTGGGCAAGACCGTGGTCAGCAGCGGCCTGATCGACCGGGTGGCCAAGCGCATCGGCCGTCGCCTGTACGAAGTGCCGGTGGGCTTCAAGTGGTTTGCGGACGGGCTGTTCGAGGGTTCCCTGGGGTTCGGTGGCGAAGAAAGCGCCGGCGCGTCGTTCCTGCGCAAGGACGGCAGCGTCTGGAGCACCGACAAGGACGGTTTGATCCCGGCGTTGCTGGCAGCCGAAATGACGGCGCGCAAGGGCCAGGACCCGAGCCAGATCTACCGTGGGCTGACTGATGCGTTGGGCGAACCGTTCGCGATTCGTGTGGATGCCAAGGCCACCCCGGCGCAGAAGGCCCTGCTGGGCAAGCTGTCGCCGGACCAGGTGACGTCCACGCAGTTGGCGGGGGAAAGTATCCAGCAGATCCTCAGCCATGCGCCGGGTAACGACCAGGCGATTGGCGGGCTGAAAGTCATGACCGAAAACGGCTGGTTTGCCGCACGGCCATCGGGGACTGAGGACATCTACAAGATCTACGCCGAGAGCTTTATTGGCGAGGATCACCTCAAGCAGCTGGTGGAAGAGGCGCAGGTGTTGGTGGATGGGGCGATCTCGGCTGGCTAGAGCCGTAACTACTGTAGGAGCGAGCTTGCTCGCGAAGGACTTTAACGATGACGCGGGCTTTCTGAAAACAGGCGGCGCTCTTTAGTTTTTCGCGAGCAAGCTCGCTCCTACAGGGGTGTTTAGCGTCAGGCGAGGTCGACCAACACGATCTCGCTGTCTTCAACCGCCGTCACCCGCAATACCTGCTCATCCTCAACCGCCACACCGTCTCGAGCGTGTGCACGCAAGCCGTTGACTTCAATCACGCCGGTCGCCGGCACCAGGTACGCCCGGCGCCCGCTGTCCAGCCGATACTCGGCACTTTCACCCGCTTTCAAATTGGCCGCTACCAGCCGTGCATCCGCACGAATGCGCAGGCTTTCGCTGTCTCCAGCCTTGCCACTGGCCAGGGTCACAAAACCTTCGCGGTCACCCTTCGGAAACGGCTTGGCGCCCCACGACGGCGGCAAACCGGCCTCGTTGGGAATAATCCAGATCTGGAAAATCTTGGTCGGCGTGGCTTCCAGATTGTATTCGCTGTGGGCAATCCCGGTGCCGGCGCTCATCACCTGGACATCCCCAGCCTCGGTGCGGCCCTTGTTGCCCAGGTTGTCGGCATGGCTGATGGCGCCTTCACGCACATAGGTGATGATTTCCATGTCCCGGTGTGCGTGTTGCGGGAAGCCGGTGCCCGGTGCAATGAGATCATCGTTCCATACCCGCAGGTTGCCCCAGTGCATGCGCTTGGGGTCGTGGTACTCGGCGAAGGAAAAATGGTGGTGAGCGTCCAGCCAACCGTGATTGGCGCCGCCCAGGGTGTTGAAAGGTCGAAGTTCAAGCATGATCGTCTCCTGTGGATGGGAGCCATGATCCGCCAGCGCCAGATCGATAAAAAGCGTAAAAAATGCCGGATTCCTATCGAATGCTTCGATGCCGATCCTAAGAGCCTATCTTCACTTCATCGCCTAACTGCATGAGCGCAAAGCAATTGGCTGGAACTGTGGGGCATTTGCGGCGACCATAGGGCTCTTGTCCGAGTTAACGCATTGCAGGAGTCCGCGTGCCGCAACACACCCCCGATCTGCCTCCCGAACTGCGGCCACTGGCCGAAATGCCCCTGTTGAAACGGCTCGCCGCCCGATTGTTCGGTCACGGCCTGACGCGCCTGCGCGCCCAGCACCGTTTTTCCTGGTTGCATGGCCAGGCCGACGGCTTTCGCAGCGGTCACACGGCCGGCGTGGAGTATGGCTATAAGGAAGGCAAGGCGGATGGCATCGAAGAAGGCCGCCAGGTCCTGCTGATCCGTGACTTCCGGCCGGATGAACACACCGCACCGGGTGTGGACGACAGCCTGTTCGACGACTGGCGCCTGCCGCTGACCGCCGAGCTGAAGAAACGCATCAAGGCCGATGTGGCGCGCCTGCTGCCCGCCCATGCCCAGCCTAGCGCGGCCCAGTGGAAGATGATCTTCAGCGACACGCCGTCCACCTCGGTGATTGCCGGTGCCGGCGCGGGTAAATCCACCTCGCTGGTGCTGCGTATCCTGCTGCTGACCCATTACCTGGGCTTTGAGCTGAGCTCAATGACAGTCGTGACCTTCACCCGTGAGTCGCGCAAGGACTTCATCAACAAGCTCATGGAAATTCTCGCCTTGTGGGGCCAACCCCTTGGTATGAAAGAGGCGCAAGCCGTAGTGCGCACCTTTCACTCGCGCATTCTGCCGATGGTGCGCAGCCTGCCGGGCCTTGAACGGCTGCAGGCGTTTGAGAACCTCAACGCGCGCACCGAAGCGGGCTTTGATGAGGCTGACAGTAACCCCTTCGAATTGCGCATCAACGACGCCCAGCGCCAGCAACTGAATGCCTGCTACCACCAGTTGCATGGCCGTCATGCGCGCTTCCGCGAGCTGATCGCCCCGTTGGCGCGCCATGCCCTGCAACTCAAGGAGCTGGAGCGGGATCATCCGGATGTGCAGAAACGCGTGGCGGTGACCGAACTGGCGGCCAAGCGCGATGAAGAACTCTGTGATGTGATCGAAGACCTGTGGTTTCGCGCCGGCGCCTGGCCGATCAAGGGCATTGAACCCAACCGCCAGACCTTCGATATCAATGGTGCGCAGTTTCACTGCCATGGCTACATTGCCGAGTTGGATGCCTGGGTAATGCTGGGCTTTGACCCTAGGGAAAATGCCCAGCTCAGTCGTCCTGGCTCCAAGCTGTCCGTGCGCGCAGAGTGGGCGGTAAAGCGCACCCTGTTTCAAGCTTTTTGTCGTAAGCCACTGATATGGTTGGATAACTATGAGTCATCCAAGCGTCTTCTGAGCAGCCTGGCCGGCGATGCAACAGCGGGCCCGGGCTTCGATTACAAGGTCAAGGGCGAGCTGGCTTCGGCGCCGCTGCTGGACAGCTTTGTCGCCGCCGCCGGGTTTATCGAGAACCTCGGGCTGGACGTGCCCACCGCCGTGGGCAAGATGAGCTTCGCCAAGGACGACCCGGACCGTTTTTACTTCGAGGCCCTGAGCATTTTCTGGAAAGCCCTGGAAGACCACTTGTTGGATCAATCGCCACCGGTCATGACCTATAACCGGATGTTCTCGCTGTTTGGCGAAAACACCCCGGAAAACCTCAAGCTCCTCAGCGACGGCCTGCTGCGGCCGATGTCGCACCTGATGATCGACGAGTTCCAGGACGTGTCGCCGCAGATCGTCTCGTGGATCCGTGCCAGCCTGCGGGAAATTCGCAGCCGAGGCCCGGCCATGCACGTAGGCCGTGGCGCCCAGCGTTCTTCGCTGTTGTGCGTGGGGGATGACTGGCAATCGATCTATGGCTGGCGCGGCAGCTCGCCCAAGTACTTCATGGAGTTCAACAAGGAATTCCCGTCGCCCACCACCACACGGGTGATGCTGGGCGAGAACTACCGCAGCCATCAGCACGTGATCGATGCTGCCGAGCATATCGTGCGTGCTGCTCCGGCCATCAGCGGCAAGAAAGCCAAGGCCAGTGGAACCCCGAAGGCATTGGTGCCGGTCAGCGTGCGTGATCGTGACGATGCGGCGCTGGGCCAGCAACTGCTGGCGCACTATCAAAGGGGTGATTCGATATTAATGCTGTATCGAAAAAGCAGCGATAAGTCATTGATTCATGAGCATATTCAGGCTGTAGTTAATCTGGATTCTAGCTTGCCGTATGGCGATCGCCGTCTGAAGCAACTGACCTATCACAGCGCCAAGGGCCTGCAAGCGGATGCGGTATTCCTGCTGGGCGACTGCCAACACTTGACCAGTTCGCCTTACAAGAACCAGGTCTACCGCATGGCGGGCCTGGGCAAGGGTGGCGATACCGAAGCTTACGACAGCGCGCAGAAAGACGAAGTGCTGCGCCTGGCGTATGTGGGGATCACCCGGGCAGTGAGCCATTGCTACTGGTATGTCGAGGCGCAGGATGGCCAAGGGGTGAATGTGCCGAAGGCTTCGGACCGGGTTGCCGGGGACAAACCGTTTTTTGATGACCAGCGCATCAGCAAATCATAAGGGGTGACGTTGAATCCTGTGGCGAGGGAGCTTGCTCCCGTCGGGCTGCGTAGCAGCCCCAAAATCCTGGGAGCGCTGCGCACTCCAGCGGGAGCAAGCTCCCTCGCCACACCAGATCAAGCCCGCAGCGACAGCGGCGGCACAAACGACTCCAGCTCATCCTCTACGGCCTCGATGATCCGCTCCACATCAGCGGCATTCATCACCGTGGCACAAGGAATGCCGGCAATCGCAATCAGGGTTTCTCCGCTGGCGCGGTCGAACAGGCGGGCGATCATGCTGCCGGGAGCATCCATGCTCGCCTCAAAGCCCAGTGGATGAAAATGCCAGCGCATCAACTGGCAGGCGTTGGGAAATGTCACTTTGTTCATCTTGCCCACCTTGTTCATTGAGCGCTTCCTTTAGCTCGCTGCAGGGGCGCCATGACCGTCACTGGTCCTGGCCGTCGTGAGCTTTAAAAATAGCATTCGTTCGCATCCGACAGGGGAGTTTTTTCGCCCCGTTCGGCGGTTGTTTTAAGGAAGTTTGATGTGGGTCATGTACTACATGGGAATGGGCGAAAGGCCATTAGTCATCACTGTCAAATGGCCATTGAACCCGCCCGCAAAGTTGGGCAAGCTCGCAGGCTGACCCAGCCTTAGAGCGCTCCATGCCCGACTTCATCCCGGATGATTCCCAGCAGACCCAAGCCACTGGTGAGTTGGTGCTGCGTCACCATCTGTGCTGGAAACATCGGGACCTGGACGGCGTGATGTCGTACTACCACCCGGACATCCAGTACCACGATTTCTTCCAGAACCGCGTAGTGGGCGCAGACGATCTGCGCGAGTACCTGCAAGCCAGCATGCCCCGTGGAGCGGATGAAGCGATCGAGCACACCGACCGTATCCGCGCCGACGGCGACACAGCCTTCATCCAGTACCGCATCACCCTGCGCGGCGGCCAGGGCCTGGTGTCATTTCGCACCAGCGAAGCCATCACCGTACGTGACGGCCTGATCTGGCGGGTCAACGAATACGCCTCGCTGGTGCACGAAGCATCTGCCAGCCGCAGCGAGACCACGCGCCCCACCGTCAGCCGCCTGGGCCTGTCGCCCCAGCAACTGAGTTACATGGCCAAGGACCTGCAGCAGTACTTCGAGCGCCAGCAACCCTATCTGGACCCCGAGCTGGACCTGCAACGGGTGGCGAAGGAGTGCGGGTACAGCCGCAACCAGATCTCCTACCTGCTGAACCAAGTGCTGGGCCAAAGCTTTTACCGCTACGTCAACCAGGCGCGCCTCCAGCATTTGCTGGCCGCACTGGACAAGGCCACGCCGCCGATCCGCATCGACGAACTGGCGTTTGCCGCGGGCTTCAATTCGACATCGGCCTTCTACAGCTGCTTCCGCCAGCACACCGGTCAGTCGCCCAAGGCCTACGTCAAACAAATTTCTCTGCGTGCACGCGCGCAAGACAGCCCCTGAGGCCAGGCTCTAGGATCACTGCCATCGAAGTGTGGTGGTGGAGCTTGGCATGCCTGCATGGCGCAATATCAGTTTATGGATGGACCAGCTGGACGAGCCGCTGGTGGCGCGTGCGTCCCTGGAGCACGACCTGGACGTCAACGTGGCCATTATCGGCGCCGGTTACACCGGGCTCTGGACCGCGTATTACCTGAAGCGCCAGGCGCCCGAGTTGAAAATCGCGATCATCGAGGCACAAACCGCCGGGTTCGGTGCCTCGGGCCGTAACGGCGGTTGGCTGATGGGTAACCTGCTGGGGGAAGACCGCCTGCTGGCCGGCTTGTCTCCCGAACAGCGCCGGGCCTCGTTCGACCTGCTGCACGCCATTCCCGATGAAGTTGCGCAAGTGATCCAGCACGAAGGTATCGACTGCGACTACCGCAAGGGCGGCGTGCTGTATTGCGCCGCGCGCTATCCCGAACAGGAAGCCACCCTGCGGGCCTACCTGGCCAAGCTCCACGCTCAGGGCCTGACCGACGACGATTACCGTTGGCTCGGCCCGCAGCAACTGGCCGAGCAAATCCGCATCGCCAAACCCTATGGCGGCATCTATGCCCCCCACGTTGCCACGATTCACCCGGCCAAGCTGGTGCGTGGCCTGGCGCGGGTGGTGGAGCAGATGGGCGTCACGATCTACGAAAACAGCCCCGTCACCCATTGGCAGTCCGGCAGCCTGCGCACCGCTAACGCCTCAGTGCGCGCGTCATGGGTGGTGCCGGCGGTGGAAGGGTATGCCACCACATTGGCGCCTTTGGGCCGCTATCAGTTGCCAGTACAAAGCCTGATTGTCGCCACCGAACCATTACCCGCCAGCACCTGGGACGAAATCGGCCTGAACCGTGGCCAGGCCTTCGGCGAAAGCAGCCGCCAGGTCACCTACGGCCAGCGCTCGGCGGACAACCGCCTGGTGTTCGGTGCCCGTGGTGGTTATCAGTTTGCCGGCAAGCTACGGCACAACTTCGACCTCACCGACAGCGAAGTCGAACTGCGCCGCTACCTGTTCGGTGAACTGTTCCCGCAGCTCAAGAAAGTCCGCGTCACCCACGCCTGGGGCGGCAACCTCGGCATGTCCCGGCGCTTCAAGCCGCACATGCTGTGCGATCACGCGGCGGGCATCGCCCTGGCCGGTGGTTATGGCGGCGAGGGCGTCGGGGCCAGCAACCTGGGCGGCCGCACGTTGGCAGACTTGATCCTGGGGCTCGACACGCCGCTGGTCACGCAGCCATGGGTGATCCAGCCGGGCCGGCTGGACGGGCTCAAGGCCTGGGAACCGGAACCCTGCCGCTGGCTGGGCTACAACGCGATCATTCGCAGTTTTGTCCATGAGGACCAGGTGTTGGCCAACCCCAACACCGCGCCCTGGCGCCGCAAACTGGCCAGCGGGGTTGCCGGGTTCATGGAAGGTTTCATGCACTAAGTCGTTTCAATCACCACAGGTATGAACATGAGCATTACCCAGTTCAAAGACACACTCAGCGCCCATTTGCCGGACTCTTCCCCCGTCGCCGTGCCACTGGGCACACCGGTGGCGGTGGCCTCGACCTTGAGCGTGGAACGTAGCGACGGCGTCGAAACCGGCATTTGGGAATGCACGCCCGGGCGCTGGCGCCGGCAGATCAAAGCCCAGGAGTTCTGCCACTTTATCCAGGGCCGCTGCACCTTCACCCCCGACAACGGGGAGATGCTCCACATAGAAGCCGGTGACGCACTGATGTTGCCGGCCAACAGCACCGGTATCTGGGACATCCAGGAAACCGTGCGCAAGACCTATGTACTGATCCTCTGATTCTTTGATCTTTGATCGCCTGCCATAAAAACAGCCCTAAAACCGCCAGGAAATCGAACCATGAGACCCATTGCCCTGTTGCCGCTGGTATTCGTCGCCACCCTCAGCCAAGCCGCCGAGACGGTGAAGATCTACAACTGGTCGGACTACATCGCCCCCGACACCACCAAGAATTTCCAGAAAGAAACCGGGATCGGCTTCACCTACGACGTGTACGACAGCAACGAAACCCTCGACGGCAAGTTGATGACCGGCAAATCCGGCTACGACGTGGTGTTCCCCTCCAACCACTTCATGGCCCGGCAGATCCAGGGCGGGGCGCTGAAGAAGCTCGACAAGAGCCAGTTGCCCAACTGGAAGAACCTCAACCCGGTGCTGCTCAAGGCCCTGGAAAACAACGACCCGGGCAATGCCCACGGCTTCCCTTACCTGTGGGGCAGCACTGGCATCGGCTACAACATCGACAAGGTCAAGGCGGTACTCGGCGACAACGCCCCGGTAGATTCGTGGGACCTGATCTTCAAACCCGAGAACATGCAGAAACTGCAGAAATGCGGCGTGGCCATCCTCGACAACGGCCCGGAACTGCTGCCCGCGGCCCTCAACTACCTGGGCCTGCCGCACCACAGCAAGAAGGCTGAAGACTACAAAAAGGCCGAGGACCTGCTGATGAAAGTACGGCCGTACGTGGCGTACTTCCACTCCTCGAAATACACCGCCGACCTGGCCAACGGTGATATCTGCGTGGCCGTGGGCTTCTCCGGCGACATCCTCCAGGCCGAAAGCCGCGCCAAGGAAGCCAAGAACGGCGTGAACATCGGCTACAACATTCCCAAGGAGGGCGCCGCCATCTGGTTCGACATGGTCGCCATGCCCGCCGACGCCCCGGATGAAAAAGCCGGCTATGCATTCATGAACTACCTGCTGCGCCCCGAAGTGATGGCCAGCATCACCAACTACGTGCACTACGCCAACGGCAACGCTGCGGCCGACAGCCTGGTAGACCCGGCGATCAAGAGCGACACCAAGGTGTACCCAAGCCCGGAAATGATGGGCAAGTTGTTCGCACTGGAAGCAATGCCACTGAACATCGACCGGATTCGTACGCGGGTGTGGAACACCATTCGTACCGGGCGTTGATCCTTCAGAGATGATTTCGCGATAAAACATTGCTTTTTAGACTGTCATTTATGACAGGTTAAATGTTGTGACATTGATGCTATTGATATGGCTCGAACCCAATCTAGGAGAGAGCCATGTCTACCCATGAGCCAAAAGCATTTGAAAGAACGACTCCGCAGAACGAAGCCAGTGGAGAAGTCAAAGGCAAAATTACCAGCGGCGTTGACTCACATGATTTCAAGGCAAAGTTTCTTTATCTTGATCGCCAGCCCGGCTCGGTGCGCTTTTTCGGTGTAGATAACGAGTTTGCGGATCCAACCCCGGGAGATCCCTTCAACAGGGAGGGCATCGAAGTCAGATTGATAAAGCCCAATGCCCAAAAGACCGAATACAAAATTGGCGACGGAGATGTCTACGCCAGTTATGCCGGGCCTAGTGGAGAAGAAATTCCGACCCAAAGCGGCACAGTCACCTATCACCAAAATGATAGCGATAACAGCATTAACGGTCGTATTCAGTTAACGCTATCGGGGCAAACCACAGTCGACCTGATTTACTGGTTGAACACTCAAGCGTGATTGAGACCCGGCGGGGCCGGCCCGCCGCGTCGCTCACATGCCCTTGCTTATGGATTCTCCAGCGTGCCGGGCGTTGATTGGCAATATTTGGTCGCTCATCCATGACTGCTTTCAGGTGCTGCTCCTTCTAAATTCCTCGCCTCCTAATGTTGATTTGGAGGCAAGGAATGCCTGTATCCAACAAGTCTGGACGATTGCGGATTGGAAGGGCCTCAGAGGTTGGCAGGGTGTACCTGTTGACCGCTGTGGTCGACCGGCGTGTGCCGATCTTCGGTGATTGGCGGCTCGGGCGGTTGCTCGTAAAGGAATTTCGGCAGGCACATGAAGATCAATGGGCGAACTCACTCGCGTTTGTGGTGATGCCGGATCATCTTCACTGGCTGGTTCAACTGCGTGACAAGTCGTTGGCCGAGTTGATGTGCCGGATAAAATCCCGTAGCAGCTTGACGGTCAATCGTGCGCTTGGGCGCAGGGGCCGGCTTTGGCAGAAGGGGTATCACGACAGGGGTGTTCGGCGTGAGGAGGATCTGAAGGACTTTGCCCGTTACGTGGTGTGTAACCCGGTTCGTGCGGGGTTGGTGAGGCGGGTGCATGATTATCCACTTTGGGATGTTTGGTGGCTTTGAGGGCCTCACGCAGCCTCGCTAGGGCTCGACAGCTGCTACGACGAGAGGCGGGCGCTTGGCTCTCTCACCCCGTAGCAGCTGTCGAGCCTTAGCGAGGCTGCGTAGCCACACCGCGGAATTAAGGATTCTCCAAGTCATGCCCCAACGACTGGATAAACAACGAAAACAACTCCGGCTGCGACGAGATATCCAGCTTGGCATACAGGTGCCGACGATGAACCTTGACCGTATCCGGCGAGATATTCAGCCGTTCGGCCATGGCTTTTGACGAAAACCCACGCAACACCAACCGCGCAATTTCCAACTCCCGCTCCGACAACACCCCACAGCCAAAATGACTCAGCGCATCCCGGATCTGGCTGGCCATCTCGGCAGGCGCGGCCACGCGCTGGGTGCTCTGCTGCCAATGCTGCTGCATCAACGGCAACACCCAGGCCGCCAGCGTGGTCATCAACCCGGTTTCCTCGCCGGTAAACAACCGCTGCATCCCCAACGACAGCGACAACGTCCCCGCACCCGGCAATTGCAGGATGAATTGCACCTCGTCCTCCAGCACGTTGTCGTGGAAGTAATTGAGGAAGTACTCACTCTGGCGAAAATGATCCGGCGCGACTTCTTCAAGGCGGTACACGCCACTGGCATACCCCTCGCGACATGCCTGGAAAAACGGGTCCAGCAAGTACAAACCATTGAGGTAAACCAGCATCGACGCCGGCTTGCTGCTCGGTTGCGCGTCGTACTCCTCCAGCGCCTGGGGCGGGCCGTCGGTGGGGTAGAAGATCGCCAGGGCATTGTCGAAGGGCACGCATTGGTGCAACAACAGCACTAGTTGTTTCCAGAAACGTCCGGTGCCGATCTGTGCGACGGTACGGCCCAGGCCTGCGTGCATGCCGACCTCCCTGAACAGGCTCATGTGCAGCTCCACGCAAAGGATTCAGGCCGCAAGGGTTCGGCTTTTGCCGGTTGCCGTCAAGGGGAGTACTCCAATAGGGGAATTGGCCGCCTTACCCGCAGCGTTTAAGTTGGCCGTCAGTCAGTGGGGAACATACCCCGCGCCGCTTCACCTTTTCGTTTCTGCCTCAAACCAAGAACAATCAAGAGGATAACGATATGAGTGCTCCTTCCACGCCCGACGGCGTGCTGAAACCCACCCTGAGTGTGTTCGACGTGGTGGCTATTACCGTCTCGGCGGTGACCCCGGCCAGTTCCGTGTTCGTGATTGCGCCCTTTGCCATCCAGCAGGCCGGCAGCGGGGTGTTCCTGGCTTTTGTGATGGCCGCCTTGCTCGCGCTGATGT
This sequence comes from Pseudomonas sp. 32A, assembly GCF_052682255.1. Taxonomy (NCBI): domain Bacteria; kingdom Pseudomonadati; phylum Pseudomonadota; class Gammaproteobacteria; order Pseudomonadales; family Pseudomonadaceae; genus Pseudomonas; species Pseudomonas sp. 32A. The sequence continues at coordinate 6,429,723 of NZ_JBQYLY010000001.1, read as the reverse complement.
TCGCCTTTTGCTACGCCGAACTCGGCCGCGCCCACAACAGTGCCGGCGGTGAGTACGTGTACGCCAAGCGGGTGTTCGGCGGCATGGCCGGTTACGCGACGTTCCTCACGGTATTGGTGATGTTGCTGTTTATCCCGCCGGTGCTGGCCACCGGCGCGGCGACGTACCTGAATAACGCCCTCGGCACAAAATTCGATTCGCAAACCGTGGCCCTGGTGATTGTGGTGTGCAGCTACGCCCTGGGCATCCTGAATATCAAGCTGAATGCCTGGATCACCGGCACCTGCCTGCTGCTGGAAGTGGCGGCGTTGCTGGTGATCGTGTTTATCGGCTTCGGCAACCCGGTGCAGCCGGTCAGCGTGTTGCTGCAACCGCAAATCGTCGAAAACGGCGTGCTGCACCTGGCGCCCTGGGCGCTGGTGATCGGTGCGGTAGGCATTGGCCTGTTCTCCTTCAATGGCTATGGCCCGGCGGTGTTGCTGGCCGAAGACATGAAGTGCGGCGGCAAGGGCGTGCACAAGGCGGTGTTGTGGTCCCTGGGCCTGGTGGTGGTCATCGAACTGGTGCCCATCACCGCGTTGTTGATCGGTGCGCCATCCCTTAGCGCGATGATCAGCAGCCCCGACCCGATCGGCTACCTGCTGACCAGCCACGGCAATGAAACATTGTCGCGGCTGGTGAGCGCCGGGATTTTCCTGTCAGTGTTCAATGCGATTGTCGCCATCGTGATTCAGATCGGTCGGGTGGTGTTCAGCAGCGGCCGCGATGCACTGTGGACGCCGACCATCAATAAACTCTTTACCCGCATTCACCCGCGCTGGGATTCACCGTGGTTGGCTACGCTGTTCCTGGCGATCCCTTCGGCATTGCTCAGCTTCAGCTCGAACCTGGCGGACCTGACGTCCTTCAGCGTGCTGCTGATCATGCTGGTGTACCTGATCGTGGCGTTGAGCGCGTTAATGAGCCGGGTGTTGCTGCGTGACCGCGAGCATCCGTACCGCATGCCGTTGTGGCCAGTGCCGGCCTTGCTGGCGGTACTCGGCGCCGGTTACCTGTTGGTGACCCTGGCGATGGCCGCTTCGGTCCGGGACATCATGATTATCATCGGCCTGCTGGCATTGTCGGTGATCCTGTATTGCATCAGTGGCCGGTTGAGTCCGGCGTTTCAGAAACTGTAAGGAGTGGTTATGCGCGCACGTCAATTGGGCATCACGTTGGGACTGGGTACGCCCGGTGAGTTGAATGCCATCACCGACGTTCCAGGGGTTCGGGTCGGCCACTGCACGATCAAGACCCGCATCGACGGCAAACAGGTACGCACCGGCGTCACCGCAATCCAGCCCCGGGCCGGTGCCGCGCGGTATCAGCCATGTTTTGCCGGCTACCACGTGCTCAACGGCAATGGCGACGCCACCGGGCTTGAGTGGATCGCCGAGTCGGGCCTGCTGACCACGCCACTGGCGATCACCAACACCCACAGCATCGGGATTGTGCGCGACACCCTGATCGCCCTGGAGCGTGAAAGCCTGGCAGACCCGGCGGTGTACTGGTGCATGCCGGTGGTGATGGAAACCTACGACGGGTTGCTCAACGACATCTGGGGCCAGCACGTCGGCCCGGAGCATGTGCGCGAGGCGCTGGCCAGCGCCGAGGCCGGGCCGGTGGCGGAGGGCGCCGTGGGCGGCGGCACCGGGATGATCTGCCATGAGTTCAAGGGCGGGATCGGCACGGCCTCGCGGCGCCTGTCGGCGGAGCAGGGTGGCTGGACCGTCGGTGTGCTGGTACAGGCCAACCATGGCAAGCGCCAGGAATTGCGGGTGGACGGTTACCCGGTAGGTCGGCAACTGATGGACATCCCGTCACCCTTTGCCGATCGCGGCACCCCCGGCATGGGCTCCATTGTGGTGATCATCGCCACCGATGCGCCATTGTTGCCCCATCAATGCCAGCGCCTGGCACAGCGCGCGTCCATTGGCATTGCGCGCACGGGCGGTGGCACCGAGGACTCCAGCGGGGACCTGTTCCTCGCATTCGCCACCGGCAATCAGGATCTGCCGGTGGCCGACTACGGGCGCAAGGGCCTGCCCCTTAGCACGTCGCTGCAAATGGTCAATAACGACCACATTTCGCCATTGTTCAGCGCGGCGGCGGAAGCGGTCGAGGAAGCGATCATTAATGCGATAGTGGCCGGGGAGGACATGCTCACCGACGACGGGATACGCGTGCCGGGGTTGGATTCGCAAACGCTCCTGCAGGCATTACGTCAAACAGGCTGGCGCGAGCAATAAATAAACTAAGTCTTGTCCCGGTAATACGGGACAAGCACTTAAATAGTGGCCATTCAATATTAACAATGACACGGTGACACTTTCTTAGTGCACCTCAAGCAATACTTTGGATCCATTTTCCATGAAATGCCTTTAGGAGTATTTAATATTTAAATAGCTGGATTTTTATAAGGCGCTATTTGCCAATGTTTGCAGGTTTTGTTCGTCGGCCCAACTTTTTCCTTGGATAAAAACCGCTGGACGAATGATTTCAGGTTGTGTCAGTTTTCTTTCGCCTTCAAAAGGGGCGAGTGATCGGACTTACTCGCCAAAGTGAGTCCGGTCGGACAAAAACTGTTCCACTTGCAAACAAGGAAGTACGTTTATGTCAAAAGTAAAAGACAAAGCTATTGTGTCGGCGGCTCAAGCAAGTACCGCCTATACGCAAATCGATAGCTTTAGCCATCAATACGACCGTGGCGGCAACCTCACGGTCAATGGCAAACCCTCGTTCACCGTTGACCAGGCCGCCGACCACCTGCTGCGTGAGAACGCCGCGTACCGGGACGTGGATGGCAACGGCAAGATCGATCTCACCTACACCTTCCTGACCTCGGCTTCCAACGCGACCATGAACAAGCATGGGATCACCGGGTTCAGCCAGTTCAACACCCAGCAGAAAGCACAGGCTGTACTGGCCATGCAATCCTGGGCTGATGTGGCCAATGTCACCTTCACCGAGAAAGCCTCGGGCGGTGACTTCCACATGACCTTCGGCAACTACAGCGGCGGCCAGGACGGCGCGGCGGCCTTTGCCTACCTGCCAGGCACCAACGCCAAGTACAACGAAAGCGGGCTTGACGGCACTTCCTGGTACCTGACCAACAACAGCTACACGCCGAACAAGACGCCGGACCTGAACAACTATGGCCGGCAGACCCTGACCCACGAAATCGGCCACACCCTGGGCCTGGACCACCCTGGCGACTACAACGCCGGGACCGGCAACCCTTCGTACAAAGACGCGGACTATGGACAGGACACGCGTGGCTACAGCGTCATGAGTTACTGGAGCGAGAGCAACACCAACCAGAACTTCAGCAAAGGCGGGGTAGAGGCTTACTCCTCCGGCCCGCTGATCGACGACATCGCCGCGATCCAGAAGCTCTACGGCGCCAACTACAACACCCGCGCCGGCGACACCACCTACGGGTTCAACTCCAACACCGGGCGTGATTTCCTCAGCGCCACTTCATCGGCCGACAAGCTGGTGTTCTCGGTGTGGGACGGTGGCGGCAACGACACCCTGGACTTCTCCGGCTTTACCCAGAACCAGAAGATCAACCTCAATGAGACCTCGTTCTCCGACGTTGGCGGCCTGGTGGGTAACGTTTCCATCGCCAAGGGCGTGACCGTAGAGAACGCCATCGGCGGTTCGGGCAACGACCTGTTGATCGGTAACGCTGCAGCCAACGTCCTCAAGGGCGGTGCCGGCAACGACATCATCTACGGCGGCGGCGGTGCAGACCAGCTGTGGGGCGGTTCAGGCAACGACACCTTTGTGTTCGGCACCAGCTCGGACTCCAAGCCAGGTGCGGCCGACAAGATCTTCGACTTCACCTCGGGTTCGGACAAGATCGACCTCACCGGCATTACCAAAGGTGCAGGCCTGACCTTCGTCAACGCGTTTACCGGTCACGCCGGCGACGCGGTGCTGTCCTACGCTTCGGGTACCAACCTGGGCACATTGGCAGTGGACTTCTCCGGTCACGGCGTGGCGGATTTCCTCGTCACCACCGTTGGCCAGGCAGCGGTCAGCGACATCGTGGCTTGATTCAGGTGTAAAGGAGGGTGGCGCACACGCGCCGCCCTCTGCCCTTGCATCCACCCCTTGAACGGGCGAAGGTGATGACGCTATTTCGCAGTACAGTTGCCTGGTGTGTCCAGGCGTTGCTTATGTCGGCAGGAGCCACAGCAATGGCAAGCAGTCTGGTTTTACCCACGTCCGCGCAATTGGCCGGGCATTGGACGCTGCACCAGCAAGAGCAGGTGTGTGCGCTGGATCTGATTGAACACGCCAACGCCCTGGGGGGCGATGTGGAGTGCGTGGGACAATGGCTGGGTGAAGCCCCCGTTAGTTGGACGCCAACTCCCGACGGTATTTGGTTGATGAATGCCGAAGGCACCGGCATTACCCATTTGAATCGCCAGAAAGAAGGCGAATATGAAGGCCGCGTAAAATCTGGCGCGGTATTGATATTACAACGTGCACCCTAATAGTTCGTTATAACGATATAACCCGATTTTAATGTTTGCCCGCCTCTTAATGGGGCGCCTGGCAAACTATTGCGCGTCATTCGGCTCAGGGAAGATCAGGCAACATGGCGAAGACCACTCCCGTTGCACCACTGTTCAAGGCACTCGGCGACTACAAAAGTATTCTGATCAGTATTGGCTGCTTCACGGCATTGATTAACGTATTGATGCTGGTGCCGTCGATTTATATGTTGCAAGTCTACGACCGCGTGCTGTCCTCACAGAACGAAACCACCCTGGTGATGTTGACGCTGATGGTGGTGGGGTTCTTCGCCTTTATCGGCGTGCTTGAGGTGATCCGCAGCTTTATCGTGATTCGCATCGGCAGCCAGTTGGAGCGCCGCTTCAACCTGCGGGTGTACAAGGCCGCCTTCGAGCGCAACCTGCAGCGGGGCGAAGGCCATGGCGGGCAATCCCTGGGGGATTTGACCCACATCCGCCAATTCATCACCGGGCCGGCGCTGTTCGCGTTTTTCGATGCGCCGTGGTTTCCGATCTACCTGTTTGTGATCTTCCTGTTCAACGTCTGGCTGGGTGTCTTGGCCAGCGCCGGTGCGGTGCTGCTGATTGCCCTGGCGTGCCTCAACGAATACCTGACCAAAAAGCCCCTGGGTGAAGCCAGCGGGTTTTCCCAGCAATCCACCCAGTTGGCCACCAGCCACCTGCACAACGCCGAAACCATCCAGGCGATGGGCATGCTCGGCGCTTTGCGCAAGCGCTGGTTCAAGGTGCATTCGCAGTTTCTGGGCTTGCAGAACAAGGCCAGCGACACCGGTTCGATCATCAGTTCCCTGAGCAAATCCCTGCGCCTGTGCCTGCAATCGTTGGTGCTCGGCCTGGGGGCGTTGCTGGTGATCAAGGGCGACATGACCGCAGGGATGATGATCGCCGGTTCGATCCTGATGGGCCGGGTGTTGAGCCCCATCGACCAGTTGATCGCCGTGTGGAAGCAATGGAGTTCGGCCAAGCTGGCTTATCAGCGCCTGGACAGCCTGATGCGCGAATTTCCGCCCCAGGGCGAGCAGATGGCCTTGCCGGCGCCCCAGGGCAATGTGAGTTTCGAGCAGGTCAGCGCGGGCCCGCCGGGGCGACGTGTGCCGACCCTGCATCAGGTCACCTTTAACCTGACGGCCGGTGAAGTGCTCGGCGTGCTGGGTGCTTCCGGCTCCGGCAAATCGACGTTGGCCCGCGTACTGGTAGGCGTGTGGCCAACCCTGGCGGGCACCGTGCGCCTGGACGGGGCCGATATCCATCGCTGGGACCGCGACGACCTCGGCCCGCATATTGGCTACCTGCCTCAGGACATCGAACTGTTCAGCGGCAGCATTGCCGACAACATCGCACGCTTTCGCGAGGCCGACCCGGGGCTGGTGGTGCAGGCAGCCCAACAAGCGGGCGTGCACGAATTGATCCTGCGTTTGCCCCACGGCTACGACACCGTGCTCGGTGACGAGGGCAGCGGCCTGTCCGGGGGCCAGAAACAACGGGTGGCCCTGGCCCGTGCGCTGTACGGCGGGCCGCGCCTGATCGTACTCGATGAGCCCAACTCCAACCTCGACACCGTGGGCGAAGCCGCCCTGGCCAGCGCGATCATGCAGATGAAGGCCCAGGGCAGCACGGTGGTGCTGGTGACTCACCGTTCCTCGGCGTTGGCCCAGGCCGACAAGCTGCTGGTGCTGAACGAAGGCCGCTTGCAGGCGTTTGGTCCGAGCCAGGACGTGCTGCGGGCACTGTCCGGCCAGCAGGAAGCACCGCGAGAAAAGGCCGGGGTCAGTTTCAGCCGTCAGTATCAAGCCGGAAGGAATCCAGGCGCATGAGCAGCGACAACAGCATTCAAATCAACCGCGATTACGAACAGACTCACCCCGAACACGACGCGCGCTTCTTTGCCCGCATGGGCTGGCTGCTGACGGTGGTCGGCGCCGGTGGGTTTTTCCTGTGGGCCAGCCTGGCACCGCTGGACCAGGGGATTCCGGTGCAAGGCACGGTGGTGGTGTCGGGCAAGCGCAAGGCGGTACAAACCCTCAGCCCCGGCGTGGTCAGCCGGATCCTGGTGCGGGAAGGCGAGGCGGTGAAGCAGGGCCAACCCCTGTTCCGCCTCGACCAGACGCAGAACCAGGCCGACGTGCACTCCCTGCAAGCCCAATACCGCATGGCCTGGGCCAGCGTGGCGCGGTGGCAGAGCGAGCGTGATAACCAGTCGACCATCACTTTCCCGGCGGAGCTGAGCACCAACCCTGATCAAGCCCTGGCATTGGTCCTCGAAGGCCAGCGCCAACTGTTCAGCAGCCGCCGCGAAGCCTTTGCCCGGGAACAGGCCGGGATTCGCGCGAGTATCGAAGGTGCCACCGCACAGCTGAACGGCATGCGCCGCGCCCGCAGCGACCTGACCGCCCAGGCGCAATCCCTGCGTGACCAACTGAACAACCTGCAACCCCTGGCCGACAACGGCTACATCCCGCGCAACCGGCTGATGGAGTACCAGCGCCAACTGTCCCAGGTGCAACAGGACCTGGCGCAGAACACTGGCGAAAGCGGGCGGGTGGAGCAGGGCATCCTCGAATCGCGCCTCAAGTTGCAGCAGCACAGCGAGGAATATCAGAAGGAAGTCCGCAGCCAACTGGCCGACGCGCAACTGCGCAGCCTGACCCTGGAGCAGCAACTTACTTCCGCCGGTTTCGACCTGCAGCACAGCGAAATCAATGCGCCTGCCGATGGCATCGCGGTCAACCTGGGCGTGCACACCGAAGGCGCTGTGGTGCGTGCCGGTGAAACCCTGTTGGAAATCGTGCCCCAGGACACCCGCCTGGAAGTGGAAGGGCGCTTGCCGGTGCACCTGGTGGACAAGGTCGGCGCCCACTTGCCGGTAGACATCCTCTTCACCGCCTTCAACCAAAGCCGCACACCGCGGGTGCCGGGGGAAGTGAGCCTGATCTCCGCCGACCAAATGCTCGACGAAAAAACCGGCATGCCGTACTACGTGTTGCGCACGGTCGTCAGCAGCAACGCCCTGGAAAAACTCCATGGCCTGGTGATCAAGCCGGGGATGCCCGCCGAGATGTTCATCCGCACCGGCGAACGCTCCTTGCTCAATTACCTGTTCAAGCCGCTGCTGGACCGCGCCGGCTCGGCGTTGACCGAGGAATGAGCATGAAGCCGATGTTCATCGCCTTGTTACTCGCCTGCAGCAGCGCCCAGGCCGCCATGGGCCCGTTCGATGTTTACGAACAGGCTCTTCGCAATGACCCGGTATTTCTCGGCGCCATCAAGGAGCGCGACGCCGGCTTGGAGAACCGCACCATCGGCCGCGCCGGCCTGCTGCCTAAACTGTCGTACAACTACAACAAGGGCCGCAACAACTCCCAGGCCACCTTGCCCGACGGGCGCGGCGGTAATTATCACGATGACCGCAACTACAACAGCTACGGCTCCACCTTCACCCTGCAACAGCCGCTGTTCGACTACGAAGCCTATGCCAACTACCGCAAGGGCGTGGCCCAGGCGCTGTTTGCCGACGAGAGTTTTCGCGACAAAAGCCAGGCGTTGCTGGTGCGGGTGCTGACCTATTACACCCAGGCGTTGTTTGCCCAGGACCAGATCGACATTGCTCGCGCCAAGAAAAAGGCCTACGAGCAGCAGTTCCAGCAGAACCAGCATCTGTTCCAGCAGGGCGAAGGCACCCGCACCGACATTCTGGAAGCGGAATCGCGCTATGAGCTGGCCACTGCCGAGGAAATCCAGGCGCTGGATGAACAGGACGCCTCGCTGCGAGAACTGGGAGCGCTGATCGGTGTGCAGAGCGTCAACATCAATGACCTGGCGCCGCTGAACCCGGGATTTGCCGCCTTCACCCTGACCCCGGCCAACTACGACACCTGGCACGAACTGGCGCTGACCAACAACCCCAGCCTGGCCTCGCAACGCCAGTCCGTAGAAGTGGCGCGTTATGAAGTGGAGCGCAACCGCTCGGGGCACCTGCCACGCATCACGGCCTATGCCAGCTCGCGCCAGCAGGAGTCCGACAGCGGCAACACCTACAACCAACGCTATGACACCAACACCATCGGCATCGAAGTCAGCATGCCGTTGTATGCCGGTGGTGGCGTCTCGGCATCCACCCGCCAGGCCAGCCGCGCCATGGAGCAGGCCGAGTACGAACTGGAAGGCAAGACCCGCGAAACCCTGATCGAACTGCGGCGCCAGTTCAGCGCTTGTCTGTCGGGGGTAAGCAAGCTGCGGGCGTATCAAAAGGCGCTGACTTCGGCTGAAGCGCTGGTGGTCTCCACCAAGCAAAGCATCCTCGGTGGCGAGCGGGTCAACCTCGATGCGCTGAACGCCGAGCAGCAGCTGTACAGCACCCGCCGCGACCTGGCCCAGGCGCGGTACGACTACCTGATGGCCTGGACCAAATTGCATTACTACGCGGGCAACTTGCGCGACACCGACCTGGCCAAGGTGGACGAGGCGTTTGGCCCTATGAGCCGCTGATGCCTGGACGAGTAGCACTTGGTGCAAGGGAGCTTTGGTGGGGAGGGAGCTTGTTTTGGCAAGGGAGTTTTCTGTGGCAAGGGAGCTTGTTGTGGCGAGGGAGCTTGCTCCCGCTGGAGTGCGCAGCGCTCCCAAGATTTTTGGGGCCGCTACGCAGCCCAGCGGGAGCAAGCTCCCTCGCCACAGCAAGCTCCCTGGCCATACAAGCTCCCTGGCCACAGGAGGCGCCCTCGCCACAGGTATTTCAACAATAAGAAAAAAGGACTCTTCATGATCACTGATTCACCTCGCTTCAAACCCTTCACCGCAGGCTCCTTGCTGCTGCTGTCCGTGGCAGCCCACGGGCAGTACCTCGAAACCGGCAAAGCGGGCGATCCCGCCAGTTGGCGCTCCGCTGAGTTCCAGAGTGACTGGGGCCTGGACCGGATGAAAGCCAACGAGGCCTACGCGAGTGGCATCACCGGCAGTGGCGTGAAGATCGGCGCCCTCGACTCGGGTTTCGACCCCAACCATCCCGAAGCCTCCAAGGACCGCTATCACGCGGTCACCGCCAGCGGCACCTACGTCGATGGCAGCCCGTTCAGCACCACCGGCGCGCTCAACCCCAACAACGACTCCCACGGCACCCACGTCACCGGCACCATGGGTGCGGCCCGTGATGGCGTGGGCATGCACGGCGTGGCGTACAACGCGCAGATCTACGTCGGCAACACCAACGCCAATGACAGCTTCCTGTTTGGTCCCACCCCGGACCCCAAGTACTTCAAGGCGGTGTACAGCGCCCTGGTGGATTCCGGCGTGCGCGCGATCAACAACAGCTGGGGCAGCCAGCCCAAGGACGTCAGCTATCAGACCCTGGGCGACCTGCACGCGGCCTATGCCCAGCACTACAACCGGAACACCTGGCTGGATGCTGCTGCGGATGTGGCCAAGGCCGGGGTGATCAACGTGTTCAGTGCCGGGAACAGCGGCTACGCCAACGCCAGCGTGCGTTCGGCCTTGCCGTATTTCCAGCCGGAACTGGAGGGCCACTGGCTGGCGGTGTCGGGCCTGGACAAGGCGAATAACCAGAAATACAACCAGTGCGGCATCGCCAAGTACTGGTGTATTTCCACTCCCGGGGCGTTGATCAACAGCACCATTCCCGACGGCGGCTACGGCGTAAAGTCCGGCACCTCAATGTCGGCGCCCCATGCCACGGGCGCACTGGCGCTGGTGATGGAACGCTACCCGTACCTGAACAACGAACAGGCCTTGCAGGTGCTGTTGACCACGGCCACTCAGCTCAATGGCGCGGTCACCGATGCACCGACCACCCAGGTCGGCTGGGGCGTGCCGGACCTTGGCCGGGCGATGCACGGGCCCGGGCAATTGCTTGGGCCGATGAATGTCACGTTGGCGGCCGGGCAGGGCGATGTGTGGAGCAATGCGATCTCCGACAAGGCGCTGATCCAGCGTCAGGCCGAAGACAGCGCCGAAACCCTGGCCTGGCAGCAAACCCTGCGCGACAAGGGCTGGGAGAACGGCGTGGGCGCCGGCGCGAGTCAGCAGGACCAGACGGACTATGCCGTTGGCACCGCCCGGGCGGCAGCCGCGGCCCAGCGTCTCTACGAAGGCAGCCTGACTAAGTCCGGCGCGGGCAGCCTGGTGCTGAGCGGGGATAACACCTACCGTGGCCCGACCACCGTGAATGGCGGTCGGTTGGCGGTGAATGGTTCACTGACGTCGGCAGTGACGGTCAATGACAGCGGCACACTGGGTGGCTCCGGCCGTATCGCGGCGTTGCAGGTGAACAACGGCGGCACCGTGGCGCCGGGCAATTCCGTGGGTACCTTGCAGGTAGCCGGGGACGTGAACCTCGCCGCCGGTTCCACCTATGCGGTCGAACTCACCCCCACCAGCAGCGACCAGATTGTCGCCACCGGCAAGGCAATCCTCGGCGGCGGCACGGTGACCCTGGCCCTGGAAAACAGCCCGACCCTGCTCAGCCAGCAACAGGCCGAGAGCCTGCTGGGGCGTCAGTACAACATCCTCCAGGCGGCGGGCGGGATTCAGGGGCAGTTCGGTGCGGTGTTGCCCAACTACCTGTTCCTCGGCGGCACCCTCGACTATGCCGCCAACGGCGTGCAGCTGGACATTGCCCGCAGTGATGCGAGTTTCGCCAGTGTCGGCGCCACCCGTAACCAGCGTTCGGTGGCGGCGGCTGCCGAGCAACTGGGCGCGGGCAATCCGGTGTACGAAAGCATCCTGCGTTCGGACTCCGTGGCCGCCGCGCAACAAGGCTTCCAGCAACTGTCGGGGGAAATCTATCCGGCCATCGACACGATGCTGATCAACGATAGTCGCCAACTACGTGATGCCGTCGGCGAGCGCCTGCGCCATACGCCGGTCGCGGGTGAAAGCAATGTGTGGGTCAAGGCGCTCGGCAGCTGGGGCAAGACCGACAGCCGCAGCGAAACGGCGGGCTACACCACCTCGCTGGGCGGCATGCTGGCGGGTGTCGACGGCGCCCTGGACGAGCAGACCCGCGCTGGTCTGGTGGCCGGTTACAGCGACAGCTCACTGAACATGGGCAGCGGCACTCACTCCTCGGCGTCTATCGACAGCTACCACCTCGGCGCCTATGCCGGGCATGAGCTGGGCAACTGGCGCCTGAGCGTCGGCGGCGCCTACAGCTGGCATCGCGGCGACGTGAAACGTGACTTGCAGTACGGCGAAGTCAGCGGCAAGCAGAAGACCAAACTGGATGCGCGCAGCGCCCAGGTATTTACCGAGGCGGCCTACCGTTTGAGCCTGCAATCGATGGCGCTGGAGCCGTTCGCCAACCTGGCTTACGTGCACCTGGACAGTGAACGCTTTCACGAGAAAGGCGACGCCGCTGCACTTGAGCGTGGCAGTGACAGCCGCGATGCAGTGCTGAGCACCCTGGGCCTGCGGGCGGCAAAAACGTTCCCTCTCAATGACCGCCAGCAACTGGACGTTTCCGGCTCGTTGGGCTGGCAGCACAGCCTGAGTGCCGTTGAATCCGAAGAGCACCTGGCGTTTGTCGCCGGTGGGCCGTCGTTCGCGGTGCAAAGCTCGCCGTTGATGCGCGACGCGGCACTGGTGGGTGTACAGGCCAGCCTGGCGTTGAGCAAAAGCACACGGGTCAACCTCGACTACACGGGCCAGTTGGCTGGCCGGGAAAAAGTGCAGGGCGTGGGGTTGAGCCTGAACTGGCAGTTCTGAGCAAGATCCTGAGGCCGAAGGAGGTCAACTGTGGGAGCGGGCTTGCTCGCGAATGCGGTGGCTCAGTTACAGGTGCGTCGACTGACACACCGCATTCGCGAGCAAGCCCGCTCCCACATGGGGTCGGCGGCGCCTGGGAGAAACGTGATTTATACAAGTGCAATAAAATCTAAGGAAGGTCACCGTGAAAAAAACAAAACGAGGGTTTCAATCCGCCATCCCAACAGGCCCGGGCTACCCGCTCAAGGCCTTGAGCTGCGTGCCATATGGCGCGTTGCTGTGTTGCCTGGCCAGCCTGGGTACCGCCCAGGCCGCACCCTACGTGGAAAGCGGAAAACTGGGGGATGCTGCCAGCTGGCGCAGCAATGAATTCAAGGCCGACTGGGGCCTGGGCGCCGTGCATGCAGACGCCGCTTACGCCGCCGGCTACACTGGCAAGGGCGTGAAGCTGGGGATCTTCGACCAGCCGGTGTATGCCCAGCATCCGGAATTCGCCAGCCCCGGCAAAGTGGTCACGATCGTGACCGAAGGCATTCGCCAATACACCGACCCGTACATCCCGGTGAAGGCCGGGGACGCGTTCCGCTACGACGGCACACCCTCCCTGGGCTCCAACGGCAAACTCGGCAATCACGGCACCCACGTAGGCGGGATTGCCGCCGGTAACCGCGACGGCGGGCCGATGCATGGCGTGGCGTTCGACGCGCAGATCATCAGTGCCGAAAACGGTGACCCGGGCCCCGAAGACGGGATCATCCTGGGCAACGACGGCGCGGTCTACAAAGCCGGTTGGGATGCCTTGGTGGCCAGCGGTGCACGCATCATCAACAACAGCTGGGGCATCGGTATCGGTGACCAGTACGCCAAGGGCGGGCGCGATCCGGCGTTCCCCAACTTCACGGTCAATGAAGCCCAGGCCCAGTTCAATAACATCCGGCCGATCCTTGGCACCATCGCCGGCGGCGCTTATCAAGGCGCCATCGATGCGGCCCGCAGCGGCGTGCTGACGATCTTTGCCGCCGGCAACGACTACAACCGCAATAACCCGGACGCGATCTCGGGCCTCGCGTACTTCGTACCGGAGATCGCGCCCAACTGGTTGTCGGTGGCGGCGTTGCAACAGAACCCCGACACCGCCAGTTCCGATCCGTACGTGATCAGCACCTTTTCTTCACGTTGCGGTTATGCCGCCAGCTTCTGCGTCGCGGCGCCCGGCACCAAGATCTACAGCTCGGTGATCAACGGCACCACCCTGGAAAACCTGACCACCGACTACGCCAACTTCAACGGCACCTCCATGGCCGCGCCCCATGTGGCCGGCAGCGCGGCGGTGCTGATGGAGCGCTTTCCGTACATGAGTGGCGACCAGATTTCCACGCTGCTGAAAACCACCGCGACCGACCTCGGCGCACCGGGCATCGACTCGCTGTACGGCTGGGGCATGATCAACCTGGGCAAGGCCATCAACGGCCCGGGGATGTTTGTGACGGCTGAGGATATCCCGGCCGAGTTTCGTATCGACGGTGCCTACGGCTCCGGTCAATTCGTCGCGGACCTGCCAGGGATTGGCGCCGTGGTGGATGCCGGCAAACCGACCCAGCGCCTGTGCACCGACGTGCATTGTGGGCTGGATGTGTGGAGCAACAACATCTCCGGGCATGGCGGCCTGACCAAGCAGGGCATTGGTGCGCTGGTGCTGACCGGCACCAACACCTACAGCGGCCCGACCCTGGTCAACCAAGGGTTGCTGGCGATCAATGGTTCGATCACTTCCGACGTCACCGTCAGCAACAGCGGTGTCGTGGGCGGTTCAGGGCGCATTGGTTCGCTGACGGCGAACAACGGCGGTACCGTGGCGCCGGGTAACTCCATCGGCACGCTGAACGTGGCCGGCGATGTGAGCTTTGCGGCGGGCTCCACTTACGCGGTGGAACTGTCGGAAACCAGCAGTGACCGCATCGTCGCCGGTGGCAAGGCCACCCTCAGCGGCGGCACGGTGACCCTGGCCCTGGAAAACAGCCCGACCCTGCTGACCCAGACCCAGGCCGAAAGCCTGATCGGTCGCCAATACAACATCCTGCAGGCCGCAGGCGGGATCACCGGCAGCTTCGGTTCGGTACTGCCCAACTACCTGTTTATCGGCGGCACCTTGAACTACGCCGCCAACGGCGTGCAACTGGATGTGGGGCGCAACGCCAACACCTTTGCCAGTGTGGCCGCCACCCCGAACCAACGTTCGGTGGCAGCTGCCGCCGAGCAATTGGGCGCGGGCAACGCGGTCTATGAAAGCCTGTTACAGGCGCCGAATGCGGCCTCGGCCCAAGGTGCGTTCCAGCAGCTGTCCGGGGAAATCTACCCGGCGCTGGAAACCGCATTGGTCAATGACAACCGCTACCTGCGCGAGGCTGTGGGCGAGCGTTTGCAGCAAGGGGCAATGGGCGCATCGAGCCAGACCGTCGACAGCCGTGGCAACGTCTGGGTCAAGGCGTTGGGCGCCTGGGGCAAGACCAACGGCGGCAGCGATACGGCGGGCTACACCACTTCCATCGGCGGCATGCTGGCGGGTGTGGACGGCGCGCTGGATGACGACACCCGTGTGGGCCTGGTAGCGGGCTACAGCGACACGTCGCTGAACATGGGCAGCGACACCCATTCCCGGGCGTCGGTAGACAGCTATCACTTGGGTGCGTACGCCGGGCATGAAATCGGTGCCTTGCGTTTGAGCGGCGGGGCGACCTACAGCTGGCACCGCGCCGATGTGAAACGCGAGCTGCAATACGGCGAAGTCGCCGGCAAACAGAAAGCCAAGGTGGATGCCCGCAGCACCCAGGTGTTTACCGAAGCGGCCTATCGCTTGAACCTGCAACCCTTGGCCCTGGAACCGTTCGCCAACCTGGCGTATGTGCATCTGGATGCCGATGGGTTTACCGAGAAGGGTGATGCGGCGGCCTTGAAGGGCCGGGATGACAGCCGCGATGTGGTGTTGAGTACCCTGGGTGCTCGAGCGCTGAAAACCCTGAATATCAACGACCATCAGCAACTGGAGCTTTCCGGCACCCTGGGCTGGCAGCACAACCTGAGCAGCGTCGATTCCGAGCGGCACCTGGCGTTTGCGTCGGGCGGCCCGTCGTTCTCGGTGGAGAGTTCGTCGATGGTGCGTGATGCGGCATTGGTGGGCGCGCGGGTCAGCCTCGCGCTGAGCAAGGATGCGAAGGTGAACCTGGATTACAACGGCCTGCTGGCCAGCAAAGAGAAAGTCCATGGGGTGGGTTTGAGCCTGGACTGGGCTTTCTAAACACCACCGTTGGAAATGTGGGAGCGGGCTTGCTCGCGAAGGCGGTGGATCAGTTAACCCATCCACCGACTGGCACACCGCTTTCGCGAGCAAGCCCGCTCCCACATTGATCCGGTTCCAATCGTCCATTTGTGCAGATTTGGCTTTCTCGACAATTCCAACAAAAGAGAGGCAATACCATGGGTGTTTTCGACTATAAAAACCTCGGGACCGAGGGCTCCAAAGCGTTGTTCGCCGATGCCATGGCGATCACGCTGTACTCCTATCACAACCTGGACAACGGCTTTGCCGTGGGTTATCAGCACAACGGTTTTGGCCTGGGGCTGCCCGCCACCCTGGTGGGGGCGCTGCTGGGCAGCACCGATTCACAGGGGGTGATTCCGGGAATTCCCTGGAACCCGGACTCGGAAAAAGCCGCCCTCGAGGCGGTCAACAAGGCCGGCTGGACGCCCATCAGCGCCAGTACCCTGGGCTATGGCGGCAAGGTGGATGCCCGAGGCACGTTCTTCGGTGAAAAGGCCGGCTACACCACCGCGCAGGTGGAGGTGCTGGGCAAGTACGATGGCGCCGGCAAACTGCTGGAAATCGGTATTGGTTTTCGCGGGACTTCGGGGCCTCGGGAAACCCTGATCACCGACTCCATTGGCGATCTGGTCAGTGATTTGCTGGCAGCGCTGGGGCCCAAGGATTATGCAAAAAACTACGCCGGCGAAGCGTTTGGCACCTTGCTCAAGGATGTCGCGGCGTATGCCGGCAGTCATGGGTTGACGGGCAAGGACGTGGTGGTCAGTGGCCATAGCCTGGGCGGCCTGGCGGTCAACAGCATGGCTGACCTGAGCGGCAATAAGTGGTCGGGGTTCTACAACGACTCCAACTATGTGGCGTATGCCTCGCCAACCCAGAGCAGCGGCGACAAGGTGTTGAACATCGGTTATGAGAATGACCCGGTGTTTCGCGCGCTGGACGGGTCGTCGTTCAACTTCTCGTCACTGGGCGTGCATGACAAGCCTCATGAGTCGACGACGGACAATATCGTCAACTTCAACGACCACTACGCGTCGACGCTGTGGAATGTCCTGCCGTTTTCCATCGTCAATGTGCCCACCTGGCTTTCTCATTTGCCCACGGCCTATGGCGATGGCTTGACCCGGGTCCTGGACTCGAAATTCTACGACCTGACCAGCCGGGACTCGACGATTATCGTGGCCAACCTGTCGGACCCGGCACGGGCCAATACCTGGGTGCAGGACCTCAACCGCAACGCCGAGCCCCACAAGGGCAGCACGTTCATCATCGGCAGCGACGGTAATGACCTGATCCAGGGCGGCAAGGGTGTGGACTTTATTGAAGGCGGCAAGGGCAATGACACGATCCGCGACAACAGCGGGCATAACACCTTCCTGTTCGGCGGGCAGTTTGGGCAGGACCGGGTGATCGGTTACCAGTCCACCGACAAGCTGGTGTTCAGGGACGTGGAGGGCAGTGCGGACTGGCGTGACCATGCCAAAGTGGTGGGGGGCGACACGGTGCTGAGTTTTGGCGCGGATTCGGTGACGCTGGTGGGCGTTGGGCTCGCCGGGGTTTGGGGCGATGGAATTTCCATCAGCTGAGTAGCGCTGCTTCTGTGGGAGCTGTCGATCGTTCCCACGCTCTGCGTGGGAACGCCGCCCCGGACGCTCTGCGTCCAACTGCCAACCCACGGTTTACGTCTTGCGCAATGGTGACGCGGAGCGTCACGGGATGCATTCCCACGTAGAACGTGGGAACGATCGGCGATCGGGAGCCAACGGGCTCCCACTTTTTATTTCTCCTTCATCACGGTCGCGACGTCATCGGCCTTGATGCGAATATGCTTGCCGGCAATGTCGGTGAATTCGTAGAAACCATCGGCCGTTTTCGCGTTGGGCACGTCCCTGGTCAAATATTGGGTGCCGTTCTGCAAGGTCACCACGGTCTGTGTGGAGCAACCGGCCAATACCAGCAACGTGAACATACCCACTGCCAGACCCAAATTCTTCATGCTCATAACCCTTACCTTGATCCTTCGAAAACCCCGCGCCTGGGCGGTCGGGGGAAACCTATTTTATGTGGCTGACAGCCATCTGATCATTATTACGCAAAAAGTTGCGTGTGCCTTTGATCTATTACTGATTGCAACAGCCGGCCAGGGACGGCACTCTGTATGCATAACCAGTATTTGATCCCGTGCCTGACATGTCCAATCCCCTTGAAGACCCGCTCTATTACCTGCATAACTTCCGCCAGGTGCTCGATTGGCTGGGGCAGCGTTATGCCGATTTACTGGCCCCGGACGAAGAGCATTTCATTCAGCAATTTGACAGCTTGCCGCAATCGTCCCAGGCCTTGTTGGTGCGCATGGTGATGCGCAAGGGCGTACATTTCCGGGCAGGCAAGCTCAATTATGTCGAAATCGGCGCGGTGCGCGAGGCGGTGATGCCGTTGCTGGAGCAGGGTTGGGTGACGGATCAGTGCCTGTTGTCGTTTGGCGAGCTGTTTGGCCTGTTGCAGAAAGCGGAAATCCTGGCGGCGTTCAAACCCTGGATCGAGCAACCCAGGGCCAAAAAGGCAGATTGGCTGGCGTCGCTGTCAACGCAGTTTTGTGAACCGCGTCACTTCCAGCACTGGTGCCCGGACTTGGCCGATCAGCTTTACAGCCTCACCGTGATGGACCTGTGCGACCGCCTGCGGCTGATGTTCTTCGGCAATCTCTATCAGGACTGGTCGGAATTCGTGCTGGCGGACCTGGGGATTTTTACTTACGAAAAGGTCGAGTTCGGCGCCGAATCCCGTGGTTTGCGCAGCCGTGACGACGTGCACGGTTTTCTGTTCCTGCACCAGTGCCAACAGGCTTTTGAAGCGGGCGAGGCACTGGATGACGTGCTGGCACAAATCGCCACCCTGCACACCGACAACCCCTGGCTGGAAAAACGCCGGGCCAAGCTGTTGTTTCAAGTGGGCCAGTACTGCGAGCGCAGTGCCGAGCTGGCTTCGGCCGAGGCGATATACCGGGGCTGCACCTATCCCGGTGCTCGGGCTCGGCTGATCCGGGTGCTGGAGCGTCAGGAGGATTTCGCCCAGGCGATGCGGCTGGCCCGTGAGGCGCAGCAGGCCCCGGAAAGCCCTGCCGAGCAGCAGCACCTGTTGCGTGTGATCCCCAGGCTGCGGCGCAAACTCGGCGAGCCGGCAATGCCCAAGGTAAAACCCCGGGCTATCGTGCGCCTGGACCTCGAGCTGCCGGCCCCGGACCCGCTGATGTCGGTGGAGTATTGCGTGCAGGCCCACTTGAGCGACCACGGTGCGCCGGTGCATTACGTCGAGAACACCCTGATCAATTCGTTGTTTGGACTGCTGTGCTGGCCGGCGATTTTTGCGCCGTTGCCGGGGTCGTTTTTCCACCCGTTCCAGCGCGGTCCCGTGGACCTGCACAGTGAAGACTTCCATCAGCGCCGCGCCGAGCTGTTTGCCGAGTGCCTGGGCCAACTGGACGATGAGCGCTACAAGCACAGCATTCGCCAGCGTTACGTGGACAAATGGGGCATTCAGTCGCCTTTCGTGTTCTGGAACGTGCTCAGCGAAGAACTGCTCGACCAGGCCCTCGATTGCCTGCCCGCCGCACACCTGCGCCATTGGTTCGAGCGCCTGCTGCTGGATATCCGCGCCAACCGCGCCGGCATGCCCGACCTGATCCAGTTCTGGCCCGAAGAAAAAACCTACCGCATGATCGAAGTCAAAGGCCCCGGCGATCGCTTGCAAGACAACCAGCTGCGCTGGCTGGAGTTCTGCGGCGAACACCAGATGCCCGTGACTGTCTGTTATGTGCGCTGGGCGGAGCAGGCGGCTTGAGCTACAGCGTCGCGGTGCGTGCGTTGTGTGAATTCACCGCCAAGGTCGGCGACCTCGACCTGCGTTTTACCCCGTCTCCCAGCGCCCAGGAAGGGATTGTCGGCCACCGCACGGTGGCTTCGCGGCGCAGCGCCCACTACCAGAATGAAGTCGCGCTGGAAGGTGAATACCAGCAGTTGAAAGTCCGGGGCAGGGCGGATGGCTACGACCCGGACCGCAACCAGCTGGAAGAGGTGAAAACCTATCGCGGTGACCTCGACAAGCAGCCGGCCAACCACCGGCAACTGCACTGGGCCCAGGTCAAGGTCTACGGCTGGTTGATGTGCCAGAAGCTCGGGTTGTCGGAGATTGTGCTGGCGCTGGTGTACTTCGACATTGTTGGCGAGCACGAAACGCTGCTTAGCCAACGCTTTCAGGCGACTGAGCTGCAGGAGTTCTTCAACCGGCAGTGCGCACTGTTCCTCGGCTGGGCCGAACAGGAAATGCACCAGCGCGAAGCGCGCAACGCCGCAGCAACGGCCCTGGGCTTTCCTCATGCAGCGTTTCGCCCCGGCCAGCGTTCCCTCGCGGAAACCGTCTACAAGGCCGTCAGCACCGGCCGCTGTCTGATGGCCCAGGCGCCCACCGGTATCGGCAAGACCGTCGGAACCATTTTCCCGATGCTCAAGGCCCTGGCGCCCCAGCAACTGGACAAGGTGTTCTTCCTCACGGCCAAGACCCCGGGCCGAAAATTGGCGCTGGATGCCGCGCAAGTGCTGTACGACAGCAGCCCGGATTTGCCGCTGCGGGTGCTGGAACTGGTGGCGCGGGACAAGGCCTGCGAGCATCTCGACAAAGCCTGTCACGGCGACTCGTGCCCACTGGCCAAGGGCTTTTACGACCGCTTGCCGGCTGCCCGTGAAGCCGCATCCCGCGTGCGCCTGCTGGACCAGCGCAACCTGCGGGAAGTTGCCCTGGCCCATGACGTCTGCCCCTATTACCTGAGCCAGGAAATGGCGCGCTGGACCGACGTGGTGGTCGCCGACTACAACTATTACTTTGATTTTGGCGCCATGTTGTTCGGCCTGGCTCAACTCAACCAGTGGCGAGTTGCGGTGCTGGTGGACGAGGCCCATAACCTGGTGGAGCGCGGCCGTTCGATGTACAGCGCGGCCCTCGACCAGTACACCCTCAAGACCCTGCGGGAGATCGCGCCCGAGCCGCTGAAAAAGTCCCTGCAACGCCTGAATCGTGAGTGGAATGCTCTGCACAAGGAACAAGTCGCGCCGTATCAGGCGTACGCGCAAAAGCCCGACAAACTGCTGCTCGCCCTGAGCCTGTGCACCAGCGCCATGGGCGAGTACTTCAACGACCATCCCGAAGCACTCAATGGTGAGCTGCAGGCGTTCTATTTCGAGGCCTTGCAGTTTGCCAAGGTCGCCGAGCTGTTCAACGAGCACTTCATCTTCGACATCAGCAAGCGCGAACTCAGCGGCAAACGCAGCGCATCGAACCTGTGCCTGCGCAACGTGGTGCCTGCCGAATTCATTCGGCCCCGGCTGACGGCGGCCCGCAGCAGCGTGCTGTTTTCCGCGACCTTGAGCCCACGGCATTACTACGCGGACTTGCTGGGGATGCCGCCGGACACGGCCTGGGTCGATGTGGAATCGCCGTTCAAAGCCGAGCAGTTGCAGGTGCATATTGTCGACCGGATCTCCACCCGGTTTGTGCATCGACAGGCGTCCCTGGAGCCCATCGTCGAGCTGATCGCAGCGCAGTTTGCGCAGCAGCCGGGCAACTACCTGGCGTTCTTCAGCAGCTTCGATTATCTGCAGCAAGTGGCGCAATTGCTCGCCGAGCGACACCCGCAGATCCCGCTGTGGCGGCAGTCACGGGGCATGGCCGAGGCCGAACGCCAGGGGTTTCTCGACCAGTTCACCCAGCACAGCCAGGGCATCGGTTTTGCCGTGCTGGGCGGCGCCTTCGGCGAAGGCATCGACCTGCCGGGAACCCGGCTGATCGGCGCGTTTATCGCCACCCTGGGCCTGGCGCAACTGAACCCGGTGAACGAGCAACTCAAACTGCGGATGGGCGCGATTTTCGGTGCCGGCTACGACTACACCTATTTGTACCCAGGCATTCAGAAAGTGGTGCAGGCGGCGGGCAGGGTAATCCGCAGCCAGCAGGACCGGGGCGTGGTGATGCTGATCGATGACCGCTTTGGTGAAGCGCGGGTGCGACAGCTATTGCCGCGCTGGTGGTCGATCACTGCGGCGGATACACCGCATCCCGTAACTGGTGGGTGAACAGACCGGACATGCCTTCGTAGGCCGTATTGGTCAGTGCAACCACCGTGAGCTTTTGCAGCGGGTCGACAAACCAGCTGTGACCGTAGGCGCCGCCCCACTCAAAGGTGCCCCGGGATTGCGGTGTGCCCGTCAGCGCGGGGTCATTCAGCACGGCCCAGCCATAACCGAAGCCCCAACCCGGGTCCTGGGTTTGCACCTTGGCGCCGACGTGATCGGTGACCATCAACTGCACGCTGTGTGCAGACAGTATCGGTGCGCCGCCCTGGCGAATGGTTTCCAGGAACCGCGCAATATCACCTGCCGTACCGGCCATGCCGGCGCCGCCGGAAGGGTAGGCATGCGGGTCGAGAATTCGCCGCATATCAAACAGCGCAGTGCTGTTGCCCGAGGTGATGGTGGCCTTGTCGACCATGCGCAGCGGCTGCGGCGATCCATCCTGATAGGCGGCGGACAGGCGTTTTATATCTGTAACCGAAAACTCGGTATCGGTTAGTCCCAGCGGTCCGGTGACTGACTCGCGCACCAATACCGGCAGGCTCTGGCCCGACGCCTTTTCCAGTACCGCACCCAGCACATCGGTGGCCATCGAGTATTGCCAGCCCTTGCCCGGCGGGTAACTCAGGGGCACGCTGGCGATGCGCTTCAGGTTCTCGTCAAAGCTGATCTCGGGCTCGCCCAAACCATCGGAAACCCCGGCGGTGCGGTAGGGGCCGCGGGTACTTTCCAGAAATCCATAGCTCAGGCCAGCCGTGTGGTTAAGTAACTGGCTGACGGTGATCACTGGGGTGGTGCCATCCGCCAGCTTGGGATTGAAGTCGGGAAGCCAGCGGCTGACCGGATCGTCCAGGCCCAAGCGACCTTGTTCCACCAGGTGCATCGCGGCGGCGGAGGCCAGCGGTTTGGTGACCGATGCCAGACGAAAGATCGTGTCCTCTGTCATCGGGCGCCCGGCTTCGCGGTCCGCCAACCCAGCTGCACGGTGATACACCAGCTGCCCGTCCCGCAGCACCAGCACCACGGTGCCCACCAGGCGATTGTCGGCAATGGCGCTGTCGACCACTGCATCTACCCGCTTGGCGAGCAGCGGGTCCGGGCTGTCGGCGCAGGCGAGGGTGGCGCAAAGGGCGGCGGCAAGGGGCACGAGGTAGCTGGCAGGAGGCTGCATGGTTCAGGTCGCTCATTGGCAGTGCATGAGTGCCAAATATGAACGCCAGGGGCCCGGACTACAACGTGACATTGCACAACTGCTGACTCTCAGGATCCCGCGCGGGAACGATCACCCGCCACTCCAGAGGCGAGCGTTACGCCAACCTGAAACGTATTTCACCGATTTCATAGTCATTGCCCATCGAGGAGTCCTCATGGCTATCGATGAACAGAGTGATGGAGGAACCCGAAGGACGCACAGTATTCCCAAGAGTTCGCCAGGTATTCATATTGCTAATCCGGGTTGCATTCACCACCTGACCTTGTGAAGAGCGCAGACCGATGAATGGAAGGTTGAAACGCCCGTCAAATCTCCTTACCTGGATGCTGAATATGTAGTCAGCGCCCGGTCGGAGATTGCCAAACGACTGACTGAAAATGACACCGCTCTTGAAGTTGACCCCGTAGGTGTAGTTATAAAACGTCGTATAGCTACCCCAGTTATGAAACCGCCGGTCGCGCATATCACTGAGCGCTGGGCCGAAAGCCCAGCCGTTCTGGTTGCTGTTGTGGAAGTTGGTGATGTGGTCGAACCCGGGGCGAATCAGCAACACCCGAATCAGCAAAGCGCCGGGGGACATTCGCCCGGGCCAGGTCGTATCTGATCCTCACGGATCGATTCAGGTTTTCACTGACAAACCGCTTCTGAATTGGAATCTGCAGTGGCTTTCCTGCCTGGGCTGCACTGACGGTAACCACGGCGGACGTGTCCGACACATCACCGTCCCAGATCAAGGTGATGACGTCGTCCTGCAAGGTGTCGGTCACCGGCAGCGTGACCGTCACCTGGGCGCCAACATCATCAGGGTTCAGATAATCTCCCGAGGTTCCGCTGACGGTCACAGCGGGCAATGTTCTGGTCGGTTCTCCCACCTGAAGTTGCATTCGCAGCGACTGACGATGGGGCGTGCGATCAATACGTTCGTAATACACCTCGACGGGCAAGGTATTAAAGCGTCGGACCTCCGAGTTCGGAACCGTAAAGCTCAATTGGCGGTTATCAGGGATAGCCTCCAGAAAAATCTCTTCAGAAAAGTTGACCCCATGGGCGACCCAAACGACGCGAATTCGAGTGCCCGGTGTCCAACCGTCCTGCGCACGAAATCTCATCGTGGCAACCGAGGTCGAGGCGATCTGTCCGTTAGGTGCCTGGTCGATGGTCGGGGCCGGCCAGTCCAGCAGTTGCCCGATAACCCGTACACGCACTTTTCGTGACGGGTACCAGGTATCGGTCACGATCTTGTACACCTCGTAATACATGATTGCGATACCGCCCGTGATGGCCCTGAGCAGCTCATTCTCGACTTCGAAGTGCATAATGTAATTTGTCTTATCGACGAATCTACTTTCGGTATGAAAGAAGGGCACGTTTTCTATGTCGCGGCCCTGCCACTGCAACCTGACCGTGTCACCTTTTTCAAAGAATTGCTCATCGGTCCACAGTTCAATCAATTGCGCCGCTCCGCCGAGCTCCTCCATGTCAATGACCTCCCCTGGCTGCTTAAGCCAGGGCCCTCGCGGCCGGTAGACCCCAAGGTTGACGTTGACCCGACTGATTTCAGACCAGTTGGCGTCGGTATTGGGTGCGGGGTAGTTGCCGCCCATGTCGATGATTTGCATCGCCACCGGCAGCGCCTCTTCGTAGTCGTCATGCCTGATCACGTCTGCGTAGACGACGACCTCAAAGGAGCGCATTACCTCCTTTTCTGAAATGACGTAAGGGACTATTTGGGAACCCCAGGCAATCAAACAGGTGTCACCCGCCGCCATGTTTTCGTAGGGCTCCACCCTGAGCGCTACACCTTGCTTGGCTCTTCTCTCATCCACATGGCTACCGGCGGCCAGGTCTTCGGGCAAGGAAAAAACCAGCCCCTGATTGCCTGGGGTATCCTGGTCCGGGTCCGGGTCTCCAGGGCGGTCACGCTTGACGCGTAGCCTTAGAGGTTCGGTTTTAGAGGCGTTGCCGCTGGGGCGCCGAATGATGCAGTAGACTTCGGCCCAATCCGCCAGGATCTGTTCTTTAGGGGCTATGAGTTCGAAATACCGGTTTGCCTGGTTCTCAGGTTGGACGACGATATAGTCCACGGGCAGTACGGGATCGCTCCAGTAAAGGTAGATCTGGGTGTTTAACGGCAGCACCGCCGGAGGCACCAGTGTCACCACCAGGTCGTGTTCGACATGCCGCAGGCCGATGCCGCCGTGGTAGTCGCCAAAGCCTTTGAGCGGTGGGTACAGGTCATCGATAAATACCGGACCAATCATGTCGTATTCTTCGTCATCGAGCGGGTGCTCAGAATCTACTTGCGGTGCATGAGACATTGGGGGACCTCCACCGTCTAACGGGTTGCTGATGGTTTAATGGCTAAGTATTAACAGCGGTAGGGTTAGCGCTGGGTACCCACGGTTGCGTTACCCCACCATTTCCCATACCTGCAGCTTCGAATAACGGGGGAGCTGTCCGTCTCGATCGAGGCTGTAATACACCTTCACGATTTCGCCCATTTGAAGATCGTCCACTGATATCGGGATGCGCAGCGCCTGGCCGGCGGTGTCTGCGTCCAGTGTGGTGGGCACGGTGGTTCTCGACTGGCTGGAGATCCATTGCAAGGTCAGGGTGTCGCCGGGTGCGGTCTCGGTGAACGGCACGAAGACCGTCACCTGGTGTTCGCCTTGCGCACGCTCGACCTGTGCCTGGGGTAGACGACCGAGGGGTTCGCCTACCTGCAATTTCAGGCGAAGGGACTCATGAACAGGCAAGGGGTCAATGCGTTCGTAATACAGTTCGGTGAGCTGGTTAGCCAGCGTTTTGACTTGCGCTCCGTCCACCGTCAACACGATGGTGCGATCTTCCGGAATCTCGTCCAGCGTGTGTTCCTGGGTGTAGATCGTTGTATCTGCCTCCCATACCAGGCGCACCTGCATCGGTGCCTCCCAGCCCGGGGGCGCAGTGAACACGACGGTGGCCTTGGCGATGTCCGGGTCCAGACGGCCCCCGTCAGCCTCCAGAACCCGAGGTGCCGACCATGGACTGGTTGCGCCGCGCGCATTGATCCGGGTGGTTCTCGATGGCACTTCCTGCTCAAGAAAGGGCGGCTCGATCTGTACGGCGTCGAGGTCGACATTAACCCACGTTATGGGTGACCAATTAGTGTCCGAGTCAGGGTCCATATTCACTGCGGGGAAGTTGCCGACGGCATCCACTACCTGTAGCGCTACAGCGGTAAACGGACTGCTGCCTGCGTCCAAGACGACCTGCGTGGGCACTCTGATTACAAAACGTCTGCCCACCTCCGACGCCATCACCACACGAGAAAAACGCTGAGAACCCCAGACGATATTGCAGGTATCGAACTCCGCCATGTTGAGGTAGGGCTGGATATCAAGATCGATTCCCTCCACTGCCCTGCCACGATTCACCACCTCACCCGCCTGCAAGTCGGGAGGCATGAAAAATACAAAACCCTGATGGCCCGGAATACCCGTGTTTGGGTCGCGCTCACCGGGGCGATCCAGTTTGATCCGCACCTTCAAGCGATTTGACTCCACCAGGCCTTCTCGAGGTTCCTGAACGGTGCAATACGGATAGGCCCAGGTCGGCAGAACGTTGTGTTTGTCCATCCTGAGGGCAATTCTCGAGGCGTTCTGGTTCCCGCTGTCTATCACGGCGTAATCGGCCGGGACCGGGCTGTCCCAATAGAGAAATATCTCGGTGGCGAGCGCGTACCTGCGCTCAGGATAAAGCGTCGGCCGCACATCATGCTCCACATGCCGAATGCCCAGGCCGCCGCTGGATTGGGTGGCGGCTTGATCCTCCTTGATCGGTGGCGTCAGGTTATGGATGACAAGTTCGGGTTTATCCTCGGCACTTGGGCCGCCAGGTTTTTTTGGGGCACGAGACATGGTGAAACCTCCAGGCAAAAGGGGCCGCAATCAATTCGGCAGGCTTTCATCGCCAACGGTGTTCCGGCGTGCAATCCGCACCGTCGTCACGCCTGAGTAACGCTGCGGTGTCCCACCCAGGTTGACCAGCCAATAGACTTTTACGATGTGATTGAGGTTATCCAGCACAAATTTTGCCGGCACCCTGACCCGCGCCTCGCCTGGAGTATTGGCACGCACAAGCATTTCGATGCGGTTGCCCGGGCCGAACCAGTGCAAACGGATATCCCGGCCAAGCGGCGGGTTGGGAATGGTGATCCAGACACCGTCCGGCACCTGATCCGGGTCCAGTCGGTGATTGATGACTCTTTCGACCACGGGGGCCGCCATGGGCGCCCAGCGCTCGCCCACCAGCAGGTTTTTACGCGCCGACTGACCCAACAGCCGAGGGGTGGCGCGGTTATCGGTGGCTTCGTAGTACATCACCGAAGGGCGCCCTTCAAAGCGCCTGGCTTGTGCGCCGGGCACATGGAACTCAAGCACGTTGTGCTCAGGATGTTCGCCGGCACTGCGGCTGAAGCGATACTCCACGGCGTTCTCCGGGTCGGGTACCAGCCAGACCAGAGTGATCAGGTCCGTGGGTTTCCATCTTTCCTGATAAGGCACGTAGGCGTAACCATCCAGGGGCATGGGTTGCAGATGGGCGAAGGGTTTCACCTCATTCATGTAGGGTGCGGGCCATTGCGCGACCGCGCCGTGAATCGTGACGTAGTCGGCAATGGAGTGAAAGGTCATGTCTTCGATGAATTTGTGGAGGGCGTATTGCACCTTGGCGTGGCCCTGAACCAGTTTCGCCACCAGCTCATGGCTTACCGAGAATTCAAATAATTTGTTGCTTTGATCCACCTGTCTTTTCTCGCTATGGCTGACGAGATTTCCGTGGACATCAGTGCCCTGGAAGAAAAACTCCAGTGTGTCGTCACGCGAGAAGTAGTTGGGATCGGCATAAACATTCGCCGTAATCGATTTCCCCTCAAGTTTCGCCAGATCAATCACCCGTGTTTGCGGATCGGCCTCATTGATATACGCCGGATACAGGAAGTCGTCCCGGGCAAACACCCTCACTTCACTGGCTGCCGACCAGGGTGCAGCAGGATCAGAATAGTTTCCGGTGTGCCCGCGCACCTGAAACTGCACGTTCAGCCGATCACTATCACCCGCGGCGATGATTGTGTCGTAGGGCACCACCAGGATGAAGGAGCGCTGCAGGTCTTTTTCATCGACCGAATGGATGACTTGCTGATCACCCCAGCACAGCAACAAGCGGTCCCCGACAGCGATGAACGGGTAGGGCAGCACTTCGACTTCGATACCCTCGCGGGCCCGCCTGTTGCTGACGCCGTTAACCAGCACGTCGGCAGGCAGTTTAAAGACCAACCCCTGGTGCCCCGGCTTCGTAACGTCGGGGTCGGGCCCGCCGGGCATGTTCAGGTCAACCCGCAGGCGCAGGGTCTGGGTGGACTCGCCGGTGAGGTTGTTCCGGCAGACCAGTGGGTCAATCAACTGCGGCCTGATACTGGCCGCCGGCAGCAGCAGCGGCAGCCGTGCCTGTTGCAGGTCGCCGGGTTGGACAAAGGTATGAGCCACCGGTATCAGCGGGTCGTTGCTGAACAATTCAAGCAAGTCACCGTTGGCCATCCGTGAGGACGTGTTCACGTAAACCACTTGGGGCGTCTGGATATTTCTGAGACCCAGGCTACCGTCAATGCCCACGTCGCCGGCATTGGCGGGAAGCATCCCTGGTACTTCGAGGCTGCCCAATACAGCAGTGGGTTGAGGTAGGTCAGTAATGACTGTGGACATCGCAGTGACTCCTTTCTGGATGCCCCCCGTCGGGGAGGCGAGGCTATGTATGTAGTAGGTTAATAGGGCCCGATGTTTGGTCGTCGACTATGTTCTCAAGTGGGGTACAAGCGTTAGAGGGATTGGAATAGGATGTTGTCGATTTCATAATCGTTACCGTCAGGGGAGGATTGGTGGCTATGGATGTAGAGGACAACCGAAGAGCTATTCGCTGTGAAGACTCCGCCTATTGGTACCCAGGCGTTGAACGTAGAAAGTGTAACTGGATTGGTAAGTACAGCCTGTGAAGTGCTGAGCGAAAGTACGGGTATAAAATCACGAGCATTGACCCTTCGCGCAGTCAAACTGAACTCATATTGACGCCCCACTACCAGATTGTTAAATCTTTTACTTAAAATAATGCCGGCCTTGTTTCCTGATCGAAACGTATCATTGAATAAAACAGTATTTGTGCCGTAAATCCTAAACGCGACGTCTCTAATGTCGCTAAGTGCGGGCCCCCGCGCCCAGCCATTTAAGTTGCTCCCGGTAAAGGTTGTAAGGTCATATTGACCCCTTCGAATTAATAATACATAGATTCTCGAAAAGCGCCGGGGAACATCAGCTCTTTCCAAGTCGTATAAGATCCGCACAGATTTATCCAGGTTGTTATCAACATACCTACGCTCGATGGGGATTGTAAGTTGTTTACCTGCTTGATCCCTGCTGAGTGTGATTTCAACTGATGTATCCAGGACGTCACCGTCCCAAGTAAGTGTGACGATGTCACCCTCAAGGCTATCCGTGAGTGGGATAGTTACTGTCACGTGGGTGCCAATGTCTGCGGGATCGAGATGGTTGCTGAACGTCTTTTCAACGATCACGGCGGGCAAAGTTCTTGCCGGCGCTCCCACCTGAAGTTGCATTCGCAGCGACTGACGATGGGGCGTGCGATCAATACGTTCGTAATACACCTCGACGGGCAAGGTATTAAAGCGTCGGACCTGCGAGTTCGGAACCGTAAAGCTCAATTGGCGGTTATCAGGGATAGCCTCCAGAAAAATCTCTTCAGAAAAGTTGACCCCATGGGCGACCCAAACGACGCGAATTCGAGTGCCCGGTATCCAACCGTCCTGCGCACGAAATCTCATCGTGGCAACCGAGGTCAAGGCGATCTGTCCGTTAGGAGCCTCGTCGATGGTCGGGGCCGGCCAGTCCAGCAGTTGCCCGATAACCCGTACACGCACTTTTCGTGACGGGTACCAGGTATCGGTCACGATCTTGTACACCTCGTAATACATGATCGCGATACCGCCCGTGATGGCCCTGAGCAGCTCATTCTCGACTTCGAAGTGCATAATGTAATTTGTCTTATCGACGAATCTACTTTCGGTATGAAAGAAGGGCACGTTTTCTATGTCGCGGCCCTGCCACTGCAACCTGACCGTGTCACCTATTTCAAAGAATTGCTCATCGGTCCACAGTTCAATCAATTGCGCTGCTCCGCCGAGCTCCTCCATGTCAATGACCTCCCCTGGCTGCTTAAGCCAGGGCCCTCGCGACCGGTAGACCCCAAGGTTGACGTTGACCCGACTGATTTCAGACCAGTTGGCGTCGGTATTGGGTGCGGGGTAGTTGCCGCCCATGTCGATGATTTGCATCGCCACCGGCAGCGCCTCTTCGTAGTCGTCATGCCTGATCACGCCTGCGGTGACGACGACGTCAAAGGAGCGCATTACCTCCTTTTCTGAAATGACGTAAGGGACTATTTGGGAACCCCAGGCAATCAAACAGGTGTCACCCGCCGCCATGTTTTCATAGGGCTCCACCCTGAGCGCTACACCTTGCTTGGCTCTTCTCTCATCTACATGACTACCGGAGGCCAGGTCTTCGGGCAAGGAAAAAACCAGCCCCTGATTGCCTGGGGTATCCTGGTCCGGGTCCGTGTCTCCAGGGCGGTCACGCTTGACGCGCAGCCTTAGAGGTTCGGTTTTAGAGGCGTTGCCGCTGGGGCGCCGAATGATGCAGTAGACTTCGGCCCAATCCGCCAGGATCTGTTCTTTAGGGGCTATGAGTTCGAAATACCGGTTTGCCTGGTTCTCAGGTTGGATGACGATATAGTCCACGGGCAGTACGGGATCGCTCCAGTAAAGGTAGATCTGGGTGTTTAACGGCAGCACCGCCGGAGGCACCAGTTTCACCACCAGGTCGTGTACGACATGCCGCAGGCCGATGCCGCCGTGGTAGTCGCCGAAGCCTTTGAGCGGTGGGTACAGGTCATCGATAAATACCGGACCAATCATGTCGTATTCTTCGTCATCGAGCGGGTGCTCAGAATCTACTTCCGGTAAACGAGTCATTGAGAGACCTCCACCGTCGAACGGGTGCTGCCAAGGGTCAAAAAGCCAGGTTCAAACTTCTGCGGCCGGTGGGCCAACCTGGACTACCTGGCGTTCGGATTCGTTTATGTCCGCCGTGGCGTTCAGATACTGTTCCGGCTCATAGACGTAATAGAGCTCAGGGGTAAGGCGGTTGAACTTCAAGAGTTCGCTGTAGGGAATCAGGCGCCTGATCGGTATGCCTTCCGGCACATTGCCGACGGTAAACCGGTCGGTATACAAGGTCACCTGATTACTACCCGGCAACACGTGACGCAGGATCAGCTCGATTTTGTCTGTAGGGTTGCGCCATGCGTACCACGGGATCTCCACGGCACCGCCATCCCTGGGAATGGGGTTGAGCACATGGTTGGTGTGGTTTACGAAGAACGGGGCCCGTAGCCGCACAATCGCATCCACCACCTGGGCGGTCGCAAACTTCGAATACCGCGTAGGCACGCCGGTCTTGAGCAGCAGGTAGCTGATTTCCATTCTGCCGCCAGCACAGGCGCGTACCTTTTCATTGGGTATGAAGAAGTCTTCCGCTCTGCCGGCAAACTGAATGGTGATGTATTTTTCCTCCAATACGACGCCCCCCAGCTTCGGATAACCACGGTAGGTCACGTGGTAGGTATGACCCGCAGGGCCGTCGTAAGGGGGCAGATAGAGCCGTATATGCAGGGGCTGACCATCCAGCCGCTCAAGGTCGATAAAACCTGCAACATCCTGGGTATTGAAAATAGGTGCAGCCAGGGTGTTGCGATCAAGGTCTATCAGTACCGGTATGTTCCGCGAACGCGGCGTGGAAACATTCCCGACCAAGTCAGCCACGCTAAAACTCACCAACCGGTTGATGCCGTTACCGGCCTCGACAATACCGTCACGGCTGATTGTGATCACTGTCTGTTTGCCGACACCCGAAACCTGCTGACGCGGCGCATTGTAGTTGCCGAACTTCAGCGCGATCAGGTCTCCGCTATCCATGTTCGGATAGGGATCGACGGTGACCGTCACCAGCCTGGATTGAACCTCTCTGATTTCGAGGTAGTTAGGCTTGAAGTTGAGTTCGGAGTGGCCTGGGAAAATTTGATTATCGTCGGCGCCTGCCGGTTGGGTTCTTTTGATTCGTATGTTCAATGGATTGGAGGTGTCGGAGTCCGGGCCGCCTTCATAGTGCACCACGTAGCCTAGCGTCACGCCCCCTTCGGGCAGGCTGCTGTCGGGAATGGCAAAAGCGAAGCTGCTGTCCGCATCTTCTCCCGGCATCAACGTTTTTTCCGCCAGGATGTTCAAGCCTGGCATCGAAACAACCTGGATTTTATCGTTGGGCTTCGCCGACCAGTTTTTGTACACGATCACGGTCAGGCCATGGGTCAGTAGCCGTAGGGGGATCCCGCCAGCATAGTTGGCAAACCCCGGTGACATGCCAGGGATGAACAGTTGATCCAGAAACTTGGGTTTAGCCACGGATGTCTTGGCTTTTTTGGTCGGCATGGCGTTCTCCGGTCAGGCAGTGGGTACGCGTTACAGGAATCACTACTGAGCTTTTGGGTTATCTAATACCGGTCGTGCATAGCTTGGCTACTGTCAGAATTAACAGGTTCAGACGGATGGTCTTAACCGATTTGCACGCGCTGGCGCACCGACTCGTTCAAGTCCAGGGAGCGAGCCCTGACCTGCGCGGACTCATACACGTAATAAAGCTCCGGGCTGAAACCCTCGAATCGTTCAAGGTCCTTGCGGTAGATCAAGCGCCTGATGGGCGCGCCATCGGCCCACGATGTGCCCACTACACGCGGCTCGCTAAATACAATGGTTTCGTTGAGCGACTTCACGTACCGCAGGATCACGGTGATGCCGTCTGTGGGCTTGCACCATGGGTACCAGGGGATACTCACGATCGCCGAATCGGGAATGGGCGCCACGACGTGCCCTGGGTAGCGTTCAAAAAACGCAGCCGCCAGGCGCACCACCGATCCCCTCACGCGGGCGAAGGTTTTTTGCGACACCAGGTCTGACGGTTCCGTGCGCTTGCGCAGGACGAAGCTTGTTTCAATCTTGCCCCCGGCGGCGGCGCGCACCACGCTGTAGGGCACCGGGTGATTGACGGGCACCCCGGCCCTGACGATTTCTTCAAACCCCCGGTAGGTGACCACGCCGCCCAATGGTGGGTAAGCGCGGAACGTGATGTCATACAGGTCTCCCGGCTTGCCGACCTGGGCAGTGGTGTACAGCTCGAGTTGCAGGCTCTCGCCGTTGAGCCGGTCCGGGTCGATGTAGCCCAGCGGGTCATCGGTGATGATGGCCGGGCCATCGGGTTTTGCGCCGGCCAGGTCGACAACCACCTCCAGATACCTTGAGCTTTGTACGGACGGGTTGCCGACCAGGTCGACCGGATAAAAGTTGACCAGCAAGCCATAGCTGTCACCCGCCTCGACAATCTGCCCATGGCTGATGGAAATGTGGGTCTGCTGCCCGACGCCCTCGACCGGCTGCAAAATGGTCAAGCCTCCCCACTGGAAGTGGATGACGTCTTGCGCATGCATGTTCGGGTAAGGCTCGATGATCGCGATAACGCCCCGGGCAGCTTCGGGTGGGTAGATTTGCAGGGCTGACAGGCTGAATGAGAGCGCTGGGTGTCCTTCTTCCGGCAGGTGACCGATGTCTGGGCCGCCGGGTAAATCGGTTTTGATCAGCACATTCAGGGGCAAGGAAAGCTCACCAGGAAGTCCGCCGGCGCGATGCAATACATAGCCCAGTTTGATCTCGCCGTCGGGCAGTTCTTTTTGCGGCAGGCTAAAGAAAAAATGCGCGTGCAACTCATCCCCAGGCTCCAGTTGTTTGACGGCCATGGCCCGGATGTTGAAGGGGTCTATTTGTTCGCCAACGGTGACCATGTCTCCTGGCTGGGCAGCCCAGGTATTGTTGACCTGTGCCGTCAGCCCGGAGGCAAACAACCACTCGGGTATCCCGCCGTCATAGCCCGGAACGTTCTGGGTCATGCCGGGAATAACCAACGGTTCAAGGACTGCGGGCATGGGCGACGGGTTGGGCGATGCAGGGACGCTTTGGCTGGGCACGGTCAATCTCCTGTTCGGGCGACGGCGCACCTTGAGCGAAAACCGGGGCGCCTTTGGAGCTATCAAATACCCCTGAAATGCACTTGGCTACTGTCAGAATTCACAGGTGGCGATTAGCCGCCTGTGAATTCTGACAGTAGCCATGGCTTTTTTTTGGGTGCCTGATTGGTGCTAATGGCCGCCCAAATGTGGGGGGATACGAGTTCGATCAGGAGCTTCGTCATGTCTAAACCAGCGCTGCCTAACGATCTGCTGCCACCGGTAATAATCCCCAACCTGCAACCGCCGATAGAGGGCGATATCGAGAAGGCCGATGGCGGCATAGGCTTGCGGCATCTCGAACACTCACTGGTGGTGTGGGTCGCGCGGCCTGAGAACAGCCCGGTGGGCACCTTGTTTGAGCTGTACTGGGGCACGTCTTTCTGGCCCGTGGCGAGCAACTTCATTCGCCACGGGGACGAATGGCTTAGCCATATCCCGCTCATTGTGCCGGCGTACAGTGTGGGTGAGTACTGGGCCGACCCTGTATATGCCGTCGTCGTCCGTAACGGCACGGAGCGCAAGACCCAACCTTTGCGTTTGCGTATCAACCGGCATCGACCGGGTGGACGTGATCCTGATTACGACGAGACCGGGCATCAGAACCTGGTGTTCGAGCTGGCGCCGGACGTGTTGCTGGACGGGGTGAATGATGAGCGGGCCCTCCGGGGGGTCGAGGTGACATTCCGGTATTGGGAGAACATGGCCGCTTACGACCTCATCATTTTCGTCTGGGGCTCTCAAAGAATCGAACGCCGAGTGCAGCCTCACGAGGTGAAGACCGACATCCGCATGACCGTTGATTTCCCAACCATCGCCGATGCAGGCAACGGTGAGGCTATTCCCGTGGCATTCCAGGTCATGGGGCCGACCGGCAACTTCCCGGATGAATGGTCACCCTGGTCGGCGACGAGCTGGGTGGACGTGCACCTGAATACCGAGCGCCTTGAAGCGCCCTGGGTGACATTCCCGGTGACGGATCGCGATATCGACCTGGCACAGCTGGACGGCAGGCCGGTAAGAATCGGCGTGCGCATCAGCGCAGCAGACGCTCGCACCTATTCCCTTGTCACCCTGGTATGGGCCGGAAGAGACGGGGCAGGGGCTGCAGTTCCGGGAATCCAGAGCAAAGCCCTGTCAGGGGCTGGCTCCTATGAGTTTACGATCGACCATGAACTGATTGCCGCCAATGCCCAAGGCCGCGCGGTTGTGTACTACCGGCTGCAAGGTGCCGGGCAGGACGACAAGCCTTCCTACAACCGCCACCTGCGGGTTATCGGCGAAGTCAGCCGATGGTTGCCGCCGACGATTGATCAACAGACCGGCGACTTCCTGTTGCCCGACCTGGTGAACGCCACCGTCAGGTTTGCGACCCGCGCCAGTTGGTCAGGCGGTGGGCAGGTTGAAGTGGTCTGGATAACCTGCCATTCCGACGACGCCATCGAGTACCGCACAGAGCCCCAGGCACCGCCGGCCGCAGGGCACATGACCTTTTCGGTGCCCGGCACTCAGCTCATGCGTTTTGATGGATACCTTGTGGAGGTGTACTACGTCTTCACCCGACCGGGGGAGCTTCCTCAGGAGTCCGAGCGGTTGACCGTGCAAGTGGGCGAACCGGTGCGTGACATGGCCGCCCCCACGATAGAAAACGCATTCAACGGCCAGTTGTCCCCCGACGATATCGGCGATTACATCAAGGTGACGGCACCCTTCACCGACACTGAACGCGCTGATTGGATCACGCTCTTCTGGATGGGGCCGTTGGCGAGTACCAGTGTCAAGGTTCAAGTCGGCCTGGACGGGCAGTTCACCGAGCACCTCATTGCCCGCGACTTCGCGATGCCCAACCTGGACCAGCGGGTGAGGGCTTTTTTCAGTCTGGAGCGCAGCGGGCAAAAGACCCGGTTTTCCCATGTCACCCTGGTGCAGATCTTTCGCGGTTTGGGCGAGTTGCCTGCGCCTAAATTGCTGGGAGCCGCCATCACCCGATCGGACAGTGCAACCCTGGCGCCACTGGACGTGCAGGAGGGCACGCAACTGGTTGTGCGCTACGTCGGCATGCGTGCCAGCGACACTGTCCAGGTGACCATGAAAGGCACTGCCGGTGCCGGTTCACCGGTGATCCCCAGCCGGCCGGGCAACGACACTGGCGGGGTGCTTGAGTTCGACATTCACCGGGCAGCGATTGCGGCCAACATTGGCAACAGGGACAAGATCGTCACGTTTGACTACAGCGTAACCCGAGGCGGTGAAACCCGAGCGTCGCAGCCATTGACGGTTGCCGTGACGCCCATTCCAACCAACAGATTGCCCATCCCCTTGATCAACAGGCTACCCACCGGCTCTGCCTTGGTCGTACCGGATTTCAACCAGGCGACGCGTTGGAGCATCGGCGCCTATCCCTTCCAGACGCCCAACGGGCAGCGTATCTGGTTGACCTACGTTGGGACGAATACCAGCAATCAGGAAGTCATCCATGAGCCATGGTCAGGGGCCGTGAATGGTCATGCCGCGGGTTATGAGTACGACCCGCGCCACACATGGTTCAGCTCGCTCAAACAAGGCTCTGTATTACGCGTTGAAGTGCGCATCGGCTTTGACAAAACCAGTACCGATAAGGCACAGGCGGTGCTGTTTCCAGTGGCGACTTACGTGGTCAATTCGAAGTTTGTCGATTTGACCACGTTCAATGATTACCAGATGAATGGCTGGCGCACGCTGGATGAAAACCACCCAGGGGGAATTGTCGCGCATTCGGGTCGCACGGTTTATCGGCCTGAGGTGAATCCGGCTTCACCGGTTACAACCTTTCTGTTCAAGGATTATTTTGCGTTGGCCGCCGGCAGGTATCGGCTGACGGTTGTTTGCCGCGGGGAAGGGGAAGGAGATTGGAGGGGGAGCGTGTGGTTTCATATGAATGACTGGCGTTTTGGCAATCATAATATGAATAAAGGTTCCATATGGATCGCTCACAATTACGAACTTCCCATTACCGAGTCTCCAATACGGCTCGCCATTGTAATCACGCCAATACATCCATCCTTCGCCCTGCCTATCGATGACATCAAACTGGAAAAAATATGAAGCGCGAGTGACTCGGGTGCCGCGTCAGATTGCTACTGCTTCAGTCGCTTCGTAGACCGAAACCGCCTGTCGCCACCTGTGAATTCTGACAGTAGGCAAGCACTGCGTTTGGGTATTTGATTGGAGCTAGCTCGTGCGTCCCTACTGAGGAACCTCGCAATGCCCATGCATCGCCCATCCGCCAACCTCCGGCCTCCCGTTGACATCCCATTGCTTCAGCCGCCCATCCCCGACGATGTCGAAGCCGCCGATGGCGGCATCGGCCTGCGGCATATCGAACACCCGCTGCTGGTGCATATGGCGCGCCCGGAAAACACACCGCCCGGCACAGCGTTCGAGCTGTACTGGGGCGACCCGCAGTGGCCGGTCGCGCGCAACTTTATCCGCGACGACGATGAGGCCCTGACGCGCATCCCGTTCATCGTGCCGGAGGACCACATCCTCGAGTCGTGGGCCGATCCGGTGTATGCCAAAGTCATCCGCAAGGGCGGCGATGGTGACGAAACCGCGCGCCTGCGGCTACGGGTCAACCTGCAGCGCCCCGGCGGGCGTGATTCCGATGACGAGACGCCGGGGCATCAGCGGTTGGTGTACGAACTGCCTCTGGATGTGCTGATCGATGGCGTCGACGACGCGCGCGCGGAGCCGGGCGTCGAGATCGTGTTTCGGCATTGGGAAAACATGGCGCCTTATGACCTGCTGATTCTGGTTTGGGGCTCCGAGCGAATCGAACACCGGGTCCAGCCTGACGAGGTGAACACCGACATCCGCCTCACCGTCGACTACGCAACCATCGGCGCCGCCGGCAATGGCGAAGCGATTCCCGTGGGGTTTCAGGTGGTGGGTCCGACCGGGAATTATCCGGATGAGTGGGCGCGTTGGTCGGCGATAACCTGGGTGGACGTGTACCTCGATACCGAGCGTACAGAGGCCCCTTGGCTGACGTTCCCCGAGACCGAGCGGGATATCGAGTTGGAGCAATTGGGCGGGCAGGGAGTAAGAGTGGGGGCGCGTGTCAGCAGTGCGGATGCCCGTGCGTATTCAGTCGTTACGCTGGTGTGGGCGGGTACCGACAATGAGGGCGTTGCTGTGCCGCATCTGGAGAGTCAAAACCTGTCAGGTGGCAAGGCCTATTACTTCACTATCGACCATGCCCTGGTGGCTGCGCTGGCCAAGGGGACGGCATACATTTATTACCTGCTCCAGGGCGAGGGATTGCCTGACAAACGCTCATACAACCGTCACCTGAGGATTCTGGGTGACGTCGTCAAATGGCTGGCGCCCACCATTGATGAGGCACCCGCCGGCTACCTGGACCCGAATCTGCCCGAAGCTACCGTGCGCTTCCCTTTTCAGGAAAGCTGGCCAGGCGATGCGTTGCTCGAAGTGGTGTTTGTGGCGGGTCGTGCCGAGGGCGCGATTGTGGACCGCATAGGGCGCAAGGTTGATGACATTCCGCCGACCACGGGGGGCTATATGCTTTTCACCGTCGGTACCGCCGACCTGAAGCGCATTGAGGGATACGCCACTGAGGTGTTCTACGCCCTTACCAAGCGAAACATGGCACCTGACGAGACATCTCAGGACTCCTTGCGCCTGAAAGTACAAGTGGGTGAGCCAGCGCGGGAGCTGCCCGAACCGATTGTCCAACAGGCGCCCGACGGAGTGTTGAACCCGGATGACATTACCGATTACGCGAAGGTCATTGCCCCGTTTACCGGCACATTGCGGGGTGACTGGATCAACATGCACTGGATCGGGCCCAACACCCACACCGCCGTTATGGTTCAAGTGGGCGAAAATGGAACCACCACAGAACACGACATTCTGATCGACTACATCACGTCCAACCTGGACCAGGAAGTGATGGTGTTTTATACCCTGGCGCGAGGCGAACAACCTTTGCGCCACTCCTTTCTCACGCGCGTCACCATATCCCGCGATTCGCTTGAACTGCCTCCGGCCATATAGCACGGGGCACTTATCACCGGCCCTGACTCCGCGACATTGAAGCCATTGAATGCGATAAACGGGACCGATAAACGGGACGATAAACGGGACAGATTTATTTACCCACAACGAGGAGCCTAACGATGACCACGCCCCGTATACCCGCCAACCTCCTGCCTCCCGTTGACATCCCATTGCTTCAGCCGCCCATCCCCGATGATGTCGAAGCCGCCGATGGCGGCATCGGCCTGCGGCATATCGAACACCCGCTGCTGGTGCATATGGCGCGCCCGGAAAACACACCGCCCGGCACAGCGTTCGAGCTGTACTGGGGCGACCCGCAGTGGCCGGTCGCGGGCAACTTTATCCGTGACGACGATGAGGACCTCACGCGCATCCCGTTCATCGTACCGGTGGACCACATCCTCGAGTCGTGGGCCGATCCGGTGTATGCCAAAGTCATCCGCAGCAGCGGCAATAACGACGAAACCGAACGCCTGCGGCTACGGGTCAACCTGCAGCGCCCCGGCGGGCGTGATTCCGATGACGAGACGCCGGGGCATCAGCGGTTGGTGTACGAACTGCCTCTGGATGTGCTGATCGATGGCGTCGACGACGCGCGCGCGGAGCCGGGCGTCGAGATCGTGTTTCGGCATTGGGAAAACATGGCGCCTTATGACCTGCTGATTCTGGTTTGGGGCTCCGAGCGAATCGAACACC
Source organism: Pseudomonas sp. 32A (assembly GCF_052682255.1). Lineage (NCBI taxonomy): Bacteria > Pseudomonadati > Pseudomonadota > Gammaproteobacteria > Pseudomonadales > Pseudomonadaceae > Pseudomonas > Pseudomonas sp. 32A. Next base: position 6,389,799 of record NZ_JBQYLY010000001.1, on the reverse strand, counting down.
GGGTCCAGCCTGACGAGGTGAACACCGACATCCGCCTCACCGTCGACTACGCAACCATCGGCGACGCCGGCAATGGCGAAGCGATTCCCGTGGGCTTTCAGGTAGAGGGAGCGACCGGCAATTATCCGGATGAATGGGCGCGTTGGTCGCCGATAACCTGGGTGGACGTGTACCTCGATACCGAGCGTCCAGAGGCCCCTTGGCTGACGTTCCCCGAGACTGAGCGGGATATCGAGTTGGAGCAATTGGGTGGGCAGGGAGTAAGAGTGGGGGCACATGTCAGCAGCGCGGACGCCCGTGCGTATTCAGTCGTTACGCTGGTGTGGGCGGGTACTGACAATGAGGGCGTTGCAGTGCCGCATCTGGAGAGTCAGAACCTGTCAGGTGGCAAGGCCTATTACTTCACGATCGAGCATGCCCTGGTGGCTGCGCTGGCCAAGGGGACGGCGTACATCTATTACTTGCTGCAGGGCGATGGGTTGCCCGACAAACGTTCATACAACCGCCACCTGAGGATCCTCGGTGACGTAGTCAGGTGGCCGGCGCCGCGCATTGATCAACTGATCGGTGATTACCTTGAGCCCGACCTGCCTGAGGCCACGGTGCGCTTTCCCGCCCAAGCCAGTTGGCCTGACGGCGCATTTCTGGACGTAATGGTGGTTGCGGAGGGGGTAGGGAGCCCCATTGTGCGCAGGATAGGCGCGCCGGTCGGCAACATCCCGACCACCCCCGAAGGCGAGAAGCTCGTGATGGTCCCCAACAGCATACTCAAGCATTTCAATGGTTACCCCACAGAGGTGTATTACGTTCTATCCCGCCAGGATGCACTGCCTCAGGAGTCCTTGCGCCTGAAAGTGCATGTGGGCGAACCCGTACGAGAGCTGCCGGAACCCATTGTCGAAAAGGCGCACGACGGGGTTTTGAACCCGGATGATATTACGGAGTATGCCTGGGTGATTGCTCCGTTTACTGGCACATTGCAGGGTGACTGGATCACTTTGCATTGGGTAGGTCCTGCCGCCAGAACCAGTGTCAGGGTTCAAGTGGGCGTAGACGGTGCCACCACTGAGCACGACATTTTGATCGACTACATCACGCCCAATCTGGACGAACAGGTCAGGATCTTTTACACCTTGGAACGTAGCCAGCAACGGCCCCGTTATTCCCATATCGCCACCGTGGAAATTCGCCAGGGCCTGGGCGAGTTGCCACCGCCGGAGCTGACTGGGGCAACTATCACCAGCCCCGGTACTGCCAGACTTGCACCACTGGACGTACAGACCGGCACGACGTTGGTGGTGAGCTATGTCGGCATGCGCGACGGTGATTCGATTCAAGTGACCATGCAAGGTACTGCCGGTGCTGGTTCTCCGGTGATTCCAAGCAAGCCGGGTGATCAGGCCACCAAGCGCGTCGAGTTTGATATTTCCAAGGCGGCAATTGCTGCGAACATTGGCAGTTCCGGCACCCTAGTCAGGCTCACTTATACGGTGACGCGCGACGGGCAAACCGAGCCGGCGACGCCCCTGACGGTGACAGTAACGCCGCTTCCCGTGGGCAGCTTGCCGAGGCCGCTGATCAATAACATTGCCACGGGTGGTTTACTGGACATAACCGGCTTTGGTGCGTCCACCTTGTGGAGTATCGCGGCCTATCCCTTTCAATATTCCAATGGGCAAATTAAATGGCTGACCTACAAAGGAACCGACAACAATAATCAGATTGTGGAGTATGTGCCTTGGTCGGGGGCGAACAATGGCCATGCGGGAGCGTATAGCTACAACCCTAATCACAACTGGTTTCGGACACTTAAATCCGGGACGGCATTGACCATTGAAGTGCGTATTGCCTTCGACAGAGTGAACGAAAAACCTCAGGCTGTAATTCTTCAGACGACGACGTACACGGTTAAAACTACGCCACCACCTTTGTTCAGCGAAGCCGGCGTAGTGATGAATGCACAAGTTATGCTTATCGAGGGCTATTTAGATCGTCACCCGGTTAAATTGCCAGCAGGATATAGGTTTACTCGCGCAGCAGCGGGGGGGACTCCTCCGTACACTTATCGTTCCAGCAATGAGAACGTTGCGACGGTTAATAGTCTTGGCGAGGTGACTAAGCGATTTAATGGTTCTTCCGTCATCACTGTCACTGATGGTACCGGCCGATTTTCAAGCTATACTGTTACAGTAACAGGAACAACGCGACTGCTCATTGTGAGTAGCAGGACTAAGCATGCAGCAAATGAAATTATTTATGGGCGGAAGGCAGTATATATAAATCGTGGATCTTTCCCGTATATCCGAGACTCTTGGGGGGCGAACTTTCCATTGTCGATGGATGCATGGGTTTGGTCGGATGACCATAACAGTGGTACCGAACTATGGCTGATTTACCATATAGGGTCTGGTGCCTCTACTTGGGCCAATGGAAGTACATCCTCGCATCCGTCAATTGGATATTTATTATCTTGAGTATACTGGCACTAAAGGAAGAATGAAAAAGAGCCGGTCTTACTTGGTTTGTAAGCCCGGCTTTTTCGAACTTCTTTTCGGTGAGCCCCCCCTAGGCTGGCTCACCAACGAAAACCTAAACGTCGCTCCACGCCCAGCCACCTCCACCAACCGAATCTCACACCCATGCAACTGCAATATCCGATGTACAATCCTCAAGCCCAACCCCCCATCCCGTCGTGCACCGCCAATGGTAAACGCCCGCAGGAATAACCCTTCACGCAGTTCGGCATCAATCCCCGGCCCACTGTCACTGACGGTCACTTCAACCCGATCCCCCTTGGGCGCAAGTGTGACCTGGATATCCCCGTTCACCGGCGTATGCCGCAGCGCGTTGTCCAGCAGGTTGGTCAGCACCCGCTCAATCAACCCAAGATCCGCAAACACCGTCGGTACCTGCGGCGGCAGGCTGGCGCTCAAGGTGATGCCGCGCGCCTCGGCGGTCAGTTCGAATTTCTGGAAGATGTCCTGCACCAAATCCGGCAGGGAAAAGCCCTCGATCACCGGCTGTACAAAACCATGTTCCAACCGCACCAGTTCCAGCAGCGATTGCGCCAGGCCGCCGACCTTGCGGCTCTGGTCCAGTGCAATACCCAGGTAACGCCGACGGTCTTCGGGGCTCAGGCTGGCGTCTTTCAGCGACAGGGTTTCCAGGTAGCCATGCAGCGAGGCCAGCGGGGTGCGCAGGTCGTGGGAGATGTTGGCGACCATCTCGCGACGTTCCTGGTCCTGGTGGGTGAGGGCGCGCCATTGTTCGCCCAGGCGGTTTTCCATCTGGTTGAAGGCCTGGTCGAGCACGGCGATTTCGTCCTGGCTCGACGGGGCAGTGGCCACGGTCTGCTCGACTTTCGGCGCGCCGTTGATATCGAACTGGCCGACCTTCTCGGTCAGCAGGCGCAGGGGGCGGGTGATCCAGGCGAAGGCGGTCAAGCCGGCCAGCAGACACAGGAGCGCTACCAGGGCGATGGACCACAGCGCGATATTCAGGGCCACGCTGGTGGCGTCCTGTGCGTCGAACAGGTCATGGGCCTCGCCCAGCAGCACCACGTACAGGTAGCCGGTTTGCTGGCCATTGACCTTGAGCGGCGCGGCGCTGAAAACCTTGAGCTCATCGACGCTGCGCGGGTCATCGCCCACGATCGGCAACCGGGCGCCGCTGAGGAATCGGCGAACCGGCTCCAGGTTCACCTGGTCACGGCGCAGGTGCCCGCTGGGCGCGGCATTGCCCACCACCCGGCCATTGATGTCCAGCAGGTACACCTCGACACTCGGGTTCACCAGCATCAACTGGCTGAACAGGTTGCGCACCGCGTCGGGCTTGAGGCCGTCGGCGTCCATCAATTGGGTGTCGCGGGCGATGTGTGCGGCGAGGTCGCGGGACAGGCCTTGCACCACCTCCAGTTCGTGCATGTGGTTGGAGCGCACTTGCAACCACGCCGAAGTGCCGCTGCAAACCAGCAGCAGCAACGCAAACACCAGCGACAAGCGCTGCGTGAGGGTCAGTTTCATGATGCTTGCTCGGCAAACTTGTAGCCACGGCCCCACACCGTGAGGATGCGCGCCGGGTTGGCCGGGTCGGTCTCGACCTTGGCCCGCAGGCGGTTGATATGGGTGTTGACCGTGTGCTCGTAGCCTTCGTGGCTGTAGCCCCACACGGCGTTGAGCAGGTCCATGCGCGAGAACACTTTGCCCGGCTGGCGTGCGAAGAAATACAGCAGGTCGAACTCCCGTGGCGTGAGGTCCAGGCGCTGGCTTTGCAGGGTGGCTTCGCGGGTCAGCGGGTTGATGAACAACTGGCCGAGGTCGAGGCTGCCGGCGTCCATCTTGAGGTTGCGGGCCATGGCATCTACCCGGCGCAGCAAGGCTTTGACCCGTGCCACCAGCTCGGGCATCGAGAACGGTTTGGACAGGTAGTCGTCGGCCCCCAGCTCCAGGCCGAGGATGCGGTGCAATTCACTGGAGCGGGCGCTGGTGATGATGATCGGCGTGTAGCGCGTCATGGCACGGGCGCGGCGGCAGATTTCCAGGCCGTCGACGCCGGGCAGCATCAGGTCGAGGATCAACGCATCCCAGCCGCCTTGTTCCAGCAGTTGCACGGCCTCGTTACCGTCGGCGCTGTGCACCACCTCGAACTGCTCGTCCCGCAGATGCAGGCAGATCAAATCGGCAATGTGCGCATCGTCCTCGACCACCAGGACACGTTTGGGCTGATCCATTGTCAAAACCTTTTCTCGTGATTCGCGCATTGTGCGGGTTTTGCAACAGTGTAGTTATCACGAATTGTTTAACTCTGCGTGAGGATTCCGCGACCAGACCGGGCCTAACCTTCAATCATCGCAATGGTAAAAATTGTGGCGAGGGGGCTTGTCCCCCGTTGGGCTGCGTAGCGGCCCCAAAAAAAACGGGAGCGCTGCGCACTCCAACGGGGGACAAGCCCCCTCGCCACAGGGTTATTTGCCGGCCATATAGCGTTGGAACTTAGGAGAAGGTTATGTATACGCGTCGACAAATGCTGCTGGCCGGTGGCGGCCTCGGGCTTGCGGTAATCGCCGGTGGCCTGCTGCAAAAAATCAACGCCGGTCCCGCCCTGATCGCCGAAGCCGAAGCCGCCGAACACTTCGACGTCAGCCACACCGACGCCGAATGGCGCAGCCTGCTGACCGCCGAGCAATACGCGATCCTGCGGGAGCAGGGCACCGAACGCCCTTACAGCAGCGCCCTCAACAGCGAGCATCGCAACGGCATTTTCGCCTGCGCCGGTTGTGCATTGCCGCTGTATGCCTCAACCACCAAATTTGAAAGCCACACCGGCTGGCCGAGTTTCTGGCAACCCCTGGAAAACGCCGTGGCCAGCCACGTCGACACTTCCTTCGGTGTGGAACGCAAGGAAATCCATTGCCGGCGCTGCGGCGGTCATCAGGGCCATGTGTTCGATGACGGCCCGGCTCCCACCGGCCTGCGCTATTGCATGAACGGCGCAGCCATGACGTTCACCGCGGCTTAATTCAATGTCTTCGTATAAGGGAATACCCCATGTGGCTTTTGGTTCTCGCGTATCTGGGCGGCGTGCTGACGATTGTCAGCCCGTGCATCCTGCCGGTTCTGCCTTTTGTCTTCGCTCGCACCGGGCAGCCGTTTTTGCGCAGTGGCTTGCCGCTGCTGCTGGGGATGGCGATGACGTTCGCCCTGGTCGCCTCGCTCGCGGCGGTGGGCGGCGGTTGGGTGGTGCAAGTCAATCAGTACGGTCGCTGGCTCGCGTTGCTGTTTGTTGCGCTATTCGGGCTGACCTTGCTGCTGCCCAGTCTGTCGGAACGCCTGACCCGGCCACTGGTGGCGGCGGGCAGTCGCCTGTCGGAAGCCGCCGGGGCCGATTCGCGGCCGCGGCCGGGCGCTTCGTTTCTGATCGGCGTGGCCACCGGGCTGCTGTGGGCGCCGTGCGCCGGGCCCATTCTGGGGTTGGTGCTGACGGGCGCCGCGCTGCAAGGCGCCAGTATCGGCACTACCTTGCTCTTGCTGGCCTACGCGGCAGGCGCTGCCACCTCCCTGGCCTTGGCGCTGCTGGTCGGCGGTAAAGTCTTTGGCTTCATGAAGCGCTCCCTGGGCGCGGGTGAATGGCTGCGCCGTGGCCTGGGTGCGCTGATGCTGGCGGGTGTGGCGGCAATTGCCCTGGGCCTGGACACCGGCATCCTCGCGCGCTTGTCGACGGCGTCAACGGGTGGCCTGGAGCAAAGCCTGGTGGAAAAACTCAGCGCCAAGCCTGAACAGAAGAGCGGGGCGATGATGGCCGGCGGCGCGATGATGGCTGCCAACCACAGCGACACGCTGCCGGTGGAAGGCCAGTTGCCGGCGCTGGACGGCGCCGTGCAATGGCTCAATTCCGAGCCACTGACCGCCGAGGCATTGAAGGGCAAAGTGGTGCTGGTGGATTTCTGGACCTACTCCTGCATCAACTGCCTGCGCACCTTGCCGTACGTCAAGGCCTGGGCCGAGAAGTACCGCGACCAGGGCCTGGTGGTGATCGGTGTGCACGCCCCGGAATTCGCCTTCGAGCGCGACGTGAACAACGTCACCAAGGCCATGAAGGACCTGGGCATTACCTACCCGGTGGCCATCGACAACAACTACAAGATCTGGCGCGCGTTCAATAACCAGTACTGGCCGGCGCACTACTTTGCCGATGCCAAGGGCCAGATTCGCTACCACCATTTTGGCGAGGGTGATTACGCCGAGTCCGAGCGGGTTATCCAGCAACTGCTGCGTGAAGCGGGGGCTACCAAGGTCGCAGGCGGTTTGATCGAAGCTGACGCCAAGGGCATCCAGGCCGCACCGGACATGAACGAAGTGCAGTCGCCGGAAACCTACCTGGGCTTCCAGCGTGCCGAGCATTTTGTCTCCACGGGCACGTTGACTACCGACAAGGTCGCCCACTACCCGGCAGCCGGCAATCTCGCGCTGAATAACTGGACCCTGGAAGGTCAGTGGAATGTCGGCGGCCAGCAAGCCACCCTCGCGGCGGCCCACGGCAAGATCGTCTACCGCTTCCATGCCCGTGACCTGCACCTGGTGCTGGGGCCGGGCGCCGACGGCAAGCCGGTGCGCTTCAACGTGACGATTGACGGCCAGGCACCGGGGGATGCCCACGGCACCGACGTTGCGCCGGATGGCAGTGGCACGGTGACCGAACAGCGCTTGTACCAGCTTGTTCGCCAGCCGGATGCCATCAAGGACCGTACGTTCAGCATCGAGTTTCTTGACCCACACGTGGCGGCTTACGCCTTCACCTTCGGCTAACCCGGCGACGTAACGCTTGAACTGAAAACCCAATCAATGTGGGAGCTGGCTTGCCTGCGATAGCGATGTTGAATTCACCACCGCCATCGCAGGCAAGCCAGCTCCCACAGTTGACCGCGTTTATTCTGATGTTTCGGAGTGACTGAGATGAAACTGTTTAAGTACTTACCAGCCCTCGCGTTCGCCGCCTTTGTCGGCCATAGCTCGGCGTTCTCTTTCGGCCCATCGGACGACGCGGTGGTGATTGCGCCACCGGCCATGGATCTGCCCGCAGACTCCAACAACCTGCAAACCGCCGTGTTCGCCGGCGGCTGCTTCTGGGGTGTGCAGGGCGTGTTCCAGCACGTACAAGGGGTGAAAAATGCGGTCTCCGGCTATGACGGCGGCGCGGCCAGCACCGCCCAATACGACAGCGTCAGCGGCGGCGATACCGGCCATGCCGAATCCGTCGCTGTGACCTACGACCCGAGCAAGGTCAGCTACGGCAAGCTGCTGCAGATCTACTTCTCGGTGGCGCACAACCCCACGGAGCTCAACCGTCAGGGCCCGGACAGCGGCACGCAGTACCGTTCCGCGATCTTTGCCCAGAATGCCGAACAGCAAAAAGTCGCCCAGGCCTACATCGCCCAACTCGACGCCGCCAAGGCTTTCGACAAGCCAATCGTGACCACCATCGAAATGGGCAAGGCCTTCTACCCGGCCGAGTCCTACCATCAGGACTTCCTGACGGAAAACCCGTCCTATCCCTACATCGTGATCAACGACCTGCCCAAAGTGGCACAGCTGAAAAAACTGTTCCCCGACCAATACCGCGCAGAACCGGTGCTGGTAAAAAACCAGTAGGAGCGAGCTTGCTCGCGAAAAACCTGAGGGCGCCGCGCTCGTCCAGTCAACAAGCGTTATCGTTAACGACCTTCGCGAGCAAGCTCGCTCCTACACTTTGGGCAGGTAGGGCGCCAGGCGCCGGCCCATTTCCTCACCCAGGGCTTGCAGCCCGCTCATGGGGCGGATCATCACTTCAAACTCGATGATCTGCCCTTGTTCGTTAAAGCGTATCAAGTCGATGCCCTTGAGCTGTTTGCCACCCACCCGCGCGCTGAACTCCAGCACCACGCTTTGGCCGTCGGCGGTGGCCAGCTCACGGTGATAGGTGAAGTCTTCAAAGACCTTGAACACGGTGTTGAGGATCATCGACACCACAGGCGCGCCGAGGTAGGGCGTGTGGGCCATGGGCGAGCGGAAGACTGCGTCGGGGGCCAGCAATTCGGGGAGTGCCTTGAGGTCACCGGCAACGAGCATGGCGTGCCAGCGTTTGAGGCTGTGGGCGGCCTGGGGAGATAGGTTCAGTTGTTCGGACATGGTGGGCACCTGTTCTTATGATGGGCGGGGCGTTGCACCCCACCAACATAAGAGCGGCACCAGGGCCGGATCAATGATCCGAAATGACAGTTATATGATTGAGCCGCACATCACATCAGACGACTTCAAGGTACGAGCTATGAATCGCCCGCGCCAACTCGCGCACGGTGTCGATAAACTCTGTCAGCCGGCTGTGCAGACCATCCTCCAGGATCTCATCAATCCCGGTATACCGCAGCCGCGCTTCAAATTCCGCCGCCAAACGCTGGGCCGTACGCCCATAACTCCCCGGCAAATCCGCCAGGATATGGCTCAACTCTTCAATACACGCATGCAGGGAGCGCGGTACATCGCTGCGTAACAGCAGCAACTCCGACACCGACCGCGCGTTCAACGCATTCGGGTACAGCTCGGTATACGCCTCGAACGACGACAACGCCCGCAGCAGCGCACTCCATTGGTAATACCCGCGTGCCGAGAGGTCGCTGACCTCTTCGGACTCTTCGCCAAACATCTCGTACCGCGCATCCAGCAGGCGCAACGTGTTATCCGCCCGCTCGACAAAGGTGCCGAGCCGGATAAACCGATATGCGTCATTGCGCATGATCGTCCCGGAGGTCGCTCCACGGAACAGGTGCGAACGCTGCTTCACCCAGTCGCAAAAGTGGCTGATGCCATGGCGCGCCAGGCCGCCGGCGGCGATGCTGCGCATTTCCAGCCAGGTGGCGTTGAGGTTTTCCCACATGTCGGCGGTGATTCGCCCGCGTACGGCGTGGGCATTACCCCGCGCAGCGCGCAGGCAGTTGTAGATGCTGGCCGGGTTTTCTTCGTCGAGGGCGAAGAAGTGCAACATGCGCTCGGCATCCAGCTGCTTGTGGCGTTCCAGGTAACTGTCCAGGGTGCCGCTGCTGAGCAGCGACATGGCCAGCTCGTCGAGCCCGTCACTGCGCCCGGCCTGGGGCATCAACGACAGCGAATAACTGACTTCGAGCATGCGGGCCAGGTTCTCGGCACGCTCCAGGTAACGGGACATCCAATACAGATCTGCGGCGGTTCTACTCAGCATATTCAGCCCTCCACCACCCAGGTGTCCTTGGTTCCGCCGCCTTGCGACGAGTTGACGATCAATGAGCCTTCGCGCAGTGCCACGCGGGTCAAGCCACCGGGCACCAGGCGGGTTTCCTTGCCCGAGAGCACGAAGGGCCGCAGGTCGATATGTCGCGGCGCGATGCCGTTTTCGACAAAGGTCGGGCAGGTGGACAGGCTCAGGGTCGGTTGGGCGATGTAGGCGTGAGGACGGGCCTTGATGCGTTGCCGGAAGTCCTCGATTTCAGCTGCGCTGGAAGCGGGGCCCACCAGCATGCCGTAGCCGCCGGAACCCTGGGTTTCCTTGACCACCAGCTCCGGCAGGTGAGCCAGCACGTGGGACAGTTCATCGGGCTTGCGGCACTGGAAGGTCGGCACGTTTTGCAGGATCGGATCTTCATCCAGGTAGAACCGGATCATTTCCGGCACATAGGGGTAGATCGACTTGTCATCCGCCACGCCGGTGCCGATGGCATTCGCCAGCACCACATTGCCCGCGCAGTAGGCCGCGACCAGGCCAGGCACGCCGAGCATCGAGTCGGGGTTGAAGGCTTGCGGGTCGAGGAACGCGTCGTCGATACGCCGGTAGATCACATCAACGGCCTTCGGGCCATCGGTGGTGCGCATGAATACCTTGAGGTCGTGCACGAACAGGTCGGCGCCTTCCACCAGTTCCACGCCCATTTCCCGGGCCAGGAACGCATGTTCAAAAAACGCGCTGTTAAAGCGGCCCGGCGTCAGCACCACCACGTTGGGGTTGTCCAGGCGGCTGGCACTTTTCAGGGTCTTGAGCAGCAGGTTGGGGTAGTGGTCTACCGGGGCGATGCGTTGTTTGGCGAACACCTCGGGGAACAGGCGCATCATCATCTTGCGGTCTTCGAGCATGTAGCTCACGCCGCTGGGAGTGCGCAGGTTGTCTTCGAGCACGTAGTAGGTACCGTCGCCGTCGCGTACGAGGTCGACCCCGGAGATGTGCGAGTAGATATCGCGGTGCAGGTCGAGGCCAACCATGGCCTTCTGGTAACCCTCGTTGCCGAGGACTTGCTCGGCGGGAATGATCCCGGCCTTGATGATGCGCTGGTCGTGATAGATGTCGGCGAGGAACATGTTCAGCGCATTCACCCGCTGGATACAGCCGCGTTCGATGACGCTCCACTCACTGGCAGGGATGCTGCGGGGAATGATGTCGAAAGGGATCAGTCGCTCGGTGTCTTGCTCGTCGCCATACAGAGTGAAGGTGATTCCGGCACGGTGAAACAGCAGGTCGGCTTCACGGCGGCGCTGGGCCAGCAGTTCCGGCGGCGTATTGGCCAGCCAGCGGGAGAATTCCTGATAGTGCGCACGGCAAACGCCTTGTGCGTCATTCATTTCATCAAAGAAAGATCGAGCCATTCCAGTACCTTGTCAGTGCCCGGGGAAATGCTGATGGGTGGCACTGCCGCTTTAGAAAACGCATTTTTTTATGAGCCCGTGGCTGATGGTGCCAGCAGGCCTGGTCCTTACTTTCTTTTGGGGTGGGCTCTGGGTCGAGAGGTAACGCTTGCTCCTGTATCCGGGCAGATGAATGGATAAAGCAATGCCTGTGCCGAAACCTCTGTATGAGCGAGCTTGCTCGCGAAAAACCTGAGAACACCCCGTTCAGTCAGGATGCCAGCGGTATCGTTGACGCCCTTCGCGGGCAAGCTCGCTCCTACAGGGGGCGGGGCGTGCTCCAAATTGGCGCATTAACAAACTTGAACTTCGCGCCGGCCTGATTCTTCTAAAGGGTCTCAGTCCAGCACGGAGCACGGATGTGCCCAGAATCATTTCACCCGACACCCCGGAATCGAGCCTGACCGACCACAGCGAACACAACGCGAAGATTTTCGGTTCGCCCAAGGACCGTCTCGATTTCTACCGGCGCGAGATCCAGTACGAAACCAGCATCCTGGCCAACCGTACCGACGCCTACCTTACGGCGCAGTCATTCCTGGTGATCGCCTTCGTTTCCGGCATGGGCAACCTCAATCCGGAATGGGGCAAGCTGTTCACCCTGGTGGTGCCGGTGTTCCTCGCGCTGCTGGGCATCCTCAGTTCCCTGAACGCCTGGCCGGGTATTCGGGCGGCCTACGACATCATTGATCACTGGCACTACAAGCAGAGCGAACTGCTGCGCAGCGAGCCGGTGATGGGCATGGCCTATGATGAGTCGCCGCTGTTTTCCGAGATGGAGTCGTCCCACAAGGGTTATCGCAAGTCGCTGTTGTTCTCGATGCGCGCGCCGTGGCTGTTCATGGTGTTCTGGGTAATCCTGGGGGCCTATGCGTTCTATATCCAGGTGGACAATCCCGGCTCATAAGCAATTGGAACTTCACCCACCCGCACAGGACCTTACCTTTACGCAGTCTGCGTTTTCCAACAGAGGTGAGCCATGAGCACAGACAACGACCCGCAAACCAGCAACCGTAACGATCCTGCCATCGATGGTGGCGAACCGGCGCCAGGCACCGCGGCCGACGCGCCGAAAGACCCGAAGCCTGCCAGCGACCCAAAGGCCAAGGAAAACGACTACAGTCCTGACTTCAAGCCCGAGCGCGAGCCCAAGCCTGAAACCGATGCCGATATCGATACCCAAGGCGGTTAGAGGAGACGGTCATGTCAGTTGAAATAGACGAAGACGATGAACTCAATGACCCGGGCAATGAAGACCCGGGTTCATTGATGGATGATGCCGAAGTTCCGCTTAACGACCTGGATGATGCCGCTGACGTCGGCAATATCGAAAACCAGGAGTAGACGTCATTGTTGTGCCTGTGCACGTCGTTCATACCACACCAGCATCGGCTGCGTGCTGAGACCATGAACGACGATGCTCAGGGCAATGACTGACAGCGTCAGGTTCACTGCCACCGCGCTGCTGGTGCCCACCAGCCCATGATTGATGGCATAGAACAGGTAGTAGATGCTGCCGATCCCGCGAATCCCGAACCAGCCCACCAATCCGCGCTGATGGCCATTGAGCAAGGTGCCCCAGGGTATCGACAGCACGCTGAGGGGGCGGATCACGCAAAACAGCAATGCGCCCACCGCCAGTGCCCGCCAGTCCCAATGGCTGACCAGCACCACCCCCAGCAGGGTCACCAGAAACACTTCCATCGAACGCTCCACCAGGCCGCCAAAGGCGAGCATGTCACCCATCATCACCCCGGCGGCGATCTGCGAGTCTTGGAGTTGCCCGACGTCCCCATGCAACGCATGCTCCGGCTCCACTTCCATGTGGCCTACCACGGGTTGGGCGAGATGCTCGGCGGGAGTTTGTGAGTTGCCGGTGGACTTGAACTCGGCTTGGCGCAGCCCAAGGCCGGCGGCGAATACCGACAAAAAGCCGTAGCCGCCGATGGCTTCAGCCACCACGTAGGCCAGGGCGATCAGGGCCAGCGTCAGGTAATCATTGGGTGACAGGGTGCTGTCGGCATTGGTAATGCGCATTTTCAGGGTGATACGACCGATGCCCCGGCCCATCCAGTACCCCACAAGCAGCCCGGCAGGTACGGCCCAGAGCAGGTTTTTCAGGACCCAGCCGCCCAGCCAGTCACCGTCGAAGCCGCCGTGCTGCATGAAGATCAGTGCAAAGATCACGAACGGGAAGGCCGTGCCGTCGTTCAGTCCGGCCTCGCCCGAGAGGCCGAAACGCAGCGAGTCATAGTCCTGAGCGTTATTCACCTGGACCAGGCCCGCGAGCACTGGGTCGGTGGGCGCCAGAATCGCCCCCACCAACAGCGAAACGCCCCACGACAACCCCAGCAGCCAATGCAGCACCAGGCATGTGCCGAGGATGGTCAAGAGCATCACAGGCCCGGCCATCCCAAACGCAATGCGCCAGGTTCGGTGCTTGAGGGGCAGGCGCAATTTCAGCCCGCTGACAAACAGCGAAAACAGCACGGCGACTTCCGTCAGGTGTTCCATCCAACTGGCTGAGGCCTTTATGTCCAGGTGCAGCAGGTCCATGCCCAGCGGGCCGATGCAGATACCCAGCAGCAGGCAGACAGCCGAGGTGGTGACGGGCATCCAGCGCAGATAGGAGGAGGTGAGGGCGAGGATGAGCAATACCGCGCCGAGTACGGCCATCCATAAAATAAAAGTCATCGAGCGTGTACCAGGCCGTGGTCTATCCCGGTTTGAGGACCACGGCCAGGCACAGGTTCAATGTGATTCCAGCCACGGCGAGCCGGTGGTTTTCAGACGGATCATGTCGATCAGTTGCCGCAACCCCGGCTGCGACTGCCGGCGGCTCGGGTAGTACATGCACAGCGGCGCGCCGATGCAGGTCCAGTCGGGCAACACCTGCACCAGACGGCCGTCTGCCAGCTCCGACAGCACGCGATTTTCCAGGCAATAGGCGATGCCCACGCCTTGCAGCGCTGCGTCGACGATGGTCTGGGTGTCAGCCGCACTGAAGTGGCCAGGCACGTCGAGGCGTTGCTGGCGGGCGCCGTTGCCCAGTTCCCACTTGTAGGTGGTCTTGTCGCCCAGGTACATGCGCACACAGGAGTGCGCGAGCAAGTCCTTGGGTACCGACGGCGTTCCGGCCTGCTTGAGATACGCGGGGGAAGCGACCATGATCCAGCGCAGCTCGCCCGTCAGCGGCACGGCCACCATGTCCTGGGGCACCGTGGCGCCATAGCGGATACCCGCGTCGTAGCCTTCGGCGACGATGTCGAGCATGCGGTCATCAATCATCACGTCCAGGCGCAATTGCGGGTAAGCGCGGGTGAAATCACCCAGGATGGGCGAGACAAGCAACACGGCCGCATCCCGTGGCACGTTCAGGCGCAGCCGGCCGATCGGCGCCTCGCGGTACAGTTCAAGGGTATCGAGGCCGTCCTGAATCGTCGCAAAGCCGGCACTGAGTTTTTCCGCGAGCACAACGCCCGCATCGGTGGGCTCCACGGCACGACTGGTGCGGTAGAGCAACTTGACCCCCAGGCGGGTTTCCAGGTTGCGCATGGTGTGGCTCAAGGCCGAAGTGGTGACGCCCAGTTCATGAGCGGCATGCCGGAAACTGCGGCGACGGATGATCGCCATGAACACATTCAGGTCGGCCAATTCGGAACGGTTGAACGCAGCCATATCAAGCACCTTTTGTGGGGTTTGGGTTGCACGCGCCGTTGAGCCCGATTCAACCTCGGATGATCTAGAGTAATCGTTTTTTTACTGATTGTTTCTGGCGGAGGCTTTTTTCATGAGTATCGAAACCATCAAGATCCCGGGCATCGACAAGGCCGTTTCGCGGATTGCCCTGGGCACCTGGTCCATGGGCGGCTCGATGTGGGGCGGTGCCGACAATGAGGTCTCGATCAAGACCATTCGCCACGCGCTGGACAGCGGCATCAACTTTATCGACAGTGCGCCGGTGTACGGCCTTGGGCTGTCTGAAGAACTCATCGGCCGCGCCCTGCACGGTGTGCGCCACAACGCCGTGATCGCCACCAAGGCCGGGCTGCAATGGGACGATGGCACCGTGCGCCGCAACGCCACGGCCCAGCGCATCCGCAAGGAAGTCGAAGACTCGCTGCTGCGCCTGGAAACCGACTACATCGACCTCTACCAGATTCACTGGCCTGACCCGTTGGTGGCCCAGGAAGAGACCGCCTGCGAGCTGGAAAAACTGCGCCGTGAGGGCAAGATCCTCGCCGTGGGTGTGAGCAACTATTCGCCCGCGCAAATGGATGACTTCCGTCAGTACACCCACCTGGACACGGTGCAGCCACCCTACAACCTGTTCGAGCGGGCGATCGACAGCGACATCCTGCCGTACGCCAAGCAAAACGCCCTGGTGGTGTTGGCCTACGGTTCGCTGTGCCGGGGCCTGCTGACCGGCAGCATGCACGCCGCCACGCGCTTTACCGGGGATGATGTGCGCAAGCTCGACCCGAAATTCAAGGCGCCGCGCTTTGAGCAATACCTGGCGGCGGTGGCGGCATTGGACGTGTATGCCCGCGAATGCCACGGCAAGTCAGTGCTGGCCCTGGCATTACGCTGGGTGCTGGACCAGGGCCCGACGATTGCGCTGTGGGGCGCCCGGCGCCCGGAGCAACTGAAAGGCATCGAGGACGCATTCGGCTGGCAACTGAGCGCCGACGACCTGCAACATATCGACCGTATTCTCGCCAGCACGATAAAAGATCCGGTAGGGCCGGAATTCATGGCCCCTGCCCAGCGTTAACCTTTGCGACAGGGATGTCTGCGGTTGCAAAACAACAGAAGACATCCCTTTGGCGTTGAGGTTTTTGGCATGAAGCGCGGTACCGTATTCAAGACTGTCGGTGGTTTGTTGTGTGTGGTGGCATTGGCGGGCGCCTGGAAGTGGCGGGGCAATCCCGATGCGCTGTGGCAGATCGTCAGCCGCCAATGCGTGCCTGATCAGAACCAGCACCACAATCCCAGCCCGTGCCTGAAGGTCGATCCGGACAAGGGCTATGCACTGCTCAAGGACCTCAACGGCCCGTATCAGGACTTGCTGATTCCCACCGATAAAGTCACCGGCATCGAAGACATCGCGCTGACCCGAAACCTGCTGCCGCATTACTTTGCCCAGGCCTGGAAAAACCACGATGTTCTCTCCGCCGGCCTGCAAACGCCGATTGCCGACCGCTTTGTGTCGCTGGCGATCAACTCGCGTTATGGCCGCTCGCAAAACCAGTTGCACATCCATATCGCCTGCCTGCGGCCCGACGTGTTCAACGCCCTTAACGAACGCGCCGCGACCCTCAACGAGCAATGGCAAACCCTTCCGGTAAAACTGCTGGGGCACACCTATAGCGCCCGCACCATGTCGGCAGCGGACTTCGACCTGCGCGACCCGCTGGCGATCTTGAATGAGTACGCGCAGGCCCAGGGCGACGCCATGGCCGGCTACAGCTTGCTGCTGACACCGGGTGCGAACGGCAACTTCGTGCTGTTGACTACGCGGTTGACGCTCGAGGAATGGAACCTGGCGTCTGCCGAAGAGCTGCAAGACCACCAGTGCAACCTGATGGGCAAACCACCACAACGACCTGTTTTAGCTGTTAACGACATCCGGTGAAAT
This sequence comes from Pseudomonas sp. 32A, assembly GCF_052682255.1. NCBI lineage: Bacteria > Pseudomonadati > Pseudomonadota > Gammaproteobacteria > Pseudomonadales > Pseudomonadaceae > Pseudomonas > Pseudomonas sp. 32A. The sequence goes on along the minus strand of NZ_JBQYLY010000001.1, from coordinate 6,372,981 downwards.
TTGCCGTTGAACGAGTGTTCAGTTTCAATTATGTTGGCTGCACCCCCTGCCTGGTAACAGGCGGGCTTGCGCTTTTTCTGATTGAACGAGAGGCACTGGCATGCGGTTTTCACCCTTTGTTGAGCGAATTGCAGGGCAGGGCGTAGCCGCCTGGGACATTCACCACGCCGCCTTCCAGGCCAGCAGCAAAGGCGAAGACATCATCATCCTGAGTGTGGGCGATCCGGATTTCGCCACACCCTCGTTCATCACCGACGCCGCCGTCGGCGCCCTGCGCCAGGGCGACACCCACTACACCGAAATCCCCGGCCGCCCGGCACTGCGCGACGCCATCGCCGCCCGCTACAGCAAATCCTTGGATCGTCCGCTGAACGCTGAAAACGTCATCACTGTGGCCGGTGCGCAGAACGCCTTGTTCGTCACTTCGCTGTGCCTGTTACAGGCCGGTGATGAAGTGATTGTCCTCGACCCGATGTACGTCACCTATGAAGCCACGCTCAAGGCCAGCGGCGCGACGCTGGTGCGAGTGCCGTGTTCGGCCGACTCGGGTTTTCGCCTTGATCCGGTGTTACTCGCTGCCGCGATCACGCCCCGAACCCGGGCGATTTTCTTTTCCAACCCCAACAATCCCACCGGCGTGGTGCTCAACCCCCAGGAGCTGCAAGCGATTGCCGACCTGGCGATCGAGCATGAACTGTGGGTGGTGGTAGACGAGGTCTACGAAAGCCTGGTGTTCGATGGCGAGTACCACAGCCTTGCCGCGTTGCCGGGCATGGCCGAGCGCTGCATCGTGATCGGCAGTCTGTCGAAATCCCACGCGATGACCGGCTGGCGCATCGGCTGGATCATGGCTGAACCTGCCATGGTGGCCCACGCTGAAACCCTGGTGTTGAGCATGCTCTACGGCTTGCCAGGGTTTGTGATGGAAGCCGCGACGGCTGCTGTGCTGGCCCACGATGAAGTCACTCAGGGCATGCGTGAAACTTACCGTCGCCGCCGTGACCTGGTGGTGGCGGGCCTCAGCGGTTGCCCGGGCATCCACGTACGCGCTCCGCAAGCCGGCATGTTCGTGCTGGTGGATGTGCGGGACACCGGCCTCAGCTCCCTGGATTTCGCCTGGCGCCTGTTTCGCGAAGCGGGGGTTTCCGTGCTGGATGCGGCGGCGTTCGGCGAGCCGGCCCAGGGCTTTGTGCGGCTGTCGTTCACCCTGGGTGAAACCCGGCTGGCGGAAGCCTGTGAACGCATCAGCCGCTTCGTTGCCAAGCTGTCCCGTGAACCACGAATAGAACCTGCGGCGAAAATCATCAGCGTGCAGCCGGTTGCGGCGAAGAAGATGATCGAGGTGCTCGACCTGCACAAACGCTTCGGCAACATCGAAGTGCTCAAGGGCATCTCCCTGACGGCCCACGAAGGCGAAGTGATCTCGCTGATCGGCGCCAGCGGCTCGGGCAAAAGCACCTTGCTGCGCTGCATCAACATGCTCGAAGTGCCGGACCAGGGCAGCATTCACGTCGACGGTGAAAGCATCAAGCTCAACTACGGCCGGCCCGGCGCACCGCTGGTGGCCGACGCCAAACAGCTGGTGCGGATTCGCTCGACACTCGGCATGGTGTTCCAGAATTTCAACCTGTGGCCCCATCGCACGGTCCTGGAAAACCTGATCGAAGCGCCGATCCAGGTGCTGCGCGAAAGCCGCGCCGAAGCCATCGAACGCGCCGAAGCCTTGCTCGACCGGGTTGGCCTGGCCGCCAAGCGCAACGAATACCCGGCGTTCCTCTCCGGCGGCCAGCAGCAACGGGTGGCTATCGCCCGCGCCTTGGCCATGCGCCCCAAAGTCATGCTGTTCGACGAACCCACTTCGGCCCTCGACCCGGAACTGGTGGGCGAAGTGCTGCGGGTGATTCGCTCCCTGGCGGAAGAGGGCCGCACCATGATCCTGGTGACCCATGAAATGGCGTTCGCCCGGGACGTGTCATCCAAAGTCGCGTTTTTGCATCAAGGTCTGATCGAGGAAAGCGGCTCGCCGGACTCAGTGTTTATCGACCCACGCAGTGAACGTTGCCGGCAGTTCGTCAACGCGCATCAAACTCGCTAACTCCAAAATAAGACGGGGCAAGATCATGAAATCCAAACGATTGGCAAAGTGGTTGAGCAGTGCTGTGTTGATGCTGGCGGCAGGTACGGCGTTGGCGGCGGAGAAACCCATTGTGTTCGCGGTAGCGGCGGAACCCTACCCACCGTTCACGGTGAAGGGCGGCAATGGTGAATGGTCCGGCTTTGAGGTGGACCTGATCCACAAGCTCTGCGGACTGATGAAGGCAGAGTGTCAGATCAAGGAAGTGGCGTGGGACGGGATTATTCCGTCGTTGCTGGCGAAGAAAATCGACGTGATTTTCTCCTCGATGTCGGTCACCGAAGAGCGCGAAAAACAGATCGCTTTCAGCCGCGCCTACTACGACTCGCTGCTGGGCATCGCTGGCCCCAAGGGCACCACCGTCGAGGTCACGCCGGCGGGTTTGAAGGGCAAGATCATCGGCGTGCAGATCTCCACCGTCAGCGCCAACTACCTGAAGAAGTACTACGAGAACATTGCTGACCTGAAGTACTACGACACCCAGGAATCGGCCAACGCCGACCTGATTGCCGGGCGCACCGATCTGATGATGGCCGACGGTGTCGCCATCGCCATGATGGTCAAGACCCCTGAGGCCCAGGGCCTGGCGGAAATCGCCGAAGTGCCTTACGACCCGATCATCGGCCGCGGCGTGGGGGCTGGCCTGCGCAAGGAAGACACCGAACTCAAGGCTCGCCTGGACAAAGCCATTGGTGAGTTGCTGGTGAGCAAGGACTACGCTGACCTGTCCCAGAGCGTGTTTGGGGTATCGGTCAGCCCGTGCAAACGGGCCGACACGCCTGCCTATGTGAGCAAAGTCTGCGACAGCCCCTACACAAACTAACCCGGTAGAAAGGGAGGGCCTGTGGCGAGGGAGCTTGCTCCCGCTGGGGTGCGAAGCGCCCCCAAAAAATGGGCCTGCTGCGCAGTCCAGCGGGAGCAAGCTCCCTCGCCACAGCAAGCTCCCTCACCACAGGTTCACTGCGTGTCATCGAAATAGGGAGCCGCGATGTTCGATCTACTCAACTTCAGCGAGCAAGGCTGGGGCAATGCTCTGCTCAAAGGGCTATGGATGACCCTGCAGATTTCCGCCGGTTCGTTTGCGGTGGGGCTGTTGATCGGCCTGGTGGTGGCCTGTGCCAAACTCAGTGCACCGCGCCCGATAGCCCTGCTGATGCGCGGCTACACCACGGTCTTTCGCGCAGTGCCCGAGTTGCTGCTGATCCTGCTGCTGTATTACGCAGGCTCCATGGGCCTCAACGCGCTGATGCTGTGGCTGGGGTTTGCGCAGTTCAACATCAGCGGCCCGCTGGTAGCGGTCCTGGTACTCGGGCTGGTGCAAGGTGCGTACGCCTCGGAGATTTTCCGCGCGGCGATCCTCGCGATTCCCCACGGCCAGATCGAAGCGGCGCGGGCCTTTGGCTTGAGCGGCGTTGGCCTGTTCCGTCGGGTGACCCTGCCGATCATGGCCCCGTATGCCCTGGCCGGGATGTCCAACCTGTGGATCAACCTGATCAAGGACAGCGCGCTGATCAGCGTGGTGGGTACCAACGAACTGCTGTACACCGCCAAACAGGCGGCGGGCTCGACCCGGCATTACCTGTTGTTTTACCTCACGGCCGCCGCCTTGTATTACCTGGTGACATTGGCCTCCAACTACCTCTCCGGGCGCCTGGAACGACGTATTCGTCGCTGGATGCCGGTTGTCGAGTGAGCCGCACATGCCTGAGTGGATAAGTTATTACGCAGGACTGATCGCCAAAGGTTTGCAGACGACCCTGTCGTTGCTGGTGATTTCGGCAGTGCTCGGCTTCGCGTTGGCGGTGCTGGTAGCCCTGGCGCGGCTGTCCCGGCGCAAGTGGCTGGCCCGCTGTGCGCTGGGGTACACCAGTGTGCTGCGGGGCACGCCGTTGCTGATCCAGATCTATATCTTCTACTACGGCCTGGGCAGCCTGTTTGCCCAGTTCCCGATGATTCGCGGGAGTTTCCTCTGGCCGTTCCTGCGGGACGGTTACTGGTACATCGTGTTTGCCCTGGTGTTGTCAGTGGGCGCGTACGTCGGTGAAGTGATTCGCGGCGGCCTGCTGGCGGTGCCCAAGGGTGAGATGGAAGCCGCCTCGGCGTTTGGCATGACGCCGCGCCAGGCCCTCTTGCGGGTGCGCTTGCCACGGGCCATGCGCCTGCTGTTGCCCACCCTGGCGGGGGAGACGGTGATGTTGCTCAAGTCCACCGCACTGGCTTCAACCATCGCCGTGGTCGACCTGCTCGGCGCCGCCAACGTGGTGCGCGCCCAGACGTTGCAGATCTACCAGCCGCTGCTGTTGGTGGCCGGGGTCTACCTGTGCCTGACCTTTTTGATTGAAGCCCTGTATGCCGTCGCCGAGCGGCGGGGCACACCGTTGCGCAGGTCTGCCGGATGAAAACCGATCGCTCGTTGCAAGGGATTGCCCTGTGCTCGCTGGCCTATGCGTTCCTGGCGTTGCAGGACGCCGGGATCAAATGGCTGGTGGCCGACTATTCAGTGTTCACCATCCTGTTCTGGCGCAGCCTGGTGGTGGTCGCCGCGTGCGTGATCGCCGGGCGCCTGGGTTTGCTCAAACGCGCCTGGAACTCGGTCAGCCGCAAGCTGCTGATCATCCGCGGCCTGCTGTCACTGCTGGCCTGGCTGCTGTACTACACCGCCGCCAAGGACCTGACCCTGGCGGAGATGACCACCCTGTATTTTTCCGCGCCGATCATGGTCACGCTGCTGGCGGCGCTGATCCTCAAGGAACGCGCCAGTCGCGGCCAGTGGATTTCGCTGATCATCGGCTTTTTCGGTGTGGTGATCGCCTGTCGCCCCAGCAGCATGGTCGACCCGCTGCCAATCGGCCTGACATTGGCCGCCGCACTGTGCTGGGCATTTACCTATATCCAGTTGCGCCAGGTGGACGACAGCACCTCGGTGCTGGAGCAAATGCTGATCACCAATGTGGTGTTTGTGATCTGCATGGCGGTGACGCTGCCCTGGACCCACACACCGTCGCCGACCCCGGCGTGGCTGGGCATGCTCGGCGCCGGGCTGGTGGGCGGGATTGGCCAGTTCCTGCTGTTTGCGAGTTTCCGCCGGGCCACGGCGACGCTGCTGGCGCCGTTTGAGTACACCGGGTTGATCTGGGCCTTCCTGTTGTCGAGCCTGATCTGGGGCACCTTGATGGACATGTCGCTGATTTTCGGCGCCGCGCTGATCGCCGTCAGCGGCACCCTGGCCATGCTCAGCGCCCGGCACCCCGTGTCACCAGACGTGGTCGGCGCCGAATGCTCCGTGACGCAGCCCCTGTATCCAGCAGCGGCAGATGTGCAGCCCGTTGCCGGGGCTGAAGGTGCCGGGGTTGAGGCACCACTCAAGCCAGAGTCCGTCGAGCATCGCCGATAAACCGATGGCGGCCAGGCGCGTGTCGTGGATCACGAAGCCTTCGCTTTGGGCCAGGTCATCAAGCAATTGACGGATCAGTTCAAGGTAGGCGCGGTAGCTTTTTTCATGGGAGTCATTCACGTGCTGGGAGTGGCGGATCAGGCTCCAGAACACCACCCAGACGCCCAAGAGTTTCGGGTCCATGACCCGCGAGGAAAACGAGCCGGCGAGGAATGCATCCAGCCGCGCTGCTGGACCCTCGGCCTGGTCGACTTCCTGCCAGAGGGCGGTGGTCAGTTCGCTGGCGAGTTTGTGGTAGGTCTCGGCGATCAATGCATCGATGCTGCCGAAATGGTGATTGAGCAATCCCACCGAAACCCCGGCTTCAGCGGCGATGCGCCGCACGGAAATGCCGGCATGCCCGTCCCGGGCGAGGCTGGTGAGGGTGGCGGCAATCAGCAGGTCGCGACGGTCTTCGGTCACAGGCACATCCCAGATGGTTGAACGTGTGTTCAATATATACCTGCAGAACCAACAAGAGGAGGGCAACGGCATGGCAAAAGACCTTTCGTGGCAAGTCCCCGGCGATTCCGGGAACACCCTGCACATCGGCGCCTGGCGCTTCGAGGGTGACGGCAGCGGGCCTCGGGTGCACCTGCAAGCCGGGGTGCATGCCGATGAAATCGCCGGGATGCTGGTGTTGCATCAACTGCTGCCGCGTTTGCAGGCGTGTCAGGACCGGGGGCAGCTCAAGGGCTCGGTGACGGTGGTGCCTCAGGCTAATCCGTTTGGCATTGGGCAGTTTCGCCAGGGGCGGTTGTTGGGGCGGTTTCATGAGGCCACCGGGCAGAACTTTAATCGGGCGTTTGATCATTCGTTGGCCATGGAGCGGCCGGCGAGCAACTTGGCGCAATGGCAGAAAAGTCTGGTGCAGTTGGCGGCTGATGCGGAGTTGGTGCTGGATCTGCACACCGATGATGAGGCGCTGCCTTATTTGTATATCCATCGCAGCTTTTGGCCCGAGGGCCAGGTGTTGGCGGCGGCGTTGCAGGTGGATGTGGTGATTGTCTGGGATGAGGGCGGTGATGGGTCGTTTGAAGAGACGATCATTGATCACGGGAAGCCGCGGTTGGCGGCGACGATTGAATTGCGTGGGCAGGCGGATGTGAGTGATGCCTTGGCCGGGCGGGATGGTGACGGGATCTGGGCTTGGCTTTGTGCCAGTGGGGTGATTGATGAGGCGCCGGTGATTGCCGAGTGGCGGGGGCAGGTGGTGGATATGGGGTGTATGGAGACCATTCTGGCGCCGTGTGCCGGGGTGTTGGTGTTTGAAAAAGGGTTGGGTGAGCAGGTGGAAGAGGGTGAGCGGTTTGCGCGGATTATTCGGCGGCCTGGGGATTCGGCGTCTGAAGTTGTGCTGCATGCGGCGCAAACCGGGCGGATGGTGACGGGGCATCGGGAGCGGTTGGTGGCACAGGGGTCGGTGGTGGCCAAGTTTACCGGGACGCGGTTGTCTGAGGGGTACAGCGGGGGGGTGTTGGATCCTTAGGCGGGAGTACATATCCGTTATTTGGGTAACGGCTGGTATTGGTTCCGCTCTTACAGCGGCTCACTTTTGAAGAGCGCAAAAGTAAGCAAAACGCTCTTGCCCCACCACTCGGCTCCTCGCCTAGGCTCGGAGTGCCCTCACTCCGGCTTTGGACCGTGGGCCGCCGTCATGGGCCATCCTTGGCCCAGGACGGCTAACCCGGCGTCCTGCCGGGTTACCCACGCTCCAAAGCCTGCGTTCGGCCAGCGTGGTTTAACGGGGCGCCTAAGATCAAGATCAAAAGCAGATCAAGAGCACAGCGGCCTACCGGCCGGCTTGAGTGTTGAAGAGCAAAATCAAAAGCTAAAGCGGGCACGGTCAAAAATGTGGGAGCGGGCTTGCTCGCGAAGGTCGTTAACGATGACGCGGGCATTCTGGATGAACGCGGCGCCCTCAGGTTTTTCGCGAGCAAGCCCGCTCCCACAGAAAAGCAGCTTTGTTTTCGCTCTGGTTTTTGCTTTTGCTTTTAACACTCAAGCCGGCCGGTAGGCCGCTGTGCTTTTGCTTTTGATCTTGATCTGACTGCCCCAATAAGCCCGAGGCCGAACGCAGGTATTGCGGAGCGGGTAAACCGGCAGGACGCCGGTTTAGCCGCGCCGGGCCATGGATGGCCCGTCGCGGCGGCCCGCTTCGCGGTGCCGGAGTGAGGGAACACCGAGCCTAGGCGAGGTGCCGACAGGCGGGGCAGAGCGTTTTGGTTACTTTGCCGCTTTTGTGTACGGACCGGACACATGGTGGACACATGTGCGGGGACATGGTTGACACATTATGGACCATAGTCTGGCTTGCTCACGTCGATTGTTCGTAGGAAGTGATGGCAAAAGTAGACGTCAAAAAGCCCATCACTTTCAGGATTAGGACGTATGGCGAGATGATGCCCAGCCAGACCCTTAGCGATGCTGAAATAGCGTTTCTGAAAGCGGAATCGGCTGTGATAAGCCTTGGCCAATACGTCGTCCGGTCCGTATTCAAACTCCGATAACTGCTGTGGGTAAGCCCATGGGCTAGCTCGATACCGGTCCATCGGCACCTTGTAGTCCAACGCTTGATGAGGCCGTTGCAAGTTATAAACCTCACGCCATTGATCAAACGCTGTTTGAGCTTCCTTGATCGTGGAAAACTGACGCCCATCAAGCACTTCGGCCTTGAGTGACCGATGGAAACGCTCAATCTTTCCATTGGTTTGGGGGTGGTAAGGGCGGCTGAAGCTGATCCGAATTCCTAAGCGAATCAACCAGATACTCAGCTCTGTGATTTCGCCAGGATTGCGTGGCGAGCCCCAGGGCGGGCCGTTATCGACGTTGATGCGAGCCGGTAATCCGAAGCGCTGGAACACTTCGATCATTTTCTCTTTCACCGTGGTCCCACGCTCGTTATCACAGGCCTGAATCGCCAGGTTGAATCGCGAGTGGTCGTCCAGCAGGGTCAGGGGATGGCATCGGCCTTGTTGCGTCGGGAAATGCCCTTTGAAGTCCATCTGCCAAAGATCGTTAGGCGCATCGTGTTCAAATCTCAACTTTGCCGCTTGTTCCTTCTGAGCAGGCTGAATTAGCCCGTGTCGGTGCAGAACATTAGTAACGGTGCTGGGAGCGATTTGTTTTTTCAAAATGCTGCTGATCGTGCGCCCACCCCACGCTGGATGCTCTTGCCTGAGCGCTATGACCGCCGTCTCTAGAGTGGTGTTGGTCAGCTTGGGGCTGGTGACAGGTTTGCGGGACTTCTCTTGCAGCCCCGACCGGCCTTGCGTCTCGTAGCGATCGAGCCACTTGTACGCCGTTTGGGGGCTGATACCGAATCGTCGACACAGTTCTCGTTTATTACTGCCGGGTTGCCGCGCCAAGGCGACAAACTCTTCTTTCAGGCTCATGGCATCTCTCGTGTTCCAGGGCATGATGGTTTTCCGGCAAAGTTAGCTCGCCGAAAAGTGTCCACCATGTCCCCGCACACCCGTCAACCATGTGTCCGGTCCGTACACGCTTTTGCAAAGTGACTCGCTGTAAGAGCGAAACCATAGGCAGCCGTTACCTAAATAACGGATATACCCCAAAAACCCCGCCAATGTTCAATCTAGAACCACTGCATGTTCAGCATCATCCAGCAGCCCAACGCCCGCAGCCTCGACTACAGCAAGACCACCAAGCAGGTCAGTCATTCCTCGGAGCAAATGCGCCTGACAGTAGGGGGCAGACCAGCGCAAAAACCGTGCAGGTCAATGCCAACAAGTTGCAGAAGCAGGTGGCGCTGTTCGACGTCAGTGGGGCTGCGGCCTGACCAGGCCGCGTTTTTCCAGCAGCAGGCGCTCCAGTTCCTTCATCGGCAGCGGCCGGCTGAACAGATACCCCTGGATCTGATCGCAGCCGGCTTCCCGCAGAAACTCCAGCTGTGCCTGGGTTTCCACGCCTTCGGCAACCACTCGCAGCTTGAGGCTGTGGGCCAGTTCGATGATGGTGCGGGTGATCGCCGCGTCCTGGGGGTTGCTGGTGACTTCGCGGATAAACGCGATGTCGATTTTCAGCGTATCAATCGGGAACCGCCGCAGGTAAGCCAGGCTGGAATAGCCGGTGCCGAAGTCGTCAATGGAGATCTTCACCCCCATCGCCCGCAGCCGTTGCAAGCTGTCGATGGTGTGTTGGGTGTTCTCCATCAACGAGCCTTCGGTCAGTTCAACCTCCAGCCAATGCGCCTCAACGCCGGCATTGGCAAGTGATTGGGCGATATCGGCAATCAGGTCGCCCTCGATCAATTGATGCCCCGAAACGTTGACCGACACTTCCACCGCACCCACCGCGCTGGATTGCCACGTCGCGATCTGGCGGCACACGTCGTCGATCACCCAACGCCCGAGCGTCACGATCAACCCCAGGCTCTCCAGGATCGGGATAAACACCGCCGGAGACACCGCACCGTACTCGGGCCGATCCCAACGCAACAAGGCTTCAAGCCCGCACACCTGACCGCTGTCCAGCTCGATCTTGGGTTGGTAATGCAGCACGAACTCTTCGCGCTCGACGGCCAGGTGCAAGGCTTTTTCCAGCTCCAGGCGCGCCAGGTCATGCACATTCAACCGGGACGTTTCACGCTGGTGATGTTGCAGTTGCTGCTCCAACAACAGGCTATGGTTTTTCAACTGATCGCCGTGGGCCTTGAGCCGTAGCAGGTTGCGTACCCGCAGCCACAACTCGACCCGCTCCACCGGTTTGCTGATGAATTCTTCAGCACCGGTTTCCAGGCCACTGAGCCGCGCGCTGGATTCGCTCAGGGCCGAGAGCATGATGATCGGAATGTTCGCCGTGGCCTGGTTGCCCTTGAGCTGGTTGGCCACTTCGTAACCGTCCATGCCCGACATCATGATGTCCAGCAGGATCAAGTCCGGCGGCCGTTGCGCCACCATCTGCAAGGCTTCTTCACCACTGGCGGCACTCACGGTCTGGTAACCCTCGTGACGCAGCAGGGTTTCCAGCAGCTTGCGCACCTGGATTTCATCATCGACGATCAAGAGCGTTGCGGGTTGGCTGGCCATGGAGAGGACTCAAGTCGGAGGCGTAATGTTTTTTTGCAGCAGCGTATCGATTACCTGGTACAGCTCTTTGTAGCGCAGGGGCTTGATGATGTAGGCATCGCAGCCGGCCCGCAGGGTCTTGTCGCGGTCTTCCTTCATGGCCATGGCGGTCAGGGCGATCACCGGGATGTGGGCGGTGTGAGGGTCCTGCTTGAGCAATGAGGTGGCCGCCAGGCCGTCCATGCCGGGCAACTGGATATCCATCAGGATCAGCGCCGGTTGTTTTTCCCGGGCCAGGGTCAACCCGGTCTCGGCATCGGCCGCCCACAACACGCTGTGGCCGGCGTTTACCAGCAGCAGGCGGGCAAGGCGCATGTTGGCCTCGTTGTCTTCGACGATCAGGATTTCGGCCATGGGGCCTCCGCATTCGCGGCGCGGTGCAGTGGTAGCCACACCACAAATCGCGCGCCGGCACCTTCGCGGCTGGCCACGGCGACACTGCCGCCGTGCAGATCAGTCAGCTGCTTGACCATCGCCAGGCCCAGGCCCGTGCCTTCGAATTTGCGCGCCAGGCTACTGTCGATCTGGCTGAAAGCCTTGAACAGCTTGCTCATGTCGTGCCGGGCGATACCGATGCCGGTGTCGCTGACGCTGAATTCCAGGAACTGTTGGTGCTCGCTGGGTTGCAGGGCAAAACCATAGGTGGGCCAGTCGCCGGGAACCTGCCCGACTTGTGCACGACTCACCTCGCGAACCGACAGGGTCACAGAGCCGCCGTGCTCGCTGAACTTCACCGCATTGGCCAGCAGGTTGTAGATGATCTGCTTGGTCTTGCGCAGGTCGAGTTCCAGGGTGCCGAAGTCGTCTTGGCTTTCGAGCTTCAACTGGATGCGTTGCAGCGCGGCCTTTTCCCGCACGATCAGCAGGCTGTTGGCCAACAAACCCGCCAGCTCCACGGCTTCCAGTTCCAGGTCCATCATCCCGGCCTCGACCTTGGACAGGTCGAGGATGTCGTTGATCAGCGACAGCAAGTGCTGGCCACTGGTGAAGATGTCACCGATGTATTCACGCTGGATATCGCTCATGTCGCCCACCAGGCCGTCCTTTAGCGCCTCGGAAAAACCGATCACGGCATTCAGCGGCGTGCGCAATTCGTGGGACATGGTGGCGAGGAATTCTGACTTCATGTGGCTGGCGTGTTCCAGCTCCAGGTTCTTCTCTTCGAGGGCACGCTCAAAGCCTTTGCGTTGCGCCTCTTCCTGCTTGCGTGCGGTGTTGTCGGTGCCGATCAGCAGGTAGCCGATGATCGCGTCGTTGCGGTTGCGCAGGGCGGTGACCGAGACCATTGCCGACAGGCGACTGTTGTCCTTGCGGATATAGGTCAGCTCGTAGATGTCCTCGATGCCCCGGGAGGCCTTGAACACCAGGGCTTCGAAGCCGGGTGTGATCGGCGTGTCCAGTTCCAGGCTGAGGGCAGCGGCGCGGGTGATCAGCTCGGCGGGGTCGGAAATGTCGGCCGGTGTGACGCGGTTCAGCACATCGGCGGCGGCATAGCCGAGCATGCGTTCAGCCCCGACGTTGAAGATCTGGATCACGCCTTTTTCGTCGGTGGCGATGCTGGAGAAGTAGGCGCTGTTGAAGATCGCGTCTTGCAGCGCGCCGGTCTTGAGCAGGGCTTTCTGGCGTTTGAATTCGACGATTTTCTCGGCCCGGGATTGCGGCTCCATCGGGCTGTCGACTGAAGAGTTGTCCATCATGAAGTGTTCCGTGAGCTTGAGGCCTGACGCTGCCCAAACGCAGCGCCGCAGAGCATGCTCACAGAAGATCGCGCAGGCGCGATGAGGAGGAGATGATGTCTTTGGACGATAGCAGATAAACAGCAAACCAAAGGGTTTTCGGTGGCCAAAAGCAGCGACTTTTTCGAAAAACCACCCAACTGGATAGATTCCGATGAAAAAGGCGCGATTTTATGTGCGCTTAACCGGTCCAGATCACCTGATGAACATTTATTCATCAGGTGAAACGTTTAATCAAGCGATAAACGGCTAACGCAAGCGCTTGCGTAAGCAAATATATCTGATTAGAGTCGGCACCAATCGGCAAACGCCCGAACACAAAAATAATAAAACCAGGAGCTCAGTCATGAGCCTTGAACCCTTGCTTGAAATGCAGGGCATCAGCAAGACCTTCAACGGTCTGCGGGTGCTCAAGAACGTCAGCCTGAAGGTCTATCCCGGTGAAATCCACGCCTTGATGGGTGAGAACGGCGCCGGCAAATCGACCTTGATGAAAATCCTCTCCGGCGCTTACCAGGCCGACGACGGCGGCACCATCCGCATCGATGGCCAGCCCGTCGCCAGTTACAACCCAGCCTCCGCCAAAGCCCTTGGCATTGCCGTGATCTACCAGGAACTGAGCCTGTGCCCGAACCTCACCGTGGCCGAGAACATCTACCTGGGCCGTGAACTGCGCCGTGGCTGGACCATCGACCGCAAGGGCATGGAAGCCGGGGTGGCTGAAGTGCTGGCAAGGCTCGGCGCGGAGTTCCTGCCCACCACCCGCGTCGCCAGCCTGTCTATCGCCGAGCGTCAGCTGGTAGAAATCGCCCGGGCGCTGCATGCCCACGCGAAAATCCTGGTGATGGACGAGCCCACCACGCCGCTGTCCTCTCGCGAGACCGACCGCCTGTTTGCGCTGATCAAACAGCTGCGTAGCCAAGGTCTGGCGATCATCTACATCAGCCACCGCATGGCCGAAATCTACGAACTGTCGGATCGGGTCTCGGTGCTGCGGGACGGCGAGTACGTCGGCGAACTGGCGCGGGACGTGCTGTCGGCCGAGGTGCTGGTGAAGATGATGGTGGGCCGCGACCTTTCCGGTTTCTACAAGAAGGAACATGCCGCCTACGACCCCGGCCAGGTGGTGATGCGCGTGCGTGACATGGCCGACGGCAAGCGCGTGCGCCACTGCAGCTTCGACCTGCACGCCGGTGAAGTGCTGGGCATTGCCGGCTTGGTAGGCGCAGGTCGTACCGAGTTGGCGCGGCTGATTTTTGCGGCCGATCCACGTACTTCCGGCACCCTGGAAGTGGTCGGCAAAAGCGTGACCCAACTGCGCAACCCGGCGGATGCGATTCGCGCCGGCGTGGTGTACCTCACCGAAGACCGCAAGGCCCAAGGTCTGTTTCTCGACATGAGCGTGGCCGACAACATCAACGTCTGTGCGTGTGTGCCGGATGCCCATGCCGGTGGCGTGCTCGACCGTGGCCACGCCGCACAACGCTCACGCGATGCAATCAAGTCCCTGTCGATCCGCGTGGCGTCGGGCAAGGTCAATGTCGGCAGCTTGTCTGGTGGCAATCAACAGAAGGTGCTGCTGGCCCGGTTGCTGGAGGTCAAGCCTCATGTGCTGATCCTCGACGAACCCACCCGTGGCGTGGACATCGGCTCCAAATCCGAGATCTACCGCATCATCAACCAACTGGCCAAGGCCGGCGTGGGCATCGTGGTGATCTCCAGCGAGCTGCCGGAAATCATCGGCACCTGCGACCGCGTGCTGATCATGCGCGAAGGGCAATTGGTGGCCGAAGTCGGCGGGGCATCGGGCCTGGATATTTCCCAGGAGGCGATTATCGACCTCGCCACCGGCAGCGAGCAGGTGGCCGCCCATGGCTAATTCAAACACGAGCGGGAGCAACACCATGACTGTGGCAACGATCGGCAAGGCTGAGCGTATTCGGGAACTGATGCGCACGGTGGGCATGCTGCCGGTGCTGGTGCTGCTGTTGGTGGGCTTTGCCCTGGCCAGCGAAAACTTCATGACGGTGCAGAACCTGTCGATCATCACCCAGCAGGCGTCGGTCAACGTGGTGCTGGCGGCGGGCATGACCTTTGTGATCCTCACGGCGGGCATCGACCTGTCGGTAGGTGCGATTCTCGCGGCTTCGGCTGTGGTCGCACTGCAAGCCTCGATGTCGCCGCAATTCGGCATGTTCGGGATTGCCGCCGGGGTCGGCTTCGGCCTGTTGCTGGGCCTGGTCAACGGCGGCCTGATCGCCTTCATGCGCCTGCCGCCGTTTATCGTCACCCTCGGCGCGCTGACGGCCATGCGCGGTTTGGCACGCCTGTTGGCCGACGACAAAACCGTATTCAACCCCGACCTGCCATTTGCGTTTATCGGCAACGACTCAGTGCTGGGCGTGCCCTGGCTGGTGATCATCGCCGTGGCCGTCATCGCATTGTCGTGGTTCATCCTGCGGCGCACGGTGATGGGGGTGCAGATCTACTCCGTGGGCGGCAACCCGGAAGCGGCGCGGCTGTCGGGGATCAAGGTGTGGAAAGTCCTGCTGTTCGTCTATGCCATGTCCGGTGCGTTGGCCGGCCTCGGCGCGGTGATGAGCGCGTCACGCCTGTTCGCCGCCAATGGCCTGCAACTGGGGCAATCCTATGAGCTGGATGCGATTGCCGCGGTGATTCTCGGCGGCACCAGTTTTACCGGCGGCGTCGGCACCATCGGCGGCACGCTGATTGGTGCGCTGATCATCGCGGTATTGACCAACGGCCTGGTGCTGCTGGGCGTCTCGGATATCTGGCAGTACATCATCAAGGGCATCGTGATCATTGGCGCCGTCGCGCTGGATCGTTATCGCCAGTCCGGTGCGCGGACCTGATTTCACTCAAACAACAATCACAAGAGAGTCATCATGAACTTCAAACGCATGTTTCCTGTTGTCGCCTCCCTGGGCGTTGCCGTGTTGATGTCCCAAGCCGTAGAAGCCCGTGAACTGAAAGCCATCGGCATCAGCATGGGTTCCCTGGGCAACCCGTATTTCGTGACGTTGGCCGACGGTGCTACGGCCCGGGCCAAGGAGCTGAACCCGGCGGTGAAAGTCACCTCGGTGTCGGCCGACTATGACCTGAGCAAGCAGTTCTCACAGATCGACAACTTCATCTCGTCCAAGGTCGACCTGATCCTGCTCAACGCCGTCGACCCGTCGGCCATGGCCTCGGCGATCAAGAAAGCCCGTGACGCCGGGATCGTGGTGGTGGCGGTGGACGTCGATGCGAAGGGCGTGAATGCCACGGTGCAGACCGACAACGTCGAAGCCGGCAAGCTGGCCTGCCAGTTCATCGTCGACAAGCTGTCGGGCAAGGGCAACGTGATTATCCAGAATGGCCCGCAGGTCACTGCCGTGACTGATCGCGTCAAAGGCTGTAAAGCCGCGCTGGCCAGTGCGCCGGATATCAAGGTGCTGTCTGATGACCAGGACGGCAAAGGCTCCCGCGAAGGCGGCCTGAACGTGATGCAGGGCTACCTGACGCGCTTCCAGAAAATCGACGGCCTGTTCGCGATCAACGACCCGCAAGCCATCGGCAGCGACCTGGCGGCCAAGCAGCTGAAACGCAGCGGCATCATCATCACCTCCGTGGACGGCGCGCCGGATATCGAGAATGCCCTGAAGACCGACACCCTGATCCAGGCTTCCGCCAGCCAGGACCCATGGGCCATGGCCCAGACGGCCGTCAACGTCGGCAATGACATTCTCAATGACAAACAACCTGCCGAAGCGGTTACCCTGCTGGCGCCAAAACTGATCACCCGCGACAACGTCGGTTCCTACAGCGGTTGGTCCAGCAAACATTAAAAGCGCGCAGGAGTGAGCACCGTGGCAACCATGGAGGATGTGGCAAGAATTGCAGGGGTGTCGACGTCGACGGTTTCCCACGTCTTGAACGGCACCCGCAAGGTCAGCCCGGACACGGTGCAAGCGGTGCAGAGCGCGATCCGGCAGTTGGGCTACATCCCCAACACGCTGGCGCGCTCCCTGGCCCGGTCCACCACCAATACCATTGGCGTGGCGATCTCGGCGCTGTCCAACCATTACTTCAGTGAAACGGTGCACGCGATTGAAACCGAGTGCGCCAAACACGGCTACATGATGCTGTTTGTCGATACCCACGACGATCCGGAGCAGGAGTTGCGGGTGGTCACGACGCTGCACCATCGGCGGGTGGACGGCATTCTGTTGGCGCCGTCTACCGGTTCCCTGGCCCTGGAGTACTTGCAGGCCAATGAAGTACCCGCCGTACTGGTGGACCGGATGATGAGCGACCGTTTCGATCAGGTCGGGGTGGAAAATACCCTGTCTACCCAGGCTTTGGTGGCGCACTTGATCGAGCATGGCCACCGGCGCATCGGCTTCATTTCCGGGCGGGCGGGGCTGGGCACTTCCAGTGAGCGCGTGGCCGGGTATCAAGCCGCGTTGCTTGCGGCGGGGTTACCGTTGGATCCGCAGTTGCTGGTCAATGGTGGGTCGAGCAGCGAGCCTGCACGGCAAGCGACGGCGCAGTTATTGGCCTTGGACACACCGCCCACGGCGATCATGGCGGGCAACAACCTGATGACCCTCGGCGCAATGCATGCCTTGCGCGATGCACATATCGATGTGCCCGGGCAAATGGCTTTGGTGGGTTTCGATGATTTTGAATGGGCGGACTTCTTTGTGCCGCGCCTGACCCTGATCGCGCAGCCGGTTCAGGAACTGGGCGCCCGTGCGGTCAACCTGCTGCTTGAGCGCATGGCGTCGCCCAAGCGTAAAACACACAGTGTGCGGCTCGCGCCCACCCTGAAGATTCGTAATTCATGCGGCTGCCCCTGATATGAACAACCCGGTTTCCCTTGGTATTGATCTCGGCACTTCGGAACTCAAGGCGATCCTGATGGACGAGCAAGGCCGCGTCCTCGCTCATGCGGGGGCGCGGCTGACGGTCTCGCGCCCGCACACGGGCTGGTCCGAGCAGGCGCCTGAGGACTGGTGGCAAGCGTGCCTGAAGGCCCTGGATCAACTGCGCACTGATCAGCCGGATGCCTATGGCCGTGTCGGCTGCATCGGTTTGTCCGGGCAGATGCACGGGGCGGTATTGCTGGGGCAAGACGACCAGGTGTTGTACCCGGCGATTCTCTGGGATGACTCCCGTGCCATGGCCCAGGCTGAAGCGTTGGGCCGTGAGTTTGCCGACGTCACCGGTAGCTTGCCAATGGCCGGTCTCACGGCGCCCAAGCTGCTGTGGTTGCAGGAGCATGAGCCGACGGTATTCAGCGCCATTGATTGCGTGCTGTCGCCCAAGGACTATCTGCGTTTGCGCTTGAGTGGTGAGCGCGTGAGTGATGTGTCTGATGGTGCGGGGACGCTGTGGCTGGATGTGGCCAACCGTAGATGGTTTGAACCGATGCTGCAGGCCACGGGTTTGCGGTTGTCGCAGATGCCACGGCTGGTGGAAGGTGGTGCGGCCAGCGCTTGTTTGAATGCGGCGGCGGCGGGGCGACTGGGCTTGGCTGAGGGCCTGGTGATTGCTGGCGGTGGCGGGGACAACCCGGTGGCGGCGGTGGGCATTGGGGCGGTGAATGCGGGGGATGCGTTTATCACGTTGGGGACGAGTGCGGCCATCGTGGCGATTACTGATCACTCGGCGGGGAATCCGGCGAGTGCGGTGCATAGTTTTTGTCATGCGTTGCCTGGGCGTTGGTACACCATGGGGGCGATGTTGGCCGGGGCCAGTTGCTTGCGGTGGGTGACGCGGTTGACGGGGGCGGTTGATGAGCAGGCGTTGCTGGATCGGGTGCAGGCCGAGTGGCCGATCGGGCAGGGCGTGCCGGTTTCCAATCCGTTGTTTTTGCCGTATTTGGCGGGGGAGCGTACGCCCCATAACGACCCGTTGTTGCGGGGTGGGTTTATGAACCTGGGGCATGATTGCACGCCGGCTATGTTGGGGTATGCGGTGATGGAGGGGGTTGGGTTCGGGTTGTTGGATGCGCTGAATGCGGTGCAGTCGGCCGGGGCCTCGGTGGGGGCTTGTGCGTTGGTGGGGGGCGGGGCGCGCAGTGAGTATTGGGCGCAGTTGCTGGCCAATATTCTTGGGCGGGAGATTTATACGTTGCAGGGCAGTGAGTTGGGGGCGTGTATTGGGGCGGCGAAGTTGGGGTTTGTGGCGATTGGGCGGGGTGGGGCGCTGTTGCAGGCGGGGATGCCGGTGAAGGCCCGGTTTTTTCCGGATGGTGCTCAAGCGGGTGTGTTGCAGGCACGTTATCGGAAGTTTCGGGGGTTGTTGGGGGCGGCTAAGGCTTTGCACGATTAGTGAAGTTTCTGGGTGTATATCCGTTATTTGGGTAACGGCTGATATGGGTTCCGCTCTTACAGCGGCTCACTTTTGAACAGCGCAAAAGTAAGCAAAACGCTCTTGCCCCACCACTCGGCACCTCGCCTGGGCTCGGTGTGCCCTCACTCCGGCTTTGGACCGTGGGCCGCCGTCATGGGCCATCCCTGGCCCAGGACGGCTAACCTGGCGTCCTGCCAGGTTACCCACGCTCCAAAGCCTGCGTTCGGCCAGCGTGGTTTAACGGGGCGCCTAAGATCAAGATCAAAAGCAGATCAAGAGCACAGCGGCCTACCGGCCGGCTTGAGTGTTAAAAGCAAAATCAAAATCTAAAGCGGGCACGGTCAAATGTGGGAGCTGGCTTGCCTGCGATGGCATCACTCCGGTTTGTCTGGAAAACCCAGTTGTCTGCGCTCTACTTAGCAGCCTGGGTCAATAACCAGTCGCGGAACACCTGTACTTTTGCCAGCTCGCTACACTCTGGCCTGTAGACCACGTAGTAGGCGAGGGCCACGGCGCTTTTGACCTCGCCAAACGGGCGGGTCAGACGCCTGGATGCCAGGTCGTCGCGCACCATGACGCTGCGGCCTAACGCGATGCCTTGTCCTTCGATCGCGGCCTGTACCACGGCTGCCGAGTTGTTGATGCGCAAGCCGTGGCTGGCATCTGTTCCCGTTTGTCCCATGGCGTCCAGCCAGGTTCGCCAGCTCGGGAAGCTGGGGTCGCCGGCCATCGAAAGGTCGTGAATCAGCGTGCACTGTGCGAGCGTTTCCAGGCTGAGCTTGCCGTCCGCCAGCGCTGGATAGTTCGGGGAGCAGACGGGGAAAAGGTCTTCATCCATCAACTTGATCGCCGCTAATCCAGGCCAATGACCGGCGCCATAACGCACGCCGATGTCGATACGCTCGGTGAGAAAATCCAGGGTCTTGAGGTTGGTGTTCAGCAGTACGTCGATTTCCGGATGCAGCTGCTGAAAACGCTCCAGTCTGGGGAGCAACCATTTGCCGGCGAACGCCGGGCTGACCGTCACGGTCAGGTCGGTACTCTGTGACGCTTCCTTGAGACGTGCCAATCCCACTCGCAACCGATCAAAACCCTCGCGAATATCCGGCAACGCAGAACGGGCCGCGTCCGTCAGCAACAGTCGGGCATTACCGCTGCTGGCGCGGGTGAATAACGGCAGCCCCAGCCACGATTCCAGGCTGCGCACTTGTTGGCCGACGGCGGCGGAGGTGACGTTCAGCTCTTCAGCCGCCGCAGTGAAGCTTTGATGCCTGGCCGCTGCTTCGAAAGCGCGCAAGGCATTGAGGTATCCAAGTGGGTTCATCTAAAGAAATTCTTTAATGGTGACGAATGAGATCTGGTTGGTTGGCCTGATGCTGAATCGCAAGAATAGCAGGCAATCCAGCGATACAAGCTACAGACGCTGGCAAACCATACGCTCAGGGGTTATTCGTCATGCAAAGGTTTTCTTCCAAAGTTGTGATCGTCACCGGGGGCGGTTCGGGGATCGGTAAAGAAGTCGCACGCCGTTTTGTGGAGGAGGGTGCCAATGTGGTGATCGGTGGTCGTGATCCCGCGAAGTTGCAGCGTGTTGCCGAAGAAATCGATCCGAGCGGCACTTCGATTCGTGTGTTGGCTGGCGACATTGCCAACCCGGCGACTGCCCAGGCGCTGGTCGACGAAGCGGTAAGGGCTTTCGGTGGCGTGGATATCCTGGTGAACAACGCCGGGGTGTTCCGTCCCAAACCGTTCCTTGAAGTGGATGCCAACGAATACGACTGGTTTCTCGACACCATCCTCAAGGGCAAATTCTTCATGGCCCAGGCGGCGGCGAAAGCCATGTTGCAGCGTGGCGGTGGTGTGATTGTGCAGACCGGTTCCCTGTGGGCGATCCAGGCCATTGGCGCTACACCGTCGGCTGCGTACTCGGCGGCGAACGCCGGGGTGCATGCGCTGACCCGCAACCTGGCGATTGAACTGGCGTCGTCCAACATCCGCATCAACACCGTGGCCCCGGCCGTGGTGGAAACTCCGGTGTATGGGACGTTCATGGACGAAAACCAGGTCAAGGAAGTGCTGCCGACCTTTAACGCTTTTCACCCGCTGGGACGCAATGGCCAACCGGCGGATATCGCCCAGGCCATCCTGTTCCTGGCGTCCAGTGAGGCATCCTGGATTACCGGGACTGTGTTGCCGGTCGATGGGGGTGTGACTGCCGGGCGTAACTGATCGAAAATTCAGCCTTGCTCTGAACTGCAGCCAGGGCTCTTGTGGCGAGGGGGCTTGTCCCCCGTTGGGCTGCGAAGCAGCCCCAAAAAAGCGGGAGCGCTTCGCACTCCAACGGGGGACAAGCCCCCTCGCCACAGAGACCATTCAGACGTTGGCAGCCAGTTCCCGCAGCACCTTGAGCAATGTAGTCTCACCCTTGACCACGTCCGCCTGCTCAAAGCAGATCCAACCCTCGTTAAACCCATCAATCATGCGCATGCGCGGCATTGGATTCTGCGCGCCTTGCTCACGAAACATCGGCTCCCACGCATCGCGAGGCACCACCTGTGCTGTCACACCACGACCAAGCACTTCGGTCAACGTGCGAGCGATGTCGTTCGGGCTGACCCATTGGCCTTCCAGCTCAACTACCCGACGCCCGCTCCAGTGTTGCTGTAACAATTGCGCAGCGAGGCGCCCGACGTCGGCGGTGGCGATCATCGGTACGGTCTTATCCAGCGGTTGCAGGAAGCTGTGGATCACTCCGTGTTCGCGGGCGGTGGCTACGTCGTAGGCGGCGTTTTCCATGAACCAGCCCGGGCGCAGGAAGGTCACTGGCACGTTCAACGCGCTTAGCGCCTGTTCCATCAAGGTGCGTTGGGTCAGCAGGTTCAGGTGTTCGGCCTGGGCGCCAATGGTCGACAGGCACACCACTTTTTGCGGTGCCGCCGCCTCGATGGCTTGGGCGACGGCGGCAATCACCTTGCGCGCCTCGGGGAAGCCGGGCTCCGGGTCGAAATCCGAAGGCGGCAGGATGAACACGCCGGTGGCGCCCTTGAACGCTTTGGTGAGGGCAGCGGCGTCGTCCATATTGGCGATGGCCACCTCGCAACCGAGGGCGGCCCACTCGGCGCCTTTGCTGGCATCGCGAATGACTGCGCGTACGGGTTGACGATCGTTGAGCAGAAAGCGCGCCAGGGCGCCGCCGACTTTGCCTGTGATTCCGGTGATGACATACATGGTGTTTACGCCTGTCGTTCCAATGGGTGGATCAAGCATAAACACCGCACCGTATTGCCAGAATAGCGATCCCGTCACTGCATCAGTGACTCAAAATCACGAATCTGCCAACGGCGGCAACCGGCGTTTTACCGGGGTTTTCTTGACGATGGCGGTGTTGGTTTCAGCGTACGCGTTGAGCTTATCCAGCAGTGTGTCGAGTTGGTCCATGGTGCGCACATGCAGGCGTGCGATGAAGCAGTCATCGCCGGTCACCTTGTCGCATTCGGTGAACTCCGGGATCGCCTGGATCTGGCGCTCCACCTCCTGCAGTTTCCCGGGCAGCGGGCGAATGCGCACGATGGCCTGGAGCAAATAGCCGAAATGCTTGGGGTCGATGTCCACGGTGTAGTTCTTCAAGACGCCGCGCTCTTCCAGGCGCCGCAGCCGTTCGCCGACGCTGGGGGAGGAGAGGCCGGTGATGCCCGCCAAGGCCTTGAGGGACAGGCGCGAGTCGTCCATCAGCGCGGCGATCAGTTGCTGGTCAATGCTGTCAATCATGGTCGCTCCGAAAGCGATTGCTCAGGTTTGCCTAATAAGAATAGGCGAAATGCGAGGTTCGCCTTATTTAGAATCTAGAGTCGCTACCGACCAGATTGCCATAATTGAGCCTCACTTGAGGAGCTCAATCATGGACAAATCCATACGTCGCGGTTCATGGGAAATGGTCGCCGCCATGCTCATCTCCGGCACCATCGGCTGGTTCGTGCTGGTGTCGGGTGTGCCGGTGGTCGAAGTGGTGTTCTGGCGCTGCGTGATCGGCGCGCTGACGTTGTTGGTGGTGTGCGGGCTGCTGGGTTATCTGCGCCTGGACTTGCTGAACTACACCAAGCTCGGGCTGGCGATGCTCAGCGGCGTGGCGATTGTGGGCAATTGGTTGCTGCTGTTCGAGTCCTACGCCAGGGCTTCAATCTCCATCAGCACGGCGGTGTATAACGTCCAGCCGTTTATGTTGGTGATGCTGGCGGCGGTGTTCCTGGGGGAGAAAATCACCGTGCAAAAGCTTGCTTGGTTGAGCGTGGCTTTCGTTGGAATGCTGGCGATTGTCACCGCCCATGGCAGTCAGCAAAACACCGGGGATGACTATTTGATGGGTGTGGCGTTGGCCCTGGGCGCGGCATTTCTGTATGCGATTGCGGCGCTGATCATCAAGCGCTTGAAGGAAGTGCAGCCGCATTTAATGGCGTTGATCCAGGTGACCACGGGCGCCTTGCTGCTGGCACCGCTGATGCAGTGGCACAGCCTGTCTGCCTCGATGGACGTTTGGGCGGCATTGCTGACCCTGGGCGTGGTGCATACCGGCTTGATGTACGTGTTGCTGTATGGCGCGATCCAGAAGTTGCCGACGGCAATCACTGGCGCGCTGTCGTTTATCTACCCGATTGCGGCAATCTTTGTCGACTGGATTGCCTTTGGGCATCGCCTGGGCTGGTTGCAATGGCTGGGCGTGGCGGCGATTTTGCTCGCGGCGGCGGGGTTGCAGCGGGGTTGGTGGTGGCGCTCGAAAACAGCGGCGAGCGTCACGCCGTAGCATGACGCTCACCGGCGACTCAGTGTGCGCCGCGCGGGATGGTCTTGAGCAGGTCATCCGGGCTGATATAACCCACCACGCTGCCCGGTTGCGGCAGGCCGAGGATGTGGCCCTTGATCTTGCCGATCACGTGCATCTCGCAAGGCTTGCAGTCGAACTTCAGCGTCAGCACTTCGTCGCCGTGGATCAACTGCATCGGCGCGACCTTGGTCTTCACCCCCGTCACACCCTTGGCCTGTTTGGGGCACAGGTTGAACGAGAAACGCAGGCAGTGCTTGGTGATCATCACCGGCACTTCGCCGGTTTCTTCGTGGGCTTCGTACGCCGCATCGATCAATTGCACGCCATGGCGGTGATAGAAGTCGCGGGCCTTCTGGTTGTAGACGTTGGCCAGGAACGACAGGTGCGATTCCGGGTACACCGGCGGCGGCGTGGTTTCCGCCTTGCGGCCGCCCCGTGGGTGAGCCTGGATACGCGCCTCGGTCAGCGCCTCGATCACTTCACGGCGCAAGGCCTTGAGCTGCGAGTTCGGGATGAAGAACGCCTGCGGCGCATCCAGCTCGATCGCGGTGGCGTGGTACTGGGTGGTGCCCAGTTGACCCAGCAGGTCGCGCAGGGTTTCCAGCGCCTGTTCCGGCTTGTTGGCCACGCCAAACGGGCCGGGCAGGGCAACGCTGGCGCTGATGCCTTCTTCGCTGGTGACGGTCAGTTCCAGGCGGTCTTCCTGCAGGCGAGCCGCCCACGACACGCCGATACGGCGCTCGGCGGAAGTCTTGAGCAGCGCCTGTTGCCAGTTATGGTCCAGGTTACGGTTCAGCGGATGATTCGGGCGCAATTGATGCAGGCCGGCCGGCATCTCGTTGGGCTCGACGCGGTAACGGTAGCGCTTCTCGCCGTCTTCTTCGAACTCACCTTTTGGCTCGGCGATGTTAGCGCGGAAACCCACCACTTCACGCTTGATCAGCACATTGAGGCCGTCGCCGTTGGACAGCGGCTCATGGGTGACCACTTGCAAGTCACGCTTGCCGGCTTTCTCCACCACACCCACCGGCAGGCCGGTAAAGGTGGGGGTGTCGAAGGCGCCGATGTCGACCTTGCGGTCGGTGACGAAGTAGTCGGTGCTGCCACGGTGGAAGGTCTTTTCCGGGTCCGGCAGGAAGAAATGCGCGGTGCGGCCGCTGGAGGCGCGAGCCAGGTCCGGGCGGTCTTCGAGAATCTCATCGAGGCGCTGACGGTAATAGGCGGTGATGTTCTTCACATAGCCCATGTCCTTGTAGCGGCCTTCAATCTTGAACGAACGCACGCCGGCATCCACCAGGGCGCGCAGGTTGGCGCTCTGGTTGTTGTCTTTCATCGACAACAGGTGCTTTTCAAAGGCAACCACACGGCCCTGGTCATCTTTCAAGGTGTAGGGCAGGCGGCAGGCCTGGGAGCAATCGCCACGGTTGGCGCTGCGGCCATTCTGGGCGTGGGAGATGTTGCACTGGCCGGAGAAGGCCACGCACAAGGCGCCGTGGATGAAGAACTCGATGGCGGCATCGGTTTCATCGGCAATCGCCCGGATTTCCTGCAGGTTCAGCTCACGGGCCAATACCAACTGCGAAAAACCGGCCTGGTCGAGAAATTTGGCCCGGCCCAGGGTGCGGATGTCGGTCTGGGTGCTGGCGTGCAGTTCGATGGGCGGGATATCCAGCTCCATCACCCCCAGGTCCTGGACGATCAGCGCGTCGACGCCGGCATCGTAAAGCTCGTGGATCAGCTTGCGCGCCGGCTCCAGCTCGTTGTCGTGCAGGATCGTGTTGATGGTGGTGAACACTCGCGCATGGTAGCGCCGGGCGAACTCCACCAACTGCGCGATATCGCTCACGTCGTTGCAGGCGTTATGGCGCGCGCCGAAACTCGGGCCGCCGATGTACACGGCGTCGGCGCCATGCAGGATGGCCTCGCGGGCGATGGCAACATCGCGGGCAGGGCTGAGCAATTCCAGGTGATGCTTGGGCAAGGACATAGTTTTTTTAGTCAGGCTTGTCACGGAGGCGGGCATTGTAGCTGCGAAATGCGCTATCGACATCTATCAAGCCCTACGCGTGCTCCCAAACTGGAATGCACTCAACGGTGGGAGCCGGGCTTGCCCGCGATGCAGACACCGCGGTGTATCAGTGACACCGAGGCGATCCCATCGCAGCCTCGCTGGGGCTCGACAGCTCCCACATTTGATCATCGTTGGTTGATATAGAGCGTTTGGCTCAGCCCTTGGCGGCCATCGCCGTGACTTCCACCCGCATGCCTTCGACAGCCAGCGCCGCCACGCCCACTGCTGCGCGCACAGGCCAAGGCTTGGCGAAGTAGCGCTTGTAGACTTCATTGAACGCGGCGCGGTCGGCCATGTCGGTCAGGTAAATGGTCAAGTGCATGACCCGGTCAATCGAGCTACCGGCGCGTTCCAGGGCAACCTTGAGGGCTTGCAGGGTGCATTCGCTTTGCAGGGTGATGTCGCCCAGCTCCAGGCTACCGTCGGCGCGGGTGGGGATTTGCGTGGAGACGAGGATGCCGTTGAAGCCGATGACGTCTGAGGAGATGGAGTCGGGGTCGAGGTCGGGGGTGAAGGCGAGGTCGTGGTTGGCCATTTAAATCTCTTTTGGGTAAGGAGTGTAGAATCCCGCACAATCTTCGCTTCAGGATCGGATGGGGTCAATGGAAGGAAAGCAGCAAGCCATGGATGTGCTCAGCGGTTGGCGGGCGTTTGTCGACGCAACAGGATTAGCCAAGAGCCGAGTCAAAGGCCTGGATATTTCCCAGGAACAACAGATCAGGTTTTCCCGAGATACCGTACAGGAAGACATCGCCGGTTTTAGCTTCTCTCTCTCCGAGCAGCAGTCGAAAGATCTGAAACAACGGTTTCTGAAACAGAACGAGCAAGGGCAAGACCAGGCCGAACCACTCCAACTGGGCTTTCCTCTGTTGCGCGTCGTTGAGGGAAAAAACACCTTTTTTGTACCGCTCTTCCGCTACACATTGCCGGACAGTTGGCACACACAGCCTCAACTTGAGTTATGCGTGCCAGTGAAGCAAGGTGCCGACGTCGCGCCGGACATTGCGGCGTTTCGCGAGTATCTGGATGTCGACATCGAAGAGTTGGGCGCCGAACGCCACATGATGAGCATCGCGGCAGCCTGCATGGGCGAGCAGCGCGACGACTTCATTGGCTTGTTCAAGCTGTTTTTGCCTTGGGTCATCCAGCGCCTGAGGGACTTGGGCGCCAAGGGTGTTTCTCTGGAACACCCGATGACTGCCCTTGTGTGCCCGCAAGTCAATACAGACTACAACGCCAACGAACAACTCAAGGACTACAAGGTTCTGCTCGAAAGGGCAGATCTGTCTGCGTCGCCCCTGTTGCAACAGTATATTGAGAACCGCTCAGCCAACATTGGCACCACTCCTGCTGCCTTTTCGCGCTTTCCTTACGGACTGTTTGAGCACAAGTACCCTCTGGGTCGTGGCCAAATGGCAACACTGGCCCAGGTCTCCAGCGGCGCCTCCCTGCTGGCGGTGCAAGGCGCGCCAGGGACGGGGAAAACCACGCTTTTCAAGTCGCTGATTGCCAGCCAGATCGTGGAACGAGCCCTGGCTTGCATCGCTGGGAATGATCACAACCTCGGGCTGGTGGTGACCTCCACGGCGAAAAAAGCCGTCGAGAACGTCATTGATGACCTGCGCAAGGACGCCTGCCTCAAAGACGTCAAATGGTTGTACTTCCTTGGAGGTGACAAAGCGCAAGTCGCGACGCAAGTCGAGCGCGTAAACGCCTTGTTGGTACAACTGGATGAGCAATCCTACGAGAAGGACAAGCAGCTTCAGCTTGCCACGCAGATCGCCAAAACCAAGCAGTTGATCGACCACGGGTTTTCTCGGTTTAGCCATTTGCAGCACGCACTTAACCAGGCGCAGGCAGCATTTGCGGGGCTGCCGCCCGAGGCCTTCATTGAACGCCTGGAAGCCCTCACACGCGATGTACTCGACACTGGCCTGACACTTGAGTTACTCCGCGAGCAGGAACAACTGACGGACATCAACGTTCTGGCGCAACGCTGCTCCGCCGCGCAAGGCACCCTGTCTGCCGAGAGGGAAGTGCATGCCCGGGCGCAGAAGCGGCTGGCACGCAGCTTTGGCCATTTGATCGACGCGCCTTTCCCCGAGGCCGACTATCAAGCCTGGGTCGAGAGCGAGTTAAGTGGAACGCTTGAACATCACTTCGCCGACTACCCGACAGGCGTGTTCGCGCCATTGTTGGGCTGGCTGTTCAAAGCCAGGTACGTTCGTGCTCACGAACACCTGAAAAAGACCTGCGCCGCGGACTTTTCCGCCTACAAATTGGCTGACCTTGATCACACGCGACTGGCAGAACTGGCAAGAAATCGCCGGGAGCTGTTCAAGGCATCCGATATCCCGGAAGTGTTGAAAACCTTGACCGCAGGCGCGCCGGGGACAGAGCGCGAAAAAGCGCTGGTACAACTTGCCAGGAAAATCGAGGAGCTGAGCGCAGGCATCAATGCCTGGAAGCGGTTCAAGTCGGCACGGGACATCCTGCACACCGAGTTTCCTGAGGGCGACTGGATTGAGGTGTTACGAACTCGCTTTATCGTGCAGCAACGGACGCTGTTCGAAAGCGCCATTGATTATCTGTGGCAGGCGCTATTACGTAAAAAAACAGCGTTGGCTGAAGTGCTGCCTCTGTGGTGCAACCTGCTCAACGGCCAGCAGGACGCAGGGTTCTACAAATGGAAAGACAAGCTGGATGAGTTCTATTGCCTCATAACCCTCGCCTATCCGGTCATGGCCTCGACACTGGCGTCCGTGCAGAAACTGGCGGGTTATAAGCTGAACCATTTGAACGGGTTTACCCCCTATCAGCTCAGCCTGGTGGATGAGGCGGGAATGATCTCTGCTGAGTCCCTCGTACCGCTGTTGGCTCGCAGCCGAAGGGCCATCGTGGTAGGCGACCCTTTGCAGATCGAACCGATTCGAACCCTGGGCCACGCCATGGCGCGAAAGCTCAAGGATCAGTACTTCGCTGATAACGGCCTGTACGAGGCAGTCTCACCCATGCTGGTCACTGCTTATCACCGTGCTGCGGGGACGCTGACGGGCGCCATTAACGACACTGGCAACGGTATGGTTCTTGAGGAGCACCGGCGCTGCCAGCCCGCCATCGCCCAGCTGTTCATGGAGATCGCCGGCTACACCGGGGTGCAAGTGTGCACCGGCAGCCCCGAGCCGCGCATCCAGGAGGCCTGCGATAACATGGGTGGGTTCAACCTGATGTTTTACGGCGTACAGGGTCGCAAAGACCGAATGCCCAATACCAATCAGGATGAAGTTGAAGCCATTGGTTTATTGCTGGATAAGCTGGAGACCGCCGGCTACGACCTGACCGAGGACATTGGCATCATCACGCCTTACTCTAACCAGAAGCAGCTACTTATCAAGGCTTACGGTGAGCGACTCAACCATCGTCAAGCGCTCAAGATTGGTTCTGTGCATCAATTCCAGGGCGTCGGTTTTGAGGTGATTATTTACTCGCCGGTCATTTTTCAACGGTCGGACTCCGACAAGTTCCAGAATGACAAACCCAACCTGTTGAATGTGGCCGTGTCGCGGGCAAAGCAGCAGTTCATTGTGGTCGGCAATCAGCAACGGCTGCTGACAGCAGGTAAGTCCCTGGCCAAACTTGCCAAGAGTTGCTCCGCGTCATTTTTCGTCAGCATGGAACACCAGAGCCCATCGTTCGCCAGTGTTACATCCAATGGCATAAAGCACTATTTCGACTGCGATCACATTGACGCATTTGAAACACTCCTCTCACAAAGCCAGCGTTCATTCACCGCCGTTGTGCCATGGATCCGTCAGGGTACGAACCAGAATCATCCTCCACTCAATCTGCTTCGTGCAGCGAAAGAACGCGGCATTGCGGTCACGATTTACTATGGCTATTACCGGGAAGGAGACACCAATGCCGATAATAGCGACCCAGGACTCATCATCGCCTACCGTAGGGCGCTGGGCACTGAGCGCGTCATCCGTCTCCCGGAAGGTACTCATGAAAAGATCCTGTTGGTAGATGACCAGGTCGCCACAGTGGGCAGTTGGAATTGGCTCTCTCATAGCTATTATCAAATTTGCCAGGCGCCTGCGAGCAGGCGGTTGGCATTGCGTAGGGAAACCAGCGTTGAACTTCGCGACCCGCAGTTGATTGAGCAGTTGAAGGCTCGTATTGGTCACGGCCATTAGTTTTTCCCGAGAACCGTACTCTGTCCGGTAGTTATATAGGGGCCAACCCAAGTTAAAGAACCAGTGAAGGGTTGGTTAAATAAAATTCACTAGGCTCTAGCGCACACTGCTGTAGTTTTGAAACTGTCTTAGCCGCTCTGCTTCGACAACATCCTTTGGTTTGCCGCCGCAGTCTCTGCGGCGGTTTTTTTATGGGCGCTGATGTATATCTATTTAACTGATTTATAAAGTGGCACTTTGATAGTTGCCCGAATAAAACTATCGGTGCGCGGAGACGGGCTCGTGCCTGCCCCATTTCGCATAACTGCTGTGCAGCATAAGGGATTAATCCACCACCGCCGAATGCCTATAGTCCTCTCACCGCCGCAACGCCCACGGGCCGTTGCGAAATCCAGCCGTAGATTGAGGTGATCATAATGAATAGCGAATTCAAGCCTGATGTGACCGATACCCAACCCCTGCACCTGCTCGACGCCGAGTACTTCGAATACAGCAAGGCCGCCAACCCCATCAGCGCCAACCTGATCACTCGCATTCCCTACCACAGCTTTCCGGCCTCGCTGTATGACAGCGGCCCGTCCCGGGTGGTCCCGCTGGACCTCAGTGATGCACTGGGCTGCGAAGGCCCGGCGACCGGGCCGGGGCTGTGTGCGAACTTCATTCGCCTGAACGCAGGCGACACGCTTAACCTGCAACCCAACGCCACTTCACAGGTGTTTTATGTCATCGCGGGGCAGGGCAGTGTGGTCCAGGGCGAGCACCGCATCGACTGGACCAAAGGCTGCTTCATCGCGCTGCCAGGCCTGCAGCCAGCGCAGTTCAGTGCTTCTGAGGATGCGCGCCTGTACTACGTCCACGATGAGCCGCTGTTGCGCTACCTGGGCGTGACCCGCAGTGCTGATCGCTTCGTGCCGACGCTGTATCCCGCAGAACTGGCCAACGCAAAGCTGCGCGAAGCCGCCGATGATCCCCGCGCCCAGGATCGCAGCCGTATCAGCATCCTGCTGGGCAATCGCAACTTCCCGCAGACTCGAACCGTGACCCATGTGCTGTGGGCGATGTACGGCATCCTGCCGGCCGGGTCGATTCAAAAGCCTCACCGGCACCAATCGATTGCGCTGGATTTCATCATCGATTGCCCGAAGGGTTGCTACTCGCTGGTGGGCACCGAGCTGGACGCCGATGGCCAAATCCGCAATCCGGTGCGGGTCGACTGGTCGCCGGGCCTGGCGTTCGTCACACCCCCAGGCTACTGGCATGCCCACTTCAATGAGTCCGACACGGAAGCTTTCCTGATTCCGATCCAGGACGCCGGGCTGCAAACCTATCTGCGTTCGCTGGATATCCGCTTCAGTTGAGACGTTTCCAGTGCGGTGTTTCGCCTAGCTGCTCGACGATAAAGTCGATGAAGCACCGCACTTTGGAAGACACGATGCGCTTGGGCGGATAGACGAACCACACCGCCGGTTCGCGGCCGGCGATCCGGACAGTCCACTCCGGCAACCACACCACCAGCTCGCCGGCTTCAACAGCCTTGGCCACCAGCCAGTCGGGCAGCAAGGCAAATCCCAGGCCTTGTTGCGCGGCGATCAGCTGTGCGTCGAGGTCGTTGATGCGGATAGCGTCTTTATGCACCAGCGGCGACACCTCATGCCCGTTGGCAAACGCGATATCCGCCGCGATATCTCTCCCC
Organism: Pseudomonas sp. 32A; assembly: GCF_052682255.1. Taxonomy (NCBI): domain Bacteria; kingdom Pseudomonadati; phylum Pseudomonadota; class Gammaproteobacteria; order Pseudomonadales; family Pseudomonadaceae; genus Pseudomonas; species Pseudomonas sp. 32A. Next base: position 6,341,452 of record NZ_JBQYLY010000001.1, on the reverse strand, counting down.
AGAATCACCGGCAGCGCCGCCAGTTCCGAAGGAACGGACGGCGCCGGATATTCCCGGCAAAACCCCGGGCTGGCCACCAGCCGGTAGCGCTCATCGCAGATTTTGCGCGCCTTCAAGGTGGAATCCGCCAGGGTTCCAATACGAATCGCCAGGTCCGCGCCGGCATGAATCAGGTTGACGTGGCTGTCGTCCAGCACCAGTTCCAGCTTGATCTGCGGGTAGCGGGCCAGGAAGGCATTCAAGGTGGGAAGGATATGGTGACGGGCAAAGGCAGGCGGCAGGTTGAGCTTGAGCACGCCCCGTGGGTGCTCGTTCAGTGCGGAGGTGGCGGCCTTGGCTTGTTCGAGTTCATCCAGTACCCGGCGTGCGTGCATCAGAAACATCTGGCCACCTTCAGTCAGGTGCAGCGTGCGGGTAGAGCGGTTGAACAGGGCGATGCCGAGGTCCTGTTCAAGGTCCTTCACGTAGCGGGAAACCGTGGACGCCTTGATGCCAAGCCGGTCGGCGGCGCGGGAGAAGTTATTGCCCTCGGCGGCTTCGACAAAGGCGGTTAACGCAGCGAAGTAATCCAAGGGCGGCCTCGATCTTGACGGTGGGTTGCCGTGCGCTACAGCGGCGTCAGCACATTCATTACGGTGTCCAGCGCGACCCGGGTATCGTCCAGTTGCACCAGGGAGGCATGCCGCGCGCCGAGGGCGTCACGGTTCTTGATCGCCGTGAGGATCGCCTTGTGCCGAGGCAGGCTGAGGCCCTGGATGTCGGGGCGACGGTTGGTGATGTTGATGGACTCGCGAAGTGGCAGCGACAGCATGTTGCACATGTAGGCCAGCAAGTCGTTGCGGGTCGCATCGGCAATTGCGCGGTGGAAGTCCAGGTCGGCCTGTAACAGCGCGTCGTGGGTATTGGCGGTTTCCATGCCGAGGTAGGCTTTTTCGATGGTGGCAATGTCGGCGTCGGTCGCGGTGGTCGCAGCCATGGCGGCGATTTCCGGCTCGAGGATCCGACGTACACCGGCCAGGGTGTTGAAAAACTCGCTGTGGGGCGTCGACTGCATCAGCCAGGACAGCACGTCCGGGTCCAGCAAGTGCCACTGCACCCGAGGGCGCACCACAGCGCCGACCTTGGGCTTGGAAATCACCAGGCCCTTGGCGCTCAGCACCCGAGTCGCCTCGCGCAATACCGAGCGGCTGACCTTGTACTCCTCGCATAAGGTCGCCTCCATGGGCAATCGTTCTTCCGGCTTGAAGCGTCCGGAAACGATGTGCATGCCCAAGTCCTGAACGATTTGGGCGTGCATGCTCTTGCGCGGCTTGGTCGGCTGCTGATCCATAACAGGGAGGCTACTCTGGCGAAATAGGCGGCATCATAGCACTGCTCCCGTCCCAATTAGTGGGAATGACGCGGCACTTCAGCGCCACGGCAGCCCACCAGGAAGTCGAAATCGCAGCCCTGGTCGGCCTGCAGTACGTGGTCGATGTACAACTGACGGTAGCCCCCGACAATCAGCTGTTGGGGCGGCGCAAGGTCGGCCATGCGCGCGGCCAGTTCGGCGTCCGGGATATCCAGGTGCAGGCGGCCATTGGCGCAATCAAGCTCGATCCAGTCGCCTTCCTTGACCGTGGCCAATGGGCCGCCGGCCGCTGCTTCCGGTGCCACGTGCAGCACCACGGTGCCGTAGGCCGTACCGCTCATGCGTGCATCGGAAATCCGCACCATGTCGGTCACTCCCTGGGCCAGCAGTTTGGCGGGCAAGCCCATGTTGCCGACTTCCGCCATGCCCGGATAACCCTTGGGCCCGCAGTTTTTCATCACCAGGATCGAGTTGGCATCCACGTCCAGCTCCGGGTCGTTGATGCGTTCCTTGTACATGTCGAAGTTCTCGAACACCACGGCGCGCCCGCGATGCTGCATCAGCTCGGGGCTGGCGGCCGAAGGCTTGAGCACCGCACCCAGTGGCGCGAGGTTGCCCCGCAGCACACAAATGCCACCGTCGGCGCGGATCGGGTTGTCGAGGGTACGGATCACTTCGTCCTGGCCGTAGATCGGCGCTTCCCGGGTGTTTTCCCCCAGGGACTTGCCGTTGACGGTCAGGGCGTTCGGATGCGGGATCAGGTTGGCTTCACCGAGGCGGCGCAGCACCGCCGGCAGGCCGCCGGCGTAGTAGAACTCTTCCATCAGGAAGCGCCCGGACGGCTGCAGGTCGACGATGGTCGGCATGCCACGGCCCATGCGGGTCCAGTCGTCCAGGTCGAGCTCGACGCCGATACGCCCGGCGATGGCTTTCAGGTGAATCACCGCGTTGGTCGAGCCGCCAATGGCGGCGTTGACGCGGATCGCGTTTTCGAAGGCCTCCTTGGTCAGGATCTTCGACAGCTTCAAGTCTTCACGCACCATCTCTACCGCACGCATGCCCGACATGTGCGCCAGTACATAGCGGCGCGCATCCACCGCCGGAATCGCCGCGTTGTGGGGCAGGGAAGTGCCGAGTGCTTCGGCCATGCAGGCCATGGTCGAGGCGGTGCCCATGGTGTTACAGGTGCCTGCCGAGCGGGACATGCCGCCTTCGGCCGCGAGGAAATCGTCGAGGGTAATGGTACCCGCCTTGACCTGTTCGCTGAGCTGCCACACCACGGTACCCGAGCCGATGTCCTGGCCCTTGTGCTTGCCGTTGAGCATCGGCCCGCCGGTGACGACGATCGCTGGCACGTCGCAACTGGCAGCGCCCATCAGCAGCGCCGGGGTGGTTTTGTCACAACCGGTCAACAGCACCACGCCGTCGATGGGGTTGCCGCGAATGGCTTCCTCCACGTCCATGCTGGCCAGGTTGCGGGTGAGCATGGCGGTGGGGCGCAGGTTCGATTCGCCGTTGGAGAACACCGGAAACTCCACGGGAAAGCCGCCCGCTTCAATCACCCCACGCTTCACATGCTCGGCAATCTGGCGGAAGTGCGCGTTGCAGGGCGTCAGTTCCGACCAGGTGTTGCAGATCCCGATGATCGGTTTGCCATGGAACTGATGATCGGCAATCCCCTGATTTTTCATCCAGCTGCGGTACATGAAGCCGTTTTTATCGGCGGTACCAAACCAGCTGGCGGAGCGCAGGACGGGCTTTTTCTCGGACATGGTCGACTCTCTTATTGTAAGACTATATTGATCTAATCCTGGCCTAACATAGGCGTAAATTCGACGCTTTGGAAGTGTTGTTGATTAAATAGTAATACTATATAGTCCGATTCAACGAGGCCTGGCCCTGGCGGATTTCCGCGAGAGGCGACCCGCAATGCTCTATAAAAATAACAATCGGAGACTGCTCACATGAGCCAGGAACTGCGGCTGATACGTCGCATCACGCTGAAACTGATTCCCTTCCTGATCTTGCTGTACCTGATTGCCTACGTGGATCGCTCGGCCGTGGGCTTCGCCAAATTGCACATGGGCGCGGATGTCGGCATCGGCGATGCGGCGTATGGCCTGGGGGCTGGGCTGTTCTTTATTGGTTACTTCCTTCTGGAAATCCCCAGCAACCTGATGCTCGACCGTTTCGGCGCGCGGCGCTGGTTCGCGCGGATCATGGTCACCTGGGGAGCCATCACCATCGGCATGGCATTCGTCCAGGGCCCCCACAGTTTCTATGTGATGCGCTTTCTGCTGGGCGCCGCCGAAGCCGGGTTCTTCCCGGGTGTCCTCTACTACATCACCCAATGGTTCCCGGTGCGCCACCGCGGCAAGATCCTCGGGTTGTTCATCCTGTCCCAGCCCATCGCCATGATGATCACCGGCCCCGTGGCGGGCGGCTTGCTCGGCATGGACGGGATGCTCGGCCTGCACGGCTGGCAGTGGTTGTTCATCGTCATCGGCACCCCGGCGATCCTGCTGACCTGGCCGGTGCTGCGTTATCTGCCGGACGGCCCGCAACAGGTCAAATGGATGGACCAGGCCGAGAAGGACTGGCTCACCGGCGAGCTGGCCAAAGACCTGCAAGCCTATGGTCAGACCCGGCACGGCAACCCGCTGCATGCCCTGAAGGACAAACGCGTGTTGCTGCTGGCGCTGTTCTACCTGCCGGTGACCTTGAGCATTTATGGCCTGGGCCTGTGGCTGCCGACCCTGATCAAGCAGTTCGGCGGCAGCGACTTGACCACCGGCTTCGTGTCGGCAGTGCCGTACATCTTCGGGATCATCGGTCTGCTGATTGTGCCCCGCAGTTCCGACCGCCTGAATGATCGCTACGGCCACCTCGCGGTGCTTTACGTGCTGGGGGCCATCGGCCTGTTCTTCAGCGCGTGGCTGACGGTGCCGCTGTGGCAACTGGCAGCGCTGTGCCTGGTGGCGTTCGCGCTGTTCTCGTGCACGGCGGTGTTCTGGACCTTGCCGGGACGGTTCTTTGCCGGCGCAAGTGCGGCGGCGGGCATCGCCTTGATCAACTCGGTGGGCAACCTCGGCGGCTACATCGGGCCGTTCGTGATCGGCGCCCTCAAGGAGTACACCGGCAACCTCGCGTCGGGCTTGTACTTCCTGGCGTGCGTGATGCTGTTCGGGGTGGTGCTGACGGGTGTCGTCTATCGGCTGCTGGAGCGCAAGCACGTACTGCCGCCGGACCAGTTCGCCGCCAGCGCCCGTGGCGCCACCCGTACTTAATTGGCAATCAGGAGAAGACTCATGGGTTTAGTGCAGTTTGAATTGAGCAGCGGCGAACGCCGGGTGGGCGTGGTCGAGGGCGGGCAGGTGCGCGAGGTGCGCGCCGCACGCATGGTACATGACCTGGCACTTGCCGCCATCGAGGCCGGCGTCACCTTGCAACAGCAAATAGATCACCTCGGCCTGGGCGAGAGCCACGACTACGCCGAACTGCTGGCCGGGCACAGGATCCTGCCCCCGCTGGATCATCCGGACCCGGCGCACACGCTGGTCAGCGGTACCGGCTTGACCCACCTGGGCAGTGCGGCGGCGCGGGACAAGATGCACCAGAACGCCAGTGACGAAAGCGCGATGACCGACAGCATGCGCATCTTCAAATGGGGCGTGGAGGGCGGTAAACCGGCTTCTGGCCAGGCCGGTGTGCAACCGGAGTGGTTCTACAAAGGCGACGGCAGCATCGTGGTGCGCCCGGGCCAGCCTTTCCCGTGGCCGGCGTTTGCCGAAGACGCCGGCGAAGAGCCGGAAATTGCCGGACTGTACGTCATTGGTCACGACAGCAAGCCGTATCGCCTGGGCTACGCGGTGGGCAACGAGTTTTCCGACCACGTGATGGAGCGCAAGAATTACCTGTACCTGGCCCACTCCAAACTGCGCAGTTGCAGCTATGGCCCCGAGTTGCGCCTGGGTGAACTGCCCCAGCACCTGGCGGGCACCAGCCGCATCCTGCGCAACGGCGAGGTGCTGTGGCAGCACGAATTCCTCAGTGGCGAAGCCAACATGTGCCACAGCCTCGAGAACCTTGAATACCACCATTTCAAATACACCCAGTTCCTGCGCCCAGGTGACGTGCATATCCACTTTTTCGGCACCGCAACCTTGTCGTTTGCCGACGGCATTCGTACCCAGCCAGGCGATGTGTTTGAAATCAGCCAGGCCGAGTTCGGCGCGCCCTTGATCAACGGCATTGCCGTGGCCAATGGCGGCGCCGCACCTGGCGACATAGGCACCCTTTGAAGGAGACAGGCATGACCCGGATTTACGGCCACAACTATATCGGCGGCCAGCGCAGCGCCACCGGCAGCGTCACGCTGCACAGCGTCGACGCCACTACCGGCGAAGCGTTGCCCTATGATTTCTACCAGGCGACGGCGCAGGAAGTCGACGCGGCAGCCAACGCTGCAGCGGCGGCTTACCCGGCCTATCGCAGCCTGAGCGCGCAGCATCGTGCGTCGTTCCTGGAGGCGATAGCCGATGAACTGGACGTCCTTGGCGATGACTTTATCGCCTTGGTCTGCCGCGAAACGGCGTTACCCGCCGGGCGTATCCAGGGCGAACGCGGCCGTACCAGCGGCCAGATGCGGCTGTTCGCCAAGGTGCTGCGGCGCGGTGATTTCTACGGGGCGCGGATCGATCTGGAGCTGCCGGATCGCCAGCCTTTGCCACGCCCGGATTTGCGCCAGTACCGCATCGGTCTCGGGCCGGTCGCGGTGTTTGGGGCGAGTAATTTTCCCTTGGCCTTTTCCACTGCCGGTGGCGACACCGCCGCCGCGCTGGCGGCCGGCTGCCCGGTGGTGTTCAAGGCCCACAGCGGCCACATGGCCACTGCCGAGCGGGTCGCCGATGCGATCATGCGCGCGGCGCAGAGCACCGGCATGCCCGACGGCGTGTTCAACATGATCTTCGGCGGCGGGGTGGGTGAAGCACTGGTCAAGCACCCGGCGATCCGCGCCGTGGGTTTCACCGGCTCGCTCAAGGGTGGCCGGGCCCTGTGTGATATGGCGGCGGCACGTCCGCAACCGATCCCGGTGTTCGCCGAGATGTCCAGCATCAACCCGGTGATCGTCTTGCCCCAAGCCCTGCAAACCCGGGCAGACAGCATCGCCCGCGACCTGGTCGCCTCGGTGGTGCAAGGCTGCGGCCAGTTCTGCACGAACCCGGGCCTGGTGATCGGGATTGCCTCGCCAGCATTCACAGGCTTCACCCAACAGGTCGCCCAACTGATCGGCGACCAGCCGGCGCAAACCATGCTCAATGCCGGCACATTGAGCAGCTACGGCAAAGGCCTGCACACGCTGCTGGCCCATCCCGGCATCGAGCACCTGGCGGGCCAGGCGCAGGCCGGCAATCAGGCGCAGCCACAGCTGTTCAAAGCGGATGCCGGCCTGCTGATCAACGGCGATGAAGTGCTGCAGGCAGAAGTGTTCGGCCCCACCACCGTGTTCGTGGAAGTCGCCGATCAGGCGCAATTGAGTGCCGCGTTGCACGGCCTGCATGGCCAACTGACGGCGACGATCATTGGCGAGCCGGCAGATTTCACCCAGTTTGGTGAGTTGACGCCGCTGCTGGAACAAAAGGTCGGCCGCATCCTGCTCAACGGTTATCCCACCGGCGTCGAGGTGTGTGACGCGATGGTCCACGGCGGGCCTTATCCGGCGACTTCCGATGCCCGTGGCACCTCGGTGGGCACTCTGGCAATCGAGCGTTTCCTGCGACCGGTGTGCTTTCAGAACTACCCTGATAGCCTGCTCCCCGACGCGCTGAAGAATGCCAACCCGCTGCGCATTCAGCGTCTGGTAGATGGGCAGCCGTCGCGCGACGCGCTGTAACCGTACCACCTGAAAACAACAAGAAAGCAGGAGGTTTCATGTCGTGGAATGCCGTCACACCGCACCGCGCTCGGCTCGGCGAAGGCCCGTTCTGGGACGAGCAGGGCCAGGCGCTGTATTGGGTGGATATCATCGGCCAGCAGGCGTTACGCCTGAAAGACGGGCAACTGCACACCTGGCAACTGCCTGAGCCCGCCTCGGCCTTTATCCCGTGCGCCAGCGGTGATGCGCTGGTGACCCTGAGCAGTGGCGTGTATCGCCTCGACCTCGATTCGGCGGCGAGGGATCCACGCCTGACCTTGCTCTGCGTCGCCGACCCGCAACCGGGCAACCGTGCCAACGAAGCCCGTTGCGATGCCCAGGGCCGGCTGTGGCTGGGCACCATGCAGAACAACATCGGCGAGCACGGTGAAGACTTGCCGGTGCTGCGGCGTTCCGGCGGCCTGTTCCGGGTCGATGCCGACGGGCAGGTCACGCCGTTGCTGCAAGGCTTGGGCATTCCCAACACCTTGCTCTGGAACGACGCCGCCACCCATGTGCATTTCGGCGACAGCCTGGACGGCACGCTCTATCAATATCCGATTAATGAACAGGGCCAGCTCGCACCCGCTCAGGTCTGGTTCGGGCCTCACTCCCGGGGTGGCCCGGACGGCTCGGCCATGGACGCCGAAGGCTATATCTGGAATGCCCGCTGGGACGGCAGCTGCCTGCTGCGGCTGACGCCGGACGGCGAAGTTGACCGGGTGATCGAATTGCCAGTCAGCCGTCCCACCAGTTGCGTGTTCGCAGGCCCCGACCTCAAGACCTTGTACATCACCAGTGCCGCCAGCCCGCTGAATCAACCGCTGGACGGCGCGGTCCTGGCGATCGAGGTCGATGTCCCGGGGAAAACCTGTCACCGCTTTGCAGGATAACCAACAGGCTTTACCGCTGTTTAACGCATTCAAATACAACAACAAGGAGTCACCCTATGAATCGTCGTCGTGGTATCCGTTCCCTGTGCTGCGCCGCTGTGGCAGTGTCGGCCGTCAGCCTGAGCAGCCTGTTACTGGCGGCCGAGCCGGTGAAAATCGGCTTTCTGGTCAAGCAGGCCGAAGAGCCGTGGTTCCAGACCGAATGGGCCTTCGCCGAAAAAGCCGGCAAGGACAAGGGCTTTCAAGTGATCAAGATCGCCGTGCCCGACGGCGAGAAAACCCTTTCGGCCATCGACAGCCTCGCGGCCAACGGCGCCAAGGGCTTTGTGATTTGCCCGCCGGACGTGTCCCTCGGCCCGGCCATCATGGCCAAGGCCAAAGCCAATGGCTTGAAAGTGATCGCCGTGGATGACCGCTTTGTGGATGCCAAAGGCAACTTCATGGAGGACGTGCCTTACCTGGGCATGGCCGCCTTCGAAGTGGGCGAGAAGCAGGGCAGCGCCATGGCCACTGAAGCGAAAAAGCGCGGTTGGGACTGGAAAGACACCTATGCGGTGATCAACACCTACAACGAACTCGACACCGGCAAAAAACGCACCGACGGCTCGGTCAAATCCCTGAAGGCTGCGGGTATTCCGGACGATCACATTCTGTTCGCCGCCCTCAAGACCCTCGACGTACCCGGCAGCATGGACGCCACCAACTCGGCACTGGTGAAACTGCCCAGCGGCGCGAAAAACCTGATCATCGGCGGCATGAACGACAACACCGTGCTCGGCGGCGTGCGCGCCACCGAAAGCGCCGGCTTTGCCGCCGCCAACGTCATCGGTATCGGCATCAACGGCACCGACGCCATCGGCGAGCTGAAGAAAGCCAACAGCGGCTTCTTCGGCTCCATGCTGCCCAGCCCGCACATCGAGGGTTACAACACCGCAAGCATGATGTTCGAGTGGGTCACCACCGGCAAGGAACCACCGAAGTACACCGCGATGGATGAGGTGACGCTGATCACCCGCGAGAACTTCAAGCAGGAGCTGGAAAAGATCGGTCTGTGGAACTGAAGACCGCTGACGTTTCCCGGCGGCCCTGCTGACAGGGCCGCCTGACCTGTGTGACGAGGTGGTTATGCACGCGCAACAGAAACACCCCCCCAGCACCGGTGCCAGCCTGTGCTTCAACGATATCGGCAAGACGTTTCCCGGGGTCAAGGCGCTGGATGGCATCAGCTTCAGCGCCCACCCGGGGCAGGTTCACGCCTTGATGGGCGAGAACGGCGCGGGTAAATCCACGCTGCTGAAAATCCTCGGCGGCGCCTATGTGCCAAGCAGCGGCAGCGTGCAGATCGGCGCGCACACCATGGCCTTCAAATGCGCGGCGGACAGCATCGCCAGCGGTGTCGCGGTGATCCACCAGGAGTTGCACCTGGTGCCGGAAATGAGCGTCGCCGAAAACCTGTTCCTCGGGCACCTGCCGGCCAGCTTTGGTTTGATCAATCGCAGCGCGTTGCGCCAGCAGGCATTGGCGTGCCTCAAGGGCCTGGCGGATGAAATCGACCCCCAGGAGAAAGTCGGTCGCCTGTCCCTGGGCCAGCGCCAGTTGGTGGAAATCGCCAAGGCGCTGTCCCGTGGCGCCCATGTGATTGCGTTCGACGAACCCACCAGCAGCCTGTCAGCGCGGGAAATTGACCGCCTGATGGCAATCATCGGTCGTCTGCGGGACGAGGGCAAAGTGGTGCTGTACGTGTCCCATCGCATGGAAGAGGTGTTCCGCATCTGCAACGCGGTGACGGTGTTCAAGGACGGCCGCTACGTGCGCACGTTCGAGGACATGAGCAGCTTGACCCACGATCAACTGGTGACCTGCATGGTCGGTCGCGACATTCAGGACATCTACGACTACCGGCCCCGCGAGCGGGGTGCGGTGGCGCTCAAGGTCAATGGCTTGCTGGGCCCCGGCTTGCGCGAACCGGTGAGTTTCGAAGCCCATCAGGGCGAGATTCTCGGCCTGTTCGGGTTGGTGGGCGCCGGGCGTACCGAGTTGCTGCGGCTGCTGGGAGGCCTTGAACGCAGCAGTGCCGGCAGCCTCGATTTGTGCGGCGATGCGTTGCGCCTGCGGTCACCCCGTGACGCCATCGACGCCGGTATTTTGCTGTGCCCCGAGGACCGCAAGAAGGAGGGCATCGTGCCGCTGTCCAGCGTCGCCGAGAACATCAATATCAGCGCGCGCGGTGCCCATTCGCGCTTTGGCTGGTTGTTGCGCAGTGGATGGGAGAAAGACAACGCCGCCACGCAGATCAAGGCGCTGAAGGTCAAGACGCCCACGGCAGCGCAGAAGATCATGTACCTGTCCGGCGGCAATCAGCAAAAGGCGATTCTCGGGCGGTGGCTGTCGATGCCGATGAAAGTCCTGCTGCTGGACGAGCCCACCCGGGGCATCGATATCGGCGCCAAGGCCGAGATTTACCAGATCATCCATGACCTGGCGGCTCGCGGCATTGCGGTGATTGTGGTGTCCAGCGACCTGATGGAGGTGATGGGCATTTCCGATCGCATCCTGGTGCTGTGTGAAGGCGCGATGCGCGGCGAGATGAGCCGCGAACACGCCAATGAATCCAACCTGCTGCAAATGGCCCTGCCGCGCCAACGCGCCGCGAGCCAGGGGAACTGACGAGGTGACTATGACAAGCCAAAACACTGCTGTGCCCACGGCGCGCAAACCGCTGGACCTGCGCAGCCTGCTCGACAACTGGGCGATGCTGATGGCGGCGGTGGGGATCTTCGTGCTCTGCACCTTGCTGATCGACAACTTCCTGTCGCCGCTCAATATGCGCGGCCTGGGCCTGGCGATCTCCACCACCGGGATTGCCGCATGCACCATGCTGTATTGCCTGGCGTCTGGGCATTTCGACCTGTCGGTGGGCTCGGTGATTGCCTGTGCCGGGGTCGTGGCGGCGATTGTGATGCGCGACACCGACAGCGTTTTGCTCGGCATCGGTGCCGCACTGCTGATGGGCCTGGTGGTGGGGTTGATCAACGGGATTGTGATCGCCAAGCTGCGGGTGAATGCACTGATCACCACGCTGGCGACCATGCAGATCGTGCGCGGCCTGGCCTATATCTTTGCCAATGGCAAGGCGGTGGGCGTCTCCCAGGACGGGTTCTTCGTCTTCGGCAACGGCCAGTTGTTCGGGGTGCCGGTGCCGATCCTGATCACCATCGTGTGCTTCCTGTTTTTCGGCTGGCTGCTCAACTACACCACCTACGGGCGCAACACCATGGCCATCGGCGGCAACCCGGAAGCCGCGTTGCTGGCGGGGGTGAACGTTGATCGCACCAAGATCATCATCTTTGCCGTGCACGGAGTGATCGGCGCCTTGGCCGGGGTGATCCTTGCTTCGCGCATGACCTCCGGGCAGCCGATGATTGGCCAGGGTTTCGAGTTGACGGTGATTTCTGCCTGCGTGCTGGGCGGGGTGTCGTTGAGCGGCGGGGTCGGCATGATTCGCCACGTGATTGCCGGGGTGCTGATTCTGGCGATCATCGAGAACGCGATGAACCTGAAGAACATCGACACCTTCTACCAGTATGTGATCCGCGGCTCGATCCTGCTGCTGGCGGTGGTGATCGACCGCATGAAACAACGCTGATCCCTGCGCAAGCGCTGATCGTTCCCACGCAGCGCGTGGGAACGATCAAGCGGGTTCAATCGGCGGAGAATTTCAGCACGGTGTTTTGGGTGTAGGTCTGGCCGGGATCGAGGCGGGTTGACGGGAAGTTCGGCTGGTTGGGGCCGTCGGGATAATGCTGGGTTTCGAGGGTGAACGCGCTCCAGTGGGCGTAAGGTTTGCCGCCCTTGCCCTTGATCGAGCCGTCGAGGAAGTTGCTGGTATAGAACTGTACGCCGGGCTCGCTGGTATAGAGCTGCAAGCGCCGCCCGGACTGCGGGTCGTGAACCTCGGCAGCCACTTTGCCGACATCACCCTGGGTATCCAGCACCCAGTTGAAGTCAAAGCCGCCTTGTTTCGGTTCGGCGAATTTCAGCTGGGGATGATCATCCTTGATGTGCTGGCCGATGGCGGTGGGCTTGAGAAAGTCCATCGGTGTACCGGCCACCGGGGCCAGTTCGCCGGTGGGAATCAAGGTGCTGTTGACCGGGGTGTAATGGCTGGCGTGCAAGGTGGCCAGCTGTTTGAGCACGTCACCGTTACCGGCGCCGGCGAGGTTGAAGTAACTGTGGTTGGTGAGGTTCAGCACGGTGGGTTTGTCAGTGGTGGCCTTGTAGTCGATGTGCAGCTCGTTTTTGTCGTTGAGGCTATAAGTGACATCGACTTTCAGGTTGCCGGGAAAGCCCATCTCGCCGTCCTTCGACAGGTAGCTCAGGGTGACGCCCACCGAGTCCTTTTGCTTGACTGGCTGGGCTTTCCACACCTGCTTGTCGAAGCCCTGCGCACCACCATGCAGGGAGTTGGGGCCGTCGTTGAGGGGCACTTGATAGCGTTTGCCGTCCAGCTCGAAAGCGCCCTTGGCCAGGCGATTGCCAAAACGCCCGATGGTCGCACCAAAGAACGCGGTGCCGGCCTGATAGCCCTGGACGTTGTCGAAGCCCAGCACTACATCGGCGAACTGGCCGTGTTTGTCCGGTACCTTAAGCGACTGCAACACAGCGCCGTAGGTGATCACCGTGGCTTGTACGCCATGGCTGTTGCGCAACACGTACTGCTCGACGGCGGTGCCGTCATTGGTTTTGCCGAAGGGTTTGTGTTCGCTGGACAGGCCAGCCGCCTGAGCGCCGACGCTGGCTATTGCCAACGAAAGGCCGAGGCCGGTAAGCAGGAATCGGGATTGCCGCATGACTGAGCTACCTTTTATTGTTGTTGATTAAATAGTTCGACTATTTATTGTATTTCGATCAGATGCAGTGCTGATATATAGACAAAATCGCAAAATTTGCAATATAAAATAAGACTAAATACAGCGGAGTGACCGTCACATGAACACTGAACAACAGGCTGGCGCACAGGCGATGTACCCGGACCTGCGAGATAAAACCGTGCTGATTTCCGGCGGCGCTTCCGGGATTGGCGAATCCATGGTGCGCGCCTTCGCACGCCAGGGTGCCAAGGTTGCGTTCGTGGACCGGGCGCAAGGGCAGGGCGACCGCTTGGCGGCCATCCTGTCGGCCGAGGGGCATGCCGTCGAATTCGCCCATTGCGATATCACCGACGAGATCGCTTACAAAGCCGCGATAGCGTGCCTGGCGCAAAGCCTGGGGCCGATCGACGTGCTGGTGAACAATGCCGCCAACGACGTTCGGCACACCCTGGATGAAATCGATTCAGAGCGGTTCGACCAACTGATTTCGGTCAACCTGAAGCACGCATTTTTTGCGGCCCGAGCCGTGGTGCCGATGATGAAGGCCGCCGGCGGTGGGTCGATCATCAACCTGGGCTCCATTGGCTGGATGATGGCTTCCAGCGGCTACCCGGTCTACGCCGCCAGCAAAGCCGCTGCCCACGGCATGACCCGGGCCCTGGCGCGGGAGCTGGGCCCGAGCCGGATCCGGGTCAATACACTGGTGCCAGGCTGGGTGATGACCGAAAAACAACTGGCGATGTGGGTGGATGATGCGGCCCGGGAACTGATCGCCCGCAGCCAGTGCCTGCCGGGCAGTGTGCAGCCGGAACATATCGCCAATATGGCGCTGTTTCTCGCCTCTGATGTGTCGGCGATGTGCACCGCCCAGAACTTCATTGTGGACGGTGGTTGGGTCTAGACCGGGAAGGGCAACCATCTCGGATGCAACGAATCGTCGCCCGGGGCCTCATACAGTAACGAACGGTGGTGCATATGCAGCCACCGCAACCGACTACTTCATGGGTGCAGGTGATTGATTTATGACGGACGCCGATAAGAAACATGTGGCCTGGCTGGTAGAACAATCGATGCTGCAGGCCGCAAAGCAGCGCGCCAAACTCTATTCGGGGCAAGGCAGATTGTGGCAACAGCCGTATGCCCATACCCGGCCCCGTGATGCTTCAGCCCTGTCGTCGGTGTGGTTCACCGCATACCCGGCCTCCATCATCACCCGTGAAAACGGCAGCGTACTGGAAGCCCTGGGCGATGAGACGTTATGGCACGCGCTGTCAAAAATCGGCATCCAGGGCATTCACAACGGCCCATTGAAGCGCTCGGGGGGTCTTTCGGGCACCGAGCACACCCCCACGATTGACGGCAATTTTGACCGCATCAGCTTCGACATCGACCCGCAACTGGGCACCGAGGCCCAATTGCAATCCCTGGCCCGCATGGCCGCCGCGCACAACGCGGTGATCATCGACGACGTGATCCCGTCCCACACCGGCAAAGGCGCGGACTTCCGCCTGGCCGAGATGGCCTACGAAGACTACCCCGGGCTCTACCACATGGTGGAAATCCGCGAGGAAGACTGGCCATTGCTCCCCGAGGTTGCCGAGGGCCGAGACGCCCAGAACCTCAGCCCGCTGCAGGTCGACGTGCTCAGGGACAAGCACTACATCGTCGGCCAGTTGCAACGGGTGATCTTCTTCGAGCCCGGCGTCAAGGAAACCGACTGGAGCGCGACCGATGTGGTGATCGGCGTGGATGGCAAACCCCGGCGCTGGGTCTACCTGCACTACTTCAAGGAAGGCCAACCGTCGCTGAACTGGCTGGACCCGACCTTCGCCGCGCAGCAGATGATCATCGGCGACGCCCTGCATGCCATCGACGTGATGGGCGCGAAGATCCTGCGCCTGGACGCCAACGGCTTCCTCGGCGTGGAGCGCAAACTCGAAGGCAACGCCTGGTCTGAAAGCCATCCGCTGTCCATCACCGGCAACCAGATCCTCGGCGGTGCGATTCGCAAGGCAGGCGGTTTCAGCTTCCAGGAACTGAACCTGACGGTGGACGACATCGCCGCCATGTCCCACGGCGGCGCCGACCTGTCCTACGACTTCATCACCCGGCCGGCATACCAGCACGCGTTATTGATGGGGGATACCGAGTTCCTGCGCCTGATGCTGCGGGAGATGCACACCCTGGGCATTGATCCCGGCTCGCTGATCCATGCCTTGCAGAACCATGACGAACTGACCCTGGAACTGGTGCACTTCTGGACCCTGCACGCTCATGACAGCTACCTGTATCAGGGCCAGACCTTTCCCGGCGGCATCCTGCGCGAGCACATCCGCGAGCAGATGTACGAACGCCTGGCCGGCGAACACGCCCCCTATAACCTGAAGTTCGTGACCAATGGGGTGTCCTGCACCACCGCCAGCATCATCACGGCGGCATTGGGCATTCGCGACCTTGAAGCGATTACCCCGGCGGATATCCAGCAGATCCGCCAGATTCACCTGCTGCTGGTGATGTACAACGCCATGCAACCGGGAGTGTTTGCGCTGTCGGGCTGGGACCTGGTGGGTGCACTGCCGTTACCCGCGGAGGAGGTCGCTCACTTGATGCTCGATGGCGACACACGCTGGATCCATCGCGGTGCCTATGACCTGGTGGACCTGAATCCGGAGGCGGAGCAATCCGCCGGGCAGATGCCGCGTCCGAAGACCTTGTATGGCAGCCTGATCAGCCAATTGGCCGACCCGGATTCGTTTGCCTCGCAGTTGCAAAGAATCCTCGCCGTGCGCCGTGCCTACGACATCGCCGCCAGCCGCCAAATCCTGGTGCCGGACGTGCAGCACCCGGGGCTTCTGATCATGGTGCACGAACTGCCGGCGGGCAAAGGTACCCAGATCACCGCGCTGAACTTCGGCTCCACACCGATTACGGAGACCCTGCACCTGCCCAATATTGCGCCGGGCCCGGTGGTGGACATCATCAATGAGCGGGTGGAGGGCGATCTGACGCCCGAGGGGGATTTCACCATCACCCTGGATGCGTACGAAGGGTTGGCGCTGCGGGTGGTGATCTGACCCACTGACCCACTGACCCACTGACCCACTGACCCACTGATCCACTGATCCGCTGAACCACTGATCCACTGATCCACTGACCCACCGATCCACTGTAGGAGCGAGCTTGCTCGCGAAGAACCTGAGGGCGCCGCGTTCATTCTGAATGCCCGCGTCATCGTTAACGTCCTTCGCGAGCAAGCTCGCTCCTACACGGGGACTGGTTGCTTCGCCTCCTGATGGTGCGTGGAACCTATGAACATATACATCGCCGGCACCATGAACAGTGTCAGCACGGTTCCGATCGACAACCCGGCAAAGATCACCAGCCCCATGTCATGCCGTCCCGCCGCCCCGGCGCCGGAGGCCCACACCAGCGGCACCACGCCCAGCACCATCGCGGCAGTGGTCATCAGGATGGGGCGCAGACGCACGCCAGCCGCTTCTTCTATCGCCTCACGCTTGCTGTGACCGGCACGCTGCAGCTCGTTGGCAAACTGCACGATCAGAATCCCGTGCTTGGTGATCAACCCCAGCAACGTCACCAGCCCCACCTGGGTGTACACGTTGATCGAGGCGAACCCCATGGTGATAAACGCCAGCGCGCCGAAGAGTGCAGGGGGCACCGAGAACAGGATCACTATCGGGTCGCGGAAGCTCTCGAACTGGAACGCCAGGGCCAGGTAGACGATCAGGATCGAGAACATCAACAAGCCGAAGAACCCGCCGGACTCCTGCATGAACTGGCGGGATTCACCGGAGAAGTCCGAGGTGTAGCCCGACGGCGCAATGTTGGTCAGGATGGTGTTCAGTTTCGCCAGCAGTTCGCCCTGGGCCACGCCGCTGACGCCCGACAGGGTCGCCGAGTTGAGTTGCTGGAAGTGGTTGATCGACTCCGGCTGGGTCGTGGTTTCGATATGCGCCACCGTGCGCGCCTGGATCATGCTGCCGGATGGCGTGCGAATGTAGTAATCGAGAATCTGGTCCGGGTTGAGCCGGTCAACCTGCAACACCTGGGGAATGACTTTGTAAGAGCGCCCGGCCGTGGAGAAGTAGTTCACGTAGTTGCCCCCCAGAGCGGCGGACAACGCCGCACCGACGTCGGCCTGGGTCATGCCCAGTGCGGCAATTTTTTCCCGGTCCACCACCAGCTTGGCTTGTGGCTTGTCGAGTTTCAGGTCCATGTCGGAGAAATAGAACAGCTGTTGTTTCTGCGCCTCGGCCACCACGGCCTGGGCGACTTCATTGAGGTTTTCCACCGAGTCGGTGGTGGTGATCACAAACTGCACCGGCAAGCCCTGGGCGCCCGGCAGTGACGGCAATGGGAAGGCCGCGATGGTCGCACCTGGCACCTGGTTCCATTTTTGCTGCAGGTCCAGGATCAGTTGGGCCTGGGAGCGTGTGCGGTCGCCCCAGTTTTTGAGCAGCACACCGCCCAGGCCCTGGTTGAGGATCGGCAGCCCGGTCAGCTGGAACATCTGCGCGTATTCAGGCTCTTTGTTGGCGATCTGGAAGGCCTGGTCGGCAATCCGTTCCATCTGCTGCGGCGAGGCGGTCGGCGGGCCTTTGATCTGCATGAACACCAGCCCCTGGTCCTCGGTGGGCGACAGTTCGCTTTTAGCGGTCATGCCACTGGCGGCCACCAGCAGGAACAGCACAAAGCCAAACGTCACCAGCACCGGCCACACGTTCAGGCCACCTGAGAGCACGCGGTGGTAACGGCCGCGCAACCCGTCAAAGTACTGATCGAGCTTGCGGGCGAAACGACCTTCTTCCTGCCCGGACTTGAACAGCCGGGAAGTCATCATCGGCGAGAGCGTCAACGCCACCACCGCCGACACGGTCACCGCGCCCGCCAGCGAGAAACAGAACTCCTTGAACAGTGCGCCGGTAAGGCCGCTGCGCAGCCCGATGGGCACGTACGCGGCAATCAACACCACCGTCATCGCGAGGATCGGCCCACCCAGTTCCCGCGCTGCAACCAGCGAAGCCTCCAGTACGCCTTTGCCTTCTTCCTTGATGTGCCGGTCGACGTTTTCCACCACGATAATCGCGTCGTCCACCACCAGGCCGATGGCCAATACCAGTGCAAGCAGGGTCAGCAGGTTAATCGAGTACCCCAGCAGGTACATGATGAAGAAGGTCCCCACCAGCGACAGCGGGATCGCCACCAACGGCACGATTACCGCGCGGAATGAGCCGAGGAACAGGTAGATCACCACCGACACAATGATCATCGCCTCGACAAGGGTCTTCACCACCTCATAAATCGAGGTATTGATGAACTCCGTCGAGTCGTACACGATCTCGCCGCGTACCCCGGTGGGCAACTGGGATTGCAGCTCGGGGAAGGCCTCGCGCACGCTGTCGGCGACCGTCAGGATGTTGGCATTGGGTGCCGTCTTGATACCGATGAACACCGAACGCTTGCCGGAAAACGCCACGCTGCTGTCGTAGCTTTCAGCACCGAGGGTGACGGTGGCCACGTCCTCCAGGTACACCAGGGCATCGCCTTTCTGCTTGACCACCAGCCGCTTGAATTCATCCACCGTGTGCAAGTCGGTCCCGGCCGTCAGGTCGACCGTCACCGTTTGCCCGCGGGTGGAGCCGACCGCAGAGAGGTAGTTGTTGTTGGCCAGGGCGGTGGACACGTCCTGGGCTGTCACGTTATGCGCCGCCAGTTTGGTCGGGTCCATCCAGGCGCGCAGGGCGAACTGGCGCCCGCCGAGGATTTCGGCGGTTTGCACGCCCTGGATCGAATCGAGCTTGGGCTTGACCACTCGCACCAGGTAATCGGTGATGTTGTTGGTGGGCAGGGTGTCGCTGTAGAAACCCAGGTACATGGCGTCTGTGGTTTGCCCGACTGCCACTGTCAGCACCGGCTCCTGGGACTGCGCCGGCAGTTGGTTCTTGACCGAGTTGACCTGGGTATTGATCTCGGTCAGTGCCTTGCTGGCCTCATAGTTCAGCCGCAGCGTGGCGGTAATCGTAGAAACGCCGGTGATGCTGGTTGACGACAAATAGTCAATGCCCTGGGCCTGGGCGATGGCTGATTCAAGCGGCTGGGTGATAAAGCCGGCCACCGTGGACGCGTCCGCGCCGTAGTAAGCGGTGGTGATGGTGACCACCGTATTTTCGGTGCGTGGCCATTGGTTCACCGGCAATTCGAAGATCGAGCGCAGCCCCAGGATCAGGATGAACAGCGAAACCACAATCGCCCAGACCGGCCGCTGAATAAAGGTATCGGTAAGCTTCATGGGACACCTTTAGTGTTCTTGGGGAGTCGGCGCAGGATCGTTCAGCGGCGCGGCGCTGTTGTCGACCTTCACCGGCGAGCCATTCTTGAGCTTCATCTGGCCGCTGGTGATCAGCAGATCGCCTTCCTTCACGCCCGACAGAATCGCCACCTGATCACCCCGGGTTGGCCCGGTCTTGATGAAGGTCTGTTGCGCCGTGAGGGTTTCCTCACCCTTGTCGTTCTTGCTCGATGTGGCGATGAACACCGTGGTGCCGTAAGGGTTGTAGGTGACGGATGTCTGCGGCACGGTGAGGTAGCGCTGCGTGGCACCGGAGGTGACAACGGCACGGGCAAACATACCGGGCACCAGGTTTTTCTTGGGGTTGTCGACGGTGGCTTCCACCGTGACGTTACGTGTGGTGGAGTCGAACTGGGTGTCGATGGTGCTGATCTTGCCGGTGAAGGTTTGATTCGACAGGCCGTCGGCCGTCACGGAAACCCCTTGGCCGATGGCGATGGCCTCCATTTGAGTCTGGGGTACCGTGAAATCGATGTAGATCGGATCGAAGGTTTGCAGCGTGGCGATCTTGTCGCCGGGGTTGAGGTATTGGCCGGGATTGACGCTGGTGATCCCGATGCGCCCGGCAAAGGGTGCACGAATGGTCTTTTTCGCCACCAGCGCGCGCTGTTGTTCGGCGGCGGCGAGTTTGGCTTTCAGGTCCGCAGTGTCTGTGTCGACTTGTGCCTGGGAGATGGCGTTGACCGCCAGTTGCGCCTTGTCACGCTTGAGGACGATCACCGCCAGATCAGCCGTAGCCTCCAGGGAATGCAGTTGCGCGATGTCCGAGTCGGCATTCAACTGCACCAGCAGCGCTTGCGCCGCCACCTCTTGCCCCGGCGTAAAGCCGATGGTGCGCACGATGCCGCCCACTTCAGTGGTCACATCCACCCCTCGGACCGCTTTCATTGAGCCCACGGCGGTGACATTCGGTTGCCAGTCACTGAACGGCACCTTCATGGCCGTGACCACGGAGGCGGGCAAAGGCGCTTTTGACTGAGTGATGAGCGCCGAAATCTGCACGAACTTCACCCCGGCAATGATCGCCACAATCACCAGCACCACCACGATCATGATGAGCATCGGCCGCCACAGTCGACGCTTGCGCGGTGCGCCGGGTTCGGGTGGCAGGGGAGAAGCGGTAATGACATCAGCCATGGGTGTTCTCGCTGTTTCAAGAGTTCAGTTCAGTTGAACCGTGCCGAATCGGCAGGCGCTGTCTTGTTCTTGGCCGGCATGATCTCGTTCCACGACGGCAGGCCGAAGCGATCAGGCCGGCCCTTGGTCGCAGGGTCCACATCGGTTCGGTTCCACCAGCCGCCACCCAATGCCTGGAAGAGCGCAGTGGTATCGCTGTAACGGGAGGCCTGCGCCTTGACGCGGGCCAGCACGGTGTTCTGGTAGGTTTGCTGGGCCGTGAGCAGGTTGATGTAGGCCACGGCGCCGAGCTTGAACTGCGCCTGCACCAGGTCCAGGTTGGCTTGGGCAGAGCGCTCGGCCACCACCTGCTGGTTGAGCGCATCGGCGTCGGCTTCCAGCGCCCGCAGCGCGTTGGCCACATCCTGGAATGCGCCGATCACCGTGCCACGGTAGCGGGCTGCCGACTCGTCATAGGCCGCCACGGCGGCGCGTTTGCGATGCTCCAGTGCGCCGGCATCAAAGATCGGCTGAGTGATCGACCCGGCCAGGCTCCAGACGCCACTGCCCGCCGAAAACAGCTTGGTCCCGCTGGCCACCGTCGAACCCACGGAGCCGGTAATGCTGAACTGGGGCAACTGATTGGCCACGGCCACGCCAATGTTGGCACTGGCCTGATGCAGTTGCGCCTGGGCAGAACGCACATCCGGCCGCTGGCCGACGATCGCCGAAGGCAGGCTGAGGGGCAGTTCTTCCGGCAAGTGCAAGGAGGCCAGGTTGAAGCGCTCGTCCCGGTCCTGATTGGGAAACCGCCCGAGGTAGGCCATCAACTGGTTGCGGGTTTGCGCCAACTGCTTTTGCAGCGGCGGCAAGCTGGCACGGGTTTGCGCCAGTGCGGTCTGCTGCGTGAGCACGTCGGTGTCGCCGATGGCCCCCAGCCGTCGCTGCGCCTGCAGGAGATCGAGCTGGCCGCTCTGGATCCGGATGATCTCCTCGGTGGCGGCGACTTGATCGCGTATCGACGCCAGGCTAATTGCCGTATTGACCACATTGGAGGTCAAGGTGAGGTACGTCGCCTCGAGCTGGAAGCGTTCGTACTCGGCCTGGGCCGAGGTGGATTCGATTTGCCGACGGGTGCCGCCGAATACGTCCGGGGCATAGGACACACTCAGCGACGCTGAACTTACCGTGAGAATCGGCGATTCCGGGATGCCCGAGGTGACGCCCGAGATTTTCTCGCGGGCTTTTTGCACATTGCCGCTGACGGAAGGGAACAGCGACGCCTGGTCGGCATACACCAGCTCATTGGCCTGGCGCAACGCGGCCTGAGCGGCGGTGACATCCGGGTTGGCACGCAAGGCTTCTTCCACCAGGGCATTCAGGGCCGGTGAGCGGAACAGCGTCCACCATTGCCCGGGAATATCCATCCCCGCGATCAGCCGCTGCGCCGCGCCACCGGTGTCGATGTCGGCCTTGGCCGTGGAGATGAGCTTTTCCCGCGAGTAATCGGCGTTCGCCGGCACATCGGGCCGCGCAAAATCCGGCCCGACGGTGCAGCCGGCGAGGGCGATGCACAGCAGACTCAGTGGAGCCAGAAGGTGTGTTTGTCGAAAAAGGGCGTGGAGGTGCGCCACTGGTTGCGGTGCCGATGCAAGCTGCCGAGGCTGCTCTTTCATATTTACTCTGATTAATCAGTTGGTTAACTGCTTTATTTGTTGAGCAATGAGTGCAGGTGCATCGGGCCGGGCCCGCCGAAAAATGGCCCAAGAGCAGCCGAATTCAAATCAGTGTAGGTGGTGCCGTCGGGGACGCAATGTCAGTTTCCTCGGCGCCTTACAAAAAATGCGTTATGCGCATTAATATTGAATTAGGTTATGCGTTATAAGTATTTTACAGGCATGGGTTAGCACTCCATCGTAGACAGCCCTACGAACACTGCCGAGACCGCACGCGCGGATCGACTTGAAATGCCTGAGAGGGCATCTGGAGACGAACGTGCGTTACCTGACAAAACTGGCGGCCGGGATGGCCGCTCTGCTGTGCCTGACCGCGAACGCGCAAACCCTGGTGGTGGGTGACCAAAGCTATAACGCCCAGGCGGTGATGGAAGCGGCGGGGGTGCTGGATGATCTGCCCTATACCCTCGAATGGAAGCAATTCACCGCCGGCTCACCGGTGGCCGAAGCCCTCAACACCAACAGCCTCGACATCGGCTTGCTCGGTGATGCGCCCGTGCTGTTCCTCGGCGCGCTGGGTGCGCCGATCAAGGTGATTGCAGTCAGTCAGCAAAACCTCGAGGGCGTGGCCATCCTGGTGAAAAAGGATTCTTCGATCCACAGCCTTGCCGACCTGAAAGGCAAGCGCGCTGCTATCTGGAAAGGCTCCTGGAGCCAGCAACTGCTGCTGACCGCGCTGGATAAAGCCGGCGTGCCAAAAGACTCCCTGGAGTTGCGCTACCTCAGCGCGCTCGATGCCTCCCATGCCCTGGAAGGCGGTTCAGTTGACGTCATCGCCACGTGGGAACCCTACGTCACCCAACAGGAACGCCAAGGTGCGCGCGTGCTGGCCACCGCTGAAGGGCTGATCCCGGCCCAGAGCTTCATCGCCGCCAGCACCCGGGCCGTCGACGGCAAACGTGCGCAAATCAGCGATTTTCTCCAACGCCTGAAAAAAGCCCGCGACTGGACGCGCCAAAGCCCGGCCAATACCGACGCTTATGCCGACGCCTGGGCCAAACGCACCCGGGCTGATGCGGATATCGCCCGTGCCTGGTTTGCCCGGGCGCGCACGACGGTCGAACCACTGACGGCCCAATCGCCTGTAGAGGCGCAAAAGACCGTGGACTTTTTCGCAAGCCAAGGCCTGGTCAAGTCGTACCCGGCAGCCAGGCTGTTCGACGATTCCTTCGCGGCATCGTTGCAGCCAGCCGTTGCCAGAACCCAGCCCTGAATGCTCCAAGGAACGCCTCAGACATGACTAAAAGACAGCTGAAACTTGGTGCCCTGACCATGGGCTGCGGCGGGCCCGGCCGCCACAATCTATGGCTCGATCCTCAACTGCCCGCCGATGCCAGCGTCAACGTCGACTGGTACATCGACATCGCGCGCCAGGCCGAGGCGGCCTTGTTCGACTTGATGTTTATCGTCGACAGCCAGTTCATCACCCCGGGTTCGCCATCCCACTACCTGAACCGGCTGGAGCCGCTGACACTGTTATCAGCACTGGCCGTAAGCACCCGGCACCTGGGCCTGGTCGGCACGCTGACCACCTCTTACAACTCGCCCTATAACGTTGCGCGGCGCCTGGCCTCACTCGACCTGATCAGCAAAGGCCGCGCCGGCTGGAACGTGGTCACCAGTGGCGACGCCGGTACCGCCGGCAACTACAGCCGCGACGAGCATTATGACTACGACACCCGCTATGGCCGCGCGGCCGAACACGTCCAGGTGGTGCAGGGACTGTGGAACTCCTATGAGGAAGAGGCCTTCGTGCGTGACCGCGCCACCGGCCAATTTCTCGACCCGAGCAAACTCCACAGCCTGAATCACAAGGGCGAGCACTTTTCGGTGGTCGGACCGCTGAATATCCAGCGCTCACCCCAAGGCCAACCGGTGATCTTCCAGGCCGGCGATTCGGAGCAAGGCCGTGACCTCGGCGCCGCCACCGCCGATGTGATCTTCACCCACGCGGCCAGCATCGAGCAGGGCCAGGCGTTCTACCGGGATATCAAGGGCAGGGCGCTGCAACATGGCCGCGATCCGGAGCAATTGCTGGTGATGCCCGGTGCCGAGATTTATGTGGGCGACACTGATGAGCATGCCCGTGAAATCGAGCAGCACTACCACCAGGCCGACCACAGTTTTGAACTGGCGCTGAAGGAGTTCGGGCGCAATTTCGGCTGGCATGATTTCAGCCAGTACGACCTGGACGCTCCGTTTCCGCAGGAAAGCCTGGAGGCTGCACGCAGCAGCTTCTTCACGGCGGCCAAGCGCATTGCTGACCAGGCACGGGACAAAGGCTTTACGTTGCGCCAGGCGGTGGAGTTTGGGCGCCAGTTGCGCCCGGGGGCGTTTGTCGGGTCGGCAGAGACCGTCGCGGGGAAAATGGCTGACTGGTTTGAAGCCCGCGCGGTGGATGGTTTCAACATCTACATCGGCCATCCGCAGCAGTTCAACCGATTCACCCAGGAGGTCATTCCGTTGTTGCAGGCGCGTGGCGTGTATCGCACGGCGTATGAAGGAACGACGTTGCGGGAAAGCCTGGGGTTGCAGATTCCGCGCTTTGCTCGCAACGGCGGCGTTTGACTCAAAAAAGGGCGTTCAGATGAATAAACTGGTTGGCAGCGGATTTTTTTAGACATACTGAGGGTTCAAGCCACTCATTTGTCCCGAGACTTTCCTGATGCCATCCCAACCCGCACAAGGGTCGTTCAATCAGGACGACCGCTATCGACTGCTCGTCGACGCAGTGGTCGACTACGCCATTTACATGCTGGATACGAACGGGTTGATTCGTAGCTGGAACTCGGGGGCGAAGAAGATCAAGCAGTACGAACAGAGTGAAGTACTGGGCAGGCATTTTTCGCTGTTTTACACCCCGGAAGATCTGGCCTCGGACTTGCCCGGCCGAGCGCTCAAAAGCGCCGAACAGTCAGGCCGCTTCGAGGGCGAAGGCTGGCGCATCAGGAAAGATGGCACGCGTCTCTGGGCGCTGGTCATTATCGACCCGATACGCGCCGACGATGGCACGCTGATTGGCTTCGCCAAAGTCACACGGGACCTGACCGAGCGCAAGGCTGCGGAGCAGGCCCTGCGTCAGAGCGAACAGCAATTCAGCCTGCTGGTACAAGGCGTCACCGACTACGCGCTCTATATGCTCGATCCCAACGGCGTGATCACCACCTGGAACGCCGGTGCCCAGCGCATCAAGGGATATGAACCGGCAGAAGTCATCGGCAAGCATTACTCGCTGTTTTTCCAGCGTGAGGATGCAGACAACAAGGTCCCGCAGCGCGCCCTTGAAACGGTTATCCGTGAAGGTCGGTATGAAGGGCAGGGTTGGCGCCTGCGCAAAGACGGCACGGGGTTCCTGGCCCATGTCGTTATCGACCCGATAAAGAATGAGCAGGGCGAGCTCGTGGGTTTCGCGAAAATCACCCGGGACGTTACCGAGAGCGTTCAGGCTCAACAGGAGATCAAGGAAACCCGGGAGGCATTGTTCCAGGCCCAGAAAATGGAGTCTCTGGGGCAGCTCACCGGCGGTATCGCCCATGACTTCAACAACCTCCTCATGGTGATTCTGGGAAGCCTCGAACTCGCCAAGAAGCGTGTCCCTCAGGACTCCAGAACCTACTCATTACTGAATAATGCCATCTCCGGCGCCCAGCGCGGTGCGACGCTGACTCAGCGGATGCTGGCCTTTGCCCGCCGCCAGGAGCTTGATCCGCAACCAGTGGATGTGGGTGACCTGATCAGAAACATGTCAGACCTGCTGTCGCGCATGTTAGGCGCAGGCATCAGCGTCGATACACAGTTCCCACTGATCCTGCGGCCGGTATTGGTCGACATGAGCCAACTGGAAATGGCCGTCATGAACCTGGTGATCAACGCCCGGGACGCCATGGAAGGCCGGGGCAGGATTCTGATTTCGGCGAGGGAGGATTCGTTTCCCGGCAGGCCGGATGACTCGGAAAGGCTGATTTGCATCGCTGTCACCGACACCGGCCCCGGAATGAATGACGCGACCTTGCAACGGGCCATGGAGCCGTTCTTCACCACCAAGGGCGCGGGAAAAGGCACGGGGCTCGGCCTTTCGATGGTCCATGGCCTGGCAGCCCAGTCACAGGGCCACTTTGTGCTGAAGAGCAAGGAAGGAGAGGGCACAACCGCAGAGCTTTGGTTACCGGTGGCGGTGATGGATACCACGCAGTCCGCGGCGGTGGCATCCACTGCAAACACCCCCGATGCCCCCCATCAGCAAAACCTCGAGATTCTGCTGGTAGACGACGACCCGCTGGTGCTGATCAGCACGGGAGCCATGCTTGAAGACCTGGGCCATCATGTTGTGGCGGCGGCAGACGGGCACGCTGCGTTGGCGTTCCTGGCGCAAGGCACGCGCTTTGATTTGGTCATTACGGACATGGCAATGCCGGATATGACGGGCATTGAGTTGGCCGCCAACATCGAGGCGCTGTACCCCGAGCTTCCCATCATTCTTTCGTCTGGATTTGCAGAGATATCCCTGGACCTCAAAACCACATTGACGCGCTTGCCCAAGCCGTTTGATCAATCGGCATTGGCGAAAGTGATCGCCGAAACCCTGCGCACCCGGATCGAAAAACCGTGTTGAGCCAAGCGGCTGACCGTCCACTCTTTGTTTCCATGGACGGGCCCAAGGGCACCGGCAAAACCACGCTGCTGGAAGCCGTTACCAAAGCACTGAGGGCGGACAACAAAAAGGTGATCCGGCTGTGCGAGAGAAAAAGCGATCCCTACCGAAGTGAAACAATGGTCCTGGTTAACCAACTCGCCAGAACGCCCAGCCGCGAGTTGGAGTGGGAGGTGTGTAAGCGCTTCGCCGATAGCCGTGCCTGGATTTCCCGGCACGTGCTGACTCAACAGCCTGCTGGCAGCATTGTCTTGATTGACCGCTGGTACCCGTCGGATGCCGCGTTTCGCCGTGGCGTCCCGCTGGCAGACATCCTGCAATTGAACGTTGATCGAAACGTGCAAGTGCCGGACCTGCATGTCGGGGTGGTCACCGACCCTGATATTTCATGGGCAAGGGCCGCTGCACGCCGGCGCGGGCTGAGCAGCACCGTGATCCACAGGCTGGAAGAACACATCGCCTGTACCCAGGCGTTCGAGCGAGCGGTTGCGGATCACGGCTGGGTGTTGTGCCGTAATGAAGGAACCATTGACGGCGCGACACAGCAGGTCATTTCCGAGATTTATAACGTCCTTGAATCATCCCGGTGTGACTGACCCCGCCTGCTCTTGATAGCCTTTGCGCAGTTTCTCCGCGATCAGCTTTTGCGCTTCGCGCACTGCGCGCTCGGGGCTGTCGAGGGACTTGATCAAGGTCTGACCCTTGGTGCCGATGCGACCGAAGTTCACCACCACGTCCGCCTCCGTGACGCCGATACGCCAGAACTTGTTGGAGTTGCCTTCACCAAAGGTGAACTCACGCATCGGGGTCTGTGCTTGCGGGGTAGACGGAGCCTCGACCTCAACGGTTTTCGGCTCCACTGGCTGTTCAGGTTCTGGCAGCGCGGGCGCCTCTTCACCCCGTAGCAGCGCTTCAATCTGATTCAGCACCTCTTCCGGGGCCCGCAGCCAGTCATGGCTGAGCACGTCGATAATCTTCCAGCCGAAGCTGCGCAGCACGGTCGGGCGGAAGATATAACGCTCACGCACGTCAGTCGCGGCCGCCGTATCGCCGTCCAGCAGCACGCCCAGGCTGAAGTGTTCACCGCTGGCGTCACTGATCGCCAGGTCGCATCGGAACTGCGAACGCCCGACGTATTCCTGCACCGTATGCCCGCGTTTACGCAACGCGGCGGCGAGGGCGCTGCGCAGGCTGTCCTTGGGCAGGCTGACGGCAAAGGATTGCTTGGCGCCTGGATTGAGGTTGGCAAGGATGCCCTGGGATCGCGGTGCGTCGCCGTTGGCGCTGGCCTGGGCGAACTGCAGGAACCCGCGCAGTGCCGCGGCACCGTCGTTGTGGGTGTTGGTG
Source organism: Pseudomonas sp. 32A (assembly GCF_052682255.1). NCBI lineage: Bacteria > Pseudomonadati > Pseudomonadota > Gammaproteobacteria > Pseudomonadales > Pseudomonadaceae > Pseudomonas > Pseudomonas sp. 32A. The sequence goes on along the minus strand of NZ_JBQYLY010000001.1, from coordinate 6,313,203 downwards.
ATGGCATCCGCTTCGATGCTGGAGACGATCGCCATGCGCTTGCGCGCACGGCTGAAGATCACGTTCAGGCGTTTTTCCCCGCCGCGCTGGTTGATCGGGCCGAAGTTCATCAGCATCTTGCCGTTCGGTCCTGGCGCGTAGCAGATGCTCAGGATGATCACGTCGCGTTCATCCCCCTGGACGTTCTCCAGGTTCTTGACGAACAGCCCATTGAACTGCCCGGCGTCTTCACGCACATACTCTTGCTCAAGGCGCGTGGCAAAGGCCGAGTCACTGGCGGCCAGGTCCTCCAGGGCCTGCTCGATGGCGCCTTGCTGGGCTTCGGAGAAGGCCACGATGCCCAGGCTCAGGCCGGTCTCGCGTTGTAGCAGTTCACGCACCAGGTTGGCGATGTAGCGTGCTTCGGCCAGGTTGCTGCGACTCAGGTAGACGCCATCACTCATCTGCAGAAAGCTGATCGGGCTGTCGAGCAGCGTATCGGCGCCCTGAATCACCGCCTGGGCATCCATGGAGTCCAGCGCCGCCTGGGCCGGGGCCGGGCGCTCGATACGCCGGTCGGGAATGGTGATCAACCGGCCTTCATAGAACGCCGCGTTGGAGAAGCTGATCAACGCTTCATGGCGGCTGCGGTAGTGCCAGGCCAACAGGGTTGCCGGCAAATTACGCGCGGCCTGGCTCAGCAGGCTGTCGGCGTCGAGGTTGATTGCGATCTGCTCGCCGTCCTCCATGGCAATCAGTTCGTTATCGTCCTGTTCGCCGGCGCTGGAGAAGAAGTTGGTTGGCGGCAATTGCATCTCGTCACCCACCACGATCACCTGCTGCGCACGACTCAAGGCCGGCACGGCTTCTTCGCTGGGGATCTGGCTGGCTTCGTCGAAAATCACCACGTCGAACAGGTCCGGGGTCAGCGGCAGCGTGTCGGACACCGACAGCGGGCTCATCAGCCAGATAGGCTTGAGGTCGTTGATCACGCGGCCACTGTCACCACTCGCCATTTCACGGATGGAGCGATAACGCATGGTCTTGCCCAGCTCGTGTTCCAGTTCACGGCGGCCCTTGGCATAGGCTTTCTTGAACTCACGGGCCTGGGCGTCCAGCTGAGTCACCGACATCGCCGATTGCTTCACGTGTTCCAGGAAACGCTGGTGCAGCGTGGCGCTGAGCACATGGGCGTTGTGTTTGAGCAGGCTGCTTTCAGCCTGGCTGACCTGCCGCGCGGCCAGGCTCAAGGCCGGGCCATCGAAGCGTGCCAGTTGCGGGTTGGCACGATACAGGCGGGTCAGGTTTTCCTGGGCAATCAACCCATCCAGCGCCTTTTGCGCCAAGGCGTGCTGTTGCACGGCCAACAGGCAAACGGGGTCGGCCTGGTGCAGCTCATTGAGCAGGGGCAGGGTGTCGGGCAGTTCCTCGAGTTCTTCACGCAGGTCGCGCAGGTATTCGGCCAACTCGCCCAGGCTCGGCGCCGGTTCAAACACGCAGTGCTGCGCAACCAGCTCGGCCAGGCGTGCAACCGGCTGGCGCAGGCTGGCTTCCTGGCGTACGCCCGGCAGGGCGTTCGGGTTACCGCGCATGCCTTCGACCCACTGGCGCAATAACGGTGATGTGCTCAGTTGCTGGAGCAGGGCTTGCAGGTTTTGCACGAACTGGTCGATGTCCTGGATGCCGTAGTGACTTTGCAGGCGCTGTTGCTCGGCCTGCAACTCGGCGGTGGCGCGGTGTTCGCTGGCCAGGTTATCGAGCACGCTGCGGTAGCTGGGGCGCACCGCGTGCTGGCTGAAGTCGTAGCGCCGTTGCAACTCGCCGCGCAGCCGCCACCAGGCCGGTTGCAGCCAACGCAGCAACGAGCCTTCAAGGCGCTGCACCAGATCCAGTGCGGCCTGGGTGTCCTGGGGCGCGAGTTTGTCGCGCCAATGGCGGGTGGTTTCAGCGGCGTTGTGTTGTTGCACGGTCAGCGTTTGCAAAGCGGCTTGTTCGGCCTGCAACGCCTGGGAACCGGGTGAGCCCGGTTCCAACAGGTCGAGGTGCGATGCCAGGTTGGCGCCGGTCAGTTGTTCGGCTGCCTGGGTCAGCACCCGCGCATCCGCCAGGCGGGTGTCACTGGACAGCAGGCTGGAGGATGACTCCAGAAACGGCTCGACGCTGTCCATCAGCCCACCGGCTTCATCCAGGAACGCCTTGAGCTGGCCATAGGCATGTTCGTGGGTAATGAGGCTTGAGGCCAGATGGCTGAAAGGGTGACGCGCAAAACTGTCGAGGCCGAAGCGCTCATTGATCGCCTGATACAGGCGGCCAGTCAGTTCGCTTTGCGCCTGCCAGTGACGCCATTCGGGCAAGCGTTCCAGGACTTCGGGCGGCAGCTTGGCAGCCACGGCCGGCAGGTCGATCAGATCCCGCACCAGCTCGCGCACGGAGCAGGCCAGCGTTTCCGGTACCTCGGTCATGGCCTGTTCAAAGCGCTCGATCAGACCCAGCTGCTGGCCCAGGGTGGCCAGTGTGGCGCTGCGTCGGGCTTGCAACTGCGACGACTGGGCATCGCCGGCTATCCAGCGCTCATAGCATTCGCGCAGGTTGCCTACGAAGGCCTTCTTGTCGGTCTGGGAGTCGTGAATCAGGCAGCACAACTCACCCAGCTCACTCTGTTGCAGGCGATGGAACACCACATCCAGTGCCGCGCGTTTTTCGCATACGAACAGCACCCGCAGGCCGCGCCCGGCATAGTCCGCGATCAGGTTGGTGATGGTCTGGGACTTGCCGGTACCCGGCGGCCCCTGAATGATGAAATTGCGCCCGGTGCGGGCCAGGCTGACGGCGGCATTCTGCGTCGCATCGCCGGCCACCACGTTCCATTGTTCCGGCAGCGGGATCGGGTCCGGGGCCTGGACTTCCACCTCCCGCGGCTCAATGGAGAACATCCGGTCAAACGCTTCGTTCTGCGCCGGCTCGTCGATCAACTGCGCGTAATCGCGCACCAGCGACATTTTGCGATAGTTGAAGTTGGCCAGGGTGACCTGGGTCAGGTCGATGTCCCAGGCGTAGCGATGCCCCTGATTCTCGGGCAAAGCGTAGGTGCTGTTTTCAGTGCTGCGGGCGACCATTTGTGGATGATGGTCGCGCAGCGAAGGTTTGCCACCGACCGCCATGCGCAGCGGCAATACGCTGGGCAGGACTTTTTGCTGGAACAGTTGCAGGCCCAACGGGCGGTAGTCTTCGCGGTCGTAGCTGAAATCCGGCTTTACCAACGGCATGGCCGAGCGCTGACGGGCGCGGCGCCGCTGGAAGTGCTGCAGGTGCTGCACCGCCTTCTGGTGGATCAGTTCGATTTGCGGTTTGCTTTGCAGGCGTAACTCCACGCCGGGCTCGGTGAGTTTGATCTGGCGGGCAATATCCGCGTGGATTTCTTCAAGCGAGGTTTTTTGCAGGTCGACGGTTTCCGGCAACTGGATATCGTAGAGCTGGCGCAACTGATGACGCAGTACCGGGTTGAATTCGGCCTCGGTCTCATCGCACTGCAACATGAACTGGTCGCGCACACCTTTTTTGCGGCTCAGCTCCACGGGCAGCCACAGCAGCGGGGTGACGATGCGTTCTTCCGGCGTGTCCTTGAGGTTGTGCCAGCGCATGAACGCGACTACCAGACGCAGGTTGCTGAAGCCGAATTCGGCACGGTCGCGGCGGGTTTCCTGAATGATGCGCTCCAGGGACGCCTGCAGCCAGGTCTGGTCTTCAAACCGCAGCCACTGCTGCAGGCCAACCGGCTTGCCGCTCAACACCTGCTCGGAGAAACCACCGAAGGTAGGCTGCCAGGTGCACAGCGATTCAGGTCGGATGCTTTCGATCCGCATCACCAGCGGCACGCTGGCCACGGTCAGGTTGACGTTGGCCTGGGTCGGCCGGAAGTGCAGCAGGCGATTGCGCCGCGACAGGTCAAACAACCGGTTGCGCAGGTGCTCCAGCACCACCGTGCGCCGCGACGCCGGGCCTTCGGCCTGGGCCAGCACACGCTCCACATCCAGGCTGGCCGGCTGCTCGCGCCAGGACTCCAGGCGCCGGGCCAGGGAACTGACATCGGTGGCGCGCTCATGCCGGTTGAGTTCGGTCATCTCGACAATCAGGTTGGCCAGCACCGGGTTGAGCCGGCTGTTGAGCTGGAACAGGTTGCGCCGGTGCCGGGCAAACGTCTTTACGTCATTGATATCGGCAAAATCCAGCCCGCAGGCCAGGCACGCGAGCAACTGCCCGAGCTGGAAAATATCGGTGATTTCGTCGTGATGCCCGAGACGATGCTCCCAGCTGTGCAAGTCCGTGAGGAACACCGGGCGGTCGATGGCCTGGTGCGGGTCTTCCTGCACATGCAGGTCGGTAATGGCCACGCCACTTTCGGAATCCCGGGTCAGGCGCACGGTGCCGACGATATTCAGCGCCGACTCCGGATTGGGCTGCACCTGCTTGATCGCCTCCAGCGCCAGGCGCGGCGGCACGCCCTCGATGTTGCGCAGTTGCAGGGTGCGCTCTGGCCCCAGCATCACGTTGAGGTAGCTGAGCTGGGCAACACGCCCTTGCTCATGCAGTTGCGCCACCTGACGCAGCAGCGGCAACGCCAGGAACACCACATCGTCGATGGGCACGGCAGCGCCATCGTGGCTTTGCAGCAATTGAGTGAAGGTGACGGGTTGGGTTATTGGGTCCATGTGTCGACCTCCGCTTTGAGCGCGCGAACGATCGGGTCGAGCTCACGTTTGGGTAATTTGATATCGCGCTTGAGCACGTTGATAAAGTCGTCGGCGCTGCCGAGCTTCTTCGCGGTGCGCGCGGCATGCAGCAACGCGTCTTCGCGCAGGTCGCGGTCCACCAGGCTCAGGTCGAGCATGATGAAGTGCAGGTATTCGTGGATGCTCGCGTCGATACGTTCGGCATTCAACGTGCCAAGGTCCAGGGGCGTTTCAGTGTCCTTCCAGTCGGGAAAGAACCCCCGCACCTGATTGAGCACAGCGTCTGACTGCAACACCGACGCACTGATAAAGCTGGCGATAAAACTGCGGGTGAGGGCGGTCAGCTCCACCTGGTCGGTCACATCCAGGCGACTGAGCGACAACGGCCCACGCAACCGGCGGTGCAGCCAGGCGTCCGTCTCTGGAAGCTGCTGCCACCAGCTGTCTACAGCCTGGGAACGCAGGAACGCCTCCGGGTGCGATACGCCCTGGGACAGCTGCGCATCCTTGCCATCCAGTTCACGGGCCTGCTGCAAATAGCTGGCCGCATCGACACTGACAATCCCGGTGTGAATCTTCACCAGCGAGGTAATGGACGCTTCTGGCCCACGGGCCACCAGCGCGGCACCGCGGTCGGCGTAGATTTCTGTGTGCAGGCTATATAACCGCGCGGTCTGTTCCAGGCTGGGTGGCGTGTACACGTCAGCCATCGCATGATTGAGGATCCGGTCGGCGGTGAGAAAGTCACCGTCGTGCTCCGACCACAGACGGTAATGGGCCAGCTCATGCCCCAGCAACGCCAGCAACTCCTGGGCGTCGAGCCGTTCAAGGATCGGCCCGTAGAACACCACATGCACTTCGCCAGCCAGGTAATACAGGCTCGCATTCATCGCGCCATCGCCGGCCTGGTAAAGCGTGGCAGGGGCCTGGATCTGCAAGCACTGCAACGCCGCCTCGCAAGCCTGATAGGCCTGCGGATGAGTCTCGGGGCTGAGGCGGTAAGTGTCTCGCAGCAATTGCGCGCGTACATCCTGGGCATGCTCCTGCTGAACCCCGAGGGACGAGGCCCAACTCCACACCGCAGGTTCACTGGCTTTCAGGTAATCGACTACCTGCTGGTGGTAAGGCAGTGGCGTCAGGCTGCTGATGTCCAGCGCGGAGGTACTCATCGTTCAAACGTCCTTGAGGATACGGCTCCATAAGCTGCGCCTGGGCTGGCATCCCGGTATCAGTGGTCGGCAATAAACGCGGAGCATACCTAGGGGAGGGGGAAATTACTTGTGAAAACTACACATCCCGCGTGCGCCGGGAGTGTTCAGGCCATTCCGCCAGACACCTTTGTGCACCCGTGCAAAAAAAGATTGAATAATCACATCTATTGTTATTTAAATAACACCACAAGAGCGTCACGGCCTCCCTGGCCGTGCTCGCAACAAGATGGGATGACCCTGTGCATGACAATTGAAGAGCGTTTGATGGAACAGGCAAAGCGGGCCGCCGAGAGCACGTACTCGCCTTACTCCCATTTCCCGGTCGGCGCGGCGTTGCTGACCGCCGACGGCGAGGTGGTACAGGGTTGCAACGTGGAGAACATCTCTTACGGGCTGACCAACTGTGCCGAGCGCAGTGCCTTGTTCAGCGCCATCAGCCAGGGCCATGCGCCGGGCAGTTTCAAGGCGATGGCGGTTTATGCACCTAACGTTTCACTGATAAGCCCTTGCGGTGCCTGCCGCCAGGTGATGCTGGAGTTGATGGCCAAGGATGCGGTGGTGATTTGCCAGGGCAGTGACCCTGCCGCCACGCGCACCTGGACCCTGGCGCAATTGCTGCCGGGCGCCTTCGACGCTTTCTAATCCTGGGCAGGCCTTCGGGCCTGCGTCCGCTTGGTCCATTGTTGAGACGCCTGCATGATCAGTCTTGTCGGAATAGCGACCCTTATTCTCATTGCCATTGCTTTATCCCATCAGCGCCGCTCTATCAACTGGCGCACCGTCTCGGTAGCGTTTTTGATCCAGGTGTTGATCGGTGCTTTTGCGCTGTACGTGCCTTGGGGCCAGACGGTGCTGGCTTCGCTATCGGGGGCGGTGGCCTCGCTGCAGCTCTACGCGAACAAAGGCATCGAGTTTCTGTTTGGCGGCCTGAGTTCGCCGCACATGTTTGAAGTGTTCGGCAGCGGTGGGTTTGTATTCGCGATCCGGGTATTGCCGATGATCGTGTTCTTCGGCAGCTTTATCTCGGTGCTGTATTACATCGGCGTGATGGGCTGGATCATCCGGTTGGTGGGCGGTGCGCTGCGCCTGTTGCTGGGCACCAGCCGCATCGAGTCGATGGTGGTGACGTCGGCGATTTTCATTGGTCAGTCGGAAGTGCCGCTGGTGGTACGGCCCTTCATTGCCAAGCTGACGCGCTCTGAGTTATTCGCGGTGATGGTCGGCGGTTTCGCGGCCGTGGCCGGCTCGGTACTGTTGGGTTACGCCGGGCTGGGGGTGGAGCTCAAGTACCTGATCGCGGCGTGTTTCATGTCAGCGCCCGGTGCGCTGTTGATGGCGAAGCTGATGGAGCCGGAAACCGAATCAGCCCGCACCGAACAGGTGATCGAGGAACTGGGGCAGGCAGAGAATCGCCCCACCAATATCATCGATGCCGCCGCCGAAGGGGCCCAGGTTGGCTTGCGCCTGGCACTGTCAGTCGGCGCCATGCTGCTGGCGTTTATCGCGCTGATCGCCCTGTTCAACGGGCTACTGGGCTGGGCCGGCAATTGGTTTGGCTACCCGCAGTTGACCCTGCAACTGGTGCTCGGGCATGTGCTGGCGCCCATCGCTTTTCTGCTCGGGGTGCCGTGGCACGAGGCGGTCATGGCCGGCGGTTTTATCGGTGAAAAACTGGTCCTCAACGAGTTCGTCGCCTATGCCGACCTGGCCAACTACCTGACCCCGGCCAAAGCCGCCGAGGCCGGTGTGCCGCTGTTGTCGGTCCACACCCAAGTGATCGTCACGTTCGCCCTGTGCGGCTTTGCCAATCTGTCCTCGATTGCCATTCAGCTGGGCGGCCTGACGGGTATCGCCCCGCAACGCCGCCAAGAACTGGCGCGGCTGGGCTTGCGGGCCATGATCGGCGGCACGCTTTCCAATCTGATGAGCGCGGCGATTGTCGGCTTTTTCATCTCACTGTAAGGAGCACAGTATGTGGTTGCCACAAGAAGTGATTCGCCGTAAACGCGACGGGCACGCCCTGGCCGCGATGGACATTCAACGGTTTGTCACCGGGATTGCCGACGGCAGTCTCAGCGATGGGCAGGTGGCGGCATTTGCCATGGCGGTGTTCATCAAGGGCATGGACGTGACCGAGCGTATTGCCTTGACCGAGGCGATGCGTGACTCCGGCCAAGTATTGAGTTGGGATCTGCCGGGGCCGGTCGTGGACAAGCATTCCACCGGAGGCGTCGGCGACATGATCAGCTTGCTGCTGGCGCCCTTGCTGGCGGCCTGCGGCTGTTACGTGCCGATGATTTCCGGGCGTGGCCTGGGGCACACCGGCGGCACCCTGGACAAGCTTGAGAGCATCCCAGGTTACGACTGCCAACCCAGCCCTGAACGGTTGCGCACGGTGGTAGCCGAGGTCGGTTGCGCCATCATCGGCCAGACGGCCAACCTTGCCCCTGCGGACAAGCGCTTGTACGTGATCCGCGATGTGACCGGGTCGGTCGAGTCGATTGATCTGATCACCGCATCGATCCTCGGCAAGAAACTCGCCGCCGGCCTCGACGTATTGATCATGGATGTGAAGACCGGCAACGGTGCATTTATGGCCGAGCCCGAACAGGCGCGCGAGCTGGCCGCCAGCATCGTAGCCGTGGCCAACGGTGCCGGGGTCAACACCCGCGCCCTGATCACCGACATGAACCAACCCCTGGCCCGCAGTGCCGGCAATGCCCTGGAGGTTGCCGAAGCGGTAGCACTGCTCAAGGGCGAGGTGCGCAGTGAACGCCTGTGGGCGGTGACCTTGGCCCTGGCTACCGAGGTACTGACGATGGCCGGCCTGGCGAGGGATGAGGCTCAGGCCCGTGATCAATTGCTTCAGGCCTGGCAGAGCGGGGCAGCCTTGCAGCGCTTCGAGCAAATGGTCAGTGCCCTGGGTGGCCCGCAGGGCTTTGCCCACAACCCCGATGCGCATTTACCCAAGGCCGCCGTGTCGGTACCGGTATGGGCCGAGGAGGCGGGCTTCGTCAGCGAGATCGACACCCGGGCGGTGGGCTTGGCGGTGGTGGCATTGGGCGGCGGGCGCAGTCATCCAGACGACGTGCTGGACCTGTCGGTCGGCTTCAGCGAGTTGGCCTTTGTCGGTGAACAGGTGAGCGCGCAAAGGCCCTTGGGCTGGGTACACGCGCGCAATACAGAGCAGGCCGAACAGGGGGCATCCGCCTTGCGCGCAGCCTATCGATTAGGCGGTGAACGTCTGGCCGAACGCAATTTGATCCAGGAAAGACTATGAGCAAGGCCATCGTGTTGGTGCTGGATTCGTTGGGCATCGGTGCCAGTGCCGACGCCGCCCTTTTTGGCGACTCGGGCGCCGACACCTTGCGCCACATCGCCGAGGCGTGCGCCCGTGGCGAAGCTGATGGGCCGCTACGCCGAGGGCCGTTGTCCCTGCCGAACCTGGGACGCTTGGGATTGGGGGCTGCAGCGGCGGCCAGTGGCAACGGACCGTTGCCGGGCAACTGGGGCGACGCTGCACCGAGCGGTGCCTTCGGCCACGCACGGGAGCAATCGTCTGGCAAAGACACACCGTCCGGGCATTGGGAAATGATGGGCGTGCCGGTGTTGTTCGACTGGGGTTATTTCGAAAAGCCGGTCAACTCCTTCCCGCCACAGTTGCTGGCCGACCTGATTGAACGGGCAGGCTTGCCGGGCATCCTGGGCAACTGCCATGCCTCGGGTACCACGGTGCTGGACGAGTTGGGTGAGGCACACATCCGCAGCAAGCAGCCGATTTGCTACACCTCCGCCGACAGCGTGATGCAGATCGCCGCCCATGAAAGCCATTTCGGGCTTGAGGCGTTGTACCGGGTGTGTGAAATCGCGCGCACCCTGTGCGATGAATACACCGTTGGCAGGGTCATTGCCCGACCGTTCACCGGAGAACACGCGGGTGAGTTTCGCCGCACCGGCAATCGCCGCGACTACACCGTGCCACCGCCATCGGCGACATTGCTTGATCATCTCTGCGACGCGGGCGGCACCGTTCATGCGGTGGGCAAGATCGGCGACATTTTCGCGCACCGAGGCATCAGTCGCTTGTACAAGGCCGACGGCAACGACGCGCTGTTCGATGCCACGCTCAAGGCTTACAGGGAAGCGCCAGACAACAGCCTGGTGTTTTCCAACTTCGTCGACTTCGACATGCTCTACGGCCACCGCCGGGACCTGGCCGGGTATGCGACCGCGCTGGAAGCGTTCGACCGCAGGTTGCCGGAGTTATTGGCGTTGATGGACCCGCAGACTTTGCTGGTCATCAGCGCCGACCACGGTTGTGATCCTTCTCGCCCGGGCAGCGATCACACCCGCGAGCATGTGCCTGTATTGGCTTATGGTGCGGGCGTGGCGGCGGGGTGGTTGGGGGAGCGTGAAAGCTTTGCTGATATTGGCCAGACGGTGGCGGCGCATTTGGGGTTGGGGTCGTTGGAGTGGGGGAGCTCGTTTCTGCTGGACCAGGCTATCGATCGATAGCAGCCCATGCTGTTGGTTTAGCAACGCGGTGACAGCTGGACAATCGCGAAGCTTTTTTGAGGACTGGCTATTGCCCCGCCTGGGCGGCCTGATGCCGACCTAACGCCCCCGGGGTAACAATTGGGGGTTATCGCCAGCGGACAGTCCCCAACCTAGACTCGTAGCACGTTCTTCACTCGACTATTGAGAGTTAAAACATGCGCTTACGAGACCTTGGCATCGCAATCGGTACAGGCACACCCGGGGTGTTCAACGGCATCACGGATGTGCCCGGTGTACGGGTGGGGCATCACACGCTCAATGCTGAAAGCCGCGATGGCTCGATACACACCGGTGTGACCATTATCGAGCCGCGGCCGATTGCAGCCCATTTGGCTCCGTGTTTTGCCGGCGTTCACGTACTGAACGGCAACGGTGACGCCACCGGCCTTGAATGGATTCGCGAAGCGGGTTTGCTGACCACGCCGATTGCCTACACCAACACTCACAGCGTCGGCGTGGTTCGCGATGCGCTGGTGGCTGCTGAGCGCGACATGGGTAAGCAACACACGTACTGGTGCATGCCGGTGGTGCTGGAAACCTACGACGGCATCCTCAGCGATATCTGGGACCAACACGTCAGCGCCGAACATGTCCAGGCCGCCCTGGCCGATGCCCGTACCGGGCCGGTGCAGGAAGGTTGTGTCGGCGGCGGCACCGGGATGATCTGCCATGAGTTCAAAGGTGGCATTGGCAGCTCATCGCGGGTCCTGAGCAGCGAGGAGGGGGGTTGGACCGTCGGTGCATTGGTGCAGGCCAACTATGGTGCGCGCGGTGCATTGCGTGTCGCGGGTTACCCCGTGGGCAGCGTATTGAAAGACATACCTTCGCCCTACGATGGCCCGGTGAATGTCGGCGTGCCCGGCATGGGTTCCATCGTGATCACGATCGCTACCGATGCACCATTGCTGCCTCATCAGTGCACGCGCCTGGCCCAGCGAGCGAGCATCGGATTGGCAAGGGTCGGCGGCGGCACGGAAGACGACAGCGGGGATATCTTCATCGCGTTTTCGGTAGGCAACAGCGGCCTGCCGGTTGCCAATCTGGGGCATCCGGGCCCCGCGACGACGCCATTGAAAATGGTCAACAACGACTACATGACGGCCTTGTTCGTGGCCGCAGCGGATGCTGTGGAGGAGGCGATCCTCAACGCGATGTTGGCCGCCGACGACGTGCAAGGTCGCGGCAGAAAAGCCCTGGCACTCAAGCCTGACCAGTTGTTGGCGGCGATGGCGAAAGTCGGTTGGGCACCTCAGCCTTGAAGGCCTAGTCCTGAGCCTGGAGAAACAACAGGAATAGCTCGGACTGGGACTTGATCCCCAGCTTGTTGTACAGGTGCCGGCGGTGCACCTTCACGGTTTCGGCCGAGATCGCCAGCTTGCGCGCGATCTCTTTGTTCGAGCAGCCACTGAGCATCAATTGGGCAACCTCTGCTTCGCGGACCGACAGCGCGGAGCTGATTTGCGGCGTGGGTGACTGCAGACGCTCCTGCCAGTCCGCTGCCGGTTCCGGTGTGCTCCTGAGTTCCTGTTCAAACACACAACGCTGGCGCATCAACCCGGCCACCCACGGCTGGATCAGCCTCAATAAGGCGATTTGCTCCTGGCTGAAGCGGCAGTGGCTACCCAGTGACAGGCTCAGGGTCCGCTCAAGGTCCAGTTGCACGTTTATATGAATCTCGTCAGCCACCACGTTCAGGCGAAAGTAGCGTTGGTAATAATCGGTCTGCTCGAAACATTCCGGGGCGACATCATCCAGTGGGAACAGCCCGCTTTTCGGCGATTCCCGATTGGCCAGGTAAAAGGGATCGAGCAGGTAGAGCCCTTTGAGGTAGTCCTGGAACAGCGAATCGCTGCTGCCATCTTCATCCTGGGATTCAGCGAGAACCTGAGGCCTGCCGTTGCTGAAGATCAGCACCACCCAGGTGTCCATCCGCACATATCTGCCGAGCAAACGCGCCATTGATCGCCAGAAGTGCGGGCGGTCCAGGGTCTCGATCAACCGGCCGACCGAGTCATGCCAAGCCACGTCCTGCAACGTCAGATTCATCTCACTACCCATTCGGGGGTACCCCATCGAAGTGATTTTTTGCCAGGTGGGTACAGCCCATACTCGTTTCAGGCCTGCGTACACACGGTGTCAGCACGGCCTCAACTATACGCAAGGATCAGCCATGAACATTGAACTCATGCAGTTAGCCGGTCGCGATGGCGATACCGCCTATAACCTGAGGCGTACCTTGGAAGCCATCGCCCACTGCGACGCGGACACCGACCTGTTGGTGTTTCCTGAAACCCATTTGATGGGCTTCGTCGCCGGTGTTCAGCTGGCAACGGTTGCAGAAACCCTCGAAGGCCCGACGCTGCAAGCCGTGCAACAGGCAGTACGCGAACGGGGTGTTTCGGTGGTCATCGGCCTGGTCGAGAATGATGCGGGTGTCTTCTACAACACTTCCGTATTGATCACGCCTGATGGGCTTTCATTGGCTTACCGCAAGACGCACCTGTGGCCCTCGGAGCGGGGCGACATCACGCCCGGTGACCGCTTCGGCACGGTGCTTTTCAACGGTGTGCGTATCGGCATTCTGATTTGCTACGACATCGAACTGCCGGAAACCGCACGCGCACTCGCCCAACTGGGCGCCGAGCTGATCATTATCACCAACGGCAACATGGACCCTTACGGCCCGGTGCATCGCACCGCGATCATGGCCCGAGCCCAGGAAAACCAAGTGTTCAGCGTGATGGTCAATCGCGTGGGGCAGGGCGATGACGGCCTGGTGTTTACTGGCGGCAGCGCTGTGGTCGATCCGTTCGGCCGTGTGCTATTCGAGGCCGGGCGCGAGGAAACACGGCAAATGATCAGCCTTGACCTGACCCAAGTCCAAGCCGCCCGCACGGATTATCACTACCTCAACGACCGCCGCCTGACGCTCCCCGGTGACACCATGGAACACGCCGACGGGCGCCGTGAATGGCTGATTCGCTGATCTCGTTTTACCCCCCTCATAACAATAATCGGGAGTTCTCATGATCGTCATTCGATGCATGCAATGGAGTCTGGCTGCGGTCTTCAGCAGCATGGTGCTTTGCGCTCAAGCCGCAGAACCGAAAGTCAATATCTACAACTGGTACGACTTTATTGCCCCGGACACGCTGAAGAACTTCCAGGCGCAGACCGGCACCCAGGCCGCGTATGACGTGTTCGATAACAGCGAGGTCATGCAGAGCAAGCTCATGGCCGGGCGCAGTGGTTATGACGTGGTGGTGGCCACCGGCGACCTGCTGCCGAACCTGATCAAGGCCGGTGTGCTCAAGGAACTGGATCGCGCGCAACTGAGCAATCTGTCTCACCTGGATCCGGATATTCTGGCGAAGGTGCAAACCAACGACCCGGGTAATCGCTACGCCGTGCCTTACCTGTGGGGCACCACGGGAATTGGCTATGACGTCGATAAAGTCCGGGCGATCCTGGGCAGCGACGCACCGGTCAACTCCTGGGATTTGATTTTCAAGGAAGAAAACCTCGCCAAACTGGGCGAGTGCGGCGTGGCCATGCTGGATGCGCCAGGCGAGATCATCCCCATCGCCTTGCATTACCTGGGCTTGCCCTATAACAGCCAGAATCCTGATGACTATTTAAAAGCCCAGGCGTTGCTGCTGAAGCTGCGCCCGCATATTCGCTACTTCGATTCCTCACGGTTTATCACGGACTTGGCCAACGGCAATATCTGCGCCGTAGTGGGATGGGCCGGCGGCGTAATGGACGCCAGGAAAGCTGCCGACGCCGCCGGCAATGGCAGGAACATTCAGTACAGCATCCCCAAGGAAGGCGCGCCGGTCTGGGTCGAAAGCCTGGTGCTGCTCAGCGATGCGCCGAACCCTCAGCAAGGGCTTGCATTCATCGACTATATGCTGCGCCCGGAAGTGATTGCGCAGTCCTCCAATTATCTCAGTTACGCCAACGCCAACAAGGATGCCCGGAGCCTGGTTGATGAAAAGGTCAGGGACAATCCCGGTGTCTATCCTTCGAAAGCGGTGCTGGATACGCTGTTTCCTTTGGAGCCGTTGCCACTGAAGATGGAGCGGGTGCGTACGCGGATCTGGAGTAAAGTCAAAAGTGGTACTTGAGGCGACGGCAAGGTGAAGTGAAGTGGGTACGCAGGGACACGGCGGTTGAAGAAAAACCTGGGAGCATCTGGCCCAGGTTTTGTACGCGGCGTACTTGTGACTATGACACATCATTTAACATAATATACATTATGCGTAATCATATGATTCATTATCAGGGGCAGTGCCAACCAGATTTCAGCCAGCGCACCACGCTCCTCATCGGCCAAACCCACCCCATCTCGATTTGGCCGATGACCCTGAATCACACCTGAGCGAAACCACCATCCACAAACATCTCGCTGCCTGTCATGAAGCTGCTTTCATCCGACGCAAGGAACAATGCCGCATTCGCCACTTCATCTGGCAAACCCATACGACCCAACGGCACACGTGTCACCATCGAATCGACAATCGCATCCTTCTGGCCGGTTCCCGAAAGCGCTCGGTCCAAACCAGGCGTTGTCGTTGGCCCAGGTGAAAGCACGTTGACCCGAATACCCGTGCCTTGCAGATCCAACGCCCAGCTTCTGGCAAAGTTTCGCAGTGCACCTTTCGAGGCGCTGTACACGCTGAACGCTGCGGTGCCCATCGAAGCGGTCGTCGAACCTGTCAGCACAATCGAACCGCCGGCGCTCATCAATGGCAACGCGTTTTGAACCGTGAATAGCGTGCCTTTCACGTTCACGCCAAACGTGCGATCAAATGATTCCTCGGTGATCGATCCGATGGGTTCCAGATCTCCCAGGCCAGCATTGGCAAACAACACATCAATGTGGCCTTTGTTGGTTTTGATCTGCGCGAATACCCGCTCCAGATCCTGCAGATTTGAAATGTCGCCCTGGATTGCAACGGCGTCATGCCCGATCAGGACCAACGCTTTGTCCAGTTCCTCCTGGCGACGTCCGACGATAACGACCTGTGCACCTTCGGCCGCAAAACGTATGGCGCTGGCCAAGCCAATCCCGCTGTTGCCACCGGTGACGACTGCGATTTTTCCATTGAGCCTGTTCATGAGTGTTTCCCAGAAATATTGAGGCTCAAGCGTAGATCCGCGCTATTGTTTTGAATAGTATGCACCTTTTGGTAAGTACCCAGCCTGAGGGCACACACATGTCGAATAGCACCTTTAATTGCGGGCTCGACGCCGCCCTGGCGGTGATTGGCGGGAAATGGAAACCTTTGGTCCTGTTCCACCTGGCCCATGAAGTTCACCGTTATGGCGAACTGCGGCGTGCAGTTGGCGGCGTGACGGATAAGGTGCTGATCCAGCAGTTGAAGGAGCTGGAACGCGATGAAATCATCAATCGCATCGACTTCAAGGAAATCCCGCCGAAGGTCGAATACTCCCTGACCCCATTCGGGCGCTCCCTGGCCAAGGCCTTGGGGCCTCTTTGCCAATGGGGCACCGAGCATATGCTGGCGGTTGAACGCATCAGCGAACGCCGAACACGCGCCCTCGCCCAGCCTTAAGCTCACGAAATACTTAACTCGACTAAATGGATATTTAGTTGAGTTAAATCAATAGGTTACGCGATTATGTCCTGACCAGGGGTTATCGGCGACACCCAGCCCCTCATAACTATGTAGTGAGTCTGTAAACACCGGCTTGTATGCACCAAGGGTGATCACTAAGCTGGCCGCTCTTTTTTACCGCCGTCCGGAATCACCATGTCTCGAAGTATCGCCCACCTCGCCCTGCTGCTGGGGTTGATCACCGCCGTCGGCCCGTTTGCCATCGACATCTACCTGCCGGCTTTGCCAACGCTGGGTGCCAGCCTGCATGCCTCGCCCGCTGCGGTGCAGATGAGCCTGACGGTGTTTTTCATGATCATCGGTGTGTGCCAGCTGTTCTACGGCCCGATCAGCGATGTGTTCGGGCGCAAACCGCCGATCTATGCCGGCCTGGTGATTTTTATCGTGGGCAGCATTGGTTGCGCCCTCGCCCCCTCCATCGAAGCGCTGATCGGCTTCCGGGCGTTGCAGGCCTTTGGCGCCTGTGCCGGGATGGTGATTCCCCGGGCAATTGTCCGTGACTTGTACACCGGCCATGAAGCCGCACGCTTGATGGCGTTGTTGATGCTGGTGGTGAGTATTTCACCGATCCTCGCGCCACTGGCGGGCAGCCTGATCATCGCGGTGTGGAGCTGGCGCGAAGTGTTTCTGGTGCTGGGTGTGGCCGCAGTGCTGTGCCTGATCATGACCGCCGTGCAACTGCCGGAAACCCACCCCGCCGAACGCCGCCTCGGCAAGACCCTGGGCAATGCGTTCGGCAGCTACGGCGCGTTGCTGCGCGATCCGGTGTTTACCGGGTTGTCGGTGGTGGGCGGCTTTGGCCTGGCGACGTTTTTCGTGTTCATCGGCAGCGCGCCGTTCGTGTACATCGAGTACTACGGGCTCACGCCGACGCAATTCAGCCTGTGCTTTGCCCTCAACGCAGCGTCGTTTTTTGCCCTTAGCCAACTGACGGCGCGCTTGAGTGCCCGCTTCGGTTTGGCCCCTCTGATTCGTTGGTCGGTGGCCGGCGTGGCGACCGTCATGACCTTGCTCGCCCTTACCACACTGTGGGGCAACAGCCTGCCATTGATGATGGCGCTGCTGTTTATCGGCTTTGGTTTCCTCGGCCTGCTATTGCCGGCGGCCGGCGTGTTGTCCCTGGAAGATCACGGCGCCGTCGCCGGTTCCGCATCGGCATTGTTGGGCGCGATCCAGATGATCACCGCGGCCGTGGCCATGTCCCTGGCCGGCCTGTTCGCCGACCACACACCGGCGCCGATGTTGATCGGCATCGCACTCAGCGCTGTGGCGGCGATGCTCACCGTGTGGTGGACGCTGCGTCGCCTGCCGGCGCACCTGCAGCCTCAGCCGCGTACCTGAGCAGTGGAAATGGGGGCCTCAGCCTGAAGCCCCATGCCCGCCAAATAGGCCCACGGGTAAATCCCCCGCTGATGCCCATCGCTGAAGATCAACTGCACGCCATACCCCTGGGGATGTACTTCCAGTACCCGAACACGGTCTGAAACCAGTGGCAGCATGCCTCTCAACCGAAAGGCCCTGCACTGTGAACACGGGCATTCACGGCGCAGACGGGCATGGTCGATCCATTGCACGCCTTCATGCCATTCCAGCCTCAAGCGTCCTTCATCATCGCGTCCAATGCTTTTCGGTGCGCTGTTCATTGCAGTTGCACCAAGGCAATGCGGACCGCCTTGCGCACTTCCGGGTCGCCATCGTCGGCGGCATCACGCAACGGACCCAGGGCTTGGCGATCACCCAATTCGCCCAGTGCCAGAGCGGCTTCCTTACGCAGATTGCTGATGCTATGGCCCAAGGTCAGGACCAGCCCGTGCAACGCCGGGGCATAGCGCAAGCGACCCAGGCTGCGGGTGGCGCGCAGGCGGACTTGCCAGTAGTCATCGGCCAGCGCCTTGAGCAAGGCGTCGCCTGCACTGGCACTGCCGACTTTGCCCAGGGTAGTCGCCGCCTCCTCCCGCACTTGCCAAGTGACGTCCTGCAACGCTTCAAACAGCGCGGGTAGCACCCGCTCATCACTGGCAAGACCCAGGGCGCCGGTGGCGGCGCGCCGGACTTCGGTGTCCGGGTCGCTGCTGGCTAATATCGCCAAGGCCTCCAGTGCCGGCAGGTGCTTTAGCCAGCCGAGCACGCCGACCGCTTCGCGGCGTACGCCAGCATCGGCATCCTTCAGCGCTAACAGTGCCGACGGCGCCGCAGCTTCAAGGCGCAACTCGCGCAAGGCACGAAATATCGCCGTGCGCACACTGACGTCGGCGTGGGTGGTCCAGGGCAATAGCAGTCGGCCCGCCTGTGTTGTCTTGAGCACGCTCAAGCTCTGGGCGGCTGCGTCACGCACCGATAACTCGGTGTCGGTCAGCGCCTGGCACAGCGCCTCGACCACTTCGTCTTCCTCCCAGGCTTCCAGCAGGCTGGCGGCCTGGGCGCGCACATCGGTGGCCGGGTCGTGGCGCAGGCTGTCCACCAGCCATACCAGTCCGTCGGGGTCTTCCAGGTCTGCCAGATCAATCAGGGCGATCCGGCGCATGCCGGCATCCGGCGCTTGCAGCCGGGGGCGCAGGGCTTCGATGTCGGGGTTTTCGGTTTCATAGGTCATATGGCAAATCGCGGTCTTGGGTGATCGTTGGGGAGCCCGAGTGGGTTCAGCCGTGGCAACTGGCGCCCGTCTTCGTGGTGCAACAGCTCAAGGCAATGGCGCTTGAGGTGGGTAAATTCCGGCGAGGTCATCAATTCGGTGCTGCGCGGCCTCGGGAAGGTCAGCAGGAAGTCTTCGATGATGCGCCCGGGCCGTGGGCTCATGACCAGGATGCGGTCGGCCAGGAACAACGCTTCGTCGATGTCATGGGTGACAAACACCACGGTGGTGCGGATACGCGTCCAGATGTCCAGCAGCAACGCCTGCATCTTCATGCGGGTCAAGGCATCCAGCGCGCCGAAGGGTTCGTCCATCAGCAGCAGGCCGGGGCGATTGATCAACACCCGGGCGATTTCCACCCGCTGTTGCATACCGCCAGACAGCTGGTTGGGCCAGCGCTCGGCAAAATCTTCCAGGCCCACCAGTTGAAGAATGTCATCGGCGGCAGCAAGACGCTCGGCCTTGCCCACGCCGCGCATCTTCAGGCCGAAGGCGACGTTTTCGCGCACCGAGCGCCATGGGAACAGTGTGTGTTGCTGAAACACCATGCCGCGCTGCTGGGACGGCCCGGCAACCGACTCGCCGTCCATTTCCAGGGTGCCCTGGCTCGGCGTGAGGTGCCCGGCCAGCGCGCCGAGCAAGGTCGACTTGCCACACCCGGACGGCCCGAGGATGCACACAAACTGGCCCGGCTCGATCCTGCAATCCAACGCTTTCACCGCCTCGAATGCCTGCTGCTTTTCGCCCAATACAATAGACAAGCCGCGAATCTCGACACGCCCTTCAAGTTGACTCATCAGGCTTTACCTCGTGGTCGATGCCAGGGGGTGAACAGTGCACCGAGGCGCTTGACCAACAGGCTGCTGCCCATGCCCAGCACCCCGATCAACAGCATGCCGACGACAATGTCGGCATAGTTCTGGATGGTGTAGGACTCCCAGGTGTAATAGCCGATGCCGTATTGGCCGGAGATCATTTCCGCCGTCACCAGGCAGAACCAGGAAGTGCCCATGCCGATGGCCAGGCCGGTGATGATGCTCGGCGCCGCGCCTGGCAGGATCACTTCCAGCAGGATCGCCCGGCGCCCTGCCCCCAGGCTGCGCGCCGAAGCGATCAGCCGTGGGTCGACGCCCTCCACGCCATGCACGGTGTTGAGCAGCACCGGAAACAGCGCGCCGGTGAAGGTAATGAAGATCATCGACAGCTCCGACGACGGGAACATCAGGATCGCCAGCGGAATCCAGGCCACCGCCGGGATAGGCCGAATCACCTCCAATGGCGGCAACAGCAGGTCTTCCGCCCACTTCCAGCGGCCAATCGCAATGCCCAGGCCGATGCCCACCACTGCGGCCGCCAGGTAGCCTTCAAACACCCGGGTCAAACTCGCACTCAGGTGCCTGGCGAGCTTGCCCGAGTCCGCCAGCCCAAGGGCGGCCTGCACCACGGAGCCCGGCGTGGGCACATTGGCAAAGGTCACCAGCCACAGGTTCCAGTGCTGGCTGGCCGCCAACTGCCAGAACAGCAGGCACAACAGCAATGAAGCGGCCTTGGGTAGCCAGCGCCATGGGGTGCTTGTCATGAACACGCTCCCTCAGCGACCGGCAACGGCCTGCGCGCCGGCGTCGGTAAAGTTGAACACCTTGCCGCCCTGAGCCTGGGCGAACTGCTGCGCCTGCCCCTTGAGCAGGAACGCGCTGAGTTGGCCTTGCTGATTGCTCGCAAACCACGCCTGGCTGGCCAACAGCTTGATGCCGCTGTCCTGGGCCTGGGCATAGACCGCGCGCACCGCTTTGCCTTGTTTGTTCAGGCTGTCCAGGGCGGTAAACGCCGCCTCGGCCGATGCGTAATCGCGCACTTTGGGCTCACCCTTGACCCAGATTTGCGCCACATGCTTCCAGTCGCTGATCGGTTTCCCGGTCAGGGCATCGTTGGCCTTCAGCGGGGATTGGGTGTAATTGCCCAATTGCGCCTCATAGTCCAGGCCAGATGCCTTGAACGCGGCACGGATGTACTGGTCATCGATAAAGGTATTGAGGTCCAGCCCACGGTCGGCCTTTTTCAGCAGCTTGAGGGTGTCGATCGCGGTGCCCACGGCCTGGCGGTATTCGGGTTTCCAGCTCAGGTCGCGCGTCTGCACGCCCAGTGGGCCATGGAACAGATAGTTGACCTCGGCTTCGACGCCGGTGACTTTTTCGATCAGCTCGCTGTACTTCTCCGGTTCTGCGGCCAGCAACTGATTGGCCTCGATACTTGCGCGCAGGTAGGCGATGGCCACTTCCGGGTACTGCTTGGCATAACGCTGGTCCACCAGCGCGCCGTGGAACGTCGGGGTGTCGGATTGCGAGCCGTCGTAGATTTTGCGGGCGAAACCCCGGTTGGGGAACAGTTCGCCAAACGGCACAAAGTCGGCATGGGCGTCGATCTTGTTGGCCTGCAACGCCGAGCCCGCCACTTCGGGCGCCTGGGCAATGATGTTGACGTCCTTGAGCGGGTCCCACCCCTGGGCCGCAACAGCGCGCAGCAACATGCCATGGGCCGTCGAGGCGAATGGCACGGAGATGGTCTTGCCTTTCAGGTCGGCCAGGGACTGGGCGCTGGAAGCGATCGGCACCACGATGCCGTTGCCGCTGCCCTTGATGTTGCCCGACAACACGCTGATAAACAGGCTGTGCTTGCCCGCCGCCTCGAACGCCACGCCATTGAAGGCGCCGGGGAAGTCGGCCATCGCGCCAAAGTCCAGTTTCCCGGCGACCATTTCATTGGTCAGCGGCGCGCCACTGGTGAAGTTTTTCCACTGCACGTCGTAGGTAGCGTCCTTGTACTTGCCGTCGTGTGGCAGGTACTTGTCCAACAGCCCCAGCTCGCGGATCAGCAAGCCGCCCGCCGCACAGTTGATGGTGGTGTCCTGGGTGCCGATGGCTACCCGGATCGTTTGGGCCTGAGCCGACAGGCTCAAGGAAGCCAGCACCAGGCCGGCCAAGGTTGCGCGCGATAACATTGGGTAATTCCCCTCGAATCATGGTTGAAAGAGTCGTCTCCGCCACGGTCTGGCGTGGTGGGAAACGAGGGGGTGTCACTCGGATGGCGTCCGGGGTTGGCGGATGGCGTTTGCGGCAGATCTCAGCGCAGCAGGTACGGGATCTCGACCTTGACTGCGCCGGTGGGGCAATCTTTTTCACAGGGCATGCAGTACCAGCATTCATCGAACGCCATATACGCTTTCTGCGTTGCCGGATTGATCGCCAACAGGTCCATCGGGCACACGTCGACGCAGACCGTGCAGCCTTTTTCGGCGATGCACTTGTCTTCATCCACCGTCACCGGGGCGTTGGAGCGGAAGAATATTTCCTGGGGCTGATAGGCCATTTCACGGTGTCCTTGGCGCTTTTGCGCTCTCTGGCTGTAGCGGTGCAACGCAGGTTCAGGCAGCCGCGTGGGCGCCGACCCGCAGGCGGTCGTAGGCCTGCAGCTCTTCGGCATCCAACGGAATTACATACGGCTCGACGGGTTTCTTGAAGCTGACCATCTGCCCGTCGTCGCCCTTTTTCAGGTGGCAATGGCAGAACCAGTCGGCGTCGTTGCGTTGCGGGTGGTCGACCCGGTAGTGGTACAGGCCCCAGCGGCTTTCGGCGCGGTACAGCGAGGCGCGGGCGGCCATTTCGGCGCAATCGCGAATCACGCTGGTTTCCATCGCGCGCATCAATTCATGGGGGTTGTGTGCCTTCATCAGGTCCAGGTCGCGCTCGATATCGGCAAAGCGTTGCAAGCCGATCTCCATCTTGCGGGTGACCTTGGGCGGTTGCAGGTAATCGTTGACGAAACGCCGCAGCTTGTACTCGACCTGGGCTGGCGGCAGGCCGGTTTCGCGGTCCAGCGGCGCGTAGACCCGCGCCTGCTCGGTGGCTACTTGCTGGGCATCCACCGCGCTGAATTCGCGCCCGGCCACAAAGCTTGCAGCGTTGGTACCGGCGAACCAGCCATAAGTGAACGCACCGAGCATGTAGTTGTGGGGCACGGCCGCCATGTCGCCCGCCGAATACAGGCCCTTGACCGACGTCTCGGCGCGCTCGTTGACCCACACGCCCGACGCCGAATGCCCGCTGCAAAAGCCGATCTCGGAGATATGCATCTCGACCATCTGGCTGCGGTAGTCGGTGCCCCGGTTGGCGTGAAACTGGCCCCGGCTGGGACGCTCGTTGCTGTGCAGGATCTGTTCGATGTTCTGAATGGTTTCCTCGGCCAGGTGATCGAGCTTGAGAAACACCGGACCGTTGCCGCTTTCGAGCTCCTGGTGGAACTCCCACATCATTTGCCCGCTCCAGTAGTCGCATTCGATAAAGCGTTCACCCTTGTTGTTGGCGGTGTAGCCACCCAAGGGCCCGGTGACATAAGCGCAGGCCGGACCGTTGTAGTCCTTGATCAGCGGGTTGATCTGGAAGCACTCCAGGTTCGCCAGCTCGGCGCCAGCGTGGTAGGCCATGGCGTAGCCGTCGCCGGCGTTGGTGGGGTTTTCATAGGTGCCCATCAGGTAACCCGACGACGGCAAGCCCAGGCGGCCGGCGGCGCCGCAGCACAGGATGACCGCCTTGGCCTTGATCACCTGGAAGTCGGCCGTACGGCAGTCAAACCCCATCACGCCGTTCACTGCGCCTTCGCTGTCGGTCAGCAAACGGGTGCAGACCAGCCGGTTGGTGATGTTGACTCGCGCCCGCTTGAGCTGGCGATACAGCACTTTCTTGATGTCGTGCCCTTCAGGCATCGGCAGCACGTAAGCGCCCATGTGATGGACTTTTTTCACCGCATAATCGCCGGTTTCGTCTTTCTCGAACTTCACGCCCCAGCGGTCCAACTGCTCGATGGTTTCAAAGCTGTGGGTCGCGTAGGCATACACCGCCGCCTGGTTGACGATGCCGTCGTTGGCGATCGTGATTTCCTTGGTGTACTGCTCCGGCGTGGAGTGGCCTGGAATAATCGCGTTGTTCAGCCCATCCATGCCCATGCTGATGGCGCCGCTGCGCTTGACGTTGGCCTTGTCGATCAACAGAACGCGTAAATCGCGGTTGGCCTCCTTGGCCTTGATCGCTGCCATGGGGCCAGCGGTGCCGCCGCCGATCACCACGATGTCGTATTCCAGTTCCAGGGTTTTGCGGCTCACGGGCGGCTACCTCGCTGACGGTCGATGCGCAGGCGGTACTGAAACGCATCGCCGCGGTAATACAGGTGTTCAAAGTCCACCGGCTGGCCGTCGGCGGTGTGGGTCAGGCGCTCGATGCGCATGATCGGCGAACCCGCCTCCACGTTCAGCGCCTGGGTCAGTTCGCTGTCGGCGAGCACCGCGTCAATCGCCACATCGGCGTGACCCAGTTGCAGGCCGCAGTCGTTCTCCAGGATCAGAAAGATGTCGCGGGTCACCAGGTCGGCGTTTTCCAGGCGTTCACCCAGGGCCTGGCTGAGGTAGGTGATTTCCAGCGACACCGGCTCGCGGTTGATCAGCCGTACGCGCTTGATCTGCGTGACAGTGGTGCCCTCCTCCACGCCCAGGCGCTCGGCCACCAACTTGTCAGCGGGCACAAAGCGGTAGCTGCGCAGACGGTTGATCACTTCATAGCCTCGCTCGGTCATGGACTCGCCCAACCCTTGCAGGGTGCTGACGTTCTGATAAGCCTTGGGCTTGGAAACGAAGGTGCCTTTGCCGTGGATCTTGTAGATCAGGCCTTCCTTTTGCAGATCACCCAGGGCCTGACGCACGGTGATGCGGCTGACTTTGAAACGCGATCCCAGCTCGCTTTCGGAAGGCATCTGGGTATTCGGCGCGTATTCACCATCAAGGATGCGGCTGCGCAGCAAATCCCGCAGTTGGGCATGCAGCGGAACGCTGGACAGAGGAGATAAGGCGACGGTTGATTCGTTCATCAGGACCACTTGTCATAACGAGTTATGACGTGATCATAAGGAGTCTTATGAAAGGCGCGGAAATACCGTTTTGGAATAAGGTTATGGACAGGAGAATCACGCTGCACCTAGGAAGTAGGTGCAGCGGACCAGCCAAATTTATAGAGCAGCGTCGATACCTGATGAAAAATCAGAAGTTGTAACTGACTCGGGTATAGAGGATCCGCCCAAACGGGTCGGCGTACTTGGGGTCGTACCCGCTCTGGAACGCGTAGGTCTGGTTGCTGAACGGCGGCGCGCGGTCGAACAGGTTCTTCGCGCCCAGGGTCACAGCCAGGGACTTGCTCCAGTTGTAGGTACCCGCCAGGTCCCAGACGTTGTAGGAGCCTACGGAATCATGGGTTTCCGGGTCCGAGTCGTGATACCCACTGGTGTAGCGGTTGGTCAGGCTGACGCCCAGCGGCCCGCGGGCCCAGGTGCCGGTCAGGCTGTGGCGCCAGCGTGCAACGGCGCCAGCGGTGGAGAATTCGCCGCCCCGAAAATCACCGAGTTTGTCGATGTAGTCGCCCTTGAGCTCCTGTTGGTATTTGTATTCGTTGACGTAGGTGCCTTGCAGGCCGATCCCGAAGTCACCGATGGCGGTGCTCGGGAAGCGGTAATCGAAACTCACATCCACACCGTTGGTCTTGGTTTCCCCGAGGTTGGCAAGGCCGGTAACGATGTGATCGATGGAGCCGTCAGCCTTGCGAATCAGGCGGTCGCCGTAGGCATCCGGGTCGTCGAATACCGAGGACTCAGGGAATTCGGCGATCTGGTTGGCGATGGTGATCCACCAGAAATCCAGGCCGGCACTCAGGCGCTCGATGGGTTGAAACACGAAGCCAAAGGTCACGTTACGTGCGGTTTCCGGGCTCAAGCTGCCGTTGCCGCCCGTTTGCCGGCGGAACTGCTGGGCGCAGTCGCGGTTGCCGATCCCGCCATTGGCCGGTGTACCGCCCGGGCACAGGCGCGGGTCGTTGTAGTTGGCCACGGTGTAGCTGGTGTAGGTCGGGTTGTACAACTCATACAGCGACGGCGCACGGAACCCTTCGCTGTAGGCGCCGCGAACCACCAGTTCTTTGAATGGCTGAAAACGGAACGAATATTTCGGGTTGGTGGTGCTGCCAAAGTCGCTGTATTTGTCATGACGCACCGCCGCGGACAGTTCCAGGCTGTCGAGCACCGGCACATTGACCTCGGCGTACTCGGCCGAGACGCTGCGATTGCCACGCACCGCGCCATTGGGGTCTACGCCGAGGCTCTGCACGGTCTCGGCGAATTGGGCGAAGTCCTGGTGAAAATCTTCCTTGCGGTACTCGCCACCCAGCGCCAGGCCTGTGGGACCTGCGCCAAACCAGTCGCCGATTTCACGGCTGACGCGACCGTCGATGGATTTGACCCGGCCAACGGCGGTGGCGTAATCGCCGTCGACGCGGCTGGAGGCGAGCAACGCCCTGCCCGCTTCACTCTGCGGCCCGAACGGGTTGATCACGCCGTTGGCGATACCCTGGCTGATGGTCTGGTCGTTCACATAACCGTCCAGAATGGTTTGCACCACTTTGTTCTGGTTGTAGGACGCACCGACGTTGTAGTCCCAGTTCGCCACGGTGCCTTCGAAGCTCAGCAGCAGGCGCTGACTGGTGTTGTCATCTTCGTGCTTGCGCGCCCCGGCGTCGGTTTCGCGCCAGTTCACATCCACCGGTTGTGTCGGATCCAGAGCGAAACCGGTGGGCCCCGGGGTGATGCCGTTGCCCGGATAGAACGCCGTACCCGGATTGACCTGGGCGCCCATCAGGGTGCCCGGGCCTATCTGCGTGCGGTTTTCGTTGCGCGCCCAGAAGTACTCAAGGCTCACGGTGTGGTCATCGGCCAGCTTGCCGGTGGCTTTGGCAAAGGCCGAGGTTTTTTCGGTTTCCGGCACCAGGTCCAGGTAACTCCACAGGCTTTGGCGGCAGATGCCATTGCGCGACAGCAACCCGGGGGAATTGCAGCCGGAGCCGGCCAGCGGGTTGGTCGCGTTGCTGCCCTGGCTCCAGTTCGCCGGGGCGGCAGTGCCCGAGGTGAAATCCAGGCCGCGACCGGGCTGGTAGTTGTAGGTGTAGTCGCGGTCCTTGGCGGCCAGGCGCGTCTGCTTGTCGTAGCTGACCACGCCAAATACGTTGAAGCGGTCGTCTTCCAGGTCGCCAAACCCATAACTGCCGCTGAAGTTATGGCTGTCACCACCGCCGGAGCGGGTCGGCGAATCGTAATTGGTCGAGAGCTGGCCCCCGGTCAGGCTGGTCTTGGTGATGAAGTTGATCACCCCACCGATCGCGTCGGTGCCGTACAGCGCCGACGCACCATCGCGCAGCACTTCCACACGGTCGATGGCGGCGAACGGGATGGTATTCAAGTCCACCCCGGAGCCGTTGGTGGTGTTGACGGCGTTGTTGCTCAGGCGCCGGCCGTTGAGCAGCACCAGGGTTTTGTTCGCGCCAATCCCGCGCAAGTCTGCAAACGCTGCACCGCCGCTGCTGGAACCCACCGAACGCCCGGAGCCAACGGAAGATTGGTTCGCCGAGATGCGGCTAATCAACTCCTCGGTAGTGCTTACACCCTGCTCGCGCAATTGCTCGACCCGCAGGATGGTCACCGGCACGGCCGTTTCCGCGTCCACCCGACGAATCGCCGAGCCGGTCACCGTGACTTTTTCCAGACGGTAGTCAGTACTTTTCTCCGCAGCCGGGACAGCATTGGTGGAGGTCACGGGCGCTGCGTGCACCGTCAGCCCCTGCTCGCTATCGCTGACCTGCAGGCCGCTGCCCTGCAACGCCTTGTCCACCGCTTGCAGGCTGCCCAAGTCTCCGCGAATGGGGGCGCTGCGCTTGCCCTGAACCAACTGCTGATTGAACGAAATCATCACGCCGGTCTGCCGGGAGATATCCAGCAGCACCGAATCGAGCGGGCCGCCGGCGATGTCAAAGCTGAACACCTGGCTGGCCGCTTCCTGGGCCATTACGCAGGTACTGCAGACACCCATCGCCAACGCCGCCGCCAGCGTCAGTCGAGGTAATTGTTGTTTGAATAAGAACATCGAGAATCTCCCTGTTGAATGTGTCTACAGGGGATGAGCAGCGGCAGACGCGTTTTTATAGGCCGGTGTTTAGGCGAAGATGCTATGAGTTTATAACCGGTTTAACGGGCCTCGATGCTCACCCAATAGGCGCTGTGATACGTCACGCGAATCGGCAACGAGTTCTGCAGCAACTGCAGGGTGCGGTCCGTATCGTCCAGCGGATAAATGCCGCTCAGGCGCAACTGCGCAACGTCAGGGCTGAGGCGCAGGATCCCGCGACGATAGCTGCGCAGGTTGTCGATCACTTCGCTTAACGCCCGGTCATGCACTTCAAGGCGTCCCTGGCTCCAGCCCGCTTCGTCGCCCTTGAACGGTCCGAGGCCGAAGGTGTGCTGTTCATCAAACCGAATGCTCTGCCCCGCCTCCACAAGTTGGCGCGCGCCTTCCCGGGTGACCACTTCGACCCGCGAATGCAGCATCACCAGACGGGTGGATGCTTCGTCGTGCTGCACCAGGAATCGGGTACCCAGCGCGCGAATCTGGCCATGTCGGGTTTGCACCACGAAGGGCCGCGCCGGGTCCTTGGCCACCTCCACCAGCAACTCCCCATCCCGTAACTCCAGCACACGCTGGTGTGCGTCGAAACGCGCAATCGCCCGGCTCTGTGCGTTCAACGTCAGCAAGCTGCCGTCATCCAGCGTGAAGTGTTTACGCTCCCCAGTGCCGGTGGACAGCTCGCCGGTATCGCCCGACCAGCCTTGGCGACGCCCGAGAAACAGCGCTGCCAACGCGACGATACCCAGGCTGCCAGCGACAAAACGTCGACGGCTGGACGGTGCTTTCAGGCTATGCAACAGGCGCTCGCTGGGCACTCCGTGTAATGCATGATTGCGCAACAGCCCCATGCCACTGCTCATTTGATCTATCACCTGGCGGTGACGAATGTCAGCCGCGCACCACGCCTCGAAGGCCTGCCGCTCCTGAGTGCTGGCGTGCTCCGATTGCAGCAGGGCCATCCACCGCGCGGCCTCCTCCACCACGGCCTCTTCCGCGCGCAAAAGGCTCATGGTTGGGCCATCGCCAGGTAACAGCGCTTGAAGGCATCGGCCATGTATTGCTGCACACGGCTGGTGGAAACCTGCAAGCGCTCGCCGATCTGGCTGTAGGTCAGGCCGTCCAGTTGATGGTAAAGAAACGCGGCCTTGGCTTTGGCAGACAGTCCGTCCAGCAGGCGATCCACGGCCAGCAAGGCCTCGATGACCAACGCCCGCTCTTCGGGTGACGGGTGCACCGGCACGGGCGCATGGGCCAGGCTTTCAAGGTAGGCACGTTCCAGGTCCTGCCGACGCCAGCCCTCGTAGACCAGGCGCCGGGCGATGGTGGTCAACAGCGCCCGAGGTTCGCGAATAGCGGCGGGGTCCGGTAGCGACAACACCCGCAGGAAGGTTTCCGAGGCAATGTCCTGTGCGCTGTGATGACACCCCAAGGTTCGCCTGACTGAACTGCACAACCACTGGTAATCCTTTTGGAACATCTGCCCAATCAATGGGTAACCGAGGGCCTGACTGACACCCATGCCTTGCTCCCTTACGAGACCTATCGCCCGTCTCAATAATCATCCGCCAACACCCCCTGAGTCGGGGCCTGGAATAAAGGCAGCGACTGTGCCGCAGAGGTATCGGGCTATGGAAGTAATAAAAAATCAGCTGTAGC
Organism: Pseudomonas sp. 32A; assembly: GCF_052682255.1. Lineage (NCBI taxonomy): Bacteria > Pseudomonadati > Pseudomonadota > Gammaproteobacteria > Pseudomonadales > Pseudomonadaceae > Pseudomonas > Pseudomonas sp. 32A. The sequence goes on along the minus strand of NZ_JBQYLY010000001.1, from coordinate 6,283,753 downwards.
TCTCAAATGAATATAAGCCCCTGCGCACATCGATTTGGCTGATGTCTGCTATTGGCCCGCAGGCGTTCATCCCCCCGGCAGGCGCTTTGTAGAATGGGCCCTACAGTCAAGCCACCACCTTCGTGGTGCCGGAGGTTCTCATGCGTTATTTGCTTATTGCCGTGCTGGGCCTGTTCAGCACACTGGCCATCGCCCAGGGCGAAGCCACGGCGCCCAGTGTGAGTGCCAGCGCACCCGCCAGCGAGGCGTACGACTACTCTCAGGACCTGGATATCGCCAAGGTGGTGCGGGTCAGTACCGAATCATCCACCGAGTGCGGTCCGGTCAAAGGCCACATGGTCTACATCGACAGCCACGGCGTGCGCCATGAGCTGGACTACACGCGCCTGGGCGATGCCTGCCAGCACGGTTGATCGCAAACCATTCGTCGGGCCTTGCGGGAATCGATTACAACTATTGCCGCGCGCAAAATTACTAATCCATAGAACCCGTTGTGATCTATGGAGATTGAGATGACTGACTACCCACGCCCACCTTTCGCCAGCCAGGCCCAATCCGTTCCCGGTTCGCAGAAGAAGATGGACCCCTACCCTGACTGCGGTGAAAAGAGCTACACCGGCTCCGGCCGCCTGGCCAACAAGATCGCCCTGATCACCGGCGCCGACAGCGGCATCGGCCGCGCCGTGGCGATTGCCTTTGCCCGTGAAGGTGCCGACGTAGCCATCGCCTACCTGGATGAACACGAGGACGCGAGGGAAACCGCGCGCTGGGTGGAAGAAGCCGGCCGCCAGTGCCTGCTGTTGCCAGGAGACCTCGCGCAAAAGGCCACCTGCCAGGCCATTGTCGACCAGACCGTCGAGCAGTTCGGGCGTATCGATGTGCTGGTGAATAACGCAGCGTTTCAAATGACCCATGAGACCCTGGAAGAGATTCCCGACGAAGAATGGGTCAAGACCTTCGATATCAACATCACCGCGATGTTTCGCATCTGCAAGGCGGCCCTGCCACATATGAAGGCCGGCGCGTCGATCATCAATACCAGTTCGGTGAACTCCGATATGCCCAAGCCCACGTTGCTGGCGTATGCCGCCACCAAGGGCGCGATTGCCAACTTTACCGGCGGCCTGGCGCAACTCTTGGGCAGCAAGGGCATCCGGGTGAACAGCGTGGCCCCGGGGCCGATCTGGACGCCGTTGATTGTCTCGACCATGCCCGATGAGGACGTGAACAGCTTTGGCAGCGAGACGCCACTGGGCCGCCCGGGGCAGCCGGTGGAGGTGGCACCGATCTATGTGCTGCTGGCCTCGGATGAGGCGAGTTACATCTCCGGATCGCGCTATGCCGTGACCGGTGGCAAACCGATTCTCTAAGGCAGGACGCCAATCCAATGTGGGAGCGGGCTTGCTCGCGAAAGCGGAGTGTCAGGCACTACATGAATGACTGATCCCCTGCCTTCGCGAGCAAGCCCGCTTCCACAATTGGTACTCGGTTAACCTGGAGATCGTGTCGGATCAGCTTTGCGCGGGTACGTGCGCTCCTCCTGAATCCGCCCGTCCATGCTGTGAATCCTCAGCGACGCCGTTTTGTCGCTGAGAAACTCCTTCGCCAACTCAACGATCGCCTCTTTGGTTTCCGCCGTTTTCGACGGCCGCGCCGAGCCCTGCTTGGTCAGTGCCCAACCCGTGCCGGTCTTGTTGATGTTGTAGGTATCCATGGTCTGCTCCCTTGACTGAATGAACACGGCACGCGGCAAAATCCGCGCCCTACTTATTGCGAGCGCGGGTGCCGGGCAGAGTTCAAGGCAGTTGGCGGATCAGGTTACAGGCGGGCCTTCAGTCATTACGATGTGGATCAATAACCGCTCGCCGTCGTCATCACGCCGCCCACAATCGCAATCCCCGAACTGCTGCCCAGACGTGTTGCCCCGGCATTGATCATCTTGATCGCCGTCTCATAATCGCGCACGCCACCGGACGCCTTGACCCCAACCCCTGCACCCACGGTTTTGCGCATCAGTGCCACGTCTTCGACCGTTGCGCCGCTGCGGCTGAACCCCGTGGACGTCTTGACGAACGCCACGCCCAGATCCCGGCAGATCTCGCACGCCTGGACTTTCTGTTCGTCGTCGAGCAGGCAGGTTTCCAGGATCACTTTCAACGGCACGGCGCCGCAGGCCTTGTGGACCAGTGCAATGTCATCGCGCACCGCGTCCAGCAGCCCTTCCTTCAACCAACCGATATTGAGCACCATATCGATCTCCCCTGCCCCGGCGGCAATTGCCCGTTGGGCTTCAAATGCCTTGGTGTCACTCAGGCCGGCACCCAGCGGGAAGCCCACCACCGCACAAATCACCACGCTATCGTCGGTCAGGCACGACGCCGCATAAGGGACCTGGCCTGAATTCACGCACACCGAATAAAAGCCATGTTCCTGGGCTTCTCCACACAAGGTGCGGATTTGCTCACGGGAGGCATCGGGAGCCAGCAAGGTGTGATCGATATACTTCGCCAATGCTGCAGGTTGAAGAGTGTTCATTTAACGAGTCCTTGCCTGTATGTTGCCAATGTTCGTGTACCGCTTGTCACAGCGCTCACATAAAATACGTTACAATACTCACACTTAATGTTACTTATTTAACACAAACAATCAAGCCCTGGAATACCCGTGGACAGTAGAAAAGCCGAGCGACTCAAGCTTATCCAACAAGCCTTGCAGGACCAGAACGCCATTCACCTGAGGGAAATGGCGGCGCTGCTGGACGTGTCCGAGATGACCCTGCGCCGGGACCTGAGCCACTTCACCGATCACTTGCGCCTGCTCGGTGGCCATATCACCCGGGTCAGCAGCGAGGCCAGCGAGTACCGGGTTGCCGACCAGGACACCCGCCACGTCGAGGAAAAGCGCCGCATCGGCAAACTCGCCGCCCGGTTGATACAACCCGGTGACACGGTATTTTTTGACTGCGGCACCACCTCGCCCTTTGTCATTGATTTCATCCCGGATGAGCTGGAGTTCACCGCGGTGTGCAGCTCGTTGAACGTGCTGCTCAGGCTGCAGAACAAGCCCAACTGCCACATCGTGTTATGCGGCGGTACCTTTCACCGCAAGAACCAGGTGTTTGAAAGCAGTGCCGAAAGCAGCATTCTCGACAGCGTGCGCCTGACGTGGGCCTTCGTCACCGCCGCAGGCGTCAGCCAGGAATTCGGTGTGACCTGCTTCAACTTCAACGAAGTCGAGGTCAAGCAAAAGGTCCTGCGCCAGGCCCAGCAACGGGTGCTGCTCGCCGACTTCAGCAAGTTCGACACGGTGCGCACCGCACACTTCGCGACCCTGGGGGACTTTCAGTACGTGGTCAGCGACAAGAAAATCCCCCGCGCCTACAAGGACGCCATTCAGGCCAGCGGCGCGCAATTGCTGGTTTAACCCAACAACCTCTGCCGCTCCTGCGCATTCAAGTAGCCGGTGGTCACGCTGAACGAAGCGCTGGCCCCGGCTGCCAGCTGACGCACGTGCCCTTTGGCTTTCTCGGCGTTATAGCCTTCGGGCTCGCAGGTTGACGGGAGCACGAAGGCCGCCACTTGCTGATCCGGCGTGTGCAGAATCCAGCGTGCAGCGTGCTCGAACTGTTCGGGACGGTAACGGGTGTAGAACGCCGCGCCATCGCGATGCTCCAGCAGAAAGTGCGCGTGGCCCGTAGCGTCGGTACCCACGTCGTCGAAGAAAAATACAATCTCAGGGTCGTACAACGCCGGCTGATCGAGGCAGGCCAACTGCGCTGGATGCTCGGCCAACTGCGCCATGTAGGCGCTCCAGTCGGGTGTTGGCTTGACGTGGTCCGGCACGCTGGTACGCAGGCGCAGGCGCTGCATGCCCAGCGGCTCCACGAACCGCCCGCCGGGCACATAGGCGTAGTTCATGTGGGCCATGTACATCAGGTCCATGGGCTTGCCGGCCAAGTTGGTCACGTCCATGTCGATGTCGAACACGGCCGAATCGGCGCGCAGTGTCACGCTGGGGCACGCCCGGTAACGATCACCGAACCCCTTGGCGTATTGGTACGAGCCGCCCAGGCGCACAAAGCCCTCGCCTATTTCCAGCCACGCCGTGTCCATGGGCGCGCAGGGCATTTCACCGTGCAAGGCATGGGTATCATCCGGCGCCGGGCAACCGTTGCGCAGCAGGCCGCTGTGGAACATGAAGCAGCCGTAGGTATCGATGATCGTTGGGCTGGGACGGGGCTGTTCAAACAGGTTGCTCATGGTCAGGTCGCGACCGTCGAACAGTGCCGACCAGATCATCTGCCCCTGATAAGGCAGAACCACCAGTCGCCCACGACTGTTCTCCAGGCTCACCGCCAGCACGCCGGACGGGTACGTCCAGGCGCTGACCTTGAAATCCCCAGACTGCAACAGGATCTTTTCCTGCTCGCCAAACACCGCGCGATACAGCGGCATATGCGTATTCATGAGGCCACCGCGGCTGCCGAACCCAGCGGGACGATGTCTGACTGGCGCAGGCATTTGACCGCATAGATCACGATCACGATAAAGCACAGCAACGGCACGCTGTAGGCCAACTGCATGTTGCCCCCGCTGGCGTCGGACAACAGGCCCTGGAAGATCGGAATCACCCCGCCGCCGACAATGCTCATTACCAGCAAGGAACCGCCAACGCCGGTGTCTTCACCCAGGCCATCGATGGTCAAGCCGTAGATGGTCGGCCAGCAAGGGCCGAGGAAAATGCTCACGCCCACCGCTGCGTACACCGCCGAGATGTTCGGCACCAGAATGGTGTAGGCCAGCAGCACGATGCACAGCACGCCGTACATCGCCAGGACCTTGGCCGGGTGCAGTCGGCGCATCAGCAAGTTGGCGATCATCTTGCCGACAAAGTAGGCGGCAAACGTGGTGAGCAGAAACCATGAAGCACTGCGTTCATTCATGCCGCCCATTTGCATGGCCAGGCGGATGGTGAAGCTCCACACCCCCACCTGGGCGCCCACATACAGAAACTGCGCGAGTACGCCAAAGGTAAAGCGCGGGTTACGCCACAGCCGCCCCAGGCTTTGACGCAGGCTACCGGGCTTGCTGTTGGCCGGCTTATTGCCCTTGCAGGCCGGGAACCTGGTAATGGCGATCAGGATAAACATCAGCACCAGCACCGCAATCATCCACTTGTAGGGCAACAAGGTGGACTGAATCATCTGCAACTGTTGCACCGCCGCCTCGGAGACGCTCATCTGCTGCAGTTGTTGGGTGGTGGCGTCGGTGTCCTTGAACATCACGAAGCTGCCCACATACACCCCGGCCATGGCGCCGAACGGGTGAAAGGTCTGGGAGATGTTCAAGCGCCGGGTCCCGGTTTCCCGTGGGCCCATCAGCGTCGAGTAGGTGTTGCACGCTGTCTCCAGGAACGACAGGCCGGCGGCAATCACGAACAGCGCCAGCAGAAACATCCCGTACTTGGCCGTGGACGCGGCCGGAAAAAACAACAGGCAGCCGAACATGTACAGCAGCAGGCCGATCAGGATCGTGGTCTTGTAACTGAACCGACGAACCACCATTGCCGCCGGAATCGCAACAAAGAAGTAGCCAAGGTAAAACGCCGACTGCACGAAGGCGGTCTGGAAATCACTGAGCAAAAACGCCTTCTTGAAGTGGGCGATCAGCACGTCATTCATGCTCGCCGCAGCCGCCCACAAGGCAAAGATGCTGCACAGCAGGATAAAGGCGAACCAGGGCGTGCGGTTCAGGTAGAAACCATCGGGCGTCTGTTGCAGCGCAGGTTTGTTCATTATTGTTCTCCGGGCTGGGTAGAGGGTGTTAGCGCTGTTGCTGGAAGCGGGCGAATGCTTCGCTGTCGGGATAAGAGGTCTGGGTGCCCAGCGCCGTCACCGAGCACGCCGAATACGCCACCGCCTGCTCCATGGCATGACGGATATGGCCGTCGCGGCTCCAGTGCCGAACGAAGCAACCGATAAAGGCGTCACCGGCGCCGGTGGTGTCACGGGCGTCGACCCGCTGACCCGGCACCTCGAATTCGCCCTCCTCGCCCACGTACAAAGCACCGTGTTCACCGAGGGTGACGATCACGTGGCGAATGCCGCTGGCGACGAGGGTGCGTGCAGCGATGCGGGCCGAGTCCGGCGAATCCACGACGTGGCCGGTAATCAACGCCAGTTCCGATTCGTTGGGGATCAGGAAATCCAGCTGCGCCAAGTGCTCAGCGCTCAACCCGGCCAACGCCGGCGCCGGGTTGAGCAGCACGGCGATGCCGTGGCGGTGAGCGAATTCGATGGCGTAGTAGACCGTCGGCAGATTGATCTCCAGTTGCAGCACGATCAGCGTGCACTCACGCAGGTCGGCGGCCGCCGCGTCGATATCCGCCGGCAGCAAATGCGCATTGGCGCCCTTGACGATCAAAATGCTGTTGTGGGAGTCGGCCCGCACGAAAATCGGCGCCACGCCGCTGGACACGCCGGGCACCCGCTGTACGTAACGGGTGTCGATACCAAAACGCTGGAAGTTGGCCAGTGTGTTGTCGGCAAACATGTCGTCGCCGACTTTGCTGAGCATCAACACATCTGCCCCAAGCTTGGCTGCCGCCACCGCCTGGTTGGCCCCTTTGCCGCCGCAACCCAGGGCAAAGCCCGGCGCTTCCAGGGTTTCGCCCTGGACCGGCATGCGGTCGATATAGGTAATCAAATCCACCATATTGCTGCCGATGACTGCGATCTTGCCCATTGCTATTCCACCTTGTTACGGCACGACCAGGCAGGTCGTGGCGCTCTTGTTTTGTTATTTAAATAACATTAGGTGTGAATATTCAATCTTTTTTTGCAATGGCCGATCAATGAACCCTGCGCAGTGGGCAATGCAGTTCAGTCAGGGATGTGAGGCGGCGACACGTTTGCGTGGCACGCCCCTTCTTCACAAAGGTCTGTGCAGCGTCGCCTGGGCTACAGGCTGAAGCGATCCACGGACTGCGATAACCTGCCGGCCAAGCCGGCCAGTTCGTCGGTGGTTGAGGCGGTTTCACCGATGATGCGACTGTTGTTTTCCGACATTCCCGCAATCATCTCCACCTGGTGGGAGATCTCGTTGCTGGCCAGGCTCTGTTCACCGATGGTGCGCGAGATGTCATTCACCAACTCGGTCGTCTTCAGGGTGGCCTGCAGGATGTCGCGGATCGCTCGCTCCACCTCTGCAGTGACCGCCATGCCTTTATCCACCTGGGTGACGCCCTCCTCCATGCTCGTCACCGCTTCCCGGGTGCTCTGCTGGATTCGCCCGACCATGCTGGCAATTTCCTGGGTCGAGGCACTGGTACGGCCCGCCAGGCTGCGCACTTCATCGGCGACCACCGCAAAACCACGCCCCTGTTCGCCGGCGCGAGCGGCCTCAATCGCGGCGTTCAGGGCCAACAGGTTGGTCTGGTCAGCGATCCCCTTGATCACCTGGATAATGCTGTAGATCGCCTCGGACTCCTTGTCCAGTGTACGAATCACTTGGGCCGATTGCTGCGCTGAGCGGGCAATGCCATCCATGTCTTTCACCACTTGGTGGATCACTTGACCACCGTCCTTGGCCAGGGCTTCAGCCTGATTGGCCATATCCAGGGCGCGCCCGGCGTGCCGGGTGATTTCTTCAATACTGGCAGTCATTTCACTGGCCGCTGCCGCCATGGTGCTGGCCGCCGTGCTTTGCTGCTGACTGCTGCCAGCGACTTCATGGCAGCCGTGGCTCAAGCGTTCACTCATGCTATTGACGCCATGGGCGTTGCTGCGCACCACTTCGATCATTGCGCGTAAATCTCGTTGCATGGTGGCGAGGCTGCGAATCAATGAACTGGCTTCGTCCTTGCGACGGGGTTCCACGATCGGCTCGCTCAAGTTGCCACGGGCGATACTTGCCGCGATACGGCTGGCGGTGTGCAGCGGCCCCATGATGCTCAGCATGACCCAGCGGCCCTGAGCCAAAAGCAGCAGGAGGGCTGCAACCAGCACCGCAATCAGGGTGAGATTGGCGGTACTGATGGTCTGCCGCGTACTCACACCAGCTTGTTCGGTATTGTTCTCGATCAGCTCGCTCAAGGTTGCCATTTGATCTTCCAAACGACTGAACGCGGCGTTGAAGCTGTCCAGTTCCTTACGAGCGGCGTCGGGGTTGTCCAACGCCAGGGCGACGATGCGTTCGCCGGCGCTTATATAGGTGTCCAGGCTGGGTTTGATTTTTTCCAGACTGGCTCTGAGCGTGTCGTCCAGCGGCAGCTTGAGGTTGTCCCCCAGTACCTGCCGGAAGTGCTCGGCATGTTCCTTCAGCGAACTGGTCACTTCGGCCTTGGTGCTGGTGCTTTTGTCCAGACCCACCAGCATGGCCGACAACACGTCGGCACGCAGTGCATCGTGCATCATGTCGGCCTCCATATGGTTGCGCAGCACCGTCATGCTCACTTCATTGTTCTGTACAGCCTCACCCATTCGCGTATTTCCCAGATAACCGGCAAGGCTCATGACCAAAGCGGTGAGCAATCCGGTGGCAATCAACAGCATCAAGCGTAATTTAATCGTCATGCCTGCATCCCCTGAACCGCCGGCTGGGGCCCCAACCGTTCGAGCGTCACTAGTAGCGTTATCGGCACGGTTTGCGGGTTAATGAGCCTGAGTTGGCACCGAATTAAGCCAGCTGCAGGAGCGCCTACAAGTCGAAGCGATCCACCGCCCGCCGCCGTTCATTGTCGTCACGCACGTCATAGTTGGCGGTGGTCTGGATATTGGTGTGGTGCGCCAGCTTCTGGGCAATGGACAGGTCGTACTCTTCAATCACCCGGGTGATGAACGAGCGCCGGAAATCATGGGGCATGATCTTCACGCCGACTTGCTCGCCGCGCTGGCGGGCGATGTAGTAAATCGCGTGCTTGGTGATGCGCTCGCGGGTGATATGGCTGCCCCGGCGAATGCGGTTGAACAGGAACCTGTCGTCCTGCTCACCGGGTTTCAACTGGCTACGACGGAACTCAAGCCACGCCTCCAGCTTGGCAAAGGCCCAGGCCGGCGCGTACTTGATCAGCTGTTTGTTGCCCTTGCCGATGACCTGCAGGCTGCGCTCGTCAAAGTTGACCTGGCCCAGTTCGATATTCACCGACTCCGACTTGCGCATGCCCGAGCCATACAGGATCCCGATCACCGCGGCGTCCCGCAGGCCCTGGGGGCGCGGGTCGGCGGCGCAGACCTCCATCAACTCACGAATCAAGGTGCGCCGCAGGTTGCGACCCTGGCTCAGCCGTGTGCCGGCCATGGCCTTGACCGAGCGCATCTTCAACAGGTGATCCTGACTGATCAGGCTCATGCGCCAGGCTTCGTTCATCACCCCGCGCACGGCGTTGACGTACAGCGAGGAGGTATTCGGCGCATAACCGTCTTCCCGCAGCGCCGCCACCAGGGCCATGACGTGTTCGGGTTGCAGCAGGTGCCAGTCGATGTCTTCGAGGTTGATGTCTTCAAAGCCCAGGCGGTCGGCGGCGTCTTGCAGCACGTAGCGCATGGTCAGCTGGCTGGAGGGTGCCAGGCGGGTGAGGTAGAGGGTCAGCGGGTTGCGGATAGACTCAGTCAAGGTAGATCAGCCTTTGGATTAAATATGTCGACTAACCATCTGTTTAATCGACATATTTAGTGAATTGGCGAGCGCCGAGTCTAGCGCAGGTCAACCCATGGGGCTATTCCTGATCGTCTTCCGCCGGGGCTGGTGTCTGCTGCTGGCTCCAGTTGGTGTCCTGCTTCTGCATCAAGGCAAACCAGTGCTGGCGCATGAACTCCAGGTACGGTTTGGGCGCCTTGGCAAAGTCCTCCTCGTCGCCATAACAGCCGGGCAGCGGCAGCTCGGTGCCCTGCTCCTTGTACTGGCTGACCAGCGCTTGCTGGGCGGCGATGCTGCAGTCCTTGGGCAGCGGCATGCCTTGCAGGGCGCCGGCGTCTTCATCCCACCAACTGGCACCGTAGCGGTCAATGCCGCGCAGGCGGTACTTCTGTGACTTGCCGATGTGCATGATCAGCTTGAAATCATTGGGGCTGACATCGCTGGTGCAGGTACGGCTGTAACCCACCGTCACCTGGCTGATGCCGTCACCCAGCAGGTCGGTGACCCGGGTGGCGTCGGTGTTGTAGTGCGCCCCGGCGTCGAACTCGCAATGCTGCACGTCGTCGTAGAGCATCCACAGCCGCTTGGGCCGGTCGCCATCAAGCAGGTACTGAGCCGCATAGACTAAGGCTGACTGCGCGCCGTCGTCGTCGCGTTCGCTGACTTGCTCAGCGAGCACCAACAGGTTCTTGCCCTGTTTATCGCTCCAGGTGAAGGCGCCGACCTGTTTACCCCGCACTTCTACGCCATCGGGCACCTGGTCGATGGCCGTCAGTGCCACGCCGTCATCGGCCCGCACACTCGTGGCCCAGGCCACCGTCATCAACAACACCATCAACATTGGCCGTAAACGCTGCACGCTATTCATCCGACTGCCCTGGCAAGAGATGGCTTACTTTACCGGCACTTGCACGGCATTGCAGAGAAGATTGTTCAGGAATGACCCCGTGCGCGGGAAAAGACCATTTGCCCCGCCACACCCCGCGAAGACAGGGTTGTGCGCATTGATGCTGTTTACCTGAACCCTAGCTGTCTACCTGCCAGAAAAACGACTTTTTCATCTGCGTTTCATATTCGTTGAACATTTTTGCGCTTAATCTTGGCGGCACGACTTGAGAACAAACCGTAACTTGCAGCTTAACTCGTTGATTACGCTTTACCTTTAGGCGTTTTGGTCTTTACTCACGTAAGCCACGGAAGACCCACCGTCACCTGTCAGGACTCACGAATGAATGCCATGAATCCACGTTATTTTTAATCTGGCGCCTGCTTCTCCAGGCTGTTGATGACTGCTGTCTTTACGCTTCAAGTTGCTCTAACCCCCGAGGTAATGAATCTTTGAAACCCTACCCAATTCATTGCGTGTCGATCGTTATCCCGGTCTACAACGAACAAGAAAGCCTGCCTGAACTGCTGCGCCGCACCATGGCCGCCTGCAAGCAACTGGCCTACGAATACGAAATCGTCCTGGTGGACGACGGCAGCCGCGACAACTCCGCGCAATTGCTGGAAGACGCCGCCGCCCTCGAAGGCAGCAACGTGGTGGCGGTGATCCTCAACCGCAACTACGGCCAGCACGCCGCGATCATGGCCGGCTTCGAGCATTGCCGGGGCGACGTCGTGATCACCCTGGACGCCGACCTGCAAAACCCGCCGGAAGAAATCCCGCGTCTGGTCGAGCAGGCCGCCCTGGGCTACGACGTGGTTGCCACCGTGCGCAACAACCGCCAGGACTCAGCCTTCCGCCGCTGGCCGTCGCGCTTGATCAACCTCGCCGTGCAACGCTCCACGGGCGTCGCCATGAGCGACTACGGCTGCATGCTGCGCGCTTACCGCCGCACCATCGTCGACGCGATGCTCGCCTGCCGCGAGCGCAGCACCTTCATCCCGATCCTGGCCAACAGCTTTGCGCGCCACACCACGGAAATCCTGGTGCACCACGCCGAGCGTGAACACGGCGAGTCCAAGTACAGCCCGATGCGCCTGATCAGCCTGATGTTCGACCTGCTGACCTGCATGACCACCACACCCTTGCGCCTGTTGAGCATCGTCGGTTTCAGCCTGGCGGCCCTCGGGATGCTGTTTGCGGTCGCATTGATCGTGCTGCGCCTGGCCTTCGGTGCCGGCTGGGCCGGTGACGGCATGTTCGTGCTGTTCGCCGTGCTGTTCGTGTTCACCGGTGGCCAGTTCATCGGCATGGGCCTTTTGGGTGAATATCTGGGCCGCATGTACAGCGACGTGCGGGCCCGCCCACGGTTCTTTATTGAAAAAGTGCTGCGCAACCAACCGGCAGCGCCGGCCGAGACCTTCACGGTCGATGGCCTGACCTCCTCCCACACTTCTACTTCTCCTTCCGATCAGGTTTCGTCATGAATTCAAAAGCTGTTGTCTTCGCTTACCACGATATTGGCTGTGCAGGCATCGAAGCCCTGCTCAGTGCGGGTTACGAAATTGCTGCCGTGTTCACCCATGCCGATGATCCCAAGGAAAACAATTTCTACGGTTCCGTCGCGCAACTGTGCGCCCGCAACGGCATCCCGGTGCACGCCCCGGAAGACGCCAACCACCCACTGTGGATCGAGCGCATCGCCAAGCTGAACCCGGACTACATCTTTTCGTTCTACTACCGCAACCTGCTGAGCGAAGCCCTGCTGGCCACCGCCAAAAAAGGCGCGTTCAACCTGCACGGCTCCCTGCTGCCGCAATACCGTGGCCGCGCACCGGCCAACTGGGTGCTGGTCAACGGCGAAACCGAAACCGGCGTGACCCTGCACCGTATGGTCAAGCGTGCCGATGCCGGCGCGATCCTGGCCCAGCAGAAAGTCGTGATCGACCGCACCGACACCGGCCTGACCCTGCACGCCAAACTGCGTGACGCCGCCACCAACCTGCTGCGCGACGCCCTGCCGCAACTGGCTCAAGGCAAGCTGACCGAAACCGCCCAGGACGAAAGCAAAGCCACCTACTTCGGTCGTCGCACCGCCGCTGACGGCAAGCTGGACTGGAAAAAACCGGCTGAAGAGCTGTTCAACCTGGTTCGCGCCGTTACCCAACCGTACCCGGGCGCCTTCTGCGCCGTGGGCGAGCACAAGCTGATCGTCTGGAGCGCTGAAGTCGTCAAAGGCAACGAAGGCCTGGCACCCGGCCGTGTGATCAGCGTCAACCCGCTGCGCATCGCCTGCGGCGAAGACTCCCTGGTGGTCAAGTTCGGCCAGCGCAACGAAAACGGCCTGTACCTGGCTGGCCCGTCCCTGGCGGATGAACTGGGCCTGGTGGACGGTTCCGTACTGCGCGGTGCCGAGTCCGGCCGTAATCCACGCCGCACCCGCGTGCTGATCCTGGGTGTGAACGGCTTCATCGGCAACCACCTGTCCGAGCGCCTGCTGCGTGACGACCGCTACGAAATCTACGGCCTGGACATCGGCTCCGACGCGATTGATCGCCTGCGTAGCCACCCGAACTTCCACTATGTAGAAGGCGACATCAGCATTCACTCCGAGTGGATCGAGTACCACATCAAGAAGTGCGACGTGGTCCTGCCGCTGGTGGCCATCGCCACTCCGATCGAATACACCCGCAACCCGCTGCGCGTCTTTGAACTGGACTTCGAAGAGAACCTGAAACTGGTTCGCTACTGCGTGAAGTACAACAAGCGCGTGATCTTCCCGTCGACGTCCGAAGTGTATGGCATGTGCCAGGACCAGTACTTCGACGAAGACACCTCCAACCTGGTGGTGGGCCCGGTCAACAAGCAGCGCTGGATCTACTCGGTCTCCAAGCAACTGCTGGACCGCGTGATCTGGGCCTACGGCGACAAAGGCCTGAAGTTCACCCTGTTCCGTCCATTCAACTGGATGGGCCCGCGCCTCGACCGCCTGGACTCGGCCCGTATCGGCAGCTCCCGCGCCATCACCCAGTTGATCCTGAACCTGGTGGAAGGCACGCCGATCCGTCTGTTCGACGGTGGCGAGCAGAAGCGTTGCTTCACTGACATCGCCGACGGCATTGAAGCCCTGGCCCGCATCATCGATAACGACAACGATAACTGCAACGGTCAGATCATCAACATCGGCAACCCGGAAAACGAAGCCAGCATCCGTCAGTTGGGCGAAGAACTGCTGCGTCAGTTCGAAGCTCACCCGCTGCGCAGCAACTTCCCTCCGTTTGCCGGTTTCCGCGACGTAGAGAGCAAGGCGTTCTACGGCACCGGTTACCAGGACGTGGCTCACCGCAAGCCAAGCATCGAAAACGCCAAGCGCCTGCTGAACTGGGAGCCTACCGTGGAGATGAGCGAAACCATCGGCAACACCCTGGATTTCTTCCTGCGTGAAGCCATGCTCGAAATCGCGGACAAGCGTTGATGCAAGCGGGTCTACGCATCGACGTCGACACCTACCGAGGCACCCGCGAAGGGGTGCCAAGGTTGTTGGAGTCGCTCGACGAAGCCGGGGTCAAGGCGACCTTCTTCTTCAGCGTCGGGCCGGACAACATGGGGCGCCACTTGTGGCGCCTGATCCGCCCGCAATTCCTGTGGAAGATGCTGCGTTCCAACGCGGCCGGTCTGTACGGCTGGGACATTTTGCTGGCCGGCACCGCCTGGCCGGGCAAACCCATCGGTCGCGACCTGGGGCACTTGATGCGCCAGGCCAAGGCTGCCGGGCATGAAGTCGGGCTGCACGCCTGGGACCACCATGGCTGGCAAGCCAACACCGGGCGTTGGAGCGATGCACAGCTGATCGAACAGATCCGCCGTGGCGTCGACACCTTGAACGACATCCTCGGTGCGCCCATCGACTGTTCAGCCGCTGCCGGCTGGCGTGCCGATGAGCGCGTGGTGCAAGCCAAGCAAGCGTTCAACTTCCGTTACAACAGCGATTGCCGTGGTACCAGCCTGTTCCGGCCGACTCTGGCGGATGGCAGTGCCGGCACGCCACAAATCCCGGTAGACATGCCGACCTTCGACGAAGTCGTGGGCCCGGTGGTGGCCGCCAAGGATTTCAATGCGTACATCCTCGACCGCTTCAAGCCGTCGAAGCTCAACGTCTATACGATCCACGCAGAAGTAGAAGGGATTCTGATGGCCAATGATTTTCGCCAGTTGCTCGCCCAGGCAGGGCAGCGCGGCATTCAATTCAAACCGTTGGGCGACCTGTTGCCCGCCGACCTGAGCACCCTGCCCCAGCAACAGCTGGTGCGCGGTGCGCTGAGCGGCCGTGAAGGCTGGCTCGGAGTGCAAAAGGCATGATCCGGCGCTGGGCCCTGCCCCTGCTCCTGCTGGCTTTCGGGGTGTTCTACCTGATCCCGTTGGCCACCCATGGTCTATGGATTCCCGACGAAACCCGCTATGCGCAAATCAGCCAGGAAATGCTGCTGACCGGCAAATGGGCCTCGCCGCACTTTATGGGGATCCGCTACTTCGAGAAGCCGGCGGCCGGCTACTGGATGATCGCGCTGGGCCAGGCGATCTTCGGCCAGAACCTGTTCGGCGTGCGTTTTGCCTCGGCCTTGAGCACCGGCTTGAGCATCCTGCTGGTGTACTGCGTGGCCCGGCGTTTGTGGAACGACCCGCGCAAGAGCCTGGTCAGCGCCGTGCTGTACATGAGTTTCGTCAGCGTCGCGTTCCTGGCGGGCTATGCCAACCTCGATCCGCAGTTCACCTTCTGGGTCAACCTGACCGGCGCCGCGCTGTGGTTCTGTTTCGACAGCACGACGAGCCGTGGCCGCTTGTGGTCGTGGGCCTTGCTCGGGTTCGCCTGCGGCATGGGCTTCATGACCAAGGGGTTCCTTGCCTGGTTGTTGCCGGTATTGATCGCCCTGCCCTACATGCTCTGGCAGAAACGCTTTCGTGAACTGCTCACCTATGGCCTGGTGGCCGTGGCCGTGGCGATTCTCGTGAGCCTGCCCTGGGCCCTGATGGTGCATGCCCAGGAACCTGATTACTGGAACTTCTTCTTCTGGCACGAGCACATCCAGCGCTTTGCCGGCGACGATGCGCAACATGCCGAGCCGTTCTGGTACTACCTGCCGCTGCTGGTCGCGTTCAGCCTGCCTTGGATGGCGTTGCTGCCGTCCACCGTGAAACAGGCGTGGCTGGAAAAGCGCAGCACCAAAATCGCCTTCCTGCTGCTGTGGTTGCTGATGCCTTTGGCGTTCTTCAGCCTGGCCAAGGGCAAACTGCCGTCCTACATCATGCCGTGCCTGTTGCCTCTCGCTTTGCTGATGGGGCACATCCTGGCGGACAAACTGGGCCAGGCCCGTGGCCGCGTATTGCGCATCAATGGCTGGCTGAACCTGGTCATCGGCGTGCTGGGCCTGCTGGCCCTGACCTGGTTCCAATTGAAGAAGCCGGTGTATGAGCACGGCCAGGAAACCCTGAGCCTGGTGCTGGTGTTCGTATTTCTGTTCGGCTGGATCATTGCCAACCTGTTGCAAGCCGCCCGCCCGTTGCAGATGTGGGCCGCGCCGGTGATTGGCAGTTGGTTGCTGGTGGCCCTGGTGCCGGCCGCGTTGCCGCACTCGGTGGTTTATAACAAGACCCCGGACCAGTTCATCATCGATCACCTCCAGGAGCTGCAGCCGACCACCGCGTTGCTGAGCAATGACCTGGGCGCCGCATCGGCCTTGTCGTGGCGCCTGCAGCGGCCTGAAGTGATGCTCTACAACACCGTTGGCGAAGTGAAATACGGCATCGCCTTCCCGGACACCGCTTACCGCAAGATCGATACCGCCAGCGTCCAGCAATGGATGAGCGATGCGCGCAAACAAGGTTCGGTGGGCGTGGTGATGCGGGTCAAGGGTGACGACGAGCGTCAGGAAGTGGACCTGCTGCCCAAAGACGGCAAGCGTTACGAGCAGGGCAATATCGTGATTCTGATCTTCCCGCAGAGCGCGCCATGACCACTCTGCTGCTGTTGTTAGGTGCCTGCCTGCTGACCTGCATGGGCCAGGTGTCCCAGAAGTTTGCCGTGGAAGGCTGGCGTGACCAGCCGGATGGCTGGGCGTTGAAGCTGCGTTCGCCGTGGCTGTGGTCGGCGCTGGTGTGCCTGGGTTTGGGTTTGCTGGTGTGGCTGCTGGTGCTGCAACGCCTGGAAGTCGGCATCGCGTACCCGATGCTCAGCCTCAACTTTGTACTGGTCACCCTGGTGGCGCGCTTTGTGTTCCATGAACACATCGATGGCCGCCACTGGTTCGGTGTGCTGCTGGTGATTGCCGGTGTAGTGCTGCTGGGGCGTCAGGTATGAGTCGCGCTCGCGGTTTTGCCCTGGCCCTGGGCAGCGTTGCGTTGGTCAGCGGTGCCCAGTTGGGCATGCGCTGGAGCATGACGCGCCTGCCGCTGCCCACTGAATGGCTGACAGCACTCAACACCGGCGCCATCGACTTCGGCGCACTGGGCGTGGTGATCCTCGCGATCATTGCCTATGCCCTGTCGATGCTTTGCTGGCTCGGCGCCCTGAAAGATTTACCGCTGGGGCGCGCCTACTCGCTGCTCAGCATCAGCTACGCGTTGGTCTACCTGCTGGCCGCCAGCCTGCCGGTGTTCAACGAACATTTTTCGCTTTCAAAAACTGCGGGGGTGGCCTTGGTCATTCTCGGAGTCCTGACTATCAACTCTCGTCGTGCTAGCACCACAAGTCCCAGGAATGCCCCATGAAAATCAGTGTATTTGGTAGTGGTTACGTCGGTCTGGTGCAGGCCACTGTATTGGCCGAAGTCGGTCACGATGTCATCTGCATGGACGTAGACGAGAACAAGGTCAAGTTGCTGCAACAGGGCCACGTGAGCATTTTCGAGCCAGGCCTGGCGGCGATGGTCAAGGAAAACCTCGAAGGCGGACGCCTGACGTTTACCTATGACGAAAAACTCGCGGTCGAACACGGCGAAGTGCTGTTCATCGCCGTGGGCACGCCTTCGGACGAAGACGGCTCGGCCGACCTGAAATACGTGCTGTCGGTAGGCGATGCGGTAGCCCGCCACCGGATCGACCCGGTGATCCTGGTGGAAAAATCCACCGTGCCCGTCGGCACCGGCGACACCTTGCGCGCCCACATGGAAAAGGCCCTGCACCTTGCCGGCCGCCATCTGGAGTTCGATATCGTCTCTAACCCGGAATTCCTCAAGGAGGGCTCGGCCGTTGCCGACTGCCGCCGCCCGGACCGTATCGTCATCGGTTGTGAACGCGAAGAAGTGCGCGAGGTAATGCGCGAGCTGTATGCACCGTTCAACCGCAACCACGACCGCATCATCTTCATGGACCTGCGCAGCGCCGAACTGACCAAGTACGCCGCCAACTGCATGCTGGCCACCAAGATCAGCTTTATCAACCAGATCGCCGAACTGGCCGAACACCTGGGCGCGGACATTGAAGCCGTGCGCCTGGGCATTGGTGCCGACTCGCGTATCGGCTACCACTTTATCTACCCGGGCTGCGGTTACGGCGGCTCGTGCTTTCCCAAAGACATGCGCGCCCTGATCCACAGCGCAAAGGCCGCCAACTGCTCCAGCGACCTGCTGGAAGCCGTGGAAGCCATCAACCAGCGCCAGAAGAGCAAGCTGTTCGAGCGTGCCAACGCGTTCTTCAAGGGCGACCTGCGGGGCAAAACCTTTGCCTTGTGGGGCCTGGCGTTCAAACCCAACACCGACGACATGCGCGACGCCCCCAGCCGGGTGCTGATGGAAGCCCTGTGGGCTGCCGGCGCCAATGTGCGCGCGTTCGACCCGGAAGCCATGCAGGAAACCCAACGCATCTACGGCGATGACCCGCGCCTGATGCTGATGGGCACCCCGGAATCCACCTTGAGCGGTTCCGACGCCCTGATCATTTGCACCGAATGGCAGCAGTTCAAGGCACCGGACTTCGACCTGATCCAGCAACGCCTGAAAACCCCGGTGATCTTCGACGGTCGCAACCTGTACGACGGCGAGCGCCTGGCGCGCAAGGGCATCCAGTACTTCCCGATGGGCCGCGGCGAATCCTGCCAGTTGCCGATCCCCCAGCAAAACTGGGCACTTCAGGCCGAGGAAGCCTAAGACGTGGACAAAGCTCATCCGCCCCTGCTCAACCCGACGATCCGCCGACACTCATGGGTACTGGGGCTCCTGGCACTGATCCTGTTTATCGCGGGCAACTGGAACCAGGCCATCATCGGCTTTGACTCGCGCTTCGTGCTGTTCGCCCAGGAGATGCTGCGCCATGGGCCGGGGTTCTTCCCGACGACGTATGGCCAGCCTTACGCCGATTACCTGGCCACCTCGACGCTGCTGACCTGGCTGCTGTCCTTGCCCCTGGGGCAGGTCACCAGCCTGACGGCCTGGTTGCCCACGGCCATCGCTTCAGCGCTGATCGTGGTGCTGGTCTACCGACTGACAGCGCCCTACTCCCGGCGCTGGGCGCTGCTGAGCGTCGCTGTGATGCTGCTCAGCAGTACCTTCATCAGCGAAACCCGGGCGGTGTCCCTCGACCAGATGCTGGCCGCCGTGGCCCTGGCGGTGTTTTACCTGGGTTATGCCCACGACCATTTCGGCGCCTGCCGGCGTCTGCATTGGCTGTTTCTGTTGCTGATCCTGGGGTTTGCGATCCGTGGGCCGATCGGCCTGGTGATTCCCACCGGCATGCTGTGCAGCTATTACCTGATCAATCGTCAATGGCGGCAGTTGTTCAGTTTTGGCCTGTTGGCGCTGGCGTTGTTGGCGGCGTGTGTCGGCCTGTTGTTGTTGCTGGCCAAGCTCAGTGGCGGTGAAACGTTCATGCAGGACGTGATCCGCATGCAGTTCCTCGGCCGCATGGACGGTACCGAAGGCTCCGGTAGCGTGCTGTATTACTTCACCAGCTCGATGGGCAATTACGCACCTGCCTATCCACTGGCCATACTGGCGCTGATTGCGATTGTTGCCGGTGGCCGCGAAGACAAGGGCCCGGCGCTGAAACTGGTGCTGTACTGCCTGGCCGCCGGCTTGATCGTGATGATCGGCCTTTCCGTGCCCCAGGCGAAAAAAGCCCGCTATGTGCTGCCGATGTTGCCCATGGCGGCGATCATTGCCGCGTATCCATTCCAGGTGTCCCGCGGAAAACTGTTCGTCGGGTTGCGCTGGCTGATGCTGGCGCTGTGGGCGGTCATTCCTGGTCTGCTGATCGCAGGGTTGTTCGTGGCGCGTCATCGCTTCCCTGAGCAGATTGGCAGTCTCAATCCGGTGTTCGGGCTGCTGATCGCGCTACAGACTCTGGCGCTGGGACTGCTGTTCAACCGGCGCCTCCGCTACCTGGGCCCGGCTTTCTCTGCCGTACTCGCGGTATGGCTCGCCTATATCGTGATGGTCGAGCCCCTGGAGCGCCGTCTGTATGACACGCGCACCTTTACCCTCCAGGCCCACACGCTCATCCAGCAAGAACGAGCGCCGCTGGTGCTGCACGCGCTGGGCAAGGACGCGAAAGCCATCAAATTCATGGTCAACCTCGATTGCGACCAGGTGCCGTTGTTTACCCAGTTGCCCGCCGAACTGGCGCCGATCCAGGCGCCTGCCTGGCTGATCATGAGCCAGGCGGACTACGAGACCTTGAGCGATCCACGTATTCGCTCGTTGCAACCGGTGCTGATCGGTCAGTTCGACAAGAACCCTTACGTGCTGCTGCATTTGACCAAACCCGCGCAACCTTGATACCTGCCAACGGGATAAGCGGCCCAGGCCGCTTATCCCGTGCCAGTACAATCCGTAGTTATAAATCCAGGTGCATGTAAGAAACTTCTTTACCCATACAACTTCGAAACTTTCCAGATTATAACTATCGAGAAAGATCCTACGCGTCTATCCGCATGCGCCGATGCACGCCCCCTTCCCGCTCCAAGTCACCAACTGTAGACTCGCCTGCAAAGTGAGTTATTTATTTAATACCTTCTAACTATTCCCAGAAGTGCCAAAGGTGCGGTGCAGGGCCGTCCTGTTACTGTCGTACGAAATGCGGCGACCGTAATAGCAAGCCATCTATCGTGAAGTACCCGATTAAAGAAACAGCCGCAATAACAATAAATACGTTTTAAACAGCACTTAGCGCTGCCGTTTATTTCATTTAGAGGAATGTTCTGTGTCCGACCATCGATTGCCCGCCCCCGCCGCCTCTGACACTGTCGTGCCGTTAACTCGCGACCAGGTGAATGTGGGTTATATCCCCCTGCCAAAACTGGATCGGCTCATGGAACTGCGCGATGCACTGGTAGTACTCAAGGGGCCTCTGGCCAACGATCCCTCACTGCGGGAAAACGTACAGAACCTGCTGATCAATGAGGAAACCAATGATCGGGTACTGGGCAAGATCGGCAGCCCCCTGCCGCCCCCGATCCGCCTGATACCGGCGGGTTGAGACGCTTTATGCAAAAATACTGCACTTGACCTGCATTAATATGCATTGGCAGCAACCTTGTATGGTTGGCACACTGCATAGGTTCCTCCCCCAAATGCAGGAACTGTTTTGAAGGGCTTTTCCGGGAAACCAGACAAGCCTTTTTTTTGCCCGTTTTTTATGGATCTCCCGTCAATGCTCGCTCGCTGGTTACCCGCTGCCATCAATACCCGCCCTGCCGAATGGAGTCGTGCCGCCATCGGCATGGCGTTGGGCACACTGTTCAGTGTCTGGGTGTGCGCCCAGGTGTTTGGTATGGAGGTGGCGCTGCACCTGATAGGCCCGCTGGGGGCCTCGGCGGTTCTGCTGTTTGCCGTGTCTTCCGGCGCATTGGCCCAACCCTGGTCGATCATTGGCAGCTACCTGTGTGCAGGGGTCGTTGCGCTGCTGGTGGCCCGGGTGCTGGGACGCACATTAGGCAGCGCATGCCTGGCTGCGGGGATGACCGTCATCCTCATCTGCTGGTTGCGTTGCTTGCACCCGCCTGCGGGCGGGCTGGCCATGAGCCTGGTGCTGGCTGATCCCGCATCGATTGCCATGGGCTGGCACGAACTGGGCGCCGTCATGCTGGGCGCCGCTGCCTTGCTGGCCTGCGCACTGGCCTATAACAACGCAACGCGCACGCGTTACCCCAAAGGGGCCAGCGAGCCGGCTGCGCCGAACTTCATGCCAACGGCCATCGAAAACCCCGGCATCAGCGCCGAAGACCTCAAACAGGCCCTGGCCGAGCGCGAGCAGTTCCTGGACGTGACGCCGCAGGAACTGGAAGAACTGATCCAGGCCAGCGAACGCTATGCCCGGCGGCGGACAATCGGCGCGGTTTTCCAACGCTAGGGCCAGCATCCTCCCTAGGGCAAAAATGCAAAAACGACCTGCATGATTCCGACTTGTACTGGGCAAATTTGCACTGGTACGATCGCGAGATGGTTCGCCTACGAACATCTTGATAAAGAACAATAAAAGCAGGGAGTTAGAGATGACTGCTCAGGTTTCATCCGAAGCAAGCAGCGCCGGGGTCGTGCACGACGAGGTCCTGGCCCACGTACGCAACCACATAGGCCACCTGACCCTCAATCGCCCCGCCGGCCTGAACGCCATTACCCTGGACATGGTCCGCAGCCTCAGCCGGCACTTGCAGGCCTGGGCCAACGACCCCGAGGTGCACGCCGTGGTGTTGCGCGGTGCCGGTGAAAAAGCCTTCTGCGCCGGGGGCGACATTCGCTCGCTGTACGACAGCTTCAAGAACGGCGACACCCTCCACGAAGACTTCTTCGTCGAGGAATACGCCCTCGACCTCGCTATTCACCACTATCGCAAGCCGGTACTGGCGCTGATGGACGGGTTCGTCCTCGGCGGCGGCATGGGCCTGGTACAAGGCGCCGACCTGCGGGTGGTCACTGAGCGCAGCCGCCTGGCAATGCCTGAAGTGGCCATCGGATATTTCCCTGACGTAGGCGGCAGCTACTTCCTGCCGCGTATTCCCGGTGAACTGGGGATCTACCTTGGCGTAACCGGCGTGCAGATTCGCGCGGCCGACGCCCTGTATTGCGGGCTTGCAGACTGGTACCTCGACAGCGCCAAGTTAACCGAGCTCGATCAGCGGCTCGACCGCCTGACATGGCACGATTCACCGCTCAAGGACCTGCAGGGCGTGCTGGCCAGCCTCGCGGTGCAGCAATTGCCCGACGCACCACTGGCCGCACTGCGCCCGGCCATCGACCACTTCTTTGCCTTGCCGGATGTGCCGAGCATCGTCGAGCAATTGCAGCAAGTCACCGTCGCCGACAGCCATGACTGGGCCCTGACCACCGCCAGCCTGATGCAAACCCGCTCCCCCCTGGCCATGGCCGTAACCCTGCAGATGCTGCGCCGCGGGCGCCACCTGCCACTGGAGCAGTGCTTTGCCCTGGAGTTGCACCTGGATCGCCAGTGGTTCAACCGTGGCGACCTGATCGAAGGCGTGCGCGCCCTGCTGATCGACAAGGACAAAACCCCTCGCTGGAACCCTCCAACCCTCCAGGCGTTGGAGGCTGATCATGTCGAAAGCTTCTTCCGCAACTTCGACAAGAACGGGAACTAAGCCATGCAAGATATTGAATTTACTGAAGAACAGGTAATGATCCGCGACATGGCCCGGGACTTTGCCCGTGGCGAAATCGCGCCCCACGCCCAGGCCTGGGAAAAGGCCGGCTGGATTGACGACGCCCTCGTCGCCAAGATGGGCGAGTTGGGCCTGCTGGGCATGGTCGTGCCCGAAGAATGGGGCGGCACTTACGTCGACTACGTGGCCTACGCCCTGGCGGTGGAAGAGATTTCCGCCGGCGACGGCGCCACCGGCGCGCTGATGAGTATCCATAATTCAGTGGGTTGCGGGCCAATCCTCAACTACGGCTCACAAGCACAAAAGGAAACCTGGCTGGCGGACCTGGCCAGCGGCCAGGCCATCGGGTGCTTCTGCCTGACCGAACCCCAGGCCGGTTCCGAAGCGCACAACCTGCGCACCCGCGCCGAACTGCGGGACGGCCAGTGGGTGATCAACGGCGCCAAGCAGTTTGTCAGCAACGGCAAGCGCGCCAAACTGGCGATCGTGTTTGCGGTGACCGACCCGGACCTGGGCAAGAAAGGCATCTCGGCGTTCCTGGTGCCCACCAACACCCCAGGCTTCGTGGTGGACCGCACCGAACACAAGATGGGCATTCGTGCCTCCGACACCTGCGCCGTTACCCTCAACCAATGCACGGTGCCGGAAGCCAACCTGCTGGGCGAACGCGGCAAAGGCCTGGCCATCGCCCTGTCCAACCTCGAAGGCGGGCGCATCGGGATTGCCGCCCAGGCGCTGGGTATCGCCCGTGCCGCCTTTGAAGCGGCGCTGGCCTACGCCCGCGACCGGGTGCAGTTCGACAAGGCGATCATTGAGCATCAGAGCGTGGCGAATATGCTGGCCGACATGCAAACCCGCCTGAATGCAGCGCGCCTGCTGATCCTGCATGCCGCGCGGTTGCGCAGTGCGGGCAAGCCGTGCCTGTCGGAAGCGTCCCAGGCCAAACTGTTCGCGTCGGAAATGGCCGAGAAGGTCTGCTCTTCAGCGATGCAGATTCATGGGGGTTACGGCTATCTGGAGGATTACCCGGTGGAGCGTTACTACAGGGATGCGCGGATTACCCAGATTTACGAGGGCACCAGCGAGATTCAGCGAATGGTGATTGCCAGAGAATTGAAAAACTACCAGCTGTAACCGGTATTCGCAGAACCCATGTGGGAGCGGGCTTGCTCGCGAAGGCGGTGGATCAGTCGATACATCGGGTGACTGTAATACCGCCTTCGCGAGCAAGCCCGCTCCCACATTTTGATCTTCAGCGTTTCACGGCAGTGTTTATTTGTCCTTGAACTCCGGCGCACGCTTGGCCACAAAGGCCGCCATGCCTTCCTTCTGATCCAGTGTGGCAAACGCCGCATGGAACACCCGGCGCTCAAAGCGCACGCCTTCGGACAGGCTCACTTCAAACGCACGGTTGACGCTTTCCTTAACCATCATGCTGATGGGCACCGACTTGCTGGCGATCAGGGTCGCGACTTTCAATGCTTCGTCCAACAGCTCATCCGCCGGCACGATCCGCGCGACAATCCCGCAGCGCTCCGCTTCCACCGCATCGATAAAGCGCCCGGTCAGGCACATTTCCATGGCCTTGGCCTTGCCTACGGCGCGGGTCAGGCGCTGGGTGCCGCCCATGCCCGGCAGCACGCCGAGGTTGATTTCCGGCTGGCCAAACTTGGCGTTGTCACCGGCCAGGATGAAGTCGCACATCAAGGCCAGTTCACAGCCGCCACCCAGGGCGAAGCCGTTGACCGCAGCGATGATCGGCTTGCGGCGGTTGGCCACGCGGTCGCTGTCGCTGAACAGGTCGTCGAGGTAGATCTGCGGGTAGGTCAGCTCCGCCATTTCCTTGATGTCGGCGCCGGCGGCAAAGGCCTTTTTCGAGCCGGTGAGCACGATGCAGCCGATTTCCGGGTTGGCTTCGAGGCTGTCCAGCGCCTGGTTCAGCTCACTGACCAGCTGTGCGTTCAAGGCGTTCAGCGCTTGCGGGCGATTGAGGGTGATCAGCCCGACACGGCCCTGCACGTCCAGCAAAATGGTTTCGTAACTCATAGATACTCCTCAGAGATTGCGTGAAATGACCATGCGTTGAATATCGCTGGTGCCTTCGTAAATCTGGCAGACCCGCACATCGCGGTAGATCCGCTCCAGGGGAAAGTCGCTCAGGTAACCGTAACCGCCGAGGGTTTGCAAGGCTGCCGAACAGACCTTTTCGGCCATTTCCGATGCAAACAGCTTGGCCATGGATGCCTCCACCAGCGCCGGCTTGCCGCTGTCACGCAGGGCGGCGGCGTAATGCACCATCTGCCGCGCCACGGCGATTTGCGTCGCCATGTCTGCCAGGCGGAAGGCCACGGCCTGGTGCTCGATGATCGGCTTGCCAAAGCTTTCCCGCTCGCGGGCGTAGTCCCGGGCCGCCTCAAACGCCGCCCGTGCCATGCCCACTGCTTGCGAGGCAATGCCGACGCGCCCACCTTCCAGGTTGGCCAGGGCGATCCGGTAGCCTTCACCCTCCTCGCCCAAACGGTTGGCCACCGGCACTTTCAAGTCTTCAAACAGGATCTGGCAGGTATCGGAGGCGTGCTGGCCGAGTTTGTCCTCGACCCGTGCCACGCTGTAGCCCGGCGAGTCGGTGGGCACGATAAAGGCGCTGATACCGCGCTTGCCGGCAGCCGGATCGGTGACCGCAAACACAATCACGATCCCGGCGTTTTGCCCGGAGGTGATGAACTGTTTGCAGCCGTTGAGCACGTAATGATCGCCCTCCAGACGGGCGCGGGTTTTCAGGCCGCTGGCGTCGGAACCGGCCTGGGGCTCGGTCAAGGCAAACGCCCCGAGCATCGCGCCGCTGGCCAGGGGCTTGAGGAACTGTTCTCGCTGTGGGTCGTTGCCGAACTTGAGGATCGGCACACAGCCCACCGAGTTGTGCACGCTCATGATGGTCGAGCAGGCACCGTCGCCAGCGGCGATCTCTTCCAGGGCCATGGCGTAGGCCAGGTAGCCGGTGTCGCAACCGCCCCACTGTTCCGGGACCAGCATGCCGAAAAAGCCCAGCTCGGCCATTTCGCCAATGGCTTCCTTGGGAAAGCGATGCTCGCGGTCCCACTCGGCGGCGAACGGCTTGAGCCGTTCCTGGGCAAATTGCCGGGCCGCTTCGCTGATTTGCAGTTGTTCGTCATTCGGGAGCATAGGTGTTCCTTAATACAGGCATTCAACGGCCATGGCCGTGGCTTCACCGCCGCCGATGCAGATCGCCGCAACGCCGCGCTTGAGGCCTTTCTGGCGCAGGGCCGAGAGCAGGGTCACCAGGATCCGCGCGCCGGACGCGCCAATCGGATGGCCCAGGGCACAGGCGCCGCCGTGGATATTGACCTTGCTGTGGGGAATCTCCAGCTTGCTCATGGTCACCAGGCTGACCACGGCAAAGGCTTCGTTGATTTCAAACAGGTCGACTTCGTCGAGGTTCCAGCCAGTCTTGCTCATCAGCTTGCGGATCGCCCCCACCGGCGCGACCGGGAACAGCCCAGGCTCATCGGCAAACGCCGCGTGGCCATGGATCACCGCCAGCGGCTTGAGCCCGCGCTTCTGCGCTTCAGACTCGCGCATCAGCAGCAACGCCGCCGCGCCATCGGAAATCGAACTGGAGTTGGCCGCCGTCACCGTACCGCCTTCGCGGAAGGCCGGCTTCAAGGTGGCGATCTTGTCCAGCTTGGCTTTTGGCGGCTGTTCGTCGTGGGTGATGGTTTTCTGTTCCTTGCCCACGGTGACCTGCACCGGGGCGATTTCGGCGATGAAGTTACCGTCGCTGATCGCCTGTTGCGCACGGGTCAGGGAAGCAATGGCAAACGCGTCCTGGGCCTCACGGGAAAAGCCGTTGTGCTCGGCGCAGTCTTCGGCAAAGGTGCCCATCAAGCGGCCCTTGTCGTAGGCGTCCTCAAGGCCGTCGAGGAACATGTGGTCGAGCACCCGGCCGTGGCCCATGCGGTAACCGCTGCGGGCGCGGTCCAGCAGGTACGGCGCGTTGGACATGCTCTCCATGCCACCGGCGATGACCACTTCCACGCTGCCCGCCAGCAACGAGTCATGGGCCAGGATCGTGGCTTCCATGCCCGAACCGCACATCTTGTTGAGGGTGGTGCAGCGGGTCGATTTATCCAGGCCTGCCCCCAGCGCCGCCTGACGCGCGGGTGCCTGGCCGAGGCCGGCGGGCAGCACGCAACCGAACAGCACTTCATCCACGGCATCGGACGCAATACCGGCGCGCTCGACCGCCGCACGAATCGCCGCAGCGCCCAGTTGCGGAGCGGTCAGGCCTTTGAGATCGCCCTGGAAGCCGCCCATTGGGGTGCGTACTGCGCTGACAATAACGATAGGATCAGTCATGAAAAATCTCCTTATTTGGCTGCCATGCGCAAGGCACCGTCGAGACGGATCACCTCGCCGTTGAGCATGCTGTTTTCAATGATATGCCGCACCAGCGCGGCGTACTCGCCTGGTTTGCCCAGGCGCGGCGGGAATGGCACGCCGGCGGCGAGGGACTCGCGCACTTCCGGGGTCATGCCGGCCATCATCGGGGTTTCAAAAATGCCGGGGGCAATGGTCATCACCCGAATCCCGTAGCGCGCCAGCTCACGGGCGGCAGGCAGGGTCAGGCTGGCGATCGCGCCCTTGGAGGCGGCATACGCCGCCTGGCCGATCTGGCCGTCAAACGCCGCCACCGAAGCGGTGTTGATGATCACACCGCGCTCGCCATCGGCATTTGCCTCGGTTTCAGCGATAGCCGCCGCCGCCAGGCGCAGCAGGTTGAAACTGCCGATCAGGTTGACGTTGATCACCTGGGCGAAGTTGGCCAGAACGTGGGGGCCATTCTTGCCAAGGATTGTCTCGCCGCGAACCACACCGGCGCAGTTGACCAATCCGTGCAAACCACCAAAGGCCGCAACCGTGGCCTGCACCGCCGCTTCGGCGGCGGCTTCCTGGCTGATATCCGCGACCACGCTGCGGGCTTGCTCGCCGAGCTTTTGCGCCTGGGCCGCGACGGCGTCAGCGTTCAAATCCACCAGCATCACCTTGGCACCGGCTGCTACGAGCATCTCGGCCGTTGCCGCGCCGAGGCCTGAAGCGCCGCCGCTGACCAGAAAAACCTTGTTCTCAATCTGCATCATTGTTTCCTTGAAGAATGGGTCACGCCGTGACCGCCTGGGCCTTGGCAATTTCCTGATTACGCAAAATGAAGCGTTGCAGCTTGCCGCTCGGGGTCTTGGGCAGCTCGCTGACAAATTCGATTTCCCGTGGGTACGAGTGCGCCGCCAGGCGCTTGCGTACGTGCAGGCGCAGCTCCTCGGCCAGGGCCGGCTCGGCGCGGTACTGCTCGCTGAGCACCACAAAGGCTTTGACGATCTCGGTGCGTTCCGGGCATGGCTTGCCCACAACCGCGGCTTCCACTACTGCCGGATGCTCGATCAATGCACTTTCCACATCGAAGGGGCCAACGCGGTAACCGGAAGTGGTGATCACATCGTCACTGCGCCCGACAAAGCTGATGCTGCCGTCGGGGTTCAGTTCCACCGTATCGCCGCTGAGGTAGTACTTGCCGACGAAGGCTTTGGTCTTGACCCCGTCGTAGCCGGCGAACCAGCACATCGGCGATTGTTCACGGTCGACGGCGAGGATGCCTGGTTGGCCGGCGGGCAGTTCCTGATGGTTGTCGTCCAGTACCACGATGCGGTGGCCTGGCGAGGCAAAGCCGGCAGAGCCCACGTGCACCGGGTGTTCCAGGCCGTGGTGGTTGCACAGCACCATGCCCAATTCGGTCTGGCCGTAGTGGTCGTGGATGGTCACGCCGAGGTTATCGGCGAACCAGCGGATCACTTCCGGGTTCAAGGGCTCGCCGGCGCTGCTGACAATGCGCAGCTTGCCCTTGATCGACTGGGCGAACTGCTCGCCGCCGGCAATCAGCAGGCGATAGGCCGTGGGCGATCCGGTGAGGTTGGTGATCCCGTATTTGTTGATGACGCGGCAGGTGCTTTCGAGGGTGAACGGGCCGTCGTAGAAGGTGATCGGATGGCCCATGGACAAGGGGCCGGTCACGCCGAAATAGATGCCGTAGGCCCAGCCCGGATCGGCGACGTTCCAGAATGCGTCTTCGGGGCGCAGGTCGACGGCGTCGCGGGTGTAGCTCTGGAACGCCACGATTGCCTTGAGCGGTACTGCCAGGGATTTCGACGGGCCGGTGGTGCCGGAGGTGAACATCAGCAGGAACGGGTCGTCGGCGCCCAGCAATACGGGTTCGCAGAGGTTGGAATAGTTTGGCAGTTCGGCCCAGAAGCTGAAATCGCCGCGCACGATGCCTTCGCCGTTGGGGCCGGCGACGGTGACGATGGTTGGGCAGTCGGCCACTTCATTGAGTTTGGGACGGTTGACCGCGTCGGTCACCACCAGCGCGGCGCCGGAGCTGTTCAGGCGGTGTTCGATGGCTTTGGGGCCGAAGGCGGTGAACAGCGGCTGATAGACCGCGCCGATGCGCCAGGTGGCGAGTACCACTATCAGTAACTCGGCGGTGCGTGGCAGGAGGCCTGCTACCTTGTCGCCGCGATTGACGCCCTGGGCCAGGAGGAAGTTGGCGAAGCGTGCGGCCTGGTCTTGTAATTGGGTGAAGGTGGACGTGGCGCTGCGGCCGTCCTTGCCTTCCCAGAACAGCGCGATGCGGCCGGGTAAGGCGTGGCGGTCGCAGCATTCGACGCAGGCGTTGAGGGCCTGCAGAGTGCCCGACAGGGCGGCGTCGACGGTGTGTTGGTAGTTGAACTGGGTGGTGGCAGCCGAGTAATCACGCATCGCTTCAAATCCCTGTGTGTTTTTTTGTTTTCAGGATGGGTACGTAGACCGGTGAAATAGTCGCTCTAGAGCGGTGGGTGGGCAATGGTCAAAGCTTTCAACTTGGTTGACTGGTTTGGCCAATGGGGGGGCTTTTTTTGGGTGGTGTGTATATCCGTTATTTAGGTAACGGCCACTATTGGTTCCGCTCTTACAGCGGCTCACTTTTGAACAGCGCAAAAGTAAGCAAAACGCTCTTGCCCCACCACTCGGCACCTCGCCTAGGCTCGGTGTGCCCTCACTCCGGCTTTGGACCGTGGGCCGCCGTCATGGGCCATCCTTGGCCCAGGACGGCTAACCTGGCGTCCTGCCAGGTTACCCACGCTCCAAAGCCTGCGTTCGGCCAGCGTGGTTTAACGGGGCGCCTAAGATCAAAAGCAAAAGCACAGCGGCCTCCCGGCCGGCTTGAGTGTTGAAGAGCAAAATCAAAAGCCAAAGCGGGCACGGTCAAAAATGTGGGAGCGGGCTTGCTCGCGAAGGTCGTTAACGATGACGTGGGTATTCTGGATGAACGCGGCGCTCTCAGGTTTTTCGCGAGCAAGCCCGCTCCCACAGAAAAGCAGCTCTGTTTTCGCTCTGGTCTTTGCTTTTGCTTTTAACACTCAAGCCGGCCGGGAGGCCGCTGTGCTCTGCTTTTGATTTTGATCTGCGGGCCCCGTTAACCACGATGGCCGCAAGTAGGCACGGTGGAGCGGGTAAATCGGCAGGGAAGCCGATTTAGCCGCGCCGGGCCATGGATGGCCCGTCGCGGCGGCCCGCGGAAGCGTGCCGGAGTGCGGGCATGCCGAGCCTAGGCGAGGCACCGAGTGGTGGGGCAAAGACCTTTTGGTTACTTTTGGGGCGTTTGCCAAAAGTGACCCGCTGTAAGAGCGGAACCATAAGCCGCCGTTACCTAAATAACGGATATGTACACCCAAAGCCCCCAACGATAGACCCCACCAATCACCCAGTCAGCCCAAGCAATTGGACGCAACGCAAACATGCTTCTACCCTGACAGCCTGCGCCACCCAAGAAGCCCGCCCATGATCGTCCGTCCCAAACCCAACCTGCTCGGCATCCTGTTCTCCCTCAAGGGCTCAATCGCCAAGCGCATCGCCCTGCGCAGCCTGCTGGTCACCCTGCTGGCCTCCGTCATCGTGCTGGTAGAAACCCTGCACCCGGCCTACTTCTCCAAGGTCAACGCCACACCCTTCACCCTCCTCGGCCTGTCCCTGTCGATCTTCATGAGCTTTCGCAACAACGCCTGCTACGACCGCTGGTGGGAAGGCCGCAAACAACTGGGCCAGATGATCATCGAAATACGCTCACTGATCCGCGAAACCCAAATCCTCACCCCCACCGACCGAGAAGCCGTACTACGCGCCCTGTGCGGCTTCGCCCACGGCCTGATCGCCCGCCTGCGCCTGGAAGACGAAGCCCAGGCGATCAAACCGTGGGCCAACCCCAAACCCAGCCACCCCAACCTCCCCGACAGCATCCTGCAAGACCTCGGCGCCCGCTGCTCGAACCTCGCCGAACAAGGCCACATCAGCGACTGGCGCTACACCCAACTCGAAACCCGGCTATACGGCCTGAGCCAGGTCCAGGCCTCGTGCGAGCGGATCAAACACACCCCACTGCCCTTCCCCTATACCTTGCTGTTGCACCGCACCATCTACCTGTTCTGCATTCTGCTGCCTTTCGCCATGGCCGAGCCGCTGGGCTGGCTGACGCCGGTGTTTACCGCGATCGTCAGCTACACCTTCTTCGGCCTGGATGAAATCGGCGACGACCTCGAAGACCCCTTCGGCTTCGACGAAAACGACCTGCCCTGCAACGCCATCCTCCGCACCCTGGAGCGCGAGATTCTCGCGGCCCTCGGCGAAACCGAGCTGCCACCCGCCCTGGAGCCGATTGAGTTCGTGCTGACGTGATGCGGGTTTGACACTCGCAGTGACCTGACCGAAGCTGATGGCTTTGCACTAGCTGCCAAGCTTTCGGACGCCTGCATGTCAAAGTCACGCCGTTACTCCATCATCGGCCTGTGCGCCCTGTTGTTTATTGTGCTGATCACCTGGTACTTCACCCGTTCGACGCCAGTGGTGGTGCCGCCGGCCATCGCCCACGGTTACGCCAAAGCGTTGAAACAGGCGCACAACGGCGAACCCGGCGCCGCCCGTGTGCTGTATCAACAGCTGGGCCGCCCGGACCTCTCCGATGTACGCCGCGCCGCCCTGCATGCCGAACTGCCCAACTACCCCAGCCCCCAGGCCCTGAAGCTGGCAGACAAGGACCTCACCCATGACGCGCCCATGGTGCGCGAGGCGGCGATTCACAGCATTGTCGGCCTGGTGCCCAGCGGCCAGCGCACCTTGTTGCTTGGCCCATTGCTGGATGACCCGGAGCAAAGCGTCCGGTTTGCGGCGGCCAATGCCTTGCTGGGGCTGTCTCCCGACACCCTGGGCCTGTACTTCGGCCCGTTGCAGCAGGTACTCGACGAATACGTGAAGTTGCTCAAGGGCCAACCCGAAAGCCCCGAAAGCTGGATTCAGCTGGCACGCCTGTACATTCACAGTGCGCTGCTGCCCGATGCTCAAAATGCCCTGGAACAGGCGATGCGCCTGCAACCGGATAACCTGCAAGCGGTGGTCGCGCAAATCGAACTGCTGGACAAACAGGGCAAGGTCGACGAGTCCCGTCAGCTCCTGGCCAAGCAGTTGCAGGCCCACCCCGATTCGGCCTATCTGCAACACGCCCTCGGCATGTGGCTGCTGCACCACGGCGAGCGGGCGTTTGCGTTGCTCAGCCTGTCCCGGGCGGTGGAGCTGGAACCGAACAATCAGGATTACCGCTACGACCTGGCAACCACCCTCCACGCCCAGCAGGAATTGGAAGCCGCCCAGCGCCAGCTGGAAGAGATCATTCAGCGCAACCCGGCCAACCGCAAGGCGCGGGTCTTGCTGGTGAACTACTGGAAGGAAACCGGCCAGTTGCAGAATGTGCAGGTGCTGCTGGCGCAGCTTGAACAGCAGAACCCGGACGACCCGGCACTGCAACAAGGCCTGTAAACGCTGCAATTGATACAAAACGTTGAACCGCCACACACCGCTACGGTCAAGTAAATATGGCGCGCCCCAGACGGCGCTGCCGACTACTTATTTGTGACCCGAGGGCACTTCTTGTCTACATCCAAAGAGCTGTTCACAGCAAAGGCGGCCACCGGTATTGAAGGTCTGGACGACATTCTTGCCGGGGGGCTTTCCCGTAGCCATTTGTTCCTGCTGGAAGGTGAACCCGGCACCGGTAAAACCACCGTGGCCCTGCATTTTCTCCAGGCTGGGGCAAAAAACGGTGAACGATCGCTGTACATCACCCTGTCGGAAACCGAGCGCGAGTTGCGTCAGGGTGCCAAGTCCCATGGCTGGGACCTGGACGAACACATTCATATCTTTGAATTGACCCCGCCGGAAAGCCTGCTCAACGCTGAGCACCAGCAAAGCCTGCTGTACTCCTCGGACCTTGAGCTGGGCGAAGCCACTCGCCAGATCTTCGAAGTGGTGGAACGGGTCAAACCGACCCGCGTCGTCATCGACAGCCTTTCTGAGATCCGCCTGCTGGCGCAAAGCTCACTGCGCTATCGCCGGCAGATCCTGGCAATCAAGCACTACTTCGTGCGTTACGACGCCACCGTGTTGTTGCTGGATGACCTGACCACCGAATCCCTCGACAAAACCGTACACAGCGTGGCCCACGGCGTGATTCGCCTGGAAGAACTGACGCCCAACTACGGCGCCGAACGCCGCCGCGTGCGGATTGTGAAGTACCGTGGCCAGAAGTACCGCGGTGGCTTCCACGACTTCACCATCATGGAAGGCGGCGTGCATGTGTTCCCGCGTCTGGTGGCGGCCGAGCACCGTGGTGGCTACAACCGCCAGACCTTGACCAGCGGCATCCGCGAGATGGATGCATTGCTGGGCGGCGGGATCGAGACCGGTTCCAGCACGTTGATCCTGGGCCCGGCCGGTACCGGCAAATCGCTGATCTCGATGATCTTCGCCGCGGCGGCCGTCGCCCGCGGCGAAAAAGCCGCGCTGTTCATTTTTGATGAAGAGCTGGGCCTGCTGTTCGAGCGCATGCGCAACATGGGCATCGACCTGGGCGCACTGCAAGCCACCGGCAATCTGCTGATCGAACAAGTGGACGCCGCCGAGCTTTCCCCTGGCGAGTTCTCCCACCGGGTTCGCCGCTGCGTGGACGAACGCGGGATCAAGACCGTGGTAATCGACAGCGTCAACGGCTACCAGGCCGCGATGCCGGAAGAGAACGCGCTGATCCTGCACATGCACGAGCTGCTGCTTTACCTCAACCGCCGTGGCGCCGCGACCTTCATGACCGTCGCCCAGCACGGCCTGGTAGGTGACATGCAGGCGCCGGTGGACATCACTTACCTGGCCGACACCGTCATCCTGCTGCGCTACTTCGAAGCCCTCGGCAAGGTCCGCCGGGCTATCTCGATCATCAAGAAACGCACCGGCAGCCATGAATCGACGATTCGCGAATACCGTATCGGCAGCAAGGGCATGACCATCGGTGAACCTCTGGATACGTTCCAGGGTGTGTTGCGCGGCGTGCCGACGTACATGGGCACCGGTAACCCGCTGCTCAAGGATGAAAGTTCATGAGTGGAGCGTCGGCCATTTCCGAACGGGCGATCATCCTGGCGCCCTTGGGCCGCGACAGCTCCCTGGCATTGATGATGCTCAATGAGGCCGGTTTCAGCGGCATCATCGCCAACCATTTGCAGATGCTCTGCGAAGAGCTGGAGCGCGGCGCCGGGCTGCTGATCGTTGCCGCTGAAGCCATGCGCGGTATTGACCTGGAGCCGCTGCTTACGCACCTGCATCAACAACCGGCGTGGTCAGACCTGCCGATTGTGCTAATGACGCACCATGGTGGCAGCGAACAGAACGGTTCCTCGCACTTGAGCAAGTTACTGGGCAACGTGACGTTCCTCGAGCGGCCCTTCCATCCGATCACCTTGATCAGTCTCGTGACCACGGCGCTGCGCGGGCGCCGCCGGCAGTACGAGGCCCGCGACCGCTTGATCGAACTGAGCCAGAGCGAGCAGCGCCTGCAACGCACCCTGGAAACCCTTGAGCAACAAGTGGAAGAACGCACGGCTCAACTGCGCAATAACGAAGAAGCGTTGCGCCAGTCACAGAAAATGGAAGCCGTCGGCCAATTGACCGGCGGCATCGCCCATGACTTCAACAACATGCTGACCGGTATTATCGGCAGTCTCGAACTGCTGCGAAGGCGCGTCGCCCGGGGCCGCACTGAAGACCTCGACAGCCTGATCGACCTGGGTGTCACTTCAGCCAACCGCGCGGCGGCCCTGACCCACCGCTTGCTGGCCTTTTCCCGTCGCCAGTCATTGGATTCAAAACCGGTACAGATCAATCAATTAGTGAGTTCGATGGGTGAGCTGCTGCAACGCAGCCTCAACGAAAGCATCACCCTGGACATTCGTCTGACCGAACAGTTATGGACCGCCGAGGTCGACCCCAATCAACTGGAAAGCGCCCTGCTCAACCTGGCCATCAATGCCCGGGATGCAATGCCCAACGGCGGCAAACTGGTGGTGGAAACCACCAACCGCCACCTGGACAGTGTGTTTACCGCAGCCTACGGCACCCTCACCCCTGGCGACTATGTGGAACTGAGCGTCAGCGACACCGGCTGCGGCATGCCCGAGAGCGTGATCAGCCGCGCATTTGACCCGTTCTTCACCACCAAACCTATCGGCCAGGGCACCGGGCTGGGGTTGTCGATGATCTACGGGTTTGCGCGCCAGTCCCATGGGCATGTGTCGATCCACAGCGTGGTGGGCCAAGGCACTACCGTCAGCCTGTTCCTGCCACGGTATGTCGGCGAGGTCATTGCAGATGAACCGCTCAATCCGGCACTGCTGCCGTTCGCCAACGCTGGCGAGACGGTGCTGATCGTCGAAGACGACCCGGCCGTGCGGGTGCTGGTCAGCGCCGTATTGAGCGAGCTGGGCTATGCCTTCGTCGAAGCGGGTGACGCCGACAGTGCCATGCCGATCATCGAGTCCAGCCAGCGGATTGACCTGCTGATCAGCGACGTGGGCCTGCCCGGTATGAACGGCCGGCAACTGGCGGAAATCGGGCGGCAGGTGCGACCGGACTTAAAGGTATTGTTTATCACGGGCTATGCAGAGCATGCGGCGGTGCGGGGCGGCTTTCTGGACCCGGGCATGCAGATGATCACCAAGCCATTCACCTTTGATTTGTTGACGGCAACGGTGAGGGAGATGATCAAGGCTTGAAGAGGGAGTGAGCTCCCTCTTCACAAGGCGTTAAGCCAGCAAGCGCTGGATATGTTCCTGCAACGTATCCAGGTCAAACGGCTTGGCCAGGATCGGCGCATTGCGCGTGATCGGGCTGTTGCAGTCGAGGATCTCCTGCGGGTAACCGCTGATAAAGATCACCTTCAATTCCGGTCGCAGCTTGATGGCAGGCTCGGCGATCTGCACGCCGGAAATACCGCCTGGCAGACGATAGTCGGTGACCATCAGGTCCAGGTGCGGCTTGGTGGCGAGGATTTCGAACGCCTGCTCACCGTCAATCGCCTTCAACACCCGGTACCCAAGCCCCGACAGGTACTCGCCCAACACAAACATAATCGATTCGTCGTCCTCGACGATCAGTACAACATCTTGTGCATCTTCACTCATGGGAAGCCTTTGTCCGGTCAATTGCTGCTGATACGACCATGGGGTCACGCAGAGGTTGCGTCGGATTCACGATTGATTTCCTGGCGCAGGCGCCAGCGGCAGGCAGACGCGGAACAAGGCGCCCTCGCCTATCCGGCTTTCGACTTCGATAGTACCGCCGTGGGCCGCGATAATCTGCTCGGAGATAAACAGCCCCAGGCCCAGGCCCGCCACGGCGTGGTTGGCTGACACCCGTTCAAACTGCTGGAAAATCCGCTTCTGGTTGTCTTCGCTGATGCCGATCCCGTGGTCGCGTACCTCCACCCGTGCTTCGCCATGCTCGGCGTACACCCGCACTTCCACCGGGCTCTTGGCGCCGTAGCGCAAAGCGTTGGTCAGCAGGTTGGACACCACCTGTTCGATACGGAACTCATCCCAGTTGCCCTCCACCGGCCCTTCCTGGACCCACTTCACCGAGGACTCGGCCGCTGCCACTTGCGGCGCGAAATTCTCCAGCAGGTTGTGCACCAGTTGCGTCAGGTCAAAGCGGCCGGGGCGAATCGACAGCTTGCCGGTGCGGATGCGTGATACGTCGAGCATGTCTTCGATCAAGCGAATCAGGCTCTGGATCTGCCGCTCGTCGCGGTCGACCATGGCGTGCATCTTGTCCATGGTAAAGGCCGCGGCGTTGTCCCGGGCCAGGTGCATCTTGCGCAGTTGGGTTTCCAGGATCAGCCCGTTGAGGGGCGTACGCACTTCATGGGCAACGATCGACATGAAGTCATCGCGCATGCGCACGGCCTGCTCCAGTTCGGCCTGGGTGGCCTGCAAGCGCGTGAGCAAGGCTTCCTGCTCACGGCGACTTTGCTCCAGGGCTTCAACCTGCTGCTTCATCGCCTTGCTCTGGCGGTACAGGTCGACGAACACATTGACCTTGCTCTTGACCGCGTGGATATCCAGCGGCTTGTGCAGGAAGTCCACGGCGCCGCTTTCGTAGCCCTTGAACGCGTAGTTGAGCTCACGACCGGCGGCGCTGACAAACACGATAGGGATGTTCTTGGTCTTTTCGGTGCCGCGCATCAGCTCGGCCAGCTCAAAGCCGTTCATGCCGGGCATCTGCACGTCGAGAATGGCCATGGCGAACTCGTGCTCCAACAGCAGCGACAAGGCCTCGTCGGCGCTCAATGCCTTGTAGACCTGGCGGTCCTCGCGCTTGATCAGCGCTTCAAGGGCCAGCAGGTTTTCCGGCAGATCGTCGACGATCAGCAGTTTGGCCTGGACAGTACTTAACATGGGGAGGATTCCAGGGAAGCCAGCAAGGTGCCGATGCGGCTCAAGGGAAGAATATGGTCAGGTGTATGCAGCGCCAGGGCGGCCCGGGGCATGATGGCGACCCGCGCCTCGTCGGGATCCTGGACCACCGTCACGCCACCGCACTGTTTGACATGGGCCAGGCCACGGGCGCCGTCCTGGTTGGCGCCCGTCAGCAGGATCGCCATCAGGCCAGCGCCGTACGCATCAGCGGCCGACTCGAACAGGTAGTCAATGGCTGGCCGGGAATGGTGCACGCGGTCCTCCTGGCTCAGTGACAGGCTGCGGTCGTGCTCAACCGACAGGTGATAACCGGGGCCGGCAAAATACAGGGTGCCAGGCTGGATCACTTCCTTGTCGCGCGCTTCAACTACCTTCATCGAAACGCGACGGTCGAACACTTCCGCCAACTGGCTGCGGCGTTCGTCCGGCAGGTGCAGCACCGTGATGATCGGCAGGCCGAAGTTCGCCGGCAATTCACCAAAAATGCTCAGCAACGCCTCGACACCGCCTGCGGAAGCGCCGATCACAATAGCTTCGATCCCGGATACCGGGCTGGCAGCAGCTTCATTCATAATTTTCGGTAGATCCGTTCTTGCTTGACCAAGGGTTCGAACTGTTTGCTGTAGCCGGAAAAATCCAGGGTTTCCTTGCTGCCCAGCACCAGGAAGCCGCGATGACACAGCGACTCATGAAACAACCCAAACGCCCTGTCCTGCAACTTTTTATTGAAGTAAATCAGTACATTACGACACGAAATTAATTGAGTTTCTGAGAATACGCTATCCGTCGCCAGGCTGTGATCGGCAAACGTCACGTTCTCCCGCAGGGTCTTGTCGAAAATCGCATGATCGTAAGCCGCGGTGTAGTAATCGGCAAACGAACGCTGGCCACCGGCCTGCTGGTAGTTGTGGGTATAGGCGCGGATGTTCTCAAGGGAAAAAATCCCCTGCTTGGCTTTTTCCAGGGACCGGGGATTGATGTCGGTGGCGTAAATGATGGTGCGCTCCAGCAAGCCTTCCTCACGCAACAGGATGGCCATGGAGTACACCTCCTCCCCGGTGCTGCAGCCGGCGATCCAGATCTTGATCGACGGGTAGGTCTTGAGCAGCGGCACCACTTCCTGGCGAATTGCCAGGAAGTGCGAAGGGTCGCGAAACATCTCACTGACCGGAATCGTCAGGAACTGCAGCAACTGCATGAACGCGGTCGGGTCATGCAGCACCCGCTCCTGCAAGGCCGAGATGGTGGCGCAGTCGAACTGACGCAGCGCATGGGCCACGCGGCGCTTGACCGAGGCCCCGGAGTAATCACGAAAGTCGTAGCTGTATTTGAGGTAGATCGCCTCAATCAGCAAGCGCAGTTCGATGTCAGTGCTTCTTTCCAATTAAATCCGTTCCATCTTGGGTAGCCACACGCGAATCAATGAAAACAACCGGTCCAGGTCGATAGGCTTGGCCAGGTAATCGTTGGAGCCTGCCGCCAGGCAACGCTCCTGATCGTCCTTCATGGCCTTGGCCGTCACTGCGATGATCGGCAGCTTGCGCCAGCGCGGGTCCTGGCGGATCAAGGCAGTGGCCTCGTACCCGTCCATCTCCGGCATCATCACATCCATCAGCACCAGGTCGATGTCATCGACTTCATTGAGTTTCTCGATCGCCTCGCGGCCATTACGGCCGATCACGACAATCGCGCCCTTGTGCTCCAGGGCACTGGTCAGGGCGAAGATATTGCGCACATCGTCATCCACCAGCAGGATCTTGCGCCCCTCGAACACTTTGTCGCGGCTGCGGGCGGTCCTGAGCATTGTCTGGCGTTCATGGGACAGCTGGGATTCGACTTTGTGCAGAAAGAGTGTGACCTCGTCCAGCAAACGCTCGGGAGAGCGTGCGCCCTTGATGATGATCGAGCGCGAATACTTGCGCAGTTCGGCCTCTTCGTCACGGGTCAGGTTGCGCCCGGTGTAGACGATCACCGGCGGGAACGAGCAGATATCCTCGGTGGACATGCGCTTGAGCAGCTCATTACCGAGCATGTCCGGCAGCTTGAGGTCGATGATCATGCAGTCATAGATGTGGCTGCGCAGCAGGTCCAATGCCTCCTGGGCGAAGCCTACGGCGGTGATCTCGATGTCATCGTCGCCGATCAGGCGGGCAATGCTGTCTCGCTGAAGGTCATCGTCTTCCACCAGCAGCACACGCTTGACCTTCTGCGTCAGCTTGGCTTCCAGGCGGGCGAACACGTCCTTGAGCTCTTCGCGGGTGGTGGGCTTGACTGCGTAGCCCACGGCGCCCATGTGCATGGCGGCTTCGACGCGGTCTTCCACGGAAATCACGTGCACCGGGATGTGGCGGGTACCGGCGTGTTCCTTGAGGCGTTGCAGCACGGTCAGGCCGGAATGGTCCGGCAGGCGCATGTCCAGCAGGATCGCGTCGGGAATGTACTGTTCCGCCAGGCCGTAGCCTTCATCCGCGCCATGGGCCACCAGGCAGTGGTAACCCAGTTCATGGGCGAGGTCGAAGAGGATGCGGGCGAAGTTCGGCTCATCTTCCACCACCAGGATGCAACGCGTGGCGAACGGGGCCTTGTCGCGGTCATCGATAAAGCGCGGAATCTGCGCTTCATGGGCGATCGGCATCGGCGAAACCTTGATCGGCGCCGGTGCAGGCACAGGGACTACCGCACGCGGCTGTTCCAGCGCCGGAGTGTCTTCGTCACGCTCTACATAGTGCTCGGGCACCACCAGGGTAAAGATACTGCCCTGGCCGGGTTCGCTGGTGACGCTGATATAGCCGCCCAGCAGGTTCGCCAGGTCCCGGGAAATCGACAGGCCCAGGCCCGTGCCGCCGTAACGACGGTTGGTGGTGCCATCAGCCTGGCGGAAGGCCTCGAAAATGCTTTCCTGCTGGTCCGGGGCGATGCCAATCCCCGAGTCGCGCACGGTGAAGGCGATGCCTTCGCCCGGTGCCCGGGATACCGACAGGCTGACCTCGCCTTTCTCGGTGAACTTGATCGCGTTGGACAGCAGGTTCTTCAGAATCTGCTCCAGGCGCTGGCGGTCGGTGAACAGCATGTGCGGCGAGCCTTCCTGCACCTCCACCTGGAACCCGAGTTTGCGGTCGGCTGCCAGCGGCTCGAACATGCCGCGCAGGCCATCCACCAGGCGCGCAACGCTGGTGTTCTCCGGACGCATTTCCAGCTTGCCGGCTTCGACTTTGGAGATGTCGAGGATGTCATTGATCAGGTTGAGCAGGTCGTTGCCGGCCGAGTAGATCGACTCGGCGAACTTGACCTGTTCGGCGCTGAGGTTTTCCTGGGGGTTTTCCGCCAGCAACTTGGCGAGGATCAACGAGCTGTTCAGCGGCGTGCGCAGCTCGTGGGACATGTTGGCGAGGAACTCGGACTTGTACTTGCTGGAGCGCTGCAACTCGTCGGCACGCTCTTCCAGCTCGACCTGTACGCGGTTGAGTTCCACGTTTTTCTGATCCATGGCATCGCGCTGCTCGGCCAGGGTCTGGGTCTGCTCGGCCAACTGTTCGTTGGTCTGTTCCAGCTCCGCCTGTTGGGTTTCCAGGTGGGCCTGGGACTCCTTGAGGATGCGCGACTGTTCTTCCAGCTCTTCGTTGGCGGTCTTGAGCTCTTCCTGTTGCACTTGCAGCTCTTCATTAAGCTGTTGGGTTTCGGCCAGCACTTCCTGCAGGCGCTGGCGATAACGGGCAGCTTCGATGGAGGTGCCGATATTGCCGGCAATCAACTCCAGCAGTTCGACATCACGGTCTTCCAATACACGCAGGAACCCCAGCTCGATCACCCCGTTGACCCGGCCATCGTCGCTGGTCGGTACCACCATCACACTGCGGGTCGAACCTTCGCCCAGGCCGGAACTGACTTTGAAGTAGTCCACCGGCACATCGTCCAGGCGAATCAGGCGATCCTGACGGGCAGACTGGCCGACGATGCCTTCATCGTTATAGATCGACTGTTCCTGCTGCTCCTGCTCCCGGGAGAAACCATAAGTGGCCACGCGTGTAAGGCCGCCGTGCTCTTCACGCACGTACAGCGCCGCCACCGCCGAGCCCATGTACTGGGCGAAGAACTGCAAAATGTTGCGACCCAGCAGGTTCAACGTGAGTTGGCCAAGAACCTGCTCGGCCAGTTCGGTCTGGCCGTTGCGCAGCCAGGCTTGCTGCTCCAGGCGCTTGGCGATCCTCTGCTGTGACATGAGGTTTTCGCTGTAACTATTTGAAAGTTCAAGCAAGTTCTTCCGACCGACATACGCGAGGAAGCCGCTCAGGCCGAGCACAAACACCAGGTACAAGGTGACGCTGATGATCGTGGTGCGGGTAACGTCTTCATTGCGGGTGATGCGGAACTGTTGCTCCATCGCCACCGCCCGGTCGTACTCCTTGCGAATTTCGTCCGTCAGGCTTTTGCCACGCCCGGCTTTGACCGCGGTGCGAAAATCACCGCTTTGGCGCTGCATATCAATCATCGATTGGGCGTAGGTGTTCCACGCCATTTGCAACGATTCCAGGCGCTTGAGGCGATCCACCTGTTCCGGATTGTCCGCCACCAGTGCCTGCAAGTTGCGCAAGTCGGAAATGATTCGCGGCTTGGCCACTTCGTACGGGTCGAGGAAGTGCTCGTCACCAGTGATCAGGAAGCCGCGCATGCCGGTTTCCAGGTCCACGGTCAGTTTCGAGGTTTCGTTGAGGTTGTTGATCACCCGGTCGGTGTGCTCAACCCACTGAATCACCGACAACAGGTAAGTGATCAGAACGACGAAAAACACCGCGCTGAGCACGCCAACACTCAGCGGCAGCGCTACGTTGCGACCCAGCAATTTACGGAAGCTTTTCTCATCGACAGAAGACGCGGGAGTCATGGGCATGCCTTGGCCAAATACGGAAAAACGGGGAGTTTGCCCCAAAGTTGCGCCTGAGCGCTATTTTTCTGCTGGCCATAGTGGCATTGATGACCTGACGCTCCTGCGCGTCGATTCCTCGAACGGGACATTTCCACTTAATCCCGGCACAATGCCGACCCTGTTTCGGGAACTTGCCGAGATTGACGCGACTCATTAGAGGATGGTCTTTCGACTGCTCAAGACCTGCCCCCTCAACTTCTCGGGAACCCTCACTATGTCCGCCTCAGCCTCCACCATCCTAGTAGTCGAAGACGATGCCATCGTGCGCATGTTGATCGTCGATGTCCTCGAAGAGCTGGAGTTCCAGGTGCTTGAAGCGGCAGACGCTGAAATCGCCCTGGATATCATCAAAGATACCGCCCACACCATCGACCTGATGATGACCGACCACGGCCTGCCGGGTATGAGCGGCGTAGAACTGGCCGCCAAGGCCCGTGAACTGAGACCCACCCTGCCGATTCTGTTTGCCAGTGGTTATGCCGAGAACATCGATGTGCCGGTTGGCACCCAGGTGATTGGCAAACCGTTCTCGATTGATCAGTTGCGTGACAAAGTCAAATCCATGCTCCTCTGATCCCCTCCCCTCGATGCCGTTGCACAGCAGCGGCATTTGAGGCAATTCGCCATTATTCATGGCGTTCGTGATGCCGCCCTCAACAAACAACTAATTCTTTCGATTGACTAGCGAGTCTTAAATTTACTGCTAGCTTCAAACGACATGTCCTACACGTAATAGTGAATAAGGACAGCCCCCTAGCCTTCGCAAACGCGCTATCGGGAACATCACCAGGGAATTGGGGAGTGGTCATGCTTAAGTCATCGTATATTCCGGCCGTTGTGCTGGTGGCTTCAGTGTTGCCTGCAATCTCGGCCCAGGCCGACAACGCCGACACCGCCAACAAGAGTAACAACCCGTTGAACCTCGCACCGGGTGCAAACCTGCAGGACTATTACACCCCGAAGTTATTCGACACTAACGCCCATACCAACGACATGCTGTTGCGCGGCACGCTGCCTGTTGCGCCCTCGGACTTCATTGGGGTGCCACAGCTGCTGCGCGCCACGTTGCCCATCAGCACACGTCCCGACCCCCACAGTGGCTACACCACCGGGATCGGCGACTTGAACCTGTTCGATATTTTCCTGCTCAAGACCGACGGCGTGCAGTTGGGCATCGGCCCGCAAATCACCGCGCCTACCGCCGAGCATGATGAACTGGGCACCGGCAAGTGGCAGGCCGGCCTGGCGGCGGTGGCCATCGATGCCTCGCCCCGTGGCCTGCTCGGTGCTTTGGTGCAATACCAAAGCTCCTTCGCCGGCGACAGCGACCGCGCCCATGTGGAAAGTGCCACTTTCCAACCGTTCATCATTCATAACCTGCCCAAGGGTTGGTACCTGCGCTCCACCGGCACCTGGACGTTTGACCTGAAAAACGACACCCATTACATCCCTATCGGTTTCGGTGCCGGCAAGGCCTGGAAATCCGGCAGCAATATCCTCAACGCCTACATCGAACCGCAGTGGACGGTCGCCCGCAAAGGCGATGGCCTGCCGCAGTTCACGTTGTTTGCCGGGATCAACGTCACCTTCGGGAAATAAGGATATTTTATGCACGCACTGCTTCGTAGCGCCGGTTTCAGCCTGCTGGCCCTCGCCGCCTGCGCACAGGCGCAAACCCTGGATACGCGCATCGGTCCGATCACCATGGAAGGCGAGCTGCCGGCCCACAGCGAAATCGCCAAGCTGTATGGCGAGCTGGATTTCCAGCAGGCCACCCAGAGTTTCCTGTGGGCCTTGCCACTGGTGTCTTACGCTCAATGGCAGGACGAATTCAGCACCAAGCTCGGCGCCCGCAGTGGCGACCTGATGGTGCTGACCACCTACGAAGACAAGCTCGGCGTGATCACCGCCAACGCCACCACGCCGTACATTCTCGGTTTCGTCGACCTCAACGAAACCGGGCCGCTGGTGATCGAACTGCCGCCCGGCCCCACCGCAGGCGGGATTGGTGACTTCTGGCAACGGGCAATCATC
Organism: Pseudomonas sp. 32A; assembly: GCF_052682255.1. Taxonomy (NCBI): domain Bacteria; kingdom Pseudomonadati; phylum Pseudomonadota; class Gammaproteobacteria; order Pseudomonadales; family Pseudomonadaceae; genus Pseudomonas; species Pseudomonas sp. 32A. The sequence goes on along the minus strand of NZ_JBQYLY010000001.1, from coordinate 6,238,770 downwards.
GACATGGGCCAGACCGGCCCCGATCAAGGCAAGGGCGGCAAGAACCTGGTGCTGCCACCCGGCCAGGAGCCACCCGCCGATGCCGGCCAGTACTACGTGGCCAAATCGGAAACCATGAACGTGCTGGTGGGTTTTCGCGTACTCGACCCCGACCCGGCCAAGGGCAAGGCGCTGGTCGAGCAATTCAAAATGTACCCCTACGCCCAACGTGCCAACCCCACGAAAACCCGCTTGCTGTCACCCGGCGGCAAGCCCTGGTCCGGCACCCAGCCACGGGGCATGGCTTACTGGCAGCGCCTGCACGGGATTATCCAGAAAGAACCGGTCAACGAACGTGACCGCTTCTACATGGCCATGCTGTCCAGCCTGGGCATCGAAAAGGACAAGCCGTTCAACCCCAACGAACGTCAGCGCCAGGCCCTTGAACAAGGCGCGCAAATGGGTGAATTGATCGCCAAGGCCAATGCCTTCGCCAAACGTTTCCCCCAGGCCCAGTACTGGAAAGACCGGCAATGGGACACCGTGCTCAACATCGCCGAGCCGTCCCAGCGCGTTACCTACTATGACCAGCTCTGGGAACGCAGCGCCTGGTTCTATGAAGCGGTCACCAACACCAAAGGCATGGTTTCCAAGACCCCCGGCCTGGGCCAGACCTACCTCGGTGCCTACACCGACAACAAGGGCCAATGGCTCGACGGCGGCAAGTCCTACACCTTGCATGTTGGCGCCAACCCGCCGGCCAAACAGTTCTGGTCGATGACCGTGTATGACATCGACAGCCGCTGCCTGATCGACAACCCACAGCGCAAGGCCGACCTGTCGTCACGCCAGGATTTGAAGAAAAATGCCGACGGTTCGATAGATCTTTACTTCGGACCGCACGCGCCAAAAGACTTCGAGAGCAACTGGGTGCAAACTCTGCCCGGCAAACACTGGTTCAGCTATTTCCGACTGTACGCGCCCACCGAGGCTTACTTCGACAAGAGCTGGAAACTCGACGACATCCGACTGATTCAGTAAGGACGCAACAACATGATTCGAACTCCGACGCGCCTGCTGTTGGCGAGCCTCTCGATTTTCATGAGTACCGGCGCCTGGGCCGATTTCACCGCCACGCCGAGTGAAGCCCGGGCCATCGCCAAGGAAGCCTACCTCTATGGCTTCCCGGTGGTGGAAATGTACAAGACCCTCTACACCCAAGCCGTCGACAAGACCGGGCCGAACTTCAAGGCGCCGTTCAACCATATCGGCAACACCGCGCAAGTGTTCACGCCCAAGGACACTGCGTTCGTTACACCGAATTCGGACACGCCCTACTCCTTCGTCTGGCTGGACCTGCGCGCCGAGCCGGTGGTGCTGACCCTGCCGAAGATCGAAGACAACCGCTATTACTCGGTGCAGTTGATCGACCTCTATACCCAGAACTTCGGCTACCTGGGCACCCGCAGCACCGGCAACAACGGCGGCCATTACATGATCGCCGGCCCTGACTGGAAAGGTCAGCAGCCGACCAATATCGACCGCGTGGTGTACAGCGAAAGCAACATCGCGTATGCGCTGTACCGTACGCAACTGTTCGATGAGAAGGACCTCGCCAAGGTCAAGCAGATCCAGAGCGGCTACAAGGTCCAGACCCTCAGCAATTACGTGAACCAGCCGAAACCGATCAAGCCGCCGAAAATCGCCTGGCCCAAGCCCACCCCCACCATGAGCGACAGCGTGCACCTGTTCCGCTACCTGAACTTCATGCTGGGCTATGCAGCGCCTCAGGACAGTGAGAAAGAGCTGCTCGCACGTTTTGCCAAGATCGGCGTCGAGGCCGGCAAACCGTTTGACCTCAAGGCCCTGACGGTTGAACAACGCAAGGCCCTGGAAGACGGGATCGCCGACGGCAAGGCTGAGTTTGCAGCGTTCAAGAAAGACAAGGTCGACACGCACCAGGTAACCAGCGGTGACCTGTTCGGCAGCCGCGATCACCTGCAGAACAATTACCTGTACCGCTACGCTGGCGCCAACATGGGCATCTTCGGCAACTCCACCGATGAAGCGGCCTATATGAGCTACTTCATCGACAGCGACGGCAAGCCCGCCAACGGCGCACGGCACAGCTACACCCTGCATTTCGCCAAAGACCAATTGCCACCGGCTGATGCGTTCTGGTCGCTGACCATGTACGACGCCAAGACCAAACTGCTGGTGCCGAACCTGAAGAAGCGCTACCTGCTCAACTCGCGGATGTTGCCCAACTTCAAACTCGACGCCGATGGCGGCCTGACGCTGTTGGTGGCGCACCACGAGCCACCGAAAGCCGAACAAAGCAACTGGCTGCCCGCACCGCCCGGCCCGTTCTACGCCGTATTGCGCATTTACCTGCCCAAGCCTGAAGTGGGTAACGGCCAATGGAAGCTGCCACCGCTCACACCGATCAAATAGCGCCTGATCAAGTAGCACCGCTGCACCCTGACATCAGGCATTTACAAGGAGTAGAGCCATGGTTTCACGTAGTCAACTGAGTGCGTTTACCGCTGCCACACTGGCACTGATGCCAGGGATAGGGTTTGCCGACAATGCCAGGGATTGGCAAAACACCCCGACGGATATGAATATGGTGTTCGGCTACTACAACCGGGTCGACACCAACACCCCGATCGACACGACATTGCCCATCAACGGCCTGTCGTTGGATGCCGATCTCTACCTGTTCCGCTACGCCCGTTCATTCGGCATCGACGGGCGCAACAGCGCCATCCAGTTTATCCAGCCTTACGCCGACGTTTCGGCGTCATTCGACAACGCCCAGTTTTTCAGCGGTACCAAGCGCAACGGTGGTATGGGCGACACGCAGATTGTGTTCGCCCATAACATCTTCGGTGGCCCGGCACTGACCGCCGAGGAGTTCGCCAGCTGGAAACCCGAGACGTTCCTCACCGGCGCCCTGTGGGTGACCATGCCCACCGGTGACTACGATAAAGACCGCATCATCAACATCGGCTCCAACCGCTGGGTGTTCAAGCCCGAACTGGGCTTCGGCACTCCGATTGGCCCGACCTGGCTGGAAATCAACACCTACGTGTCGCTGTTCGGCGACAACAAGGATTACCACGGCGACAGCAAGCTGGAACAAAAGCCGCTGTATGCCATTGAGGGTCACTACAGCTACACCATCAACCGCGCACTCTGGGTCTCGCTGGACGCCACCTACAACCGCGGCGGCGAAAGCAGGATCGATGGCGACTGGCAAGACAACAAACAGGAAAACGGCCTCCTGGGCGCCAGCCTGGGCTTTATGTTGTCACCCCAGTTTGGCGGCCTGATCGCCTATAACGACACGGTCTCCGAGCGCACCGGTTCACCCGATGTGAACACCTGGACGTTCCGCCTGCAGTACGTCTGGTGAGAGCCGCCTTCACGGAATGAACGGAGTGCGCCATGTCTCGTATTCTTCTCGCACGTGCAGTGCTGACCGGCGTGCTGCTCACCCCCCACACCGTTTTGGCCGACGAACTGGAACCCAAGGCCCTCACCGCCCTGGAACAGATGGGCGGCTACCTGCGCAGCCTGCAGCAGTTTCGCATCGATGCCCACAGCCATACCGACCAAGTGTTGGATAACGGCCAGACCATCGAATTCAGCCATCAGACGCGCCTTGCGGCCATGCAGCCAGACAAGCTGCAAGTCTCGGTGGAAAGCGACGGTTCGCGCCGCAGCCTGTTCTACAACGGTCAACGTTTTACCCTGTACGACAGCCGCAGCGGCTACTTCGCCAACCAGGCGGCACCAGCGAATATCGGTGGGTTGCTCGATCAGTTGAGCGAACGTTACGGCATCGAACTGCCCCTGGCCGACCTGTTCCGCTGGAACCCCGGCACCGCCAAGGAGGTGGGCATCAGCAACGCCGTGCTGATCGGCAGTGAAACCATCGACGGCCAGACCTGCACCCACTACGCCTACCGCCAGCCGGATATCGACTGGCAATTGTGGGTTCGCCAAGGCTCGCAGCCACTGCCCTGCCGGCTGGTGATCAGCCGCCGGGACACCGCCGAACACCCAAGGCACAGCGTCAATTACCTGTGGCAACTCAACAGCCCGCCCAAACCTGCCGACTTTGAGTTCACGCCTCCGGCCGGTGCCCGCGCAGTGCCCCTGCAACAGTTGGAGCCTCAGGGAGAACAGCCATGAAACGCACGGCGGCGGTGTTGACCGCGAGTTTGCTGCTGACGCTGTTCGATCCGCTGGCTGCCCAGGCCTGGCAGTTGCGGGGCGGTGGTGGCGCACGGACGTTTGTGGTGCCCCATGGCGGCGGTGGCGGTTACCGCCCTCCCATGCCCGCGCCGCACCCGATGCCGGCACCCCGGCCGATGCCTCCACACCCGGAGCCGCACCCGCAGCCTGGGCCACACCCCGGGCCTGGTCCGCATCCGTATCCTGGGCCGGGACCACAACCGGGACCGCATCCATACCCGATGCCGCCTCCTCCACCACCGCCACCCCCTCCGCCGCCCCACGGGGATGACTGGTACCACCCGTGGGCCACCGCCGCCGTGATCGGCGCGACCACGGCGACCGTCCTCGCCATCGGTACCCGCGTCACCACGGTGCCGGTGGACTGTGTCTCGGTGGTCGCCAATGGCGTGGCCTATCAGCATTGCGGCCCTACCTGGTACCAGCCGCAATACGTCGGCAGTTCCGTGCAGTACATCGTGGTCGCCGCGCCCTGGTGACCCGCTGTTTCAAGGAGGATTGTGATGACAGCGCTCAACGATTTAACCGCCCTGCAAGCCAGCATCGCCGAAAGCGTGCTGGGCCAGGATCAGGTCATCCGCCAGATCCTCATCGGCCTTTTGGCCAACGGTCACTTGCTGCTGGAAAGCCTGCCCGGGTTGGCCAAGACCCGCACGGTCAAAGCCCTGGCCCGACACCTGGACGCGAAGATGAGCCGTATTCAGTTCACCCCCGACCTGCTGCCCTCGGACATCACCGGCGCCGAGGTGCTGCACCAGGTGGACGGCCAGCATCAGATCCGCTTCCAGCCAGGCCCCTTGTTCGGCAACCTGATCCTCGCCGATGAAATCAACCGCGCCCCGGCCAAGGTCCAGGCGGCTTTGCTGGAAGCCATGGAAGAGCGCCAGATCACCGTGGCCGGCGCCAGTCATCCGCTGCCCGAGTTGTTTATCGTGGTCGCCACCCAGAACCCCATCGAACAGGAAGGCACTTACCCACTGCCGGAAGCACAGATGGACCGGTTCCTGATGAAAGTCCTGCTGGATTACCCCAGCGCCGAAAATGAAAGCCAGGTGCTGCGCCTGCTGCGCGAAGAAGAACAGCACGCCGCCGCCGCAACCACCCAAGGCTTCACCCTCGCCCCCGAAGTGATCTTCGCCGCCCGTAAAGAAGTCAGCGCGATCCAGGTGTCACCCGCCATCGACCGCTACCTGATCGACCTGATCAACGCCACCCGCCATCCCGCCGACTACGATGCCGACCTGGCGCGCTGGATCAGCCTTGGCGCCAGCCCCCGTGGCGGCATCGGCCTGGACCGCGCGGCCCGCGCCGATGCCTGGCTGCAAGGCCAGGCCTTTGTGACGCCGGACAACGTGCGCACGGTGGTGCATCCGGTGCTGCGTCACCGCCTGCAATTGAGCTACGACGCGGTGGCCGATGGCGTCAGCGCCGACCAAGTGCTGGACCGCCTGCTGGACAACGTGGCGATTCCGGCATGAACGCCGACGGCCTGGTCTACGTGTCACTGGGGCAGTTGATGGCCCTGGAGTTTCAGGCCCGCGGCCTGAGCTTTGTCGCGCGCCAGCCACAGGGCAGCATCCTCGCCGGCAACCATGCCTCGCGGTTGCGCGGGCGCGGCCTGAACTTCGATGAGCTGCGGCGCTACCAGCCCGGCGATGACCTACGCCACTTGGACTGGCGCGCCTCCCTGCGCACAGGCAAACCGGTGATCCGCACCTTTACCGAAGAGCGCGACCGCCCCGCGCTGATCGTGGTCGACCAACGCATGTCGATGTTCTTCGGCTCGGTGCGCAGCTTCAAATCCGCGTCTGCCGCCGAGTTGGGCGCGCTGGCCGCATGGATGGTGTTCAATGCCGGCGATCGGATCGGCGGGCTGGTGTTCAACGATGAGCGCATCGACAGCGTGGCGCCGTTGCGCAGTCGCAAGCGTGTCGAAACCCTGTGCAACCGGATTGTCGAACAGAACGCCGCGCTTAACGCGAGCAACCCGGACCACGAAGCCGACGGCCAACTCGACAAGGTACTGCAACAGTGCCTGGCGCTGGCCGGGCACGACCATTTGATCTGCATCGTCAGTGACTTCGCCGGGGCCGGCGACCGCACCCTGCAATTGATGCGGCAGCTGTCGGCCCACAACGATGTGATCGCCCTGCAAGTCTACGACCCGCTGGCACTGAACGTGCCCGACACCGGGCACCTGATGGTCACCCAGGGCCAATTGCAGGTCGAACTGGCCGTACAGAAACGCCAGGTGCGCCACCCCCTGGGCGACTTTCTTGGCGGACGGCTCAAGGACGTCGCCAGTCTGCTACGCCGCAGCCAGGTACCGCTGTTGATGATCAGCACGGCGCTGCCCGCGCTCGATCAATTGCGCGATGAACTGGGCCGGCGCCGTTGAACACCAACACACCCAGCATTGAACAGCTCAAGGAGTTGGGCTTGCCTGCGCCGGTCAGTTACTGGCCGCAGACCTGGGGCTGGTGGGTGCTGCTGGGATTGCTCGCGGTTGCCCTGGTTGTTCTGGGCATCCGCACCTGGCTGCGCTGGCGGCGCAATGCCTATCGTCGCGAAGCATTGGCGCGCCTCAATGTGATCGAAGACCTGCGGGAGTTGCCGGAACTGCTCAAGCGCGTGGCCCTGTCGATGCCCCTTGCGCCGGAAGAACACCAACGCGTGCCGACCCTGAGCGGCGCTGACTGGCAGGCGTTCCTGCTGCGCCATGGCGGCACGCCTGTGCCGGAGGATTTCAGCCGTCAACTGGCGAGCCTGGCGTATGGATCAACCGATATTTCCAGCGCGCAACGCGAACAGCTGTTGGCCCAGTGCAAAGCCTGGGTGGAGCATCACCATGTGGCAGCTTGATTATCCCTGGCTGCTGCTTCTCCTGCCGTTGCCGTGGCTCGCCTACCGTTACCTGCCGCAATACCGCGAAGCCCGCAGCGCCGTGCGGGTGCCGTTTTTCGCCAGCCTCAGCCGGGCGGTGGGCCAGACGCCGTCCGCCAGCGGCATTCGCAGCAACCGCCTGCAACTGCTGCTCAACCTGCTGGTGTGGGCGCTGCTGGTGCTGGCCATTGCCCGCCCGGTGTGGATCGAAAAACCCATCGAACGCCAACAGCCGGTGCGGGACCTGATGCTGGCCATCGACATCTCGCAGTCCATGGAAACCCAGGATTTTACCGACGCCAACGGCCAGAAGATCAACCGCCTGGCGGCCGTCAAACAGGTGGTGCATGGCTTTATCCAGCGCCGCAAGGACGATCGTATCGGCCTGATCCTGTTTGGCAGCGGCGCCTATCCCCAGGCGCCATTGACCCTGGACCATGCCAGCCTGTCGCTGCTGCTGGATGACAGCGGTATCGGCATGGCCGGGCCCAACACCGCGATTGGCGATGCCATTGGCCTGAGCCTGAAGCTGCTGGACCAGGCCCATGAACGAGAGAAAGTGCTGATCCTGCTCACCGACGGCAACGACACCAGCAGCGCGATTCCGCCCAACCATGCGGCGTCCATGGCAGCGGCCAAGGACGTGGTGATTCATACCATCGGCATTGGCGACCCGGGCGCTTCAGGTGAGTCGAAGGTCAACCTGAGCGCGCTGCAACAGATTGCCGAAGCCACCGGCGGGCGGTATTTCCGGGCGGAGAACCGCGACACCCTGGACCAGGTCTACGCCACCCTCGACCAGATCACCCCGCATCAGGTGAAAACCCTGAGCCACCAGCCCAAGCGTGATCTGTTCTGGATGCCACTGACGGCCGCCATCGGCCTGCTCGCGCTGTATCACCTGATCGCCGCGTTGTGGCCGCACCTGGGGCTGCGCCATCGGGAGGTCCGCGATGGAATTCAACCTCAGTGACTTCCATTTCCTGCGCCCGACCTGGCTGCTGCCGGGTTTGCTTGGCCTGTTGCTGCCGCTGCTGTGGCGCCGCAGCAAGGACCTGCAACGACGGCTGCGGGGCACTATTGCCCCGCAGCTGTTGCCGCATTTGCTGCTGACCCCGACGGATCCTCATCGCCTGCGGCCGGTGCATCTGGTCAGCGCCTTGCTGGTGCTCGGCGCACTGGCGAGCGCCGGACCCACCTGGGAACAGGACCGCCCCGACTTCCTGGAGAACCGCGCACCGCTGATCATCGCCCTCGACCTGTCACCGTCGATGGACACCGCTGACGTGCCGCCAACCCGCCTGCAAGCCGCCAAGCACAAGTTGCAGGACCTGGTGCAGCGTCGACAAGGCGCGCGCACTGCGTTGATGGTGTATGCCGGCAGCGCGCATCTGGTATTGCCGCCGACGGACGACCCGGCATTGCTCGACAGTTTTATCCAGGCCCTGGCCACCGACCTGATCAGCAAGCCCGGACGGGATGTTGTTGGGGTGATGGAGCAGTCCAAGCGTTTGCTCGCGGCAGAAAACGCCCCCGGTAGCCTGCTGCTGATCACTGACGGCGTCGATCTCGCGCAGTTGCCGCAACTCAAGCAACACTTGGCGGACAGCTCGCTACAGGTGCTGGTACTGGCGGTCGGCGTGAACTTCGATGCCGACGCCTTGAAACAACTCGCTTCGGCCACCGACGCGCCGTTGGGCAGCCTGACCCTCAACGATGACGACCTGGACTGGGTCGAACTCCATGCCCAACAGCACTTCCAGAACGCCGACGAACAACAGCGCAACCTGCAATGGAAAGATGCCGGTTACTGGCTGTGCTGGCCGCTGTTGCTGTTGGCGTTTTTCAGTGTGCGCCGGGGCTGGAGCCTGAACTGGATGGCAGTGCTGGTGCTGGGGGTATTCCTGCAACCCGCGCCCGCCGAAGCCAACCCGCTGACCGACGCGTTCTTCACCCGCGACCAACAAGGCCGCTGGGCCTTCGAACACCATCACTACCCCGCCGCTGCCGCGCTGTTTGCCGACCCCTATTGGAAAGGTATTGCCGCCTACAATGCCGCCGACTACGACCTGGCCCTGGCGACCTTTGCCCAACTCGACACCGCACAGGCCGCGTTCTACCGCGGCAATATCCACGTGCGTCGTTTCAAGTTCGACGATGCCATTGCCGCCTACCAGCGGGCGTTGCAACAACAGCCGCAGTTTCCCGAAGCCAGCGCCAACCTGGCCCTGGCTCTGGCGCTGAAGAAAGACACTGAGAACGCCTCGGACAACGCCCCCGAGGTGAAGCCCGATGCGATCAAGTTCGACAAGGCGGCCGGCCAGGGCAAGAGCAAGGCAATCCAGACAGAACAGGCAAGCAACGACGCCTTGTGGTTGCAGAACCTCACGACGTCCCCCGCGAACTTCTTGCGCCGCAAGTTCAGCCTTCAAGACCAGGGAGCCCAGCCATGAATCGGCTCTGCTGGCTGTTGCTGCTGGTCGCCGGCCCATTGTGGGCGGACGAACCGCAACTGCGGGTGCAGGCGCAACTGGTGCCCGGTAATAACGTGGTGGTGGGCGAGCAGGTGCAATTGCAGGTCGATGTGTTGACCGACACCTGGTTCACCGCCGCCGCCAGCCTGCCGCCACTGCAACTGCCCGGCGCGCGGGTGCAGGCGCCGGGCAGTGAGTCCGAGCATGTGAACCAGGTGATCGAGGGCAAGACCTTCTATGGCATGCGCTACCGCTATCGCATCACCCCTTCCTTGGCCCAGACGTTCAACATTCCGGCCCTGACCGTGCAGGCCCAGCCCGGCCAGGCGAGCGCGCCGTTGAGTGCGCAAACTGCACCGCTGTCCTTCCGGGCCGCCCAGCCGACGGGTTTCGAACCTGGGGAAACCGTGTTGGTGGCTGACGGGCTACGCCTGACCCAAACGGTCACCACCACACCGCTCAAGGTCGGCGACACCCTCACCCGCACGCTCACCCTGCAAGCCGACAACACCCCCGGCCTGTCCCTGCCGCCACCCGACCAGGCGCAGGTAAAAGGCCTGCGCCGCTACCCACAGTCACCGGTCATCAGCAACCTGGATGATGGGCGCGGCAACATCAGCGGCGGCCAACGCATCGACCGGCAGGTGTACCGCGTCGAGCAAGCCGGCCGCTACACGTTGCCCGCCATCAGCGTGAAATGGTGGGACAGCCGCAACCATCGGCTGCAGGTGACGCGCGTGCCGGAAGTCAGCGTCGAGGCGCAGGCAGCGAGCGCCTACAGCCCGGCATTTTCCATCGCCGAGGACCTCAAGCAGCTCGGCCAGCACAGCCGCTGGCAGCTATCACGGCATGGCATGGCCTGGGGCGCTGCCTTGGTGCTGCTGATACTGGCCGCGTACCTCGTGCATGGCCTATGGCCACGAGTTCCACCCTTCTGGCGACGCGGCTGCGGGGCGTTGCGCGGGTGGTTTCGTCGGCTACGCTTGCTACCACTGAACCCCCGTCGCGAAAAGGATTTCCCATGACGTCCCTCCGTTCTGTCTTGCCCCTTCTGCTGCTGATAAGCCTGCCTGTACTGGCGGCCGATCCACTGCCCTCGTGGAACGAGGGACCGAGCAAGAAACACATCATCGAGTTCGTCCAGGCCGTGACCGCCGAAGGCGCCAGGGACTATGTAAAACCCGCCGAACGCATCGCCGTATTCGATAACGACGGCACCCTCTGGACCGAACAGCCGGCTTACTTCGAGGTACTGTTTGCCTTCGACGAAATCAAGCGCCTGGCCCCCCAGCATCCCGAGTGGAAAACCACCCAGCCGTTCAAGGCGGTGCTCGAAAACGATCACCAGGCCCTGGCCCAAAGCGGCATGGAAGGCCTGCTGAAAATCATCGGCGCCACCCATACCGGGATCACCACCGACGCCTTTATCGACAACGCCAAAACCTGGCTCACCCAGGCCCGTCATCCGAAAACCGACAAGCCGTACACCGAAATGATCTACCAGCCGATGCTGGAGATGCTCGACTACCTGCGCAGCCAGCAATTCAAGACCTACATCGTTTCCGGCGGGGACACCGCCTTCATGCGCGCCTTTGCCGAGGTGGTCTACGGCGTGCCACCGGAACAGGTGATCGGCTCCAACTTCGTCACCACGTTCCAGATCAAGGATGGCGCCCCGCAGGTCCTGCGCACCGCCAAGCTCGCCCACAACGATGACGGCCCGGGCAAGCCGGAGAGCATCGACTCGATCATTGGCCGCCGGCCGATCCTGGCCTTCGGCAACTCCGACGGCGACCTGCAAATGCTCCAGTGGACAGCCGCCGGCCAGGGCAAACGCTTCATGGGCCTGGTGCACCACACCGACGCCCAGCGCGAGTGGGCCTATGACCGCAATTCTCAGATCGGACGCCTGGACAAGGCGCTGGATGAAGCCAGGACAAAAGGCTGGACCGTGGTGGACATGGCAACCGAATGGAAGCGCATCTACCCGTTCGAGCCGGCTGTGCAACAACAGGTGCAATAAGAAAAGACGTCGCGATGGACTGTAATAAACGTTGGTCGCAAGCAATGCGACTCAAGCCGAGAAAGGAGCAAGTCATATGACTCGCCTACGCAAGTGGCTGCCGAAACTCGCCCTGGTGGCGGTATCGGTGATGGGGGTCTCGGCATCAGCCTGGGCCGCCGACAAGCCGAATATCCTGGTGATATTCGGCGATGACATTGGGCAAACCAACATCAGCGCTTATTCCATGGGCGTGGTGGGTTACAAAACCCCGAATATCGACCGCATCGCCAAGGAAGGCATGCTGTTCACCGACTACTACGCGGAGAACAGCTGCACCGCCGGGCGCTCATCCTTTATCACGGGCCAGACGCCGTTGCGCACTGGCCTGTCCAAGGTGGGCATCCCGGGTGCACCGGTGGGCCTGCAAAAGCGCGATATCACCATCGCCCAGGCGCTTAAAGGGCTGGGCTATTCCACCGGGCAATTCGGCAAGAACCACCTGGGGGACAAAGATGAATACCTGCCCACCAACCACGGGTTCGATGAGTTCTTCGGCAACCTGTACCACCTCAATGCCGAAGAAGAGCCGGAGCGCCCGTACTGGCCCAAGGATGATGCCGAGTTCGTCAAGGCCAACACCCCGCGCGGTGTGATCCACAGCTTCGCCGATGGCAAGATCGAAGACACCGGCGCCCTGACCGCCAAGCGCATGGAAACCATCGACGACGAAACCACCGCCGCCGCCCAGGCGTTCATCAAGAAACAGGCCGAAGCCAACAAGCCGTTCTTCGTGTGGATGAACACCACGCGCATGCACGTATTCACCCACGTGCGTGACTCGATGAAGGGCCAGAGCGGCATGCCCGGCAACGAGTACGCCGACGGCATGCTGGAGCACGACGCCGATGTGGGCAAACTCCTGCAAACCCTCGACGACCTGAAAATCGCCGACAACACCATTGTGGTCTACACCACCGACAACGGGCCGAACCAGTTCTCGTGGCCGGATGCGGCAACCACGCCGTTTCGCAACGAGAAAAACTCCAACTGGGAAGGCGCGTACCGGGTGCCGGCGATCATCCGCTGGCCGGGCAAGATCAAGCCTGGGGAAGTTTCCACCGAAATGGTCTCGGGCATGGACTGGTTCCCTACCTTGCTGGCCGCCGCGGGTGATGCGGACGTGAAAGACAAGCTGCTCAAGGGCTGGGCCCCGACGACCGGCGGCAGCAGCTTCAAGGTGCACCTGGACGGTTACAACCAACTGCCCTACCTGACCGGCCAGCAACCCAAGGGCGCGCGTAACGAGTTCTTCTACTTCAACGACGACGGCGTGCTGGTAGCCGTGCGTTTCGACAACTGGAAAGTGGTGTTCGCCGAACAGCGCCAGCCGGGCGGTTTCCGGGTGTGGAGCGAGCCGTTCGTACAACTGCGGGTGCCGAAAATCTTCAACCTGAGGATGGACCCGTATGAACGGGCGGACGTGGTGTCTGACCAGTACTACGACTGGAGCACCAAAAACGTCTACCTGGGTGCAGTGGCGGTGACCAAATCGGCGAAGTTCCTCGAGACGTTCATCGAGTACCCGCCGAGCCAGAAACCGGCCAGCTTCAGCATTGACCAGATCCGCGAAGCCGTGGACAAGAAGATTGCGGAAAAAATGAAGGCTAACCCGGCGCAATAACAAGTGCAGAGCTTGCCCTCGAACTTGAGGGCTTTTCTGTGGCGAGGGGGCTTGTCCCCCGTTGGGCTGCGCAGCAGCCCCAATAAGGTAATCGCGGAGCTTCAGTCAGTTCCTCGTCGCATGCTTGGGGGCCGCTTCGCGGCCCAACGGGGGACAAGCCCCCTCGCCACAGCAAGCTCCCTCGCCACACTTTGATCGGTATTTCCATAAGGCTATCTGCAATGTCGTCACGCACCGCCAGCAAACCTGCCGCACTGGCTCACACCTCAACCACGCTGATCCCTGCCCTGCTGCTGTTCATCTCCGGCATGGCTGCCCTCGTGTATCAGGTGCTGTGGATCAAGCAACTGTCGCTGGTCGTGGGGGTGGAGGTGTACGCCATCACCACCGGCATCAGCGCGTTTTTTGCCGGGCTGGCGTTGGGTGGCTTGCTGTTCGGACGCTGGGCGGATCGCCTGTCACGACCGCTGCTGCTGTATGCAATCCTCGAAATTCTTGTCGCCGTGCTCGGCGTGGGTGCCACTGTCGCCCTGAGCATGGCCGCCAGCCCGTTTGCCTGGCTGGAACAACAGGTCGGCCTGCTGGCCTGGTTACTGCCGTTTGTGCTGGTGGGCATCCCGGCGCTGTTGATGGGCGGCACCTTGCCGGTGCTGGTGCGCTCGCTGGACATCGACCCCAAGGCCCTCGGTCAGGCCGGTGGCCGCTTGTATGCGGCCAACACCGCCGGTGCAATTGCCGGGACCTTGCTGACCGCCTTTGTGCTGATCGCTACGTTCGGCGTGCGTGGCAGTGCCCTGGTGGCCGCGATGCTCAACCTGCTGGGTGCCGTCGGCGCGCTGTTGTATGTGCGGCATCACACCCCCACGGTAATCACCCATGCCCACGGCGCGAAACCGGCGCGCCTGGCCCTGGTGCTGTACGCCATTGCCGGCGGCGTAGCCTTGGGTTACGAGGTGGTGTGGTCGCAATCCATTGTGCAATTCATGAGCACCCGCACCTATGCGTTTGCCGTGGTGCTCGCCACTTACCTGGCCGGATTGTTTATCGGCAGCCAGTTGATGGCCCGGCGGGTCGAGCGGATCCGTGATCCATGGGGCGTGTTCGGCCTGTTGATTGCCGGCGCCGGGCTGGTGGCGTTGCTGGAAATCGCCCTGCTGGGCCGCTGGCTGGTACTGCTGCAAACCCAGGCCGAAGCTCTGGTGCTGAGCCTGGGCGGCGCTGAACTGCCGGGCATGAGCGCACGCTTTGCGGTGGCCGCCCTGTGCATCGTGTTTGTGCCAACCCTGTTGCTCGGCGCGGCGTTTCCTCTGGCCCTGCGCTTGAGCGTGGGCAGCGAACACGTGGGCCGGGATGTCGGAGCCGTAGTGGCGTTCAATACCCTGGGCGGGATTGTCGGGGTGATGTTGTGTGGTTTTGTGCTGATTCCCTGGCTCGGGCTGGTACGTACCCTGGGCTTGCTCGCGGTGATCGCCGGTGTCGTGGGGTATATGGCCGTGCGCCGTGGCCACGGGGTCAAGAAAGGCCGGCGTCAAGCGGTGGTCGCCCTCGGTTTGCTGTCACTGGCGGTGGCACTGCTGACCCCGGTGGATCGCCTGGCCAAGTTGCTGCCCGGGGCACGTCATGCGAGCCTGGCGTTTTACCAGGAAGGTCGCGGCGCCACCGTCGCCGTGGTGACTCAAGGCCAGGGCGCCCGCAGCTTTCAGCGCCTGTATATCCAGGGCGTGTCCAACACCGGCGACGCCATGCCGTCCCTGCGTTATATGCGGATCCAAGCGCTGTTGCCGCTGCTGATCCATAACGGCGAGCCCCGCTCGGCGCTGGTGATCGGCTTTGGCACCGGAATTACCGCCGGGGCGTTGCTGCGCTATCCCGGGCTGGAACACCGGGTGGTCGCCGAGTTGCTGCCATCGGTGATCCAGGCGGCGCCATTGTTCAAGGGCAACTTCAACGCGGCCAGTGATCCAGGGGTGGACGTGCGCCTGCGGGACGGTCGCCAGGAACTGCTGCGCAACCCGCAGGCCTACGACCTGATCACCCTCGAACCGCCACCGCCCTCCGCTGCCGGCGTGGTCAACCTGTATTCCCGTGACTTCTACCAACTGGCCGCCCGGCGCCTGGAGAAAAACGGCTTGCTGGCCCAATGGCTGCCGCTGCCAACGCAAAACATCGAGGACTCGCAGTCACTGGTACGCAGCTTCCTCGACGTGTTCCCTTACGCGACGTTGTGGACCAGCGAGTTCCACGAAATGCTGCTGGTGGGTTCCATGGAGCCCATCGAGCTGGATGCCACGCGGATTCGTCAGCGCTTTGAGCAACCAAACGTGAGCAGCGCCCTGGGGGATGTGGGCATCGATTCGGCGGCAACCCTGCTCGCCACCTGGGTCACCGATCGTCAGGGCCTGGAGCACTTTGCTGGCAATGCGCTGCCAGTCACCGATGACCAGCCGCGTATCGAATATGCACCGTGGGTGCGCAGCAAGGAGATCACCCGGGTGCTCCCGGCGCTCCTGGATTTGCGGGTGCCGGCACCGTTGCTGAATGCAGACCCGACGTTCACGCGGACCCTGGACAGCGAACAACAACGTCTGATGCAGTTCTATCGCGCCAGCCTGCATGCCTATGACGGCGACCGCACCGCCTGGGGCCGGGATATCCAGGCGGTGTTGCAACAAGACAGCGCCAACCCTTATTACCGCTGGTTTATTGGCCAGTAGTTGAGCGCTCGGTTGGCCCGGGGCGCAAACCCCGGACACGGCACCTCAGCGTTTGAGCTTCAGGTACGACTGATGCAGGTCTGAAGCCCAGCCGTCGATCACGTTTTTCACGTCATCGGCCTTCATCACCTGGGAGTCGTTCGACAACGGCTTGCCGGTGCCTTTGCGCACGACCTGGGCGATCACCTTGCCGCTGCCACCATCGAGGAATTGGGCTTCGGTGCCCAGGGTGGTTTCCTGGTCTCGAATGCCGGTACCGGTGCTGACCGCTGCGGCCACCAAGGCGACGGGAATGTACTCATACGGCTTGAGGCTTTCGGTCTTGCTGCTGACTGCCGTAATGGCGGCCCGTACCACGATCACGCCCGGGCCTGGCCCGTTAGCCAGTGGCAGGGACTTTTCCAGCTCGCGTTTGAGCGCCTGGTTGTAGTAGGTGTTGATGCCCTGCAAGGTGCTGTCAGGAATCTTGCTGGTGGCTTGTGGCTTGGGGTAGAACTGGGTGGGCTCGATGTACACCGCGGTATAGCGGCTCAGGTTCAGGTCGGGGTCGACCCAGCGCATCACTTCCGCCCCTGACGGCGACTTGGCCTCCTTCAGGTGGCTGTAGTCGGAGAGGAAACCGGAGTATTCGTCCGGCTGCGTCACCTTGCTGGAACATCCCACCACCCCGATCGAGGCAATGCACACCGTGCCGATCATTAGTCCTAGCTTCATCGTCGAACTCCTTGGCTGTCATCGAAGGAACACTGAGCTGTAGGTATAGCCAACTCTGGAAAAATAACCCGGCAGGCGGTGCAGGTTGTGGGGTATTTCACAGCGACTATTTGACAGGCAAGCGCCCAGCGTCAAAGCTGCACGGAGCTTAAGCGCGCCACTAGAGCGTCAACGCATCGGACATCGGAAGTCGTAATGCCCAAGCCTGAAAACAAACCCGTACCTCGCCGTGATTCATCCAGTCGTTACCTGTACCCCGTAGTGATCGCCCTGTTGCTGTTGGCCATGGCCGGGATCTGGTTTTTCCTCCAGGCCAGCACCCCCAAGCTGCCGGTGGCGACGCCTGCACCCGTGGTCACGCCGGTGGCCGTGGTGCCGCCGGCAAGAATGGTCGACGAGCAGCAGTGCCAAGGCTGTCACCAGGCCCAGGTCAAGGACTGGCAAGGCTCGCACCACCAGTTGGCGATGCAGCTCGCCACTCCCGAGACGGTTCCGGCCGACTTCAACAATGCTTCCTTCAGCAGCGAGGGTGAGACCACTCGTTTCTCGCGCCGGGGCGATGAATTCTGGGTCAACACACCCGGTGCCGACGGCAAGGCCACGGACTTCAAGGTCGCCTATACCTTCGGCATCGCACCGTTGCAGCAATACCTGATCGAGGTCGGTGACGGGCGCCTGCAAGCCCTGGGCGTGGCCTGGGATACGCAAAAAAACCGCTGGTTTCACCTCTACCCAGGCCAGGGTGTGAACTTCAAGAACCCGCTGCACTGGAGCAAGCCCAGCCAGAACGCCAACTTCATGTGCGTGGAGTGCCACACCACCGGCTACAAGCGTAATTTCGACGCGGCCAAAAACAGCTTCGACAGCCAATGGAACAGTCTGGGCGTCGGCTGCCAGGCATGTCATGGCCCGGCGTCGAACCATGTTGCGTGGGCGGCGAAAAAAGGCGATCTGCTGCACGCGGGCTTTGCCGTGGACTTGAAAGACAAGGACGCCACCGTCGAGATCGAAACCTGCGCCCGCTGCCACGCCCGCCGCGCTCCGCTGGGGGACGGCTATACCGTCGGCAAACGCCTGATGGACGATTACCTGCCCAGCGTCCTGACCCGCGAGCTGTATGCGCTGGACGGCAAGATCAAGGATGAAGTGTTCGAACACGGCTCGTTCGCCCAGAGCAAAATGGCCGACAAGGGCGTGCGCTGCAGCGACTGCCATAACCCTCACAGCGCCGAGCTGAAAGCGCCGGGCAACGGTGTGTGTCTTCAGTGCCATAACACTGCGGGCAAAACGGCGGTGGCCACGGTGGATGGTCGCGGGTTGCAGGCCAAGGACTACGACTCCCCCGAACATACCCGCCACGCGGCCGGTGAGCCGGGTTCGTTCTGCGTCGATTGCCACATGCCCGGCAAGTTCTACATGGGCAATGACTTGCGGCATGACCACAGCTTCAGCATCCCCCGGCCCGGCGATAAGGTCAGCGAGCAGTTCAAGCTCTGGAGTGCCAGCGAGCCCGAACATGCACCGCGTTACGCCGAAAGCATAGTGCTGATCCGTGGCGGCCAACCGGGCGCCGCGCAGGCACTGTATGACCAGTTGGCACGCAACAACCTGCCGGCGATCCAGCGCGCGACGTTGCTGGCTGAACTGCCGAACTACCCGAGTGAACAGGCGTTGAAACTGGCGACCCAGGACCTCGCCAACCCGGCGCCGCAAGTGCGTGAGAGCGCGGTGCGGGCGATCAGTGCGTTCCTGCCGCCGCCTGAACGGGTCGCGTTGTATGGACCGTTGCTCCGGGACCCGGTGCTGGCGGTACGGATCATTGCCGCCCGAGACCTGTTGAGCGCCTCCGGACAAGGCCTTGGGCCGGCCTGGGACAAAGCGATCGCGGAATACGAAACTGTGCAGTTGAGCCTGCTGGAGCGGGCCGAAGCCAATCTCAACCTGGCGATGCTGTACCAGGCCAGCGGTCGGAGCGACAAGGTTGAAGCGCAGCTGCGCACCGCGTTGCTACGGGATCCGGATTTCTTCCCGGCGCTGGTGACTCTGGCGCAATGGCTGGAGGCTAACGGTCGTGCCCAGGAGGCACGGACGCTGGTGGCGGACAACCTCAAGCAACACCCGGATGCGGCGCTGCTGCAACACACCCAGGGGTTGATGTTGATTCGGGCCGGGGATACGGCGAAAGCCATGCCGCACCTGCGTGAAGCGGCGCGGCTGGAGCCGGCGAATCCGCAATACAACTATGTGCTGGCGGTGGCGCTGCATGACAGCGGGTATGTGGATCAGGCCTGTGAGCAGCTTGAAAAGCTGCTAGCCGTGCAACCGTATAACCGCAATGCGCGACTGTCGTTGATCCAGTACTACCTGGAGAACGGGAAAGAGCCCAAGGCCCAGGTGGTGATGCAGTCGTGGAAGAAGCTTAACCCTGGAGACCCTGCACTGAAGTAACCCCACTCGGAGCGGCCCCTTTAACAGTCTTTGACAGTTTCCCGACAAAGCTCACAAAGACTCATGGACGGCCCGCCCCTAGCATTCGAGCATCCAAACCACCCCTCGGGTGCTCCTCATGTTTCGCACATTGCGCAGTATTCCGCTGCTGGGTTTCCTGCTGGGCAGTCTCGGCTGCCACGGCCAACCGCCGGCCCCGCCGCCCATCCCCAAGGGCGACTACAGCGCAATCATCCGCTACCTGCAAAAACGCATTCCGGTTGAAATGGCCAGGCAAAACATACCCGGCCTGTCCATCGCCCTGGTCAATGGCCAGGAACTGATCTGGGCCCACGGCTTCGGCGTTGCCGACAAAACCCTGGGCAAACCGGTGACGCCCAACACCGCGTTCCGCGCCGGCGCCCTCTCCAAACTGCTCACCGCCACCGCGGCCCTGCAACTGGTGGAGCAACAGCGCCTGGCCCTCGACGCCCCGATCCAGGACACCCTGCGGGAGTTTTACGTACGCTCGCGCTTTCATTCCGACCAGGCCGCCGCCGACCGCGACATCACCCTGCGCCGCCTGCTCAGCCACCAGTCGGGCCTGCCCAGTGAACACCTGCGGGATGTGCGCAACACCTTCGCCATGGGCCAGATGCCGATGCGTATTTCGGGCGTTTGGCTGAGCACTCCGCCGGGCACCCAAGTGGCGTATTCCAACCTCGGCTACGCCCTGGTCGGGGCCGCCATTGAGCGCAGCAGCGGCCAAGACTTTGAAAACCGCCTGCAAGGCAGCCTGCTCAAGCCCTTGGAGATGAACCAGTCGAGCTTCGTCGGCACCGGCGCGCAACTGAGCTTCCGGGCCCTGGGTTATGAAAACGGTACCGTCAGCCCCGACGCCCAGGTGCGTGACCTCGCCGCCGCTGGCTTGTGGGCGAGCCCCAAAGACCTCAGCCACTATGTGCGAATGCTCTTTGCCCGAGGCCGCTACAAAGACAAACAGGTGGTGAGCAGCCAGTCGATTGACGAAATGTTCACCCAGCAAAATACCGGGAATGCCCTGGACTTCGATTGCCAGATGGGCCTGGGGTGGTTTCTCGCGCCCTGTGGTGATGAGCCGGTCGGCCCCGGGATACGCACCTTCCAGCACAGCGGTGGCGGGGATGATTTCGCCGCACAACTGACGATGCTGCCGGACCAGCAACTGGCCGTTATTGTGATGGCCAACGACAGCAGCGCCGAAGAGATGGTGGCGCCCCTGACCACCGACACCCTGCGCCTGATGCTTCAGGCCCAGACCGGCGACCCGGTGTGTTCCGACGACTGCCAACAGCCGGCCCACGGCCTGAAAATCCGCCAGGTGCCCGCCGCCATCGACCGCAAGCGCCTGGCGGGTTTCTACGCCACGGCCTGGGGCATTTTCCGTATCAAGGACGAAAACGGTCAGTTGTATGGCGAGTTGGCCGACACCCGTTTCGAACTGCTGCGTGACGGCCAGGGCTGGCTGCGGGCGCAGCAGAAACTCCTTGGCTTCTGGCTCAAGGACCTGGGTGAACTGGGCCGCGTGCAGTTGGATGTGGTGACGGTGCAAGGCCGCCAGATGCTCACCGCCCGCAGTCACGGCCAACGTGTGCCGGTGGGCGAACGCATCGAACAGACCCCACTGAGCACTGCGTGGGCCGACACCATCGGCACCTATCAAGTGCTCAACACCCACGAACCCGACGCGCCCTTGAGCGGCATCAGCGTGCGCCTGGAAAACGGCTTTCTGGTGATTCGCGGCCAACTGCACGACGAGCCGCTGACCGACTACATCCTGCTGCCCGTGGACAACGCTCACGCGGTACTGGCCGGCAACGGCTATGGCCTGGGGGACACCGTGAGCCGCCAGATCAATGGCCTGAGTGCCTCCGGCTACCAGTTCAAACGTACCGATTCTCCCCACAACCCCTTGAGTCTCTGACCTCACATGAAGACCATCATGCGCTCAAAACACCTTTGCCTGTCCCTGACTTCGCTGTGCCTGCTGGCCAGCGCCGACACCCTGCTGGCCGACGACTGGGAATACACCCTCAAGGCCGGCGTGGCCAACCTGCCCCGCTACAGCGGCAGCGACGAGCGGGTGACCACGCCGGTGCTGGGGGCGGCCATCGTCAGCCCGTGGGGCGTTTTCCTCGACACCGACAAGGGCCTGGGTTGGGGTTATGAAGGCGGCGGGGCGAGCTTCAGCGCCTACGTCGGCGCCAGTGGCAATCGCAAGGATGAAAGCAAGAGCGGCCGCCCGGGTTCGAAGAAACTCAAGGGCATGGGCGAAATCAAGACCCGCGCCCAGGTGGGCGTGAGTGGCAGCTATAACCTGGGCGGTGTGATTGTCGGCGCCACCCTGGAACATGCGCTCGAAGAAGATGACCACAAGGATTCCGGCAAGGCCTTCACCCATCTGGAGCTGAGCCTGGGCACCAACCTGTATGACGGCGACTACGGTTCGCTGGACGCCAGCCTCAGCAGCCATTTTGGCGACAGCAACTACCTGCAGACCTGGTACGGCGTCACCACCGGCCAGGCCGCACGCAGCCGCTTCAAGGCCTACAAAGCCAGCGGCGGCAATATCAGCAACGGGATGAACCTGGTGTGGAGTTTGCCGATCAGTGAGCACACCCAGTTTTCGACACTGCTGGATGTGCAATATCTGGCGGATAAGGCCGGGCAGAGCCCGATTGTGGAGCGGCGGTTGCAGACGTCGGTGATGGGGATGCTCGAGTACACGTTCTAACTTGGTAACCCAATCAAAATGTGG
Source organism: Pseudomonas sp. 32A (assembly GCF_052682255.1). Classification (NCBI taxonomy): domain Bacteria; kingdom Pseudomonadati; phylum Pseudomonadota; class Gammaproteobacteria; order Pseudomonadales; family Pseudomonadaceae; genus Pseudomonas; species Pseudomonas sp. 32A. The sequence goes on along the minus strand of NZ_JBQYLY010000001.1, from coordinate 6,216,833 downwards.
GAGCTGGCTTGCCTGCGATACAGGCACCTCGGTCTTTCAGTTAGACCCGGGTGATGCTATCGCAGGCAAGCCAGCTCCCACATTTGATCTTCACAGCCTTCGAGATAGCTACTCGGCATACGCCCAGGTCATCCGAAACGACGCCCCGCCCCACTCCGAATCCAGCACTTCAACCTGCCCGCCATGCCACTGGCTCACCCGCTGCACCAGCGCCAACCCGAGGCCAAAGCCACCGGTGCGGCGGTCGCGGCTGGCGTCCAGGCGCAGGAACGGTTCGAAAATCTTCGCCCGCCCTTCCATCGGCACCCCCGGCCCATCGTCATTCACCCGCACTTCATAGCCGGCACCAAACTTCACCAGCGACACTTCCACACGTCGGTCGGCGTAGCGAATCGCATTGCGCAACAGGTTGATCACCGCCCGCGCCATAAAGCGCGGCTCGATGCGGATGTAATCGACTTCACAGGTGCGCAGCAGCAACTGCACCCCGGCCGCCTCGGCCTCCAGGGCGACGCTGCCGATGACGCTGTCGAGCCAGCTGTGGGCCTCGATGCTTTCCCGAGTGATCTGCGTGGCGCCGCGCTCCAGGCTGGCGTAGGTCAACAGTTCCGAGACCATTTCTTCCAGCTCGCCGAGGTCGGCGTACATGTCGGCGATCAGCGCGCGGCTCTCCCGTGGGTCGGCCTGTTGCTTGAGCTGGTCGAGTTCAAACGACAGCCGCGCAATCGGTGTGCGCAGTTCGTGGGAGACCGCGTTGGTCAGCTCGCGCTGATTGGCGATCAGGCTTTCGATGCGCTCGGCCATCTGGTTGAAGTGCCCCGCCAGCTCACGCACGGTGGAGCGGCGCGGCAGCAGGATGCGCGAGCCCAGGTCGTTGTCACCAAAGCGCTGGGCTGCCAGACGAATGTGCTCCAGGTCGCGCCAATGCGGGCGCACCCAGAAATACAGCACGATCGCCAGGCACGCGCCAAGGAAGCCATACGCCCACAGGTAGAGCCACTTGGGCTCTTCCGGCAGCTTGATTTCCAGCAACTGCTTGCCGCCGTCGATGTTGGCGATGAATTCCATGAAATCGCCGCGCACCACCAACTCGCCACCGGCCAGTAGTTGCTGTTCACGTTTGGTCAGTTTCAGAGTGTCCTGCTGCACCAGCGCCAGGCGCAGCCCATAGTGCGGTTGCAACTCCGCCAGGCGTGCAGCCCGCGCTTCACCGGTCACCGGCCGCAATTGTTCCAGCAGCCCATAGGCCGGGCCGCGCAGGGCTTCGCGGTTATAGGTTTCGTTGGCCTCCGGCAGCAGCTCATCGAAGGTGTAGTTCACCAGCCAGATCGCCCCCGCCAAACCAATGGCCAGGATGACATACAGACGCAGAAACAGCCTTAACATCTAAATCTCCCAGGCGAACGGATTGAACAGGTAACCCTTGCCCCAGATAGTCTTGATGCACACCGGTTCCCGGGGGTTGTCATTGAGCTTGCCGCGCAGCTTGCTGATGTACACGTCGACGCTGCGATTGAGCCCGTCAAAGGCAATCCCACGCATGCGGTTGAGGATGTCATCGCGGGAGAGGATTTTCCCGGCGGCGCTGGCCAGCAGCCACAGCAGTTCGAATTCCATGGTGGTCAGGTCGATCTTCTCGCCGCCCAGGCTTACCACCCGGCAACTGCGATCGATGGTCAGCCGGCCGAACTCAAGGGCGCCGCGCACTGTGGGTTCCGGCGTCTGGCGGCGTTGCAGGGCACGCAGGCGGGCCAGCAGCACGGGCGGCTTGATCGGCTTGATCACGTAGTCGTCGGCGCCGGACTCCAGGCCGAGGATATGGTCCAGGTCGTCTTCCTTGGCGGTGAGAATCACGATCGGCGTGTCGGACACATTACGAATTTCGCGACACACATGCAGGCCGCTCTGGCCGGGCAGCATCAGGTCGAGCACGACGATCTTGGGCTTGAACTCCAGGAAGGCCGCCAGCGCCAGGTCGCCACGGTGCACGGCCAGCACCTCGAAGCCATGCTGGGACAGGAAATGGGCGATCAGCCCTGCCAGCTTCTGATCGTCCTCCACGAGCAAGACCTTGCCGAGACCCAAGTTATCCATAAAATTCCAGTGCACGCGCGGGTTGAAGTGTGGGCATTATAGGGGGCAAGCAGGCAGACTAAAGCAGCTGGCCATCACTGGCCGACGAAGCTTCATGCTTTTAAGAGTTTTTAACAGTTTCACCGCAGTCTTTAACTCGGCACCGTCCGACAGGCGCGCCCCACACGCTTTTCGGAAGTGTCGCTGATGACAACGCCACACGCACAAGAGAATCATGGCCCTTCACCTACATAGCGGGAGAGGATCATGTTCGTTCGTCATAAATCAGACATAGAAAACACCGCGCACTTTGTCGAATGGGGCGCCGGCACCAGCCATCGGCTGCTGACGGAAAAGGACGGGATGGGTTATACCGTCTGCCACACCGTCGTACGCGCCGGCACTGAGTCGCTGCTGCAATACCGTAATCATCTGGAGGCTTGCTACTGCATCGCCGGTGAGGGTGAGGTCGAAGATATGGACGGCAATGTCTACCCGATCCGCCCCGGTGATATCTATGCGCTGGACCAACACGACTGCCATTATCTAAGGGGCGGAAAGGATCAGGACCTGGTGCTGGTCAGCGTATTCAACCCGCCGCTCAAGGGCGATGAGCGCCACAATCTCACGGATACATCCGGCTCAGGCTACTGACGACGATTTGACTCAAGGACACGAGCACACGATGCGCAAGGATTACCTGGCTTTCTTCATTTCACTGTTTCTGTCACGCCTGGCCGACCAGATTCTGTTGTTCATCGTGCCGTTGATCGTGTTCCAGACCACTAACAGTGTGTCGTGGGCCGGGCTGGCGTTTTTTGTCGAGTCACTGCCGCGCTTTTTGTCATTCCCGGTGTGTGGCGCGTTGTGCGACAAGTTTTCTCCCGTTCGCATCCTGCATATCAGCCAGGTTTACCGGGCGGTTGCCTGCGTGCTGGCGGTGCTGTTGTATGGGGTGTTTGACGGAATCTACTGGATTGTCATTCTTTCGGCGCTGTGTGGCGTGCTGACCACCCAGGGCATCATGGCCCGGGAAGTGGTGATGCCGCATATCTTCAAGCATTACACCTACGCCAAGACCTTGTCCTACTCGCAGATTGCCGACCAGACCGGGTTGGTGCTGGGCCCCTTGGTGGCGGCGCTGATGCTGGAAGTCTGGGCCTGGCATTGGGTCGTGCTGGGGATTGCCGGGCTGTTCCTGCTGGCAGACCTGGCGATGCTGATCTGGCAGCGCAACACCACGGTCAACCTGGAAACCTTCGAGCAGCACCATGACATCTGGCTGCAACCGCTGCGCATTGCCTTCGGGCATATCCGCGACCTGCCGGAGCTGAAGAAGATCATCGCGCTGGCGGTGGGTGTGAACCTGATCATCGGCGTCACCCTGGCCACGTCCGCCGCCTTGGTCATCGGTCAATACGCCGCCGGCAAAGACACCTACGCCGGGCTGCAGGCGGCGGGCGCCGTGGTGACCATCGCCATTCTGTTCTATCTGGCGCGCGCGTCCCTGCCGCTCAAGGTGTTGGGCGGTCTGTCGTATTCGATGATTGCCGTGGGTGCGTTGATCACCGCCCTCAGCCCGAATGTGTGGGCTTATGCCGTGGGTTTCCTGCTGCTGACCGGCTTCGACAAGATGTTCAACGTGTACATCCGCAGCACCCGCCAGCGAATAATCCCGGTTCAGGACTTTGGCAAGACGGTGGGTGTGTTGACCTTGCTTAACAACCTTTCGCAGCCACTGGCCGGGTTGTTGATTGCTTTGCTGGCGGCGCCGCTGGGGACGCAGACGGTGATCCTGATACTCGTCGGGATCACCGCGCTGATCGGTGCAGCGGTTGCGTCAGGCTGGCACGCCACTGTGAAAGCGGAACTCGACGTCCGGTGATTCGATCAGTTCCTGCTCGGCGGCGCGCACGCGGTCGATGACCTGGGCGATGTCCTTGGCGTCGCCGTACTGGTAAGCCAGTTTCAGGTAACCCTGGAAATGCCGGGCCTCGCTTTTCAACAGGCCGAAGTAGAACTTGCCGAGTTCTTCGTCCAAATGTGGCACCAGTGCTTCGAAACGCTCGCAACTGCGGGCTTCGATAAACGCGCCGACCACCAGGGTATCCACCAGTTTGACCGGTTCATGGCTGCGCACCACTTTGCGCAAACCCGAAGCGTAGCGGCCGGCGGACAGCTGGCGCAGCTCGATCTTGCGCTTCTTCATCAGGCGCATGACTTGCTCGTGGTGCACCAGTTCTTCCCGGGCCAGGCGTGACATCAGGTTGATCAGGTCGACATGGGAATGGTACTTGGCGATCAGGCTCAAGGCGGTGCTGGCGGCCTTGAATTCGCAGTTTTTGTGGTCGATCAGCAAGGTTTCCTGGTCGGCCAACGCGGCCTGGACCCAGCCGTCGGGGGTGCGGCAACCGAGGAATTCGTGGATTTCTGGCAGGTTCATCGGGCTCACGGGCAAAGAGTCACAAAAGGCCGGCGATTATACCGACCGCGCCGCAGACCGCCAGCCACCGGGCTTGATGTGCATCAACATGACGTGTGCCGAGCAGCAACTATAGTTGTTCCACGCCCACCCTTTTTGGAGAACCCGACCATGCAAGCCATCCGCAGCATCCTGGTGGTCATCGAGCCCGAGCATTCGGAAAGCCTGGCCCTCAAGCGCGCCAAGCTGATTGCCGGCGTCACCGGGGCCCATTTGCATTTGTTGGTGTGTGACAAGCGGCATGAGCATTCGGCGATGTTGAGCCTGCTGAAGGCCGGTTTGCAGGAGGATGGTTACAGCGTCACCACCGAACAGGCGTGGAATGACAGCCTGCATGAAACCATCATCGACGTGCAGCAGGCGGAGGGGTGTGGGTTGGTGGTCAAGCAGCACTTTGCTGATAGCCCGCTGAAAAAAGCGCTATTGACGCCTGCGGACTGGAAGCTGATGCGCTACTGCCCTACTCCGGTGCTGCTGGTGAAGACGTCCACGCCGTGGGCGGGCGGGGTGATTTTGGCGGCCATTGATGTGGGCAATTCTGATGCCGAGCACCAGGCGCTGCATAACTCGATCATTGATCACGGGTTTGATATTGGGAGCCTGGCCAAGGCGCAGTTGCATGTGATCAGTGCACATCCATCGCCGATGTTGTCGGCGGCGGATCCGGTGTTTCAGCTCAAGGAGACGATCGAGGCGCGGTATCGTGAGCAGTGCAAGGCGTTTCAGGCGGAGTTTGATATTGACGACACGCATCTGCATATCGAGGAAGGGCCGGCGGATGTGTTGATTCCTCATGCGGTGCATAAGTGGCAGGCGGCGGTGACCATAATCGGTACCGTGGCGCGTACGGGGATTACCGGGGCGTTGATCGGGAATACGGCGGAGGTGGTGCTGGATGCGGTGGACAGTGATGTGTTGGTGCTTAAGCCGCAGGAGTTGATGGATCATCTGGAAGAGCTGGCTAATGGGTGATGCTTCTTTTTGGGGGCATATCCGTTTTTGGGGGATGGCTTGTATGGGTTCCGCTCTTACAGCGGGTCACTTTTGAAAGGAGCCCAAAAGTAACCAAAAGGCTCTTGCCCCACCACTCGGCACCTCGCCTAGGCTCGGTGTGCCCTCACTCCGGCTTTGGACCGTGGGCCGCCGTCATGGGCCATCCTTGGCCCAGGACGGCTAACCTGGCGTCCTGCCAGGTTACCCACGCTCCAAAGCCTGCGTTCGGCCAGCGTGGTTTAACGGGGCGCCTAAGATCAAGATCAAAAGCAGATCAAGAGCACAGCGGCCTACCGGCCGGCTTGAGTGTTAAAAGCAAAATCAAAATCTAAAGCGGGCACGGTCCAAATGTGGGAGCGGGCTTGCTCGCGAAGGTCGTTAACGATGACGCGGGCATTCTGGATGAACGCGGCGCTCTCAGGTTTTTCGCGAGCAAGCTCGCTCCTACAGAAAACAGCTTTGCTTTTAACACTCAAGCCGGCCGGTAGGCCGCTGTGCTTTTGCTTTTGATCTTGATCTGACTGCCCCAATAAGCCCGAGGCCGAACGCAGGTATTGCGGAGCGGGTAAACCGGCAGGACGCCGGTTTAGCCGCGCCGGGCCATGGATGGCCCGTCGCGGCGGCCCGCGGAGCAATGCCGGAGTGAGGGAACACCGAGCCTAGGCGAGGTGCCGACAGGCGGGGCAGAGCCCTTTGCTTACTTTGGGGCTTTTCCAAAGTGAGCCGCTGTAAGAGCGGAACCATAAGCCGCCGTTACCTAAATAACGGATATGTACTCAATCACCCCCCAAACACATCCCTGAGAAACCCCGGAGCGATATACCGCTGATAATGCGCCTCGGACAAAATAAAAAACTCCCGATCAATCGCATCCCGCAACTCAGGCAACCCCCAATCCCGAAACTCCGGCATCAACACCATCCCATAAGCCTCAAGATTGCTGATCACCCGAGCCCCCCGGGCAATCAACTGATACGCCCAGCAGTACTCCGACTGATGCGGCACAAACCGAATCTTGCGCTGCTCCAACTGCCCCCGCAGCATTTTCGGGTCAAACACCTCAAGCTTCCCGGCCATCACCTGCACCAACAACTGCTCCAGCCGCAGCCAAACCGCTCGTTTTTCTTCCTCGTTATACCCGTTCCACTGAATCACCTCATGGTGAAACCGCTTACACCCCCGGCACACAAGATCGCCGTAAACCGTGGAGCACAGGCCTACGCAGGGGGTCTTGATGGTTTGATTAGACATGATCGACAACGCACAAATCAGCGAAACAGTTACACATGTTAGCCCTTTGTCTAAGGTTGATCACCCTGCAAACTTGGCAAGGCAACTTACGTTTAGAAATTTTTTGCCGTAGAATCACCCGGCCTTGTAAGGCGCCAATAATCCGTTGGAAGCTGTTTTCAAAGCGTCACGAGCACAGTCGTTCCTAAAGAACGGTGTTGGCGATGGTTATTTACCCGGTAAATAGCCAGCGCCAACCCTCATCAGCTCCGTTCTGCAGGCGTAAAACTTTGAAAGCAGCTTCTGTGAGGATTGCCGGCAGCGCTGGCTCTACGGCCCAAAAAGCCCCTGAGCGCATGCGTGCCGTGCATTTCTGGATGAGCGTCCCGTGGGACCACTGATGAGGGTAATAACTGTGCTTGAAGCCTACCGCAAACATATCGAAGAGCGTGCAGCCCTGGGTATCGTTCCCCAGCCGCTTAACGCCGAACAAACCGCAGGCCTGGTCGAGCTGCTGAAAAATCCCCCGGCTGGCGAAGAAGAATTCCTCGTTGACCTGATCACCAACCGCATTCCACCAGGCGTTGACGAAGCTGCCTACGTCAAGGCCGGTTTCCTGTCTGCCCTGGCCAAGGGCGAAGCCACTTCCCCTCTGATCGACAAGAAACGCGCTGTTGAACTGCTCGGCACCATGCAAGGCGGCTACAACATCGTGACCCTGGTCGAGCTGCTGGACGACGCCACCCTGGCTCCCGTCGCCGCCGCCCAACTCAAGCACACCCTGCTGATGTTCGACGCCTTCCACGACGTCGCGGAAAAAGCCAAGAATGGCAACCAGCACGCCAAAGACGTGATCCAGTCCTGGGCCGACGGCGAGTGGTTCAAGAACCGCCCGACCCTGGCCGACAAGATCAGCCTGCGCGTGTTCAAGGTGACGGGCGAAACCAACACCGACGACCTGTCCCCTGCCCCGGACGCCTGGTCCCGTCCTGACATCCCGCTGCACGCCCTGGCCATGCTGAAAATGGCCCGCGAAGGCATCGTGCCGGATGAGCAAGGCAAAACCGGCCCGATGAAGCAGATCGAAGAAATGCGCAGCCAAGGCTTCCCGATCGCCTACGTCGGTGACGTGGTCGGTACCGGTTCGTCGCGTAAATCGGCTACCAACTCCGTGCTGTGGTTCTTCGGCGACGACGTTCCTTATGTGCCGAACAAGCGCGCTGGCGGTTTCTGCTTCGGCAGCAAGATCGCTCCCATCTTCTACAACACCATGGAAGATGCCGGCGCACTGCCAATCGAATTCGACGTCACCAACATGAACATGGGCGACGTGATCGACCTCTACCCGCATGCTGGCAAAGTCACCAAGCACAACAGCGATGAAGTCCTGACCACCTTCGAAATGAAGACCCCGGTGCTGTTGGACGAAGTCCGTGCCGGCGGTCGTATCCCGCTGATCATCGGCCGTGGCCTGACCGAGAAGGCTCGCGCCGAGCTGGGTCTGCCGCCTTCGACCCTGTTCAAGCTGCCGGAAGCCCCGGCTGAAAGCGACAAGGGCTACACCCTGGCGCAGAAAATGGTCGGCAAGGCCTGCGGCGTGGCTGGCGTTCGTCCAGGCACCTACTGCGAACCGAAGATGACCACCGTGGGCTCCCAGGACACCACCGGTCCCATGACCCGTGACGAACTGAAAGACCTGGCGTGCCTGGGCTTCTCCACCGATCTGGTAATGCAGTCGTTCTGCCATACCGCGGCCTATCCAAAGCCGATCGACGTGACCACCCACCACACCCTGCCTGACTTCATCATGACCCGTGGCGGTGTATCGCTGCGTCCAGGCGACGGCATCATCCACAGCTGGCTGAACCGTATGCTGCTGCCGGACACCGTCGGTACCGGTGGTGACTCCCACACCCGTTTCCCAATGGGCATTTCGTTCCCGGCCGGTTCCGGCCTGGTAGCGTTCGCCGCAGCCACTGGCGTTATGCCACTGGACATGCCGGAATCGATCCTGGTGCGTTTCAAAGGCGAAATGCAGCCTGGCATCACCCTGCGTGACCTGGTTCACGCCATTCCTTACTACGCGATCCAGGCTGGCCTGCTGACCGTAGAGAAGAAAGGCAAGAAGAACGCGTTCTCTGGCCGCATCCTGGAAATCGAAGGCCTGGACAACCTGAGCATCGAACAAGCCTTCGAGCTGTCCGACGCCTCGGCTGAACGTTCGGCTGCCGGTTGCACCATCAAGCTGTCGAAAGAATCCATCACCGAGTACCTGAACTCCAACATCACCCTGCTGCGCTGGATGATCGGTGAAGGCTACGGCGATGCGCGTACCCTGGAACGTCGTGCCCAAGCGATGGAAGCCTGGGTTGCCAACCCTGAGCTGATGGTTGCCGATGCTGACGCCGAATACGCTGAAATCATCGAGATCGACCTGGCCGACATCAAGGAGCCTGTGCTCTGTGCGCCAAACGATCCGGACGACGCCCGTCTGCTGTCCAGCGTTGCTGGCGAGAAGATCGACGAAGTGTTCATCGGTTCGTGCATGACCAACATCGGTCACTTCCGCGCTGCCGGTAAACTGCTGGATCAGGTCAAGGGTCAGCTGCCAACCCGTCTGTGGCTGTCGCCGCCGACCAAGATGGACGCTCACCAACTGACCGAAGAAGGCTACTACGGCATCTACGGCAAGGCTGGCGCGCGCATGGAAATGCCGGGCTGCTCGCTGTGCATGGGTAACCAGGCACGTGTAGAGCCGAACTCGACCGTTGTGTCGACGTCGACCCGTAACTTCCCGAACCGTCTGGGTGACGGCGCAAACGTCTACCTGGCTTCGGCTGAGCTGGCATCGGTGGCTTCCATCCTGGGTCGCCTGCCGACCGTCGAGGAGTACATGGAATACGCCGCGAAGATCAACACCATGGCCAGCGACGTGTATCGCTACCTGAGTTTTGACCAGATCGCCGAGTTCCGTGAAGCTGCTGCAAACGCCAACATCCCGGTCATTCAAGCCTAAGGCTTAATTTCCGGTCAGAAAAACGCCGCGTGTCGTCAGATGCGCGGCGTTTTTTTATGCGCCTCGATTGAGGCCCAGACTTTGTCCTGCGCCTGGGTGCAAGGCGTGCCTTGCGGGTGCGCCTGGATCGTTGCGATCACTGCACGTAACTCTGCCTTGCTTTGGTCCATACGCGCCTGAAGCTCTTCTATCTGCACAATCTTGTGCTCCAGCCTGAAGACAATCTGCGCCCGCTTGGTCTCACTCGGTGTGTCGTCCGGCATCAGCGCCTTCAATTCCTGCAAGCTGAAACCCGCCCGCTGCGCGCCCTGAATCAATTGCAGCGCCTGCAGTGTCTGCATCGAATAACGACGGTACCCGTTGCCTTGCCGCTCAACCCGGATGAGCCCCTGGGCCTCGTAATAGCGGATCTTCGAAGCGGCCAGCCCACTGCGTTCAGCCAGTTCACCAATATTCATCGCCGCCCCCATTGACCTTAAAGTGACCTTTAAGCTTAGCCTGAGCGCTCCCATTGTGAGGAGTCAAGCATGTCGCCCTTTGAAGCGTTGCAATTGCCCAACGGCCAGCTCATCAGTAACCGCATCGCCAAGGCGGCGATGGAAGAGAACATGGCGGATGCACACCAGGCGCCTTCCGAGCCGTTGATGCGCCTGTATCAAGCCTGGGCCGAGGGCGAACCCGGCCTGATCCTGACCGGCAACGTGATGATCGACCGCCACGCCATGACCGGCCCCGGCGGCGTGGTGCTGGAAGACGAACGTCACCTGGACAAGTTTCGCCAATGGACCGCGATTGGCCGGGCCAAGGGTGCGCAATTCTGGGTACAGCTCAACCATCCGGGCCGGCAAACCATGGCCAACCTCGGCCAGCCAGCACTGGCACCTTCTGCGGTGGCCCTCGATCTCGGCGGCTTTTCGAAGATGTTCGCCCAACCCAAGGCGATGACCGAGGAGGATATACAGGACGTCATCTCGCGCTTCGCCACCAGCGCGCGCCTTGCCGAAAAGGCCGGCTTCAGCGGCGCGCAGATTCACGCGGCTCACGGCTACCTGCTCAGCCAGTTTCTCTCGCCCTTGAGCAACCAGCGCACGGACCGCTGGGGCGGTAGCGTGGAAAACCGTGCGCGGCTGCTGCTGGAGGTGGTCAAGGCCGTGCGCGCCGCCGTGAGCCCGGACTTCTGCGTGGCGGTAAAACTCAACTCCGCCGACTTCCAGCGTGGCGGGTTTGACGCCGCCGACGCCCGCGCCGTGGTCGAGTTGCTCAACCCTCTGGCCATCGACCTGCTGGAGTTGTCGGGCGGCAGCTACGAAGCCCCGGCCATGCAAGGCGAGGCTCGCGACGGACGCACCCTGGCCCGCGAAGCCTATTTCATCGAGATGGCCAGCGACCTGGCGAAAGTCGCCAGCATGCCGGTGATGGTCACCGGCGGTATCCGCCGTTTGCCAATCGTCCAGCAAGTACTGGACAGCGGCATCGCCATGGCCGGGATCGCCACCGCCCTGACCCTGGAGCCGCACCTGATCAAGCAGTGGCGCGCTGGCCGCGATCTCAACCCGCAACTGCCGCCGATCCGCTGGAAGCGCAAACCCCTGGCCAGCCTGGCGACCATGGCCGTGGTGCGCTATCAGCTTCGCCGCCTGAGCCGTGGCCGCCAGCCGAAACCCGGGGTGGCGCCGCTGCTGGCGTTGATAAAAGACCAACTGTTTATCGCCCGGCGCACCCGCCAATATCGCGCCGCGATGACCAATTCTTCATATTGAGCGGGGAGCATTCAGCGCCATGGAACTGTCCTTTACTGATCAGCAGCTTTTTACACTCACTGACGATTGGAGTTCTTCATGGCGAAAATCACCCTGGCCCAGCAATTGGCGACCACCCTTGAACAGGCGGGCATCAAGCGCATCTGGGGCCTGACCGGCGACAGCCTCAACGGCCTGACCGACTCCCTGCGCACCATGGACAGCATCGAGTGGATGCATGTGCGCCACGAAGAAGTGGCTGCGTTTGCCGCCGGTGCCGAAGCGGCGGCCACCGGTGAACTGACCGTATGCGCCGGCAGCTGCGGCCCCGGCAACCTGCACTTGATCAATGGCCTGTTCGACTGCCATCGCAACCATGTGCCGGTACTGGCCATCGCCGCACAGATCCCCTCCACCGAGATCGGCCTGAACTACTTTCAGGAAACCCATCCCCAGGAACTGTTCAAGGAGTGCAGCCACTTTATCGAGCTGGTGACTAACCCCGAACAGATGCCCCACGTGCTGCACCGCGCCATGCGCTCGGCGATTCTCAATCGCGGCGTGGCGGTGGTGGTGATTCCTGGCGATGTGTCGTTGCTGGAAGTGGAAGACAAGTTCAAACCGTGGCCGGCCCTGCTGGCGCCGCGCACCCTGCCGGCAGAACAGGACCTGCAACGCCTTACCGACATCCTCGAACACAGCGGCAAAGTCACCCTGCTGTGCGGCAGCGGCTGTGCCGGCGCCCACGATGAAGTGGTAGCCCTGGCCGACGCCCTTGGTGCACCGGTGGTTCACGCCCTGCGTGGCAAGGAGCATGTGGAGTGGGACAACCCGTTCGACGTCGGCATGACCGGCCTGATCGGCTTCAGCTCCGGTTACCACGCCATGCTCAACTGCGACACGCTGATCATGCTCGGCACTGACTTCCCGTACCGCCAGTTCTACCCGACTGACGCGAAGATCATCCAGGTCGACCGCAACCCGCAGGCATTGGGCCGACGTGCCACGCTGGACTTGGGGATTGCTGCCGACGTCAGCGAAACGATTCAAGCGCTGCTGCCGCGCCTGACCCGCAAGACGGATCGCAGCTTCCTCGAAACCTCGCTCAAGCATTATGAGAAAGCGCGCCAAGGCTTGGATGACCTGGCGGAACCGTCAAAGGCCGGCCGGCCGATTCATCCGCAATACGTCGCGCGCCTGCTCAGTGAGCTGGCGGACGACGATGCGATCTTCACCGCCGACGTTGGCTCGCCGACCGTCTGGGCGGCGCGTTACTTGAAAATGAACGGCAAGCGCCGGTTGATCGGCTCGTTCAACCACGGCTCGATGGCCAACGCCATGCCCCAGGCCATCGGCGCCCAAGCCGCGTTTCCCGGGCGCCAGGTGATTTCGATGTCTGGCGACGGTGGCTTTACGATGCTGATGGGGGACTTCATCAGCCTGGCGCAGTTGAACCTGCCGGTGAAACTGGTGGTGTTCAACAACTCGTCCCTGGGCTTTGTCGCCATGGAGATGAAAGCTGCGGGCTACCTGGACACCGGCACCGAGCTGAAGAATCCGGACTTTGCCGCCATGTCCAACGCCATGGGCATCCTCGGCATTCGCGTCGAACAGTCCGAAGACCTCGAACCGGCCCTGCGCCGCGCCCTGGCCCATGACGGCCCGGTGCTGGTGGATGTGGTGACCGCCACTCAGGAACTGGTGATGCCGCCCAGCATCAAGCTGGAACAGGCCAAGGGCTTCAGCCTGTACATGCTCAAGGCGGTGATGAGCGGGCGTGGTGATGAAGTGATCGAGTTGGCGAAAACCAACTGGCTCAGATAAGTCCCGCTACTGTAGGAGCGAGCTTGCTCGCGAAGATCGTTAACGATGACGCGGGTTATTTGAAAGCTCGCGTCGCCTGGACGTTCTTCGCGAGCAAGCTCGCTCCTACAGGTTACTTATGCGCTTTGCTTTTCCACCCACTTGCCGTAGGCATCAATAAACGCCTGCAAAAACGGCTTGGTCTTTTCCGACACCCTCCCCGACTCGTCGAACACACTGCCCGCGCCGCCCAGGTAGGCTTCCGGCTGTTGCATGCACGGCACATCGAGGAACACCAGGGACTGGCGCAAATGGTGATTGGCCCCAAAACCGCCGATGGCGCCGGGGGACACACTGATCACCGCGCCCGGCTTGCCGCTGAATACACTTTGGCCATAAGGACGTGAACCGACGTCAATCGCATTCTTCAATACACCCGGCACGGAGCGGTTGTATTCGGGGGTCACAAACAGCACCGCGTCGGATGAACGCACGTGTTGACGGAAAGTACTGTAGGCTGCCGGCGGTGCAGCACCGTCGATGTCCTCGTTGTAGAGCGGCAAATCGCCAATTTCGACAATGTTCAACTTGAGGTTGGCGGGCGCCAACTCGGCCAATGCCAGGGCGACCTTGCGGTTGATCGACTCTTTTCTCAAGCTGCCGACCAGTACGGCAATCGTGTAGACCTTGCTCATTGGGGTTTCCCGATTTCTGACTTAAGGAGCATGTAGTTATAGAGCCTGCGCGACGCTATCACCAGCGCGTTTTTGCAAACCCAAGGATGTTCACAACGCAAATGGACTTGTAAGTAATGTCTGAAAAAGTCAACGAATAGTATTTTTTTTCCATAGGTAAACTACCCCGCTCTCCTACGGTCTACAGAACCGCAAATCGAGTGTTTATCTCCAGAGGTTCTAAACAGATGGCAGCAGTACTTGTCGGACAGTTCCATGCCAGAGACGCGGAAGGTCGCGTTTATTCGGTGCATGAGTTCCAGGAATCCAACCCGCCCCTCGACGGCCTGGCTGGATCGGCGCCCACCACCACCTACAAGCTGGCCATTGGCGACCGCGTAGAAAAACTGGATGGCGATGAGTTCAGGCTGATTCAGTCGGGCACTATCATCACCCGCGAATCCGCAACGATCCACGCTTCATAAGACGTTATTCCCCATAGGCGATATCAACATTATCGCCGACGCCTCCCAGTGTCCGGTCCTTGCCGAACGAGAACAGATCAAAGTGGGTTTTGGCCTGGCTGGGAGGATAGTGGTACTGATAGGCCACGCCCCAAGGGTCTGTCAGCATGTCCTGATCCTTGAGATAGGGCCCCCGCCACTTCCCTTCCCCCGCAGGCTGAACCGTCAACACCGCCAGACCCTCGTCGTCGGTAGGATAACGCCCTACATCCTGATGAAACTGCTCGACCGCCTTGCCCAGCTCTTTCAACTGGACCTTGGCCGTGGCGATTTCCGACTGAGTCACGTCGCCGAACATCCGCGGCCCCACCGCAAACGCCAGCACGCCGACCACCAGCACCACCACCAGCAGGTCCCACAACGAAAACCCGCGCGTGTCTGTTTTACCAAGCATCGATAAGGCTCCCCCGTGCGTCCTTTGGTTAATACGCCCTTTGTATGAACTGCTTGTTGCAGGCGCCAAGGGACTTGATCGTGCAAGTCTAGTTGGGGCGCTGCCGTGGCGGGTCTTTTTTCCGCGCCCGGGCCTGAGCCATTGAATCCACGTCGCGCTGAACATAGACTCCGGCCATGCGTTTACGTCATATCGAAGTCATTCAAGCGATTTTACAGACCGGACACCTCGGCACCGCCGCCGAATGGTTGCAACTGCCCGTGGCCGATGTGGATGCGACGCTCAAGGACGCCGAGCTGCAATTGGGTTTCATGCTGTTCGCCAGTGTCCGCGGACGCTTGCAGGCCACCCGGGAAACCCTCGAACTGCAGGGCGAAATCGCCCACCTCTATGCGGCCCTTGAGCCGGTGCAACGCCTGGCCAGCAGCCTTAAGCACCACCATGCCCCGCCCTTGCGCGCGTTGTGCACCCCGCCGCTGGCCAACCAACTGCTGCCTCAGGCGATTGCCGTGCTGCGCCGACGCTTTCAAGACACGCCGTGCAACCTCTCCAGCCACTCCACCCGTGACATCGTCAAAAGCCTGCTGCTGCACGAAGCCGACCTCGGCCTGAGCCTGCACGACCCGGAACATCCGCAGATCCACAGCAAGCCACTGGCCCACGGCAAGCTGCAATTGCTCGCGCCCCATGGCTGGCTGAAGCCTCGCCAGAAGTACATCGCGCTACAGGAGCTGGCCGGGCAGTCGATGATCGGCCTTGAAGGCCAGGACCCGCTGAGCCGCCTGCTGGACAGCAAGCTGCAAGCCCTGCGCCCGCTGCCGGTGGTGCAAACCCGGGTGCAGACGTACCAGATGATGCGCAGCATGGTTGAAGCCGGTGAAGGCCTGGCGATTGTCGACCCGTTCACCGCCACCGGCGCACGGGAAGCCGGGCTGGATGCGTGCCCGTTGTCACCACCGATTGGGGTGACCTTGTATGCGTTGACCCTGAAGGACAGCGAAGCGTCGCCCGCCTTGAATGCGTTGCTGGAGATTGTCACCGAGAAGGCGGAAAGCCTGCTGACAAGCACACTGCCTTGAATGTAGGAGCTGTCGAGCTTTAGCGAGGCTGCGAAGGCGGCAGCACAGCGATAAAGAGGTTGCCTGACATACCGCCATCGCGGCCTCGCTGGGGCTCGACGGCTCCCACAGGGGATCGGTGGAGGTCTGGGGGTTGTGTGTTCGGTCGCAAGTACTCGGGTTGCTCAAATCAAATGTGGGAGCTGTCGAGCTTTAGCGAGGCTGCGAAGGCGGCGGCACAGTCGGTAAAGAGGTTGCCTGACACACCGCTATCGCAGCCTCGCCGGGGCTCGACAGCTCCCACAGGGTTTGGGGGGAAGTCTGGGAGTTGTGTGTTCGGTCGCAAGTACTCGAGTTGCTCAAATCAAATGTGGGAGCTGTCGAGCTTTAGCGAGGCTGCGATGGCGGCGGCACAGCGATAAATAGGTTGCCTGACACACCGCTATCGCAGCCTCGCTGGGGCTCGACAGCTCCTACAGGGGATCGGGGGAAGCCTGGGAGTTTTGTGTTTGGTCGCATCCACTCGGGTTGCGCAAATCGAATGTGGGAGCTGTCGAGCTTTAGCGAGGCTGCGAAGGCGCAAGCACAGTCGATAAAGAGGTTGCCTGACACACCGCTATCGCAGCCTCGCCAGGGCTCGACAGCTCCTACAGTTGTTCGGTGAAGCTCAGACCGCTTCCAGTTCTGTCTTGAACAATCGATACCAGAAAATCGCCACTTCACGGGTCTGCGGATCAATCCCGCGATAGCGCAGGTGGTCGATCCCGCCCATCACATACCCGCAGCGCTCATACAACCGGCAGGCACCAAGGTTGTTGTTCTGGGTTTCCAGCATCATCCCCGGCAGGTTTTTCTTGCGGCTCCAGAATTGGGCCACGTCCAGCAATGCCTTGGCCACCCCGTGGCGCCGCGCCGGCAGTACCACCGCCAGCTCGTCCACATGGGCAAAGCCGTTCCAGTTGGTGCTGACCACGATGTGCCCAACGGGCCGGTCATCCAGGTACGCCATGAACACCGCACTGTCGGCCGCGTCGCGGAAGCTGGCGAATTCCTCGGGGTCGATGCCGTAGCATTTGCGGTACGGCACGATACGCTCCACCGCCCACTGATCGACGCGCTTGCCCATTTCCGGCACACCGTAGGCGTTGACCTCAAAGCTGAAGTCGTTACCCCACACGTAGGCGTCAAATCCCTCATCAGCCACACGGACACTGAGACCCGGGTACTTCGGGTTCATTACAGCTTGCATAAACATTCTTAACCCTTGATGCAATCGACGGTGTAACAGCGACCATTGCCGTCATCTTCGTGTTGCAGTCCATGAACATCGGCGACAAAGCCGGGAAAACTACTGTCGAACGTCCTGGCAAACGCCAGGTAGTCAATGATCGAGCGAGTCGATTCGGTGAACCGCTCACCCGGCATGATCAACGGAATACCCGGCGGATAAGGCACCAGCATGACCGCTGCAACGCGTCCTGGCAAAGCGTCGATGGACACCGCCTCGACTTCGCCCTTGACCAACAGGTCGTAGGCATCGGCCGGTTTCATGGCGATTTCCGGCAAGACCGTGTACATCCGCTTCAAGTGCTTGGCCGTCGCATTACTGCGGTAACAGCTGTGCAACTGGTCACACAAGTCCTTCAACCCCAGCCCTTGATACCGCACCGGGCCCTGCTGAAACACCGATGGCAAACAGACAGCAAGGCTCACGTTGGCGTCATAACTGCGCTTGAATTCCAGCAATTCGGTGAGCAGGGTACTCCACTTGCCTTTGGTGATGCCCATGGAAAACAGCACGAGGAACGAATACAGCCCGGTCTTTTCCACCACCAGCCCACGTTCCCAGAGGAATTTACTGACCACCGCAGCGGGGATTCCGCACTCGCTCAAGGCCCCGCCGGCGTTCAGGCCGGGCATCACCAGGGTGACTTTGATCGGGTCCAGCAACACATAGTCTTCGGCGATATCGCCAAAGCCATGCCAGTCGGCCTGGGGTTGCAGCAGCCAGTCCGCCGTCGCCACTCGGTCAATGCCCGCCACCAGCGGCGGCTGCCAGATGGAGAACCACCAGTCTTCAGCGGCAATGTGCTGGCGCAGGTTGGCCAAGGCGCGACGAAAGCTCAGGGCCTCGTCAAACATCTCTTGCAGCAACGAGCGCCCCGCCGGGCCTTCCATCATCGCCGAGGCCACATCCAGGGAGGCGATGATGCTGTACTGCGGCGAGGTGGAAATATGCATCATGAACGCTTCGTTGAAGCGATCGCGGTCGAGCTTACGCACACCGCCATCCTGCACATGAATCATCGACGCCTGGCTGAACGCCGCCAGCAGCTTGTGGGTGGAGTGTGTGGTGAACACCAGCGGGCTGTCGGCCGTGCGCGACGTGCCCATGCCGTAGCGCCCGGCGAAGAACTCATGAAACGCCGCGTAGGCGTACCACGCCTCGTCAAAGTGCAGCACCTCGACACTGTTGCCCAGTTGCTGCTTGATCAGCTCGGCGTTGTAGCACAAGCCGTCATAGGTGGAATTGGTGACCACCGCCAGCTTGACCTTGGCCGGTCGCCCACGGGTCAACGGGCTGGCGTCGATTTTCGCGCGGATCGATTCGGGGCTGAACTCGCTCAGGGGAATCGGCCCGATTATTCCCAGTTCATTGCGCTCCGGGCACAGGTACAACGGAATGGCGCCGGTCATGATGATCGAATGCAGCACCGACTTGTGGCAGTTGCGGTCCACCAGCACCAGGTCATCCCGGCCAACCATGGAATGCCAGACGATCTTGTTGGCGGTGGACGTGCCATTGATCACGAAGTACGTATGATCCGCCCCGAAGTTGCGCGCCGCCCGGGCCTCGGCTTCGGCCAGCGGGCCGGTGTGGTCCAGCAGCGAGCCCAGCTCCGGCACCGACACTGACAAGTCCGAACGCAGAGTATTTTCCCCGAAGAACTGATGAAACGCCTGCCCCACCGGGCTTTTGCGATAGGCCACGCCACCGCCATGGCCGGGGGTGTGCCAGGAGTAATTGGAATCCGCCGTGTGCTGCACCAGGGCCTTGAAGAATGGCGGCAACAGGCCATCCAGGTAACCCCGCGCGGCCCGTGCGACTTGCCGCGCAAGAAACGGCACGGTGTCTTCAAACAGATAAAGAATGCCCCGCAACTGGTTCAGCTCGCTCATGGCGTCGGCCGGGGCGTTTTCCAGGGTGACTTGCTCACCCAGGGCAAAGATCGGCAGGCTCGGCGCCCGCACCCGCGCCAGGCGGATCAGCTCCACCATGTTTTGCATCAGGTGGGTATTTTCCCCGGCGCCCTCGGCGGCGATCAGCATGCAGGCCAGGCCGTGATGGGTCGAAGCCACCAGGCGGCCCTCGGCGTAGTCCACCGCCGAAAAGATACTGAAGCCCTCCTGTTCCAGCTCCCGTGCAATGCCCCGGACGCGGTCGCCGGCAACGGTGTCGGCCTTGATGTCGCGGTGTACGATCAGAACCGGGAACTTCAGGTCTTTGTACATGAGCGCTTGGCGTCCTGGGGGCTATGCCTTCAGGGTAGAAGCTCGGAGCGGATGTGGCGAATGAAGATGTTCAACCCGCCTTCATAAAGCCCCCCTGATGACCTCCCGCAACAGCAACGCCGCCTCCACGGCATGCTGGCGCGTCGCCAGGTTGGTGAAACCCATCAACAGGCCTTGTTGGCGCCCCGTCTCGATACTCCAGACAGACAGTGCCTGAATCCCCAGCCCCGCGTCGGCGGCCTGGGACGCAACTGCCTGATCAGAGACCTCCACCCGCAACCGCGCCAGCAGATTGATCCCGCCAGACTGTTCATCGACCTGCAAAAACGCCCCGCAATGGCTGTTCAGCGCATCCACCAGAAAGCCGCGCCGCTGGGTGTAGAGCTGGCGCATTTTTTTCAGGTGGCGGGTGAAATGGCCCTGGTCGAGAAAGTCAGCGGTGGTGGCTTGCAGCAACTCGGCACTGCGGTTTTGCAGGATGCGGGCGCTGGCCTCAAAGGCCGGGAGCAACGCCTGCGGCACCACCAGATAGCCCAGCCGCAACCCCGGGAACAGCATCTTGCTGAAGCTGCCCGAGTAAATCACCCGGTCCGCTGTGTCCTGGCTTTTGAGCGCCGCCAAGGGCTGCCCCTTGTAACGAAACTCACTGTCGTAGTCGTCCTCCACCAACCAGCCGCCATGGGTCTGCGCCCAGTCGAGCAGGCTACGGCGCCGGGTGGCACTGAGGGCGACACCCAGCGGGCTTTGGTGAGCCGGCGTGACAATCGCCAGCCGCGCCTTTGGAGCACGTCGTACGCCCTCCTCGACATCGAGCCCGTCACGGTCGACCGGTACCGGCACCAACTTCACCTCCAGGTGGAGCAACAACTGCCGCGCATGCAAATAGCCCGGGTCTTCGAACCAGCACTGCTGGCCTGTCATCTGCAACGCATCACACACCAGCGCGAGGCACGCCGAGTAACCGGCACACACGAACACCTGCTCCGGCGAGCACTCCACACCACGGTACAGCGCCAGGTATTGAGCAATCGCCACACGCAGCGACCGGGCACCCCGCACGTCACCCATGGCCAGGCTGTTGACGTCGACACGCCGGACCTGCCGGGTGACCAGGCGCGCCCATAACTTGCGCGGGAAGCTATCGAGTGCCGGCAAGCCCAGTTGCAACAGGCGCGGCGCAGAGGTCGGCGCCAAGGACTGCGATTCGACCGCGAGCGACTTGATCGACCGCTGCGGCAGCGCATCGGCCACCACCGTTCCCGCTTGCCCGCGCGCCAGAAAGAACCCCTCGCTGACCAGCAACTGGTAGGCCGTCTCCACGGTGCCCCGGGCCACCTTCAGTTCCTGGGCCAGGCTGCGCACCGACGGCACCCGTTCGCCAGGACGCAGTTGGCCCTGATCAATGGCCTGGCGAAAGCGCCGATAAATCTCTTGGTATTTGGGCAGTGACGACATCGTTATCCGGCTCACAGTGAATCAGCGCTGGAGTCTGATCTTGTCCCAACCCGCTTGTCCATTCTTGGCCCTATTGAGCCGGCGACCAGGCCGCCAAACTGACGGCATCACATCACCACAGCAAGGAACACAGCATGCAACACCGTCTCGACTACGCCCAGGCAGCGCCCGCCGGCTACAAGGCCCTTGGTTCGGTGCACAGCTACATCCACGGCTGCGGCCTGGAGAAGGAGTTGATTGACCTGGTGTACCTGCGGGTTTCCCAACTCAACGGTTGCGCCTACTGCCTGGACTCTCATTCCCGCGACCTGCTCAAACAGGGTGTGAGCCTGGAAAAGCTGATGCTGCTGGCCGCATGGCGCGAAGCCTTGCCGTTGTTCACCCCCCGTGAATGTGCCGCGTTAGCGTGGGCCGAGTCGGTCACCCAGGTCGCACACACCGAGGTGCCGGACGAACACTATGCCGAGGCCACGGCCCTCTTCGACGACAAGGAAATTGCCGACCTGCCCCTGGCTATCGCCCTGATGAACGCCCTGAACCGCGTCGCCATCAGCTTTCGCAAAGTCCCTGCCGCCGTAAAAGCGCACATGGAGCACGGCAACCATGAATGACGCTGTTGAGTTTGTGCACATCGAAAGCGACGCCGACTGCCTGGCCTGTTTTGCCGTCATGCAGCAACTGCGGCCAAAACTGGAAGACCCGCACGCCTTTGCCCAGCAGATCCAGCGCCAGCGGGAAAACGGTTACCGCCTGCTGGCCGCCCGGGAAAACGGCCAGGTGCTGGGCCTGGCCGGTTACCGCCTGACGGAAAACCTGCTGTATGGCCGCTTTATCTACGTCGATGACCTGGTAGTGGACGCGTCCCTGCAACGCCGGCGCCTGGGCGAACGACTGCTGGATCAGGTACGCCAGCACACCCGCCGCCTGGGTTATCGCTATCTGGTGCTGGACACCGGCATGCACATGGCCCTGGCCCAGCGCTTCTATTTCCGCCAGGGCCTGCTGCCGCTGGGGATGCACTTTTCTCAGGATCTGAGCCAATGACCCGCGCCCTGCTGCTGAGTTTCAGCCCCCACGGCAAGGCGGCCCAGACCTTCCGCCTGGCCCGCGCCCTGCTCCGTGAACAGGCGCCCGAGGCCGAAGTGGTCGAGCGCGACTACGGCGGCCAGGCCCTGCCACCGTTGACCCGGGAATACGCCAACGCACTGACCACGCCCGGCGGGCTCAGTGGCGCGGCAACGGCGCTGTCCGAGCAACTGATCGTCGAGCTTGAGGCTTGTGACCTGCTGATTATCTGCACCCCGGTGCACAACTTCACGGTGCCGGCAGCGCTTAAGTGCTGGATCGATCATGTGGTGCGTATCCACCGCAGTTTCACCGTCAACCCGCAGTTTGAAAAAGTCGCCCTGCTCCAGGACCGGCCAACCTTTGTGCTGGTCAGTTCCGGAAGTTCGCGAAAGAACCGTGAACCCGACTTCCTCACGCCCTACCTGCAGGCGATCCTCGGCACCGTGGGCATCCGCACGGTGGAGTTCGCCTACCTGGGCGCCATGGTCCGTGGCGAAGCCGCCGTGCAACGCAGCGTGGAACAGGCCCAACAGCAGTTGTCCGGGGCTTTTTACCGGCAAGCGGGAGCCCAAGCGGCAATCAGCTCTGGCGCGTAAAATTAATGGCGCTAGAATCAGCGCCATTTCCACGCCCGCCTCCCTGACACGAGCCACCCATGAGCTTTGATTTCGACACGATCCACTCCCGCCTCGGCACCGGCAGCACCAAGTGGAGTCGTTACCCGCAAGACGTTCTGCCGATGTGGATTGCCGACATGGACATCGCCGCGCCACCGGCCGTGCTTCAAGCGTTGCACGAGCGCCTGGGTCAGCAGATCCTCGGCTACAGCGTGGCCTGCGATGGCGTGCGTGAGGCGATCGTCGCCGATTTGTGGGCCAAGTACGCCTGGCGCGTACAGCCGGATGAGCTGCTGTTTTTGCCGGGTGTCGAGCCTGGTTTCAACATGGCGTTGCACGCGTTTGTGCAGCCTGGGCAAGCGGTGGTGTTGCAAACCCCCAACTACCGCCCGATTCGTCTGGCCCCTGCCCACTGGAACCTGCCAAAGATCGAAGTGCCGTTTGAGTTGAGCGCCGAGGGCGAGTACCTCACGCCGTTGCCAGCGATGCGTGACGCACTCAAAGGTGCCGGCGCGCTGCTGTTGAGCAACCCGCACAACCCGATAGGCAAGGTGTTCCCCCGCGAAGAACTGCTGGCCCTGGCCACCGCCTGCCTGGACCAGGGCACGTTGATCGTCTCCGATGAAATCCACGCCGAGCTGTGTTTTGACGGCCGCCGGCATATCCCCACCGCCAGCCTCAGCCCGGAAATCGCCCAGCGCACCATCACCCTGATGTCGGCGAGCAAGGCGTACAACGTCGCCGGGTTGAAGACCTGCTTTGCGGTGATCCAGAACCCTGAGATCCGCGAGCGCTTCAATCACGCCCGCTGCGGCATGGTCGACAGTGTCAGCCCCCTGGGCCTGGAAGCCACCCGCGCAGCCTACAGCGACTGCGGCGACTGGCTGCAAGCGCTGGTGGCCTATCTGCAAGCCAACCGCGATTACCTGCTGAACGCCGTGCAAACCCGCCTGCCTGGCGTGGTGATGCATGCACCCCAAGGCACCTACCTGGCCTGGCTGGATTGCAGCGCCCTGGGCCTGGACGACCCGCAACAGTTCTTCCTTGACCAGGCGAAAGTCGGCCTCAGCGCCGGCCTGGAGTTCGGCGATGACAGCCAACAGTTCGTGCGCCTGAACTTCGGCTGCCCGCGGGCCATGCTGGAAGAAGGCATTGCCCGCCTGGAACGCAGCCTGCGTCACCGTTAAGGCGCAATTCACAACTTTTCGCAACGACCGCCGAACCCCTGCTGTTACTGTTTTTGCCGATTCGTCCCACCGGTAACAGCAGGAGTTCCATGGCATGACGACCCAGCCGCTCAACCGCTCGACCGACCCCAAAGCCCTTCCTCTCACACCGCCCAAGTCCGGCGCGGCGTTCCACGTGCTGCTCAAGAACAGCGCCAACAACAAGAAGGTGGAGGCCGGCGACAAAACCGCGCAAGGGCTCGCTGCCAGCAAGGAGCAAGGCTATGAACTGGCCGCCAAGGACGCCGCACCACCGGCCAGCCTGGGTGACTACAAAGCCATCGGCCCGGCAGATGAAGCCGGCCCCGGCCTGATCCGTTATGAAACCCAGGACGGCAAGAAAGTCATCGTCAGCGAAAAAGACAGCCCCGAGCTGTTCAAGCAAGTCAGTGCCGACTTCAAGGCCCTGTCCGGCGTCAACGCCAGCGAAGCCGCCGGCTACCAGCGCCTGGGTGGCGATGCTACGGCCCCGGAAAAACTCGGCGACTACAAATCCCTCGGCCCGCCCGACGAAACCGGCCCCGGCGTGATTCGCTACGAAACCCAGGACGGCAACAAGTTCGTCATCAGCCAGCGCGACAACCCCGAGGCCTTCCAGAAAGCCAAGGAAGCCTATGAAAGCTTCACCGGCCTGGGCAGCAGCGAAGACGCCGGCTACAAACGCGCCAGCGACAACGAAGTGTGGCCGCCCTACGCCGGCACTACTGTCGGCCCCAAGGATGAAGTCGGTCCCGGCCTGATCCGTTTTGAAAGCAATGGCCAGAAAATGGTCGTGGCCCGGGACGATAACCCCAAGTTGTTCGACTACCTGGCGGGCCTGCATGAGGTCTACACCAACCCCGACAAAAAGGCCGCCGTGGAGTCCGCGCTCAACGACGGCTCGAGCCTGGCGGACGCCAACACCAAGGCGCCAGAACTGAATGACTACAAGGGCTTCGGCTGGATCGAAGGCCAGCAAGGCAGCGTGCTGACCTATGAAACCCACGACGGCACCAAGGTCGTCGTATCGGCCGACGTCAGCCCGGAACTGTTCAAGAGCGTGGCCACCGCCCAGGACACCTGGAGCAAGATCCACAGCAGCGAAGACGCCGGCTACAAGCTGGCCGGGCCGAATGGCTTCCTGAAAAACACCGACATCACCTTCGGCTCTCCCGACGAGCTGGGGGACGGCCTGATCCGCTATGAAACCAGCGAAGGCAAGGTCATCGTCTCCAAGGAACTCAGCCCGCAGCTCTACGACGAAGTGGTGGCCAAGTGGGAAGCCTGGAGCGCCGGCACCGTCGACGAGACCCGCGCCAAGTACAACCTGCCGAGCAACGACGAGCTGGACGTGCTCAACCTCGACACCGGCGTGCATGCCGACAAGGACGACGACAAATCGCCGACCCAGAGCGTCAGCGAGCTGGCCACCACTGAACTGATCGACACCTACCGCGCCGGCGTCAAGGACGGCTCGATTCCCAAGGACGACCCACGGGCCAAACTGGTCCGCGCCCTGGAAGCCCAGGCCGCCTACCAGAACGGCCATGGCATCACCGGCTACGAAGAATCCAAGCGCCCGTTCAACACCACCTGGCGCGAGTTCGATGACAAGCAGACCGAACTCACCTCCGCCGACATGCACGACATCATCGACGGCAAGGCGGTGCAGGAGCAGATCGGCGAGCTGTTCAAAGACCCGACCGTGCAGGCCGACTACAAGGCCAAGATGGACGACGCCATCAGCCACCTGCCCAACAAGGACGAGATCAAGCAGAAGCTCCTCGACCTGACCAGCAACCCCGACTACGTGCTGTACCTCAAGGACCTGCAAAAACAGGGCAAGAGCCACGAAGCCCAGCAAGACCTGAGCAACACCCTGACCTCGCTGTCGCTGTTCGACCCGGAAGCTGCCACCAAGGCTGCGCAGAATATCCAGGCTGACGGGCTGACCACCGACCTCAACGAGATCCTGTCGGACCCGAGCAAGATCTCCGACGAAAACAAGGAACTGGCCACCAAGGACCTGTTCGGCCTGCTCAAGGGCGTGCTCAAGGGCAACCTGCTGGACCTGCCGCGCCGCAGCCAGGAAGTGCTGGAGAAATTCCTCAACGAGGGCCTGGAGGGCAAGGAGAAATCCTCGGCCGTGACCAAGGCCCTGGAAGAACTCGGCGACGTCTACAAGAACAGCGGCACCATCAGCGAAGCCG
The DNA here is from genome assembly GCF_052682255.1 of Pseudomonas sp. 32A. Taxonomy (NCBI): domain Bacteria; kingdom Pseudomonadati; phylum Pseudomonadota; class Gammaproteobacteria; order Pseudomonadales; family Pseudomonadaceae; genus Pseudomonas; species Pseudomonas sp. 32A. The sequence goes on along the minus strand of NZ_JBQYLY010000001.1, from coordinate 6,190,779 downwards.
ACGTGAAAACCGCCCTGAGCAAACCGTATATCCCGGTGGCCGATCGCGGCATGCTCGGCGAGGTGTTCAACACCCTCAACAGCAAAGGCATCCTCGGCTCGATGGGCGCCGGCGTCAGCCTGTTCTCGGGGATTTACCAACTGGTGGGCAAAGGCGGCAAGCTCGGCGAAACCCCGGCCCAACGCATGACCATCGCCAAGGACTTCCTGAGTTTTGCCGGCGGCGCGAGCCACTTCGTCAAGCTCGGCGACAAGATCGGCGAAGCCCTGGGCAAGGGCGGCCTGGTGGACTTCCTCGGCCTGGACAAGACCCTGCCGGAAATCTGGGGCAAGGAAGGTGCGGCCGGCAAAGTCATCGACTTCAGCAAGCCCAGCGAAATCGACTCAAAGGTCAGCAAGGAGATCGCCGCCGCCCTGGACGCGGTTCCCGACAGCCAGTACGACGGCGTCGCCAAGCTGTTTGGCGAAGGTGATAAAGCCGTGACCGAAGCCACCGAGGGCCTCGCCACTCACCTGGATGACGGCCTCAAGGCCGCCGGTGCGGCCAAGCTTGGTGCCTCCCAATCGGCGAAGATCGCCGGTTCCGTGATCAAGGTGCTGGGCCCGGCAACAGACATTGCCGGTGGTTTTGCCGACATTGTGCTCGGCGCCCTGGCGATCAAAAGCGGCGTGGACAGCAAAGACCCGTTGGCTCAGGCCGCAGGTGGCTTGCAAGTGGCGGGCGGTGCGTTCGGCGCGTCGGCCGGGGTATTGGGTGCGGCGGCGCTGTTTGGCGCAGGCACGGCGGCAGCGCTGACCGGGCCGCTGTTCCTGGTGGGCGTGGTGTTGGCGGTGGTGGGCGGGATCATCGGCTACTTCGTCGACCACAACAAAAAACAGAAGGCCACCGAGAAGGAAAACGACTGGTACCGCGACCTGGCCGGCGACGGCTTGTTGCAGGACAACTGGGCGGACAAGGTCGAATACGCCCACTACGAAATCCACCACTACCACGGCCGCGACACGCCGACCGATGACAGCCTGTTCCGCTTCCAGCAATCGGAGTGGGAGCATTTCGACTCGACACCCCAAAGTGGCGGCTCGTCGAGCAACCGGCTGGATGGGGATTTGCACAAGGACTACAAGGACCCGAGTGAAACGCCCAAGGCACTGCCGGAAGCCTCGGATGAGAAGCCGGGTTCGCGGCCATCAGGAGGCGGGCCTCGGCTCAACTAAATCTACACAAATCAGTGTGGGAGCTGGCTTGCCTGCGATAGCGGTGTATCAGCCGACAAATAGGTCGACTGACACTCAGTCATCGCAGGCAAGCCAGCTCCCACATTTGGATTGGGTTCACAACTGGACTCGGGTTTACAGCTTGGCGATCGACACTTCAGTCGACTTCACAAAGGCAATCACTTCACTGCCCACTTTCAATTCCAAGTCACGCACCGAGCGGGTGGTAATCACCGACGTCACGATCCCCGATGCGGTTTGCACGTCGATCTCGGACACCACTTCGCCGATCAGGATTTCCTTGATCACGCCTTTGAACTGGTTGCGCACGTTGATCGCTTTAATGGTCATGTCGGCTTTCCTTTGGTCTGTTGGGTCAATCCGCACGAATGCGCAGGCACTCAAAGTGCCCTATTCGTGAAACCAACAAAAGGAATATATAACTCTTTATTTATTCCATAAAAACATATGCAAGCTGTTGCATAGCCAACAGTGATTCAACAAAGTGCCTGCCTCCCCACTCCCAACCACTCCCCCACGTAGCAGCTGTCGAGCGCAAGCGAGGCTGCGTCCGCGGTGTGTCAGACAGACCGCTGACGCAGCCTCGCTCAGGCTCGACAGCTGCTACGTGGGGGGTTGCCCGGCGGCACGAATTACGCTGGCACAGAGTCTGCATATTCTTATAACGCATGATGGAACATGCCATATGAATTTTCTGAATATAAGAAAAGCCTTCTCTTTCCCGCCTTGTCCGGAGCTGTTCCATGAAACCCTTCGTCAACACCCTGTTGGGCGCCTGTGCCCTCGCCCTCAGCCTGCAACCGCTCGCTCATGCAGCGGAAACCGACCCTGCGCAAGTCAATCTGGACTACGCCTATTACTCCCCGGTGAGCCTGGTGCTAAAACACTTCGGCTGGCTCGAAGAAGCACTGCCAAACACCAAGGTCGGCTGGGTGTTGAGCCAGGGCAGCAACCGTTCCCTGGAATACCTCAACAGCGGCGGCGTCGACTTCGCCTCGTCCGCCAGCCTGTCGGCTGTGCTCAGCCGGGCCAATGGCAGCCCGATCAAGTCGGTGTACGTGTACAGCCGCGCCGAATGGACCGCACTGGTGGTGCGCAAGGACTCAACGTTCAAGAACGTCACCGACCTCAAGGGCAAGAAAATCGCGGCCACCAAAGGCACCGATCCGTACCTGTTCACCCTGCGCAGCCTGCAGAAAGCCGGCCTGAGCAAGGACGATGTGGAGTTGGTGCACCTGCAACATCCGGATGGCCGTACCGCCCTGGAGAAAGGTGATGTGGATGCCTGGGCCGGTCTCGACCCGCACATGGCCGCCAGCGAAATCCAGGCGGGCTCGCGCGTGCTGTACCGCAACAAGGACTTCAACAGCTACGGCGTGGTCAGCGTGACCGACAAATACGCAAAGGAGCATCCACAGACCATCGCCAAGGTGCTCGGCGCCTATGAAAAAGCTCGCAACTGGGCGGTCAAGCACCCAGATGAATTCGCCAAGCTGCTGGCCGACGAGTCCGGCCTGCCCCTCGACGTGGCCAAGCTGCAACTGTCCCGTACCGACTTGAGCAGCCCATTGCTCACGTCCCAGGACGTGGTGTCGTCCAAGGCCGCCGCGCCGATATTGGTGTCGGAAGAACTGGTGCGCCGTGGGGTGAATGTGGATCAGATCATCGACCAGTTGATCGACCCAAGCTTCGGCCAGGCCTTGCCTCGTCCATAAGGGGAGCGTCATGAGCAGCAAAAGCGAAACCCTGCCCGTCGCACTCGCGCCCGGCATCACCGTGCAACGCAGCGCCTGGCCAAGGCGGCTCAAGGGCCTGGCGTTGCCGGTGCTGATCCTGGTGATCCTCGAGGTGGTGGTGCGCATCGGCTGGCTGCCCTCCTACCAGATGCCGGCCCCCAGCGAGATCGCCGTGACCCTCACCGACCTCGCCGAAGGCGCGCTGTGGAAACACATCAGCGCCAGCCTGTTGCGGGTGCTGCTGGGGTTCGCCATTGGTGCCAGCCTGGCGTTGGTGTTTGCTGCCTGGGTCGGCTTGAGCCGCGAAGCCGAGGCGTATCTGGAGCCGACCTTCGCCGGCCTGCGCTCGATCCCGAGCCTGGCCTGGGTGCCGCTGTTGCTGCTGTGGCTGGGCATTGATGAGACCTCGAAGATCGTGCTGATTGCCATCGGCGCGTTCTTCCCGGTGTACCTCAATGGCGTTGCGGCGATACGCGATATCGACCGCAAGCTGGTGGAAGTCGGGCAGATGTATGGCTTCAGCCGTACGCGCCTGGTGCGTCGCATCCTCTTGCCCGCCGCCCTGCCCGGTTTGTTCACCGGCCTGCGCAGCGGCTTGAGCCTGGCGTGGATGTTCCTGGTGGCGGCCGAGTTGATCGCCGCCACCAAGGGTCTGGGTTACCTGCTTAGCGATGGTCGGGAAACCTCACGGCCTGACATTGTGCTGGCGGCGATCATCGTGCTGGCGCTGCTGGGCAAGATCAGCGACGGCCTGTTGGCTGCCCTGGAAAAACGCTGCCTGGCCTGGCGCGATACCTTCAACGGCCAAGGTCCGGAGCATTGAACATGAGTGAAGCGCTATTGGATATTCGCGTCGAGCGTAAGAGCTTCGGCGCGACCACCGTACTGGCCAACGTCCACTTGGCCCTGCAACCCCGGGAAGCGGTGAGCTTGCTGGGCCCCAGCGGCTGTGGCAAAAGCACGTTGCTGCGGATCGTCGCCGGGCTGGAAAAGGACTATCAGGGGGAACTGCTGCAAGGCGGTGGTGAGGTCGCTTTTGTCTTTCAGGAGCCGCGCCTGATGCCCTGGCTGACGGTGGAGCAAAACATCGGCTTCAGCGATGACGACGGCTATGACAGGGCCTGGGTTGCGCAGTTGATCGATGAAGTGGGGCTTGCAGGCTTTGGCCAGGCGTTGCCCAAGGCATTGTCTGGCGGGATGGCGCAACGGGTGGCGATTGCTCGCGGGTTGTATTCAAGGCCGCAAGTGTTGTTGCTGGACGAACCGTTCAGTGCGGTGGATGCGTTTACCCGTATGAAGCTGCAGGATTTGCTGCTGCAATTGGCTGAGCATCATGGGATCGCCCTGCTGCTGGTGACTCACGATGTGGACGAGGCGTTGTATCTGAGTGACCGGGTGTTGGTGATGGATAACCGGCCCAGCAGCATTCGCCAGGAGCTGGCGGTGGAGCTGGTGCATCCGCGGGATCGGCGGGATCCGCTGTTGGCGCGGCTCAAGGCACTGGCGCTGACTGAGCTGCAGCGGGCGCATGTGATCTGAAAGGCACGCGTTGAGGCCGCCCAAAATCAAGAGCTAAAGCGGGCACGGTTCAAATGTGGGAGCGGGCTTGCTCGCGAAGGTCGTCAACGATGACGCGGGCATCCTGATTCAACGCGGCGCTCTCAGGTTCTTCGCGAGCAAGCCCGCTCCCACAAGGATCGCATCAAGCAGCCGATTTACGCGGCGTCAACGTCACCCAATACTGCGTACGGGACTGCACTTGCAGCGGCATCGTCGACGCCAGCAACGCAAGAATGCGATCCGTGTCCGCCAACTGAAAACTCCCCGTGACCCGCAGTGCTTCAAGGCTCGGGTCCCAACGCAGCACACCCGGCCGATACCGCTCCAACTCCCGCAAAAAATCGCCCAACAGCTGGTTCTGCGCCGTCAGCACACCGTCGCGCCAACCCAGTTGCAACGCATCGAACGCCACCGCAGCGCCCATCCCGGATTCCTGCAACCGGGCCTGCTGCCCACCTTGCAATGTCGCCATCTGCCCGCGCAGGTCCTGCACCTGCACCCGCCCCTTCAACACCGACACCAAACACCCGGATGACAGCTGCCGCACACACACGTCAGCCTGGCTGACGATCACCTGGCCATAACGCGTCTGCACCGTCAGCGCACCGGCCCCCGGCACGGTCAACGCCATCTCCCCTTCCACCAGCGTCACACGGCGCCGGGCCGTATCCACATCCACCGCACTGGCAGTGTTGAGTTGCAGGCTACTGCCATCCGCCAGCGCCACACGCTTACGTTCGCCGGTGGCGGTGTGCAGGTCGGCGCGCCATGCATCGATCGGCAATTGCCGGCTAAGCAACCACGCGGCCGGCACCAAGGCCGCCACGCCCAACGCACGCTTGAGCACCGCACGCCGCCCTGGTTGCGGGCGATCGAGGCTGGCCATGGCCAATGCCGGAGGCAAGTCGGTAAAACGCTGGCGCAGCAACTGGGCTTTTTGCCAGATCTGTTCGTGTTGAGGATGGCTGTCACGCCACTGCTGCAGGCTGGCATGATCACGCTCGGTGGCGCTGCCGGATTCCAGCAACGCCAGCCACTGTGCCGCCGCACGGGCAAGATCCGGCGCGGTGCGGCTCACAGTTCCACCAGCAGGCAATGCTCATAGGCCTGGGCCATGTAGCGTTTCACTGTCCGCTCGGAGACCTTGAGTCGCTCGGCAATCTCGCGATAGCCCAGGCCTTCCAGCTGGCTCCAGAGAAACGCGCGGCGTACCACCGGTGGCAAACCATCGAGCAACTCATCAAGGGCTTGCAGGGTTTCCAGCAGCAGCCAGCGCTGTTCCGGTGACGGCACGCAATCCTGCGGCAAGTGCATCAATGCGTTGAGATACGCCTGCTCCAGGCTGCGCCGCTGGTGAAAATTCACCAGCAACCGCTTGCCCACCGTCACCAGATACGCCCGGGGTTCCTGCAATTGCGCAATCGGCTGGGCGCTGGCCAGCACCCGCAGGAACGTGTCCTGGCTCAGGTCAGCCGCATCCCACGCGTTGCCCAGACGACGGCGCAACCAGCTTTCCAGCCAGCTGCGGTGGTCGCGGTACAAGCTGTGAAGACTCGGTTCAGTGAGGTGCGTCGGCAATACAGCATCATTCATGGCAAGTAACCTGCGCGGCGCGAGTCAGTCTCAAATGAGATTCATTCTATTTAATATCCCGCCGGCATACCACGTTCTTTTGCACAGCATGTTTAAAGCATCGCGGCCTTTTGCCTGAGCATGTCGATAAACACCCCCAGTTCACGACTTACCGGGTCGCCCCGGCGCAGCAACATGCCGAACGGTGCGAGCTGCACCTCCAGCGCCACCGGCAGTGCGACCACCAGGCCCATTTTCAGGTAATCCCGCAGGGCGCTTTCCGAGAGCACCATGATTGCGTCTGTCAATTGAATCAGTTGCTGCATGGAATACACCGAGCTGCACTCGATGATGTCTGCCGGCTGCGGTAACGCAAGGCGTTGCAGCGCTTCGTCGAAGCCGATGCGCGCCGGGCTGGTTTCCGGTTGCAGGATCCACGGCCAGTCGCTGACCAGCTCCGTCAGCGCCAGGTCATCACGCTGGGCCAGGGGATGGCCGGCGTGCACCACCACCAACAAACGCTCGTTACCCAAGGGTTCGAAGGTGTAATGCTCGCTGTCGGTGGCGGCATTGCGCCGGGCGATGGCCAGGTCGATGCGGCCTTGTTCCAGCAACTGGATCACCTGGTCGCTGGTGTCGCCCATGATGCGAATGCGCAGTTGGGGATTGAGAGTCTTGATCTGGGCAATGGAGTCCATCACCAGGTCCGGGGCCGCGCCCATGATGGTGCCAATCGACAAGTAGCCATAACCGCCCTGTTGACGCGCCATCAGGTCTTCGGCGCAACGGTCGAGGCCACTCAGCGCCGACTCGGCAAAGCGGATCAACTCCTTGCCCAGCGCCGTCGGGCGCATGCCCCGGGGCAGGCGCTCGAACAGGTCACAGGCAAACATGTCCTCGATCTCGCGCAACATGCGCGTCGCCGCCGGCTGCGACATGTTCAGGCTTTGGGACGCACGGTGCAGGTTCTGGCTGGAACTCAAGGCCACCAGCATGTGCAGATGCTTGTAGCGCAGGCGGTTGAACAGGCTTCGGGAGATCAACGGACTACTCATTTTTATCCTTGTTATCGATACCCTGAGGTTATCAGTTGTAAGCGAGATTCGATTTGTAGCGCATGGATTGAGCGCCGTACAGTCCTTCCCATAAGAACAAAACACCGGACTGAACAATGAAGACCCTGCCCGCACCTCTGCTCGCCAAAATTTCCTGGCGGCTGCTGCCCTTCCTGCTGTTGATGTACATCATGGCCTTCCTCGACCGCGCCAACGTCGGGTTCGCCAAACAAGCCTTCCAGGCCGACACCGGCCTCAGTGACGCCGCCTTCGCCTTTGGCGCCGGGGTGTTTTTTGTCGGCTATGCGCTGCTGGAAGTGCCGAGCAACCTGATCATGCATCGCGTCGGTGCCCGCCTGTGGATGTGCCGGATCATGGTCAGTTGGGGCCTGGTGTCCGCCGCCATGATGTTTGCCCACAACGAAACCAGCTTCTACGTGTTGCGCTTTCTGCTGGGCGTGGCCGAAGCCGGATTCTTCCCCGGCGTGATCCTCTACCTCACCTACTGGTTCCCCTCCGCCGTGCGCGGCAAGGCCATGGGTTTCTTCTACTTTGGCGCGCCCCTGGCGTTCATCTTCGGCAGCCCGCTGTCCGGCCTGTTGCTGGAGCTGGACGGGTTCTCCGGGTTGCACGGCTGGCAATGGCTGTTCGCGGTAGAAGGCCTGATGGCCACCGCGGTTGGCATCTGGGCCTATTGGTACCTGGACAACCGCCCCGCCGATGCCAAATGGCTGAGCGTTGCAGAGCGCCGCCAGATCCAGGATTTGCTGGACCACGAAGACCAACACAAAACCTCCCACGGCCGCAGCCTGCTCACGGTGCTGTGTCAGCCCAGCGTGCTGTACCTGTGCCTGGTGTACCTGCTGATCCAGGCCAGCGTGTACGGCGTGGTGTTCTATTTGCCCACCCAGGTCGGCGGATTGCTGGGGACCAAGGTCGGCTTGATGGTGGGCCTGGTCTCGGCGATTCCCTGGGTCTGTGCGCTGTTCGCCGCGTGGTGGATTCCCGGCTACTCCGACCGCACCGGCGAGCGCCGCAAAACCGCATCCCTGACCCTGTTGATGGCCGCCGCCGGGATCGCCTGCTCAGTGACCTTCGCCAACCCGCTGCTGGGCATGCTCGCCCTGTGCTTTGCCGCCTCGGGCTTTATCGCCGTGCAACCGGTGTTCTGGACCTTCCCTTCCAGTTACCTGGCCGGCAGCGCAGCGGCGGCCAGCATTGCCCTGATCAACTCCTTCGGCGCCCTCGGCGGGTTTATCGCCCCGGTGCTGAAGAACTGGGCAGAAACCGCCTTTCACTCCCCTGCAGCCGGCCTTTACCTGCTGTCTGCCACCACCGTACTCGCAGCGTTGCTGGTACTCGGTATCCATTCCCCAGGCCAAAAAGCGACGAACACGCCGGCCACTGTTTAATCAAGGAGTCACACCATGGGCAACCTCACTATCAAGCACGTCCGCGCCTTTGTGCTGCGCGGCGGCGGCGCGGACTACCACGACCAGGCAGACGGCCACTGGATCGACGATCACATCAGTACCCCCATGAGCAAATACCCCGAATACCGCCAGAGCCGCCGCAGTTTCGGGATCAACGTACTCGGCACACTCGTGGTGGAAATCGAGGCCAGCGACGGCACCGTCGGGTTCGCCGTGACCACCGGTGGCGAGCCCGCCGCGTATATCGTCGAGAAGCACCTGGCGCGTTTCCTGGAAGGCGCCCACGTGACCGATATCGAGAAAATCTGGGACCAGATGTACCAGTCCACCCTCTACTACGGCCGCAAGGGCCTGGTGATCAACACGATCTCCGGTGTCGACCTGGCGCTGTGGGACCTGCTCGGCAAGATCCGCCAGGAACCGGTGCACCAGTTGCTCGGCGGCGCGGTGCGTGACGAGTTGCAGTTCTACGCCACCGGCGCCCGCCCCGACCTCGCACAGAAGATGGGCTTTATCGGCGGCAAGATGCCCCTGCACTACAGCCCATCGGAAGGCGAAGAAGGCCTGCGCAAAAACCTCGAGGAACTGGCGACCATGCGCGAGCGGGTCGGCCCGGACTTCTGGCTGATGCTCGATTGCTGGATGAGCCTGGACCTGAACTACGCCACCAAACTGGCGATCGGCGCCCATGAATACGGCCTGAAATGGATTGAAGAAGCGCTGTCGCCCGACGACTACTGGGGCTATGCCGCCCTGCGCAACAACGTGCCCAAAGGCATGTTGGTCACCACCGGCGAACACGAGGCTACCCGGTGGGGCTTTCGCATGCTGCTGGAGATGGGTTGCTGCGACATTATCCAGCCGGATGTGGGCTGGTGCGGCGGCCTCACCGAGTTGGTGAAAATCTCGGCCCTGGCCGACGCCCATAATGCGCTGGTGGTGCCTCACGGCTCGTCGGTCTACAGCTACCACTTCGTCGCCACCCGCCATAACAGCCCGTTCGCCGAATTCCTGATGATGGCGCCCAAGGCCGATGAGGTGGTGCCGATGTTCCACCCGCAACTGCTCGGTGAACCCGTGCCGGTGAATGGCCGCATGCGCCTGTCGGTGCTCGACAAACCCGGGTTTGGCGTGGACCTCAACCCCGATTGCCAACTGCATCGTCCGTATAACCGCTGAGGACTCCTGCCATGAACATGCCCCACAACGCTTTCAAGGCCGCGCTGCGTAAAGACGCCGCGCAATACGGGATCTGGGCCGGCTTCGCCACCGCCTACGCCGCCGAGATCGTCGCCAGCACCGGTTACGACTGGATGCTGATTGACGGCGAACACGCCCCCAACACCGTGCCCAGCGTGCTCAACCAGCTCCAGGCCGTGGCGCCCTACGCCACTGCGCCGGTGGTGCGTGCGGTAAGCAGCGACGCCAACCTGATCAAGCAACTGCTGGACGTGGGTGCGCAAACGCTGATGATCCCGATGGTGGAAACCGCCGAGCAAGCCCAGGCCCTGGTGCGTGCGATGCGTTATCCGCCCCACGGTATTCGTGGCGTAGGCGGCGGCTTGACCCGCGCCACCCGCTGGGACGGCGTGGCCGACTACCTCAATACTGCCCATGAACAGCTGTGCCTGATCGTGCAGGTGGAGTCGCGCCTGGGCGTTGAAAACGTCGCGGCAATTGCGGCGGTGGAAGGCGTGGACGCGGTATTTATCGGCCCCGCCGACCTGTCCATCGGCCTCGGTCACGCTGGCAATCCCGGGCACCCCGAGGTGCAGGAACGCATCCAGCACGCGGTCAACGCCACGCTGGCGGCCGGCAAGGCCTGCGGCATTCTCGCCCCCAACGAAGACGACGCTCGCCGTTATCAAGCCTGGGGCTGCCAGTTCATTGCGGTGGCCATCGACATCAGCTTGCTGCGCCAGGGTGCCATGGCGACCCTGGCCCGCTACCGCCCCGCCGCCGACGCCAAAGCACCGTCACGTACTTACTGAGGAGCCAAGCATGTCATCCGTACCGGTCTACCAGAACTTCATCAACGGCCGCTTTACCTCCAGCGATGCGCACCTGGATGTATTGAACCCGGCCACCGGCGCCCTGTTGTCGAAGGTCCCGGCGTCCACCTCCGAAGACATCGACCAAGCCTTGGCTGCCGCACGTCATGCGCAAAAAGACTGGGCGCGCAAACCGGCGATCGAACGTGCCGGGCACTTGCGCCGCATCGCCGCCAAGCTGCGGGAAAACGTCGCCCACCTGGCGCGCACCATCACCCTGGAGCAAGGCAAAGTCAGCGGCCTGGCGGAAGTGGAAGTCAACTTCACCGCCGACTACCTCGACTACATGGCCGAGTGGGCGCGCCGCATTGAAGGCGAGATCATCACCAGCGACCGCCCCAATGAAAATATCTTCCTGTTCCGCAAACCCCTGGGTGTGGTGGCCGGCATCCTGCCGTGGAACTTCCCGTTCTTTTTGATCGCCCGCAAGATGGCCCCGGCGTTGCTCACCGGCAACACCATCGTGATCAAACCCAGCGAAGAAACGCCGAACAACTGCTTCGAGTTCGCCAAACTGGTGGCCGAGACCGACCTGCCGGCCGGGGTATTCAATGTGGTCTGCGGCGATGGCCGCGTCGGTGGCGCCCTCACCGCCCATAAGGGCGTGGACATGATCAGCTTCACCGGCAGCGTCGCCACCGGCTCGCGGATCATGGCTGCTGCGGCACCGAATATCACCAAGCTCAACCTGGAGCTGGGCGGCAAGGCGCCTGCCATCGTCCTCGCCGATGCCGACCTGGACCTCGCGGTAAACGCCATTCGCGACTCGCGGATCATCAACAGCGGCCAGGTGTGCAACTGCGCCGAACGGGTGTACGTGGAGCGCAAGGTGGCCGACCAGTTTATCGAGCGCATCACCGCCGCGATGGCCGCCACCCGCTACGGCGACCCCATCGCCCAGGCCGATGTGGAGATGGGCCCGCTGATCAACCGCCAAGGCCTGGACAGCGTCAATCGCAAGGTACGCACCGCCTTGAGCCAGGGTGCATCGCTGGTCACCGGTGGACAGATCGCCGATCTGGGCCAGGGGTTTCACTTCCAGCCGACGGTATTGGCCGGTTGCCACGCCGACATGGAAATCATGCGCGAAGAAATTTTTGGTCCGGTGCTGCCGATCCAGATTGTCGACGACCTGGATGAAGCCATCGCCATGGCCAACGATTGCGACTACGGCCTGACCTCTTCGATCTACACCCGCGACCTGGGCAAGGCGATGCAGGCCGTGCGCGAATTGTCGTTCGGCGAGACCTACGTCAACCGCGAGAACTTCGAGGCGATGCAAGGCTTCCATGCCGGCGTGCGCAAATCCGGAATCGGCGGCGCCGACGGCAAGCACGGCCTGTATGAGTACACCCATACCCATGCGGTGTACCTGCAGGGCTGAGGTGGTGCAACGGGCCCTGGCGCGGTAGCGTGCGGGCCCTTCCCTATCCATTGTTCCGAAGGATTGCGCTATGCCTCTTACCCCTTACAGCGGCCCGATCATCGACAGCCATTTGCACCTGTTCGACCCGCGCCGCCCCCAGGGCATTCCCTGGCCCGAGCCGGGCAACGCGCTGTATGCCGCGCATTTGCCGGCGGATTATTGGGCGCTGGCCGGCGAACATAACGTGATCGGCGCCATTGCCGTTGAAGCCAGCCCATGGCGCGACGACAACCGCTGGTTGCTGGAGACCTTGCGCAGCGACCCGCGCATGCTCGGTTTCGTTGGCAACCTGGACCCGCTGCACGGCGGCTTTTCGGCTGATCTGGATGCCTTGGCCGATGAGCCGCTGTTCCTCGGCTTGCGTTACGGCAACCTGTGGGACCGCGACTTGCTCGAAGACCAGGCGCGCCCCGGCTTCATTGATGGCCTGCGCCGGCTTGCCGAATGCGGCCGTGGCCTCGACAGCGCCAACCCCAATCCGCGCCTGATCAAAGGGCTGCTGCACCTGAGCGACGCCTTGCCTGAGCTGCGCATTATCGTCGATCACCTGCCCAATGCCAGCGTGCCCGCCGGTGAAGAATCGGCGTATCACGCTGACCTGATGCGCCTTGCAGAGCGGCCCAATGTGTTCGCCAAACTCGCAGAAATCCCTCAGGTCGGTCCACGCGGATTGATCACCGACCCGGCGTTCTACAACGACCGCCTGGCCGTGCTGTGGGAAGCCTTTGGCGAAGACCGTTGCTTCTTCGGCAGCGACTGGCCCAACAGCGATCACCTGGCCACTTTCGCCACCACCCTGGGCCTGGTGAAGGCCTGCATGGCGAGTAAATCCGAGGACGTACAGGGCAAGTTCTTCCTGCACAACGCGGTACGCATCTACAGCCCCACGCCACCCCACGGAGGCCAGTGATGCAGACCCGAGCCTTTCGCATGAACCTCAACCCCGGCCAGCACGCCGAATACCGTCGACGCCATGACGAGATCTGGCCCGAACTGGCCCAGGCCCTGCGCGATGCCGGGGTGGTGGACTACCGGATCTTCCTCGACGAGGCCAGCAACGCCTTGTTCGCCGTGATGACTCACGAAGACCAGCACGGCCTCGACGCGTTGCCGAGCACCGCGCTGATGCAACGGTGGTGGCAGTACATGCAAGACATCATGCCCAGCCATCCGGACGCCTCGCCCGTCAGCGTGGATTTAATCCCGATGTTCAGCCTCACCCCAGGCTGAAGCAGCGTGCTACCACAACAATAAAAAAGGATTCGACTACGTGGAAATCATTCTCTTCGGTGTGATTCTGCACTTCATCGGCGGCTTCGCCTCCGGCAGTTTCTACATCCCTTACAAGAAGGTCCGTGGCTGGGCCTGGGAAAGCTATTGGATCACCGGTGGCCTGGTGTCATGGCTGATCGTGCCGCTGATTGCCGCGCAGCTGACCGTGCCCGGTTGGGTCGACATCCTGCGCCAGGCCGAGGGCAGCACCCTGCTCTGGACCTACCTGTTCGGCGTACTCTGGGGCATCGGCGGGCTGACCTTCGGCCTGACCATGCGCTACCTCGGGCTGTCCCTGGGCATGTCACTGGTACTGGGCCTGACGTCAGCCCTCGGCGCCTTGATGCCGGCGCTGTACCGCGACCTGTTCACCGACGCCACCGAAGGCACCTTGACCTCGATGCTCGCGTCTCAAGGCGGGCATTGGGTGCTGTGGGGTGTAGCGGTTTCACTGGCGGGCATCGCGGTGTGCGGCAAGGCCGGGTTGATCAAGGAACGTGAAGTGCCGGAGGCGGTGAAGTTTGCCAGCATCAGCGAGTTCTCGGTGGCCAAGGGCATGCTGGTGGCGGTGATCTCCGGGGTCTTGAGCGCATGCTTCAGCTACGGCATTTCCGCCGGTCGCCCCTTGGCCGCAGCGGCCGTGGAGCACGGTGCCAATAGCCTGTTCCAGAACAACGTGACCTTCATGGTGATCATGTGGGGTGGCCTGACCACCAACGGCCTCTGGTGCCTGTGGCTGAACTGGCGCAACCGCACGTTCCACAACTACACCGACCGCAGTACGCCACTGCTCGGTAACTACCTGCTGGTGGCGTGTGCCGGCACCCTGTGGTTCCTGCAGTTTTTCTTCTACGGCATGGGCGAAAGCCGCCTGCAGAACGACGCCAGTTCGTGGGTGTTGCACATGTCTTTCATCATCATCGTGTCCAACTGCTGGGGCCTGTATTTCCGCGAATGGCAGGGCACCAGCGCCACCAACAAAGGCGTATTGGTCGCGGGTATCGCGGTGATTCTCGGTGCCATTGCCATGGTCGGTTACGGCAACTATCTCGGCTGAGGCCGTTTTTTTTCAGGAGTTCACTTATGTTACTTGCAGACAAAACCGTGATTATTACTGGCGCCTCCCGTGGAATCGGCCGCGCCGCCGCCCGGGAATGTGCACGCCAGGGTGCCCGTGTGGTCATCGGCCACAGTGGTAGCGGCCAAGGCACTGAAGCGGCGTTTTCGTTGATCGAGGAAATCAAAGCGTTCGGCGGCCAAGCGGTGGAGGTGGGCGGCGATGCGGCTGATCCGGACACCGGCGAAAAACTGGTGGCCGGCGCGCTCAAGGCATTCGGCAGTGTAGATGTGTTCGTCAACAACGCCGGGATCTGTCCGTTCCACTCGTTCCTCGACATGCCGCGCGAGGTGTACCTGAAGACGGTCAACACCAACCTAAACGGCGCCTACTTCGCCGTGCAGGCGGCGGCGAACCAGATGAAAAACCAGGGCAAGGGAGGCGCGATCATCGCGGTCAGTTCCATCAGTGCGTTGGTGGGCGGCGGGATGCAGACGCACTACACGCCGACCAAGGCCGGGCTGCATTCGTTGATGCAGTCCTGTGCGATTGCGCTGGGGCCTTATGGGATTCGCTGTAATTCGGTGTTGCCGGGGACGATTGCTACCGACATCAACAAGGAGGATTTGGCGGATGAGGAGAAGCTGGCGTACATGACTTCGCGCACGCCGCTGGGGCGCCTGGGTGAACCTGACGATGTGGCGGGGCCCATAGTTTTTCTTGCTTCGGATATGGCGCGGTATGTGACCGGGGCTTCGTTGCTGGTGGATGGGGGGTTGTTCGTCAACTTGCAGTAGCTGGTGGGGGCGTATCCGTTATTTGGGGGGTTGGGTGTATATCCGTTGTTTAGGTAACGGCCACTGTTGGTTCCGCTCTTACAGCGGCTCACTTTTGAAGAGCGCAAAAGTAAGCAAAACGCTCTTGCCCCACCACTCGGCACCTCGCCTAGGCTCGGTGTGCCCTCACTCCGGCTTTGGACCGTGGGCCGCCGTCATGGGCCATCCCTGGCCCAGGACGGCTAACCTGGCGTCCTGCCAGGTTACCCACGCTCCAAAGCCTGCGTTCGGCCAGCGTGGTTTAACGGGGCGCCTAAGATCAAGATCAAAAGCAGATCAAGAGCACAGCGGCCTACCGGCCGGCTTGAGTGTTGAAGAGCAAAATCAAAAGCTAAAGCGGGCACGGTCCAAAAAATGTGGGAGCGGGCTTGCTCGCGAAGGTCGTTAACGATGACGCGGGCATTCTGGATGAACGCGGCGCTCTCAGGTTTTTCGCGAGCAAGCCCGCTCCCACAGAAAAGCAGATCTGTTTTCGCTCTGGTCTTTGCTTTTAACACTCAAGCCGGCCGGGAGGCCGCTGTGCTCTGCTTTTGATCTGCTTTTGATTTTGATCTGCGGGCCCCGTTAACCACGATGGCCGCAAGTAGGCACGGTGGAGCGGGTAAATCGGCAGGGAAGCCGATTTAGCCGCGCCGGGCCATGGATGGCCCGTCGCGGCGGCCCGCGGAAGCGTGCCGGAGTGCGGGCATGCCGAGCCTAGGCGAGGCACCGAGTGGTGGGGCAAAGACCTTTTGGTTACTTTTGGGGCGTTTGCCAAAAGTGACCCGCTGTAAGAGCGGAACCATAAGCAGCCGTTACCGCAGCAACGGATATGTACACCCCCTACCCCTCACAATCAAAAACCTCCCCCCGCCTGACCACACTCCCCGCCGCAAGCACCGCCCCCGGTGCCAACACCCCATTGGCACCCACCCGACACTGATCCCCCAGCAACGCGCCAAACTTGTCACACCCAGTACCCTGCAACTGCCCGTCAACGCGCACCTGCACCTGCTTGTCGTCACGCTCGTTCCGGTAATTGGCGACGATGCTCCCAGCCTCCAGATTAACCCCGCGACCCAGCACCGAATCACCAACAAAATTGAAGTGCGCCAACTTGCTGCCGCTGAAAACAAAGGATGTCTTGAGCTCCGCACCAGGCCCAAAAATGCAATATTCATCCACCCAACAACCACCGCGAAGGTAAGCACCGGCGGCGATAAAACAGTGGGCGCCGATGATCAGCGGCGCTTTTAAAACAGCGCCGGCTTCAACCACCGCAGTACGGTGCACCGCAATCTCATCATGAATTTCATAGTCGTCATCAGAAAGCCCCGCCAACAACTGACGCACGATGCCAGGCGCTTGGGTGACCAGTTCCCAGGGTGCAAGATCAGCCCAGGGCGCCAGCGGCGAACGGGAAAAGTCTGCGATGTAATCGGTGAGTCGAATCAATGTCGAGCCCTCTACAGATCAGCGAAGCCCGAAACGCTAGCATGAAATGCATCTTTACAGTTTGTATAGATGTGGATATTTTATCCAATCAATACGTTCGAGAGGTCCCTTCCATGCAACTGTCTTCGTACCAAGACGTGATCAACGCCGCCGAACGCCTGGAGGGCTTCGCCAACCACACTCCGGTGTACACCTCTCGTACCCTCGATGCCGAGACCGGCGCCCAGGTGTTTATCAAGTGTGAAAACCTGCAACGCACCGGCTCGTTCAAGTTTCGCGGCGCCTTCAATGCGCTGTCGCGTTTTGATGAACAGCAGCGCAAGGCCGGGGTAGTGGCGTTTTCTTCGGGCAATCACGCGCAAGGCATCGCGCTGGCCGCACGGTTGTTGCAGATGCCGGCAACCATCGTGATGCCTACCGACGCCCCGGCCGCCAAGGTCGCCGCTACCCGGGAATATGGCGCAAGTGTGGTGTTCTACGACCGCATCACCGAAGACCGCGAGCAGATCGGCCGCACCCTGGCTGAGCAACACGGCATGACCCTGATCCCCTCCTACGACCACCCGGACGTGCTGGCCGGCCAGGGTACCGCCGCCAAGGAGCTGCTGGAATTCACCGGGCCGCTGGATGCCTTGTTCGTCGGCCTGGGCGGCGGCGGCATGCTCTCCGGCACGGCGTTGGCGACCCGTGCGCTGTCGCCCGATTGCCTGTTGTACGGGGTCGAGCCCGAAGCCGGGAATGACGGCCAGCGTTCCTTCCAGAGCGGCAGCATCGTGCACATCGACACGCCCGCTACCATCGCCGATGGCGCCCAGACCCAGCATTTGGGCCAGCACACCTTCCCGATCATTCGCGAGCAGGTCACCGACATCCTCACCGTCTCCGATGCCGAGTTGGTGGGTTCGATGAAGTTCTTCATGCAGCGCATGAAAATGGTCGTGGAACCCACCGGCTGCCTTGGTCTGGCGGCCCTGCGAAGCCTCAAGCATCAGTTCCGGGGCCAACGCGTGGGCATTATCGTGACCGGCGGCAACGTCGACCTCCAAACCTATGCGACGCTGCTGAGCACTCCACAATGAACATCATCCACACCCCCGCAGCCTCGGCGCCTGCCGGTCACTACTCCCAGGCCGTGAGTCATCAGGGCACGCTGTACATCTCCGGGCAATTGCCGGTGAGCCCTGGCGGGCGTCATAACCTCGAAGCTTCGTTTGCCGAACAGGCTCAAGTGGCCCTGGACAATCTGTTGGCGATCTTGAAGTCGGCAGGCGGCTCACCTGCAGACCTGGTGAAAGTCACCGTGTATGTGGTGGGCGTGAAGCACTGGCCTGAATTTGACCGTTTGTACGCCGCTGCACTGGGGGATCACCGCCCTGCCCGCGCGGTGGTGCCGGTGCCGGAATTGCACCACGGCTATCTGATTGAAATCGAGGCCGTGGCACGGTCGGCTTAGGTCATTTGGCGTAGGTGTAGACCGCCGCCCGCGAGACCCCAAGGTGCGAGGCGACTGTTTCCATGGCACGTCGAATGTCCATCACGCCCGCCTCTTTCAGCTCTTGCATCAGCAAGCGCCGGTCGGCCGCTTTGAGAGCTCGCGGGGTGGTTGCAAGGCGTGCGGCGAACTGGTCGATACGCGCGCGAATGGCATCCGCGCCGGACGGGTCGAGGGACTCGGCGAGCCGGTCGCCGCTGACTGAGCCGAATTGTTCCAGCATGCCCTGCAGGCCCCGGAACAGCGAGAGGTCGACGTTCATGCACAAGGCCGCCACGTACTTGCCGGTGGAGTCCTTGATGCCGATGGAGGTGCTCTTGACCTGGCGGCCGTCGCTGAACTGGTTCTGGTAATTGGCGATCACCTGTGGGTACTCGGGATCGGCGATCCGCGCCAGGCCCAGCTCGGTGGCTGGGTCACCCGGTTGGCGTCCGGAGAGGTTGTTGTGGATGGCCATGATTGCATGCTGCGGGTCGCGCAGGTCGTGGAGTACGACCTCGCAAAACGGGCTGAAGGTTTTGCTCAGGCCTTCGGCAATTTGTTCGAGTTGGCTGATCAAGGCCGTTTGTTCGGGGGTGTGTTTTTTCATTCAGACAACATATCCAGTAGTGGACAAGCCGTCAATTTGGCTTTTTTGGAGTGTGCGGTGGATATCGCCGACAGCCTTGCTGGGTGTGAGGTTGGTCGGGGGTATATCCGTTATTTGGGTAACGGCCGCTTATGGTTCCGCTCTTACAGCGGCTCACTTTTGAAGAGCGCAAAAGTAAGCAAAACGCTCTTGCCCCACCACTCGGCACCTCGCCTAGGCTCGGTGTGCCCTCACTCCGGCTTTGGACCGTGGGCCGCCGTCATGGGCCATCCCTGGCCCAGGACGGCTAACCTGGCGTCCTGCCAGGTTACCCACGCTCCAAAGCCTGCGTTCGGCCAGCGTGGTTTAACGGGGCGCCTAAGATCAAGATCAAAAGCAGATCAAGAGCACAGCGGCCTCCCGGCCGGCTTGAGTGTTAAAAGCAAAATCAAAAGCTAAAGCGGGCACGGTCCAAATGTGGGAGCGGGCTTGCTCGCGAAGGTCGTTAACGATGACGCGGGCATTCTGGATGAACGCGGCGCTCTCAGGTTTTTCGCGAGCAAGCCCGCTCCCACAGAAAAGCAGATCTGTTTTCGCTCTGGATCTTGCCTTTGCTTTTAACACTCAAGCCGGCCTGTAGGCCGCTGTGCTTTTGCTTTTGATCTTGATCTGACTGCCCCAATAAGCCCGAGGCCGAACGCAGGTATTGCGGAGCGAGTAAACCGGCAGGACGCCGGTTTAGCCGCGCCGGGCCATGGATGGCCCGTCGCGGCGGCCCGCGGAGCAATGCCGGAGTGAGGGAACGCCGAGCCACAGCGAGGCGCCGACAGGCGGGGCAGAGCCCTTTGCTTACTTTGGGGCTTTTCCAAAGTGAGTCGCTGTAAGAGCGAAACCCTAGATGGCCGTTACCTAAATAACGGATATACACCCATACCACAAGGGTATCAAACCATACCAACCCGATATTAGACGAAAGCAAACGCGCCAGAGGAAACTACCCACAATTACAAAAATACCTAAAGAGTATAAAAAAATGCCCACCCACTCCTCCTGGATCGTGCTGTCCATCACCGGCATCTACATGCTGAGCCTGGCACTGATCAGCTACGGCGTTCGCCGTCATTCCCGCAGCGCCAACAACTACACCACCGGCGGTGGCCACTTCCCGGCGTTCCTGATCGGCTTCCTCATGCTCTCGGAATTTATCGGCACCGCGGTCAGCATCGGCACCGCCCAAACCGGTTTCAAGGTAGGCATCTCCGCCGCATGGAACCTGTTCGCCCTGGCCCTCGGCTTCGTACTCTTCGCCTGGCTACTGGCCCGCAAGTACAAGGACCTGGGCGACAACACCATCTCCGGCGTACTCGCGCGTAACTACGGCCAACGCACCCGCTTCGCCACCTCGATCATCACCATCTTTGCCCTGGAAATCGTCGCCGTCTCGATCTACGCCAGCGGCGGTGCGGTGTTGGCCAGCGTGATGCAGGTGGACCGAACCCTGGCGATCGTGATCGTCGGCGTGGTCTCGGTGGCGTACGTGAGCATCGGCGGCATGCGCTCAGTCATCTACACCAACTTCGTCCACGCCGCCCTGAAATACCTGGGCGTCGGCCTGGCCCTGTGGTTTGGCTTGAAGCAAGTGGGCGGTATCGGCCAGTTGCAGGCGCAATTGCCGGCGAGCATGTTTGACTGGACCACCGTCGGCTGGGGCCAGATCATCGCCTGGATGATCGCCGGTATCGGCTCGATCTTTTCCACCCAATACGTAATCCAGGCGGTGAACACCGTCAGCCATGCGGGCAAGGCCCAGCGGGCGTGTTTCTACGTGGCGGTGCTGATGGTGCCGTTCGGCATCGGCGCGGCATTGATCGGGATGTGCAGCGCAGTATTGTTCCCCAACGTCGATTCGCTGCAAGCCTTCCCTACCCTGATCGCCAGCATGGACCAACTGACGGCCGGGCTGGTAGTCGCGGGCCTGGCCGGCTCGCTGTTCGGCACCATCTCGGCGGTGAGCATGGGCTCGGCGACGTTGTTGCTGCGGGACTTCTACGAGCCGTGGTTCAACCCGGAAAAAAGCGACGCCAAGTCCCTGCGCTTCGTACGCCTGGCGACCATCGCCGTCGGCCTGTTGCCGATTGCCCTGGCGCTGACGTCGGACAAGGTGCTGATGATCGCCTTCCTCGGCAAGGCGTTGCGCGCCTCCCTGGCGGTGCTGGTGTTGATGGTGTTCTACGCGCCGAAATTCGGCACGGCGGCCGGTGCGTTCCTGAGCATCATTGCCTCGTTGCTCGCGACCGTGGGCTGGTTCCTCGCCGGTAATCCGTGGGGCATCGACAACGCTTACATCGCTTTGTTTACGCCGCTGATCATCATGGGCATCAGCCATGTGACACGCCGCAAGACACCGGCCGAACCGCTGGTGGCAGTCACAAGCTGAGGTAGGATGGCAGCCCAACCAATAAGGAAGTTGTGAAATGCTGCCGATCCGCACCCCATTGATCCTGCACCCCGGCTTGTCCACCGCAACCCGCCGCATCTGGCTGAAGCTGGAGAACCTGCAACCCTGCGGCTCGTTCAAGTTGCGCGGGATGACCACGCTGTGTGCCTACGCGGCCAGCCAGGGCAAGACCACGGTAGTGTGCCCCTCCGGCGGCAATGCCGGGCTGGCGACGGCTTTTGCAGCGCGGGGCCTGGGATTGCAGGCGCGGATCGTGGTGCCGACCACCACCCCCGAAGCGACCCGCGTGCGCATCCGCCAGGCCGGGGCCGAGGTGGTGGTGCACGGTGATCTGTGGGATCAATCCAACGAGCTGGCGCTGCAACTTTCCGAAGCACCGGACGCGCTGTACGTGCCGGCCTTTGATCACCCACTGTTGTGGGAAGGTCACAGCCGCATGATCGATGAAATTCTCGAGGACTGCCCTCAAGTGGGCGCCATCGTGACCTCCGTGGGTGGCGGTGGATTGCTTGCGGGCGTACTGACGGGGCTGGAGCGCCATGGTCGGTTCGACTGCAAGGTGATTGCCTGTGAAACGGCAGGCGCAGCGTCGTTCGCTGCGGCCGTGGAGGCTGGAAAACCGGTGCGTCTGGCGAAGATCGATACCCTGGCCAAGTCGTTGGCCGCGACCCAGGTGGCGGCGTGGCCGGTTGAGCATATCGGCAGGTTTGCCCATCAGTGCGTAGTGTTGAGTGATGCCGAGGCGATGATGGGCGTGGCGCGCTATGCCGATGATTTAAGGCAGTTGGTGGAACCGGCGTGTGGGGTTTCGTTGGCGGTGGCTTATCTGGAGCATGGGGCGATTGCCGGGGTTGAGGATGTGGTGGTGATTGTGTGTGGCGGGGTGAGTATCAGCGCGGAAACCGTCGGGCAGTGGCAGAAAACGATTTCTTGATGGGGGGTAGCCGGCGAAAAACGCAGGTGAGTGGCTGATCCGTATTAATGACCCGAGTCTGAGTCTGTATTGTTCTGCCCATACTTCCTACAGTGCCGCCCACTTGGAACCGTGGGAGGACTAAGCATGCAACCACCATCAACCGCACAGGCCTACAACTACAAGGTCGTGCGTCAATTCGTCATTGCAACCATCGTTTGGGGCGTGGTCGGCATGGCCATGGGAGTGTGGATCGCCTCGCAACTGGTCTGGCCGGAAATGAACCTCGACCTGCCCTGGACCACCTTCGGCCGCCTGCGCCCGCTGCACACCAGCCTGGTGATTTTCGGCTTTGCCGGCAGCGCGCAGTTCGCTGCCAGCTACTACGCAGTACAGCGCACCTGCCAGGTACGGCTGTACTCAGACAAGCTCGCCGCCTTCACCTTCTGGGGCTGGCAGTCGGTGATCGTGATCATGTTGGTCAGCCTGCCCCTGGGCTACACCACCACCAAGGAATACGCCGAAATCGAGTTCACCGGCGCCGTGTGGATGACGGTGGTCTGGGTTGCCTATGCCATCGTGTTTTTCACCACCGTGGTGCAGCGCAAGACCCAGCATATCTATGTCGGCAACTGGTTCTTCGGTGCGTTTATCGTAGTGATCGCGATGCTGCACGTGGTCAATCACCTGTCGATCCCGGTGGACTGGTTCAAGTCCTACCCGGTGTACTCCGGCGCCACCGACGCCATGGTGCAGTGGTGGTACGGGCACAACGCGGTCGGCTTTTTTCTGACCACCGGCTTCCTGGGGATGATGTACTACTTCGTGCCCAAGCAAGTCGGGCGGCCGGTGTATTCCTATCGCCTGTCCATCGTGCACTTCTGGGCGTTGATCACCCTGTACATCTGGGCCGGCCCGCACCACTTGCACTACACCGCACTGCCGGACTGGGCGCAGTCCCTGGGCATGGCGATGTCGCTGATCCTGCTGGCGCCGAGCTGGGGCGGGATGATCAACGGCATGATGACGCTCTCCGGGGCCTGGCATAAATTGCGCACCGACCCGATCCTGCGTTTCCTGGTGCTGTCGCTGGCGTTCTATGGCATGT
Source organism: Pseudomonas sp. 32A (assembly GCF_052682255.1). Taxonomy (NCBI): domain Bacteria; kingdom Pseudomonadati; phylum Pseudomonadota; class Gammaproteobacteria; order Pseudomonadales; family Pseudomonadaceae; genus Pseudomonas; species Pseudomonas sp. 32A. The sequence continues at coordinate 6,167,573 of NZ_JBQYLY010000001.1, read as the reverse complement.
CGACGTTTGAAGGGCCGATGATGGCGATCAAGACCGTCAACGCCCTGTCCCATTACACCGACTGGACCATCGGCCACGTCCACGCCGGCGCCCTGGGCTGGGTGGCGATGATCACGTTTGGCTCGCTGTACCACATGATCCCGAAAATCTTCGGGCGCGCGCAGATGCACAGCGTGGGGCTGATCAATATGCACTTCTGGCTGGCAACCATTGGCACGGTGCTGTACATCGCGTCGATGTGGGTCAACGGCATCACGCAAGGCTTGATGTGGCGCGCGGTGAACGATGACGGCACCCTCACCTACTCCTTCGTGGAAGCCTTGCAGGCCAGCCATCCGGGGTTTGTGGTGCGTTTTGTCGGCGGGGTGTTCTTCCTCAGCGGTATGTTGCTGATGGCGTACAACACCTGGCGCACGGTGCGCGTGGCGGACCTGAAGGTGGCGCAGCTTGAAGCGCAGATCGCCTGATGTGGGAGATAGCGCTGAACCTGGCAGCGGTGATCGGCCTGTATGGTGCAGTGGAATATTGCTTGCGGGGCCAGTCGAAGGAAAGCCTGGATGAGGCGAGCCTGATGCCGTTTGCCGATGACCCGGAGGTGGCGCGGCGGGTGGAGCTGGCCACGGGCAAGCGGGTCAACGCGGTGGCGCCTGAGGAAACAAAGCAGGACTGGGGCAATATAGAGATCTGATTGTGGGAGCGGGCTTGCTCGCGAATGCGGTGGTTCAGTCAACATATACAGCGACTGACACACCGCTTTCGCGAGCAAGCCCGCTCCCACACAAGCACCACATTGAGCGACTAGCCACGTTCGCGGGGAATCAGGCTCTGCAACTGCAAGGCCAGGAAGTTGGCATCGAAACCGAAGGTGTCCGGGTCTTTCAGGCCATTGGTTTTCTTCCACAACCAATCGTTTTTCCCCGGCAGCAACACCAGGGAAATGCTGCCGTAGCGGGCAGCGGTCAAGCCCATCACCGATAACGAAATCAAACCGCCGGCGCCCATCACATCCGGCACGAACTCCACCGGTTTGCCGGCGATATGGATGGTCAGTTTCTCGGTCTTGAAGGTGGAGGTCTCTACCGGCACGCTGGGGCCGGAAGCCACGTACGCTTCGCGCTGCACTTCCAGCAAGCCGACGGTCTTCACCGGTTCCAGCCACTGCTCGATCTGGTCGAACAACTCGCCGATCTTCTGTGCCCAATGGGCCGACTGCACTTCGAACTGCTGCTTCTTGTGGGCTTCGCTGTCGGCGTAATGACGCAGCATCTCGCCCAGTTGTTGTACATCGTCCATTGCCGTGTTCCTTGGGTGACCCATGTTGCGAGCCTTGATCATGGCAGATGCCGCACGCTGGCGTATGACTAAAGCGCAGCGCTTGGGTAATGTGGTGCCCCTCGCCCGTCCAATTCAGGAGCATCGCATGCGCACCATCGGCCTTATCGGCGGCATGAGCTGGGAGTCCAGCGCCGAGTATTACCGCATCATCAACCAAAGTGCGCGCGACCAGCTCGGCCCCCTGCGTTCGGCACAACTGTTGATGTACAGCGTCGACTTCGGCCCGGTGGAGCAGGCCCAGCACGCCGGGCGCTGGGATGACGCGGCGCTGATCCTCGAAGACGCCGCCCGCCGCCTGCAAGCCGGTGGCGCCGAATGCATCGTGCTGTGTACCAACACCATGCACCTGGTGGCGCCGCGCATTGAAGCGGCAGTGTCGATACCGTTTCTGCATATTGCAGACGCCGCCGGCGCAGCGGCCGTGGAGGCCGGCACTCTGACCGTGGGCCTGCTGGGCACCGCATTTACCATGGAGCAGGAGTTTCTCAAGTCGCGCCTGGCCGCCCAAGGGCTGACCGTGCTGATACCGGACGCGGAAGAGCGCCAAGCCGTGCACCGGATCATCTATGAAGAGTTGTGTGTCGGGGTGATCAGCGACGCATCGCGTGAGGTGTACCAACGGGTGATCGAGTCCCTGGCGACGCGTGGCGCCCAGGCCATCATCCTTGGCTGCACGGAAATCAGTCTGTTGATCAAGCCGCAGCACAGCAACCTGCCACTGCTGGACACCACCGAGCTGCATGCGCAGGCTGCGGTGGCGTTTGCCTTGCAGGACGACTAGGCAGGCTGGCGGATGCGCGCCATGGTCAGGGTGTCGACGAATGCGCCGTCACGCACGGCGTAATCCCGCAGCCGGCCTTCGGTCTCGAAGCCGAACTTGTGGTACAGGCGGTGGGCGGCTTCGTTGTCGGCATACACCGTCAGTTCCACCCGGTGCAGATTCATCCAGTTATCCGCCACCTCCAGCGCCGCACTCAGCAGCCGGGAGCCCACGCCCTTGCCCTGCCAGGCGGTGGCCACGCCCATGCCGAATGAGCCGACATGGCTGCGGCGCACACGGGAATATTGCTCAAGCCCCAGGTTGCCGATCACCTCACCCGCATGCACGGCCACCAGTTGTAGCCGCCGTTCATCCCCGGGTGCCAGGCGTGCGCGCCAGGCTTCAACCGATTGGAAAGGCATTTGCAGCACCTGACGGCAGACAGCCGGATCGTTGTAGAGCGCAGTGACGCCTTCAAGGTGGGCCTCGGTGAAGCGCGTGATCACGATTTTGGGTTCAGGTGTGTGCATGGTGTTTCATCCTTTGAAAACACATGGCGGGCCAGTGTAGGCGGCAAAGCCTCAGAATGGCGAGCCCAGCACCGCAATTATCGGGGCCGTGCAGCAACCAGTTTCCAAACCCGGGCGATGTCCGAGGCGCGTTCGCGCAATAGGCGCGGCGCCTCGCTGCAAGCCTGCTCCAGGGTAGTCGGGCCGGACGGCAACGCGAACGCGGCGTCCACGCCATGGGCGTACATCTGCTCGTAGCCATCACCCAAGGTGCCGGCGATCACGATCACCGGCACGTTGTGCTGTTTGGCGATCCGCGCGACACCAAACGGGGTTTTGCCCCGAAGGGTCTGGGCGTCGAAGCGGCCTTCGCCAGTGATCACCAGGTCGGCGCCACGCACCGCCTTTTCGAGACCCACCAGCTCGGCGACCACTTCTACACCCGCACGAAACTGTGCGCCAAGGAACGCCTTGGCGGCAAAACCCAGGCCACCGGCGGCACCGCTGCCGGGTTCGTCGCGTACATCTTTGGGCAAGACCTTGGCGCAGTGATCGGCGAAATGGCCGAGGGCGGCATCCAGTTGCTCGACTTGCTGGGGATTGGCGCCTTTTTGCGGGCCGAAAATCGCCGAGGCACCGTGGGGGCCGCACAGTGGGTTGTTCACGTCGGCGGCAATTTCGAAGCGCACCTGGGCCAGGCGTGGGTCCAGTTGCTCAAGGCTGATGCGCGACAGCTTGGCCAGCGCCAGGCCGCCGAGAGGCAGTGCTGCGCCCTGGGCATCAAACAGCTGCACACCCAGGGCGAGCATCGCCCCGGCGCCGCCGTCGTTGGTGGCGCTGCCGCCGATGGCCAGGATGATGCGTTCGGCGCCCGCATCCAGGGCGGCACGGATCAGCTCGCCGGTACCGAAGGTGCTGCTGGAACACGCATCACGTTTTCCCGGCGGCACCCGTTGCAGACCGCTGGCTTCCGCCATTTCGATGATTGCGGTGTGGCTCTCGGCCAACCAGCCCCAATGTGCGTCGATGCTGCCGCCCAACGGCCCTTGCACACAGGTGGTGCGCAACTCGCCCTGGCAGGCGGCGAGTACCGACTCCACCGTGCCCTCACCACCGTCCGCCATCGGGCACTTGATCAGCTCGGCGTCGGGCCACACGCTGGCCAACCCCTCGGCAATGGCATTCGCCACGCCTTCGGCACTCAGGCTGTCCTTGAACGAGTCGGGGGCGATGATGATTTTCATGGGCTTTCTCCGGTTTTTATAACGCCCATGCTGCCAGTTGGCACCGGCAATAACGCCTGTCCATTGCACAAGAGTGGCTGGGGTTTGTTGTTCATTTGGACAAAGCCTGCGGCAGCAGCTGCACGCCCAGGTACAACGCAAGCATGCCGTCGAGGGTCAACGGGTCGACGCCGCTCAGCTCGGCGATGCGCTCCATGCGATAGCGCAGGCTGTTGCGGTGAATGCCCAAGGCGTCGGCGCAGGCCTGGCTTTGGCCGTCGTGATCGCACCAACTGCGCAGGGTCGCCTGCAACTGGCCGTTACTGTCCTTGGCCAGCACCTTGCGCAACGGGTTGAGCAATTCGTCGAGGGCGTCGTCGTTGCGGTGGCGCCAGAGCATCACCGGCAGGCGGTAGCGATTGAGGGTCAGCAGCCGCGATTCGGGCAGCACATCGCGGCCATAGGCAAGCAGATCACCGACTCGCCGGTAGCAACGGCGCAGCCCGGCCAGGCCGTCTGCTTGGCCGCCGACGGCAACCCGCAGGATATTCCAGCCCAGGCCGTCGAGTTTTTCCAGCAGGCGCGGGTTGTCGACTTGCACCGACGCCGGTCGGCACCACAGCAGGGAAAACTGCGCGGAGCTGACGCACCAACTGTCCGGGTAACGCGAGGTCAGCCAGGCACTCAAGGCCTCCGCCGACTGGCCGCTGCCCAGTTCAAACAGGTAGGGCGTGCGCGCCAGCTGCGGCTTGAGGCCCAGTTGCTGCGCTTCATCCACCAGCCGCGGCGAGTCGCCGGTCTCGGCCAGCAGCAGCGCCAGCAGGTCATCGCAACGCTGGCGGCGCCATTGCTGCTCGGCCTGCTGGTGGCGCTGGCTGACCAGCATTTCGGCGGTCATGCGCACCAGTTGCGCATAGGTACGCAGCAGCTCCGGCTCGCCGGTAATGCCCAGTACCCCGATCAGGCGCTGATCGTGCAGCAGCGGCAGGTTGATCCCGGGTTGCACACCCTTGAGGTGCTTGGCGGTCTGGCTGTCGATCTCTACCACGCGCACATTCGCCAGCACCAGCTGTGCGCCTTCATGGCGAGTGTTGATACGTTCGGGCTCACCGCTGCCGAGGATCAGGCCCTGGCTGTCCATGACGTTGACGTTATAGGGCAGGATCGCCATGGTGCGATTGACGATATCCTGCGCCAAGTCATGATCCAGCTCGAACATGGGGCTAAATTCCTGGAAAGTGGGTTGTTCATAGGCACAGCGCAAAGGGTGCCTGACTGTGCGCGAGCACAAAGACATCAACCCTTGAGGTGGCCGAGACTCGTTGGGCGATCAACGTTACCCTCGCATCGCAAAAAATCATAATAAAGAGAGACTGCCATGTCACAGAGCGCCGCTGTCACCCAGGCCACCGATGACGATAAAAACGCCGTATACAAGCGCATTACCCTGCGCCTGATCCCCTTCATTTTCATCTGCTACCTGTTCAACTACCTCGACCGCGTCAACGTCGGCTTTGCCAAGTTGCAGATGCTCGACGCCCTGAAGTTCAGCGAGACCGTGTACGGCCTCGGTGCCGGGATTTTCTTTATCGGCTACGTGCTGTGCGGCGTACCGAGCAACCTGGCGTTGACCAAATTCGGTCCACGGCGCTGGATTGCACTGATGATGATCGTCTGGGGCACCCTGTCCACCTGCCTGCTGTTCGTCACCACGCCGACCCATTTCTACGGCTTGCGCCTGCTGACCGGCGCCGCTGAAGCCGGGTTCTTCCCGGGCGTGGTGCTGTACCTCTCGCAGTGGTTCCCGACCTTCCGCCGTGGGCGGATCATGGCGCTGTTCATGTCGGCGATTCCGGTGTCCGGCCTGCTGGGCAGCCCGTTCTCCGGCTGGATCCTCAACCACTTCGCCGCCGGCCAGGGCGGCCTTGCGGGCTGGCAGTGGATGTTCCTGCTGCAAGGCGTACCGACAGTGATCCTCGGCGCCCTCGCCTACTTCCTGCTCAGTGACAGTTTCGCCAACGCGAAGTGGCTCACACCCCATGAGCGTGCCGTACTGGAAGCCGACCAGGCGACCGACCTGGCCAACAAACCGAAGACCACCAGCGACTCGCTGCTGGAAGTGTTCAAGAACCCGGCCATCTGGGCATTCGGGCTGATCTACTTCTGCATCCAGAGCGGTGTGTACGCCATCAACTTCTGGCTGCCGTCGATCATCAAGAACATGGGTTTCAGCGATAACCTGGTGATTGGCTGGCTGAGTGCGATCCCGTACCTGCTGGCGGCGGTGTTCATGTTGCTGGTGGGCCGCTCTGCCGACCTGCGCAAAGAGCGGCGCTGGCACTTGGTGGTGCCGATGTTGATGGGCGCCATCGGGCTGGTGATTGCGGTGAACTTTGCGACCACGCCGGCCATTGCGATCCTTGGCCTGACCATCGCCACCATGGGCGCCCTCACCGGCCTGCCGATGTTCTGGCCGGTGCCCACCGCCCTGCTCAGCGCGGGTGCTGCCGCGGGTGGTTTGGCGTTGATCAACTCCATGGGCCAGATGGCGGGTTTCCTCAGCCCGTATATCGTCGGGTTTGTGAAGGATGCCACTGGGTCTACGGACCTGGCGTTGTACCTGCTGGCGGCGGTGATTGTCGCGGGCAGTGTGTTGGCGTTGCGCATGACGCGCACCTTGAAGGTGTAACACCGGTAATGTGGGGGCGAATGGCTCGCTCCCACAGTCTGATGGCTGTTTACAACAAACCACCGCCGTCGACATCAATCACGCTGCCAGTGATAAACCCGTTCTCCATCGCCAGCACATACCCGGCAGCCACTTCTTCGGCCTGCCCCACTCGCCCCACTGGCAACGCCCCGCCCGCCTTGGCAAACATCGCCAGCCGCTGCTCCTCGGACAACCCGGCATACGCCTCGGTGTCGATCACGCCCGGACTGACCACATTCACTCGACGGAGTGCCAGCTCTTTGGCCAACTGTTTGCCCAGGGCTTCAGTGGCCGCGTTGATCCCGGTCTTGATGAACTGCCCTGCCACGGTTTTGCGCCCCAGTTGACCCGAGGTCAGCGTGATGCTGCCGCGCTCGTCGAGAAAAGGCAGGGCCAACTGGATCGCCCGCAACGAACCCCAGAGCTTCACGTTGAAGTTGTCTTGCGCCAGGGCCAGGTCCGTCTCGATCAAGGGCTTGGCCTGCACCGCCGGCCCTGCCGTGTAGACCAGATGATCAAACGGCCCCACGGTTTCGAACAAGCGCTGCAACGAGGCCGCGTCGGTCACGTCGACCTGCTCGCTGCGCACACCGTTCTCCACGGCTGAAGACAAGCGCCGCCCCGCCAGCACCACGTGGGCACCGCGTGCCACGGCCTGCTTGGCCACGGCCGCACCAATGCCGCTGCTACCGCCGATGACGATGATGGTTTTGCCGCTGAGGGGAGAAGTCATGAAGAGCTACCTGATTGAGAAATGAGGTTTCATCTTCCCAGCTTGGCAATCGTTGAAAAATCCCGGTAAAACGACAAGATCTTTAAAGGATTTTTACAGATGAGCTCAATCCTCGACCTTGAAGTGTTCGTGCGCACCGCCGACACCGGCAGCCTATCCGCCGCCGCCCGTAGCCTCAGCCTGACCCCGGCGGCCGCCAGCATTGCCCTCAAACGCCTGGAAACCCGCTTGGGCATGCGGCTGCTGGCGCGCTCCACCCGCAGCATGCGCTTGACCGAAGAAGGCCGGCGCTACCTGGACAGCGTACGCGTCGCCCTCGAGGCATTGTCCGAGGGCGAACAAGCAATCAAGCAACAAGGCCAAAGCCTCAGTGGTTTGCTGCAATTGGCCGCGCCCTCGGATTTCGGGCGCAATGTGCTGCTGGGCTGGCTGGATGAGTTCAAGCTTGAACACCCGAACGTTCGCCTCCAATTGCTGCTCAACGACAGTAATGCCGACCTGTTTCGCGAAACCGTCGACATCGCCCTGCGTTTCGGCGTACCACGGGACTCCAGCCTGGTGGCGCTGCCGGTGGTGCCCGATCACACACGTGTGGCGTGTGCCAGCCCCGACTACCTTGCGCGCCACGGTACGCCCCGCATGCCCCAGGACCTGGCGCAACACAGCACGCTGCGCTATATGCGCCAGGGGCGCGCGAACAACACCTGGTACTTTCGCCAGGGTGAGCTGCTGCAGGAAGTCGAGGTCAACGGCGACTACTTGAGTGATGACGGCGAGATCGTGCGGCGTTGGGCATTGGCCGGCCATGGCATTGCTTATAAAGCGCGACTGGATATAGCCCGCGACATCAAGGCCGGGCGCCTGGTGCCGTTGCTCACCGATTGGCAAGGCGAGCCGACGCCGTTCAACCTGATGTGCCCGCATCGGCTGCAAGTGTCGGAACGGGTCAAGGTACTGCACCGCTTCCTGCAGTTGCGTTGCGCCGAACTATTACCGCAATAACCGTCCCAGGGCTTGTTCCAGAGCCTTGCTGTCTGGTATTGGATAGGGACTGTCTCCCCCTTATGAGGTGTTCACGATGATTTACCGCACACTGGGCCAGTCCGGGTTGAAGGTCAGCGCACTGACCCTGGGCAGCATGATGTTTGGCGAGCAGACCAACACCGAGGACTCGCTGCGCATCATCGACAAGGCCTGGGATCAAGGCATCAACTTTATCGACACCGCCGACGTCTACACCGGCGGGCGCTCCGAAGAAATCGTCGGTGAAGCCATCGCCCGCCAACGCCAGGATTGGGTGCTGGCCTCGAAGGTTGGCATCGGCCCGGTGGATGGCCTGCCGAACCGCAGCGGCCTGAACCGCAAGCGGATATTCAATGCCCTGGAAGCCAGCCTGACGCGCCTCGACACCGATTACCTGGACATCTATTACCTGCATCGTGAAGACCACAACACGCCGCTGGAAGTCACGGTTTCAGCGATTGGCGATTTGATCCGCGAGGGCAAGATCCGCCATTGGGGCTTGTCCAACTACCGCGGCTGGCGTATCGCTGAAGTGATCCGCGTGGCCGAGCGCCTGGGGGTGGACAAGCCGATCATCAGCCAGCCGCTGTACAACATCGTCAACCGCCAGGCCGAGGCGGAGCAGATCACTGCGGCCGCCGCCTATGGCCTGGGTGTGGTGCCTTACAGCCCGCTGGCCCGTGGCGTGCTCAGTGGCAAATATGCGCCGGACGTAACGCCTGAAGCCGGCAGCCGCGCCGGGCGCCAGGACAAGCGCATCCTGGAAACCGAATGGCGCGTTGAATCCCTGCGCATCGCCCAGCAGATCCAGCAATACACCCAGGGCCGTGGCGTGGGGATTGTCGAGTTTGCGATTGCCTGGGTGCTGAACAACTCGGCGGTCAGCTCGGCGATTGTCGGGCCGCGCACCGAGGCGCAGTGGGATGCCTACACCGGTGCGCTGGAGGTGAAGATCACGGCGGAAGATGAAGCCTTCATCGATTCGCTGGTCACCCCGGGTCATGCCTCGACGCCAGGGTTCAATGACGTCAGCCACTTTGTCTCGGGACGCATTGCCCGGCCATAAACACACTTTACGGGAGGATCCGAGAAATCCTCCCGTAAAATTGCCCCAAAACAGAGCAAACATCTCACCTCAAAAGCACTATATTCCCTCCCTGAAATCTCCCTTCTTTTGTATGAATCGGTTTTCGCGAGGACAGTGTGTCTAAAGGTGTTGTGTTATCGGTCTTGGCCTCGGTGTTGTTTGCCGTGATGTATTACTTCACGTCGCTGCTGACGCCCTTGAGCGGCCTGGAGATCTTCGGCTGGCGGATGCTGCTGACCATGCCCTGCATGACCGTGTTCATGATCGTCAGCGGCGAGTGGCGGCGAGTGTGGGAATTGGTTCGGCTGGTGGCGGCCAAACCCGGATTGATCGGCGGGATGCTGGTGTCTTCAGCGTTGCTTGGGGTGCAACTCTGGTTGTTCATGTGGGCACCGCTCAACGGCCGTAGCCTGGATGTGTCCCTGGGGTATTTCCTGCTGCCGTTGACCATGGTGCTGACCGGGCGCCTGGTGTATGGCGAACAATTGTCACGCCTGCAAAAAGTCGCGGTGTTTTTTGCCGGCGTGGGTGTGCTGAACGAGTTGTATCAGGTCGGTGGTTTCTCCTGGGCCACGTTAGTGGTGATCATCGGCTACCCGATCTACTTCATCGTGCGCAAACGCCTGAAGACCGACCACCTGGGCGGGCTGTGGTTCGACATGGCGCTGATGTTGCCGGTGGCGTTGTGGTTCGTGCAAAGCGGCGAACAGGGGTTTGCCGTGCTCGATGCCCACAAGGGCTTGTACGTCTTGATCCCGATGCTGGGCTTGATCAGTGCCTCGGCGCTGGTGTGCTACATCATTGCCAGCCGCATGTTGGCGTTCAGCCTGTTCGGGCTGCTCAGCTATGTGGAGCCGGTGCTGCTGCTCGGGGTCGCCTTGTTGCTGGGAGAAAGCATCAAGGCGGGGGAATGGCTGACCTATCTGCCGATCTGGCTGGCCGTGATGGTGCTGGTATACGAAGGTTTCAAGCACCTGGTTCGCCAACGTAAAGCCTGATTCCAGGCGAAAAAAAATCCCGGTCGCGGATACCCACGACCGGGATTTTTTACATCAACGATCAGTCAGCGGTGAGCACACCACGACGCACCTGGTCGCGTTCGATGGATTCGAACAGGGCCTTGAAGTTACCTTCGCCGAAACCGTCATCACCCTTGCGTTGGATGAACTCGAAGAACACCGGGCCCATCAGGGTTTCCGAGAAGATCTGCAGCAGCAGGCGCTTGTCGCCCGCCACCGACGAACCGTCCAGCAGGATGCCCCGCGCTTGCAACTGGTCCACCGGCTCGCCGTGGTTTGGCAGGCGGCCTTCGAGCATTTCGTAGTAGGTGTCTGGCGGCGCGGTCATGAAGCGCATGCCGATCTTCTTCAACGCATCCCAGGTCTTGACCAGGTCATCGGTGAGGAAGGCTACGTGCTGGATGCCCTCGCCGTTGAACTGCATCAGGAACTCTTCGATCTGCCCGGCGCCCTTGGACGACTCTTCGTTCAGCGGGATGCGGATCATGCCGTCCGGCGCGCTCATGGCCTTGGAGGTCAGGCCGGTGTATTCGCCCTTGATATCGAAGTAGCGCGCTTCACGGAAGTTGAACAGCTTCTCGTAGAAATTCGCCCAGTAGGCCATGCGGCCGCGGTACACGTTGTGGGTCAGGTGGTCGATGACTTTGAGGCCGGCGCCCACCGGGTTGCGCTCAACGCCTTCGAGGTACACGAAGTCGATGTCATAGATCGAGCTGCCTTCGCCGAAGCGGTCGATCAGGTACAGCGGCGCGCCGCCAATGCCCTTGATCGCCGGCAGGTTCAGCTCCATCGGGCCGGTTTCGATATGGATCGGCTGGGCGCCCAGTTCCAGGGCCCGGTTGTAGGCCTGCTGCGAGTCTTTCACGCGAAACGCCATGCCGCACACCGACGGGCCGTGCTCGGCCGCAAAGTAGGAGGCGATGCTGTTGGGTTCGTTGTTGAGGATCAGGTTGATCTCGCCCTGACGGAACAGGTGCACGTTCTTGGAACGGTGGGTCGCGACTTTGGTGAAGCCCATGATCTCGAAGATCGGCTCCAGGGTGCCTGGGGTTGGCGATGCGAATTCGATGAATTCAAAGCCCATCAGGCCCATTGGGTTTTCGTATAGGTCTGCCATTTTCGGTGCCTCATCATTCTTGTAATTACAAATGTTTATTTGCGAGCAAGGATGAGGTCGGCGGGTGGCGCACAGGAGATACCCCGCACGCTGCGGGCGAGGAAGTCACCAAAGATGAGGGGGGACCCGAGTAGCTTCATGGTTGCATCAGTCTCTTACGGGCGAGGCTTGCGTTAGCGCAAGTCCTTATTCTTGTATGCGTAAATCGATTCTACACAGCGTAACCGCATTTGTCCGTACTCTTATCAAATCCCCATTGCCCTGGGCCGCGCAAGGGGTTTGTTGCACAGGTAGATGCCCAGCAGGATCACTGCCCCGCCCAGCAGCATCGGCGCGGTGACTTGCTCGCCCAGCAGCAATGCACCGCAGATCACCGCCGTCAGCGGATTGAGGGCGATGAACACACCCGCGCGTGTGGCGCCGATGCGACGCAAGCCGTCGTAGTATCCGATGTAGGCCAGCGCCGAGCCCAGCACGCCGAGATACAACAAGCTCGTCAGTTGGGGCAGATCAATCGCGCCCAACGCCGCCACGGTCAACCGCCCCGTCACCAGCGTGGTGATCGTCAGCATCAGCGTGCCCAACAGGATCGACCAGGTCACGGTTTGCAACGGCCCCAGGCTTTGGTTAAGGCTGCGGGAAAACAGCGAGTACACGCCCCAGCCCACCACGCAGCCGAAGATCAACAGATCACCGATCCAGGCATGCGCGCCGCCCTGCAACAGCTGCGGGTTGCGGCTGACGATCACCAACCCCGCACCGCCCAGGCACAGCGCGATACCCAACAGTTTCACCTGGCCCAGGCGCTCCTTGAACAGTAGCCAGGAAGCCAAGCCAATCACCGCCGGGTTCAGCGCCACGATCAGTGACGCCCGGGATGCATTGATGTAATGCAGGCCGTAGAAAAAGCACAGGTTGTAGAAAAAGATCCCGAAAAAGCCGAGTACGGTCAGTTGCGCCAGCTGTGGGTTGGTCGGGCGCACCAGGCGAATGCGCGCGACACCCAGGAATACCAATAAGGCGACGCTGGCCAGCACAAAACGAACGGTCGCCGCCAGCAGCGGGTCCGGGCCTGCGGCCAGATAGCGCCCGGCCACGAAGGTGCCACCCCAGATCATGGTCACCGCCGCCAATTTCAAATACGTGAGACGGTCAGAGGTCGGGGTCATCAGATTTCTACTCAAGAAGCGTGGGATTGGCTTATTGTTCAGCTAATCTCTTGTCATCGTAAAATGAGTAAATACTCATGACCCTTACCCAACTGGAAATCTTCTTCCTGGTGGCCGAGCTGCAAGGCTTCACCAGCGCCGCCAATCGCCTGGGCATCAGCCAGTCAGCGGTGTCCCATGCGATCAAATCCCTGGAACAGGAATTGGGTGTGGAGTTGATCCGCCGCCATCAGTCTCAAGTCGAACTCAGCGATATCGGCCAACAACTGCTGCTGCGCGCCCGGGCCATGCTCGGGCTGGCCAATACACTGCAACAGGAAGCCGCCGATGCTCGCGGGATGAAGCGCGGCACGCTGCGCATTGGTTCGTTTGGGCCGACTTCATCGATTCGTCTGTTGCCGAAGATTTTGCAACGCTTTCGCGAGCTGCATCCGGGCATTGAGGTGCACGTCGACGAAGGCCCTGATCGGCAGGTGATGCAATGGCTGGAAGAGCGGCGCGTCGACGTCGGGTTTGTGGTGTTGCCTGAAGAGCGCTTCGATACGTTCCCGCTGATCGAGGATCAGTTGGTCGCGCTGTTGCCAGCGGGACATCACCTGGGCGCGCAGCCGAGTGTCAGCCTCAAGGCGCTATGCGGCGAGCCCTTCATCCTGACCCAGGCCGGGTCATCCGAACTGGTCTCAAGGCTGTTCGTCGGTGCCGGGCTGCAGCCGGATGTGCGTTACCGCTGCTCACAATTGCTCAGCACCCTGGACACCGTGCGCCGGGGTGACGGCGTGACCATTGTCGCCGAGTCGTCGCTGCCTGAATCCACCGAGCCGGACTACCTGATCAAACCGCTCAAGCCTGCCGTGAAACGCCAGGTGGGGCTGGCGGTCCTGGATCGACGGCAGTCCTCGCCGGCGACCCTGGCGTTTATTGAACTGGCCACACGCTTGCCGTTTGATTGAGCATGCAGGGTCGCGTGCCGCCATCTATCATGGCCAATACCAATACGCTTTGTTGGACGTCCCGACCGCATTTGAGCGTCTTATTGACCCTTCCCGCTACAGGCTGCACAAATGCCACTGACCGTCAAAGGCCCACGAAAAGCGAGCACCCGCCTCCTCATCACCCTGCTCAGTGGCGCGCTGCCAATTCTGCTGGGTGTGCTGATCCTGTACTGGCAAGCCGGGCGCACGCTGGAGCACAGCACCGCGCAAACCGCCCAGGAAGCCGTGCGCCAGTTTGACCTGATGCTCGATAACACCGCCCTCGCCGCCCAGGCCCTGCTGCCCCTGGCTGGGCATGAGTGTGATAACCCGACACAACTGGCGCTACGGGAACAAGTCACCCGCCGGCCTTTTGTGCGCGCCACGACCTTGTTCTGGCAGAGAAATATCTATTGCAGCTCGTTGTTCGGTGGCAACTACCAGTCGCCGGTCAACCCTGAAGACTACGTCGACGGCCGCCTTTGGCTGATGAAAGGCAACCCGGTGACACCTGATACCGCATTGCTGGTGTATCGCCTCACCGAGGGCGACCGGGGTGCTTTCGCCTCCGTTGATGGCTATCACTTGACCAACGCGTTGCGCCTGATCAGCCGGTATGCCGACCTGGTGTTGCAGGTGGGGCCTAACTGGCTGGCGTCGGATGGCAAGGTGCACAGCGAAGCGTTGCCGACATTTCCTGTGGCGCACCATCATCTCGATTCCGAGCGGTATACCTACAGCGTGGAAGCCGGGATGCCGGAGGGCGAAACCTGGCGCTACATGCAAGCGCGGTATCCCGCACTGTTCGTTCTGGTGGTGTTTTTCGGCGTGTTGGCGGGCATCCTCGCCCACTGGCTGCAAAAGCGTTCATCGGCGCCGACTCACGAGCTGCAACGTGCCTTGGGTGCCGATGAATTCGTGCCCTATTACCAGCCGGTGGTACGTGGCCAGAACATTCGCCAGTGGGCCGGCTGTGAAGTGCTGATGCGCTGGAATCACCCTAAGGAAGGCCTGGTGCGCCCCGACCTGTTCATTCCCCTGGCCGAGCATTCCGGCCTGATCGTGCCAATGACCCGCGCCTTGATGCGCCGGACCGCACTGCAACTGGCGCCCCACGCCGAGCAGTTCGCGGATGGATTTCATGTCGGGATCAACATCACCGCCCGCCATTGTCACGACCTGGAACTGGTGGAAGACTGCCGGGAATTCCTCGCGGCCTTCCCGCCGGGCAAGGTGATTCTGGTACTGGAATTGACCGAGCGCGAGTTGATCGAACCCACGGATATCACCCGCCAGTTGTTCCAGGCGCTGCACGAAATGGGGGTAATGATTGCGATCGACGACTTCGGCACCGGCCACTCGAGCCTGGGTTATTTGCGCAACTTCAATGTCGATTACTTGAAGATAGATCAGAGCTTCGTCGCGATGATCGGTGTTGATGCACTCTCGCGGCATATACTCGACAGCATCATTGAACTGTCCGCCAAGCTCGATTTGGGTATCGTTGCCGAAGGAGTAGAAACACCAGAACAATCCGAATATCTTGCCGCTCAAGGTGTTGATTTCTTGCAGGGCTACCTGTTTGGCAAGCCAGTACCTTGCGATGAGTTCATTAGATTCCTGAACCGCCATTGAATAGCCATCCACTTCGACGGAAATATTGTTATTTATACAAAAGACATGATTTACTCATGGCTGATTAACTACTACAATTTTTCCTGCCTGTGCTGAATTGGCAGGAAGGCCACTTTCATTGAGTCGCCTTAAGGCTCTTGGCTTATCGCTTTGTTTGCAGTAGATATCAGCCAAATACACTATTGGAGTATAGATTTTGTCCAGACTCGCCGAATTTCGCGCAGCAGAAAAAGCCCTTCAAGAGCAGCTTGCCCAGCTGGAATCCCTGAAGAACGACGCTGGCCTGAAGAAAGAAATCGAATTCGAAGAAAAGCTGCAAGGGCTGATGAAAACCTACGGCAAAAGCCTGCGCGACATCATCTCCATCCTGGATCCTAACCCGAGCAAGTCCGGCGCTTCCGTCGCAACCGCACCAAAACAGCGCCGTGCACGTGTGGTCAAGGTTTACCACAACCCGCACACTGGCGAACTGATCGAAACCAAAGGCGGCAACCACCGCGGCCTGAAGGCATGGAAAGAACAATACGGCGCGGCCACTGTAGATTCCTGGCTTCGCGGCTAATGCTTTGCAGCTAGTACAAACGCACTAAGAAAAGCCCTGCACATGCAGGGCTTTTTTTGCTTACAGGCATCGATATTGAAACAAAACAGGCCCCTCGCACTTTCAAAAACGAACTTTAAAAAACATTTCACTTTGTGCAAATCGACTAATTTTCTGCTTTGCCTACAGCGCTCAAAGTTTCAGGCTTTCACGCACCGAACTGACTTCATCCTTGCTTGATTCGTAAGCCTGGGCCTGGCCTGCGTATGAAAATACATAGGCCTTATCGGTGTCGACCGCTCCCACCAGGGTTTGCGACAGCACATGCCGACCGTTCTCGGTGATTACACAAGTAGTTTCCAACGCCTCAAGGCGGCTCAATGTTGTGGGGTGCATCTTGGTGCACACACTTTGATAACCGCCTTGGGCAAAGTCCTTCTGGATGGACTTGCGCATTTCCAGCAGCACACCTTGAAGATTGACCGTATGCCCCGCTTCGATCGGAGTGCCTGTCAACTCCATGACCATCAAGGTCGCGCCATTTTCATCATTCTTGATCGCACGCTGGCGGGACACTGCCGACGGTTGCGCCGGAGCCTGATCGTCGGGCACCACCTCCTCCACCTGCCAGCCACTGGGCCAATGAATTTCCGGGTCAGCCGCCCATGCAGCAGTGCTGCCCAACAACAGGCCCAGGGTACTTAACAGCGGTGCGCGAAATCCGATCATTGCGAAAAACACTCAAGGTTCAAGCCACAAAGTTTGGGCCTCTGTACCCGCTGCTCGCAAGGGCTGCGTGACCTTTTTCATTTGGCGCATCCGGCAGGGCTGCGTATCATGGACCGGCTGCACGGATGCCAGCCGCAAGCCAAGGGATCGCTCGAACTAGAGCTGCGTTTGCCCCATTCTTCTCTGGAGGGCCCATGAGCCTGCACGAACTGAACACATTCCCGGGCGTAACCGCCCAACCTGACACCGCCACCACGAACTTCGTGTTCAACCACACCATGTTGCGGGTCAAGGACATCACCAAGTCGCTGGATTTCTACACCCGCGTACTGGGTTTTTCCCTGGTTGAAAAACGTGACTTTCCGGAAGCCGAATTCAGCCTGTACTTCCTGGCCCTGGTGGACAAGGCCCAGATCCCGGCCGACGCTGCCGCACGCACCCAGTGGATGAAGTCGATTCCGGGCATCCTGGAATTGACTCACAACCACGGCACCGAAAACGACGCGGACTTTGCCTATCACAACGGCAACACTGACCCGCGCGGCTTTGGTCATATCTGCATCTCGGTGCCGGACATTGTGGCTGCCTGCGCACGCTTTGAAGAACTGGGCTGCGACTTCCAGAAGCGTTTGAGTGATGGCCGCATGAAAAGCCTGGCCTTCGTGAAAGACCCGGATGGGTACTGGGTTGAAATCATTCAGCCAACGCCGCTGTAACAAAAAAAACCCCATGATCACTCATGGGGTTTTTCGTTTCAGGGCCGGCAGCTTAGCTGCGGATCAGGTGATCGAAAGCACTCAGGGAGGCCTTGGCGCCCTCGCCCACGGCGATCACGATCTGCTTGTACGGCACGGTAGTGACGTCGCCAGCGGCGAAGATACCTGGCAGTGAAGTCTCGCCACGGGCATCGACAATGATTTCGCCACGGGGCGACAACTCGACGGTGCCTTTGAGCCAGTCGGTGTTGGGCAGCAAGCCGATCTGGACAAAGATACCTTCCAGGTCAACGGTCTTGAACTCGCCACTGTCACGATCCTTGTACGCCAGGCCGGTAACCTTCTGACCGTCACCTTTGACTTCACTGGTGAGCGCGCTGGTGATCACGTCAACGTTAGGCAGGCTGTACAACTTGCGCTGCAACACAGCATCGGCGCGCAGTTTGCTGTCGAATTCCAGCAAGGTCACGTGGCTGACGATACCGGCCAGGTCGATGGCCGCTTCAACGCCGGAGTTACCGCCGCCGATCACCGCCACACGCTTGCCTTTGAACAATGGACCATCGCAGTGCGGGCAGAAGCACACGCCCTTGGCCTTGTATTCCTGCTCGCCCGGCACACCCATTTCACGCCAGCGGGCGCCGGTGGCCAGGATCACGGTCTTGGACTTCAGGGTCGCACCGCTTTCGAAACGGATTTCGTGCAGCTCACCCGCGTTCTTGGCCGGGATCAGCGCGTTGGCGCGTTGCAGGTTCATGACGTCCACGTCGTACTGCTTGACGTGTTCTTCAAGAGCACTGGCCAGTTTCGGCCCTTCGGTTTCCTGCACCGAGATAAAGTTCTCGATCGCCATGGTGTCCAGCACCTGGCCACCAAAACGCTCAGCGGCCACACCGGTACGAATGCCTTTACGGGCCGCGTAGATCGCTGCAGCTGCGCCGGCTGGGCCACCGCCGACGACCAGCACGTCAAAGGCGTCTTTGGCGCTGATTTTCTCGGCTTGTTTTTCAATGCCGCTGGTGTCGAGCTTGGCGAGGATCTCTTCCAGGCCCATGCGGCCCTGGCCGAAGTTCACACCGTTCAGGTAAACACTCGGCACAGCCATGATCTGACGATCATCGACTTCGGCCTGGAACAACGCACCGTCGATGGCGACGTGGCGAATGTTCGGGTTCAGTACCGCCATCAGGTTCAGCGCCTGGACCACGTCCGGGCAGTTCTGGCACGACAGCGAGAAATAAGTCTCGAAGCTGAACTCGCCTTTAAGGGCGCGAATCTGTTCAATCACTTCGACACTGGCCTTCGATGGGTGGCCGCCGACTTGCAGCAGCGCCAACACCAGCGAAGTGAATTCATGACCCATTGGGATGCCGGCGAAACGCAGGCTGATATCGGCACCCGGGCGGTTGATGGAGAACGAAGGCTTGCGCGCATCGTTGCCATCGCTTTGCAGGGTAATCAGCGTCGAGAGACTGGCTACGTCCTGCAACAAGGCAAGCATTTCCTCGGATTTCGCACCGTCGTCGAGGGAGGCGACGATCTCGATCGGCTGGGTGACCCGTTCCAGGTATGACTTCAACTGAGCTTTAAGATTGGCGTCCAACATACGGGCGATTTCCTATTAATTCGGTTTATTGCAGACAAAAAAACGCCCGAGCGAATCTCGCCCGGGCGTTTTGAGGGCGGATGCAGCTTACTTAGGTGCGGTAACCCGCCCTTGGCACTTCACAGACTTAGATCTTGCCGACCAGGTCCAGGGACGGAGCCAGGGTGGCCTCGCCTTCTTTCCACTTGGCTGGGCACACTTCGCCTGGGTGAGCAGCAACGTACTGAGCAGCCTTGATCTTGCGCAGCAGCTCGGAAGCGTCACGGCCAACGCCGCCATCGTTCAGTTCAACGATTTTGATCTGGCCTTCCGGGTTGATCACGAAGGTGCCACGGTCTGCCAGGCCAGCTTCTTCGATCAGTACGTCGAAGTTGCGGGAGATGGTCAGGGTCGGGTCGCCGATCATGGTGTACTGGATTTTGCCGATGGCTGGCGAAGTGTTGTGCCAGGCAGCGTGGGCAAAGTGGGTGTCGGTAGAAACGCTGTAGATTTCAACGCCCAGTTTCTGGAATTCGGCGTAGTTGTCAGCCAGGTCTTCCAGTTCGGTTGGGCAGACGAAGGTGAAGTCGGCTGGGTAGAAGAAGACGACAGACCATTTGCCTTTCAGGTCAGCATCAGTCACGTCTACGAAGTTGCCGTTTTTGTAGGCGGTAGCTTTGAACGGTTTTACTTGGCTGTTGATGATAGGCATCGTTGACTCTCCGTCAGGTTTGTAAAAGGGCTTAGTAAGTTGATGAGGTGAATCCTACCCACTCTCCCGGCCGATGGCTCATTGGCAAACCTGATGCTGACGATTGGTTTTCACTATCAACGGACGGTATTAATAGAAGAAACCTTCAATCACTCGAGGGATGCGCGGGTCATGCCGAGAAAGGGTGTCGCTTCAACATAGCGCATGGCAGATTTCATGTCTTTCCAGCCGACGTAAGTCATCAACGACTTCAAGTCCCAGCCACTGCGATGGGCCCAGGTGGCAAAGCCCCGGCGCAGTGAGTGGCTGGTGTATTGATCCGCTGCAATGCCCGCGCGCTCCAGGGCCTGGCGCAATAGCGGGATCACGCTGTTGGGGTGCAAGCCCTCCTCGCCCAGGTTGCCCCAGCGGTCTATACCGCGAAATACCGGGCCGCGCACCAGCGCCGAAGCACTGAGCCACTCGCTGTAGGCCTGGACCGGGCACAGGCGCAGCAACGCCGGCGCCTGGTAAGTGCGACCCAGGTTCTCCCGATCGCTTTTACTGCGCGGCAAATACAGGGTAATGCCCGAACCGGGTACTGCCTGCACGTGCTCGATATTCAACCGGCACAGCTCATCACTACGAAACCCGCGCCAGAAACCCAGCAGGATCAATGCGGCGTCACGTTTGGCACGCAGCCAGCGGGGATGGTCTTCTGCGCTTCGGGCGTCGCGGCCTTCCTGTTCGAGAAACTGGATCACCTGCTCCAGGTGCTGGAGCTGCAATGGTTCGGCCTGTTTTTCCTGAGCCGGGTGCACGGCGCGAATCCCTTTCAGGACTTTACGCACCACCGGCGCCTTGGTCGGATCGGGAAAACCCTGGCTGGTATGCCACTGAGCCAAGGCCGACAAGCGCAGCTTCAACGTGTTGACCGACAACACGCCCGCATGGGCCACCAGGTAGCGCGCCACGCTTTCGCTGGTGGCCGGCAGGAATCCACCCCAATTCACCTCGAAATGCTCGATTGCCGCTCGATAACTGCGGCGGGTGTTATCGCGGGTGGCCGCATTCAGATAACGGTCCAGTTCACTCATACCTGTACTGCCATTGGGCGCTGTCCACTTCAAAACCTTGATCACACGGGATAATACGCCAATATCCCATCTGTTAAATCATCAATTTCAGCCTAAATATAATCGTGATATAGTACGTAAATACATACTACGTAACACAGTACTAAATCGACGGAGACTCCATGGCTCGCGGCGGCATCAATAAAGCAGTAGTTCAAACGGCACGCCTGGCGATCCTCGCCCGCGGCGAAAACCCAAGCATCGATGCAGTACGCATCGAGATGGGCAATACCGGCTCGAAAACCACGATTCACCGCTATTTGAAGGAGCTGGACGAAAGCGAAACCCGCCAGACCATCACCGAAGCGCCCATCGACGACGAGCTTGGCGAACTGGTGGCACGGCTGGCTCAGCGTCTTAAGGAAAAGGCCCAGGAGCCTATCGACCTGGCCCTGGCGCAGTTCCAGCAACAGAAAGCCGCCCTGCTCGCCCAGGTCGAGGAGCTGGAAGCCGCCCACAGCCAACTCAAGCAACAATTCGATATCCAGGCGGCCGCCCTGGCGGACGAAAGTGCGGCGCTGCAAAGCACCCGCTCCAGCCTGCAAACCGAGCAAACCCGCAACGCCGGGCTGAGCCAGGCGTGCAGCGATTACGAGCTGCGGATCAACGACAAGGACGAGCAGATTCGCTCACTGGAAGAAAAGCACCTGCACGCCCGGGACGCTCTTGAGCATTACCGCAACGCAATCAAGGATCAGCGTGAGCAGGAACAGCGCCGCCATGAGGGTCAGTTGCAACAGGTACAGGCCGAGCTGCGTCAGGCTCAGCAGAGCGCAATGGTGCGCCAGGACGAGATCACCCAGCTGCATCGCGATAACGAGCGCCTGCTGATTGAGCATCGAGTGACAGTGAAGGAATTGAGCGCACTGCAGGAACAGGCCCGCCAGGACCGCGATCAGCAGCGCCAGCTTAGCGAACAGGTGAGCGTGATCGACAGCGAACGCACCCTGCTGCAGGAACGCTTGCGGGTTGCACTTCTGGAAAGTCAGACGCGCCAGGAAGCGCTGGCCGAGCATCAGCAGACCAACAAAACCCTGGAGCTGGACCTGGTCAAAGCCCAGGCCAGCATCGAGGCGTTGCGCCTGGCGGCCGTCGTTGCGACGGTGCCAGAGGCAACTACCGAGGGCTGATTACTGCGCCACCGGCGTGCGCATGGTGACGAACTCTTCCGCCGCCGTAGGGTGCACGCCGATGGTTTCGTCGAAATGCTGCTTGGTCGCG
The DNA here is from genome assembly GCF_052682255.1 of Pseudomonas sp. 32A. NCBI lineage: Bacteria > Pseudomonadati > Pseudomonadota > Gammaproteobacteria > Pseudomonadales > Pseudomonadaceae > Pseudomonas > Pseudomonas sp. 32A. Next base: position 6,145,663 of record NZ_JBQYLY010000001.1, on the reverse strand, counting down.
CCCGCCTTGAGTGCGATCGCCAGGCCCTGCACGATCTCCCCGGCGTCCGGGCCGACCATGTGGCAACCCAGGACCTTGTCGGTCTCGGCGTCCACCACCAGCTTCATCAGGGTCTTTTCCTGGCACTCGGTCAGGGTCAGCTTCATCGGCCGGAAGCGGCTTTCGAAAACCTGCACCTTGTGGCCGTCTGCACGGGCCTGCTCTTCGCTCAGGCCCACGGTGCCGATATTCGGCAGGCTGAACACCGCTGTCGGGATCATCGCGTAATCCACCGGGCGATATTGCTCAGGCTTGAACAGGCGACGTGCCACGGCCATGCCTTCAGCCAGCGCTACCGGCGTCAGTTGCACACGACCGATCACATCGCCAATCGCCAGGATCGACGGTTCGGCAGTCTGGTACAGATCATCCACTTCGACAAAGCCGCGCTTGTCCAACTTGACGCCGGTGTTTTCCAGCCCCAGGTTATCGAGCATCGGGCGTCGGCCAGTGGCGTAGAACACACAGTCGGCTTCCAGCACGCGGCCGTCTTTCAAGGTGGCTTTCAGGCTACCGTCGGCCTGCTTGTCGATGCGCTCGATGTCGGCATTGAATTGCAGATCCAGGCCACGCTTGGTCAGCTCTTCTTTCAAGTGTGTGCGCACCGAACCGTCAAAACCGCGCAAGAACAAGTCGCCGCGATACAGCAGAGAGGTCTTTGCGCCCAGGCCATGGAAAATCCCGGCAAACTCGACAGCGATGTAACCGCCGCCGACCACCAGCACACGCTTGGGCAACTCTTTGAGGAAGAACGCCTCATTGGAACCAATGGCGTGCTCGCGCCCCGGGATTTCCGGGATCTGCGGCCAGCCACCGGTGGCCACCAGAATGTGCTTGGCGGTAAAGCGCTCACCGTTGATTTCCACCTGATGCGGGTCTACCAACCGCGCATGGCCTTCATGCAGGGTCACGCCGCTGTTGACCAGCAGGTTGCGGTAGATGCCATTGAGGCGGTTGATCTCGCGATCCTTGTTGGCGATCAGGGTCGCCCAATCGAAGTTTGCTTCACCCAGGGACCAGCCAAAACCGCTGGCCTGCTCGAAGTCTTCGGCGAAATGCGCGCCGTACACCAACAGCTTCTTCGGCACACAGCCCACGTTCACACAGGTACCGCCCAGGTAGCGGCTTTCAGCCACTGCCACCTTGGCGCCAAAACCTGCGGCGAATCGTGCAGCGCGCACACCGCCGGAACCGGCACCAATTACATAAAGGTCAAAATCGTAGGCCATTTCACTCTCCTCGGCAGGACAACAGCATACCTGCTTACATGGGGCCGAAAAACGAAAAAGCCACCCGAAGGTGGCTTTCCCAGATCAAGCAGGCAACCGTGAATCAGTAAGCCTTGCCAGTCTTGTAGAAGTGCTCGTAGCAGAAGTTGGTTGCTTCGATGTAGCCTTCAGCGCCACCGCAGTCAAAACGACGACCTTTGAACTTGTAGGCAATCACGCAACCGTCTTTTGCCTGCTTCAGCAGGGCGTCGGTGATCTGGATCTCGCCACCCTTGCCCGGCTCGGTTTCTTCGATCAGCTTGAAGATATCCGGAGTCAGGATGTAGCGACCGATGATCGCCAGGTTCGACGGAGCATCTTCCGGCGCCGGTTTTTCAACCATGTCACGTACGCGGATCAGGCCATCGCCGATATCGTCGCCGGCGATCACGCCGTACTTGTTGGTTTCCTGAGGATCAACCTCTTGAACCGCGACGATGGTGCAACGGTACTTCTGGTACAGCTTGACCATCTGGGTCAGGACGCCGTCACCTTCCAGGTTTACACACAGGTCATCCGCCAGTACCACGGCGAAAGGTTCGTCACCGATCAGCGGGCGACCGGTCAGGATCGCATGACCCAGGCCTTTCATTTGGGTCTGACGGGTGTAGGAGAACGAGCACTCGTCGAGCAGTTTACGGATGCCGACCAGGTATTTTTCCTTGTCGGTGCCCTTGATCTGGTTTTCCAGCTCGTAGCTGATGTCGAAGTGGTCTTCCAGGGCGCGTTTGCCACGGCCGGTCACGATCGAAATTTCGTTCAGGCCGGCATCCAGTGCTTCTTCCACGCCGTACTGGATCAGTGGCTTGTTCACCACCGGCAGCATTTCTTTGGGCATGGCCTTGGTCGCTGGCAGGAAGCGAGTGCCGTAACCGGCTGCTGGGAACAAGCATTTCTTGATCATATGAGTCCTTACAAAGGGCTGTGCGTACGAAATTCGGCGCAGTCTAATCAGGCCGCAGTCACCTTACAATGGGTGCTGCTGGCGCCGCGATGTCAACATAGAGAAAAAATGTCGGCGTAAGTTCCGCCGGCATTCAATCTTGTGCCTTCGCCGCTGTTAGAAATCGTCGGCTTGCGCCCGTCACTCAAAGGGCTTAAACCTTTTTAGCACGCTTTATGGCGATCGGCACTGACCTGCAACAACTTGCGCCGCCCCAGGCCGTTTGGCGCTATCATTACCGCCTTGAACCAGACAACGAGATTGATAGATGTCAGAACCAAAAGGCGTGAACGGCTACCTGATCACCAAGCGAGCGGATGGCTGGCACCTGATCAACTTCCACGGCGACAGCGTTGCCGGGGCATTCGCTACCGAAGCTCAAGCCTGCGCCGTGGCCGAAGTGTTCGTAGATGAAGCGGGCCACGCGTCGAGCAAACGTCCCAAGACCAAGTAATACCCGTAGCAATGCCAATCAAGCCTCGTTTATCGGGGCTTTTTTGTGTTTGTCTGTACCTTGATGGCGGTTCGCTATAATCTCGCCTGAAACGCCCCACGACAGTGTCAGCGCTTCCCTCCAACACCCTAATGACGACTCCTACATGAACAAGATCCTGGCACTGATTGCGGTACTGGCGCTTACCGGTGGCTGCACCACCACTTCCGACACCGTCCTGAAAAACGGCGAACAAGGCCTGGCCATCGATTGCTCCGGCGAAGCCAACTCCTGGGCCAGTTGCTATGAAAAGGCTGATGCGTCCTGCGCGGGCACCGGTTACCGGATCGTCGGTACCGAAGGCACACCGGCCCTGAAAGAAAGCGACAAGACCCTGGGCAAGGATGTCGGCAACTACAAGACCCGCAGCGTGACGGTAGTTTGCAAGTAATTACATGTGAATTTCGGCGAACTTGATGCCCAGGCCGCGAATGGTCTCGATCAAGTCGTCCAGGCGAGCAAAGGATTCGACTTCATCCTGGTCATCCACCAGGAAATAGCTGCGACCGCCGCTCTTTTTGAAGAACACGATCCACTCGCCGGTATCCGCGGGATTTTGAATCACATGGGTCGCAGAAATATGCCCCCCTGCATGTTGTTCTCTGACTTGCTCACGCTTCATGAATAAATTTCCGAAAAGACAATGCCGCTGATTCAGCGGCATTTTTTGTGGGTGATCGACAGTTTAACGGATGCCTTGGCCAATCAGTACGCCATCCACCGTTTGCCCGTAAAGATTGACGCCGTCATTGGCGTGGAACTTCACCCGGGTTTTCTCCACTGAGCCTTCCACCAGGCGCGGGTCCTGAGGTCGCTCGTGGCGGTTGACATAGGCCGCCACGTCCCAGGCTTGCTGGTCGCTCAGGCTGCCGCCCTTGCCCAGGGGCATGTTGTGCTTGATGAAGGACGCTGCCGTATTGATACGGTGCATCCCAGCGCCCCAGTTGTAGGAGTCTTTACCCCACAGCGGCGGCATCACGTAGCTGTCACCGACTTTCTGGCCCTCGCCTTCGGCGCCATGGCACACCGCGCATTGACCCTTATAGACCTCCGCGCCCTGGGCCAGGTCGTACCCCTTGGCGGGTGCCGGCACCTCCGGATACCCCCGCCCCGGCAACTCGACGCCCAACGGCGCCTTGCTCGACAGCCAGTAGGCATACACCGACAGCGCAGTAATTTCCGGGCTGTCTGCGGCCGGTGGCGTGCCGCCATTCATGCTGAACTGGAAACAGCCCTGCAAGCGCTCGGCGAAGGTATTGACCTTGTCGTTCTTTTTTCGATACGCCGGGTACATCGGGTACGCGCCCCACAGCGGCGCGGAATTGGCCAGGCGGCCCTGGTCCAGGTGGCAATTGCTGCAATTGAGGCCATTGCCGACAAATTGCGGCGCCAGGCGCCTGGTGTCGACAAACAGGGCATAGCCCTGCTTCACCAGCTTGCCGTAGGCATTATCCGGCAGCTCGCGCTCTTGCGGCGGCTGGAACTGCGCGGCAGCCGTCGGACTGGCGGTGGGCTGCAACTGTGACTGATCTTCCATGGCGATGGTGGCAGCATGGGCAGGCACGCTGGCGAGGGCTGCCAATAAGAAAAGCTTCATGGCTTGGCCTCCTGGCCGCTCAACGACGCAAAATAGGTGGCCACGGCCTGCACTTCCTCAGCGCTGAGGGATTTAGCGATATGGCCCATCAAATCGTTCGGATCGTTATGGCGCGTGCCACTGCGCCAGGCATGCAACTGCGCCGCCAGGTAGGCCGCGGATTGCCCGGCAAGCGGCGGAAATGCGTCGCCGACACCCACACCGCCCGGGCCATGACAGCTGACGCAGGCCGGAATCTGGCGCTCCCACGCGCCTTGCAGGGCAATCTTTTGCGCCGCTTCGGTTGGCATCTCGCTGCGGTGCACCGAAACGGCCACCGGCGCAGGCATTGCCGCCAGTTCCCGGGTCACAGCGTTGATTTCCTCTTCCGTCAAGGCGTTGGCCAGCGGTTGCATCACCGGACTGGTACGGGCGCCGCTTTTAAAATCCTCGAGTTGCTTGCGCAAATACCCCGCCGGCAAACCGGCCAGGCGCGGAAAGCCGGCCGCTGCCAGCCCCAGCCCATCCGCTCCGTGACAGGCTACGCACGGCGCAGCTCCCGGCTGTGACCCACCCTGCGTAAATACGTTCTTCCCCTCTAGCGCGTGGGCATTGCCCAGCATCAGCAGCAGCGCGCTACCCATCAGAACTCGTTCCAGAGACATCATCACGACTCCATTTTTATAGTTATATGCTTAGGCGAATTAGGCATAAGCCTACAAATGGTAGGGTAATGATTCGATAGCCACAACACCCCGCACCGAAGGAAAAGGGCGACGCACTGAAAATTCCACACAAAAAACCCGACACTGCACTGGCAGGTCGGGTTTCTTGATCGGATTCAAAAGTGAGCGGCTGACAGACTCAGCCGGAAATGCAAGCCTCCCCTGCGGCCTTCACGTCACCCGGACGGATAGGCACATTGGACATGCTCTCGTAGAGTTTGATGCTGCTACCGCTGGAGCGCTCTTCAATTTCAAAAATGGCCGACGGATCAGCAGAAAACTTCTGCGGAACGATAACCTGAACGCCATCCTTGTGGGGCTCGATCTGTGATGGCCTACGGGTTTTCGAGAGTTTCTGGACGATACACGCCGCGTATTCCTGTGGTTTTTTCCCGGAGATCACTGCCAGCGTCGGTGGGGTCTGCTTGATATCCGCCACCGAAGCACATCCACCCAACGCCAAGGCCAGAACCAACACACTCCACTTCATAAAAAACCTCCGATAAAGACCCTACGACAGCGGGAAAGGTATTTTTCTCCCGTCAATGTAGGATTTATCCCTGATAACTCGGTAAATAACTGTTTTAAATTGTCGAACTCGTCGACGACGGTCCGATAATAAACGTGCTGGGGCTGATAAACTCCATCTTATCCTACGTATCGTTCTGATTTTTCAGAAAAAGCCCTTCTGGAGACACCTCATGAAATTCATCCACCAGCGCGAACACCTCAATGAAGGAGACATTGTCGTCATTGAATGTTCGCAAACGTGCAACATCCGCCTGATGAGCGACGCGAACTTTCGCAGTTTCAAGAACGGTGGCCGCCACACCTACCACGGCGGCGCATTCGACAAGTTCCCGGCAAAAATCACCGCGCCGAGCACTGGGTTCTGGAACATTACCCTGGACGTGGTGACCCGCCGCGCCATCAGCGTGACCAAAAAGCCGACCTTGTCCCACAAGATCCGCATCGTGCGTCGCACCAATTCGAAACTCAGCTGACAGGAATGCCCGTGACTACCACCAAATATGTGATCAAGTACAAACTCAACGGTGAGCGCCGCTTCGAATTCGCCCAATTGCAAGCAGGCAGCATCGAGGAAGCCAAGGCGGCGCTGGCGAAAATGCACGATGCCAGCGATGAAATCACCGATATCAATGTGAGCAAGGCCCTGTAATTCGAGCGCAAGCATCGGAGTGTCGTAACGCTGGCGACTTCCTAGACTGGCAGCCTTTATCCGCTGCCACAGGAACTCGCCGATGCCTTCTACCTCACTGCAAGAACGCTTGGCCAAGCTGGATTGGCGAGCGATCGAGCAAGACCTCGATCAACAGGGCAACGCAATCATTCCAGCGCTGCTGGGTCAGCAAGAATGTGCGCAGCTCTGCGGCCACTACCCGCACCCTGAGCGGTTTCGCTCCCATGTGCTGATGGCCAGGCACGGCTTTGGTCGGGGCGAGTACAAATATTTCCGCTATCCGCTGCCCACCCGGGTCAGCGAGTTGCGTGAGCAGCTGTATCAATACCTGGCGCCCCTGGCCAATCGCTGGAACGAACAGATGAACCTGCCGATCACCTACCCGGCACACCATGCTGACTTCATTGCCCGATGCCACGCCGCGGGGCAACAGCGCCCTACCCCGTTATTGCTGCAATACGGCCCCGGCGACTACAACTGCCTGCACCAGGATCTGTACGGCGAACATGTGTTTCCCTTACAAGTGGCCATCCTGTTGTCGCAGCCGGGAGAAGACTTCCGTGGCGGCGAACTGGTGCTGACCGAACAGCGACCACGCATGCAATCCCGGGCCCAGGTCGTACCGCTGAACAGGGGCGACGCCGTGATCTTCGCGGTCAATCAGCGACCCATGCCCAGCGTGAGGGGGTTTCATCGGGTGACCTTGCGCCATGGGGTCAGTGTTCTGCACAGTGGTACGCGGCATACCTTGGGAGTGATTTTTCACGATGCGCAGTAAGACCGATCCCGGAGCAACCGCCGATTTGTTTGCCGACGAGGCCTTGCAGCAGCCCCCGGGGCGCGAGCAAATCGGTGAACAATCCTACGTTCTCAGAGGCTACGCCTTACCCTGGGTCGAGCGTTTGCTGCCGGAGCTGCGGCGGGTACTGGCTCAATCGCCGTTCCGGCAAATGGTCACACCCGGTGGTTTTACCATGTCGGCGGCGTTAAGCAGTTGCGGTGAATTGGGCTGGACGACCGACTCCACCGGTTATCGCTACTCCCCAATTGACCCGAATAACCAACAACCCTGGCCAGCCCTGCCGGCCGCATTGCGCGAACTGGCCGTGATGGCCGCAGCAGATGCAGGTTTCGACGATTTCGAACCGGATGCCTGCCTGATCAACCGCTATGTGCCAGGCGCGAAAATGTCCCTGCATCAGGACAAGAACGAGCGCCGCTACGCCGCTCCAGTGGTCTCCGTGTCACTGGGTTTGCCGGCGATCTTTCTGTTCGGCGGCCATGAGCGAGGCGACAAGGCACAAAAAGTCTCGCTGTTCCATGGCGATGTGGTGGTATGGGGCGGTGTGGATCGCCTGCGCTTTCACGGCGTGATGCCGATCAAGCCCGGCACTCATCCGGTCATGGGGCCGCAGCGCATCAACCTGACGTTTCGCACGGCCGGGTGAATTTGACCGCAAGCATCGGAGTGTTGCGAATGCCCCCGGGGACTAACCTGGCATTCTTCAACCAGGAGCCACCACCATGACCGCGCGCCACGCCACCGAACAAGACCCACGCTGGGCCGCCATCGTCGCCCGCGACGCCAAGGCCGACCTGACCTTCGTCTATGGCGTAAAAACCACCGGTGTGTACTGCCGCCCCAGCAGTTCCGCGCGGCGGCCGCGCCCGGAGAATGTCGAGTTCTTCGACACCCCGCAACAGGCCGAAGCCGCAGGCTACCGACCCAACAAGCGCTATTCGGGAGACCAGACACAGGTCGCCGCACGCCACGCGCAACTCGTGGCAGCCGCCTGCCGGCACATCGAACAGGCCGAAACCCTGCCGGCCCTTGAAGACCTGGCTACTCTCGCCGGCTTGAGCCCGTTTCATTTCCATCGGGTGTTCAAGGCGGTGACCGGCCTCACACCCAAGCGCTACGCCAGCGCCCATCGCTCACGCAAGGTCCGCGACGGGCTCAAGGGCCATCATTCGGTGACCGATGCGCTGTACGACGCCGGCTTCAATTCCAACAGCCGCTTTTATGAGGCCGCCGACCAGTTGCTCGGCATGAAGCCTGGCGACTACAAAGCCGGTGGCACCAATACGGATATTCGGTTTGCCGTCGGCCAATGCTCGTTGGGCGCAATTCTGGTGGCGCAGAGCAATCGCGGTGTGTGCGCGATCCTGCTGGGGGATGACCCGGACAAACTGGTGCGCGACCTGCAGGACCAGTTTCCCCGCGCCAATCTGCTGGGCGCCGATCACGACTTCGAACAACTGATCGCCCAAGTGGTGGGCTTTATCGAGGCGCCGGCCCTGGGCCTGAACTTGCCCCTGGATCTGCGCGGCACTGCGTTTCAGGAGCGGGTCTGGCAGGCCTTGCGGGAAATCCCGGTGGGTTGCACTGCCAGCTATGCCGAGATTGCCCAGCGCATCGGCGCCCCGACGGCCTATCGCGCCGTGGCCCAGGCGTGTGGTGCCAACAACCTGGCGGTGGCGATTCCCTGCCATCGCGTGGTGCGCAGCAATGGCGACCTTTCGGGCTATCGCTGGGGCGTGGAGCGCAAACGGCAGTTGCTGGCACGTGAAAGCCCGGCAGAATCCTGAAGAAGGCTACAGGAGTTTGCGCTTGCGAAACTCGGCCACCTTATGCCGATTACCACACAGCGCCATGCTGCACCAGCGACGCTTGTGGCCCTTGGTCCGGTCGTAGAACCACAGCACGCACTCGGGATGTTCGCAGGTACGGATCAAACCGAAATCCCCTTCCACCAGCAACGTCGCCGCGGCTTCGGCGATTGGCGCCAGGAACTGCTCAGCGGTTTGCTGTTTGCGCTGGCGCTCCAGGCGCAACTCCCCGGGCGCCGGCCAAGCCAGCTGCGGATGGCTGACGGCCTTGCGCAAAAATGCATTCAGTGCCGCAGGATCACCCTGCTGCCCAGCCTTGCGCTGTTCCAGCAACAAGCGAATCACTTCCCGCAGCCCCCGCGCCGCGCCCAGCAAAGCGCCCTCCTCGAAAACCGGCGCCGCGCCCTCTTCGCACCAGCCCAGTCGCACCAGCCAGCGCTGCACATCGGCATCGCCTTGCCAGAATTCAAAGGGCACACCGTCGACATTCGCCAGGGTGTTGAGCATGTCCAACACCGGATGGTCGGCTAGCACGTGGGGTTCCATCGGGGATGGTGTGGTGGCGGTCATGGCGAGTCCTCTTCAAGTCCGCGACATCGTAACCGCTGATATTGCTTTTGGATAGTTACTAAACACACCTATAGGTAACCTATTAAATTAATTTGACAGGTTACTTTTTCGAGCGCAGCCTGCGAAACCAGTAACCCAACAAATCAACTTATCCAGTTACACAGAGAATTCCGATCATGTCGATTTCAGCCCCCGTTGTGCGCTACCAGCATGTTGATGCCGATGGCGTGCGCGTGTTCTACCGCGAAGCCGGCGATCCGTCTGCGCCCGTGCTGTTGCTGCTGCACGGTTTTCCCAGCTCGTCCCATATGTACCGCGACCTGATCCCGCTGCTCGCCACCCGCTACCGGGTCATCGCCCCCGACCTGCCTGGCTTCGGCTTCACCGAAGTGCCTGCCGAACGTCATTACCACTACAGCTTCGATAACCTGGCGATTACCGTCGGCCATTTCGTCGACGCCCTGCAGCTCAGCCGTTATGCCCTCTACGTGTTCGACTATGGCGCACCAGTGGGCCTGCGCCTGGCAGTGGCGCACCCTGAACGGGTCAGCGCGCTGATATCGCAAAATGGCAATGCCTACCTGGAAGGTCTGGGTGACGCCTGGGATCCGATCCGCGCCTATTGGGCCGAGCCGAGCCCAGCCAATCGCGAGGTGATTCGCAACGCCGTCATCAGCCTGGAAGGTACGCGCTATCAGTATTTGTACGGCGTCCCGCAGCCCGAGCTGGTTGCGCCCGAGTCCTACATGCTCGATGTGCTTCTGATGCAGCGACCCGGCAATGACGAAATCCAGTTGGACCTGTTCCTCGACTACCGCAACAACCTGACGCTGTACCCGGCGTTCCAGGGTTTTTTCAAGGCCACGCAAGTGCCGGCGCTGGTGATCTGGGGCCAGAACGATCCGTTCTTCATCCCGCCGGGCGCCCATGCCTATAAACGCGATAACGCCAACGCCGTGGTGGAATTGCTCGACACCGGCCACTTCGCCCTGGAAACCCACGCCGCGCATATTGCCCAGCGGATTCATGCGGTACTGGGCCACGCCATCGACTGATGCGCGCCCATGAAACACTGGATTCGTCCAGTGAATAAAACAGACTGGCCTGGTGCTGCATGGCCCTGCTAAAACGACGGCACAGCATTCCACCGTTGGAGAAGCGTCCCATGAGCACCTGGCCAGACACCCGAATTCTTGACCTGCTGGGCATTGAGTTGCCGATCATCCAGGCGCCCATGGCGAATGCCACGACCACCGCCATGGTGATTGCCGCCAACCAGGCCGGCGCCCTCGGTTCGATGCCGGCAGCAACCCTGAGCATCGAACAGTTGCGCGAAGCACTGACCATCATTCGCCAGGCCAGCTCGCGGCCGCTGAACGTGAATTTCTTCTGCCATCAGCCACCGGCGCCAGACGCTGATCGCGACCTTCAGTGGAAGAACCTGCTGGAGACTTACTACCGCGAACTCGGCGCTGACTTTGATGCCCCGACGCCCGTCTCCAACCGTGCGCCGTTCAACGACGCTGCGTGCAAAGTGGTCGAAGAATTCCGTCCGGAAGTGGTGAGTTTTCACTTCGGCCTGCCGGAAAAAAACCTGCTGGACCGAGTCAAGGCCACCGGGGCGAAAATACTGTCGTCGGCCACTACGGTGGAAGAAGCCATCTGGCTGGAACAGCACGGCTGCGACGCAATCATCGCCATGGGTTTCGAAGCCGGCGGCCATCGCGGGATGTTCCTCAGCGACGACCTGAATAGCCAGATCGGCACACTGGCGCTGGTGCCGCAGATCGTCGACGCCGTGAGTGTGCCGGTGATTGCGGCCGGCGGCATCGGGGATGCGCGGGGCATCGTCGCGGCCTTCGCCCTCGGCGCGTCGGCGGTACAGATCGGCACCGCGTACCTGTTTACCCCCGAGGCCACCGTCTCGAAGTCCCACCACCACGCCTTGCGCAACGCCCAGGCCAGCGAAACCGCGCTGACCAACCTGTTCACCGGCCGCCCGGCGCGGGGCATTATCAACCGAGTGATGCGAGAACTGGGCGCGATCAACCCGACAGCACCTGCGTTTCCGTTGTCTGGCGGTGCGTTGATGCCACTCAAAGCCAAGGATGAAGCCGGCTTCAGTAACTTGTGGTCGGGCCAGGCGTTGCGCCTTGGCAAGGACATCTCCACTTATGACCTGACGCTGGAGCTGGCCGCGCAGACCCTGGAAAAACTCGGCCGACGCTGAACCTGAACTCCCGGGACAACTTTGCACTGTACCGGCAGTGGCCAACCGCTATATATTCCCATACATAGCGGTACGCCCTTCTGCCTATAACAAGCCGCAAAGTCGGTAATCCCCCAAGGAGCTTCTTGATGATGATTCGCGCCTCACGCCTGGCCCCCACGGCCCTCGCTACCCTGATCGCCGCGTTTGCCTTGTCCTCGGCGAATGCCGATGAAGTCCAGGTGGCCGTGGCCGCCAACTTCACCGCACCGATCCAGGCAATTGCCGCCGACTTTGAAAAAGACACCGGCCACAAGCTGGTCGCCGCCTACGGTGCCACCGGCCAGTTCTACACCCAGATCAAGAACGGCGCGCCGTTTGAGGTGTTCCTCAGCGCCGACGACACCACCCCGCAGAAACTCGAAGCCGAAGGCGATACCGTCAAGGGCTCGCGCTTTACCTACGCAGTAGGCACCCTGGCGCTGTGGTCGGCCAAGGAAGGTTATGTGGATGCCAAGGGCGAAGTGCTGAAGAAAAACCAATTCCAGCACCTGTCCATCGCCAACCCGAAAGCCGCGCCTTACGGCCTGGCCGCCACCCAGGTACTGGCGAAGGAAGGCTTGACCGAGAAGGTCAAGGACAAGATCGTGGAAGGCCAGAACATCACCCAGGCCTATCAGTTCGTGTCCACCGGCAATGCCGAGCTGGGTTTTGTAGCGCTGTCGCAGATTTACAAGGACGGCAAAGTCACCAGCGGTTCCGCCTGGATCGTGCCGTCGTCGATGCATGACCCAATCAAGCAGGATGCGGTGATCCTCAACAAGGGCAAGGACAGCGCCGCTGCCAAGGCCCTGGTTGAATACCTGAAAGGTCCGAAAGCCGCCTCGGTCATCAAGTCCTACGGGTACGAACTGTAAATGCCGCTGTCGAGTGCCGATTTTTCCGCGATCTGGTTGACCGTGAAGCTGGCGTCCCTGACCACGGTGATCCTGCTGATCATCGGCACTCCGATCGCCCTGTGGCTGTCGCGCACCCGCTCCTGGTGGCGCGGCCCCATTGGCGCGGTGGTGGCCTTGCCGTTGGTGTTGCCACCCACGGTGATCGGCTTCTACCTGCTGTTGACCATGGGGCCCAACGGCTACTTCGGCCAGTTCACCCAATGGCTGGGCCTGGGCACCCTGACCTTCAGCTTCGCCGGGCTGGTGATTGGCTCGGTGATCTATTCCATGCCGTTTGTGGTGCAGCCGTTGCAAAACGCCTTCTCCGCCATCGGTACTCGACCGCTGGAAGTGGCCGCTACCTTGCGGGCCAATCCCTGGGATACATTTTTCACGGTGATCCTGCCCCTGGCGCGCCCGGGGTTTATCACGGCATCGATTCTCGGTTTTGCCCACACCGTCGGCGAGTTCGGCGTGGTGTTGATGATCGGCGGCAATATTCCAGACAAGACCCGGGTGGTCTCGGTGCAGATCTACGACCATGTCGAAGCCATGGAATATGCCCAGGCCCACTGGCTGGCCGGCTCGATGGTGGTGTTTTCTTTCCTGGTGTTGCTGGCGCTTTACTCCAGCCGTAAAACCAAAGCGGGCTGGAGCTGATGTCGATGATCGAGGTGCGCCTGCAACTGAAGTATTCCGGGTTTGCCCTGGACGTTGACCTACAACTGCCAGGTCGCGGGGTGACGGCGCTGTACGGTCATTCCGGCTCCGGCAAGACCACCTGCCTGCGCTGCATCGCCGGGCTGGAACGGGCCGAAGAGGGCTTCGTGCGGATCAACGACGAAGTCTGGCAAGACAGCCGCAAAGGGCTGTTCGTGCCGCCCCACAAGCGGGCCCTGGGCTACGTGTTTCAAGAAGCCAGCCTGTTCCCGCATTTGTCGGTGCTGGCCAACCTGGAATTCGGCCTCAAGCGCATCCCACGCCAACAGCGCCGCGTTGAGCTGGACCAGGCCACCGAGCTGCTGGGCATCGGCCACTTGCTGGACCGCCATCCGCAGCACCTTTCCGGCGGTGAACGCCAGCGCGTCGGCATCGCCCGCGCCCTGCTCACCAGCCCGAGCCTGCTGCTGATGGACGAACCGCTGGCGGCGCTGGACAGCAAACGCAAAAGCGAAATCCTGCCGTACCTTGAACGTTTGCACGACGAGCTCGAGATCCCGGTGCTGTACGTCAGCCATGCCCAGGACGAAGTGGCGCGCCTGGCTGATCACATCGTGTTGCTCAGCGACGGCAAGGCCCTGGCCAGCGGCCCCATCGGCGAAACCCTGGCCCGGCTGGACCTGCCCATGGCCTTGGGCGACGATGCCGGCGTGGTGATCAACGGTACGGTCTGCGCCTACGATGAGCATTACCAGTTGCTGACCCTGCAACTGCCCGCGAGCCAATTGCAGATGCGCGTGGCCCACGCACCGCTGGCGCTGGGCAAACCGTTGCGCTTCAAGATCCAGGCACGAGACGTCAGCCTCAGCCTGCAGGCCGAGGAACACAGCAGCATCCTCAATCGCCTGCCGGTGACGGTGACCCAGGAAATCCCGGCGGACAACGCAGCCCATGTGCTGGTGAGCCTGGATGCGGCCGGCACTCCGCTGCTGGCGCGCATCACCCGCTACTCACGGGACCAGTTGCAACTGCATCCCGGCCAGACGCTGTGGGCGCAAATCAAGGCGGTGGCGGTACTGGCCTGACTGCCCGACACCCCTTCCCGTAGCAGCTGTCGAGCCCCAGCGAGGCTGCGTCGGCGCGCCTCGGTTCAGCGCCTGGCTGGTTAATGGAGGTGCTGCCAACGCAGCCTCGCTGGGGCTCGACAGCTGCTACGGGGGGGCAAACTTGTTGGCACGACCGCAAAACCCTGCGGTCAATCAGAAATACCTGCCAAGGAATTTGCGCCATGCCCGATCCTGCGTTGCTTGCCGACCTGCCCCGCGACCTGCATTACGTCGACGATACCCAGCCCGGGATCTCCCGGAAAAAGCTGCGGGGCAAATTCCAGTACTTCAAGGCCGACGGCACACGCATAACCGATGCCGACGAAATCAAGCGCATCAACGCCCTCGCGGTGCCGCCGGCCTATACCGATGTGTGGATCTGCGCCGACCCGCGCGGCCACCTGCAAGCGACCGGCCGTGATGCCCGGGGGCGCAAGCAATACCGTTATCACCCGCGCTGGCGCGAAGTGCGTGACACCGACAAATATTCCCGTCTGCAACAGTTCGGCAGCGCGTTGCCCAAGTTGCGCAAGCAGTTGGAAGCGCAGATCGCGGCGCCCGGGTTCAATCGGGAGAAGGTGCTGGCCACGGTGGTGATGCTGCTCGACGCCACCCTGATCCGCGTCGGCAACACTCAGTATGCTCGGGACAATCGTTCCTACGGCCTGACGACCCTGCGCACCCGACATGTGGACATCAAGGGCAGCGAGATCCTGTTCCAGTTTCGCGGCAAGAGCGGCATCGAGCACCAGATCACCGTCAAGGACCGACGCCTGGCCACGGTGATCAAGCGTTGCCTGGAATTGCCGGGGCAGAACCTGTTCCAGTACCTGGACGAGAATGGCGAGCGTCATACGGTCAGTTCCACCGACGTGAATGCCTACCTGCACAGCCTCACCGGCGCGGATTTTACCGCCAAGGATTACCGCACCTGGGCCGGCACGGCCCTGGCGTTGGCGGTATTGCGCGAGCTTGAATGGCAGCCGGAATCCGACGCCAAGAAGCATGTGGTGGAGATGGTCAAGAACGTCGCCAAGCAACTGGGTAACACCCCGGCGGTGTGCCGCAAGTGCTATATCCACCCGGCCGTGCTGGAGCATTTCAGCCTGGGCGAGCTGGCAAAGCTGCCCAAGCCCCGGGTGCGCAAAGGCCTGAAAGCCGAGGAAGTGGGGCTGGCGATGTTTCTGGAGCAACTGGCCGAACGCCTGTGAGTGCCCCAAGTCATTGCAGCCGAACGCAAAGCGTCCTACGGTAGTGGCCGGATAATCTCACCGAGGAACCCGGCCCCATGCTGCCTTCATCCTTGAAGCCCTACACCAACGCCGCCTTATTGCATCGTCACAAATGGCGCGGGCGTGTCGGGCTGATGCTGGTGGCCAGCCTTTCCGTGCTGGCGGGCATGACCGACGCCATTGGTTTCATGGCCAGCGGGGATTTTGTCTCGTTCATGAGCGGCAACACCACGCGCCTCGCCGTGGCGATCAGTGAGGGCGACCTGGGCCTCACCGCGCGCCTGACGCTGCTGGTGGCGACGTTTATCGCCGGCAATGCATTGGGCGTGATGGTCAGCCGCATCAGCCGGCGCCATGCCCTGCCTTTGTTGCTATGCATTGCGACCCTGCTGTGCGGGGCCGCGGCCTGGCCGTTCGACGATCGACTGCCGTCATTGCTGGCGGCAATCATCGCCATGGGCATGCTGAATGCTGCCGTCGAAGAGGTGAACGGATTACCGGTGGGGCTTACTTATGTCACGGGGGCGCTGTCGCGATTTGGTCGCGGGCTGGGCCGCTGGATGCTGGGTGAACGCCGCAATGGCTGGCGCGTGCAACTGATCCCCTGGGCCGGGATGTTTGCCGGTGCGGTGATCGGTGCATTGCTGGAACATCACATGGGGATTCGTGCGCTGCTGGTCAGCGGGTTGCTGTCGGCGCTGTTGGGGCTGGTGTCGCTGAAGATTCCCCGGCGCTGGCACCTGGGGTATATGCCACGCTAGAAACGAGTTGCCCGCCCGACGCTCCGGCCTCGACGTCCATGTACCGGTAAAGAGCCGTCACGCCAGGCGAGCAGGAAAATACTAAAACAATGCCCGCGAAGCTGTCCGCAGGGCATTTCTGAACTTTTCTAACGCAACGGATTAGAGACAAGTCGCCAGTGCGGCGAGGCGACGCTTGGCCGGGTAGTCATCCTGGGCCGCGTAATAGTTCACGCTGGCACCCGCGCCGGCGCTGCGCACGTCGACAAAGTAATCACCTGCCGTGGTGTAGATGGTGAAGCCACCGGCCTGTGCAGGCTCCATAAAGCCACCGGCGTCGACGCCGAATACCGCTTCGTCCTGCCAGCCGAACTGGATGCATTGGGCAACCACCAGCGGGGCCTTGTCCGAGGCCAGGGTTTTATAGGGCGTACCGGTACGCGCCTGTTTCATCTTCGAGCCCGCGCAACCGGCCAGCGATGCCAGTACCAAAGCGCCAATTACCACCATCCGCATACCGAAGCTTCCTTGGAAAAAACGCGACTGTACCATTAGCAGGCGACACCGAATGATAATTGCGTCACCCTGCCGCCTACTTACGAACCCGCTTTTACCCGGAACCCCCATGACACCCAACGCCGAGCGCTACAACCCCTCCACCGACTACGCCGACAAGCTGATCAGCCGCATCGGCCAAACGCCTTCGTGGATCGCCAAACGCATCGGCGTGACCGACAAGCGCATCCGCTACATCCTGGACGGCGAGCGCACCGTCAAAGGCGAAAGCACCCCGATCCAGATGACCTACACCGAGCAGTTCGCCCTGGAATGCCTGGCGGCCGAGGCCAAAGCCAACAAGAAACCCGCCAGCCCGGTTGCTGAATAGCTGACAGATTCATGAACTTTGTTTCACTGTGAAGGGAGACCTTGCCGCCTATAGTCGGCAGGCTCATTTTTAAGAAGTCTCCCTTCCAGCCTGCCCTCCCGCAGGCTTTTTTTTGCCTTGGTTTTGCGCCCCCCGTAGCAGCTGTCGAGCCCAAGCGAGGCTGCGTCAGGCGCGCCTCGGTTCAGCGCCTGGCTGGTAATGGAGGTGCTGCCAACGCAGCCTCGCTGGGGCTCGACAGCTGCTACGGGGGGGGAGTTTGCGGGTTAGAGCAGCCAGCGGAACAGATAGAACAGTGCCATGCTCAGCAACACAGTGATCAGCACGCTGCGGGTCCAGAACATCAACGCCACCGCGCACACCCCGGCCAGCAGGTAAGGGTTGCCCAGGCTCAGGTTGAGCGTGTGGTCAGCCAGAAAAATGATCGGTCCACAGATGGCGGTGAGCATCCCCGGTACGGCAAACCCGAGAAACTCCCGTGCCCCGCGATTGAGGCGCACCGGCAGGCGCGGCTCGAGAAACAGGTAGCGGTTGAGAAACACGATCAGGCCCATGCCAAAAATCATCACGAAGATCATTGCTGCCCTACTCCCAGCCGCTTGCAGGCAAACCCTGCGCTCATCCCCAGCACACCGGACACCACCACCGCCGACTCCCAATGCAAGTAGCTCAGCCATACCGAGCACAGCAACGACACGGCGACGCAGACGATGGTTGGCACGTCGCGTACCACCGGGGTGATCAGGGCGATAAAGGTCGCGGCAATCGAGAATTCCAGGCCCAGTTGATCCAGCCCGGGAATGCTTTTGCCGAGCACGATGCCGGCGAAGGTAAAGACGTTCCAGATGATATAGAACGTCAGGCCGACGCCCAGGGCGTACCAGCGGTTGAAGGTCTGGCGGTCATATTGGCTGACCAGGGCGAAGAATTCGTCGGTCAGCAAAAAGCCCAGGCTCATGCGCCACCGTGGTTTGAGCGGCGACAGCGTGGGACGCATGTGCATGCCGTAGAGCAAATGCTGAGAGGTCAGCAGCAAGGTAGTCAGCAGGATCGAAATCAGGCTGGCGCCGCTCTTGACCATACCGATGGCCACCAGTTGGGCGGCACCGGCAAACACAATGGTCGACAGCCCTTGGGCTTCCAGCGGCGTGAATTGGGCATCAATTGCGGTGGAACCGGCCAGCAATCCCCAGGGCGCACAGGCCAGGGACAATGGAATGATCGCAATCGCGCCACGGGAAAAGGCGTTCAGAGGCAGGGCGTTAGGCATACACAACAGGCTCATCGACAGTCAGTCGACAAGCATGCCAGCGGTATCAGGGATTGTCTTGAACGATCGTGCTCAAGCCAGTTTGACCGACACCCGCTCCACCGCATCCCGGGCTTCGCGCAGTTCGTGGGCGTCCTGGTTGAGCCGGTGGATGGTATTGAGCAGACGCTGGCGCAGCACTTCATCGCTGAGCTTTTCGACGGCGCGCATCAGGTCAAAGGCCGCGGTTTCGTTATTGTCCGCGACGGAATCAAGGGTCTTGCGCAGGTTGCGAGTGGCACGGGTCACACGTTTTCTTCCTTCATCACCAATGGGCAGGCACTTTAGGACATTTGTGTTTCAGTTTAATTTCAACCACTTGTCGTCGATTGTCCGGCCGTTGACGCAGGTCAATCGAAACAGAATTTGACCGACACATATGGAAATACGTATATTCGTATTTCCATATGTATGAGGCCGCTGACCATGTCAGATCTCTTCTCCCCACCCAACGTCTTCAAATGCCTGGCCGACGCCACCCGCGCTCGGATGACGTTGTTGATCCTGCGTGAAGGCGAACTTTGTGTGTGCGAGTTGATCCATGCTCTGGACGACAGTCAGCCGAAAATATCCCGCCACCTGGCGCAACTGCGCAGTTGCGGGTTATTGCTGGACCGTCGCCAGGGCCAGTGGATTTATTACCGCCTCAATCCTGTATTACCTGAGTGGGTGACGGCGGTGCTCGACGTCACCCTGCAAGCCAACCAAGCCTGGTTAAACACAGACGCCCAGCGTCTGGACACCATGGGCGACCGACCACAACGGGCCAGCGCCTGCTGCTGATCCTGCGGAGAGCTTTTCATGCTTGTTGCCGTTGCTATCTTTCTGTTCACCATCATCCTGGTCATCTGGCAGCCCAAGGGCCTGGGTGTAGGCTGGAGCGCCACGATGGGTGCAATCCTGGCCCTGGCGTGTGGGGTTATCAGCCTGGCGGATATTCCGGTGGTGTGGCACATCATCTGGAATGCCACCGGGACGTTCGTCGCGCTGATCGTCATCAGCCTGTTGCTGGATGAGGCGGGCTTTTTTGCCTGGGCCGCCTTGCATGTGGCGCGCTGGGGACGTGGACGCGGTCGGCGGTTGTTCGCGTATATGGTGCTGCTGGGTGCGCTGGTGTCGGCCCTGTTCGCCAACGACGGCGCGGCGCTGATCCTCACGCCCATCGTGATGTCGATGCTGTTGGCGTTGCGCTTCTCTCCGGCGGCAACCCTGGCGTTCGTCATGGGCGCCGGGTTTATCGCCGACACCGCGAGCCTGCCGCTGGTGGTCTCCAACCTGGTAAACATCGTATCGGCCGACTACTTCAAGATCGGCTTCAACGAATACGCCGCCGTGATGGTTCCGGTAAACCTGGTAAGCGTCGCCGCGACCCTCGCGGTATTGATGTGGTTTTTCCGCCGCGATATTCCGCAAACCTACGACCCGGCCGACCTCGACGACCCTGCCAGCGCGATCCACGACCGTGCAACGTTTCTCGCCGGCTGGTGGGTACTGGGCATTCTGCTGGTGGGCTGTTTTGCCCTGGAACCGCTGGGCATTCCCATCAGTGCAATTTCCGCCGCCTGCGCCACCTTGCTGCTGGTGATCGCCGCCAAGGGCCACAAGATTTCCACGCGCAAGGTGCTGAAAGAAGCGCCCTGGCAGATCGTGATCTTCTCCCTGGGCATGTACCTGGTGGTCTACGGCCTGCGCAACGCCGGGCTGACCAACTACCTCGCGACCTGGCTCGACACCTTCGCCGGTTACGGCGTGTGGGGCGCGGCATTGGGCACCGGTGTACTCACTGCCCTGCTGTCTTCGGCAATGAACAACCTGCCAACCGTGCTGATCGGTGCGCTTTCCATCGAAGCCAGCCACGCGGTAGGCGTGGTCAAGGACGCGATGATCTACGCCAACGTGATCGGCAGCGACCTCGGCCCGAAAATCACCCCCATCGGTAGCCTGGCGACCTTGCTCTGGCTGCACATCCTGGCGCGCAAAGGCATCAGCATCACCTGGGGTTACTACTTCAAGGTCGGGATCGTGCTGACCTTGCCGGTGCTGTTGATCACCCTCGCCGCCCTCGCCCTGCGCCTGAGTTTCTGACGGAGTCCGCTTGATGAAAGTCCTGTTCATGTGCACCGCCAACAGCTGCCGCAGCATTCTCTCGGAAGCCTTGTTCAACCATCTGGCGCCGCAAGGTTTCCAGGCCATCAGCTCCGGGAGTTTCCCCAAGGGCCAGGTGCTGCCCCGCAGCCTGACCACCCTGAAGGCCGCCGGCATCAGCACCGAAGGTTTGTACAGCAAGGGCAACGACGCCTTTGAAGGCAGCCCGCCGGACGTCGTCATCACCGTGTGCGACAAGGCCGCCGGAGAAGCCTGCCCGGTGTATTTCGGCCCGGCCATCAAGGCACATTGGGGGTTGGAGGACCCATCGGATGTTCAAGGCGATGAAGCCCAGGTCGACGCCGCGTTCCGCTCCACGCTGGAAATCATTGAACGGCGCTGCCGGGCTTTTTTCGAGATTCCGTTCGCCAGCCTGAATCCCGTTGAACTCAAGGCCGAGCTTGATCGCATCGCTGCGCTATAACCGCAGAGCCTGTCGACGAGTCGATCTGAAGCCCTTTTCCGGCGTATGCTCGCGGGCAACCGTCCCTGCGAGCCCCCTCAATGAGTTCCATGCAGCACGCCTGGCTGGGCAACTACGAAGTCAGCAGCACCGCCTGCACTGGCCTGACATTTGCCCGCCACAGCCATGATGAATGCGTGATCGGCGTCAACCTGCTCGGCGAGGAGCAGGTGTGGCTGGACCGCCGTACCTTCGAGGCCGGCCCCGGCAGTATCACCTTGTACAACCCGGGGCAGATTCAGGGCGGCGGCGCGGCCGAGGGGCAGCCGTGGCGGTTTGTCAGCCTGTATGCGACTGCCGATCAATTGGCAGCTGACCTGGGTCTGGCACACCTGGAATTCGACCGTTCGCTGTGCTTCCAGCCGGAACTGGCGATGAAACTGGCCGGTGCGATTGAGGGTTCGTTGAGTGCCGATCCGCTGACCAGAGCGCTAAGTGAGGACGCCTTGGTGGTGCTGCTGGGTGAGGTGGTCAGTTGCAGTGGCGTGCGGTTGCCTGGCAGCACGGCGGTGGGTCGCGGGGTGGTGATCAAGGCCCAGGAATTGCTGGCTGAAAACCTGCATCAGGCCGTGGCCCTCGATACCCTGGGTGATGAGTTGGGCCTGTCGAAATTCCATCTGCTGCGGGCCTTTCAGAAAGAAACCGGGCTGAGTCCGCGCCAGTGGGCGATGCAACTGCGCACCCGTCGCGCCAAGGGGCTGTTGCGCTCAGGCATTGCTGCGTCGCAGGTGGCTCACACCCTGGGATTTGCTGACCAGAGCCATCTGAACCGGCATTTTCGTGCGGCCTACGGCATTACGCCGGGGCGCTATCAAAGCGTGCTCAAGGGCTGAAAAGCGCAATCTGGTTCAAGACGACTTACGCGCCCTTCCCTAAAATGCCGGCATTCACTGTAGAAGCCAGCTTGCTTGCGAAAGTCGTTAACGATGACGCGGGAAGCCTGGTGCTCTGCGGTGTCTGTGATTTCTTCGCGAGCAAGCTCGCTCCTACATGGGTGTTGCGCATGTTGACGATCTTTTTTTCGGCGCTGGTGTTTGGGTTTGTGTTTTGCTTGTCTCCGGGGGCGGTACTGGCGGAAACCCTGCGCCGTGGGTTATTGCACGGGTTTACGCCTGCGTTGTTGGTGCAGGTTGGCTCGCTGGTGGGCGATGCGGTGTGGGCGGTGATCGGGCTGACGGGCATGGCGTTGTTGGTCCAGCATGAGTCGGTGCGGGTGCCGCTGACGGCGGTGTGCGGGTTGTATCTGGCGTGGCTCGGGGTGCGTAGCTTGATGGATGCCTGGCGGCTGCCGGAAGCCGACAGTGCGCCGGCCAGGTCCGGGCAGAATGCGCTGATGGTAGGGGCCGCGATTTCCCTGGCCAATCCGAAGAACATTGTCTATTGGGGGGCCTTGGGCAGCGCGCTGTCGGGGATAGTCGGGGCGACGCCGAGCCATGGGCAGACGCTGATGTTTTTTGCGGGGTTCATGGTGGCTTCGGTGCTTTCGTGCTTTTTGATTGCGGCGTTGGTCAACCTGTTGCGCCAGAATGCGTCGCCTATGTGGCAGAGAGTTAGCTATGGCGCTTGCGGTGTGGTGCTGCTGTATCTGGCGGTTCTGGCTTTGCGGGGGATTTGAGGGGGATTGAGTACATATCCGTTATTTGGGTAACGGCGGCTTATGGTTCCGCTCTTACAGCGGGTCACTTTTGGCAAACGCCCCAAAAGTAACCAAAAGGTCTTTGCCCCACCACTCGGTGCCTCGCCTAGGCTCGGCATGCCCGCACTCCGGCACGGCTCCGCGGGCCGCCGCGACGGGCCATCCATGGCCCGGCGCGGCTAAATCGGCTTCCCTGCCGATTTACCCGCTCCACCGTGCCTGCTTGCGGCCATCGTGGTTGACGGGGCCCGCAGATCAAAATCAAAAGCAGATCAAAAGCAGAGCACAGCGGCCTCCCGGCCGGCTTGAGTGTTAAAAGCAAAAGCAAAGACCAGAGCGAAAACAAATCTGCTTTTCTGTGGGAGCGGGCTTGCTCGCGAAAAACCTGAGAGCGCCGCGTTCATCCAGGATGCCCGCGTCATCGTTAACGACCTTCGCGAGCAAGCCCGCTCCCACATTTTTTGGACCGTGCCCGCTTTAGATTTTGATTTGGCTTTTAACACTCAAGCCGGCCGGGAGGCCGCTGTGCTCTTGATCTGCTTTTGATCTTGATCTTAGGCGCCCCGTTAAACCACGCTGGCCGAACGCAGGCTTTGGAGCGTGGGTAACCTGGCAGGACGCCAGGTTAGCCGTCCTGGGCCAAGGATGGCCCATGACGGCGGCCCACGGTCCAAAGCCGGAGTGAGGGCACTCCGAGCCTAGGCGAGGAGCCGAGTGGTGGGGCAAGAGCGTTTTGCTTACTTTTGCGCTCTTCAAAAGTGAGCCGCTGTAAGAGCGGAACCCTAGGCGGCCGTTACCCAAATAACGGATATGTACATCCCTCTACCCATCAGACAAAAATCTTTATCAACAAATACACTTACCACACCAACTTCCCCCCACCATCTATCTGAACAAACTCTGAACCAGTAACAAATTAAGTCATTAACCGTTGACATCCGGCAACTGCCTGAGTAAATTCCCCGTGCCTGCAACTCAGGGCCATTTTTCAACCTCACAAAAGAAGCCAATGGACACAGTATCTAGTCGCTGTCCGATCACCGTGAATGCGGCAAATCGGGCGCCAAACCCAGAAAAAATGACGGGACTCGCCTTTCCGGCCGAGTAAGCTGCGCTAGAGCCTGACGCTCCAACGTAACTGCCTCACCGGATGCCAGTCCGGTCCCGAGGTGTGTTATGACCTTTCAACTGATTGTTTTGCCTGACCTGCGTACGCTGGCTGCGGCCCTGCGTGCCAAATTGTGCCGCGAGCCCGTAGGCTTTTCCCCTACCCGCAGCGCCTTTGCTACCTCTTCCCCCCGCGTGTGCCCCGCTCCCCGGGCGCACTGGCATATCTGCCCTACCACCGGCCACCTGGTCCAGCAATGGGACCACGCCGACCCTCAAGACCCACAGAGACGGGACGTTTCCAGCCTGGTCGCGCAAGCGAACCTGATGCTGAGCCTCTACGTGGACGCTCGCGCGGCGTAAGCCGGCTGGAAACAGCAACTTCCTGATGATCCGTTAATTGTTTAGCTGGAGTTCTCTATGGACGAAGCCAGTAGTAGCCCGCTGCGCGCTAGTTAACTAACGCGCTGTTAGCGGGCCTGTAGAAAGTTACCCAACACTTTATTTAAACCGATCGCGCAGTCAGCGACTCGGCATGCTTTCGCTCGCCTGTCATCAGGTAAGTACCGGGTATGTTTTGTCGAAAAATTGGCGACAGGAGTACACACAATGAGCGCAGTAAAAAACCCGAAACCGCACAAGAAAAACGGCACGGACACCGACACCAAACTGTCGATGCGTGCCGCCCGCGAAGCCCAGAACGGCCTCTCGGCAACCCTCGCCAATGTCCGGGCAACCAAGGATGGCCTGACCGAACTGGATGCCTCTGCTCGCCTGCAACGTGAAGGCTACAACGAGGTGGCCCACGACAAGCCGCCTCACGCCATCGTGCAATTCCTCCAGGCACTGAACAACCCGTTCATCTACGTGCTGCTGACCCTGGGTGCCATCAGCTTCGTCACCGACTACTGGCTGCCCCTGCAGGAAGGTGAAGAAGCCGACCTGACCAAAGTCATCATTATCATGACCATGGTCATGCTCAGCAGCCTGCTGCGGTTCTGGCAGGAACACCGTTCGGCCAAGTCCGCCGAGGCCTTGAAGGCCATGGTGCGCACCACCGCCACCGTGTTGCGCCGCGAGCAAGTAGGCTCCAAGCCGACCCTGCGGGAAGTGCCGATGCGCGACCTGGTGGCCGGCGATATCGTGCAGCTGTCTGCCGGCGACATGATCCCGGCCGACATCCGCCTGATCGAGTCCCGCGACCTGTTCATCAGCCAGGCCGTGCTGACTGGCGAAGCCTTGCCGGTGGAGAAGTACGACACCCTCGGGGACGTCACGCAAAAATCCGCCACTTCCACGGCGGCCGACCAGGGCAACCTGCTGGACCTGCCGAACATCTGCTTCATGGGCACCAACGTGGTCAGTGGCCGGGCGCAAGCCGTGGTGGTTGCCACCGGCCCGCGCACCTACTTTGGCTCCCTGGCCAAGGCGATTGTCGGCTCCCGGGTGCAAACCGCGTTTGACCGCGGGGTGAACAGCGTCAGCTGGCTGCTGATCCGCTTCATGCTGGTGATGACGCCGATCGTGTTCTTCCTCAACGGTTTCTCCAAAGGTGACTGGAGCGATGCCTTGCTGTTCGCCCTGGCGGTCGCAGTAGGCCTGACCCCGGAAATGCTGCCGATGATCGTCAGCGCCAACCTGGCCAAGGGCGCAACCGCCATGGCCAAGCGCAAGGTGGTGGTCAAGCGCCTCAACGCGATCCAGAACTTCGGTTCGATGGACGTGCTGTGCACCGACAAGACCGGCACCCTGACCCAGGACAAGATCATCCTCGAGCACCACGTCAACGCCTTCGGCAACCGTGATGATTCGGTGCTGACCCTGGCCTGGCTCAACAGCCATCACCAAAGCGGCATGAAGAACCTGATGGATCAGGCGGTCGTCCAGTTCTCGGAGCAGAACCCGAAGTTCCAGATACCGTTCGCCTACAGCAAGGTGGATGAACTGCCGTTCGACTTTATCCGCCGTCGCCTGTCGATTGTGGTCAAGGACGCGCAAAACGATCACCTGTTGGTGTGCAAGGGCGCGGTCGAGGAGATGCTGAGCATTTCCACCCACGTGATGGAAGGTGACGTTGCCGTCGAGCTGGATGATCGTCGTCGTAACGAGTTGCTGGCGATTGCCCAGGACTACAACGAGGACGGCTTCCGGGTGCTGGTGCTGGCCACCCGCAATATTCCCAAGGCCGTCGCACGCAAGCAGTACACCACAACCGATGAACGCAACCTGGTGATCCGTGGCTTCCTGACCTTCCTCGATCCGCCAAAGGAAACCGCAGGTCCGGCGATTGCTGCCCTGCGCGAAATTGGCGTGGCGGTCAAAGTGCTCACCGGCGACAACGCCATCGTCACCAGCAAGATCTGCCGTCAGGTCGGCCTGGAGCCTGGCGTACCGTTGCTCGGGACGGAAATCGAAGCGATGGACGACGCCACCCTCAAGCTGCGGGTTGAGGAACGCACCGTCTTCGCCAAGCTGACGCCACTGCAGAAATCGCGAGTACTGAAGACCTTGCAGTCCAACGGCCACACCGTGGGTTTCCTCGGCGACGGCATCAACGATGCACCGGCCCTGCGGGACGCCGACGTGGGTATCTCGGTGGACAGCGCGACGGACATTGCCAAGGAATCCGCCGACATCATCCTGCTGGAAAAGAGCCTGATGGTGCTGGAAGAAGGCGTGCTGAAAGGCCGCGAGACCTTCGGCAATATCATGAAGTACCTGAACATGACCGCCAGCTCCAACTTCGGCAACGTGTTCTCGGTGCTGGTGGCCAGTGCGTTCATTCCGTTCCTGCCGATGCTGTCGATCCATCTGCTGCTGCAGAACCTGATGTACGACATCTCCCAGCTGGCCTTGCCGTGGGACAAGATGGACAAGGAATACCTGGCCAAACCACGCAAGTGGGACGCGAAAAACATTGGCCGCTTCATGATCTGGATCGGGCCGACCTCGTCGATCTTCGACATGACCACCTTTGCCCTGATGTGGTACGTGTTCTCGGCCAACAGCGTGGAAATGCAGACCCTGTTCCAGTCCGGCTGGTTCATCGAGGGGCTGCTCTCGCAAACCTTGGTGGTACATATGCTGCGCACCCGCAAGATCCCGTTCTTCCAGAGCAACGCCGCATGGCCGGTGATGATGATGACCTGCATCGTGATCGCGCTGGGCATCTACGTACCGTTCTCGCCGCTGGGCGCGATGGTCGGCCTGCAACCGCTGCCACTGGCGTATTTCCCATGGCTGGTGGGCACTCTGGTCGCCTACTGCTGCGTGGCTCAACTGATGAAAACCCTCTACATCCGCCGCTTCAAGCAGTGGTACTGATCGGCTCTGTGTAGGAGCGAGCTTGCTCGCGAAGGTCGTTAACGATAACGCGGGTGTCCTGGCTAAACGCAGTGCTCTCGGGTTTTTCGCGAGCAAGCTCGCTCCTACAGTAACCGCAGCCTTTGATGGAGAGAGGCGATGAAAACACTCATGAGCTACCTCGACAACGCCACACGCGCCGTATTGGTGTTCGCCCTGGCCCAGGCCGCCAAGGCGGTGATGGTGCTGGGCGTGCGGCTCTACGCGCGCAACGTGCTCAGTGCCGTGGAAATGCGCTTCATGCTGGGTTTCTCCAGCAGCTTGAACAGCACATGCATCCGCTTACTGCGCCCGCGTCGATAAATGGCAATACGCAATACAAGGAAACAACACCATGCGCGTCTTGATCTGTGCAGGTCGTCATTACGCCGATACAAAAATGTCCCGCCAGGTGCTGGATGCCTATCACCGCTTGCGCCCGGTGCAGGTGTTGATCCACGGCGGCAGTCAGTTCCTGGGCAGCGACGTGGAGGACTGGGCACGGGAAACGGGAGTGGACGTGGTGCGTTACCCACCCAACTGGCAACGCCATGGCAAGCAAGCCGAGCGTCACCGAAACCAGTTCATGCTCACTGACAGCCGCCCCGACGTGATCATCGCGCTGCCCGGCGGCGACGACACCTCGGAACTGGTGAGCCAGGCCAAGGCCTGTGGCATCCATGTGCTGACCGTAGACAGCTGAATCAACCCTTATTGGAGCATCCGGACATGAACGAAGAACCCAGTTGTAGCCGCATCTCGTTGCACACCTTTTTCCATTTGAATCACGGCGCGTCCCTGCCAAGTCCGGTCGGGACACGCCACCGGCTGTTGATCGAGGTTCACCATGTACAAGAAACACACCCCTGACGGTTTCGCCAAATACCGCAACCGCAGCACCCACGTAACCTTTCACCCCCTGCCCGCTTCCAAGCGTCGGGCGGTGCGGCGCAACCTGATTTTCGTCGGCGTGACGGCGGGCATCGTGCTGGTACTCAGCCTGATGTCGAATGCCAATGCGGCCGGCGGCTCCTACATGGTCGACGATGGCGCGATCAATGCCCCGGGCGAATGCAATGTCGACGCCTGGTTCTCCGCCAATCGACACGACGGCTCCACCCACAGCGAAACCCTTTCGCCCGCTTGCACCGCCGCTGCCATTCCCTGGTTGCAATGGACCGCCGCCGTGTCACGGGCCAACCATGATGGCGATGGGGAAACCCAGGTGAATCCGCAGCTCAAGGCCCAGCTGTGGACCCGGGAAGACCTGGGCCTGGAACTGGCCGCGTCTGCCGGCGTGCATTACGCATTGAACCGTCAGCATTCGTTTGATGGCGCGGACTTGAACGTACCGTTTACCTGGCAGCCGTTAGAGGCCCTGCGGCTGAACTTCAACGCGGGTTGGAGCCATGCCTACAACGACGGCGACCAGACTCATCGGCCGACCTGGGGCACCGGGTTTGAATACAGCGTGATGGACTCGCTGACGCTGATCGCCGAACGTTACGGCCAGCAAGGTGGCGACCAGGCGTGGCAGGCGGGGCCAAGGCTACACATCGGCAAGAATGTGGATGTGGACCTGGTGGTGGGACGCAGTTTGATCGGGGATCAACATCAGTGGCTCACGACGGGAGCCACGCTGCGGTTCTAACAACTCAAGATATGTACACCGCCTGTGGCGAGGGGGCTTGTCCCCCGTTGGGCTGCGCAGCAGCCCCAAAACTGACGGTTTGATTCAATCTGAATGAACGTAGCGCTCTGAGAGGGGCTGCTTCGCAGCCCAACGGGGGACAAGCCCCCTCGCCACAGACAAGCTCCCTCATCACGAAAGCTCGGCGCAAGATTTGCCGCAGCGATTTAAACCTGTCCCTTGGCCTGCTGCTCCAGATGCACCTGCAACTCAGGGTCAATCTTCAGCTGCCCAGCCAGCTCATCCAAGTAATTGCGCTCCGCGTCCTGCTGATCATCCACCAGCAGCACACTGACCAGGTACACCTCGGCCGCCACTGCCGGGTCCCCGGCAAACTCGGCAAAATCCGCCGCATTCAGCGGCTTGGCCACCTCGGCATCCAGCCACGCCTGCAATTGGGGATCATCGGTGTGCTTGCCGATCTCGGCCGAGATCATCAGCTGCTCGCGCTCATCAATCTCGCCATCTGCCTTGGCCGCCGCGATCAATGCGCGCAGCACGGCGTGGCTGTGCTCTTCGACTTGCGCCCCAGACAATTGATCAACCGTTTGCAACGCCGCCTGCGGCGCCGACGCCTGTTGCCGCTGCCACGCCTGATACGCCTGGAACGCCATCATGCCCAGGGACGCCAGCGCCGCGTAGTTGGTGCCGCCGGTGCGCGCTTGGGGCGCGGTGCGGGTTCCGCCGAGCATGCCGCCCAGTCCACCGAGCAAACCACCGAGGCCGCCACCGCCTGAAGCTGAAGCACCACGGCCGCCCAGCAAACCGCCAAGCAGCCCGCCCAAGCCACCCAGCCCGCCCTGAGACGCCGGTGCAGAGCCGCCCTGTTGGCTCGTCGAGGCTTGGCCCGCGCGCAGCAATTGTTCCAGTAGATCGCCGGTATTCATGGTGTCACCCTCCCAGGGCGCAGAGTTCCAGATCAACAACAATAGACCGGCTGCGCCAGAACACCATGACCGCCCGACAGGCGCGCTTTATGATGGTGCCACCCGCCTATCGAGGAAGCCCCACGTGACCCGTACCGAGCAGATTGCCTTGATGGCGACCTACAACCAGTGGATGAACCGCAAGGTGTACGAGGCGGCCGGCGGCCTGAGCGACGCGGATCTGATAGCCGACCGTGGTGCGTTCTTCGGCTCGATCCTTGGCACGCTGAACCACCTCGCCCTGGGTGACCGCGTCTGGCTCAAGCGTTTCGCCGAGCATCCGGCAGGCTTTGCCGCACTGGCACCGCTAAGCGCTTTGGCATTGCCGCCACGCCTGGATCAACTGGCCTTCGCCAATATCCGTGAACTGTCGGCCCATCGCGCCTGGCTCGACCAGATCATCATCGACTGGACGCAATCCATCAGCGAGCCGGAGCTGGATCAGCCACTGGCCTACCGCAACATGGCAGGCACAGCCATGCACAAGAATTTTCATGCGTTGCTCGTGCACTTCTTCAATCACCAGACCCACCACCGGGGCCAGGTGACCACGCTGCTGACCCAGGCCGGGCGCGACGTGGGCGACACCGACTTGCTGGCGCTAATGGATTAGTTCAACCGGCGCTGTATTCGGCGTACGCCTGAATCAGCGCGGGAAAATCCTCCCGCTCCGGGAGCTGCGCAAAGCTGTGCTGCGCCGGCGTAGACGCCCACGGCAGTTTTTCACTGGTCCAGGTTTCAATGAATGGCACATAGCCGCTGACATCATCAAACATGGTGGGCCGCAGGTTGATCAGGTCCTCGACGCCATTCGGGCGGGAGAACATCCAACTCATGCAGTGCGGGCAGCAGTAATGGCGGTCTACGCCGTGCAACCCGCCGATCACCGGGTTGCCCTGGGTGATGGTAAATCCGCTGGCGGGGATCAGCGCGCTCAAGGAGAACGCGCTGGACGACATCTTCTGGCAGCCGGTGCAATGGCACGCCATGGTGATCAGTGGTTTTTCGGTCACGATAAACCGCACCCGATCACAACGGCAGCCGCCTTCCTGGGACTCTTGATGACTCATCTTCCACTCCATTCACATTGTGTGTGTGCCTGGAGAGTAAACGAGCGGGTGCGTCACGAACAGCAGCAGGCGTTATGGGGGTCGACGGCCGCGAAATCCCCTCAAACGAACGCATGGGGCCGCGAACTGTCATAAAGGACAGAGCGGTGAAGTAAGCCAACGGCTGGCCGCCCTGCCCGCGCGCATCAACAGCTTGCCGATGCGACGCATCCCCCCAGAAGGAGACGCTTACATGGTCATTCACTTCAAAGTCGCCGGCCACCTTGCCTGCGGTCATCACGGCAATAACCTCCCTTCCAGCACCGAACTGAAGCGAGTCAAATGCCGTACCTGCCGTAACACCGAAGCCTTCAAGGAAGCCCGCCGCACCCAACGCAACGCCGCCCGACGTGCTGCACGCAGGTCTAAAGCGGAACATGTCGCTGTTGACTGGCGCAGCGCCTGGACACAGCGCCTGACTGACCTCCCAGGCCGTCAGCGCCTGCCACGCGGGTTCAGCGGCCAGCCATTCGTTTAGCTCAAGCAGCCGGGGCACGACGATAGGCGGCCAACAGCACGCCCATTGTCATCAAGAACCTCCCAAAAAAAAGCCCCGGACTGACCGAGGCTTTTGAGGTTCAAGCATCATTGGCCACCGGCCTCGACCTCGCCTTGTACCCCGGCAGCGCAGCGGCGTAGGCCAGTGCCTGCTCACGGGAGCCGAAGGATGCCAGGCGGTCGGCCTTGGTACAGACCCGCCACGGGCCACTGTTGACCTGCACGATGTCATAGCCGTTGAGATGCAGTTTGTTCAGCATGGGCGTGCTCATAGTCACCTCTCTCTCCAGAGATAATCCAGGTTGCCCGGTCTACCATACACCCGGGTAAAGCGGTGTAACCTACCGGGCGTCGCACAGGCGTGCGCTTTATGGAGCAGGGAAGATGATCAGTATCAAACAGGCGACGGTCAGCGATAGTGCGGTGCTGCGTGACATTGGCATCGAGACCTACACCGAGCATTTCTCGGCCATCTGGAGCCCGGCGGGGATGCAGGATTTCCTGGACAAGGACTTCTCTCCCGAATCGCTGCAAGACACCCTTGAGCATCCCGCAGCGCATTGCTGGTTACTCGCCCGGGATGAGCAGGCACGCGTCGTTGGGTTCGCCAAAATCAACTGGAACCGGGCGATCCCAGGCAGCGAGGAAACGGGCGCAGAGCTGCAAAAAATCTACTTCCTGAAGTCCGAGGCCGGCAAAGGCCACGGGCAGCAGTTGTTGGACCATGTGCACCAGCTTGCACGCTTCCACCAGCAACCGCTGCTATGGCTCGAAGTACTCAACACCAACGAAAGCGCACAACGGTTTTATCAGCGCTGCGGCTTTGAACGCCTGGCAGAAATCCCATTCAGCACCGACATCACTGCGATCCCGATGGTGGTCATGTCCCACCGTTTGACCCGATAAAAGGCCCCGTAACGGCCGCCTCGTTTGCCCAGGCTTTCGGCGCCAATACCGCTGATGCGCTTTTATTTCACCTTGCTGCTGAGGGTGTCGACACTGCGCTTGAGGTCTTCAAGACTGCGCTTCTGATCACTGACGGTGCTTTTGAGGCTGGACAGTTCGCTGGAGCTGGAATTTGAGCTGGAACTTGAATTGCGCTTGAGGTCTTCAATCTCGCTCTTGAGTTTATCGATGGTGTTTTTCTGATCGGATACGGTGCGCTTGAGCTCCGACAGTTGGCCGTCACTGGAGCTGGAACTTGAGCCGGTGTTTTTCTTCAGGTCTTCAAGGGCGCGTGCCTGGCCGTCCAGCTTGCTTTCCAGGCTTTGGATTTCGCTGTCATTGCGCTTGAGCAAGTCGCGCATGTCCTGAATGTCACCTACCGAAATGTCCGACGGGTGCAGGAAATATTCGCCACCTGCGCCCGAACTGCTCGCGGTGAGTTTGTTACCGACCGACGCACCGAATTCCCCCCACCGCGCCGGACTCGCCGCCTGAACTGACGGGGCCATTGCACCGATCAACAACGACGCGACAACAGCGAACGAAGCTTTACCCATGATAGACATCAATTGATTCCTTTCTGATCTGCCGAGATGGCACATCGCTATGACTGCGTTTTTGAATACTTGTTCCCGTGAGGCGTTGGACGCCGTATACGAAAAAGCCCCGGCAAACGCCGGGGCTCGGAAATGTCCAACTGGCGGTGCGATGCGCTGTTCTTTCACACACCTTTCACACCCAGGCGCCTATGGTCATCTCAGCTCCTGGTGAAACCCTTTAAGCCCGCGTTCCCCATCGCGGGCTTTTCTTTGCCTGTTATTTGTCCACCGATTTTCGCTAAATTCGCTGCGGCGGTGAGCCGGTGCAAGCGCCCTGCTCGATGCAGAATACAAAGGGCGCCACCACTTCGATTTCGCCTTTACGCAGCATGGAGGGCGGCGGCGCAGGCACTGGCGACGCCGCCGGAATCAACGCCTCCACAGCCCCGACGAAAAGATCCGAGCCTGTATGGCTGACAATTTTGTGGCGTATCAGGTTGCCTTTGGCGTCGACGACAAAGGCCACTCTGACCATGCCGGTCAGCCTTTGCAGGCGAGCTTCTTCGGGATAGGACTTGAAGTGGTTGAGGTGAGTGAGCAACTGATATTCCCATAAGCGCTTCTCTACCATTTGCTCCTGGTGGTTGGGGCCGCTCGTGCAGGCGCAAAGCAGTAAGACAAGTGCGATCCAGCTGTATTTCATAAACGCAGTTCCGTTGACGTTCTGGTGTGCGAAGTGAGGCTAATCATCCGACGCTATGCTGCGTCTCAAAAGGCCGATTACTTTAACGCGCTGCGGTCTTTATAGCGCCCGAAATTTCAGGCTACGACAAAACGGGAGCTGCCCGAGCGCGCAGCCCTGCTGCAATCATCAGGACAATAGCCGGAACAATCACCACGCCGGCCGACAGCATCGCCCCCTTGAAACCGGCCACATCCAACGCGCTCCCTCCGATAATCACACCCAGCCCGATTGCACTGTTCAGCACGGCGGTATGGAGCGCAGTCGCCGGTACCATGTGATCTCCGGCGATCCTCAAGACCCACGTCTGCAGGCCGGTAAACAAAGCGGAAATGGCCACGCCCCAGATCACCAGTAACGTCACCACGGGCGCGAACCCCAGCAGCGGACCGTAGATACCCAAGGTCACCAACGCCAATGCCATCGCAACCAGCGCCAGCAAAATGAACGCCTTCAAGTAGCGATCAATAAACAGCGCGCTCAGCAGGTTGCCCAGAAAACCTGCGGCGCCGAAAGCAAACAGCAATACAGCAATCAAATACGAAGTAATGCCGGGTACCTGGCCTATAAACGGTTCGACAAAGGTGTAGGCGCCAAAATGCGCGGCCGCCGTCAGGCCGGTGATGACGTAGGTGATCATCAGGTCCTTGCGCCGCAGCACCACCGCAAAGCCCAGACCTTTGGCCAGTGAGGGAATATGCAGGGAAGGCAGCACCAGGGCCATCGCACCGGCACTGGCGAGACACATCACGGCCAGGCACATAAAGGCCGTGCGCCAACCATCGTATTGGCCCACCAGATTAATCAGCGGTACGCCCATGACCGTGGCGATCGTGATGCCGCCCAGCACAATCGAGGTGGCCAGCCCCACGCGGTGCGACGGCACAATATGCGCAGCGGTGGCTGCCACGATGGCCCAGAACACGCCATGGGCCAATGCGCCGACGGCGCGGGCACCGAGCAGAGAGGAAAACTCAGGGGAAAACGCTGCCAGGCCGTTTGATAAGGCCAGTATCAACATCAACGCAATCAGCAGCGCCTTGCGGGGAACCCGGCGGTTCAACCAGTTGGATAGCAAGCCGCTGGCCGCCCCGATCCAGGCGTATAGCGTTACGGTCAGCCCGACGGTAGAGGGGGCTTGATCCAGGTCGGCAGATATTTGCGACAGTAAACCAATGGGGGCGAACTCGGAAGTCACCATGGTAAACGAGGCGATGCACAGCACACTGACTGCACACCACACCCGCAAGGCTGAATTGATCACCGGCAATGTCCGTCCCTGTTCATGGCTGAGTCGTCGTGACTCCCCCCGCGCGTCGCTCACTGAGACGGGCTAGTTATCGGGATTCCAAACGACGGCCTGTGCCACGACAACGTATTCGCCGTTAAAAGTTGCCGCTGGCGAACCATAAAGCTGGTAGCCCAGAGCAAGGGCTTCAGAGACTCGGTGACAGAAGGAGGCATCGTCCTTGCCTGTCAGAATCCGATAAGTGGGTAAGCCTTCAGGAGGAGAACTTTGCATGGGCGCACCTGCTGGAACAGTTGAAGAAAACCACTGGGGGGATCTGACCCAGCGTTTGTTCGCCAGGCCAGAGGCTGAGTTAAAGCAGTACAGTGGAAAGCATGCCCAAGGCTCCCAGGACGAACCCGATGAGTGCGCCACGCCCTGGTGCTTCATGAAACAGCGACCAGACCACCACGGGCTCAAGCAGTAGCAAAGAGGTGACTGAGACCACGGTGACGATCCAGATATCACCGACAGCCATGTACCCCAGCCAATACGCACCCAGCAGGCAAAGCCCGGCAAAACACATGATCACAACGGGAATGACGAACCCTTCCCATGAACCATTACCTGTCTGGGCAAGCTTGGCGGTTACCACCTCACTGTAGATTGCACAAAACTCACCGAGCACCATCAACCCTAGAGCAGAAACTCCGAGTAGTTCTTTGGACATATCAAAAACTCCTTCGTATTCAACGCAATATTTTTCAGCTCCCAGCGAGCGATGCCGCTGCCCAGGAGCGTGTTGCAGTGATACGAAGCAGCCTTGAACAGGCCTGAATTACCGAAGTGCTTTTCCATGCTCATGTCCTTCAAAGGGTGTGAGTCTCAGCGCCCGGATAAGGGCACTCGTGGCGATCATACGTTCCGCCAGCCATCGCGAACAACCCGGGCAATATAAGCAGAGGTAGAGCGATCTCAAAGACGCTAAATAACGATCAACTACCGAGTTCTCTACTTTGTAGCCAGGTACTGATGGCCTCAACGAGTTCCGTCTTGCACTCCACTGGCAGCCAATGCCCGCCGGACACGCTTGTCACGCTGAGATCTGCGCAGGCCGCACGCATTGGATCGCCCAACCGATTGCCCTTGATGGTATTCATCTGGTCGTAATCGCCGTTCACAAACAGTACGGGCAATGACAGGCGTCCACCGTTGGGCGCTCGGTGGGCGTACTCGATGTTGGCATCGTCGTTCAGGTACCACGCGCAGGGCGCGCCAAAACCCTGCTCTTCGAAAGTCCGCACCAACACAGCGAAGTCCGCCTCGGGCCAGAGCGCGGGGTCGGGTCGGGTGGGTGGCGCCCGGTGCGCTTCGCCAAACCGCCCGCCTTTGCTGGTCACTTCGGCATTGGATGCAACCTTGCCGATGCTCGCAGGGTCGCCTCGCCGATAAATCGACGCCAGCGACGCGGCTTTGTCCGCATCAAGATCAGCGACGGCGGACGCAAAGTGCGTGTTGTAGTAGCGGTAATAGTCCCATTGACCGTCTGGATACTGGTCTGCCGGATAAATCCCTCGGTCTACCAGCGGCACCAGCGTCGGCAGCGCGTTCGTGGAGGGGAAGTACGGGACCGAAATCAGCACCACGCCGCGGCTGCGCTGAGGTTCATGAGCGACCAACTCACCTGCCACAACGCTGCCCCAGTCGTGGCCCACCCAGATTGCGGGCATTCCACCGAGGTGGTCATGAAGTTCTGCCATGTCTGCCACGATGTTTTCAATCGTGTACGCATCGATGGCGGCAGGCGCAGAGGAGCCACCATAGCCGCGCATGTCGGGTGCGACGCAGTGCCAGCCTTTAGCTGCGAACGCTTCCAGCTGCGCACGCCAGATCAAACTGAGCTCAGGCCAACCGTGCAGGAACATCATCAATGGGCCATCGGCAGGCCCCTGCTCTACATAATGCGTCGTGTGACGGGGCGTGCTGAAAACCCGTGAAGTGAGCTTGGAAGTGGACATAGGATCTCCTCATGCTAGGCCGGCCGACATAAGCGCCATGTCGGCAGAATCACCGCTGAATCTGCACCCTAGCGTAACCATCCCTATGATGCTTGCCAGCTTCCCGTCATATTGTCAGTCCTGTACCTGCCAACTGCAGCCAGACCCAACACGGCATATCTTGTTACAACCATTCGCCTGCGGGCACTGCCCTTAGAGAACTTCAAACTTTCGCTCCAGTCCTAATGCCAGG
Source organism: Pseudomonas sp. 32A (assembly GCF_052682255.1). Classification (NCBI taxonomy): domain Bacteria; kingdom Pseudomonadati; phylum Pseudomonadota; class Gammaproteobacteria; order Pseudomonadales; family Pseudomonadaceae; genus Pseudomonas; species Pseudomonas sp. 32A. The sequence goes on along the minus strand of NZ_JBQYLY010000001.1, from coordinate 6,108,541 downwards.
CGTGCTTTAAACCGTGAGCGCCTGCTGACAACCCATAGAGGTTCAAAAAATGAAAATGACACTACCCGCCCTGGTTCTGGGTGTCCTCATTTCGCAAGGCGCGATGGCAGCCGGAGATGGCACAGCCGCTCTGGGAGGCGGCGTTGGTGGTGCACTTGGCAATATCGTAGGTCAACAGCTCGGCGGCTCAACGGGCGCGGCGGTAGGCGCAGGCGTAGGGGGTGCTGCCGGCAGTGCTGTCGGCGCTCAAAGAGGCAACAGAGCGGAAGCCGCGTTAGGTGGCGGTATCGGATCAGCTGGCGGGTCACTTGTTGGTAATCGCCTGGGCGGCGCCACTGGCTCGACGATCGGTGCAGGTCTCGGCGGCGCCGCGGGTGGCGCGCTAGGGAACAACCTGGCGGACGATGAGAGCAATCATCGATCTGATGGTAAGAAGCACAATGGCAAGAACAAGCATAAACACAAGAACAAGCATCGTTAGTTTCTGACGCTATTACCTCGAAGCCCGGCCCAGCGCCGGGCTTCTTATTTCTGGCGCCAAAAAACGAAAAAGCCCAGCAATCGCGCCGGGCTCAGATGTGGAAACCAAGTAAAAAATATGAGCCGTGCTACTTAACCCTTGCAAAGCTTCTGTGGCGACAGCGTGCCCCCGACTTTTTTCGGCCATGCAATCGGCAGGTTAGGAACAGAGACAAGCTCGACTACGCCAAACATGCACACAATCACCGCATTTCCATCCGCGTTGGGTGCGCTGCTGAGTCCGACCAGAACCTCGTAGTCTTTTCCGGGCTCCAGTTTGAATACTTTCGCTTGGCCTGGGCACATAGCGTAAGTGCTGCCGTAGCTGCCGGCCGACGCGCCTAATGTCGCAACCTGAAAGGATGCATCTGTTTTAACGCGGTACTCAGCCACCATCTCGGTGTACAAACCTTCGGCCATCCGAACGGCTCCGATGTACTGCTGAAGTTTGGGTGAAACCCTTCCCGGCATTCCAAGATTGGCCGGCTTAAGTGGGTACTGAGGGTAGTTAATGCTCGGCTGGCCGTCCTCTGAGAAGCGACCCGCTTCAGCCATTTTGTGGCGAGTTTCCGGGGCACAGCTGCCAGTTACGCTGTCGCCAAACACGTTGGAATTGGTGATCACACGAACTCGGGCCGTATTGTCGGACTGAGGCGGATCGACATAGGGAACAGAGGGGATCCCGCCACAACCAGCAAGGGCGATGGACGAAACAAACAGCAGCAACCAGGTATTACGCATCTACTACATCCTTGAGTTTACCTAAGATCCATCGTGTTCGAATCAGACTAAGAACCCTCAGTAAAAAGCCTGACTGGGCATCCGCCAACCAAGTGAGTTGCGGAGCAACATTTGAAATTGCAGAGCGGAAACAAAAAAGGACCTGCCTGATAAATCACGCAAGTCCTTGAATATTGTGGTGCCCGAAGCCGGAATCGAACCGGCACGCCCTTACGAGCGGGGGATTTTAAGTCCCATGCGTCTACCAGTTTCGCCATTCGGGCGGTAGCGCTATACAGCGAGCCAAGCAGCTTCAAAAGCCCTTGAGCGTTGCAGCAGGCTAGGGAATATATAGATCCAGCCCCCTCGATGCAAGGTCGGGCGCGGGCTTTTTCAAACAAACAGGCCGCTCCCCGGCAAACAAAAAAGCTCGCCAGATCAGTGATCTACAGATTTCGGCCGCAGTGGTGGGCAATAGCAGCGCCGGCCGCTTGTGCAACGGCCGCACTCGCCACCAGGCGCATCAGGAAAGATAAGTCATTACCGCAATGACCACTGAAACCCAAATCAGAGTCATCAAAAACGACAGCGCAGCCAATGTTTTGCCCATTTGCCTACTCGCCCCGATGCAAACCGCTTCAGTGAATCAACTCTTTTGCCTTCTCCAGGCACTCGGTGGCGCTGTCCAATGCCTCGGCCGCCTTGGCTGAAGCGGTGTTGCCATCGTCGGCGCGATTGCCGGTGATGACAAACAACACATCGACACCGACCTTGGCAACCGCCGCCAGGTAATCTGCCCGTGGAAAACGCACGCCGTTTTCATAACGCCCCTGGGCATTGGTCTCAACGCCTCCGACCTTGCCCAGCGCCGCTTGAGAATAGCCAAGCCTGGCACGTTCTGCCTTTAACCTCGCCCCAATGCTCATGAAAAACGTCCTGTGTGGGATGGTGAATACGATACCCCGCACAAAAGGTTAGTTCCTTGACCGAACTGAGCCGCTATTTATTGCCTGATCCCTGAAAACCAGCGCCCCCCGTTTTACGGCACCTGCGGCGCCGGGGAGCATCTGATACGCTTTTTTCTTGTGCATCTGCCCCTGTATCGAAACCCGTCCTGCCCTGACAATACACCCACTCCCGACACGCCCGTGGAGCCCGACAGGAACCGTCCTGCCGGCCCGTTCATTTCGGAGGCCTTATGGCTAAGATGGCATTTTTCCTGTTCGGTTTTCTTGCGCTGACCATTGCGATTGGTCTGCTTGCCACCATCTCACCGGTCTAGGATCCCTCCCCTCGCCTGACGTCAGAGGGAGTTTCAGCCGGCAAAAAACATCGGATACAACGACAGCACCAACAATCCCGCCATCGACCAGTTGAACAGCCGCAACCAACGTGGCTCGCGCAACACATTGCGCAAGCCGCTGCCACAGCCGGCCCACACACAAACACTGGGCAGGTTCACCAGGGCAAACACCGCCGCAATCAACAGCACGTTGGTGACATAACCGTCGGCAGGCGTATAGGTGGTGATCGCACCCAGCGCCATGACCCAGGCCTTGGGGTTCACCCACTGAAACGCCGCCGCGCCGAGAAAGGTCATGGGTTTGCGCTTGTCATCGGTGTCATCGGACATCGCACTGGAGGTCGCAATCTTCCACGCCAGGTACAGCAAATACGCCGCCCCTACATAGCGCAATACGGTGTAGGCCCACGGCAACGCCTTGAACACTTCACCCAGCCCCAATCCCACTGCGATCACCAACAACATGAAGCCAATGCTGATGCCCAGCGCATGGGGAATCGAGCGGACAAAACCGAAGTTCACCCCCGACGCCAGCAACATGGTGTTATTCGGGCCAGGGGTGATTGAGGACACAAAGGCGAACAGCGCAAAGGCTGACAACAGGCTTGAAGACATAAGCATGGCGCGACATCCGAACGAGTACTGTGGCCGTGACAGTAGAACGTTGCGCCAGCCTGCGCCCCGTACAGCTACGGGCAGATAAAGGCATACACTTCGTCAGGCCTGCCAACAAGCGCCTTCCCACCAAACTGCCATTGGTTTGCCTTCATTGATCGGTATACTTGCGCACTTCTCTGCACCTGTGCCGAACACATCCTGAAAGGACACTCGATGAGCAACTACCTCGACCGCGCGCTGACTGGCCTGCGGACCCTGGGCATCAATCTTCTGCAGCCGGTTCCAGATGCACCGGTCCTGGTATTGCTGGACCGCGTGGCCCAGTACGACACCGCCAAAGTCACCGCTATCGCTGCCGTGCTGCAACAGTCGACCACCTTCAACAGCGTGGTTCGCGAACAGATCGCCGGGATGGATATCTCCACACGCTTCATGGACATCACCCAAAGCTTCACCTCGATCCGCGAAGACGCGGCCGCCATGGCCGGCTGGATGGATGACGGACGCCTGGATACGCTGGAGAAACTCAAGCTGAGCTGGATGAACCTGCGTCGTGGCTCGATCCCCAGCCGCTTCAGCGAGATCCGTGAAAAATACCTGCAGGTGTGCAAGTCGGCCAATGACCAGATCGCCCGGGAAACCGTGATTCTGGAGGCCTACCTGGACTTCCGCATGGCCATGAAAGCCGCCGAGGTCGATGCCCAGCAAGTGCTCGCCACGGCCGGCCAGGTGCTGGAGCAGCGGACCCAGGCCTTGAACGAGGCCAACGCCCAAGTCACCGCTGCCGAAACCCTGGCGCCGGCCGAGCGCGCGGCCCTGGAGCTGCGCCGCGACGAAGCCGTACGCGCCCTGCAGGACGAAGACAAGCGCTACCAGATCGTCAAGGACATCGCCGATGACCTCAAGGTCGGCTACAACACGGCCGAAATGGTCTTCGCCCGGATCAACCAGGTGCATGTGATCAAGGAGCGCCAGTACCAGCGCATGGTCTCGTTCTTCTCTACCAACGAAGTGGTGTTGACCGGCCTCGCCGTGTCGTTCACCAGCAACAGCGGCCTGGCCGAAGCCACCAACACACTGAATGCCACCACCGAAGGCATCAGCAAGGGTCTTGAAGCCCTGGGCAGCACCGGCAACACGCAACTGGAAGCGGCGGTCCAGGCCAGCTACGGCACCACGATCAAGGTCGACTCGGTGCGCGCCCTGGCCGACGCCACCCTGAGTTTCCAGACGGACATGCACGGCCTGACGGAAACCTACCGCGCTGAATCCAGCAACGCGTCCCGTGACATCGCCGAAGCTGTCGAAGAGGCCAAACGCAAGTTCGCCGCATTGCTGACCAAGGCTGCTTGATGAGCGACATTCTCCTCTCCGAGCAACTGGGCGCGATGGCGCTGGTGGATCAACTGCGCCACCAGCAGATGGCCGTGGAAAAGGACCTGAGCCTGCCTCAACGCCGTGCCGAAGTGGCGGCGCGCATCCGTGAGTATTACCAGAACAACGGCATTCAATTCACCGAAGCGCAGATCGACCAGGGCGTGCGCGAATTCTTTTCCAAACGCCTGGTGTTCGAGGCCCCGGAACTGAGTGCGCTTGACCGTTTCTGGAGCAAGGTACTGCTCAAGCGCCATCGCGGCATACTCGCCATTCAGCTCATCGCGGTCACCTTGCTGGTGGTGCAATGCAGCCGGGTGATGGTCGCCAGGCACGAAATCCAAGAGGCTCAACGAGCGGCCATCGCCGTTGAGACGAACGTGGCACAGAAACAGTCAGACATCGCCAGCCTGAAGGCTCGCCTGAGCGCCGTGCAACAGGATCCGGCCTATCTTGAGGGCAGCGATGTGTTCAGTGCCCTGCCCCGCCTGAACACCAAGGCCGAACATGCCTTGGCCATGGTCGATACCTCGGGGGTCGATTACGCCAACGAACAGATTGGCGTGCTGGAAGCGTTTTTGGCCAAGGTCAAGGCGGTCCAGCCGATGACCGACCAGCTCAACGAGTTGACCCGCAAGGTCGCCGACATTCACCTGCCCGCCGCCGACAGCAAAGCGACGCTTGGCATGCAGGCCGAATTGGTCATGATCAAAGACCTCATCGGGAAATTCGAGATCGAAAAAGCCGGCGGCCAACTCAGGGCCCTGCGTGCCAACACCGAACTGATCCCCAAGGAGGTAACCATCCGGGTTGTTGACCGGCCCGGCACACCGTCTGGTGTCGAGCGCTGCTACGACAAGGCGCTGTGTAATTCCAATCCTGGTTCGACCCAGGGCAAGAGCTGGTATTTGGTTGTTGAAGCCGTCGACCTGTCGGACAGGCCGGTGTTGCTGCCCACCGTCAGCACTGAGACCGGCACCGGCGCCTGGGCCAGCCAGTTCGCTGTGCGGGTGCCGCAGGCCGAATACCTGAAGGTCAAGGCCGACAAACTCGACGACGGCCACCTGACCCACCGCGTGATCGGCCGCAAGCCGGCGGGCAGAATGGAAGTCACCTATTTGAGCCAACGGACCACCGACCCGCTCGAAACGATATTGGAGTGGTGAAGACATGACGCCTGACACCCTGATCGGCATCACCGAACGTAACTCCCGCAACGCCGAGCTGAGGATTCGTACGGCCGAGCGACAACTGTCTGAACTGCTCGGCGAGCAACTGGCGCTGGAGCAGGATCTGACCCTGCGCCTGGGCCACATCGCCGCCCTGCACCTGCAACTGGGCGACACGCAGAACGTGCAAGTTGCCTCCGCCCTGAAAATGCGCCAACAGTCTCAGGACTTGCTCCACCGGGAGCTGCGTGAGGCTGAGCATGACGTGGCCCGGGCGTTGGCCAGCAAGGAAAAGCTGCAAGCACGGGCCGACTCTCTTGACCAACAAGCCCGGCTATCCCTGGAGCTGAACCCGGACTATGCGCGTCAGGTCGAGCAACTGGACCTGGCCCAAGCCGCCCACCGCGAACACATCAGCGGTTATGAGGAACTGCGCCAGGAGTGCGCGCTGAAGCGCCGTGGCTATGAAACGAACCTGGTCTACGTCTACCTGCGCGGGCACGCTTTCGGCACCGACCAATACCGGCGAAACCGACTGAACCGCTGGATGGACAACTGGCTGGCCACCAAGGTGAATTACCTCGCCAACCGCAAAAACGAGCTTAGCCTGATCGCCCTTGATGAGCGAAACGAAGCCTTGCAGGCCGAACGCAGCGATCTGATCAGCAACCTGAGCACAAGTGTCGATGCGCAACTGACTCAGGCACGAGACCAACTCGGGCAGTCCTCAATACAGCCCGAGCTCGACGCCCTGCAACAGGTGATCGACAACGCCAAGCGCCAGGCGAATGCTATCCAGGAAAAGCTCGGTAGCTACTTGCGCAACGAAGACCCGCAGTACCAGCGTGCTCGGCAGTTGCTCACTGACCAATTGAAAACCCGCAGCATCGGCGAATTGATTGACCTCGCCAGCCAGACTCCGGACGCGGCTGACGACCTGATCGTCGAGCGACTGCAAACTTCGCATCTGCGCTTGGTAATGGTGTTACAGAAGTTGGCGGAGGCCGAGGATGCAATCAAGCTGTATAAGAGCGACTACCAGCGCGCCAAAGATCTGGAGCGTAGAGTTCGCACCGATGACTTTACCGGTCGCGATGTTTACTTTGACCTGTCGACAGACTTCGAGCGGCTGGTAGCCGGCTACATGACGCAGGACGTGACACTTGGGCAAGTGGTGGATGTGCTTGGCCGGGGCCTTAAAATCGTGCGCCGCAGCCAGGTAGCCGCCGGCTCGACGCGGGGCTATGTCAGCGCATCGATCAGCCCTATCAGCTACGGCGTCATCACCGTCGACAGCAACAGCAATAACAACACCATCAGCCTTCCGTCGTCAGGCAGTACAGGCGGCGGCAACTTCAGGACGACCGACAGCTTCTAGCCTGGCGCAAAGCAAATCCGGGACTTCCTCGTTGCTAGCTGTCAGACAACGAGGAAGTAATCTGCGCAATCGCATCCTGATCCATCCCGTCCAGCGTGCGGTAATGGTTGATGATCAACGTTTCCTTGTCGCTGAGCGCGTCCAGATTGATAACCGCCCGCTCCCCCGTCAGCACGTAGAGTATGTCCACGCCTTTGCGCCGGATGGCTATCAGGTAATCGGACTTGGGCAGTCGAGCACCGCTTTCGTAATGCACCTGGGCATTCGCAGCGACACCGCCAATCGCGCCGAACTCCTGTTGGGAAAGCCCCAGGACCTTGCGTTCTTCTTTCAGGCGGGTGCCGAGCAGATCGTCCATGGTGGGTACCTCAATACGCGTGTTTAACACCTACCATACGCTTATGTGCAGGACGAGGGTCCATTCATTCGGATCGCTGCCTATTGCGTGCGCACGAAGGCGAACATATGCGGCACGTAATCGGCCTTGCCGAGCGGCACACCGTTATGGCGAAGGATGTTATAGGCGGTCATCAGGTGAAAATAGAACTGTGGAATCGCCCAATTGACCGCGTATTCGTGGGCAGTCATGTCGAAAACAGTGCCGTCGGGAAGCGCTATCGAGATAGTACGCTCGCTGCTATCGATGAGTTCGCGATCTGCCGAGGCGAGGGCTTGCAGAGTTTGCTCGATCAACCCACTCGCCTCGCTCAGGGTTGCGGGTGTACTCAGAACCGGCAGCGGTTGATGGGTGAGACGCTGGACCGACTCCTGGGCCTGGGTGCACGCAAACCGGACTTGCGTTGCGAGGGTGTGCATGTCGGGCGCCAGCCGCGCGCTCAGCAGGTTTTGCGGGTCGTAGCCCAACTCGCCGGCATGTGCCTCGCCTTTGGACAAAAGCCCCTTGAGCGAGCGCAACATCTGCGCAAAGCAGGGGGCCGTGATTGCATAGGTCGACATCGTTCTTCCTTGACTGGATGCTGAGCACGGGAGCATGCCATGGCCACGGTCTACGCGGCTACCCGGCAAGCTTCATGCAGCTTCACGTGACGTCGGTAGCGCGCCGACTTACCTTGGCCACCCGCCCCTTTCCAGGGTGCAGAGCGTAATGAAGCCTCGCTATCCTTGCACCGTCTACACCCATTGCTCAGGATAGCGTTCTTGAGCTCAACACCGGCAAGGACGCAGCAGGTTACCGAGGCCGAACGAACATGACGCTCCCTGAAGATAACCCGTTGAAGACAGAAGAGTCTCAGTGCCAGGCGAATCTTTGGTACTGGCTTCCTCTTGGTGTATTGGTGGTTTTTTTAACCATTACTTCGATGCTTTTCCTGGGTGCAAATCCACCTGAATGGATGTTTGTCGCACTCAACTTTGGTTGGGCAATCGTTGCATTGACGCTACTGACGCGGCTGTCGGGTGGGTACTGCGCCAAGTGAAGCGGCACAGTGCGTAGCCATTCAGGTACTTCTTCTCAAGTAAACGCCCGCCGTCTTAGCCCATCAATCTGCGAGAAACAACGTGAAACAACTCACATTTATGGCGTTTCGCTATTGAAGGTCAAAAACTGACCAAATATATTTCGCAGCACCCGAGCGCTCACTTCTATACGGATATTGTTCTGCGCTTGCTCGGGCCCCCGGATGTGCGCAGGCAATAAAACATTGAGGTTTGCCATGCGCTTTTCCAAACTCGCACCCGCCGCCGCCCTGTTCAGCCTGTTCACCCTCACCGCCCAAGCCGCCGACCTGACTGCCCTCACGGGCGCCCTGTCAGCTGCCCTGGGGGGCGCCAGCAACAGCAACAACACCGTCAACGCCAATAACGCCTCCTGCCAGCAACAGATCCGCGACCTGCAGACGAATATCAACGCGGCCAATGCCAAGGGCGATACCTTGCGCGCGACCGCGTTCCAGGCAGCGCTGACTCAAACCAACAAAAGCTGCAGCAACAGCACCTACAACGCTCAGGCGCAGGTGGATACCAATCCCCAACGCCAGCAAAACGTGAACAAGGCTGCGGATGCGATCAACGCCATTGGCGGCCTGTTCAAGTAAGTTGGGATGCAATGAGAAAGGCCCGTGATTGCGGGCTTTTTTTCGTCCATTGCACTTTCCAATAGGCAATAAAAACCCCGCAGACGTTAATCTGCGGGGCTATTTAGAGTCGGGGACGTAATCAGATAAATCCGCCCCCTTGACCTTGCTTCCTCTGTTTAAAATCTTCTCGGTTTTTTAATGGCCAGCAAGGCAAATCGCTTTAACTTGCGGGACGTTTCCTAGAGAATCTTTTGGCCTTGTGGCCGCTGGAATCACTGGCTAGTCTTCGCTCCGTCGCTGCATATCAGCGACCGGGTGTGAGAATCCGGAACCAGTAGGCGCCAAGCGCCACTACCGTCTGTAGCATGCTCTATGGCGGCTGTGTGCGGGCAGACTTCGGTCTGGCCGGAGTCCTACTGTCCGGTATTCTCACCCTGCACATAGCTGCCACCTTTTGTCGAGTGAGACCGACATCAGGATGGCTCACCACCAGTAGGAGCTTATGCATGGACAAGATCGTTCCAGACCCACCGCGTACCACCCGGGACCGCCAAGCCTTTGATCGCGCCTTGAGTCACTACCTCCAACCCGATCCCGTCTCCCACCCAATATTTACCGTTCACCAAGACGTCAGCTTTGAAGACGCAATCGCTCAAATCTCTGAATTGCTGCGCTGTGCAGCCGCAACGGCTGAAGGTGCAGTGCAGGGATCAACAGGAGAAAACCGGGGCATGGCGTGTTCCACCGTTCACCTGATAGACATGGCTAGAACGTTGGCAGATCAGGCGTTGGATTGTTTAAAACCGCACTAAGACAAAAAACATGGGGGCTGAACCACTTGAAATAAAATAAATCAGTCCCCTTTACCCGCCTTTACCCGGAATCCTGATCGCCGAACGCCTCGGCATGACGGTTGTGAATGCCCATGATCTGCCAGCGAGCGCTAGTGAGTCGGCGGCACCGGTTTATTCAAAGGTCTTTCGGGGGAGTTGAGGAAAGAGTTCCAAGCCTCGAAGGCATCGTGATGGCGTAGGGTCGCGGCGTCCCAGTCAGCCCCCGCTACTTCCTTTGCGGAAACCATCATCATCATTTTGCTGGTGGCTGCGTCGAGTTCGACTAAGAGCTGGTGAGATTTGAACCTGAAGTCATCTAATCCGCTCATACATTCGCCTTGCGACAGGTCTAGCCGGAAATTCCGTGTTGTACCCGTCTAACTGAGGACAAAGCGTTGATGCCAAACGTTCCGTAGCGTAGACGAGCTACCGCTTCGCTTGATTTGAGCCCGCTCGGGGAAGCTTCTCGGGCTTCGAGCTGGTAATTGTCCGGATAGCACTCGGGGCTTTCAGCCTCGCCAAATCAAGCCCCCTCGCCAAAGCCTCCGTCATGGTTTCGCCGGGCAGCGATTCAGGTGCCTCCTCAAAAAGCATCTTCTCATCCGCCCTATAAACACCTATGAACAACTCTGTCCTTCCAAGAAGTGACATACGGACTTGAACGTTTAACAGGGTGCCATCGGCCTGCCGCTCGTCCACGGACCGAGTGTTAAGCGAAGGATCCGCCCAATCATGGAAAACCTTGCCTCTTCGTCTCATCTGCATCGCCCTGATATTTAGGCGGCGATTATGCGACTTGTACGAATCTGAACGAAATACCACGCCACAAATATTTATTCGCCCTCTTCCCCCCAAAGTCAGCCGCTACAGCGGCAAGCAACCTTATGCGCGTGAAGAAAGCTGAGCGCGAGCAAGTGTGCCTGAAGTACGGCGGGCACTGCGCCTACTGCGGGCAACGTTTCTGGTACGCGTACCTTTTCCAGCTCCCAATAAAAAACCCCGTGGACGTTAATCTACGGGGTTTCTAAGAGTGGAGGCCGAGGTCGGAATCGAACCGGCGTAGGCGGATTTTCAATCCACAATATTTTACTTGTAAATCAGTAGATTGAATCGATTTAAATCCCGCATTACCGCTATTTTCTAGAGTTCGTAACGCAGGCAAACCAAGCAGATCGCTTTGGGTTGCGGAACTACTATTCGCCCACAATTAGAAATCTTCATCATCTAGTGCTTCCTTTGATTTTCGTTGACGTGCTATCGCAACTCGCGCGCTCTTGAGTAGTTCGTCGTATAACTCAAATGCAGGCTCGACTCGGCTGAGTGACGCGAGCATCTTTACGCAGTGTTGCTCCTGCCGCACGTCCTCGGGGAACGGCTCACCGGGTGCCCCTCCCCGCATGCCAGGGTGCACTGAGGCCTCTATTGATGAGCGAATATCAGATAACGCATCTTCGCCGATGAGCTCGGCCGCGTTAAGGATGTCTCGGATGAATTTGGGGTGATCATAAATGAAGGTCGGGTGGCGTTCGCGCAGCACTATGGCAACGATCCGAGCATGAGCTTGCGTACCCGATGACATCCACGCAAGGAGTAGATCAAGAAGTGGCTCGTCGTAATCGCCGCAGAGACCGGAAATAGCCTCACCAAAGCGTCTCACCCCAATAGTTTCTGGCGGTTCGTGGAGTGCCCAGTCAAGAAGCTCTCTTATCAAACGTGGCCCAGCTTCGACACTCATCAGTCCAAGGCTGTTTTCAGTACGCTCTTTGCTCAGGGGCTCATAAGACCAATCGTTCCGACGCGTCGCCTCGATGAGGCGAGCTTTGACTAACGCGACGACAGCGACAGGATCCTCTTGGATTGACGATGCGAGAAAATCCTGGACCCAGAAGCCGTCAAGCACCTTCAACCCTTCAAGTTTCTCCAATATCTCGCCTCGTCTGCTGATGACATCACCGTTCGGAATGCTGTTTCCGCGAGAGATCAAACTAAACAAATCTTGAGTCGCCGTAGAACTAACTTCGAAATCTGCCAAACAAATGAGTTCGACTGCCAGAGCTGGGCTTCTTACAGATACCCGGCGCGCGAGGCTCGACGCAGCTAGTAGTACACTCGGGGCTTTAGACTCAAAAATACGCTTGAACAACGTGATTTCTTGTTGAGTGTAGGGTCGTAACGGTTCAAATTTCGCGTATGCCTCGGCTAGCTGGGCCAATACCTCAATGGAATCCTTCGACCGATTGACGTATCCCACTAATAAATCTGAGTTTCCCGCCTCCACGGCCATACTTAGCGCTTTACCTATGTATGGGGCAAGTTGACCGACGCGGCCCTCGTTGTTCCTACAAAGCAATTCGATAGCAAGACCTGGTACAAAACTGAGGAGATGGTTCACGAGCAGGGAGGGAGAGCCATAACCCTTGGGGGCTATGCTAACAATTTCTTGCAAACAGTCATGCAGCTCATCGAAGAAGCTTCCTACTTCAGGGTACTCAGCCATTAGCTCGGTCGTCAGGACCTCACGATCTTTCTCATGCTCATCGCGCTCAAGCGACTCATTGAGTTTCCATGTTTCCGCTCCCCAGCCGTCAATAAGCGCACGGAGAAATCGCGTCCTCAAGTCTCGCTTCAACAACCCCATGATGGCGCGAGCCTCTTCAGAAGTATCCGGCCAGCCGTAAAACGCATGCCAGGAAACGGACTGTGCGAGTCGAACAAGTACCACGGGCGATACGTGTACTTCGCGCAGCACTACCTGAAGATCCCGCAAGAGCTTCTGGTGTGCTTTTTTCCATTCTTGCTCAGGAGTGTCGCCATGCATTGGACTACGCAAAGCTTGAGCAATCGTCTGTGCTGCGAGAAACGCTCTTCGAGGCGGGCCTTCCCGGAGGTACTTGAGAAGTCCTGCCATTATCTCATCCCTAACGATTTTTGCAGCGTTCAGAGAAAGTTGGTAGCGGGTTATCGTGAAGGTCGAGCGTGAATAACTTGTTGCCTGAATCTCGGTACCCAACGCTCCCTCAAGGATGGTGAACGGCGTATTAACATAGTTGAGCGAGTTTGGCCTTTCCAGAAGCGAAAATGCGAATCGAATAACCTCTCGCACGTATTCGACGGGCTTATTCAACTGAAAAGTGGCTAATTCCTTAAGGATGCGAATACCGTGGCTCGGTTGCTGGTTCAACGCGCGAGCATCGCCTCGACCTGCGGTCCATAAAAGGTGACATGCCTCTTGGACGTGGTCGTACGTATATGCTGCATTGCGCACCATATTACACACAGCCGAGCTGTCTCCATGCTTTTCCGCAATGAGCCGCTTTGCGAAATCCAGCGCGAACCTAGGCTGGTAGTAAGCAACGGCCTCTACTGCATCTACGTGCGGATTGTTGTACCGACTGCTCCAGCACAGCTTAGGGCTGAGACTGCTCAAAACCACACTATCGTCCGTTTTCCCCTCGCGTAAGCGCCAGTCCAATCGGCCAAGATTGACGAATAGGTGCTTCAGCTGGTCCGCATTCGCGAGGTCGAAGACCCGTGTAACTAGCGCGTTAGCTCCTCCATCCGCATTTAGGTAGTTGGAACGAATGATTTCATCTGCCAACAGGTCAGGAGCGAGCCTCGACCGAAGCCCGCGTTTGAACAGAACCCCTGCATCGCTTAGAAGGCGCATCAACCGACTAGCGTCTGATTCCTCAATCCTTTCTACATTCCACAAGATATTAAGCAGCCCCGGATCGTCCGGAATAATGGGCTGAAGTAGCGCGATGACCCGCAGGATAGCCCTTAGCTTCGCAACGTCCTGCCCCGAAACTAAGGTGACAGCAATTACGTCCTGAAGACGCGACAGCACATAGGTTTGAAACTCTTCCGAATTGCCCAGCAGTGTTAGCGGAACATCATCGCGCGCAACCAACTGCGCAGCCAAGACAGTGACCAGCGGCGTCGTGTAGGTTGCTCGGGCAATTTCGGCAGCGGCTGCGATAGGGCCATTGCACTCGGCGAGAACCGATTCCGCGAGTGCTTGCGCTTCCTCCGGCGTTTGCTGGTGCATATCGACACATTGGACCATAGGCCCCAATAGACTTACGTCAGCCGCTTGAAGACGCAATGCCTCCTTTCCGTAAGGACGAAGCGATAAAAGCAATCGCGTTCTGTTGTCCGGCACCGCCGCGTGTCTGAGGAGGATGCCGAGGTCTTCGCGCTCGTGAGCATCATCGACAACAAGCAGCGTCACGCCGCCGAGGCTGTCGCGCAATTTGTCCAGGTGGTGAGCCCTAACCTCCTCGGTAGGCGACACAAATCGAACTTGTAAGGTGGTATTTTCCGCCAGTCGCTGGGTAACTTCGCGAAGAACACGACTCTTTCCGAACCCAGGCGCCCCAACGAGGCAGGTAAGAAGTACTGACTCGTCTCGGACGTGTTCCAAGACCTCTGAAACCTCTGCGTCGCGACCAACAAGAGCCCAAGAATGATTAAAGAAGCGTTCAGGAACCAGGAACGGCTTGAAGAAGACCTCCTGAGTCTGAATGGGGCCCGGCTCATCAATTCCAAGTAGATCTAGTCGCCGACCATTGAAGTAGCGGTCCACCAGGTCCATACGGTCGTAGATCGAGAGGTCATGAAACTTTCGTGTGATGTCCTCACGATCCCACAACTCCCAGCCAGCATGTACAGCTATGGCATCACGTGCCCTTGGGCTTGCAACGCTAGACAGCAAAAGCACCTTCATATCTGCGACAAATGTCTGCTCAGACACTGCAGTATGGACCTTCTGGGCACCAAACTCATTAACTCGCTTGCACTGAAACGAGTAGGTCCCGAATGAGCCGGAGGCGACAATATCGATGCCATGCTGCTTATGACCTGTACCCCCATAACGATGCACGCTGCCTGCGTTTGGTCGATACATACGGTCTAAGAGTGCCGTGCAGAAACTTTCGAAAGTATCCGGCGGCAGCGCTGAGAGCGGGAGCGGGCGATCGTATGTGGTCGCCGTTTCGATACGAAGGCCTGCCTGCACCACTTTGTATCCGGCGGCCACTAACAGCTCGTTTTCCTTGGCGATAACCAGCCTCTCCAGCAAGGGGATATCCTTCGCTCGTGGGCGAGCGACACCTTTCTCCCAGCGACTTACTGACTGCTGGGTTTTTCCAAATGCTGTTGCTAGGTCTTGCTGCTTTGGAAAACCCGCTGCTATTCGGAGCCGAGCCAACACTTTGCCGAATTCTGCGTAAGGTACCAGCCCAGGAAGCGTTTTCATTTTTTGTACCAATTGAAGTACACACAATTGAGCGTATCACAATTTTCAACAAGTCAAAGCCTCCCCAACGCCCGTCTCCCGAAGACTTGATCACGCCTCAGCCGCCCTCCCCACCGCGTCCGATGATGGATCGGGCGTAGCCCTTCCCCAACGCTCTGGACACGTGGGCTAATCCGCTATAACCCCTTCGCGTTTTAGCAATTTCTAAACAAGTTGAAATCACTGCCTGACAGAGGCACTCCCAGTACCTATGCTTGTACTTTTCTCGGAAGGAGCCGACCCCATGCCAAGTGATTATTCGCTGCACGATGTACTGGAGAAGATGTACACCAACCAACTCGCCCTAGAGGCTGCCTTAATGGAGCTGACATTGCATGTCGAAAAGCAAGGCTCGTCAGAGGCTGGGAATAACGTCCGTGATGCACTTGAGACGATTGGCGAGAATGCGGGCCATATAAAACAGGGCCTGGCAAAGCTCAATAGGAGTAAAAATGGTTAACACAAATTACAATTAACCCAACTTTAAAAAACTAGCTTTCAGCCTTTTAACATGAGGGTTGTTAGTATTACCAATTCTTGACTTGGCGCATATAGCATGACTCGTGTATCCCCATCTGAATCACAGAGAACTCGTCTATTAGAAGCAAATGCATACCGTTGCTGCGTATGCAAACGGCCACATCTAGGCTTGCACATTCATCATATTGATAACAATTCCTCCAACACAGTTGACGATAATCTTGCTGTGCTGTGTGTCGAGGATCACGATCGCCATCACCGGCCAGGCCCTTATTCAGCGGCAGTAAATCACCTAGACCTCAAACCACAGGTGATAGCTAATTATAAAAAATCATGGGAAGCATTTGTCACTGAGGCTCAAAGCAAAACCCCAACGGTTGTTGCTACGCTTTCTACGTTCGGAACCGAGGAGTACATTCACTCACTGCAGTTAGTTATGCAGTGGCCCGATGAAAGAATCGAATACCAACGCTCTTTTCATCTTTTGGATGCGAATTTTGATCGCTTATCGACTGAAGTGATAGCGGAGGTGAAAGCTATTGGGCCACATGTGAAGCTAATTTTAGTAGACGCACCTCTCTCAATAGAACACTGTCCATGTTGCGGCACAGGTTTTAGTCGTACAGTAAAGCCGGCTTTAGTGACACGTTTGACTGATCCCACGTGGGAGACCGACTCCATCTGCTCTATTTACATCAATCCTAACCAGCCTTCACTAGCCATTTCCATAGGCTTACGTGATCAGTTCCTGTTCAGTGCTAGCCTACATTTATGCAACGGAACAAACCTTCATTACAGGAACGATTATTATACTGAGAGTATTCCGATAAGAAGCCACCCAAGCGTTCGCTCGCAGACATCGACTATTGTTCGCTCTGTTTTGACCGAGTGGGAACCCGCAAATATTTTTATTGGGACCGGTGACCCCGACCACCCCACACTTATCAATAAACTTGACTTACCTCCCTGCTGGGAAAATCAAGCTTCTGTGCAATCCAGCCCACCAACGCGAAAAGGTCGTAGGAAGGTATAGGGATTCGAACCCCTTTCTTATACATTCCACGCCGCTAGAGCCGCTTAAAATGGGTAATTCACTCCCCTTCACCAGCCGATAACGACCTACAACGGTCCCAGTTTTGCCCTAAATCTGCCCTAGAATTTTCATTAGGGACGGAGGTGACAAAACATGAAGAGTCGGCACGAAAAAAACCGACGCTAACGGCACCAAATAGGATTGCCAGAGCGATACCCCACCTCACAATCTTGGGTAACCTCCACATTGATTCAATCGAATTTTATGCTATTTCTAGTCTTCCTCATCCGGGACGAGCGGTCCGTCATAAATCGCAGCTAACCGTATCACAGCCTCTAAAACCTGCTCAGGCATCGCTCTTCCTTGTATATTTTGGAGAACTCTATCTCGAACTATAAACCTAGAAGGCTTATTGGCATCTGAAATATTATTCAAGCCTATTCGCGAAGAGGCTCTTAGTGCCTCATTAACTGCCTGATCAAGCTCGCCTGGATTAACTTCAATCTCAAAGGGAAGTTTTTCGAAAACCCCACCGTCAATTATCTCGTCTATTACAGACTGATGCCATACAATACCAACTTGTGGATCTGCTTTTTCAGTCACCCCCTCCCGCCCGACATAAATACCTGCAAGTATTGCAACGTCGGTTTGGAATCGATAAGTCATCCCGCCTACTTGAACGGCACCTTTTGGACTGTAATACAGAACAGGTGAACCAGACATACCACTCTTCGACGCAGAGTCGACAAGGTATTTTGCTTGGCCATCCCATCCATCTTGTACTGACGAGGCGATTGTCGCGCGCTTCCAAACGGGCTGGGAATAGTAGTCTTGAATATTATGAGGATAGCCTGGGATAAAAAGCTCCTCCGTTACCTCTACGTTGCTCAACCATGATTCCCTCACAGATGGATCCGGTACTAGGTAGCGCTGTATAGGGCAAAGATCAGCGGGAATATTGCTGACACTACTATCAAGAAGAGCAATAAATACCTCTTCAACCTCTTCACCAAAACGATGGAGCTCCATCTTTAGATTTTCCGTTGGGTCAAAAGGGATAGCTACTACATCCACTCTTGGCCATCCAGACGGATGAATAAGGAAAAGGCTTTTCTCCTCATCCATCAACGGGAGAACCACCGACATCCGTGACGCACCAAAACCTTCATAGCTAACGGCAAGGTTAACAACAATGTTGTTTGGTACTGCGTTTTGTTCGCTCTGAAACTTTAAATTATCAGGATGGCGACCTGTAAGATTATGCCAAGCGGTCACCACATAGAATTTCCCGTCGCGCTTGTAAACCAAACCCGTACCGATGGCAAGATTCGTTCTTTCAAATCGCATCGTTAAATGTACTACTGAATTACTTACGGCGGCCATATTCGCTCCCTGCTTGTCAAATAGTCACCAAAAGATAGCAATAAGCCACCACAATTCCCAGTGCTTTTTTTGAGGCTTTTTTAGACTTCTCGTCCATTTTTGACGGCCTCCCCTGTGTGCAATGTACGGTCTTTACGGAGCCCCTTTTCCTGTTCATTTTTTCAAAATTCCTAACGGTATCGAGATGCCAGAACCGCCAAGGTGAGGGCCAACCGAGAAATCGCGCTGTTGTCACACATGTTCACGATCGCGCGCGAGTGGGGACTGACCAACAATGCCAACCCTTGCTTCGGCGTACGCCGAAACAAGGAAAAACCGCGGGACTACTATGCCGGCGAAGTGGTTTGGAATGCGGTATATGGAGAGGCCGTGCAGGAATTAAAGGATGCCATGGACCTTGCCTACCTGACCGGCCAGCGCTCTGCCGATGTGCTGAAGGTGGCAGCTACCGACCTGGCCAACGGCTTCGTAGGGGTTCGCCAGGGCAAGGGCGGCAAACTTCTGCGTATTCGCCCGGACGATGCCCGCGAACAATCAGCGCTTAGTCTATTCCTAGACAACCTGCTCGAACGCAGATCGTTAAGTGGGATTAAGACCTCAACGCTTATCACGAACGCATCCGGCCTTTGGATGAGCCAGCAGATGCTACGCAACCGCTGGGATGAAGCCCGGGATAAAGCAGCCATCAAGGCCGGTGCCGACGGAGATCCCGCCCTGGCTGTACTAATCCGTCAGTTTCAGTTCAAAGACATCCGCCCCAAGGCTGCCAGCGAGATAGAACTTGCGCATGCAAGTCGGCTGCTCGGCCACTCCACTGAGGAGATGACGAAGAAGGTCTATCGGCGCGTCGGTGAGATCGTAAACCCCACGAAGTAACAGGCCAAACACACCCTCACTCTGCGCTGTTCTGCCCCCTCATTGCGATCAAAAACGCGTAGGGTTGCGGAACACATTCCAAAAGTTGCGGAACACTTCTCAAATCACAGGCAATAAAAAACCCCGTAGATCATTGATCTACGGGGCTTTAAGAGTGGAGGCCGAGGTCGGAATCGAACCGGCGTAGGCGGATTTGCAATCCGCTGCATAACCATTTTGCTACTCGGCCTCAAACGATCAATGCCTTACAACCGACATTCACCGCATACAAACTTGAGTGGGCTATGTGAAGCTTGCCTCTACTCTATCTCATTGAAAACATTGAAGTTTTTAATGCTTCAGTGCGTTCGATGGGCGCAATTATGTACTCATTTGCCAGGGCTTGCAACCCCTTGATTTCAAAAAATATTCTCTCAAGGGGCTTCGTTTCCTGGTGGGCTACCCTACCGCCCGGCTTCTTCCTTGTCACGGATAACCTGCAATTGGTACTGCGGGTCCGCCTTGATCTGCTGTTCGGTAAACGGCAATGGGCTGAGTTTTTTCTCGGAAAACGCCTGGGTCTGGTCCTTGTAGTATTTCGACGCCGGGTCGCTGGACAGGGAGAACGCCAGCACGCCTTCGGCATTGGGGCCCTTCTCGTCGAAGGTCACGATCTGCAAGTAGCTGCTGCCGCTGACCACTTCGCGCTTGCCGTCAGCCCTTGGCACGCTTTGCATGGCGTTGTAAACGCCGAGCTCTTGCGGCCCGCCGTGGATCGGGGTCTGGCCCGAGACCTGGATGTCACCCCAGCGGCTGTCGGCGGTCAGCCCGCGTTTGGCAACGTCGGCGGCTGAGGCAAGCATCGCTTCATGCAGCGCCTTGGCCACGCCTGCGCGTTCAATCGCCAGCCCACGAGGTGTGGTCAGTGGTTGTGCCGGGTCAAACCCCACTTTCCATGCATCGGGTGCTTGTGCCAGTTGTTCCGCCAGGTTGATGAAGTGCACCAGGCCCACGCCGCTGTCGAGGTTGGCGCGCTGGTCCCAGCTTTTGAGGCTGTCGCACACGGATTTCACGGCGGCGTCGGCACCCGCGCAGTACTTGAGCAGGTCCGGCATGACTTGGCTGGCAAGGTACACCTGGTTGTCCATGACCATGTTCTGCAAGTCGGCGGCTTTGATCGGTTGCTTGTCGAGTTCCTGCAAGCGCTGCAAGGCGAAACGGGCACGTGGGCCCAGGCCGATTTTCTCCTGGCTGATCACCGGCGAGAATCCGGTCAGCGGCGCTTTGGGGTTGGCCATCCACGCCGAGTCATTGGAGTGCTGCACGTAGTCGGTGCGCTGCAGTTGCGGCAGTTGATCGGCCGGGAAAATCCCAGACTGGGCGGCACGCGGGTCCACGTCCCAGGCGCAGGCGCTGCGGGAGCCGTCGAGCATGATGAACTGCAGGCCCACCCGGGGATCGCTGCACTGCGCAAGTTTTTTCGCGCTGACGTTCGGTACCACCGACAGGTTCATGTACAGGCTCTGGCCCTGGTCGTCCGCCGCCAGGGTGTTGACCCACGGGATACCTTGCAGGGTGTGCACCGAGTCTTGCAGTTCCTTGAGGTTGGCGGCGCGGTTCATCGCGTACCACTGTTGCAGAACGCGGTCGTTGCCCAGGTTGGCGTCTCGCAGGCTGAAGGCATATTTGTTATCCCAGTCGAGCTTGCCAGGCCATTGCACCACCGGGCCGAACTGCGAGCTGTAGACCGTGCGGGACTGTTCCTGGGTGCTGCCGTCGGCGGCTTTGACTGTCACCTTGATGCTGGTTTTATCCATGGGCAAGGATTTGCCATCCAGCAGATAGCGGGTCGGGTCTTTCGGGTCCAGGGTCAGTCGGTACAGCGTGAAGTGCTTGGAGGTATCAACGGTATGCGTCCAGGCCACGTGCTGGTTGAAGCCGATATTGATCACCGGCAGGCCCGGCAAGGCGGCGCCCATTACATCCAGCTGGCCGGGAATGGTCAGGTGCATCTCGTAGAAACGCATGCCGCCGACCCACGGAAAATGCGGGTTGGCCAGCAACATGCCGCGACCATTGAACGAACGGTCACGGCCGACGGCGACGGCGTTGCTGCCACGGTCCAGGGCGAAACGCTGTTGATTGGCGGCTGCGACCTCAAATGCCTTGGCATCCACCTGAGCCACGGTATTGGGCGGCGTGGCGCCCACCACCGCTTCGGCAAACTGCCCGACGCCACCTTCCACCAGCAGCCGACGGGTCACCTTGACCAGGTCTTCAGCCGTGATCGGCCGTACCCAAGCCGCCTGGCACTGCGCCGGCAAGCCTTGGGCGGTACGCTCCTTGAGGTAACGGTTGTAGCCGGCAACATACCCTTCGATGCGCTGCTGCATCGCCGGGGGTTGCGCCTTCCAGAATGCCGCAACGGCCTCGGGTGTGTTCAGCCACGTGAAGAACACGTCGTTGGTCAGGTTATTACGCCCTTCCTGGGTTGCCTGCTCGGGGCCAAAGTACTTGGCGCGCTCGCCGTTGACGGTCACCACTTCATTGGCCAGCAGGCACAGGTTGTCCTGGGCATAGGCATAACCGATGCCAAACCCCAGCCCACGCTCATCGTTGGCCCGGATATGCGGTACACCAAAGCTGGTACGCCGAATCTCCGCGGTGGTCTGTTGCTCCTGCACCCGCGCCGTGGCCGAAACACTCAGCCCCAGCAACGCCCCAACCACGCACACCCTGAACAACCCGTTGGAAATAATCACGCAGACTCCACAGCCAAATTAAATACCGTGACGAGGGATAGCTTCGCCAACACCTCAGTTAAGACGTAAATACCGAGAATAATTTATAAAATCGACAGGTTGAACTTGAGGTATTTATGTCTCGAAGATGTTACCGACAAAATTTCTACATCCCGCGCTTCATGATTTCGGCTGCTCGTACGTCTTATTAACTAAGAGCGCCATCATTTTCCTGATCAGGCTCTGATAAGGAGTTTTTGCATGTACAACCCGCAACTGCCCACGGAAGGACACTCATCCATGCATGACGGAGGCTTTGGCACCGGAAACCAGGCGTTCGGCAAAGCGCCGGAACATGGCAACCAGCGCATTCGTCATTTGCTCAAGTGTTTTGGCCTGCGCACCAGCCTGATCCGGCTGAAGGTCATCGACGCCCTGCTGACGGCCGCCGACAACCAGCGCACCCTCGGCGTGCGGGGCGTGCACAGCCATTTGCTGGAGCTGGGCATTCCGTTGTCGTTTCTCAGCGTGCGGGAGGTGCTCAAGCGCCTGTGCACCGAAGGCGTGATCACCCTGAACGCCGACAAGAGCTACAGCCTGCATGAGCAGGCTGCCAAAGTCCTGGAAGGCCGGGCCTGACTCAGAGGTTAGGCTTGACCTTGCGGCGCATCACACCGTTGATCACCACCACAGTAACCGCTACGGCAATCGCGATGTACTGGAACGTCTTTTCGCTGATGACCCCGTTGTTCTGCAGGTAGGACAGGCCAAACATGGTCCCCAGTACCACCAGGGAAATCAGAATCGAGTATTTCAAACGTTGCTTTTGGGTCATGACGGGTTCCTGAAGCTAAAAAATTGTATCCACTTTGTATCGACTGCCACACCAAGCACATACCCATTGGCGGGGATGGATTGGGGTCGGCGGGGTCTCATGTTACAGGCGATGAAAAACTTTGGCTTGCCCAACGCCTGATTGAACCTGTGAGTACCCTAGAGGATTTTGAAATGCTTCGTCGAATCACACTGCTGATTCCCTTGTTGATCATGTTGAGCATGAGCGGCTGCATTATTTTCCCCCACGGCGGCGGCGGTTGGCATGACCATCGCTACTACGACGGCGGACCAGGGTATTACCATCGCTGATCGTCATTCGCACATTTTCTGACAACTTGAACACTGTCCAGGCGGAGCCGCCACCCCTGTTTCCGACACTCAGGAAGAGCGTCCAGGAAGCAGGGAGGTTTTCCTGAAAGGCGCATCCCTGATGAGCGTGCCTCAAGGTGTTCACGATGACCTCAATAGTCCGCAACTCTGTTCTGTCCTCCACCCCTTATCCGTCACCTCCCCCACCTCCGATACCGCTCCCCGATATTCCGCCTTATTCCGATGAAACATTGCAACGCGCAACGGACGTTGAGGATCCCGCGGCTGACCCACCGCCCCCCGATGGCCCGAAAGCCCTGAAGACCGCGCTGGCTGACCGAAAAAACTGGCAGACACTGGCGCAGCAGCTCACTGATGTCGCCACGGTGGTAGGGCCAAACGCGCCTTTTTTGGCAGTGCAGTCTGCGCTGGCAAGCCGGCTGATGGACCTCGCCCCCAATGCGTCGTACACCCCCAATAGTGCTAACGCTGTCAGTCTGGCGAACTTTCTCAAGGCTAATGGCCTGCCCGAGCCAACCACCCATGACGAACTGCTGACCCTGGGGCGGGCATCGCTTGCACGCTCACACCCCCATCCATGGGGAAATCTGGGCGGTGGTTTGTCTTGGCCCCTGCCCTTGAGCACACATCAGCAAAGCGAATTGCTGACAGCCGCCAGAGAGCATGTCGGTAGTTTTCAGCAAGCAAGCCAGCAGCGGGGGCTCCTGGAGTTTCTGAACAGCAACCTGCCGCTCTCCGCCGAAGCCTCAAGCGATCCGGTCAAAGCCCTGGAAGCCCTCATCGGCTCCCCCCGAGGCCAAGCGTTGGGAGAGGCCTTGCAGAACAAGCTGGAGAGCATTTCGACTGATAGCAGTGTGAATGATCACGTACTGGCAGCCATCAATCTCGCTCTGGATCACGAGTCCATCACCCAACCGCATCGCAACAAGGTGGCCGGATTCGATCTGTCACATAAACAATATTGGGGCAAACCAATCTCGGCGATTGTCGCCGGCCTGCACCAGCATTTGATTGATACCGGTAAAACCTCACCCGCCAACGCCTCGCTGGGTACCCACCTGCTGTTGATGCGGGCGGCGCCGCAGTTGCTGATCAAGGATATTCCCGACAGCGTGGTATACGGCAGCCAGACCTGGGCCAACGTGTGCATCGCGGCGGCGGCTGTCGAAGCCAAGTCCCCTGGAAGCGTCGCGAACATGAGCTTTGCCGAGGTGATGATCGCCGCCGACTCAAGTGGTGCCGCTCCCGAGTCAGCGCAAACTGCAGCGCTGTTGGATTGGGCCGTGGCCAATGGGGTGCTTGAGGCGAAAGACGACAGGCTTTACGAAAAAGCAGACATTGATTCCGCCATGGACGCGTTCAACTATCAATTGGGCAAGCTGAAACACGCCTCCGCCCTGCTTGACGCCCCCATGCCCAGCCGTAAGCAGATGGCGCTGGACGCGCTCAAGGAAAAATTTGGCGAGGGCGTACCTTTTGAAGAAAAGGTGTTGCTCAAGCCCAACAAAACCGCCAACAAGACGATCCCCATCCGCGGCCCTTATTCCATGCTGGACCTGACCATGCAGGGCGAGAAAATAACGGCATCAGACTGGGCGCTCAAACCGGGAACGCACGGTATCGACCTTGACGCTTTCGCTGCCTTTACCCAGGGACCCGGCTTCAACGTTCCCGTCACCTTTGACAACGCCATAAGCCAGACCATAAGCGACTATAAAACCGTCAAGAAATATTCCATCTTGAATGCCCTCGCCAACCTTCCACCGGAGGACAAAGAAAACCTGCGGTTAGGAAAGCTGAACTTCTACAAAGAAAACTCCTACAGAATCAGCTGGACCCCATTCGCAGGAGAAACCCTCTTCCATACAAGCAAAAAAATTCTGGTAACCACACAACACCAGAACAAGCCGTCCACCTATGAGTTCGATACCGAAAAAGGCAGCATCAGAAAAGTCAGCAACGCCATCATCACGCGCCAGGACCAGAAGATCGCCAACGAAGTAACCCGAATAGAAGAGTTCTCCACCTTCGGTTCCAGGCGCGACTATGTAAAGCAAGAGAACCCGCTGGAGGGATCCAATCCCAACCTGTTCAGGAATTTCCGGGCGGAGTACCTCGCGGATTCAATTGTCGAGGGCCTTGACCTCGATGCGATTAAACAACGCGCCGCCGGAACCACCCCGGATGAGCATCGAAGGGCTGTCGCCGACACCATCGGCAACTTTTTCCTCGACCTTATTCCGCTCAGGTCAGCCATCGTCAACCTGAGCAACGGAAACTATAAAGACGGGTTCTCTGACCTGGCATTTGATGCGTTTGGCTTTCTCACGGCAGGCGCAGGCGTCGCCGCGAAGGTCGGGAAAACCCTGGGCACTGTCAGCAGCGCGGCCAGCAAAGCCCTCAAGCTGAGCAAGATTTTCGGGGTTACCGCACTCTCGGAACTCAATCCGCTGAGCGGCCTTGGCGACTTGGCAGTCGGCGCGGGAAAACTCGCCATCAGCGGCGCAAACGCTGCCACCCAGGGCTTGAAGACACTCAAAGGCACTGCGAACAGTCGGGAGCTCGTCGCCGCTGGTAATCGATATGAGGCAGCCGCCACCGGCTCGTTCCAGATGGGCGAGCAGACGGTCGAAGGCAGCGCCGTGCAGATCAAGGGCAAGTGGTACGCTTTCGACGCACAAAAGCACCAGCCGTACGGCAGCCCTCTGCAGACGTTCAGTGGCGCTGATACGCTGGAACCCTCCCCCAACACCTACGCCTCTTCGAGCAAGAGCACTCACCGGTTTAACCCGATGAACACCGTCAACCGCCCACCTCGAATCAGGAAGCCGTTACCCGAAGGCCAATACGTGGAAAGTTTGAAAGGAAGGCTCGAAGTCGACCATTTCAAGCCCGACACCCGCCAGGCAACGCTGGATAAGTTTCGGGTGGAAATGGAGGACTATTATGAGGCGATCAAGGATGGAGGCCTTCCGCCGCGCCCTGCCATCCCCGATGTCCCCGTACCGGTCCCCGCAGCCGAGCTGATCACAGAGGCCTTGAAAGCATCAAACGGCGTGGTATTTGGAGAGTTTCACTCCCAGATGGCCAGCTTCAAGCTGCTCTACGACAACGTGAGTACGCTGAAGAGCCAAGGAGTAAAGAAGATCTACTTCGAAGGGTATATCGACATGCCTGGTGGCGCGAAGGACGATGGTATCGGCATGCTCGGAAAATCCGGAGTTCCGCGCACGAACCCATCACTGGCGCAACTCAAGCAAAAACTGGAGGTTAACGGCATAGAGCTGTTACCGATTGATCATTATTATCTAACGCGACACAAACATGACAAGTCGCGCAGCTCGACACAGTCGGGCGTCAACTCGGAACAGCGGCTCAAGGAGTTCAACTACTACGCTGCCGAAACCATTCAGGCCAATTCCGGCACCGAAAAGTGGGTGGCGTTGGTGGGGCATGCCCACATGAACACCTCTGAAGGTGTTCCCGGCCTGGCCGAACTCACGGAAGGTATCGGCATCGGGATTTTCAACGACAGGAACAGGACCAATGGCAGCATCGGTCTTAAAGCAAAAAAGCACATTCCCGACCCAGCCAGGCCGTTACAACCCAACGACATTCCGGGCGATCTACAGATCTACGTAAAACCCTGAGCAAATCGCCAGGCCCCGGAAACGTCTCCGGGCCCTGGCGAAAGGGGCTTATCCCCCATGCACCCAACGCTGATGCAACCAGCGCGCAAACGCATCCAGGGCAAACCCCAACAGGCCGATCAGCAGCACCATCGCCATCAGCTCCGAGTAGGCCAGCCGGTCGCGAGTGTCGAGGATGTAATAACCCAGCCCGGCACTGACCCCGAGCATCTCGCACGGCACCAGCACGATCCACAGGATCCCGATGGCCAGGCGCACGCCGGTCAGCACGTGCCCCATCACGCCGGGAATAATCACCCGGCGCAAGGTTTCCCAGCGCGTGGCGCTCAGGCTCTTGCTCAGTTGCAACCAGCGCGGATCAAGCTGACGCACACCCGCCGCGGTATTCAGCAGAATCGGCCACACCGCGGCGAACGCCAGCAGGAAGTAGATCGGCTGGTCGCCCACGCCCATCAACATCACCACGATGGGCATCCACGACAACGGCGAGATCATCCGCAAAAACTGGAAAGCCGGCGTAGTCGCCGCCTCCAGTTTGCGCGAACTGCCCACCAGCAAGCCCAACGGCACGCCAATCAGTAACGCCAGGAACAGCCCGACGAAGATCCGCTTCAGACTCACGGCGATGTTCAGGTACAGCTCGCTGCGCCCCAGCAATTCCCAGAGGCTGGCGAGGGTCGCCGACAGCGAAAACC
This sequence comes from Pseudomonas sp. 32A, assembly GCF_052682255.1. NCBI lineage: Bacteria > Pseudomonadati > Pseudomonadota > Gammaproteobacteria > Pseudomonadales > Pseudomonadaceae > Pseudomonas > Pseudomonas sp. 32A. Next base: position 6,081,291 of record NZ_JBQYLY010000001.1, on the reverse strand, counting down.
GCGCAGACAAACCGTCCGCACTGCCAAACACTTTCACCCCCAGCCACCAGAGCAACAACAATCCCGCCAGCCCACTCAAGCCAAGCAACCAGCCCGGCAAGCCCAAGGTTTTGCCGTTATTCAAACGCCAATCTCCTCGTGCCGCTCGAAGCCTTCCGGCAAGCCGAAGGTCTTCATGCCGCCCACCGCCGCAATGGCGTTACGCACGAAGCGGTCATCCACCAGGTCTTTGGCGACAAACGCCGGGTCCAGGTCGGCGAGGAATTTCTTGTCGCCCTCGATCAGCGTGTCTTTCAGGCGACGCACCAGTTCCTCGGTGTAGCTGGGGAATGGATACGGCTGGAAGTCGATACGGTGCTCGTCCCAGTTGGCGTGCTGGATCGCGCCGTCAGCCAGGTATGCCGCACGGTCGCTGGCAGCCGGCGCCAGGACTTTACGCAGTACCGGTTCGGCATGCGGCGTGTAGCGGTTCTCGCCGTCCTTGGACAGCAGCTTCACCGCCTCTTCACGGTTGTCGCGCGTCCAGACCTGGGCCTTGACGATTGCATTCACCACCTTCTGCGACCATTCCGGGCGGTTGGTCAGGTCATGCTCGTGCATGAACACCACGCAGCACGCATGGTTGCGCCACACGTCGCCGGTAAAGCGCTGCACCCGGCCCACGTTGAGGTTTTCCGCCAGGGCGTTGAACGGCTCGGCGACGATGTAGCCGTCGATGCGTTTGCTGGCCAGGGCCGGCGGCATGTCCGAGGGCGGCAATACGATCAGGTTGACCTCGTTGGCGGCAATTGCGCTACCCGCCGCACGCGCCACCGGGGTCAGGCCGTTGTCACGGAACAGCTGCTGCACCACCACGTTGTGGATCGAGTACCAGAACGGAATCGCCACCGACTTGCCGCCCAGTTGCTTCACATCAGTAATGCCCGGGGACACGGTCAAACCCGAGCCGCCCACATGGTTCCAGGCCACGACCTTGGCCGGGACCTTGCTGCCGTAACGCGCCCACACGGTCATCGGCGACAGCAGGTGAATCACGTTGACCTGGCCGGAGATAAACGCCTCGATCACCTGGGCCCAACTGCGCAGCAACACCGGGCGCTCGGCCTTGATGCCTTCGGCTTCGAACAGGCCGTTATTGTGGGCCACCAGCAGCGGCGTGGCGTCGGTGATCGGCAGGTAGCCGATGCGTACCGGTGCGTCCGGCTCACTGGCCGCGCGGGCCTGCAAGCTGCTCAGCAGCGGCAAGGCACCGGCGGCACTGAGCACGGCCGAGAGTTTGAGAAAATCACGGCGCGAGTGAGTGAGGTCATCCAGACACATGGCAAGGCTCCAGCAGTTCAGGGGGTTGGGGTTCGGTGCGGCTCGCCCGCCGTAGGGTTTTGAGAATCTCGATGCGCAGGGTGCCGATGGCTTCCACCTGTTCTTCCCGCGGTTGCGGCAGGTCGATGCGCCATTCGCCGAGGGTCCGCGCCGGGCGGTTACCCAGTAGCAGAATCCGGTCGGACAACAGCAGCGCTTCGTCGATGTCATGGGTGATCAGCACTGCGGCCGAACCTTGCTCGCGATTGACCTTGAGCAGCAGGTGCTGCATGTCGGCACGAGTCACTTCATCCAGGGCGCCGAAGGGTTCGTCCAGCAGCAAGACCTGCGGCTGGCGGGCCAGGCAGCGGGCCAGCGCCGTACGCTGGGCCATGCCGCCGGACAACGCCGCCGGGAACTGCTGCCGGGCGTGTTCCAGGCCTACGGCGTGGATCGCGTGGTCGACCCGGCTGCGACGCTCTTCAGGGCTGAGATGCGGCTGGCGGGCAAAATCCAGGCCGAAGGCGACGTTCTTTTCCAGGCTGAGCCACGGCAACAGGCTGGGGTCCTGGAACGCTACCGCCACCCGAGGATGCGGGCCATTCAACGGCTCGCCCAGCAGGCGGATGCTGCCCCCCTGGGGCGCCTGCAAACCGGCAAGCACCCGCAGCAGGCTGGACTTGCCAACACCGCTGGGGCCGAGGATCGACACCACTTCGCCGGGTTGCAATTGCAGGTCGAACCCTTCCAGCACCGAATTGCCCCCATAGCCCAGGCAAATTCCCTGGGCGTGCAATACCGCCTGGCTCATAGATTGGCCTGACGGTTCAACTCGGTGCGCAACTGCACCAGGCTCGGGGTCACGATCGGTACAAATGCCGACTCGCGCCAGCGCCGGGCAAAGCCGCTGCCGTGGGCGGTCAGGTAGGCCTTGCCGCCACTGGCTTGCAGCTCCAGTTGGACGGCGCTGGCAGCAATTTCCGCAAGGGCGATGCGCAGGCGGAACAACGGTACCGGCTCGGTACCGAAGCGGCCGCTCAGCAAGCCTTTCTTGAGGTCGTTGACCGCCTGTTCCAGCGAAGTGCGCAGCACTTCCAGCTCTTCACGCAACACGGTGCGGCTGGAACCCAAATGATTAGCCACTTCGGCCAGCGAGCGTCGCGCCAGGCCGATGGACATGCCGCATTGCAAACCGAGAAATGCCGGGCGCACGGCCGGCAGAAACTTGCGTGCATCATCATGCAGCAACCAGTCGCGGCTCAGTTCCACCGCTTCAAAGCCGAGGGCTGCGGTGTTGCTCGATTGCAGGCCCAACAGTTCCAGGTCACGGGAACGTTGCAGACCGGACACCGAATCGGGGATCGCCAGGATAAACGGCGCCCCGCCCTGGGCATGCTCGATAGCGGCGGCCACCACAAACCCGTTCTTGCGCAGGTTGGTCACCCAGTGCAGGCGGCCATTGAGGTTCCAGCCGTCATCGGTCGGCTCGGCGCTGATTTGCAGCGACTCGATACCCGACAAGAATTTCATCGCATTGGACAACCCGGTGGCCCCGGCCAGCTTGCCGCTCAGCAGGTCCGGCAGCAGTTGCTCACGCAGGCGCTGATTCGGGCTTTGCAGCAGATATTCGATAAACGAACGTTGGCCCCAGCACACAAACGCCGAGGCCAGGGAATGACTGGCCACATCGGCAATCGCCTCTATGGCGCCCGTGACGTCGCCGCCCAGGCCGCCGAGGTCCTTGGGCACACCGATACGTAATACATTGGCCTCTGCCAGCCGTGGCAGCACTTCCTGCGGATCGCAACTGCCCACATCCAGGGCCTGCGCTTGAACATCGAGCCAACGGCTCAAGATTGGGTCAAGCATTCATGTTTCTCCTTGTTACAGCATGTTTACCATCGCGAACGCTTGCGCGCCTTCAGCTTGCCGGTTTTTCCCAACGGTACTGCGCCAGCTCCGGGTTGAGCGGCGTGCGCGCAAACACGTTGGCGAAATTGCACAGGGTGGCCAGGCTGACGCCCAGAATAACCTCAAGCGCATGACCGTCGGTGTAGCCCGCCTCACGGAACGCGGCGTAGCCGGCGTCGCTGACATCACCGCGGGTGGCGATCACTTCACGGGTGAACGCGGCCAGTGTCTCATAACGCTCGTTGGGCAGTTCGCCACGCTGGCGCAGGGCGTCGATCACGTCTTCCGGCAGCTTGGCCTTGTTGCGCGCTACAGCAGTGTGCCCGGCGACGCAGAAATCGCAACCGTGGTTCGTGGCGGCAATCAGTTGCACCACTTCGCGGTCGGCCAGGCTCAGGTCGGACTTGGCGTTCAGGCCCGACACGGTGATGTAGGTTTCCAGTGCTGCCGGGGCATTGGCCAGCACCGCCAACAGATTGGGGATGAACCCGGAACCCTTCAGGGCAGTTTCCAGAAAGGGCTTGGCCGCTTCAGGGGCGGTTTCCAGGGTTAGCATCGGTACGCGGGACATGGAGTGGTCTCCTCATGGAATCGTGTACCAAGTCTGTTGGTTATAAAAAATCCGCTCAATAGTCTAAAGTAGCGATTACTTGCTCTAGAGTCTTTCCGTTAGATGAATTCGTCCAGTTCCCTTGTCGATTGGTTATTAGATAGCCTCGAACTCAACACCAGTCTGTTTCACGTCGGGCGTTACTGCGGCGACTGGCACGCCAGCACCCACGGTCTGGCGAGCGCGAGTTTTCACCTGGTGGTGCAAGGGCAGTGCTGGATGCACATCGATGGCGACCCGACCCCTTACCCACTGAACAACGGTGATGCGGTTTTCCTGCTGCGGGACCTGGCATACCGCTTGTCCAGCGATGGCACTGCCGCCGGCGCCCAGGAATGCCCGCGCAAGCCAATGGTGCCGCTGGACAACCAGGCGAGTGACGGCGTGGGTTTGGTGTGCGGGTTCTTTCATTTCCAGTCCGGGCTGTCGGCGATGATTGTCGACACCCTGCCCGCCTGGATCATCCTGCGGGCCGGTGACCCTTCGCTGACCGCTGCGCGCAACCTGTTCGAATTGATCCTGCAGGAATGCGAGCGCACGCCAGCGCCCTCGCCCGCCTTGCTGGAGCGCCTGTGCCACCTGCTGTTTCTGTACGTGCTGCGCCAACAGGTGCTGGACAACACCGACCTCGGCGGGCTCGCGGCGCTGGCCCGGCAACCGGCGTTTGCCAACCTGCTGGAACAGTTGATTGCACGCCCCGCCGATCCCTGGACCCTGGAAAGCATGGCGGCCTGCACCGGCTTGTCGCGGTCGGCGTTCTTCAAGCGCTTCAATGAACTCTGCGGCCAGTCGCCGGGGCAAGTGCTGCTGATGATGCGCGTGCGCCACGCCTGCCAGCTGTTCAAGCAAGACCAGACGGTGGCGGACGTATCCCTCGCCGTGGGTTATCAATCGGTCGCCGCCTTTACCCGCGCCTTCCATAAAGTCACCGGCATCCAGCCCGGCGCCTACCGCAAGGCTCAAGGCTGACGCTGCAACCCGTTGCCCGGCCGGGCGCAAAGCTCCACCAGCCAATCTACAAATACCCGCACCCGTTGCGACAGTTGCCTATGGGGCGGGTACAACGCAGTGAGCGGCAACTTCGGCGGGGGCTCATGCGCCAGCACCTCCACCAAGGTGCCCGCTTCCAACTGGCGAACGGCGTGGTAGTAAGGCGTCTGCACCAGGCCGTAACCCGCTTCACAGGCCGCCAGGTAGCCATCGGCACTGTTGACCGCCACTTGCTTGGGCAGGTCGACCAAACGGATATCGTTGCCGATCTGAAACTCCAGGCCATAACGCTTGCCGCTGGTGCTGGAGAAATATTCCACTACTTGATGGCCGGCCAGGTCATCCAGCGTCGATGGCATACCGAACTGCTGCAAGTACCCGGGACTGGCGCAGGTCACTTGATCCATCATTGCCAGCGGCCGGGCCACCAGTGACTCATCCAGCGCCAGGCCGCCGCGCAACACGCAGTCAACGCCTTCGCGGATCAGGTCCACCGGGCGGTCGTTGAGGCCGATTTCCAGATCAATCTGCGGGTAACGTGTGGTGAACTCGGGCATTGCCGGAATCACCAGGAAACGCCCGATCCCGGACGGCATATCGATACGCAACGTGCCGCGCGGGTTTCGTCGGCTGGTGGAGAATACCGCCTCGGTTTCCTCAAGGTCCGCCAGCAGGCTCACGCAACGCTGGTAGTAGGCGGCACCGTCCAGGGTCGGGCTGACCTGGCGCGTGGTGCGCTGCAACAGTTGCACCCCAAGGTGTGCCTCCAGTTGCTTGATCAGGATGGTGACCGAGGCGCGCGGCAGTTGCAGGCTGTCAGCCGCCTTGGCAAACCCGCCCAGTTCGACAATCCGCACGAACACTCGCATCGCATTAAAACGGTCCACGGGCCGGTTTCCTTCAAGGATTATTTAGAATTTCATAATAGTGATAGCGGTTTTAGCCGGTTTATCCCGCTTTTGTCGAGGGCAACAATGGAGCCCTTCCCACACAGGAGCTGGACCCATGCACACACGTCAACTCGGTAAAAACGGTCCCCAGGTGTCCGCCATCGGCCTCGGCTGCATGGGCATGACCGATTTCTACACCACCGGCACCGACACCACCGAAGCCATCGCCACTCTGCACCGCGCCCTGGAACTGGGGATCAACCTGCTGGACACCGCCGACATGTACGGCCCCCATACCAACGAAGAACTGATTGGCAAAGCCATCGCCGGCAAGCGCGACCAGGTGTTTCTCGCCAGCAAGTTCGGCATCGTGCGTGACCCGGCGAACCCGGCGTTGCGTGGGGTGAATGGCCGTCCCGAATACATTCGCGACGCCATCGACGGCACCCTGAAACGCCTCGGCGTGGAAACCCTGGACCTCTACTACCAGCACCGCATCGACCCTGAAGTGGCGATTGAAGAAACCGTCGGCGCCATGGCCGAGTTGGTCAAGCAAGGCAAGGTGCGTTACCTGGGCCTGAGTGAGGCCTCGGCGGCCACCCTCGAGCGCGCTCATAAAGTGCATCCCATCAGCGCCCTGCAAAGCGAATATTCGCTGTGGAGCCGTGATCAGGAGGACAACGGTTGCCTCGCCGCCTGCGAACGCCTGGGGATCGCGTTTGTGCCTTACAGCCCACTGGGTCGGGGCTTCCTGACCGGCGCGCTGAAAAGCCCGGATGATTTTGCGGCGGATGACTACCGTCGGTTCAGCCCGCGTTTCCAGGGCGAGAACTTTGCGAAGAACCTGCTGCTGGTGGACCAGGTACAAGCCCTGGCTGCCGACAAGGCCGTGACGGCCGGGCAACTGGCGTTGGCCTGGGTGCTGGCGCAAGGGGATTACCTGATCCCGATCCCGGGGACCAAGCAACGCAAGTACCTGGAAGAAAACGTCGCGGCATTGGAGGTCAAGCTCAGCCCGGCCGAGCTGGCGGCGCTGGAGGCGATCTTCCCGGCCAATGCGACAGCCGGTTTACGTTATCCGGAAGCGGTTATGCAGATGCTGGACAAATAATCCTGCCACGCTGGACCGGGGCTGGCTCGCCAGCTCCGCTCCTTAAATCCTTGCCCTGGATTTTCTTGCACGACAGTGCCTCAAGCTCGCCCTTCCCAAGCCGATAGCCCTTCGAAGCTCTAACAAAGCCGCGTCGCACAATAACGCTTCGTAAGGACGACCCCATGCCCTCATTGCGCTCTATCCAAGCCCGCTACACCCTGTTTCTGGTGCTGTTCGTCCTGTTGTTATTCGTCTTGACGGTCGTGGGCATCGGACAGTTGGTGGCCCCCAAGCTGCGCCACACCGAAGAACAGGTGGCCCTCAATCGCATTGCCGAAGTGGCCGAGCAGATCCAGGGCGAGTTGAACAAGGTTCAGGCCCAGCAACGCAGCATCACCCAAACCATCCCGCTGCTGGACAGCGACGCCATCGACAAGGTGCTGCCCGGCCTGGTGGACCAGTACGGCGAATTGAAAGTGTTCGGCGGCGGCATCTGGCCCCTGCCCAACCAGCGCACGCCGGGCCGCAACAAGCACAGCACCTTCTGGCACCGCGATGCCTCGGGCAAGCTGGCGGTCAATACGTTCTGGAACAGCGACGCGGCCCCCAACTACTACGACCAGAGCTGGTACAAAGGCGGCCTCGCCTCGCCCCGCGGCCAGTGCGCCTGGGCGGCGGCCTACAAGGATGACGCCAGTCAGGAACCGCGCACCAACTGCGCCATGGCGATCCAGCGTGACGGCGCCGCGTATGGCGTCGCCACCATCGACGTGACCCTGGGCTTCTTCAACGACCTGGTGGCCGGCAAGGAAAAAGACCTTGACGCGCAAATGCTGATTGTCGAAGGCGACGGCAAGATCATCAGCAACAGCACGCGTATCAGCGGCCCGGTGGTGTTGAAAAACATCAGCGAACTGGTCGGCACCTCGGCCTTTGCCGCCCAGGTCAGCGCCGGCCTGGCCCATCGCGACCAATCCCTGCAGCGCAGTGAGTTCGACAACCAGGGCGTGGCCAGCACCTTCTTCATGCGCCCGATCGAGGGCACACCATGGTTCCTCGCTACTGCGCTGCCGACTTCGCTGATCACCGCCCAACGTGATGATGTGCTGGGTACGCTGGCGATGCTGCAAATCCCGATGATTCTGCTGCTGGTGCTGTTGCAGGTGTACGCCATCCGCCAGCTGGTACACCGGATGACTGCGCTGAAAACCAACATCGACGCGCTGTCCAACGGCGACGCCGACCTGACCCGGCGCATCACCATCCGTGCCGAGGACGAACTGGGCGCGATTGGCCATTCGGTGAACCGCTTTATCGTCTACCTGCAGAACATGATCGGTGAAGTGACGCAGGCGACCGGCGCCATGTCGTCGAGCCTGGCGCAGTTGCAGCAGACCTCGGCCCAGACCAACCAGATCCTGGTGCGTCATGCCTCGGAAACCGACCAGACCGTCACCGCTATCACCGAGATGAGCTCTACCGCCGATACCGTGGCCGAGAACGCCGCCGAAACTGCTGCGTTCACCCAGCGCGCCAATGAGCACGCCGACCGTTCGCGGGTGGTGGTCGGGGAAGCGTCCCGCAGCGTCAGCGCGTTGATCGGCGAAGTCTCCAGCGCCACCCACACCGTGGAAAACATGCGCCAGGATGCCGCGCGCATCACCGAAACCCTCGGCGTGATCGGCGCCATCGCCGGCCAGACCAACCTGCTGGCACTCAACGCGGCCATCGAAGCCGCCCGGGCCGGCGAACAAGGCCGCGGGTTTGCGGTGGTGGCCGACGAAGTCCGCGCCCTCGCCGCCCGCACCCAGGCCAGCACCTCGCAGATCAATGAGATGCTGGCGCGCCTGACCACGGGCGTGAGTTCCTCGGTGACGGCCATGGAAGCCACCCAGGCCAGCTGCCAGTCTGCGGCTGACGCCACGGCCCGGGTGAACACAGGGTTGGACGAGATGGCCGGCTCCGTCAGCCATATCAACAACCTCAGCACCCAGATCGCCACCGCCGCCGAACAGCAAAGCGCGGTGACCGAGGAAATCAACCGCAGCATGGTGCACATCCGCCATATGGTTGAAGAACTGGTGCAAAGCGGCCACGCCACGGAGCACAACACCCAGAGCCTGCTGGATGCCAATGGCCGGGTTATTGCATTGATGGGTCGCTTCAAGGTGCGTTGAAAAAATAGCCTGAAAGCTCTCGTGCAATGCGCGGGAGCCGGACTATTCTGACAGTTCGCTCCGCCACACAGGAGGTGTGTCATGCACGCAGTTGAGCATCCGATCCGTCTGGAGCGGATCAGTCAGGAACGCTATATCCAGGCCCCTATCGAAACCGTTTACGACTATGTCACCCAACCGGATCGCTGGCATGAATGGCATCCGACATCCCTGGGCGCCGACACCGGCACCACGGGCTCATTGCCCACTGGCCACCGTTTTACCGAGACCATCGACCTGCTGGGTGTGCAGGTACCCATGAGCTATCGCGTGCAGGTTGCGCAGCCACCGCGGGAGTTCAAGACCGCATTCACTTCCCTGGCAGTCGACGGCTGCATTCACTATTTCTTGCAGGCCCAAGGCGACGGCACTTTGTTTACCCGTGTGCTTACCTATGAAACCGAACTGCAACTGACCACCCTGCATGAGCGCATGATCGCCCTGTCCAACCAAGCCCTTGACCAGCTCAAGCAGCGCCTGGAATCCCCGTCTTCCTGACAAAACCGTCATCTCCCTCTCAGTTTTCCGACAGCACCAGGCCGTTATTCTGGTGCTGTCGGCGTTTCGTAAAACCTCGTAACACTCCCGGAAAACCCTTTTGTAAAAAGCGCGGAGAATGCCCGGCTGTTGCCCTTTATCTGACGAGATGATGATGAAAACTACCCTACGACTGGCCGTGCTGGCGGCGCTGCTCATCAGCCCCTTGGCCCAGGCTGCCGAGCTGATCCCGATTGATGTGCACCGCGATGCCAACTGCGGTTGCTGCAAAAAGTGGATTGCCCACCTGGAAAGCAACGGCTTCAAGGTCAACGATCACGTGGAAACCAATATGAGCGAGGTCAAGCAACGCCTGGGCGTGGCGCCGCGCCTGGCGTCGTGCCATACGGGCGTGATCGACGGCAAATTCGTCGAAGGCCATGTACCTGCCGATCAGGTGTTGGCCCTGCGCAAGCGCGACGACCTGCTGGGCATTGCCGCACCGGGCATGCCTTTAGGCTCGCCGGGCATGGAGATGGACGGCAGCAGCGATGCCTATCAGGTGATCGGCCTGACTCGCGATGGCAAAGACGTGGTAGTGGCTGACTATCCGGCACGCTGATTGATGCTTGCCGGTTACCTGGGACTGTTTTTCGCCGCCTTCGGCGCCGCCACGCTGTTGCCGATGCAATCAGAGGCGGTGCTGGTGGGGCTGTTGATCAGCGGGCATTACAGCCTGTGGCTGCTGCTCGGGGTAGCAACGGTTGGCAACGTAGTCGGCTCGGTGGTGAATTGGCTGCTCGGGCGCTCGGTGGAGCGGTTCAAGGAGCGGCGCTGGTTCCCGGTGAGTCCGAAGCATCTGGAAAAGGCCCGTACCCACTATCAACGGTGGGGCCATTGGTCATTGTTGCTCAGTTGGGTGCCCATCATCGGCGACCCCCTGACCCTGGTGGCCGGGGTCATGCGCGAACCATTCTGGCGTTTCCTGCTGCTGGTGACCCTCGCCAAAGGGGCGCGCTACGGGGTGTTGGCCATGCTCACCCTGCACTGGATTTAATCTCCCGTTAATCCCCTCGCCACAGCATCCGGGCACTGTTCCCGGAGCCTGTACCCATGTCCAAAATCCGCTCACTCTGCGTCGCCAGCCTGCTGCTCGGCAGCGCCCTTCCCGCATTCGCCGCCACCGAGGGCCCGACCTACGGCCCCGAACTGCAAGGTTTCAAATACCCTTACCCGGTGGAACACTTCACCTTCCAGTCCCAGGGCAAATCCCTGCAGATGGGCTACATGGACGTGCCGGCCAAAGGCAAGGCCAACGGACGCAGCATCGTGCTGATGCACGGCAAAAACTTCTGCGGCGCCACCTGGGAGGATTCGATCAAGGCTCTGAGCGACGCCGGCTACCGGGTGATCGCCCCTGACCAGGTCGGGTTTTGCACCTCCAGCAAGCCGGACAATTACCAGTACAGCTTCCAGCAACTGGCGATCAACACCCACCAACTCCTGGAAAAACTCGGCATTCAGAAAGCCACCCTTCTCGGCCATTCCACCGGCGGCATGCTTGCGACGCGCTACGCCCTGCTCTATCCGCAGCAAACCGAACAGCTGGCACTGGTGAACCCTATCGGCCTGGAAGACTGGAAGGCCATTGGCGTGCCCTATCGCAGCGTGGACCAGTGGTACGAGCGCGAGTTGAAACTGACCGCCGAAGGCATCCGCAAGTACGAACTCGACGCCTACTACGTCGGCCGCTGGAAGCCTGAATACGACCGCTGGGTCGATATGCTCGCCGGCATGAACAAAGGCCCCGGCCACACCCAGGTGGCGTGGAACTCGGCGCTGATTTACGACATGATCTTCACCCAACCGGTGTACTACGAGTTCAAGGACCTGCAGATGCCCACCCTGCTGCTGATCGGCACGTCCGACAACACCGCCATTGGCAAAGACCTGGCGCCCCCGGCGGTCAAGGCGAAGCTCGGCAACTATGCGGTGTTGGGCAAGCAAGTGGCCAAGCTGATTCCCCACGCCACCCTGGTGGAATTCCCGGGCCTGGGCCATGCCCCGCAAATGGAAGAACCGGCACAGTTTCACAAGGCGCTGTTGCAAGGGCTGAACGCCCTCTAATCCAACCTTTTTCGAGGCACGCGTGCATGTCGGTACAGATCGCAGTGATAGATGATTGGCAGAATGTGGCCCGTGGCATCGTGGACTGGTCAGTCCTGGCGTCGGTCGGCCAGGTACACTTCCTCCACGACTACCCGGCGGACACCGCCACGCTGATCGAACGCTTGCAGGGCTTCGAGGTGATTTGCGTGATGCGCGAGCGCACCCCTTTCGATCAGGCCCTCCTGGAAGGTTTGCCCAAGCTGAAGTTGCTGGTCACCGGTGGCATGCGCAACGCCGCCCTCGACATCCCCGCAGCCAAGGCCTTGGGTATCCAGGTGTGCGGCACCGACAGCTACAAGCACGCCGCTCCGGAACTGACCTGGGCGCTGATCATGGCGTCCACCCGCAACCTGCTGGCCGAAGCCAATTCCCTGCGCGCCGGCGGTTGGCAGGTGGGCCTGGGCGGTGATCTGCACGGCAAGACCCTGGGGATTCTCGGCCTGGGCAGCATTGGCCAGAAGGTCGCCAAATTTGGTAAGGCGTTCGGCATGCGCGTAATTGCCTGGAGCGAAAACCTGACACCGGAACGCGCCGCCGAAGCCGGCGTGACCTGGGTCAGCAAGCGCGAGCTGTTCGAGCAAGCGGATGTGTTGTCGATTCACCTGGTACTCAGCGACCGCAGCCGCGGGCTGGTAGACGCCGAGGCGTTGGGCTGGATGAAACCTACAGCGCATCTGGTGAACACCGCCCGTGGGCCGATTGTCGACGAAGCGGCCTTGATTGAAGCCCTGACCAATGGTCGACTGGCGGCCGCGGCACTCGATGTGTACGCCCAGGAGCCGCTGCCAGCCGGTCATGCGTTCCGAAAGCTGCCCAATGTACTGGCAACGCCCCATGTCGGTTATGTCAGCGAACAGAACTACCGCCAGTTCTACCAGCAAATGATCGAAGACATCCAAGCGTGGGCCAAAGGAGTGCCCCTTCGCGCACTAAGCTAGTGCACACATTTCACCTCCCACTCCCCCCGTAGCAGCTGTCGAGCCCCAGCGAGGCTGCGTCGGGCGCACTGCCGATCTTGAACCGGAGCGCGCCCGACGCAGCCTCGCTAGGGCTCGACAGCTGCTACGCCGCTCATGAAAAAAATTTGTCCTACAAAAATACCCTACAGACCCCACAGGCTCTGGGATCTGTCCTAGACTCATGACCGATGGGTCCGATCCAAAACAAAAACCCCGCAAAAAATCGAAACTTTCCAACTCTGCCACAGGTCAGGTTTAAGGTAAGGCGAGCGCTGACGGTTCATACCGAATGCCCGCCCATCCACTCTATTTAAGACTCCAGCACAACTGGCATAAGCCTTGCCAGTCTGTGTAGCGCTTGTGCGCCTGGCCGCAGGATGCGGTCAACCTTCGCTGATTGCCATATGCCATCAGCCGACCAAAATACGGGAGAGAACCATGATCAGTGCCGCTGTAGATACTCAGGGAGAGCGTTTTAGTCAGCCGGTTGGCGGGCCGACCTCTTTGGTTGACCTTCCCAACGCGGTGCGGCCAGTACCACGTGTCAATCCCAATCGCAAAAAAGTGCTGTTTGTCACGTCCGAAATTGCCGACCTGGTGAAAACCGGCGGCCTGGGCGACGTGTCCGCCGCCCTGCCCCGCGCCATGGCGCACCTGCACGATGTGCGCGTGCTGATCCCCGGCTACCCGCAGGTGCTGGACAGCGACAACCCTATCCATATCATCGGTGAACTGGGCGGCCACGCGGCATTGCCACCGTGCAAGATCGGGCGCATGGACCTCAAGGACGGCCTGGTCATCTACGTGCTGATCTGCCCCGAGCTCTATGAGCGCGAAGGCACGCCCTACGGCGCCAACAACGGCCGTGACTGGCCCGACAACCATATCCGCTTCGCCCGCCTGGGCCTGGCCGCCGCCGATATTGCCGCCAACCTGGCGCAAATCCACTGGTGCCCGGACCTGGTGCACGCCCATGACTGGCCCGCCGGCTTGGCCCCTGCCTATATGCACTGGCGCGGGTCACGCACCCCGACGTTGTTCACCATTCATAACCTCGCCTACCAAGGCGTGGTCAGCCTGGCCTCGTGCCCGGAGCTGGGGATTCCCGAACACGCCTTGCAACAGGAAGGCATGGAGTTCTACGGCAAGTTGTCTTTCCTGAAGGCCGGCATGGCGTATTCCAGCCACATCACCACAGTCAGCGCGACCTACGCCCAGGAAATCACCACCCCCGAATTCGGCTGCGGTCTGGACGGCTTCCTTGCCAGCAAGACCCAGCAAGGCCTGCTCAGCGGCATTCCCAACGGCATTGATGAAAGCTGGGAATCGTCCACCGACCCGCACCTGACTCACCCCTTCAACATCGGTGACTGGGAAGGCAAGGCACAGAACGCCGCCCATGTACGCAACCTGTTCGGTCTGGATGACTCCACCGGCCCGCTGTTCGCCGTGGTATCCCGACTGGTCTACCAGAAAGGCCTGGACCTGACCGAAGCGGTCTCCAGTTTTATCGTCGAAAACGGCGGCCAGATCGCGATCATCGGTCGTGGCGAGCCGGAAGAAGAGCAAGCCATGCGTGCCCTGGCCCTGCGCTTTCCCGGCCAGATCGGCGTGCGCATCGGCTTCAACGAGACCGACGCCCGACGCATGTTTGCCGGCAGCGACTTCCTGTTGATGCCGTCCCGCTACGAACCCTGCGGCCTGAGCCAGATGTACGCCCAGCGCTTCGGCTCGTTGCCGGTTGCCCGCAACACTGGCGGCCTGGCCGACACCATCGAGAATGGCGTCACCGGCTTCCTGTTTAACGAATCCACTGTCGAAAGCTACAAAGCGGCCCTGAGCCGCGCGTTCAAGGTTTTCGCCTTCCCAGGCTTGCTCAACGCCATGCGTTGCCGGGCCATGGCCGCACCGTTCAACTGGTGCCAGGCAGTGGAACCCTATGCCGAACTTTATGAGCAACTGGTAGCGAAAGCGCTGGGAAGATCGGGGAAACAGTAAAAAAGAGGTCTTCATAGATGCCGTCACGGACTCTGGAAACCTGGCCCCACGGCGCGATCATGCTGGATGCGGAACACACCCGTTTCGCCTTGTGGGCGCCAGACGCGTTTTATGTCAGCGTTGAATTTGAAGAAGGTAAATCGGTAGCGATGCTGCCCCAGGCCGATGGTTGGTTTGTGGTGCAGCTGCAATGCCCACCGGGCACACGCTACCGCTACAACATCGACGGCGAACAGGACGTTCCCGACCCGGCTTCCCGGGCACAGGCCACGGACGTTCACAGCTTCAGCGTGGTGGTCGACCCGCTGGCCTATCAGTGGCGCCAAAGCCACTGGCAAGGCCGGCCCTGGCACGAAGCGGTGATCTACGAGTTGCACGTGGGCGTACTGGGGGGCTACGCCGAGGTCGAAAAACAACTGCCGCGCCTCGCCGAACTGGGCGTCACCGCCATCGAATTGATGCCCATCGCGCAGTTCCCCGGCGAACGTAACTGGGGCTACGACGGTGTCCTGCCCTACGCCCCCCAATCTTCCTACGGTTCGCCCGAGCAACTGAAACAGTTGATCGACAGCGCGCACCACCATGGCCTCGCGGTGATCCTTGATGTGGTCTACAACCACTTCGGCCCCGACGGCAACTACCTCGGCACCTACGCCAAAGGCTTCTTTCGCGAAGACGTGCACACGCCCTGGGGTGCCGGAATCGACTTTGATCGCCGGGAAGTCCGGGATTTCTTCATCGACAACGCCCTGATGTGGCTGCTGGAATACCGCTTCGACGGCCTGCGCCTGGACGCCGTGCACGCCATCAACGATCCCGAGTTTCTGGAGGAGCTGGCGCAAAAAGTGCGCCAGCAAGTCGACACCGGGCGCCATGTGTGGCTGGTGCTGGAAAACGAATTCAATCAGGCCGGCCTGCTGGAGCGTGGTTTCGATGCGCAGTGGAACGATGACGGCCACAACGCGCTGCACGTGCTGCTCACCGGCGAAACCGACGCCTACTACACCGACTTCGCCGAAGACCCCACCGGCAAACTGGCCCGCTGCCTGAGTGAAGGTTTTATCTACCAGGGCCACACCACGCGCCATGGCCACGCACGCGGCGAGCCCAGCGGCCACCTGCCGCCCAGCGCCTTTGTGCTGTTCCTGCAGAACCATGACCAGATCGGCAACCGCGCTCTGGGCGAGCGCCTGCATCAACTGTGTTCCCCCCAGGCATTGAGTGCTGCGACGACCTTGTTGCTGATGTCGCCGATGATCCCGTTGATGTTCATGGGCGATGAAGTCAACGCTGAGGAGCCGTTCCTGTTTTTCACCGACCACCACGGCGAACTGGCCGAGGCGGTGCGCGAAGGCCGGCGTAACGAGTTTGCCGACTTCGCCGCGTTCAGCGACCCCGAACGCCGCGAGCGGATTCCCGACCCCAACTCCCTGCAAACCTTCCGCCGCTCTGCGCCCGCCCTCGCCGACTGCGGCGACTCGCAACTCTACCGCCAGCTACTGAGCCTGCGCCACCAGCATATCGTGCCGCACCTGCCGGGCAGCGTGGCCCTGGGCGCGCAAGTGCTGGCAGCGGGCGCGGTCACGGCGCGCTGGCGCCTGGGCAACGGTAGCCTGCTGCAAATCGACCTCAACCTGAGCGCCGATTCTCTGAACTACCCGGCCGCCGAGCACCTCCTATTTGTGACGCAGGCCAGCGGGGCCGAACAATTGGCCCCCTTCAGCGCCCGCGTCAGCCTCACCCATTCCCCTGTTGGAGAGCACCCTTGAGCGACGCGCAATTGGAAATACTCGCCAGCCGAGCGGGCCTGGCCGTCGATTGGATCGACGCGAATGGCCGCCCGCAACATGTCAAAGCCGACGCCCTGCGCGCCGTGCTCAAAGGCCTGGGCCACCCGGCCGACAACGACGCCGAGATCGAAACCAGCCTGCAAGACCTGGAACGCGTGCAGCAAGACAAGCACCTGCCGCCCCTGATGACCGTCGACAGCGGCGCGGGCCTCGACCTGGCGCGCTACTTCGCCCCCGGTACGTCGTGCCAGATTCACCTTGAAGACGACAGCGTGCTGGACCTGCGCCTGGACGATAATGCGGTGCTGCCCGGATCGATTCCGGTGGGCTACCAACACGTGCATATCGACGACCAGCATTTCACCCTGGCCGTGGCACCGACGCATTGCTACACCGTTGCTGAAGCGGTCGACACCGAGACCGCCCGCGCCTGGGGCCTGAGCGCCCAACTGTATTCCCTGCGACGCAGCGGCGACGGCGGCTTCGGCGACACCCAGGCCCTGGAGCAACTGGCCCGCGCGGCTGCCGAACGCGGAGCCGATGCCCTGGCCATCAGCCCGATGCACGCGATGTTCAGCGCCGACACCGAACGCTTCAGCCCATATTCCCCGTCCAGTCGCCTGTTCCTCAACAGCTTGTACGCGTCCCCCGGCTGCATCCTCGGTGAGCGCGCGGTGCAAATCGCCATCGAAGCCAGCGGCCTGGCCGACGAACTGCATGACCTTGAGCAGCAATCACTGATCGATTGGCCAGCCGCGGCCAAAGCCAAGCAACGCCTGATGCGCACGCTGTATGAAGACTTTCGCCGGGGCGACCACCCGCAACACGCCGACTTCCTGAGCTTCCGTCAGGCCGGCGGTGAAGCCCTGGAAAATCACTGCCGCTTTGAAGCGGTACAAGCCAAACGTGCGGCCGATGGCGAAAGCCTCGACTGGCGTCACTGGCCCGAGGACTGGCAGAGCCCGCAAAGCCCGGCGCTGGTGCAGTTTGCCGAAGCCAATCGGGATGAAATCGGCTTCTACGCTTTCAGCCAATGGTTGATCGCCCGTTGCCTTGAACGCGCGCAACAAGCGGCCCGCGGCAGCGGCATGGGCGTGGGTTTGATCGCCGACCTGGCGGTGGGCGCCGACGGCGGCGGCAGCCAGGCCTGGAGCCGCCAGGATGAACTGTTGGCGGAACTCACCGTGGGCGCGCCACCGGACATCCTCAACCGCGCCGGCCAGGGCTGGGGCATTTCCGCGTTCTCTCCCGAAGGCCTGAAACGCAATGGCTTTCGCGCGTTCATCGAAATGCTGCGGGCCAATTTCGCCCATGCCGGCGGCTTGCGCATCGACCATGTGATGGGCCTGCAACGCCTGTGGGTGATCCCGATGGATGCCTCGCCGCGTGAAGGGGCGTACCTGTATTACCCGGTGGACGACATGCTGCGCTTATTGGCGCTGGAGTCGAGCCGCCATCAGGCGATCGTCCTCGGTGAAGACCTCGGCACCGTACCCGACGGCCTGCGGGAAAAACTCATCGCCCGCTCGATCCTTGGCATGCGTGTGCTGCTGTTCGAGCAAGGCCACGACGGCCAGTTCAAGCCGATTCTGGATTGGCCGGACAACGCGCTGGCCACCACCAGCACCCACGACCTGCCAACCCTCAACGGCTGGTGGCACAGCCGCGATATCGACTGGAATATCCAGTTGGGGCTGATCGACGCTCCCACCGTCGAACAATGGAGCGAACACCGCCTGCAGGAACGCCAGGCGCTGCGCCAGGCCTTGAGCCAGGACCCGCAGAACTTCACCGATGAAGTGCGCAACGAAACCGACCACGTCATCGACGCCAGCGTGCGCTACCTGGGCCACACCCGTGCGCCATTGGTTTTGCTGCCGCTGGAGGACGCCCTGGGCGTTGAAGAGCAATCCAACCTGCCCGGCACCACCGACACCCATCCGAACTGGCGGCGCCGCCTGGCGGGGGATGCAGCCACCCTGCTCGATGATGAAAACGCCGCCCGCCGCCTTGAACTGCTGGCCGTGGCGCGCATCCAGGCCTACGAGCGTGACCGATGAAGCCATTAACGCTACGGGCCACCCAGCGCCTGCAATTTCATAAGGGCTTCACCCTCGACGACGCCGTGCCACTGGTGCCGTACTTTGCCGAACTGGGCATCAGCCATCTCTATGCGTCACCGCTGCTGAGTGCCCGTGCCGGCTCCATGCACGGCTATGACGTGGTCGATCCCACCACCGTCAATCCCGAGCTGGGCGGCGAACCGGCGCTGCGCCGATTGGTAGCAGCGCTGCGCGAACATGACATGGGGCTGATCCTCGATATCGTCTCCAACCACATGGCCGTCGGCGGCGCCGATAACCTGTGGTGGCTGGACCTGCTGGAATGGGGCCGCCTGAGTCCCTACAGCGAGTTCTTCGACATTCAATGGCACTCGCCAGACCCGCTGCTCAAGGGCCAATTGCTGATGCCGTTTCTCGGCAGCGACTACGGCGAGGCCCTGCAAACCGGCGCCTTGCCCCTGCGTTTCGACCCGCAGCACGGCAGCTTCTACGTCGAGCATTACGAACATCGCTTTCCGATCTGCCCAAGAGATTACGGCGAACTGCTGCCGATCAAGATGCTGGCTGACCGCTTCAATGGCCTGGCCCACCAGCCGGACGCTTACCTCCAGGCCACTGCGCTGAAACAGGAGTTGGTCGAAGCTGCCCGCGATCCGCAAACCTTGAAGGCCATCGAAGACAACCTCAGCCGCTATGACGCGCGTCAGCCCGAAGGGTTTGCCCGCCTGCACAACCTGCTGGAACAACAAAGCTACCGCCTCGCCAGCTGGCGCACGGCGGCGGACGATATCAACTGGCGGCGCTTCTTCGACGTCAACGAGCTGGGCGGCCTGCGGGTTGAGCGCAGCGCGGTGTTCGAAGCGACCCACGGAAAAATCTTCCAGTTGATCAGCGAAGGCCTGATCGATGGCCTGCGCATCGACCATATCGACGGCCTCGCCGACCCGCGCGGTTACTGCCGCAAATTGCGCCGCCGGGTGGACTCCCTGGCGGGCGGGCGGCACTTGCCGATCTTCGTCGAGAAGATCCTCGGCGAAGGCGAAACCTTGCGCGAAGACTGGCAAGTGGACGGCACCACCGGCTACGAATTCATGAACCAGCTGTCGTTGCTGCAACACGACCCGGATGGCTTCGAGCCCCTGGCCGAGTTATGGACGCGCCACACCGAACGCCCGTCGTCGTTTATCGAAGAAGCCTGGCTGGCCCGTCAGCAGATCCTCAACGGTTCCCTGGCCGGCGACTTTGAAAGCGTGGCCCGGGCCCTGCTGCAAGTGGCCCGGGACGATGTGATGAGCCGCGACCTGACCCTGGGTGCGATTCGCCGCGCGTTGCAGGAACTGATCGTGCACTTCCCGGTGTACCGCACCTACATCAGCGCCCGGGGCCGCAGCGAACTGGATGACGTGTTTTTCCTGCAAGCCCTGGCCGGTGCCCGCAGTACCTTGAGCGAAGGCGACTGGCCAGTGCTCGACTACCTGGAAAAATGGCTCGGAGGCCAACCCTGGCGCGACCGCCCCTTGGGCCGCGAACGCAAGATGCTCAAGCACGCCTGCGTGCGCTTCCAGCAACTGACCTCGCCGGCAGCGGCCAAGGCCGTGGAAGACACCGCGTTCTATCGCTCGGGCGTCTTGCTGTCGCGCAATGACGTGGGCTTCAGCACCGAACAGTTCAGCGCACCGCTGGAAGACTTCCACGCAGTGAATCAGCAACGCCTGCGCACCTTCCCCGACAACCTGCTGGCCACCGCCACCCACGACCACAAGCGCGGCGAAGATACCCGTGCGCGCCTGGCCGTGCTCAGCGAATGCGCCGAGTGGTATGCCGAACAGGTAGAGCAATGGCGCCCCCTCGCCGCCCGCCTGCGCAGCGATGCCAGCACCCCTTCGGCGGGTGATGAGTTGATCCTCTATCAGGTGCTGTTGGGCAGTTGGCCCCTGGACCTGCATCGTGACGATACCGAGGGCCTGGCGGACTATCACCAGCGCCTCTGGCAATGGCAACAAAAAGCCCTGCGCGAGGCCAAGCTGAACAGCAGCTGGAGCGCCCCCAACGAGTTGTACGAACAAGGGGTCGAAGCGTTCCTGTCACGGCTGCTGCTGGATGATTCCGGCAAGGCCCTGCGCGACGCCATCGGCGAAGCCGCCCAGGCCATCGCCCCGGCGGGCGCCCTCAACGGGCTGGCGCAATCCTTGCTTCGCCTCAGCGTGCCGGGCGTGCCGGATCTGTATCAGGGGGATGAGTTCTGGGACTTCACTCTGGTAGACCCTGATAACCGCCGGCCGGTGGATTATCCCGCACGGCAACAGGGGCTGCACACGCCGCCGGACATCGGTGAGCTGGTGTTCAACTGGCATGACGGGCGTATAAAACAGGCGTTGATCAGCCAGGTCCTGGGGTTGCGCAAGGCGCATCCACAGCTGTTTCGCCAGGGCACCTACGAGCCTCTGGAAGTGGTGGGCGAACACGCCGAACGGGTGGTCGCTTTCTACCGGGAATACCAGGGCAAACAACTGCTGGTGGTGGTGCCGCGCTGGCCTCATCGGCTGCTTGGAAACGGTGTATCCCCGCTGATCAACGCGCAAATTTGGGGCGATACCCGGGTCCTTTTACCGTTCGCCGCACCAACTCAAAATTGGAAGGGACTTTTCCGAACAGGCGCAGTCACACCAAACAAGGAGCTCATGATCAGCGCTGCCCTGGGGGACTTCCCGGTCAATGTCTTTATCAATCCTGATGATCAAGAAAGCTGAAATTTTCTGTGAGGAGCATTGCGATGAGTACTGAAGACAAACGCATACGCGAACTGGCGCATCAGATCTGGGAGTCGGAAGGCAAACCCCACGGCGAGGACGCGCGACACTGGGAGATGGCGCGCAAACTGGCGGAAGCCGAAGCGTTGACGCCCTCCAAAGCGCCAAAGGCCGCCGCCAAGCCCAAGCCTAAAGCCAAGCCCCCAGCGCCAGCGCCCAAGCCGGCAGCCAAGCCAAGCGCTGCGCCAGCAGCGAAGAAACCTGCTGCGAAGAAGCCCAAGGCACCCTGACCCAAAGATCCTCCTGCGCGTGCGCCCGCACCGCAGGAGGCTATCCAACCACCGATTTCTCTCCGGCTTCACGCCGGCAAGGCCCCGTTCGGCCCGGAAAAACCCTTTTGCAGGAGCATCTCAATGAGCAAACCCAACAAGCCCAACTCGACGCCGGAACACGAGCCGTCGCGGATTCGTGAAGGTTTGCCCTTCCCCCTCGGTGCGACCTGGGACGGTCTGGGGGTCAACTTCGCGCTGTTCTCGGCCAACGCCACCAAAGTTGAACTGTGCATCTTCGACGACAGCGGCGAAGTCGAGCTGGAGCGTATCGAACTCCCCGAATACACCGACGAGACCTTCCACGGCTACCTGCCCGACGCCCATCCGGGGCTGATCTACGGCTATCGCGTGTACGGTCCATATGACCCGGCCAACGGTCATCGCTTCAACCACAACAAATTGCTGATCGACCCCTACGCTAAACAGCTGGTGGGCGAACTCAAATGGTCCGAAGCCCTGTTTGGCTACACCATCGGCCATCCGGACGCCGACCTGAGTTTCGACGAACGCGACAGCGCGCCCTTCGTGCCCAAGTGCAAAGTCATCGACCCGGCCCACACCTGGGGCAATGACCAGCCGGTGCGCACGCCGTGGGACCGCACGATCATTTATGAAACCCACTTGCGCGGCATCACCATGCGCCACCCTTCGGTGCCTGAAGAAGTGCGCGGTACCTGCGCCGGGCTGATGGTGGACGATGTGCTCAAGCACATTCGCCAGTTGGGGGTGTCGTCGGTGGAACTGCTGCCGGTGCACGCCTTCGTCAACGACCAGCACCTGCTGCAAAAAGGCATGACCAACTACTGGGGCTATAACAGCATTGCGTTCTTTGCCCCGGACCCGCGCTACCTGGCCAGCGGCAAGATCGCCGAGTTCAAGGAGATGGTTGCGCACCTGCATGAAGCCAAGCTGGAAGTGATTCTGGACGTGGTCTACAACCACACCGCCGAAGGCAACGAGCAAGGCCCGACGCTGTCCATGCGCGGCATCGACAACGCCTCGTACTACCGCCTGATGCCCGATGACAAGCGCTTCTACATCAACGATTCCGGCACCGGCAACACCCTCGACCTGAGCCACCCGTGCGTGCTGCAGATGGTCACGGACTCGTTGCGTTACTGGGCCACCGAAATGCACGTCGACGGTTTCCGCTTCGACCTGGCAACCATCCTTGGCCGCTACCGCGACGGTTTCGACGAGCGCCACAGTTTCCTCGTGGCCTGCCGCCAGGACCCGGTGCTGCGCCAGGTGAAAATGATTGCCGAGCCGTGGGACTGCGGCCCCGGTGGTTATCAGGTCGGCGGCTTCCCGCCGGGCTGGGTGGAATGGAACGACCGTTTCCGCGATACCGTCCGTTCGTTCTGGAAAGGCGACGACGGCCAACTGGCGGACTTCGCCGGGCGCATGACCGCCTCGGGCGAGATGTTCAACCAGCGCGGCCGCCGGCCGTACAGCTCGGTGAACTTCATCACCGCCCACGACGGTTTCACCCTGCACGACCTGGTGTCCTACAACGACAAGCACAACGAAGCCAACGACGAAAACAACCAGGACGGCAGCAACAACAACCTGTCGTGGAACCACGGCGTCGAAGGCCCCACCGACGACCCGGAAATCAACGCGCTGCGCCTGCGCCAGATGCGTAACTTCTTCGCGACGTTGCTGCTGGCCCAGGGCACGCCGATGCTGGTGGCCGGTGACGAGTTCGCCCGCACCCAGCACGGCAATAACAACGCCTATTGCCAGGACAGCGAAATCGGCTGGATCAACTGGGAGCTGGATGAAGACGGCAAGGCCCTGCTCAAGTTCGTCAAGCGCCTGATCAAGCTGCGCCTGGCGTACCCGATCCTGCGTCGCGGACGCTTCCTGGTGGGCGACTACAACGAAGACATCGGCGTCAAGGACGTCACCTGGCTCGCGCCGAGCGGCGATGAAATGACCATCGAGCAATGGCAGGACAGCCACGGCCGCTGCCTCGGCATGTTGATGGATGGCCGCGCCCAGGAAACCGGGATTCGCCGCCCAGGCGCCGATGCCACCTTGTTGCTGGTGGTCAACGCCCACCACGACATGGTCAATTTCCGCCTGCCACCGGTGCCGGATGGCGGCTTCTGGACCTGCATGCTCGACACCAACCAGCCAGCGGTGCGTGGCCAGGAGCGCTTCGATTTCGATCACGAATACGCCGTCACCGGGCGTTCGCTGCTGCTGTTTGAATTGCAGCATGAGGACGAGGTGTGACATGGCCTTGCATGAGTTTCTTCGCGGCTACCGGGATTACCCGGACACCCAGGCCCTTGGCGCTGCGCTGAGGGCTTTGGTGGAGGAAGGCCTGGACCAGTTGCCCTTGCCGGGCAGCGGGCAAACGTTGGAACGCTTCAGCCGGCTGGCGCAAGTCGCCGGCCATGACCTGCGGTTGTGCAAGTTGTTTGAAGGCCACACAGACGCCCTGGCGATCATCGCTGAACTCGACAGCCCCTTGCCGCCGGTTGGTAGCACGTGGGGCATGTGGGCGGCCGAGCCGCCCACCGCCAGGGTGCGGATCCGGCGTGACGGTCAACGGGTGCGGCTGGAGGGCCGCAAGGCCTGGTGCTCGGGCGCGGCGGTGGTCAGCCACGGCTTGCTCACGGCGTGGGATGAAGAGGATCGCCAGCAACTGGTTGCAGTGGAAATGCACCAGCCCGGCGTAACCGTCACCGATGAGGGCTGGGCGGCCGTGGGCATGGCCGCTACGGGGAGTGTTGAAGTGCTTTTCCAGGACGCCGTTGGCCTGGCCATCGGCAAGCCTGGGGACTATTTGGCGCGCCCAGGCTTCTGGCAAGGCGGCATCGGCATCGCGGCCTGCTGGTACGGCGCGGCACAACGCCTGGCCGAGGCCTTGCGTGAGCAGTGCGCAAAACGCGCGGAGCCCCATGCCCTGGCGCACCTTGGCAGCGTCGACAGTGCCTTGCACAGCGCGGCCTGTGTGCTGCGCGACAGCGCCACTCACATCGACCGGCAGCCCAAGGCCGATGCCCGGCTGCTGGCACAACAGGCACGGGCCTGTATCGAAGAAACCGTCGACCAGGTGATTCACCATGTCGGCCGAGCACTGGGCGCCGGGCCGTATTGCAAGGACCCGCATTTTGCGCAGTTGATGGCCGACTTGCCGGTATACCTGCGGCAAAGTCACGCCGAGCGCGACCTGGCCGCCCTTGGTCAACAAGTCGCCGATGAGCGCCCAGGGAGATGGGAACTATGAAGATCAATCCAATCGTCGGCCAAGGCACGCCCTTGCATTTGTGGCAAAGCTCGTCGCGCCTGGCCGAGCTGCCTTGCGTGGACATTGCCGAACTGGTGCCTGAAGGCAGCCGCGCCGTGATCATCGCGCCACATCCGGATGACGAAGTCCTTGGCTGCGGCGGCCTGTTGCAAGGCCTTGCCGCGCTGGATCGCCCTATTCTGCTGATCTCCGTCACCGACGGCAGCGCCAGTCATCCCGGCTCACGCCGCTGGCCGGTGGAACGCCTGAGCGTGGTGCGGCCGCAAGAGTCGGCGCAGGCCCTGCACCGGCTGGGGCTGCCGTTGCACAGCCTGAAATGGTTGCGGGCCGGGTTTAGCGACAGCCAGGTCGCCGCAGGTGAAGAAGACCTGAGCCGCTTCATCGAGCGTTACCTCAAGCCCGGCGACGTGGTCTTCACCACTTGGCGCGAAGACGGCCATTGCGACCACGAGGCCGTGGGCCGTGCCAGTGCCAAGGCGACCCGGGCGGTGGGCGCCACCTTGCTGGAGCTGCCCGTGTGGACCTGGCATTGGGCAACCCCGGAAGACAGCCAGGTGCCCTGGGATCGTGCTCGCAAAATCCTCCTGACACCTGAAGCCGTGGCCCGTAAACGGCACGCCATCCACGCCTTCGCCAGCCAGTTGGAAGGCGACCCGCAGATCGGCCTGCCGCCGGTGCTCGCGCCCTTTGTGCTGGAGCGCCTGTTGCAACCTTTTGAAGTGGTGTTTGTATGAGCGTTGCCACCCCCTACTTCGACGAGCTGTTTGCCGGCAACGACGACCCATGGGCCTTTCGCCAACGCTGGTACGAGCGGCGCAAGCGGGCCCTGACCCTGGCGCTGTTGACCCGGCCCCGCTACGCCTCGATTTTCGAGCCTGGCTGCGCCAACGGTGAGCTGAGCTTCGAACTGGCCCCGCGCTGTGACCGCCTGCTGTGCTGTGACACGGCGCAAGCGGCGGTCAGCCTGGCACAGGCGCGGCTGCGCGGCTTCAGCCACGCCACCGTGCAGCAGAGCCGGCTGCCGGAGCAATGGCCCAGCGAGACCTTCGAGCTGATCGTGCTCAGCGAGCTTTGCTACTACCTAGACCCGAAGGACTTCGATGGGCTGATCGATCGCGCCCTCGCCTGCCTGACGCCTGACGGACAAATCCTCGCCTGCCATTGGCGCCCGCCCATCGACGGTTGCCCGCAGACCGCCGAACAGGTGCACGCGCGCCTCGCCCAGCGACTCGACATGCCACACCTGGTGCAGCACCACGAAAGCGATTTTCTACTGGACCTGTGGAGCCGGGACGGCACTACGGTCGCCACCCTGGAGGGACTGCGATGATCGGCATCCTGATACCCGTGCATAACGAAGAAAAACTGCTGCCTGAATGCCTGAAAGCCGCAATGGTCGCGGCCAGTCATCCAGGCCTGCTGGGTGAAGAGGTGCAGATTCTGGCGGTGCTCGACAGTTGCAGCGATCGCAGCGCGATGATCGCCCGTGAATACCAGGTACAAACCCTGGAAGTACAGGCGCGTAACGTGGGCCACGTGCGCGGCGTAGGTGCGCGGCACTTGCTCAACAACGGCGCGCGCTGGATTTCCTGCACCGACGCCGACAGCCGTGTAGCCCCCGACTGGCTGGTGGCGCAACTGGCCCTGGGTGTGGACGCGGTATGCGGCACGGTGACGGTGGATGCCTGGAGCGAAGGCTTCGACCCGGCGGCGCAAATCCGCTATCTCCAGGCCTATGAGGCCCGGGACGGGCATCGGCATATCCACGGCGCCAACCTGGGGGTCAGTGCCGGTGCCTACGTGCGGGCCGGCGGTTTCGAGCCCCTGCCCTGCCATGAAGACGTGGAACTGGTGCGCCAGCTGGAGCGCTGCGGGGCTTCCATCGCCTGGAGCCACTCGCCCCAGGTGATTACCAGTGCCAGACTGGACTGCCGCGCACAGGGTGGTTTCGGTGACTACCTGAAGAGCCTGATGCAAGCGTCCTGAAAAAATTGCGACACCCGGCGGTGTTAAAGCGGCGATTCATAACTATCATCACTATTCCTTGCACGGCAATCCAGGGTTGGAACGCCGTCGCGCCGCGAGCGTGCATTGGATGACGCTCGCGTACCACAAGAGCCGTCCCGTCAACGGGGTACGGCCTGCACCACCGATGAACAAGGACGTGACACCCATGAAGCCTGCACCGTTAAGTGACAACCGCCGGGGCCCCGCGCAAATCTGGAACAGCGCCCCGCAACTCGCGCAAATCCCTGCCATCAATCCCGCAACCCTGGTGCCCGCTGGCGCTCGCGTGGTGGTCATCGCCCCGCATCCCGGCGACGAAGTGATCGCCTGTGGCGGTCTGCTGCAATTGCTCAGCACCCTTGAATATCCTCTGCAACTGATCTCGATTACCGACGGCAGCGCCAGCCACCCGGGGTCCAGCGTGTGGCCGGCCAAACGCTTGAGCGTGGTGCGACCTCAGGAAAGTGTCGAAGCCCTGCGCCGCCTGGGTGTGCCCCTGCACAGCCTGAAGTGGATTCGTGGCGGCTTTGCCGACAACGCCCTGGCCGCCCGCGAGCAGCAGATGAGCCAGTTCATCGCGCGCTACCTGCAACCCGGCGACGTGGTGTTCACCACCTGGCGCAACGACGGCAATGACGACCATGACGCCGTCGGCCGCGCCGCTGCCAAAGCTTGCGCAGTCAAGGGCGTGCGCCTGCACGAACTGCCGATCTGGGCGTGGCATTGGCCGCTTCGGGAAACCGCTGCCATCCCCTGGCAGCGCGCACGCAAGGTGCGGCTCGACACCTGGAGCGTCGCCCGCAAGCTGCACGCCGCCCACGCCTATGCCAGCCAATTGGCGGGCGACCCGGAAATCGGCCTGGCGCCGATCCTGGCGCAGGTGCTGCTGGAGCGCATGCGTGAACCCTATGAGATTGTTTTTTTGTAGGCGCACCCACTCGTCTATACCTGTAACTTCTGACAGTAGCGAACGCTCTCTCTGTGTGGCTAGCTTGGAACACCGGCTTGCAGGGAGGGCGAATCATGAGCACACGGTTTTCATCAGTGACGTACCTGAGCGTCTGCAGCGTGACGACGCTGTTGCTCAATTGGCCCCTCCCCGCGCACGCCGCCTGTACGCTGGTCATAACCGCAGGCAACGACACCACCCTGTGCAGCGATGGCAGTGCTGGCGCGCTGACGGATTTACAAGGAAGCAACGTCCTGGAGTTTCCCGTCGGCGGCACCGGCATCATCGTCGGCAACGTGACTTATGGTGCGGGAGATGATCGGGTCACGATGGATTCCGGCGCGATCAACGGTGCGATCAATCAAGGTGACGGAAGAAATATTTTCCAGCTGTTCAATGGCAATGTTTCCGGCACGGTGACGCAAGGCGCGGGCGGTGATATTGCGCAAATCAGCGGGGGCAGCTCCGGTGCAATCTCCCAGGGTGACGGGGTTGACCAGTACTTCCAGAGCGGTGGCACTGTCACCTCACTGGCTCAGGGCGACGGTCATGACGAATTCACCATGAGCAGCGGAAAGATCATCGGTGCGTTTGAAGACGGCGATATTGCGCTGATGACCGGTGGCAGCATCGGACGGGTCGACATGAAGCTCGACAACAACCTGTTCGACCTGAGGGGTGGAGAAATCTTTGGCAACCTGGTCACCGGCTTCGGGAACGATACCATCCTGGTATCCGGAGGAACCGTGGGTGGCAATATCAGCGTCAGCGGCGGCAACGACATCATCAACGTCAGCGGCGGCGAGATAGGTGGGCAGATCCTCGCCAGCTTTGGCAACGATGAGTTCACTTGGGAAGGCGGCGGTCTGATCCATAAGGAAATCCTCATGGGCGACGGCGCTGACAAGGGTTTCCTGCTCAACCTGACCGAAACCACCCTGGCCTCCACGCCACTTCTGGATGGTGGTTTGGGTAATGACACCCTGACCTTCGACAACAGCCGATCCGCCACGCCAACCCGCTATGTCAACTGGGAAACCGTCAACCTGGACAACAATTCGCGCCTGACCTTGGGCGGCGACTTCAAGCTCGGTGACAGCGCTACGGCCACCGGCACCCTGAACATTTTTGGCAGCGCCGCCCTGCAGGTAACACAGGGCAGCATCAGCCCCTTCACGGCCGGGCAACAAGCCAACCTGAACAACGGCGGCCTGATTGACATGACCACCGGCAGCTCCAGCGCCACCGACAGCCTGACCGTCAACGGCAACTACACCGGCAATGGTGGCGAACTCGCGCTGCAATCGGTACTCGGCGCCGACGGCTCGGCCAGTGACAAGCTGGTAGTCAGCCAGGGCACGCTGCAAGGTGGCACCACCATCACCGTCACCAACCTTGCCGGGCCTGGCGCCATGACGCTGCAGAACGGCATCCAGGTGGTTGAAGCACTTAACGGTGCAACCAGCAGCGACCTCGCTTTTACCCTGCGCGGTGGCGCTGTTTCCGCTGGCGCCTACGAGTACTATCTGTTCAAAGGTGGCGTAACGCCGGGCACCGGGCAAAACTGGTTCCTGCGGTCCTCGGTGGTGGCGCCGCCGCTGCCCAACCCTGGCGAACCTGAGAATCCCGGGAATCCTGGGAATCCCGGTAATCCCGGTAATCCTGAAAACCCGGTGGGCATCTTGCCCCCCGTTCCTGCCGATGGCACGCCAGAGCTCCCGGGGATCTTCCCGGGCGAAGACCCGATACCGATCTATCGCCCGGAAGTCCCGGTGTATGCCGTGCTGTTTCCCGCCGTACAGCAGATGGTCCAGGGCATGCTGGGCACCTACCACGAACGCATGGGCGACCAAAGCCTGCAACGCCAACCTGGCGCTTTGGCGGCCGGTTGGAGCCGGGTGTATGGCAGTAGCACGCGGCAATCATTCGCCGGCACCGTCAGCCCGTCGCTGAACAGTTCCCTGTCCGGTTTCCAGGTTGGCACTGACCTGTATGCCTGGACCAACGACGCTGGCCTGACCCAACGCTTCGGCTTCTTTGTCGGCCACAGCCGCCTGACCGGCAATGTGGCGGGCTTCAATGGCGGTTTTCAGGGCAAGGACGCCGGCAACACCACCTTGCGCGGCGACAGCCTGGGCGCGTATTGGACGCTCATCGGCGCCAACCGTGCCTATATCGATTTCGTGCTGATGGGTACACGGTTCGATGGCCACAGTGAATCCGACCGGGGCGTCAAACTCCCAACCAAGGGCCACAACGTGCTGGGGTCTGTGGAGGTGGGAATGCCGTTTGCGGTGTCTGAACAGTGGGAGGTTGAGCCGCAGGCCCAGGTGATCGTCGATCGAAGCTATCTGGACAGCCAGAATGACGGGATTTCAGATGTGTCATTCAGCGCCGACACTAACGTCGTCACCCGTCTCGGTGTTCGCCTCAAGGGCAGCTACAGCGTGAGCGGCATGCCCCTGCTGCCTTACATGCGTACCAACGTGTGGCACGCCAGCGCCGGGAATAACACCATCACGTTCAATGACAGTACGAACATCCATACCGAACAGAAATCCACCACGCTGGACGTCAGCGCCGGGGCAACGATGCAGGTATCGAGCACGGTCAGTGTGTATGGCGAGGTGGGGTACAACAGCAATCTGGACAGCAATCAGTTGAATGGGCGCAAGGGCACCATTGGCATAAGGGTCGACTTCTAACCTGTAGGAGCGAGCTTGCTCGCGAAAAACATCAAGACACCGCGCTCATCCAGATTAGCCGCGTTATCGTTAACGATCTTCGCGAGCAAGCTCGCTCCTACAAGAGGCTTGTCAGGCGTCCGGTCGCAGGATCAGCACACCCAATGGCGGCAGGTTCAGCGACAGCGACATCGGCTGCCCATGCTTGGGCTCTTCCTCCGTAAACGCCCCGCCACCGTTGCCGAAGTTGGAACCGGCGTAGGTGTCGGCATCGCTGTTGATCACCTCGCTCCAGCGCCCGGCAAACGGCACGCCGACCTTGTAGGCCTCGCGCGGCACCGGCGTGAAGTTGGCCACCACCAGCACCGGCCTGCCGTCCTTGCTCCAGCGCAGCCAGGCATAGACGCTGTTGATCGCATCGTCGCCGATCAGCCACTGGAAGCCCTGTGGTGCGTCGTCCTGGTCGTGCAGCGCGGGTTCTTCGCGGTACAGGCGGTTGAGGTCGCCCACCAGTTTCTGCACGCCCCGGTGTTCGGGGTATTGCAGCAGGTACCAGTCCAGTTGCTGATCGTGGTTCCACTCGCGCCACTGGCCGAACTCGCAGCCCATGAACAGCAGCTTCTTGCCCGGGTGCATCCACATGAAGCTCAGGTAAGCCCGCAGGTTGGCAAACTTCTGCCAGCGGTCGCCGGGCATCTTGTCGATCAGCGAGTGTTTGCCGTGCACCACTTCATCGTGGGAAATCGGCAGGATAAAACGCTCGGACCACGCATACACCAAACCGAAACTCAGCTCGTTATGGTGATGGGCACGGTACACCGGGTCTTGCTGGATGTAGTGCAGCGAGTCGTGCATCCAGCCCATGTTCCACTTGTAGTTGAACCCCAGGCCGCCCTGTTGGGTCGGCTGGCTCACGCCGGGCCATGCAGTGGATTCTTCGGCGATCACCAGTGCGCCTGGGGCTTCCAGGGCGACCACGTCGTTGAGGTGACGCAGGAAGTCGATGGCCTCGAGGTTTTCACGCCCGCCGTGGCGGTTCGGCACCCATTCACCGGCCTTGCGCGAATAGTCGCGATACAGCATCGACGCCACGGCATCCACCCGCAGGCCGTCGATATGGAAATGCTTGAGCCAGTGCAACGCCGACGCCAGCATGAAGCCATGGACTTCGGTGCGCCCGAGGTTGTAGATCAGGGTGTCCCAATCCTGGTGGAAGCCTTCCAGCGGGTTGGCGTATTCGTACAGCGCGGTGCCGTCGAATTGCGCCAGGCCATGGGTATCGGTGGGGAAATGCGCCGGCACCCAGTCGAGGATCACACCGATGTCGGCCTGATGGCAGGCATTGACGAAGTACGCGAAATCCAACGGCGAGCCGAAACGCGCCGTGGGCGCAAATTGCGACAGCGCCTGATAACCCCAGGAACCGCCAAACGGATGCTCCATGATCGGCATCAGTTCGATATGGGTGAAGCCCAGTTGCTGCACATACGGAATCAAGCGCTCGGTCAGCTCGCGCCAATTGTACTGGCGGGCCACCTCGCCGACTTCGTCCAGCTCGCACTGCCAGGAACCGACATGCAATTCGTAGATCGACAGCGGCGCGCTGGGCTTTTGCCGCTCGCCGCGCGATTGCATCCAGTCATGGTCCTGCCAGTCGACTTGCAATGGCGCAGCGACTTTGGACGCGGTATCCGGCGGCATCTGTGTGGCCAGGGCCATGGGGTCGGCCTTGAGCGGCAGGATCCCGTGGGCACCGAGAATTTCATACTTGTAGGCGGCGCCCGGTTGCAGGCGCGGGATGAAAATTTCCCAGACCCCGGACGGATGACGCAGGCGCATCGGATGGCGGCGCCCGTCCCAGATATTGAAGTCGCCCACCACTGATACCCGGCGGGCATTCGGTGCCCACACCGCAAAGCGTACGCCCTCGACGCCGTCGACACTGGTCACTTGTGCGCCGAGGCAACTGCTCAGGTCGCGGTGATTGCCTTCGGCGAACAGGTACAAATCCATCTCGCCCAACAGCAACTGGCTGAAGCTGTAGGGGTCTTCGGTGATCTGCTCGCCACCGGCCCACTGGATCTTCAGCAGGTACGCCTGGCGAGTGCCGAAATGGCCGACAAACAAGCCCGGCACCTGGGTCGCATCGAGGCTGCCAATGTGCTCGCCGCTGTCACGGGCCAGCACCTGGACACTCAAGGCCTCCGGCAGGAAGGCGCGAATGAACTGGCCACCCTGCTCATCATCGTGGGGGCCCAGGATCGAGAATGGATCATGGTGTTCGGCCCGTACCAGGGCTTCGATATCAGCAGGCTTGGGCATCACACTCAACTTTTCCTGCAGCGGTTCTTTGCTTGTAAAACTCATGACGACTCCCCACCGCGTGCAGTTTTCGATAATGGTTTCAGCCCGCTGAGCAACCCGTGCAAACCTTGCAACGGCACTGGCAACCAGCTGGGACGATTCTCTGCTTCGTAGGCCACTTCGTACGCGGCCTTCTCCAGGCTGAACAACGTCAGCGCTGCGTCCTGGCCTTTGGCATCCTGCCAGTCATGGGCCAGTGTAGTCGTGGCAGCGTGATAGGCCTGGATAAATGCCTGTTTGGCCTCATGCAAGTAGCGATCCGCCACCCGCTGCCGGGATGCATTGGCTTCGGGTGACTGGTCGACGCCTTGCACATTCACCGCCATGGCCGCCGCGTAATCAAACGACCGTAGCACCCCGCTCACATCCTTGTACGGGCTGTGTTTGCCGCGACGTTCAGGCAGCGGCCGCGCCGGTTCGCCCTCGAAGTCAATCAGGTAGGCATCCCCCTTCACCACCAGTACCTGGCCCAG
This sequence comes from Pseudomonas sp. 32A, assembly GCF_052682255.1. Taxonomy (NCBI): domain Bacteria; kingdom Pseudomonadati; phylum Pseudomonadota; class Gammaproteobacteria; order Pseudomonadales; family Pseudomonadaceae; genus Pseudomonas; species Pseudomonas sp. 32A. The sequence goes on along the minus strand of NZ_JBQYLY010000001.1, from coordinate 6,048,005 downwards.
GTGCAGGTCGCCGTGCACGCGAATACGCAACCCGCCCACCGTGGCTTTCGCCAGGTCCTGAACGTAACTGGCGATGGCCTTTTTCTGATCCAGTAAAGCACTGACCAACGCCTGATCGGCAGGGTTCAACTTGGTTTGATGCTGCTTAAGCAACTGCAACGCGCGGTCGATTTGTGCACCCACATGCTTGGCCCAGCCCTGGGTGTCCTTGAGGGACGTAACCTCAGGCTTGAAGGCCTTGTTGGTTGTAGGTGCCGCCAGCACCTGGTGCATCTCGCCCAGGCGCTGGCCAAGCAAGCCGGCAAAATCCGCCAGCTCACCGAGGGCGTTGTAATGCTGTTCCTGTTCGGAGATGGCTTCGGCCAGTTCGTCGCGAATCGCCCGTTCCAGGTTGTTCTGGGTCCAACCCCAAGCGTCACCCTGGTTGCTGAGGTAACCCTGGGCAATCATCAGCAGGTTGTCCTGGCCATCGGCATCATGGCGAATCACCGAACCCAGCAGCGGCGAGATATGTTCGTAGCCGGCCTCGGTCAGGTAGGCGCCCATTTCCAGTTCCGGGTGAACCCCGGCGCTGACTTTACGGATCAACTTGAGCACCAGGCTGCCGCCCACCACCACTGAGCTGTTGGACTGTTCGGCGGCGAGGTAGCGCACTTCCGACTCGTCGTTAAGTTCCAGCTTGGCCAACTGCGCCGTGGGCTCGAAGCGAATCTCGCCATCGGTGGAGTCGAGGACGGTTTTGGCCTGGAGACCCTGGATCACGCCGCGGATATAGGTGTCGAGGCTGAAGGCATCAGTCACCAAACCCACCTGACGCACTCGCCGTACTCGGGCGAGCGCCAGTTGTTGCGGCAAGGCGCTGGTAAACTGGTCTTCGCCGAGGAAGCCGAATGGCAACTGATAGCGGCTGACCTGCCCGGCACTGGTGACTTCGATTTCACTGAGCAACACCGGATGCTGCGGGTCGCCAAAGCGCACGCCGTAAGCGATGTGCACAGCATCGATTGCCGTGTCCTTGCTGGCAAACCAGCGGCGCTTGGGCAGCCACGCCGGCAAGGCATTTTGTTCCAGGGTGGTGCGGCACGGTGCTTCGAGCAGTTCTTCCATGCGTTTCTTCAGCACCAGGGTGGTGAAGTCCGGGATGCTTTGCGCCGGCTCCACGTGCCAGCTCGGCATCTGGTTTTCCGCCGCAAGCACGAACCAATAGAAGCCGTACGGCGCCAGGGTCAGCAGGAAATTCAGCTGGCCAATGGGCGGGAAGGCGTTGCCGCCGAGCATCTCCACCGGGACCATGCCGGCAAACGCTGAAAGATCGAGTTCGGCGGCCTGGGCGCTGCGGGAAACGTTGGCCACGCACAGGATGATTTCATTTTTGCCGTCCTCGCCCACGAATTCGCGGGTATACGCCAGGATGCGGCGGTTGGTGGGCGAGAGCATTTTCAGGCTGCCGCGGCCGAAAGCCTTGGACTGTTTACGCACGGCGAGCATGCGTCGAGTCCAGTTCAGCAACGAGTGCGGGTCCTGGGTCTGGGTTTCGACGTTGACCGATTGGTAGCCGTATTGCGGGTCCATGATCGGCGGCAGCACCAGGCTGGCCGGGTCGGCGCGGGAGAAGCCGCCGTTGCGGTCGATGGACCATTGCATCGGCGTACGCACGCCGTCGCGGTCACCCAGGTAGATGTTGTCGCCCATGCCGATTTCATCGCCGTAGTACAGGGTCGGCGTGCCCGGCATCGACAACAGCAGGCTGTTGAGCAACTCGATGCGGCGGCGGTCACGCTCCATCAGCGGCGCCAGGCGCCGGCGAATCCCCAGGTTGATGCGCGCACGGCGGTCGGCGGCGTAGTAGTTCCAGAGGTAGTCGCGCTCTTTGTCGGTGACCATTTCCAGGGTCAGTTCATCGTGGTTGCGCAGGAAGATTGCCCATTGGCAATTGGCCGGGATCTCCGGGGTCTGGCGCAGGATGTCGGTGATCGGAAACCGGTCTTCCTGGGCCAGCGCCATGTACATGCGCGGCATCAGCGGGAAGTGGAACGCCATGTGGCATTCGTCGCCGTCATCGCCCTTTTTGTCCCCGAAGTACAGCTGGGTGTCTTCCGGCCATTGGTTGGCTTCGGCCAGGAGCATGCGGTCGGGGTAGTTGGCGTCGATCTCGGCGCGGATCTGCTTGAGCAGGTCGTGGGTTTCCGGGAGGTTTTCGTTGTTGGTGCCGTCGCGCTCGATCAGGTACGGGATGGCATCCAGGCGCAGGCCGTCGATGCCCATGTCGAGCCAGTAACGCATCACCGACAGGACGGCTTTCATGACCTGCGGGTTGTCAAAGTTCAGGTCCGGCTGGTGGGAGTAAAAGCGGTGCCAGAAGTATTGGCCGGCGACCGGGTCCCAGGTCCAGTTGGACTTTTCGGTGTCGAGGAAAATGATGCGAGTGCCGTCATATTTCTGGTCGTCATCGGACCACACGTAGAAGTCCCGCGCAGCGGAACCCGGCTTGGCCTTGCGAGCGCGCTGGAACCAAGGGTGCTGGTCCGAGGTGTGGTTGATCACCAGTTCGGTGATCACCCGCAGCCCGCGTTTATGGGCTTCAGCGATAAAGCGCTTGGCGTCGGCCATGGTCCCGTAGTCGCTGTGCACGCCACGGTATTCGGCGATGTCATAGCCATCGTCACGGCGTGGCGAGGGGTAGAACGGCAACAGCCAGATGGTGTTCACACCGAGGTCGGCGATGTAGTCAAGTTTGGCGATCAGCCCGGGAAAGTCACCGATGCCGTCGTTGTTGGAGTCGAAATAGGATTTGACGTGAACCTGATAAATCACCGCGTCCTTGTACCAGAGCGGGTCTTTGATAAAGGTGGCAGCCTTGGGTTTCTTCGCCATTGGAAACTCCTGGAAATTCGAAAAATTCTGCCTGAAGGAACACGGTCAATGTGGGAGCGGGCTTGCTCGCGAAAGCGGAGTGTCAGTCTCCGAATCGGTCCACTGATATACCGCTTTCGCGAGCAAGCCCGCTCCCACATTTGATCTCCAGTGGTTTGGAGATCGGTGTCGATTCAGGAAACGGTAATGCGCCAGATGCCAAACGGCTGATGCCACGGTTCGATGCGCATCCACTGGGTCTTGCCGTACCACGTCCAGCGGTGGCCGGTCATCAGGTCTTCACCCTGGGTCTGGGCGTCGTCCGGCAGGCCCATCTCCCACAGCGGCAACTCGAAATTGGCCTCCTGGGCGTTGAACGGGTCGAGACTCACGGCCACCAGAATGAAGTTGCTGCCGTCCTCGCTGCGTTTGCCGAAGTACAGGATGTTGTCGTTCCACGCGTTGTAGAGTTTCAGCCCGAGGTGCGTCTGCAAAGCCGGGTTTTGCCGGCGGATGCGGTTGAGCTGGGCGATCTCGGCAATGATGTTGCCAGGCGCCGTGAAGTCTCGCGGGCGGATCTCGTACTTTTCCGAGTCCAGGTACTCTTCCTTGCCCGGCACCGGGGCCGCTTCGCACAGCTCAAAGCCGGAATACATGCCCCACAGGCCCGAGCCCATGGTGGCCAGCGCGGCACGGATCAAGAAACCCGCGCGGCCGGATTCATGCAGGAAGCCCGGATTGATGTCCGGCGTGTTAACAAAGAAGTTCGGCCGGAAGCACTCGCGCCACGGCGACTCGTTCAACTGGCTCAGGTACTCGCTCAACTCGGCCTTGGTATTGCGCCAGGTGAAGTAGGTGTAGCTCTGGGAGTAACCGACCTTGCCCAGGCGCGCCATCATCGCCGGGGTGGTGAAAGCTTCGGCAAGAAAGATCACCTCCGGGTACCTGGAGCGCACGTCGCTGATCAGCCATTGCCAGAACGGCAGCGGCTTGGTGTGGGGATTATCGACGCGAAAGGTCTTCACGCCCTCTTCCACCCAGCCGACCACGATGTCACGCAACTCGATCCACAGGCTGGGAATCGCATCCGCCGCATAGAAGTCGACGTTGACGATGTCCTGGTACTTTTTCGGCGGGTTCTCGGCGTATTTGATCGTGCCGTCGGGCCGCCAGTTGAACCAGCCCGGATGCTGCTTGAGCCACGGATGGTCCTGGGAGCACTGGATCGCGAAATCCAGGGCGATCTCCAGACCATGATCGGCAGCGGCCTTGACCAGGTTGCGGAAGTCTTCTCGGGTGCCGAGCTGCGAGTGGATCGCCTCGTGGCCGCCCTCTTCGCTGCCGATGGCATACGGGCTACCCGGATCATCGGGCCCGGCGGTCAGGGAATTGTTCTTGCCCTTGCGATGGCTACGGCCGATGGGATGGATCGGCGGGAAATACAGCACGTCAAAACCCATGTCATGGATCATCGACAAACGTGAGTGCACGTCGTTAAAAGTGCCGTGGCGCGCCGGATCGTCGGTGATCGAGCGCGGAAACAGCTCGTACCAACTGGCGAATTGCGCGGCTTCGCGTTCCACGTCAATCGGGTATACCGGGCTGATGCTCAAATAGGCGCGATGATCGGCCTGGGTCATCAGGTGTGCACTGTCTTCGTGCAGAAACAGCGCGACTTGCTCGGTTTCCAGCAGGCCGGAGAGTTCGTGGTGCAGCAGCATCAGGCGGTCGCGCAGTTCGTTGTCACTGCGTTCGGCGGCTTGCAGGACCTGGCTGCGGCCTTCCTGCAACTCCAGGCTGACCGGTACCCCGGCCTCGTGTTTCTTGCTTAATTCGTAGCGGAAGCTGGCGAATGTGTCGATCCAGGCCTCAATGCAATACTCATGCGGGCCCTGGGCCGTGACGGTGAACGCGCCTTCCCAGCCGTTGTTGCCGACATCGGTCATCACCACGCTGTGCCAGCTTTCTCCACTCAGCGGGCGCCAACGGATCATCACCGCGAGTTTGTCATGGCCGTCGGCAAAAACCTTGCTGGCAACCTGCACACGCTGGCCAACCACAGCCTTGACCGCAAACTCGCCGCCATCGATCACCGGCGTGGTGCTTTCAATCGCAATCCTTGGCAGCAACAGTGCCTGGGACAGCGGTAATGTGGAGGTTGAATCGTCTTGGGTCAGTGTTTCAGCAGTCATCGAGCATCTCCCCTTAACGCCCAGTGGACGCTCTTGCGCTTGATCCAAATTCTGAAACGGCAGTGCTCTCCCTGAGCAGGGCCGTATAGGTTCCGAGCATGCTGGCGATTGAAAAGTTCAGGTGGATATGACGCCATCGGGCGGGGAATCAAATCCACCGGGCGATTGTCCACCGGTAGAGCAAAGCACAAAGGAGGCCACACCGATGAATATCCCGATCCCGGCTGAAACGCCTGACCCGAACATCGATAAACCGACATTGCCACCGACAGAGCCAGACCCGGTTCCCGAGCAGGAACCGCCTGGCACTCAGCCACCACCCGTGGAGGAACCACCGACGACAATGCCGCCTGTCATCGTCTAGTCCTTCTCGAACAGGCGCACGATCCTTGGCATCACATTGAACACCGCCAACGCCAGCAAGGTGCTGAGCACGGCAGTGGACTCGCGCCCCATCCCCGCCGCCACGCCAATGGCGGCGGTCATCCACAGGCCAGCGGCGGTGGTCAGGCCTTTGACGTGGCCTTCTTCATCTTCCTTGCCCTTGAGGATGGTTCCGGCACCCAGAAACCCGATGCCCGCGATCACGCCTTGCAGCACGCGGCTCATGGCGTCGGCCTGGGAGCCCGACATGCTCGGCACCAATACGAACAGCGCGGCGCCGATGGCCACCAACATATGGGTGCGCACCCCGGCCGCCTTGCCTTTATGTTCGCGCTCAAAGCCGAGGATGCCGCCGAGAATCGCCGCGATCAGCAACCGCACCGTGACTTGTGTCAGTTGCCGGGCATCGCCGATGTCGGCAAATTCCGTTTGCAGGGTTTGCCAGACTTCATGCCACCACGCGTCCATGGACGTGTCCTTTTCATGGGTAGATACGAGATGGACAGCGCCGACCGCCAGTCAGTTGCGCAGAACCATTTATCCAACGGCAACGCCTAACCTTCAGTACCCCTGGAAAAGGACAACACCATGCCCGTACGTATCGAAAACCAGACCTGTTACTTCAAGGTCGACAAAAACGGCGCAGAAGAACGCCTCGCCGCCACCGATGTCACCGTGATTACCGACAGCGCCAAGGCCATGTCGGCCGTGGAGTTGAACGGCGAACGGATCTACATCACCGAAGCAGAAGCCGACGCATTGACCGTAGCAGGTGCCACCGACGGTCGTAAGCATTTGAAGGCTACCGACGGTGATTCGGTGATTTGATTGACCTGGATCATCACTGCCTGAAAAGCGCTGCACCCCACGCGCCATAGGGTGCAGCACATTGTCGCAGCCGGGCGCTGTCGGCCCATCTGATCCGCTTTTTATCGCCCTACCTGAGCCTGTTATGCAAACAGAGCGCCGTTCATAGTTCATCTGCCTGATGGAGGCTGATGAGCGAAAGACCATGAGCGATAGAATCCCCGTCCGAACCGTAGAAGTGTTTGAGCCTGCGCATCCAAAGAAGATGAAGGCCAAATCCAGCGACAACCTGATTCATACCCGCAGTTTTACCGGCCTGTTCCGCACCTTGCGTGTGGTGGGCGCAGGCTTTCTGTTCCTGGCGTTTTTCGGCACCGTCTGGCTGAACTGGGGCGGCCGGCAAGCGGTGCTGTGGGACCTGGCTGAAAGCAAATTCCACATCTTTGGTGCCACGTTCTGGCCCCAGGATTTCATCCTGCTGTCGGCGCTGTTGATCATCTGCGCCTTCGGCCTGTTCGCGATCACCGTGTTCGCAGGGCGAGTGTGGTGCGGTTATACCTGCCCGCAAAGCTCGTTTACCTGGCTGTTCATGTGGTGCGAAAAGGTCACCGAAGGCGAGCGAAACCAGCGCATCAAGCTGCAGGCCGCGCCCTGGGGCTTGAACAAGCTGGCTCGGCGGTCGGCCAAGCACACGCTGTGGCTGGGTATCAGCGTGCTGACGGGGCTGACGTTTGTCGGCTACTTCACACCGATCCGGCCGCTGGCCGCGGAACTGCTGACCTGGCAAATGGGCGGCGTCAGCCTGTTCTGGGTGCTGTTTTTTACCGGCGCTACCTACATCAACGCCGGCTGGCTGCGGGAAGCGGTGTGCATGCACATGTGCCCGTATGCGCGGTTCCAGAGTGTGATGTTCGACAAAGACACCCTGACCATTTCCTACGACGTGGCCCGTGGCGAAAACCGTGGCCCGCGCAAACGTGACGTGCAACCGGCGGACGTGGGCCTGGGTGACTGCATCGACTGCCAGCTGTGCGTGCAGGTGTGCCCCACCGGCATCGACATTCGTGACGGCCTGCAAATGGAATGCATCGGCTGCGCCGCGTGTATCGATGCCTGTGATTCGATCATGGATAAAATGGGCTATGCCCGCGGGCTGATCAGCTATACCTCGGAGCATCAGTTGCAAGGTGGCAAGACCCATCTGCTCAGGCCAAGGCTGATCGGCTACAGTGCCGTGCTGCTGGTGATGATCGGCGCGCTGGTGGTGGCCCTGGTGGCGCGCCCGATGGTGTCGCTGGACGTGACCAAGGACCGTGGGATGTTTCGCGAAAACAGTGAAGGCTTGATCGAGAACATCTACAGCCTCAAGGTCATCAACAAGACCCAGCAACGCCAGGATTATCGTCTGGAGCTGGTGGACGGCGATGGCTTCCAATTGCAGGGCAAGACCGACATCAGCCTGGCGCCGGGGGAAATTACCGATGTGCCGGTGTCGGTGGCGATGACGACAGACAAGCCGGCCAGCAGCTCCCAGACCATCCGCTTCAAGGTCACGGACGTGGATGAACCGTGGATTTACAGCGCGGCGGATAGCCGGTTTGTGGCGCCATTGAATCGCTGAACCCGAGCTTTCAGCAACACTGGAGATCTAATGTGGGAGCTGGCTTGCCAGCTCCCACATTAGATCTGTGTTCAACCAGCAAAATCCGTTCAAAGCACTGAGACTCAATGAAACGCTACGAAAAATTCGCCGACGACATCGCAGAACTGATTCGCTCCGGCGTCCTCGGCCCCGGCCAGCGCGTGCCTTCGGTGCGCTACGCCAGCCAGACCTACGGGGTCAGCCCGTCCACGGTGTTCCAGGCCTACTACCTGCTGGAACGTCGCGGGCTGATCCGCGCCCGGCCGCGCTCCGGGTACTTCGTCAACACCCATGCGCCGAGCCCGTTCTCCGAGCCGGTGGTGAGCGCCCATGTGCACGAATCCACCGAGGTGGACGTCAGCGAATTGGTGTTCTCGGTACTCGACTCCATCAAAGACCCGCAAACCGTGCCCTTCGGCTCGGCCTTCCCCAGCCCGACGCTGTTCCCCTTGCCACGCCTGGCCCGTTCCCTGGCCAGCGCCAGCCGGGAAATGGACCCGCGCATGGTGGTCACCGACATGTCGCCAGGCAACCCGCAACTGCGTCGGCAAATCGCCCTGCGCTACATGGTTGGCGGGCTGATGCTGCCGATGGAAGAACTGTTGATCACCAACGGTGCGCTCGAGGCACTGAACCTGTGCCTGCAAGCCGTGACCGAACCGGGCGACCTGGTCGCCATCGAAGCCCCGGCGTTTTATGCCAGCCTGCAAATCCTCGAACGCCTGAAGCTCAAGGCGGTGGAAATCCCGGTGCACCCGCGCGATGGCATTGACCTCAAGGTGCTGGCGCAAAGCCTGGAGCGTTACCCGATCAAGGCCTGCTGGTGCATGACCAGTTTCCAGAACCCGATGGGCGCGACCATGCCCGAGGCCAAGAAGCAGGAGTTGGTGGAGTTGTTGCGCAGCCACCAGGTGCCGCTGATCGAAGACGACGTGTACGCCGAGTTGTACTACGGCCAACAAGCGCCGAAACCGGCCAAGGCGTTCGACACCGAAGGCCTGGTGATGCATTGCGGCTCGTTCGCCAAAAGCCTGGCCCCGGGTTACCGCATTGGCTGGGTGGCTGCCGGGCGTTATGCGCAGAAGATCGAGCGGCTGAAGCTGATGACGTCACTGTGTGCGTCGATGCCGGCCCAGGCGGCGATTGCCGATTACCTGCAGCACGGCGGCTACGATCGGCACCTGCGCAAATTGCGGTATGCGCTGGAGGAGCAGCAGAGCGCCATGCTCGCGGCCATCGCCCGTTACTTCCCGGCGCAGACACGGGTCAGCCAGCCCGCCGGCGGTTACTTCCTGTGGCTGGAATTGCCGGAGCAGACCGACTCGTTGAAGTTGTTCCAGATGGCCCTGGCCCAGGGCATCAGCATCGCGCCGGGGCCGATTTTTTCGCCGACACAGCGCTTCAGAAACTGCATTCGTTTGAATTACGGCAGCCCGTGGGACGAGTCGTGTGAGAGGGCCATGGAGACGCTGGGGAAGATTGTGCGTTCGTTTTGACAGGCTGTGTGACGACAACTGACCTCGTCGCGGGCAAGCCCGGCGCCCACAATTGATCGCGTATCTCTGTGGGAGCCGGGCTTGCCCGCGATGACGCCCGAACAGGCGCTATAACGTTATCGACCGCCCGCCAGATCAATAAAGGTTCCTGTCGCATAGGACGCCTTGTCCGACAGCAACCAGATAATCCCTTCCGCCACTTCTTCGGCACGCCCGCCACGGGCCATGGGAATCCCCGGTTCCAGCTTGCTGACCCGGTCAGGATCGCCGCTCAGCGCGTGGAAATCAGTGAAGATGAAACCTGGACGCACGCCATTGACCCGGATTCCCTCACCCGCCACTTCCTTGGAAAGCCCGAGTGTGAAGGTGTCCAATGCGCCCTTGGACGCGGCGTAATCCACATACTCCCCCGGCGATCCCAGCCGCGCGGCGGCCGACGACACGTTGACGATGCTGCCGCCCTGCCCGCCATGTTTGGGCGACATGCGCAGCAGCGCGTGCTTGGCGCAGAGGATCGGCCCCAACACATTGGTCTTGAGCGTCTTCAGGATACGGAATTCGGACATTTCATCGACCCGCGACTTGTGCCCCACGGTACCGGCGTTGTTCACCAGTGCCGTCACCCGGCCCAGCTCGGTATCAACACGGTGGAACAGGCCAATCACTTCGTCTTCGATGCTGACATCGGCCCGCACCGCAATGGCCTGTGCGCCGAGGGCGCGCACTTGCTCAAGCACCCGGTGAGCAGCGTCTTCATCAGCCTGGTAGTTGATGCAGATACGATAGCCCTGGGCAGCGGCCAGCAACGCCGTGGCGGCGCCGATCCCACGGCTGCCACCGGTGATGATGACGACTTTGTCCATGTGTAAGGTCTCCTGATTCAACGTGAGCTGTTGGATCCAATACTACCTACGACCGCCAGGTTTTGCATGGGCACAGGTCAACCCGGGGAGACGCTGTCGATCACGTCAACGTAAAAAGCTCGGCATTGGCCAGAGGCGCCGGATGCGGGGTGGCCCTCGAACCACCCGCGATCAGCACCTGCCCCGTCGAAAGGCAGCACGCGCCATGCCCGAAACGCCCGGGCTGGAGCGGCGCGGTCAGCGACCATTGTGCGGAGCGTGGGTCGTACAGCTCAGCCGTCGCCGCCTGTTCGGGTTGGGAAAGGCTGCTGGCGCCGACCACCAGGACTTCTCCCGTCGCTAAACGGGTCGCGCTGTGCTCTTTGCGTGGAACACACATCGCTGTCTGGTCCCAGCTGTCCAGCACAGGATCATAAATAAAAGCCAGGGCTTGCGCCGGGCCGAAAGGTTCATCAGCACCGCCGCAGATCAACACCTGACCGTCGGCCAACAAGGTAGCTGTGTGCTGCATACGGGGCGCGGGCAAAGGCCGCCGTTCAGTCCAGCGGTGGGTGGTAGGGTCATACAGAAAGGCCCGGGGCAGCGCGGCGTTCTGCATGCCGGAATAGCCTCCGACCACCAGGACCTCGCCCGTCGACAGCAACGTCGCGGTGTGATTCATGGCATCCACAGGGAGCCAGGCTTTACGCTGCCAATGGCCGGTGAGCGGGTCGTAGCATTCAACGCTGTCTTGCACCTGCCCGCCGCCTGACTGCAGATTATTGCCGCCGACCACCAAGACGTTTCCTGACGCCAACAACGTGCTGGTATGGCCGAAACGCGGCGTGTGCAAGGGCCCCGTTGGCGTCCAGCGATGGGTTGAGACGTTATACAACTGCACATCGCTGATCGACTGGCCGGACTCGCTTCCAGCCGTCAACAGCACAATGCCCGACTGCAAAACCACAGCACCACTGGCACTGCGGGGAAACGGAAGCGGCGCAACCATCGACCACTGCCCTGACGCCTGGTGGTAGAACTCTGCGCTGGCCATGGTGCGGGTGGTAGATGCGCAACCGGTCGTGCCAGGCGCCACTTGGTCGAAACGCGAGCCCAAAGCCTCGAGGGCGCCTTCCCCGGCGATGACCAGTACACCCAGGTCGGCGATGCGCACAGCGTTGTGGAAATAACGGGGCTCGAGCATCGAACCTGTGGGCGTGAAAACACCGGTCATGCGCGATGCCATGTCGTTCGGCTCCCAAGTCAGCTTCCTGGAATCGACTCTATACGCGCTGTATCACGGTCGCTACTGTCAGAATTAACAGGTCTGGGCGCCACTCAAGGAGTGAGGCCGACCACCTCGGCGCTGGCTTTTTCAATGTCCATCATGAACTTGTCCGCCGGCAGCGGGTGGCCCAGCAGATAACCTTGCAGGGAATCGCAACCCAAACGCGTCAGGAAACGCTGCTGTACATCGGTCTCCACCCCTTCGGCAACGATTCGCAGGCCCAGGGCCTGGCCGAGGGCGACGATCGCCGAGACGATGGCGGCATCGTCACTGTCGTGCTCCAGATCGCGCACAAACCCACGGTCGATTTTCAGTTCATTGGCCGGCAGGCGCTTGAGGTACATCAGGCTCGAATAACCGGTACCAAAGTCGTCGATGGACAGGTCGACGCCCATGTCCGAGAGCTTCTGCAACACCGTCATGCTCGCATCGGCATCGCTCATGGCGGTGGTCTCGGTGATTTCCAGGGTCAGGCTGTTGGCTGGCAACCGGTGGCGCTCCAGGGCATTGGCGACACTCTTGACCAGCCCGGCATGGCAGAACTGCAACGCCGACAGATTCACCGCGATGCGCCAGTCCTGATAGCCCTGGGCGTACCACACCTGCATCTGGCGGCAGGCTTCATTGAGCACCCAGTCGCCGATGGGGATGATCAGCCCGGTCTTTTCCGCCAGCTCGATAAACTTGTCCGGCAGCAGCAGGCCGTCTTGCGGGTGTTCCCAGCGCAGCAGCGCCTCGGCACCGACCGGACGGCCGCTGAGGGCGTCGAACTTGGGCTGGTAATAGAGCCGGAACTGTTCGTGTTCCATGGCGTTGCGCAAATCCTGCAGCAGTTGCAGTTGTTTGCGCGCATTGGTGTTCATCGACACATCGAAAAAGCTGTAGCCGTTCTTGCCCATGCCCTTGGCGTGATACATCGCCGCGTCGGCGTTCATCAGCAGTTCCTGGGGCGTGGCGCCGTTGCCGGGGAACAGCGCGATACCGATGCTGGCGGAGATCTTCAACTCGTGCTCGGCCACGCGGAACGACTGGTTGATCAAGCCCACCTGGCGCTCGGCCAGGCGCAGCGCGTCCTCGGGCTGGGTCAACTGCACCAGCAAGACAAACTCGTCACCGCCGATGCGGGCCAAGGTGTCCTGGCTGCGCAAGTCTTCCCGCAGGCGCAGGCCGACCTCTTGCAACAACTGGTCGCCCATATGGTGACCGAAGGCATCGTTCACCGGCTTGAAACCATCCAGGTCGATAAACATCAGCGCGAAGCAACCACCCTCCTCGTTCACCCGCTGTATCGCCTGTTGAATCCGGTCGGCGAGCAAGGTGCGGTTGGGCAAGCCGGTGAGCATGTCGTGCAGGGCCAAGTGAGTGAGTTCGTGGTTGGCCTGGGTCAGGGAGTCGGCCAACACGGCGGTGCGGGCTTCCAGGCGCGCATCGGCCAGCGAGGTCAGCAGCGCAATGATCAGCACCGCCAGGGTGGTCACCAGCACCAGGTTATCCAGGCCCTTGCCGCTGAGGCCAGTCAGGGCTGCGCCGCAAAAACTGCCATCGGCGAAACGCGCAGCGGCCATGCCGGTGTAGTGCATGCCGACAATGGCCACGCCCATCACTATCGCCGCCCCGCCCCGGGCCAAACGCACGTAAGGTGTGTTGCGCCGCAGATTGAAGGCGATCCACAAGGCCGCCGCCGAAGCACCCACTGCAATCAACAGGGAGGCGGTGAACAGCGTAGGGTCGTAGTCGATGCCGGGCGTCATGCGCATCGCGGCCATGCCGGTGTAATGCATGGCGCTGATGCCGGCGCCCATGATCAGCGCGCCAAACGCCAGCTGCCAGGCGGGCAGGCGCGGCTGGCTCACCAGCCACAAGGCAAAACCACTGGAAAGGACTGCGATCAGCAATGACAGCGCCGTGATGTCGATGTCATAGCCCAGACGGATGGGCAAGCGAAAGGCGAGCATGCCGATAAAGTGCATCGACCAGATGCCCACACCCATTGCCAGCGCACCGCCGACCATCCACAGATAGACGGCGCGGCCTTTGGCCGTGGCAATACGGCCGGTCAGGTCCAGCGCGGTATAGGACGCGAGTATCGCAACGAACAGGGAAATCAGGACCAGGGCGGGGGAATAACTACCGGTGAGCATGGGACTTCTCGTGACCAATGGGCCAAACGGCCTCCGTGCCAGGGTGAAAAGTCGGGGATTGTAGCGAGATTAATTCTTGTACACCTGAAATATTATCGTATAGCCATCATTCAGAATTTGACGCCAATCTACTGGCTCAAAAGCACCGTAAGCACCAGGATTTAATACCTATTCAGGGATTTGCGTCGACCGATCCTGGTATCAGGAGGTGGTCAAAAAAACTGGTACTGCCCCACTGCTGATAGCGAGTTGCCGAACGGTCCCCTGGCACCAGGAAGGTACTCAACGAGTCGGCACCGACAGTTGAGCTGTACAGTGTCCACCACTCGGAATAATTGGGGTCAAACCTGGTAGCGGCGAAAACTGTCGCCGCCTGCTCGCGCCCCTGCGATATGTGCTGGAGCAATCCAACATTGGTGACCTCACGCGGTGTACTGCCAGCGATCCGCGCCGATTCAGACAGCAGATGAAAAAACCCATTAACGCTGTTTGCAGGTGTGAAGTTTCCCCAGACAATGCGGCCCTTGGCAGGATCTCCGTCAACGTAATAGTTAGTATCGGGTGAGCCACGTACATACAGTTTCCGGACCTGCCAAGGTTCCAGCCCGTCAATATCTACCGTCGCATCAGCCGCCAATCTTGCTCCATCAACAACGCCAATCGCCGTAGCGGTGTGATTGGAATGGCCATAATCGCCCGTAAAGTTGTGCACGCTGACTAATACCAGCGGGTGATAACGGCGAATCGTGCGGGCAATCACCCAAGCCGCGGCCTCCCGGCCAGATGCCATACCGACCGTATTGCCGAACCCAGGCGTCACCTGTGTCACTGCCGATGAGGTTCCCCAGCCTCGCCCATTTTTGCCCCAGGACTGGTCCGGGTTGGCTCCGCAGCAGCCGGTGTCGACAAAACCACCATCGATTAGAAGAATATTTCCCGTACGGTAAAGACCCGGCGCATACAGCCCCAGATCCCGATCGAGTTGACCTGCGTACACGTCGTCCGCATTACGCAACTCCTGCATTCGATTCCGTGAGCCGGAGGTCAACGGGGCACTGCCATTGGCGTTGCGGCTGACCATGGCTAACTCAGCCACTTGCCTGCCTTGCGCTTGTGCGTATACAGGCAATATTCCACCGCCAAAGATGCCCTCATCATCTGGGTGAGCATGCACAACCAGCATATCTATCGATGAGCGACGCGCCAGTTGCCAAATCGAACCGTTGCCGTGATTGATCACAACGACATTGTTGATATTCACCACCGAAACGCGGCTGGCATCTCCCCGGAGCAGGTTCCAGCGAGACTCGGCAGCTACCCAGTTCCAGATATTTCCAGCGGAGTTGACCAGCAGAACCGTTCCGTCATCGCCTACCGACAAGTCGGCAAGAGCACCGACACCGGAAGGCGCTGGTATCGATTGCCATTGGTTGTGGACCCACTTGTAAATCAAATGGGTCGAGTTGTAGCCCCACGCTTCACCGTTGGGCGCGGCTGCAATGTTGACCAGTTTCCCTGGAAGCCGCGTCCACTGTTGCCCCGGGCTAGTGAACTGCTTGGGCGTACCATCGGATTCAACGGCGAATAACACCCCGCCACGGGCGGCCGATATGTCATCCGCTTCACCCGATATTTGCTGCCAACTACCGGATACCCAGCGGTATATTTTGCCAACGGTGTTGACCAACCAAACATCACCGTCAGGACTGACGGAAATGTATTTGCCGCTATTGCCAGGTCTCAGCACCCAGGCCGAGCCGTTGAACTCATAGATTTTTCCAGTGACGTCGATAGCCCACATTTTTCCGGCGCTGCTGGAAATGTCCATGGGCGAAGCTGTCGGGCCCCAGGGAATACGCGTCCACTCTCCCTCAACACACCAGGCTTTCAATGAAACCAACAGCATCAACAGCACAACGAGTGCCATTTGGTTGATACCGAATTGCCGAAAAAATGATGTGCGACCGGATACTTGATACATGGATGTGCCCCTAGGCCGGAATTCGTGCTGACGCTTTCCAGAAGGAATGAGCAGCCAGAATTACGCTACGAACATACGCACATCTCGTCTACTGTCAGTTCTGACAGGTGTATAAGGGTCCAGCTGTCATTTATTCACCTGCAAGTCATCCATCTGCCCATCCCAACCACCGCCCAGCGCGGCGATCAGTTGCACGCTGGCAACCAAACGGGTTTGCAGCAGGGTCAGCACCGTGCGCTCGTTGCTCAGGGCCGTCGCTTGCACGGTGACCACATCAAGATAAGCGATCAGACCGGCCTTGTACTGGTTCTGGGTCAGGCGCAGGGATTCCCGGGCTGCGTCGAGGGCTTCGTTGCTGACAACTGCCTCGTCTTCCAGGACCTTGAGCTGGACCATGTAGTTTTCCACTTCGCGGAAACCATCGAGTACGGTCTGGCGGTACTTGGCCACGGTTTCGTCGTAGGACGCTTCGGCGCGGTCGACTTCCGCCGAACGCTGGCCGCCGTCAAACAGGGTCATGGCGAGTTTCGGTCCCACCGACCAGAAGCGGTTCGGCAGGCTGATCCAGTCGGCGTAGGTGCTGCTGGAATAGCCGCCGGCCAGGCTCAGGGTCAGGTCCGGGTAGTAGGCGGTCTTGGCCACGCCGATATTGGCGTTGGCCGCAATCACCGAGCGCTCAGCCTGGGCGATATCCGGTCGGCGTTCCAGCAGTTGCGACGGCAGGCTCACCGGAATCTGCGGCAGCGCCGGAATGTCTTTGCTCACCGCCAGGTTGAAGTTGGCCGGCGGCACACCGATCAGCACGGCAATTGCGTTTTCCAGCTGCGCCCGCTGCCAGATCAGGTCGATCATGCTGGCCTGGGTGCTTTTCAGCTGAGTCTGGGCCTGGGCGATGGCGTCCTTGCCCGAGACACCGGCGCGGTATTGGTTCTGGGTCATTTGCAGGGAACGTTGGTAGGTGTCCACCGTGGCTTGCAGCAGACGGGTCTGTTCGTCCATGACCCGCAGTTGCAGGTAATCCTGCACCAGCTCCGATTGCTGGCTCAGGCGCATCGCCGCGAGGTCCGCTGCGCTGGCTTCGGCGCTGGCTTCATTGGCTTCCAGGCCCCGGCGCAATTTGCCCCAGATATCGGCTTCCCAGCTCACGCCCAATTGGGCGTTCAAGGTGTCGCGGATACCGCTGCTGGAGCTGCTCAGGCTCGCGTTACTGCTGCCGGTTCCCTGGCTGGCCCGGCTTTTCGAGGCACTCAGGTCAACCGTGGGGAAGAACGCACCACGGGCGCTGCGCACCTGCGAGGCAGCCTGGCGATAACGCGCCTCGGCCTGGGCCACGGTCTGGTTGGAGCTGTTGAGTTTTTCTACCAGCTCATTGAGTTGTTTGTCGCCGTACAGCTCCCACCAGGCCCCTCGGGCCAACGAATCGCTGGGCGCGGCCTGGCGCCAGCCCTGGGCTTCCTTGTACTGGGCCGGTTCGGTCAATTCGGGGCGTTTGTAGTCCGGGCCGACGGCGCAGGCGCTGAGCATCAGCACGAGGCCCATTGCAGGAGCGAGCTTGCTCGCGAAAAGCCTGAGAACACCAGGTTCATTCAGGATGCCAGCGTTATCGTTGTCGCCCTTCGCGAGCAAGCTCGCGCCTACAGGGGAACGCGTTGAATCGGTCATAGCGCAGTGTCCAGGGCAGCATCGGTACGCACTCCGCGCCAGCCGTTGAAACGGTGGCGCAGGCGGTCGAGATAAAGGTAAACCACAGGCGTGGTGTAGAGGGTCAGGATCTGGCTGAACACCAGCCCGCCGATAATCGTCAGGCCCAGGGGCTGGCGCATTTCCGCGCCTTCGGCACTACTGAGCAGCAACGGCACAGCGCCCAGAATCGCCGCCAGGGTGGTCATCAGGATCGGGCGCAACCGCACGAGGCAAGCGGCGCGAATCGATTCCAGCGGGCTCATGCCGTCCTTGCGCTCCAGTTGCAGCGCAAGGTCGATCATCAGAATCGCGTTTTTCTTCACCACCCCGATCAGCAGGAACAGCCCCAGCAGCGAGATCAGGCTGAACTCGCCCCCCAGCAGATAGATCGAGAGCAAGGCGCCCACCCCGGCCGACGGCAAGGTCGACAGAATGGTCAGCGGGTGAATGTAGCTCTCGTACAGAACCCCCAGTAC
This sequence comes from Pseudomonas sp. 32A, assembly GCF_052682255.1. Classification (NCBI taxonomy): domain Bacteria; kingdom Pseudomonadati; phylum Pseudomonadota; class Gammaproteobacteria; order Pseudomonadales; family Pseudomonadaceae; genus Pseudomonas; species Pseudomonas sp. 32A. Next base: position 6,030,220 of record NZ_JBQYLY010000001.1, on the reverse strand, counting down.
CAGGTACACCGCCACCAGCGCACCGAGGATCATGAACGGCTGGCCTTTCTGGGTGGCGGCGAAGGCGTCGGCCGTACCGGCCATCTTCGCGATCACATCTTCAGGCAGGCCGACCTTGGCAATCGCCCGCTCGATGGCGGCCGTGCCCTGCTCCACGGTGACCCCGGGTGACATATCGAACGCAATATTTTCCGAGGCAAACTGGCCTTCATGGCTGACCCGGTCGTCCGCCAGGCTGTTCTCATAGTGGGCGATCGCCGACAGCGGGACGCGGGCACCGGTGGACGTGATCACCTGCATCTGATTCAGGGTGATCGGGTCCTGGGCGTACTTCGGATTGACCTCCATCACCACCTGATACTGGTTAAGGCTGTCGTAGATGGTGGAAATCTGCCGCTGGCTGTAGGCGTTGTTGAGCACGGCGGTGACCATGTCCATATCAATGCCCAGGCGCTTGGCCTGGTCGCGGTCGACAATCAGCGTCACCTGGGCCGCGCCGCGCCCTTCACGGGCATCGATGGCGGTCAGTTCCGGCAGCTCACGCAGCGCGGCGACCACTTTCGGGTACCACAGACGAAGGGCCGCGAGGTCGCCGCTTTGCAGGATGTAGGAATACTGCGAGGTGGTCTGGTCGCGACCGCCGCCAAATTGCAGGTCCTGGTCAGCCATCAGCATCAGGCGCCCACCGGGCACCAGTGGCACGTTCTTGCGCATGCGCTCGATTACCGCCTGGGCGGAAATCTTGCGTTCGCTGATAGGCTTGAGCCGCACCAGCATCACTGCGTTGTTGGTGCCGCTGTTGCCACCAATAAACCCCGCCACGCTCAATACGGCGGGATCCTGCAGGACCGCCTTGCGGAAGATTTCCATCTTCGGCTGCATCACGGTAAATGACAGCCCGTCATCGCCGCGCACAAAGCCGATCAGTTGTCCGGTGTCCTGTTGGGGCATGAAGGTTTTCGGCACCACCACATACAGCGCGACGTTGACGCCAATGGTCACGAACAGGCTGAGCAGCGTCAGGCGCTTGTGGCGCAGCACCCAGTCCAGGCTGCGGGCGTAGCCGGCCACCATGCGGTCGTTGATCTTCTGGCTCCAGCGCTGCAAGCCTGTCTCCTGGCCTTTGACATGGGGCTTGAGCCAGCGGGCGCAGAGCATCGGGGTCAGGGTCAGCGACACCACCAGCGAGACGATGATCGCCGCCGCCAGGGTGATGGAAAACTCGCGGAACAGGCTGGTGACGATCCCGCCCATAAACAGGATCGACAGGAACACCGCCACCAGCGAGACGTTCATCGACAGCAAGGTGAAGCCGACTTCCTGGGCCCCCAGGTACGCCGCCTTCATCGGCGGCACGCCTTCGTCGATGTGCCGGGAAATGTTCTCCAGCACCACGATGGCATCGTCCACCACCAGGCCGGTGGCGAGGATCAGCGCCATCAGCGACAGGTTGTTCAGGGAAAAGCCGAACAGGTACATCACCGCAAACGTACCCACCAGCGACACCGGCACCGCCAGGGTGGGAATCAGTGAGGCACGGAAGTTACCGAGGAACAGGTACACCACCAGGATCACCAGGGCCACGGCAATCAGCAACGTCATCTCGGCTTCGTGCAAGGTGGCGGTGATCACCGGCGAACGGTCCATGGCCAGGTTCAGCTTGACGCTGGACGGCAACACCGCCTGCAAGGCCGGCAATTGCGCCTTGATCTGCTTCACGGTCTCGATGATGTTGGCACCGGACTGCCGGTTGATCACCAGCAGCACCGCCGAGTCGTTGTTGAAGAAGCCGCTGTTGTAGCGGTCCTCGACGCCGTCGCTGATCTTCGCCACATCCCCCAGGCGCAAGGCCGCGCCGTTCTGGTAGCGAATCAGCAGCGGTTCGTAGTCCTTGGCCTTTTCCAGCTGGTCGTTGGCCTGGATCTGCCAGTTGCGCTGGCTGTCTTCCAGCGAACCCTTGGGCCGGCGCACGTTGGCATTGGCGATGGTGTTACGCACATCGTCCAGGGCCACGCCGTACTGGTCGAGGGCCTTGGGTTCGAGTTCGATCCGCACGGCGGGCAAGGAGCTGCCGCCGATCTGCACTTCACCCACCCCCGGCACCTGGGACAGGCTCTGGGACAGGATGGTCGAGGCCAGGTCGTACAGCTGGCCCTTGGGCAACACGTCCGACGTCAGGGACAGCACCATAATGGGCGCCTGGGACGGGTTGATTTTCTTGTAGGTGGGCATGCTGCGCATGCCGCTGGGCAGCAGATTACGCGAGGCGTTGATGGCCGCCTGCACTTCCCGCGCCGCGCCGTTGATGTCGCGATCGGAGTCGAACGCCAGGATCACCCGGGTCGAACCCTGGCTCGACGAACTGCTCATGGTGGTAATGCCGGCAATCGCGCCGAAGGAGCGCTCCAGCGGCGTGGCCACCGTCGACGCCATCACCTCGGGGCTGGCCCCCGGCAAACTGGCCGACACCACGATCACCGGAAAGTCGATCTGCGGCAATGGCGACACCGGCAGCAGGTTGAAGCTGACGCCGCCCAGCAACATGATCGCCAGGCTCAGCAGCATGGTCGCGACCGGCCGGCGAATGAAAGGTCCGGACAGGTTCATGGCTCAACCGGCTCCAGGCGCACGGGCTCTTTGCGCCAGCGACGGCCAAGGCGGTCGAAATACAGGTAGATCACCGGGGTGGTAAACAGGGTCAACACCTGGCTCACCAGCAGCCCGCCGACCATCACCAGGCCCAGGGGCTGACGCAGCTCCGCACCGGAACCGGTGGCGAGCATCAACGGCACGGCACCGAACAGCGCCGCCAGGGTGGTCATCAGGATCGGCCGGAAACGCAACAGTGCCGCCTGGTAGATCGCGGTTTGCGGGTCCAGGCCCTGGTTGCGCTCAGCGTCGAGGGCGAAGTCGATCATCATGATCGCGTTCTTCTTCACGATACCGATCAACAGGATGATGCCGATGATCGCGATCATCCCCAGGTCGTTGCCACTGAGCAGCAAGGCCAGCAAGGCCCCCACCGCTGCCGAGGGCAAGGTCGAGAGAATGGTGATCGGGTGGATGTAGCTCTCGTAGAGCACGCCCAGCACGATGTACATGGTCACCACCGCCGCCAGGATCAGCAGCAAGGTACTCGACAGCGAAGCCTCGAACGCCTGGGCCGCGCCCTGGAATTGAGTCTGCACGCCGACGGGCATGCCGATGTCTTTCTGCGCCTGGTTGATCAGTTCCACACCCTTGCCCAGCGCTACGCCGGGGGCCAGGTTGAACGACATCATCACCGCCGGGAACTGGCCGATATGCGCAATCGCCAACTGGGCCTGACGCTGTTCCACGTGGGCCAGGCTCGACAGCCGTACCTGGCCACCGTCGGTGGTTTTCACGTGGATCTGGTTCAGGGCGTCCGGGCCGAGGGTTTCACCGGATTGCGCCTGCAACACCACACGGTACTGACTGGCCTGGGTGTAGATGGTGGAAATCTGTCGCTGGCCAAAGGCGTCGTACAGTGCATCCGTGATGGTCGACACCGACACACCAAGGCGCGAAGCCGCGTCACGGTCGATCACCAGGTACACCTGCAAGCCTTTGTCCTGCAGGTCGCTGGCGACGTCGGAGAGTTCCGGCAACTGGCTGAGGGCGTGCACCAGCTTGTCACTCCACAGCGCCAGCAACTCGGCGTCCGGTGAGGACATGCTGAACTGGTACTGGGTGCGGCTGACGCGGTCTTCAATGGTCAGGTCCTGCACCGGCTGCATGAACAGGCGGATACCCACCAGCTTGTCCAGTTGCGGTTGCAGGCGCGTGATGATCTGTGCTGCGCTGAGGTCCCGTTCGCCGTGGGGCTTGAGGTTAATCAGCAGGCGGCCGCTGTTGAGGGTGGCGTTATCGCCGTCCACCCCGATATAGGACGACAGGCTCTCCACCGACGGGTCTTCGAGGATGATCTTTGCCAGTTCCTGCTGGCGCTGGCTCATGGCCGCAAAGGAGATCGACTGCGGCGCTTCGGAAATGCCCTGGATCACCCCGGTGTCCTGCACCGGGAAGAAGCCCTTGGGCACCACCAGGTACAGCACCACGGTCAGGCCCAGGGTGGCGATGGCCACCAGCAGGGTCAGCGGCTGGTGCTTGAGCACCCACTGCAACTTGCGCCCGTAGGCTTCGATCAACCAGTCGATCCAGGCACCGCTGGCCTTGTAGAAACGGCCCTGCTCTTCTTCCTTGGGTTCGCGCTTGAGCAAACGCGCGCACATCATCGGCGTCAGGGTCAGGGACACCACCAGGGAAATCAGGATCGCCACCGCCAGGGTGATGGCGAACTCACGGAACAAGCGCCCCACCACGTCGGCCATGAACAGCAACGGGATCAATACGGCAATCAGCGACAGGGTCAGGGAAATCAGGGTGAAACCGATCTGTTTGGCGCCCTTGAGCGCGGCGGCCATGGGCGTCTCGCCTTCCTCGATATAGCGGGAAATGTTCTCCAGCATCACGATGGCGTCGTCCACCACAAACCCGGTGGCAATGGTCAGGGCCATCAGCGTCAGGTTATTGATGGAGAAGCCGGCCAGGTACATCACCCCAAAGGTGCCCACCAGGGACAGTGGCACGGCGATGGACGGAATGATGGTGGCGCTGAAGCGGCGCAGGAACAGGAACGTCACCATCACCACCAGGGCAATGGCGATCAGCAATTCGTGTTGTACGTCACGGACCGAGGCGCGGATGGTTTGGGTCCGGTCGGTGAGCACCGTCACGTCCAGGCCGGCCGGCAGGTTGTCGGTGATGCTCGGCAACAATGCCTTGATCCGGTCCACCACTTCGATGACGTTGGCCCCGGGCTGGCGCTGGATATTCAGCAAGACCGCCTGGTTTTCATTGGCCCAGGCCGCGAGGCGCTCGTTCTCGGCGCCGTCGACGATCTGCGCCACATCCTTGAGCCGCAACGGCGCGCCGTTGTTGTAGGCGAGGATCAGCTCGGCGTATTCCTTGGGCGAGACCAACTGGTCGTTGGCGTCGAGCATCGACACCCGCGTAGGGCCGTCGAAGTTACCCTTGGGCTGGTTGACGTTGGAGGCCGCGATCAGCGTGCGCACATCCGACAGGTTCAGGCCGTTGGCCGCCAGGGCTTCCGGGTTGACCTTGATCCGCACCGCCTGGCGCTGGCCACCGGCGATGCTGACCATGCCGACGCCGCTGATCTGCGCGATTTTCTGCGCCATGCGCGTGTCGACCAGGTCATTGAGCTTGGGCAGCAACATGGTCTTGGAGGTGATGGCCAGGGTCAGCACCGGGGTGTCCGCCGGGTTGACCTTGTTGTACACCGGCGGTGCCGGCAAATCCTTGGGCAGCAGGTTGGTGGCGGCGTTGATCGCGGCCTGCACCTGTTGCTCGGCGACATCCATGTTGATGTCGAGGTTGAAACGCAGGGTCAGCACCGAGGCGCCGCCGGAGCTGGTGGACGCCATCTGGGTCAGGCCGGGCATCTGCCCGAACTGACGCTCCAGGGGCGCCGTCACCGCGCTGGTCATTACGTCCGGGCTGGCGCCGGGGTACAGGGTCATCACCCGGATGGTCGGGTAGTCCACCTGGGGCAGGGCCGAGACCGGCAACAGGCGATAGGCAATCGCACCGGCCAGAACAATGGCCAGCATGCTCAGGGTAGTGGCTACCGGGCGAAGGATGAACAGCCGCGAGAGGTTCATGCGCCGCCCTTTTGCGCCTTGCCGGCATCAGCCGGGCCTTGCTGCGTCTTGGCTGCCGGCTGGCCCTGGAGGTGTTCGGGCGGCGTGGTCGGCACTTCAGTGCTGTCGTTGACCACTTCGATATCGCTGCCGTCCTTCAGGCGGTCGGTGCCTTCCAGTACGACGCGGTCGCCGGCGGCCAGGCCTTGTTTGATCACGGTGTTGTTGCCGTCGGAGTCACCGATCACCAGCGGACGTACCTTGACCTTCTTGTCGCCATCGAGCACGTAGACAAAGGTGCCATTGTTGCCGAACTGAATCGCCGCCGACGGCGCCAGCACCACGTTATGCAGGGTGTCGGCCAGCAGGTGCACATTCACGAACTGGTTGGGGAACAGCGCCTGGTCCTTGTTATCGAACCGCGCCTTGAATTTGAGAGTGCCGGTGGTGACGTCGATCTGGTTGTCCAGGCTCTGCAACACGCCGCTGGCTTTCAGCGCCACATCGCCACGGTCCCAGGCTTCTACCGGCAGCTTGTTGCCGGCGTGATAGCGGGCCAGCACGGTTTCCAGGGTGTTTTCCGGCAACGTGAAGGCCACGCTGATGGGTTGGGTCTGGGTAATCACTGCCAGGAAGGTGGTGTCGTTGGCGGCGACAAGGTTGCCTACGTCTACCTGACGCAGGCCGACACGCCCGGTGATCGGGGCGCGGATCTTGGTGAATTCGAGGTTGAGCTTGGCGTCATCCACCGCGCCCTGGTTGGTCTTGACCGTGCCCTGGTACTGCAACACCAGCGCTTCGGCGGTGTCCAGGGTCTGCTTGGCGATACTGTCCTGCGCATACAGGTCGCGATAACGCTGCACGTCGACCTGGGCATTTTTCAACTGGGCCTGGTTCTGCAGCAACGTGCCCTGGGCCTGAAGCAAGGCATTCTGGTAACTGCGCGGGTCGATTTCCGCCAGCAAGTCACCGGCCTTGACCATTTGCCCCTCTTCAAAGGCGATCTTGACCAGTTCTCCCCCTACCCGGCTGCGCACATTGATGGTGTTCAATGCCGTGACCGTGCCCAGTGCCTTGTAGTACACCGGGAACTCCCCCTGCACCGCAGGCGCCACACGCACCGGCACCGGGCCAGTAGACCCACCAAAGCCCGGGCGCATCATGCCCGACTTGCCGGCATGCCCGGCGGGCTTATTCTCGGCGCTGTCTTTGTGGCTGCCGGGCCAGAACTTCCAGCACAAGCCGGCAATAACCAGCAGCACGAGCAGGCCGAACAGCCAGCGGCGGGAGTGACGAGGGGTGGATTGCATGGAGTGATCAACCATTGGGTGCGAGCTTCTTCTTCGGGAGGCTGAAAGATAAGCACTGGGGCGCGTTAAGAAAAGCGCCTTTACCGGCTATTTACCTTGGACTTACAACTTTTAACTTCTTGGCTTAGTCCATTGACTATCCGGCTAAGCGTCTGAAGCACAAATAAAAACGGCCTGGACTAGGCCAGGCCGCAATACTGCATCACGCGTGTTACTGCAAAACGACAGTCACGCGTAGTTACAGTTACTTCAAAACAGCCAGGGCTGCTTCGTAGTTCGGCTCTTGGCCGATTTCGCTGACCAGTTCGCTGTGCAGCACGTTGTCGTTCTCGTCCAGCACGACGACAGCGCGGGCGGTCAGGCCTTTGAGCGGGCCATCGGCAATCGCAACACCGTAGTCGACAGCGAATGCAGCCTCACGGAAGTCCGACAGGTTCTTCACGTTTTCCAGGCCTTCGGCACCGCAGAAACGCGCTTGGGCGAATGGCAGGTCAGTGGAGATGCACAACACCACGGTGTTGTTCACGTCGTTGACCTGGGCGTTGAACTTGCGAACCGAAGTGGCGCAGGTCGGGGTATCAACGCTTGGGAAGATGTTCAGCACTTTGCGCTTGCCGGCAAAGGTCGCCAGGGTCGCGTCGGACAGATCGCCAGCAGTCAGGGTGAAGTCTGGCGCCTTGGCGCCGACTTTCGGCAAATCGCCTTCGACCTGGACAGGGTTGCCTCGGAGGGTAACTTGAGCCATGAACGGAATCCTTCTAGTGGTGGTAGTGAAACGAATTTCAGGTGCCGAAGTTAAACACAAAGTTCGATGGGCACCTATGGTCGGACGCAAATTGTCATGGTGCGAGGCTCACCGCCCCGCCGCCAGGAACCCGCGCTGCAGATCCTCGATCAACGCCTCCACATCCTCCAACCCCACATGCAGGCGCACCACCGGGTTCAATCCACGGTCAGCGGCACTCCAGCGATCCTGTGTGTCGCCCAGGGTGACCAGGCTTTCATAACCGCCCCAGGAGGCGCCCAGGCCAAACAGCTGCAGGCCGTCGATAAAACGCTCCACATAGCCTGCATCGGCATTATTGAGTTCGAACGAAAGCAGGCCATTGCTGCCGCTGAAATCACGCTTCCACAGCGCATGCCCCGGATGCTCGGGCAAGGCCGGATGGAACACCCGCTTGACCTGCGGCTGCACCTGCAACCATTGAGCAATCGCCAGCGCCTGGCGCTCGTGCACGTCCAGCCGGGAAGCCAGGGTGCGGGCGCCACGCAGGATCAGGTAGGCATCGTCGGCGCTCACCGCATTGCCAAAGGTATCGCTGATTTTCGCCAGGGCTGGCCATGCGGCTTCGGTGGTGCAGACGCTGCCCATCATCACGTCGCTGTGGCCGCCAAGGTACTTGGTCAAGGCCATGATCGAGATGTCGGCACCCAGCGCCAGCGGGCGGTACAGGTACGCCGAGCCCCAGGTATTGTCCACCGCCAGCAAGATTCCGCGCGGCTTGCACAGTGCGGCTATCGCGGGCAGGTCGCACAGTTCATACAACAGCGAACCGGGGACTTCTGCATAGACCATTTTGGTGTTGGCTTGCAGTTGCGCTTCCAGGCCGCTGCCGTCCGGGCAGAAGTAGCTGACTTCGATGCCGAATGGCTGGAGGAACTCCCGGGCCAGTTTGCGCACCGGCGAATACACGGCGTCGGTGATCAACACATGGTCGCCGGGCCGCAGGTAGGCCAGAAACGTCTGCGCCGCTGCGGCGAGCCCCGTGCCATACAGCCGTGTGCGATAGCCACCCTCCAGCTCGGTGACCAAGTCTTCAAGGGCAAAAGCGGTGGGATTCCCGCGTGCGCCGTAACTCAGGACCCGCTCACTGTCGCGTCGGGAGCGGGCGTCACGCATCTGGGCCAGGTTGTCGAACAGCACCGTGCTCAGGCGGGTGATCGGTATGTTGACCGCCCGGCCACCGTTGCCCCCTTCGGTACGCGCCGCATGAATCAACCGGGTACGCACCCGTGACGCGGGCAACAATGGTTTGAGACTGGCGATTTCCGCTTCGCTCATCTGTGCCAGCAGGCCGATTTCCCAGGCCAGGTACTGGCGGGCGGCGTCCTTGTTGCCGCTGTGGCGGTCGTGGGTAAAGAACAAAAAGTCGATGCATTGATTGTCGGGAGGTGTCTGCGCGTCCTCGATCACCGGCAAACCTGCCGCCACCCATGCGGCATAGCCGCCGTCGAGCAAGCGCACATCGTCGCCCAACCCCAGCGCAGCAAAAGCAGCCAGCGCCGGATCATCCGCCAGCAGCACCACCGGGCGCGCACCGGCGGTCAACTGGGAACGGATCGACCAGCGCGAACCGGCAATTCGGCCCTTGCGATGGGTCATGCTCGGGCGCAGGTCCACCAGGTCAACGGTGCCATCCTTCAACGTGTCAGCCAGTGCCTGCACCGATATCCCCGGCAGCGCTTCAAAGGGGACAGTCCCCTTTACCTCCAGCGCCAATCCACTGTGGATTCCACCCTCCAGCACATATGCCTCATGCCCCAACTGGCGCAGCCAACTGGCAACAATCGGCGCACGCACGCCGTCGCTGTCCAACAGCACCACCCGCGCCTGACGCACGCCGATGTACAGGTCGGTGGACTGGATCAACTGCCCGCCTGGCGTGTGTTGCGCCCCCGGCAAACTGCCGGCGGTAAATTCTTCAGCGGTGCGCACATCACACAGGAACAGGCTGCGGGCCGGATCCGCCGCCCATTGCCGAACCAGCTCCGCCCCGACACTGACCACCCCTGCCCGTTCCGCCAGTTGCCGGGCAGCCGCGCGCTGTTGGGCCAGATCCGTCGAGACCTGATCGGCATAACGCCGGGTACTGCCATGCTCCAGTTTGAAATCCGCCAGGTACCAACCCTGGGTACCGTTTTCCAACGCATAAACCGGGTTCTTCACGCCGAGGTTGATCAACGTCTGGGCACCGATAATGCTGCGGGTACGGCCGGCGCAATTGACCACGATCGGCGTCGTCTCATCCGGCACCAGGTCGTGCACGCGGTAACCCAGCTCACCGTTGGGGCAGCAGATGGAGCCAGGAATGGTCATCTTGCGGTATTCATCAAACGGCCTGCCGTCCAGCACCACCAGCGGCTCGCCCTTGGCTTGCCACTCCGCCAGTTGCTGCGCGGTGACGTGGGGCGTGTGGCTGGCTTCTTCCACCAACTCGCCAAAAGCCTTTGACGGTACATGCACCCCGGCGAACAGCTGCAGGCCGGCAGCCTGCCAACCGTCAGCCCCCCCTTCCAGTACATGCACCTGCCGGTAGCCCAATGCCTGCAAGCGCAGCGCCGTGCGCGCCGCCACATCGCCGCCGCCCTGGTCGTAAATCACCAGGCGCACCTGAGGGTTGGGCGCCAGGCGCTGCACCTCCAGTTCAAGGCGGCTATAGGGCAGGTTTACCCCGTGGAACAGATGGGCCTCGCCGTATTGGCCGTGCTCGCGTACGTCGAACAGGGCGATTTCCTGGCCGTCGAACAGCCATTGTTGCAATTGCCCGGGTGTGATGGTCTGGCTCATGGAAGTCCCGCAAAAAAAGATGAGTTACTGCAAGGCCAGCGAACGCTCGCCGGCGGCGACTTCACGTCCCTTGGCATAAGCCCGCTGGACCGCCGGGCGCGCCTTGATGCGCAAACGCCAGGCCTGGATGTTCGGGTAGCCCGCCAGGTCCTGGCCTTGGCGCAGGGGCTGGATCCACGGGAAGATCGCCATGTCGGCCACCGAGTATTCGCCTGCCACATACGGCACCTCGGCCAGGCGTTGCTCCAACACCCGATACAGGCGCGTGGCTTCGGTATTCAGCAAATCCAGGGCAAAGGGAATCGGCTCCGGGGCCTTCTCCTTGAACAGCTGCAACTGGCTCAGGTACGGGGTGATATGCCCCACCTGCCAGAACAGCCATTCCTGGACCTTCTGGCGCTCGGCGCTTCCGGCGGGCGGCAGGAAGCGCCCCGCTTTGTCCGCCAGGTAATTCAGGATCGCCCCGGACTCGAACAGGCTCAGGGGTGCTTCAAGGCTGTGGTCGACAATCGCCGGAATCCGCCCATTCGCACTGATGCGCTGGAAGCTTTCCTGCTTCTGCGCGCCTTCGCGGATGTTGACCGGAATCAGGCGGTACTCCGCCTCCAGCTCTTCCAGCAGGATCCCGACTTTCAGGCCATTGCCCGTAGGCCAGTAATACAGATCAATCATAAAAAACCCTGGATGAACGCTGATCCAATTGTGGGAGCGGGCTTGCTCGCGAATGCGGTGGGTCAGAAACGCATTCATTGGCTGACACACCCCATTCGCGAGCAAGCCCGCTCCCACATTTGATGTGTGTTGTGCTCAGGAATAGGCCCGGATTGAAGGCGCCATCTGCGAGGCGTTGTAATTGAGGATCCGGCCGTCTGCTTCAACGCCATAACGGCCGTTGAGGGATTCCAGCGGCAAGCCGTACAGGTGGAAGTGCAAGGTCGCCTGCTCACCCTCAACGCGAATCCCGTGCAGGTCTTCACCGAGGAACGAGATAGAGGTGCCCGGCTGCACGACGACTTCTTTCTCAAGGGTCAGGGTGGTGAAGCCTTCCTCACGCCCTTCATCGTTGCGGCCATACACGTAATTGATTTCCTGACCTTCGACGGCACTGATGATCGCCCAGGTTTCGTGGTTGTGTGGAAGGGTGCTTTTGCCCGGCAGCAGCGAATTCAGGTACAGGGTCGGCGTGTCGCCATCGTCATTCAGGCGATAGCGGAACGCAGTGCTGCCCTGCCCCGGTACTGGCGCGGGGAATTCGTTGAAGTTGAACAGGTCCCGGCGCTCGGCCAGGGTTTCCAGCAGCCCGACAATTTCCACCAGGGCCGCGCGGTCTACGCCACGCTGGTTGATGACGCGGATCTGCTGCAGGAAGTCTTCGATAACGGCGGCACGGTTTACGGTACTCATAACGAGGTTCCTCTTGTTAGACAGACAGGGTGTAGCGGCTCAGGTTGGTCAACAGGTAAGGATCGTTGGCGATCGGTGGCCGGCGGCCGGGATCGCCCAAGGCATGGCGCAGGAATTCCTGGGTGCGTTCACTGGTGGGGCGCTGGAAGATCTGCTCGGCGCTGCCGTGCTCGACGATCACGCCGTTTTCGGTGAAGTAGACGATGTCGCTGATCTCTTCGGCGAAGCGCATTTCATGGGTTACCAGCACGCAGGTCATGCCTTCTTCGGTCAGCTCGCGAATCACCGTCAGTACTTCACCGACGGTTTCCGGGTCCAGGGCCGAGGTCACTTCATCGAACAGGATCAGCTCGGGGCGCATCGCCAACGCCCGGGCAATCGCCACCCGCTGCTGCTGGCCGCCGGACAACTGGCCGGGATAGGCATCGGCCTTGTGCTCCATGCGCACTTTGGCCAACAGCGCGCGGGCGTCCTTCTCTGCCTCGGCGCGGTGACGGCCAAGCACCTTGCGCGGGGCGATCACCAGGTTTTCCAGCACGGACAGATGCGGGAACAGGTTGTATTGCTGGAACACAAACCCGACGCGCTTGCGCAACTCGATGCGCTGGGCTTCCTGGGTCAGCGTGTCGACCCGGGTTTCGCCCACGCGGATGGTACCGCGCTGGGGCTGCAACAGCCCGGTGATGCAACGCAGGATGGTCGACTTGCCCGAGCCCGACGGGCCGATGATCGACACCGCCTGGCCGCGATGCACGTCGAGGTCGATGCCCTTGAGCACCCGGTTTTCACCGAACGACAGCTGCAAGTCCCGCAGGCTGACCAGGGGTTCAATAGAAGGCATAACGGCGCTCCAGGCGTTGGGTCAAACGGGAAATCGGGTAGCAGTAGGCGAAGAACAGCACCAGCAGGCTGAGGTAGATCACCACGGTGAAGCCGGTCATGTTCACGGTGTTGCTGGCGATCTGTGCGGTGTCGATCACGTCGTGCACGCCCACCAGCGAAGCCAGGGCGGTGCCCATGGTGACCACCGCGTAGAGGTTCATCCACGGCGGCAACATGCGCTTGAAGCACTGGGGCAAGATGATCGAGCGGAAGATCTGGCCACGGGTAAATGCCAGTGACCGCGCCGCTTCCCATTGGGTGCTGGGGATCGAGCCGATGGCGCCGCGAAAGATCTCCGCCACATTCGCGCTGGCGGGCAACGCCAGGCCGATGGTCACCTTGACCCAGTCCGGGAACGACACATAGCTGCTGCCAATATGGATCTCGAACGGAAACACGTAGGTGGTGAAGTAGATCAGCACCAGCCACGGCGCATTGCGGAAAATCTGCACCCAGACTCGTGCCGGCAAGCGCAGCAGGCGCAATGGCGACAGGGCCAACGCGCCCACTATCAGGCCCAGCAGCGAACCGAGACCAATCGCCACCAGGCTGATCAGGATGTTCTGGCCGAAACCGCTGACCAGCGCCGGCGACCATTGCAGCAACGCCGACAGCACCGGGAATGAATCAATGGCCATAGCCGGGCATCCTCAGGCGCGCTTCCAGCCAGCGCCCTACACAATTGACGGTAAAACTCAGCAAGCCGAAAAAGCTCAGGATCAGAATCATCAGTTCCAGCACGTTGTCGCTTTGGGTCCAGATCATGATCGAGGCGTAGGTGATATCACCCACGGCGATGGCCGAGGCCACGGCGGTCATTTTCACCAGGTCGATAAGGTTGTTGATCAGCGACGGCAATGCGAAGCGCAGGGCCAACGGCAACTGCACATTCCACAGCAGTTGCCGGCTGCTGAAGGCCAGGGAGCTGGCGGCTTCCAGGGTCACGGAAGGTACCGCCTCGATGCCGGCGCGCAGGGCTTCAGCGTGGAACGCGCCCTTGTGCAGCGAGATCACGATCACCACCCAGGCAAACGGCGTCAGCGGGTTGGCCGCACCGACAGCCTGGGTCAGCAGCATGTTCAACACCAGGAATGCGCAGTACAGCTGAACCAGCGTAGGCGTGTTGCGGGTCACTTCGATAAACACCCGCGCCGGCTTGGCCAGCCACGGATTGCCCGAAGTCAGCAGCGCCGCGAGGCTGATCCCCGCCAGCAGGCTGCCGACGATGGTGAACACGCACAACAGCACGGTGGTCAGCGCGCCCTGCTCCAGGGTGCCGCGCTGATAGGCATCCAGCAGGAAGCTGTAGTTGAGGCCGATACCGGCGGCCCAATGCACAAAAATCTCCAGCCAATGACTCATTCGGCGCCCCGCAGCTTGCCGCAGGCGGCGGCGATACGGCGGCCGGCTTCGGCCACGCTGTCGGTCGCCGTAGCGATGGACAGGCGAAACCACGGCGACAGGCCGTAGGCGCTGCCGGCTACACCGGCCACGCCCTCCTCCAGCAAGTACTCGACAACATCGCTGTCGTCGTTCAGCTGTTGACCGTCCGGGCGATAGCGACCAAGCAAACCGGCGCAGCGCACGAACACGAAAAAGCCGCCCTGAGGTTCGAGCACTTCCAGGCCGTCGACGGTGCCGAGGGCCATCATCAGCAGGTCCCGGCGCAGCTGATAAGCCGCCACTTGTTCGGCCAAAAAGCCCAGCCCGCCGGTGAACGCGGCCAATGCAGCGGCTTGACCGACGGAAGAAGCGCCGGAGGTGGATTGCGATTGCACCACCGCCATGGCGTTGGTCAGGGTCTGCGGCCCGGCGCCAAAACCGATGCGCCATCCGGTCATGGCGTAGGTCTTGGACACGCCGCCCACCAGCAGGCAACGGTCCTGCAAATCCGGTGCGACGTTCAGCAGGCTCTGGGCCGGGCGGCCGTCGAAACGAATGTGTTCGTAGAGTTCATCCAGCAGCACCAGCACCTGGGGATGGCGACGCAGCACCTCGGCCAGCGCCTGTAATTCAGCCTCGCTGTACACGGCACCGCTCGGGTTGCCCGGGCCGTTGAGGATCAGCCAGCGGGTGCGTTGATTGATGTGCTGTTCCAGTTGGTCCGGCAGCAGCTTGCAGCCCTGCTCCAGCCCGCACTCGATAAACACCGGTTCGCCACCGTTGAACCGCACGCTGTCAGGGAAAGACGGCCAGTACGGCGTCGGCACCAGCACTTGATCGCCGTCGTCGAGGGTGGCGGCGAAGGCGTTGAAGATGATCTGTTTCGCGCCGTTGGCGATCACGATATTCGGCAGCGAATAGTCCAGGTGGTTTTCTTCGGCCAGCTTGCGCTGCACCGCAACGCGCAAGGCTTTCACACCCGGTGTCGGCGTGTATTTGGTGGCGCCCGCAGCGATGGCCGCGTAGGCGGCTTGTTTAATGTGCTCCGGGGTGTCGAAGTCCGGCTCGCCGGTGGTCAGGTCCAGAATGTCGCGGCCCGCATCACGCAGTTCCGTGGCACGGGATTTGGCCGCGGCGTTGGCTGACAGCGACACCCGCTGCACCCGCTTGGACAGGCGAACCGTCATGGCTGCACCTCCAGGACTTTGCCGGGGTTGAGCAGGTTTTTCGGGTCGAGGGCACGCTTGATGCGGCGCATCAGGTCCAGCTCCACCGGGCTTTTGTAGCGGCCCAGCATGCCGACCTTGCGCTGGCCGATTCCGTGCTCGGCACTGATGGAACCGCCGTGGGCGTGGGCGCTGTCGTGCACCAGCAAACTCAGGTCGGCGTAGTTGGCCATGTGCTCATCCACCGTTGAGTCCAGCGGATGGGCGACGTTGTAATGCAGGTTACCGTCCCCCAGGTGCCCGAACGTGAAGTTGCGAACGCCGGGGAAATGCACCTGCAACAGCGCATCGGTATGGGCCACGAAGGCGACGATTTGCGAAATGGGCACCGAGATATCGTGCTTCATATTGCGCCCGGCGCGCTTCTGCGCCTCGCTCATGTTCTCCCGCAGCAGCCACAGGGCTTCGCTCTGCGCCAGGCTCTCGGCGATCAGAGCGTCGGCCAGCAATGACTGCTCGAAGGCTTCACCGAGGACGTTTTCGAAGGCTTCGCGGGCGTGGGTTTCGCCGTGGTTATCCGAGAGTTCCAGCAAAGCGAACCAGGGTTGGCTGGCCTTGAGGAACGGTTGCGGGCCTTCGGGAAACTGCTCGCGCAACAACGCCAGGCAATCGGCGCTGAGCAATTCGAATGCGGTGAGGTTTGCACCAAAACCGGCGCGGGCATGGGACAGAAAAGCGACGGCCTGAGCCAACTCATCAAAGGCCAGCAGCGCGGTGGCCTGAGCCTTGGGCAGCGGGAACAGTTTCAGGGTCGCGGCGGTGATAATGCCGAGGGTGCCTTCACTGCCCACGTACAAATCCCGCAGGTCGTAGCCGGTGTTGTCCTTGCGCAAACCCCGCAGGCCGTTCCAGATTTCGCCTTCGGCAGTGACCACTTCCAGGCCCAGGGTCAGCTCGCGGGTGTTGCCATAGCGCAGCACCGCCGTGCCGCCGGCATTGGTCCCGAGATTGCCGCCAATGGTGCAACTGCCTTCGGCGCCCAGGCTCAGCGGAAACAGGCGATCGGCTTCCCGGGCCACGTCCTGGATGTTTTGCAGGATGCAGCCGGCTTCGACGGTCAGGGTGTCGTTGTCGGTATCGATCACGCGTACCCGGTTCATGCGGTCGAGCAACAGCAATACCGCACGACCACTGGCGTCCGGCGTCGCGCCCGCCATCAGCCCGGTGTTGCCGCCCTGGACCACGATGGGCGCTTCCAGGGCGACGCAGGCGCGCACCACGGCGGCGACTTCCTCGGTGTTGGCCGGGTGTGCCACGGCAATCACCTGGCCGGTGTAGCGGCCCTGTTTATCGGTAAGGTACTGGGGAGCGTCTTCACTGCGCTGCACATGGGCGGCGCCGAGCAATTGCTGCAGGGTGGCGAAGAGCGGTTCACTCATGGCTGTACTGCTCGTGCAGATCACGCAGGGCCTGCGACGGGGCCATGCCGGTGCGTTCGCCGAGGGCGATCAACCAGCCGCTGCGATGCCAGTCCCGCACGATGGCGTCAAGCTTGGCCTGGGTGTCGTGCTCGCCCTTGCGGATCCAGATCACGGATTTGGACGGGATCAAATCCCCCGGCAACGGAATCTCGTAGCCGGACCATTCGGCATCCTCCAGCAGCGCATGCATGGTCGGGCTGACGTGCACCGCCGCCACGCAGCCATTGCCGCGCAGCGACAGCAGGGATTCGGACTGACTGCGGAACGCCTTGATCTGCGCGCCGTAGGTTTCCTGCAACGGTTTGATGAAGTTACTGCCCTGGGACACGCACACCGGCTTGTCCTTGAGGTCGGCCCACTGGGTGATACCGGCGCCTTTGCGAATCAACGCCGCTCCGCCGACTTCTTCATAAGGCGTGGGCACGTAGTCGAGAATCTCGGCGCGCTCGTCGGTGTACTGCATGTTGGCGATCAGCACATCGACCTTGCCTTGTTGCAGGAACTGCACGCGGTTGGGCGCCAGTACCGAGACGGTCTTGGTCTCCACGCCCAGCGCCTGGCCGAGGCCCTTGGCCAGCTCGACGTTGTAGCCCAGGTGCTCGCCGGTCTTGGGGTCGAGGGTGCCAAACGGCGGACCGCTGAGGATCACGCCAACGCTGATGGCGTGGCGTTGCTGGATCTTGTCGAGGGTGGCGTCGGCGTGCGCCAGGCTTGCGCACAGTGCCAGGCCCAAGGCAATCAGGGTTTTCAATGTCATGTGTCAGGCGCCCTTGAACTGTTTCTGCAACTCCACCAGCGCCGGGGACGCCGGGGTGATGTGGTTGCGGGTCTGGGCGTCGATCAGCCAGCCGCTGCGGTGCAGTTCCTTGATGATCGGGTCGAGCTTGGCCTGGGTGTCGTTCTCGCCGCGGCGAGTCCAGATCACCGACGGTGCCGGGTTCAGCTCGGGACTGATGGCGCGGTAGTCCTTCCATTCGGCGCTGTCGTTGATCAGCGGGTTGATCAAGGTGGAGTCATGCACCGCCGCGACGCAGTTGTTGCCGCGCAGGGCCAGCAGGGATTCGGAGGAGCTCTTGAAGCCTTTGATCTGTGCGCCCAGCTCGGTCAGCGGCTTGACGTAGCTGCTGCCCTGGGAGGTGCACACCGGCTGGCCTTTGAGGTCTTCCCAGTGGGTGATCTTGCTGTCCTTGAGTACCGCAGCGGTGCCGCCGATCCTGTAGAACGGCGTCGGTACGAAACCGAGGATTTCGCCGCGCTCGGCGGTCCACTCCATATTGGCAATCAGCAAGTCGACCTTGCCCTGCTGCAGGAACTGCACGCGATTGGCCGGCAATACCGGTACCAGTTGCACCTCGGCGCCCAACTGCCGGCCCAGCTCGTTGGCCAGGTCGACGTTCAAGCCCTTGGGCTTTTGGGTGGTGGGATCGATGCCGCCAAACGGCCCGCCGGACAGCAGCACACCGACCACCAGCACATGGCGCTGCTGGATCTTGTCCAGGGTTGCGTCGGCCTGCACCACCGCGCTGCCGCCCAGGGCGATCAATGCGCCCAGGACCACAGGCAACCTTCGTTTTACCGCCGCGCGCACAAAACCCATGGAACTCCCCTCATTAGCGGTCGGCGTACCCCGACCTGATGTGGGGGCATGCTAGGGAGAGTGCCGGGGTAACGGAAATTCAAATATCTAATATCGTTATAACTTCCCGTAAATGGACGACCTCGCTTTTGGCCATATACTCGCAATCATTGGCTTCTGTAAAAATTCGACGCGACAACACATAAACATATGTAATGTTTATCTTCGCACCCTTGATATAAAAAACGCCCTGGAATGGCCATGTCGACCCTCGATCTCGAACTGCTCCGCACCTTTATCGCTGTGGTCGACCACCACAGTTTTGCCGAAGCCGGCACCCACCTGGCACGCACGCAATCTTCCGTCACCCAGCATATGCAGCGCCTCGAACAGCAAGTGGGCGTCAGCCTGTTTGAAAAACGTGGCCGGCAAAAGCAGCTGACAGAACCTGGAATGCAGTTGTTGCGGCATGCGCGGCAGATGCTGTCGCTGAATGACGATGCACTCAACTCCCTGCGGGAAAGCAGCCTCAGCGGCGTGCTGCGCATCGGCTCGCCCCACGACATCGCCGACACCATCCTGCCGCCGATCCTCAGCCACATCGCCCGCTCGGCACCGCGCCTGCGCCTGGAAATCGACGTGGGTCGCAGCCCATTCCTGATGGATGACTTGCATCGGGGCAAGGTCGACATGGTGATTTCCACCCGCGCCGACTCTAACCTCGAAGGCTTTGCGCTGCGCACCTCGCCGGTGTGGTGGATTTGTTCGGCGCAGTACATTCACTCGCCGAGCGAACCGCTGCCGTTGATTCTGGTGGATGAGCCGAGCATCTATCGGCGCTATGCCCTGGAGGCGCTGGAGCGGGCGAACATACCGTGGAGGCAAGCGTACCTGGCGTCGAACCTGATCGGGATCAAGGCGGCCACCCGCGCAGGGCTCGGCGTGACCCCGCGGAGCATGGAAATGCTCGGGCCGGACATGCGGGTATTGGGAGAGAACGACGGGCTGCCGAGGATGCCGGAGGTAACGTATTACCTGTGGATCCGCCCGAACACGGCGAACCCGATTGCACGCAAGGCTTATGACTTGATCAGGGCCAGCCAGGGATTGGCGCTTGGGTGAAGCCGGCGAGCTTCCCGGCAGGAGCGAGGTTGCTCGCGAAGGTCGTTAACGATGACGCGGGAAACCTGACACCCAACGGCGATCTCAGGTTTTTCGCGAGCAAGCTCGCTCCTACAGGATGTTCAGGCGTCGTTATTGTTGGGTCAATTGGGTCCACAACGCGGGTGCGCCGGCGGACTTGGCGATTGCCTCAAGACGGGCCGCGTGTTCGGCCATGTCCTGCTCGCTGGCACGAATAATCGTGGTGGGCCGGCGATCCGCCGGCAGGCGGCGGATTTCCGAAGGGCGATTGCCCGACCCTTCTGCCGAACCATTGCCGTCCGAAGCGTTACCGGCCAGGGACAGGCTGGTCTGGCCGCCGGTCATGGTCAGGTAAACGTCGGCAAGAATCTCGGAGTCGAGCAAGGCGCCGTGGAGTTCACGGCCGGAGTTGTCGACGCCATAGCGTTTGCACAACGCATCGAGGCTGTTGCGCTGGCCCGGGTGACGCTCACGGGCCATCATCAAGGTGTCGAGGATCGAGCAGTGCTGGGTGATATCCGCCCGGTCGGTCGCGCCCATCAGCGCGAATTCGTTGTTGATGAAGCCAACGTCGAACGCCGCGTTATGGATGATCAGCTGTGCGCCGTTGATGAACTCGAAGAACTCATCGGCCACTTCGGCAAACCGCGGCTTGCCTACCAGGAATTCGTTGGTGATGCCGTGGACGCCGATGGCGCCTTCATCACTTTCGCGATCCGGTTGCAGGTAGACGTGGAAGTGCCGGCCGGTGAGGCGACGGCCCATCAGTTCGACGCAGCCGATTTCAATGATCCGGTGGCCGTCGGTCACCGGCATGCCGGTGGTTTCGGTATCGAGTACAACAGATCGGATGGCCATCAGGGTTCAGCTCTCAACGGTTTGGTACATTTCAAAGGGCGGGATCTTAACACGTGAACCGGCATCAGCTCTGCTTGTAGCCGCGCACTTCATCCACGCCGCGATTGGCCAACTGGTCGGCGCGCTCGTTGCCAGGATGGCCGATGTGCCCGCGCACCCATTTCCAGGTGATGTTGTGGCGATTGCATTGCTCATCGAGCAACTGCCACAGGTCGGCGTTTTTCACCGGTTCCTTGGCCGCAGTCTTCCAGCCGCGCTTCTTCCAGTTGACCATCCACTCGTTGATGCCCTTCATCACGTACTGGGAGTCGGTCACCAGTAACACGTCGCAACGACGCTTGAGCTCTTCCAGGCCGCGAATCGCCCCCATCAGCTCCATGCGATTGTTGGTGGTGTTGGCTTCGCCGCCCCACAGTTCCTTCTCCACGCCTTTACACACCAGCAAGGCGCCCCATCCGCCGGGGCCCGGGTTGCCCTTGCAGGCGCCATCGGTGAAGAGTTCTACGGTATCGGTCATTTCACTGTCCATTAAAGCGGGATCCATCAAAGCGGGTTGCCGATAATCGACCGACAAAGGCCCGAGGTCGAGAGACTCGACCTGAAATCAAAAAAGGTTTTTTACTGCTCGCTCTGCTTGCGATTGACCTTGGCCATCGGCATCGGTACCAGCTTGCCCATCGGTTCGCGGCGTACCTGGCGCACCGGGCGCAGGCCCACGACGATCTTGCGCGCCACCAACAAGTAGAAACCACCGCCAGACAATTGCCAGGCACCGGCCCTGCGCTCCCAGCCGGCCAACCGGCCCTGCCACTTGGCGGACGCAAGCGGCGGACGATAGCACCCGAAGCGGCGTTTCTCCAGCGCAAAGCCCAGCAGGTTCAACCAGTCACCGACGCGCGAGGGCGAGATGCAGCGTGCCTTGCGCAAGGCATCATGGGCGAATACATGCCGCAAGCCCCAACTGCTCCAGGGGTTGATGCCGATGATCAGCAAATGGCCACCTGGGCGCACGCTGCTGGCGGCTTCGCGCAACAAACCATGGGGCGACAGGCAGAAATCCAGGCCATGCTGCAACACCACCACGTCGGCCGCATGCTCGCTCAACGGCCAGGCTTGCTCCTCGCAGACAATCTCGACACCCGGCAACGGCGCACCCAGGCGCACATTGCGTTGCACCTGGGGTGCCGACGGCGGGGTTTGCGCCGAGGGACCGTAATGCACCAGGTAGCCACCAAAGAACCGACCCAGCTCGTCTTCGAGCATGCGCCGTTCTTCATCCAGTAAAAATTGCCCGACAGGCCCGGACAGCCATTCACGGGCGGCACTGATCAGTGCCAGCCACTCGGGATCGGCCTGGGCGAACGCTTTATCAGTCATTGCATTCTCCAACTCGCCAAGAAGCTCTAAGATGCACCAATGTGTTCAGCTTGGCGAATCAAAGAATGATACAGATCAGTGCCCTGCCCGCCTTCACCGATAACTACATCTGGTTGTTACAGGATCAGCCGAACAAGCGCTGCGCGGTGGTCGATCCCGGTGATGCCGCGCCCGTGCTGGCCTGGCTCCAGCAGCACCCCGATTGGACCCTCAGCGACATCCTGGTGACTCACCATCACCATGATCATGTCGGCGGCGTCGAACAACTTAAAAGTGTTTCAGGCGCCACGGTCTACGGGCCAGCCAATGAAAAGATTCCGGCGCGGGATATCGCCCTCCAGGACAACGACCGCATCAACGTGCTGGGCTGGGACTTCGAAGTATTTGCCGTACCCGGTCACACCCTGGGCCATATCGCCTTTTATCACGAGGGCGTGCTGTTCTGTGGCGACACCCTGTTCGCCGCCGGTTGTGGCCGGCTGTTCGAAGGCACCCCGCAGCAAATGCACACCTCCCTGGAACGCCTGGCGGCCCTGCCGACCAACACGCTGGTGTACTGCACCCATGAATACACACAAAGTAACCTGAAATTCGCCCAGGCCGTGGAACCGCATAACGCGGATATCGCCGAACGGGTGGAGAACGTGCGGCAACTGCGGGCGAACGGCCAGATCACATTGCCCTCAACCCTGGCCCTGGAAAAACTCACCAACCCCTTTCTGCGGACCTCTGAAACATCCGTTAAAGAAAAAGCGGACGAACGGAATGGCCGGGATAACCAGGCCGGGAGTGAGGTATTTGCTAGCTTGAGGTCGTGGAAAGATACGTTCTAAGTGGAAGGATTCTGATACGTAATTTCTGAATGGTTGACCGGAACCAAAGCGCTTTCTAGAATCGCCCGACATTTTTGCCCGGAACTTACTTCCAGCCAATGTCGTCATCTATTCGTAAAACCAACCATTCAGACGCATTGACCCGCCTGGCTCAAGCCGTGGCGGTGGCTGTGTCCGCTACTCTGGCGGGCTGCCAATCGACCCATTTTGCCGCACAATCCACCGTGCAACCCAAGCCAAACCTTACCGCCAAGATCAAGCAAAAACCCATTTGGCTATCAGAGAAGCCAAGCCCGGAAGTGCCCCAGGATGTCTGGGAACGCATGCGCCGGGGCTTTCAATTGCAGGACGGGTTAGGCGTCAACCCGCGCATTGAACAGCAACGATTGTGGTTTGCCAGCAACCCATCCTTCCTTGAGAACGCCGGCGAACGCGGCAGTCTCTACATTCATTACATCGTCGAACGCCTTGAAGAACGCAACATGCCCCTGGAGCTGGCGCTGCTGCCAGTGATTGAAAGTGCCTACAACCCAATGGCTTATTCGCGCAGCGATGCCGTGGGCCTGTGGCAATTCATTCCCTCCACCGGGCGCTACTTCAACCTGCGTCAGACCCGCGCCTACGACGGCCGCCGCGACATCACTGCCTCCACCACCGCCGCCCTGGACTACCTGACGCGTCTGCATGACATGTTCAACGGTGACTGGTTGCTGGCGCTGGCGGCCTACAACGCGGGCGAAGGCACCGTCAGCCGGGCCATCGAGCGCAACGAAAAGCTCGGCTTGCCGACAGACTACTGGAACCTGCCACTGCCCCAGGAAACCAAGGACTACGTGCCCAAGTTCCTGGCACTGTCCCAGGTGGTGCTGGCTCCCGAAGCCTACGGCGTCAACCTGAGCCCGATTGCCAATACGCCGTATTTCGAAGTGGTCGAAGTCAAGCAGAGCATGGACCTGTCACGGGTTGCCGCGCTGGCCGAAATCGACGAAGACGAACTGTTCCAGCTCAACCCCGCCCTGAAGCAACGTACCACTTTGGATGGCCCGCAGCATTTGCTGGTGCCGACTTCCAAGGCGCAATTGTTGGCCAGCAGCCTTTCGGCGATGAAGCCCGAAGAATTACTGAGCATGCGCCCGAAAAAGCAGGTGTTCGACGAAGTTGAACACAAGGCTGTGGCCGGTCGCACCCGTAGCTACAAGGTTCGCAGCGGCGACAACCTGACCCTGATTGCCAAGGCCAACAAGGTTGATGTGCATGACCTGCAGCGCTGGAACCAGCTCAATGGCCAGGCGCTCAAGGTCGGCCAGACCCTGGTCATGCAGGACACCCGCAAGCTGGTGGCCAAGGCCGGCGGCAAGAAGCCGGTGCAGTACAAGGTCAAGAAAGGCGACTCGCTGTACATCGTCGCCAAGCGCTTCAACGTCGAGATGCAACATCTCAAGCGCTGGAACCCGCGCACTGGCCAGGCGTTGAAGCCAGGGCAGATGCTGGTGGTTTCCGGGCCTAGATAACACCGCAAACCCCGTAGGAGCGAGCTTGCTCGCGAAAAACGCAAGGACACCGCGTTAATTCGGAATGCCAGCGTTATCGTTGGCGTCCTTCGCGAGCAAGCTCGCTCCTACAGGTTTCACCGCGCCTTAATCCCCGCCGCTTCACCAGCCTTTTTCCAATCGGAACAAGCTGTTACTGTACGGTTCATAAAGCCCAAGCCGCCTGGATCGGATCTCTGACTTGAAGCGTCCCCTCCTTCTACTAATAAGTCTGGCCTTGAGCTTTTCCGCGAACGCGACCATCACCGAGAGCCACGGTTATGCGCAGTTCGGCACGCTCAAGTACCCGGCCAAATTCACCCACTTCGACTGGGTAAACCCCGCAGCGCCCAAGGGCGGCACTTTGCGTGTCATGGCGTTTGGCACCTTCGATACGCTCAACCCTTATACCTTCAAGGGTTCCAGCCCGGTTTCCACCGCCAACTTCCTGCAATACGGGGTCAACGAGCTGAACGAGCCGTTGATGGTCGGTACGGGCCAGTACGCCCCTTCCGGCGATGAACCGACTTCCAGCTACGGCCTGATTGCCCAATCGGTGGAGTACAGCGAGGACCGCAGTTGGGTGGTGTTCAACCTGCGCCCCGAAGCGCGCTTCCACGATGGCAAGCCGATCACGGCCTACGACGTGGCGTTTTCCTATCGCACGCTGCTGACCGAAGGCCACCCGCAATACCGCACCAATCTGCAGGAAGTGGCCCGGGTCGACATTCTTAACCGGCACCGCATTCGCTTCGTGTTCAAGCGCGCCGGCAACCCGTTGCTGATCCTGCGCCTGGGGGAGCTGCCAGTGTTGCCCCAGCACTACTGGAAAAACCGTGACTTCAAGGCCACCACCTTCGAGCCGCCGCTGGGCAGCGGGCCTTACCGCATCAGCAAGGTGACGCCGGGGCGGCAACTGGTGTTCGAACGGGTCAAGGATTACTGGGGCAAGGACCTGGCGGTCAACCGTGGTTTCTATAACTACGACAAGGTCGAGGTGGAGTTCTACCGCGACAGCGACGTGGCCTTCGAAGCCTTCAAGGCCGGCGAGTTCGATATCTATATCGAGCACCAGGCGAAGAACTGGGCCAACGGCTACAACTTCCCGGCGGTCAACCGCGGTGATGTGATCAAGGCGCAGATCGCCCACCAGATCCCGACCCAGAGCCAGGGCCTGTTCATGAACAGCCGGCGCCCGGCCTTCAGCCAGGCCAAGGTGCGTGAAGCCCTGGGCTTGATGTTCGATTTCGAGTGGACCAACCGCACCCTGTTCAGCGGCGCCTATAAACGCACCCTCAGCTACTACCCCAACAGCGAATTCTCCGCCACCGGCGTGCCCACCGGCCATGAATGGCTGATGCTCTCGCCCTATCGCGATCAACTGCCCGCCAACCTGTTTACCCAGGCCTTCAGCCTGCCTCAGACCGACGGTCGCGGCATCCCCCGGGACACCATGCGCCGCGCCCTCGCGTTACTCGCCGAAGCCGGCTGGAAGCTGTCCGGGCAGCGTTTGCTCAACCGTGACGGGCAGCCGCTGCGCCTGGAAATCCTGCTGGTGAATCCGAACCTGGAGCGCATCCTGCAGCCTTATGTCGAAAACCTGACAAGCATCGGCGTCGATGCCCGCTTGCGCACGGTAGACCGCGCACAGTACAAACAACGCCTCGATCAGTTCGACTTCGACATGATTCTGATGACCCTCAACCAGACCCTCAGCCCCGGCCTTGAGCAGTGGCAGTACTTCCACTCCAGCCAGGTGGGGATCAAGGGCAGCAAGAATTACGCAGGCATCGCCAACCCGGTGGTCGACCATCTGCTGGAACAACTGCTGGCGGCGCAAACCCGCGAAGAACAATTGGCAGCCGGGCGAGCGCTCGACCGCGTCCTGCTGTGGCAGCACTACAGTATTCCCAACTGGTACCTCAACTATCATCGCCTGGCGTACCGCAACCGGTTCGCCTTCGTCACCACGCCGCCCTACAGCCTGGGCCTGAGCGCATGGTGGCTGAAAGCTTCGGAGAAAGCCCAATGATGCCTTTGCGTACTGCGATCCTTGGCAGCCTGTTGTTGTGCGGCGCGGCCACTGCGGCCCCACAGCATGCGCTGACCCTGTACAACGAACCACCCAAGTACCCCGCCGACTTCAAGCATGTCGATTATGTAAATCCCGACGCACCCAAGGGCGGTACCTTTCGCGAGTCCAGCATGGGCGGCTTCGACAGCCTCAACCCGTTCATCAGCAAGGGCGTGCCGGCAGACAATATCGGCCTGATCTACGACACCCTCGCCCAGCAAAGCCTGGACGAACCCATCACCGAATACGGTCTGGTGGCCGGCAAGATCGAAAAGGCCCCGGACAACAGCTGGGTGCGCTTCTACATTCGCCCCGAAGCGCGCTTTCACGACGGCCACCCGATCCGCGCCGAAGACGTGGTGTTCAGCTTCCAGACGCTGATGAAGGACGGCTCACCGATCTACAAGACCTACTACGCCGACGTCGACGAAGTGGTCGCCGAGGACCCGCTGCGGGTGCTGTTCAAGTTCAAGCGCACCAACAACCGCGAACTGCCGCTGATCCTTGGGCAACTGACAGTGTTGCCCAAGCATTACTGGGAGGGCCGCGACTTCTCCAAGGGCAACCTGGAGATTCCGTTGGGCAGCGGCCCGTACAAGGTGGCGGAGGTTAAGGCCGGGCGTTCGGTCCGCTACGAGCGGGTCAAGGACTACTGGGCCAAGGACCTGCCGATCAACAAGGGTTTCTACAACTTCGATTACCGCGTCACCGATTACTACCGCGACAACACCGTGGCCCTCGAAGCCCTCAAGGCCGGGCAGTTCGATTACTGGCTGGAAATCAGCGCGAAAAACTGGGCCAACGCCTACAACACCCCCGCCGTTGCCCAGGGCCGCCTGATCAAGGAAGAAATTCCCAACGGCAACCCCACCGGGATGCAGGGCTTCGTGTTCAACACCCGCAAGCCGATGTTCCAGGACGTGCGGGTGCGCAAGGCCATCAGCCTGCTGCTGGACTTTGAATGGAGCAACAAGCAACTGTTCAACGGCGCCTACACCCGCAGCCGCAGCTATTTCGAAAACTCCGAGATGGCCGCCACCGGCCTGCCCGGCCCGGATGAGCTGGCGATTCTGGAACCGCTGCGGGACAAGATCCCACCCCAGGTATTCACCGAAGCCTTCGAGCCCTCGAAGACCGACGCCAGCGGCATGATCCGCACCCAGCAGCGCGAGGCCTATCAGTTGCTGCAAGAGGCCGGCTGGAAGATCGTCGACGACAAGATGGTCGACAGCACCGGCAAACCGGTGACCATCGAGTTCCTGCTGGCCCAGACCGAGTTCGAACGCATCCTGTTGCCGTTCAAGCGCAACCTGGCTGACCTGGGGATCGACCTGGTAATCCGCCGGGTCGACATCTCGCAGTACATCAACCGCATCCGCTCGCGGGACTTCGACATGGTGGTGGGCAGCTTCCCGCAGTCCTCCTCGCCCGGTAACGAGCAGCGTGAGTACTGGAAATCATCCAGCGCCGACAAGCCCGGCAGCCGCAACTACATCGGCCTGAAAGACCCGGCCATCGACCAACTGGTGGAAGAGCTCATCGACTCCGACTCGCGCAAGAGCCTGGTGGCCCACGCCAAGGCCCTGGACCGTGTGCTGCAGTTCGGCTACTACGTGATTCCCAACTGGCACATCAAGACTTTCCGCGTGGCGTATTGGGACCACCTCGGCCATCCGAAGGTCTCACCACGCTATGACGTCGGCACCGCCACCTGGTGGAGCAAACCCGACGCGAAACCTGCGATAACCGTGGACACCAACCAGACTGCCGATCCGGCGAGCGGGGGCGACTGAGATGCTGGCCTATATTGTTCGTCGACTGCTGCTGATCATCCCGACGCTGTTCGGCATTTTGCTGATCAACTTTGTGATCATCCAGGCTGCGCCCGGTGGCCCGGTGGAACAGATGATCGCCAAGCTCGAAGGCTTTGAAGGTGCCACCAGCCGGATTGCCGGTGGCGGTGCCGAAGTCTCGGTGGCCGGCTCCAGCTATCGCGGCGCCCAGGGCCTGGACCCGGCACTGGTGAAGGAAATCGAGAAAATGTACGGCTTCGACAAGTCGGCGCCGGAACGCTTGTGGATCATGATCAAGAACTACGCCAAGCTGGATTTTGGCGACAGCTTTTTCCGTGACGCCAAGGTCATCGACCTGATCAAGGAAAAGATGCCGGTGTCCATCTCCCTCGGGTTATGGAGCACCCTGATCATGTACCTGGTGTCGATCCCGCTGGGGATCGCCAAGGCCACGCGACACGGCAGCCATTTTGACGTGTGGACCAGTTCGGCGATCATCGTCGGCTACGCGATCCCGGCGTTCCTGTTTGCGATCCTGCTGATCGTGGTGTTCGCCGGCGGCAGTTACTTCGACTGGTTTCCGTTACGCGGGCTCACCTCCAACAACTTTGATGAATTGAGCTGGGGCGGCAAGATCCTCGATTACTTCTGGCACCTCGCGCTGCCCGTGACGGCGTTGGTGATCGGTAACTTCGCCACCATGACCCTGCTCACCAAAAACAGCTTCCTCGACGAGATCAACAAGCAGTACGTGGTCACCGCCAAGGCCAAGGGCCTGACCAATCACCGCGTGCTCTACGGCCACGTGTTCCGCAACGCAATGCTGCTGGTGATTGCCGGCTTCCCGTCGGCCTTTATCGGCATCTTCTTTACCGGCTCGTTGCTGGTGGAAGTGATCTTCTCCCTCGACGGCCTGGGCCTGATGAGCTTTGAGGCAGCGATCAACCGCGACTATCCGGTGGTGTTCGGCACGCTGTTTATCTTCACCCTGCTGGGATTGGTGGTGAAACTCATCGGCGACCTCACCTACACCCTGGTCGATCCGCGCATCGACTTCGCCAGCCGGGAGCATTGAGATGAATCTATCCCCCCTCAATCGTCGGCGGTTCGAGCGTTTCAAGGCCAACAAGCGTGGCTGGTGGTCGCTGTGGCTGTTCCTGATCCTGTTCGGCCTGAGCCTGGGCGCCGAGCTGATCGCCAACGACAAGCCGCTGGCGGTGCATTACGACGGCGACTGGTATTTCCCGGCGCTCAAGCGCTACCCCGAGACCACCTTCGGCGGCGAATTCCCGCTGGAAGCCAACTACAAGAGCCCGTATATCCAGGAGCTGCTAAAGGCCAAGGATGCCTGGACCTTGTGGGCGCCGATTCCGTACAGCTACCAGAGCATCAACTACGACCTGAAAGTTCCGGCCCCGGCCCCGCCGTCACGGGACAACCTGCTGGGCACCGACGACCAGGGCCGCGATGTGCTGGCGCGGGTGATCTACGGGTTCAGGATTTCCGTGCTGTTTGCCCTGACGCTGACCGTACTCAGTTCGATCATCGGCGTGATCGCCGGCGCGTTGCAGGGTTTCTACGGCGGTTGGGTCGACCTGGCCGGGCAGCGCTTCCTGGAGATCTGGTCGGGCTTGCCGGTGCTGTATTTGCTGATCATCCTCGCCAGTTTCGTGCAGCCCAATTTCTGGTGGCTGCTGGGGATCATGCTGTTGTTTTCCTGGATGAGCCTGGTGGACGTGGTGCGTGCCGAATTCCTGCGCGGGCGTAACCTGGAATACGTGCGGGCGGCGCGGGCGCTGGGAATGCAGAACGGCGCGATCATGTTCCGCCATATCCTGCCCAACGCCATGGTTTCCACCATGACCTTCATGCCGTTCATCCTGACCGGCGCCATCGGCACCCTCACTGCGCTGGACTTCCTGGGCTTTGGCCTGCCGGCCGGCTCGCCGTCCTTGGGTGAGCTGGTGGCCCAGGGTAAATCCAACCTGCAGGCGCCGTGGCTGGGCATGAGTGCGTTTGCCGTGCTGGCGATCATGTTGAGTCTGCTGGTGTTTATCGGCGAGTCCGCTCGCGATGCCTTCGACCCGAGGAAATGAGATGAATCAGGACAATCTGATCGAAGTCCGCGACCTCTCCGTCGAGTTCGTCGTAGGCAACAGCCACCAGCGTGTGGTGAACAACGTCAGCTTCGATATCAAGCGCGGCGAAACCCTGGCCTTGGTGGGCGAAAGCGGTTCCGGCAAGTCGGTCACGGCGCACTCGATCCTGCGCCTGCTGCCCTACCCGCTGGCACGACACCCGTCGGGAACGATCCAGTACGCCAACCACGATTTGCTGACCCTGAAAGAAAAGACCATCCGGCATATTCGTGGCAACCGGATTGCGATGATCTTCCAGGAGCCGATGACCTCGCTGAACCCGCTGCACTCCATCGAGAAGCAGATCAACGAAGTGCTCGGCCTGCATAAGGGCTTGACCGGCAAGGTCGCCACCAAACGCACCCTGGAGCTGCTGGAACTGGTAGGCATCCCCGAGCCTCACAAGCGCCTCAAAGCCCTGCCACACGAGCTGTCCGGCGGCCAGCGCCAGCGGGTG
Source organism: Pseudomonas sp. 32A (assembly GCF_052682255.1). Taxonomy (NCBI): domain Bacteria; kingdom Pseudomonadati; phylum Pseudomonadota; class Gammaproteobacteria; order Pseudomonadales; family Pseudomonadaceae; genus Pseudomonas; species Pseudomonas sp. 32A. The sequence goes on along the minus strand of NZ_JBQYLY010000001.1, from coordinate 5,999,564 downwards.
ATGATCGCCATGGCCCTGGCCAATGAGCCGGAGCTGCTGATCGCCGACGAACCGACCACGGCCCTCGACGTTACCGTGCAGTTGAAGATCCTGGAGCTGCTTAAGGAGTTGCAGGCACGCCTGGGCATGGCCTTGCTCTTGATCAGCCATGACTTGAACCTGGTCAGGCGCATTGCCCACCGGGTATGCGTGATGCAAAAAGGCTGCATCGTCGAACAGGCCGAATGCGAAACCCTGTTCCAGTCGCCGCAGCATCCGTACACCCAGGAGCTGCTGGCAGCCGAGCCCAGTGGCGGCCCTGCCACCAATGAAATTGGCCCTCCGCTGCTGGAAGTCGACGACCTGAAAGTCTGGTTCCCGATCAAGAAAGGTTTCCTGCGCAACACCGTCGATTACGTCAAGGCGGTGGATGGCATCAACTTCAGCCTGCCCCAGGGCCAGACGCTGGGCATCGTGGGTGAAAGCGGTTCGGGCAAATCCACCCTGGGCCTGGCAATTTTGCGGCTGATTGCGAGCAAGGGCAGCATCCGCTTCGAAGGCCATCAGATGGATAAGCTGAGCCAACAACAGGTGCGCCCGCTGCGCCGGGAAATGCAGGTGGTGTTCCAGGACCCGTTCGGCAGCCTGAGCCCGCGCATGTGCGTGAGCGAGATCGTCGGCGAAGGCCTGCGTATCCACAAGATGGGCACTGCCGCCGAGCAGGAAGCGGCGATTATCGCCGCGCTCAAGGAAGTGGGCCTGGACCCGGAAACCCGCAATCGCTACCCCCACGAATTCTCCGGTGGGCAACGCCAGCGCATCGCTATTGCCCGCGCCTTGGTGCTCAAGCCCCGGCTGATTTTGCTGGATGAACCGACCTCGGCCCTCGACCGCACCGTGCAACGCCAGGTGGTGGAACTGCTGCGCAACCTGCAAGCCAAGTACAACCTGACCTACCTGTTCATCAGCCACGACCTGGCGGTGGTCAAGGCCTTGAGTCACCAGTTGATGGTGGTCAAGCACGGGCAGGCGGTTGAACAGGGAGATGCACCCGCGATCTTCGCCAACCCCCAGCATGCCTACACCCGGCAACTGCTGGAGGCCGCGTTCCTGGTGCCCGGCCCCTAATAACAGAACCCCCGTAGCAGCTGTCGAGCCCCAGCGAGGCTGCGTCCGGCGCGCCTCGGTGCAATGCCTGGCTCGATAACACGGGTGCGGCCAACGCAGCCTCGCTGGGGCTCGACAGCTGCTACGGGGGTGCTCAGGTCCTTCTTGCCCAAAAGCAAACCAATATCATTTGCGCAGTGCCCGGCCCTTTGATTTAATCGCGACCAATTCTTATTTACGCCAAGGCTTCCACGCCACATGGATACTGTGTCGACCTCGCCCACCTCGTTCAGCGACCTTTACGGCAATCACCATTCCTGGCTGCTGGGGCTCCTGCGCAGGCGCCTGAGCAATCGCTGGGACGCGGCGGACCTGGCCCATGACACCTTCATTCGGGCACTCAAGCGCCCGCCCGCCGAAGCCGATGAGACGCGCGAGCGTTCCTACCTGGCCACCATCGCCCGGGGCCTGTGCATCGACCATTGGCGCCGTTGCCAACTGGAGCAAGCCTGGCTGCAAAGCCTCGCGGGCCGGCCGCAAGCGCTGCAACCGTCGCCGGAGCAGCGGGCGATCATCGTCGAAACCCTCTACGAAGTGGACGCCATGCTCGCCCGTCTGCCCCACAAGGTGCGCGAAGCGTTTTTACTGGCACAGTTGCACGGCATGCCCTACAAGCAGATCGGCGAGCAGCTCGGCGTGGGTGAACGGATGGTGAAAAAATACCTGGCCCAGGCGCTGCTGCATTGCGCGGTGCTGGAAGCCGAACTGGACGGGATGCTCGTGGAGTGAACAGCCCCGGAAAACTCAGCCATGCCAGCCTTGAGCAAGCGGCCCAGTGGTACATACGCCTGCAGGATCAGCCAGAGGCTGCCCAGCACTGGCAGGCATGGCTCGGGCAAAGTCCGGAACACCAGGCTGCCTGGGGTTATGTGGAGCGGGTCAGCCAACGCTTTGCGCCGCTGACCGAGCAACCCCAGGGTGCCAGTCGCGCCCTGCGCAGCTCCCGGCGCCAAACCCTCAAGACCCTGCTGGTGCTATGTGCCGGTTCAACCCTGGCCTGGGGCACTTGGCGCAACACTGCCCTGCCCCGATTGGTGGGAGGCTGGAGCGCGGATTACGCAACCGCCAGCGGCGAAACCCGCGAAGCGCTGCTGGACGATGGCAGCCGCCTGTGGCTGAACGCCTTGAGCGCCCTGGATGTACGTTTTGACCGGGTCCAGCGCTTGCTGCACCTGCGCTTCGGCGAAGTGCTGATCGAGACCGCCAAGGACCCGAACCGCCCGTTTCTGGTGGAGACTGAACAGGGTCGCCTGCGGGCACTCGGCACCCGCTTCAGCGTGTTGCAGGACGGCGACAGCACCGTGCTCAATGTGTTTGAAGGCAGGGTTGAAGTGCGCACCGCCGCCAGCCGGCAACAACGAATCATCGAGGCCGGGCAACAAGTGGCTTTCACCCGCGACGGGTTCAACCTTGACTCACCCGCATCCGCCACCCGTGAGGCCTGGAGCCGTGGCGTGCTGCTGGCCGACAATCTGCCGCTTGGCCAACTGGTCGCCGAGCTCAACCGTTATCGCCCCGGCCACCTGGGCTGTGATCCGGCGGTGGCGCAATTGCCGGTAATGGGCTCGTTTCCCCTCAAAGACAGCGACCACGCACTGCGCCTGCTACAGGCCGCGCTGCCGATTAAGGTCGACACACTCATGCCGTGGTGGGTCACGGTCAGACCCAGGCTTCCAGCCGCGTAAGATTTTTTTCAAACGTCAGTTCCCTTTTTCGCAATTCGTTCGGTTAACCCTGCAGATGCTTTCAATTCGCCGATCGATTTGATCCAAAGGGAATGTTTATGTCTCAACCCGCTCGCTTCACTTTGCGCCCGCTGGCGCTGGCCGTTACTGCTACTTTGTTGTGCCTGGGCGCGCTGAAGGCGCACGCCGCCGAGGCACCATCGACCCAGGAAACGACCCGCAACTACACCATCGCCGCGGGCTCCCTGGTGAACGTGCTGAACAGCTTCGCCGAGCAGTCCGGGATCTTTATCGCCGGCCACAACAGCCTGGCCAGCGGCAAAACCAGCCCGGGCCTCAACGGCAGCTACACCCCGGCCAGCGGTTTGCAGCGCCTGTTACAGGGGAGCGGCTTGCAGGCCCTGCCCCAGGGCAACAACGGCTACGTGCTGGAGTTGATTCCGGCCAACACCAGCGCCCTGGAACTGGGTGCCACCACCATCTCCGGCGAAGGCCTCGGCGCCACCACCGAAGACACTCACTCCTACACCACCGGCGCCATGGCTTCGGCCACCGGCCTGGCGCTGTCGATGCGCGAGACGCCGCAGTCGGTAACGGTGATCACCCGCCAGCAAATGGACGACCAGGGCTCCACCAGCATCGCCGACACCCTGCGCCGCGCACCGGGCGTGAGCGTGCAGAACTACGACAGCGAACGCTGGGAGTTTTCCAGCCGCGGCCTGCCGATCACCAATTTCCAGTATGACGGGGTCAACTCCACCTACGACGGCGTGTATGACTACGGCACCACCAGCACCGACATGGCGGTGTATGACCGCCTGGAAATCATCAAGGGTTCGGCGGGCTTGATGTCTGGCTCCGGTGACCCCTCGGCCACGGTCAACCTGATTCGCAAAAAGCCTACCCGGGACTTCAAGGCGTCGGTCACGCAGACGTTCGGCTCGTGGGACAACTACCGCACCGAAGGCGATATTTCCGGGCCACTGACCGACTCCGGCAACGTGCGCGGGCGTTTCGTCGGGGTGTATCAGGATCGCCAGTCGTACCTCGACCACTACCAGAACACCAAGGACATCGCCTACGGCATTCTCGAAGCCGACCTGACGCCGGACACCCTGCTGACCTTTGGCATCGACCAGCAAGACACCCGCTCCCGTGGCGCCAGCTGGACCGGTTTCCCGATGTACTTCAGCAACGGTTCGCGCACCGACTTCTCGCGCTCCTTCAACCCGGCTGCCGACTGGAGCCGCCGCGACTTCCAGAACCAGACCCTGTTCGCCTCGGTGCAACAAAAGCTCGCGAACGACTGGTCGCTGAAAGTCAGCCTCGACCGCAAGCGCAGCCAGCACGACACCCTGCTCGCCTCCGCCAGCGGCGGCAACCCGGACCCAGTCACGGGTGACGGGATGTACATGTTCATGGGCAAGTACAAGGGTGACCAGGTGCAAAACACCCTGGACATCAACCTCAATGGGCCCTTCAGCCTGTTCGGGCGCGAGCATGAGCTGATCATGGGCTTCATGGCGACCCGCTCCAAACAGGACGTGCCGGTGTACGGCTCGGTCTACCCGCCCGTGGGTGGCAGCATTTACGACTGGCACGGCGAATACCCGAAGCCTGACATTCCCCGCAGCGGCCAGAACGACATCGTGCAACGCCAGACCGGCGCGTACCTGGCCACGCGCTTGAAACCCACCGATGACTTGTCGGTGATCCTGGGTACCCGCGTCAGCAACTTCAGCGGCACCGACAACACCGACTTCTACGACCCGACCAAGGCCGACAACCGTCTCACCTACCGCCAGACGGGCGTCGTCACGCCCTATGCCGGCATCGTCTACGACCTGAATGACATCTGGTCGGTGTACACCAGCTACACCAAGATCTACAAGCCGCAGAACAGCAAGGACGCCGACCGCAAATTGCTCGATCCGATTGAAGGCGACACCTACGAAGCCGGGCTCAAGGCTGCGTTTTTCGACGGCCGCCTGAACGCCAGCTTCGCCGCATTCCGCATCGAACAGGACAACGTTGCGCAGTACGTTTCCGGGTTTGAGACCGACTCGGTGTATCGCCCGATTGCCGGCGCCACCACCAAGGGCTTTGAAGTCGAACTGGCCGGTGAAGTGCTGGACGGCTGGAACGTCTCGGCGGGCTACACCTACCAGCACACCCGCGATGCCAACGGCGATTACGTCTACGGTTCCGTGCTGCAAACCACCGCGCCCCAGCAAGTGGTCCGGTTGTTCAACACCTATCGCCTGCCCGGCGCCCTGGAGAACCTGACCGTGGGTGGCGGCGTGAACTGGCAGAGCGAGTTCTTCGGCAATGTGTTCCAGCCGGACCCCAGCGACTCGGTGAATTTCGGCCACAACTCACGTATCACCCAGGACAGCTACTTCCTGGTGGACGTCATGGCGCGCTACCGCTTCAACGAGCACCTGAGCACCACGTTGAACGTGAAAAACCTGTTCGACAAAAAGTACTACACCGGCCTGGGAAACTTCGGCACCGGTTTCTACGGCGAACCGCGCAGCCTGCAATTGGCGACCCGCTGGGATTTTTGAGCCCAAACGCCAGACTGCCGTAACGCCCGCAACGGCAGTCGACTGGGGCTACATCCCATCAGGAAGGTACGTCTTTTGTTCTTGCCCGGCCCATCCGACGATGCAGGCTCCGGTCGCCCATAGCACGTGGGCGACCTGCACAGAGCCTGAACGCCATGGATGACTTACCCTTTCTGTCCCACCTGCTGAAAAATATTTCGCCCTCTGCCCTGGACCTGATCAAGCGCCAGGCATTGCGCCTCAAGGATGACCAAGCGCTGATCGCCGAGCTGATCGCCGGGTTGATCAGCCTGGTTGCCCAAGGCACCGCACCGGCAACCGAACCCATTCTGGTCAGCGTGCCCGAACACACCATGCTCGGCCAGTGGGCGCGGCTCTTCTGCGATGCCATCGGCCGCCCAGCCTTTCGTGAATGGGCCTCGCGCCATGACCTGGAACTGGCGAGCCTGGTGTTTCGGGGCGGCGATTTGCAGGCCACGATCCTGGAAGGCACGGTCAAAACACCGTACACCTTCACCCTGGACAAAGACTCCGACTGGTGGCGCGTCGCGAATCCGATCCTGGAGGTGGTGCAGATTATCGACACGGTCAACGCCGGCTTGCCGTTCATGGAAAACCCCGTCGAGCCTCATTCGCGAAATTTGCCGCTGAACCTGGTATTGCCGTTCTACGGCTACCCGGTACCGACCAATCATTTGCAGGCCCAGGTGATTCTCGAAGAGATCCACACCCTTGACACGCTGCCCGGTGTCGATGAAAGCGGGCGCCTCAAATCCACCCTGCGCAAGCGTCTGACCGAGGAGCAACGGGATTACCAGCAACTGGCCGACGCGCTGCAGACGCTCCTGGGGCAAAGCACAAACGGCAGCCCTCCTTTCGACTGGCTCCAGCTCTACCTGCAGCGATGCAGCCTGGACTCAGACTCGATGCTGTCGAGCACGTTAAAGTACGCGGCACAGCTGCTTGACGCCGTGACGCAAGGAGAAGAATTCGCGAGCCTCAACCTGTCGAGTCAAGGCGCAGTAACCACCTACCGCTACTCCGTCGACCAAAAAGCAGTGATTGCCGTGACCGACGACCGAGAGGTCAACAGCTGGCCCCTGGATCGCTCCAACAACTCGCCACTGAACCAGCAATGGGACGAACTCGAGCGCCTGGCCAATCTCGCCCATACCGACATATTGCCGGACGCCAGCCTCACCCTGGCCGCGCTGATGACGGTCTATCGGCTGCCCCGGCCCGCCAGCGCAGAGGAAGCCCTGGCTCTGATCGAACAGCTACGCGCCACCACGGCTGCCACGTTTCCCTATGTCAGCTCGGCAGCGCACTCGTTGATGGCCGTCAGCAAACACACGCGGCATATCGCGGTGCTCAACGACCGCTACACCATGCGGGCAGCACTCAAATCGATCACCCTCGATACACAGCTCAACAGCACCCTGGACATGGCCTTCAACCTGGCCCTGGACTCGCCCTTTTTCGGGTTGATCGACAAAGGCGCGCAATTGCTCGCCGGCTTGCGCCAGGAAGCGGCCTTTCAACGCGTGAGCGCCAACCGCCAGTTCAACTCGGCCGGGGTATACGTACTGAACGCGGGCGGCGACCTCAGCGGTTTCGCACTGGACGACACCCCCAAGGTACTCACTCGTACCGACACGCCCCTTTCAAGCCTGACCCCGATGGCCGAGCCCTTGCTGGAGCTGGCCCGCCAGTCCGGCGGACGCATCAGCACCGATGGCCAAGTCAGCTTGCGACAGTTACTCAAGCTGTACCAGATGGCAATACCGGCCACCCGCGACGAAGCGCACATCACCGAACGCCTGCTGGGCATTGCGATACTCAAGCCGCCCCGGCACGGCAACTACTGGCGGGCATTGCAGGTGATGCCACTGCTGGCGGCGCAACGCACGCAAGTGCTGCAGACCGTCGCCGCCTTCCTGCCCAACCCGGACGTAAAACTGTTCGACTACCTGAGCGAAACGATCGTCGGCGAAAAAAACCGTGACCAGGTGCGCGCCGAGGCTGATCTGCTGCTGCACCAACTATTGGCGTCGCCCCCGGCCCAGGCACTGGCCGCACGGCTGTCCGAAACCGTGGGCTGGTACGGAGAACACGCCAGCGCTGCGAACACCCGTGCCAGCCGCAACGCTCTGTTGTTTGCCGCACTGATTCTCAGCCTGGACGCGAATGCCGGTACGCGGCGGGCCACTGTCGCCGGCTATGACCTGACCGATTCCTATAACTGGGGCCTGACCTTCCAAGAAATCCGTAACGGCGTAGAAGCCATGGTCCAGTTCAAGGTCCTGCGCAGCAGCGCCGTACCCATGGCCGCGCACCTGTTGCTGGCGGGCATCGCCCCGGAATTCCTGGTGCGGGACATCCCTGATGAGGTGTCGTACATGAGTTCCCATACCTGGGTGCATTTCAAGCAATACGTCGACCTGATCGAAGCTGAAACACCGGGTGCGTCACGGGCCATGCGCTTCACTGACTTCATGACAATGATCTACTTCATCATTCCTTCCCGCCGGGTCCGCCGAGGCAGCTTGCCGATTACCGACTGGGCCGTGGCCAACGGGGTACTGGCCAAAAGCGCCGGTGCCCGCGATACCGCCGAAAAGAATCGCGCCATTGCCGCGTTGAACGAGCAGATCAATCTGTTGCAGGTCAGTTCCGAGTTGCTGAAGAACGGGCATATCAGCCTGTATGAGATGGCCTTGCAGGACCTTCAACGGGTGTTTGCCGGCAACACCGACCTGGAGCGATTGGTCATACAACGGCAGGCCAGGCCTGGTACCCGCCCGGAACCGGATATCGCCGCCAACACCGCCGTTTCCCTGGTTCAGTTGCACATGGCAGGCAAGCTGATAAAGGGCACAACGCAATGGCGCTCGACCCACCAAGACGTTGATTTCGCCAGCCTGGCATTACGGTTCGATGAGTTGGGGTCGATCCATTCCACCTTCGCCGCCGAGTTCGAGAAGCGCTACACGGCGGTGCGCGCAGCGCTGCTGCAGTCGATCATGTATTGGATGTCACAACTGCCCCTGCTTAGCCGTGAAGGCATGGAATATGGCAGCCTGGAATTCCATCGCCTGCAAACACCGCGCACCAGCGCTGGCGGGCAGTCCCCAGGCGTCGGGCGATTCGGTGTGTTGGTGTTGTGTCGGTACGCTCGCGACAAACGCTTCTACGAGTTTCTCCCAAAACAACTGAAGGTTGCCCTACTACCGGGCCTGACCCTTCAAACGTTCGAGCAGGCCCTGCGCACCGGTAATACCCAAGGCAGCCCGCTGCCGATTGATTGGTCAGCGTACGCACTCGGCACCACACCCAACGGGCAGCAACACGCGACGGTCATTGCCCAACGTTTTACCGAATTGCCTGCAGTGTATGGGCCGCGCCCTGAGGTGCCCAACACCTTCACCTCACTACGCAGCCTGGCCATTGCCAGCATCGTGATTGACCAGCACTTACTGGTAGGTGCCGATGAGGCGCGAGCTGCGGCTAAGCAACCCCTGTCCCTGGCAGACGCCATCAGCGGCACGGACCCGCGGGTCGGTTTCCTGCGCAGAATGGAACCCGAAACCATGAAATGAAACGTTACAGGCCGGTTTCTGTGTAATTATTCACGTCATTGTTTCCCGGTGAGACTTGTAGTGATGCGATCGCCCCTCGAACCGACTGCCCCTTCCTTCTGGAGAGATGAACGCCTGCCGTTCATTGAGGCTCGCACCATCGCCGATGGGCGGAAGGTTTGCTACACCCGCCACGCCCACGAGCACTTTTCCATCGGTGCGATCACTTCCGGGCAGAGCCTGTACATCCATGGGGCATGGACTTTCAAGATCAGCGCCGGCACCGTGGTCTTGATGAACCCCGGGGATGTCCACGCCTGCAACCCCATTGAAGATCTGCCCTGGTCCTATCACATGCTGTATATCGATACGGCCTGGCTGACCGACCTGCAGCACCAGCTGGGTTTCAGCAAGGACCAGGACTTTCGTCCGTTCACCGCCACCCACACCACGGATGTCGCGCTGTACAGCGGGCTGAACGAACTGTATGAGGTGCTGGTGGACAACCACGCCGAACACTTGCACAAGCAGAGTGCGGTGGTGAGTTTTTTCACCGAGGTGCAGCAACGCCTCAACCCGTCGACAACTCCGGTGCGCGAGGTCAATCACAAGCTGGAGCGCGCCGCCGACTATATCCGCGAGCATTGCACCGAGGCCCTGAAACTCGAAGATATTTGCCAGGCGGCTGAACTGTCGCCGTCGTACCTGATCCGTGCGTTCAAGCAGTATTACGGCATGACGCCCCACGCGTTTCTGGTCAATCGCCGTATTCAGTTTGCCCGCACCCAGTTGCGCAGCGGCCAGCTGATCGCAGACGTCGCACTGGCGGCCGGTTTTTCTGATCAGGCGCATTTCCAGCGCACGTTCAAACAGCATCTGGCGGCGACGCCCGGGCAGTATCGCGGCTGATTCAGGCGAGCAGTAAATACCCCACGCTGGCCACCAGCAACGCCGCCATCGAGCGATTGAACAGGCGCACGCCCTGCGGATTATTCAGGTAGCGCCGCAAAAATGTGCCGGCATAGGCCCAGCACGCCACCGACAGGTAGCAAATCACCAGATAGAGCACCGCGAACAGCCAGACTTGCTGCGCATCGCCATCGGCCACGAACAACCCCATGCCCGCCACACACGCCAACCAGGCCTTGGGGTTGAGCCACTGCATGATCGCGCCGTAGAGCATCGAGGGCGCCGTGGCCGTGCCGTCGGCCTCCAGGTGTCCATTGTCCACGGCCAGTTTCCAGGCCATGTACAACAGGAAGGCCACCCCGCCCCATTGAATCAACTGAGTCAGCAGCGGCCAGCGCACCAGCACCTCATGCAGCCCCAGGCCAATCAGCACCAGCAGCAAGGTGAACCCCAGCGCGGCCCCGGCCACATGCTTCTGGCTGGCGGCAAACCCAAAACGCGCGCCTGAACTGAGGGCCACCACATTCACCGGTCCCGGGGTGATGGACGTGGCCAGGGCGAAGGCGGCCATGGAAATGATCAAGCTCATTGCAGTTCCTTTTTGTTGTGCGGGTACGAGCTGAACCTTAAGGGGAAGACGGATCACGGTATTGAAGAAAATGCCCCTGCCGGGAATGACGGAAAAAAACCACCAGTTGAAACCTTTAGTCACCCTCTGCCAAAGACAAATTTATTCCATTGATATAACTGTATTTTTCTCTTTCCAAAGGGTGTTTTTGATAGGAAAAAATGCGTGTTTCCCAAGGTAGGCGCGGTGCTAGAGTCGAGCGCACATCTGTCCGGATGACCTCAACCTGCTCACTAAAAAGGAATCGCCATGTCACGTCGCTTATTGGCAGCTGCCTGCCTGCTGCTGTCCTTCTCCGGGGCTCAGGCCGCGGAACGCTGGGAAACCCTTCCGCCCACCCCGGCACCGATTGCGGGGGCCAAAACCGGCTATGCCGTCGTCAACGGCATCAAGGTCTACTACACCAAGACCGGGCATGGTTCGCCGGTGATCCTGCTGCACGGCGGCCTGTCCAATTCCGATTACTGGGGCAACCAGGTCAAGGCGCTGGCCGCCAAACACACGGTCATCAGCCTCGACAGCCGTGGCCACGGGCGCAGTTCCCGGGACGAGAAACCCTTCGGTTACGACTTGATGGCCGATGATGTGGTCGCCGTACTCGACAGCCTGAAAATCCCCCGTGCCGATATCGTCGGCTGGAGCGACGGCGCAATCATCGGTATCGATCTCGCCCTGCGCCACCCCGACCGTATCGGCAAGGTGTTCGCCTTTGCCGCCAACACCCAGACCTCCGGGGTCAAGGATGGCGTAGAGAAAAACCCGACCTTCGCCGCCTTCATCGAACGCGCCGGCCAGGAATACGCCAGGCACTCGCCAACGCCAAAAGAGTACGACGCCTTTGTCGAGCAGATCAGCCATATGTGGGCCAGCCAACCCAACTGGACCGATGCCCAACTGGCGTCCATCAAGACCCCGATTCTGATTGTCGATGGCGACCACGATGAGGCGATCAAGCGTGAACACACCGAATACATCGCGGCGACCATTCCGGGGGCGGGCCTGCTGATTCTGCCGAACACCAGCCACTTCGCGTTCCTGCAGGATCCGGCACTGTTCAATGCCGCGCTGCTGGACTTCCTGGACAGCAAATAGCGCTGTCTACTCCCCCGTCATCCGCTCCAGGCTGTTGCTCAAGTGCAACAGCATGGCGGCCCGGGCCGCGTCCGGGTCCTGGCGGCGAATGGCTTTCAGGATCGCCTCGTGCTCAAGGTTCGCCAGGCGCCCCAGCGCCATCAGATCCGCGTCGCCGCGTTCCTCGGCATTGATCCTGGTGCGCGGGATTACCGAGTTGCCCAGGTGAAAAATGACGTCGGTGAAATAGGTGTTGCCGGTGGCCTGGGCGATCAGGCGGTGAAAACGCACATCGGGTTCAACGGCGCTGTCGTTGTTGGCCAGTGAATCCTGGTAATCATCCAGTGCCTGGCGCATCTGCTGCAGTTGTTCGTCGGTACGGCGCAGGGCTGCCAACGCCGCTGCCTGGGTTTCCAGGCCCATGCGCAGTTCAAGAATGCCGCGCACGCTGGCCGCGGTGTCGTGGGTCAGGTGCAGGCCCTGGCGTTCGTCGCGCTCCAGCACAAAGGTGCCGACACCGTGGCGGGTTTCCACCAGCCCGGCAGCCTGCAATTTGGAGAGCGCTTCGCGTACCACCGTGCGGCTGACACCGTACTCACCCACGATAGCGGACTCGGATGGCAGCTTCTCACCCGGCGCCATCTGCCCCAGGAGAATCTGCTGGGTCAATGCGGTGACGATGTCGTGGGCAAGGCCCGGGGAGCGCTTGCGATGAGGTGCCGAGGTGGGGTTTTGCATCAGGAATTCCGTTCTGGGGCGCCTGGCAATACTAGCATTCTTACAAGCACTACCTTGTATGACAACAAACAAATACCTGTAGGAGCGAGCTTGCTCACGAAAAAACCTGCAGCACCGCAAACATTCAAGAATACCGCGTATTCATTGAAGATTTTCGCGAGCAAGCTCGCTCCTACAAAGGGTTGCCATCTCTGAAAATGCAGTTGTATGATGTCTATCAAGTTGTCAGACATCTCTGGTAACCCAAACACGTCCCCGCACAACAATAATCAGTGGGAGTTTGACCTCGTGACCCCTTCCAGCCCTGCGACAGCTGCGCCTGCCACCGACCCGGTCCTGGCTCGCGCGATCAAGAAAGTGAAGAGCCACGTGCTCCCGCTCTTCGTGATCATGTTCATCGTCAACTACATCGACCGCGTCAACATCGGCTTTGTGCGTACCCATATGGAACACGACCTGGGCATTGGTGCGGCCGCCTACGGCTTCGGCGCCGGGTTGTTTTTCATCGGCTACGCGCTGTTCGAAGTACCGTCCAACATGCTTCTGCAAAAAGTCGGCGCACGCATCTGGCTGACCCGCATCATGTTCACCTGGGGCATCACCGCGACATTGATGGCCTTTATCCAGAACGAAACCCACTTCTACATCCTGCGCTTCCTGCTGGGCGTGGCCGAAGCCGGCTTCTTCCCCGGGGTGATCTACTATTTCACCCGCTGGTTGCCCGGTGTCGAACGCGGCAAGGCGATTGCGATTTTCCTCAGCGGCTCGGCCCTCGCCTCGCTGATCTCCGGCCCCTTGTCCGGCGTGCTGTTGCAAATCACCGGGCTGGGCCTGCACGGCTGGCAGTGGATGTACATCATCGAAGGCATGGCCTCGGTGCTGCTGTGCTTTTTCGTGTGGTTCTGGCTCGACTCCAAGCCCCACGACGCCAAGTGGCTCAGCCTTGAAGAAAAGGATGCGCTGGTGGGCGAAATCGACCGCGAACAACGCGAGCGTGATGCCGCCACCACGGTCAAGCCGACCTTGGGCACGCTGCTCAAGGACCGCCAGATCATGCTGTTCTGCGCCTTGTACTTCTGCATCCAGCTCACCATCTACGCCGCCACTTTCTGGCTGCCGAGCATCATCAAAAAGATGGGTGATCTGAGCGACATTCAGGTGGGTTTTTACAACTCGATCCCATGGTTGATTTCCATCATCGCCATGTATGCCTTCGCTGCCTTGGCGGGCAAGTTCAAGTTCCAGCAAGCGTGGGTCGCGGCGGCACTGCTGATCGCTGCCGTCGGGATGTTCCTGTCCACCACCGGCGGGCCGATCTTTGCCTTTATCGCGATCTGCTTTGCGGCGATCGGCTTCAAGTCGGCGTCCTCGCTGTTCTGGCCGATTCCCCAGGGTTACCTGGATGCACGCATCGCCGCGGCGGTGATCGCATTGATCAACTCCATCGGCAACCTCGGCGGGTTTGTCGCGCCCACCACCTTTGGATTTCTGGAGCAGACCACCGGCTCGATCCAGGGCGGTTTGTATGGCCTGGCGGGCACTTCAATCCTTGCAGCGATCCTGGTGTTTTTCGCCAGGACCTTGCCCGGCCCGTCCACCCGCAGCGTGCTGCAACCCGCCCCCGTCTTGAGCAAATAAGGACTACACGATGAACACAGAACATCAGCACCACGCCAATGGCGCCCCGGTCGTTACCGGCCTGCAAGTCATCCCGGTGGCCGGCCACGACAGCATGCTGCTCAACCTCAGCGGCGCCCACGGGCCGTTTTTCACGCGCAATATCGTGATCCTTACCGACAGCGCCGGCCGTACCGGTGTGGGTGAAGTACCGGGAGGAGAACGTATCCGCGAGACCCTGGAAGACGCCCGCAGCCTGGTGATCGGCAAGCCCATCGGCCAGTACCAGAGCATCCTCAATGCCATGCGCCAAACCTTCGCCGCGCGGGATTCGGCGGGCCGGGGTTTGCAGACGTTTGACCTGCGCATCACCATCCATGCCGTCACGGCGATGGAAGCTGCGCTCCTGGATTTGCTCGGCCAATTCCTCGAAGTCCCGGTCGCTGCGCTCTTGGGTGAAGGCCAGCAGCGCGATGCGGTGAAGATGCTGGGCTACCTGTTCTACATCGGTGATCGCCAGCAAACCGACCTGGCCTATCGCAGTGAAGACCATGCCGAAGACTGGTTCCGCCTGCGTCACGAACAGGCCATGACCCCTGAAGCCATCGTGCGTCTGGCGGAGGCGGCCAAGGCGCAATACGGCTTCAATGACTTCAAACTCAAGGGCGGCGTCCTGCGCGGCGCCGAAGAAATCGAAGCAGTGACGGCGCTGGCCGAACGCTTCCCCGATGCGCGCATCACCCTGGACCCCAACGGCGCCTGGTCGCTGAAAGAGGCCATTGCGCTGTGCCGCGACCAGCACCATGTGCTGGCCTACGCCGAAGACCCTTGTGGCGCGGAAAACGGTTACTCCGGGCGTGAAGTCATGGCCGAATTCCGCCGTGCCACCGGGCTGCCGACCGCCACCAATATGATTGCCACCGACTGGCGGGAAATGGGTCACGCGATCCAGTTGCAATCCGTGGACATCCCACTGGCCGATCCACACTTCTGGACCATGCAAGGCTCGGTGCGCGTGGCGCAGATGTGCCACGAATGGGGCCTGACCTGGGGCTCGCACTCCAACAATCACTTCGATATTTCCCTGGCGATGTTCACCCAGGTGGCCGCCGCCGCGCCGGGGGAAATCACCGCCATCGACACCCACTGGATCTGGCAGGACGGCCAGCGGTTGACCAAGGCTCCATTGAAGATCGTCGACGGGCATATCAAGGTGCCGGCCAAACCGGGCCTGGGCGTGGACATCGACATGGACGCCGTGGCCCACGCCCACGAACTGTACAAAGGCATGGGCCTGGGGGCGCGTAATGACAGCGTGGCGATGCAGTTCATGATTCCGGGCTGGACGTTCGATAACAAGCGGCCGTGCCTGGTGCGCTGACCTCAGTTGAAGATCATCGAAAAGTGCGCGCCCACCCCGGCGCGCACGCCCTCGCCCACTGCCAGCGCTACCGAGCCGCCGGCCAGGTTGGCATCACCACAGGCAAACACGCCGGGCACCGTGGTCTGGCGCGTTTCGTTGGTCAGCAGATAAGGCCCGGTCGGCCCTTCGACAAACTCACACCCCAACTGCTCGGCCAGCGGGCTGGCCATGTGCGTTCGGGACAGAGTGAACATACCGTCCAGGGCGATCACCCGGCCATCTGCCAATTCAACATCCACCCGCTCACCGACAATCCGCCGCACCGCCTGGCTTTCGACGCTGACCCCGCGCCGATCCAGTTGCGCCTGCTGTTCGGCATCCGGCACAAATACCCCATTGGTAAACAGCGTGGTGGTGCCCCAGTCCGGCAGCATCATGGCGTGATGCATCGCCAGCGGTGACGTCGCCAGCACGCCGATGCGGCCTTGATCCAACTCATAGCCGTGGCAATACGGGCAATGGAACACCTGCTTGCCCCAACGTTCTTTCAGCTCCTCGACCTCGGGCAACTCATCCACCACGCCGGTGGCGAGAATCAGGCGCTTAGCGTTGAACTCACCATTGCAACGGGTTTGCACCACGAAACCGTCCTGGTTTCGAATCGCTTCAAGGGCCGCGTCCTGCACCCAGGTCACCGTCGAATACTCCATCAACTGCCCTCGCCCTTCGGCAGCGATCAGCTCCGGCGGCTGGCCATCCTGGCTGAGAAAACCGTGGGAGTTGGCCGCAAACCGGTTGCGTCGCTGCCCGGCATCAATCACCAGCACTTTGCGCCGAGCCCGCGCCAACTGCAGCCCGGCAGACATTCCGGCGTAGCTGCCGCCTACGATAATCACGTCGTAAACCATGAAGATGACCTCTCTGGTGGCCCTTGCATCGGTTGCCGGGCACTCACGACACACCATAAGTTACATAAAAATACCTCGTCAAGCGTCTCGCAACTCCAATCGTTACGAACGATACTTTCGGCCAGGAAATCCAGAGGTTTGCAGATGAGAAACGACACCCGACTTTCGCGCATGCTCCACGTGCTGATCCACATGGGCCGCCACGAGGAACGCGCCACCTCGGAGACCATCGCGCAGATGCTCGGCACCAACGCGGTGGTGGTGCGCCGCACCCTCGGCCTGCTCAAGGAGAAGGGTTATGTGCGTTCGGAAAAAGGCCATCAGGGCGGCTGGAGCCTGGGCAAACCCTTGAGTGAGATCACGTTGCTGGACATCCACAACGCCCTCGGCACGTCGTCGATCTTTGCCGTCGGCTTGTCCACCGATCACCCGCAATGCCTGGTGGAGCAGGCCGTCAACGCGGCGCTGAATCAGGCCTTTGATGACGCCCAGGCGTTGCTCCTGCAGCGTTTGGGCGAGGTGACGCTGGCGCAGTTGGCGGATGATTCTGATGAGCGCTACCAGGTCGCGATGACGCCGGTGCCGTGCGCGTGATGCCTTCGGCGCCCTAGGCGCCGCCCACCGAACGCCACGCGGCCTCGGCCAGGGTCTCGCGATAGAGCCGCGGGCTGCTGATCGCCCGCCCGGCCAGCCAGGCGCGGCAGTAGGTATCGGCCTGGCCGATGATCAGAGCCGGCAGCAGCTCGGCCGGCACCTGATTCAGCTGATCAGCACGCCCAGGTAGCCCCATCCACTCCTTCAGCACTGCATTGCGCGCCTGGTTGCGGCTTTCCAACTCGGCGGCGAATGGCCCCTTGGTCACGGCGAAATGCGCGTGGTACTGGAAACGCGCCCATTGCGGTTCGCTGTCCACCCAATCGACATAGCTGTGAACCAGCGCGTACACACCCTCCTTCGCCGTTTCGGCCGATTCAAGATAACGCCCACGCAATTCGGCCTGGTCTTCCAGCGCGGTAAAAAACAGCGCGGCGACCAGGCCTTCCTTGTTGCCGAAGTGGTGATAGATCGCGCCGACGCTGGTGTCGCAGCGTGCGCGGATCATCTCGATGGTGGTGGCTTCAAGGCCCTGTTCGTTGAACAGGTCGAGGGCGGCCTTAAAGATATCGCGCTTCAATTCGGCCCTTCGGCCAGGGAAGCAACGCTGGAGCAGATCCGGGGTTTGCATGCTGAACATGAGCTCAATCGTTGAAGAAAGGATAAGCCCGGGCAGCTTGACAGATTTCCCATGGGCAGAATACTGTTCCGTTACAGAACATTATTCTGTAACGGAACAATATTCCGTGAATTCCATTTAATCAGCGAGGCAGCACCATGAGTCAGGCTTTGAGCATGTTCAACAGTGTCGGTCCCGAAGCGTTCAGCAAACTGGCGTGCCAGATGGCGCCCTACTTCAGCACGATCAATCCATTGATGACCCAATTGCGTCCGGGGTTTGCCTCGGTGGAAGTGCCGTTCAGCAAGGCCATTACCAACCACCTGGGTACGGTGCATGCGATTGCCATGTGCAACGCGGCGGAGTTGGCGGCGGGTACCATGACGGACGTTTCCGTGCCGGCGGGTGCGCGGTGGATTCCCAAGGGGATGACGGTGGAGTATCTGGCCAAGGCCAAGAGCAGCGTGACAGCGACGGCCAGTGGTGAGGGGATTGACTGGCAAACGGCGGGTGACAAGGTGGTGCCGGTTGAGATGCTGGATGCTGAGGGGAAATTGGTGTTTACCGCGCGGATTACCATGAACGTGAAATTGGGGTGAGTGTGGTGGGGAGTGGGGGCATATCCGTTATTTAGGTAACGGCGGCTTATGGTTCCGCTCTTACAGCGGCTCACTTTTGAAGAGCGCAAAAGTAAGCAAAACGCTCTTGCCCCACCACTCGGCACCTCGCCTAGGCTCGGTGTGCCCTCACTCCGGCTTTGGACCGTGGGCCGCCGTCATGGGCCATCCTTGGCCCAGGACGGCTAACCTGGCGTCCTGCCAGGTTACCCACGCTCCAAAGCCTGCGTTCGGCCAGCGTGGTTTAACGGGGCGCCTAAGATCAAGATCAAAAGCAAGAGCACAGCGGCCTACCGGCCGGCTTGAGTGTTGAAGAGCAAAATCAAAAGCTCAAGCGGGCACGGTCCAAAAAATGTGGGAGCGGGCTTGCTCGCGAAGGTCGTTAACGATGACGCGGGCATTCTGGATGAACGCGGCGCTCTCAGGTTTTTCGCGAGCAAGCCCGCTCCCACAGAAAAGCAGCTTTGCTTTTGCTTTGGTCTTTGCTTTTGCTTTTTAACACTCAAGCCGGCCGGGAGGCCGCTGTGCTTTTGCTTTTGATTTTGATCTGACTGCCCCAATAAGCCCGAGGCCGAACGCAGGTATTGCGGAGCGGGTAAACCGGCAGGACGCCGGTTTAGCCGCGCCGGGCCATGGATGGCCCGTCGCGGCGGCCCGCGGAGCAATGCCGGAGTGAGGGAACGCCGAGCCACAGCGAGGCGCCGACAGGCGGGGCAGAGCCCTTTGCTTACTTTGGGCTGGGCCGGCATTCCGGCTTTTCCAAAGTGAGCCGCTGTAAGAGCGGAACCATAAGCCGCCGTTACCTAAATAACGGATATACACCCCCCAAAAAAACGCCACCACCCGCTGCTCAATGGCCTGCAAACAATCACGCTGACTCACCTCATACGCAGGCACCGCGCACTCGTTCAAATAGTCGGCAGGCACGAACGAAGGATCAAACAACGTAGCAGTACTCAGCCGCAGGGCAAACGTCGGCACCACCGAACTTAGTGCTTTTTCCGTGCCGTGAGCCCACGCCATCAACGACCAGCCACCCGGCGCGATTCACCAGCCCTCTTTCAACATCCGCAATTCAAGATACTGCAACAGCATGATGGTCTTGCCGTCGACGATCTCGGCACTTTCTACCATGGCCAGAGCCGCCTCAAACCCCAGCTCCAGCACCTCGATATCCTCGCCCTCATCTTCCAGCCCGCCGCCATCACTGACCCGATCACCCGGCTGATATTCGCCGATAAAGAAGTGAATGCGCTCCGTCACCGAGCCTGGACTCATAAAGGCCGAGTAGATCTTTTCTACATGACCCACCCGGTAGCCCGTCTCTTCTTCCGCCTCAAGGCGAATACGTTCCTCGGGGCTGGCGTTGTCCAGCAAGCCGGCGGCGGACTCAATCAGGTAACCGTGGTAGCCATTGACGTAGGTAGGCATTCGGAACTGGCGAATCAGCAACACCGTGCGCCGTTCGCGGTTGTACAGCAGGATCGTCGCGCCATTGCCTCGGTCATAGATCTCGCGGGTCTGGGACTGCCAACTGCCGTCCCGGCGGCGCAGGTCAAAGGTGTACTTTTTCAGCACATACCAATTATCCGAGAGCAGTTCTTCAGCGTGAATACGAACGGGGCTGTTTTCCATGGCGGGGCCTTTTTGTCTTGTGTTATTCAGCATGTCGTGCAAAATCGTGCACAGTCAAGAAAAAACGTGCAGGACGCTACCGATGCTGACCCAACAACGCAAACAACACCTGCTGGACACGCTGCACCGCGACGGCCGGCTGATTGCCAAGGAGTTGAGCCAGGCATTGGAGGTTTCCGAGGACACGATTCGCCGCGACCTGCGGGAAATGGCCAAGGAAGGTTTGCTGCTGCGGGTGCACGGCGGCGCCTTGCCGGCGTCGCCCGCGATGGCTGATTTTTCGGTTCGGGAACACTTGGTGCCCGAGGAAAAAATCGCCATTGGCCGCACGGCTGCACAACTTGTGCAGCCCGGCCAGGTGGTGTTTATCGATGGCGGTACCACATGCCTGCAACTGGCCCATCACTTGCCGTCGGACCTGAGCGCCACCGTGGTCACCCACAGCCCGTCGATTGCCATGGCGCTGGTGGATCATCCGCAGATTGAAGTGATCATGCTCGGTGGCCGGCTGTTTCGCCACTCATTGGTGGGGGTTGGCGCAGCCACGCTGGAGGCCATCGGCCGGGTAAACGCCGACCTGTATTTCATGGGGGTGTGCAGTGTGCACCCGAGTGCCGGGCTGTCTACCGGCGATTATGAAGAGGCGGTGGTCAAGCGCGCGTTGTGCCACGCCGCGGCTGAAACCATCGTGCTGGCCACCTCGGAAAAGCTCAACACTGCATCGCCCTACCAGGTGGTGGAGCTGGCACAGGTCAGCGCGATCGTCGCATTGGCCAGTACGCCGCAGTCCCTGCTGCAACCCTATGAAGCCCAAGGGCTGACGCTTTATCTTGCGTGACCGTCAACACTCCTTGATGGCCTCCCATGATGCGGCGACTTGCGTAGCATCCGAGGCTTGGACCCGCGCCAGGTCAACTGGATACTCGACGCCCGGGTTCTCAGCGAAACGTGTGGCGGTGAACTGGCCGTTACTGGCCCGCAGGATGTAGCCGCTGTCCTGGCACGATGCCGAGGCCAGGAAGATCACCCCGGGGGTTACCCACTCCGGCTTGAGGTTGTCCGGTTCGCCGCTCACGCCCCACATGCGGGTCTTGGCGACCGGCGAGATGGCATTGACCAGAATTCCATCCTCGGCCCCTTCGCCACTCAACGCATTCATGATCCCCAGTTGCGCCATCTTGCCGGCGCTGTAGGCAACCAGTCCCGGCTGCGCATAGTGCGTGTACATCGCACGGTCGGAGGTGGTCAGCACGACGCGCGGTGCGGTGGATTGCTGGAGGTGCCGCCAGGCGTGTTTGCACAGCCAGATCGGTGCGTAGACATTGATGTCCATTGCCCGCCGGATGAACGCCGCGTCGGCCGCTTTGATCGGCTGATAGCCGACCCAGCCGGCATTGTGGATCAGGATATCGAGCTGCCCGAAATGGGTGATGGCGCACTCGATCAGTTCCTGGCAGCCGGCTTCAGCAGACAGGTCACCCGCGTGGCTAACCACCTGCAGACCTTCACGTTGAAGTGCCAACGCAGCCGCCTGGACCACCTGTGGGTCCCCACCATCACCAAGGGCGTCCGCGCCGATATCACTGAGCACCACCTGCGCGCCGAGGCGCGCCAACTCACGCGCATAGCTGAAGCCCAAGCCTCGGGCGGCACCGGTCACAATTGCGGTTTTACCTGTAAAGTCCATCGTTGCGTTCTCCTCATAGGCACTCCACCCTAACAACTCGCAACCGCACTGTTTAATACTGAAAAACAGCGATATTGATACCCGCCGCGTATCAGGCCATGCCGAGCCACTCACCTGAAGGAACAGCCGAGATGATCGAAACCCGCCTACTGCGCCAGTTCATTGCCGTTGCCGAAGAGCTGCACTTTCACAAGGCCGCGCTGCGCCTGCATATGGCGCAGCCGGCGTTGAGCCAGGCGATCAATCGCCTGGAGCAGAAGTTGGGGTTTGCCCTGCTGCAGCGGGACCGGCGCGGAGTGCAGCTGCTGCCGGCCGGGGCGGCGTTTCTTCAGACGGCTTACTCCGTCCTCGGGCAATTGCAGCAAGGCGTCGAACACGCCCGGCAGGTGTCCCAGGGGGTGGCCGGCACCCTCACCATCACCTCGGTGTCGATTGCCGGTTATCCCTGGCTGCTGGATGCCCTCAAGCAGTTTCGCCAAGGGTTTCCCAAGGTACAGTTGGTGATCAAGGAAATGCCCTCCGCCAGCCAGGCCAAGGCCCTGATAACGGGTGATGCCGATATCGCCTTCTTGCGCTATCTGCCGGGTCAGGCGGATAACATCGAGTCCCGGCTGCTGCTGGATGAACCGATCCTGATGGCGCTGCCAGTGGACCATCCCGACGCTGGCAATTCCGCCATCGAGCTGAAGGATTTCGCCGATGCCGACTTTGTGTTCACCCCACAGGTATTGGGCAGCGGCTATCACCACCAGTTGATCTCATTGTGCGAGGCCGCAGGCTTCTATCCGCGCGTGGTCCAGGAGGCCGATCAATTGCACACCCTGATTGGTCTGGTGGCGTGCGGGTTCGGCGTGGCACTGGTGCCAGAGTCGATTGCCCGTTCGATCACCGGTGACAAGGTGGTGTTTGTTCCCCTCTCCGTCTCGCCTTCCACCATCGGGCTCTACCTCAATTGGAGCACCGACAATCCTTCCCCATTACCCGGGCACTTCTTCTCAGTGCTGGAAGGAACGCTGTAATACTTTGCAAGCAATGCCCGGTGACGACTGTCTAAATATTTCCTGCGGGGCCAAGGCATCTGTTAAAAACCGTGCTTCGCCTCTGTCCTGGAACCTTCATGTCTTCACGTTTACTGTCCCGCCTCGGCCTGCGCTGGTTTCCCCTGCTGTGCATGGCTGCCTTGATCATCGGCCTGCCCGTGGGGTGCGCGGTGCTGCAACACAAGGAGCGCGAACTGCTGTTTCGCGTCGAGCCGGGCACAGCCAGTTGGTACAGCGGGTTGCCGCGTGATGTGCAGGAGTTCGACCTGAAACCCGCAAGTTTCAAGTCCGGGCAAAATATTCACGGCTGGTGGTGGCCGGCTGCACAGAAGGACGCACCGGCGATTCTCTATCTGCACGGCGTGCGCTGGAACCTCACCGGCCAGCTGTTTCGCATTGAGCAACTGCGGGCCCTGGGTTTCTCGGTACTGGCCATCGACTACCGCGGCTTCGGCCAGAGCCAGGGCGACCTGCCTTCGGAAACCAGCGTGTACGAAGACGCGCGCATCGCCTGGGAACGCTTCCAGGTGCTGCAACCCGACCCCGCCAAGCGGCTGATCTACGGGCACTCCCTGGGTGGCGCCGTGGCTATCGACCTCGCGGCGGAACTGGGCAAACAGGCAGCGGATAATCATATGCCGCCGCCGGTGCGCGGGCTGGTGATCGAGTCCACGTTCACGTCACTGGCGGACGTCGCCACGGCGGTGGCAAAGACCTCGCTGCCGGTGCGCTGGTTGCTGTCGCAGAAGTTTGATTCGATCGACAAGATCGCCGATATCCACATGCCGCTGCTGGTGGTTCACGGACTCGCCGACGCCTTCGTACCACCGCGCTTCAGCCAGCAACTGTTTGACGCGGCACAAGAGCCCAAACACCTGTTGCTGGTGCCCGGCGCTACTCATAACGACAGCATGCGGCTGGCTGGGCGCACCTACCGCCAGGCCTTGGATAGCCTGATGCAATCGAAGCGCCCAACCCAGGTGGCCGGTCCCTCTACCGGGCGTCCGAACGACTCGTAAATCTGCATTTCGGCACCGGTTTCGCCGGTGCCTGTCAAGGCGCAAAGCCTGCCCATACTGGCCATAAACAGCGACTGATCAAATATTAACCGCAGGTTAAATCGCCATACCCGCCGGGCTCAAGGGAAGTTATCCACAGAGATACCCACGGTTTCCGTGGACAACTCTTTTTATTTTTTTACGATTTTTTTGCTCAGTAATGCTCTGTTGGAAAGCTTCACGGCAGCTAAAACGCCTGCATCACCTCGCTGGCCGCAACCACGGCACTTGATAGCGAGCACGCTCATGACCCTGCGTGGTTTGGTCATGATTTTCAGCACATTCGACAGGGCGTCGGAGGGACACCATTGCGTTTGCGCTTAATGCTGATTAATCTCGCACAAACACGCATTAACGAGCATAAACATGCACAACACCCATGCCGCCGTCGACCTGCCCTCCCTGCGCAAACAAAAAATCCTGTTGCTGCTGGAGCGCGACGGCAAGGTCACCGCCTCGGAACTGGTGGAACATTTCGCCGTTTCCCAGGACACCATTCGCCGCGACCTCGGCGAACTCGCCTCTGCCGGTTTGCTGCAACGCGTGCATGGCGGCGCCCTGCCGCGACCAAAGGACACGGGCAAAGACTTCTTCACGCGTTTCGGCGAAACCACCGCGACCAAACGCCACCTGGCGCAACTCGCCGCTGATCGCGTGGAAGACGGCCAGATCGTGCTGTTCGACTCCGGTACCACCACCCTGCAAATCGCTCAGTCCTTGCCGCATTCCATCAAGCTGACCGCCGTCACCCACTCACCGATGATTGCCATCGCGTTGTCCGAGCACCCCAATGTGACGGTGATCCTCGCCGGCGGCCAACTCAACCCGGTGACCATGGCGGCCAGCGGGCACGAGGCGTTGCGGCTGATCCAGGGCATCAAGGCCGACCTGCTGTTCACGGTGTGTGCGCCCTGCATCCACAGGTCGGCATCAGCTCGCTGCACTTTGAGGAGGTAGCAGTAAAACAAGCTATGCTCGACAGCGCCTCCCACGTGGTGGCCGTCACCCTGGCCGACAAACTGGGCGCCGTGGAGCCATTTGTGGTGGCTCCGTGCAGCCGCATCCGTACCCTGATTACCGAGTGGCATGTGCCGCCGGGCAGCGTCGAGGCTTATGAATGCCAGGGGCTGGAGGTGTTGCAAGTGGATGCCTGACAAGCCGTCCCATGACAGGCCAGGCCCGATAGCCTGTGCAGAGGAATATTCCCATGGCGTTTCCCGTGCTGATTCTGGATGCTCCCAACCCTCCACTGCTCCATGATGAAATCGAGCGGTGCCTGGCATACGGGTTGGAAATCACCCTCAACCTGCACTACTTCACCGACCAGCAAAGCATCAAAAAACAGTACGCCGGGCGGATTCAGTTCGTGGATATCAACTGCCACGACACACCTTCGCTGATCAGCACCGTGGTCAACGCCGGGGGCTACAGCGTCCTCAAGACCCGCTTGAACATCCCCTTGGGCGCTGCACTGATCAACGCCGCGGCCTCGCCTCATCTAAGCAACCCGTTGCAGGCAATCGCCCAGGCTGGCGTCGGGCTCAACCATATCGACTTGCAGGCCGCCGCCGAGCATGGTGTGGCCGTGCTCAATACCCCGGGCTCCAACGCAACAGCAGTAGCGGAGTATGTGCTGGCACAAACCCTGTTCCTGTCTCGGGACCTTAACCTCTACAACACCCAAACCCATCAAGGCCAGTGGTCGAAAGGCCTGCTCGCGCCCGCGTTGCAAATCGCCGAGTTGACGCTGGGGCTGGTGGGCACCGGCAGGATCGCCCAGGCGCTCGCCCATAAAGCCCAAGCCTTGGGTATGCACGTGATCGCCACTGGCTCCGAACGATTCACCCGGCAAGCCGCCGCTAACCTGGGCCTGCAATGGCGCGCCACAGTCGGCGAATTGCTGGATGAGGCCGACGTCGTGTCCATTCACACGCCGCTTACCCCGCAGACCAAGGGCTTGTTCGACAGCACTGCATTCACACGGATGAAGCCGGGGTCGATCCTGATCAATACAGCCCGTGGCGGCATTGTCGACGAGGGCCAGTTGGCGACGTTCATGACGCGCTTTCCCGGCCATATCAAGGGGGTCGCCATCGATACCTTCGCCAGGGAAAAAGATCAGTTCGAATCGCCTTTGACGGGTATTGCCAACGCGATATTGACGCCACACATTGCGGGCAACACCCGTACCGCAATCACCGAGGCGTCAGCGCAAATCATTGACCACATTCATGCCTTCCACCAAGCAAGGCTTGAAGGCTGAGGGCATCCGCAACCGCATGGCCACTGGCGGTGTTGTCAAAAATGCACCAGGTGGGAATACCCTCGGCTGACGACCTTTGCACGGCCGCGCACAAAGCCTGGAGTCGATCCATTTCGTAGGCGCTGTGATAGATACGCGGCGAACCGTGCAGGCGCCAATAACGCACGCCCTGCCAACCTCTCGGTACGTCACCTTCAGCAATCACCGGCGGGTCGGCGGCTACCCGGCCTATTTGATACTCCTGCAACATGCCTTCGGCCTGCACCCAACTGGCATGCCGCGGCTCCAACACCACATGGCCGGCGAAACGTTGGCGCAAGGCCGTGAAGAAACCGGCAGCGATGGCTGCCTCATAGTTCAATGAAGGCGGTAATTGCACCAGCAGGCAGCCCAGGCGATCGCCCAACTGCAGGCACTGTGAGAGGAATTCATCCAATGCCTTATCACAGTCATGCAGACGCAACTCATGGGTTATCAGCCGAGGCACCTTGACCGAAAAACCAAAACCCGGCGTCACCGATTGCGCCCATCGCTCATAGGTTTGCGGGCGATGGGGACGGTAGAAAGAGCTGTTGATTTCAACCGCATTCAAGCACGCGGCATAACGTTGCAGATGGGTGCCCTGCCGAGGAAATCGAGGCCATTGCTCTCGAGGCAGGCTCCAACCGGCACACCCCAGAAAAATCGGCATCAGAACAACACCGACGCTGCATCCCTCATGAAAATCTCCACCGTCTTCGGCCCGACGCCCTCGAACGCGTTCAAGCGTTTTTCAAACTCCGCGCGGTCGGCACTGGCATCGTGTATCTGGCTGATCTTGCCCGCGTACTCCGCGTTCAACTTGCTGCTGAGGTCCAGCAGGCGTTGCGCGGTGCTTTCGTCGTAACGCACGTAATGCGCCTCGCCGAGCATGGCCACCAACTCACGGGAGGTGCAGTGTTGCAGTTTGCGCGGGGTGTCCCGGCCATGCTTCACCACAATCACCTGATAGGCCTGGGCCGCAATCTGCGCCTGAATGCGTTTGCCCATCAAGAAGCTGGCGATAAACCACTTGAACAAGGCGTTGTCATCGCCGGGCCTGAGTTCAATACCCAGCTCACCGGCGCTGATGGATCGGCCCATGACTGCCTCCGTTATTCACTGGCCCAGCTTGCGCTCGGCCTTGGCGGCTTGCTCGTTGATCTGGTCGGTTTGCCGTTGTGTGTCCTTGATGGACGTCGGCGTGATCACCTTATCAACGGTTTCAGTCTTGGGGTTTGGGCGCTGCAAGGAACTGTCCTTCTCGTCAAGCTGGCGGCCTTTCTGCGCCTGGTCGGAGCTGATTGCATTGGGGGTTTTGTCGGCGGTTTTTTCAGTGCCCATGGTGATTCTCCTGCTGTTAAAAGATCAGGCTCCAGCGCGGAGCCGCTATGCAGCAGAGCCCATGGTTTTTTGATAGTTCAAGGAAATTGCGTGGGCTGCGGCCCGGAGAAATAAGCGCAAATTAATTTAAACCTTTTGCGCAGGCACCCGCTCAACAGTCAGGTAACGGCATCGCGCCACCCTTCAGGAGAAGCATCATGAAGCACTTGCTGATGAAACAAATGGGACTGACCTTCGCACTGGCCGCAGGCTCGATTGGCGTGGCCATGGCAGCCTCCTCCAATGATTTCGTCGACGCCGCTGCCCAAGGCGGAATTACCGAAGTGGAGGCCGGCAAACTGGCGTTGGACAAGAGCAGTGCCGCCGATATCAAGGCGTTTGCCCAGCACATGATCACTGACCATACCAAGGCCAACCAGGAGCTGACCGCCCTGGCGACGAAGCTCGACATCAAGGTGCCGGACGACGCCAGCCTGACCGACAAGGCCAAGAAAATGATCCTGGAAATCCGTGATGAGTCCTTTGACAAGGCTTACGCCAACAACCAGGTGAAGGCCCACGAAGACACCGTCGCGCTGTTCAAAAAAGAAGCCGCGTCCTCTGACAACGCCGAACTCAAGGCTTTCGCCGAGAAGACGCTGCCAACGCTCGAGACCCACTTGAAGATGGCCAGGGAGCTGCAGTCCAAGCACGCCAATTAATATCTACCCACTCAGGAGACACTCGACCATGAGTTCGCAACTGCACGGCAAGAAGATTCTGATCATCACCTCCAACACTGGCATCGAGCGCGACGAGTTGCTCAAGCCGCTGGAAGCCCTGCGTGGCTTTGGTGCCACGGTGACCCACGGCTCCAGCAAAGGTGGCAGCACTCAGACCTTTCTCCAGGACACCGAGAAAGACAGGACAGTGGAGTCCGATGCCAAGCTTTCGGATCTGCACGGCAGTGATTTTGATGCGCTGGTCATCCCCGGCGGCACCGTCAACGCCGACACCCTGCGTCAGGACGCGGATGCCTTGCGGCTGATCAATGATTTCGTCAAGGCCGGGAAAACTGTCGCCGCCATCTGCCACGGCCCTTGGGCCCTGATCGATGCCGGCGTGATCGGCGGCAAGACCCTTACCTCCTACAAGAGCGTGCGCACCGACCTGGTCAATGCCGGCGCGGCCAACTGGGTGGATGCGCAGGTGAAAGAATGCCCGGCCAATGGCTGGACCCTGATCACCTCGCGCACGCCTGATGATTTGCCGGCGTTCAACGAGGCGATTGCCAAAACCCTGGCGGCTTGACCCTAGCCAATGCAAACAGGCGCCCTTGGGCGCCTGTTCTTTTTCGATTCTGTCTTAGCTTTTGCCGTGCTCGGCGGCGTGTGTCGCGCGGTTCACACCCTTGGGCCCAAACAGCGCCCAGAGAATCAGCCCCAACAGTGGCATGAAGATCAGTACCACCAACCATAAACCCTTGGTTTCCCAGCCACTGCCACTGCGCAGCACGCTGTTGATCGCCCACAGTTCCAGCAGCACCAGAATCACCGCCAAGCCAATCCAGACATATTCGATTTGCATGATTCATCCTCCTGAGGTCGTATGCGTTAGGTCAAGCAACACGCCCGAGGGTTCATTAAAAATTACAACGGATGGCTCTCGCCCAACGGTTGCGGCACATGCGCCGTAACCTTCTAGACTCAACTGCACGTCACCTCTTACCCTACGGAGGCTCAGGATGACCGAGCACATCATCCACTTTCACTGCCAGATCGATCAGGGCACCACCGAGCGCTTTCGGGATTGCTGCCTGGACGCCATCGAGCAAGGCGCCAGTTCGTTGCTGTTGAACCTGTCGACCACCGGCGGCAGCACCAATTTCGGCTTTACCCTCTACACCTTCCTCAAGTCCCTGCCGGTGCCGCTGTGTGCGATCAATGCAGGCAACATCGAGTCCATGGGCATCATCATGTTCCTGGCCGCTGGTCGCCGAATCACTACGCCCCACTCCCGCTTTTTGATCCACCCGATGAACTGGTACTTCAACCAGAGCTCCGTCGATCACCAGCGTCTGCGCGAATACCTCTCGAGCCTGGACAACGACCTGGCGCGCTACGTGAAAATCTACGAACTGGAAACCGCCAACGCCGACACGCACCTGGATATTTTCAAGTGCCTGTCGGCCGAGGAAAAAGTCATCGCCGCCCACGAGTCACTGGCCTACGGGATTGCCCATCAGGTGGAACAGATCGTGTTTGCCGACGACATCAAGCACTGGAAAGTCAGCGGCGGCTAGGCATTGTTTAATGCATGCCAACCGCCACCTGACCGTGCAACCTGCACGACCAACGCCGCTATTTATTCGATATAACCGATTGATTTATAAGAAAATAAATATTCAGTTCAAGTTGGTACAACTCATGCTGTAGAGGTGTGGACAGGCGGGCAATTCGACCCGCCCTTTCGCTACCCGTGAGGTGTCACCCATGAATGCCATTGATCTTCTCAAGGCCGACCACGAACGCGTCAAAGCCATCCTGAACCAACTGAGTGAGTCTACGGAGCGCGGCGTCAAAAAGCGCACTGAGCTGCTGGCGAAACTGGAAATGGAAATCAGCCTTCACACCCGCCTTGAGGAAGAAATTCTCTATCCGGCTTTTCGCAAGGCCGGGGGCAAGGATCAGGAAATCATGTACCACGAAGCCAAGGAAGAACATCGCACCGTCGACTCCCTCGTCCTGCCAGACCTGAAGCAGACTTCGCCCTCCACCACCGAGTTTTCCGGCCGGGTGAAAGTCGTCAAGGAACTGTTGGAGCACCATATCGAGGAAGAGGAAAGCGAGATGTTCCCACAGGCCAGGAAGCTGTTGGGCAAGGCCTTGCTGGAAGAGCTGGGCGCGGAGATGGAAGCGATGAAAGCCGCGCACAAGAAAGCACCCGGCGCGAAGCCAATGGCCGCTTGATGTCCATTCGTCGCATGCCTGGAAACTATTTCAAACTTTGATTTGGCTAGAGGATTCCCAATTAGGCAACACCATTGATTCGCTCATTATTGAGGGTTTTCAAAATGGCTAATAGTGGAAAAACCACCCCAGGTGCTGGTCACAAAGACCAGAAAGACACAAACCGTAAAAGCGGCGGCCAGGGTTCAGGCGGCAACTTCGCCAATGACCGCGAGAAGGCTTCTGAAGCGGGCAAAAAAGGCGGGGCTCATAGCCACGCCCCAGGCTCCAAGAAGTCTTGATTGAGGCGTCGCCGAAGCCTGGATGTGTTCCGGGCTTCGGTCCCCATCGCCAAGAGGGATTGAGTCATGAAGACCAGCATTTCCCAAAGGATCGTACTTGCCGCCAGCTTGACGCTCGTACTGTATGCCCCCGCCTACGCGGCCTTCGGCGACAACACCGTACCCGAGACGCCTGCCTTGAGCGGCAACAGCGTGCCAGGCTCGGCACTGCCGCCAGGCACCTATCCCAGCAGCCCATCCGGGGCCGACAGCAGTGGCAGCAAGGACACTGAGACCAAAGCGCCCGCACCATCAAAAAGCGTGAAGAGCACGCGCCACAAAGGCTCCTCGAACCAGCACCCGTCCAGCAAGAGCGGCAAGAAACCCGCGCCTGCATCGGGAAGTTGAGAAACTAGAGCTCGCTCGGGCCACCGATAAAGTCCAGGCGCAAGTTCAACCACTGCCGAACGATTTCCCGAGACGCTTGCCGGGCATCAACTGCAGAGAAGCCGCGCTCACGTTGCAGCCAGTCGCTCGTCGCTTGGCGCGCCGGCTCGATGGCTGCCAGCGCCTGCTGGCGTTCCTTGGCGGGCCATTGCTTATCGGCGCCCCAGTTACGCAGGGTCAATTCAGGATCCTGGCCTTTCCCTGCGGCGCCTGGCTGGAGGAACAGCCGAGGTGACGCGGTGGCCTTGAGCGAAAGAGCGTTCCAGTCGGCATAGCTGGCGAAGCGGATCGTGCCCTCGTTCTGCGAGGCCGTGGATAAAGGCTCGGTCAAACTGTCGTCCAGCCGCTTCCATGCCGGCTGAGCAAACAGATCACCTTGTGGGGCACAGATCGGCGCAAAGCTGTCGCGGGTGGAGCCGTACAACGACCCGAACGACTCATACGCAACCTCGCCCTGCCGGCTAAAAACGAAACAGTGCACATACGGGCGTTGGTCGGCGTACATCTCATACTGTTGGCGCTCGATCATCATGCGCAGCAAGGTCAACATCACCCGGTCACGGCTGACAGCAGGATCATTCTGCAGGTCCTGCCAGATCGACCAGGGAAAACTGTCTTCCTTGAGTGCTATGAGAACCTGCTTGCGATTCTCCTCGGCCTCATTCTCCGTAACGCCACTGTCAGGTTCAAAACGCTGCAGGTAGACCAGCCAGGCGGCGGCCAGATCGTTCATCGGGTAGCGCCGAAGTCCTTCTGCTGCCTGGGCCGGATGGTACGGAATACTGGCGATGATTGCGTCAACGGCTGCCGTGTCCTTGTGGGTGATCGTACCCACCTAGACCACTCTCTGGCTCAGTTGGGATTGCAGGCAGCCGGGCAATTGTTCCGGGGTACCGGCACACGCGTTGCGAGTCTGCAACCACGTGCGCTGGCCACGGCGCAATTCGTCGCGCTGGTCGGGTGCCAGTTTGGCCATTGCCTGGCTGTAGTAAACGCCCAGCGTAGTGTCGAGTTCGCTTAATTCAGGGCTGGCGCAAATGGCCTTTTCCACCGTGGTGGAGGCCTTTTTACAATCGAAGGACGCGCCACTGGCAGGCATCGCTGCGCCTATCAGCGCGCCAGCGAGCAACAACATTGGGTAGGCAGAATGAATACGGCGGGCCATGGCTTTCCTTGGGTGAGTTCCTTTCAAGGCGCTTATTGTGCCGACGCGATTGCCAATGTCCAGCCTGTCGGCACAGTACTACGAAGCACTGGCCATGGAGGGGCGATCACTTGCCAGTTCACGTTCAATCTGTTCGATGCTGGGCAGGCTGGTTTGCAGCTCTGCCGGCAGGGATTCCACCAGCTGATACTCGGCAACCCCAATAGGACGGGAGCTGTCACGCAGAGCGTATTCGGCCACTACTTCGTTCTTGCTCTTGCACAGCAGCAGGCCGATGGTGGGGCTGTCCTGCGGGTGCTTGAGCTGGTCGTCTACCGCCGCGAGGTAAAAGCCCAACTGCCCCAGATGGTCGGGTTTGAATTTACCGGCCTTGAGTTCGATCACCACGTAGCACCTCAGCTTGAGGTGATAAAACAGCAGGTCGACGAAAAACTCCTCGCCCCCTACGTCCAGCAATACTTGCCGTCCCACGAAGGCAAAACCGGCGCCCAGCTCCAGCAGAAAATCGGTGACATGTTTGACCAGGGCGTTTTCGATTTCACGCTCCTGCGCGTCAAGGGACAGGCCCAGGAAGTCGAAACGGTAAGGATCCTTAAGTGATTCGCGAGCCAGGTCGGATTGCGCCTTGGGCAGCAGTCCGTCAAAGTTGCTGACCGCGTTGCCGCTGCGTTCCAGCAGGCGAACTTCGATTTGCATCACCAGGATGTTGCGCGACCAGTTGTGTTCGATGGCCTGTGCAATGTACCAGCGACGGGTTTCGGGGCCGGGCAACCTGTCCAGCAACACCAGATTATGGCCCCAAGGCAATTGTGCAGCAGCCTGTTGCACAAATTCGGAATCCGGCCACGCCTCCGCAAATGCACGCATGTACTTCAGGTTACGCGGCGAAAAACCCTTCATCTCCGGAAATGCTGAACGCAAATCCTGCGCCAGCCGCTCAATCACCTTGCTCCCCCAGCCCTGCCGCGCCTGCCGGGTCAGAATATCCTGGCCGATTTGCCAATACAGCAACACCAGCTCGCGGTTTACCGCCAGGGTGGCGCGCTGCTGGGCGCAGTGGATTCGACTCTTGAGATCGGACAGCCAGTCGCTGTATCCCTCGGGTGGTGTGTTCAGGCTATCGGGGGGTCTCACTCATTCCTTTTCCCTCGTGGGTTGGGCAGGCGGCCGATAGTAGCGAGGGAAAAATGCGTGATGGGCCAGCAGAATGCTTTCGATACAAATCAACTGGAACCGTACCTTCAGGCGCATCAAGGGGTGCCTCAACATGCGTGCTGTGGTCAAATGAGCCGGTCACTTCCATGGTTATTCCCGATCTATGAACGCCACACCCACCGACGACAGCCAGGCATCCACCGGGGACCGCATCCTGTTCCTGCTCAAGACCCGTGGCCCGCTGAAAACCACGGACCTGGCTGCGCTGCTGGACATCACCTCCGAAGCCGCCCGCCAGCAAATCCAGAAGTTGCAGGTCGCGGAGTTGATCGTCGGCGTATCAGCCCCCATCTCGGGTGCCGGTCGGCCATCCTTGAAGTGGACCCTGACCGAGACCGCCCAGAGCAAATTCCCCGATTCCCATAGCGTGCTGACCTTGCACCTGATCGAGTCCATCGAAGGGATTTTTGGCAGTGAAGGCGTGGAAAAAGTCATCGCCAGCATGGAGGCGACCGCCAAGCACGAATACATCCAGGCCTGCTCCGCCGCATCGAGCTTGCAGGAGAAAGTCGCGATCCTGGTGCAGATTCGTGAGCGCGCCGGGTACATGGCGCAGATGGAGCCGCTGGACGATGGCTGGCTACTGGTGGAAAACCACTGCCCGATCTGCGTGGCCGCCCGCAAATGCCAGGGTTTCTGCCGTTCGGAGTTGCAGATTTTCCAGGCTGCGCTGGGCGATGAGAATGTGGTGGAACGCTGCGAGCATTTGATCTCTGGGGATCGACGCTGCGCCTACAGCATCCAGCCCCGCCACCCGTAAGAAAGAGGCTGCGATGGGCTGCGCAGCAACCGCAATTCCAGCGCCGCAGTGTCCCGGATACACCAACGGTTCAGGATTCACGACCGCTGCGCAGTCCATCGCAGCCTAAGCCTCAAGCCGTACTCAAGCCCATTGCAGGAAGGACAGATTCCGGTGTAGTGGCGCAATGCCCATAAACCATATAACCAAGTAATATCTTGGATAATACGTTGAGCGCTTTGAATTACACAAGCCATTACTTTTTACGGTGCCGTAAACAGCCTAAACCCTGACTCCCAGCATGCCGCTGGTAATGATGATCGTGACTATGGCGCCCATGCCAATCACCAGCCAGGTCAACAGCGAACTGCGTGACTCGCTGACATTGTGATTACGCAATACACCTCGCAAACCACAACCCAGATGCCCAATCAGCAGGAACACCGCCAGCGAGTAATGCGGCAGCAGCCGAATGCTCCATGGATCCGCCAATAACCCTACGGGCTCGGCCACGGCCCAGGCGTAATCGGTGTCGGTGCCGAAGTAACGCGCCAGGGTAAACACCGAGTTGATATGGGACGCGATAAACAGCGAGAGATAGGCGCCGGAGGCGGTTTGTAACGCGTCCAGCAGGTCGGCACGCGTGACGGTCTTCGGGCGAATCAACACCAGCCCGCTGAGAATCTGGAAGAAAAACGTGACAATGATCACCGGCTCCAGCCAGCCATTGCGATACACCCGTCGCAGCACGTCCATCACCGACTTATGCACATCGGTACCCAGCACACCCAACAGGTGGTTGAACAGGTGCGGCGCGAGAAACACCAACAGGATCGCCACCGAGGCGACGCCGTGGGCGACACGCAGCTTGATATAGGTCTTGTCCAAGGTCACCAGGCTGATGCTCGAGCCTGTTGACGACACCATCGCAAAAAAGCTTGCCAGCGCCAGCCACAGCCCGCTCCATACAGCGATGTCGTGGCCCTCGATTTTCATCAGGTACAGCAAGACGCCCATCAGCGTGTACGCAGGAGGCGCAGCCACCGCCAGACACGACAAGCGTCGCGCCAGGACCAGGCGTGCGCTCATGACCGGTTGAACACCGGTGACATACACACAGGCAAACGCCAACAGCGGCACCGCATAGGCACTCAGGATCAGCGCCAGGACGACCGGGGTGCCGGCGCCTGCCACATGCGCCTGGTTACTCCACGCCAGCGCCCACGGATAGTACAGCGCCGCGGCGAACGGCAGCAGCCACAGCCATTCCAGCCAGGGTTTGATAGCTTTGCTTAACATATTGATTTCCCGGTGATAAATATCACCCGGATAGTGCCCAGCCATCGCCACCCGCGACAATTAGGCACCCAGGCAAAAGCCTTTTACCCAATGGTCATGCCTGGAAGGCTTGCACCATGTAGTCGACGAACAGCTTGACTCGCAGCGGTACCTTGTCGCGCTGCCGATAGCAGATGTAATGCCCCCTGCCCCGAGCCTGCGCCGCATAACCCGGCAGCAAAACGATCAAACGCTGTTGCGCGATCCAGTGCTGCGCCTGATAGCCGGCCAGCTGTGCCACACCACCGCCGGCTACGGCCGCGAGCGCCACTAGCTCCGGGTCATTGAACAACTGGCTGTAAGGCAACGGCAGCCGCATGAACTGCCCGTCGACTTCAAACTCCCACACATGCGGCTTGCCCGATTGCGCCAGGCGAAAGGCGATGGTTTTGTGCGCCGCCAGGTCTTCAAGGGTCTGCGGGTAGCCGGCTGAGTGCAGGTACTCAGGCGCGGCGCAGGTGACGAAACTCATCGGCGCCAGTTGCCTGGCGATCACATCGGCGTCCTCCAGCCGCCCGTTGCGAATCGCGACATCCACGCGACCTTCGGCGAAATCCACATGGCGATCATTCAGATCAAATTCGAGGGTGATGTCCGGGTGGGACTTACAGAACCCAGGCAACAGCGGCGCAATGCACTTGCGCCCAAACCCAACCGTGGAACTCACACGAACCACACCAGCCGGCGACTGGGCGGATTGCTTGAGGGCTTCGGTAGCGCGCACCAGATGCTCGACACTGGGCAGGCACTCTTGAAAAAACCGGCGCCCTTCCTGCGTGACCGCTACGCTGTGGGTCGTGCGTTCCAGCAGCTTGATCGCCAGTTGGGTTTCCAGGCGCGTAATGCTGCGACTCACCGAAGGCACTGAAATGCCCAGGTCGCGTGCTGCCTCGCTGAAGCTTTCGCTGGCCGCGACTTTCATGAAGGCGATGACGCCGGCGAAGTTTTTTCCGATGGACATCGGTGGGTTTCCTTGAAAGGCGCACGCCAAAAGCCCCGACAGTACCCAACTGCAAACCCAAGCGCCCTAGCCAATCCGACGGTTTTTCAGTAGGCCAACCTGCGACTTTACAGCCCTTTTGATCTGGCACAAAATTCCGCCTTATCTAGAAAATATCGGGATCGCGCCATGCTTGAACACCCATCGATTAAGTTTGGCGCGGCCCCCGTGCAAGGTTTGGTCCGGGAGTATTTGCCCGGCTTGCGTGAACCTCACGTTCACCCGGAACACGCGCAAATCATGTACGCCATCAAAGGTTCGATGACGGTACTGACGGCCGAAGGCATCTGGGTTCTGCCACCGCAGCGGGCGCTCTGGATTCCGCCAGGTGTCAGCCACACCTTCAAGCATTCGCGTCAGGTGTCGATGCGTACCGTATATGTGCGTCAGGGCGCGGCCAGCATTCCACCGTGGGCCCGCTGCGCGGTGTTAAATGTCGGGACGCTGGTGCGCGAGCTGATCCTGGCCTGCGCGCAACTGCCGGGCGAATACCCCGAGCACAGCCGCGAAAGCCGCCTGGGCACCGTGCTGCTGGACCACCTGGCATTGCTTGAGCAAGACGCCTTTTACCTGCCGGAACCCTCGGATAAACGCGCGGTGCGCGCCGCCAACCTGATCAAGCAAAACCCCAACGACACTCGGCCACTCAAGGACATCGCCTTCGAGGTGGGCGCCAGTGCACGCACCCTGGAGCGGCTGTTTGCTGCCCAGACCCGCATGGGCTTCGGCGCCTGGCGCCAACGCTTGCGGATGATGGTGGCCCTGGAAAACCTCGCGGCGGGGGAAAGCGTCAGCAGCACCGCCGCCGCGATTGGCTACGAAAGCTCCAGCAGCTTTATCGCCGTGTTCCGCTCGGTGTTCGGTTGCAGCCCGGCCAGGTATTTCGCCCAGCGTTGAGCCGGCCTACAGCAAGGGAATGCTGTAGCTGATCATCAACCGGGCTTCGTCTTTGTCAGCGCTGTCATTACCCCGCAGCACCGCACCACGCCACATGAACCCAAGCCCCTTGAAGGTGCCGGCAGGAATCACATAGTCAACCCGCACGTCCCGCTCCCACTCGGTATTGTCACGACCTGCCGTGCGGATGTGGCTGCCATGTATGTAGGTGACGCTGGTCTTCAGCCCCGCCACGTCCAGGTTCGCAAAGTCATAGGCATAGCTGGCCACCGTAGCCTGTTCCCCGGCGTTGACGAACTTCAACGACTGGGAGTTGGTGATCAAATACACCGAGCGGCCCTGCCCCTGGTTGATATGGGGGAAGTCACTTTCGCCCGTGGTTTTCTGATACCCCAGGCTCACCGAATGGCCTTGCAGCGAATAAGTAAACAAGGCACTCCACAGGTTATTGTCGACCTTGCCATTGTTGACGCCCGGCCCGTAGTAACCCGAGCTGACGTAGCCCTCGGCACGCCCCGCCGCATTGGAGTTCTTACCGTCCGAGGTACTGTGGAAGTAGCGCAGGTCACTCTTGAACTGGCCCACCGGCAACTGCCAGTTGTGCACCAGGCCGAAGAAGTGTTGCTGGTAAAAGTTTTCAAGATTCGCGTAGTAATACTGCAACTGCATCTGCTTGCTTACGGCGTAATCCACACCACCGTAGTAAAACTGATTGCTGGACGTGCCCTTGACCGGATCGTTCGCGCCGGCGATGGACAAGCCCTGGCCGTTGCTGGAGTTACGGTCAAGCACCTGCTCGATTTTGCCGGCGACGAGGTTGAAGTCTTTCAGGTCCTTGGAGTCCACCTGGTAGCCACGAAAGGTCTGGGGCAGCAACCGGCCGTCTTCATACATCAGCACCGGCACCCGGGGCATCAGCGTGCCCACTTTCAGTTGGGTCTGGGAGATGCGCACTTTGCCGGTGACCCCGGTCTTGCTGAAATCATTGGCAGCCTTGCCATCAGACAGCGGGAAGACGCTACCGGGTGTGTTGTCCTCCCCCACCTTGCCGGCACGCCCTGACGCATCCAGCCGTACGCCGTACAGCTCTTGCAGATCCAACCCCAGGCCCACCACCCCCTCGGTGAAACCGGACTGATAATTGAACATGAAGGCCTGGCCCCATTCCCGGTCCGAGGCCCCCTTGGCATTGCGCGTGTCCTGGTTGAGATAGAAGTTGCGCAGGTCCAGGGTCGCTTTACTGTCGTCGATAAAACCCGATGCAGCCGCCTGCTGTACAACGCCGAAAGAAACGGCCAGGGCCAGGTAAGTCTTGTGGTTCATGAAGGCTCCGAACAGTGAACACGACTGTCCCGTCGACCCAGTGATGGCAGCCGTTTTTTATTGTGTGTTGCAGTGTTTTCATTCGACGGGAGGCGCGCACGATATAGGCCTGGCGGTTGTGAAAACAGCCGCCAAAACGGGCATTCACTTTTTCAGTTTTTGTAACAATGAGGACGACGCGCAGGCGTCTGGAACGGGCTTTCCACGAGGGTCTGGAGTCAACTGCGAGTACAACGACTCACGCTGCAGTGCCGTCTCGCTCCGACAGCCAGCTGAGCTTTTCCAGCATGGGATCGAACTTCGCGCGTACCGCCTCAACTGCCGCGTCTTCATCGCCAAAGATAATCGCCTGGACGACTCGCGCATGGGCTTCAAGCCCCGGCTCATACAACTCGTTGTCGGCAAAAATCGCCAGGTACTGGCTGTGGAACGAAGAGCTGAATGCGCGGTACATCGACTGCAAGACCACGTTGTGGGAAGCTACGGCCACCGCACCGTGCAAGGCCTGGTCGCGGTCGACGAAATCGTCGAGTTGATCGCCGAGGTTATATTCGCCACGCCGCGCCAGGGCGTGCCACAACCGGCGGATATCCTCCAGGGTGCGACGGCGCGCAGCGAGTCGGGCGGTTTCGACTTCCAGCAGGTACTGGGCCTCCAGGTGGTCGCGGATCGCGCTACGTTGTTCACGAATGCCATCGATGATCGAGGCGACCCAGGCGTGATTGCAAAGACCGGCGTACATGGGCAACTCCTGAAAGATCATGCCCCTCGAGTATGGAGATTGATGCTCATCCAGACTCCTTCCGGCCCGCCAACTAGTCGCTCGATTGCGCCACTTTTTCTCCCGGCTGGTTGTAGTGGACCAGCGGCGATTGCGGGTCGAGCAGCCAGGTGCGGATGAAGTGCAGGTAGCTTTCCACCCGTCTCAGGGCTGAAGTCTCAAAGTGCCCGGCGAATGGCTCATCGGTCTGTTGCACGCACTCAATGGCGTGCTCGACAGCCTCCAGCGCGCGCTGCAAATAACCGGGCCCAGGCTTGATGAACAACCGCACCAGTGCGCGACCCATTGCCCGGATGGCGAGGCGCCAGGGCATGCTCTCGGCGTAACAGGCCTGCGCCGGCAACCGGGCCTGCTCGCGGCGCAACTCGATGATGGCGTGCCCCACGTCCAGTACCACGAACGTCCAGCGCAGCAGGCGATGCTGCACCGATGCCCTGCCCGCCGCAAAGTTGTAGGCCTGGTTGAGCAGGTCGCGGGTGCCGCTTTCGAAACCGGAGCCCAGCGCCGGCAACGGCGCGGTGATGGCAACCACCACCTGGCGGCGCAGATCCTGTTCCAGCCGGCGCCACAGCCAAGGGCTGTTGGGTGGCAGGATAATCGCCCCCGCCGCGGCGCACACCAACATGCCAAACACCATGGCGAGATAGTCATTGATCAGCCCGTAGGGGTTGTACAGCGTCAGGTTGGCAGGCACTGAACTGGTGCCGAAAAACACCAGCATGCCCAGGCCATAGCCGGCCCATTGCGGCCTCGCCAGCCAGAACGAACCCAGTACGATCACCGGCGCCATGACCACGCACAGCAACGGAAAACCGTCGATCATCGGGTACACGAAAAACACTTCGAAAATGCCAATCACCGCTGCCAGTAGCGTACCGCAGGCGATTTGAAACGACATGCGCCTGGGGTTGGCAGAGAACGCCGACAGGCCTACGGTCAGCGCCGACACCAGGGTCATGGCCGCGCCGCTGGGC
The DNA here is from genome assembly GCF_052682255.1 of Pseudomonas sp. 32A. Classification (NCBI taxonomy): domain Bacteria; kingdom Pseudomonadati; phylum Pseudomonadota; class Gammaproteobacteria; order Pseudomonadales; family Pseudomonadaceae; genus Pseudomonas; species Pseudomonas sp. 32A. The sequence continues at coordinate 5,959,392 of NZ_JBQYLY010000001.1, read as the reverse complement.
CAACTGGTGGCAATCCACAACGTACTGAGCACCAGTAACACCACCGCGGCGCGCAACCCGGCCGCAAGGGTCGCCAGCCAGTTGGTCCGAGGTTGAAACGGTTCGTTCCATTGCTCTCGTACATGGTTGTGATCGGCGAGGGACGCATGGGTCTGGGCGTAGCTGTGCAGCTCGTCGACAAAGCGGTAGAGCAGTTCATACGCGGTGTGAAAGTCGAGCAGGTCATCAGCTACGGGAGCGGTATGTTGCAACGCCGCACGCAGGCGCCGGACCCGGTCTGGCAAGCCGGCTTTGTAGACTTTCAGTTCGGTGGACAGCACGGCCGCGTCACGGTCCGTCAATGGGTGCCCGGCGAAGGGTTTGAGCAGCTCGACCAACGCGATCAACCCCGGATCGACGGCCTGGACCACCTCCACGCCACCGCGCAGGCGAACCCGTTCAAGCAGTTGATGCAGCGCGTTGAAACGTGTGCTGATCGCCATGAACTCGCTGTTGAGGCGGTTGATTCGCCCATTGCGCTGGCGCATGTAAGGGTCTTCGAACACGCTGACGCTGCGCATTACTTCCAGGCCAACGGCCTCGGCGATAAACCCCAGGTTGGCGCTCTCGAAGGCCGCCTGGTCACCGGTATCACGCAGGCGCTGCCGCACAAATCCGGCAAAGCGGCCAAAGCGTTGGTACAGCGTGTTGCGCATCGCCACGCTGGAGGTTTTAGGCAATACGGTGGCGCTGATCAGCGTCGCGCAGACGATCCCCAAGGTGATCTCCAGCACTCGCCAGACAGCCGCCATGAATACCTGCTGCGGATGGCCCACCACGGGAAGCCCGACCATCACCGCCGTGTAGCCGGCGAGCACAAACCCATAGGCGCGGAAGTTGCGATTGCGCGCGGCGCCACCGGAACACAACCCCACCCACAATGCCAGGCCCGCGAGAAACAGCTCGGTGCTCTGGGCAAACAGGGCCATCAACAGCACCATGAACGATGAGCCCACCAACGTGCCGATGAAGCGATAGATACTCTTGGCGAGGACGTGCCCGCTGTGGGGCTGCATCACGATAAACACGGTGGTGATCGCGGTGCTCGGTTGTGGCAGTTCCAGGCGCATCGCCAGCCACAGGGTCAGGTACGAGGCGATCAATACCTTGCCCAGGTAGATCCACATCACCCCATCGCTGCGGGCCCACTCCATGAAACCCCGGCGCCAGGGCAGCGACACCAGCCAGCGGCCCGCTCTACCGGCGATATTGAAACGACGAACAGTGAGTCGAGGCACGCGACCTTCCGGCTGACGGGAAATGGGGCGGCGACTCTAGGGGCTTCCATGCGCCCCGGTAAGTCATCAGAAACGTGAATGACTGTTACGTAAAAATCCACAATAAATAGCGTTTACAGCGATGGATGAGTTCATGCCACACTAAAAAACGTTCCACCTGGAGAGCATCGATGGACATCCTGCAGAACATGCGCATCTTCCGCTGCGTTGCCGAAGTCGGCAGTTTTACTGGCGCGGCAGTGCAGTTGAATAGCAACACCACCCATATTTCGCGCTCCATTTCCAACCTTGAAACCCACCTGCGAACCCGCCTGTTCAACCGCACCACACGCCGTACCGCACTGACCGAATCCGGCAAACGCTACCTGTTGCGTTGCGAGCAGATCCTGCGTTCCGTCGAGGAAGCGGAGCTGGAAGCCGGCGACGCCCACACACGCCCTACCGGCCAGTTGAAAGTGCACTCGATGACAGGCATCGGCCAGCACTACGTGGTGGACGCCATCGCACGCTACCGCAAGAACTACCCCGACGTGACGTTCAACCTGAGCATGAGCAACCGCACGCCCAACCTGGTCAACGAAGGGTTCGACGTGTCGATTGTGTTGGCCATTGACCTGCCCGATTCAAGCCACGTTTCACAGAAACTGGGCACGACCTACAGCATCGTCTGCGCTTCACCGTCCTACATAAAAACCTACGGCGCCGCGCAAACCCCCAAGGACCTGCTCAACCACGCCTGCCTGCGTCTGGTCAGCCCGGTAATCCCCCTGGAAGACTGGACGTTCGACGGCCCCCGTGGCCAGGAGAGCGTCACCATCAGCAGCTCGCCGTTCCTGGTGGACTCGGTCGACGCCATGAAGACCGCCATCAGCAACGACATGGGCGTGGGCATCCTGCCAGTGCATGCGGCAATCAAGGGGCTGCGCAGCGGCACTCTGGTGCGAGTCCTGCCCGAGTACCGCCTGGAAGAACTGAGCCTGTACGCCATCTACCCTTCCCGACACTACCTGGATGCAAAAATCAAAACCTGGGTGGAGTACCTGCGCAGCTCACTCCCGGAAGTGCTGGCCGACCATAAGGCTGTGCTGAAGATTCGCGACCGGGTCAGCTACGGCTGATCATCGCTGATAGTGCTGGTTCAGCCATCCGAGTGCCCACCGGCGGGCACTGGCGTCGGCCTCCATGACGCCATACAGGTCCGTCACCGCCACCACCGCCTCCTTTTCCAGGACATGCCGGATGCACTCGGCAATCTGCATGAAGCCGATGCGCCCGTCCAAAAAGGCCTGCACCGCGATCTCGTTGGCTGCATTGAGCAATGCCGGTGCCGTGCCGCCCACATCCGCCACCTCGCGCGCCAGGGCCAGGCAAGGAAAGCGCTTCTCGTCCGGTACTTCGAAATCCAGCCGGGCCACATTGAACAAATCCAGTGGTTCAACCCCTGAATCAATCCGTTGCGGCCAGGCCAGGGCATGGCTGATGGGCGTGCGCATGTCCGGGTTCCCCAACTGCGCGAGCATTGAGCCGTCGACGTAATCCACCAGCGAATGGACGACGCTTTGCGGATGGATCACTACCTCGACCTGGGACGGCCTGGCGCCGAATAACCAACAGGCCTCGATCAGTTCGAGTCCCTTGTTCATCAGGGTTGCCGAGTCCACCGAAATCTTGCGGCCCATGGACCATTTCGGGTGAGCGCAGGCTTGGTCCGGCGTTACGTTGTGCAGTTGCGCCATCGGCGTTTGGCGAAACGGCCCGCCGGAGCCAGTCAACAGGATGCGCCGCACGCCCGCGTGGGCCAGGCCGTGTTGAGCATGGGACGGCAGGCACTGAAAGATTGCGTTGTGCTCGCTGTCCAGCGGTAACAGCACCGCCCCACTGCTGCGCACCGCCTGCATGAACAACGCACCGGACATCACCAGCGCCTCTTTGTTGGCCAGGAGGATTTTCTTGCCGGCCTCGACGGCGGCCATCGTTGCATTCAACCCCGCCGCACCGACGATAGCGGCCACCACCGTGTCCACATCCCGGTGACCGGCGACGAATTTCAGACCGCTTTCGCCACCCACTACCTGAGTCTGAGAGCCCTCCTCCAATAGTTGCCTCTGCAGCGTCGCCACGGCTTGCGGCGTGGGCATCACGGCGTAGTCCGGGCGGTGCAACAAGCATTGTTTTTTCAACAGCTCCAGTTGGGTGAACCCGCTGAGGGCGAAGACTTTATAGCGCTCGGGGTGACGCGCGATAACGTCCAATACGTTGACGCCCACCGAACCGGTAGCGCCCAGCACGCTGATGGCTTGCAAGCGTTGACGGGTGGCGATCACCTGGCGAATGACTTTTTTGCGCGGAATAAGCGACATGACGTAATGAGCCTGACGTAGAGAAAACAGCCGCCATTAACCAAGGAAAGTGCCAGCGCCGTCATCGCGATAACGCCAACAACTATCGTAAAAAAGCCAAGCCTTCGATCAGCTCGAAAACGGGCCTTGGTCATAACGACTACAGCACGTCATAAGGACTACATAACACTCGTGTCATATCGACCACAAAATATATATATAACTGATTTATATGAACTTTTCATATGGCATGAATCCTGATCAGTGCTGCGCGCCCCTTTGGCAACCTATAAAGAGAACCCCATGAACAATGACTTCAACCACCGCCTTGCCGTAGTGACCGGTGCCAGTTCAGGTATCGGCCTGGCTGTCACCTGCAAGCTGCTTGAACAAGGTGCACACGTGGTCGCCATGTCGCGACAGATTGGCGAATTGGGCGCATTGGCGGAGCGTTTTGGCGAGCAGCTCTACTGGCTGGCGGGGGATGTCACCCAGGCTGCCGATCAGGCACGCCTGGCGCAGTTGACGGCGTCCATCGGACCGGTGGATTACCTCGTGCCCAATGCCGGGATCGCACAACTGGCCGATGGCCTGGACCTGGCCGCCTTTGACCGGCAATGGGCCGTCAATGGAGCCGCGGCTCTCAACACCCTCGGCAGCCTGCGCGGGCAAATGGCCGCCCAGGCGTCGGTGGTATTTATCGGTACATTCCTGGAGCTGGCGACCTTCCCTGGGCTCGCCGCGTATATCGCCTCGAAGGCCGCCTTGCGGGCGCAAATGCGCACCCTGGCGGTGGAGCTGGCGCCCCATGGCATTCGTCTGAACATGGTATCGCCCGGCCCCACCGCCACGCCGATCTGGAGCACCTTGGGGCTCAGTGACGAAGCGTTGGGCGGCGTTGCCACCACAGTCAATCAGCGCCTGCTAAATGGGAAATTCCTGGAGCCGGGCGCTATTGCCGATGTGATCCTGTTCCAGTTGAGCCAGGGCGCACGCAGTGTGTTTGGCCAGGACTGGGTAGTCGACGGCGGCTACACCCTGCGTTGACCATGGCCCCGCAGGCCTAATGCGAAGCGCACAGGTCTGCGGGCAATGCCTTGGCGCCTCCGAACGCCAAGGCCTTCCACCCAATCACAAGCAATGACAGTGCGGCAAATATCAAGCCGCAGCCAATCACTCCGGTGGTGCCGAATGCATTGATAAACAGCCCGCCCACGGACGCCCCGATCACCACGCCGGCATTCGCCGAAGACACATACAAGCTGGTTGCGAACTCATGTGCCTCGGGCGCCGACGAGGTCAGCCAGACTTGCGTGACTACCAGCCCGCAGGTATGCGCAGCGCCCCACAGCAGCACAATCAAGCTCATCGACCACCACGACGGGCTGCCGAACGCGTACAAGACCACGTACGCCGCCGCCAGCACAATGGGGTACAGCACCACCGTCGCCACCATGCTTTTGCCCAATAACCGGCCCACCAACAGGTTGCCCGTGACACCGCCCACGCCGAAGATCACCAGCATGATGCTGATGGCCTGGCCGTCCATGCCGGTCTGGGTCCTGAGGTACTCGGCGGCATAGCTGTAGACCGAAAACATCGTGGTGAACACCAGCACCGTCGCGATGATCGCCAGCCACACCGACAGGCTGCGCAGCACCGCCAGTTGCTTGCCGAAACTCAGCGGCACCGGGCGTTCATGATGGGGCAATTTCAACAGCAGTCCGACACCTGCCAACCCCGTTGCCAAGGCACAGAAGAAGAACGATGCCTCATAGGAAATACTCGCGCCCACCCATGTGGTCAGCGGCACCCCAAGCACCAGGCCCAAGGTGGTGCCCACCACGGCCAGGGCCGTGGCATGCGCCGCGCGGTCCTTGGGGTACAAGGACACCGCGGTGGAAAACGCAGCGGCAAAAAACACCGGGTGCAGCATCGCCGGAATTACCCGCAACGCCATCAAGGTTTCGAAGTTCGGCGCAAACGCCGACAGCACGCTGCACACGGAAAAACCAAAGAGCGCGCCCACCAGGATTTTCTTGCGCGCCAGGCGCGACGCCATCAGCACCAGGAAAGGCCCCAGCACCGCCACGATCAGCGCAAACAAGCCCATCAATAACCCGGCCTGAGACACGCTGATGCCGAAACGTTCGACAATCATCGGTAAAATGCCGACCACACCAAACTCCAGGGTGTAGAGACCGAAAAGACCCAGAATGATATAGATCACCGGCCGACCTCGATCACGATCTTGCCGAAAGCACCGCGCCCGAGATGAGCGAAGGCTTCAGGCACTTGCTCGAAGCCGTAGGTGTGATCGATCACCGGCTCGATGCCGTGGCGGTCGATCATGGCAATCAGGTCTTCCAATGCGCGGCGCGGCCCCACGGAGATGCCGATGATGGAGGCCCGCTTGCCCAGCAGGGCCATAACGGGAGCATTCAATTGATCACTCTCCAGCAGGCCGATCACCGAGATGCGCCCACCGTTGGCTACCGCGTGCAGGGAACGCGTTAGGTTGTCACCGCCGGCCATTTCCAGGATATGTTCGGCGCCACGCCCATCGGTCAGTGCTTGCACCGCCGTGTGCCATTCCGGTACCCGGCTGCGGTTGATGCCATGGGTGGCACCCAGCTCTATGGCGCGCGCGATCTTTTCATCGCTGCTACTGGTGATGATAACGCGGGCACCATTGGCCGCCGCCAGTTGCACCGCAAACAGCGAGACGCCACCGGTGCCCTGCACCACCACGGTATGGCCGGCGTGCAGGTGGCCCAGTTCGAACAGCGCCATCCACGCCGTCAAGGCGGCCACTGGCAAGGTGCTGGCCTGCCCTGCGGTGAGGCTGAGGGGCGCATGCGCACACCATTCGGCAGGCGTTGCCACGTACTCGGCGAGCATGCCGGGGAGCGGGCCACCCTGAGGCGGCGCTTCACTCCAGGACAGCGGAGCGCCATCGATCCATCCGGCAAAAAACGTCGACAGCACCTTGTCGCCCACCTTGAAACGCGTAACGCCCTCGCCCACGGCGACCACCGTGCCCGCCATGTCGGAGGCCGGCGTGAATGGGAATGTGAGGTCGGCGCCCATGCTGTTTTCGACCACTTCACCGTCGCGGTAATTGAGCGAGACCGCCTCGACGCGCACCAATACCTCCCCCGCCTTCGCGATGGGGCGTGGCACGTCGGCAAGGCGCAGTGTGTGCAGTCCCAATGCAGGTATTTCCCAGCGTTTCATGGTGTCGGTCATCTTGGTATTCCTCGTGAATGGGCAATGCCACAAGGATATGGGCCTGGCCTCACGGGATTAAGGGGGCGCCGGCTCCACTGTCTACGGAGCTTTTGTTCCGCAATCGGGATAAGGTAGCCAGGCCTCGCCTCAGCCAAACCGGAGCCTCGATGGACAGCCTCAACACCCTGAATGTTTTTGTGCAGGTCGCCGAAACCCGCAGCTTTGTCGCCGCCGGGCGCGTGCTGGGCGTAACGGCCTCGGCGGTCGGCAAGAGCGTGGTACGCCTGGAGGAACGCCTGGGTGTGCGCCTGTTTAACCGCAGCACCCGCAGCGTCACGCTGACTGCCGAGGGCGAGCTGTTCCTGGAGCGCAGCCGGCGCATCCTGATGGAGATCGACGAGGCCGAAGCCGAGCTTTCGCAAACCGTGTCGACACCTCGTGGCCGGCTCAAGGTCAGCCTTCCGCTGGTGGGCCATCCGTTCTTGCAGGTGCTCGCGCAATTCAAGAAAGCCTACCCCGAGGTGGAGCTGGACCTGAGCTTTACCGACCGCCGCGTGGACGTGGTGGAAGAGGGTTATGACGCCGTGCTGCGCAGCGGTGAAGCGCCCGACTCGCGCCTCACATCGCGCCTGATCGGCGGCTACCGGATGCTGCTGGTAGCATCACCGGCTTACCTCGCCGAGCGCGGCACGCCGCAACGGCCGGAAGACCTTGCCCAGCATGCATGCATCAAGTTCCGCTACCCCAACACCGGCAAAATGCAGCGCTGGCCCCTGCGCCAGGACGGGGTGGAAGCTGATTTTCAACTGCCCGCCGCGATGGTCTGCAACAACCTGGAAGCGCGCATCTGCTTTGCCGTGCAAGGTATCGGCATCGCCTACCTGGCGGATTTCGCCATTCGTGAATGGCTCGACAGCGGACAATTGGTGCCGGTGCTGGAGGCGTGTTCGGAAGCAGAGAACTTCCGGATCATGTGGCCTTCGGGCCGGCATCCAACACCCAAGCTGCGGGTGTTTATCGACTACCTGCATGCGCACCTGTTTCCCGAGGATGGGCCTGCGAGCAAACGTGCAGACTGCCGGCCTACGTCTTGATCACAGCGCCTGATCAGCGTCGAACTGCTGCCGGGATCGCCTGAATCCGTCGGCGTTTTCCACCACCCACGTCCACAACGGAATCATGTGCACCAGCAGCTGTTTGCCCAGCTCCGACAGCTGGTATTCGACCTTGGGCGGCACCTCCTGAAAGTCGTGGCGCAACACCAGTCCATCGCGCTCCAGCTGGCGCAAGGTACGCGTGAGCATGCGCTGGGTGACGCCCTCCATGCGCCGGCCGATCTCGGCATGGCGCAGTCGCCCGTTAACGCCCAACAGGTGCACGATGCCCAACGACCAGCGGTTACCCGCATGGGTCAGCACCTGGCGCTTGAGCCCGTCTTCATCGGCGCTAAGGGCTTCGCAGGCGGCTTGTGAGCGCCTGATGATCTCGTCGTTATCCACCTTCTACTCCCGGTATCACTGGTGTGCCTTCTTATACGCGGTCGGCAATTCTGCAAGCATGGCATGACTTTCACCCGAACCGAGAACCCTATGACTGCTTCGATCCTTGTACTGGGCGCCGGCGAACTGGGCCTGGCGGTACTGCGCCAACTGTCCCGCCTGGCTGCACCGCAAAATGTGCCTGTGACGGTGTTGCTGCGCCCCGCCACACTGAACTCCCCCGCCCCGGCCAAACAGCAGGAAGTCACCGAACTGCGTGCCCTGGGCATTGAGCTGCTGGCCGGTGACCTGGCCAATGGCTCCGAGGCCGAGCTGGCAACGGTGTTCGCTGACTATCACACCGTGATCAGTTGCATCGGCTTTGCCGCAGGCCCCGGCACTCAGCGCAAGCTGACCCGCGCGGTCATCGCAGGCGGCGTGAAACGTTATATACCGTGGCAGTTCGGTGTGGATTACGACGTGATCGGCCGTGGCTCGGCCCAGGACCTGTGGGACGAACAGCTTGATGTGCGCGACTTGCTGCGTGACCAACAGGGCACGCAATGGGTGATCGTCTCCACCGGGATGTTCACCAGTTTCCTGTTCGAGCCGTCCTTCGGCGTTGTCGACCTGGCACAAAACACCGTGCGCGCACTGGGGGATTGGGACACTGCCGTCACCGTCACCACGCCTGAGGACATCGGCCTGCTGACGGCGCGCATCCTGTTCAGCGAACCGCCGATCGTCAACCGAGTGGTGTACACCGCAGGCGACACCCTGACCTACGGCGAGCTGGCAGAGACCGTGGATGCGCAACTGGGGCTCACCCTCAAACGCGAACGCTGGTCGGTGACGTACCTGGAAGCGGAACTGGCCGCTGCACCCGAGGACAATCTGATGAAATACCGGGTGGCCTTCGCCCAAGGCCACGGCGTGGCCTGGGACCCCGCCGTCACCTTCAATGCCCAACAGCAGATCGCCGTCACCAGTGTTGCCCAGTGGATCAAGCAAAACCTCAAGGCACCGGCAACCACCCACTGAACCGCCCCTGGCTATCCAGCGCGCACCAGGCGAAATCCCCGGGCAGCGGCGGCAGTTTCTGCAGCGGTACGCCGCTGCCCTGCTTCCAGTCCACCACTTGCAGGGATGAACCTTGCCAGGCCACAACCACGCCCCGGGCCTGGCCGGTGTCATCGCTGACCCAACGGGCTGCCGCCGCCGTCATGAATGCTTCGATGGGTTCTTCATCGATCTGCGTGCGATACACCGAACCGAGCAACCAACGGCACACGTTTACATGGTAGGTCCAATCCAGGGAGGGACGATTGCGGTAAGCCCAGGTCATGAAACTGCGAAACAGGTTCAAGCCCTCCGGCGGGTCGAGCTTGAGCAGACCGGGGCAGATGTCGAACAAGGTGTGCCAATACGGCAGCAACCGTGCATCCAGGTGGACGAAACAGCGGGCGTTACTCGGGTATTCGACAGACGGCAACAACACATCGCCGCGCGAAGGACGGCGCGACGCCTTGCTGACCAGGCGGGCAGCGCCGGAAGGCAGGATAGAACTCATGGAACGCACTCACACTCGTGACGATAGAACGCCTCCTGGTAACAGGAAGCCCAAGGCACACGTCAGAATGCAGGGGAAGCGCGAGGGTTGGCCGAGGGCCAGGAATACCGCGGAGGCGCCTTGTTACGCTGCTCATGGGCCGGGCGTGGCTTTTGCCCCAGGCCCAGCAGCCACGCCAGGCAAAACAGGAAGACGATGCCCAGGGTCACGGCGGAGCACACCGGGCAGGCGAAGAAGTTCGACCAACTGCTGGCCGTCGGACTGCCAAGGCCGGCATCCGAAGCCGGCGCCTTGCTGCCCAGGCTTGAACAGAACTGCCCGCCCAGGCCATTCAGCTCCAGGCCCATCATCTGCCCATGGCCCAAACCGCAGACGAACACATTGAACAGGACGCAAAAATACAGGGTCCAGGCAATGAGTGAACGGTCCGGGCGGGAGAATTTCATGGCGGCGACTTTACCATCCCCCCTGTAGGAGCTGTCGAGCTTTAGCGAGGCTGCGATGCAGGCACCACGGTCTTGCAGGGACACAGAGGCGATCCATTCGCAGCCTCGCCAAAGCTCGACAGCCCCCACATTTGGTCTTGCCCGGCAGGGCCTGTGACAGAACGTCGCAGATTACGCCCAGAGGCCCGGGTTGTTAGAATGCCACGCTCTCCTCGCCTGATTTAACGCTTCGTGGTACCCAGGCGCTTCACAGGATGCACAGTTGATGAGTACGTTATTCACCCGCCGCAAAGTTCTCTCCGGCATGGGATTGCTGGGCCTGGGCCTGCTGGCTGGCTGTGACAACAGCCCGAAACTGAACTTCAAGTACGGCAAGGATCTGAGCGACAAGATCATGGGCCGTACCTTCAAGCTCAAGAACACTGACGGCGAAACCGTCACCTTGAGTTCCTTCCGCGGCTTGATGCCGGTGGTGTTCTTCGGCTTCACCCAGTGCCCGGCCGTGTGCCCGACCACCCTGGCGCGCATGGCCCAGGCGAAAAAACTGATGGGCCGCGACGGCAAGATCATGCAGGTGGTGTTTATCACCCTCGATCCGGAACGCGACACACCCGAGATTCTCGACGCCTACGTCAAGGCCTTCGACCCGAGTTTCGAAGCGCTGTATGGCACCCCAGAAGAAATCGCCGTGGCTGCCAAGGAATTCGGGATCTTTTATGAAAAGATTCCCGCCGGCGACAGCTACACCCTCTCCCACACCGCCACCAGCTTTGTGTTCGACACCCGAGGCACCCTGCGCCTGGGCCTGTCTGCCTCGCTTAACGCCAAAGAGTGCGCAGAAGACCTGCTCACCGTCATGGAGGTCTGCTAATGACTGCCGTTCAACACCTCAAACGCTTCGCCCTCGGTCTTTCCCTGCTGGGCCTCGCCGCACACGCCAGCGCACAGGCAGTGGTCACCGACGCCTGGGTACGCGCCTCGGTACCGGGCCAGCCGTCCAGCGGCGCGTTCATGACCGTCACCGCCGACAGCGACAGCAAACTGCTCAGCGTGGCGTCGCCGGTCGCCAAAACCGTGCAGATCCATGAGATGACCATGAAGGACGACGTGATGCGCATGGGCCCGGTGGACTCGGTGCCGTTGCCCGCCGGCAAGGCCGTCAAGCTCGACCCGGATGGTTATCACGTGATGCTGATCGACCTCACCGCCCAGATCAATAAAGGCGACCAGGTGCCGCTGACCGTCACCGTGGAAAATGCCAAGGGTGAAAAGCAGTCGATCGAAGTGAAGGCCCAAGCCCGTGCGTTGAATGAGACGGAAACCATGGATCACAGCAAGATGCACTAAAGCGCAGATCAAAATGTGGGGGCTTGTGTGGGAGCGGGCTTGCTCGCGAATGCGGTGTGACAGTCACCGGATGTATTGACTGATCCACCGCTTTCGCGAGCAAGCCCGCTCCCACATTTGCCCTTCAGTGCTCGAGAAATCGAGTGCACCCTCTTGATACTTTTTTCGTCTCGCCTCAACACTTTCTATATATTTTCAATCTGCAAGACAACTCGTTAGCCTGCGCAAGCCGGACGCGTCTCCCTGTCGCCGTCCGGCCAGATAATTCTAAAAATAAGCAGCAGACAACGGGAATAACAATGAACAAATCCCCCATTACCCTGGGCTTGACTTCGGCCACCCTCGGTTTGACTCTCGCCTTCCCTACCCTTGCCGAAGCTGACTTTTTCAAAGACAGCAAGGCCGACCTCGAATTTCGCAACTTCTACTTCAACAGCGATTACCGCCAGCCCAACGCCAGCCAGTCCAAACGCGATGAGTGGGCTCAAGGCCTGATCCTTAACTACCAGTCGGGTTACACCGAAGGCCTGGTGGGATTTGGCATCGATGCCATCGGCCTGCAAGGCCTGAAACTCGACTCAAGCCCCGACCGCCAAAACAGCGGCCTGCTCCCCGTCGGCGAGGATGGCGCACCGGACAGCTACAGCCGAATGGGTGCCACCGCCAAGGCGCGCATCTCCAAAAGCGTACTTAAATTCGGCACGCTGATCCCCAAGCTGCCCACCGTACTGCCCAACGATGGCCGGCTGCTGCCCCAGACTTTTCGCGGCACGCAACTGACCAGCCAGGACATCGCCGGCCTGACCTTCGACGCCGGGCGCCTGACCAGCAACACCCTGCGTAACGACAGCGGCCATGCAGACATTGAAGTCGACGGCAAAGGCATCAAGGGCGCCGTGCCCAGCGATAAATTCGACTTCGCCAGTGCCAGCTACGCCTGGACCAAAACCTTCGTCACGGGCTACCACTACGCCAACCTCGAGAACAACTACAAGCAACACATCTTCAACCTGGTCCACACCCTGCCATTGGGTGACGCGCAGTCGTTCAAGACCGACCTGCGTTACGCCGACTCCAGCAAGGAAGGCAACAGCAACATCGACAACCAGGCCTTCGGCGCCAAGTTCACCTACAGCCTCCACGGCCACTCGTTCGGCGCCGCCTACCAGCGCATGAAAGGCACCACCGGCTTCCCGCACCTGGACGGTACCGACTCCTACCTCGTCAACTACGTGATGATCTCGCCGGACTTCGCCAACCCCGAGGAAAAATCCTGGCAGGCCCGCTACGACTATGACTTCGCCGCCCTCGGCATCCCCGGCCTGACCTTCATGACCCGCTACCTCAAGGGTGACAACTTCGTGCGTACGCGCACCCTGGAAGGTACCGAGTGGGAGCGCAACACCGATATCGGCTACGTGTTCCAGAGCGGTGCCCTGAAGAACCTTGAAGTGAAATGGCGCAATGGCACGTATCGCAGCAATGGCAGCGGCAGCGATATCAACCAGAACCGCTTTATCGTCAGCTACACCCTGCCCTTGCTGTGATTTTTCCCGGAGCGTTGCACATGAATAGCAGAAAAAGCCTGATCCACCTGGCCGTCGCCTTTGCCCTGTTCAGCAGTTACGGCGCCTACGCCGCCGACACCGGCGCGTTGCCCTGCAAAACCACCGAAGAATGCGCCGCCCAGGCGGCCAAAGTCGGCGCCACGCCGGGCTCCTCGCAAAGCGCCCACAAGGCCAAGGGCGACCCGACCCAAACCCAGTTCGCCTGGTTGAACCGCATCAACAAAGCCTCGATCGTGATGCTCACCGAAGAAGGCATCGTCAAGCCGGACATGGGCCACAAGATCGCCGGCGGCGTGCGCTTTGCCATCGACCAGGCCGACCAGCCCGATGGCAAGCGCCCGGAAGACGTGCTGCAACTGGAAAAAATCATGACCGACAAGATCGGTCCGCAAGCGTCGCTGATCCACTCCGGCCGCAGCCGCCAGGACATGCTCGCCACCTACCGCCTGGCCAAACTGCGCTCCCAGGTGCTGGCCTACAGCGAGGCATTGAACGCCACCCGCCAACGCATCCTTAACATCGCCGAGAAGAACGTCGACACCCTGGTGCCCGCCTACACCAACGGCGTGCAGGCCATGCCCATCAGCTATGCGCACTACCTGCTGGCGTTTGAAGCCGCGTTTGATCGCGACGGCCAGCGTATTCGCGAACTCTACACCCGCCTCAACCTGAGCCCGATGGGCACCGCCGTGCTGGCGAATTCCGCTTACCCGCTGAACCGTGAACGCCTGGCTGAACTGCTGGGCTTTGACGGCGTGCGGGAAAACTCCCTGGACTCGAGTCAGGTGTCGACCTATGACATCCCGATCGAAGCGGCCAACCTCGCGGCATCTTCGGCGATTCGCATCGGCGCGATGATTGGTGATATCCACACCCAATACCATCAGATCCGCCCTTGGCTGCTGCTGGATGAAGAGTCCACCTACACCAGCAGCGCGATGCCGCAAAAACGCAACCCGGGGCTGTTGATGCGCACCCGGGAATCAGCCTCGGACGTGGTCGGCCTGGCGCAGACCGTGACCTTGCGCGCGCACAACGTCACCACCGGCATGACCGACTACAAGTTCGCGTTTGATTCACTGGGGCTGTTCCAGTCCACCGACGAAATGTTCAAGAGCATGGACGCGGTGCTGGATGCGCTGCAAATCAACCCGCAGCGTGCGCTGGATGAGCTGGAGTCGGAGTGGACCACTTCGATGGAGCTGGCTGACACCCTGGAGCGCCAGTTCAAGGTGCCGTTCCGCATTGGTCACAGCTTCGCGTCGCTGATCGTCACCGAGGCGCGCAGCAACGGCACCACGCCAAAGACCTTCCCGTATGCCGACGCGCAGAAGCTGTACACCCAGGCGGCAGACAAATACAAATGGACGCCGAATACCTTGCCGCTGGATGAGGCGGGTTTCCGTGCGGCGCTGTCGCCGACGACGATGGTCAAGACCCGTAAAGGCACGGGTGGGCCGCAGCCGGAAGAGGTTAAGCGGATGTTGGTGGAGGCACGCAAGAACCTCGACGCGGACCAGAGTTGGTTGAAGGAGCGTCGTGAGAAACTGAAAGGTGCTGAAGGCAACCTGGACAAGGCGTTCGACAAGTTACTCAACGCCAAGGGCTGAAATGCAATCTGGATGTGGGAGCGGGCTTGCTCGCGAAGGCGGTGTATCAGTTAGCAGATTTATTGGCTGACCCACCGCATTCGCGAGCAAGCCCGCTCCCACATTTGACCGAGTTTGGGCTTGGGAAGTGTGCTCGGCTCAGTGACTCAATTCCCGCTTCAACACCTCACGATCAATCGACTTCTGCCACCCGCATATCGCCAGGCAGGCCACGCAATTGCCCAGCACATTGGTCAACGACCGACACTTCATCAGCCGCTCCACTCCCAACAACAACCCTACCCCTTCCAGCGGCACCAGTTGCAGGATGTTCAAGGTGGCGATCAGGGTAAACAGCGCCGAGCCCGCCACACTGGTAGACCCCAGCGAGGTAAACAGGCAGATCACCAGCACCGCCAGCAATTCGGGAACGGCAATTTCCACCCCGGCCAGATGCGCCAGAAACATAATGGCGGTGGTCAGGTAAATATTGGTGCCGGCCAAGTTGAACGTATAGCCGGTGGTCAGCACCAGGCGCACTAATTGGCGTTCACAGCCCAGCGTCTCAAGTTTGCTGACACAACCGGGAAGTGCAGCAACCGACGAACCGGTAAACGTCACCAACAACAACTCTTCTTTCAAGTAAACAATTAGCCGCGTCAATTTAAATCCAACCAGGCGCGCAATCGTCGCAAACACTAAAATGACGAAAGTCGCGCAAGCCAGATAAATAACCACAATAAACTTTAACAGCGGCAAAACAGAACTTACACCGTACTTCCCCACCACAAACGCCATCGCCCCAAAAGCCGCGAGCGGTGCAAATTTCAAGACAAGGCGCAGCAGCAAGAACAGCCCGGCGACGGCCGCTTCCAGCCAGCCGAGGCAGCGGTTGCCGACCGCGCCGCCACGTCCCAGCACCAACCCGCACAGCACCGCCACCAGCATCACCTGAAGCACCAGACTCTGGGTAAAAACCCTGTAAAGACTGGATGAAATCGAGGTTGCGGACAGTTCATGCAAGAGCTTTTCCGGCGCAACAGGCGGCGTCAGATGGTCAACATCCAGGTTAGCCACCGCCGTGTGATCCAGGCTGAACAGCCACCCCGTCGACATTCCCAACACCAATGCGGCCAGGGACATCAGCTGGAAATACACCACGATCCGCCCCACTACATGCCGATGGTGGGGCTCGCGCTTGATCCCCGCCACACCGGTCGACACCAGCACAAACAACAGAAACGGCATCAGTAACCCGACCACTTTTATAAAAGCGTCACTGAGCAGTTTCATCTCGACCGCCACGCCCGGATAAAACAACCCCAACACCATGCCAAGTGCAATGGCAATCAAAATAGGCAATGTGGCGTTAGTGGAAAATCGGGCTGACATCAATGCTCCAGGGTCTTTTTATTTATTGTTATTGTCGGATCAGGCCACTTTCGGCATATTGGTCGCCAAGGCGCATGCTGGCCATAAATAATAAAGTCTTGTCACGGGATATACCACCATGGAACTTCGCCATTTACGTTATTTCATCATGGTGGCCGAAGAGCGACATTTCACCCGCGCTGCCGCCCGCCTGAACATGCAACAACCGCCCCTCAGCCAACAGATTCGTGCCCTGGAACAAGAGCTGGGGTTCGACCTGTTCAAGCGCCACCCCAAGGGCGTCGACCTGACGGCCGGCGGCCTGGTATTTCTCGATGAAGCGCGGGCCATCCTCGCCCGCGTCGAACAAGGCTCCCTCAAGGCCGCCCGCGCCGCCCAGGGCATCGAGGGCACACTGGTCATCGCCTTCACCAGCTCCGCGGCAGCCCACCCACTGATCCCGCGCATCATCCGCGCCTACCGCGAGCACTACCCGGGCGTGGAACTCTCGATCAACGAAGGCAGCGCCCGGGAAGTCACCGAAGACACCATCGAAAAACGCATCGATATCGGCATCCTCCGCGCCCCGGTGGGCGACCACCAGAGCCTGACCTTCCACCGCCTGCTCAACGAAGAAATGCTGCTGACCCTGCCCGTCGGGCATGCGCTGCTCAAGGGCGCCGAGCCAAAAATCACCATGGCCGACCTGAAGGACGAACGCTTCATCCTGGTCCGCCGCCCCGGCGCGCCGGGGATGTACGCCAACCTGATCAAGGCCTGCCAGAACGCCGGCTTCGAGCCGAAGATTGCCTTTGAAGTGGAGCGCATGCTGACCAACGTCAGCCTGGTGGCCGCCGGTGAAGGCATCTCGGTGGTGCCCGCGTCGATGCGCGATGTGCACCGCGAGAGCGTGGTGTATTGCCGTATCAGCGATGCGCGGCCACGATTATTGGCGCCGATCACCCTGGTGCGGCGCGCGTTCAATCCGTCGGCGCCGTTGCAGAATTTCATTGGCTTGGCGCGGGAGTTGGCGGGGGTTTATCGCAAGGGTTGAGTCATCGCGTGAAAACTCTCGGTGAGCAGTTCCACCGCCGCGCGGATGCTGTCGCTTTGTCGTGGAGTGGCGTACAGGCCGTAGTTGACACTCAAAATAGGCCCATCGCTTTCAGCCAGGGAAATGATGCGCATGGTCTCCGGCCGAATATTCTCCGCCGGCAGCAAGGCCACACCCAATCCGCCCTCCACCGCTGCGGTGATCACGCCAATGTTCGGGCTGGTGACCGTGACCCGAAAATCCCGCCCGGCGTTCAGCAAGGCATCAAACATCAAGCGCCGCCAGGCACAGGGTTCGGCGTACACGATGACATCCAGCGGCAGCGCCGCATCGATTTCTTCATCAATCGCGCACACCCAATACAGCTCGACGTTCCAGGCGTGCACAGGGTCGGCGTTGAACGATGAGCTGACGCCAATGGCCACATCCAGCTCGCCGTCATTCCAACGCTCGGCGAGCGCGTCGCCGTGGTCAACGACGACCTCCAGGTGCACATGCGGGCAGGCGCGCCGCAGCCGGCCGAGCGCTGCCGGCAACGCCGATACCGCCACGTCTTCCGAGAGCCCGACGCGCACATTGCCCATCACCGTGCGCTCTTTCAGCCGCGCTGCTACCGTCTCGCCCAAGGCCAGAATGCGCGTCGCGTAGGTGAGCAGCAGTTCGCCTTCGGTAGTGGGCACCACGCCCCGACCTGTTCTGCGCAACAGCCGCTGGCCCAGCAACTCTTCAAGCCGGCGGATTTGTGCGCTGAGGGCCGATTGCGCCCTGCCCGCCTGCTGGGCTGCACCACTCAGGCTGCCGTGCTGGCATACCGAGATAAAGGTTCGTAGCAGGTAGGGTTCAAACGCGTCGGATATCATGTTTGGGTTAACTCTGAATCAACAGCTATCACCCTACCTCGATAGCTGGAGCATGACTACTCTGCTGGAACGTTATCAACCAGGAAGAGCCTCATGACCCAGCTCCAGAACCAACGCATCGTATTGGCCGCCCGCCCCGACGGGCGCCCGCAACCCAGCGATTTTCGCCTGGAGTACAGCGCGATTCCAGAGCCTGCCGAAGGCGAAGTGTTGCTTGAAAACCTCTATCTGTCCCTCGACCCCTACATGCGCTGGCGCATGAGTGCGGCCAAATCCTATGCCGAGCCAGTGGGCATCGGCGAGGTGATGGTGGGCGGCACGGTCGCGCGGATCAAACATTCACGAAACCCGTTGTGGCAAGAGGGCGACATGGTGCTTGCCTATGCCGGTTGGCAGCGTTTTGCACTCTCGGATGGCCTGGACCTGAGGCTTCTGGATCCGAGCATCGCCCACCCCAGCACAGCGCTGGGAGTTCTTGGAATGCCGGGGTTCACCGCTTACTCGGGGTTGCTCACTGTTGGCCAACCTAAGCCCGGTGACACCGTGGTAGTCGCGGCGGCGAGTGGCGCAGTGGGTTCGGTGGTTGGCCAGATCGCCCGCATCAAGGGCGCACGCGCCGTGGGTATCGCGGGCGGGCCGGAGAAATGCGCGTTCGTGAAAAATGAACTCGGGTTTGATGCCGTCATCGACCATCGCGCAGCGGATTTTGCCCAGCAGTTGGCCGAAGCCTGCCCCAATGGAATTGACGTTTACTTCGAAAATGTCTCGGGAGCGGTTTGGGATGCCGTGAGGCCGCTGCTCAATGACTTTGCGCGGATACCCGTATGTGGGCTGATCGCGCATTACAACGACAGCGCGGTGCCTGGGCAACAGGTCGACCGACTGCCGGCGACTATGCACGACATCCTCGCCAAGAGCCTCACCGTGCGCGGCTTTATCCAGACCGAGTTTGTTGACGAGCAGCAGGACGACTTCTTGCAGGAAGCCGCGCAGTGGATTGATCAGGGCAAGCTGAAGTGGCGCGAAGACATTGTCGAGGGCCTGGAGAATGCGCCTGAGGCGTTTATCGGGCTGCTGGAGGGGCGCAATTTCGGCAAGTTGATTGTGCGACTGGCCTAACAATCCTCCCTGGCCAAAAGCTGTGAGCACAATTAAAGCGGCCGTTCGCCTTGATCACTTACCCGTTGATCCCGCCACTGTCGGCACTCGTCAGGAACGATACAGTGGCGGCAATATCCACCCCGCCGCTGTTTAATGTCATTGACTAGCCGCTTTTGAATACGTCAGTCGACCACGAGTAACCTGGAGCCAGTGGTCGAGGATGAGAGATGCCCATCCATATCATTATCCACCTCGTAATTCATACCGGTGAGCCAAAGTGACTTGAAAAGCGCGCCTCCATAACTCCGACCGGCGTTAGATCTACACAGGGGAATTACTACTGGCTTGCATTGGCAGCTGCAAAAAACCAGGATTTCAATATCTCAAAACCTAACGAGCACAAGCCCTCAAAACGCTTATTACAACGACTCCAATAAATATCCAACCACCCCATCCCATTCTAGAGGAGTGTTTCATGGGGCGGCTTGAACTCTGAGGTTGTGTGCTGTGATTGGGGCGAGGCTGCGGCGACACGCTCCTGCCGGAAGGTGTGGACTGGGACGTCTGCGCCCGCATCTTTTCAAGTAGCTGTTGGTTCGAACTTTTTGGCGCAACAGGTTGTGACGGCACTCTTGAAGCCTGCTGGCTTACAAAACCTCCTGTTTTACTCATAGAAGAAAGAATGTCGGCATTCCTACTAGATGAGCTACCTGTGACGGCGGAGGGTCCTTTGCCTGAAAGACGGAACTTTGCTTCTTGCTCTGGCAACTGCTGAATCTGACCAGGTGCGGTAATCGTGATAGAAAGGTGAGTGTAACTCGTTTTTTTTGCCTGGCCATTATAAGGTGGGTCCACCAAACCAGTTACAGAAAGCCAACGCCCCACCCAAGACTCATCTGGCACATTTGGTTTTATTGAACTTATCCCTTCGAACCAAATAGCAAGCTTCACAGCCTTACCGCGCCAATCGTCGAAGTTCACAAATATATAAGGCTTTTTGTTTGCTCCCCAACCGTTGCGCACAGAATGAATTCGCCCGACTAGCTCGATGCGACTGCCAACTAGTGAAAACACCTGAGCATAGTTTGTCGCTTCACAAACTGGGTACGCACTTTGATATATAACGTTTCCAGAAACTGCTCTCGGCTTGAACTCAATTACATTGCTGCCCAGCCCTTTACCTTGCAGGAACTCCGTCAGCGTTGGTACAGCTTGAAACTCCCCTAGCACTACCCGAGCCAAATTCCTTACATTAGCCGCTACTCCATTCAGCTTACAAACCTCACCAAAAATTGCTGACGCAGCCGGATCAAGAAAGTCATTACGTCGAAAAACAACAGCACTAGGCTCAGAACGAGAAACATTCCAAAGTGACGGCGCAGCCATTAGTGCTTGCAGTGCCACATCCAAAGTAATAAAAGAAAACCGATCCAACTTTTCGTTAAAGTCTCTAGCTGATCGCTTTGGATGCTGAAAATTAACCTGTCCAAGTTCCGTAGCGGCAGCCCCTCGAAAAGATTCAACGAACATACCATCGTAATCAATTAGCTGAACTGCGCTCCCATCATCATTTACCATGACATTTTCAGGCTGGATATCGCCATGGGATATCTGGTTTCGCTCCAGAAAGCCAGCCAAGCCAGCTAAAGCGTGCCTTAGTCGTTGTAGTGTTTGTGGTTTTCCGTGCTCACTCTCCAGGAATTCAGCGAGGGTACGTCCCTGAGCCCAAGCCATTTTAACTATCGGATAGCTTTTTCCATGTATCCGGATCCCATTTGGTATAAATTCAAAGGGAAGAAAGTAAGGACTCGCGAGCTGTTTAATCCTTATGGAAATCGCCTGATATCGTCGTTCCAGTTCACGCGACTCTTTATGAAAGCAGCGCAATGCAAACTTCTTCCCTTGAGTTTCAACCGTGTAGGTAAGTGCAAATCCTCCGCATAAAGCTAAAGGAAGTCCTAGACCTGAGGTCTTCAGGCGACCCTGTTTTAGCTCAGTATCTTGCAACACCAATTGCGGTGACTGCAAAGCCTCGTTGTACTGCTCAAGGGTGGGATATGCCATAGCTTAAGTTGAACTGTTCAGATTAATTATTATCAATGTGGAGTCGTCAAGGCGCATAGCCCCAGAAGCACGCTCAGCCTCGACCAATCCGAGGAGGTCCTCATCACTCCTGACGCTACAGAGGCGATCAAAAGCTTGAATGTCTCCTCTCTCCTGACTAGAAAGTATCCAGGCGCCTAAAGCATCAGTCATGCACAGAAGCAGACATGAGCCAGACTGGTCATAGCTCCACTCTCTGTGAACCCAAGGCCCGGCAGCCCCTCCGCTGACAGGAGCGTTTAACGCAGAACGAGTAGACAGTAAAAACGGCTTATCACTAAACTGACAGGCGCGTGAGTAAGGTACGGATTGGAGTATCTCACTACCATCGGCCCATATAACCAGACTGTCTCCCAATGCAGAAACACTTACTAGCTTCCGATCAGGCTCATCCTGCACGACTATCAACGTAGCGAAGCTGCCTCGCTCGTAGGCTGCTGCCTTGGACCAAGACAATGTGCTCGTATCATGTAGTAGCCTATACTTCTGAACACATAAATCGACCAGTTCGTCCGAAGGTTCGCTGCCTAGAAACTCCTCCACTAGCAAGTTAGCCCAGCTATGGGCATCGAAGGACTCAGACGCTCCATCAGAAAGCACCACCCGCCCTCTATCTTGCGCTATACGGTAGGCATCCTCATTTTCCATAGGCGCGTCGGAATACTTAGCTACGGTCCCCTCGAATAGGATCTGAAATACCATAGTCAACGCAACTGCGCAGCTCTGGTGCCGATATCGAAAAAGTCGACAATTTCTGCGATATCACCATTGAAGACAAAACCTCGAGACTCCATAGTCGCTTTAATACCTTTTTCTTCTGCGACTCTTTGAAGGTGAGGAGGTAAAGAGCTCGACATAGAGAACAACAATTTTGCGTAGCTATCGCTTAATCCGGCGTCCGAAACAGGAAACTTAACCGGATCACCTCCGCTAGTACTGACATGAAGGTTAAACAGTAAAACGTTACCGTCACTAGTACCTATCTGTTGTAGCTGCTGCGCCAAGGAAGCAGGATCACCATCCGTCGACTCACCATCAGTAACATGTAGCACGGTGGGTGGATAACTATCCGGATGGGAGTCGCACCATGCAACTAACTGCTCAGCAGCAGTAGTGATGGCATTACACATTGGAGTGCCGCCGGATGCTTTAGGCTCGAACCATACCGGGAACTTGATAGACTGATCGACCAAACCTCCAGCACCATCATCAACTCGTTTGAAACGATCTTCAATCCGCAGAGGATTGGCTTCAATCTTAGAAATTGGATGAAGGATTGTGCCTGACAGCCCACCTACCAGGCCGTTGACTGCCGTGGAACCGGAGTAACCTAATACCCCAACCTCAAAGTAGTCGCGAGTACCTTCTGACTTGGTGCAACGAGTAATCAACGTCGCAAACGTACGATTTAAAACATCAGCCACAAACTGCGCCTTTGACTTCCCATTGGTCATGATGTCTTGCATAGAGCCAGACTGATCCACTAAAAACAGGAAAGCTGTTGGGCTAGTCCGACTTATCTCTGCGCTGTAGCTCATTGAAAACCTCACTGGTTAATTGATCTCCAGCAGAGAGCATATAGCATTTTGCCATCCCTATGGAATCCAGAGGATCGAAATAGAGGCCTTCCAACCTCACGATTCCTTCCAAGGCCCGATCTCCAGATCAATCCACCACAAATAACTTCGCCCCAAGGGTAGTCGATGACCGATGCCCCTCCATGTCATTGCCCACCTGATAAGTCATCCCGGCAGTCAGCGTGAACTGCCGGCCATCCTCCAGTTCGGTGTGCAACTCACCTTCCAGGCACAGCAGGATATGCCCGCGCCAACACCAGTGGTCGGCGAGATAACCGGCGCTGTATTCGACCATGCGCACGCGGGTTGAGCCGAACTGACAGGTGCGCCAATACGCGCTGCCGGTTTCGCCGGGGTGCAGCACGGGTTCGAGGGTCGACCAGTCGGTGGTGCCAAAGGGGATTGCGGTCAGGTCCATGGTTTTCTCGGCATTGAATACGTGTGAATGAACCGTACCGATAAGGTGAATGCCGCGATAGAGACAGATCCGCTGCATTTGCGGGATACAGGGCAACAACTCTTGGTATCCTGCCAACCCTCTTCGCATGGAAGCCCGTCGATGAAGATCGATCCATCCTTTGTTGTGCATGAGACCGAGCATTGGCTGCTCAATCATCACCTGTCGTCCACGCTGCCGGGCTACCTGATGCTGGGTGCCAAGGCGCCTATACACTCCCTGGCTGACATGCCCGATGCGGCGCTCGCGGAGCTGGGCGGGTTGCTGGCCAACATCCAGCGAGTGATGGAAGCGCAACTGAAACCCAAGTGGCTTTACATCAGCCGGTTCGGGCATATGCCGGGCTTCCCGCTGCACTTTCATTTCATACCCGTGTATGGGTGGGTTGAAGCGCTGTTCTGGCAGGATGAGCGCTATCGGGTTTTGCAGTATTTCGGGACGCAGCAGAAGGCTACCGACGGTGCGGAGCTGACGCTTTTTATCTGGCGGGAGTTTGGTGAGAGCCCTACGCCGCCGGTTGCTCAAGGCCCCTCTGTCAGCGAGGTGATCCAAGATTTACGTGCGGCATTCAGTACCGAGGGCAGCACATGACCTGTGGCGAGGGGGCTTGTCCCCCGTTGGGCTGCGCAGCAGCCCCAAAACAGTCACTGAGTTCTGCCTGCAAGACAACGGCAGCCTGATTGGGGCCGCTTCGCAGCCCAACGGGGGACAAGCCCCCTCGCCACAGCAAGCCCCCTGCCACAGTCTTTTTGTCGTGTCAGCGAACACTGTGCAGGTGTTTACGCATAGGAATACAGGCCAACTGCAACCCCGATGGCGAGTGGTAGATCGCCTGCTCATCGCCCACATACCCACACCGCCGATAAAAATCCGCCGCGTTCAACGTCGCGTCCAGGATCACTTCTTCAATCCCCAATTCCTGCGCCAACACCTCCAGATACACCAACACCTGCTTGCCAATCCCGCGGCCGGTAAACCCGGGCAACACAAACAGTGCACCGATTTCGTTGTTCGCCAAATCCAGCATCCCCGTGGCCACAGGTTCACCGTTCACGCAGCCCAGGTAAAAATGCTTGTCCATCAGCGTGTCGTAACCGTCCTCAGCGGCGCCGCGGGTCCACACCATCATCTGCTCGGACGTGTACGCTCCGATGCATTGGCTGCGTATGGCCAACAGGCGAATGTCGAAGGCGGTCTGTGCATCTTCCAGCGTGGCGCGTCGTATCTCGAGCATGGGTCCCTCCATGGGCGTCAGGCGTTGTCGTCACCCGGTCGGGTAAACGAATAGCGGTCAATATCGGTCCTCAGTTGCCAGCCCTGACCCTGCCAATAACGGGCGGCGCTGTCATTGGTCTTGAACACATCCAGGTGGCATTTACGGATGCCCAATTGCGCAAGGCTGGTGAGGCAGCGCTCTACCAGCGCGTTCGCAATGCCCTGGCGCCGATACTCAGGCAGCACCAGCAGGTGCTGCAAATAACCGCGCCGGCCATCGTGCCCGCACATCACGCACCCACCCAGCACACCGTCGACCTCGGCCACGAAGCTCATGTCGGGATTGCGCTCCAGATAACGCGCGGTGGCCTCGCGGGAGTCGGCGTCGCGCAGGGAGATGCCCGGGGTGTTGCGCATAAGGTCTATGAGAGGCTCGTAATCGTCGAGGGTCATGATACGGATATCGGGCATGGCCTGGCGCCTGTTCGTGTGGGTTCGCTGTCAGCAAGGTATCAAATCAGACATGACAGGCTCGGGAAATAGAGCGAAAAATTATGGCCGAACGCCATCACCTGTCAAAACCCAATCTACTCTCAATATGCCATTCACTCATAAACCCCAAGGAAGAGAGGCTGATCATGCGCTTACTACTGCTTTTTTTATTAATGGGCACGCTAGCGGGATGTCAGTTTTTTCAGGTTTTGACTACAAGCAAAATCGAGCCACAAGCCAATCCAAAAGATGAGGTCTATCTACAACTGTTGGTGGCCGATAACAAAGACACCCCGGCCTGGCTGGATACGACAATTGCAAAAACCTGCGCTAGCCAGCGCAAGACTGATTTTTTGTCTGCGATATGGGCACCCATCGCAGGCAAGCTCGCCTTCGATATTGTCGTCGAGAAAATGAGCAGCTATGTCAAAGACACTAACGATCGATCAAACAAAAGCTACTCGGTCAAAGGTGTTTTCCACTCATCCACGCTCCGCAATACTAATTGCATTGTCGTGTATCGCGGCGTGATTCCGAAAGACGAGAACACAAAGAAAAGCTGGAAGCCTAGCGCTGCCTTTGTCGCTCAACTCGAATGGGCGGGCCCCTCGGCATTTGTGATGAAGCCACTCATCGTGGTTGCGCAAAATAGTGTCTCCCTCACAAAGTCCCCATCAGATGAGTCAGGTGCAGACGGAAGGAAAGGCACTATCTCCATGTCACTGGCCATGGCGGAATCAGCGGTGGTGCAAGACGCAGCAGGCGTTTGGAATCTGCGCCAGTTGGGAGCCGCAGCCATCACCGTACCTGTTGTTCCCTTGCACACACCGCCAAAATTCATCGTTCCAATAGATCCGCGAAGCTCTGAACTGCTTCCTGCTCCGGATCAAAACGTAGCGGTTCAGCTTTCGTTTGCGATCACTGAATCCGGGAATATCGTAGGTGATGCTGACGCCGCGCAAGCTGAAATCAAAGCCATTGCAGCCGCAATAGGACCGGGGCTCGAAGCTGAAATCACACGACACTACAAAGAAGACTGATCCCACCCCACACAGTCGCGAGGCCGCAATGCGGCCTTTGCGACTGCGCTGATCCAAGCCTCTGTCCAAAGCAAGAACCACGCTCTGCATCCGATATTTATGCTCACTTCCCAGCTTAATAATATTTTATTAAAAACCGCCCTCCCCCTAGCCTTGAAGCCATGCCCAAGCTGAATCCAACTGCATTACGCAAGGACAGACACATGACTCAAGCAATAACAAAAATAGACACGCTGGTAGTGGGAGCCGGTCAGGCTGGCGTCGCCATGAGCGAGCACCTGAGCAAACAAGGCGTGCCGCACCTGGTGCTGGAGCGCAGCCGTATCGCCGAGCGCTGGCGCACCGGCCGCTGGGATTCGCTGGTCGCCAACGGGCCGGCCTGGCATGACCGTTTTCCGGGCCTGGCCTTCGATACTGTCGCGCCCGATGGCTTTGCGCCGAAAGAGCGCGTGGCGGACTACTTCGAAGCCTATGCACGCAAGTTCAATGCACCGATTCGCACCGGCGTGGACGTGACCTCCGTGGTGCGCAATGTCGGTCGTCCGGGCTTTACCATCCACACCAGCGAAGGCGTGATCGAAGCCAACCGCGTGGTGGCGGCCACCGGGCCGTTCCAAAAGCCGGTGATTCCGGCGATTGCGCCTCAAGACAGCACGCTGCACCAGATCCACTCCGCCGACTACCGCAACCCCGCGCAACTGCCGGCTGGCGCCGTGCTGGTGGTGGGTGCGGGTTCCTCCGGGGTGCAGATCGCCGATGAACTGCAACGCTCCGGGCGCCAGGTGTACCTGTCGGTCGGTGCCCACGACCGCCCACCGCGGGCCTATCGCAACCGCGATTTCTGCTGGTGGCTGGGGGTGCTGGGCGAGTGGGACCAGGTCGCGATGAAGCCCGGCCGCGAGCACGTGACCATTGCGGTGAGCGGCGCCCACGGCGGCAAGACCATCGATTTCCGCGAGCTGGCCCAGCAAGGCATGACCCTGGTCGGCCTGACCCAATCCTTCGACGGCAGCGTCGCCCGCTTCCAGCCCAACCTGGTGGAAAACCTGGCCCGCGGTGATGAGAACTACCTGGCCCTGCTGGATGCGGCGGATGCCTACATCGAACGCAACGGCCTCGACCTGCCGCCAGAGCCCGAAGCACGCCGCGTGTTTCCCGATGCCGAGTGCATCAAGCAGCCGATTCTGGAACTGGACCTGGCCAAGGCCGGTATCACCACAATCATCTGGGCCACCGGCTTTGCCGTGGATTACAGCTGGCTGAAGGTCAATGCATTTGACGCCGCCGGCAAGCCGCAGCACCAGCGCGGCGTAGCCAGCGAGTCGGGCATCTACTTCCTCGGTTTGCCATGGCAGTCGCGCCGGGGCTCTTCGTTTATCTGGGGCGTGTGGCATGACGCCAAATACGTGGCCGACCATATCGCCATCCAGCGCCAATACCTTGAGTACCGCGAACCCGCGCCGGTTGTTCACACCTCACCTGTCAGCGCCTGATCACTTTTTTCTGGAGTTTTTTTGATGCCTACTCACACTCGCATCCGCATGTTCAACACCAAGGAAACCTACCCCAACCAGAGCCTGGACAATGACCTGTGCCAGGCCGTACGCGCCGGCAACACGGTGTATGTACGGGGCCAGGTGGGCACCGATTTCGACGGCAAGCTGGTGGGCCTCGGCGACCCGCGCGCCCAGGCCGAACAGGCCATGCGCAACGTCAAGCAACTGCTGGAAGAAGCCGGCAGCGACCTCAGCCACATCGTCAAGACCACCACCTACCTGATCGACCCACGCTACCGCGAGCCGGTGTACCAGGAAGTCGGCAAGTGGCTCAAGGGCGTGTTCCCGATCTCCACCGGGTTGGTGGTTTCGGCCCTGGGCCAGCCACAGTGGCTGATGGAAATCGACGTGATTGCCGTCATCCCCGAGTAACCCAAGGAGGCACGACATGACCTTTTCAATCGTCGCCCGCTGCGCAGAAACCGGCCAGATGGGCATTGCCATCAGCTCCTCAAGCATCGCCGTAGGCGCCCGCTGCCCCTGGCTGCGGCCCGGCGTGGGTGCGGTCTCGACCCAGAACATCACCCTGCCGGCCCTGGGCCCGGATGTACTCGACCTGCTGGAGCAAGGCCTGGAGCCCGCCGACGCGGTGGACAAGGCACTCACCCGCAACGGCTACAGCCAATACCGGCAACTGACGGCGATTGACCACCTGGGGCGCACCGTGCATTTCAGCGGCAGCGAAACCCTCGGCACCCATAACGCGGTGTCGGGTGAACAGTGCGTCGCGGCCGGCAATATGCTCGCCGACCGCGCGGTGATCCAGGCCATGGTCACCGCATTTGAACAGGGCGAAGGCCAACTCACCGATCGCCTGCTGGCCGCCATGCATGCCGCCATCGCCGCCGGTGGCGAGGCCGGCCCGGTGCATTCGGCAGCGGTTGTGGTGGTGGGCGAACTGACCTGGCCGATCATCAACCTGCGGGTGGATTGGGCCGATGAGAACCCGATTGGCGAACTACAGAAGTTGTGGGACGCCTACCGCCCGCAGGTGCAGGACTACATTGACCGCGCCCTGGCCCCGGACCGTTCACCAGGCTACGGCGTGGCCGGAGACGACCGATGAGCAACAGCCGCGAATTGCTGCAGACGCTGGTGGGGTTTGATACCACCAGCCGCGAGTCCAACCTGCAATTGATCGAGTACGTACGCGACTACCTGGCGGGGTTCGGCGTCGCCAGCGAGCTGATCTACAACGATGAGCGCAGCAAAGCCAATCTGTTCGCCACCCTCGGCCCGGCGCAAGTGCCCGGGATTGTGCTGTCGGGGCACACCGACGTGGTGCCGGTGGATGGCCAGCCGTGGACGTTGCCGCCGTTTGAATTGACCGAGCGCGACAGCAAGCTGTTTGGCCGGGGCACGGCGGACATGAAGGGCTACATCGCCTGCGTGCTGGCGCTGGTGCCGTCGCTGGTGAACGCAGACCTGCGGATGCCGGTGCATATCGCCTTGTCCTATGACGAGGAAGTCGGCTGCCTTGGGGTGCGCTCGCTGCTCAAGGTGCTGGAGCAGTGGCCGGTGAAACCGCTGCTGTGCATTATCGGCGAGCCCACCGAGCTGAAGCCGGTGCTGGGCCATAAAGGCAAGCTCGCCATGCGCTGCGAAGTGCATGGCGAGGCGTGCCATTCGGCGTATGCGCCTCAGGGCGTGAATGCAATCGAGTACGCGGCGGAGTTGATTGGTGAGCTGGGGCGGATTGGCCAGCGCCTCAAGGTGCATCAGGACGAGCGCTTTGACCCGCCGTTCAGCACCGTGCAAACCGGGTTAATTTCCGGAGGCAAGGCGCTGAATATCGTCCCGGCGGATTGCCGCTTCGACTTTGAAGTGCGCGCCTTGCCGTCGATGGACCCGGGGGAAGTGGCTGAGGAACTGCAGGCGTATGCGATGCAGCAGGTGTTGCCGCGCATGCAGGCGGTGAGCCGGCAGAGTGCGATTCGCTTCAGTGAGTTGTCGGCGTACCCGGGGCTGGCCACCGACCAGCGTAGCCAGGCGGCGGAGCTGATTGCGGCGTTTTGCGGCTCGCGGGAATTTGGCACCGTGGCGTTCGGGACTGAGGGTGGGTTATTTGATGCGGCGGGCATTCCCACCGTGGTGTGCGGGCCTGGGAGCATGGACCAGGGGCATAAGCCGGATGAGTTTGTGAGTGTGGAGCAACTGAAGGGTTGCGATGAAATGCTGCAGCGAATGTTACTTTCGATCCGTACCTGATTCCCCAAGCAATACAAATCAACTGTGGGAGCCGGGCTTGCCCGCGATGGCGGTGGATCAGTTGGCCTATTTGCTGGCTGACACACCGCCATCGCGGGCAAGCCCGGCTCCCACATTTTTTTGCTCTGTGTTTTACCCAAGTAACTGAGCCAGCTCTTCCCGGCAATACTCCACAAACAACTGCACCGGCTTGGTCAACGGCGCCCGGCGCAACCACACCGCCGACAACCCCGACCCCGTCACCGTCTCCGCCAACGGCACACACACCAGCTTCTGCCCGTCATAGGAGTACGGCGAAAACGGCTTGGTCACCAGAATCGAAAAGCCAAACCCGCGCCCCACCATCCCGCGCACCATCTCGATCGACGGCGAACTGAAGACAATATTCGGCGTCAGCCCACGCTCCTCAAAGATGCTCACGAAGTACGTCCGGCTTGGCAGCACATCCAGCAGAATCATCGGCTCCAGCACCAAATCCGCCAGCGACACCTTGGCCTGCTGCGCAAACCGGTGATCCGCCGGCAACAATGCATAGGGCTGCTGCGGCGGCATCAGCGGCGTGGTCTCGATAGCGCTGCCCAGGTCATGCTCAAACAGCATCGCCACGTCGATACTGCCGGCAGTCAGCGCCTGCACCAGCTCCTGCTGCTCACCGTCCCGCAGGCGGATTTCCACCCCCGGCCAGCGCTGCTTGAAGCCTGCAATCAAACGCGGCAAATACAGCGGCGCCACCGTCTCGAAGCACCCGATATCGATCTGCCCCGCCACCACGTCGTTGTCTGCCAGGGCGTTCTGCTCGAACTCATGGGCGACCCGCAGCAGCTCCAGGGCCTTGCGGTAGAACCGTGCACCACTGGGCGTCAGCGACACCCCTTGGGCGTGATGCCGGATAAACAGCTGCACGCCAAAGCTGTCTTCCAACTGCTTGATGGCGGTCGACACCGACGGTTGCGCGATATAGAGCTTGCGCGAAGCCTCTGCCACGCTGCCGCACTCGGCGGTGGTTACAAAATATTTGAGCTGGCGCAGATTATAGGCAGCCATCGGGACCTCCAGAAACGTGGGATTTCGCCCCAAACAAGTCCATGCAACATACCGGAGCGAAAATCGCCGCGAGATATTATTTTTAAGGTCTATAGCAACAAACTTACTAATTTACCTCCCCGTGACCATTGCACATGATCACTCCAACAACAAAAGCGACGCACACGCGCCGCCCAGCGAAGTACGTCAACGTACTCACCTTGCCTTGGAGCTCGTCATGGTTACCACTGCAACATCCTCCGCCCCGCTTATCGAAAAACACACGATTGGATACGTGCCCCCGGAAGATCGCCACGGAAAGGTAAGAGACCTGTTCACCCTGTGGTTCGGCGGCAACATCGCGCCGCTGCCCATCGTCACCGGCGCGCTGGCCGTGCAACTGTTCGGCCTGAACCTGGTGTGGGGCATCATCGCCATCCTCGTCGGCCACCTCGTCGGCGGCGTGCTGATGGCACTGCACTCGGCCCAGGGCCCGCAGATGGGCATCCCGCAAATGATCCAGAGCCGCGCCCAGTTCGGCTCCCTCGGCGCACTGCTGGTGGTGGTGATCGCCGGTGTGATGTACATCGGCTTCTTCGCCTCCAACATCGTACTGGCGGGCAAATCCCTGCACGGCGTGGTCGATGCGATCCCGGTGCCAGTGGGCATCGTCATCGGCGCCATCGGCTCGGGGATCATCGGTATCATCGGCTACCGCTTCATCCACGTACTCAACCGCATCGGCACCTGGGTGCTGGGCGCGGGCATCGTGCTGGGTTTCGGCTACATCTTCACCCATGTGCAGACGGCCGACTTCCTGACACGCGGCAACTTCAATATCTCCGGCTGGCTGGCCACCGTGTCGCTGGCCGCGCTGTGGCAGATCGCGTTTGCGCCGTATGTGTCTGACTACTCCCGCTACCTGCCGGCGGATGTGCCGGTGGCGTCGACCTTCTGGACCACCTATCTGGGTACCGTGCTCGGTTCCAGCCTGTCGTTCATCTTTGGTGCCGTTGCGGTACTCGCAACACCGGTCGGCATGGACACCATGGACGCGGTCAAACTGGCGACCGGCTCCATTGGCCCGCTGATGCTGTTGCTGTTCCTGCTCAGCGTGATCAGCCACAACGCGCTTAACCTGTACGGTGCGGTGCTGTCGTTGATCACCCTGGTACAGACCTTTGCCTACCGCTGGATCCCCACCGCCAAGGCGCGCGCTGTGATCTCGGTACTGGTGCTGGCCGCGTGTTCGATTGCGGCGGTGTTTGCGTCGAAGGATTTTATCGGGCACTTCGTGGACATGGTGCTGGTGCTGCTGGTGGTACTGGTGCCGTGGACGGCGATCAACCTGATCGACTTCTATGCGATTCATAAGGGCAAGTACGACATCGGTTCGATCTTTCGGGTCGATGGCGGGATTTACGGGCGGTACAACCCTCAGGCGCTGGTGGCCTATGCGGTGGGGATTGTGGTGCAGATTCCGTTTATGAATACGCCGCTGTATGTCGGGCCGATTTCGGTACACATCAACGGGGCGGATTTGTCCTGGTTGGTGGGGTTGGTGGTGACGTCGCCGCTGTATTTCTGGTTGGCGAGTCGGGACAGTGCGTATAAGCGCCGGTTGGAAGGGGGGAAGTTGGTGGGTGGGGTTTGAGTGAGTAACCCATTGACCTGATCCAGCGCCTATTCCACCACTGTCTTGCGGGCTCTAAAGCTCGCAGGACAGTGGTGTTTTATTTCTACGCCAACGGTCACCGCTACCTTTCTTTGATTGCCTTGATAGCCTCCATGTAGGCGCTGTTACCAATACCCACTTGAGCCCAGACAGGCCTGGTTTCATCACCTTGCCGGTCGTACTGTTCATCCGCGTCCCACAAGGTGATCAGTTGATTGGGGAACAGGTATTGGCAGGAGTCGTAGACGTGAGGGCCAGATGCATCATGGTCGGCAATAACCGAAAACAGCTCTGGCGCTGCAAGCGAATAAACATCCAACCCTTTGTAGCTAACCGTGATTTCCGGGCTGGACGAAATACCAATAAAGTGAATATTGCCATCAGTGCCACATTCGGTCTGGATACAGGAATGATGGAAGTAATCGAGTGAGTCTCTAGCGCTTTCAAGAGGAAAGCCGCTGGCACGCATGGCTTCCCTGGCCTCTGCGCGGGTTACGCCAAGCTTCAAAGGGCCAATGGAATCCAGCGGGATAATTTCAAACGTCATCACTACGATATGTCCTTATAAATGGCCGGGCATTTTTCACTGTCGATGAAAATCTGAAGGTAGCAAAAATTGATTGCCGGCAGTGGCCCCGAGTGGTGAAACCTGACCGTAGCAGTTGTCGAGCCCCAGCGAGGCTACGTTGGGCGCGCCGCTACTATGGAGCCGGACGCATGACCGAGTTGAGGCTGACGCAGCCTCGCTGGGGCTCGACAGCTGCTACGGGGGGAGGATGGCGGATATTTGTGGTGTTCTGAAGGCCGCCATCGCGGCCTCGCTGAAGCTCGACGGCTCCCACAGGGGGGCGGGGGTGTGGTGGGTTTTGTGTTCGGCGGTGCTGTCGGGGTGTTCTTTCTTTATCATGGGGGCCGTCGTTCAATTTCTCCGGTAACCCAATGCCCGCCCTCACCTTCCGTAACGCCAACCCCGCCGACGCCAACCGTTGCTACGAGATCGAAATCTCGGCCTACGAAGGCGACGAAGCCGCCACCCTGGAAAAGATCGCGACGCGTATTGCGCTGTACCCGCAAGGCTTTCTGGTTCTGGAGGCAGATGGTGTTGTGGTCGGTTTCATCAACTGCGGTTGCGCCGATGAAGTGGTGATGTCGGATGAGGCCTTCAAGGAGTTGGTCGGGCATTCAGCCGACGCGCCGAATGTGGTGATCATGTCGGTGGTGGGGGATCCCGCCCAGCAAGGCAAGGGCTACTCGACGCGCTTGATGACGGAGTTCGTGCAGCGCATGCAGGCGATGGGCAAGAAGACCATTCACCTGATGTGCAAGGACCGCCATGTGGAGCTGTATACGCGCATGGGCTATCGCTATGTGCAGCCGTCAGCGTCTGACCATGGCGGGATGGCGTGGCATGAGATGGTGATGGATATCTAGTATTGGCTGCCTCAGGAAAAGGATCTTGCTTATGTTCATCGGACGACTGCCAAGCTGACAGGCTGCACACCAAAAGCTATCCGGCTGTATGAGCAACTGGGGCTGATCAATGAACCCCAGCGGGAAGGCCGGTACCGCCTCTATAACGCACACCATCTGCAAATCGTGCACCTGATCCGCAAGGCGCAGGTGGCCGGTTTCAAGCTGGCAGAGATGGGGCCGCTACCTTCCAGTGCCTTGAGCAGGGAAGCTTGATCCTGCAACTCGGCGTAGACCAACTCGCAATCAAGGCCGGCGAACGGTGCGCGATTGTTTGTGTTGCGCATGCCGGCGCGCACGGTGTGACCCTGTTCCAGCAGTGCCCTGACTAGATTATTCCCCAGGTGCCCGTTCGCGCCCGTCACCAGACATCGCATACCGAATCTCCATTTCGCGGGAGGATTGCGCTCCTCCTTCGCATGGAAAACAGCCTAAAGTCTGCCCCACGGGACAGAGTCAAGCAGGCGAGAGGGAACAAACGTTGATCAAACAACGATGACGCCTGCACTGCCCAGGCGCTATGCTGTGCGCCTATTTACGCGCCCCTGGCGCCTCCCCCGAACGGACTCAACGGAGACACCCGTGCAACGCCTGATCCTGCCCCTCGCCTGCCTCGCCTGCCTCGCCCTGAGCGCCTGCTCCACCCCTACGGCCCGCGTCAGCCATGGGGATGTCACGACCCATAAACTGCCCGACATCAACCCAGCCGTGATCAAGAGCATCGAGCAGTTGCAGATGCCGGCGCCGAGCAAGGCACTGAGCTACCTGGATCTGACAGGCACCTCGACCTACCTCAAAACCTCGAAACCAGAACGTATCGAGTCGTTTATAGCGCCCGACCCGGCGACTGGCCAGTTGGCGATCAACTACACCGAGAACGGTCACAGCGGCCGTCAAATCAGTTGGCGCGGCCTGCTGACGCTCTCCAGCAGCGAGTCGAACAAGAGTGGGCAAACCACAACCCTGGTCGGCAGCCTGAATTTTGAAGGCGACTGGAAGCAATTGAACGTGGGCAGTCAAGTCAGCTATACCCGCCGGCAAACCCTTAGTAACAACTACCTCGGGACCTTGATGGATAGCACGTGGAAGACGGTTTGCACGATCGACAGTGAGGTTTCTGCCAGTCAGTTAAACCCCAACTTGAGTGGCAACGCCAAGGCCCTGAGCTGCCGCCAGCCCCGTGAAAACCTACCGCCGACTCCGATGCAGCATTACTACTACCTGGTTGACTATGGTTTTTTCTACCACGCCAGCACCGACCAGAGCGACGACATTGGCAAGCAGATGACAATCATGCAGGTGAGGTAATCCCGCAACCTGTTTGAAGCGTGACATGCCCCGAAGGAGTACAACGTGATGACACCGCATCTGATTGAAGTAGGTGACCAGCCGAATGCCGAGGCCGAGCGCATCCTCGGCAGCGGCCTTGCCGCCTTCAACGAACAGGTCACCGGCTCGAATGATCGGCGCACGCTGACCGTGCTGATCAAAGATCCCGACACCGGTGAAGTCCTCGGCGGGATCACCGGCAAAACCACCCTTGGCATGGCTTTTCTCGATCTTTTCCATCTGCCCGAGGCGCTGCGTGGCTCAGGCCTGGGCACTACGTTGCTGAAGGCATTCGAAGAGGAAGCCCGTCACCGGGGCTGCCGCTCGGCGGTGCTGTACACCCTCAGTTTCCAGGCCCCGGAATTTTACGAGAAGCATGGCTGGGTGCGTTTTGGTGAGATCCCTTGCAACCCGGAAGGCAGCAGCCGGGTGTTCCTCAGCAAAACGCTCTGAGGGCTAGACGCCAAGCCTTTTACCAAACAGCCGATTTTCATGGGTTTCATTCTGGAAGGTATAGGAAGGCGCGCCTAACAGCTCGTAGCCACGGCGCGGATAAAACCCCAGCGCCCGCTCGTTGCCGACCCACACCGTCGCCCACAACAACGACGCACCACCCTGCCCTGCGTGCTGTTCAGCCGCTTGCAGCAAACGGTAGCCGAGTCCGAGCCCGGTAAACCGTTCCTGGATGTAGAGCCGCTGCAACTCCGCCGCTTTCGGGGTTGAGATCAGCGCATGGCCCGTGTCCATCGCCACCTGGGCAAACCCCACCAGATGCCCATTGGATTCAGCGACGATGATGGCCGTGCCCGGCTGGGCGATCAGCGCGGAAATCGTCTGGGGCGAAAACGCTTGCAGCGCCTCGGCAGCGATTGAATCGCGAATGCCTTCTGTGGCGTAGGTATCCAGAAAAACCTGCATGCCCAGCACGCCAATACATAACGCGTCTTCAGGTCGTGCATCGCGGATAAGCATGTCGGGGAGCATTCGAGGGGTACTCTCAAAATCAGCAAAGGCAACGTTTTAACACAACTGCACATCTCTGCAATTGCCAGCCCGGATTCGCCCCAGTAGGGTTATCGCTTCCCCCGCCAACAGGAGCCAGCAATGACCTGGTTTTCAGACCCCGACGCTGTTGCCCGTTACGCCGAAGGCCCGGTGAGGCTGGTGCCGGGTTTCGAGTCACTGCAACGCATGACCACGTTGCTGCTGCGCGAAACCGTCCCAGCCACCGGCAAGGTATTGGTACTCGGCGCAGGCGGCGGGCTGGAGCTGAAGAAGTTTGCCGACAGTCAGCCCGAGTGGCAGTTTGTGGGGGTCGACCCGTCTGCCGAGATGCTGAAGCTGGCCGAGGCCACCTTGGGTCAGCTGATGGCCCGTGTGCAGTTGCATGAAGGCTATATCGATACCGCGCCCGAGGGGCCGTTCGATGCCGCTACGTCCTTGCTGACGTTGCACTTCATCCCGTCCGAGGAACGCCTGCAAACCCTGAAAGCGCTGTGGCGGCGCTTGTTGCCAGGCGCGCCTTTGATTGCGGCGCATCACAGCTTCCCCCAATCCTCGCCAGAGGAAAAAACACGCTGGCTGAAACGTTATGCCGCCTATGCTGTAGATTCCGGCGTGCCGCCTGAAGATGCGCAGCGGGCGATTGCCGCCATCAGCAGCCACTTGCCGGTGCTGTCGCCCGGGAACGATGAAGCGCTGCTACGGGAGGCAGGCTTTGAAGGTGTGGAACTGTTCTACGCGGGCTTCAGCTTCAAGGGTTGGATTGCCTACAAGCCCGCCTAGCTTCCGGGGGAGTTTTACCAACTCCCCGACGCGCCACCCCCACCGCTGGAACCGCCACCCCCCGAAGAGCTGCTGCTGGAACTGGAACTCGAACCGGAGGAGCTGGAGCTCCCACCCGACCCCGACCCCGACCCGCCGCTGATACCATGGGCAAAGATGAACAGCGCCGCGAACGAAGCGAAGGGAAACGCCAGCAGCCACCCCGTGGCGCTCTTATCAATCAATGCCCCAGCGACTCCGTACACCACCAGCACCGCCACCAGCCGCACGATAAAGCCAACCTGGCTCTCTTGCCACATGCTCTTCATCACCAGGAACAGGCCGAGATACAGGCCCAGGACCAGCAACCCTGCGAATGGATAAGCCAGCCAGTGGATCAAGGATATCTCGCGTACGAAGTTATCGGTCAGCAGCACGCCGGCGATGTAGCCCAACAGCACCAGCACGGCATAAAACGCCGCCCTCGCCTGCCACAACGCGCCGAAAGTAGCGCCACCGATCAACATGCACAGGGGCAGCAACAGCAAATAGACCGGCCAGTCCTTGCCGCCCGCCACCGCGACCAGCACCACGGTGACACCGACCACCGCCATCAGGGCCCGGCGCCAAGGGAGTTTTTCGGCCCCCATCAATACCCCGACCACCCCGCCAAACATGAACGCCAGGAGCACCGCATACGCTTCAGGCGGAAAGCCGGCCTTGGCCACCTCGGGCAAGTTGCCGCCGTCCACCAACAGCGTCAGGTCGTCCACCGCCTGCTGCACGCCGCCGGCGTAATCGCCCTGGCGAAAGGCCGGGGTGATGTGTTCTTCGATAATGCGGTGGGCCAGCAGGTCGGTGACCACGCCTTCCAGGCCGTAACCGACTTCGATACGCACCTTACGATCGTCCTTCGCCACCAGCAGCAGGATGCCGTCGTTGACGTCCTTGCGCCCCAGTTTCCAGGCACGGAACAGTTGGTTGGCGAAGTCCTCGATGCCCACGCCCTGGGTGCTCGGCAGCAGCATCACTGCCACCTGGGCGCCCTTGCGTTGTTCCAGGCCGGCGAGTTGCGCGGTCATGCGCGATTGAGTGGCGGCGTCGAGGGTGTGGGTCAGGTCGATCACGCGCTGGTCCAGCGCAACCGTGACCGGCGCCGGGGGAACGGTATCGGCCCACACCTGCGTACCGGAAACGATCAGCAGCAAGCCCAAGACACATAGCCGTAGGAACACCATCATGTTTTGTTACCTGAAGTTTCATCCTGAATCGGCCGACTTTACCCTATCGACGCTATAAACAGGTGACCCAACGCCACCGACTATTTAGACTCACATCACCCCCACACACGCCCTACACGAGAACGCCATGGACCTTCAGCAGCGCAACAACGTCAGGGTGTATGGCAGCGGTCCCTCGACCCTGGTTTTCTCCCATGGTTTCGGGTGTGATCAAACCATGTGGAATTACCTGTTTCCTCACTTCACCGGGCGCTTCCGTGTGGTGCTGTATGACCTGGTGGGAGCTGGCCAGTCTGACCTGAGCGCGTACGACAGCGAAAAATACAGCTCACTGGCCGGCTACGGCCATGATCTGGGTGAGGTCATTGATGAATACGCCGTGGGCCCGGTGGTGCTGGTGGGGCACTCCGTCAGCGCCATGATCGGCGCCCTGGCCGATCGCCAGGCCCCCGGAAAAATCGCCGCCCATG
Organism: Pseudomonas sp. 32A; assembly: GCF_052682255.1. NCBI lineage: Bacteria > Pseudomonadati > Pseudomonadota > Gammaproteobacteria > Pseudomonadales > Pseudomonadaceae > Pseudomonas > Pseudomonas sp. 32A. Next base: position 5,920,541 of record NZ_JBQYLY010000001.1, on the reverse strand, counting down.
TGATGATCGGCCCTTCGCCCTGCTATATCGATTCCGGTGACTACACGGGCGGGTTCACCCTTGACGATATCCATTCGTTGCTCGATACCCTCGACAGCAATTACCTCGGCTGGTCCAGCACCATGGCCCCGGTGATCATGGGCGCGCCCGGGCAACCGGCCCTCGGCGAAGAACTGACCAACAGCTTCTGCCGCACCGAGCCCGACATCGCCAAGCGCTTCGCACGGGTGACGTTCCTGTCGGACAACCGCCAGGACATCGCCGGCCTGATGACCCCCACCCTGATTCTGCAATCCACCGACGACTTGATCGCACCGGTCTGCGTGGGTGAATACCTGCACGCGGCGTTGCCCGCCAGCACGTATTGCCTGGTCGATAACGTGGGGCATTGCCCGCACATGAGTGCACCTGGGGCGTGCTCAGCGGCCATGGACAGTTTCCTGTTGCCATGGGTAAGTGCCGATGCCAGTCGATAACCTGCCGTTGCCGGATCCTCAACGTTTGTTCGACGGCGCGCCCTGCGCCTTGGTGGTTACCCGGGAAGACGGCACCATCGTGCAGGCCAACCAGTGCTTCAGCGACTGGACCGGCTTCAGCGTCAATGAGTTGAAAGAACGGCGGTTTCAGGACTTGCTGACGATGGGCGGGCGGATCTTCCATCAGACGCACCTGGGGCCGCTGATGAAAATGCAGGGCTCCATCGCTGAAGTAAAACTCGACCTGCTGCACCGTGACCGACGCACCGTCACGGTATTGCTCAACGGCGTCAGGTACGAACATGCCGGCATTGCCTATAACGAACTGGCCCTCTTCGGCACCACCGACCGCGACAAGTACGAGCGTGAACTGCTCAATGCCCGCAAACTGGCTGAAGCCTTGTTGCAGGAAAAGACCGCCACTGAAGTCGCGCTGCAGCAGGCCCAGGCCGAACTGAGCAGCGCCTATGAAATCGCCCAGCGCCGGGCGCTGTTTGCCGAGCAGATGGTCGCGATTGTCAGCCATGACCTGAAGAACCCGCTTACCGCAATCAAGATGGCCTCGGAGTTCCTCGCCCGTGGCGAGCGCAGCCCCAAGGAGCGCCAACTCCTGGGGCATATCGGCCTGTCCACCGAACGGGCGCAACGGATGATCGCCGACTTGCTGGACTTCACTCAGGCCAGAGTCGGCCAGGGCATCGGCATCAACCCCGTGGCACTCGACCTGCACACTGTCACCCGTGACAGTCTCGACGAGTTGCGGGTGGCCTTCCCCAAGGCGATCCTCGAACATCACGCCACGGGCAGCGCCCGCACGTTCCTGGATGCCGACCGCATCCAACAAATCATCGGCAACCTGGTGGCCAACAGCGTGGCGTACGGCGATCTGCAACAGCCGATTACCGTCACCTCGCACCAGGACGCGCAAGAGAGCCGGCTCTCGGTGCATAACCACGGCCCGGCCATTCCCGAAGCGTTGATGGCTGGCTTGTTTGAACCCATGACCCGAGGCACGGAGCAGGACAGTGAGGTGCGTAGCGTTGGCCTGGGGCTGTTTATCGTGCGGGAAATCGCCAAGGCCCATGATGGAGGTGTTTCGGTGAGCTCAAGCCCGGACCAGGGCACCACCTTCAGTGTGCACTTTCCATTGCGCCACCCATGAGCGCGGCAGCCACCGTGCCGTGAACAACGGTTTGCACAGCCCCCGTCAACACCACGCCGCCGTGCCCGTCCCACTGCACCGTCAGGGTACCGCCATCGCATTGCACGTCGACGGTGTCATCCAGCAGCCCACGACGAATCCCGTTGACCACCGCGCCACAACAGCACGAGCCCGAGCCCTGCGGGATGCCGCCGCCTCGTTCCCAGATGCGCAGGCGGATATGGCTGCGGTCCAGCACTTGCACGAAATGCACGTTGGTCTTGCTGGGGAACAGCGGGTGGGTTTCCAGCGACGGCCCAAGCGTCGCGATATCGACCGCCGCAAGGTCATCGACAAAGAAGGTGCAATGCGGGTTGCCCATGCTGCAGGCCGCCGGGTCGCCCTCCAGCGGCAAGCGTTCGGTGTCCATCGCTTGCGCCAGCGGAATGTCTTCCCAGCCCAGTGAAGGCCGCCCCATGTCCACCGACACCCGTTGCCCCGATTCGCGCACGCAGGTCAGCAGCCCCCGGTTGGTTCGCAGCACGATGGTGGCGGTGCCGGCTTCGCGCATCAGCATGTCCGCCACTCCACGGGTGGCGCTGCCGCAGGTGTCGAGCGGGGTGCCGTTGGGGTTCCAGAATGTGATGCGGGCGGTGGCGTCAGCGCAATCGAGCACCACGGCCAATTGATTGAAGCCGATGCCGCGATGACGGTCCCCCAGGCGGCGGGCGATGTGCGCGGTGATCGGGTCATCCTGGCCGCGTCGGTCGATCACGACGAAGTCATCACCGTGGGCGTGCATCTTCACGAACTGCAAGGTCATGGGGCGTCCTTTTCTAGACCGGGCAAGCCCTGCAAGGATAGAGGGCTGGCGGGTATTTCATCAAATACCCATCACGGGCATGGTAGCGTGACTTTGCCCTGTCCGGGTCAATCCATCCCTGAGGAACAGCATGCTACAACGCCCTCTGAAAACCGTGGCCCTGGCCGCGCTGCTCGCCTCGTTCGCCCACGCCGCCTTTGCCGCGCCCCAGGTGCTGAGTGCCTGCCAACCCGCCACCTCGAATCCGACCTCCAAATCGCTCCTGGCCGTCGCCCAGCGCCATCTCGATGATCAGCCCGACGCCCTGCCCCATCTGCACACCGAAGGCACGCTGCCCAACCACGGCATTCGCGAGCAAAGCATCGCCGCCGAGAAGGATTGGCCAGTGATGCGCCAGGCTGCCCTGGCCTGGCGCCTGAACCGCGACACGCGCTATCTCAAGCAAGTGGATGACTACCTCAGCGCGTGGGCCAGCACCTATCAGCCGGATTTCAACCCAATCGACGAAACCAACCTCGATATGCTGATGAACGCCTACGCCCTCACCGCCAGCGATCTGCGCCCCCAGACCCGCGATGCCACCCGCGCGCTGCTGACCCACCTGGGCAATGGCTATATCGAACGCATCAAGCAGTTCCATGGCGCCAAGAAGGCCACCAACACCAATAACTGGCAAAGCCACCGCGTGAAGCTGGTGACGGTAGCCGCCGCCGCATTGGGCGACCGCGAGATGCTGGAAGAGGCCTTCAAGCTGTTCCAGCAACAGATCACCGACAACGTGCTGCCCGACGGTTCGGTGACCGACTTCCACGACCGTGACGCCCTGCACTACGTGGTCTACGACCTGGAGCCGCTGGTGCAGGCAGCGCTGGCGGCCAAGCCCTACGGCATTGGCGGCAACTGGCTGGACTTCACCGCGCCCCACGGCGGCTCGCTGAGCGAAGCACTGGACTGGCTGGCACCGTATGCCAAAGGCCAGCGCAGCCACGAAGAATTCGTGAACACCCACGTGCAGTTCGACAGGGACCGCGCCCGCATCGGCGAACCGGGCTACAGCGGCGAGTGGAACCCCAAGAGCAGCAATACCCTGTACTGGCTGGCAGCGCAGTTGGACGCGCGGTATTTGCCGGTGGCCGAACAGCTCTCGCCCAAGCCTTCGGACTGGATCAGCGCCTGTTATTTGAAGTGAGTCACCCGTTAGACTGGCCTGCCACTCATTCGAAGGATCGACGATGCTTATTGTGTTCAGCGGCCTGCCTGGCACCGGGAAGACCACGATTGCCAAGGCCCTTGCTGCCCAGACCGGTGCCGTTTACCTGCGCATCGATACCATCGAGCAGGCCATCCGGGATGCCGGGGTACTTGAGCAAGGCGTGGGCAGCAGCGGCTATCAGGTAGCCAATGCGCTGGCGTTGAGCAATCTTCTGCTGGGCCACACGGTTGTCGCTGACTGCGTGAACCCGGTGGCTGAAAGTCGTCAGGCGTGGCGCGACACCGCTCTGCGCGCGGGTAAGCCGCTGGTGAATATCCAGGTGATTTGCTCCGATACGCCGGAACATCAACGCCGCGTGGAATCACGCACCAGCGACATTCCAGGGCTTGCGCCACCCAGTTGGCAGTCTGTCCTGGCCCATGAATACGAGCCATGGGCCGAGCCGCCCTTTACTGTCGATACCGCGCACTTGTCGCCCGCTCAGGTGCTGACGATGATCAACCCGCAGCTAAGGGCTTAGAGCGCACTCTCCATCGCTTTCATCAACACCGGATCCCGCCCGTAAATATCCGGCGCGTACAGCAACGCGCCCTGGCCATCGACCTGCACCGTCCAGTACCCCAACAACACGGGTACTGGCGTCGCGAGCCGGAACTCATGGGTGATGTCCGTCGCCAGCAGTTCTTCGGTGCGGATCTTCTCCGCCGGGCTCACCAGCAAGTCCCGCAGCAGCAGTGGCTGCTCAACCCTCACACACCCCGAACTGAAAGCCCGCGGGCCCTTGGAGAACAGCGGTTGGCTCGGTGTGTCATGCAGGTACACCGAATACGGGTTGGGAAAACGCAGCACGATCCGGCCCAGCGGGTTGCGCGGGCCGGCGCCCTGGCGCAGCAGGATGTTGCCGGGGTGCGACCAGTCGACCTGCTCCGGCGCCAGTGGGTTGCCCTGGCTGTCGAGCACTTGCAGGTTCTGTTGGCGCAGGTATTCGGGGTTCAGGCGGATCGCCGGCAGCTTGTCCTCGCGCATGATGGTGGGCGGGATAGTCCAGGTGGGGTTCAGGGTCAGCCGGGTAATGCGCGACTTCAGCAACGGCGTCTGGCGGTCGGCGCGGCCGACCTGCAGGCGGGTTTGCCACACGGGCACACCGCCTTGGTAGAAGCTCAGTTGCGCCGCCGCAACGTTCACCAGCACACCGTCGGGCTCCATGTCCCGGGACAACCAGCGAAACCGCTCAAGGTTGATGCGCAGTTGTTCGCGGCGAATCGCCGGGCTGATGTTCAGTTCGGTGACGGTGCCGGGGCCGATCACGCCGTCGGCTTGCAAGGAATGGCTTTGCTGGAAGGTCTTGACCGCGTTGACCAACTCGCCCCGGTATTGCGTCCCCGAAGAAGGGCTGGCCAGGTAGCCGCCATTGACCATCCGCCGCGCCAGTTGCGGCACCCGCGAATCGTCCATGCCCGGACGTAACAGCGGGCCGCTGGCCACCGCGTCCCAATGCTGCAACGGCTGTTGGCGCAAGGCGGCATAGGCGCTGCGCAGGCTGAGGTACAACGGCGCGCTCGGGCGGGCCTGGTCGAAGGCTTGGGCGATGTCCTGCAAACCGGGCCCGGCCAGCGCCAGCAGTTGGGTGTCGGGGTCAAGGGCCGGCGGTTGCGAATGCCAGACAGGCTCGAAGCTCGACTGCTGCAAGCGACCGAAATGCAGGTCTTGCAGGGCTTGCAAGTACTGCTGGCTGGTGCCGATGTCGCTGCACAGCACGTTATCCGTGGCTTCGACCGGCGGCAGTCTATAGTGATCGGGGTCGAGGCCGTCATCGGCCAGCATCAGCAGTTGGGCTTGCAACGCGCTGCGGCGCTCGCCCTCGGACCAGAGCACCACGTCGCCCTGCTGCTGATAAAAAGCCTGCAGGCGCGCCTGGGAAGGCGCATCGATTTGCCCGGCGAGGCCTGGGCAAACCGTCGACAATTGCGAGAGCGCCAGTTGCACCGGGGCCGGCGAGACCACCAACAGGTCTTCGGCTGTCGCGACCAGCGGTGCAACGAGCAGGCAAATGCTCAAGTAACATGCGTGTTTTTTGAACAATCGCTTAGCTCCCATCCACGGCGGAGATGCTTTATACATGCTGACCTTTTGCTGCCGACTCGGCCTGATCATCTCTACCTTTGCCTCGCTGAGCACCGTTGCGCTCGCAGACACGGGTAAACCTCTTACTCTGTATAGCAGCCTCGCCCACGCCGCTCCAGAACTCAACCCCGACGTATTGAAAAGAGCCTTGAGCGCCATGCAATGCGCGGTGGGCAATGGCATCGAACAGTCCGACCGGCTGGCCGTTATCGACTATTCCCAACCTTCGACCGCTCGTCGTCTATGGATCTTCGACCTGCGCAAGAAGACATTAGTGCTGCGAGACCTGGTGGCCCACGGACAAAAATCCGGGGAAAACTTCGCCACCCAGTTCTCCAACCGCGAAGGCAGCTACCAGTCCAGCATCGGCTTGTTCCGCACCCAGGAGAGCTACGAAGGCGCCCATGGCTACTCGTTGCGCATGGACGGCCTGGAACCGGGTTTCAATGACCGTGCACGGGACCGTGCCATCGTGATTCATGCCGCCGACTACGTAAGCCCCTTGTGGAGCAAGCGCGAGGGCCGCATCGGCCGCAGCCAGGGTTGCCCGGCCGTGCGCCCGCAAGTGGCGCGCCAGGTGGTGGATAAACTCAAGGATGGCCAGTTCATGTTTTCCTGGTACCCCGACCAGCGCTGGCTGAAGTCCTCGGCGTATCTGAACTGCAAGCCACGCCAGATGGCGAGTGCCGGTACCGTCAAAGGCGGTTGATGGGCTGGCCGTTGCCGTGCACCATGCGGCACACGCCACCAGGAACTCCACCGTGTTCCTGGGCTTGATGAGAGAGAGAACCTGAGATGCTTTTACATCAATCCACCTGGATCGAAATTGGCCAGTTTCTGGAACGCAGCCGCAGCATCGTGATTCCCATCGGCTCCAACGAGCAACACGGCCCCACCGGCCTGCTGGGCACCGACTGGATGTGCCCGGAAATCATCGCCCATGAAGCGCAAAAGAATGCCGACATCCTGATCGGCCCGACCTTCAATATCGGCATGGCGCAACACCACCTGGGTTTCCCCGGCACGATCTCCCTGCGCCCCGCGACCTTTATCGCGGCGATTGGCGATTGGGTGCGTTCGTTGGCGGGCCATGGCTTCGAGAAAATCCTGTTCCTCAACGGCCACGGCGGCAATATCGCCTCGATCGAAGCGGCGTTCTCCGAGCTGTATGCCGAAGCCAGCTTCAGCGGGCGCCCGTCAGGCTATGCGCTGAAACTGTGCAACTGGTGGGACCTGGAAGGCGTGAGCGAGCTGGCGCACCAGCAGTTCCCGGTGGGCCATGGCAGCCATGCCACGCCGTCGGAGATTGCAGTGACCCAATGGGCCTACCCGGATTCGATCAAGTCGGCTGACTACTCGCCACAAATCGCCAACACCGGCCCAATCCGCGAAGCCCGCGACTTCCGCGCACGTTTCCCGGATGGGCGCATGGGTTCGAACCCGGCGCTGGCGACTCCGCAAAAAGGCGGTGAGTTGGTGGCGTTGGCGGCCAAGGGGCTGGTGAAGGCGGTCGATACCTTCAGCAGTGAGCCAAAACCAAGCTGAATGACTCGCTCAAACCAATAAAGATCAACTGTTGGAGCTGTCGAGCCCCAGCGAGGCTGCGATGGGATCACCTCGGTGTCACTGTCAGACCGCAGCGATGCCATCGCAGCCTCGCTGGAGCTCGACAGCTCCCACATTAAATCCCCGCCAGCCGACAGACCGGCGCCGGTCGATTACAGGCAATCCTGCGCCGCATGCTCGAACCGCGACGGCTTGAACGCCGACGCCAACGGTTTGCGCTCATACAAAAACACCTTGCCGCCATCCTGGGATTTGTAGACTTCCAGAATGTTGTCGGCGGCGATCTTGCTGCTCACCACGATCCGCGCATGCCGAGAGTTCTGCGTGACCGTGGAGGTCATGCCGTTCTTCTCGAACTTGGGCACCACGCACTCAACATACGCATCGGGAGACTTGCTGGTTTGCAGCGTCAGGGTCGGTGCGTTAGGGGCAGACGCGCAGCCCGTCATCAATAAAGCAGCAGAAGCCATCGCTGGCACGAACAACAAGCGCATAGAAATTCCTGAAAAATAAACGAAGTGGGCGTTAGCCTGCGGCGACGAGCGCTTTGAGCGAGGCATCGAACTGTTTCAACGCATTCAACTGAACGTCGCGCTGCTGCCCAATCTGTGCAGCGATCTGGGGCGCCGTTTTGTCATGTACCCACACATTAGGCAAGTGCATTTGCATCGAGCCCTCGGCTTTGGCGATGTATTGCAGGTCAAGGTCATAGAATTTGGCCACGAACCGCGCCTCCACCAAGTCATTGTGCTGAGTCAGCAACTGGTTGTAGGTGTCGAGCATCACCACCACATCCGGGTGGGCCTGCAACAGCGCATCCAGGTTGTCGTAACGGGTGACTGAAGCAAAGGTGTGCCGCAACGACGTCATCAGCCAGTCAATCGCCAGGTCCGGGTCGGAGCTGTCGACGAAGGCCTGGCGGATCTGCTCGTCCAGTTGGCCCTTGGCACCATTGAGCGCCATGTCGTGATAGCGCCCCAGGTACTGCAGGTTGTCGAGGGTGTTGTCGCTGTAGAGCACGCCGACCGTCTGCGAATGCTGCAAACCCACCGGGCTGGCGACGATTGGCGCCAGGTGGCTGGCTTGAAGGGCCCCGGCCGACGCAGAGCCAACCATTGAGCTCATCAGCAGCGCCATCAGCGCCCATCCGGTAAAAGTCCTCATCGCAGCGTCCTTACACATCATGTTCAATGATGGCAATTGTCCTCCTTTTTCAGAAAAACAGAACTCGCAATACTTGATGGTGACTATTATCTAGAGCAATAGTGTCGTGCAGGCCGCCTCACACAAAACGATAAGGAACGCCTATGAAGCCCCACCAGAAAACCTTCGATCGCATCCGTGAAGCCGTGCTGCCGGAGTTTCGCGAGCGGGTTGCCGATTACCTGGTCGATTATGAGGACGTGCTGCTGGATAACGCCGCAGAACCTGAAGTGATCCACGCCATCGCCCAGCAACTACGCGGTTACTTGCGCGGTTTGAACACCACCCGGGTGCTGGGCATGGCCGACTGGGAAGACCTTGACCGGCGGGTGGTGCAAACCTGGTTAGTGCTGCTGGAAGCCGAATAGCGCCGCGCTACCCGTTCAGCGAATATCCACGCGGTAACGGAAATGTTCGGCGTGGCCACGACCGCGTCGCAACTCCAGGGGTTGACCGGCGTAATCCCGGGCCAGCCGTTCGATCACCATCACCGGGCTGCCCACCGGCACCTGCAGCCAGCGCGCCCACACGTCATCGATGGACTCGGCGGTGAGGGCCTCTTCGGCAGACGCCACGACTTGCCCGCAGACTTCTTCGTACGTCGGGTACAGCAACAAGCCCTGCCGGGTCAGGTCCACGTCCAGCAGTGCCTGGAACCGCGCGCGGGGCAACCAGATTTCTTCGGCCAGCACTGGCCCCGTGTCGAGTACGTGCACTCGCACAATACAAATCACCGGCGCATCCGGCGCCAACCCCAGCACCTCGCTCACCGACAACGGCGCCTTTACCGGCTTGACCGACAGGATCCGGCTCTGGGGCAACTGGCATTCGCCGCCCGGGCCCTGGAAGCGGAAACACCGGAACAACGACGACTGAAACTTCGGACGGCGCACAAACGTACCCCGCCCTTGCTGACGCTCCAGAATGCCTTCACCGACCAATGCCTCGATCGCTTTACGCACGGTGCCCGTGGACAGTTGGTACTGGGTGGACAGCACCGCTTCGGGAGGAATGGCCGCACCGGCACGCCAGTGATTATTGGCAATCTGCTCAATCAGATGATCCCGAAAACGTTGATACAACGGCAGGCGGGAGTCACTCGACAGTATATTCATGGACCAGGATTCACTTAGTAATTGAGAAGGTGACTACAGCGACGGTCGTGCCTGCTTGACCCATTCCTGGACCGAAGGCCGTTGCCATTGGTGCTGGGCGTAGGCCACCAGGTTGGCGGGCACGCTGTCACCGTTGAGGATCAACCGGTTGAGCATCACCGCCAGGTCCACGTCGGCAATCGACCACGCGCCGAACAGGTAGTCGCGGCCGTCGGCCAACAGCGCCTGTGCCGCGCTGATCAGCTTGTGGGCCGCCGCTTCAGCAACTGGCGACAGCGTTTCGCCCTTAAGCCCGTAAAACACCACCAGGGTCGAACGCTCCTGCCGAATCGGCATCAAGTCACTGCGCAACCACGCCTGCACCTGCCGCGCCCTCGCCCGCTGGCGGGGTTCGGCCGGGTACACCGGTACCTGCGGGAACACATCTTCCAGGTACTCGGTAATCGCCGACGACTCGGACAGCGCAAACTCACCCTGCACCAGGGTCGGTACGCGCCCGGTCAGTGACAACTGAGCGAACGCTTCGGTCTGGTTCTCGGCCGTGTCGAGGTTCAGGGTGAGCAGTTCAAATTCAAGGCCCTTTTCCCGCAGGGTCACGAACGCCGACATCGCGTAGGGACTGGTGAAGTGGGCGTCAACGTACAGGCTCAGCGGGCGATGGTTCACGGCGACATCTCCTTGGTGGGAGCACCACACTACGAGATCGCGTCGCGCAAATAAAATGCGCGGTTTTTATGGGGGCATTCCTGGCTGGAATACCATCGATAATGGCAATACTATGGCCCCTTGCACCCCGCCCGTAACGCCCCCGAAAACAGATCAAGGAACGATCAACAGATGAAACAAGCGGTAGTCGTCATCCACGGAATCGGCGAGCAGCGCCCGATGGACACCCTGCGCGGCTTCGTGGAAGCGGTGATCCCGACGGACACCCCCGAAGCGACGCCTTTCTACTGGAGCAAACCCGACCGGTTTTCGCGCAATTTCGACTTGCGCGTGTTGAAGTCGGCGGGCCGCAACAGCACCGATTTCTATGAGTATTACTGGGCTCACAAGATGCAGGGCACCAAGGTCGGGCATCTGCTCGGTTGGCTCTGGGACATTTTCAAACGCCCGCGACGAGATATTCCCACGGCCATCGTGCCAATCTGGCGCGCCACCCGCTGGACCTTGCTGGTCCTGCTTGGGCTGCTGGTCAGCGGCACCCTGGCGACGCTGTATGGCCGTTTTCCCCACAACGACAACCCCTTTGCCCTGATCCCGGTGCTGCTGGCGGTGATCGGCCTGGCCCTGAAGTACTCGGCGCTGTCGTACCTCGGCGACGCCGCCCGCTACCTGAGCCCCAACCCGCAGAACGTGGTGGTGCGCGAACAGATCCGCGCCGACGGCGTCGACCTGCTGCGCGCCCTGCACGACAAGGGCGATTACGACCGCATCATCGTCGTCGGCCACAGCCTGGGCAGCGTGATTGCCTACGACATCGTCGGCTACCTGTGGCATGAACATCACGACCAGTTGCACCCCAACAACCCGGAACTCGCCGCCCGCTACGCCAACCACGAGCGACTGCAACCGGTGGTGCAGGACACGTTGCCAAAGGCCGGGAACGCCCTCGATGGCCGCCTTCAAAGCCTTCTCAGGTTTCGCGAGCAGCAGGCCCAAGCCTTTATCGAACAACGCAACCTCGGCAACCCGTGGCGCATCAGCGACCTGGTTACCCTCGGCAGCCCGATGGCCCACGCCAGCCTGCTGCTGGGCCGCAGCGTAAGCGACTTCCAGCGCCGCATCGAACGCCGCGAAGTCCCTGCGTGCCCGCCGACACTCGACGAAAAGGGCTACGGCTACAGTGGTCGGCTTCCGTTCACCTTGGGCGGTCGCCCATTTTCACCCCTGTACCTGCACCATGCCGCGGCCTTCGCCGTGACCCGCTGGACCAACCTCTACTTCCCCGCGCCCCTGGGCCTGTTTGGCGACATCGTCGGCGGCCCGGTCAGCCCGGTGATGGGCCCCGGCGTGCTGGACCTGCCGGTCACCGTGGGCAAATGGAAAGGGTGGCTCGCCAGGTCCTGGCTCAGCCACACCCACTACTGGAGCGAACGCGGCGGCAAGCAGGGCTACCTTGGCAGACTGACCACCGATGAGACAGCGATTACCCAAGGCGAACGTCCGTCGGCGACTGAAGCGCTGCGTTGGGCGATTGACCTCAAGGGCGTTCGACGTTTTCGTCAGGCGGGCGTCAGAGACTTTGTTGCTGAACCCGAGGCCTAGCCCGAAAAGCCACCGTCCTCCAGGAACGCCCGCTCTTCCTCTGTCGTGACCCTGGCCAACACCTCATTACGATGAGGAAAGCGCCCGAACCGCTCGATGATGCGGGCGTGCTCCTTGGCCCAGCGATAGGTATTGGCATCGAGGTCCTTGTTCAGGGCCAGCGACCGCTGTTGATCCTCGGGATCTTCAGAATGCTCGAAGGGCAAATAACAAAACGCCCGCAACGGGGTTTCGATCAACGTGTCCATCCCCGCCTCGACCATCTGCCGCGCGTACAAACGCGCGAGCGGGTCGGTGGCGAACATATGCGCCGTGCCCCGGAAGGTATTGCGCGGGAACTGGTCCAGCAGCAACAGCAACGCCAGCGCGCCTTCAGGTGATTGCATCCAGCTCTCCAGCTCGCGCCGGGCCGCCTGCAAATGTGCGGTGTAGAAAGCCTCGCGAAAACGCTGGTCAAATGCCTCGTCCTTGGCAAACCAGAGCTTGGGCCCCGCTTGCTTCCAGAACTCGATAACCGCCAGCGCTCCATTTTCGATAGTCGTCACAAGCCTCTCCTCGCTCACGCCACACAGTTCATCATCACTTTAAACAACATCTATAAAGTTTCGGAAGGTGTTTGAGTATTTCCGCCGTACACAGGTAGTGTTGATGATCCGATGCTGGTCTACCTGATCATCGGGACCTTTGTGGCGAGGGGGCTTGTCCCCCGTTGGAGTGCGAAGCGCTCCCAGCTTTTTTGGGGCCGCTGCGCAGCCCAACGGGGGACAAGCCCCCTCGCCACAACAAGCCCCTCATTACAACAAGCCCCCTCACCACAACAAGCTTTCTCCCCACAAGGTCTTCATTCACTTCGATAGGTTTTCCCAGGCTCAGAAATCCACCGTCGCCGACAATTTCACGGTCCGCGGCTCACCCTGAGTCAGGTAGTTATTCGCCGTCGACGCCGACGACCAGTACGCCTTGTTCGCCACGTTCTCGACGTTGGCACGCAGGGTGATGTATTTGTCATCCGCTTTGAAACCATACCGCGCGCCCAGGTCGACACGGGTCCAGGCCGGGATGCTCAGGCTGTTGGCGGCGTTGACGTATTCGCCACCCGTGCGCAGCATCCGTGCGCTGACCGCCGCCCCCTGGATGCCCGGCACATCCCAATCCGCACCCACGTTGTACTGAAAACGTGGCACACCGGCGGCGCGGTTGCCGTCGGTGGCGCCGTTGGAGGTGCTCTTCTGTTCGGTGTCCATCCAGGTGGCACCAGCCAGCAAACGCAGGCCGTCGATGGGCTCGCCGAACACGTTGAGTTCTACGCCTTTGTTGATCTGTTCGCCGTCGACGGTGAAGGTATCGAGCCTCTGGCCCGGGAATCGGGTGGTCGCGTTGTTCGGCTGTTCGATGCGGTACACGCCCAGCGTAGCGCCATAGTTTTCCCAGTCCAGCTTGACCCCGGCTTCCGTCTGTTTGCTGCGCTTGGGCGGGAAGACTTCGCCGGGGTTGGTGACGTTAGTGAGTGGCGCCGTCGGGCCCTGGGCCAGGCCTTCGATACGGTTGGCGTAGAACGACACATGCTCCCAAGGCTTGATCACCAGGCCATAGACCGGCGTGGTGATGGACTCGGAGTACGGCGTACCGCGCGCACCTGTGGCGGTGTTCCAGCTGTCCACCTCGATCGTCTGGCGCCGCACACCCAGGGTCAGCAGCACCCGATCATCCAAAAAGCCCAGGGTGTCGGACACCGCCGCACTCTTGATGCGGTTCTTGCCGACGACACGCGGGTCGTGAATATCACTGCCGAAATAGGTGTTGGTCGGCCGCGGTGTCTGCGCCGGGTTATACAGGTTGCCGGGTTGACGGTTGGCCTGCAGGATCGCCTCGTAAGACGAGCGCTGCTCGCCCCAGATCCCCGATAGCCCGAAGTTCATCTGATGGGTCACCGGCCCCGTCGCGAAGTGCCCGTTCAAGCCGGCCATGGCGCTTTTGTTGTCTTCGTCATGGGGCGAATACAGGAAGCCCACCTTGGCGCTGCCATCGTTGCCGACATACAGCGACGAATACTGGCCGTTCTCCCGAGTGTGCTTGGCACCACCCGCGGCGTAGGCGGTCCAGTTATCGTTCAAGTCATACTCGGCGTTGACCATGCCATAGGTGTCTTCCAGCTCCGACCAGCTCCAATCCTGGGCGTAGTTGTCCTTGGCCGACGGCGGGCTGGGCACTTTGGTGCCGGTCAGGTAAACCACCGAGCGGCCGTTATTGATGCGCTCTTTCTGGTAGCCAAAATCGGTGGAGACCCGCAAACGATCGCCGCGATAATCCAGGGCAACGGCGATCAACTGCGAACTTTTGTTTTCGTCGTCCACGGCGGTTTCGCCGCCGTGCCGGGCCAGGTTGACCCGGGCGCCGAAGCGATTGTCTTCACCAAAGCGCTGGCCGAGGTCGATGTGGCCGCCGGTCTGGCTGTCGCTGGCGTAGTCGAGTGTCACGCTGCGGGTCGGCGTGTCTTCGGCGCGCTTGGGCACCAGGTTGACGCTGCCGCCAATCCCGCTGCCCGAAGGCGATACGCCGTTGACGAAGGCGTTGGGGCCCTTGAACAGCTCCACCCGCTCCAGGGCTTCAGTGGTGATGATCTGCCGGGGCAGCACGCCGTACAGGCCGTTGAATGCAATGTCATCGGTGCTCAGCGGCAGGCCGCGAATGGTGAACACCTGGGAGAAGTTGCCGAACCCGGACGACTGGCGCACCGACGCGTCGTTGAGCAACACATCGCCCACGGTCCGCGCCTGTTGGTCGGCGATGGTTTTCGAGGTGTAGCTGACTACGCTGAACGGCACGTCACTGATGGACCGGTTGCCCAATACGCCCAGGCGCGCCGAGCGGGCCACCTGGCCGCCCGCATAGGTGTCCGCCTGGGCGCCGCTCGCCTCGCCGCTGATGGTGGTGGCGCCCAGTTCCAACGTATCGCCGCTGGCCTGGGGCACCACGGTGTAGCCATTGGCGCTGGTGCCTTGCAGGGTATAGCCGCTGCCTTGCAGCAACTGGGCAAAGCCCGATTGCGCGCTGTAACTGCCTTGCAACCCCGGGCTTTGTTGATCGTTGAGCAACGTGGAATCGAACGACAACGGCACCCCGGACAACGCCGCAAACTGTGCCAGCACATTCCCCAACGGCCCCGGCGCGAGGGTATAGCTGCGCGCCGCACTGCTTGGCGCTGCTTCTTCTGCCTGGGCGTTCTGCAATGGCGCGATGGCAGCAAGGGCGACCGCCAGGCTCAGTGCCTTCAACGGACGGGGGCAGTACGGGAGCGGTCTGGCGGTCATGGGCATTCCTGTCGGCGCGGAGCAATGTTGAGGGTTCTCCCCTACACCGGGCGACAACGAAAAAGGTATCAGCGAATGTTGAAAAAAATTCAGCGCGGTTCGACCGTCACCCAATACCCGGTGAGGCTGCTGACCTTGACCGGCAGGGTTTCCTGCAACAGATGCAGGCTGGCATCGGTATCCCGCAGGGAAAACGCGCCCGATACCGTGAGGTTGGCCACCGAGTCGTGGCAGCGCAACACGCCGGCGCGATAACGCCCCAGCTCATCCAGCAGGTCCGCCAGGCGCATGTGCTGGGCCAGCAGCATGCCGTTTTCCCAGGTCAGGGCGCTGACATCCAAGGGCTCGACAGCCGCCACACGGTCCGCACTGAAGGCGCCCTGCTCGCCCGCCTTGACGATCACGCCCTGGCGGGCATGCTCCGCCAGCAACTCCACCGCGCCTTCGGTCACAGCCACTCGACTTGCCTGCTCGCCCACCCGCACGCTGAACCGCGTGCCCAAGGCGCGGGCGGAGCCGTGGCGGGTCTGGACGATAAACGGACGTTGGGCCGAGTCCTTGGCGGTGGTGATCAACACTTCGCCCTTGAGCAACTCGATACGCCGCACCTGATCGGAGAACGCGATATTCAGCGAGGTGCCGGTGTTGATCAGCAGGCGAGTACCGTCGGGCAAGATGAGGTTCTTTTGTTCGCCGATGGCCGTGTGCTGGTCAGCGGTCCACTGCTGCCACGGCACCTGCCGATACGCCAGCCAGGCCGCCGGGCCCGCCGCCAGCAACAACCCAAGCGCCTGGCGTCGGCCAAGGGATTTTTTGCGCCCCATGCGTTTTAAGGTATCGCCGGCAATCGCCGCCGGCACGCTGTTGAAGTCCCCCAGAACGGCCTGCGCCCGTTGCCAGGCCTGGGCGTGCTGGGCGCTGCGGCCCTGCCATTGGGCGATGGCGCGGCGGTCTTCATCGGTGGCGCTGCCGGACTGCAACTGCACCATCCAGTCGGCGGCTTCACCGAGGATCAGCGGATCAATCGACTGGCTCATGCCACGCTCAGGCAGGCCAGGAAGGCATCGCGCATGTAGCGTTTGACTGAAATCAGCGACACACCCAAAGCATCGGCAATCTGTTGATAGGTCAGGCCGTCGATCTGCGACATCAGGAAGGCTTGGCGGGTTTTTTCCGGCAGATCCCGCAGCATTGCCTCAATGCGGTACAGCGCTTCGAGAATCAGCCAGCGGGTTTCCGGCGAAGGCACCTGTTGCTCGGGCAGGTGGGCGATGGTTTCCAGGTAAGCGCGTTCCACCTCCTGGCGGCGCCAGCGGTCGACCATCAAGCCCTTGGCGATATGCGTCAGCAACGCCCGTGGTTCGGTGCCCAGGTGGGTGCTGGTTTGCCGGGTGAGCAGGCGCATGAACGTGTCATGGGCCAGGTCGGCGGCATCGCTGGCATTCCCCAGCTTGCGGTCCAGCCAACGGTGCAACCATCCATGGTGTTCGCAGTACAGGTCCTGGATATGCAGATTGAGGGGAGACGACATGCCGATCACCGGGGCGCGCCGGGCGGTGGGGCTCCGGCGTAATTAAGAATTGATCGCATTCTAGTCTGCGCGGGGTGATGCTGGCAATTTCATGATTTTGATAACGCCGCAGAGCCAATGTGGAAGCGGGCTTGCTCGCGAATGCGGTGGGTCAGTCAACATCTTCAGTGACTGACACCCCGTATTCGCGAGCAAGTCCGCTCCCACATTTTTGATCTCCACCCGGCGTGTGATTCCGGGTGTTTGGATCAGGCCAGTTCGGCCCGCAGTTGACGCGCCGCAGTCACCATGTGAATCAGCGCCGCTTCAGTCTCCGGCCAACCGCGGGTTTTCAGGCCGCAATCCGGGTTGACCCACAGGCGCTCCGCCGGGATGCGTTTGGCTGCCTTGCGCAGCAGATTGGCCATTTCCGAGGCATCCGGCACCCGTGGCGAGTGGATGTCGTACACGCCCGGGCCGATGTCGTTCGGGTAAGCGAAGGCTTCGAATGCCTCCAGCAGTTCCATGTCCGAGCGCGAGGTTTCGATGGTGATCACGTCGGCATCCATCGCCGCGATGGACTCGATCACATCGTTGAACTCGCTGTAGCACATGTGGGTGTGAATCTGGGTTTCGTCACGCACGCCGGAGGCGCACAGGCGGAACACTTCAGTCGCCCAATCCAGGTATTCCTTCCACTGCGCCCGGCGCAACGGCAAGCCTTCGCGGAACGCGGCTTCGTCGATCTGGACGATCTTGATGCCGGCGGCTTCCAAGTCCACCACTTCGTCACGAATCGCCAGGGCCAGTTGGCGCGCCTGTTCTTCGCGGCTTACGTCTTCACGGGGGAACGACCACATCAGCATGGTCACCGGGCCAGTCAGCATGCCCTTCATCACCTTGTTGGTCAGGCCTTGGGCGTAGCGGATCCACTCCACGGTCATGGCTTTCGGACGGCTCAGGTCACCGAAAATAACCGCCGGTTTCACGCAACGGGAACCGTAGCTCTGCACCCAGCCAAAACGGGTGAACACGTAGCCGTCGAGTTGCTCGGCGAAGTATTCGACCATGTCGTTGCGTTCGGCCTCACCGTGCACCAGTACGTCCAGGCCAAGGTTTTCCTGCACTTCCACCGCGTGACGAATCTCGCTGTGCATGGCTTCGACGTATTCGGCTTCGCTCAACTTGCCGGCCTTGTACGACTGTCGGGCCAGGCGGATCGAGGCGGTTTGTGGGAACGAACCGATGGTGGTGGTCGGGAACAGCGGCAGGTTGAGGCCAGCCCGTTGTTTCTCGATACGCTGGGCAAACAGCGAGTGACGCTGGCTGTCCTTGGCGGTGATCGCCGTCACGCGGGCTTGCACCGCCGGCTTGTGGATACGCGGCGAAGCGGCACGGGCAGCTTGCACGGCGCGGCTTTCAGCCAGGGCGGCGATCACGTTTGGCGCTTCAGGTTGATTCACGGCCTGAGCCAGCACCGCCACTTCCTCGCACTTCTGTACGGCAAACGCCAGCCAGCTTTTCAGCTCGGCATCCAGCTTGTCTTCACGCCCCAAGTCCACCGGGCTGTGCAGCAGGGAGCAAGACGGCGCCACCCACAGGCGATCACCCAGACGCTCATGAGCATGCTGCAAGGTGGCCAGGGCTTTTTCCAGGTCGCAGCGCCACACGTTACGGCCGTTGACCACACCCAGGGACAGCACCTTATAGGCAGGCAGTCGATCAAGGATGGTCGGGTACTGATCCGGAGCACGCACCAGGTCGATGTGCAGGCCGTCCACCGGCAGGTTGGCTGCCAGGCCGAGGTTCTCTTCCAGGCCGCCAAAGTAGGTGGCCACCAGCTTCTTCAGCGGGTCACGCTGGATCAGGTTGTACGCACGCTCAAACGCATTTTTCCACTCCTGCGGCAGGTCCAGCACCAGGATCGGCTCGTCGATCTGCACCCACTCCACACCCAGGTCCGCCAGGCGCTGGAAGATCTGGCCGTACAGCGGCAGCAGGCGGTCCAGCAGGTCGAGCTTGTCGAAATCGCCGCCCTTGGCCTTGCCCAGCCACAGGTACGTCAGCGGGCCGATGACCACCGGCTTGACGGTGTGGCCGAGGTCACGGGCTTCCTTGACCTCGTCGAACAGTTGCTCCCAACCCAGCTGGAACTGCTGGTCGGCGCTGAATTCAGGCACCAGGTAGTGATAGTTGGTGTCGAACCACTTGGTCATTTCCTGGGCGTGGGCACCGCCGCAGCAGTTGTCACTGACGCCACGGGCCATGCCGAACAGGGTGTGCAGGGTGGCTTTGCCATCGGCCGGGCGGAAACGCTCAGGGATCACACCGAACATCAGCGAGTGAGTCAGCACCTGGTCGTACCAGGCGAAGTCGCCGGCGGGCAGCAACTCGATGCCGGCTTTCTTTTGCAGGTCCCAGTGCGTCTTGCGCAACTCACGACCTACGGCGCGCAGGCCGGCTTCATCGAGTTCACCCTTCCAAAACGCTTCCTGCGCTTTTTTCAGTTCACGATCGCGACCAATGCGCGGGAATCCAAGGGAATGGGCAACAGCCATGACGTAAAGCTCCAATGTGTGTGTATGGGAGCTATTGTCGGGATCGAGCGATAGTGAGACAAACTCATTTTATTCCAGATAATCACAAGTTCCACTCATGATGAAATGCACCGCCCCGGCTTGAATGATCGCGCTCACACTCCACACTCCACACTCCACACTCCGAGCGCTCCACGCACGTATGCACGTACGCACGTAGCAGCTGTCGAGCCCCAGCGAGGCTGCGTTGGGCGCGACTCGGTACGATGCCTGGCACGAAAGCCCAGGTGCTGCCGACGCAGCCTCGCTAGGGCTCGACAGCTGCTACGCGCGGGAGTGGCTGGGCCTTCGTTTTGCTAGCTGGCGGCGTCTGTTTCGGTGCCCGGCCGCTCAGCAGACTTTTGCTTCCCTAGCCCCCAGGAAGCCCCCACATGGAACAGCAGCGGCCCGGGAGAGCGTTATAGTCGCTGCATTGAACAGGGAATTGAGTCAATACAGTGGATAGATCAACGAACGGCTTGTCGATACGCACCCTCTCGGCGTTGCCCGAAGAGATCCTGATACTGGAAGCAGAAGCCGTCGCCGAAGGATTCAGATTTCTAACGCGCCTGATTGCAGAGTGGCACAGCGGCTCCAACCGGTTCGACCAGCCAGGCGAATGTCTTTTGGGCGTTTTCAATAGCGGGCAATTGATCGCCGTTGGCGGTTTGTCCCGCGACCCTTACGCCGGGCCCGACGTTGGCAGGCTACGCCGGGTGTACGTCGCACAGGCTTCGAGGGAACGGCATGTAGGCAAGGCGTTGGTGGGCCAATTGCTGGAACGCGCTGCGCAGCAGTTCCGTGTTGTGCGCCTGTCTACCGACACCCACGAGGGCGCCGCCTTTTATCTGCGCTGCGGTTTTGAGTCGATACAGGATGAGCATGCAACGCACATGAAGTCGCTATGAACGCACCAGCCCTCGCCGCAAGGGCTGGTGCATGGACTTCAGGATTTACATCAACGGAATCGAGTAGTTCACAAACACCCGGTTCTGGTCCTGGTCCCGTGCCACTTCGCTGCGGGACATGCCGTTGCGCCAGCCGAACCCGACGTTCTTGAACGTGCCGCTCTGCACCACATAATCCAGCGAAATATCCCGCTCCCACTCGCTGCCATCGCTACCGCTGGTGGTGAGGATATGGTCGCCCTTGAGGTACATCACCGAGGCCTTCAAGCCGGGTACGCCCAACGCCGCAAAGTCGTAGGCGTATTGGGCAAAAGCGGTACGCTCACCGGCCTGGATGAAGGTCTGGATGGTTCGGTCGGTGTACAGGTATAGACTCGGGCCCGCCTCGCCCTTGCCCACCAGGCCGCCCTGGTTGAGTTGGGCGAAGTTGCTGTCGTCGGACACGCGTTGGTAGCCCGCCGTGATCGCATGGGGCCCCAGGGAATAGATGAACGCGGCGCTCCAGGTGTCGTTATCGATCTCGCCGGTTCCACCCTTGGTATAGCCGCCGAACTTGTAGCCATCGGCACGCCCGGCGGCACTTGCGTTCTTGCCGTCGGAGGTGGTCTTGAAGTAACGCAAATCGGTTTTCAGCGAGCCGTAGTCGCCCATCGGCAATACGTGCACCAGGCCGGCGAAGTGCTGTTGGTAATAGTCTTCAAGGTTGGCATAGTAGTACTGCACCAGCAGGTTTTTGGTCAGGTTGTAGTCGGCGCCGCCATAGGTGAACTTGTTGCTTTCCTGGGTCGCGCCGGCCACCGCCAGGCCGCTGGCGTCGCTGGAACCGCGGCCCGTCGTATGCTCAAGCTGGCCGCCAATCAGGGTCAGGTTGTCGATGTCGTTGCTGGTGACTTGCCCGCCTTCAAACGACTGCGGCAACAGCCGGCCGTCGTTGCTCACCAGGATCGGCAGGTTCGGCCGCAGGTAGCCGTAGCGCAGCTCGGTCTTGGCAAAGCGCGCCTTCGCGGTCACCCCGCCACGGGCCCAATCGTCCGCGGCCTTGCCATCATCGGTGGGGATCATCGAGCTGCCGACATGCTTCGCCGCGCTGCTGTCGAGGGTCACGCCGAGCATGCCGATGGCGTCCAGGCCAAAGCCGAGGGTGCCGTCGGTGAAGCCCGACTGGTAGTTGAGGATGAACGCCTGGCCCCACTCTTCGGTCTTCGACGGTGCAGCGGCGCCGTCGCGGTTGTCGTTGTTGAAGTAGAAGTTACGCATGCTCAAGTTGGCTTTGCTGTCCCCCAGGAAATCAGCAGAGGCCAAGGGGCTCAGGGCCATGCCCAGGCCGCCGGTCAATACGCTTAGTACATGTAGTGTGGCTTTCATCAGAACGAACTCCGGCGCGCAATCACTGTTGCGGGCGCATAAAAAAGGCAGCAGGAAGCACTCGGCCAAACTTCGGTTGGCCGGTGCGTTAACAACTGTTCAGAAGTGCTCGGGTATTAAGTTGGGCGAGATGGACCTCCGGGAAACTTCAGTCAATCAATCCATGAGCGTCATAAAACGGATACGGCCCCGGGTAGTCCCCGAATACGCCGTTGTGGCTGACCAACCCTTGCTGTTCATCCCAGCGGTGCAAGAGGTAACCCGCCGGTTCCAGGTTGAAATGCGCCGGCGCGGCCTCCTGTAGATCCAGCACGATTTGATGGGACGTGCCCGGGCATACGCAGCTCACACTGCCGCCGAAACGGCGCTGCATCGGCCGGTGCAAATGCCCGCACAACAGGCGTTCCACCTGGGGGTGACGGGCGATGACCTTTTCCAGCCCAGCGGCGTTCACGAACGGCTCGCGGTCCATATGGCCGATGCCGCTGATAAACGGCGGGTGATGCAAGATCAACAGGGTCGGCACGTGCGGCTGCAGCGCCAGTTGCTGATCAAGCCACTGCAATTGGCTGTCCAGCAGTTGGCCGCCATGGGCATCGGGGATCGTCGAATCCAGGCCGATCAGTCGCACCGGGTAGTCGTCCACCACCCAGTCCAGCGGCCCGTCGGCGCTCGCCGGCAAATAGCGGTGATCACCAAAGGCGTCGAGCAAATGCTGGCGGTTGTCGTGATTGCCCGGCACCAGGTAGCAAGGCATCTGCAAACGGGCCAGCTCGGGGTGCAGCACGGCGTATTCATCGGCGCGACCAAAGTCCACCAGGTCGCCGCTGATCACCACGATATCTGGCCTCGGGTAACTGGCATTCAGGTGGTCGACGGCACGGCGCAATGCACCGAGGGTATCGACCACGCCGTAGGTCAGGCGCTGACCTGCTTTAAGGTGCAGATCGCTGATCTGCGCAACAAGAAACGGACGGTTCAAAATAGGCTCTCTGAAGTCAGGCATGCAGGGTGAACAGCTTGTGTGGGGCGATGGCCAGGGCAATCGGCGCGCCAACGGCGTGAAGCTGGTTGTCGCTGCTGTCCACCAGCAACGGTTGCGGGCCGCCGACATCCACCAGCAGGCGGCTTTGCGCGCCCTGGAAAAACTGCGCCAGCAAATGCCCGTGCAGGTGCCCTTCGCTCTCCATCACCCGCAGGTGCTCGGGGCGGCAATACACGGTGGCTGGCAGATGGGCTTCGTGCCACGGCAGTTCGCCGCCGCACACTTTCAAGCCATGGGCCGTGCGATCCACCACCGAAAAGGCATTCAGGTTGCCCACAAAGCCTGCAACAAACGCGTTGGCCGGCTGCTGGTAGATCTCCCGCGGGCTGGCCAGTTGCGCGATACGCCCCTGCTCCATCACGAGGATGCGATCTCCCAGGGCCATGGCTTCGCCCTGATCGTGGGTGACGAACACCGAGGTGATGCCCAGGCCGCGCAATAGCTGGTCCAGCTCACTGCGCAGGCGCTCACGCAACTGTGCATCGAGGGCGGCCAACGGCTCATCCAACAACAGCACTTTGGGCCGAGGCGCCAACGCGCGCGCCAGTGCCACACGCTGGCGCTGGCCGCCCGACAGTTCATGGATGCTGCGCTTGCCATGGTTCTGCAGGCCCACCAGTTCCAGCAACTCGTCACAGCGCTTGTTGCGCTCTGCCGGCGCGACGCCGCGAATTTTCAGGCCGTAGACGATATTGCCGGCCACATCCAGGTTGGGAAACAACGCGTAATTCTGGAACACCATGCCCACATCACGGCGCTCGATGGGCAGGCGCGTGACGTCGGTGTCACCGAAAAAAACCTGACCTGCATCGGGACGCTCAAGGCCGGCGATCAAACGCAAGGTGGTGGTTTTGCCACAACCGGACGGGCCGAGAATGGCCAGGGTTTCGCCGCCCTCGATGGTCAGGTCGAGGTTCTGCACGGCAACGGTGCCGTCGGCGAATGCCTTGCGGCAGCCCTTCAGGCGAATGGTGATAGCGGTCATCGACGCTCTCCACGGGACAGACGAGCGCTGATGGCCTGCAACGCAATCAGCAGCGGCACGATCATCAGCAAAAAGATAAGGGTGTAGGCGCTGGCGATTTCCAGGCGGGCCGAGGCGTAGCTGTCGGCGAGGCCGACGGGCAAGGTCTTGGTCATCGGCGTGTGGAGCATCCAGGTCAGGTTGAACTCGCCCAGGGACAGGGTCACGACCATCAACACCCCGGCGAGAATCCCCGCCCGGCAGTTGGGCACCACCACACTGAAGAAGCGTCGCAGGGGACCGGCCCCCAGACTCGCAGCGGCCTCTTCCAGCACCGGCAACTGCTGGCGTTGCATCACCGCCATCACCGGGCGCACCAGGAACGGCAAAGTGAACAACACGTGCCCCACCAGGATGAACAACCAGCTGCTGCGAAACCCGCCGAACTGGCCGTAGGTCAGCAACAACGCCAGGGCACTGGCCAGGCCGGGCATGGCCACCGGCAGCACCATCAATTCCTCGAAGGCGCGACTGAAGCGGTTGTTCATCCGCACCAGGGCATACGCCGCCGGCACGCCGATCACACAGACACACACCGCACAGGCCAGGGCCAGTTGCAGCGAGAGCCAGACCGTCGGCGAGTAGGCCTGCCATACCTGAATCAACCAGTCGAACGTCAGGCCGCTGGACAGGCCGACGAAGAAATTACGCGTCAGCCCCGCCAGCAATGACATCAATACCGGCACCAACATGAAGGCGCAGACCAGCAAGGTAAACAGCAACTGGATGACAAACAGCGATGAGCGCTTCACAGGACCGTCCCCGCGTTTTTCACCAGGCGCCGCGTCAGCAACAGCACGGCCCAGGTCACCGCGCCGAGCACCACCGAGAGTGCCGCGGCTACCGCAAAGTTGGCGTAGTTGGTGAACACGTTATAGATAGCGACGGGCGTCACGTTCAGCCGCGTACCCAGGGTGAACGCCGTGCCGAAGGCGCCCATGGACGTGGCAAAACAGATCGCCCCGCAGGATGCCAGGGCCGGCGCCAGGCCCGGCACGATCACGTCGCACACCACCCGCCAATGCCCGGCCCCCAGTGAGTGGGCCGCTTCCTCGAGGCTGCGGTCGAGGCTTTCACACGCCGCCATCACCGTGAGGATCACCCGTGGAATCGAGAAGTACAGGTAGCCGACAAACAACCCTGCCAATGAATAGGCAAAGATCCAGCGCTCACCGGCCAACTGAAGCCCGAGTGCGGCGAACAAGCCTTGTCGGCCCGCCAGCAGGATCACCAGGAAACCCACCACCACACCGGGAAACGCCAGGGGAAACGTCAACAACGCCACCAGCGCCGAACGCCCGAAGAATTGCTGGCGGGCGAGAAACACACCGGCGATGCCGCCCACCAGCAGCGCCGCCAACGTCACCAGCACCGCGAGCACGCAGGTTTGCGCCAGGCTGCCCAGGTATTGCGCGCTGCTCAGCACTTGCCAGTAACCGCTGCCGTGGCTGTCGCGGCTTTCACCGCCCAGCACCATCAGGTGCGCCAACGGCAACAACCAGAACGCAAGCAGCACCGCAAACGCCGGGGCCAGTGCCCAGGCGGGATTTGGCCGCAAGAGTGCCTTCACTTACTTGACCTCACTCAGGTAACGCGCGGCGAAGGCTTCCTGCACGGCGGCCATTTTTTGGTAATCCACCACGCCGGCCCGGGCGTAGTCGCTGTCCGGCAGAAACTGCGCGGCGACGTCCGCCGGCATCTGCACGGGCCGGACCGGGCGCAGGTAGGCCTTGGCCCAGAGCGCCTGGCCCGCATCGGACAGAACGAAGTCCAGGACCTTTTCACCGTTGGCGCGATGCGGTGCGTTCGCCACCAGGCTCATCACGTACGGCACGCTGATGCTGCCTTCCTTGGGAATCACGAAGGCGACATTGGCGTTGTCCTTGTAGCGGGCGCGGTAGGCGTTGAAGTCGTAGTCCACCAGGATCGGCAACTCGCCGGAGAGCACCCGCGCATAGGCGGTTTGCTTGGGCACGATGGGGGCGTTTTTCGCCAGCTTCTGGAAGTAGTCGATGGCCGGCGCGAAGTTATCGAGGTCGCCGCCCATGGCGCGGTTGATCGCCACCGCCGAGACGTAGCCGACGAAAGCGCTGGACGGGTCGAGGTAGCCGACCATGCCTTTGTACTCAGGCTTGAGCAGGTCGGCCCAGCTTTGCGGCACCGGCAGCCCGCCCAGGGCATCGACGTTGACCATGATGCCGAGGGTACCGGAGTGAATCGCGAACCACTGGCCGTCCGGGTCTTTCAGGCCGGCGGGAATCTGCTCCCAGCCTTTGGGTTTATAGCCCTCCACCACGTCGGCCTTCTGCGCTTGCAGGCCGAACGTCACGCCGTAGTAGACGACATCGGCCACCGGCGCGGCTTTCTCGGCCACCAACTGCGCCAGGGACTGGCCGGAGTTCTTGTTATCCAGCGGCACCTGCACGCCGGTGGTCGCTGCGATGGCCTTGAGTTGCGTGCCCCAGTCCGCCCAGTCTGGCGGGCAGTTGTAGCAAATCGCGGTGTCCGCGGCCTGGGCCAGGCTGGCCGTGCCGCACAGCAGCAATGCCGCCAGGGTTTTACTGAGCATGCTCATCAAGCGTCTCCTTTATGGGGTTGGGTACTTTCGCCCGGCCGGACATGGCACGGCAGGCAGTGGGAAGTCGGTGGGTTACCGGCGATTTGCGCCAGCAGTTGGTCGATCACGGTGCTGGCCAACAGCGCGATGGGCTGCACCACGCTGCACAGCGTCGGGTGCATCTGGGTGCCCAGGGAAATACCGTCGAACCCCATCACCGAGAGTTGTTCGGGCACGTTCCAGCCGTGGCGACGCAGTTCGGCGATCAGGCTGATGGCGAGAAAATCGTTGGAACACACCAGCGCTGTGGGGGCCCGGGGGCCGTGCAGGAAGGGTTCGATGGCGGCGAATTCAGCTTGGGTGTGGGCTGGCATTTCGATCACGGGTTGGCTATCGAGACCGTACTCGCCCATGGCATCGCAATACCCGGCGTAGCGCAGGCGGGCCCGATCGGACTGCAACGCGGGGCCGGCGACCATGGCGATCCGGCGATGGCCCGCTTCCAGCAGATAACGGGTCGCGAGGGCCATGCCGGCGCGGTTATCCACCGAGACGGCGCTGTAGTTGGGGTTGTCGGGTTGGTGGTAGGCCAGCACGAACGGTGTTTCTTCCGTGGCCAGGCTGTGGAGCACGCTGTTGCTTTCGGCGTCGGTAACGGTCAGCACCAAACCATCGACACGCTGGCGCAGCAGTTCTTCCACCACACTGCTTTCGCGCTCGGCGCTGTAGTCGGTGGTCGCCAGCAACAGGTTATAGCCACGCAGGCGCGCGGCGCGCTCCATGGCCTGGAACTGCTCGGCGAACACCGGGTTAAGCAGGTTGGGCACCACCACGCCGATCAGGTTGGTGGTTTGCAGGCGCAATTGGCGGCCCAGCAGGTTGGGCCTGAAACCCAGCTCGCGGGCGGCGGCGAATACCTGCTCACGGGTAGCCGGGCGCACTTGTTCCGGGGAGGCAAAGGTGCGGGCGGCGGTGGCGCGGGATACGCCGGCCAGCCGCGCTACGTCTTTCAAATCAGTCATTGTCACTCGCTTGAGATCGATCTCATTGGCGAGGACAGTAACGGGGGAATGTGGCAGTCAGGCGATGGGGAGATGACGGTTTGATGTCAGTGCAGATGCGTTTTTTGTTCCCACGCTGATCGTTCCCACGCTCTGCGTGGGAATGCATCCCGTGACGCTCTGCGTCACCACTGCGCAAGACTTGAACCTTGCATCGCCCGATGGACGCAGAGCGTCCGAGGCGGCATTCCCACGCAGAGCGTGGGAACGATCACCGCTTTGGCGAGGCTGCGATAGCGGTGTGTCAGGCAACCTGGTTGTCGGCTGTACCGCCGCCTTCGCGGCCTCGCTAAAGCTCGACGGCTCCCACAGGGGATTGGGGTTGTTTGGTGGTTTTGTGTTTCAGCGTCAGGCCACCAGCCCCTCTTTGGCGGCGTTGGCGAGTATGTCCTGGGCGGGCACGTTGACCCATGTGGCAGCGTCCACGTCGCCCTGCTTTGCCAGCCAGGCTTCCACCATCTGGTAGCCCAGCGTGTACCCCAGCCACTTTGGCCGCGCGCCGGTACCAAAGAACCATTCGCTGTGGTCGTAATACGTGGCCTCGAGAAGCTGGCGGTCTACCGGGGCACTCAGCAGTTCCTGGGGGGCAAGCGCCCGCTCCCACAACTCTGGCTCACTGCCCAGCACCCGTCGCACAAACTGCCCGGCCAGGCCTTCACTGACCATCGCCTCCCCCAGCGTCCAGCCATAACCCGGGCCTGCCATGCGCAGGCAATGGTGAACCTCATGCACCACGTGCCGGCGCAATACACCGCTTTGCAGGCTGGCGAGGAAATTCGGGTTGTCGGGGTCAAGGGTCATGCTGAACAGGGTGCTGCGATAAGCACGCCCCACCAGGCCCAGCTCGGGAAGTGTCTCCCCCGGCAATCGCTGGATCAGAATGTCCAGGCGCGGCGGCGGCATCATCTGCGCAATGGCCTCGTAGGCGACATCACATTCACGGATCAGCTCAGCGCGAAACTGCGCCAGGCTCCCCGAAGCTTCCAGCCAATGCAGCGTCCATGCGTCCATTCTCACCTCTCGTCGCCGAAGCCGTGGTCCGTTATCAAAGCGGCTCATCATACCTACGGGCTGTCATATTCACAGGCCAGCTTATAACCGGGCCAGCAAATTCCGCTGACTAACCTTTCGATCTGTCCCAAGTGCGGGCACAATGCGTGTCCTTTTTTGGCAGGCACCGCCGCAGGCTCTGAAAATGATCAAAACGCCGTACTACCTCATCGACAAACAGAAGCTTCTGGTCAACATGCAGAAGATCGCCTACGTGCGCGAACAGTCTGGCGCCAAGGCTCTGCTGGCCCTCAAGTGTTTCGCCACCTGGTCGGTGTTCGACCTGATGCAGGAATACATGGACGGCACCACCTCGTCGTCGCTGTACGAGCTGAAGCTGGGTCGCCAGAAGTTCGAAGGTGAAGCCCACGCCTACAGCGTGGCCTGGGCCGACGATGAAATCGAAGAGATGCTGGATAACTGCGACAAGATCATCTTCAACTCCATCAGCCAGCTGCAGCGCTTTGCCGAACGCAGCGAAGGCAAGACCCGCGGCCTGCGCGTCAACCCGCAGGTGAGCAGCTCCGACTACCTGCTGGCCGACCCGGCGCGCCCGTTCAGCCGTCTGGGCGAGTGGGACCCGGTGAAGATCGAAGGCGTGATCGAGCAGATCTCCGGCTTCATGTTCCACAACAACTGCGAGAACGGTGACTTCAACCTGTTCGACCAGATGCTCAACACCATCGAAGAACGCTTCGGCGCGCTGCTGCACAAGGTCAACTGGGTCAGCCTCGGCGGCGGCATCCACTTCACCGGTGAAGGCTATGCCATCGACGCCTTCTGCCAGCGCCTCAAGGCGTTCTCGCAGAAGTACGACGTGCAGGTGTACCTGGAACCCGGCGAAGCGGCGATCACCAACAGCGCCTCCCTGGAAGTGACCGTGCTCGACACCCTCTACAACGGCAAGAACCTCGCCGTGGTAGACAGCTCCATCGAGGCCCACCTGCTGGACCTGCTGATCTATCGCCTCAACGCCAAACTGGCGCCAAGCAATGGCGAACACACCTACATGGTGTGCGGCAAGTCGTGCCTGGCCGGGGACATCTTCGGTGAGTACCAATTTGATCAGCCGCTGGCCATCGGCGATCGACTGTCGTTCATCGACACGGCAGGCTACACCATGGTCAAGAAAAACTGGTTCAACGGCCTGAAAATGCCGTCCATCGTAGTGAAACAACTCGACGGTACAGTCGAAGTGGTTCGTGAATTTGGTTACGACGACTACCTGTCCAGCCTTTCGTAAAGCGGACAGATAAAGGAGAGATAAAGCAATTGAAAAAGAACGTTCTTATCATTGGTGCAGGAGGTGTCGCCAAGGTGGTGGCCCACAAGTGCGCGCAGCACAACGACGAACTCGGTCGTATTGCTATCGCGTCGCGCAACATCTCCAAATGCCAGGCCATCATCGACAGCGTCAAGGCCAAGGGTAGCCTCAAGGTACCCGCCCAGATTCAAGCCTTTGCGCTGAACGCTTTGGACGTGGAAGCGACCAAGGCACTGATCCGCGAAACCGAATCGCAGATCGTCATCAACGTCGGTTCCGCGTTCCTCAACATGTCGGTACTGCGTGCCTGCATCGACACGGGCGTGGCGTACCTCGACACCGCCATCCACGAAGAGCCGGGCAAGGTCTGCGAGACCCCGCCGTGGTACGGCAACTACGAATGGAACCACCTGGAAGAGTGCAAACAGAAGAACATCACGGCCATTCTCGGCGTGGGCTTCGACCCGGGTGTCGTCAACGCGTATGCCGCGCTGGCGCAGCAAAAGCATTTCGACCGCATTGATTCGATCGATATTCTCGACGTCAATGCCGGCTCCCACGGCAAATATTTCGCCACCAATTTCGACCCGGAAATCAACTTCCGCGAATTCACCGGACAGGTGTGGAGCTGGCAGAACAGCCAGTGGACCAGCAACACCATGTTCGAAGTCAAACGTACCGACGACCTGCCTGTGGTCGGTTCGCAGAACCTGTACCTGACCGGCCACGATGAAGTGCACTCGCTGTCGAAAAACCTCGACGTGCCCAATGTGCGTTTCTGGATGAGCTTCGGCGAACACTACATCAACGTGTTCACCGTGCTGAAAAACCTCGGCCTGCTCTCCGAAAAACCGGTCACCACCGCCGAAGGCCTGGAAGTCGTGCCGCTGAAACTGGTCAAGGCCGTGCTGCCCGACCCGTCTTCGCTGGCACCGGGCTACACCGGCAAGACCTGCATTGGCGACCTGGTCAAAGGCACCAAGGATGGCCAGCCACGCGAGCTGTTCATCTACAACGTGGCCTGCCACGAAGAAGCCTTCGCCGAGACCGACAGCCAGGGCATCTCCTACACCGCTGGCGTACCGCCTGTAGCCGCAGCGCTGCTGGTTGCCCGTGGCGAGTGGGATGTGAAGCACATGGCCAACGTCGAGGAACTGCCGGCTGAGCCGTTCCTGAAAGCGCTGGACGTGATGGGGTTGCCGACTCGGATCAAAGACGAGAACGGTGACCGTGCCTGGGATGCGATTGCCTGATCGGCGATAGTTGACCGAACAAAAAATGCGCCCGAAGGGGCTAATGCCAGTCAGTTAAGCCTTCTCGCTTGACCTTTGGCCGCAAGAAATCAAAATCCGATGCCGTACTGGCATCGGATTTTTTTATGCGTCTCGCTCGAGCACTGGAACTGACCCACAACATCGCCTCTACCCCCAACGCCATCGAGGGATTGGATGCCTTGCTCGATCCTTCCTTGGTCGAACAGGCGCTTGAACAGGCCGGTGTGGCGACCCTGCGCAAGCGGCGCTTGCCGCTGGAAATGATGCTGTGGTGCGTGATTTCCATGGCGTTCTTCCGGCGTATGTCGGCATGGGATGTGGTTAGTCGCATGAACATCATGCTGCCGGGCCAGCGTCCGCTGGTGGCGCCCAGCGCCGTAGTCCAGGCCCGTCAGAGATTGGGCAGCGAAGCGGTAAGGCAGGTCTTCGATCTGACTCAGAAAAATTGGCATGAGGCGGCCGATCACCCAACGTGGGCGGGTTTGCGTTTGTTGGGCGTCGACGGCGTCGTCTGGCGAACACCCGATACTGCCGAAAACCGCGCGCGTTACGATTCCGCCAGCAATCAGCATGGTGATACGGGCTTTCCTCAGGTGCGTATGGTTTGCCAAATGGAATTGACCAGTCACTTGCTGATCGGCAGTGCTTTTGATGGCTATCGCAGCAACGAAATGAAACTGGCGGAAAAGCTGATTGAAACCACGCCCGATCACTCGCTGACGCTGTTTGATCGCGGTTTTTATTCTTTGGGTTTACTGCATCAGTGGCAGCAGGCGGGCACCGAGCGACATTGGCTGATGCCGCTGCGCAAAGGTGCGCAGTACGAAGTCATTCAGCGTCTGGGGCGTCAAGATGCGGTGGTTTCGCTGAGCACCTCGCCGCAGGCGCGCAAGCAATGGCCGGGACTGCCGGAGCGCCTGACTGCACGGCTGCTGAGCAAAACCGTAAAGGGCAAGATGTGTCAGATCCTGACCTCGATGAGCGATCCGCTGCGCTTCCCGCCCGACGAAATCGTCGATCTGTACAGCCAGCGATGGGAGATCGAACTAGGGTTTCGAGAGATGAAACAGACGCTGCTCAACAGCAGTTATACGCTGCGCAGCAAGACGCCAGAGATGATCGAACAAGAGTTGTGGGGCGTATTGTTAGGCTACAACTTGTTGCGTTATCAGATGGTGGAAATGAGTCGCCACTGTCCTGGCATTTATCCGAGCGAAATGAGCTTCACCGCTTGCACTTGGGCGATTCTGGGGTTTATCAACAGCGTCTGCGCCGACCGTTCCGGGAACATCCCCAAGTATTTGGCCGAGCTTCATGCTTCAGCGCCGCACTATGTGCTGCCGCATCGACGTGAGGAGCGCGTATATCCTCGGGCGATTCGGCTGAAATCACCGAAGTATCCGATCAGAAATAAAAATGCCAGTCAGCTTAACTGACTGGCATTAGCCCGAAGGGGCGCATTTTTTGTTGGGGCCGACCCAAACCTCAAAGCAATGAAAATCAAATGTGGGAGCTGGCTTGCCTGCGATAGCGGTGGGTCAGAACCGTATGGGCTCACTGACCCACCGCTATCGCAGGCAAGCCAGCTCCCACACTGACCGTGTTGTTTGTTCGATAGCTTACCTATTCAAGGTTGCGCGCCGAATTGCTCAACGCCCTTGAACACTGCAACAACGCCGGCGCCAACTGCTTCTCCGCATCCGCCCTGCTCCACCGACTGGTCGGCGCCACCACATGCACCGCCGCCACCGGCCGGCCATTCGCCCCCAGCACCGGCGCGCCGATGGTCATGTCGCCCAGGAACAGCTCCTGGCCATTCACCGCATAGCCCTGTTCGCGCACCTGCTGCAACGACGCCATGATCCTGTCGACCTCAGTCAACGTCTGGCTGGTATGCGCCACCCGCTGGCTGTTCTCGATCAATGCCAACGCCTCATCCTGCGGCAACGCACTCAAATACGCCCGGCCCGACGCCGTGCAGTACATCGGCACCCGCGAGCCAATCGGCATGTGTACCGGCACAAAGCCTGAGCTGACAAACCGCGCGATATAGGTCATGTCGTAACCCGCAGGCTCGGTCAGGCACGAGGTTTCTCCGGTCAGGCGGGTCAATTCCGAGAGGAATGGGTTGGCCACCTCGATCAACGAATGCGCATCCAGATAACTGAAGCCCAACTCCAGCACCCGCGGGGTGAGTTGGTAATGGCGCGTGCGCGAGTGTTTCCGAAGGTAACCCAGGCTCTCCAGGGTAAACACCATGCGCTGGGCCGAGCTTTTGGTCATGCCGGCGGCCTCGGCCACCTCTGCAAGGCTCATGCTGCGGCGCTGTGCGCTGAATGCCTTGAGCACCGACAGGCCTTTTTCCAGGGATTGATTGTGCAAGCTGTTGCGTTCTTCAGACATGGCGAACTCGCGGTCAGGTCGATCAAGCGTGGCGATATTTCTACACCAAACTGCAAAATACGACCACTTAAAATCGCATACCGATACGAATGGTTCATTTTATCGATTTTCTATACCGCTAAACGATTTTATTGAATCGAAATGGCATAGAGCTTGCGGTTTGCTTTCCAACCGCTTGCGGTACTGACGATCCGTTTTCCTTCTGGAGTAACCCGATGAACAGTCTTTCGCCCTTGTTTCGCCGCCTCGCCTTCGGTATTTGCGCCACCTTTTGCGTAGCAACCGTGCACGCCGCCGGTGCGGCCTCGTACAAAGTCGGTGCAACGGCCAGCGGTTCGCCGTTCACCTTCCTCGACATCAAGAGCAACAGCATCCAAGGCGTGATGGTTGACGTCGCCAATGCCGTGGGCAAGGCCGGTGGCTTCACCAGTGAAATTGAGCAGACCAACTTTGCCGCACTGATTCCGTCCCTGACTTCCGGCAAGCTCGACTTCATCGCCGCCGGCATGCTCAAGACCCCGGAGCGTGCCCAGGTGGTGGACTTCAGCGCGCCGGTGTACGCCTACGGCGAGGGCCTGATCGTGAGTGCCGACGACAACGCGACCTATACCGACCTCAGTTCCTTGAAGGACCAAGTGGTCGGCGTACAAGCCGGCACGATCTTCTACGACATGCTCAACAAGCTGGGGATCTTCAAGGAAATCCGCACCTACGACTCCATCGGCGAAATGGTCCGCGACCTGAGCCTGGGCCGCATCAAGGCCGCCGTGGGTGACCAGCCGGTGGTGGCCTACCAGATCCGCCAGAAGCTGTTCAAGGGCGTGAAGCTCGCCGCCGACTACAAGCCGGTGAACGTCGGCGAGGTGTGCCTGGTGGTGCGCAAGGGCGACAGCGAAACCCTCGCGCGCCTGAACCAGGCCATCGCCAGCATCAAGGCTGACGGCAGCCTGGACGCGATCCTCAAGAAGTGGGGACTTGATGCCCAGGTGCAGCCATGAACCCGGCTGAATTCCTGCAAAACGCCCGGGACTTCCTGCCGATCCTGCTTCAGGGCGCCTGGGTGACGATTCAGATCACCGTTTTGTCGTTCCTGCTCAGCAGCGCCATCGGCCTGGTGTTGGCGTTGCTCAAGCTGTCGCCGATCCGTGCGCTGTCGTGGGCGGCGAGCACCGTGATCAACGTGATTCGCGGCCTGCCGATCATCGTGCAGCTGTTCTACATCTACTTCGTGTTGCCGGACATGGGCGTGCACCTCAGCGCATTCCAGGCGGGCGTGATCGGCATGGGCATCGCCTACTCGGCGTACCAGGCCGAAAACTTCCGTACCGGCATCATCGCCGTGGAGCAAGGCCAGCGTGAAGCTGCCGAAGCCTTAGGCATGCGCTCGGCGCTGATGATGCGCCGGGTGATCCTGCCCCAGGCCTTTCGCATCGCCTTGCCGCCCTACGGCAACACCCTGGTGATGATGCTCAAGGACTCGTCGCTGGTGTCCACCATCACCGTCGCCGAGATGACGCGCCAGGGCCAACTGATCGCCTCGTCCACATTCCAGAACATGACTGTCTACACCCTGGTCGCCTTGCTCTACCTGCTGATGAGCCTGCCGCTGGTGTATGGCCTGCGCCGCATGGAACAGCACCTGGGCCGGAGGAAAAAAGCATGATCGAGATTCGCCAACTGCAAAAACACTACGGCACCCATCGCGTACTGCACGGCGTCGACCTGGACGTGGCCAAGGGCGAAGTGGTGTGCCTGATCGGCCCGTCCGGCTCGGGCAAATCCACCCTGCTGCGCTGCATCAACGCCCTGGAAGCCTACGACGGCGGCACCATCCGCGTGTTCGGTGAAACCGTGCAGCGCAGCAGCAAGACCGTGCATGCCCTGCGCAGCCGCATGGGCATGGTGTTCCAGCGCTTCAACCTGTTCCCCCATCGCACCGTGCTGGAAAACGTGATGGAAGGCCCGGTGTACGTCAAAGGCGAACCGCTGAAACAGGCCCGGGAGGAAGCCCTGGCGCTGCTGGATAAAGTCGGCCTGTCAGCCAAGGCCGATGCCTACCCGGAACAACTCTCCGGCGGCCAGCAACAGCGGGTGGCCATCGCCCGCGCACTGGCGATGAAACCCGACGCCATGCTGTTCGACGAACCCACCTCGGCCCTTGACCCGGAACTGGTGGGCGATGTGCTGGAGGTGATGCGCACCCTGGCCGACGAAGGCATGACCATGATCGTGGTGACCCACGAAATGGGCTTTGCCCGGGAAGTGGCCGACCGCGTGTGCTTCCTGCACGGCGGCTACATCGTGGAGAGCGGGCCGGCTGAGCAGGTACTGGGCAACCCGCAACAGCCGCGCACCCAGGACTTCCTGCGCCGCGTGCTGCATCCGACGGCCAATACCCGGAGCCTGTCATGAAGTCACTCTGGGCGGCGACCGCGCCCGCTGCACCGCCGACACCCGCGCTGGTTGAGTCATTGAAGGTGGACGTGGCCATCGTCGGCGCCGGGTACACCGGCTTGTCCACGGCCCTGCACCTGGCGGAACGTGGCGTGAGCGTGTGCGTGCTGGAAGCCAACGAACCTGGCTGGGGCGCGTCCGGGCGCAATGGCGGGCAAGTCAACCCGACGCTCAAATACGACCCGGATCAACTGGTGCAGAGGTACGGTGCCGAGCGCGCCGAGCCGCTGATCCATACCGTGTCCAACTCGGCGGACCTGGTGTTCAACCTGATCCAGCGCCATGGCATTGACTGCGCCCCCACGCGCAAGGGCTGGATGCAGGTTTCCTATTCCGAAAAAGGTGTGGCGGGCCTGCATGCCCGGGCCGAACAATGGGAGCGCCGCGGGATGCCGGTGCAGCGCCTCGATGCCGGCGCGGTGTCCGCTCGCATGGGCAGCCAGGCGTTTGCCGGTGGCTGGCTGGACGGCCGCGCTGGCGCCATCCAACCCCTGGCCTATGCGCGCGGCCTGGTGCGTGCAGCGCAGGCGGCGGGCGTACGCATCCACGGGCAAAGCGCCGTGACCGCGATGCAACAGGCAGGGGCTGGCTGGAAGTTGCAAACCGCCAGCGGCGCGCAGGTGTCTGCCGGCCAAGTGGTGCTGGCCACCAACGGCTACAGCGGCGACTTGTGGCCCGGCATGGCCCAGAGTGTGCTCGCGGCCAACAGCTTTATCGTCGCCACCCGCCCCTTGAGCGGGGCTGCGGCAGAGAGCATTTTGCCCGGGCAGGAAACCGTCTCCACCGCCCAACGCCTGCTGCTGTACTTTCGCAAGGATGCCCATGGTCGCTTGTTGATGGGCGGGCGCGGACTGTTCGAAGACCCCACCGGGCCCGCGGACTTTGCGCACCTGGAACGCTCCCTGGCGTTGTTGTTTCCGCAACTGGGCAAGCTGGACTTCGAGTACCGCTGGGCAGGACGAATAGCGATCACCCGGGACTTTATGCCCCACGTCCACGAACCCGCGCCCGGCTTGACCCTGGCGCTGGGTTGCAACGGGCGCGGGATTGCGTTGTGTACCAGCCTGGGCCAGCAACTGGCGGGACGCTTGTGTGACAGCCGTTCAGCGTTCGCGTACCCGGTGACACCTTTGCAACGGTTGCCGTTGCATGGCTTGCAACGCTTCTACATCGGCGCGGGCGTGGCATGGTACAGCCTGCTGGATCGCCTCTCCCTGTAGGAGCGAGCTTGCTCGCGAAAAACTCAAAGGCGCCGCGTCGCCCCAGAAGACCGGCGCCCTCATCAACGCTCGCAAATAGCCGGAGCACCGACTTGGCGGCGGCCTGGACGACACGATTGGACAACATGGACCGTCCCTGACTGACGGAGACATGCTCGGATTTTTCCGACAACTGTTTCAGGTTGTCGGTCGGACTCGGGCTGACTAACCTCCCGCGGTCGCTGCCAATTCAGCGGCCGGATTTGACCGTCCGCCTTCCCAAGTACACCTGTGCCAACATCGACTCAGGCGTTTTTTTCACGTCTGTTGTATCGTGTCGCGGCAGCTGTACGCGGGATACCTTCGGGTATGCCGGGTTTCCTTGGGACCGGTCGGTCAACCCGCGTATAGCTGCCACCCTAATTCGTTTGACCGCGAATCGTGGCAGCTCCACTTCCCTTGGAGTTTCACCATGATTAAAGACAGCCCCAATCCCCCAGGCCATCCAGACTTCGGCACCAGCACACTGCACGAAGAGGCCTATCGCGCGATCAACCACTACCTTAATCCCGGCAAACCGATACCCGAACCTACCGATGGGCTCTTCACCGTGCGCGCCGACCTGGGCACGGAAACCCTGCTGGTCAACGCGTCCCAGGACCTGGCCTCCATCAGCGAGATCGCCACCCACCTGGCCTTTGAAGTCGACGGAGCCCAACGCAATGTGGCGCTGGGCATCTGCCGCATGATCGAAGGCGTGCAATTGCTGGTCGACAAGGCATTGAACGTGACCCACCCAGCGGCATAAAACCTTGATGATCGTTCCTGCATGGTGGGAACGATCCATCTCACCTCAGTTGCCTACCTTCCTGTCCACCCACTCGCGAATGATGGCGAACCCCGTCTGTGCGTTGCGCTGCAGATTGATGCTATGGCCTGCATTGGGAACCACCGCCTGCTCGTAGGATTGCGCGTTTGGATAAAACGCCTGCTCATGGTTGAACGCAGACAACGGTGAGCTGCAGGAAAGCGGCAGCAAACCGCAGAACAGCTGATCGTAATCGCCATTCACAACCAGGACGTGGGTCTTTATGCCAAGTGACAGCAGCAGGTAGTCCAGGACAGTGGCGACTTCTGTCAGCGTGACCGTGGTTTTCGTCTGTTCATCCCGAGCTACCACCGCCGGGTCGGCGTTGAGGGCGAAGTAGAAACTGTTTTGCCGAGTCCCGGCCAGGGTCGTGAGGTAAAGCAGCGGGAGGTTCAACTGGCTAAGCACAGGGTCGGCCTGCACGGCAATCAGCGTCGGCAACAGAATCAATGGGCCAATGACCGAGAACACATGGGACATGCCCGTAAGGACCACCCCATCGACATCGTTCCATGTGGCAGATTCTATAACCGCTGTCAGGGCCCCATAAGAGTGCCCGACTGCGATAACACGGGCGAACCCCGTGCCTCCGATCGTTCCGTTGCGCAGCCCCTGCACCAACTGACGGGCGACGTAGGCATTGGTCTCAAGGGTGATCGTCACGGCGGGCGGGTGGTCGCTCTGGCCGATCCCTATCCGGTCAATGGCGAAGGTGGCATAGCCTGCAGCGTTCATCACCTTGACGTATGAATAGATCTGCGGCTGGTAATCCCAATTCCAATAGAGGTGAGAGTACGTGAGCCCGTGAATCAGCAACTGCACCGTACGCCCAACTGCGGAGGCTGGAACACACAGTTGCCCGTAGACTTTTTGCGCAGGGCCACCCGGCACCAGCGCAACCGAGACGTACTGATCCGTGCAGGTGGTGATCTCGGCCTGGGCTGTGGTTGAGGCCAGCATGACGAATGCTGCCAACCCCAAGGGCGCGAGTGTTTTGGCAAAGCATCTGACAATAGCATTCGTCATATTCTTACCTTTCATCCTTGATTGGGCGGTTTATCAAGGGTTGTAGGCTTCGAGATGCCGAAAAAATACTGTCAGAATTACCAGTAGCGACGAATGGTGTCAGGGAGGCTCGTTCTCACGCTCTGCGTAGGAATGCCTAAGGTGACGCTCCGCGTCACAAAGGCAGACGCAGAGCGTCCAGGGCAGCGCTCCCACGCAGAGCGTGGGAGCGATCAAGTTTCTTCAAAAAACCGACCATCCGATCCGCTCGCTCAACAACTCCAACGCCTTCATCCCCGCCAGGGAATTGCCCGCCGCATTCAGCTCCGGTGACCACACGCACACCGTAAACTGCCCCGGCACCACCGCGAGAATCCCGCCGCCTACCCCGCTCTTGCCCGGCAAGCCAACGCGATAAGCAAAGTTCCCCGCCTCGTCATACAGCCCGCTGGTGGCCATGATCGAGTTCACTTGCTTGGTCTGCCGCGCCGTCAGAATCTGCTCGCCGCTGTGGGTGCACACGCCTTCATTCGCCAGGAAGCAAAACGCCTTCGCCAGATCCAGGCAGCTCATCTGCAATGCGCAGTAGTTGAAGTAGCTGTGCAGCACCGCATCCACATCATTGTGGAAGTTGCCGAACGACTTCATCAGGTACGCCATCGCCGCATTGCGCGCGCCGTGCTGGGCTTCGGATTCGGCCACCACGCTGTTGACCAGGATCTGCGGGTTGCCCGACAACCGCCGCACAAAGTCGCGCATGGACAGGATCGGCACGGCAAAGCGCGATTGGTTGATGTCGCAGATCACCAGCGCACCGGCATTGATAAACGGGTTGCGTGGCCGGCCGCGCTCAAACTCCAGCTGCACCATGGAGTTGAACGGCTGCCCCGACGGCTCATGACCCAGGCGCTCCCAGATGCTTTCGCCGCCATGGTCGATGGCCTGCACCAGGCTGAATACCTTGGAGATGCTCTGTATGGAGAACAGGGTGTGAGCATCACCCGCGCAGTAGAACGAGCCGTCATTGCCATACACGGCAATGCCCAGCTGCTGCGCCGGTACGTCGGCCAGTGCGGGGATGTAATCGGCGACCTTGCCGAGGCCGATCAGTGGACGAACTTCCTCGAGGATCGACTCCAGGAGGGCCTGCATGTTGTGTTCTGGCATGGTTTGGGAATAGTTGGTGAGCGGGGCGCGGAGGATACCTGAAACGCCGGGGCCAGGCAGGCTGCTGGTGTAAAGATTGGCGTTGGAATTGAGCCTGAACCGGGCGCGTTCCTCAGCCTCGGTGCCAGTCTGCCAACCCGGATCAAGCCACTTGAGGACACTGAATACGCGTAGGAGCTGTCGAGCTTTAGCGAGGCTGCGATGGCGTCAGCTCTCCAACATTGAGGTCGGCTGACCCACCGCTTTCGCAGCCTCGCTAACGCTCGACAGCTCCTACGTTTGAGGTTTTTTCCAGCCAGCCATGCGCGCCCTTCAACGCCACCGAAACCCCGCCCTCCACTCAATAGTGCGCCACGTCCGACACCTGGGTATCCACCACGTCCCGCGCCAGTGCCCAAGCCTGATCCGTGGATTCGACTACCAGCAACGGGTAGCCCCACGCCTTGCCAAACATCACCGCAAACGGCTTGAGCGCCAGGCGTTTGGCCGCGCTGGGCTCTACCTGGATCATGCCTTTGACGAAAGTACGCAGGGCCACCTTGTTCTTCTTCATCCAGATAGACGCTTGTTTGCGCTCTTCGTGGGAGTGCTCGTGGGTGCTTTCGTCCACGGCTTTTTCATGCAGCAGTACGAAGGGTTCTTCGCGCTGCAACAACGCCTCGAACGCCACAAAGGTGTCTTGCGGTGCGTCGCTGGGGGCGTCGAAAACAATTTTCACCACGGGAAATGTAGAACTGTCGAGTTGCATGGGAAGCACCTTTAACGAGAATGTTTCTCATAATAGCCACGCCATCACTGGACGCCATTGCACAGAATGGCCAGAATGTTTCGCAATCCAGCCACGACGCAGACCACCATGTACAACCACCGCCTCGAAACCCGTGACCCATTGCGTCCAGCCCTTGCCGATGCGATTCCCCGTGCCGTGGTCGCGGTGAGCGCCTCGAGCACCTCCGCCAACTGGGAGCACGCGCCGCACCAGCACCGCAAAGGCCAGTTGATGTACACGTTGCGCGGGGTGATTCATTGCGTCATCGAACAAGGTATCTGGATCGTGCCACCCCAGTGCGCGCTGTGGATTCCCGGCGGACTTTCCCATGCCGCACGCGGTTCCGGGGCTGCAGATGTGTACTGCCTGCTGGTTGACCCAGACGCTGCCGGCGCCCTGCCACAGCAATGCTGCACGCTGGCGGTATCGCCGCTGTTACACGAATTGATCAGCAAAGCTGTCAGCTTCCCGCCGCTGTACGACACCGAGGGTGCCCAGGGCCGGTTGGTGGCCACGCTGCTGGACGAACTGGCGCTGGCACCGATTGAAGCCCTGCACTTGCCCATGCCACGGGACACTCGGCTCCGGCGCCTGGCCGACAGTTTGCTGGCCAACCCCAGCGACAAGGCCACCCTGGGCGAATGGGCCGTGCGCATCGGCATGAGCGAACGCAGCATGACGCGGTTGTTGCTCGAGGAGATTGGCCTGAGTTTCGGCCGCTGGCGCCGACAGCTGCATGTGATCCTGTCACTGCAGCGCCTGGCGAAAGGCGAAAGCGTGCAGACGGTAGCGCTGGACCTCGGCTATGAAAACGCCAGCGGCTTTATCACCATGTTCCGCAAGGCCATCGGCCAACCCCCGGCGCGCTACCTCGCCGACCGCGCGAGCCTCTCCCAGCACACAACCCCCGCTATCGCCTTGCTGGATTATTATAAATAGTCACGTATAAGCATTTTAGAGCTTAAGGACTAGAAGGCTTAAATCATTCCAGCCAAAAAATATCAACCTGCCTAAAATACTTATCGCACACTAAAAAATTTGCACTAGCATATGAGTACTCCTGCCCAGAAACCCGCGTTCAACACCCGCCTGAAATCCGCCTTATCCCCTGCAAATAACGTGGCGAATGTTAAAATTTGTCACGTTTTGGCGTATTCAATTCGATTAACATCTAAACGCCTGCAGCGATTGAATTGACGGCCTCGCATGCCGGAAAAGGGAGCAACGTGATGCATTTTTCCAACGTCCTCGCTATTGCACGGACCCCATCGAAATCCGAGGACTTCAGCGAGCTTATAGTTCGTACTGTACCGAAAAATCTAAAAGTCGATACACGCTCCTACGGCCAACTAATTGGTCCCTGTGAAAGCCATGGACATTACCGTGCCATCATCATAGAGATCGACACCCCCTCTGCCAGCACTCAAACGCTGGACATCATTAAAAAAACCAGATCCGAAAATCCTGGCAGCACGATTTTCCTGGTTGTCACCTTCGCCACCACACTAAGCAAAACCAAATATTATCTCGCAGGCGCCGACTACTGCATAAAGGTCGTCGAGAGCTCGCCCGAGAAAAAACTTGCCCTGTTCGCCGCGTTCCTCAGCGAGACATACTGGCTAAGTAATACTGATTTGCTACTCGACCAGGACCGCATGTGCATCTACGGAGGAGGCAAAAAACTCGAAATCTCCTACGTTGAAATGAAAGTCCTCGAAGCGCTCATTCATAATCGATTGCTCAGCCATGATGAAATTGCCGTGGTGATGGGGCTTAACGCCCGATTTTATGATTCCAGGGCACTCGAAAAATCAATCAGCCGTTTGCGCGGTAAAATAAAGTCGCACTATGGAAGTAATATTATTCAAAGCATCCGGGGTTACGGCTACAAACTAAGCAGAGGCCTGGCTTCGGTTAATCACATTCAACCCGCCAGGGAGCGGCCAAATCGTGAATAGCGGAAATTTATTGCTTGTGAAGTCAGTCGACTTTACATTTTCGCGACAAGCGATACTTGAACGAAGTTGCACACTATGGGGCAGCGAGATCCGGGTTCACGCCGGGTATATTCTCGATAATTTGCCCGCTGATGCGCGCCCCTTTTATTCCGAACAACTTAAAGGCGCCTACAGTGAAGCCCTGCAATACACCAAGCCGAGTTCGTTCGTTCAAGAAAGAAAACGTTTGCGTGTGGATAAAAGTGCGGGGCTCCATAAGTTTCTCCGAATCGAGCAGTCATTATTGATGAATGAGGACCTGCTCAAGGAGATTATCAGCACCGCCAACACCCTGGAAAAACACAAACAACAACTCATCGTCAGCGTCGAAAACACACTGGATACTCTACCGGGCCCGGTGGAGCGCCGTGACATGATCCGCCAGCTCTATAGCCTGAAAGACCGAAGCAGCCTGAAACTTGCCTATAACAATTACACACTCGATACAAAAAAAGCGGACCTGCTGCTCGACTTGAGTCTTTATGACTATATAAAAATGCCTTTTCCAGACTCGGCCCTCAGGCTCAGTCTGAACACCCGTTCGGGCCTGTTCGACCGGCTTTACGACCAGATGCTGGAGGTGATGAGCACGTCCCGGGTCTCGTTCATCGCCGACAACGTCGAGCACGCCGACAGCGCACTTCTCGCCAGACGCTTGCCTTTTGACTATTTTCAGGGCCCCTACTTCTCCCCTGCTGATAGTTTATGAACCCCCGTACTTTCCTGGAATCGGTGAATGCCATGAGTTCTCTCAAGAAACACACATTTACATCGACGTACCCGTCAATCGCACTGCACGATTTCACGCCAAATGTGGCATTTTTACATTACGACGTCGACAGCGGCCCGCTGATCGAAACGGCAGAAAAAACATCGGAAGCTTCGACCAATTCTTATGCCGTCACCAGTGAACAGAATTTTAATCTCTGGCTCAGCAACTATGTGGCCGCGAAAAGACTTTACGAGGCCAGCAACCGACTGACCCGAAAACTTTACGACACCTCAAAAAACCCGAACATCTCTGCACTAAAATCAGACATCCCACACCCGGGCCTTAATAACACTCCGACCGAAACTGTTAACGCAACACCCACATTACGCACGCCTGATGTATGGCTACTTACCCAGCAAGACCGAGCACTGGTTAAAGGCGGGCTACGAATTTCGTTGACCACCATTGAGTCGGCGCTGATTAAAAAAATGCTGCACCATGAAGAACGAGTGGTGAGCAAGGAAGAACTTATTCGTAACATCGGGCGCGAACCGGACCTGTATCGCGGGCTTGAAATGTG
Organism: Pseudomonas sp. 32A; assembly: GCF_052682255.1. Classification (NCBI taxonomy): domain Bacteria; kingdom Pseudomonadati; phylum Pseudomonadota; class Gammaproteobacteria; order Pseudomonadales; family Pseudomonadaceae; genus Pseudomonas; species Pseudomonas sp. 32A. Next base: position 5,876,513 of record NZ_JBQYLY010000001.1, on the reverse strand, counting down.
CCTTAGCCGGCTGCAGGACAAGTTCAAACGTGTCAACGATGGCGAGCGCTTGTTCCGGGCGGTGCGCAATCGCGGTTATTGCCTCACACAAAAAATAAAAAGCCCGTTGAGCAACCGCAATAACGTCGCCGAACAATAATTATTTCATAAAAACTACAATTCACCCTGCCTATTAAAACCTCGTTATATCTGCCATTTTATAACAACATGACCGCGTTATAAGTCGTCAGCCATTGCTCCCTGCCATTTATTACTATCAATACGCACGCCTACGCGTGCGCCTGCCATTTGATAGTCATTAAAACCACGCCTCGCTTTAACCTGCCAGTACGTGAGTGGATACCACAGGGAGCAGAAGTATGCTTAACAACAGAAGAATGCATCGTAACCTTACACCCAAGGGTCTGACCTTTTGGGGGCAGTGGGCAATTGCCTTGAGTGTGGTCGTTGTACTTTTGTTTTCACTGGTACTGTTCAAGACCGGACAATTGGAATCCCACTACCGGATATTGGCGGCCATTACAATACTGGCCTCTATCCCCGCTTACATGTTATGTGACGTCTATAGCAAAAAAGATGATTTTTTTGTAGGGCTCGGACGGTTATTCACCGGCTGGTTATTGACCTTGGGCATATTATCGGCGGTTGGCATTGCCTGTAATGCCAGCTCGCTGTTTCCCTTGGAGATCCTGCTACTCTGGGCAGCAGTGAGCTATCCAATACTAGCACTCTGCTACATTCCGATTCACAGTCTGTCCAGGTACTACCATCGGCAACTTCACGAGCGCCAGAAATCACTGATTATTGGCACGGGTAAACTAGCGACCGACTTGGCCAATACGCTTGCCAGGCAAAAACGCTCACCCTTAGTCGGCCTTGTCGGCCCCAATACCGCGTCCCCCCAGGGCAGCACTCAACCGCAGATTCTCGGCGACTTGCCGGACCTTCCCTCATTGATCCGAGCGCACGGCATACGCCGGCTGTACATCACCCACTCCCTCCAGGAAGCCACGCACATCGAGGCGCTGTACCTCAACCTGCTGGAGATCAGCGTGGACGTGATTTGGGTGCCCGACCTCAACAACATGCTGCTGCTCAATCACAGCGTGGCCGAGGTGGATGGCTTGCCCGCGATATTCCTCAATGAAAGCCCGCTGACCAGTCGCCCCACGGCGGCACTGAGCAAGTCACTGCTGGACAAGAGCCTGGCGCTGTTGGCGATTGTGCTGCTCAGTCCGTTGTTGCTGCTGTTCGCCCTGCTGATCAAGCTGACCTCCCCCGGCCCGGTGATTTTCAAGCAGGATCGGCATGGCTGGAATGGCGAGGTGATCAAGGTCTGGAAGTTTCGCTCGATGCGCGTGCATGACGACCAGGAAGTGCGCCAGGCCAGCCGCAACGACTCCCGCATAACCCCCGTAGGGCGCTTTATCCGCCGTACCTCCATCGACGAATTGCCACAGCTGTTCAACGTGCTGCAAGGGCACATGGCACTCGTGGGGCCACGCCCCCATGCGGTGGCCCACAACGACTATTACTCGGGCAAGATTCGCGCGTACATGGCGCGGCATCGCATCAAGCCCGGCATCACCGGCCTCGCCCAGGTCAATGGCTGCAGGGGCGAAACCGAGACCCTGGAGAAGATGCAGCAACGGGTCGATATCGACCTGCGCTATATCAACAACTGGTCGCTGTGGCTGGACATCAAGATCCTGTTCAAGACGCCGTTTACCCTCCTCTCCAAAGACATCTACTGAACCCTCCCTTCCCCGCACCGCCCCACCGGCGGCGCGGGGCACCAGGCGTCCTTAGGGACGTTATCCTTACCTCCCCCTCATCATCCCCGCCCCACGTAAAGCTACCGCCCACAGCAACGCCTGGGCATCCAGGCCCAAGCCAGTCGTATTGAAATCAGAGAGGAATATCAGGGAAAAGTCGCGCGCCGGCATTGCACCTGGCGCTTTACTGTTGCGGCTTGCTCACCGCCCGGCGCATTGAGCACCGGGCCGTGAGTTACCTTGTCGGCAGACGCCGCTGCATCACTCAGTGATCTTCTCGAAGTTGTTGTAGAACAGCTCGCTGTCACGCCCATCGGTCATGGTTTGCAGTGAGTACCCGCGGTTCAGGCGTGCGCCGCCATCCCGGGTCAGGGGTGCCCATACGACGTTGGCGCGACGCATGGTCGAGGTGCTCATCAACTCGTCGAACGGGACGGAAATGTAGATGCCCTTGTCGAAGCTGCCCTCGCCGTATTCTTCCTTCGAAGCCGTGGTCAGCGTGACCCAGCCACCAAACTTCACGCCGTTCTTGAACTGCCGCGAGATGTCGACGGTGGTGCCCCAGTCCCGTGCCAGGTAACGCCCCACACTGACCGCCGCGAGCGTGTCATAGGGCAGCTCGGTATAGCTGGTGACATGCCCGGTGATGGTCTGGTAATCCCGCAGGCCGAACCCCTGGTTGAAATCACGCTGGCGCACGAAGTTCAGGTCCGCCCCCACCGACCAGTGTTTGCCCGACGGCCGGAACAGCATCTCGCCGCCCACCCCGGCGTACATCGACTCCAGGTAACCGCCGTAGACCATGCCATACAGGTCGCGATCCAGCCGCGCCGCATGGTTGAACTGGAACGTCGGCATCGTCACATCGGACGTCGTCATGTACTGGCGCAGGTCGGTGCGCACCCGCGGCAACCCGCTTGGCGCGTCGTAGGTGAACTTGTCGTAGTTGTTCAGCAGGTTGGCGCTGAGCAAGCCGCTCCACCAGGTGTTGCGGGTAAAGCGGTATTCCGCATCGGCGTCAGCGGTGAACTGATAGAGCAACCCGTCGGGGCCGCCGATGTTCTGTTTATAACCCAGGCCAAGCCCGTAGCTGAACGGCTGACGTTTACCGGTGTAGAGCGTGGTTTCCCGGTGGGCAATCGCCGGGTTGACCTCGGTGGTACGGTGCAGGTCCTTCAACGGCTGGTCGTTGTTGACCACCGCGCGGAAGGTGTCACGGGGCACGCTGGTTTCTTCGATGGGCATGTCGTACCGCTTGTTCACCAGGGTGAACCAATCGATATCCTGATTGACGCTGTTGTCGAGAATCCGACTGGCGCGCCCCACGGCCTTGGCTGAATAGAAGTAGCCTTGTTGCTCGCCATACACCATCAGCTCGGAACCGCGCTGGGCGATGCGTTCCACTTTGTAGCCGGCATTCTGCTGCAAACGATCGGATACATTGGCCCAGTCAACCTGGTCGGTTGAGGTCGTCGGCATGCGCGTCGGCAATGGTTCGGCGGGAGGGTCGTAAGTCTTCACCGGTGCCTTGCGGCTGACAAAGTTGGTGTGCAGGGTGATGCCAAACATCGCGGTATTCCCGCGCTCCCAGGCCGCGCTCAGATCGACGCTGTCGGCCAGCTTGTAGACCACGCCGATATTCACCGGCGAGTCCTGCTTGATCGGGTTGTCCAACGGCTCGTGTTTGTAGTCGTTGCCTTCGTATTCGAGCTTCAGGCTCAGGGGCTCCCAGGGCGTTTGATAGGCAATCCCGCCAAACAACGAAGGACGCCCCCTGAAGTAGGCATTGGAGTTCACATCCCCTGCCCTGGCGACGACCGCAGTGCTCTTTGGCCGGTCATTGAACTTGCTGCCGAACACCGACAGCGGGTTACCGAAATCGCCCCGATTCCCCAGGTAGCCCCAGGCGATACCGAGGCTGAAATCCAGGTTGCCATAACGCTTGTTGGCGACGAAATATTCGCTGGAAAACAAGCCGGTACCCCCGATGTCCCGGGCGCCGAAGGCCAGTTGGGGCGCCCAGTGGCTTTCTTCCCAAAGCCGCGCCTTGAAGTCGATGGCCTTGTCTTTGAAGCTCTGGCTTCCGCTCAACGCCTCGGCGCCGTACCTGCGGTTGCTGATGGCGGTGTAACGAAACGAGCCTTCCAGCCAGTCGAACGGCTGCAAGGAAAAACTGTAGCGCGAGTAAGGATCGGTGCGGTTGGCGTTGGCGCTCAACTCTCCCGCCGGGGCCATGCGTGCGGTGGGGGTCTGTAGCAGGCCCACGCCGCCAAAGTCATTTTGGGTGTAACGGGGTTCTCCGTGAACCAGTCCGCAAGGCAGAAGCAATACAGCAGCAAAACGTAAATTCAAGGGTTCACCTCAGCCAACGGTTGAGTGGCAAAAAACTCGGCCAGTTGTTGGTTGAGATCAGGGGTCGGCGTCTCAAGGTCATCGCTGCGCACCGGCACCAGGATCCGGCTGCCGGGCGCGGCCACGATGCCGTCCTCCCGATTCCACGCTGCCACGCCTACCCGTCGTACCTGGCCGTCGGGCTGGATCAACCACAGGTCATCGCGCTCGGCGTCGTCCAGGACCGTACAGTCGCGAACATAATCTCCCACCTCCCGCATAGCGCGGTACGGCACCTCACAGGGCTGCGCAACGGCCCCGAGCACCTCTACGCTGGACGGCCTTTCGGGGTAAACAAGCTGGTCACCGTCATCGAGCAACGCGTTGCGTGCGAAGCCCGCCTCCACGGCGATCGGGTCCAGCACCGCCACCTGGCGGCCAGTGACCGGCAACTGCTCGACCTGCCGATACAGACGCGCACTCAAGTCCGCTAGCGAGCGCCGGTCGTCCAGCAAGGCTCCCCGTTGCAGCAATTTCAAATCGAACAAAACCCCGGCCTTCAAACGCGCCTGCGGCTCCATCAACGACTGGTGCAACCACGCGGCGCCCAACCAGTAGCTTTCGGCATTCGGTTGGGCAACGCGAATAACATCCAGCAGGCGCGCCCCTGGTTTGACCTCGTAGGCGCCGGGGCTGCGTACATCGCCGCTGACCGTGACAGCTGCCTGGCCCGCGCCGGGGCCGATCAACAACAGGCCCAGCCATAAAAGATTCAAACGCTTCACCGGGCAGCCTCCCGATCGGCACGCAACTGCACGATGTTCAGGGACAACCGGGGCGTCAGATGCTGCTCGCTGCGCAGGATGAAACCATCCTGCGGGTCGACCCAATAATGGTTGGTGGCGTGGAAATTCAAGGTGGGAACATCCACCTGCTCGTCGATGCGCAGCAAGGCATGATCCTTGTCCAGAATGCGGAGGGTCTCGATGGCGTGGGTGCTGAAACGGCTGTTGACCGCGACGCCGATTCGGTTGCCGTCGTAGACGTCGATCCAGCGTGTGCTGGTGTAGCCATCGGGCAGATGCTGGAGGCCGCGCTTGAACGGTGACTCGCCACTGAAGCGAGTGCCGTCCAGGGAAACCCCCAGCCCGACCGTGCGTACCACCAGGCCGTCACGCATCATCACCACTTGCTTGCCGGAAGCGACCCAGAATTCCAGGTCGCCCCGGCGGCGTGCCCTGGCCATCACCCCCTCACTGACAGCGGTGGTGACCAGGATCTGCGGGTACGGCACGACGTCGACCTGGGCACGGGTCACATTGATGGGGGCCGGGCCGCTGACGGAGGTTTCGAGGGTGTACCAGGACGCCCTCATCAGCGGGTTACACCCGCTCAACAAGAGCGCCATCGACAGACAGGTGCAGGTAGGCAAAATTTTCACGGGGGGCTTGAGCCTTATCTGCTGTTGGCTTCGCTGAGGTCATTAAACGATCGGGCACCGAGCCCGATGGCACTGGCGGTTGGCAGCAGTTGGCTGATCAGGCGGTTCCAGCGCGTCACGCCAGCCGGCCCGACGTACACGATGTCTTGGGGCTGCAAGTCGAACCGGGTGGCCAGCACCAGCGCGGACGGTGATTGGGCATCGAGCTGGAACACCTTGGCGGGTTCTGCTTCCAGGTTGTCCACGCCACGAATCACGTAGACCGCGTTGCCATTGGAGGTGGTCTGGTTCAAGCCACCCACCGTGCCCAGGGCATCGGTCAGGTTGATCGCCTTGCCCTTGAAACTCAGGGCCCGGGGCTGATTGACTTCGCCCATGAGGTACACACGTTTCTGGTCGTTATAGGGCAAATACAACCGGTCGCCGCCCTTGAGGTAAAGGCCCTGCAGTTGCGAGCCCTGGCGATTCAGGCTGTCCAGGTCCAGCCTGTATTCACGGCCCTCGCGGGTGAGTGTCAGGCCCGACAGGTCGGCATTTGTCGGGTCGATGCCGGCGGCGCCAATGGCTTCAACGGCACTCAAGGGCGTGGTAGTGATCGGCTGTTGGCCGGCTTTGATCACCGCGCCGGTCACCACCACGGTCTGGCTGGCAAACCGCAGGACGCTGACGTCGACCTGAGGGCTTTCAATAAACTGCGACAGTCGCCCGGCGATAAAGGCGCGTAATTCTTCGATGGTTTTACCGGCCACCGGCACGTTGCCGATATACGGATAAAACAGCGTGCCGTCCGGACGCACCAAGCGACCGTTGGCATCGATCTGCTGTTGCGGCCCGGACGGCGCCGTCAACTCGGGGTGATCCCAGACCGTGATAAACAACAGGTCGTTGGCGCCTACCCGATAGCCACCCGGAACATACGCCAGCAACTCAGCAGGTACCGATTCACGAACGTGCGTGGCGGCATCCATGGCGATCAACTTGGGCGTGATCGGAATCAACTCCACCCGGGTACTTTCAGGAGAGCCCTCACTGGACATTTGACTGGTGTCCATGTGTTGACCAGGCGAAAACATGCAGCCGTGCAAGCTGATACTTGCCAGCAAAAGAACAGGTAACCTAGAAATCATAATGGCACTACGCTAGTCGAGGACGAGTCTAAAAAAGATCACCCAGAAAGTTCTGAGTGATCTTGTACAACAGGGTTTACGAGGGATTAATTGGTACCGGTAGTACCGCCTGTGCCGGTGGTACCGCCGGTGCCGGAGTACCGCCATTGGAACTGCCGCCCGAGTTGGAAGCGGCTGCCGCAGCGCCGACAACCGCCGTGCCGACCCCAACCCCTTCACCGAGCGTCACGCCGCCCACGAGCGGGGTGCTCAACGACAGGGACTCACCTGCGCCGGCGGCCTCGCTCACCGCAGCGCCGGCGACTTCACCCGCCGCCATTGCTGCAGTACTTGTGAAAGCCAGCAAGCCGGCCAACAGTAATTTCCTCATATCAGACTCCTTCTCGATATTTACCCCTTATCAAACTTTGCAAATAAGGGCGTAGTGATGGAACGGAGATAAACAGGCTATGCAAACTGTACAAAGATCCTGTTGGATCACGCACTTAGCCTCCTCGAAATCATCTCACTTGTGGATAGCTCAAACCACCCATGTTAATAATCGTCAGGTTTAAACGACTGGCCGTACTGATAACCCGCGACCAATACCGTAATAGTCAAAGCCATTGGCTTTCATCCGCTGCGGATCAAATATATTGCGGCCATCAAAGATCACTGGCGTGCTCAGTTTTTCTTTAATCAAGTCCAGGTCCGGGGCTTTGAATTCACGCCACTCCGTCACAATCACCAATGCATCGGCACCTTGCAGCGCGGCCTCTTTGGTGCCCATGAGCAGCAAGTCTTCGTTCATGCCGTAAATGCGCTGGGTCTCGGCCATCGCTTCAGGGTCGAAGGCTTGAACCCTGGCGCCCACGCTGCGCAATTGTTCGATCAGCACGCGGCTGGAGGCTTCGCGCATGTCGTCGGTATTGGGTTTGAAGGCCAGGCCCCAGATCGCAAAGGTCTTGCCCTCCAGTTGCCCGCCGAAGTGATGGTGGATATGCCCGAACAGGTGCTGCTTCTGGCGCTTGTTGACTTCCTCGACGGCCGACAACAGCGTTGCCTGATAGCCGATCGACGACGCGGTGCGCTCCAGGGCCTGTACGTCTTTCGGGAAGCACGAGCCACCATAACCGCAGCCAGGGTAGATAAAGTCGTAGCCGATCCGAGGGTCAGAGCCAATGCCTTTACGAACGGCTTCAATGTCTGCGCCCAATCGTTCGGCGAAGTTGGCCATTTCATTCATGAAGGAAATCTTGGTGGCCAGCAGGCAGTTGGCCGCGTACTTGGTCAGCTCGGCACTGCGGATGTCCATCGTGATGATTTTTTCGTGGTTGCGGTTGAACGGTTCATACAGTTCCCGCATGCGCTCCACGGCGTAGCTGCTGTCACTGCCGATGATGATTCGGTCGGGGCGAGTGCAGTCGGCGACTGCCGAACCTTCCTTCAGGAACTCGGGGTTGGAGATCACCTGAAACGCCACCTCAAGCCCCCGGGACGCCAACACCTCGGACACCTTGGCCTGGACTTTATCCGCGGTCCCCACCGGTACCGTGGACTTGTTCACGATAATCTTCGGCTCGGTCATGTTGAGCGCGATGGTCGCGGCAACGGAGAGCACGTACTTGATGTCAGCGCTGCCATCGTCATCCGGCGGCGTGCCCACGGCGATGAATTGCACCTCACCATGCCGCACGCCTTGCGCCGCGTCAGTGGTGAACTGCAAGCGCCCGGCATCATGGTTCTTCTGCACCAGGGCGCTCAGCCCGGGCTCATAGATCGGGATGATCCCGCTCTTGAGGTTCTCGACTTTGCTGGCGTCAATGTCGACACAGCAGACTTCATGCCCCGCATCAGCCAGCACCGCCGCTTGCACCAGGCCCACATAGCCGATTCCAAATACAGTTACGTTCATTTCAATAGTCCTTTAAACAAGCTCGAGGCGGCCATAGCGGTCTTCAAAGCGGATGATGTCGTCTTCACCCAGGTAGGAGCCGGACTGCACTTCAATCAGCTCCAGCGGGATGCGTCCCGGGTTTTCCAGGGAGTGCACAACGCCAATGGGGATGTAGGTGGATTGGTTTTCGGTGAGCAGCACCTGTTTGTCGGCGATCTGCACATTCGCGGTGCCGGACACCACGATCCAGTGCTCGGCCCGATGGTGGTGCAGCTGCACCGACAGCTTGTGCCCCGGCTTAACCGTGATCCGCTTCACCTGGTAGCGATAGCCCTGGTCCACCGAGTCATATTTGCCCCACGGCCGATAGACTTCGCGGTGACTGGCGCTCTCGATCCGGTGGTTTTTTGTGAGCTGGGTGACGATTTTCTTGACGTCTTGCGCATGGTCCTTGGTGGTCACCAGGATCGCGTCGGCGGTCTCCACCACCACCACATCATTGATCCCGGCAACGGTGACCAGGCGGTGGCTGGCGTGCACATAGCTGTTGGTCACGTCTTGCAGCAGCACATCGCCTTGGGTGCAGTTCTGGTTCTGGTCCTTGAGGCCCGCTTCCCAGACCGAGTCCCAGGCACCCAGGTCGCTCCATGGAGAGTTGAGGATGACCACCGACGCGATGTCGGTTTTTTCCATCACCGCGTAGTCAATCGACACGTTGGGCGCGTTCACGAAATCCACCTGGTTGAGCCGGGTGAAATCCTGGTCGTAGGCCGCATTGGAGAGGGACAGTTCCGCGGCCACCATGATCTCCGGGCTCAAGCGCTCCAGCTCAGCCTTCATCACGGAAGCGCGGAACATGAACATGCCGCTGTTCCAGAAGTAGTTGCCTTGGGCCAGGTAGCTTTGTGCGGTCTCAAGGTCGGGCTTTTCGACAAAGGCCTCGACATGTGCGGCGCCGTCGAGCGCAGCGGTTTGAGTACGGATGTAGCCGTAGCCGGTCTCGGGCTTGGTGGGCACCACGCCGAACGTGACGATCTTGCCCTTGTTGACCTCCACCGTGGCCAGCGTCAAGGCCGCATTAAAGGCGCCGGTATCGCCGATCACATGGTCTGCCGCCAACACCAGCAGGATCGGATCATCGCCGTCTTGCAGGGCTGACAACGTCGCGGCGGCAATCGCCGGGGCGGTATTCCGGGCCGTGGGTTCAAGAAGGATTTTCTGGGGTATCAAGTCCAGCGACCGACTTTGTTCGGCCACGATGAAACGGTGTTCTTCGTTGCACACGATGATCGGTGGGCTGACGTTCTCGCCCTCTATCGACAGGTGCTTGATGCGGTCCAACGTGGCTTGAAACAAACTCAAGTCACCGTGCAGCGCTATAAACTGCTTTGGCTTAAGTGCTCTAGATAGCGGCCACAGGCGCGTGCCTGAGCCGCCAGACAATATCACTGGAATCATAGCGATTACTCGATGATTAAACGTAATGGGGGCGTGTCGACCAACAGCCGAAACTTAGGAGGTGAATGACTTCACATAACTGATCAAACGGTCTCTTTCGGTAAAGTCCAATGGACTTTCCGAGCTGCTGTAGTTAAGTGCCGAATCAATCGCCGAAAAGAAGCCGTCTTTATCGTGGGCGATAAACACCGACGGAATATCTGAAAAGTTCTCGGCGGTGTCGTACTGGTGATTATTGATGTGTTCACCCCGTCGGCTGTCGCGCGGGACGATAACGATGGGTTTCCCCAACTCAAGGGAGCGAATGATATTGCCCATGCCCGCATGGGAAACGATCACCTTGGATGCATTGAAGTTCTTGGAAAACAGCGGCTCGGCAATGGTCTTGTGCGCCGTAATCCGGCCCAGGTCATTTTCCTGATTACCCACTTGGGCGACAATCGGGACTTCAGGGTTTGCATGACTCCACTCATGCAAGTAGCCGAGCATTCTTTCAAAGGGTGCTTGAGTGCCAACGCTGCAAAATATCATTTATACAATCCTCCCTTTATATTGGGCGCGGCTGTTTTGCGAAAGCGAGGGCCACTGGGTCAGTAACTCATCGACAAAATAAACAGCGATGCGGCCGGACAACGAGAGCTTCTTGGGGTTGGCGATGCTGTCAATCCACAGGGTCTTTTTCCCCATGAGTTTTCCAGCGACCAATCCCAGCAAACCTGGAGCGGCGCCGGTGGAGATCACGTACCTGGCCTTGCTGCGGTAGACGATCGCAAAAATCTGGCAAAAGCCCTTGATGATCTTCATCGGCTCACTGCGATTAAAGTCCGGGACTTGCGCAAAGGCATGGGATGGATACTGCGAGCCAATGCTGATATCCACGGTGGCGATGGTAACTTTCTGACCGTCGAAGGCCGGCAGCAACTTGCTCATTTGCACCCAGTGCCCACCTCCAGAACAAATCAATAAAACATCACTTGATTGACTCATGACGGTTCCCTTCCTGTCAGGTGTAATAGACATCATTAAATAGTGGCGGCAGTTCTTAACTGTTGTGCCTGGCCTTTCCAGCGGGCTATTCGCTTGGCTTTGAGCAAGGCTGATTTCTCTTTATAGATTTCTTGATTGGCGATGAGCTGCACGACGCCGGCCTTTATCGACAGCGGGTTCAGGGTGTCTACGAACACTGCGGCTTCGGAAAACAGCGAACGCAGTACCGTGGTATTCGAGAGCGCCATCGGCCGGCCGGCGCTGACCGCTTCGTTGGCCACGCTCAACTGGACGTTGTCGCGGGTGGTCAGGCCGAGCACCACATTCGCGTTGCACAGCAGCTGTTCGAACGTCGCTTTGCTGAGGAAACCGGTCAGTTTGATGTTCGCGGGAAGTGACGCCACGAGTTCTTCGGACAGCTTGCCCTGGTGCTTGCCGGTGATCAGGAAGTCGACATCCGGCATTTCCCGGGCGGCGTTGATTACGATCTCTATGGGCTCATCGATATCAAAGGAGCACGGAAACAGCACATAGGGCCTCTCGCGCTCAGTGGCGGGCGCCGCCGGGAAGTCACAGGGCAAGTCTTCCAGGATAAAAATATTGGTTTCCTTGACGCCAAGGCCTGCCAGTTCTTCTTTGACTTTAAAGTTATGCACGACCACTGCGTCGATTCTATTCAACAGGGATACAGTGCCAGGAAAGCCTATCCACTGTTTGCGCAACAGGCTGTTGTGAGCGTCAGCGATAATCTTCAAGCGCCGGTTGAATATAAACTTGTAGGCCAGTGCTATATGCAATACCGGACTCGGCGGCAACTGCACCCACAGCACTTCCGGCGAAACGGCCAACAGCGTCTTGATGGTTTTAAACGACTTGATCAAGTAGTCCAACGGCCGTGCCGACTTCTTCTTGAACTGGTTGGGCAAGTGCAGAATGTCATAGGCCCAATATTGCTTCATGGTATCGGCCCGTCGTTGATAGCCAATCCATGCGATCATTAATGATTTCACGTCAGAATCCTGCCTAAATAAAGGTGGCGCCAGTAAGGTGCTTACACGGCAAACCAAATCGGAAAGTCGGCGCTGTACAGAATATTTTTATTCCTGAAGCGAAGATGTTTGGCCGGGTTGCCGCCCACAATCGAGTACGCTTCAACGTTGCGCGTGACCACACTGCCTGGATAAACCACGGCGCCTTTTCCGATGGTGACGCCTGGCATCACCATCACATTGGGAAAGATCCAGGCGTTGTCTTCGATCACTACGGGTTTGCCCACCAGGCAACTCATCGGGTCATCAATATCGTGACCCAGGGTATAAATCCTGGCGTTGTGGGAAATATTGACGTTATCCCCAATCTGAATCCCGGCCCGGTTGTCCAGGTAGCAGTCGTAATTGACTGTGCAGTTTTTCCCGATGGAGAAGTTGCCGAAGGTAAAAAAAACCACCTTGCGGTGAACCGTGGTTTTCGCGCCCACCTGGCATCCGGTCAGCCTGAGCAGTGAACGCCTCAGGTTGAAAAACAACGCCAGGCTGAGCAGCGAATTAAACAGCGCAACAGCGGCCTTCTTGATATTCAGTTTCAGGTTCTTCACTTAGTCACCTTGCCCTGATGCATCAGTCACGCGCTGGGAACTCATCACAAAATTCCTGAAGCGGATATTGGTGCTGACCGGCGTGGCGAACGACGGGTTATTCCCACCGAAGAACGTCGAAAACAGCAGGCCATCGATGGTGATGTCCGGGGTGTCTCTAAACGTCAGTCCGGTTTCGGAGTGCACCAGCTTTTTGTCATACCAGATGGAAATCACGCCATCGGCCTGCCCCGGTGTATTCAACTTCACCAGTTGCTCCAACCTGTGCCACTGCCCGACCGTAAAGATCCAGGAACCCAGGCCGACTGCCGTGCCCCAGGTTTTACTGGTGGGCAAATAGGCATAGATCGCACCGGCGCCCTTCTCTTTCCAGATGTAGCGCGTGGAAAAGCCGTCATGCCCGTTGGGTATTTTCCCGCCGGTATTTCCGGTGCCGCCGTAGAGGCCTGGGAGCTTGCCGCCTTTTACAAAATTGAAATTCTGGTCGAACTTCAACTCGTACGTCAGCACCAGGCATTCCCTGCCCGGTTGCGGGAGCGGGGATTTGAATTCGATTCCGCCGTAGGGCAATCCGAGCCGAACCATCGAGCCCGGGTCGTACGAGCCGGCAGGAAAATGCACGGCGATGTCCTTGATTTTCTGGCTGTAGGTTTTGTTGGTTAAATTGGCGCGGCCCTTGATGCTGTTCTGCGCCTGAGTACCGTCGAGCACCTGCGACACATCCGGAAGTGACGGATAGATGTTTTTGATGCGTTGCTCGCAGCGGTCGCTGACCTCTGATGCGCCGCTCGCGGCCACCTGCAGAGAGAACGCCAAAGTGAGTAGCGTCGAGGCTGTCTTTTTCACGTCGATTGCCCCCTCCACTTTATTTTCCATCGACCCATTTCAAAAAATCGTCGACCGCTTTTTGCGCAAGGGAAGATCGCTGGGCGATTTCTTGCTTGAGGTGCTCGGCCATTTGCGCTTTCGATTGGCGGAATTCGCTGATGGTCGTGATGATCACGTCGGGGTCCGGGACGCTGACCAGCTTCGTGCCGTGCGGCAGCATTTCATGGACTTTTTTCAGCTTGTTTTCGATCTCAACGGCGATGGTCGGGAAGCCCAGGGAAGCCGGCAGGAGTACGCCGTGGGCCCGTGCGCTGATGATCACGTCCGACTCAACGATGAGTTTCGCCATGAAGGTTTCAGGGGTATCGCCGGCGGCGTCCCAGCACAACCACTCGAAGGTGTGGTACTTGTCGATCAGGTGCTGGTCACGCTCTTTGTAGAGCGAGACCAGGCGCACCTGCTCGCCACGTTTGGCCAATTCATCAGCGGCCTGGACCATCGCCTTGATGAACTGTTGCCCGTTTGCATCGTGGGGCCAGTCGCGCAGGATAAAGGACAGGTACTTGCCCTTCTTGAGGCTGCCGATTTCCAGGTCTTTGCTGGAGATCCACAGATCGGAAAGCAGGCTGGGGTCGGTGTACACCTCCACGTCTTTCTTTCCAAAAGTATTGCAATGCTGCTGGCTGGTGCCGTCCCGCACGGAAATGTAGTCACAGCGATTGATCACGCTGACGGCGCGGGTCAGCAACTTGCCGCCGCCATCAAACGGGCCCAGGCCGATACAGAACGCCGCCAGACGCCGGTGGAAATAGATCTTGTCGACACCGCCACGCAGCCCGACATACAGGCGTAACAGCGTGGACTTCAGGTCGGTTTGAGCCTTGATGCTCTTATAGGCCTTCGCCAATCGACCGGTAGGAGCGGTGACTTCCTTGGCCGGCGGGATGAACGAGAAGAACTGGCCGCCGCCGCCCAACACCACCAGGTCAGCCTTGACCGGTTCCTTGATATGCAGCCACTTGATGCGCGGATTAAAATTCCTGGCGATCTGCGGATGATCGACACCCACCGCAATATCCGATTCTTTAAAGCGCTTTTTCAGAATATTGATCACGCATAGCATTAATACGTCATCACCCAAGTTACCCGGACCGTATGCACCCCGGATATAAACTTTACTGACATTCATGCTGGGCTTCCATTTTCCACGGGGTCATTAAACACGGTATTCAAGGCAAACGTCGTTGCGAGAATGTAGATAAATATCGTCGCCATAATCATCAATCGATACAGCACACTTTCAACGTAGGCGCTGGCTATGAAACTGATAAAAGGCAATGTCCACAGGATCAGGATCCTGGGAGATATCAGCAGTTCCAAAGGCAGTATTTTCTTATAAACAAAATAAGGCAGGCCCAGCAGGAAGTGGATGAACTGCGAACCAATGAACGCTTTGGCAATCCCGATTGCGCCCTCCTCCCTGAGCCATAACGCGCCGGCGATAAACAGCAGGCCCCATAGAATGTTGCTCATGACGCTGAACCAGGCCAGGTTCATCACGATCATCTTTCTTGAGATGCCGGACTTGAATGCACTGAGCAAAGACCCGAGGATTACCAGCACCAACGTGACTTCAAAATCACGCCCGAGGAAACTGCTGCCGTAGAGTTTGGCCAGCAACTCGGGAAACATGATCACCGGCTGTATGATCACCAGTACTACTAACCAGCCCGAGAGAAAGTTCAGGGCGTCCAGTTTGCGGTTTTTACCACCCAGCGCTGCAGCCAGCATCGGCACCAGTACAGAGCCCAACACCACGGAAACATGTGAAAAGATCGCGTTCCATTGCATGGCGGCGGCGTACATGCCTAGCGCGGCAAGACCGTTAGTTGTTTCTGCCAACAGCTTGTTGGCGAACCAGTTCATTGGGGCGACCATCAACCCCGTCAGCAATACCGGCAGGCCCACCGACAGCACGGCATGCTTTTCAGTCATTGCGCCTTTGAAGCTCAGCGTGGTGTTCCGGGCCTTGAGTATTTTCCAGCAGGCCAGTGCGCTGAAAAACACGATCAGCAATTGGGAACCGGCCAACCCCAGCAGCGCGCCGTTGAGCCGGAACTGGATGGTCAGGAAATACGTCGCCGGGATCGCGACCATCGCGATGATTCCGTTGATCGTCGCAATCGAACGGTATTGCCCCCAACCGGTCAGGCAGCCTTGGGTCCACCCCGACAGAATGATGAAGGTAATGGTGCTCAATACAATCAGCGACGCCGCGCTCAGGCTGTCTGCGCCCAAGATAACGCTGGAGAAGAAGTGCGGGAAAAACAGCGCTGTCCCGATGATCATCGCGCTGAAAAACACCGAAAATGTCAGCGTCAGGGCGATGCCCCGGCCGGTTTTCTCGGGGCTGCTCTCTTTGAACTGCCCGATATGCTTGGCCGTTGCCGTGGTGGTGGCTTGGGCGGCGACGTTGGCCAGCATCACAATCGCGCTTTGGATCAACCCGTACTCACCAAAGGATTGGGCGCCCAATACCCGGGCCACCAGGATGCCGGTGATCACCACCGAGACTTTGGTGGCGACGGCAGAGATGAAGCTCCAGGCCGTACTGGAGACGAATTTTTTCAACACTGTGCTGTTCATCCGGCTTTCACCTGTAAGGGCATGGTTATCAGCGGCAGGTCCGGCTTAAGCAGCTTCTTGCGTTGCCTGGCCGTGTGCTCAGCACAGACGCGCAGAACGATGGCGCCATAAGCGATACCGATGGCGTACGGCTGATAAGGCGTGGCCGACACAACGAACATCACGCCCAAAAACACAGCGATCGAGACCGCCACTCGGCTGTTCATGTGCTGGGTAATCGAGGTAATGAACACGTACAACAGGTACACGCCGATCAGCCCGTACTTAACGAAGTACGTTAAGTAGGCACTGTCGATATTCGAGTTCTTGTCATCGAGGCCACGGTATTCAAACCACGGAATTTCGAACGGCGTTCCCGCGCCCAATCCGACAAAGTAGTGCAGCGGGTTCATGCCCCGGATCAGTTCCAGGGCGGGGCTGAAACGAGTGCCCAGTTGAGCGGCCATGCCTTCAGACGACAAACCGTCATTGATTCGGTCAGCGCCGATCATGTTGCTGACGCCGATAAACGCCATCAGTACAACGGCCCCGGCCAGGGCGACCCCGATCATGCGGGCCGGCTTTGTGTATTGGTGAATGATGATCGCCGCAAACACCGACACAAAGATGAAGCGCGAATTGGCGATAAACAGACAGATGAATGAGGTGGCCAGGCAAATTCTGGCGAGCTTTTTTCGCTGTTCAAACAGCCGTGGGTCTATGAAGTAATAAATCAGATAGGCCACGGCGGCGTACGTACCGCCATCCAGATACCGGTAGGCGTTTTCTTCATAGTAAACGTCTTGAAATTTGTACAGGCCCAACCGCAACCAGGCGATATCCAGCACGTTAAATGCCGTCATCGCGATCAATAGCAACAGCACTGTTTGCAGCTTCAGGGTTTTCGCGGCAAGGGTCGCGATGTTCGAGAGCACGATAAACGACAGGATCATTATGAAAGGCCGGACATCCTTCAACAGGTACTTGTTTGAAGACTCCAGCAAACCGCACGCGAGTAATACCAGATACAGGCCACAGCCAAACAACAGGCCGCCTGGCGCTGTCAGTTGATTCCTCTGCGAAACCACCTGCCTGACCAGCAGTGCCCCCAGCCCACCGACGATGTAAAAGTCAAAGAAGTAGATGCCTTTGAGCGAGATTATTTCGCTGTAGGAGTTACCCGTGGGAATAACAGCCAGCATTATCCCAAACACTACCATTGAGTATTTTGGATTTTTCGCCGCGAGCAAACCCGCTGACAGCGCGATAAGGGATAACAGGTAAAACATGGCTGGGTATTCTTTATGCTGATTTGAATTTGGCACGCTACCGCCCCAGGATTTTTCGTTCATTTCCTGAGAACGTGACCGCTATCCTGCAATTACAGTGGTGACTCAGCTCCGATCAGCCTGGTACTCGTACTGGTAATACCCGTAGTTGCCGTAGCCATATTTGGCCGAGGCCTTCTTTTCAACCCCGTTGAAGATCGCGCCCCTGAGCGCGATGCCGTTCTGGGCAAACCGGCGAATGGTGTGTTCGATCTCTTTGGCCGGGTTCAAGCCATAGCGCGTGACGATCAGGTTGGTCCCCGACTGCCTTCCCACAATCGCCGCGTCGGTCACGGCCAAGAGCGGTGGCGTATCCAGAATCACCAGGTCATAGCGTTCGCTGACTTGCGACAACAGTTCGGTCAGGTTGCGATGCATCAACAGCTCGGAAGGATTGGGCGGTATCTGCCCACGGCTGATGATGTCGAGGTTTTCAATGGCGGTTTTGTGAATGGCGGATTCAAGGGTGCATTGGTTGGAGAGGATGTCGGAAAGCCCATCCTTGGCCGGCACGCCCAGCACCTTGTGCAGGTAGCCACGGCGCATATCCACATCAATCAACAAGACGCGCTGCCCGGTTTGAGCGATCACCGCCGCCAGGTTGACCGAGACGAAAGTCTTGCCTACCTCGGGGCTGGGCCCGGAGATCATGATGCGGTTATTCGGCGCCTCGAGCATCGCGAAGTGCAGGCTGGTGCGCAAACTGCGCAAGGCCTCCACCGCCAGGTCCGTGGGGTGACTGATGGCCAGCAATGACGACTCTGCATCGGTACGTCCACGACCGCGGGTGATTTTGTCTTCTTCAACTTTTTGCAACGGGCTGTACGGAATCGACGCATACACCGGCAACCCGAGTTGCTCGATGGCTTCCGGGCTTTCCAGGCCACGGTTCAGCGCCTTGCGCAGCAGCACCAGCGCCACCGCCAGGAAGCCGCCCAACAGCGTCGCGATCAGCACAATCAGGATCTTTTTTGGCTTGATCGGCTTGAAGTAATTGACGTCTGCGGTGTCGATCAGGCGCACGTTGCCCACGGTCCCCGCGCGCATCACATCCAGTTCCTGGGACTTGTTCAGCAGTTGGGTATAGATGGCCGTGCCGACCTCGACATCCCGGGTCAGGCTCAACAGCTCCTGCTGGGTCGAGGGCAGGCCTTCTACCCGGCTCGCCAGGCTTTGCTGCTTGCTGGTCAACTCGCCAATCTGGGTCAGCAACGCGCGATACGCCGGATGCTGGCGGGTGAACTTGCGGTCCATCTCGGCCTGCTGCAACTTCAGCTCGGAGATGCTGGTATCGAGCCCCACGATCTGGTCAAGAATCGCCTTGGTTTCCAGGGTGATGTCCACCGACTTGCTGCGGGTCTGGTATTCATTCAAGGCCTTGCCGGCTTTTTCCAGGTCCTTCTTGACCTCCGGCAGTTGCTCCTTGAGGAACGCCAGGCTTTGCGCCGCCTCAGCCGAGGTGCGCTCGACGTTTTGCCGCACGTAGATGGCCGCGATCTGATTGAGGATTTTGATTGCCTGGTCCGGGTCGGTGCTTTCCAGCGCCAGGCCGATCATGCCCGACTCTTTCCCCCGCTCGACCACGTCCAGGTTCTCCTGGTAGTCGAGGATGCTGGTCAGGCGCGCATTGCGGATCACCCTGAAACGCGTGCCGGGTTTGGCGCGCAGTTCTTCAATCTGGAAGGCGACGCCATTTTGCTCGATCAGTTGCCCGACTTGGCCAGCCGCCAACACCTGATCATCTTCATCCACCAGGGTGAAATGATCATGTTCACCTACGGTCAGGGTCAGCTTCTTGCCCAGTTGCCCGTCGGGCAGGTCCAGCTTGAAAATCTTCAGCGACTCGCCGCCCCAGGCGAAGCTGTCCAGGCCCAGCAAGGGCTCGGCGATTGCACCGGGGTTAGTCTTCTGGAAGCGGCGCGCGAGGAACTCACCGAACACCGGGAAGTACATGGGCTGCACGACAATATCGAGTTTCAGGTTGTCGACGGTTTTGCCAATCACATACCGCGACTGGATCAACTCGATCTCGGTGGCCGAAGGCGACTCCTTGCCAAGCATGCCGCCGATGTCCGAAAAGCCCAGCAAGTCGTTCTTTTTCGCTTCGACCTGCAACAGGGCATTCGCCTGATAGACCGGGGTCGCCAACACCGCATACGCGGCGCCTGTGAGCATAAAGGCGCCGGTAACCGCGGCGATCAACCATTTGTGGTCGATCAGTGTTCCAAACAGACCGAGGAGATCAATCTCCTCGTTATCGTCTTCCCGTACGGTGACTGCTGGCGCTTGCTGCATAAGTCGGATTCTTAGCCTTTATTTCGATTCAAAAAATCATGGCGATCAGCGTGCGAGACGCTGCGCCCATGCGTTTACGGCTTCTTCGATCAACGCATAAGCGTGCACAAAAGCAGCTTTCCCTTGCCGGTAGGGGTCGCTGATCTCTCGCTCGTTTTGCCATTTACCCAGCAGCAAGACCTTGCCCCGTGCCTCGGGCGCCATGCTGAGTACGGCATTGATGTGCTGTCGCTCCATCACCAGGATCAGGTCGGCTTCACTGATCGCCTGTGGCTCCAGCTGGACGGCCTGGTGCTCAATAACTGGATGACCATGGGCCTCGAGTACCGCACGCGCGGTGGTTTCAATCGGCTTGCCGACCAACGCGGCAATGCCCGCAGAACTGACCTTGATATCGCAGCGACTCAGTGCGCCACGCAACAGGCTTTCCGCGGTGGGACTGCGGCAAATATTGCCAATACAGACAATCAACACTCTTTTAAACAAGACACTATTCCCCGGGCCATCCATTACCCCACGAAGCCATCACATCAACTTCGCAACTTCGCGGCAGTATTTATTACCATGGAACCCCCACTTCACCAACATTATCTCCAGACGAAAAATAACAACACTCGCATTAACCCGACGTTTTATAACATTCATGACTTTGCAGCGCGCGTCGGCTTTAAATTACATGACCGCCGAGTTTCGTTATATATAGACAGAGGAAGTTCCATGAGCGCAAATGCCAACAAAGCCTGGTACCTGGTCCAGTGCAAATCCCGGCAGGACGAGCGCGCCGAGGAGCATCTTCAGCGTCAGGGCTATACCTGTTTTCGCTCTACCTATAAACGCGAACGGCTGTTGAAGGGCCAGCGCAGGACCACTCGCGAATCGCTGTTTCCCGGTTATCTGTTTATTCAAATGAGCCTGCAGGACAGCTGGAGCTCCCTGCGCTCGACCCGCGGGGTGTCGCGGGTCGTGGCATTCGGCGCACATCCGCTGCCCATCAGCGACGCACTGGTGGGCGAGTTGCAGGAGCGAGACCATCAGGGCGTTGTGGCAACCCTGTTGCAGCCGGGCGAAAGCGTGCGCATCAACGAAGGGCCGTTTGCCGAACTTGAGGCCGTCTTCCTGGCCATGGACGGAGAAGAACGGGTGGTATTGCTGATGAACTTCCTGCAACGGGAACAGCGCATCAACGTGCCTTTAGCGGAAATCAGCCGAGTCCAGTTGACTTGCTGACAACCTACTTAATCAGACGAAAAATAACATCTAACTTACTAGCAGACTAAAAATAACATCCCCTTACTTTTTCGCCTCTTCAGAATAAAGTAATACCTGAATAAACAGCGAGGGACGGCCATGAAAAGTTCAAAGCTATTGGTAGAGCGTATCGGACTGTTTCCTTCTTCGGGAAACATCCACGTCAAGGTTAATAGTTCAACCACCGTTGTAGAACGCATGCACGTGTTATATGCCAGTAATTCACTGGACAGCGACGAATCCTGTAGCGGGCTTTCAATGGTCTTTGCCGACTGGCGCTTCAAGTTGCAGGTGAGCAATCCCCTGTCCATTTGCCTGTGCGTGGAAAGCCGCGGCGACAGCCACCTGATGCAAATGAAGACCGCCGAGTTACTGGCCAATATCTCCTGCACCGAGGAGCGGCCATGAGCATTTATGAGGACCTGAAACGTGCGTACGCCTTGAAAAGGCTGACGAACGCGTTTGAAGGGTTCGTGGGCCTGGCGCCCAACGAACAGCTGCCGGCGGAGCAATACGCACGCAACACCCAGGTGCTGTCCCACTGGCTGGATCGCTTGCGAGACAACTCACCGCAGGACATCACCGATACGTTGTTCAAGCAAATGAAGCGCGCTCAGCGCCGTGGCGATGCCCGGCGCTTCAATTGCCAAACGGTACTGCTGGAGCTGCTGGTGGAGAGTAACCTGGCGCTGGACCTGGCTACTTACTCGGCGTTCATCGGCATGGAAGAGGCGCGCCAGGAAGGCTCCTGATGGGCCTCATCAGCCCCTGAAACCGCCACGGCGACATGGTTGAGCAGTTTCTCGGCGTTGTACTTGGGTGCCATCGCACTCAGCAACAGAATCACCATTCCCCCACCGATCAGGGATGGGGAAACCCGCACGTCAACCACCTCAAGTCGCCATAGAAAAGCGATCGCCGCCATCCCACCCAGGAAGCCACCGGCCAGCGCTTCGTTGAGCGGGTGAATGTAGGGTGCGACACAAAAAGCGCTGAACCAGGCGGTGATCAACAGCCCGCAGATAGCCGCTGGCCAGCGCCAATCGGGGTTGATGCGGCGGGCTACCAGGCTTATCGCCACGGGGACCATCAACGAGGTATTCATGGCGTGACCGCTGAGCACGGCGATATCGAGGTGTTGGAGCGACACGCCCCAGCCCTTGAACAACAACTTGCTGAACGCCACGATGGAATAGGTGCAGGCGATTGTCATCAGCCACCACTTGACCGCCTGGGGCCGGGAGTACCAGAGCCAGACGGCGATCACCACTGCGGCCGGAATCATGACGGTGATACCGCCGTATTGCGCCAGTTCTTCCCGTATCAAGTGCTGTTCCTTACACGCCAGTTTTCCCGGACCCAATGAGACCTCAGACCCGGGCAAAACACAACGACTTCAGGGCGAAGCGGCCAACGCTTGCGGCGAAAACACCTCGGGGTCCATCAATTTCAGCACCTCTACCCGATGGGGAAAAATCTTCTTCTGCACAAACAGATCATCCACCTGCTGCAACGCCTGCACATCCCGCTCCTCTACCGGCAGCAGCGACTCATCGCCCCATGCGCGCAGCAATTGTGAAACCGGCAGCGGGATATCGTTGACCTTGGCAAACACCCGCGCGTATTCCTCGGGGTTCTGTTGCGCCCACTCAAAAGCCTTGGCGAACCGCTGCAAAACATCACGCAGCGCCTGGCGCTTGAGTGGGTCGGTGAGCACCTCATCGGAGGCGGTAATAAAGGTCAGGCCGGTATTGATGCCCTCTCCGCTGATCAGCACCCGTGCGCCCTGCTGTTCGGCGAACGCCTGGTACACCCCAAAGGTGGCCCAGGCTTCGATCTTGCCGGCGTTGAACGCAGGCAGCGCATCGGTGGGCAGGACGAAGCCGACGTTGACGTCCTGTTCATCCACGCCGGCATTCGCCAGGGCGCGGATCAGCAGGTATTGGGAAATGCTGCCACGGGCGGACGACACCACCACATTGCGTCCTTTCAGGTCGGCCACACTGTGGATCGGTGAATCGGGCGGCACCAGGATCGCGATGCTCCGCGCCTGGCTGCGGCGTACGGCGACGATACGCAACGGTGTGCCTCCGGTAGCGGCCGCCAGCACCGGCGTATCCCCGGCCGGGCCCAGGTCTACAGCGCCGGCGCGCAAGGCTTCGAACAGAGGCGCGGCACCCTGGAAGTTGGCCCACTGGACCTTGTAGTCGATGCCGTCCAGGGTGTGGGCGGCTTCCACCACGGTGCGCAAGCCTTTGGCCTGGTCACCCAGGATCAAGGTCACGCCGGACAGGTCCGAGGCGGACTTCGGGGCTTCAGCGGCTTTGTCGCAGCCGCCCAGCAAAATCGCCACCACCAACAGCCCTACCGTCCTCAGCTCAACCATGGGCGAACCGCCGTACATTGGCATTTGCAGCCTGCGTGGCCGGGGCGTCCACTTCCACCCCCAGCAGGCTGAGTAAGCGGGCGCGAATCGCCTGGAAACCGTCCTGGCCGGTATCCCGTGCACGGGGCAGATCGATGGTCAGCTGTTCGGCAATCTTGCCATTTGCCAACACGATCACGCGGTCGGCCAGCAGGATCGCTTCGTCGACGTCGTGGGTCACCAGCAACACGGCTGGCGTGTGTTTGCGCCAGAGTTCGATGATCAGGCGATGCATCTTGATGCGGGTCAGCGCATCCAGCGCGGCAAAGGGTTCGTCGAGCAACAGCAGCTTGGGCTCGCGCACCAGGCCGCGGGCCAATGCCACGCGCTGGGCCTCGCCGCCGGACAGAGTCGCCGGGTAAGCTTCCAGCCGATGAGCCAACCCGACTTCCGTCAACGCCTGCACAGCGCGGGCCTTGGCGTCGGGAACGCGCAGGCCGAGGATCACGTTTTTCCAGGCACGTTTCCACGGCATCAGGCGCGGCTCCTGGAAGACTGCGGCGCGGGCCTTGGGCACCCGCAACTGGCCGCTGTCGATACTGTCCAGGCCCGCGAGGCTGCGCAGCAAGGTGGTCTTGCCGGAACCGCTGGCCCCCAGCAACGCGACAAACTCCCCAGGGGCGATATCCAGGTCCAGGCCGTCGATGACCCGCTGCTGGCCGAACTGGCGCACCACATTGCGCA
This sequence comes from Pseudomonas sp. 32A, assembly GCF_052682255.1. Classification (NCBI taxonomy): domain Bacteria; kingdom Pseudomonadati; phylum Pseudomonadota; class Gammaproteobacteria; order Pseudomonadales; family Pseudomonadaceae; genus Pseudomonas; species Pseudomonas sp. 32A. The sequence continues at coordinate 5,852,491 of NZ_JBQYLY010000001.1, read as the reverse complement.
ACTGCACCGGTGCTACTGAAGCTTCGAGAATCGACATGTCAGTTCCTCACAAACGATGGGCGCCAGGCCAGGGCAAAACGTTCCAGGGTGCGGATCAGGCCATCGATCAGCAGACCCAACACGCTGTAGATCAACAGGCAGATCACGATCACGTCGGTGCGCATGAAGTCCCGCGCATCACTGGCCAGGTAGCCGATACCGGCGGTGGTGTTGATTTGCTCGACGAACACCAGGGCCAGCCAGGAGATGCCCAGGGAATAGCGCAGGCCGACAAAAAACGAAGGCAGCGAGCCCGGCAGGATCACATGCCAGATCAGCTCGCGGCGGTTAAGGCCGAGGGTGTTGGCAGCCTCGATCAATTTGGGGTCGATGTTGCGGATGCCGGCGAACAGGTTGAGGTACACCGGAAACGTGGTGCCGGTGACGATCAGCGCGATCTTGGTGAACTCGCCGATGCCGAACCAGAGGATGAACAACGGCACCAGCGCCAGGGAAGGAATGGTGCGCAGCATTTGCATCGGTGAGTCGAGGATCACCTCACCACGCTTGGACAGGCCGGTGATCAGCGCAGCCACCACGCCGATACTGACGCCGATGCTCAAGCCCAGCAGCGCCCGTTGCAGCGACACCAGCAGGTGCTTGCCCAACTCACCGGAAACAATCATCGCCCACAAGGTGCCGCCAATCTGCGACGGCGCGGCGATGATCCGGGCCGGAATAAAGCCCAGCTCAGAGGCCAGTTCCCACAGCAGCAACAACACAATCGGGCTCACCAGCCGCAGCAACACATCGGGAGTGCGCCAGTTGCGCAACCAGCGTGGAATCAAGCGGGATGCGACCCCGGCTTGACCCTCGGCCTTGTCGACGGAAAACGAACTGGCGTTAAGGGACTTTTCAGTCATCGGGCTTCCTTCCTCATCAAGAACACGGCCAGGAGCGCCGCTGCGGCTTCATGCTATTCGCATAAAAAACCTCAGTGAAATTCTATTTGGGAATAACCTAATGCGATTAAAATGCACATTACTGATAACCATATAAAATTATGATTCTGTATTTTTATAATTAGGATAGAACCAATCGGCATTTTACAGGCCCGGGTGCGGCACCTATTTTCGATAGCAGCTTTATTCCTGCCCTCAACAAGGACTGACCATGAGCATCGAATTTATCGGCTATATCGGCGGCCACCACGCCTCCGAGATCCACCCTCGCAGCGGCCCGACCTTGCAGCCCGACTACGTGGAAACCGTGGCCCGCGCCCATGAGGAAGCCGGCTTCGACCGCGCCCTCGTAGCGTTCCACTCCAACAGCCCGGACAGCACATTGATCGCCGCCCACGCGGCCAGCGTGACGAAAAAGCTGCAGTTCCTGATTGCCCACCGGCCCGGCTTTGTCCAACCCACCCTCGCCGCCCGCCAGTTCGCGACGCTGGATGTGTTCAACGGCGGGCGCACCGCCGTGCACATCATCACCGGCGGTGACGACCGTGAACTGCGGGCCGATGGCAGCCATATCGACAAGGACGAACGTTATGCGCGCACCGACGAATATTTGAGCGTAGTGCGGCAGGAATGGACCAGCGAAAAGCCCTTCGACCATCACGGCACTTACTACCGGTACGAGGGTGCGTTTTCGACGGTGAAGTCGCCGCAGCAGCCGCACATACCGTTGTATTTTGGCGGGTCTTCGGCGGCGGCCATTGCGGTGGCGGGCAGACATGCGGATGTGTATGCGCTGTGGGGTGAGACCTACGAGCAGGTGAAGGAAGTGGTCACCCAGGTGCGGGCGGAAGCGGCGAAGCATGGGCGTACGGTTCGCTTCAGTTTGTCGTTGCGGCCGATTCTGGCGGAGACTGAAGCACTGGCGTGGGAGCGTGCGGATCGCATCCTGGAGCAGGCGACGGCGTTGGCTGAGAAGAGTGGGTTTGTGAGGCGTGAACCGCCGAATGAGGGCTCGCGTCGGTTGTTGGCGGCGGCGGCTCAGGGTTCGCGGTTGGATAAGCGGTTGTGGACCGGGATTGCCGGGCTGCTGGGGGCTCAGGGTAACTCTACGTCGCTGGTGGGTACGGCTGATCAGGTGGCCGAGGCGTTGCTCGACTATTACGACCTGGGTATTACGACCTTTTTGATTCGTGGGTTTGATCCGCTGAATGATGCGATCGATTACGGGAAGCGGCTGATACCGCTGACTCGGCAGTTGGTGGCTGAACGGGAGCGCCAGGTGGCTGGAAAAGTGGCCTGACAGTAGGTTTGAGGTGGACCGGGGACATATCCGTTTCTTCGGTAACGGCCACCTATGGTTCCGCTCTTACAGCGGCTCACTTTGGAAAAGCCCCAAAGTAAGCAAAGGGCTCTGCCCCGCCTGTCGGCGCCTCGCTGTGGCTCGGCGTTCCCTCACTCCGGCATTGCTCCGCGGGCCGCCGCGACGGGCCATCCATGGCCCGGCGCGGCTAAACCGGCGTCCTGCCGGTTTACCCGCTCCGCACTGCCTACGTTCGGCCTCGGGCTTATTGGGGCAGTCAGATCAAAATCAAAAGCAGATCAAGAGCACAGCGGCCTACCGGCCGGCTTGAGTGTTAAAAGCAGAGGCAAGATCCAGAGCGAAAGCCAAATCTGAAGCTGATGCAGCTCTGCTTTTCTGTGGGAGCTGGCTTGCCTGCGATGCAGGCAACTCGGTACATCAGATACACCGAGGTGATGCCATCGCAGGCAAGCCAGCTCCCACATTTGACCGTGCCCGCTTTAGCTTTTGATTTTGCTGTTGCTTCACCACACTCAAGCCGGCCGGGAGGCCGCTGTGCTCTTGCTGTTGATCTTGATCTTGATCTTAGGCGCCCCGTTAAACCACGCTGGCCGAACGCAGGCTTTAGAGCGTGGGTAACCCGGCAGGACGCCGGGTTAGCCGCGCTGGGCCATGGATGGCCCATCGCGGCGGCCCACGGTCCAAAGCCGGAGTGAGGGCACACCGAGCCTAAGCGAGGTGCCGAGTGGTGGGGCAAGAGCGTTTTGCTTACTTTTGCGCTTTTCAAAAGTGAGCCGCTGTAAGAGCGGAACCAATAGAAGCCGTAACCGAAGGAATGGATATGTACTCCCCTGCCCTGATTGCAGACCAACTTCAAAGTTTGTAATCAGTATCCGTACGCTCCAACTGCCGAATCAACGCATTCCAATGCCGCGCCACCCCCGGCCCATCCCCGCTCTTGAACACCTCCGCCTGCTTCTCAACCTTGGCCACCACCTCCGCCGGAGGAAAGATCAACTCAGCATTCCCCCCCGCCTGCGCCGCGATCTGAATATTGCACGCCCGCTCCAGCCCCTGCAGCTGCTGGAACGCATGCTCCACACTCACCCCCGCCGTCAGCAACCCATGATTACGCAGGATCATCACACTCTTGTCCCCCAGGTCCGCCACCAACCGCTCACGCTCATCCAGGTCAAGGGCCACACCTTCATACCCGTGGTACGCCACGCGCCCGGAAAACCCGATGGAATGCTGGGAAATCGGCAACAACCCATCCTTCTGCGCCGACACAGCAATGCCATCGCGTGTATGCGTATGCAGCACCGCCTGCAAATCGTGGCGAGCCCCATGGATAGCACTGTGAATTACATAGCCCGCATAGTTGATACCCAGACCGGTAGGGTCATCGACGATCGTACCGTCAATATCGACCTTGACCAGATTCGAAGCGCTGATCTCATCGAACAACAGCCCATAGGCATTGATCAGAAAATGCTCCTCAGGCCCCGGCACACGGGCGGAGAAGTGGGTGTAGATGTGGTCGGTCCACTTGTACAAGGCGGCCAACCGATAGGCCGCCGCCAGCTTGACGCGCACCTCCCACTCTTCCGGGGTGACCCGCTGGCGGACGTTGTTCGAGACACTGGAGATCGAGGTGACGCTGCTCATGGCAAAACTTCCTGGATGGCCTTAAGGACTTCCAGGCAAGCCTAGGGGATGACCAAAAATAATAAAAAGCACATTTTAATCTAAGCTAATTATTATTTTTTTTCATATCACGCCGCATTGCGGACCTTGTGCAGCGACGCCGCCACCAGCTTGCCAAACGCGTCCACCGGCCCTTGCAGGTTGCCAAGAAAGTGCGGGTAGATCAGCCACAGATCCATCACCGGCTTGAAGTCCTTCAGCGGCATGGCCGCCAGTTGATCGCGATGGGCACTGCGTTCCAGCAGCGGGCGTGGCACCAGGCCAAGGCCCAGGCCGTCAGCCACCAGGCCCAGTTGCAGCTCGGTGCCAAAGGTCTCCAGGTTGACCCGTAGCGCCAGGCCCTGGTCCGACAAGGTGCGTTGCAGCCCGGCGCGGAAGCCACAGCCATCCGGGTTGAGGATCCAGCCGTTCTGGTACACGTCCGCCAGCTTGCAGGGCTTCTTGGGCAGTTGGGCCTTGGCGCAGACCACCACCAGTTCCATCTTGCCGATGGACTCGCCGACGATGTTATCCGGGAAGATCTTGCCCGCCGGAAACAGCGCCGCTGCCGCGTCCAGTTCGCCGCGCTCGATCTTGCCCACCAGTTGGCTGCCCCAGCCGGTAGCTACCTGGGCGCGCAGGTCGGGGAATTCACTGCGCAGGTGCTTGAGGGCATCCAGCAGCACCACGTCGCCGATGGTTTGCGGCACGCCCAGGCGCAGCAGGCCGGTGGGCGGTGCGTCGGTGGCCACCAGTTCGCGCAGGGCGTCCATTTCCCGGAGGATCGAACGGCACTGTTCATATACCCGCGTACCGATCAAAGTAGGCTTGAGCGGCTTGGTGTTGCGGTCGAACAACTCCACCCCCAGCGCCTGCTCGAAGTTCTGCACGCGACGGGTGATGGCCGGCTGGGTCAGTTGCAACGACTCGGCGGCATGGCTGATGGACTGGCAACGAATCACTTCGACAAAGGCATCGATATCGTCAATTTTCATTTGGGCCGCACATAGAGAACAGTCATTAAGATGTGTGAAAAGCATAGTTCCATAAACGGTGGCTGGATAGCCTGCCGCTCGATCGATAACGTCTAACGCTATTCAAACCGGTTCTAAATTACTTTCCGCTATAACCTAATCATTAAAAAATAGCATATTAACTATAAACATTATGCTTAGATAAACCCATCACCACGAACCACCCACGATGGAATTGTCATGACCCAGGCCCGACACCCGGAGAGACTCAGAGCATTCATTGGCGCCCTGGCGGAATTGATCGACGGCAACCCTCGCGAAGGCGACCTGCTGCATCGCGGCGGCAAGCTGCTGGCGCAACTGGTGAGCCACGATGACTGGCTGCCGGACGAATTTGCCCAACCCAACCCCGAGCGCTATCAACAGTTCTTGCTGCACGCTGATTCGCGCCAGCGCTTCAGCATCGTCAGCTTTGTGTGGGGGCCGGGGCAAACCACGCCAATCCATGACCATCGCGTGTGGGGGCTGATCGGCATGCTGCGCGGCTCCGAGTATTCCCAGGGCTTTGAGCGCAACGCCGAGGGCGTACTGGTCGCCGACGGCAAGCGCATCCAGCTCGAACCCGGCCAGGTGGAAGCCGTGTCGCCGAAGATCGGTGATATCCATCAAGTCAGCAATGCCTTCAGCGACCAGGTGTCCATCAGCATTCATGTCTACGGCGCCAATATCGGTGCCGTGCGCCGCGCCGTGTACCAGCCGGACGGCAGCGAGAAACTGTTTATCTCCGGTTATTCCAACGCCTTTCTCCCGAACATCTGGGATTTGTCCAAAGAGAGCCCTGCCCTATGACTGCATCGAACCGCAGCTTCGCCCAGATTCGCCAGGCCCTGCTGGACCGTGAAGAAGTCGCCCTTGTGGATGTGCGCGAGGAAGCGCCTTTCGCCGAATCCCACCCGCTGTTCGCCGCGAATATCCCGCTGTCGAAGCTGGAACTGGAGGTGTATTCACGCATCCCACGCCGGGATACCCAGGTGACGGTGTACGACAACGGTGAAGGTCTGGCACAGATCGCCGCCCAGCGCTTGCAATCCCTCGGCTATACCCAGGTCAGCCTGCTGGAAGGCGGCCTGGACGGTTGGCGCAACGCCGGTGGCGAGCTGTTTATCGACGTCAACGTACCGAGTAAAGCCTTTGGCGAACTGGTGGAAAGCCAGCGCCACACGCCGTCGCTGGCCGCTGAAGAAGTGCAAGCCTTGCTCGACAGCAACGCCGACGTGGTGGTGCTCGACGCCCGGCGCTTTGATGAATACCAGACCATGAGCATTCCCACCGGCATCAGCGTGCCCGGCGCCGAACTGGTGCTGCGCGCCCGTGAGCTGGCGCCCGACCCGGCCACCCGCATCATCGTCAATTGCGCCGGGCGTACCCGCAGCATCATCGGCACCCAGTCGCTGATCAATGCGGGCATCGCCAACCCTGTGTCTGCCTTGCGCAACGGCACCATCGGCTGGACCCTCGCCGGGCAGAAGTTGCAACACGGTCAGGCTCGACGCTTTGCGCCCACCTCGGAAGAACACCGCCAGATCGCCGCCAAGGACGCCCGCCAAGTCGCCGACAGGGCCCACGTAGGCCGCGCCACCCTCGCCGACCTGCAACACTGGCAGCAGGAAGCGGCACGCACCACTTACCTGTTCGACGTACGCACCCCGGAAGAATTCGCCACCGGCCATCTGCCCGGCTCGCGCTCCACACCGGGCGGCCAACTGGTGCAGGAAACCGACCATGTCGCCAGCGTACGCGGCGCCCGGCTGGTACTGGTGGATGACGACGGCGTGCGGGCCAATATGTCTGCGTCCTGGCTCGCGCAACTGGGTTGGGAAGTGCATGTGCTGGATGACCTGCAACCTGCGCACTTCAGCGAACCGGGTGCCTGGGTAGCTCCCGTCCCGGCACCGCAACAGGCCGAACTCATCAGCCCGCACAACCTCGCTGAATGGCAGGCTCATGGCGACACTGCGGTACTGGATTTCACCGCCAGCGCCAACTACGTCAAGCGCCATATCCCCGGTGCGTGGTGGGCGTTACGCGGGCAACTGCCAGAGGCCTTGCGCAAAGTGCCTGCGGCCGAACGCTACGTGTTGACCTGCGGCAGCAGCCAACTGGCGCGCCTTGCAGTCGCCGAAGTCGAAGCGCTGACCGGCAAGCCCGTGTTCCTGCTGCAGGAAGGCACCGCCAGCTGGATCGCCGCGCAACTGCCCCTGGAAGAAGGCGAAACCCGCCTCGCTTCACCGCGCATCGACCGCTACCGCCGCCCGTACGAAGGCACCGACAACCCGAGGGAAGCCATGCAGGCCTACCTGGACTGGGAGTTCGGCCTGGTGGACCAGTTGGCCCGCGACGGCACCCATGGGTTTTATGTGATCTGAATACCATCAGGAGCGAGCCCGCTCGCTCCTCTTTCCACTACCGGCCGACCCCTTCTCCAGGCGGAGGCGACTGAACGCAAGACCTAGCCTGGAGCCTGCCTGATGCGCTTGACCCTTGCCCTTTTACTGGCCGCCCTCACCTTGGGCGCGACCTGCCAGGCCGCCGACCTGCAACCCCTGCGGGTGGCCAACCAGAAATCCACCATCAAGGCGCTGCTGGAAGTCGCCGGCGAAACCCGGGATGTGCCCTACGAAATCCAGTGGTCCGAGTTCCCCGCCGCCGCGCCGTTGGGCGAAGCCCTCAACGCTGGCGCCGTGGACATCGGCGCCCTGGGGGACGCGCCCTACGTGTTCGCCCTTGGTGCCGGCGCGCCCCTGAAAGTGGTGAGCATCATCCACGCCGAAGGCCGCAACACCACCGCGCTCATTGTGCCCAAGGATTCGCCCATCCACGATCTTGCCGACCTCAAGGGCAAGCGCATCGTTACCACACGCGGCTCCATCGGGCATTTCCTGGCGATCAAGGCACTGCGTAGCGCCGGCCTTTCCACCCACGACGTGCAGTTCATCTTCCTGCTGCCCAGCGAGTCACGCCTGGTGCTGGATAACGGCACCGCCGATGCCTGGTCGACCTGGGACCCCTACACCACCGTGGTCACCAGCCAGAGCCAGGCCAGGGTCCTTGCCAGCGGCAACAACCTGCTGAGCAACTACCTGTACCTCGCCGCCACCAGCAAGGCGATTGCCGACAAGCGCGTGCAGCTGGACGACTTCGTGGCCCGGGTCGACCGCGCCTACCGCTGGAGCAACGATCATCCGCAAGCGTTCGCCGCCGCCATGGCCAAAATCACCGGCTTGCCGCTGGAGGTGCATGTGGCCGTGGCCAACGCCACCCATATGCAGCCGGTGGCGATTGACGACACGGTGATCAGCGGCCTGCAAACCACCGCCGACATCTACCAGGACGAAGGCCTGCTGACCAAACACATCGACGTGTCCCAAGGCTTCGACAAAAGCTTCAACGCCAAGCGTGCCCCGCTTACCCAGGCTTCCCGCTAAAAGGAGAAAGAACATGAGCAAACGCCAACTGAAACTCGGTGCCATGGTGCACGGCGTCGGTCACGGCTGGGGCGAATGGCGCCACCCGCAGGCGCAACCCAATGCCAGCGTCAACTTCGGGTTCTATAAGCATCAAACGCAACTGGCCGAAGGTGCGAAATTCGATTTCGTCTTCATCGCCGACAGCCTGCATATCCATGAGAAATCCAGCCCCCATTACCTCAACCGTTTTGAGCCCCTGACCATCCTTTCGGCCCTCGCCGCCTTGACCTCGAATATCGGCCTGGTGGCGACCGTCACCGTGAGCTACACCGAACCGTTCCAGGTAGCACGCCAGTTCGCCTCCCTGGACCACATCAGCGGCGGCCGCGCCGGCTGGAACGTGGTGACCTCATGGCTCAGCGGCACTGCCGACAACTTCGGCAAGGCCGAACACCCGCCCCATGCCATGCGCTACCGCATCGCCAAGGAACACGTGAATGTGGTCAAGGGCCTGTGGGATTCCTGGGAAGACGATGCCTTCGCCTACAACAAGCAAAGCGGCGAGTTCTTCACCCCCGGCAAGCTGCATGCATTGGGGCACAAGGGCGAGTTTTTCTCGGTCAAGGGCCCGCTGAATATCGCCCGGTCACGCCAGGGCCAGCCGGTGATTTTCCAGGCGGGCACTTCCGAGGACGGGCGCAATTTTGCCGCCGAGTACAGCGACGCAATTTTTGTCCACGCCGAGACCTTCGACGAAGCCAAAGCCTACGCCCAGGACTTGAAGAAACGCGCCCGCAGTTTCGGTCGCGATGCCGATCAACTGTCGATCCTGCCGGGCATCCGGCCAATTGTTGGCCGCGACGAAGCTGAGGTGGAACGCCGCTATCAGCAAGCCGTGGAGCTGGTGACCGTCGAGGACGCAATCGTCGCCCTGGGCCGCCCGTTCAACGACCACGATTTCAGCAAGTACCCGCTGGACGAACCCTTCCCGGAACTCGGCGACCTGGGCTCCAACAGCCAGAAAGGCGGCTCCGACCGCATCAAGCAATTGGCTCGGGATGAAGGCCTGACCCTACGGGAAGTGGCCCTGCGTTTCTCCCGGCCCAAGCGCGATTTCGTCGGCACCCCGGAGCAGGTCGCCGACGCGATCCAGACCTGGTTCGAAGCGGGTGCCGCCGATGGTTTCATCATTAATTCACTGCTGCCCGATGGCCTGCAGTACTTCACCGAACAGGTGGTGCCGGTGCTGCAACAACGCGGTCTGTTCCGCCGTGAATACAGCGGCGTCACCCTGCGGGAAAACCTTGGCCTGGACGTGCCGGCCAACCGCTACAGCGCCGCCCTTGAAACCCAACCCACACAGATCGCCATCTGACCAGGGCACGACCATGACGAACACGATCAAACACGGACAGTTCAATCGTCGCGGCTTCCTGGGCGCCAGTTCGATTGCCTTTGGCGCGCTGGGCCTCGCCTCGCTGGTGCCACGGGCTTTCGCTGCACCTGCGAAGCTCTCGGACCTGACCCTGGCTGTCGCCACCTACCGTGGCCAGGACTCGTACTTCACCGACGACGCCGGCACCTCCAACACACCCTACAAGGTCGACTACGCCGAGTTTGCCGGCGGCAATCTGATCGTCGAAGCGCTGGCCTCGGGCAGCCTGGACATTGGCGGCATGAGTGAGATCCCGCCGATCTTTTCAATCCAGAGCCACCGCGAGCCGAAGTTGATCGCGGTGCTGCAAGGCGACGTGAATAACCAGGTGATCCTGATTCCCAGGGAGTCGAACATTGAATCCATCGCTCAGCTCAAAGGCAAGCGTGTGGGCTACGTACGCTCCACCACCTCCCACTACTTTCTGATCAAGGCCTTGAAGGAGCAAGGGCTGACCTTCAACGACATCACCCCCGTGGCGCTGACGCCGCAGGATGGTTTCAGCGCGTTCCAGAGCGGCCAGCTGGACGCCTGGGTGATCTACGGGGTGTTTATCCAACTGGCGAAATTCCGCAGCGGTGCCCGGGTCTTGAAAACCGCCCTTGGCTACCTCTCCGGCAACTACCTGATCGGCGCCCGCCCCGCAGCCCTGGAAGACCCGCTGCGCAAACAAGCGATCCAGGATTACCTGCAGCGCCAGGCCCGCACCCTGGAATGGATGAACAACAACCCCGAGCCGTGGGCCGAGAAATCGGCGAAGTTGCTGGGGGTGGATAAGGCGGTGTTCCTCGATGTGTACAACAACCGCAGTCAGCCTTACAGCGTGATCGAGGTGAACGACCAGGCCATCGCTTCGCAGCAGGAAGTCGCAGACCTGTTCTTCAATGCCGGGGTGTTGAGCGAGCGGCTGGATGTCAGCCCGTTGTGGGACCGGCAGTTCAAGTTGCTGCCGATATAACCACCCTTCGAAAACGCCGAATAGCCAATGTGGGAGCGGGCTTGCTCGCGAAAGCGGTGTGTCAGGCACCACATGCACTGAATGATCCACCGCTTTCGCGAGCAAGCCCGCTCCCACATTTTGACCGAGTACACCGATAATGAGCCTTTCATCTCAACAACCGCCGCTTCTGCGCTCCGTGGAAGTGGCCAACTTCGAAGCGCTGCTGGAACGCCTCGGCAGCCAGCTCGCCGCCACCGCGCCGCTCTATGATGAAAGCGGCACCTTCCCCCACGACAACTTCAAACTGCTGCACGAACACGGCCTCGTCGCCCTGACCGTGCCCAAGGCCCTCGGCGGTGGCGGTGCCAACCTCGCCCAGGCACGCAAGGCCATCAGTGCCATCGCCAAGGGCGAGCCGTCCACCGCGTTGATCCTGGTGATGCAGTACCTGCAACACACGCGCCTGCAAGACAGCAAAACCTGGCCGCCCGCGCTGCGCACCCAGGTCGCCGAAGACGCAGTGCGCAATGGGGCCCTGATCAATGCCCTGCGCGTCGAACCCGACCTCGGCACCCCGGCCCGTGGCGGGCTGCCAGCGACCATCGCTCGGCGTACCGCCGCCGGTTGGCGCATCAGCGGGCGCAAAATCTACTCTACCGGCAGCCACGGCCTGACGTGGTTCAGCGTCTGGGCCCGCAGCAGCGATGAAGACCCGCTGGTGGGTGCCTGGCTGGTGCCCAAGGACAGCCCCGGCATCAGCATTATCGATACGTGGGACCACCTGGGCATGCGCGCCACCTGCAGCCACGAAGTGGTGTTCGATAACGTGCTGGTGCCGCTGGACCACGCGGTCAGCGTCAGCCCCTGGAGCGCGCCGCAGGCCGAACTGGACGGCGATGGTTTCCTGTGGATGTCGGTGCTGCTCTCATCCGTGTACGACGCCGTGGCCCAGGCGGCGCGCGACTGGCTGGTGGACTGGCTGGAACAGCGCAAGCCCTCCAACCTCGGCGCAGCGCTGTCGACCTTGCCGCGCTTTCAGGAGACCGTCGGGCATATCGACACCCTGCTGTTTGCCAATCGCAGCCTGCTGGATGCCGCCGCCGACGGGCACACCCCGGCGGCCAATGCCGCGCAGATCAAATACCTGGTGACCGGCAACGCGATACGCGCCGTCGAGTTGGCCATCGAGGCTTCCGGCAATCCCGGCCTGTCGCGCCACAGCCCGCTGCAACGGCATTACCGCGACGTGCTGTGCAGCCGCGTGCATACACCGCAGAACGACGCCGTGCTGCAGGGCGTCGGCAACGCCGTCTTCGCGCAACGTCAGAAGGAACGCACATGAGCCAGGTGATTATCGCCAGCCAGCTGGACGAAGATTTCAATGAAGTGATCCGCCAGCGCCTGGCCCTGACGCACCCTGGCGCCGAGGTCATCGGTGTACCCGCCGGCGTGCCCAGCGACTTGCCGCCCCAGGCCAATATCCTGCTGGCCCGACCGATCAACGTGCGTGGCTACACCGCCCCGGACACACCACCACCGGGTTGGCCGTATGGTGTGCAGTGGATTCAGGTGGTGTCGTCAGGTATCGACTTCTACCCCAAGTGGCTGTTCAACGGGCCGCCGGTGAGCACCTCGCGGGGCAGCGCCGCCGAGAACATCGCGGAGTTCGCCCTGGCAGCGATCTTCGCGGCAGCCAAGCACTTGCCGGACATCTGGGTGCAGGATTCGCAGTGGCAGTTCACTGCGTTGCGCCCGCTCAAGGGCACCACCCTGGGGATTCTGGGGTTTGGTGCGATTGGCCGTAGCCTGGCGCAAAAAGCTCATGGATTGGGGATCAAGATCGTGGCATTACGCCAAAGTGACACGCCGTTTGACGTGGAGGGTGTGGAGGCGGCGCTGGATATCCATGATCTGTTTGCTCGCTCCGACCACCTGGTGCTAGCCGCGCCACTGACCGAGGCCACGCGACATATAGTGGATCGGGAGGCGCTGGAGAATGCCAAGCCAGGGTTGCACCTGATCAATATTGCCCGGGGAGGATTGGTGGATCATGAGGCGCTGCTGGAGGCGTTGGACAGCGGCCGTCTTGGGCTGGCTTCGCTGGACGTGACTGAGCCGGAACCGTTGCCGGATGGGCATGCGCTGTATGGCCATCCGAGGGTCAGGGTATCGCCGCATACGTCGGCGATTTCGACCAATAGCCGGCATGATATTGCGGACAGTTTTCTGGGCAACCTGGAAAGGTATCTGAGTGATCTGCCGCTGGAGAACCTCGCCAACACCCAACGCGGTTACTAAGCCGAACAGAAATCAAAATGTGGGAGCTGGCTTGCCTGCGATAGCAATGGATCAGTCGATATCAATGTGACTGACCTACCGCTATCGCGGGCAAGCCCGCTCCCACATTTGTTTTTCATCAGCTGAAAAATATCATCAGCCTTACGCATCACAAACAAACCACTACATACCCATTTTTTATAATTAACTTATAACTAATCGGACTTTTACGCCCAGCATTTATACAAATACTGTTACATCCAATACCGACCCCTGACCAGGTGGAGGCCCGACTTTGCCTAAACCGTCAACCACCTCAGGGGTCCATCATGAGTCCTACCGCCGTACCCAATCGCCTGACACTGGCCATTTCCCTCGCCCTGTTTGGCCTCGCCGCCCACGCCGACGACACCGCCCTGCCGGTGGTCAACGTCACCGCCGAGCACCGCAGCGAAGACCTGCAAAAAACCCCGCTGGCGATTTCCGCGTTCGATGAAAAGGCCCTGGAAGATAAGCAGATCAACAGCGTGCGCGACCTCGCGGGCCAGGTACCGAACCTGACACTCAGCCGCCAGTCGATCTCCTACAGCGCCCAGACCTACGGCATCCGCGGCATCGGTGAAACCGACCCGATTCAGGAAGCCGCCGTCGCCGTTTACGCTGATGACCTGTACATACCCCGTGCGATTTCCTCGATGCTCGACTTCAACGATGTGGAGCGCGTCGAGGTGCTGCGCGGCCCCCAGGGCACGCTGTACGGGCGCAACAGCAGCGCCGGTGCGATCCGGGTGATCACCCGCGACCCGACTCAGGAAACCCGCGGTTTTGTAGAGCTGGGCGCCGGCAACTACGACGCCCAGAACGCACGCCTGCTGATCAGCGGCCCGTTGGTAGACAACGCGCTGTTCGGCAGTTTCTCCGCTATCCGCCTGAGCCGCGACGGCACCGTGTCCGATCCCACCCGGGGCAAGGACGTGAACAACGTCGACATCCAGTCCTATCGCGGCAAGCTGCGCTACAAGCCGGTGGATTCGCCCTGGGATGTGCAATTGACCCTGGCCGGTACCTTCGACCGGGGCGACACCACCAGCTATACGCCCTTCGACGCCAACGGACATTTCGACAAATTCAAGAGCTACAGCAGCCTCGACCCGAAAAACCGCCTGGACCAGGGCAGCTCGGTGCTGCGGGCGATTTACGCGATCAATGACAACCTAAACTTCAAATCGGTGACGGCCTATTCGGCGTTCCACCAACCGGTGGACTACGACAACTCAGGGCAAGCCGCGCTGATCCAGAACAACCTGATCCTGTACAAGCAGAACTACGCCACCCAGGAATTCCAGCTCAACGGTGACTACGACGATTTCAGCTTCAGCACCGGCGTGTACCTGTACCGCGAGAAGTTCGACGCCGACCGCGACAACCTCACCTATTCCGTCGCCCGCAACCGGGTGATCGGCCAGGGCCAATACAGCACCACCAACACCGAAAGCTACGCGCTGTACGGCCAGGGCACCTACAAGCTGACGCCGCAACTGTCTCTGATCGCCGGCCTGCGCTTTACCCGCGAACACAAGAATTTCGACTTCACCAACTACGCGATCAACACCGACCGGCAGATCACCGGCACCAACTTTACCGCCGAGTCGAGCAAATCCTGGCAGTCCACCAGCCCGAAAATCGGCTTCGAATACGCCTGGACCCCACACTTGAACCAGTACGCCTATGTCGCCAAAGGCTTCAAGGCCGGCGGCTACGACAACCGCGCACCGACCCAGGCCGCCGCTGAACAGGCGTTCTCCCCGGAGGATGTGACCACCTGGGAAACCGGGGTCAAAGGCGACTTCTTCGACCAACGCCTGCGGGCCAACGTCGCGGTGTTCTACAACGACTACAAAGACCTGCAAACCAACGCCTATGACCCGGCGCTGGGGGTCAGCCTGCGCACCAACGTCGGCCGCGCCCACACCTACGGCGTGGAGCTGGAAACCCTCACGGCCCTGAGCCGCGACCTACAACTGACCGCCAACGTCGGCTACCTGCAAAGCAAGTACGACGACTTCCAGAACGCCAGCGGCGCGGGGGTGGATGCCAACGGCAAGCAGTTGGTGTTCTCGCCACGCTGGAACGCCAGCCTGGGCCTCAACTACACCATCCCCGCCGGGCTGCCCGGCACCTGGCTGGCAGGCACCGATGCGCAGTTCCAGACCAAGTCCTATGCCAACGCGCTGAATGACGACATCCAGGAAATCCCGCAACAGACCTTCTGGAACGCCAACACCCGCTACATCAGCGGCGACGGCCACTGGACCACCACCCTCGCGGTGAAAAACCTGCTGGACCGCGCCTACCCGCAGTCGGTGGGCTACGTGCCTTCCAGCGGCGCCCGCTACTACTCGGTCAACGACCCGCGAACCCTGTTGCTGACCGTGCGCTACGACCTCTGACAAACCGCTATCTCAAGGAGCGAATCATGGCTTTTACCCGCAGGGAACTGATTTCCCGTATTGCCGCCGTGGGCGGTTATTCCGCCGCTGTCAGCGCATTGGGCGCGCTGGGGCTGACGCCTCAGGCGGTGGCATCGAGCTTTACCCCGCTGCAATTGGGCAGCACCGGCAAAGGCAAGAACGTGGTGGTGGTCGGCGCCGGAATCTCCGGGCTGGTCAGCGCCTACGAGCTGCGCAAGGCCGGGTTCAACGTGACGATCCTGGAAGCCCGCGACCGGGTGGGTGGACGCAACTGGACCCTGCGCCGAGGCACCAGGGTCGACTTCGACGACGGCATCAGCCAGACCGTCGACTTTGATGACGGGCAGTTTTTCAACGCCGGCCCTGCGCGTATTCCCAGCCACCACCAGACGATTCTCGGCTACTGCCGCGAGCTGGGCGTGGAGTTGCAAGTACTGGTCAACAGCAGCCGCAACGCCCTGGCCCGGCCGGATACGCAACAGCCGGCGTTCCAGTTGCGCCAGGCGGTCAATGACACCCGTGGCCAGCTCTCGGAACTCCTGGCCCGCACAGTCAGCCGCAAAGCGTTGGACCAGGACCTGAGCGTGGATGACCGCAAAGCGTTGCTGAGTTTCCTCAAAGTGTACGGCGACCTCAACGGCGACCTGCAATACAAGGGTTCGGTGCGTTCCGGCTACACCCGCGTGCCTGGCGCTGGCGACCAGACTGGCGTGACGCGCGCGCCACTGGAGCTGCAAACCCTGCTTAACCCCAAGCTGTGGGGCGCACTGGTGTTCGATGAAATCCCGGAGTTTTCATCCACCATGTTCCAGCCGGTGGGCGGCATGGACCGCATTCCCTATGCCTTCTACGAACACCTCAAGGATGCGGTGCGCTTCAACGCTGAAGTCAGTGATATCCAGACGTCCGAACAAGGCAGCCGCATCAGCTACCGCGACCGTATCAGCGGCAAGACCCAGGTCCTGAGCGCCGACTACGCCATCGTCACCGTGCCCTTGCCACTGCTGGCGAAGCTGCCGAGCAACTTCACGCCGCCGTTCAAGCAGGCGATCCAGACCGCGCAAAGCGACCAGGCCAACAAGGTGGCCTGGCAGACGCCGCGCTTCTGGGAAACCGACTTCAACATCTATGGCGGCCTGTCGTACCTCGACCATGAAGTCAAAGGCTTGTGGTACCCCAGCGACCGCCTCAACAGCGCCCAGGGGATTCTGGTGGCGGCCTACAACACCAGCGAATCGGCCCAGGCCTTCAGCCAGAAATCCCTGGCCGAACAGTTCGCCTCTTCGCGCCAGGCGGTGGAACTGTTGCATCCCGGCCACAGCGCAAAACTGCAGAAGCCGGTAGCGATCAACTGGTCGAAAGTCAGCTACAGCAAAGGCCCGTGGATCGTTAACGACGAAGTCGGCGAAAGCGCCTACCGCCTGCTCAACGAGCCCCAGGGCCGTACTTACCTGGCCAGCGACGCCCTCGCCCACGGCGGTGTCGGCATCTGGCAGAACAGCGCCGCCGATTCGGCACGGCGCATCGTCTCGCTGATCGGCCGCCATGCCGAACGCCAGCAACCGGGCGTCGCCGCCTGAAATTGCTCACTCAAGGAATGATCGATGAAAACTCTCTTTGCAGGACTGCTGATGACCGCCACCACCCTCGCCGCCCACGCCGATGAGATCAAGCGCGTGCCGCTGCCCAACTCGAACTTCCCGATCTCACTGGCGGTGTCGGTACCACCGCAGACCGAACTGCTGTTTGTCAGCGGCTTGCTGGCCGACCTGCATGATCCCAAGGCACCGAAAGACTCGTTTGCAGCCTATGGCGACACGGCCATCCAGACCACGTCGATCCTCAATAAGCTCAAGGGCGTGCTGCAAAGCCAGGGCCTGGATCTGGGGGATGTGGTGCAGTTGCGGATATTCCTGGCGGGCGATCCCGCCAAGGGCGGCAAGCTCGACTTTGCCGGTTTGCAGGAAGGCTACACGCCGTTCTTCGGCAATGCCGAGCAGCCGAAAAAACCGGCACGCACCGCGGTGCAAGTCGTCGCCCTGCCATTGCCCGGCGGGCTGGTGGAAATCGAAGCGGTTGCCGCGCGCAAACGCTGACCCAAGGATCGATCCGGGATCAAGGAGCTTCACTCTCATGCATAGCCGTCCCTTATTGCTGCCGCTCTCGCTGGCGTGCGGCCTGGCGTCCTTCGGCGTCGAATCCGCCGAAGAACGCTCTCCCACCCTCGACACCGTCGTCGTCACCGGCAACCGTGGCGCCGAACAACGTACCGTCACCACCAGCCCCACGCCCATTGATGTGATCAGCGGCGAACAGCTGCGGGCCGTGGGCAAGCCGAGCCTGTTGGAAGCCCTGGGCAAGCTCATCCCCTCGTTCAACCTGCCCGACCGCGCCGGCTGGGATGCCAGCGGCGTGGTGCGCTCGGCCACCTTGCGCGGCTTGACCGCCTCCCATGTGCTGGTGCTGGTCAACGGCAAACGGCGCCACACCAGCGCCACCCTGAACATCAACGGCATCAACAGCGGCGCCGCTCCCAGCGACCTCGACCTGATCCCGGTGGCCGCCATCGACCATGTGGAAGTGCTGCGCGACGGTGCGGCGGCGCAGTACGGTTCGGATGCGATTTCCGGGGTGATCAATATCATCCTCAAGCAGACCACCGGCGGCAGTTCCGACACCACCCTGGGCCAGAACTACGACGGCAAGCGCGGCACCGGCCAGGAGGCCCTGAACTATGGCTTCCAGGTAGGCGAAGCCGGGGTGCTCAACGTGTCCCTCGATACCCGCTACCAGGAGCGTGACAACAAGGCCGGCAGCAACGGCTACAGCAACCATTACTATCCGCTGGCGGATGGTTCACCCGACCCGCGTGAAGCCACTTCCAGCCACCACACCTACAAAGGCTACGGCTCGCCCCGCAGCCAACTGGCCGACGTCGCCTACAACCTCGACTTGCCCCTGAACGACGACCTGACGCTGTACTCGTTCTCCACCCTGGCCACCCGGGAGAACAACGACGGCCAGAACTTCCGCCTGCCCAATGGCCGCAACACCATCACCACCGGGCCCAATGGCTACCCCAATGGCTACAGCCCGTACTGGCTGGTCAACGAGACCGACTTTCAATCCGCCTTCGGTGCCAAGGGCAACGACCTCGGCGGCGGTTGGGCCTGGGATTTGAGCAGCACCTACGGGCGCAACTATGCCAAGCAGCGTACCTACGACAACCAGAACCCGTCCCTGGGTGAAAGCACGCCGAACAGGTTCACCTCCGGGATCTATATTGCCGACCAGCTCACCACCAACCTGGACTTGAAAAACACCTACGAGATCGGCCTGGCCAAGCCGCTGGACGTGGCGTTCGGCCTGGAGCACCGGCGCGAAAGCTACGAGACCCGCGCCGGTTCCGAGGCCTCTTATATCGATGGCGGCTACGTGTTCCCGGCGGGCCATCCACGGGCCGGGCAGCGTCCCGATCCGGGGGCCCAGGTCACCAACGGAATCCGCCCCGAAGACGCGCAGAAGGTCAGCCGCAACAGCGTCGCCAGCTATGTCGACCTCGGGTTCTACCCCACCGAGCAGTGGTACGTCGGCGTGGCCGGGCGCTACGAGCATTACAACGAAGGCGTCGGCGGCACCCGCAGCGGCAAGCTCAGCACGCGGTATGCGTTCAACCCGGTGTTTGCCCTGCGCGGCACCGTGAGCAACGGTTTTCGTGCGCCGTCCCTGGCCAACGAGATTTTCACGGCGCGCTCCACCGGGTTCGACACCATCAATGGCGTGTACCAATCGTACAACTACGTGATCCTGCCGGTGGATTCCGCCGGCGCCCAGGCTTTGGGTGCCAAGTCATTGAAGCCGGAGCGCTCGACCAACTTCAGCCTCGGGTTTGCCGTTACCCCAAGCGATGACTTGAGCCTCACGGTGGACGGCTACGTGATCAACCTGCGGGACCGCCTGGTACTCAGCGAGCGCTTCCAGGGCCCGGGCATTGCGGCGCTGCTGGACGGCATCGGCGTACCGGCCACCGCCGGCGCGCAGTACTTCACCAACGGCGCCAACACCCGCACCTCCGGGGTGGACGTGGTGGGCAACTACCGGCAAAACCTCGACCGCTACGGCTCGGTGAAATGGACCGCGGCGCTGAACTACAACCACACGCAAATCCTCAGCGTCAACGACACCCCGGCGCAGCTCGCCGCCCTGGGCGACTTCCAGTTGATGGGCCGCCAGTCCCGGGCGCTGATTACCAAGACCTCACCCAGCAGCAAGATGATCTTCTCCGCCGACTGGGCGATCCACGACTTCGACGTCAACCTGCGCTTGACCCGCTACGGCACCTACACCGAGGTCAACAGCTCCAGCGACCCGAGCCTGGACCGCACGTATTCGGCCAAGTGGATCACCGACCTCGACGTGGCCTATGCAATCACCAAAAAGCTGACAGTGGCCGTGGGTGCGCAGAACCTGTTCGACAAATACCCGGATCATATCGGCGTGAAGAACTCTTCGTTCGGCGATAACTGGGGCAGCTATTCGCCGTTCGGGTT
The DNA here is from genome assembly GCF_052682255.1 of Pseudomonas sp. 32A. Lineage (NCBI taxonomy): Bacteria > Pseudomonadati > Pseudomonadota > Gammaproteobacteria > Pseudomonadales > Pseudomonadaceae > Pseudomonas > Pseudomonas sp. 32A. Next base: position 5,832,450 of record NZ_JBQYLY010000001.1, on the reverse strand, counting down.
TATCGGCGGGTATTACTACAGCCGGGTGCAGTACGCGTTCTGACTCAACAACCGCCGGCCAGGCGCTCACGCAGAAACTCGATCAACGCCTGCACCGGGCGCGAGCTCTGGCGGTGCTGGGGGTACACCGCTGACAGGGTCAGGGACTCCGGCGTAGTGTCTTCCAGCAGCGTCACCAACCGGCCGTCCTGCAAGGCTTGGGCGACGATAAAGTTCGGCAGATACGTGATACCCAACCCGGCGATCGCCGCGTCCCGCAGCAGCTCACCGTTGTTGACGCGCATGCGTCCGCTGACGTTGCGGGTGTGGGGTTTGCCATCGACCTTGAAGTGCCATTGCACCTGGCGACCATGGCCGTAAGGCAGGCATTCGTGGTCGGCCAGGTCATCGGGACTCTGCGGCGTACCGCGGAGGGCCAGATAGTCCGGGCTGGCGCAGTAGACGCGCTGCACACTGGCGATACGCCGGGCGATCAGGGTCGAGTCTTCCAGGGTGCCGATGCGCAGCACCAGGTCGTAGCCTTCGCTGATCAGGTCGACGGGGCGGTCGCTGAGGTCGACTTCCACCGACACGTGGGGATGGCGCTGCAAAAACAGCGGTAACAGACTGCCTAAATGAGCCATTGCAAACGACAACGGCGCGCTCAGCCGAATGGTGCCGCGGGGGTCGGTGTTTTGCCCGGCGATGCCCTGCTCCACTTGCTCGACTTCACTGAGCAGGCGCAGGGCGGATTCGTAGTAACTCTGGCCCAGCGGCGTGACGTCCAGGCGGCGGGTGGAGCGGTTGAGCAGGCGTACGCCGAGGCGCTCTTCCAGCTGGATCAGGCGGCGGCTGACAAATTGCTTGGACAGGCCGAGGTGTTCGGCGGCGGCGGTGAAGCTGCCGGATTCCATGACCTGGCAAAACAGGCGCATGTCTTCGAAGGGGTTCATTGTCGCTTCTCGGTGGACGCTGGGCTGTTTTATAGCCGGTCAGTCGCCACACCACAAATCAAAATGTGGGAGCGGGCTTGCTCGCGAAGGCGGTGTGCCAGTCAATACATGTACCGACTGACCCACCGCCTTCGCGAGCAAGCCCGCTCCCACATTGGATTACCTACACATCCGAGACCGGGTTACTTGGCCGTCAGCGCCGAGTAGCTGTTCATCAGGTTGCGATAGTTGGGAATGCGCGGCGACAGCAAATTCGCCAAACCTTCCATATCGTTGCGCCAATCCCCTTGCAGCTCGCAGGCCACCGAGAACCAGTTCACCAGTTGCGCACCGGCTGCCGTCATCCGCGCCCAGGCGGCCTGTTGCACGGTTTCGTTGAAGGTGCCCGACGCATCGGTGACCACGAACACTTCAAAGCCTTCAGCCAGGGCCGACAGCGTTGGGAAGGTGACGCAGACATCCGTCACCACACCGGCAATGATCAGTTGCTTGCGCCCGGTGGCTTTTACCGCCTTGACGAAATCTTCGTTGTCCCACGCGTTGATCTGGCCAGGACGCGGGATGTACGGCGCGTCCGGGAACAGCTCTTTCAACTCCGGCACCATCGGGCCGTTGGGGCCGCTTTCGAAGCTGGTGGTGAGGATGGTCGGCAGTTTGAAGAACTTGGCCAGGTCAGCCAGGGCCAGCACGTTGTTCTTGAACTCGTTGGGCGAGAAGTCCTGCACCAGCGAGATCAGGCCGGTCTGGTGATCCACCAGCAGGACCACGGCGTCATCTTTGTTCAGGCGTTTGTAAGTCATGGGAACACTCCTTTGGGGTTAGATTCAGAAGGCAAAACACGAGCAGCCAAACGCGCCCCAGAAACCCTGGAAGTCGCTGACCGGCACGTTCGAAAGACGCGCCCGTTCATGGCTATGGGCATGCACGCCACAGGGGCCGCTGCATTGGTGCACCTGGGCCTGCAGCGGTGCAGTCGGGCGCCAGTGGCCCGGCACTTTGGCCACCGGCGACCAGTCCGGCAGCACGGGCACCCGAGGCGGTGCGAAATCTTCAAAGTCGCCGGCGCCGTAGACCACCTTGCCGCCGACCACGGTGAGCACCGATTCGATCCACTTGATGGCTTCCTCGTCGACGCTGAAGAAGTCCGCCGACAGGGCCGCCAGGTCCGCCAATTGGCCGACCTTGATCTGGCCTTTCTTGCCCTGCTCGGAGGAGAACCAGGCACTGCCATGGGTGAACAGTTCCAGGGCGGTCAGCCGGGGCAAACCTTCGGCGTGCAGCTCCAGCCCGCCCACGGTGCGACCGCTGACCATCCAGTACAGCGAGGTCCAGGGGTTGTAACTCGACACTCGGGTGGCGTCGGTGCCGGCGCCCACCGGCACGCCTTCGGCGAGCATGCGCTTGATCGGCGGCGTGGCCTCGGCGGCCTTGGCGCCATAGCGCTCCACAAAGTACTCGCCCTGGAACGCCATGCGGTCCTGGATCGCGATACCGCCGCCCAGCGCCCGCACCCGCTCGATGTTCTGCGGGGTGATGGTTTCGGCGTGGTCGAAGAACCATGGCAGGCCGTTGAACGGGATGTCGCGGTTGACCTTCTCGAACACGTCGAGCATCCGCGAGATCGATTCGTTATAGGTGGCGTGCAGACGGAACGGCCAGCGCTGTTCCACCAAGTGGCGCACCACCGGTTCCAGCTCCTGCTCCATGGTCAGCGGCAGGTCCGGGCGGGGTTCGAGGAAGTCTTCGAAGTCGGCCGCAGAGAACACCAGCATCTCGCCGGCGCCGTTGTGGCGCAGGTAGTCGTCGCCCTGGTGCAGGGTCACGCTGCCGGTCCAGTTCTTGAAGTCGTTGAGTTCTTCCTTGGGCTTCTGAGTGAACAGGTTGTAGGCGATGCGCACGGTCAGTTGCTGATCCTTGGCCAACTGCTCGATCACTGCGTAATCGTCGGGGTAGTTCTGGAAACCGCCGCCGGCGTCGATGGCACTGGTCAGGCCCAGGCGGTTGAGTTCACGCATGAACTGGCGGGTGGAATTGACCTGGTATTCCAGGGGCAGTTTCGGGCCCTTGGCCAGGGTCGAGTAGAGAATCATCGCGTTGGGCTTGGCCACCAGCATGCCGGTGGGGTTGCCGTTGTGGTCGCGTACGATCTCGCCGCCGGGCGGGTTTGGCGTGTCCTTGGTGTAGCCGGCCACGCGCAGGGCGGCGCGGTTGAGCAAGGCACGGTCATACAGGTGCAGCACGAACACCGGCGTGTCGGGGGCGGCCTGGTTGAGTTCGTCGAGGGTGGGCATGCGTTTTTCGGCGAACTGGAATTCGTTCCAGCCGCCCACCACCCTCACCCACTGCGGCGTGGGCGTGCGGTCGGCCTGATCCTTGAGCATGCGCAGGGCATCGGCCAGGGACGGCACGCCTTCCCAGCGCAGTTCAAGGTTGTAGTTCAGCCCGCCACGGATCAGGTGCAGGTGCGAGTCGTTAAGGCCAGGGATGACGGTGCGGCCCTTGAGGTCGATCACCTGTGTGCCACTGCCGCGCAGGGCCATGGCTTCGCCGTCGGTGCCCACCGCGACGAAGCGTCCCTGGTGAATGGCGACTGCCGTGGCGCGGGGATTTTCACGATCCACGGTGTGGAACTGGCCATTGAACAGAATCAGGTCGGCGTTCATAGGGTTTCCTTTACAGAGGCTTCAAGCCAGGGCGCGAACAGGCGGGTGGCCGCCGGCATCAGCAAGTAAACCACCAGGACAACAATGGTCAGGGTGACCAGGAAGGTGGCGACGATGTAGTTGGACAGGAACGGGTGTAGCCGCAGTACCGGGCCCCAGATGATCGGCACCAGCAAGGTCAGCGGCAGGATCACCAGCAGCGTGACCACCGCCTGCTTCCAGCGCGGCGGCTTGGCGGCGGCATCGGCCAGGGGCGAAAACCAGAACTCGTTGACCGCGCCGACTTCTGTCTGGTCGCCGTCGGCCAGCATCGGCGCCGCTTCGTTGATCAGCTCCAGGCGCTGCGGCGACTCCAGCCAGCGTTCCAGGTCATCGGTGGAGCGGTAACGCAGCACGCAGGTGAATAGCGCCAGGCCGCCCTGCCGGGTGCGCACCACGTCAACGCCGATATGGCCCGGACGTTCGCCGGCGATACGCACGATGCGCCGCAGCCAAGCTTCATAGTCGGCTTCGTGGCCGGGCTTGATGCGGTGTTTGACCACCAGGGTGACCACCTCGTCCGGGCCGCCTTGTTGCGTTGCTGAGTCCATCGTGCCCCTCCCCTTCATACGTGAGCGATGGCCGCAGTGTGGGGTGTCACGTAGCGGAAAAATTGGATGTACGTGCTCTGTTAGAGCGCCCGGGACATGTGTTCGCCAATCCGCGATCGCAGCCAGCGCTCCGCCGGGTCGTTGTCGTGCACCCCGCTCCACACCATCGACAGCTCTGCGGCATCGATGGGGAACGGCGGGTCCTCGGCCCGTAAGCCGCTGCCTTGGGTCAACGCGCAGGCGGCATAATCGGGCACCGTCGCAATCATCTCGCTGCCGGCCAACAGGTCCCGCAACCCACTGAATTGCGGCACCGCCAACACCACTCGGCGGGCCCGACCGATGCGCGCCAGGTCCAGGTCGATATTGCCGCTCAGATCACCGGAAAACGAAACCATGGCATGGGGCCGCGAACAGTAGTCATCCAGGGTCAACGACTCCGGCCGGTCGTCGCCCCGCAGGACCTTGCAAGGAATGTCCCTCAGCTTCTTGCGCTTGGCATTGGCCGGCAGCTCGGTGGTGTAGCTGACCCCCACGGAGATCTCGCCACTGGCCAACAATGCCGACATCAGCAAGTAGTTCGCGCGCCGCACCACCACGATGATCCCCGGCGCCTCTTCGCGCAGCTGGCTGAGCAACGGTGGAAACAACCCGAACTCGGCGTCGTCCGAGAGCCCGATGCGAAACACTGCGCAACTGGTGGAAGGGTCGAAGTCCTTGGCGCGGCTGACCGCGCCGGAAATGATGTCCATCGCCGGTTGCAACTCCTTGAGGATCGCCACGGCCCGTGGCGTGGGCTCCATGCCGCGACCATTGCGCAGCAGCAGCGGGTCATCGAACAGGTCGCGCAACCGGCCCAGGGCCGCACTCACGGCCGGCTGGCCCATGAAGAGTTTTTCGGCAACCCGGGTCAGGTTCTTTTCGAACATCAGGGCCTCGAAAATCACCAGCAGGTTCATGTCGACGCGGCGCAAGTCGTTGCGATTCATAGGGTTTCCCGGGAGGTGAGCACCCCGTCAGCTAACCACGTTCAAGGCCGCTGCAATTGCATCCCTGTGCTGTCTTTTTTGCGCAGGCACCTGGCGAAATTAACAACGATTAACTCGCCAGCCAGACAGGCCGCAGCGAAAAATACGGCGGTCTACACTGGATTTTCATTCACCGGGAACGCTCCCATCGACCACGGAATCTGTCATGGCCCGACTCGAGCACGTCGCACCTGCCCCGCACTCGCGCCCATCCGCCACCGGCGGCCTGTGTGCCCGCCGCGAACGCATGGTCAAGCAGTTGATCCTGGCGAACCTGGGAGAAAGCCTGGAAGTCACCGAACTGGCGCGGGCATGCGCACTGTCCCGCAGCCATTTCTCTCGCGCCTTTAAATGCAGTACGGGCCTGTCTCCCCAGGAGTGGATTCGCCAACAACGCATCCAGCGGGCCAAGGAACTGATCGTCAGCTCCGCCTTGAGCCTGACTCAGATCAGCCAGGAATGCGGGTTCTGCGACCAGGCACACTTCTGCCATATTTTCAGCCGCAGTGAAGGCGTGAACCCCATGACCTGGCGTAACCACCAACTTCGCGTGATCGCCGCCTAGTGGTGATTGCACCCGGGCGCAAACCTCTGGAATATGCACCACAGACCCCACCCCAGAGCCCGCGCATGAGCAACCCCCACGACCAGGCCATGCATTTCGGCCCCTACCGGATTCACCCGCGCCAGCGCGTGGTGCTGGAGGGTGGCCAGCCGTTGCGCCTGGGCCGGCGGGCGGTGGATATCCTGCTGATTTTGCTGGAGCACGCCGGCCAGGTGGTGAGCAAGCAGGAGCTGATCGCCCGGGTCTGGCCCAGGACGGTGGTGGAGGATGGCAACCTGCGGGTGCACATGGCAGCCCTGCGCAAGGCGCTCGGCGACGGCCAGGCCGGGCAGCGCTATATCGTCACGGTGGCCCAGCGTGGCTACAGTTTTGTTGCCCCGCTGAGTGTCGACCCCACCACGTTGGAGGGCGACGCCACTTCGCCCTATCCAGGGCACAACTTGCCGCTGCGCCGCACGCGGATGCTGGGGCGCCAGGCTCTGATCGAAAGCCTGGTGCAACAGCTGCCTCACCACCGTTTCATCACCCTCACGGGTGCAGGGGGTATCGGCAAGACCACCGTCGCCCTGCGAGTGGCCGAACTGCTGATCGGACGTTACCGCGACGGCATCCGTCTGCTGGACCTGGCGCCCCTGAGCCAGCCCTCGATGATCGTACCCAACCTCGCCGCCCTGCTGGAGCTTACGCCACCGAGTCACGAACCCTTGGCCGGTCTCGCCGGCCTGTTGCGCGAGCGCCAGATGCTGCTGGTGATCGACAACTGCGAGCACCTGCTCGACGACATTGCACTGATCAGCGAAACCCTGCTGCGCCATGCCCCTCAGTTGCACATTCTGACCACCAGCCGCGAAGCGCTGCGCGCCGAGGGCGAGTTCGTGCAGCGCCTGGAGCCTTTGGCGTGCCCGCCGGCCACTGGCGGCCGCGCCGAAGCCATGGCGTACCCTGCGCTGCAATTGCTGGTGGAACGGGCGCTGTCGCGCTGGGACGGCTTTGAACTGAGTGACGCCGAGCTGCCCCTGGCCATCGATATTTGCCGACGCCTGGACGGCATTCCCTTGGCGATCGAACTGGTGGCGGCGCAAATCGAACGCTTTGGCCTGAAGGGCTTGCTGGTGCAGATGGAGGATAATTTTCGCCTGTTGACCCGTGGTCGACGCAGCGCCCTGCCCCGGCACCAAACCCTGCGCGCCACCCTGGAGTGGAGCTTCGATCTGCTGACCGCTTGCGAGCAGGTGTGCCTGCGGCGCCTGGCGGTGTTCCGGGGTAGTTTCACCCTGGAATCGGCGGCGGCGGTCATAGCCGGTGAGCACATTGCGCCGATGGAGGTGCTGGGCTCGATCACGCAGTTGGTGGCCAAGTCCCTGCTCAACGTTGAAGTGGGTGACGAAGAGGTGGCCTATCGGCTGCTGGACATCACCCGGACCTATGCCCTGGAGAAACTCAGTAGCGCCTGCGAACTGGAGGCCAGCCGTGAGCGACACGCCGCCCGCTGCCTGACGCTGATGAATCAAGCGCAAGCCGACTGGGAGCGAGTGCCCACCCAGCAATGGCTCGACCGTTATGCAGCCTGTCGCGAGGACGTGCGTGCCGCCCTCGACTGGGGGTTGCGCGAGGAAGGCGCGCCGTTGCTGGCGATCCGCCTCACGGTCAGCGCAATGCCGCTGTGGCAGGAGCTGTCGCTGCTCACCGAGCACGGTTTGTATGTGGGCAAGGCCCTGGCCTTGCTTCAGCAATCGGCAGCACCCTGCCCACACTTGCACCTGCAACTGCAGTTGGCCCTGGGCAGCTTTTCCTATCACACCCAGGGCGCAACCCCGCAGACCATCAATGCCTTTGAGCAGGCACGGCAACTGGCCGAAGCCAGCCACGATGTCGCCGGCCAGCTCAGGGCGGTGTCCGGCCATATGGCCGTCAACCTGTGCAACGGCAACTACCGCCAGGCCCTGCGCCAAAGCCTGCATTTCGACCGCCTGGACCCCAACGCCCAACCGCTGCTGGACTTGAGCGCACAGCGCCTGCGGGTACTGGCGCAACATTTCGCCGGCAACCAGGCCCTGGCCCGGCACAACGCCGAACAGGTGATGCAGCGCATGGCCCACAGCGGCCACCTCAATCGGTTTACCCATGGATTTGGCGTGCAATACGACCAGAGCGTGGCGTCGCTGACGGTGCTGGCGCGCATCCTCTGGCTACAGGGTTTCCCGGAGCGCGCCTGGCGCACCGCCCGACAGGCGCTGGAGCTGGCGCTGCAAATCAATCACGGCACCTCGATCTGCTACACACTTGCCCTCTCGGGCGTTGTCATCGCCCACTACAACGGCGACGACGCGACGGCAAGGTCAATGCTGGAGCTGTTGTCGCAGCAGGCACAGAAGCACTCGGTGTTGCTGTTCGACACCTGGGCCAGGCATTACGCCCTGGCATTGGACGCAGGGGTGCCCGAGGAGGATGTCGACGGCCTTGGCCTGATCAAGGACATCGTTGCGACCCTGCGCACAAGGGAGGTCGATGAGGCCTGCTTCGAACGAGCCAGGCAGGGCAATGCCGGTTGGTGCACCGCAGAAATCCTGCGGGCGCGGGCCGAATCCCTGCTGCTGCGCCCTGACCCGCTCGCGGCGCAAGCGGCTGAAAAGTTGCTGCTGGAAGCGTTGGGGCTGGCTCGTCAGCAAGCAGCCTTGGCCTGGGAACTGCGTTGCGCCCTGTCCCTTGCCCGGCTATGGCAGCGCGAAGGCAGACACGCTGCCGCACGCGAGCTTTTACAAGGGGTGTATGGGCGCTTCACTGAAGGATTTTCCACGCCGGACCTAGTGAGCGTGCGCCGCTTGCTCGACGAACTGCACCACCCGCTGCCGGCCTGAGAACGGCTCGAGCTCGTAACCTTGTTGCAACAGCATCACCTGGGCCGGGTCACCCAAGCGGGCCAACGCGTAGGCACGCACGCTATTGAGCAAACGATAGCGCCGAAGACCGGGACCGGGTTCGACGGTCAGCAGCGAAGTCGCCACCAACCGTGTCAGCAGGTAAGACAGGTCGGCGTGTTCCAGCTCAGTGCCGGCAACCAGCGCGCCCAGCGTCGGCACGGTCACCGCCATCTTGAACAGGCCCAGTTGGAGGAACAGCCAGCGCTCCGGCAGGCTCAAGCGATCATAGGTCCAGTCCAGCGCCGCGCTCATGGATTGATGGCGCTCTACCGCCGTTCGCCGCCCGCGAGTCAGCACCTGCAAGCCGTTTACCAACTGCGCTTGCAGGCTCTTGACCCCAAGGGCGTCGACCTGGGCTGCCGCCAGCTCCAGCGCCAACGGAATACCGTCGAGGCGCCGGCAGATATCCCGCAGAGGCGCCAGGTCTTGCCTGCGTAACTCAAAGCCCTGCTGACTGGCCTGGGCCCGGCTGACAAATAGCTGCACCGCAGGCGAAGCCAGCGTCTGCTCGACGTCCGTCAATGCCGACAACGGCGGCAATGCCAACGCGGGTACGCGTTGGGCCCATTCGCCAGGGATATTCAGGGCTTCGCGGCTACTCAGCAGCAGCGTTACCTGGGGCGCCATGCCCCGTAGAGCCAATACCAGGTTGCGGCAAGCGGCCAATGCCTGTTCACACCCATCAAGCACCAGCAGCAAGTGCCGTGACGCCAGTTGTCGGCAAAAGCCATGCAGCGTGCCGCCCGGCTCAACCTCAATCCCGAGCACCCTGGACAATTGACGGACCACGTCCGATAACCGACTGATACCGGCCAACTCCACGCGCCACACGCCGTCGCGATAACGCGGCAGCACCTGTGCGGCCAGGTAGAGGGCCAGGGTGGTTTTGCCGATACCGGCGCACCCGGTGATGGTCATAAGCGTTTGCCCCGGCAAACGCCGGGCAAGGGCATGGGCCAGCGGGTCCAGGCCGAACACCGGGACCAGGCGCGCCGGCAGATTATGCTGAGGCAGAGGCTGCGCAGGTGCTGACTGCGTCGGCTGCGTCGCGACAAAACAATAACCGCGTTGCGGCAGGTTGATGATATAGCGCCGCCCGTCCTCGCCATCGGCCAGGGCACGGCGCAAGGCCGCGATGTGCACCCGCAGGTTGTTCTCCTCCACCACACTGCTGGGCCACACCCGTGCGATCAAGGATGCCTTGTCGACAAACTGCCCGGCCTGCTCCACCAGCACCCCAAGAATGTCCAGGGCGCGCCCGCCCAACGGCAGCGGCCGGCCCTCTTCGCACACCAGGCGCTGCTGGGGGTAAAAGGTGAAGGGGCCGAAGCGCACTGCGCATTCCGGTTCAATCGTATGAAGGCTGTTCATGCTCGTCAAAGCGCTGAAACACCCGGCCTTGGGCGCCTGCGCATCCTTTTCCATGAGACTGACCGCTATCTTGCCAGCTACCGGTGACAGGACAATGCTGGCACAGGGATCCACACGGACATTCAGGTGCGCCAGACGGACATCAGCTGAATTGCTGGCGGTATTGGGTCGGGTTCAAGCCGAGTTTTTCACTGAACAGAGACCGCATATGCCGCACGCTGCCAAACCCGGCGTGAAACGCTACGGTCTTGAGCGGCAGGTCGGTGCTTTCCAGCAAGTGCCGGGCACGATCGATGCGGGCACCTTGCAGGAAAGCCATCGGGGTCATCTGCACTTCCTTGGCGAACACCCGCGCAAAGTGCCGCGTGCTCATGCCGGCCAACTGCGCCATGGACTCGATGGTAAAGGCCTGGTCCAGCCGCTCCAGCACCTGGGTCTGCACCCGGGTAATCGCGGTTTCCTGAGGGGCCACGGCTGCGGTCATCGGGCTGAACTGGGCTTGACCGCCCTGGCGCTTCATCACCACCAACAACACCTTGGCCACATCGACGGCCACCTGCTTGCCGTGGTCCTGGGCCACAATGGACAGCGCCAGGTCGATGCCCGCCGTCACACCGCCAGAGGTGATAAGCCGACCGTCTTGCAGGTAGATCCGGTCGGTCTCGACCACTGCCTTGGGAAAGGCCTTGATCAGCCGTTCGGTGTAATGCCAGTGAGTGGTCACGCGTTGGCCATCCAGCAAGCCCGCATACCCCAGCACAAAAGCGCCGGTGCAGATGGAGCCGAATCGCCGGGCGCGGGGCGCAGCTGTCCTGAGCCATGGCAACAGCGCGGGATGGCATTCGTTGTAGGCGCCGGGGCCGCCCGGGACCAGCAGCAAGTCATAAGCCTCAAGGGCCTGATCCAGTTGCAGGTCAGGGTGCACCACCACACCATTGGAGGCCCGCAGCGCCCCGGGCTCGGTACCGATGGTCAGGACCTGATAGTGGGCTGACGGCTCCAGGTAACGATTGGCTATGGAGAACACTTCCAGTGGTCCGGCCATGTCGAGCAGAAGGAAGTCGGGAAACAGCGCCATGGCCACGGTTTTCATTGTCAGGAATTGTCCGTTGAGAGAGATGAGCTGGAGCATTATGGCACGCCGATCACTGTCAACTCATACAGGACAGTCATTCCGATTTAAGCTTCTTAATCAACCTTTCGCTAACCAGTAACCTTCTTCTCACACCGAAGCCCTGCATCTCGCAGCCAAGCTTCCCTTGAGGAGAACACCCCATGCTGACCCTTCGCAAAGCCTCGGAACGCGGCGCCGCCAATCACGGTTGGTTGAAGTCGTTCCACACCTTCTCGTTCGCCAACTACTGGAACCCCAAGGAACAGGGTTTTTCCGACCTGCTGGTGATCAACGATGACCGGGTTGCCGCCGGCAAGGGCTTCGGCCAACACCCGCACCGCGACATGGAGATTTTCTCCTATGTGCTCGAAGGCGCCCTGGAACACAAGGACACCCTGGGCACCGGTTCGGTGATTCGCCCCGGCGATGTGCAACTGATGAGCGCCGGCAGCGGCGTGGCCCACAGCGAGTTCAACCACAGCCACACCCAGGGCGTGCACTTCCTGCAAATCTGGATCGTGCCGGCGGTGGCGGGCGCTGAACCGCGCTATCAGCAGGAGCACTTCACCGAGGCGCAAAAACGCGGCCGGTTGCAGTTGATCATCTCGCCGGAAGGCACCGACGGCTCCCTTGGCGTGCGCCAGGATGCGCGGGTGTATGCCGGGCTGTTCAACGGCTTTGAAACCGCCACCCTGCCACTGGCCCCGGAGCGCTACGCCTACATCCATGTGGCGCGGGGCAGCGTTGAAGTCAACGGCCAACGCTTGCACGAAGGCGACGGTGCCCGAGTGCGCGACGAGCGGGAAATTCACCTGAGCCATGGCGAGAATGCCGAGGTGCTGGTGTTCGACCTGCGGCCTCAGGAACTGCCTGAAATGCCGTGATAGTCGGCGCGATGGCCCGCGAAAACGGGCCATCGCTGGCGTCGATAGTCACCATCAGCCCAATGAAGTTCTCTAAAAAAATCCACCGCGTAACATCGCATCCATACCAACCAATGACATCCCGGAGCACACCCTCATGAAACGCCAACTCTTGCTTAGCCTCGCTTTCTCGGTACTTGCTGTAAGCGCCTTTACCCAACCTGCCCTCGCTGAAGGCGGCGCGGATCGCCTGATGGACAGCCGCGTGGCTGAGGGTGGTTCTGACCGTATGCTGGAACGTCGTGTGGCGGAAGGCGGCTCTGATCGGTTGCTGGAACGTCGTGTAGCGGAAGGTGGTGCTGAGCGTCTTCAAGGCAACCGTGTAGCTGAAGGTGGTGCTGAGCGTCTTCAAGGCAACCGTATAGCTGAAGGTGGTGCAGACCGCCTGATGGAAAACCGCGCATAACCGCTGCTGCTTGCGGTTCACCCCAAGCCGGCCTGATCAGCCGGCTTTTTTTCGTCTGCAGTTATTGAGGATCACGCGCTAGCGACGGTGCCTGTCAGCCTCAATGGCGCGGTATATCCGACAGATTATTACAACCAAAATGTAGGACCGCTCTTGATTGTCGACGCGTGATTGAGACTCAAGTCATGCCTGCCTAAAGTGTCCTGCACTGCGGACCGGCCTGCTTCAAGCGCCATTTTGGCTGATACGGGGCGTGACGCTCGAATGGCTTGAAAACGGAGACCCCGCATGACCGATAAGCCCTCGGCGCCTCGCGTTGCCCCCATGAGCTACAACGCTCGAGGCAACCCCGTGCACACCTGGACCCTGACACCCAGCCATATCACCGACCCGGTGCAGTGCATATTGCCGCCGGACGGGATTCTACCGGTGATTTTTGTGCCGGGGATTATGGGGTCGAATTTGAAGAGTAAGCCGGATAAACGGAATAAAAAGGAAAAGGCCGTTCCCGTATGGCGCCTGGATGCGGGGTTCATGGGCAAAAACATGTGGTTGGCCTTGAACTGGATTAACAAAAAAGCCGGTATCCGGCAAAAACTGTTGCACCCGGCCCGGGTGGAAGTCGACAACCAGGGTGCGGTGCCTGAACGGGTTGCCGGTACGGTGTTGGCGCAGCCAGGGCTGGACAGGAAAAAGACCGTTCTGGCCCTGAAAAAACGCTATGAAGAGCGCGGTTGGGGCGAGGTCAGTGAAACCAGCTATCACGCGTTTCTTCTTTGGATGGAAGAGGCTCTGAACAGCGGGTTTTTGCCTCACCAATGGCCACAGTTCGACATCCGGCCGGAGCACCTGCATACCGTTGCTGTCGAACCTGGACCGACGCATATCACCCGGTTAAAGCCCGAAATCCCCATTGGCATGCCAGGGCTGGGAGCCACCCTGGCCAGTCAGTTGCCGTCGATTGTGTCGGATGAGCTGGTGGCACGAGCGGGTTATCGAATGCCGGTGCATGCGTGTGGTTATAACTGGTTGGATTCCAACAAAGTGGCCGCACAGCGGCTGGCCGAACGCATTAACGAACTGACGCACCAATACGGCCGCAACTGTCAGCAGGTGATTTTGGTGACCCATTCCATGGGCGGGCTGGTGGCAAGGCGGTGCGCACAACTGCCCGGCATGGCCGACAAAATTGCCGGCGTCGTGCATGGCGTCATGCCCGCAACAGGCGCGCCAGTCGCTTATCGCCGTTGCAAAGTAGGCATGAGCGATGAAGATCCCATTGCCGGCGCAGTGATTGGTCCGACCGGCCAGGAAGTGACCGCTGTTTTTGCGCAGGCGCCTGGTGCACTGCAATTGCTGCCCACACAGGATTACGCCCCTGGCTGGCTGAGGTTGATGGACGACAAAGGCGTTTCGGCAATGCCCCGCCAACCCGTGAAAGATCCTTACGAAGAGATCTATTTACGCCGCGAACGTTGGTGGGGATTGCTGCGTGAAGAGTGGTTGGCGCCGAAGGATGGGGATGCGATCACGTGGGAGATTTTTGAGGAAAACATATCGGAAGCGAAGCGGTTCCATCTGACAATCGCGGGCTCCTATCACCCTCAAACCTACGTCTACTACGGTAACGACGATAAGCACCGCAGTTTCGAATCCATCACCTGGCAAATGCAGCGCGGGTCTCGCCTCAATGGCCCCCACGCCTCAAGGCCCGACGCCTTCACGGTGTCCAGCCTGCAGATGCATGAGGTGCGCGATGACGGACGCAGTCCTGTGTATGTGGGTGGGCGAGTCGAAGCAGTGCCGCCGCTGCGTGGCGATCCCGATGCGCCGATCAAAACCGTGCAGACCAGTTACTGGGAATTGCATTGCCAAATGCAGGACGGCTCCGGCGACGGCACCGTTCCAGTGAGTTCGGGCAGCGCGCCGGCCAAGCATGCGCGCAATGGCGAAGTCCGCCAGCAAATCAAGGCCCCCGGCTTCGATCACGAAGCTTCATATGCCAGCCCGGTAGCGCAGCATTTCACCCTCTATTCCCTTATCAAAATCGCGGCAAAAGCCAAGAGGCCCTTATGCGTCAGTTGACTCTTTTTTTGGCGTGTCTGGTGCTGGGCACTCTCACCGGATGTGCAGTTTTCAAACAACCCAGCGAGCAGGAGAAACGAAACGTGAGCGAAATGACTACCCACATGCGCACCTGGGCGCTGGGCCGTGGCCTGATTGATCTGCCCACTCACTGGACGGGCGGCGGGGATGTGAAATTGTATTACGGGCTTGGCGCCGATCACTCATCGGTAGAGGTGCGTGTATTGGGAGAGGGCGTGACACAAGAGCGGTTTGATGCCGCGTTGGATGAGCGTGCGCGTCGAATCGCGGCAATCAAAAACGATGAAATGAATGATATACCGATGCTGGTTTCGGCTAGGAGGGAGACACCGCAAAGTGTCATGTTGCAGTACTACATGCGCATGACTCAGCGCCAAACCTTCGTCCACGAACTCCACCTGCTGGTCGATGACGCCTACGTCATGCTCCGCGCAGACTCCTTTAAAGGCAAAACCGCCCCGGTTGAAGCACGCCTTTTAAAACTCTCCAAGCAAATCTTCAAAGTTACTGCACCACAGAACGCAGGAGCGGGCTTCGCCTTGGGCCCCATCGTGATCCGAAGTCATCACGATCAGGAAATCGCCAGCTTCGATTTCAGCCCCCCTGCGTCTGACGTATCGCTGGAGGTCTACATCAATGCGTTATCACCGGATGATGAAGAGCGTTTGCATGTTCGCACGCAAAAAGACACGCAAATATTCCTCGCGGGCGATTATGAAAATTTGCGGGCAGGAAAAATCACCCTGGCCGACATGCAAGCCGAAGAGTCCCTGATCGGCTTCAGTGACGACACTCACCGTCAAATACTCTTCGTCAGCGAAAACTATCGCGACAATCCGTCTCTGAGTCGCCCAGCAATGAGTGTCCGTCTTTCAGCCGGCGGCATGAAAGCAGGCCCCATTGATCCCAATGAACCCGAAGATCTGGTGCGTTGGACCCTCCCCCAATTCGCCAACAAAGGCTACGAACTGCCGCTCTGGCAACAGCCCGCCACGCCAGAGCCCGTCAACCCCTCACTCACCGACTACGAAGCCATAGCCGTCTGGGACGCGATCCTCAAGTCCGTGCGCATCCGCTACGGCGCGGTCGCTCCCAAGCCGGATCCTTGGTTCAACCCCCGCGGGCCTAGCCCGAAGAGGCGGCCGAAAGCAAACGCATCCTCGATGAATTCATCGCCAGCTTCGGAGAACCCAAGCCGGGGCCGGGGCAGAAAGACTGATCAATCCAGCCACACCACCGCCTTGCCAATCTGCTGCCTGGCTTCAATCCGTGCGTGCACCTGCTGCACCTCTTCCAGCGCGTAATGCCCTTCGATATCCACCGTCAGCGAACCTTCGAGCATCGCTGCAAACACTGCATTGGCACGCCTCTGCACCGTCGGCCCGTCGGCCATGTGGTCGTTGAGCCGTGGGCGAGTCAGGAACAGTGAACCGGCTTCCCCCAACTCCATCGGGTCCAGATCAGTGATCGAACCGGAGACGTTGCCGTAATTGACGATCAGCCCCCGCGTGCGGCACGCCCTGAAGCTCTCGCGCAAGGTGGCCTTGCCCACCGAATCGAACACCACATCCACGCCCTGCCCTTGCGTGGCCTCCAACACCCGCTCGGCAAACCCCTCGTATTGCCAGGCCTGATCCGCGCCACGCTCAAGGGCAATCGCGCACTTTTCGACGCTGCTGCCGGTGGTGAACACCGTGGCACCGAGCCGATGGGCCATTTGCACCAGCAACTGGCCGATGCTGCCGGACGCGGCATGGATCAGGCAGCTGTTGCCTGCCAGCAACCGCGCAACATCTTCAATCAGGTAGTGAGCCGTGCAGCCCTGGAACATCGCCGCAGCCGCCTGATCGAAGCCGATCGCATTGGGAATTTGCGCCACCCGCGCGGCGGGTACGCTGGCGTATTCAGCAAACGCGCCCCAGGCAATGCACCAGGCCACCCGATCACCCGGAGCCAAATGGCTCACGCCCTCGCCCACCGCCACCACCACACCCGCCCCTTCCATACCCAGGGTGCACGGCAGCCGTACCGGGTAGGTCACCGACTTGGCGTACTTGCCCTGGCGGGTGTGAACATCCATGAAATTGATCCCGGCACAGGCCACCTTGACCAGTACATGGCCGGCGGTCACTTGGGGTTTGGGCACATCAATGCGCAGTTGAACGACCTCAGGGCCGCCGTAGGTTTCAAGGGTGAGGGCTTTCATCACGGGACAACTCCGTTTGCAGTGGGAATACGCCATGGTAAAAGCCGCTACTCTGTACGAGAATTCCCCAACACCTCCCACCCTCCGTGCGGAAATAACCCGATGTTCGACTGGCAGGACTTGTATTTCTTCACCGTGCTCGCGCGCACCCAGTCACTGTCGGCTGCCGCCCGCGAGCTGCAGGTGGAACACGCCACGGTTGGCCGGCGCGTCGATGCCCTGGAAAAAGCCCTCGGCGTCAAACTGGTAGACCGCCTGCCCCGCAGTCGGCCGCTCACCGAGGAAGGCCGGGCACTGGCGAAATTGGCGGCAGGCATGGGCGACATGTCCACCGAAGTGATGCGCCTGTCCCGCGTGGCCTCCATCGAGGTGGCCGGCACCGTGCGGGTCAGTTGCCCGCCGTCGATTGCCATCCACTGTATCGCGCCCCATGTCGCACGCTTCAGGGCGCAGTATCCCAAACTGAATATCGTGTTGATGTCCTCGACAACGCTCGCCGCCCTCGACAAAGGCGAAGCCGACATTGCCCTGCGCACGGTGCGTCCCGATGAGGAAGCGCTGGTCCGCAGAAAGGTCGGCGCCGTGCGCTTCGGCCTCTATGCCACGCCCCAGCTCAAACAACTGCCCGCTGAGCAGTGGACATTCATTGCCTATGACGCCACCCGCGACCACCTGCCCCAGCAGGCGTGGATGCATCAGGTGCGCGGCAACCGCACGATTGCCTTCGCCGCCAGCGACCTGATCACCCAGCAAATGGCCGCCCGGTCCCAGGTGGGTGCGGTGGTGTTGCCCACGCTGGTGGGAGATCACGACGCGGCATTGGTGCGCCTGGCAACGAACACCGAAGGCCCGGTTCGCGATATCTGGCTGACGGTGTATCCGGATATGCGCCGCTCGCCTTCGGTGAAGGTGGTAATGGAGTTTTTGGTGAGTTGCATTGAAGGCGAGCCGCAATTGCGGCGCTGACTCAGTTGAGGGCGGGCTGGAATTTCTTGCGATAAGCCACCGGCAACACACCCACCCGCTGCTCAAATAAGCGGCGGAAGGAATTGCTGTCCTCATAGCCTACGGCGTAGGTGATGCTGTCCAGCGTCATTCGGGTGGTTTCCAGCAGTAGCTTGGCCCGCTCCAAACGCAGGGTTTGCAGGTAGGCAATGGGTGTATAACCGGTGGCCTCCTTGAAGCGCCGCTTGAAATTGCGAACACCAAAACCAAAGCGCTGAGCCAGGTCATCGATCACAACGGCTTGTGCAAAGTGCTGCTCCAACCAATGCTGCACCCGCAAAATATCTCCGTCGCCGTGGTTTTTAGGCGATGACCACATCACATAGATGGATTGCTCACTGCGCACGTTGTCGATCAGCAGGTACTTGCTACAGGTGTGCGCCAACTCCGGTGTGCCGAAGCGGCGTATCAGGTGCAACAGCAGGTCCATCGCGGCACTCGCCCCGCCGCTGGTGATCACCCGGTTTTCTTCACAGAGGATCTGCGTTTCCTGCAACGTCACCCCGGGGTAGCGCCGGGCAAAGAGTTCGGCAAAAGCCCAGTGAGTGGTGGCGCGTAACCCGTCCAGCAGGCCGTTCTCGGCAAGCATGAACGCGGCGGTGCACATTGATGCAACCACCGCGCCTTGCGCGTGCTGCTTGCGCAGCCATGCACCGTAGGCAGGAAACGCCGGCAAGGCCTCTTTCAAGGTGAACAGAAACCCCGGTATAAGCACCAGATCCGTGTGCCCCACTTGCGCCATCGAACGATCAACCTGCAAGCACTGCCCGCCCCAAGCGTTGACGACCTGACCGTCGAGCGAGACGACGACCACTTCAAAGGGCTGCTTGCCCTCGGCAAACAGATTGGCCGCACTCAGCATCTCAAGGGCCAGCGTGGCGCTGGCAGCCGAACACCGATCGGCCAGGAGCAGGGTAATGTGCATAAACATTCCAGATTGCGCTTTTCGCATGAAATAAGTCATTTGCGCACCTACCTTACCTGATTCCTCCGCACTACAGTGCGAGCTTCAATCACTGCTCGGCTAATTCATGAATCTCTGGTTTCGCTTACTGCTCATGCTGTTTCGGCGCCCCTGGCGCAAGCCCGTCGATGGCCTGGCCACCACCGTTGTACGGATGCGTGTCTGGCCGCTGGACCTTGACCTCAACCGGCACGTCACCAATGGCCGGTATTTCACCCTGGCCGATGTCGGGCGCATGGATTTTGTGCTGCGCAGCGGCGCATTTCGCGTGGCTTTGCGCAATAAGGCGCTGCCGGTTGTCGGTGACACCTGGGGCAAGTTCCGACGGGAATTGAAGCTGTTCGAAGCGTTTGAAATCCACACCCGGATTCTGGGCTGGGATCAAAAATGGAGCGTGATGGAGCACCGTTTCGTCAGCCGGGGCCGCGTGGTCGGCGTGGTGGTGATGCGCGGGCTGTTTCGCTCGGCCAAGGGCACCCTCCCCGCCGCAGATTTTGTGCGGGAACTGGGATTGGCCGAGGTATCACCCGCGATGCCTGAATGGCTGAGGGCGTGGACGCACAGTTGCGACACCATGAGCGCACAGTTGCGCGAGGAGGAGCAGCGTTCAGGTGTTATTGCGCGGTCGAGTACTGAGCGTCGCTGACCGTGGCGCCATGCCAATGCTTGACCCCGGGCGCAATCCAAACCGTGTCTCCGGGACGGATTGCCCGTACCGGTTGCCCCATTCCCTGAACCTGGCCCAGGGAAGACGTGGCCCAAGGCATGATTGCCACGCGCATCAGCCCCGACATGCGCATGCTGGTGGTGGGCTCACCGGCCTGCGTCGCCCAGCGCGCGATCCCTCGCACGCCTCGGGACCTGACCGATCACGCCTGCAACAATTTGCGGCTGCCCACCAATGGCGGCCTGTATGTGTGGGAATTCAAGAAAGGCGACGAAAGCCTGAATGTGCGGGTGCTGGATGACTGGTGTGCGCCGTTTGCCGGCGTTCACCTGTACTACCCCAACCGCCGTCAGGCCTCGCCCGCGTTTGCGCTGTTGGTGGACGCGTTGCGTTATCGCGGGTGAAGGAAGCACGTCAGGGCTTTGCCCAATGCATCGAACACCCACGCAACGCAGGACAATTTTTCGCAGGCTCGGCGCATGGATCGGCATGCCCACGGTGAAATGTCAAAGCCGTCTAAAATGGTGGCGGGTGTTTCGGATAAAATGTTTCCAATTTCGCTTTTTTCATGGCTTCAACACTTCCTCCCAACCCAACTCGGCGCAAGAATGCACCGTACAACCCGGTTTTTGGCACTCCGATAAAATTAGCATTCGACCGACTCATAGGCCTTGCTATGTTCGGCTCGCTCATATTAAACGCCTGAATGCCCCTGGCAGCTCTCACTGGGCGGCCCAGCACATTGGCAACCTCCTGAGCTGCGCCACTTTCAGCTGCGTAACAAGCTACTAAAATCAGTGGTTTATTTTTGGGGTAGGCTCTGAGCAAATGCTTGATGTCTGTACGTGCAACCAAATCGGCGGCGTATTGTGCATTACCAGGGACTCCGTACGCGGCTAGCGTCCCATCGGGTAAGCCATGTGTTGAATACACAAGTTGTCCGGTCCCATGGAGGTTATCGAAGAAACTTATGTAAGGTTCTGACCCGCCTGCCGGGCTCTCTTGCAGCACCCGAACCCCATTATCCAAATAAGCTCCAGGCGCCATCAGTTCGGCAACACGCACATGCGTCCCTCCTCCGGGCCGCATCTGAAGCTTGTGAGTCCACCGACCAATAAGCTTCTCGACCTTCGCTGCGGTTTTACTCGCCAACGGTGCGAAACTGCTAACAGCCATGGTGACACCCGCCCCCATGGAAATGAAACCTACAATCTGTGCTACCTGCTGATTGTTGGTGGCCTCCAGCACAGGAACCGCTAGCCCGGCAGCCAGCGAGACCGCCGTGAGTGCGATGGCGGCCGAACCGAGAATAGAGGCTGTAGCCGAGACCGTAACGGCAGCTAATGTGACCGAGGTCATTGTACTGGTCACCATCGCCCCCACCAAAGGCGCTACCACAGGTGCCAACGCGCCGGCCGACGCAGCTATGGCGAGTGCACCGAAAACAAGGCTGACCCCGGCCGCAACCCAACTCCAGAAGCTGTGCCCATCCGGATCCACCCGGTTCACAGGATCCCCGCCACAATACGCATAGCGATTCAGCCCGCCCGCGCCCAGCGGACTGGCACTGTCCGGGGCCAAAAACATCATAAGAATCGGGTCGTAAGGACGGTAACTACCCGGCAGATAAAGATCATTTTCCATGTCGCGCAGTTCGCCTGCATAGCCCGACCGGCTCTCGGCAGTGCCGTCATCACTGCCATGCGCTGTGTAGCTGACAAGGCGGGCTTCATGGTCGGACTCCACGCGCACCGTGCCTTGGCCATCGCTGCCGGTCAATCGCACGCTGCGTATGGACTGGGTCAACAGGCTCTCGGCGAATACCCCGTCAGCCGAACGTACCAACGTCAATAAAGAGCCGTCCGCACTGCGCTCATTGATGACCTGATCACCCGCATAGAAACGGCGGGTAGTGCCTGAGGCCGTTTCATATTCCCCGACACGGCCCGCCGGATCATAGCGATAATCGTTGTTTACCCCCTTCCCGGTAATGTTGCGTAAAAGCCCGTCGGTGCTCCACGTGAACTGTCGATACGCCACGTCATCACGCCGCTCCTCCAACAGCCTGCCAGCAGCATCCCACACCAGGTCGATGTCGACATCTTGCACGCCACGATGGCAAATCTTAAGCGGTCGATCCGGCGCCGTGGCGTTGTAACTAAAGCTCATGGTGTTACGGGTCGCATCAGAGAAAACAGTCTCGATCTTTTCGTAACCGTCGAGCGCGTTCAGGGTAAATGTTTGCTTGCTGATAGGCTTGCCTGTGCGCCCATCCTTCGGCGCGCCAGGGCCGCGAACCTCGGCCTCCAGCAAACGGCCACGGATGTCGTAGAGGTAGTCTTCCTGGCTATGCAGGCTGTTGTCCATCTCCCAGCGGCGGCCGATGACCTTGTCACGACCATTAAAGGCCAGCGTCTGCACGATCCTCAGTCGCGGTCCACTGCCGGCGGACTCCCAAGTGCGGCTCAGTTCGCGGCCGAAGGCGTCGTAGGCCAGTGTCTGGATCAAACTGCTGCCTTTGGCGGTATCAGAGGTAGTGATGCGCTCGACGCGACCAAACGCGTCGTAAGCAGGTTCCACCGTGATTGCGCCGGACACTTGCGTGGCCACTCGTCCCAGATTGTCGTAATCGACCTGGTGTTGCGTACCTCCCACATCGGTAAAACTGAGCAGGCGTCCCAGCAGTGACTCGCTCGACATGCTGGTGTATGTGTCGTTGTCTAACTTCCACTCCTCCTTAAGCAGTCGCCCGGCGGCGGAGTATTCTCGAACGAGCCGGCCCAGCTCACCACTAATCTCCGTCAAGAAGCCATTCGGCATGCTGTAGGTATAGGTATTACCAGCCTCACCCTCCGGTTCGACACTAAGCAGCGCGTCGTCGAGTTCAGCTACATACTTCGTGTTAGTCAAACGCCCATTGGCGTCAGTAAAAGAGGTCGGAGGAAGCTGACCTTTCAGGTAGCTCAGCCTCTCGAGCTGACCACCTGACTCCTGTGTAACGGGCCGGCCAAGCCCATCGTAAGTTGCCTCCGCCAGCACTTGTTCAGCCCCACCGAAAGCGGTGAGGGTGACTTTCACAGGGTCTTCGCCATCGCTGTGAGCCGCATAGCTCCATCGCACGACACTATTGTCCTCACGGGTCACCGCGGTGGTACGGCCAAACACGTCACGCTCGGTTTGCGTGTGCGTGGTCAGGCCGTCGGCAACCACAGTGTGGGTAATGGGCCGGTTCAGACCATCGAATGTCCAGCTTTCCACACGCAGTACCGCACCTGGCCTGCCATCGGCGGTACGCGGCGCGCGCAGGGTTACTTTTTCCACTTCACCGGCTTTATTGTGCAGCAGCTCGGTCTCTGCACTGAGTTCGCCGGTGCGGCTTTGCGTCCACTGGCGGCTGATCAACTTAATCGGATCGTAATAGGTATGGCTACTTGTGCCGTCGGGTTGATGCTGCACACTCACCTCGCCCCATGGGCCCAGTTCCCGGAAGGTGATCAAGTGGATCGGATTGGGGTTGTCGGGCAACCAGTCATTTACAGTCTCCTCTGCCAGTTGCCCGTCGTGGTCGTAGACGCCCGACCACATTTCACGGAACTGCGCGCCAGTAATATCGGCGTCTTTGCGCTCCTCCCGCACGATTCGCCCGTCACCGTCGAGGAATCGGCGCAGTTTCTGTCCGGTGATGTCGGTTTCCTCCACCACCACGGCGCGTTGATGCTTACTGTCGGCAAGGGTGTAGCTGTAAGACTGGGTGACCGCATAGGGGGTACCCAACGATGCTTCGCGCGTCAGGATGCGGCCTAACGTGTCATAGGTATAAACGGTCTCCAAGCCATTTGCATTGCACTCACTTAATGTCAGGCCGCTGAGTGCGTTGCGCAGTGTTTGCGTGCGCGTCGACAAGCCGTCATGCCCGGTGTGAGTCACGGTTTCGCGGATGCCTTCGGCCTCGATAGCGTGCTGGAAATCAGCAGTGATATCAAAACCGTTGAGAGTATTGATGCTTTGCAGCGGCTGGCCGAAAAACGCGCTGTTGATGTCGGTGTCCCAACTCTGCGTCGTGGTGCCAATCACCTCAGTCGATGGCCCACCCACGGAGAGTCCGGTTTCCTTGACAGAGACCAGCACCTGCACATCGTCGGCTTTACGCTTGGGCAGCCGTTCATAGACACGCCGGGTTTCCACCGTGGGCGCATCACCTGCGGGCGTGGTCGGGACGAGGGTATGGCTCTTCAGCCAGCGCACAAAGGGGCTACCGTCGTCCGGACAGCCATCCCCCCCGCCCAGCGGGTAGTAAACGGATCTTTCCACACGCCCGTCGGCGTAGTGTTTTTCCAGCACATTGCCATAGTCGTCGTAATCAGTTTCTTCACGGAACTCCCTGGGCGGCTGCTCTCCGTCATCGAACCGCGTGATGGTTGCCACCGGCAATTGACACCAGGCGGGCTGGCTGCTCCAGCCTACGTCGGGGTCATCGCCGTAGATCGTTTCCTTGATGGTGACCCTTGACTGGACCACGGCAATACCGTTTTCCATCCGGGTGCTGAAGCGGGTCGTCACTTCTTTGGTTTGAAGGTGAAAGCGGTTCCAGGTGCGTTCGGCGGTAGCCAGGATTTCACCTTTTCCGCTCAGCACCGTTTCGATGGCGCTATAGCTATAGCGCTCCCTGCGATAGAGGTTGTCAGTGCCGTCCTGCCAACCGCCAGGCACTGGCAGATCACCGCCGAGAAAGTTGGCCGAGCCGATGTAGGTGTAGCTACGGAAGATTTCCGGCTGCCCGGCACCGGGCACGTGGCGCAGGCTGGTAATCCTTGGCAGCGTCGCCAGCGGCGCACCCGGCGGCAGGAGATGCCCTTGCTTGCCCGTGGCGTATTGCACACGGTCCTCACTGCCCAATGGCCCGAACACCTCGTTGGGAAATAACAGGCCACTGTCCCGGTCGGCCTGGTAACGAAAGGTCCAGCGGCTGTCGCCATCCGGCAAGATCAGGTGAGTCAGTTGTCCATTCAACACCTGCAATGTAATCCTCGACTCGCTGGAGGTCCCAGGGTGCATGACAAACACCGCGCCTTCACGGTCCACAACAACCCGAAGCAGCGGGTGCAGAGGCCCCCGCTCATCCCAAATACTGGACAGCCGGAACTGGTTGCCGCTCGCCGGCAGCCACTCGAAAAACGCTTGTCGCCCTTGGGGCGAGCGCATCTCTACCACCATCGCCAGGCCGCTGCGCTCCTGAACCTCCAGCCATTCGGTATCACCGTTTTTATGCTCAACGCGAAACACCCGGCCGCTGACACCGATCTGCCGCACCACAAAACTGCGCAACTTCTGATCGTGAAACACCATCAAACCATCGGGGGAAAAGTCGGAATTGCGCCGGTCAAGGCTGAACTGCTCGCCGGTTATCAAGTAGAGTTGGTTGTTGTTAAGGTCCAGCATTGAACAGCCCAATTGCCAGCCGAGCCCGAAGCCATGATTGGTATGAGAGGCCAGTGGGCTGAAGTGCAATGCCGGGCTGATAAACGGACCGGCCAAGGCGTTGGCTTGCAGCGCGGGAAGTTTGGCGGCAAGGGTAAACTGACCCGTACGCACGTCGACGCCCGTGTTGACGAAACTGAGAAAGTTGCCGGCCTGGGAATAAAGACCACCGCTTGCGAGCCGCTTTAGTGTTTCTGAGGCCGTGTTATTCATGTCAACTCCCGTAGCGCACAACTGGCAAGATAATTAAAATACGCAACAGCACCGTCAGTTAACTTAATTATGTCAATTTGCACTCCACACGCACGACACTTTTCCTGCCAACGCTTTTCCACCTTTAGTGTCAGCCTCCATCGCATATATCCCATTTGCAATTTCTACTCGCTGTGGCACATTGAACGCGGCATCTACCCTTAAAAGAGGTGAGGTTGAACCATATTCAGGATCAATAATCATATAAAATGCCCAAGGTTCCTTTGCTTGCAAGCACTCGGGATCATCGGTTATCAGTATCATCATTCCGTCTACGGGGCGCTCCAACTTAAAGTAATAGGCGTTGTCATTAGAACAGCCTGGCATTCTTTTTAGTTCGTGATTGCCCGGCGTTAACGCAAAGCTACAGTTAAAACTAGTTTCTCCCTGACGATTATAAAGGTACAGTAATGGTACAACACTCGGATCATCTTTCTTCTCAGAGGCTTGCACACTGCACATAATCACGAACCCCGTCAGCATCACCAATAGCATTCTTAGAAGTTTCATCTGTGCATCCTCTGCGTACGAGCGGC
The DNA here is from genome assembly GCF_052682255.1 of Pseudomonas sp. 32A. NCBI lineage: Bacteria > Pseudomonadati > Pseudomonadota > Gammaproteobacteria > Pseudomonadales > Pseudomonadaceae > Pseudomonas > Pseudomonas sp. 32A. The sequence continues at coordinate 5,806,723 of NZ_JBQYLY010000001.1, read as the reverse complement.
GTTGATAGTCGACTTGATGCTGTTCCCTACATAGGCCATCCGTCACCTGTGAAAAATAACAGTACCGACGAACGGTTTATTCTCCATGTAGTCCCTGAGCAGGCGGGTTATAGCCGTCTGTCGGAACTGTTATTTCTAACAGGTTCGAGAAATCGATGTCACGAGTACAACGGGCATACCTGGTGTGATCACTTAACCAACATGGAAACCGTGAACGAGGTTATCGATATGAAAAAGCCTAATGACACAGTCCCTGCCAGCATCAGTTATTTGCTAATAGAGACCGAAGCCTTTCAATCCCAGCAAAACGCACAGGCTCGAGTGTTTTCCAATGGGATTCAAAAATGCGTGGTGCTGATTACCCTGCAAGCACGCAATAGAAACGGTGAAGTTGTAGAGTTTCCCGATGATTTGACTAAGGTGAATGCTGTTCCTCATAGACAGGCTACAGGCACTTGGGTTAGCAATAAGACGCCTGCGCCCCACGGAATTCTTCCGTTCCCCGAAAACACCATTCCGCAAACCAAAGAGGAGCACTCAAAAAAAGCGTCTGCGGAGAAGCACTCAGCTGCAGTGTCTGCTAAAGCGCCCAAAAACCTCCAAACATTCCGACGTTATATCAGCTACACCGGCATTCCCGAGGGAACGACCAATCAATTCGCGGCCCAAGTCGTAATTGGCAATACAACCTATACAACTAATAGTACCCGCAGTGATGTTCCGTACGGCGGAGACGGACTAAATGGCGAATTCAAAAGCAGCTTCATCTTGCGCTCAGTACAGCCGCCACAATATGCAACTCGCAACGGAGGCCTGATAATCAGCGGCCCCCTCGAAGTCTTCAGCGGCCAGATTGGGGGCTACACCACCAAGGTAAACAATTATTACGTCAGCTTGCGTTACCCCGGAACGTCGACCGCCATCAACATTCATCCAACAACATCAGGGAGCAAGGATGATTCGTCTCTGCACTACAACAAGGCAACTGCATTTGGTGACGCGGGAAGTACGGTGGCGAAGAAGGATATACCTAACACTAATCGTCTGGGACAGGCACTGAACCAAGCCTTGTCGACTATCCGCGCGGAGCGAGCAGGCTCCATTGCAGTGGCAGTAGGGGCGTTTTCACAGTACAACGAATTATTTCCAGCTCGGCAAACCAGCCATTACAGCGGCGCCACCGACGTGTACGGCAACCCCATAAGATTGGCCGTCACGCTGACCTCCCCCAGGCCCAACCTCGACCCATGGAAGTATGAATTGAGCTTTGAATGAGTTGGCAAATAGGTCCAAGAGGCGCCGGCCCTTCGCAGCATTTACCAAGGAGTTCTTATGAGTACTCATACATCCAAACCGAGGCTTGACGACTGGCTGCTCGAACTGACCCCTTTCGTCACCTCCCCATCCAATCGGGTTTATCCCAATGGACGCCAGCAGGTCGAAGTGACGGTGCTGGTTGAATCACGATCCAGGCATCCCTTGAAGCCCGAAGAGCGTGCCAGCGTGCGGCTTATGGTGCGTGATCGCCTTGGCAGATTCTCTCCGCTACCTGAGGGGCGCGAGGCGAGTTTGCCGTGGTTTTTCAGTCATACGCGCAATGCTTACCTTGAGTATCCAGGCACTCAAAAGCGCGAACAGGCAGCCTCCCCCTCTGAGGTGTACACCCCTGGCTTTTATGTCTCGGCGGGCAAGCTCGATCTGGGCCAACGCCCTGAAACGCTGTACGTTGGCATTACACGCTATACCGATGAAGGTCAGTACGAGTACGTTACCGATGGCACCGAGCCTGGTTTCAACGGCAATGTCGAAGTGCGCACCGCCGAGATCCCGACCTTCCAGGCGCCTGGCAACTACACATTCGAACGCACCTTGACGGCGGGAGATGGTGCGTCGGATATTTTCACCTGGGAGTACGCCCTGGCGGGAGCCAACGTGCAGCAACCCGTGGTGCGGTTTGTGTCTGGCCATATGGTGCCGGCAGGCATGATCCAGTGGAGCGACAGAAACTCTTCTGTAACTCAGGCCTCGAATGTGGGCTATGCGCCGCCAAATGAAGCCACGTTCCACTACAACCCCGCGATTAAGCTGGGCGATTTTTTCAAGCCGGTCGAACAGGCGAAAAACCCAAAAGCAGGTCATTTGACTATTGTGTTGCAGGGTTCCAATAACATCCCTTACGACAGTCAGAGCGCGATCAATCAAAACGGTCCGTGCGTGGTGAAGGCAGTGGATGTGTATGGCAATGACCATGAACTGAGGGTTAGTTTCAAAGGTTCTTCTCCTGCGGGACGCTTTGAATTGGTACTGGCTTGAATCATCAGGTGTTTGCAGGGCGGGGTCGTTGCCCAAGTGCCATTCATTGTGGTGAGGGGACTTGTCCACTCACCACAATGAATAGAGTCGACTTCCAGTGTCAGCACCTCTCCATTGCGCAACTGCCAGTCGAAAAAGTCTGAAAAATCATCGCGAACCAATGCGCGGATCGCCTTGGCGACTACCCCCACGCCGCGCTCACGAAACGCTTCCCGCGCCTGCAGCACGCCCCGTTCGTTGAGATCAATGTCCAGCGAGCCCTGGTAACGCCCTTCGGCATTGGCATCCGTTTCGCCGTGACGAACAACATACAACTGCATACCGCCCTCCTTCATCCTGACGCTGAAAGGCCGCGAACGACGCATCCGATAAAGCCCTAAGCTAAGACCGAAAAATTATTTATCGAATATTTTTTAGAACAATAAGCTGACCTTAATCCATTAAGAGTCGAGCACACCATGCCCCTGTTTTCGCTCCATCGTCTTTTCATCACTGGCTTGGCCACACTGGGCCTCTGCACTGCCCTAAGCACTCAAGCCCAGGAAACCGTGCGCATCGGTTACCAGAAATCCTCGACCCTGATCACCTTGCTGAAAACCCAGGGCACCCTGGAAAAAGCCCTCAAGGCCGATGGCATCGACGTCACCTGGCACGAGTTCCCCAGTGGCCTGCCACTGCTGGAAGCGCTGAACGTCGGCAACGTCGACATCAGCGCTGACGTGGCCGACACCGTGCCGATCTTCGCCCAGGCCGCCCAGGCCAAGCTCACCTACTTCGCCCAGGAAGCGCCCTCGCCCCAAGCCCAGGCGATCGTGGTGCGCCAGGACTCGCCGATCCAGCAACTGGCGGACTTGAAAGGCAAGAAAATCGCGGTGACCAAGGCTGCCGGTACTCACTACCTGCTGATCGCCGCCCTGAACAAGGCAGGCCTGGCCTTCTCCGATATCGAGCCGGCGTACCTGACGCCCTCCGACGGTCGTGCGGCGTTTGAGAACAACAAGGTTGATGCGTGGGTCACCTGGGAACCCTTCCTCAGCAGCGTGCAGCGCCAACTGCCCACCCGCACCCTCGCGGACGGTACCGGGCTTGCCAGCTACAAGCGCTACTACCTGACGGGCACGCCCTATGCCAAGGCGCATCCAGAGGTGTTGAAACTGGTGTACGAGCAATTGCACCAGGCTGGCGAGTGGGTGAAAAGCCACCCAAGTGATGCGGCGAACGTGTTGGGCCCGTTGTGGGGCAATCTGGATGTGGCAACTGTCGAGGCGGCCAACGCCCATCGCAGTTATCAGGTGCAGCCTGTGACGCTGGATCAGTTGGGTGAACAGCAGAAGATTGCGGATGCGTTCTTCAAGGCGGGTTTGTTGCCCAAGGCGGTGGATGCGCAGGATGTGCAGGTGTGGAAGCCTTGAGCCAGTCAACTGTGGGAGCCGGGCTTGCCCGCGATACAGGCAACTCGGTACTCCAGTCGTACCGCAGTGATGCCATCGCAGCCTCGCCAGGGCTCGACAGCTCCCACAGTTGATCTTGCTTGGTCTAGCGCAAGGTCGTTGCAGCCCTGCCCCCGCTTCAAACCAGCGGCTGCAAGGTAATGCTCCAGACCTGCTTGCCCTGTACGGTGGTTTGCGCCACGGCCAGCACCTCGAAAGAACTGCCCGGGGCAAAGGTGTACTCAATTTTATTCGGGTCATCCGACAGTGCCGTGATGTAGCTGACCGTGTCCCACACCCAGGCGTCGTTGGGCGGATTGGCCGTCAGGACGATACCGTTCTGGTACTGCATCGCTTCCTCCAGCGAACTGCCGAAGCTCCAGACCATCTTGCTGGTAATGACCTGGCCGACCTGGATATACGTGTCCAGCGCAACCTCCAGCGGAATCTGCAAAGGTGTGCCCACAGGGCCATCGTTGAGTGGGCATTGCAGGAATTCGATGCCGAAATGCTCGGTGCCCAATTGGGAAATATCCACTTGCCCGCTGAACAACTGGGGCTCACTGACAATGCTGGTGCGTGGCAAGGACTGGAACGCCGCGCACAGCAGGCGGTTCTCGACGTCACTGAAGGTCTGCAAGGCCGGCGCCACCTGCGCTAACTGGTTCTGGACGTTTTGCAGCGAATTGGCCGGCACCATCATGAATGAGTTCATGTAGTCCACATTTTGTGGCGTATAGGTGCCCCAGTTGGACTCCCAGATCGCCGCAGCAATGCTTGCCTGATCGAGGGGATAAGGCGCCGAGCCGAGGCTGGTGTACTCAAATATCTTCATCAGGACCACGCGGGTAAACGAGGCTGTCGTCCAGTCATACACCGCCATCGCGAGTTGAAAGCTGTAGGGCGTGAACGGGAACAACTGCAGCCCCAACGCGGCAATCTGCGCAGTGGTTTTACCGGGCGCATCGGGGATGTTCTGGTAGGGAACGTAGTTGTCCTCGATCATTTGATTGAAGTCATTGACGTCAGCCGCAGAAATCACCGGCAAAGGCTTCAACTGGCCGGACAACGTGATGCCCTTGCTGGCCTGGGTAGCGCTGAAGGTTCCATTGCCGGGCAAGCTCAGCGTGAGGTCCACGCTGGGGTTGGGGGTGTAGTTGAATACCTGGCCATTGAGATTGACCATGTCCATGACCGGCCCATTGGGAAAGCCATTCTGGAAATCCGTCACGTCAAGGAAGCCCTGGCCCTCCACGATCAAGCGACTGGACACGCCTTTGCCGCCGCGAGGCACCTCCAGCGGCTCACCATCGCTGAACCACAACGACGCGCCGGACGGGTTTTCGATGCTCTGGAACTGCCACATGATCAAGCTCCTTGCTGACAGGGATGGAAAGCACTAGCCCACGCTGGGGTCGTTTTCCCAGAAGCCGAAGGCATTGCCCAGCGGGTCGCGCAACTCGGCGAAATAGCCCACGCCCGGTACCGGTGTTTTACCGACCACCACGGGTGCACCCAGGGAAATCGCTTTTTGCAGATAAGCGTCGATGCCTGTGACGGTGTAGTACTGCACCGGGCTGCCGGGCGCGCCAGGGCCCGACATGATCGCCAGGTAGGCCGTCTGCGGCGTCTGCCCGTCCGCCCCGGTTATCTCCCAGAAAACATTCGGCGGCTGATGCCGAAAGTGCCATTCGGGGAACAGCGCGGCGTAGAAGTTCTTGCCTTGTTGCGCGCTGTTGTCAGGAATGATGACGTGAAAATTCAATGATCCGGTCATGCTCAGACTCCTGTCTGTCAAGCCGTTGGGGGCGCAGCTTTTTTTGTCAGTCGCGCCAGTGCGGTATCGCTGCCCATTGCCCTCATCACCAAGGCCACCAGGGTCAGTGTCGGGTTGGCGGCGGGTAGTGTGGGCATGACGCTGTTGCTGACGACATACAGGTTATCGACGCCAAACACCTGCAACTCGGGACTGACCACGCCGTCGCTCGCACTGTTGGCCATACGGGTGGTGCACGCCACATGATCGCCCCGCTGCGGGTAGGTGCCCGAATTCACACCGCTGCACCCCATTTTCAATAGGACGTTTTCAAGAATGCCCACGTACTTCTGCGCCGCCGCGGGATTGAACAGCGGGTCGGGGGTATTGATCAGGGTGCGCGGCAAGCCGAAACGCGTAGTGCCCGGTGCGCAGGTGACCCGGTTGTTGTATTGCGGGATCGCCGACAAGTTGCCATACAGCTGAAACGTCGCAGGCGCGGTGCAAGCCGCCTGAATCTGACTGATGCTTTGCCCCTGGGCCATCAGCAGGCCCAGGTCGATGTAGGGCTTTTCATAGTTCATCGAGATGAAAAACTTGCCGCACTTCTGGCATTCAGGTGAATCGTACGTGCGCGAATACAGACTGGGAAAACCCAGCTCCTCCTCGAATGCCTGTGGATTAGGCGCGGTGCCCGAGGCATAGAAAAATTGAGTTGCACTGACAAAACGGCCAACCAGGTCGTTGTCATTGCCGATGCCGTTGGGCCAAAAATTCGACGTGGACGCCTGGAGCAACTTGGGAATCTCGAAAGCACCGTTGCACAGAATCACGTTTTGGGCATCCAGCTCCACGGTGTCACCCGAAGCCAGGTCGGTGTAGGTAACGCCCGCCACCTGTTGCTTGCTGAGCATGCGGATCGCCGTGACTGCCGCTCCCAGGCGCAGGCTCACATTGGGGTTGCCGGCAAGCAGGGCCAGCGGCTGATCACCGGTGAAGCGACCGGCGACCGGACAGTAGTCGCAGGTGCCGGTGGTGCGGCAAGGTCCACCCTTATCATTCGCCTGCCCGTAGCGCGCCACCGGCAAATGACCATAGTCGATATTCAATTGACGGAACGCCTGGATGAAAGGCCCCGCCGAGATCGGATAGGGCGCAGCGCCGTAAGGATAGGGTTGGCTGCGGGGCGGGTTGTTGTCACTGGAGTCACCGCTGGCGCCCAGATACTGCTCGGCCTGATTGTAGAAGGGCTCCAATTGGTTGTAGCCGAAGGGCCAATCGATCCCTTGCCCGGTGTTGGTGTGCAGCGCGAAGTCTTCAGGCTTAAAGCGCGGCACCCATCCGCCCCAATGCAGCATGGTGCCGCCGGCGCCAAAGATCCTGCCACCCTGGATGTTCCAGGGGTTGGCGCCGATCGCATCAAAGTCCGCAGCCTGATCGTAATAAGCCGCGTAGGGGGTATTGGCGGTACCGCCGCCCCGCGCCACGTGGTGAAACCACCAGCCGGGATCCGCCATGGGAATGCTCGGCCCGGTTTCCAGGATGACGACGCCGTCGAGGCTTGCACACAGGCTCGCCATCAGGCTGCCGGCCACGCCGGAGCCGACGATAACGATATTGGCTGATTCGTTACGCACCTTGGCCATGGTCGCCTCCTACCGGCAGGTTCTGCACCGGGATGTTGAGCGCGCGATAAGGCGGCGGCTGTTGCAGGAACGAGCCACCGCCCATCCAGCCGTTGTAGTTCATGTAGCCGAACGTCTTGAAGCCGCCAAACGCGATATTCCAGCGCATGAACTCAAGCAACACAAAATTCGCCACCGCCGAAGGGTTGCCGGGTGAGTAAGGGTTTTGAGTAATCAGTGCCGCGAGGGCGAGTGAGGGTTGACCGTATTGCCGGAGGAGCGCCTGATATTCGGCAATGGTGTCTCGGTAATAACCCGTGTAGGCCGGGTCACGTTGCATCTGCCATTGCAGCGCCTGTTGAAACTGCTGCTGCGACATCCCGCAATCAGCGGCAGTGCCCCACTTCAGGCCGATAAATCCGAACAAGCTCCAAAGCACATTGATCTGGTCTTCGTTCATGCGGATCTTCCTTTTCCGACTGGGTAATGCTCCCTATGCCACGGCCCGCTGGGAGCGGGACGAGGCGACGATTCATCCTCGACGAAGACGTCAGGTTTGGCTACTCGAGTTTGGTAATAACCCTTATTCCATTCCTTTTGTATGGGTACTTCAAGGCGGGCTACTGTCCAAGGCGGTGGGTGCTCATCTGCTGCCGAAACGCGAACTCAGCGTAGGAGCTGTCGAGCCTTGGCGAGGCTGCGATGGCATCACTGCGGTGTAACTGAAACACCGAGGCGCCTGCATCGCAGCCTCGCCAAGGCTCGACAGCTCCCACAGGTGATGTTCAGGGGCTGGGCTATCGGGGTGTCAGCTTTTACGCGTCGCATCATCCAGCGCGAGGATGGTATGGGCATTGGTCACCGTGGTCGCCAGGGTGTTGATCACCCCCGACCGCAAGGCCCCCAACGTCGCCGCCGCTTTGGTATTTTCACTGGCAATCGCCACCACATCAGGAATGCGGAACAGCTCCTGCACCGTCAACCCGATCACCCGCCCTTGGATCGCGTTGACCGCCGGCTGGCCATGAATGTCGATGAAGTCATAGCCCATCATGTCGCCCACCGTGCCGGACAACCGCGCCTGGGCGATTTCCTGGGGTGAGAACCAACCCATGCGCACCATGTTGCTGTTTTCACTCATGTCGCCGATGCCGATCAACGCCATGTCGGCACGGCGGGCGCGGTCGAGGGTGGAACGTACGGTGTCGTTGCTGATCAGCACGCCCCGCAGTTCCGGATTGGCCACCAGCGCCGGGGCGTACAGGCTTTCACTTTCGCCGCCAAAGCGCAGGGCCAGGCGCCGGCAGATGTGGTCAGGGTTCATGTATTCGCCCGCCTTGAGCGAACCGCCGATGGCGCACACAAACGTGCAGTTGCGGGTCACCGGCAGGAACACGTTGTCGGCCACCGCACCGACGTTACGCCCCATGCCAACCGCGACGATCATGCCGTCGCTGAGGGTTTTGTTCAGGTAGTTGGCCACCAGGCTCGCAACCGCCGAACGCTGGGTGTCGGGGTCGCTGTGGTCGACCGCGATCAACGCGCGGTCCAGCTGGAAGCGATCCACCAGCGCCTGTTCCAGCTCATTGTTCATCGCCGGGTGCTGCAACACCCGCACCTCGACAATCCCTTCATCCCGTGCGCGTTTGAGCAGGCGGCTGACTTTTGCCCGGGACAGGTCGAAGCGCTTGGCGATGGCTTCCTGAGTGACGTTCTCAAGGTAATAGAGCATCGCCACTTCGGTCATCAGGTCGATGTCGCTGGCGATGCGCTGGGTACTGTCACTCATGGGCACGGGCTTCCGTTTCGGTGTCAAAGGCGCATTCTCCCGACTCTTGCCCCGTTCCGTCCACTACTGATGCCCGTCACGCTCGATCGCGTTGATGCGGTCGACCTTGGCCCCGGAACGCGCAGCTTCGAACTCCGACTCCAGGAACGACTTGACGATGCTCTTGGCCAGTTCCGCGCCGATCACCCGTGCACCGATGGACAGGATCTGCGCATCGTTGCTCTTGCGCGCCCGCTCCGCCGAATAGGTGTCGTGGGCCTGGGCTGCACGAATCCCCAGGACTTTGTTGGCCGAGATGGCCATGCCGATGCCGGTGCCGCACACCAGCACCCCCAGCCGCTGCTCACCGGCATTAATCGCCGTGGCCACCGCCAGGGCGATGTCCGGGTACAGCACCGGCGCCGTGGAGTGGGTACCGAAGTCAGTCACCGGGTAACCCAGCGCCTCGATATGGCGTTTCAACAGTTCTTTGAGCTCATAACCCGCTTCATCGCATCCGATAGCCACCGGGAAAGGTGTGTTCATGGCGTTTGGCTCCGCTGCCGTTTTGGGTACTTTCGAATGATCATATGATCACTCAATGAAATTTCGCCCAGTCATTTCTCGAACATTCCAGGCGCGCTGTCAAGCGGGATTTAGCTGACCTTGCAGTCAAAGCCCTCTAAACCGGTGTGCTTTGCACAAATCCGCCCATTTACAACTTTTCAGTGAAAGAGATTGACTGATCAGAATTTCATTTGATACACATATGATCACAGCGAAACATGACTGTGCGACCTAATAAGAATTCACAGCACGAGGACACGCCGATGGCCACGCCATTACTGCTCCAGGCTGAACACGTCGCCAAGGCTTACGCCGGGATCCCTGCCCTGCGTGAGGGGCGCCTCTCTCTGCGGGCCGGCAGCGTCCACGCCCTGTGCGGCGGCAATGGCGCAGGCAAGTCGACTTTCCTGAGTATCCTGATGGGCATCACCCAACGTGACGCCGGGACCATCCTGCTCAATGGCTCACCCGTTCAGTTCAACCGCCCCAGCGAAGCATTGGCGGCGGGGATCGCGATGATCACCCAGGAACTGGAACCCATCCCCTACATGACTGTCGCCGAAAACATCTGGCTGGGCCGCGAACCGCGCCGCGCCGGCTGCATCGTCGACAGCAAGGAGCTCAACCGGCGCACTCGCGAACTGCTGGAAGGCCTGGAGTTCGACGTCGACGCCACCAGCCCCATGCATCGCTTGAGCGTGGCGCAGATCCAGCTGGTGGAGATCGCCAAGGCGTTCAGCCACGACTGCCAGGTGATGATCATGGACGAGCCCACCTCGGCCATCGGTGAGCGCGAGGCCGAAACCCTGTTCAAGGCAATCCGCCGCCTCACCGCCCGTGGTGCCGGCATCATCTATGTGTCGCATCGTCTCAGCGAACTGGCGCAAATTGCCGACGACTACAGCATCTTTCGCGACGGCGCCTTCGTTGAGACCGGGCGCATGGCGGATATCGACCGCGCCCACCTGGTGCGCGGCATCGTCGGCCAGGAACTCACCCGCATTGACCACAAGGTCGGCCGCGAATGCGCCGCCGAATGCTGCCTGGATGTCGACAGTCTGAGCCGCGCCGGCGAGTTCCAGGACATCAGCCTGCAACTGCGCCAGGGCGAAATCCTGGGCATCTATGGACTGATGGGCTCGGGCCGCAGTGAATTCCTCAACTGCATCTACGGCCTGACCACCCCGGACTCCGGCAGCGTGACCCTGCAAGGCAAACCGATGCCCATCGGCCTGCCCAAGGCAACGATCCAGGCCGGCATGTCGCTGGTCACCGAAGACCGCAAAGACAGCGGCCTGGTGCTCAGCGGCAGCATCCTCTCGAACATTGCATTGTCGGCCTACAAGCAGCTGTCGAGCTGGTCGCTGATTAACGCGCGCAAGGAAAACCAGCTGGCCCAGGACATGGTCAAGCGTCTGCAGATCAAGACCACTTCCCTGGACCTGCCGGTGGAATCCATGAGCGGCGGCAACCAGCAAAAAGTGGTGCTCGCCAAATGCCTGTCGACCCAGCCGATCTGCCTGCTGTGCGACGAGCCGACCCGGGGCATCGACGAAGGCGCCAAGCAGGAGATCTATCACCTGCTGGACCAGTTCGTGCGCGCCGGTGGCGCGGCGATTGTGGTGTCGTCCGAAGCCCCGGAATTGCTGCACCTGAGTGACCGTATTGCCGTGTTCAAAGGCGGAAGGCTGGTGACCATCAGCAGCGATACCGCCCTTTCCCAGGAAGCCTTGTTGAGTCTTGCCTCATGAATGCCAAATCACTTTCTACACCTGCAGCCGCCCCCGTCACGACCGCACCCCGCAGCCGCCTGCGCTTGTCCCTCGACCGCTTCGGCCTGCCGCTGGTGTTTATCCTGCTGTGCCTGGTGATGGCGTTCGCCAGTGAGTACTTCATGACCTGGCGCAACTGGATGGACATCCTGCGCCAGACCTCGATCAACGGGATCCTCGCCGTGGGCATGACCTACGTGATCCTGACCAAGGGCATCGACCTGTCGGTGGGCTCGATCCTGGCGTTTGCCGGGTTGTGCAGCGCCATGGTCGCAACCCAGGGGTATGGCGTGCTGGCGGCGGTCAGCGCCGGGATGTTCGCCGGGGCGATGCTCGGGGTGGTGAACGGCTTTATGGTCGCCAACCTGTCGATCCCGCCCTTTGTCGCGACCCTGGGCATGTTGAGCATTGCCCGGGGCATGACCTTCATCCTCAACGACGGCAGCCCGATCACCGACCTGCCCGACGCGTACCTGGCGCTGGGTATCGGCAAGATCGGCCCGATTGGCGTGCCCATCGTGATCTTCGCCGTGGTCGCGCTGATCTTCTGGATGGTGCTGCGCTACACCACCTACGGCCGCTATGTGTACGCGGTGGGCGGCAACGAGAAGAGCGCGCGCACCTCCGGGATCGGCGTGCGCAAGGTGATGTTTTCGGTGTACGTGGTTTCGGGCCTGCTCGCCGGGTTGGCCGGTGTGGTGCTGTCGGCACGCACCACCTCCGCCCTGCCCCAGGCCGGTACTTCTTATGAGCTGGACGCGATTGCCGCGGTGGTGATCGGCGGCACCAGCCTGTCGGGCGGCACCGGCACGATTGTCGGCACGCTGTTTGGTGCACTGCTGATCGGTGTGATCAACAACGGCCTGAACCTGCTCGGCGTGTCCTCCTATTACCAGCAGGTCGCCAAGGGCCTGATCATCGTGTTCGCAGTATTGATTGATGTGTGGCGCAAGAAAAAACGCTAGTCGCTTTTCCTCGAAACCGAACTGAACGACCTACAACAATAAGCGGAGTTCTCATCATGAAAGTTGGTATTTCCCTGGCCGCCGTCGCGGCACTCTCCCTGCTCGCCAGCAGCATTGCCCTGGCGGCCGATGGCAAGACCTACAAGATCGGCGCCGCGGTATACGGCCTCAAGGGCCAGTTCATGCAGAACTGGGTGCGTGAGCTGAAGGAGCACCCGGCGGTCAAGGACGGCACCGTGCAACTGACCGTGTTCGACGGCAACTACGACGCCCTGACCCAGAACAACCAGATTGAAAACATGGTGACCCAGCACTACGACGCGATCCTGTTTGTACCGATCGACACCAAGGCCGGCGTCGGTACCGTGAAGGCTGCCATGAGCAATGACGTGGTGGTGATCGCCTCCAACACCAAGGTGGCCGACGCCAACGTGCCTTATGTCGGCAACGACGACGTGGAAGGCGGCCGGCTCCAGGCCCAGGCCATGGTCGACAAGCTCAAGGGCCGCGGCAACGTCGTGATCATCCAGGGCCCGATTGGCCAGTCGGCACAGATCGACCGCGAAAAGGGCGAGCTGGAAGTGCTGGGCAAGCACCCGGACATCAAGATCATCGAGAAGAAAACCGCCAACTGGGACCGCGCCCAGGCCCTGGCCCTGACTGAGGACTGGCTGAACGCCCACCCGAAAGGCATCAACGGGGTAATCGCGCAAAACGATGACATGGCCCTCGGTGCGGTGCAGGCATTGAAGTCCCATGGGCTGACCTCCAAGGAGGTACCGGTGACCTCCATCGATGGCATGCCGGATGCGATCCAGGCCGCGAAGAAAGATGAGGTGACCACCTTCCTGCAAGACGCCCAGGCGCAATCCCAAGGCGCGCTGGATGTGGCGCTGCGGGCGCTGGCCGGCAAGGATTACAAGCCGCAGTCGGTGATCTGGGAACGCTATGGCAAGGATGTGAAATGGGGTGACGGCACCGCCAAGAACTACATCCTGCCGTGGGTGCCGGTGACCAATGCGAATGCGGATGCGCTGTACCAGCAGGTGAGCGGCAGCAAGTAACTCACTGATCGTTCCCACGCTCCGCGTGGGAATGCATACGGTGACGCTCTGCGTCACAACGGCGGACGCAGAGCGTCCAGGACGGCATTCCCACGCAGAGCGTGGGAACGATCATTGTCAGCAAGAGGAGTCATGTTCATGTCTGGATTCTGGAATCAAGCCTTCGACCTCACCGGCCGCTGCGCCGTGATCACCGGCGGGGCCGCCGGGATCGGTCTGGCTTGTGCCAGCCTGTTGGTGGAACGCGGCGCGCGGGTGGCCCTGCTCGACCGCGACCCGGCCGTGGTCGAAGTCGCCGCCAGCCTCGGTGCCGGGAACATCGGCATCGCCGTGGACCTGCGCCAACTCGACCAGGTGCACAGCACCGTCGACTACGTATTCAATCACTTCAAACGCCTGGATTACCTGGTCAACAGCGCCGGCGTGGCCCTGCTGGACAAGGCCCTGGACGTCAGCGAAAACGCCTGGGACACCACCCTCGACATCAACCTCAAGGCCAGCTTTTTCGTGGCCCAGGCCTGCGCCAAACACATGCTGGCCCAGGGCAGCGGGCGCATCGTCAACCTCGCCTCCCAAGCGGCGGTGATCGGCCTGGACCGTCACGTCGCCTACTGCGCCAGCAAGGCCGCCGTGGTCGGCATGACCAAGGTGCTCGCCATGGAATGGGCGCCCCACATCAACGTCAACGCCATCTCCCCGACCATCGTCGAAACCGCACTGGGCAAAAAGGCCTGGGCCGGCGAGCTGGGGGAACGGGCCAAATTGCAGATCCCGGCGGGCCGCTTTGCCCAGCCGGAAGAAATTGCCGGGCTGGCGTTGTACCTGCTCAGCGACGCCGCACAGATGATCACCGGCGAAAACGTGGTGATCGACGGCGGCTACAGCATCCAGTAATTCATCTTTTGTCGTGAGGTTTATCGTCATGTCTACCGTTACCGAACGCACGCCCGAGCAACTGTCACCCGTCATTCCGAAAACCATGCAGGCCGTGGTCTGCCATGGCCCGGAAGACTATCGCCTGGAGACCGTCGACGTGCCGACGCCCGGGCCCGACGAGATCCTGACCAAGGTCGAGCTGTGCGGCATCTGCATGGGCGACATCAAGACTTATCGCGGCGCGCCGTCGTTCTGGGGCGACGCCGAGCAGCCGCGCTACGTGAAGCCGCCGATGATTCCCGGCCACGAATTCGTGTGCCGCGTGGTTGCCCTTGGCCCCGGCGCGGAGAAGCGTGGGGTGAAGGTCGGCGACCGGGTGATTTCCGAGCAGATCGTACCGTGCTGGGGCTGCCGCTTCTGCAACCACGGCCAGTACTGGATGTGCCAGAAACACGACCTGTACGGTTTCCAGAACAACGTCCAGGGCGCCATGGCCCAGTACATGATCTTCACCAAGGAAGGCATCATCCACAAAGTCCCGGACTCGATTGCCCCGGACGAAGCCATCCTGATTGAACCCCTGGCCTGCTCGCTGCACGCAGCGGAGCGGGCGAATGTGGATTTCGACGACATCGTGGTGGTGGCCGGCGCCGGTACGTTGGGCCTGGGGATCATCGGCGCGGTGCGCATGCGCAACCCGAAAAAACTCATCGTGCTCGACATGAAACCCGAGCGCGCCGCCCTCGCCCTGCGTATGGGCGCGGATGAAGTGTGGAACCCGGCCGAAGTCGACGTGATGGCGAAGATTCGCGAAATCACCGATGGCTACGGTTGCGACATTTACATCGAAGCCACCGGGCACCACAAGGCAGTGAACCAGGGCCTGGCGATGCTGCGCAAACTGGGACGCTTTGTGGAGTTCAGCGTGTTCAACGACGAGGCCACGGTGGACTGGTCGATCATCGGCGACCGCAAGGAACTGGACGTGCTGGGCTCCCACCTGGGTCCGTACATGTACCCGCGCGCCATCGACTTTATCGGCAACCGCAAGATCGACATGCGCGATGTGGTGACCCACAAATTTGCCCTGGCAGACTTCAAGGAAGCGTTTGCGGTTATGGAACGCGGGGACAAGTCGCTTAAAGTCGTGCTGGAACCCTGAAACACGCCAAAACCGCTGTAGGAGCGAGCTTGCTCGCGAAAGTCGTTAACGATAATGCTCGCGTCCTGAATCAACGCGGCGCTCTCTGGTTTTTCGCGAGCAAGCTCGCTCCTACAGTTGATCAAAACAAAAACAGGAAACCGCGTTATGAATCGAGTGATAAACGATCCGGATCAGGTGGTCGAGGACATGCTGCGGGGCATCTTGGTCGCGCACCCCGAGCTGCGCCAATACGAAACCAATCCACGGGTGATCGGCAAGGCCAAACCGTCGCCGCAAGGCCGCGTGGGCATCGTGACCGGCGGCGGTTCCGGCCATGAACCGGCCTTCCTCGGCTACGTCGGCCCCGGCCTGGTGGACGCCGTGGCCGTCGGCGAAATCTTCTCCTCGCCCACCGCCAAAAGCTTCTTCGACGCCTTCCGCGCCGCCGACCACGGCGCGGGCGTGGCGTGCCTGTACGGCAACTACGCCGGCGACAACATGAACGTGAAGCTGGCAATGAAAATGGCCGCCAGCAAGGACATGCAGATCCGCACCGTGGTCGCCAACGACGACGTGGCCTCGGCGCCCAAGGCCGACATCGCCAAACGTCGCGGGGTGGCAGGCGAGATCTTCATGTGGAAGGTCGGCGGAGCAGCTGCTGCCCAGCATTACGATCTGGACGGGGTGATTCGTGTCGCCCAGAAGGCCGTGGACAACTGCCGCTCCATCGGCATCGGCCTCACGCCCTGCACCATCGCGGCGGTGGGCAAGCCGAACTTCCAGATTCCCGACGGGCAAATGGAATTGGGCATCGGCCACCACGGCGAGCCGGGCATTGAAGTCATCCCCATCGAATCTGCCGAAGCCATGGCCGCGCGCATGCTCGCGCCGATCCTCGCCGACCGTGACTTCAGCCAGGATGACAGCGTGGTGGTGCTGGTCTCGGGCCTGGGCGCGACGCCGGTGATGGAACTGTACATTTTCTACGCCGAGGTTGAACGTCAACTGCAGGCCAGGGGCTTGAAGATTCACCGCTGCTACGTGGGCAACTACTTCACCTCCCTGGAAATGATGGGCGTGACTTTGACCTTGCTGGGCCTGGACGCCGAGCTGAAAACCCTGATCGACCAACCCTGCCGTTCCATCGGCATGACCCAGGCGGACTGAACCATGAGCCAGCATTTCTCCACCCACGACGGCAGCGCCATCGTCGCCGACCTGGTGAGCGTGATCGTTGCCAACCGCGAATACCTGAGCGAAGTCGACGGCGCCATTGGCGATGGCGACCACGGCATCAACATGGCCAAGGGGTTTGCCCATTGCGGGCGCACCATTGAAGGCCGTCAGTTGACCCTGGCCGAAGCGCTGGACGAGTTGACGCTGAGCCTGATGGAAGGCATCGGCGGCTCCATGGGGCCGCTGTATGGCAGCCTGTTTATCGGCATGGCGGATGAGGTGCGCGGCAGCGAAGAGATTGACGCGGCGACCTTTGCCCATTTGCTGCGGGGCGGGTTGACCTCGTTGCAGGACATCACCGACGCCGGCGTGGGTGACAAGTGTTTGATGGACACCTTGATTCCGGCGGTGGAAGCGTTTGAACAGGCCAATGGGTCGGGAGCGTCGTTCAGTGAGGCGCTGGACGCGATGAAAAGTGCCGCGTCGCGGGGGCGGGATTCCACCAAGGACCTGGTGGCAAAAATCGGCCGCGCCAGCCGCCTGGGCGAGCGCTCGCTGGGAGTGCTGGATGCCGGAGCGGTATCGTGCTGCTTGATACTGACGCGACTGGCGGATTCGGTTCAACCCCGCCTGATCTAACCCCACCATCCCCCCCCGTAGCAGCTGTCGAGCCCTAGCGAGGCTGCGTAGCGGTACATCAGACACACCGCCACGCAGCCTCGCCAAGGCTCGACAGCTGCTACGGGCGGTTTGGGGTTTGTTTGACTTGCTCGATGTACCGCGCCACCGCCGGCGCCTTTTCAAAGCGCCGGTGAATCAGCGACAACCACGACGACGCCTCACTGCCTTCAATCGTGCGGTACACCACGTTCGGCAAGCTCACATGCCCCACCACCGACGCCGGCACCACCGCCACGCCCTGCCCCAGTGACACCAACGCAATCACCGCCACCAACCCGCCCGGCTGCGGCCCCAGCCGAGGCGCATAACCACCCTGCGCGGCCACCTGCAACGTGCCGCTGATCTGCTCGGGCAAGATAAAGGTCTCGTTTTGCAGGTGCTCGCAACTGATCGCCTTTAATCCCAGCAACCAGGAATCCTGCGGCAACGCCAGCACAAACCCTTCGCTGTTCAAACGCACCGCCTCGACGCCCTCGGGTAATGTCATCGGCGAGCGGATATAGCCAATATCGAAGCGCCCCTCCGCAACCAGCCCCGGCAACGTCGCCATCGGGCTTTCGCGCACGCTCAGGCTCACATCGGGGAAGTCCCCACAGAACGACTGCACCTGGCGCTGCAACAGGCCTGAATAGACCGCCGACGCAACGTACCCCAACTCAATGTGACCAATCTCTCCGCGCCCGGCGCGCTGGGCATTGCGCTGGGCAAATTCGAACTGACGCACCGTGGCCTCAGCCTCGATCAACAGCGCCGCACCCGCTTCGGTGAGGCTGACTTCGCGCTGCTGGCGGATAAACAAGCGCGTACCGAGGGTGTTTTCCATGTCCTGGATCTGCCGACTCAGGGTCGGCGGGGCGATGCCTAGCTGCTCGGCGGCCCGAGTGAAATTGCGTTGCCGGGCAACCGCCAGAAAGTAGCGGAAATGACGTATTTCCATCGCAGGATTAGCTCAAAGGTAATGAAGATCACTGTCACGCCTAATAAAGCCAGGACTCGGCGGGACTAAGCTGGGCGCACGCTCACAGTAGAGAGGCACCCCCATGTTAGTCAAATCCCTGGTACTGGCACTCGCAGCACTAACCACCCTGCCCTCGGCAATGGCCGCCGAACCACCCGCCACTATTGCCCACAAGGCAATACTGACCCTGGCCAACGCCCAGCAGATCGCCGCGCAGGCCCGTAAAGCCGCCGCTGAAAAAGGCTGGCCCTGCGCGCTGGCGATTGTTGACGATGGCGGCTGGCCGATCCTCACCACCCGCATGGACGGCGCTCCGGTGGTTGCCGGGATTGAGTTGGCCCAAGGCAAGGCCCGTACCTCGGCGCTGTTCAAACGGCCGTCGGCCGATCTGGAAAACGCCATCAACGGTGGGCGCCAGGCCGCCGTCACCGCCGGCCTGCTGATGATGAAAGGCGCTCAGCCCATCATCCTCGAAGGCCAGGTAGTGGGCGCCATCGGCATCAGCGCAGACACCCCGGCCCACGATGATGAAATCGCCCTGGCGGCGGTGGCTTCGGTGCAACCATGAGCAAGGTCAGCCCACGTGTCACGCTGCTGACTGCCTCCGGGGTGTGTTCGTTGATCGTGCTCGACACCAATATCGTCGCCGTCACCGTGCCGAGCATCGCCCGGGACCTGGGGGCGAATTTTGCCGATATCGAATGGGTGGTCAGCGCCTACATGCTGGCCTTCGCCGCCCTGTTATTGCCGGCCGGGAGCATTGCCGACCGCTTTGGGCGCAAGAAGACCCTGATCTGGGGCCTGAGTATTTTCATCCTCGCGTCCATTGGCTGCGGCGCGGCGCCGAATGCGTTGTTCCTGGATATCGCCCGCGCCGTCAAAGGTGTCGGTGCGGCGCTGCTGCTGACCTCGGCCCTGGCTTCCATCGGCCATACGTTTCATGACGAAGTGGAGCGCGCCAAGGCCTGGGCCTTCTGGGGCGCGTGCATGGGCGTGGCGATGACCGCCGCGCCGACCCTCGGCGGCTTGATCACCCAGTACCTGGGCTGGCGCTGGATTTTCTATCTCAATTTGCCGGTAGGCCTGGTGTTAATGGGGTTGGTGCTGCGCGCGATTCCGGAGTCTCGCGACGCCCAATCCGCAAGGCTTGATCCCTGGGGCAGCCTGGCGTTCAGCGCCAGCCTACTGTGTTTGATCTGGGGCCTGATCGAAGCCAATCGCATCGGCTGGGACAACCCGCTGACTTACGCGCGGCTGCTGGGCGGTGCGGCGTTGTTGGGTTTGTTTGTACTCGCCGAACGCCTGCAAGAGCGGCCCATGGTGGACCTGCAGTTGTTCAAACACCCGCGCTTTATCGGCGCACTGCTGGGGATGTTCGCCTACGCCGGCTGCGCCCAGGTGATGATGACGTTGCTGCCGTTCTACCTGCAAAACGGCCTGGGGTTCTCCGCCATCGCCTCGGGGCTGGGCATGCTGCCGTTTGCCTTGACCATGTTGATCTGCCCGCGAATTGGCGCCCGCCTGGCCAGCCGTTTTGCCCCGGCAACGATGATGGCGACGGGGCTGGCGTTGGTGGGGTGCGGCAACCTGCTGAGTGCCTGGGCGGTCAATATCGGCGGTTATCTGCCGTTCGCCCTGGCCATAGCGGTCACGGGGGCCGGCGCCGGATTGCTCAATGGCGACACCCAGAAAAACATCATGGCCTGCGTGCCACGGGACCGCGCGGGAATGGCGTCGGGTATGAGCACAACCATGCGCTTCAGCGCGATCATGTTGGCCATCGGCGTGTATGGGGCATTGTTGAGCAGCCATAGCGAACAGTTGCTGCACACGAGCATCGGCTCCCAGTGGCAGGAACAGGTGGCGGGGATTGCTTCACGGGTAGTGGCGGGCGATATGCCGGCGGCCATGGCGCTGCTGCCTGAAACGGCACGGGGGATGGTGCAGCCACTGGCGCGGCAGGCGTTTGTCGGCGGGTTCAGCGTGGTGTTGTGGGTGTCGGGGTTGTTGGGTTTGCTGGGGGCGTTGGTGGTGGGGATGTTGATGAAGAACCCGATCCCCGCTGCACCGATACCCAACTGTAGGAGCGAGCTTGCTCGCGATGGAGGTTAACGATAACGCGGGGAGCCTGGCTCCCCGCGGCGCTCTCAGGTTTTTCGCGAGCAAGCTCGCTCCTACAAGGTATTACCAGAAACGCTGCTGGGTCAGGCGGCTCCACCAGGTCAGCAACACCCGGTCTACCGAACCGCTGGCCGCCAGGCCCACCCGCTCCTGCAGGCTTTTACGCTCGGCATAGTGCAGGTGGAACACCTCGGCAGTCTTGGCCTTGGTCGCCAGGTATTCATCGCTGGTTTGCAACTGGTCTACCAGTTGCTTGTCCAGCGCCGCAACGCCCAGCCAGACTTCACCGGTGGCCACATCATCAATGGCCAACTGCGGGCGGTAGCGCGACACGAAGTTCTTGAACAGTTGATGGGTGATGTCCAGGTCTTCCTGGAACTTCTCGCGGCCCTTCTCGGTGTTTTCGCCAAACACCGTCAGGGTACGTTTGTATTCGCCGGCGGTCAGCACTTCGAAGTCGATGTCGTGCTTCTTCAGCAGGCGGTTGACGTTAGGCAACTGCGCCACCACGCCAATCGAACCGAGGATGGCAAACGGTGCGCTGATGATCTTCTCGCCGATGCACGCCATCATGTAGCCGCCGCTGGCCGCGACCTTGTCGATGCACACGGTCAACGGCACGCCCGCCTCGCGGATACGCGCCAGTTGCGACGACGCCAGGCCGTAGCTGTGAACCATGCCGCCGCCGCTTTCGAGGCGCAGTACCACTTCGTCCTTGGGCGTGGCCAGGCTTAGCAGTGCGGTGATTTCATGGCGCAGGCTTTCAGTGGCCGAGGCCTTGATGTCGCCGTCGAAATCCAGCACGAACACCCGAGGCTTGGCTTCGGGTTTCTTCTTGCCTTTTTTCTTTTCGGTTTTGCTTTCGGACTTGCGCAGGGCCTTGAGCTGGTCCTTGTCGAGCAAGGTCTGCTCCAGGCGCTCACGCAGGCCTTTGTAGAAATCATTGAGCTTGCTGACCTGCAACTGGCCGGCAGCTTTACGGCGGCCCTTGCTGCGCAGCGCGGCAAAACTGATCAGCACCACCAGGATGGCGACGACCAGGGTGACGGTTTTAGCCAGGAAAGTAGCGTACTCGGCCAGAAAATCCATGTGACTCCTTACAAGTGCAGTGCGCCAGGCGCGGATTGCCCAAGCATACCGACGCCACCGCCATGGGGCCAGTGATCAAACCGCCAGCAGCGGGCCTCTAACGAGCTTTTAAAACAAGCGTATGTTTTTTCATTGACAGCTTCCCGGCATCCTCATAACCTCGCCAGACTTTCAACGTACCGGGAAAACGGACGTGGGCAGCATTTACCTGATTCGACATGGCCAGGCCTCCTTCGGTGCAGACGACTACGACGTGCTGTCGCCCATCGGCGTGCAACAGGCGCAAGTGCTGGGCCGCCACCTGGCGGAACTGGGCCTGAGCTTCGACCGCTGCGTGTCGGGCGACCTGCGCCGCCAGCAGCACACCGCCACCGCCGCCTTCGAACAATACAGCGCCCTCGGCCTGCCGGTACCCACGCTGGAAATCGACAGCGCGTTCAACGAGTTCGACGCCGAGGCGATCATTCGCGCCCTGCTCCCGGACCTGCTGCACAACGAACCTGAAGCCCTGCACGTCCTGCGCAATGCCGCGCAAAACCGCGGCGAGTTCCAGCGCATCTTTTCCCTGATTGTCGAACGCTGGCTGGCCGGCACCTACGACCCGCCGGGCCTGGAAAGCTGGCTGGGGTTTGTCGAACGTGTCCAGGGTGGCCTGCAACGGCTCCTTGAAGCCGCCGACAACAGTGACAAAATCGCCGTGTTTACCTCCGGCGGCACCATCACTGCCCTGCTCCACCTGATTACCCGGATGCCTGCTGCGCAGGCCTTCGAACTGAACTGGCAAATTGTTAACACCTCGCTCAACCAACTGAAATTCCGTGGTCGCGAGGTGGCACTGGCTTCCTTCAACAGCCATACCCACTTGCAACTGTTGAAGGCGCCGCAGCTCATCACCTTCCGATGAATTGCGGCCAACCGTGACCCCAAGGTCACTGGACTCACCATAAAAGGATCGAAACCATGACTGACGTAGCTAAAGCCGTAGAAGCAATGAAAGCCAAGTTCAACCCAGCCGCTGCCGACGGCCTGGACCTGGTGTTCGGTTTCCGTATCGACGACACCCAGAACTTCTCGCTGGTCGTGAAAAACAATACCTGCGAACTGCTGGAAGGTGAAAACCCGGACGCCCAGGTCACCCTGGTGATGGACGCCGAAACCATGAAAGGCATCGTCAGCGGCGAAACCGACGGCATGCAGGCATTCATGGGCGGCAAACTGCGCACTGAAGGCGACATGATGCTGGCCATGAAGTTGAGCGAGCTGTTCCCGGCCTGATCAAGCCCGCGTTAAAACGAAAAATCCCGCCAATGGCGGGATTTTTCGTTTCAGGGGCAAAGCAAACGCCTAGCGGGTTCCCGCATCGTCCAACTCGTCAAAGGTCTCCAGGTACTGCGGGTCGTTGGTATCCCCCACACGAATCTCTCGCCCCTCGTACTCTGCGGTTATTTCGCCGGTGTTCACGTCCAGACCAATCATGACCAGGAATTTTTTGCGGCCTACCTGCACATACATATCGTAAAGATCCCGCGGCACATCCGGAGCCACAAACACGCTGTACGAGTAGCGCACGCGGCGGGTCAGCACGGGCCACTGCGCCTCAAGCGCGCTCACATCCTGCGACTCGCCACCGGCATTACCCACACCTCGTAGCGCAGCCTCCATCAACTGATCGTTATCCTTGGCAGTGAAGACCACCGGTTTTCTGCGGATCATCGTGATCATCGGGTTGGGGATGAGATCCGTTTCAAGGCGATACATCCCATTGCTGAACCACTGAGTCGCGTCAAACGTTTCGCCTTTCTTGCAATCACTGCAATGCATCATCATCGGTGCCGCAGCACCTGTCCGGGGATAAAGGGACGTCATGAAAATACTGGTGGTGATCAGCAACGCACTCAAGAGAGTCGTACTGCGGAATCGCGCAACGACCTTCGCCATTGTCTACATCCTTGTATGAGGGGCGACGAATTTACCCGATTCTGATCGTTACCACTCATGGAAATATTGCACCCTGCAGGAGCGAGCTTGCTCGCGAAAGCCTGAGGGCGCCGGGTTGAATCAGGATGCCAACGTCATCGTTAACCACCTTCGCGAGCAAGCTCGCGCCTACAGGGGCTGCAACAACAGCGCCACCAGCGCACTCCACCCCGTCTGATGCGAAGCCCCCAACCCCCGCCCCGTCTCGCCATGAAAGTACTCATGAAACAACACCAGATCGCGACTGGCCGGATCCGCCTCCAACTGCGCATACCCGACCATCGACGGCCTCGAACCGTTCTCATCCCTGAGAAACAATCGTGTCAACCGCTGACTGAGCCCATCGGCAACCTCCTCCAACGACGCCAGATACCCACTCCCGGCCGGATATTCCACCGAAAAATTATCCGCGTAGTACCGATGAAACTCCCGCAGCGACTCAATCAGCATGTAGTTGACCGGCATCCACAACGGCCCACGCCAGTTGGAGTTACCGCCATACAACCGCGAATCCGACTCTGCAGGCTCATAACGGGCACACAGCGTGTTGCCATTCATCTTCAGCGCCAGCGGTTCTTCGGCAAACGCTTTCGACAGCGACCGCACACCAAACGTCGAGAGAAACTCAGACTCATCCAGCATGCGCCGCAGCAAATCCTTGGTTCGCTCACCCCGCAACAACGCCAGCAACAGTCGATTCCCCTGCCCCGGTTCGTTCCAGCGCGACACCAACTTGGCCAGGTCCGGCCGATGCTTCATAAACCCCAGCAACCGCTCGCGCAAACCTTCGAGCCCTTCATGCTCGCGCTGCTCCAGCACCAGCACCGCAAACAGCGGCATCAGGCCGACAATAGAACGCAGCCGCACCGGCTCACTTTCACCGCCCGGACGATGCAGCACGTCATAGAAAAACTGATCCTGCTCATCCCACAAGCCTTCGGCGCCATCGTCAACGCGGTTGATCGCCCCGGCGATATACAGGAAGTGCTCAAAGAACTTCACCGCGATATCCACATACACGACATTGCGCTTGGCCAACTCCAGACCGATACGCATCAGGTCCAGTGCATACGCCGCTACCCACGCCGTGCCGTCCGCCTGGTCCAACTGATAACCCGGCGGCAAATCAGCCGAGCGATCGAACAGCGCAATGTTATCCAGCCCGAGAAACCCGCCCTGAAAAAGGTTGCGGCCTTCGGCGTCCTTACGGTTAACCCACCAGGAAAAATTCAGCAGCAGCTTGTGGAAGATCCGCTCGAGGAAATCCATGTCGCCCACGCCGTTCAGCGCCTTGTCCTGCTGATACACCCGCCAACTGGCCCAGGCATGCACCGGCGGGTTGGCGTCGTCGAAACGCCACTCGTAGGCCGGCAACTGGCCGTTGGGGTGCATGAAGCGGTCTTTCACCAACAGCAGCAGTTGCTGCTTGGCGTAACCCGGATCCATCAGGGCAAACGCCACGGCCTGGAACCCCTGGTCCCACGAGGCGTACCACGGGTATTCCCAGGTGTCAGGCATCGAGAGGATGTCGAAATTCGACAGGTGCCGCCAATGGGTATTACGGATATGCAAACGCTCGGGCGGCGGCGCGGGCTGGGCCGGGTCGCCGTCGAGCCATTGATTCACGTCGAAGTAATACAGCTGCTTGGACCACAGCAACCCCGCCAGGGCCTGGCGCTGCACGTTGCGCGCGTCTTCACCGGCGATGCCCTGTTGCAGCGCCGCATAAAAATCATCGGTCTCCTGACGGCGTTCTTCAAACAGCTTGCGCGCATTGATCCACGGCGCCTGCGCCGGGGCGAAGCGCAGGTACAGGGTTTTGCTTTCCTGGCCCGCCAGTTCGAGGATGAAACGCGCAGCCACCTTGGTGCCCGAGTCCCGGCGAATCGCTGCTTCCGAACCCGTGGTCACATAGTCGTTGATCCCGTCCTTGAACGGCCCCGGCCCAGGTTGCCCGTCCAGCTTGGGGAAGTTCGTTTCGTTCTCGCAGAACAACCATTCCACACCGTCCTGGCCCCAGGCACTCAGGTGGCGATCAAACAATTCATGGTGCCGCGCCACCACCTGTTCGCCCTCCAGGCGCAATTCAGGCTTGGGGGCATCGTGGGTCCAGCTCCAGTCATTGCGCGCCCACAAGTGCGGCAACACCTGCAAGCGTGTGGGCTGGTCCGATCGGTTGTGCACGGTGATGCGCATGAACACGTCATCGGGCTGGTGCTTGGCGTATTCCACCGTGACGTCGCAGTAGCGGTTGTCTTCGAAAACCCCGGTATCGAGGATTTCGTATTCGGCATCCCCCAAGCCACGCCGGGCGTTTTCGGCGATCAGGTCGTTGTAGGGAAAAGCCGCGTGGGGGTATTTGTAGAGCATGCGCATGTAGGCATGGCTCGGCACGCCATCGACGAAAAAGTACAGTTCCTTGACGTCTTCGCCGTGGTTGCCCTCGGCGTTGTTCAGGCCGAACAGACGTTCCTTGATGATCGCGTCGCGCTCGTTCCACAGCGCCAGGCCCAGGCACCAGCGCTGGGCCTTGTCGCTGAAGCCCGCCAGGCCATCCTCGCCCCAGCGGTAGGCGCGGCTGCGGGCGTGCTCGTGGGGGAAGTAGCGCCAGGCATCGCCGTCGGCGCTGTAGTCTTCGCGCACCGTGCCCCATTGCCGCTCGCTCAGGTAAGGGCCCCAGTCACGCCAGCGCTCGGCGTCGTCCCTGGCCAGGCGCTGGCCTTCAATCGTGTTCAGAATGTTCGTCGCAGGCTGTGCCGTCATCGAGTCTTCCGTCGCGTTCAGAGGTGACGGCCAGTGTAGAGCCCATCGGCGCTGAGATGCACGTGAAGCTAATAACATCCAGCTCATTCATTTGCAGAATGAAGTCCAGAGGAATCTTCGTTTGCAAGGCAATGGCGGGCCCAACAAAATCAGGCAACCGTGTAGTTCACCTCGACAGCCGCCAGGAATTTTTCTATGCCCACCGCCCGCCATGTCAGCCCTGACGACATTCGCAAAGGCTTCTCCAAAGCCATGTCCGACATGTACCGCGATGAAGTGCCGTTGTATGGCGCGCTGATGGAACTGGTGGCCGAAACCAACGCCCGCGTGCTCAACACCGACGCCGGGCTGGCGCACCAACTGCAGCGCACCGGGGAAATCCAGCGCCTGGACATGGAGCGCCACGGCGCCATCCGCCTGGGCACCGCCGAAGAATTGGCGACCATCAGCCGCCTGTTCGCGGTGATGGGCATGCAGCCGGTGGGCTATTACGACCTCACGCCCGCCGGGGTACCGGTGCACTCCACGGCCTTTCGCGCCGTGCATGAAAGCGCGCTGCAAACCAGCCCGTTCCGGGTGTTCACTTCCCTGCTGCGTCTGGAGCTGATCGAAAATCCTGAACTGCGCGCATTCGCCGAGTCAGCCCTGGCCAAGCGCTCGATTTTCACGCCGCGCGCCCTTGAGCTGATCCAACAGGCGGAAGCCGACGGCGGCCTCGACGCCGCCCATGCCGAAGCGTTTATCCAGCAAGCCCTGGAAACCTTCCGCTGGCACCACACCGCCACCGTCACCGCCGCGCAATACCAGCAACTGAGCGACCAGCACCGGCTGATCGCCGACGTGGTGGCCTTCAAGGGCCCGCACATCAACCACCTGACACCGCGCACCCTGGACATCGACCAGGTGCAGGCCGCGATGCCCGGCAAAGGCATCACCCCCAAGGCCGTGATCGAAGGCCCGCCCCGCCGCCAGTGCCCTATCCTGCTGCGCCAGACCAGCTTCAAGGCACTCGACGAGGCAATCGCCTTTACCGATGCCAAAGGCAGCCACAGCGCACGATTCGGCGAAATCGAACAACGTGGCGTGGCGCTGACCCCCAAGGGCCGCGCGCTGTATGACCAACTGCTGAATGCTGCACGGGATGAATTGGGCGCGTTTCCGAATGAGGCCAACGCCGGGCGCTATACCGAATTGATGGAGCAACACTTCCAGGCGTTCCCCGACAATCACCGCGAGATGCGCGAGCAGGAGCTGGCGTACTTCCGCTACTTCGTGACCGAGAAAGGCTTGGCCGCGCAGGACAAGGTTAAAACCCTGGACGAACTGATCGCCGCCGGCCACGTGGATGTGGAGCCATTGGTGTACGAGGATTTTCTGCCCGTGAGTGCGGCGGGGATTTTCCAGTCGAACCTGGGGGACGCGGCGCAGAGCCACTACGCCGCCAACTCCAACCAGGCCGAGTTTGAAAAAGCCCTGGGCCGCCAGACCATTGATGAGCTGAAGTTATACGGGGAAACCCAGCAGCGCTCGATTGACGAATGCACCCGCGCGCTGCTGGCTTGAAAGAGAGAGTTCGCCCGGCCACGGCGCATTCCATGCGCCGTCTAAGAGCCCCAGTGCCGGGCGAACGATTGGCATGATAGGCAGCGGCGGTGCTGCTGTCTTTCGGGCAATTCTGAACAAATATTTTACTTGGCTGCAGCTTTCTCCAACTGCTCGACGATGTTGTCTTTGATCAACAGGCGTTTCTTCTTCAGCTTCTCCAGCTCCTCGTCGCTGCCACTGGAGGACTCAAGCTCCAACACCGCCTTGTCGGCGCTGTCGTACTGGTGGAGCAGCGAATCCAGGTAGTTGTCGCCCGCCCTGCGCTGTTGAATGTCTTCCCTGGTGAAAGTCAGGTCCTGATACAGGTCGTGTTTCACTGGCATGGAGTACCTCCGCAAGTTGATCATTGACTGAATGCCCCTTGAAGCTAGCCCATCCGATGGGCTCTTGTCATGTCTGAGATCAACCTGTCGCGTTTGCGTCCCCGTTCGTCGCTGGGCAGACGATTTCATAAAACCTTTGGCCCACCCTGCCCTCCACTGTAGATCGTCACCCGATGGAGAACAGGTTCCATGAATCACGCTGCCAACGCTGTCGACACCCAGTGCATCAACACTATTCGTACCCTCGCCATGGACGCTGTGCAGAAGGCCAACTCCGGCCACCCCGGCACGCCCATGGGCCTGGCGCCCGTCGGTTACACCTTGTGGAGCCGCTTCCTGCGTTATCACCCCGAGCACCCCGACTGGCCTAACCGTGACCGTTTTGTATTGTCGGTGGGCCATGCCTCGATGCTGTTGTATTCGCTGTTGCACCTGGCGGGCGTGGTGGAGATTGACGCCCACGGCAAGCGCTCCGGCCAGCCGGCCATCAGCCTGGATGACATCAAGCAGTTCCGGCAGATGAGTTCCAAAACTCCCGGCCACCCCGAATACCGCATGACCACTGGCGTGGAAACCACCACCGGGCCTCTCGGCCAGGGGTGCGCCAACAGCGTCGGCATGGCCATGGCCGAGCGTTGGCTGGCCAAGCGTTTCAACCGCGACGGCCAGGTGCTGTTCGACTACAACGTCTACACCCTGTGCGGCGACGGCGACATGATGGAAGGCATCAGCAGCGAGGCCGCGTCCATCGCCGGGCACTTGAAGCTGGATAACCTGTGCTGGATCTACGACAACAATACCATCAGCATTGAAGGTCATACCGAACTGGCCTTCAGCGAAGACGTGATCAAGCGTTTCCAGGCCTATGGCTGGCACACCTTGCACGTCACCGATGCGAACAACCTGCTGGCCCTGAGCGACGCGCTGAGCACGTTCCAGAAAAACACTGGGGCACCGACGCTGATCGTGGTCGACAGCGTGATCGGCTATGG
The DNA here is from genome assembly GCF_052682255.1 of Pseudomonas sp. 32A. Classification (NCBI taxonomy): domain Bacteria; kingdom Pseudomonadati; phylum Pseudomonadota; class Gammaproteobacteria; order Pseudomonadales; family Pseudomonadaceae; genus Pseudomonas; species Pseudomonas sp. 32A. The sequence goes on along the minus strand of NZ_JBQYLY010000001.1, from coordinate 5,777,758 downwards.
CTCGCCCCACAAGCACAACACCGCGTCGGCCCATGGCGAACCCTTGGGCGAAGAAGAAATCCGCCTGACCAAAGCCGCTTACGGCTGGCCTGAAGACTCAAGCTTCCTGGTGCCGGAGGAAGCGCGTACGGTCCTGCGGGATGCGCTGCTCAAGCGCAGCCAGCCGCTGTATGAGCAATGGACCGAAACCCTGGCCCACCTCGAACAGTACGAGCCGGAACTGGCCGATGAGCTGCGCCGCATGCGTGCGGGTGAGATGCCCGAGCATTGGCAGGAGCAACTGCCGAGCTTTGCCGCGGATGCCAAGGGCGTCGCCAGCCGTGCCGCCGGCGGCGAGGTGTTGAATGCGTTTGCCAAGCAGATCCCGTGGCTGCTGGGGGGCTCGGCAGACTTGTCGCCGTCCACCAAGACCAACCTGACGTTCGACGACGCCGGGCGCTTCAGCGCCGAGAACTACGGCGGGCGCAACCTGCACTTCGGTATTCGTGAACATGCCATGGGCGCGATTGCCAACGGCATGGCGCTGTCATACCTGCGGCCGTATACCTCGACCTTCCTGGTGTTCAGCGATTACATGAAGCCGCCGATTCGCCTCGCGGCAATCATGGAGCTGCCGGTGGTGTTCGTGTTTACCCATGACTCGATTGGTGTCGGCGAAGACGGCCCCACTCACCAGCCCATCGAACACCTGACCCAACTGCGGGCCACCCCGGGCTTGTTGACCCTGCGCCCAGGCGACGCAAATGAAACCCTGGAAGCCTGGAAGATCGCTCTGGCCCAGACCCACCGGCCGACCTGCGTGGTGCTGTCACGGCAGAATCTGCCGACCCTGGATCGCACGAAATACGCCGCAGCCTCGGGCACGTCCCGTGGTGCTTATGTGCTGGCCGGCGCCGAGAAGCCTCAGGTGATCCTGATGGCCACCGGCAGTGAAGTCAGCCTGGCAGTGGAGGCCTATGAGCAACTGAAGGCTGAAGGCGTGGCGGCGCAAGTGGTGTCGATGCCGAGCTGGGAATTGTTCGAAGAACAGGACCAGGCCTACCGCGACAGCGTGCTACCGCCAACGGTGAAGGCACGCCTGGTGGTGGAACAGGCCGGCCCGTTGGGTTGGGACCGCTACGTCGGGCAGACCGGGGCCAAGGTGGTGATGAACAGCTTTGGCGCCTCGGCACCCTTGGCCAAGTTGCAGGCCCAGTTCGGCTTTACCCTGGAGAATGTGGTGAAGCTGGCGAAGGAGCAGATCAAGCTCAACACCAGCGACTAGGTCGCAAGCAAGTCTGGCGCGGTATCTCGAGGGCAAGCCTCGGTGCCGCGCCCTCCTACTCACTTTCCGCCGGTGACATCCAGGAACGTACCTGTGATGAAGGACGCCTCGGCGCCTGCCAGCCACAGGATCGCCCGGGCCACTTCCTCAGGCTGACCGCCCCGCCCCATGGGGATCGAGTCTTTAACGCGATCAACCCGCCCCGGCTCTCCGCCGCTGGCGTGAATGTCGGTGTAGATATGCCCGGGGCGGATGCAGTTGACGCGTATTCCCTCCCTTGCAACTTCCTTGGCAAAGCCGATGGTGAAGGTCTCAAGCGCGCCTTTCGATGCGGCGTAGTCGACGTATTCGTTGGGGCTGCCAAGCCGCGCGGAGGCCGACGAGATATTGATCACAGAGCCGCCCCGCCCCTGGTGACGAAACGACATGCGCTTCACCGCTTGCTGGGCACACAGCATCGGCCCGATCGCATTGACCGCGAAAATCCGCTGCATGCGCTCGAACGCCAGGTCCTCGACCCGGGACTGCAACGCGTTGATCCCGGCGTTGTTAACCAGTACATCAATGCGCCCGAACGCCCGATCTATCGCGGCAAATAACTGAACGACCTGCTCCGGGTCTGCACTGTCTGCACGCACGGCCAACGCCCGGCGCCCCGCTGCTTCTACATCCGCCACTACCGCGAGGGCAGCAGACTCGTCGGAAACGAAGCTGATCGCCACGTCATAACCTTGTGCGGCAGCCAGCCGCGCGGTGGCGGCGCCAACGCCACGGCTTCCACCCGTTATCAGAATCAGCGGTGCCTGCGGGACGGTATCCATTGAGCGAACCTTCATGTGATGGTGGGAAATGCGTTATCTGTTCTCAGCCGATGAGCACGGTGCCGATGGCAATCACCACGCACGCCAATACCTTGCGCACCGTCAATGTCTCGCCGAGGAAGAAATAGCCAATTAGCGCCGCGAACAACACGCTGGTTTCGCGCAACGCCGACACCGCGCCCATGGGTGCACCGGCCATGGCGTAGATGATGATTCCGTAGGCCAGGAGCGACACCAGCCCGCCGCCAAACGCCGTGAAGAATCCGGGGCGCACGCTGAACAAACTCTTTGCCCCGCGCAGGCCGATATAGACCGCCGGCATCAACACGCCCCACAGGGCGCACATCCAGACCGTGTAGGCCATCGGGGCACCGGACAGGCGCGCACCTATCCCATCTGTCACGCTGTAAGCGGCAATGAAACACCCGGTGCCCAGGGCGTAGGGCAGGCTGGGAACGGCCAGGCGGCGGCCCCTGAACGCCAGTGAAATAATCCCGCCAGACACCAGGGCAATGCCCAGCAGCGAGCTGGCCGAAACGCTCTCCCCGGCAAACACCGCGGCGCCAAGGGTGATCAGCACCGGCGAGGAGCCCCGTGAAATCGGATAGGTTTGCCCCAGGTCGCCCACCTTGTAGCTGCGCACCAGGAACAGGTTGTAGCCAACATGCAGCACCGCTGACAGCACCACATAAAACCAGCTGGCTGGCGCGGGCGGCTCCAGGAACAACGCGATTGCGCCACTGGCGATGGCAACTGCCAGGCACATCACCGTCATCGACCAGAGCCGGTCGGCGCCGCCACGCAGCAGCGCATTCCAACTGGCGTGCAGTAAGGCGGCGAACAGGACCAAGAGAATGATGTGATAAGGCATGCGCCCATCCTAAGCAAACCGGCGCGTTAACTGAAACGAAGTCTCCTCATTGAAGAATGAGCAAATCCTCATGCCTTATTCGTAAGCCAGCCCGGCGTTTACCGCCTCCCGCATCAACCAATCACGAAAGCTGACGATGTGAGGCTGGGATTCGAGCCCTTTGGGGCACACAAAATAATAGGCGACCGGGGATGGGAACGGCACATCGAACAGCTTGACCAGGCTGCCGTCGCTCAACTCTGATTCCACATGCCCACTGCGCGCCAATGCGATGCCCTGGCCGAGCAAGGCGGCCTCGATCGTCATGTTGGTGTCCGGAAACCTGACACTCTCATTGAGTGGCGAAATCGCCAGCCCGACGTGCTGGAACCACACTTCCCACTTCGGCACCAGGTCGGCGCCGTCGCGCATCAGCAAGGGATAGCGCAGCAATTCGGCTGGCGTGTTTGGCCGGCCAAAGCGCTTCAACAGATCGGGGCTGGCCACCGGAAAAATCTGCTCGCGGAACAGGAACTCCGAGTAAAGCGCCGGGTAATTCCCATTGCCCAGGCGGATCGCAACATCAGCCTCCGCACTGGAGAAGTTGATGATCTTGTCGCTGGAGTCCAGCGTGACCAGTATCTCCGGATGCCGCTGGGCCAGGCTCGGCAAACGTGGCAGCAGCCATTTCAGCGCGAAGGAATAGGTGGTGCTGACCTTGAGCCGCACCCTGCCCTTTTGCTCCCGCAGGTCGGCGAGTGTCGCCTCAAGGTTCATGAAGAACTCGCGCACGATGGGCGCAAGGGCTGCGCCGGCAGGTGTCAGGCTGAGTGACTTACCCCGCTGGAACAGCTGCAATCCCCAGAGTTCTTCGAGGAGCTTGAGTTGATGGCTGACGGCACTTTGGGTGACATGCAGCTCTTGCGAAGCAGAGGTGAACGTGGTGTGCCGAGTCGCAACCTCAAAGGCACGCAATGTCGAGGTGGGTGGCAGGTCTCTCATGGCATTGCTTCCCGGGCGGGCAACCGTTTATGAGTCAGCACTCATGATAGAGCATTCCATTCACCCGTCGAAAGCTGCCCGTTTATTCACACGCCACGCATACCTGCTGGAACCACGCCGAAAAATTCGGCCAGCGCTCATTCGTCGGGCCATTGTGCGACCAATACCGAACCTGCCCTGTCTGCGACACGCAGAAGTAGTCGCCGTTTTCTTCAATGAACGGCAACCACTCCTTTGGCACCCCCATTTGGTTCCAGGCAACCTGGGCGATTTCGAACAAGTCCAGATGGCTCGTGCCCGGCAGGATCACGGCCGGCTCGAACGTCGCATTGGCCACATCGCTACCGCCCTTGAGGAACTCGATGTAGGCCGCAGGGAACGGGAAGTTCAGGTTGCTCGCGGCCTTCTCGATTTCAGCATCGGTTGGAATACGGAACGGATCGGAGATCATTGAAAAGGTCTCTGGCTCGTCGAATTGGAGAGCGCTTCTACCGGCCTCATACCACGCTGGCCCGACGAAGGCTGCTGGTGTGACCGACGCCTGCAGCCTTCAAGCGGCTGACCAGATCTTCCCGTGCTTCGCGCCCACCGGTGCGCACGTATTCCAGCTCGGACGCGGTGATCAATACCACGGGAACCAGCCTGACCGGGGACAGCGGCATGTCGTCCAGGCGGGTCGGGAAGTCCGGATCAGGGCCGCCCAACAGCACGCCCGTGGCATCGTCATCGGTGACGAACAGAGGCGGCAGTTGATCGCTCATGTGGTGCGACTGGCTGAACCCGGGCAGCTCCAGGGACAACACACCGTGGCGGTCCAGTTGATGGGTAATACCGCCCGCGTTCGCCACGGTTTTAGCGACGTGCTCGATCAGCTCAAACGCCCAGCTCTGCTTCAAAGGATCAATCTCCCCTAACACACCCCGGGCATGTTCGGGGATATCGGACGTTTCCAGGAACAGCTCCATTTCGAAACCATTGCCCAACCCCTCGGCATCATCGAAAGGGTCTGACATGCCGTCCGTGGCAAGCACGATGGCATGGTCCCGGCGAACCACCCGGTACGCCTGGCGGGTCGACGGCCAATCAGGCCCGCCGCTGAAACTCGGGCTGATGATGTACGAGAGCACGTCCCGCTCTACAGTGCCTACCGATTGCCAATGGCGATCCAGGCATTGCGCACTGGCCATGCACGCGGCGTGGTTCGCCGCTTCTGCTTCGGTCAGGTCATCGTAATTGAGCTTTTGTGCGGCGGTTTCGGGTGATGCCACGGGCTCGGGCGCCTGGGGCTCAGGCGTGTTGCGTGCGCCGAAAAGCATCTTGAAGAAATTCATCTGCGTTCCTTGCTGGACTGTAGGGAGCTGAATACCACAATTTGCCCCGCCAACACACCCTCAACCCAGCTGGAACCGCGCCGTGTTATCGCTCAATGCCCGACTGCCCTTGCTCAACACATCCGCCGCCTGATTCACCGCCCGCGCGCCATCGAGCAAGCGCCCTGCGGCCTGATCAACCTGCTGGATATTGCCGCTCACTTCATCCGCTGTCGCCGCCTGTTCTTCAACCGCCGTGGCGATCTGCGCCAGGGTGTCGGTGACGCTCTGTACCGCGCTGGCGATCTCACCCAGACGATGGCCCAAGCCCGTGACGGACTCGGCGTCGGTCACCGCCTGCTCACACGCCGCGCCCATCAGGGTGACCGCCTGGCTCACCGTCGCGCGCAAGCTGTCGACCGTGCCGGCGATCTGCGCCGTGGAAGCCTGGGTCCGTTGCGAGAGGCTGCGCACCTCATCGGCCACCACCGCAAAACCCCGGCCCTGCTCACCGGCCCGCGCAGCCTCAATGGCGGCGTTCAGCGCCAGCAGGTTTGTCTGCTCGGCGATGCCGCGAATGGTGTCGACCACCGACTGGATCTGCTGGCCCTGCTGGCTGACGCGCTCCAGCGCGTCGGAGGTGTCGGTCAGGCGCTGATTGAGTTGCTGGATACTGGCAGTGGTGCGTTGGCTGTCGCGGCTGCTGTCCTCGGCAATCTGCCGGGTTTTCTGCGCGCTGCCGGAGGCCTGCTCGCAGCTTTTGGCGACGCCCATGGAGGTCGCGGCCAACTGCGTGGCGGCGGCGGCAATCTGGCTGATTTGCTGTTGCTGGTCTTCCACTTCGGTGAGCGTGCTGCCCGATTGCGAATTGAGGGTCAGCACCGCAGAGCCGAGCTGCTGCGTTTCGTGGTTAACCCCCAACAGGCTGGTGCGCAACTGCACCACGGCGACGTTGAGCGCGGTGCTGATGGCGGCCAGTTCGTCACGCCCTTCCACCGCCACTTCCACGCACAGATTGCCGTCACGCAGGGATTCGGCCAGGGTGGTGATGCCGCTGGCGCTGCGGCGGATCGATGCCTGCAAGCACACGAACAGGTACAGGGCCGCCAGCGCCAGCACGCTGAACGTCACCGCCACCGGGATGAATTGCTTGAGCGAGCTGTTTCGGTAGTAAACCAGGCGCGCGTCCAGCGAGGTCAGCGATTGGCTACGCAACGCGCCCAGGGTACCGAGCATGCCGTCGACACTGCGTTCAAAGCCGCTGGTATCGACCTTGATGGTGCCGCCGAACACGCCCTCGTCCAGGGCTTTCAGCTCGCGGTCCAACAGTTGCACGCTGTCATCGTATTGCGCGATCCAGGGTTGCAGCCCAGGGTATTGCTTGGCCTTCAGGGACGCGGCGGCCTTGACCAACTGGTCCCGGGCATCGCCGATACGCCCGCGCAAATCACGCATCTGCAAACGGCTTTGCAGGGTGAACTGGCCCGATGCGATGGACGACTGCCCGACGCTCGCCATGCGCCCGATACGCTCGATCAGGTCAGGTGTTTGCTGGGTGGAAATCTGCATCAGCAAATAGGTTTCAAGCCACGGGTCGAGGATCAAACCGGTGTCCATGGTGATCTGCTCGCGCAGGGTTTGCATCGCGCTCAATGCAGACGTGAAGCGGTCGTAGCCGTCCGGCCACCACCCCACGGTGCGCAGGGCTTGGGAGTCCATGCCGGTGACCGAAGCCTTTAGTGCTTCGAAGCGTGCGAGGGTATCAGCGCTGGCGTTCTGGGCTTTCAGAGCCTCACCCAAGGCCTGCACGCTTTGCAGGATCAGCGGGAAATTGGTGTCCACGGCCGTCATTGCGGCTTTGGCGGCGGGGGTCTGGTCGTGGAGGATGTCGGCGGCTTTCCAGCGTGCGGCCAGGTTGCGCTGGGCGGTCAGCTGCGCGTCCAGGGCATCCAGGGCCAACAGTTCGCGCACGCCGGATTGCTCATTGGAAATCACCGTCTGTTTGGTGCGGTACTCCTGCGCGATCATCCACAAGCTGCCCGCCAGGGGCAGCATAAACAGGAAAAACAGGATCTGGAACTTGCGCGCGAATCCAAAACGTCCGAGCAGGCGGATTCCTGGCGACAAAATACTTTGCATGTCCGACAACTCCTAGAACCACTCGCATCAACCGCGAATCAAGCGTTGAAATGACTGACGGCAAAGTGCCATGTCATTGATTAAGCTGGCTCAAGCAAGAAACGGACCGCTGGTGGCAGGCCCGCAGATATGCGGGGCGTCGTTCAAAAAACGCGGTGCCGTGCGCGAAAATGGGGCGAAAGCACTCAGCGCCGGTGGCAGAACGGTAACCGTCTGACCAATACCGCAAGCGTGAGGGCAGACGACAACCTGTGGCGAGGGAGCTTGCTGAATCAGGATTGCCGACTGGCAATCACCAACACCCTCTCCAGCCTCCGGTCACAGGGCTCAGGCTGCGCAATGCTGATGAACTCGTCAGGCTTGTGCCCTTGGTCCGGCGCCAGGTTCGATTCGCGGCGGGTGGTGTCGAAGCTGACCCGTTGCGCCAGCAGGTCACGACTGCGGCTCATCGATCATCTCCCGGCACCGCGTAGCCCGGCGCGCTTTGCGGGTTGATGGCGCGCTCGATGTAGTCCTGCATTTGCCCGCGATAGGCCTGCCAGAGTTGCTCGAGGGCGCCGATCGGGTCCACGTCGGCCCAGTCCACCCGCAGGTTGACGATGGGCCACAGGTGATCACCGACCACCACCATTGCGGCGGAATGCACCGGCCCCGCTTCGCCACCTCCGGCTACACCTGCCTGCATGGCGGCGAGCAGTCGGTCGGCGAGGTGGCCGGGCGTGTCTTCGAAGGCGCGCACCATGGCTTCGATCACATCGGTATTCGCCAGCATGTTTCCTGCTGCCACACATTGCTCGCCACTGACCGCGTGGTGGATACCCAGGGTCTGCGCGCCACTGAAGTGCGCGGTTCTGCCGGCGTTATCAATCGCGGTCACCTGGCGATATTCGCTGTGGCTTTGCGGTGTGAGTACCGCGGCCAGTGCGTCACTTGGCGCCATGCCTTGGGCCAGCAGGTCCAGGGTCTGGGGGCCGAGTGCCGGCAAGGTGATGTTCTGCGACGCCACCGCGCCCACACCCGCGCGCAGCCACGGGCAACGTGCGCCCACGGCAATGCTCGACGAGCTGATAGCGATACCCATCTGGCCGGTTTCGGCACAGCGGGCGACAACCGAAAAGGTCATGGGAAATCCTGCCTGTGAGGGATCAAATCAGTCGAGCAACGAAGGGTCGGCATCGATCATCAGTTGCTTCATTTCTTCAAAATGCTGCTGCGAGAAGTCCGTGATGCCTTCCCAACCCCGCGCTGTTTTCTCGGCCACTTCGTCAGACAGTATCCGCAGCGGTTGGCCGGTAGACCAGGCCGTCACCAGGATCTGGCAGGCGCGTTCCAGGGTCCAGATATCGTCGAATGCCTCACCGATGGAAGCGGCCGTGACCATCACTCCATGGTTGCCCATGAGCAGGCGGCGTTTACCGTCCAGCAACCCGGCCAGGCGCTCGCCTTCGGCCTCGGTGTCGGCCATGCCGCCGTACAGTTCGTCCACCGCCACACGATTGAAATAGCGCGCGGTGTTCTGGTCGATCGCCGGGATGTGCGGCTTGGCCAGGCAAGCGACGGCCGTGGTGTAGACCGGGTGCAGGTGCAGCACCGCGCGGGTTTGCGGCAGCAAGCGGTGAATCTGCCCATGGATCGACCAGGCAGTGGCGTCCACGTCCGGATGGTCAACGCCGGACGCATCGTCGGCATTCAGCAACAACAAGTCACTGGCGCGGATACGCGAGAAGTGCTTCCACTTCGGGTTGAGCAAAAATTGTTTGCCATCCGCCGACACCGCCGCGCTGAAATGGTTGGCCACCGCCTCATGCATGCCCAGGTGCGCAACGATGCGGAAGGTCGCCGCCAGGTCGATGCGCGTTTGCTCTTCATGTGATAACGCCATGTAGCTTTCTCCGCAGGGCCAGTACCCCATAATCTGTGGCGAGCGAGCTTGCTCGCGCTGGGGTGCGAAGCGGCCCAAAAAGCAGGACTGCTACGCAGTCCAACGCGAGCAAGGCCGCTCGCCACAGGTAAGGTGTGTTCCTTAAGTGAGCAGTGTTGGGTCAGGACTTCGGCATCAGCTCGGCGATGTCGGCATCGGTAGGCGCCTGGAAGTTGTATTTCTTGAGCAAGGCCGCGTATTCAGGGGTGGCGCTGAACTTCTTGATGCCTTCGATCAAGGCGTTCTTGACCTCATCGTTGCCTTTCTTCACGCCGAAGCCGTTCAGCACCGGGTAGATCAAGGTGTCGGAAGAAATCACCACACGGCCGCCGAGTTTCTCGACCGCGCCACGGGCAACGGCCGCGTCAGTGATCTGCGCTTCAACCGCATGGGCCAACAAGGCTTGGGTGGTTTGCGGGTCGGTGCTGTATTCGCTGATCGCGATCGGCTTCAGGCCTTTCTTCACACAGTACTCATCCGACAGCTTGTGCATCTGCGCCAGCCAGGACGTGGCGCCCATGGAACCGATCTTGTGGCCGCAGAACTCTTCCGGGGTCTTGGGCTGGAAGTCGCTGCCCTTGAGGGTAAGGATCGATTCGCCGCTTTTGAGATAAGGAATCATGTCGATGACTTTCACCCGTTCGGCGGTGATGTACATGGACGAGTTGGTCACATCGAAACGCCCCGCCTGCAAGCCGGTGATCAGGTTGGGAAAGCGCGTGTCGAGGGTCTCGACGGTGCGGCCCATGGTCTTGGCCAGGCCGTCCATGAATTCAATATCAAAGCCGGCGGGCTTGTTGTTATCCATGTACTCATAGGGAAAGAAGGTCACATCGGAACCGGCGACAATCTTCCCGTCTTTCTGGAAGGCCGAAGCCGCCAACGACGTCATTGCAACCGCAGCGCCCAGCAGGCACACGGCAATAGGGCGAGCAATCGAGTGAAACGCTGTCATGGTAGTACCCTGCAAGGTGAGAAGGAGGTTAGGCAGTGACGGAGTCCTGGCCAGCCTGTTGCACAAAGAAAGAGGCGCCACGGGGCTTCTGCGGCAAGCGCATGCGGTTTTCCGTGGAACGCACCAGGCCACTTTCTTCACCGGCGACCATCAAGCCGGCGTGTGCGCTGGGCAGCGGGTTTTCGCCGAATGGCAGCGCGTCTTCAGCGGCGTAGACGCTGATGAACAGGGTGCGCGGCAGTTCGGTCTCGTTAGGGCTTGAAGCATGCAAAAGACGGGTGTGCATGAAACACACGGAACCGGCGGGGCCATAACAGGCCACCGGGTTCTGGCACAGATCGTCGACTACCGTGTCGCCCACCGCGCCGGTGAAACGCTGGTCGTGCCAGTGGGACCACAGCGGGCCCTTGTGGCTGCCGGGGATCACATTCAGCGGGCCGTTCTGCGGCGTGACTTCGCTGACCATCAGCAAGGCGGTGACGATGTCGTCGTTACTGTGGGGCGTGAACAGGAAGTCCTGGTGCCACTTCACTTGCGTCGCGGTGTGGGGCAATTTCGAGTTGATCTTGCTGTGATGAAAGCGTGCACCACCGCCTCCGATCAATTGCGCAGAGATCGTCGCCATGCGCGATTGCAACGCCACGCGCTGGTAGGCAGGCGAGATCTCAGTGGGCGAACTCACCCGGCGCAACGAGGGATGATCCGCACGGTGGTCGCCCTCCAGGTCGAAACGCGCACGACCGTCCACCGTTTCACCCCAGCCCTGGTCGTGGCTGCGGCTGTCTTCTACCCACAGGTCAAAGTCGTGCTGCAACGCGGCGACTTCTTCAGCCGACAGCACGTCTTGCACCACCAGAAAGCCGTCCCGGTGAAATTGTTCAATTTGCGCTTGCTCGATCATGTTGTGGCTCTCTTGTTGTTCGAACGTTGAGGGGTCACGCCAGCGAGACGTCCTTGAGGAACGCCTCCACGCGTGGGTTTTCGCCGCTGCGCAATGCGTGCGGCGTGTCATCGCACACCACCCGGCCCTTCTCCATGAACACGATGCGGTCGGAGACCTTGAATGCGAAATTCATCTCATGGGTCACGATGACCATGGTGATGCCCTCCTGGGCCAGGGCTTCGATGACTTGCAGTACTTCGTTGACTTTTTCCGGGTCGAGGGCCGAGGTGGGCTCGTCAAACAGCATGATTTGCGGGCGCATCATCAGGGCGCGGGCGATGGCCACGCGTTGCTGCTGGCCACCGGAAAGCTGGTGCGGATACTTCCAGGCGTGGTCGAGCATGCCGACCTTGTGCAGCAGCGCGTAGGCCTGTTGCTTCAGCTCTTCGACGCGCCCGAGGCGGTGGTACTTCGGCGCCATCAGCAGGTTGTCGAGCACGCTCAAATGCGGGAACAGGTTGAAGCTCTGGAACACCATGCCGATGTTCAGGCGATGCTCGGCGTGCTCTACGTACTGCGGCTTTTGCGCACCGACTTTGTTCAGGTGGATGAACGGCTGGCCGTTGATCTGGATCTCGCCGTTATCCAGTTGCTCAAGGCCGTTGAGCAGGCGGATCAGCGTGGTTTTGCCGGAGCCCGAAGGCCCGATCACCGACACCACTTCACCGGGCTGGATCTGCAGGTTGACCGAGCCCAGCACCTCGACGTCGTTGTAGGCTTTATGCAGCCGCGAAGCCCGTAGCGCCGGGCCTTCGGTGCTGACCGGGCGCTGCAGGGCCACACGCTGTTGGGTCGCCAACGCCAGCACTTCGGCGTCGGGAACCCGGGAAACGTTGCGTTGGTTGACGTCGAGAAAACGCTCGAGGCGTTTGAGCAGGAAGTCGAACACCGTAACGATGAACACGTAGAAAAACGCCACCGCCGCCATCGTCTCGATCACCAGGAAGTTCTGCGAGTAGAGCCGCTGGCCGACCATCAGGATTTCGGTCAGCGAGATCACTGACACCAATGACGTGAGCTTGACGATGGAGATGTATTCGTTGGCCAGGGACGGCAGCGCCACCCGCAATGCCTGCGGGATCACTACCCGCCACTGGATCCCGAAAAACTTCAGCCCCAGTGCCCGGGCGGCCTCGCCCTGCCCTTTGGGAATCGACAGCAGGCCGCCCCGGTGAATCTCCGCGACATAGGCGGTTTCGCAAATCACCAGGGCCAGCAGGCCGGCCCAGAATGGGTCCGCCAGCATCACTGAAGTGGCGGGAATCGCTTGCGGCAGGTTGTAGATGAAGATCAGCAGCACCAGCAACGGCAGGCTGCGGAACAACCAGATGTAGCCACGCGCCGGCAGGCTGATCAGCGCATGTCTGGATTGCTTGGCCAGGGCCAGCAGGAAACCCAGCGCGATACTCAGGACCCAGGTCAACGAACTGAGCTGGATGACCGTCCATGTCGCCCGCCAGAACTCGGCATCGGCCAGCAAACCAAACATGTAATTCCAGTTGAAAGTCATCGTCACTGCGCTCGACAAAAAAATGAAAATGCCCACCGAATGCTCAACGTGAAGGTCGAACCCTGATCTGCACCGATGGACTGAGATTCGTGGGGAGAGGCCCTTGGGGTCAATTCGTAAAAGCCGGCCTATTGGGTAGGGAGAACCTACGCAGCGTCACCGTGCCCTGGGTGACGACTGGACAGTCAAAACAGCCTGTCTCGTATTGGTGCGATGCCGCGACCGCACGGCAGCCAGCGCAACCTTTTGGTGCAATGCAAACACGTTCCCAGGCTGATCGTTCCCGCGCTCTGCGTGGGAATGCATCCCGTGACGCTCCGCGTCACCACTGCGCAAGACCTGAACCTTGCCTCGCCAGCTGGACGCAGAGCGCCCGAGGCGGCATTCCCACGCTGAGCGTGGGAACGATCAAAGCAGGCGGCTCAGCCCACACCGTCAAGCGTGCGCACCGCATGGGCATCAAAAAAGCTCGGGGCCGCCATGCCCGGGATGTACTGGTCCGAAACGAACATGCGGCAACGCTCGGCAAACGCCGACACTACACGGGACAATTGGGTATTGCTCGCCGTGGCATAGCCCAGCTGCATGGGCCGGTGCGGGCCGGACAAGCGCAAGCGGATCAAACGCTTGCCGTCCTGAGAGAGATTGGCTTTGGGCCGGGCATTCGCGAAGGAATAGCCGATGCCATTGGCAACCATCGAGCGCACGGTTTCAAGGTTGCTGGAGCGCATGATGATGTTCGGCGTGGTGCCCGCCTGCATAAAGAAGCTGAGGAAATACTCCCGGCTCCAGGGCGTATCCAGCAGCACCACCGGGTAGTCCTCAAGGTCGAGCATGCTCACCGCCGACAGACTCGCCAGCGGGTGGTACTCACCCACCATCACATACGGCGGCAATTGCGCCAGTGGTTGGAAGTCGATGTCGTCACTGGTCACCAGGTCGTAGGTCAGGGCGATATCGATCTCGGCGCTGCGCAGTTTTTCCAGCATTTCCTCGTGGTTGCCCTCCACTTGCGTGAGGCGTACACCCGGAAACGCACGGCCAAACCCAAACACCAGCTCGGGGGTGATCATCGGCGCCAGCCACTCCAGGCAACCCACCCGCAGCGGACCACGCACAGTGTTCAACGACTCGGAAGCAATGGTGTAGAGGTTGCTCATCTGCTCCAGGATCAGCTTGGCCTCTTGCATCACCTGGCGCCCCACCGGCGTGAGAGAAATGCCTTGGGCGTGATGCCGCACAAACAACTGGATGCCCAGCTCGGCCTCCATATGGGTGATCGCCGCCGAGATCGACGGCGACGACACATGAATGCGTTCAGACGCGGCACTGATGCTGCCCGCCTCACCGGAAGCCACGAAATATTCCAGTTGGCGCTGGGTAATACGACTGAGCATCACGCCTCCACATCATCAATACGCTGACGCCAAGCTGGCGTCGACTGCCTCAACCACACCGTTGCATGGTTCATGCCGGGTGCTGTTTCGATCTAACGCTCAGGCCTGGGTACAGCGCTTCGGTTTTGCCTAAGCACTACCTCGCGCAAATGCTGGTTTCGCGCGGGCGGGGCCAATGTGAAGCTGGATTTATTCCGCCCCCGTGAGTTACCCGCAATGCCCACCCATACCCGTATTCGCATGTTCAACACCAAGCAGACCTACCCAAACCAGGCGCTGGACAACGACCTGTGCCAGGCCGTGCGCGCTGGCAACACCATTTATGTACGCGGCCAGATCGGCACCGATTTCGAGGGCAACCTGATCGGCCTCGGCGACCCGCGCGCGCAGGCCGAGCAAGCGATGAAAAACGTCAAGCTGCTGCTTGAAGAAGCCGGTTCCGACCTGTCGCACATCGTGAAGACCACCACCTACCTGATCGACCCGCGCTACCGCGAGCCGGTGTACCAGGAGATCGGCAAATGGCTCAAGGGCGTCTTCCCGATCTCCACCGGCCTGGTGATTTCAGGGCTGGGCCAGCCGGAGTGGTTGATGGAAATCGATGTCATCGCGGTGGTGCCGGATGACTGGAACCCAAGCCAGCAACCATGAGCCACCTGGAGTTGCCCATGCCCCGCACTGTGTATTTCCTCAACGGCCCCAACGCCAACCTGTACGGACTGGACAAGAACGGCACCTACGGCAGCGAAAGCTTCGCCAGCATCGAAGCGCGCTGCCAACGTCACGCTACCGAGTTGGGCCTGAGCCTGGAATTTCGCCAGAGCAACCACGAAGGCGTGCTGGTGGACTGGATTCAGGAAGCCCGGCTGAGTGCCGACGCGATCATCATCAACGCCGCCGGCCTGACCTACAGCTCGGTGCCGATCCTCGATGCACTGCTGGCGTTCGACGGCCCGATCATCGAAGCCCACATGAGCAACATCTGGAAGCGCGAGGCTTTCCGGCATCACTCCTATGTGTCCAAGGCCGCCACCGGTGTGATCGCAGGCCTCGGCGCGCTGGGTTACCGCCTGGCCTTGACGGCGGTGGCCGAGCTGCTGCAGGCCGATTGAAGGGCTTTGGTTTTGCCTAACCTCTACGTTCAAAAAGCATAATTTCCGGTTGGCTGGCGCTTGATCACACTGGCACCTGTCGATGGTCGCTTATCTTTAGGAAGCTCACATGTCAGTTGAAAAAATCAACACCCTGGTGGTGGGCGCAGGCCAGGCGGGGGTCGCCATGAGCGAGCATCTGTCACTCATGGGCGTGCCGCACATCGTGCTGGAGCGCAACCGCATCGCCGAGCGCTGGCGGTCGGAGCGCTGGGACTCGCTGGTCGCCAACGGCCCGGCCTGGCACGACCGTTTTCCCGGCATGAAATTCGAAGGCATTTCCCCCGAGAGCTTCCCGCCGAAAGAACGCATGGCGGCGTACTTTGAAGAGTACGTGAACATGCTGAAGGCGCCGGTGCGCACCGGGGTTGAAGTGCAGCAAGTGGAACGCCACGTGGGTCGCCCCGGGTTCAAGGTGACCACCTCGGCGGGTGTGATCGAGGCCGCGAACGTGGTGGCGGCGACGGGGCCGTTTCAACGTCCGTCCATCCCGAATCTGGTGCCCGCACACGCCACGGTTCAACAGCTGCATTCTTCGGCCTACAAGAATCCCGGCCAGTTGGCCGAGGGTGCTGTGTTGGTGGTGGGCGCCGGTGCATCGGGTTCACAAATTGCCGAGGAACTGCAAAAAGCCGGCAAGACCGTCTACCTCTCGGTGGGCGAACACTATCGCCCTCCTCGCTCGTATCGTGGCCGGGATTACTGCTGGTGGCTGGGCGCGCTGGGCTTGTGGGATGAAGTCAAAATCCAGCCGAAGAAGAAGCATGTGGCGTTTGCCGTCAGTGGCTATGAAGGCGGCAAGACCGTCGACTTCCGCCGCCTGGCGCACATGGGCATTACGCTGGTGGGCGTGACCCGATCGTGGAATGAAGGCGTGATGGAGTTTGAGCCCGGCCTGGCAGCTAACGTGGCGGAAGGTGATCGCGCTTATTTTGATGTGCTGCGGGACGCCGACGCTTATATCGAGCAGAACGGGCTGCCGTTTGCGCCGGAGCCTGAGGCGTGGCAATTGTTGGCTGATCCGGAGTGCCTGGTGAATCCGGTCCTGAGCCTGGATTTGGCTGAGGCCGGTGTGACCACGATTCTGTGGGCCACCGGTTTCAGCTTCGATTTCAGTTGGCTGAAGGTGAATGCGTTTGACGAGAAAGGTGAGCCTTTCCATAAACGCGGGATTTCGGCGGAGAGCGGGATTTACTTCCTGGGTTTGCCTAACCTGGTGAACCGCGCGTCTTCGTTCATCTATGGGGTTTGGCACGATGCGAAGTACGTGGCGGATCATATCGTCTTGCAGAATGAGTACATGGCCTATAGCAAGCCGTGAGGCGCCTTGCTCCATCCGCCGGCTTGTACTTCCAGATATAGGTTTCCGAGTTTGCTCACAGGTGGAGGTCGATCTACCTCTGCCTTCAGGCGAAAGGCGAAGACTTTTACCTGAAGATGAACAAGGCAACGTCGGCAACGCGCTTCTCAACGTGAGAGGCGAGGATAACCTGGCACCGGATCATGGCAGCACACGCAAAGCTTGTTGCCATCCAGATCCCGAAAATACGCCCCGTAATAGTCGGGGTGATAGTGAGGCCTTAATCCAGGCTCTCCCTCACACATCCCGCCGAGCGCCAACGCTGTCGCATGGCTTCTATCGACCGCTTCCCGACTGGGCGCAACTAACGCCACCATCTGCCCATTCCCGGGTGCATTGGGGTTGCCATCAAACGGCGCGCCGATGACGAAGATTGGCCGAGGTGCAGTTTTGGAAACCCAGCCAGCCCACGGTTTGTCCGCATCACAGAATTTCAACGTGAGGCCCAATTCAGCCATCAGCTTCGAATAGAAAGCGAAGGCTCGATCAAAATCACCTGTACCTAAAAACACATGGGAAATCATGGTGGCTACCCTGGGGCGATGAATGCCCAAGAGTCTGGCGCGAAATGATTGCAGGCGAAAGTCTGATGACCTCACCCAGCAGATGTACGGCCCCCTCCCCTCATACGCCCTTAAAAACCGCAAATCCCAACAATCCGCAGGGTGCCGCCCGGCATTTCTCCAACCCATAATGAACCGACAACAATAAAGGGGCTCACCCCGGGGCGCGTAAGCCATGTACAAAGACCCTATCGTGATGGAAACCCAGTTCAGCCGGAAATTGACGGTGTGACGTGCTGTCAGCCTTGGGCAACGCTTCGGCCCCAATAGCGGCTCAACCCCATGACAAGGCGCTTCTTGCAAAACAATCCGCCTCGCCTCAATATAACAAGCAATAACTTGGTTAATTAACACCAACCATGACGCCCATGCCATTCGCCGGCGCCTACACCGCGAACGCATTACAAGGAATCGTTGATGCAAACCCAAGACAGCAGTTGGGGCGAGTTGCTCCGGGGCAAAAACGCCACCCGCTCCATCGCGCTTTCAGGCGGCATTGCGCTGTATGCCACCAACACCTACATCGCCACCACCATCCTGCCGTCGGTGGTCGCAGAAATCGGCGGCCTTGAGCTCTATGCCTGGAGTACCACCTTGTATGTGGTGGCCTCGATCCTCGGCTCGGCCCTCACCTCCAAGCTGTTGCAACGTACCGGACCACGGCAGGCGTATGCCGTGGCCACGCTGGTGTTCATGGTGGGTGTGCTGATCTGTGCATTGGCGCCGAGCATGCCGGTGATGCTGGCGGGGCGCTTTATCCAGGGCCTGGGCGGCGGGGTTCTGTTGGCGCTGTGTTACTCGATGATCCAACTGGTGTTCGAAGAACGGCTGTGGCCTCGGGCAATGGCCTTGGTATCGGGGATGTGGGGCGTGGCCACGCTCGTCGGGCCAGCGGTGGGTGGCGTGTTTGCGGAAATGGACGCCTGGCGTTTCGCCTTCGGCTCGATGGTACCGGTGAGCCTGGCGTACATGGTGCTCACCAGCCGTGCGCTGCCGCCACGCGATACCGCAGCGACGGCCACGGCTCGTTTGCCGGTGCCGCAGTTGGTGCTGTTGGCTGGTGCGGTGTTGGCGGTGTGTGCGGGCAGCGTCTCGTCACAGCCGAGCTGGAACCTGCTGGGCATCGCGACCTGTGCGGTGCTGGTGTGGCTGCTGATCCGCAAGGAATCCAACGCCACGGTGCGCCTTCTGCCCCGGGATGCGCTGAAGTTCAGCACCCCGCTCTGCGCGCTGTATGCGACCACGTGTTTGTTGGTGATCGGCATGAGCAGCGAGATTTTCATGCCGTATTTTCTACAGCACCTGCATGGCCAATCACCCTTGGTCGCCGGTTATATGGCGGCGTTGATGGCGGCCGGTTGGACCGTCTCGGAAATCCTCAGCTCTGGCTGGACCGGCCGTGGTCCACACCGCGCCATTATCGCGGGGCCGCTGTTTATCGTGGCCGGGCTGGTGATGCTGGCAATCACTACACCAATCGCCGGTCACGGGGACTGGGCACTGTTGGCACCTATTTGCCTCGGGCTGTTCCTGGTGGGTTTCGGCATCGGCCTGGGCTGGCCGCATCTGCTGACGCGCATCCTGCAAGTGGCGTCGGAGCAGGATAAGGACACGGCTGCATCGTCGATCACCACCCTGCAACTGTTCGCCATGGCCATGGGCGCAGCATTGGCGGGGGTGATCTCGAACATGGCGGGCATCAATGACGTGGCGGGGGATGCCGGCGTCGCCAATGCGGCACGCTGGTTATTCGCGCTGTTTACCCTGGCACCGATGTTGGCGTTGGTCATGGCACTGCGGGCGACACGCACGAAGGCCCGCGTCGGGGAAGAAATAACGGTGTCTTGAGACTGGCGATCCGTTGCTACGGCACCCATAACACGCTCCTTTGTAAAAGCCCTGAATCTCAGGGCTTTTTGCATTTTCTCGATCAATACCCCGCTCCTGCCCTTGCCTTGATGCAGAAATAACTTCCATCGAGTGACTTTCATTATGAAATCCACCGTGACATATTACGCATGTAATATTCAGTAACACACCAACGGGGCTTTCATTTCCCCATTCAAACCTAACGAGGTCATTTCGCCATGGACGCTCAAGTCAGCGCTGTGCCCGAACCCACAACAACTTCCCGGCGCAAACAGGCCCTGCGCCTGGGGCTGCTGACCCTGGCCGTGGTGGGCGGCGTCTGGTATGCCAGCCACTGGTGGCTGGTCAGCCGGTTTATCGAAGACACCGATGATGCCTACGTGGGTGCAGACGTAACGGTGATCAGCGCCAAAGTGCCGGGCTATATCAGCGAAGTGGCCGTGCAGGACAACCAGTTCGTACGCGCCGGCGACGTGCTGGCCCGCATCGATGTCCGCGACTACCGCACCGCCCTGGCCAAAGCCGACGGCGCCGTGGCCGCGCAACAGGCCGCCCTCGCCAACCTCGACGCCACCGAACAACTGCAACTGGCGGTGATCAGCCAGGCCAAGGCGCAGATCGACGCCACCGACGCCGAAGCGCAGCGGGCCAGCGACGATCAGACCCGCTACCAGAACCTGGTGCGCAGCCAGGCTGTGTCGGTGGAAAGCGCACAACGGGTCAGCGCCGTCTGGAAGACCGCCCGCGCCGACCACTCCCGAGCGCAAGCCGGGCTGATGGCGGCACGCCGGCAAATCGACGTGATTGAAACCCAGCGTGATCAGGCACGCGCCGCGCTGCAACAGGCACAGGCCGAACGCGACCAGGCGCAGTTGAACATCAGCTACACCGAACTGCGTGCTCCAGTGGACGGCTACGTGGGCAACCGCCGCGCCCGGGTCGGCGCCTACGCCGCGGCGGGCAGCCAACTGATCTCGGTGGTGCCGGCGAAGGGATTGTGGGTGGACGCCAACTTCAAGGAAGACCAACTCGGCCGCCTGCAGGTTGGGCAACGCGTGAGCATCCGCGCCGATATCCTTCCGGGCCGCGAATTCCACGGCCATATCGAGAGCCTGGCCCCTGCCACCGGTGCGCAATTCAGTGTATTGCCGCCGGAAAACGCCACCGGCAACTTCACCAAGATCGTGCAGCGTGTGCCGGTGCGCGTGCGGCTCGACAGCACCGACGCCGACTTCGGCGCCCTGCGCCCGGGCTTGTCGGTGATGGCGAAGGTCAATACCGATGAAGCGTTCGAGGACCAGGCCAGCGCCCTCAAGGCCCAGCTATGAACAGCCCGTTGCCCGCCCTCAGCACCGCGCAAAAGGTCGCGGCCTTCGCCACCATGTGCGTGGGCATGTTTATCGCCTTGATCGATATTCAGATCGTCTCCGCCTCCCTCAAGGACATCGGCGGCGGGCTGTCTGCCGGTGCGGACGATACGGCGTGGGTGCAGACCGCCTACCTGATCGCGGAAATCATCGTGATCCCGATGTCGGGCTGGCTCTCCCGGGTGATGAGCACGCGCTGGCTGTTCGCGGCGTCGGCGGCCGGGTTTACCTTGACCAGCCTGCTGTGCGCGATGGCCTGGAACATCCAGAGCATGATCGCGTTTCGCGCCTTGCAGGGGTTCCTGGGGGGCTCGATGATTCCGTTGGTATTCACCACCGCGTTCATGTACTTCAACGGCAAGCAACGGGTGATCGCCGCGTCCACCATCGGCGCCATTGCATCCCTTGCGCCCACATTGGGCCCGGCCGTGGGCGGTTGGATCACCGACATTTCCTCCTGGCACTGGCTGTTCTACATCAACCTGGTGCCCGGCCTGTTCGTGACCTTTGCGGTGCCGATGCTGGTCAAGGTCGACCGCCCCAACCCGTCGCTGCTCAAGGGCGCGGACTATATCGGCATGGCGTTGATGGCGGTGTTTCTCGGCTGCCTGGAATACACCCTGGAAGAAGGCCCGCGCTGGAACTGGTTCAGCGACAGCACTATCTCCACCACCGCTTGGATAGCCACCATCAGCGGCGGGCTGTTTATCTGGCGCTGCCTGGAGATCAAGGAGCCGATTGTCGACCTGCGCGCGCTTCGGGATAGAAACTTCGCCCTGGGCTGTCTGTTTTCATTTATCACCGGCATCGGCATCTTCGCCACCATTTACCTCACGCCGCTGTTTCTCGGGCGGGTGCGCGGGTATGGCTCGCTGGATATCGGCCTAGCGGTGTTTTCCACGGGGGTGTTCCAGTTGCTGGCGATCCCGGTGTACGCGGTGCTGGCCAACCGCTTCGACCTGCGCTGGATTTTGATGTTCGGGTTGTCGTTGTTCGCCCTGTCGATGTGGGACTTCTCCCCCATCACCCACGACTGGGGCGCCAAGGAACTGCTGCTGCCCCAAGCCATACGTGGGTTTGCCCAACAAATGGCGGTGCCGCCCGTGGTCACCCTGACCCTCGGCGCACTGGCCCCCGACCGACTGAAACTCGCCTCGGGGCTGTTCAACCTGATGCGCAACCTCGGCGGCGCCATCGGCATCGCCGCCTGCGCCACGGTGCTCAACGACCGTACCAACCTGCACTTCCTGCGCCTGGCCGAGCACCTGAACATCCGGAACGAGTCGATGAATGTCTGGCTTGACCAGCTTTCAGGGAATGCCCAGTTGCTTGGGCAAAACAGCCTGGACGCGAGCCAGTTTGCGCTGCATCAGCTGTGGGCACTGACCTGGCGCGAGGCGCAGACGCTGACCTATGCGGATGCGTTCCTGATGATCATGGTGTGCTTTGTTGTCGCCGTATTGCTGGTGCCGTTGATGCGCAAGGTGCAACCGCCGAAGCAGCCGACGGCGGATGCGCATTGAGTCGCCGTCAGACAGTGAGGTACCGGATCACCTCGCCCATCGCGTCAATATCGGGAGCATCGCTCACTGCTGCTTCCGAGTTGCACCATGGGTAACTCAGACCTGACATCCACTTCATGACGCTCCCCAAATCCGCAGCGGGCAGCGTCTTCATATGCTCGATAGTGATGGTGAGCTTTTCAACAAGCCCCGATTCAGCGCTGAACTGCCATTCATACACCCCGCACCCCACCCGGGCTTCGCCGGAGTTTTTGTCGGACATGCCCACCAGCCATTTGCACTGATAGTTTTTGGCCCCCGCCTCGGGTGGCTGCCCCAGGCAAAACGTATAGACGTTTTCAAAGGTCTGCCCGAATCGCCGTACCAGCACGTCGCCGATGCCGGCAACCCCTTCAACGTGGGGCGGGAACGAGATGGAACCGGTGCGCACCACCATGTCCAGGGTCGCCTCCGGAACAAACGCCCGGCTGAGCAAATGCGGACGGTTGCCGTCCTTGGCGAGTATGTAGTGCTGAATCGCAAGTTGAGCAGTGTTCATGGGTTTTCCGTCGATTCCCTATCGGATGATGCTTAGGCCTTCTGGATCAACTCTCAGAAGAAACAGCTGGCTCATCAGCGGATTCAGCAGCCAGTTTCAATCGGTCTGCTTTACTGATGTACTTATCCTTGCGGGCGGGTGCCAATTTGGCGCTGGCCTTTTTGGCCTTGGCCTTGAACAGCTGCTGTAGTTTCTTTTGACGATTCATGTGGTTTATCCGGTTTGTAATCAGTGCTTGCCGCGGTGATTATCCATCTTTCATGCCTTTATCGAAGCACATTTAATTCACGGCACTCCACAGCGCCACAGCGGTCTGTCCCTATACGCCCCTATTCTCGCCCAGCGGAGCCACCATGATCATTGTCCACCACCTCAACAACTCCCGTTCGCAACGCATCCTGTGGCTGCTCGAAGAACTCGGCCTGCCTTACGAGCTCAAGCGCTACCAGCGCGACCCGAAAACCAACCTCGCGCCACCGGAACTCAAGGCCATCAATGCCCTGGGCAAATCACCGGTGATTCAAGACGGCCCCCACGTAGTGATCGAGTCCGGCGCCATCATCGACTACCTGATTCGCCGCCACGGCCACGGCCGCCTGCAACCGGATCCTGCCACGGCCACCTATGACGAATACGTGCAGTGGCTGCACTTCGCCGAAGGGTCGGCCATGCTACCGCTGATGCTCAACCTCTACGTTGGCCGCTTGGGTGATGCGGGTGCGCCCTTGCATCCGCGTATCGAATCCGAGGTCGCGAACTACCTGGGTTATCTGGACAACGCACTGGGGCTTACGCCATATCTGGTGGGTGACGAATTGACTGGCGCGGATATCCAGATGAGCTTCATCGGCGAAATCGCCAGGGCCCAGGGCAAGTTGCAGGCGTACCCGAATGTGGCGGCGTGGGTGCAACGCTTTCAGGAACGGCCGGCGTATCGCAAGGCGCTGGAACAGGGTGGTGAATATGCGTTTGCGAAGTGAAGAACATGACCGGGTTTGACTTCAAGGCACGATTTATATCGTCGCAGCCGCGCGTCCCGTCGGAACCGGACCTGGATCTGGACGAATTTG
Source organism: Pseudomonas sp. 32A (assembly GCF_052682255.1). Taxonomy (NCBI): domain Bacteria; kingdom Pseudomonadati; phylum Pseudomonadota; class Gammaproteobacteria; order Pseudomonadales; family Pseudomonadaceae; genus Pseudomonas; species Pseudomonas sp. 32A. Next base: position 5,754,205 of record NZ_JBQYLY010000001.1, on the reverse strand, counting down.
TTGTCTACGAGGCTGGCCAGGTCTGTTCCCTTGCACCACAAGACGCGGAGCTCCTCGTCAAACAGGGGCTGCCGCGCGATGCGGCGCCCTTCCTGAGTTTTGAAGCCTACAGCTCATCGCAAATTGCCCACCGGCTGATGGTTTACGGGATTAGCGAAGACTATTTCCCGCTTGGCCAAAATGGCTCGGGAGACGTTTTGGCCATCGATCGTCGCAGCCGCGAGGTCGTTTACTTCAACCATGATTTCGATAACGCGCGCGTTTTCATCAATTCCACCTTGGTACTGTTTGCGCAGTGCCTGTGCATCTTCCAGGAGCATCTGCGTGACAGTACGCTGGAGCGCTGCCTGGTTGAGATCGCGCGGGTTGACTCGGCAGCGGCAGTGCCGGGTGCGATGTGGGCCGACGCGGTCAGCGAAGAGCTTTGTTGACCGGCCGCAGTCATACCCGTAGTCCGTGCCCGCAGCCACCTGAAGGTTGAAAACAGGCAGATCACCTGGATTGCTTTAATGCCCTGGATGAGGATAACTGTAGGACGCTTCCAATTCCGAGATGACGCACGATGTTCGAACTGGCCCCCATCCTGACGTACATAGCCGTTGTAATCGGTCTGTTTCTAATCCCCGGCCCCGCCGTGTTGCTGGTGATCACCCGCACTCTGCAAGGTGGCCGCAAGGTCGGCATTGCCACCGGACTGGGCGTGGCCTCGGGCGACCTTATCCATACGCTGTGTGCGGCGTTGGGCCTGTCTGCCATCCTGATGACCTCGGCCGTGGCGTTTAACGTGGTCAAAATCGTCGGCGCCTGTTACCTGATCTACCTGGGCATACGCGCGTTTATGGCCAAGCCTGGCGTAACCACGCGCAAAGACCTGCCCACGGTGACCTCGACCCAGGCGTATTTCCAGGCGGTGGTTGCCGAAGTGCTGAACCCGAAAACCGCGATTTTCTTCCTGGCGTTCCTGCCGCAATTCATTCACCCGGAATCGGGCTCTTCCCTGGCTCAATTCGCAGTGCTGGGGTTGATCTTTTCGGGGCTCAGTGCGGTGTACACCACGCTCATCTCGATCTCTATTCGTCCGTTGAGCAAATGGATGGTGGGCCTTTCAAGGCTGCGCCGCTGGGAGGGAAAAATCATCGGTACGTTGTTTATGGGGCTGGGGCTGAAAATAGCGCTTCAGCAGCGCTAGGACTGACGGACACTCATGGAGGAAACCCTTGCGGATCTACATCACAGGCGCCTCATGTGCAGGCGTGACCACGTTGGGCCGTACCCTCGCCTCTTTGCTCAGCCATCGCCATCTTGATGTCGATGACTTCTATTGGTTGCCCACCAACCCCCCTTTTACAACCAAGCGCCCGCCCGATGAGCGCGTGGCCCTGATTCAGCAACGCTTCGGTGATGACGGTTGGATACTTACCGGCTCTTGTATGGGCTGGGGAAATGCACTGATCAACGACGCCGACCTGATTGTGTTTGTGGCAACGCCTACCCCGGTTCGTCTTGAACGCTTGGCTGCACGTGAAAAGGCGCTCTTCGGAGATCGAATCGCACCAGGTGGCGACATGTATGAAATACATGTGGCCTTCCGGAAATGGGCATCCCAGTACGACGACCCGACCTTTGCCGGACGCAACAGGGCGTGGCACGAGCGCTGGATGTCGCAGCAAACAGTACCGATTGTCAGAGTGGACGGGTTGAACAGTACTGAGGAAATGGCGGCGGATGTCATGCATGCATTGTCGCAAGGCATCGCAATAGCTCGAAACCAGGTAGGTGACTGAGCCGCGAGGCAAATAGCCCAACGCGGGGCTGGGCTGTTCCAAATGCCACTTTCGCCAGCTGCCATTCGTGACGTGCCACAATCGGACGAGAGCAGCCGTTCATGAACGACTGCCTGCGAACTCAAGCATGCCATCCATCCGAACGGCTCAGTGTGGGCTGGCGGTCGGACGAACCACAATCTCACTCACATCCACATCGTCGGGCTGTTCGATGGCATAGGCGAGCGCTCGCGCAATGGCGTCTGCGTTGATAGCCACACGCCGAAAGGCTTTCATCACCTCGCGGGCCCCCTCATCGGAAATCGTATCGGCCAGTTCGGACTCGACGACGCCCGGGCACACCACGGTGACCCGGATCTTGTCCGTTTCCTGTCGCAGGCCATCCGAGATTGCCCTGACTGCGAATTTGGTCGCGCAGTACACCGCAGCTGTCGGAGAGACCGCAAGACCGCCGATCGATGAAATATTGATAACCTGGCCGAACCCTTGCGCTTCCATGCCCGGCAAGACGGCGGCAATACCGTGCAGCACCCCGCGAACGTTGACATCGAGCATCTGGTTCCACTCGTTGACCTTCAACGAGGCCAAGGGAGACAAAGGCATCACGCCCGCGTTGTTGATGATCACGTCGACCTTTCCATGTTGCGCCTTGGCGAACGCCACGAACGCCTGCATGGAGTCCAGATCCGTAACGTCCAGTGCGCTGGCACTTGCCGAGCCGCCTTCGGCCTGGATCTCGCGCACCAGTTTGTCCAGCCGCTCGGTACGGCGGGCACCGAGTACCACCCGTGCGCCTTTGGCGGCGATCAACCTGGCGGCCGCTTCGCCAATACCGCTGCTTGCACCGGTAATCAGGACGACTTTGTTTTGAATGTTCGACATATCCGTAGCTCCTGCTGTAAGCATTGAAGGTCAGCATCGACCGCCGATAGCGCGGGCGTTGCTGCGGGGTACGTCGAAAAGATTAAGGGTACGGGCCTGATCGACGCGTGCCAAAACCTGCGCAACTTTTGCCTATTCGTGTCTGTGCACGCGACTGGGCGTTACGACGGGCTCGTGGTAAAAACAAGAGTGCCTGGATCCCCCAGGCAGACGCTCATGAATACGTGTGAGAGCCTTGAAATGGAACAGCACGATGCTTTCATCCTTCAAAACACAGCCATCTACCGTGATGAGCTGATTCGCCTGCTGACGCAACGGTTTACGGCGCCCGGGATCTATGAAACCGCGATAGCGCCCCTGCAGGTCATTCGCCTGGACGCGCCCTCGGAAATTATCCATACCGTCCATAAGCCGGCACTTTGCCTGATTGTGCAGGGGCAAAAAGAAGTCGGCCTGAGTGACGACCGTTATCTGTACGACCCGCTCAATTACCTGGTGGTATCGGTGACACTTCCGGTTTCCGGTCGCGTGCTGATGGCCAGTCCGGAGGCGCCCTACCTGTGTATCCGTTTTGATTTCGAGGCCACGGAAATCGCTCAGGTCATCGCCGATGCTCCCCCGACGGGCGTGCCGGACGAGCCGGAGCTTGGCCTTTTCCTTGAAAAAGTCGACGTGCCGCTGCTGGAAACAATACTTCGCCTGGTACGGCTGCTGGAGACGCCGAAGGACATCGGCATGCTGGCTCCGCTCGCCCTGCGAGAGCTGTATTACCGCCTCCTGCGGGGCGTGCACGGACGCCGCCTGTATGAGCTTGCCCTCGGTGATTCGCAAACGCGTCGGGTAACCCGGGCAATCGATTGGTTGAATAACCATTACACCCAACCCTTACGCATCGAAGAACTCGCCCGGGTAGCCAATTTGGGCAGCTCTACGTTGCATCATCGCTTTAAGGCGGTGACAGCCATGAGTCCGTTGCAGTATCAGAAACAACTCCGTCTGCAAGAAGCCCGCCGTCTGATGCTCGTCGAAGGCCTGGATGTGGCGAGTGCCTGTTATCGAGTGGGCTACGAAAGCCCATCGCAATTCAGCCGAGAGTACAGTCGCCAGTTTGGGTGTCCGCCCTCCCGAGACACCAACCGAGTTTGCCGCCCTGCGTGAAAGTCTGACGGGCTGCCTGCGGCTGCAACGATACCCGCTCGCCGCCGGCTCATTCGTTACCCGCTGGAAAGATGCATCCGCCCTCACGCAATAGCGCTTTCACCTCTTCGATCACCTGTGCGGGGTTTTGGCTCAACTGCTCAAAGAGCGTTGAGTCCGGACGCACGTACGATTGCGAATCGTGCTTCGCGCTCCACAAAACGATGTTCAGCAGGATCGGAATGAGGTCTATGCCTTTCTCCGTCAACCCATAAAAATCCTTGCGCCGGTCATCGGGGTTGGGCGCCTTCGAGAGAATGCCCTGCTCCTCAAGATTCCGGCGGGCGACATCGTCATGCTCGCCCCGGCCAGCGCGCAGGTCGTCAAGGCGTTCAACACCCTCTTCGGCCACGTACTGGCCAAGGATAAACGCCTCGATGCGCTCATCGCGGCGGACGATGCAGACGCCAAGGCGCGCGTCTCGACCTTCCTCGAAAGTCTCGGGCTGCATCCGCTGGATGTCGGCGGTCTGCAGATGGCCCAGACGCTCGAGTGGCTCGGCCTGATGATGATCGGCCTGGCTAACGGTGCCGGCACCTGGGACATATCCATGAACGTCGATATCGGCTGAATCTGTTGTCCGATAAGTACCGCTTTTGACCGTTATCCCCTCTAAAGGCCCTCCCACCGATGCCGATAACCTCCTGGCATCAATCAATTCGAGCTCCCTTACAGCTGATTCGCTCCCCCGCATGCGCGTGTGGCACGTCGCATGCTTGCCTGATCCTGGCCAGACCACATGGAGTACGAGTGAATGCCCGCGCAAGCCCGTTTCATCGAGCACTACCGCAAAGCCGACCGCATCATGCTCGCCCTGCTCTGGCTGATGGCCCTGTTTTCCCTGGGCCTGGCGTTCTGGCACGACACGCTGCTGCAAGCGCTCATCATCGGGGGCGGCACCAGCGTGGTGCTTACCCTGGCCTATCGCGTCATCGGCGGCACTCGCCTGATGCGCTGCGCGCTGGGCGTTGGCCTGATGGTGATGGCCGCGTTGCACATCAACCAGGCCGAGGGTGTCATCGAATCGCACTTCGGTATCTTCGCGCTGCTGGCGGTGCTGACCTTCTACCGCGACTGGCTGCCCATCCTGGTGGCCGCCGTGACCATCGCGGTGCACCACGTGGTGTTCCATGCCTTGCAACACCAGGGTTTCCCGGTGTTTGTGATGGAGCATCACGGGGGCTGGAGCATGATTTTCGTGCACGCGTTCTACGTGGTGATGGAGACGGTCGCCCTGCTCTACCTCGCGGTTCACAGCCAGAAAGAGGCGGTAGAAAGCCAGGAGATGCTCGAAAAGATGCTCGCCGTCACCACCCAGTTCAGCGGTGAGGCCGCCAAGGGCAGCCCGGAAAAAGTCCACGTTTCACTCGCTACGCGTTTCGACCACTTTCTGACCCAGATCACCGGCCTGATCGACGGCGTCGCCCGTGACTCCCACGGCCTCGGCCAACTCGGGCAGGAACTGGCCCACGCCAGCGGCACCCTGGAAAAAGGCGCGCGCCATCAACTGGCGGAAATCGCGCAAATGACCGATTCCATGCAGCGCATGGAAGACGCCATGGGCCACATCGCCGTGCACGTCGAACAGGCCGTCGACCACGCGGGCCAAGCCAGCCAGCAAATCATCCGTGGCCAGGAAAGCGTCGGTCGCGCCCAGCAGGAAATCACCCAGCTCGCCACCCGCCTCCACGACACTAACCAGACGGTCGAAGGGCTGGCCGTGCAAGCCGAACAGATCGGCTCGGTGCTGGAAGTCATCAGCAGCATCGCCAACCAGACCAACCTGCTGGCCCTCAACGCCGCCATCGAAGCCGCCCGCGCCGGTGAGCAAGGACGCGGGTTTGCCGTGGTCGCCGATGAGGTACGCAGCCTGGCGCAGCGCACGGCGGTGTCGACCCAGGAGATCAAGACCATTATTGAAGGCTTGCAACATGGCAGCCGGCAAGCGGTTGAAGCCATGCACGATAGTCGCCAAGGGGTGGAACGCTGCGTGGAAGACAGCCAGTTGGCGGTGGAGATGCTGCGGGCGGTGGGCAATGATATTTCGCAGATTGATCAGCTCAATGGGCGGATTGTGTCGACCACCCGGGAGCAATCCACGGCGAATGTGGAGATTGTGGGACGGCTGCAATCAGTGCAGAGCATTGCGCAGAACACCGCGCAGGATGTGGAGACCCTGGCCAGGAGCAGTGAGCGTTTGCCGCCGATTGCGGTGCGGCTGGATGCACTGGGGCGCAGGTTTCATCAGTAGAGGCCTGACTCAGGTCACTCACCTGCAAACCGGTTTCTTTTTACCCGGTACATCTCGCCGTCCGCATGGCTGAGCAGGGTGTCGGCGTCTTTCCCGTCTGCGGGATAAAACGCCACGCCAATACTGCAGGACGGCATTTTCACCGCGCCAAACTCAGCGCTCAGCGGCTCGGCCATGACGGCGAGTATCTGCGCGACTTTTGCGGAAACGGCGTCTTCCGACTGGATGTCCGTCAGCAGCACCGTAAACTCATCGCCGCCCATCCGCGCCACCAGGTCGCTGCCACGCACACAGCCTTCCAGCCGCCGTGCAATCACGCAGAGCACGCGGTCGCCGATGGCATGGCCATGCACATCGTTGATGCACTTGAAGTCATTGACGTCCAGAAACAGCAGCGCCAGCTTGCTGGCGTGCCGCTGGGCCCCTTGCAGGGCTGTGTCCAGTCGATCATTGAACAGCGATCGATTGGTGAGGGCCGTCAGCGAGTCATGATGGGCAAGGAAACGTAGCTCTTCCTCTGCTTGTGTCAGGGCCGTGATGTCCCGCGCGACACCAATCCGCGCGCCCACTTCTTCAGACCAGAAGGCCGCCCACAAAATGTGCACCACGCTGCCATCCTTGCGCAGGTAACGGTTGCGAAAGTCGACGTGGGGCTTGCCATTCATGACCCGGACAATGGAAGCGCGGGTGCGTGCCAGGTCTTCGGGGTGCATATAGTCGGTGATCAGGCTGCCGGTCAGTTCGTCGGCGCGGTAACCGAGCAGCGCTTCGCAGGCATCACTCACAAAAACTATCTGGTTTTCACTGTCGACCACGAACACCGTATCCAGCATCAAGTGGATCAGTTTGGGATAGAGGGCTTGCAGGTCAACGGGCATAGGTCTGTGAAGCGTCTGGTTCGGATCTGCCGATCATAGCCCGATCATGATGGATGGCAAAAAGGAATCATAGCGGCCCGCAAAATAGCCCCAGGCAATGTTGTTGAACCAGATGCGTCGCCACCAGCAGGCTGCGCCATCCTTCAAGGTCATAGGACAGCGCCCGCCAGAGCACCCACAGCGAATAATAATAGAAGTGGAACACGGCCCCGGTCACGGGGCCTGCCCGCAGTTGGCCTGGACCACCATGACCATGGCGCTCCAGCGCAACAGCGCAGCCACCTGGCGCATGCCCCCGAGCCTGGCATCCCTTGTCATGTCGATCTGCTCCGAAAAGGCAAAGTACCGGGGCCGCCAGACCGCTCAGGTCACCAGGCCACCGTCCACGACCATGACCTGGCCGGTGATGTAGGCGGCATCATCCGAGAGCATGAACGCCACCACCTTGGCCACCTCCTGCGGGGTGCCGAAGCGACGCATGGGGATGCGGTTTTCCATCTCGGCTACGCGCCGCTCGTTGAGCTTGCGGGTCATGTCTGTGTCGATGAAGCCCGGCGCCACCGCATTGATCCGCACACCACGCGCGCCGAACTCGACCGCCATCGAGCGTGTCATGCCGATCAACCCGGCCTTGCTCGCGCAATAGTTGGCCTGGCCCGCGACGCCGACCAGCCCGGAAATCGAGGCCATGTTCACCACCACACCATGGCCCTGCTCGACGAACAGCGGCAATACCGCCTTGCAGGCGTAGAACGCACTGTCGAGGTTGCCGCCGATCACGTCGTGCCAATGCTCGGCGCTCATCGCCAGTGCACCGCGGTCGCGGGTAATACCGGCGTTATTGACCAATCCGTCGAGGCCGCCAAAATGCGCGATGCACTGCTTGACCGCCTGCGCAATGGCACTCGCGTCACGCCCGTCGGCGCGCACCGGCAACACCTTGTCCGCTCCCAGCGACGCCGCCAACTGTTGCGCCTGCTCGTCGCTGTTGAGGTACGTGAAACACACGTTCAGGCCCCGCGCCGCGAGGTCTGCGACCACCGCCGCGCCAAGCCCGCGAGAGCCTCCGGTGACCAATACCGTGCGCATATTCGCGTCGTTTGCGTTAGATGCAGTGTTCATGGGCGTGCCTCCCTGGCAGGTTTGTCGAAGGAAAAGATCTTTCCGGGATTGAGAATATTGTCCGGGTCCAGCGTGCGCTTGATCGCGCGCATCATCTCCACGGCGCCCTCGCCCGCCTGGTCGAGCAGGTACCCCTGCTTGTGCAGGCCAACACCATGCTCGCCGGTGCAGGTGCCGGCGAGGCGGATGGCGCGGGCCACCAGGCGATCGTTCAGGGACTCGGCCAGCGCCCATTGCTCGGGGTCTTCAGGGTCGACCAGGTAGCCGAAGTGGAAATTCCCGTCACCCACATGCCCCACCAGGAAATACGGCATGCCGGTCGCATCGACTTCGGCAATGGACTCCAGCAGGCACTCGGCGAGGCGGCTGATCGGCACGCAGGTGTCGGTGCTGATCGCCCGGCAACCGGGGCGCGACTGAATCGCCGCAAAATAGGCATGGTGCCGCGCCGTCCAGAGCCGCCGCCGGTCCTCCACGCTGGTGGCCCACTGAAACGCCTGGCCGCCCCAGTCACTGGCGATCGCCTCCACGGCCTGGGCCTGCTCACGCACGCCCAGCTCACTGCCATGGAACTCCATCAGCAACATCGGCGCCTGGGGCAATTCCAGCTTGCTGTGCACATTGACCATGCGCACGGTATTGGCGTCGATCAACTCGATGCGCGCCACGGCGATCCCGGACTGGATCACCTGGATCGCCACGTTCACCGCCTGGTCGATGCTGTCGAACGAGCACACCGCGGCACAGATCGACTCCGGTACCGGGTGCAGGCGCAAGGTGATTTCACTGATGACGCCCAGGGTGCCTTCGCTGCCGACCATCAGGTGAGTGAGGTCGTAGCCGGCACTGCTCTTCTTCGCCCGGGTACCGGTGCGGATCACCTCGCCGCGCGCGGTTATCACCTGCAGCGCCAGCACGTTTTCTTTCATCGTGCCGTAACGCACCGCATTGGTACCACTGGCGCTGGTGGCGCACATGCCACCGATGGAGGCGTCGGCGCCCGGGTCGATGGGGAAGAACAGCCCGGTGCCCTTCAAGGCTTCTTCGAGTTGGCGACGGGTAACCCCCGGCTGCACAGTGACGGTCATGTCTTCAGCATGGATCGCCAGAATCTGGTTCATCTGACTCAGGTCAAGGCTGATACCGCCCTGCACGGCCAACAGGTGGCCTTCGACCGACGAGCCGGCACCGTAGGCAATCAAGGGCACGCGGTGGGCGGCGACCAGGCGCACCGTGTCAACGATGTCGTCGGTACCCTGGGCGAACACCACGGCCTGGGGCAACGGTGCGTCGACATAGGCCGACTCGTCACGGCCGTGCTGCTCGCGCACAGCGGTGGCGGTGGAAAAGCGTTCGGCGAAGCGTGCGGCAAGGGCCTCGATCAACTCGGCCGGCGCCTCGCGCAACGCCGTGCGGAAAAAAGCCTGGGCGGGAACTGTCATGTCATTTCCTTATTAGCGTGTCAGCGTCCATCGAACCTGCGGCATACCTGGCGCTGGGCACCCAGGCCAACCACTTCGGCCTCCACCACATCGCCCTCCCGCAGAAACGGCTGGCCCGGGCGCCCCAGGGCCATGCCACCCGGGCTGCCGGTGAGGATCACGTCGCCAGGGTGCAGGGTCATGAAGCGGCTGAGGTAGTGAACCAGGTGGTGCACGTCGAAGATCATGTCCTGGCTGCTGTCGTGCTGCATGACCTCGCCATTGACCCGGCAGATCAACTCCAGCGCTTGGGGCGACGGCACCTCTTCGGCCGTCACCAGGTAAGGGCCCAACGGCGCAAAACCGTCGAATGACTTGCCCTTGATCCATTGCCCGCCCCGCTCCAGCAACCAACCGCGCTCGGACAAGTCATTGGCGGTGCAATAACCGAGAATGCAGGCGGCGGCGTCGGCCGGCGTGGGCAGATACTGGACCCGACGCCCAATCACCACGCCCAGTTCCACCTCCCAGTCGGTCTTGTCGCCGTCCAGAGGCAGCACCAGCTCATCGAAGGGGCCGCCCAGCGCGTGCACAGACTTGCTCGACACAATGGGCTCATCCGGCAGCGGCATGCCCGCCTCACGGGCATGCCGGTGGTAGTTCAGGCCGATCGACAGGATCTGCCCCGGGCGCAGCGCCGGGCCGATGCGTTCATGCTCGGTGTGCACCAGGGGCAGCGACGCCCAGCCCTGGGTGAAACGCCGCGCCAGTTCCGCGACCACCGGAATCGCCAGGGACGCCCCGGCCCAGTCGTCGACCCAGGCACTCAAGTCACGCACTGAGCCATCGACGGCGACGGCGCAGGGACGCTCGCGCCCCGCTGCACCGACCCTCAGCAGGCGCATGACACGGCCTTGCGCGGGTTGAGGAAGCGCTCGAAAAACGCGCTCTCCTCGTCACTCATGGTCCGTGGGTAACGCCCTTCGTAGTTGAACGGCGCCATGGTGGTCGATGCCAGTGCGCACAAGGTCTCGCCATCGCGCACTTCATACTCGATGGTCACCGCCGCCGCGCGGACCTCCGACACCCACATATGAATCGCCACAGGTTCGTGACGGTGCACCAGCGGGCGCTTGTACTCGATCGCATGCCTGACCACCACCGAGCCGCCACTGAAGAACGCGTCACCCTGCTCGGCCCCCAGGCGCCAGATAAAGTCGACCCGCGCCTCCTCCAGCAGGCGCAGGAATGAGACATTGTTGACCACCCCATAAACGTCCATGTCAGACCAGCGGACGGGGCATTGATAAACGTGCACGGACATGGGGCTCTCCGAAGTGGCTGGGCGCGCAGCGAGCGCGCTGGCGTTATCAGTCGACATTGGCATTCACCTGTTTGCAGAAGGCCTGGATGTAGTCGTCCTGGGCGATTGGCGCACGCAGCAGTTCAGGCGACAGGCCGAAGCCGTCGATCAGCATCGACACATGCGGGCGCAGGGCCACGCACTGCTGGTCGATCCGCCCCGGCAACGACAGGGCCTGGCCGGCGTCGATCAGCTCATGGGCCAGGTACCAGGCCGCATCGCGGCGCAGCAGGTTGAGCCCGTAGAGCGATGCCAGGCAATTGAGCGCCGCCTTGGCCTCGTCCTGTTGTGCATGCAGCGAGGCACTCCAGAGTTGTTCCAGGGCAAGACGCTCACCCCGCAGGCGCGCGAGTTCCAGGCCCGGGTTCATGGCGTCATTCCACACCTCGAAATAGCCGCGCTCGTCGGTGTTCATCTCCTCGCGAATCGTCAGCCACAGTTGGTGCTCGCGGAAGGCAATCGCCGCGATCAACCACTCCGGCTCCGCCAGGCGCCGTGCACGCACAGGGCGCAACGGCTCCGGCCCTTGCCAGACCTGGGCCAACAACTGGCCAGCCACCGTTGCGAGCAGCACCAGGTTGTCGCCTTCAGCGGTCACCAGGCCTTGCAGCAGCGAACCGTAATCGGCGATGCGGTTGGCGCTGAAAATACCCTGGGCACCACAGCGTTCGCGGCACTCGGCAATCACGGCGCTGGCATCCCAGGTCGCGAGTGCCTTGGTGATATTGATCAGGCTGACGACATCGGCCGCCGGCTCAGCCGTGTTGGCCAGGAAACGCGCCTTGGCCTCGTTGAGCAGCAGGGTCATCGCGTAGGTACTGGCCAGCGCCGAGAACAGCGGCACCTGGTAGCTACGGTACTCGATGACCGGCATGTCATTGGTGCCCGGCGCGTTGGTCAGGCGCTGCTGGCCGTAGCGCAACGCGATGTACAAGCTGGCACGGCTTGCACCCTGCGCGGCACTGGCCACACACAGACGGCCCGGCACGATCCGCGACATGGCCCGCAGGAAACGCGACCGCGCATTGCCCGCGCCGACCACAAAGTGGCCGTCTTCCGCGAAGTGGCCCATGTCACCGTGCAACAAGCTGCTGCGTGGCACCCGCACGTTGTCGAACCAGGTCAGGCCGTTATCCAGCCCTTGCACCGGTTTCTCCGGGCACAGCGCGGCGCGGATACCCGGGCACAGGCCGGCTTCGGTCGACAGACGGACCAGGAAAGGGAAAACGCCGTAGTCCTTGCCCTCGATCTTCAGCCGCGCCATCACCGTGGCGACTTTCGGAATGTCGCCAAACCCGCTGTAAGACATGTACTTCTGCGCACTCACACTCGGCGTATTGAGCGTGAAGGTCTGGCTCTGCCGGTCGTACACGGCCTCGGTCTGCAACGCCGCGACGTTGTTGCCAAAGCCCAGTTCAGTGGCCATGTAGGGCCCGAACGAGGTCAGGCCGTCCAGTGCCTCGGTGAGGTCGGCAATGTCGGAACGGTCCCGGGCATGGTCGAACACCGTGCCCAGGCACAGGTTGTAGTGGACCATCAGCAACGAGAAGCTGGCGACGTCCAGCAGGCTCGGCCATTCGGCCAGGGCAAACAGCCGGCGCGGGTTGGCGAGAATCTCCAGCGGGCGTTCCAGCGCTCCATGCACATGACGGCTGCGGGCATAGGCCAGCCGCCCGGCCTGCTCCATGTTCAGGCCCGACTGCGGGTCGAAGATCGGGTCGAGCAGTACCTCGCGGATACTCTGGTGATGGCTTTCAAACGTGCCAGCGAACAGCACGTCGCGCAGTTCATCGCGCGCTTTCAGGGCGTCAGCGCCCGGGATGCTTGAATCAGTCATGACATGTCCTGTGCAGTGAGCGGCAGCGTCTCAGGCGGCGAACACCAGTGAGACGTTCTGGCCGCCAAATCCGAACGAATTGGAAAGCGCCACCTTGATCGGTTGGGTGCGGGCCTGGCCCTGGACCAGGTCAACCGCGATCAGCGGGTCGGGGTTGCGCAAGTTGGCCGTCGGCGGTACTTGCCCGTGCTCAAGGGCGAGCAAGGTGTAGGCCGCCTCGATGGCACCGGCAGCGCCCAACAGATGCCCGGTAACGCCCTTGGTCGAGCTGACCAGAATCTGCGGCCCGAACAGCTCGGCGATGGCCTTCGACTCGGTCACGTCGTTACCCGGCGTCGAAGTGCCGTGGGCGTTGACGTAATCCACAGCGCCCGCCTCGATGCCCGCATCACGCAACGCACCTTGCATCGCCAACCGCGCACCGAGCCCTTGAGGGTGAGGCGTCGTCACGTGGTGAGCGTCGGCGGAAGCACCGTAGCCGAGCAGGCGCCCCCTGCTCCGCGCACCACGGGCCTTGGCATGCGCCTCGGACTCGAGCACGAATATCCCCGCGCCTTCGCCGATGACGAAGCCGTCCCGCGCCACATCGAACGGGCGCGATGCGCCGCCCGCGTCAGTGTTGCGCGACAACGCCCGCATCTTCGCAAACGCTGCGACATACAGCGGAGTGATCGGGGCTTCTGCACCGCCGGCCACCACAATGTCGCAAACCCCACGGTTGATCAGGTCCTTGGCCATGCCCAGCGCCGAAGCGCCGGAAGCACAGGCCGAACACGGCGCCAGGCACGGGCCGCGTGCGCCCAGCTCAATGGCCACCTGGCCGGCAGCCATGTTCAGCAGGCCCATGGGCAGGGTCAGCGAGGAAATATCATCGGCACCTTCAGCAAGCAGCACGGCGTGCTGTTGCTCCAGGGTGGCGGTGCCTCCCGCGCCCGAACCGATGATGACGGCCACGCGACTCTCGTCTTTCCAGTTGCCCGCTTCGAGCCCCGCATCCTCCAGGGCCTGGCGCGCCGCCAGCAGCGCGAACTGCGCGTAACGGTCCCACTGCCAGGGGCTTTTCACCCCCAGCAGAGCGCTGTCGAAACTCGGTACTCGGCAAGAGATCCCCACCGGCAACGCTTCGAGGGTCTTGTCTGGCGCGGCGGTGGCTTCACCTGCCAACACCCGCCGCCAGTTCGCCTCGATGCCAATGCCGGCCGGCGTGACCAGGCCGATGCCGGTCACCACCACAGCCTCGGCGCCCATCACGCCTTACCGTTGGCCAGCGCCAGAACGTCACCGACCGTGGCGACGTCCGACAGCTGTGCATCACTGATTTGCACGCCGAGTTTCTTTCTCAGCAACTGGGCCAGGTCGACCTGCGACAGCGAGTCGAAACCCAGGTCTTCGAGGGAGGCCTCGGGAACGATACGGCTTTCTTCGATGTTGAAACGCGCGGAAATGGCTTGGGCGATTGCTTCGTTACTTACGGTCATCACATGACTCCTGTTGTGTGGAACTGTAGGTTGGGAAAAAACTGAATCAGTCTTGCCACTCACTGTTGCGGGTGGTCAGTTGCGGCCAGCGCAGTACGGTAGAACCCCACGAAAGCCCCGCACCGAATGCACTCACCAGTACCCGCTGGCCGGCCTGCAGGTCGCCGCTCAGGGCGAGGTCATTGAGCAGCAGCGGAATGGAGGCGGTCAGGGTGTTGCCCAGGCGCTGGATATTCGCCGCGACCTTTTCGGCAGGCAGGCCCAGCTCGAAGGCCACGGATTGCAGGATGCGCACATTGGCCTGGTGACCGACGAACCAGTCCACCTGGTCCATCGACCATTGCGTACGGTCCAGCACGCTTTGGGCCGAGGTAGACATGCGGGCGACGGCTTGTTCGTAGACCGCGCGGCCGTCCATGTGCAGGTAGAACTCGCTCGGCGCTACCGTGCCATGGCCCAGCCCGACGCTGGCTGAACGCTGGCGCGAGCCGCCCGCCGGAATCGCCAGCAAGTCCGAACGCGCGCCGTCACTGCCCAGGTCGAAGCAACCCAGTGCGCCGTCCTCGTCCGGCTCGCCACGGCGCAGCACTACCGCCCCGGCACCGTCACCGAAGATCGGCCGGGTGGCGCGGTCCTCCGGGTTGACGAAGGTGGTGAACGCTTCCGCGCCGATCAACAAGACACTGTCGGCAATGCCCGCGGCGATCAGCCCGGAAGCGGTCGCCAGCCCGTAGACGAAACCGCTGCAGGCGGAGGTCATGTCATAGGCGGCGATATCACCCAGGCCCAGTGCCGACGCCACTTCCGGCGCCACCGCCGGGCAGATGCGGTCTGGGGAGGTGGTCGCGACCACCACCGCTTGCACCGCCCGCCCGCCCGCCGAAGCGAGCGCCCGGGCACCGGCCTTGATCGCCAGGTCGCGTACGCTCAAACCGTCACTGACCATCCTTCGTTCACGGATGCCGGTGCGCGATTCGATCCACTCGGGAGTGGTATCGAGCCCGTCGGAAATCTGCTGATTGTCAATTATCTGAGGCGGAAGACAGCCTCCCAGGCCACACAGGATCACAGTCACGATCAACTCCCTTGATTCAACGATGGTTCAGATGGCCTGCGATGTCGCGCCAGGCCCTAAGTCACTTCCTGGCACCTCGCCTTGCCCAGCGACCAGCCGAAGTTCATGCCGGCCGCCGCCAGCAGGATGGCGGCCGCGCCCACCACCTGCAGCACGCCGAGTGGATGGGCGAAGGCCACCCAATCGACCACGATGGCAACGATCGGATAGATGAACGACAGCGCCCCCACCAATGCCGTGGGAATTTTTTGAATGGCGCTGTACAGCAGGGTCGACATAAGCCCCGTGTGAACCACGCCAATGATGATCAGGTAAGTCCAGGCCCCATCGATCGCGCCCACCGTGGAGAAATCCACGAACGGCGCCAGCACCAGGACGCCCACCACCATCTGGATCAGCACGATCAGATGCGCGGGCAAATCCTTGAGACGCTTGGTGATCGCCGCGGCCACGGCGTAGAAGAAGGCCGAAGCCAGGGCCAGGCAAACACCCAGCAGGTAATCGGCGCCGGTGGCCTGGCCGCTGCCCTTGGCGGACACGATCAGCATCAGGCCGGCGAAGGCCACCAGCAGCCAGCCAACCTTGGCGGCATTCAGGCGTTCGGCAAAGAACAGCACACCCAGGCCCACCAGCATGAAAGGCTGAATGTGGTAGACCACCGTCGCGATGGCGATGGAGGAATAACGGTAAGCGCTGAACAGCAACACCCAGTTGAGGATCAACGCCACCCCGCCCAGGCACACCAGGATGAATTGCCGCGCAGTGATCCGGGAACGCCGCAGCACGCCGAGCGCCAGGCACGCCACCAGCATCGCCATGGCGCCGAACAGGCAGCGCCAGAACACGACGGCCTCGGGACTCTGGCCCGACATGATGACAAACCAGCCCACCGTGCCGGAGATCACCATGGCCGAAATCATTTCGAGCGTTCCACGGGCTTGCGACTTCATCACACACTGCTTCCTTGCGGCAGGCATTGCCGTAACCTAAGCCACCTGTTTGCTGGCCAGGGTTCGGCAATACGAACTTTATAATGAACTAATGACCACTATACTGAACAAGGTGTAACAGAGCGTCAACCCATTTTAGGATGATCTATAAAACAAATGAACGACATAACGAACAACCTGTTCAGCAACAATCCGAGTCGAATTGATCTGCTGGCCCTGTCTATCAAGCGCGAACGTCTGGCTGCCGGGCTCTCGTTGACCGAATTGGCGAAACGCGCGAGCGTGGCGAAGTCGACCTTGTCCCAGCTGGAATCCGGCATTGGCAATCCCAGCATCGAAACGTTGTGGTCGCTGGCCATGGCGATGGGGTTGCAAGTCACCCGGTTCTTCGAACAGCCCCAGCAAAACCTGCGGGTGATTCGCGCCAACGAAGGCATGACCACCTATGCCGAAACCGCCAACTATGCGGCGACACTGCTTGCCGATTGCCCGGCGGGGGTGCGGCGCGATATCTACCGGCTCAAGGTGCAGCCTGGTGAGGTGCGCCTGTCACAGCCGCACCCGGCCGGCACCGTCGAGCATGTGGTGCTGTGCAGCGGCAGCGCGAATATCGGCCCGGCCAATGAACCCGTGCTGCTCTACGCTGGCGACTACATCAGCTACCTGGCGAATGCGCCCCATGTGTTTGAAGCGCTTGAAGCGGATACCACCGCGGTGATGGTGATCGAGCACCCTTGATGGGGTGGGCATGTGCCCTCAGGCATGGATAGGCAGGGCCAACCCAAACAGTACGAAGAACCCGCCACAGACTTTATTGAACCGACGCCCGGTTCGAGCCAGCCAAGGCCGGACCCGGTGCGCAGCGCTCGCCACCAGGTATTCAACGATGAACTCCACCACGGCGTAAGTCAGCGCGATGGTGATCGTCTGCGCGATGATGCTGCGGTGGGAATCCAGGAAAGGTGGAATAAACGCCGTAAACAGCAACAAGGCCTTGGGGTTTGAAATTGCCGATACCAGCCCCTGACGGAACAGCGACCAGCTCCGCGAGCTGGTCGCGCCGGTCGCCTCAAGGCTGACCGGTGCCGCCCGCCACAGCCCGAAGCCCAGCCAGATCAGGTACAGCCCGCCGGCCACCTTCAACGCAAAAAACCAACTGGCCGACGCCTGGATCAGCGCCCCCAACCCCAAGGCGCAAAGCGACAGCACGATGGCAAAACCGAGCACGCCGCCGGTGATGGTGAACAGCGTCTTCCGATTGCCGTGAAGCGCGCCATGGGTCAGCGCCAACAACGCATTGGGCCCCGGCACCACCGCGATGCCGAAGCAGGTAGCCAGGTAAAGCAACCAGGTATCAAAGGGCATGATCCGATCCAGTAGGTGTGAGCCAGGCCAGAATCTTGCGGGTGAACAAACAGTCATGAAAAGCGCATAATTCACGTCACAGCCATTCGATTAACGAATAGAGGTAAGCGCGATGCCGGCCAGTGACTTGCAACTCGATTGGCTCAAATGCTTTGTGGCCGTGGTGGATGCCGGCTCCTTGTCGGGCGCCGCCCATGAGGTCAACCGCTCGCAGTCCGCCGTCAGCATGCAGATGAAAAAACTCGAGGCCGCCCTTGGACGGCAATTATTGAGCCGAGGCCCCCGGCACCTGCAACTGACCGCCGACGGCCAGACACTGCTGGGCTACGCCCGCCGCATGCTCGCCCTGCACGCTGAAACCCAGGCGGCGTTCCACGGTGAAGAGCTGACCGGGCGCATCCGTCTTGGCGTCGCGGAAGACTACGCGGCCAGGTACCTCACACCGCTGCTCAAGCGTTATTCGCCGCGCTACGCCGGTGTGGAAATCGAACTGACCTGTGAACAGTCGACCACCTTGATCCCGCAGTTGCGCAGCGGCGACCTTGACCTGGCGCTGGTGTCCAGGGACTCGCCCCAGAGCGGTACCTTTCTGTTCAAGGAACCCATGGTCTGGGTCGGCTCCCCGCAGTTCGAACTGTGGCGACGCGACCCGCTCCCCATCGCCGTCTATGAAAGCGCAAGCCTGGCGCGGCGGTATGCGGTGAACTCACTGACCCAACAGGGCCGCGAATTCAAGGTGGTCTACAACAGCTCCAGCCTTGCCGGCCAGGTGGCTGCTGTCGAAGGTGGCCTCGCAATTGCCGCGATCACCCAATGCACCGTGCAGCCATCGCTACAAGTCTTGGGTGAGGAGCACGGTTTGGCAGCCATTGAACCCATGGACGTTTCGATTTTGCGCAGCCGGGCCTCTCGAAGCTCCAAAGCGGTGAACAGCCTGCATGCGTTCATCATCCGGGCGCTAAGGGTTCAGCCTTAGTGGAGAAAGCATTACCCTAAACCCACGCCTGAACACCAACGCGAGAGGGTCACCCAATAACCTGTGGCGAGGGAGCTTGCTCCCGTCGGACTGCGCAGCAGTCCCCTCACTGGCCCACTGGGAACTCGCGGTCGACACAGAAGCAACCGCTCTACTCAGGCCGTCTTATCAACGAGACTGATGATTACTATCGAACCGGTCGCCTATTGGCTTACCAAAACCCATTCCTATAATCGCCTCCACTTTCTCCCTCCCGTCTGTCCTCAGGCGAAATATCCTCCCGGAACCCGACACCATGCCAAGCGCAAGCCGGGCCCCTAGCGGCCTCCCCGAACATAATCAACAAACCGTCCTGCAACAGTGGCTGGCGATTCTCTCGGTTGCCGTGGGCGCCTTCGCCCTGGTCACCAGCGAATTCCTGCCAGTAGGCGTACTCAACGACGTCGCCGCCGACCTCGGCATCAGCGCCGGCCACGCCGGCCTGATGGTCACCCTGCCCGGCATCATGGCCGCCCTCGCCGCCCCGCTGCTGTCGGTGGGCATTGGCGCCATGGACCGCCGCTACCTGCTGATCGGCCTGACCCTGATCATGATCATCGCCAACATGGTGGTGGCCTACGCCAGCGACTTCAGCCTGCTGCTGTTCGGCCGCGTATTGCTGGGCATCAGCATCGGCGGCTTCTGGGCCACGGCCATCGCCCTCAGCGGCCGCCTGGCGCCCAAGGGTGTAGGCGTAGCGAAAGCCACCTCGATCATCATGATGGGCGTGACCCTGGCCACCGTCCTCGGCGTACCCGTCGGCACCTGGCTGAGCGGCCTGATGGGCTGGCGCATGACCTTCCTCGTCACCGCGCTGGTGGGCATCCCGGTACTGCTGGCGCAGATGTTCCTGCTGCCCCGACTTGAACCGGAAAAAGCCATCCGCATCGCCGACCTGCCGGCCCTGTTCATCAACCCACAAGCCCGGGTGGGCTTGATCGCCGTGCTGCTGATCGGCCTGGCACACTTTGCCGCCTACACCTACGTCGCCCCGTTCTTCAAAAACAGCTCCGGCTTCGACGGCCCGACCATTGGCTCCCTGCTGCTGCTCTACGGCGTGGCCGGCGTAATGGGCAACGTCTTCGCCGGCTTCGCCGCCAACCGCAGCGTGCGCCACACCCTGCTGCTGGTAGCCCTGATGATCGGCACCAGCACCGCCCTGTTCCCCTACTTCGCCACCGGCATGAGCGGCGCCGTGATGCTGATCGCACTGTGGGGCTTCGCTTTCGGTGCCTTCCCGGCTTGCGCAAGCATCTGGATGTTCGTGGTGGCGCCCAAGGATGTGGAACGTGGCATGCCGCTGTTCGTGGCGTTGTTCCAGGTGATCATTGCCGTCGGCTCGTTCTTTGGCGGGCAGATCGTCGACAAGATGGGGACTTCGGTGCTGTTGAGTTTGGCGACCGCGTTGGTGGGCGCTGGGTTTGTGACGGTGCTGGTGTTGGGGCGCAAGGTGAGTAATAGCTTGGCGGCGCAACCGGCCTGAGAAAGAAAAACGGGACTGATGGATTTCAGTCCCGTGGCTTGGGGCAGTGAGCACAGCGCCTTGCTCCATTGCCTACAGTTGCGTCAGAATCCGCCGGCTTGTGCACCTGGGTGGGCGTCTCTAAGGTTGCTCGGTCGCTGAAAACTCAGTGATCGGGTTTAGTAGCCCGAGGTTCAACCTAACGTGTGCATGAGCTTCATCTGTCGGACGTCCTTGTCTGTGCTTGATGGTGGCTGTGCGTAGGGCGCCCTCGGGCGCGCCGGTTTTTGTTAGGTTCCCCCGGTCTACTAACCTGCGTACAGCTGCCACCCCCTCGTTTAGTAGCAACGGGGTGGAAGCCCGAGCAAGGAACTTAACGATGTTCAAGGTAACGCCAAATCCTCCGGGAACTCCCGATTTGAAACTCAACCAAGCCGCGCACCGTGCCTTGGATCATTATCTCAATCCCTCCTCCGCCAAAACCGCCCCGCCGTCGGGTGCGCTGTTCAGTGTGGCTGCTGATGCCAGCAGTGAAAGTTTGATCACCAATAGCTATGAAACCTTTGCCTCGGTCAGCGCGTTGCTGCTTGATCTGTCGGACGAGCTGAGCGGGAAAGACCGTGATGTGGCGTTGGCGATTCACCAGCTGAGTGAGTTAGGGATGCTGTTGGTGGGCAAGCTGATGGATCGGGAGGTGCCGTGTAGCTGAATCGGCTGTGGTCCAGACGATCAACTAGCGCTCTCAATTAGTCGTCAAGACGCTGTAGGTATCTACAGCGTCTTGACGACGATGACGCTGTCTCAGTTGAGTGATCCGCTGCTCATGCTGCACTCAATAACGGTTTCCGGCCAGAAGCGGACGCTAACGACAAGGTAAGCGACGCCGGAAGGAGCGCAGAGAGTGGGCATACGTGAGCATGGAGATATATACGGGCGAGATCTAGTCGGACGGTTTAAACCATTTGTTAAGCGCTCGTTGTAAGCCATTCTGGAACTGCCACTTCTAATGTATCTGGATCAATTACTAGGTATTCATTTTTTTCATATGGCAGCAAAGGCCTCCCCCCAAAAGCTATCGTTTTAGATTCGCGGCTTGGCCAGTATATGTTATATGGCAGTGTATTTAGATGCGTATAAATTTTGTAGACCTGCGGACAACCTCCAATATAAGGCTTTGTGGCATCCCTAATATATTCTATGAGCACTTCAAATGGCTCCATTACCATTCCGACAGCTTCTATTCTATTTCTTTCGCCGAGCATTTCGTAGACTCTTTCGTTTGCGAGATTTGCGTCATCCCCTATAAACGCAAAGTACTTATTTCCGCCGCCCTTTTTTCGATGTTTAGACGCTTCGCGAAATTGAAATTCATTTGATTGCTCGTGAAAATATACAGTCCATATTTTAAATGACTGCGTTTTGCAGGAATACCCAGCCAAAATAAAGCTGACTTCTGCTGCGTCGGGTATTTTTTGGCCTACTGGTAGACTTGTAATACTCTTCCACATGGCATTAAATATTCGCAGGACGTGACCCTTTAGCTCTGTCAGCTCATAAGCCCTTGACCGGATTTTAGGGTGCATTCGAACTGCTGTTTGAAGCTGTAGCATTAAGGGATAAGCATTTGCCGTAGACCCTGCAAATGCGATAACGGAGTCGCCTCGCCCTAGGTCTAATACTTTGGTGCCAATATCCCATGCTCTTCCGCCACTCAATCGTGAGTCGCTCGCTATATACAGTTCTTTAGTTTTTCCGTAATGCCTAACCCAAGCTGCTACTAGAGTCATTTTCGATTAATTCTCGCTGAGTGCTTTAACTGTAAGCAGACGATGCAGGTGACCTGAAACTTCCCTTCCGTATCCATGCGTAGCTCCTTATTGGTTTGAGTGGCACGCCAGAAGCTCGACATGAGGCGAGAGCGAGAGCGACATGAGTCTTGAGCACATTACTGACGTACGACCTGCATGTCCAAGACCCACTTCTGGCCGATTTCTACACTCACGAACGGCTGAAATGGATCGAAATCCGTTGGCAGCCGGCAATAAGCGGCCTAACTTGCATGACTAACCCCCTCTCATTGCATTTAATTTCAGTCACCTTTTTTGTGTTTATGTAGTTCCAGATCAGGATGTTTGCGTTTATTTTCTTCAGTAACACGACGGCGCTGGTCCTTTTTGCCGGTGGATTCAGCAATCGGTTTGGGACCGGGTTTAATACTCATGTGTTCAACTCCTTCGGTTGATAACGTGCCTATAAGTAAAGCCGTAGCATGGGCAGTGAAGCTACGGGGCCACCAACTCGGCAAGCTTGGCCGCGATATCTGCAAACGTATCTTCAGCAGTGCTCAGGCCGCTTCTCGAACCGAGTAGAGGACTAACTTCGCGCAGCGATTCGTATGTTGTGTCGTGAATGACGGGAACCAGCAGATCCCTTGCGAGGAGAGCGGAAAGCTCTTTGTCGGCGATGCCCTCGGCTGCTAGGCGGCGCAGCAAAGCAGGGGTCACCAGCACAATTCCTACTCGCGACTTCGCCAATCCCTTATCAATTTCACGCAGTAACGACGAGCCTAGAAGGACATCTTTCTCGCTGAACCAAACGGAAACACCGAGCGACTCGAGTACATCATGCAGCTCCTTCGCGGATCCTTTCCGGTCGTCCCAGGCGTGACAAAGAAAGACGTCACGTAGATCAGGTACCGTCGCACGCCTCTCGACATTTTCGCGTACCGGTGTGAGTGTTCGTACCTCGGCTGAGGTGTACGCCACAGAGGATCCGGGTTTCGACCAGCGCGGCTTTGCGCTGCTGGATGACCCCCCGCTACTGCGACCACCCCCGCCATGAGACGGAGACGAATAGGATGGTGCGTAGGGCAAAGATGAATACGATCGCGATCCGTACCCGCTATATCCGCTGCCACATGCGGGACACGCTGCTCTTGCGCTTGCCGAACGATGACCATGTACCGGTGCTGTACATCTAGACATGTCGTAAACCTTCCGTTTGTAGCTGCTCACCCAAGGGATGATTAAGCAGCGCTTGTATCGAGCCATCAGCTTTTGAAAACACCGCAGCCCTTCCTTATTGGCTCTAAATCACCTGCGCTTTAAATCGTGATTCCAATATGCTGGCACAAAAGATAGCCCATAGCGCGAATTCCGCTAGCAGCCGTATCTGAATTTTTGCTAGCGGCTTCCATTACCAATGCCGCCATGATCTAGAGCTATCTCTCATAGCGGGAAACTCTAGACCTAGGTTTCAGGTCTCTGACGTTCAATGGCCCCGCATTCGATGCCGTTTTTCAGTCGACGAACGTCGCCAATGGCTTCAAGTGATTTAATTCGGATGACATCCAGCTAGGTAACGGCCTTTGGCCGTTTTTTTCTGCCTGTCACCGGCCGGAAAGGGTCGGCCAGCAGAGGACGTTCACAAACGCTCCATTTGAGGTTTGGAGGCGGCTATGGTATCGGGGACGATTTAGTCGAATGATCGTGAGCGACTGCTTTTGGCTGAAAGTTGCCACTCACAACGAGCCGCTTTCGGCGGAGAATAGACTTTCCGACGACTCTAGGAAACCAGGTGGGAATCACGGGAATGAACCTGGAAAGCAAAAAGCCGATTCTCTGATTCATGATTTTTCTTAATCCACCATATGGATTTGATATAGCCCTTTAAACTGGAGTAAAGAGGATTTCAGAGAGGTTACAGAGAAAAGGCTGGAAAGTTTGCTCCAGATATGGATCACTAGGCAACGCTGTGCTGATCAACGAATGGGGCGTGATTGTATAAGCTGGCACCCCGAGATGATCTAGGATGATTCACCTATCAGCCTGAGGCCACTATCACCTCAACGGCTAACCTTACACTCAAATATGAGCATTACATGGACGAAATAAAAAGCTCTCTTCTCTACTCCTACAATTCGGAAATCAAAACTCCAGAATCTCTAGCTGCGTGCCTAAACGCTCATGGCTTATATAATATTGGTCAATTTGTTCTAAGACTCAGCCCGATAAATCATGGGTTAGTTGACAGTGCCACGACAAAAAAAACTGAAGATATCACATGGGATGAAATCCAGGCTTATTCAACATATATTCATGAAACGGTTCATTGGTGGCAGCACATAGGATCGACTTCAGGTTTTATTTCTAGCATGTGTTTCCCCGCACAGGCACACGTTAACGTCGGGCATCTTCGAGATATAGTCAAGTGTGGAGAGTTTGGTAAGTCACTCAAAGATTGGAGCGATGACCAGATGCGGCAAGGTCGCACCGCTGAAGAAGAGGTTATCCTCAATGCAAACATTGCAGTAAATAATACGTTAGACCTGAATTATTATCGCGCAATTATAATGAACCCAAAAATTCTTTTGGAAATCATAAAGGAAAATCATTTTGAGTCTGTAGGGCATACCTTTTATATTGCCTATTCATGCTGCCTGCATGTCTTGACGACAACCTTCGATGGGGTTATATGCTTGCCGGATACGGATCTCTGGAGGAAGCCTATAGAACAGTTAAAGCTGTCTAAATCTGCTAACTACCACTGGCGCTCAGATGTATACCTGCCTCAAATTACCGGAATAGATGTACTAGAGGGGCAAGCGAGATTTATACAGCTCCAGTTTTTGCATTTTTCTAACCCTAGCAAGTCCTTTGCGGACTATGGCGCACGAGGCTATCTTGATGGTGTATACGGTTCAGCCTTCAAGTACTTTATCGAGCACACTAGTGCGAAATTTCCTGATTGCATCGACGACCCATTAGTAGCACTATTCTTATTAACATGCGACTTAGCATTAAACCCTGGCGAAGGGTTTCCATTTGAAATTAAAGATTATGAGAATTTTTCATATCAAGCTCAACCAGCAATACGCTTTACATATCTATGTCAAGCTATAAAAAACAAGCACCCCGAACTTAAGGATTACATCAGGGAGTACTCTAAAGAAGAATATACTAACGCAAGTGCTTTGCTAGCGGACGCTTGTGGATACCACCATCCATTAGATATTGCGAGAGCTATTTCCGAATGGGTATATAAGGAGCCTACATTACAAGCACTGATGAGAGAACATAGTACATTTTCTTTCTCGGAAACAAACCAGCCAGTTAGAGTCATATTTTCAGAATTTCTAAAATTTAATACTTTCAAGCTTGAGCAGCCTGAGTTTTTTTGCTGGACAGGACGGCACAAAGTAGGGCCCTATGCTGAGAGCTATATTCAGGCCTGGCTGAAAAATCTTTCACTTTATAGTGACAAAGCAGATGACTTTGGAATTTACCCTAGGCGGCAAGAGGGGAAGTCGGAAAAAAACATCCATAGCACATTCAATACTTTTTATGGCAACCTCATGCAGTACGACCTAATTAGACAATGGATAATACAGAGCGGTGAATTTAAATAAGATTTCTCCTGGCTCTCTGAAAAATATGAACCTTCGGAAGTTAAGGATAAGGTGAAGGAACTATTTACCAAACTGTTTGGTGTGAGTCCTGATGAGATTGAGAGTGCTGAGTGGTCGCGACCCAATATCAACAACGACCAAAGCTAGCTTGCAAAAAAGCATTAGCTCCGCACTGACTTCAACATAATAAACCTTCATCCCGGAGCTTGTAACAATGCAAGAACTCATTTCATCCATTGGTAGTACTACTTACAATTTTGGCGTCAAATTAAAGCGGAATCCGTCAGAGGGGGGAGGCACTAAATTTGAGAAAAATTACGGATATAACTTTCGTGTTTGAGTGCCCCTCTTGTCCAATTACTCATGTGCCGACAGTTCGCTGTGGGTGGAAAGTAGTCGTTACCCAGAGACCGCTTTGCAAAAAGGTGCGAAAAGGGGACATGTTTATTTTTCTATCACTGTCCCCTTTTGGCCGACAATAGCAGCTCATGACAGGCTGCCGCCGGCCAAGCCATTGACCCACTTCAACCCTATCGGTCAGCCAACAAAAACACCCCGCACTTCAACCAAAGGCGGGGCGTTCTCTCCAGCATCACGTCACATCAATCACATCGCCGTATGAAAAATCTGCTCGATCTCATCCTGATTGGCAGGACGCGGATTGGTAAAGCCGCAGGCATCTTTCATCGCATTGGCTGCCAGGGTAGGAATATCGTCAGCCTTCACACCCAGTTCGACGAGGCCGCTCGGAATCCCCACATCCGCAGACAGTTTACGGATGGCCGTGATAGCCGCCGCAGCACCCTTCTCCGCATCCAGCTGCTGAGTCTCAACCCCCATCGCATGGGCGATATCCTTAAACCGGGCCGGGCATACGCTGGCGTTGAAGCTCGACACGTGAGGCAGCAGGATCGCGTTGCACACGCCGTGAGGCAGGTCGTAGAACCCGCCCAGTTGGTGCGCCATGGCGTGTACATAACCCAGCGAAGCATTGTTGAAGGCCATGCCGGCAAGGAATTGCGCGTAGGCCATGTTTTCCCGGGCGGTCATGTTGTCACCCTGGGCAACGGCGGTGCGCAGGTTGGCCGAGATCAGTTCGATGGCTTTGAGTGCGCAGGCATCGGTGATGGGCGTGGCCGCGGTCGACACGTAGGCTTCGACGGCGTGGGTCAGTGCGTCCATGCCAGTGGCGGCGGTCAGGCCTTTGGGCATGGCGGCCATCAGCGAAGGGTCGTTAACGGATAACAGGGGCGTGACGTTGCGGTCGACGATGGCCATTTTCACGTGGCGGACTTCGTCGGTGATGATGCAGAAACGGGTCATTTCACTCGCCGTGCCGGCGGTGGTGTTGATGGCGATCAGGGGCATTTGTGGCTTGGCGGATTGGTCCACGCCTTCGTAGTCGCTGATGTGCCCGCCGTTGGCGGCGCACAGGGCAATGCCCTTGGCGCAGTCGTGGGGTGAACCGCCGCCCAGGGAAATAATGAAATCGCAGTCGCTGCGGGCCAGCAGTTCAAGGCCCTTCTCCACGTTGCTGACGGTCGGATTCGGTTTGGCGCCATCAAACAGGGTGGAGTCGATGTCTTGCTGGGCCAACAGGCCAGCGACCTTGGCCGCCACGCCGGCTTTGGCCAGGCCGGCATCGGTGACGATCAAGGCTTTGCGGAACCCGTACTTGCGGATTGCGAGCATCGCCTCGTCGAGGCTGCCAATGCCCATCATGTTCACGGAAGGAATGAAGAAGGTGCTACTCATGATAAATCCTCTTTTTATTATGGAGACACGGGAGTCAGTGAGGTTTTCTACTCATCTCGCAGGTGATGCGGCGCGTCTTGTTGTCATCGTTGACGATCACAAAGCTGAGCCTAAACCTATGGCGTCAGACCGAAATGGTCCTTTAGCGGGCATTGACACCTCCTTTAGTACTGGGAGCAGGGTTTCACCCATTCCATGGGGGCGGCAGCAAAATCTGACTTGCACAGACCCCGACCCGCGCGGATGGTTATGATGCTTCGCTGATCAACAGCCCTCACCCACCCTCCTGTGCAGGAACTGCAAAATGAGCATTGATTGGATCAACTTCACGCCTTGGGCTTCATTAGGCGCAGGCGCCTTGATCGGGCTGGCCGTCAGCGTGTTTGTTCTCGGGTATCTGCCCTGGGCCTGCGGTCGCCATTCTGTTTACCGGGCACTGGCAAATTCTCATCTTCGTAGTGGCGATGCTGGCGGGTATGTATGTGTTTTCCAGCCTGGAAGGCCGGCGCACGTCTTGATGGGGTTTGACCCCGATTTTTACTGAACACCACTCACGGACGGCTTTATGGAACGACTCCAACCTCGTGGCATTGATGCGGACGGTTATATCCTCACCGTGTCCAACGTCGAGATGCAGCCACAGTTTCAGGCTTTGCTGACGGACGTTTGCATGACGCTCGCGCGGCCGGAACCTCTGCTGGACGGGATTTATCTGTATGGCAGTGTCGCGAGAGGCGACGCCGTGCCTGGGGTTTCCGACCTTGACCTAACCCTTATTCTGCACAGCCCTCCCACGTCGCAGGATCTGGAAATGCTGGAGTCGAAAAGGCGCACGCTGGAAAGTCGGCATGCCGAAGTCACCAAGATCGATTTCGATATCGGTAGTCGTGCTGAAGTATTGGCACCTGACAATCGATTGAGCTGGGGGTATTGGCTCAAGCATCACTGTCGTTGCTTATGGGGCAATGATCTGACCCAACGCTTCGACCGGTTCAAGCCGTCACGCGATATCGCCATTGCCGTGAATGGTGACTTTGAATCCGTACTGACCCGGTATGCCGACCTTATCGACCAAGCGACCACACCGACGCAATCGCTGCGCTTGCAGCGAGAAGCTTCGCGCAAACTCATCCGGTCAACTCAAGTGCTTCGCTCTGAACAGGACCTGATGTGGCCGCAAACACTGGAAGAGCTGGTAGAGCAGTTTGTTCAGCATTACCCGAGTATGAGGATGCAGATCTCTTTTTTCTTGTCCCAGGCAAGGAACCCGGATGCCAAGCCGAAGAAGTTTACGACTCAGCTCCATCGTTTTTTGACCTGGATGGCTACACAAACCGGTTGAATCCATAACGCGCCTATGAAATCAGGGGCGATTCATATACCTACAGACGGGTTATCACGCATGCCATTACCGCGAAACTCGATATCCATAACCCGTTGGCTGCTCCATGGTGTTACTGAATTGAGTGAGTCACCCTAAGCGTTCCAGGATCATCATCGAAAGATACGCCTCCAAGCGACAACAGGCCTTGGACCAACTCCCCCTGAATGACCGATACCCCTCTTCTTATTGATGAGTATCAGCCTCCTCTGCGGGGTAAAACTCGCCCTCCTTCCCCATTTTTCTCAGCCGTTCGCGCACAATTACCTCGACGCTGGCTACGGCGGTTTGATCGTCAGGGTTGACCAACTGCAAGCACAGGCGTTGGACATTCTGATCGTGGGTGCCCTCGCTCATCATCTCGTGGGTGAAGACCTGTTCGCCACGCCATAGGCATAGCTGGGTATGCGTCTCGCCAAGCCATATTTCGTTGATTGATCCAAGGTCGGTGGTCTCTAGTTGATCGACGGTGATTGTCTTATCCATTGCGCTGTACCTTACCCATGAGTAGATACAGGTAGACTTACCGGCATAGCGGGTCGTTCCACACGTTGGCAGTTCAACCGGGCTAATGGTGGTTAAGCACGTCCCGGTTGGAACCAGGACAATTGACGATTGAAGGCGGACAGTACGAGCCGATAAGGGCAATCACATGACTGATCCTGCTGTTCCACAAGCAAATGGGCGCGCCTGGATCAACCTTGATCTCCCCCTCTCGGGCCGATACTGCCAGCTCAACAGATGGCGTGCAGCTTACGGAACGACCGGCTGCTATCGGCCAAAAGCGGTCATGTGCGATTCATAAAAGTGCCCATTAAAGGGGGAATCATTTAGCAGGTCTTTGATTGATTTCACCGATCAGACGGCCCCACTATTCCCGTTATGCTATACGTCAGCACGGCCCGATTTTTGTGTCGTTTGGGGATAAACCTGGCGTCCGCCAGGTGAGATGAAGCATTACGGTTGCACAAAGTGCGAAGGGCAATCCCACCGAGAGCGACACTTTGTAGGCCAGCAATACTCCCGCTGCGCCACCAACGAAAGCGGCTAAAACGAGAAATCCGGCGTCTGCCTTTTCCGTTTCCGGTCGAATAATTAATTTTAGTAAGCCATGCATCTTTAAATTCTCTACAAAAGGCGTTTTTGCATCGCCCTGATAAGCCTAGATCTCATCAACAGTCATTGATGCGAGTAGTTTTCTCTCGGCGTCATCGGGAATTAGCCCTGTCGTCTCCGCGAGCAAGACAGCCAGGCCGCTACTGTTGGTCACGATTACCTCGGCTTCAGCCCGATTGCCCTCATCGATCGCCATAATTTTCCACACGCAGGTAAGCTCGTCCCCCATATAAACGGGGCGCTTGAAGCGCAAACTCATTGAGGTAGCCAACCACCCCAACTGCCCTCCGATCTCTGTGATCAATGTCGCCGTCAGCAAGCCATGAGCGATAACACCATCAAAGCCTTTGGCCTCTGCATACATGGCATTGGAATGCACTGGGTTGTGATCGCGCGATAGCGCTTCAAACTGGGCGATGTCTGCGTCCGAAAAAGTGCGTTTGATTTCAAAAGTGTCACCTTCCTCAAGGCCTTCTATCGCCTTCTGGCGCAGTGTGCTCATTGCGATCTCCGATGCTCTAAAAAGTATGTTCTGGCCCAGGGAAAGAGCCCGATTCGATATCTTTAGCAAAGGCTTGAGCAGCGTCACTCATCACCTTTCTCATATTCGCATACTGCTTGACGAATCGCGGCAACTGACCCTCCCTTAGTCCCGCCATATCCTGCCAGACAAGCACCTGTGCATCGCAGCCATTACCAGCACCAATTCCTACGGTAGGGATGGAGACTGTCTCGGTGATCCTCGTTGCTACATCGCCTGGCACCATCTCTATCAGCAGGCCAAACGCCCCAGCACGCTCGAAGGCAACGCTCAAGTCAATCAACCGCTGCGCGTCTTCGCCTTTGCCCTGGATGCGGTATCCGCCCAGCTGATGTTCTGCCTGTGGGGTAAAACCGATATGGGCCATAACTGGTATGCCAGCGGCTACCAACATCTCTACCTGCGCAAGCATCTCGATCCCTCCTTCGAGCTTTACGGCATGAGCGCCGCCTTCCTTCATGAAGCGCACTGCGGTATGGAAGCATTGCTCAGGCGATCCCTGATAAGAGCCAAAAGGCAAATCGGCAATGACCAACGCCCGTTCGGTAGCGCTCGAAACCGCTCTGACAAGAGGAAGCATATCGTCAACTGTTATTGCCAACGTCGAGTTATGTCCAAACACGTTGTTGGCAGCGGAATCGCCTACGAGCAGCACTGGAATTCCTGCCGCCTCAAACACCGACGCTGCGTACATGTCATAAGCAGTCAACATGGCCCATTTCTGACCCTGTACCTTCATATCCCATAAATGTGGAATTCGTACCCTACCGCGACGCGGGCTGTTATAGGGGGCAATATTTTGATCAGACATTTCGCTTCCTCAATTCAAATGACCAGCCGCTCGGCAGCTAGAACCACAGCGATTACGATCATTGCGGCTCCCGATATCCGACTCACATTAATTGCCGCTGCTGGCCGTGAAGCAAGCACCGCACCAGCGCCATAGCCGACCGCGAGATAGACGACACCGCAACTAACACCATGAATCAGGCCTAAAGCGACAATCTGAGCCCCTACTGGCCATGCGGCTGACGCATCAGTGAACTGAGGTAGCAGCGCCAGGAACAACAATAGGACTTTTGGGTTGAGACCGCTGACGCATAGTCCCTTCATCGCCCAGGCCATCCCGGCACCTTCATTGCGGAATGCCCCTTGAGCAGGCAGCGAAGGCTTGAACAACATGTTAAGGCCGAGCCATAAGAGATAGGCGGCCCCCATCAGCGTTAACGTCAGCAATGCATAGGGAATTTTGACCAGCACTCCCCCCACACCTGCGGCGACGATCAGCGTGGCCACAAGATGGCCGGAAACCATGCCGACTACGGCGGGTAAGACGCGGCCTTGCAAACCTGCCGAAATCGCGTAGGCCCAGTCGACCCCAGGCGTGATAACAAACAAAAATGATACGGCCCAAAACGCCATAATCAGAGAAACACTCACGATCAAATCCTTCCTCTTCCATCAATTCAAAGCGCCGCTTGGCCCTGAAAAACCGTGATAGAAGGATAATGAAAGCGAAGTGGTATTATCTTTCGAAGATACCTGTAGAAGCTGAACGAATTAGAAGGTTTTTCTTAATGGATCGTGTAGACAAGAAGATTCTTGCGCAACTGCAGCAAGATGGCCGTCAGTCACTGACGGAGCTGGCCGACCGCGTAGGTCTAAGTTTGTCTCCATGCCATCGACGCGTTCGGGCGATGGAAGATCTGGGAGTGATCAAGGGTTATCGAGCTCAACTATCCGCGACTGAGTTAGGACTCAATTTCTCGTCCCTGGTATTCGTGACGCTCCGAGAGGGACACCAAAAAGCAGTAGCTGATTTTGAAGATGCTTTACCGCGAATTCCTTACATCGTCCAAGCTCAGAGACTTTTTGGCGATCCTGATTACCTGCTGATGGTGGTGACAGCAGATCTTCCTGCATTTCAAAAACTATACGATGAGGAACTGTCGAGGTTACCCAACGTACAGCGTCTGACATCGACGTTGGTGATGAAGCACGTGATCATTGATCGTCCGCTGCCGTTGGAATGAAGTTCAAATATTGCGGATAACGCAGGGAAGTCGTCAGGCTTTTGTCGAATCGCCCCAGAGCTGAGACACGGATGCTCTGGGGCCGGACTTAGAATGCCTAATCTGACCGCATCTGAGGCCCACGGCTAAAGACTAAATTCAGAGGTTAAAGGCTGGGAGACAAGCGTGCCGCACCCACCAAGCCGTCCAGCCATTCCTGATGACCGTTGATCATCGGATTGGGTTTGGCCTTGGCGAGATTCTCCGCTGGTTTACCCTTCTGTGTTTCCTGAGTCAGGATGCGCACTCGTCCACCAGATAGGTCTTCAATAAGCCAGGCATGGTGAACGTCCAGCCGAGCGTCACCCTCACCCGACCACCCATGCCACGCAATTCGTCCTGGAGAGGTTAGAGTTGGCGGCACGCACTCATTGCATAAAGCCTCGACCGGAAAGCCGAACGTTTCGAAGTAGAAAAATACCCCGTCTTGCAGATCCGGCCCGATGTGATCATGAAACTGGATGTTTGCCGAGTTGGCGTAGTACGACGGCCATCTCTGCGCCTGGGTGAGCAGAGGCCATACCTGTGCGGCACTCAATCCCGCGATGATGACCTCGTTAGAGACAAAGTTTTCGGTAAAACCTGGCAGGTAGCCTTCAGGCCAAATGATCTGATTCATGGTTATGCAGCGCTCAGTTGATGAATTGAGACCATGATGGGTGTAGGCTAGAAATAAGACCAATCGCTATGTTTTATTTTGCGCATCATGAATCCTGATATCAGAAATCTAGATCTCAACCTCCTCAAAGCACTGGATGCGTTGCTTGATGAACGCAGCGTTACGCGAGCCGCAAATCGACTATCGCTCACCCAGCCTGCTGTGAGCGGCATGCTCAGCAGGCTCCGAGAAAGCTTCGCCGATCCGCTGTTCGTGCGCGCCCAGCGCGGCATCGTGCCGACGTCGCGTGCAGAGCAGCTTGCAGCGCCGGTTAAGAAATTGCTGGCAGATATTGAAGGTATGCTTCAGCCGCAAAGCTTTGATCCGTTGACGGCGAGCATGACGATAAGGATTGCTTCGACCGACTATGCATTGCGTGCAGTGGTCGTACCGTTTCTCAACGCGCTAAGAATACAAGCGCCGAACATCCGCGTTAGTGTCCAGCCCGTGGATCATCAAGAGCTTCAAAATCAGCTGGATCGAGGTGAGATCGATCTCGCATTGGTTACCCCTGAAGCGGTAACACCAGGATTGCATGCTATCGCACTCTTTGATGAAAGCTATGTATGCGTAATGCGCACTGATCACCCAGATGCGCTGAATGGCAGGCTTTCACTGGATCGATTCTGCGCATTGGATCACGCCTTGGTTTCCCCGGCAGGGGGCGGTTTTCATGGAGTGACGGATGATGCTCTGGAAAAACTTGGAAGATCACGTCGAGTGACAGTGTCGGTGACCAGCTTTCTGGTACTTCCAGAAATTCTAACGTACAGCGACATAATCGCTGTCGTGCCGCGTCGATTGGCAGTGAACAACATCGGGCTCAAATCAATAGAGCCGCCTGTTGAAATTCCAGGCTTCAGAAAAATCTTGGCCTGGCATGAACGAACTCAGCGCGACGCAGGCCATCGCTGGGTGCGGTCACTTATCGTTGAAACACTACGGACACTCGATTGAAGCAAACGGGGTGGCCAAACATGCAAAGTCGTCGTGGCAGCTGCGGTTTAGAGACCAGTTCCGTTGTGTCAAAAACCCAAGCTCGGTGTCCATAACCAGCTCAGTTTCCAGACCGTCTGTGACGGAGTCGTTCTTGGGCTCGCGGGCACCTTCGAGTTATTGTCTGTTACTGATAGCCGCCCCTTGCGAGCGACAGTAATGGGTAGATAACGATCACATACTAATGGCTGCTTATGGCCGATTGCAGCCAGTCACCAATGGCAGCAATCGGACAAAAGCAGCGAACAACGCCAACCCATCCGGCGTTACTGCACCTTGCATAGCCCTTCTCCAAACACATCCGTAGCCGATGTATTGGGCCAGCCTGGAAAATGTTGGGCCAAGCAACACTGGCCGATTTACAAATGTTCACGCCTTCACGTGGCTATTAGCTTTAGGCTTTGACTCACAAAGTCCGATCGGACCCAATCAGCTTTAAGACGGCCCTACAACCATGAATCTGCACGCCATCGCCGCGACGCTTTTTGCGTTTTTCACGCTGCTTCCTTACTCGGTGCAAGCCGCAACCCCCATCACCCATGTCGCGATCTACCGAGGCCCCGCGGGCTGCGATGAATGCTCAGAGAAGGTTAAAACAGCCCTGCTGCGCGTCCGCCCGAATGCGCAGATTGACTTTGTAGGTGCTGATGAATCGATCGACATCACGCCGCAAAGCCTCGCTCGTTATGACCTCTACGTTCAACCCGGCGGCGGTCAGGACATCCCTGCGGCGCTTGATAGTTTGGGGGATGCGCGGGTGCAAGCCATTCGTGACTTTGTCGCCCAGGGTGGGCGCTACCTGGGGCTGTGTATGGGCGCGTATCTGGCCGATGACAGCAATTTTGGCCTGATACCCTACGACCTTGATTCAGAGGCGGGCAGGCCTGGGTTTGAGGTCGCGAGCATTGCGGACGCGGCGGTGAACGTTGTGTGGGATGGGAAAGCCGATAGCGTCTTTTATCAGGATGGGCCTTACTTTCCCAAGCCTGACGCGACCTTGCCTTCTTCAACCATTGCGACCTACCGGAATGGGGATGTGGCGGCAGCGCGTTACACCTATGAAAAGGGGGTAGTGGTTCTGAGTAGCCCGCATCCTGAGGCGGATCGGGAGTGGTTCGAGAAGGCGAATATTCCCTTGAGCGAGATGCCGCGGGGTGAGCTTTTTGGGGCGTTGGTGCGCAGCATTGAGGGGCGCAGGTAGGGGGCGATGATGACTTCCGGATTCCAGCTGGATGCTCCAGCCAACTGAAAAAGTCATATGGCAGCCAGCTATTTACCCAGGTTTTGATTCATCAAATTGTCCAGTACGGGAAATTTGGTGGCCGCCTGCCATTCGCGTAAATGCTTGCAGCCTTCATCATTGAGCTCGGCAAGGTTGCTGCGAGCGTCGCATATCGTGAACCACTTCTGTCGGAGAGATGGATACTTTACAAACTCTTCCCGGGTTGGGGGTTGGTTAGTGGATAAACGCAGAACTGACAGCACTAAAAGTGCAGACACGCCGATACTGATAGAGCCGTTTTTATAATTCATATCAACTTCCGCAAATGAGAAACCTAACCCCACAGCTGAACTAATGACCGCTGTTAACTGCTTGGGGCGTTGGCCGACTATAAGAAGAGAAATGGATCGATAAAAGATCCATTTTCGACGTATCTCATAGGGCCATTTATTCACAAGATGGGGAAGTCAGAAAAAATCGGCGCAGTCTACCGAACGCTCGGGCAATCACGAAGCTGCCGGCGAACCTGGCGCATGTCGAGCAAAACTCAGCCCAACTCGCGCCCCAAAAACGGCGCCGTCCGGCTGCTCTTGCTCTTCGCCACCTTCTGCGGCGTGCCACTCACGACCACCTTCCCTCCGCGATCCCCGGCCCCCGGCCCGATATCAATCACCCAATCACTCTGCGCCACGACACGCATTTCATGCTCCACCACAATCACCGTGTGCCCCGCCTCCACCAGATGATTCAGTTGGCTCAACAACCGGTCCACATCCCGCGGATGCAGCCCGGTCGTCGGTTCATCCAGCACATACAACGTCGCGCCCCGCGCATTACGCTGCAGCTCGGTTGCCAGCTTGATCCGCTGCGCCTCTCCGCCCGACAACTCGGTCGCCGGCTGGCCAAGGCGCAAATACCCCAAGCCGATATCCCGCAGCACTTGCAGCGGGCGCAGCACACCCGGCTCTTCGGCAAAAACTTCCACCGCC
Organism: Pseudomonas sp. 32A; assembly: GCF_052682255.1. NCBI lineage: Bacteria > Pseudomonadati > Pseudomonadota > Gammaproteobacteria > Pseudomonadales > Pseudomonadaceae > Pseudomonas > Pseudomonas sp. 32A. Next base: position 5,717,988 of record NZ_JBQYLY010000001.1, on the reverse strand, counting down.
TGTTCAACCGTCAGCCCCAGCACTTGGGCGATGGTCAGGCCTTCCCACTTGATCGCTAACGTTTCCGGGTTGTACCGCGCGCCGTGGCACGTCGGGCACGGCGCGTACACGCTGGGCATGAACAGCAACTCAACGCTGACAAAACCCTCGCCTTCGCAGTTCGGGCAGCGGCCTTTGGCGACGTTGAAAGAGAATTGCCCGGCATCGAAATGGCGCTTTTTCGCTGCGGGTGTGGCGGCGAACAGTTTGCGCACGTTGTCGAACAGCCCGGTGTATGTCGCGAGGTTGGAGCGTGGGGTGCGGCCGATGGGTTTCTGGTCGACTTGCACCAGGCGGCGGATGTGTTCCAGGCCGCCGCTGATGCGGCCGCCACTGGTTTGTGGGGAGTCGTCTTCGAGGCTGGGTTCGTCTTCGGCTTCCACGACGCGGCCCAAGCCTGCGCCTACCAGTTCCAATAGCGCCTGGCTGACGAGGCTGGATTTGCCCGAGCCAGAAATGCCGGTGACGGCGGTGAAGCACCCGAGGGGAAAGTCCACGCTGAGGTCGTTGAGGTTGTTGCGCGTGACGCCTTCCAGGCTCAGCCAGCCGGTGGGTTGGCGCGGTGGTTGGCTGACGGGGCGCTTTTCGGCGAACAGGTATTCGCGGGTTTGCGAGGCTTCAATCTGCGCGAGGCCGGCGGGTGGGCCGCTGTACAGGACTTGGCCACCGTGTTCGCCGGCAGCCGGGCCCACGTCGATCAGCCAGTCGGCCCGGCGCATGGTTTCGAGGTCGTGTTCCACCACGAACAGCGAGTTGCCGGCGGCCTTCAGACGGTCGAGGGCGGCGAACAGGGCTTCGCCGTCGGCAGGGTGCAGGCCGGCGGAAGGTTCGTCGAGTACGTAGATCACGCCGAACAGTTGCGAGCCCAGCTGGGTGGCCAGGCGCAGGCGTTGCAGTTCACCGGAGGACAGGGTCGGTGTACTGCGCTCAAGGGCCAGGTAGCCGAGGCCGAGGTCGGTCAGGGTGCTGACGCGCTCGAGCAGGTCCTGGGCGATGCGTTGGGCAGCCAGGCGTTTTTCCACGGAGAGCTTTTTATCGCCCTGCCCTTCAGCCACCGGGCGCAGGAGCTCGGCGAGTTGCAGCAGGGACATTTGCGACAGTTCGCCAATGTCCACGCCGGCAAATTTCACCGACAGCGCGGCCTTGTTCAGGCGTTTGCCTTCGCACAGCGGGCATGGGCTGCCTTGCATGAATTGCGACACGCGCTTTTTCATCAGGGCGCTTTGGGAGTGGGTGAAGGTGTGCAGGATGTAGCGTCGGGCACCGGTGAAAGTGCCCTGGTAGCTGGGTTCGAGTTTGCGTTTGAGGGCGTCGCGGGTTTGGGCAGGTGTGAAGCCGGCGTACACCGGGACGGTGGGGGTTTCTTCGGTGAAGAGGATCCAGTCGCGCTGCTTTTTCGGCAGGTCGCGCCACGGGATGTCGACGTCGTAGCCGAGGGTGACGAGGATGTCGCGCTGGTTCTGGCCTTGCCATGCCAGTGGCCAGGACGCCACGGCGCGTTGGCGGATGGTGAGGGACGGATCGGGCACCATCAGGGCTTCGGTCACTTCGTACACCCGGCCCAGGCCGTGGCATTGCGGGCACGCGCCTTGGGGCAGGTTGGGGGAAAAGTCCTCGGCGTAGAGCATCGGTTGCCCCGCCGGGTAGCTGCCGGCGCGGGAGTAGAGCATGCGGATCAGGCTGGACAAGGTGGTGACGCTGCCCACTGAGGACCGTGTGCTGGGTGTGCCGCGCTGCTGTTGCAGGGCCACGGCAGGTGGCAGGCCTTCGATGGAGTCGACGTCGGGCACACCAACCTGGTCGATCAGGCGACGGGCGTAGGGCGCGACGGATTCGAAGTAGCGGCGCTGGGCTTCGGCGTAGACGGTGGAGAATGCCAGCGAGGACTTGCCGGAGCCTGACACGCCGGTGAACACCACCAGGGCATCACGGGGGATGTCCACGTCGACGTTGCGCAGGTTGTGTTCCCGGGCACCCCGCACCCGCACGAAGCCTGGGCGTTGGGTGGTGAGTGAGGTGTCTGGGGGAAGATTGCGCTGGGAAGTCATGGGTAACCTTATCGGTGTGTTCAAGGCAGTGAAGATCAACTGTGGGAGCCGGGCTTGCCCGCGATGGCGGTGTGTCAGTTGCCAGATGGGGGGTCTGATAGACCGCCATCGCAGGCAAGCCAGCTCCTACAGTGGATTGGCTTTGCGGGGTAGATCTCCATCCGTCACATCATTCGGGAGGTCAGCACCGAGCGCACCCGTTGCGCCAATTCATCCGGCCCATAGGGTTTGCTCAGCAGGTGGATGTCGTTGCCCAGCAGATGGTTGCTGGAGAGGATGTCGCGGGTATGCCCGGAGGTAAACAGCACCGCTATCGCCGGCATTTGCTCTCGCGCCCACTTGGCCAGGTCGGTGCTTTTGACCCGGCCCGGCATCACGACGTCGGTAAAAATCAGGTCCGGTTGCAGGCCGGCCTGGAGCATCAGCATGGCCCGGTCGCCATCTTCGGCGGTGAGCACGGTGTAGCCGGACTCTTCGAGCAATTCCACCGCAGCCGCGCGTACGCCTTCGTTGTCTTCCACCACCAGGATGGTCTCCTGGCCGCCGCTGTGTTGTGCAGGCTCGAGGGGCGTATCGTGGTTTTCCGGCTCTCCGAGGTTGCGCGGGAAATACATCTGCACCACGGTGCCACTGCCCTCCACGCTCTCGACCTCCACATGCCCGCCACTTTGGCGCACGAACCCGAACACCATGCTCAGGCCCAGGCCGGTACCGTGCCCATTCGGCTTGGTGGTGAAAAACGGTTCGAAGGCCCGTGCCAGGATCGTCGGTGACATGCCGACGCCGCTGTCGGCGACGGCCAGGCGCACATATTCACCGGGGTTGATGCTTTTGCCGGCGCAATCAGGGGGATTGAGGATGATGTTTTCGCCGGTAATCCGAATCACGCCCTCGCCTTTCATGGCATCCCGGGCATTGATCGCCAGGTTGAGCAGTGCGTTTTCCAATTGGTTGCGGTCGACGTTAATGCACCACGGATTCTGGGGCAGTTGCACATCAATGTGGATGGTTTCTCCCAACGCCCGCTGCAGCAGTTCGCCCAAACCTTCATAAATGCGCAGTGGGTTGTACACCGCTGGTGACAGCGGCTGGCGACGGGCGAACGCCAGCAGTTGCGAGGTCAGTTTGGCCCCGCGCTCCACGGCCGCGATGGCGGCGCTGACGCGGCGCTGCACCTGGAGGTTGTCCGGTTCATGCCGGGCCAGCAGGTGCAGATTGCCGGAGACCACTTGCAGCAGATTATTGAAGTCGTGGGCCACGCCGCCGGTCAGGCCGCCAATGGCTTCCAGCTTCTGTGATTGACGCAGCTGTTCTTCGGCGGCGGAACGGGCTTGCACCTCCGCCGCGACACGCTGCTCCAGGTTGTGGGTGAGTTCCTGGCGCAGGCGCTCGGAGATCATGTGTTCAGTGGTCTCCACCACAATCGCCAGGACCCCGGCCGGTTGCTGATCGTCACCGGCCACGGGGCTGTAATACAGGTCCATCCACACTTGTTCCGGACGGCCGTCGCGCAACAGCTCCAGGGGCAAGTTGCGATAGGACAAGGTGCCGCCGGCCAGGCAGGTGTCGACCACATTGCGGTTGAAGTCGGCGACTTCCGGCCAGCCCAGTTCTACCGGCGCCCCCAACAGATACGGGTGGCGACCGCCGGCAAACACCGAATAGCTGTCGTTGTAGATCATGTAACCCGCCCGTCCCCACAGCATGACCATAGGAATGGGCGATGCCAGCATCAGTTGCACGGCACTGGTCAGGCTGGAGGGCCAGGCGCCAATGGGGCCGAGGTCGGTAGTGGACCAGTCGAATGCGCGAATCCTCTGGGCCATTTCCCCAGCCCAGCCATCACAGCCATGGGTATCGGATAAAAACTGCATCAGTCGGCTCGGCAAAAAGATAAAGGTGGGCGGCGATGAACACTTTGAGCCCGACAGCGGCGGTTGGTTTCATCGCATATTGCTTATGCCGGTATGAAGGAGCAAGAGCCGGTTCAGCGAAAATCCCGGCTGCGCACACTGATGCCCGACAGCAACGGGGTCAGGTCGGTCAGGCGCCCGGCGATCAGGTGCCGAACCTCCCCCACTGCCTCCCAGCGCCCATCCACTTTAAGCAACCGCGAACCCACCAACGCCTGGCGCTGCCGCTCGGCCAGATCGCGCCAGACCACCACATTGGTATTGCCGAACTCATCTTCCAGGGTGACGAAGGTAACGCCGCTGGCCGTGCCCGGGCGCTGTCGTCCGGTGACCAGGCCGGCGACGCTGACGTTGCGCCCATGCTCAACCAGCAGCAACTCTTTGGAGCTGCGGCAGCGTCGTGCGCGCAGTTCATCGCGCAACAGTGCCAATGGATGTGGACCCAGGGTGGTACCGACGCTGGCGTAGTCGGCATACAGGTCTTCGCCCACTGTCGGTGGCGGCAGTTCCACCACCGCTTCTTCGGGGCTGGCCACACCGGCAAACAGGCCCAGTTGCTTCTGCACCCCGGCCACCTCCCAGCGCGCCCGGTGCCGATGCCCGGCCAGGCCGCGCAAGGCACCGGCATCCGCCAGCAGTTCCTGGGCACGGGTGTCCAATCGGGCGCGCTCGCCCAGGTCGGCAATGTCAAAAAACGCCCGTGCCTGACGCGCGGTTTCGATGCGTCGGCCATCTTCTTCGCGAAACCCGGAGACCATCCGCAAGCCCATGCGGATCGCCGGTTGCTGGCCTTCGATCGGTTCCAGGCTGCAGTCCCAGTCACTGGCTTGCACATCCACCGGGCGGATCTGCAAATGATGGCGACGGGCGTCCTGCAGGATCTGGTCCGGGCTGTAGAAACCCATGGGCCAGCTGTTGATCAGGGCGCAGGCAAACGCTGCCGGTTCATGGCATTTGAGCCAGCAACTGGCGTAGGTCAGCAAGGCGAAACTGGCGGCGTGGGACTCGGGAAAACCGTAGCTGCCAAAGCCCTTGATCTGCTCGAAGATCTGCGCGGCGAAGGCTTCGGTGTAGCCGTTTTTCAGCATGCCGGTGCGCAGGCGCTGCTGGTGAGGTTCGAGGCCGCCGTGGCGTTTCCAGGCGGCCATGGAGCGGCGCAGTTGGTCGGCTTCGCCGGGGGTGTAATCGGCGGCGACCATGGCGATCTGCATGACTTGTTCCTGGAACAGCGGGATGCCCAGGGTGCGTTTGAGCACGCTTTCCAGTTCCGGCGACGGGTAGGTTTCGGGTTCTTCCTTGTTACGTCGCCGCAAGTACGGATGCACCATTCCGCCCTGAATCGGCCCGGGCCGCACGATGGCGACCTCGATCACCAGGTCGTAGAACGCTTTCGGCCGCAAACGGGGCAACATCGACATCTGCGCCCGCGATTCAATCTGGAACACGCCAATGGTGTCGGCCTTGCTGATCATCGCGTAGGTCGCCGCGTCTTCCTTGGGCACCGTGGCCAGGCTGAGGTCCTGATTGCGATGGCGGCGCAGCAGGTCGAAGCAGCGGCGAATCGCACTGAGCATGCCCAGCGCGAGGATATCCACCTTGAGCAGGCCCACGGCGTCGAGGTCGTCCTTGTCCCACTGGATAATGGTGCGATCGGCCATGGCGGCATTTTCTACCGGCACCAGAGTGTCCAGCGGGTGTTCGGAAATCACGAAGCCGCCGGGGTGTTGGGACAGGTGCCGGGGGAAGCCGATCAGTTGTTGGGTCAAGGTCAGCACCCGGCGCAGCACCGGGCTGTCGGGGTCGAAGCCACCTTCGCGCAGGCGTTCCAGGGGCGGCGCCTCATCGCTCCAGCGCCCGCAACAGTCGGCCAGGGCGTTGACCTGATCCGGCGGCAGCCCGAGGGCCTTGGCCACGTCGCGCACCGCGCCGGCGCCGTGGTAGCTGCTGACCACCGCCGTCAACGCAGCGCGGGTGCGGCCGTAGCGTTGGAAGACGTATTGCAGCACTTCTTCGCGGCGCTCGTGTTCGAAGTCCACGTCGATGTCCGGCGGCTCGTTGCGTTCCCGGGACAGGAAGCGCTCGAACAACATGTTCATCAGGCTCGGGTTGATCTCGGTGATGCCCAGGGCAAAACACACCGCCGAGTTGGCCGCCGAGCCGCGGCCCTGGCACAGGATCGAACGGCTGCGGGCGAAGCGCACAATGTCGTGCACGGTGAGGAAGTAGCTTTCGTAGCCCAGCTCGGTGATCAGCTTCAGCTCATCATTGATCTGCCCAAGGGTCTTGGCGTCCACGCCGTGCGGCCAACGCTGGGCAATGCCCTCTTCGGTCAAGGTGCGCAACCAGCTCTCAGGCGTTTGCCCTTCGGGCACCAGTTCCCTCGGGTATTGATAGCGCAGTTGGCCAAGGTCGAAGGTGCAACGCCGGGCGATATTCAGGGACTCTTCCAGCAAGTGCGCCGGGTACAGCGCGGCCAGTGCATCGAGGCTGCGCAAGTGTCGTTCACCATTGGGATGCAGGCGCGCACCGGCTTCGGCCACCGGGACGTGATGACGGATCGCGGTCATGGTGTCTTGCAGGGCACGGCGGCCACGCACATGCATATGCACATCGCCGCAGGCCACCGCCGGCAGGTGCAGGCTGGCGGCCAGGTTCAGGCGTTGCTCAAGGTGGCGGGCATCGTTCTGGCCGCAATGCAGCTCCACAGCCAGCCACAGGCGATCGGTAAAGGTGCTGCGCAGCCATTGGATATGGGCCTGGGTGTCGGTGTCTTCGACCATCCATAACGCCAGCAAACCTTGCACGGATATGAAGTCTTCCTGCAGCAGGCGGTAGTGACCTTTTTCCGCGCGGCGGCGGGCAATGGTGATCAGTCGGCACAGGTGCTGATAGCCCTCCAGGTTCTCCACCAGCAGTACCAGCTTCGGGCCGTTTTCCAGGCGCATCTCGCTGCCGATAATCAGCGGCAACTCGACTGCCTTGGCCGCCTGCCAGGCACGCACGATACCCGACAAGGTGCATTCATCGGTGATCGCCAGCGCTGCGTAGCCCTGCTGCTTGGCCCGTTCGAACAGTTCGCGGGCACTGGAGGCGCCACGCTGGAAACTGAAGTTGGACAGGCAATGCAGCTCCGCGTACTTCATGCGAACCAGCCTTGCAGCCACAGCGTGCCGCTTTCGCCCACGGTGCGGTAGGCCCAGCCTTGCTGGCCGGCACGAGTGCGCACCAGGTAATAATCGCGGCGCACATCGGCGCCATCCCACCAGCCGGACTCGATGCGCTCCGGGCCCATCAGGATGTGTAGACCTTGCTCGGCGAGAGGCATCGGTTCATGCAACAACCAGCCCGGGCGTTGCACGTTGTTTGAGGGTGAGCACGGGCGAAGATCAGCACCGGGTTGCCAGGCGCATTCGGGGCGGTGGTCGGCGTGAAAGCGCAGGCCTTGCACCGCTTCGTCCCCCAACCGCGCCCGCAGGCGTTCGCGCAGTTGTTCCCACGGCAGGGTTTGTTGCGGGCGCTCGTCGAACAGGTCCTGGCGCTGAGGCACAAACACCGGCAGGTCCTGGGCCACCAGGCGAAAGCCACGCACCGGCGAGGTGACTTGCACCTGCTCCAGGCGGCCGCGGGCCAGTTCGAACAGCATCGCTGCGTCACGCTCGGCGCTGAGCAGGCCGACTTTGATGACGGTGTCGGGTTCTGCGGCGTGCTCCAGGTGCAGGTCAAAGCGCTGCACGCCACTGTCGCGGCCACACAGGAACGCCGATAAATCGCCGGTCAAACGGCGCAAGGGAAATAGCAAGGCCTGGTGGGACAGCACATCAAAATTCAGCTCGATGCGCACATCGAACTGGTCCGGCGGCTGGTAGAACGCCAGGGCCAAGGGCCGTTGCCCGCACAATGCATCGAGGTGCTTGAGTAGCGCCGCGTCGAAACGCCGGGCCAGGGTATGCCGGGGTAATGCCTGCACCTGGGCCAGGGTGCGCAAGCCCATACGCGACAACGCGGTGGCGGCTTGCGGGTCGAGGCCGGCGCGGTCGATGGGGATCGGCGCCAGGGCTTGTTGCAGGCTGTGCTCATCGGCCACGGCAAGGCCGTCGTAGGCATTCGCCAGAATCCGCGCCGCCGCCGGGTTCGGCGCGGCGACGATGCGATGACGAAACCCGAGGTCGGTCAGTTCCTTGCGCAAGCGCGCTTCGAGCAACGGCCAGGGCCCGAACAGGCCCAGGCTTGACTCGATCTCGAACAACAACGCTCGTGGGTAATACAGGCTGACCTGGGAGCTGAAACGGTAGGCCCAGGCGGCGAGAAATTGCTGCCAGTATTCGATCTGTGCCGGCTCGTATTCGGCGCAGGCAAAGGCCTTGGTCAAGGCATGGGCTGCCGTCAGGGATTGGCCGGGGCGCAGGCCGAGTTTGCGCGCGGCCTCATTGACGGTTTGCAGCACCCGCCGCTGCGGCGTGCCGGCCAACAGGGCCAACGGCTGATCCGGTTCGGGGCGCAGACGCAGCACCCCGTCCAGCGCCAATTGCGGGAAGACAATACACACCCAGCGCATGCCAACCTCAGTGCCCAAGCGCAATGGGCGCGGGATGGGCCAGGCCGCCCCGGCACTTGAGCACCCGCACTTGCGCAGGGCTCGCCTCCACCGCCAGGCGCAACGCGGCCGGTGACGGGTTAATAGCCTCGTTCAAGGAGCGCCAGGCAAAGGCCAGGGTCTGGCCGGTTTCCGCCGCCACCTGCAAGCGGCGCAAGGCCCGGTCATCGGCCTTGCGCGGCCAGCACAGCACCGCGCCACAACTGCCGGAACGCAGGCATTGCTCCACGGCCCACAGGGCATCACGTTCATCGGCCTGGATCACGGAAAGCTGGCGCACATCCACCCCGGCGTTTTGCCAGGCGTGGGGGTACGGCGTGTAAGGCGGCGCCACCAGCACGATACGCTCGCCGGCCGCCGACATCCGCGCCAGGGTCGGCCACACCAATTGCAACTCGCCCACGCCCTCCTTCGCCATCAGGATTTCGCTCAACGCCGCTTCCGGCCAGCCACCGCTGGGCAGCACCGCATCCAAGGCCGCAAGCCCGGTGGGATGGACGCTGGCCGGCGGCGCGGCGGGCCGGCCTTTCCAGACCCGGCCGCCATTGAACAGCGAGTCCAGTGCAACGACGGCGCCCATCAGCCTTGCCTCACCAAACCGCAGAACACCCCTTCGATGGCCAGGTCCTGATCGGGCCGCACCACGATGGGTTGATAAGCGGGGTTGCGCGGCAGCAGGCGCACGCGCTCGCCGACGTGTTCGAAGCGCTTGATGGTGACTTCACCGTCCAGGCGCGCCACCACGATCTGCCCGTTCAAGGCCTCGGCACTGCGACGTACGCCCACCAGGTCGCCATCGAGGATGCCGTCTTCGATCATCGAATCGCCCTGCACCCGCAGCAGGTAATCCGGGGTTTTCGCGAACATGCCCGGGTCGAGTAAGAGGCGGTTGTGCACCTCAGCGTCAGCGCCGATGGGCAAGCCGGCGGCTACCCGGCCGAGTACCGGGATGTCCAGCACCTCCGGCCGCGCCGGTTGATTGAGCAGGCGAATGCCGCGCGCCTGGTTGGGGTTGACCTCGATAAAGCCGCCCTCGGTCAGCGCCAGCACATGCTTGCGCGCCACGCTGCGGGAGGCAAAGCCGAACGCCTCGGCGATCTCGGCGAGGCTGGGAGACTGGCCTTGCTGCGCGATACGGTCGCGGATAAAGGTCAGGATGGCGGTACGGCGGGGCGTTAGATTCGTCATGGAGTACATTTGTACTCCTGTGGGAATTTTCTGGCAATATCCGTCAGTCGCTTCCCATACAGCCACCGGAAAAGTCCCCGCCAAGTTGACGAACGGTCTTTCGAATGTTCAGATGCCGGCCTGTTTCAGGTGCCCCCTGCCGCCGTGCTTGGGGTGAAACGGGAAACCGGTGCCGCTCTTTTTCGAGCCAGTCCGGTGCTGCCCCCGCAACGGTAGACGCGTGACCCCTTCGACACACCACTGTGGCCTGCGCGCCATGGGAAGGTGAAGGTGTCCATACGCGTGAGCCCGGAGACCGGCCTGGAATTCTGTTTGGCAAAATCCTGCGGTGGGCGGGCATGGGCCGGTATTGGCGTGTGCTCGGTGCCTACTCGTGCGTGCTTTTCGCGAAAGATACTTTTCCGAGAAGACTATGATTCGACCTTTCAAGACCCCTGTGCCCGGCCTGTTGTTCGGCTGCCTGTTCAGCCCCCTGCTGCTGGCCGACGACAACACCCTGGAACTCAAGCAACTCAACGTTTCCGCACCGTCGGTGGAGTCCACCACCGTGGCCGATATGGCCCAGTACGGCAGCAAGGTTGAGATCGTCACCCGCGAACAGATTGAACGCGCCGGCCCCGCCGCCGATGTGTCGCGCGTGATGCAGATGTTCATCCCCGGCCTGTACGTGGCACCCAAGAATGGCCCGTTCGACTACGGCACTTATTCCCTGCTGGGTGGGCGCAACGACGACACGCTGATCCTGCTGGACGGCGTGCGCCTGAACAACCGCCTGTACGGCGGCCTGTACCTGGACACCCTGCCCGCCAACGCCATCGAGCGCATCGAAGTGCTCAAGGGTGGCCAGAGCCTGCTGTTCGGCACCCAGGCGGTGTCTGGGGTGATCAACATCGTCACCCGCAGCCCGCAAACCCGCGAGGCGTCCGGCGAGGTGAACCTGGGTGCCGACACCTTCGGCGGCACCACCGGCGATGCTCGGGTCGAGAAGATTTTCAATAACGGATTTGGCGACCTCGGCTTGCTGGCCTACGTCAGCCGCAACGCCTCCGAGGGCTACCAGCCGTTTCGCAACCGCGACATGAAAAATGTCACCGACAAGAAGCGCTCCTACGAAGTCACCACCTTCGGCACCAAGGCGATCCAGTCGTTTGGCGATGACACGCGCCTGGAACTGTTTTACCAATACGCCGACGCCAACCTGGATTTCGCCCGCCCGGTGGACAACCACAAGACCACCAACGACCGCGTGCAACAGATCGCTACGGCGACCTTCGAGCAAACCATCAACGAGCGCCTGAGCTACTTCGTCAAAGGGCATATCAACGATTGGGACACGCGCTACACCCGTCTCAACAATGTCGAAGGCGGCGGCACCAAGGTCATCAACCACAACGATTACTGGGGCTTCACCGACTGGGGCGTGCAGGCCGAAGGCAAGGCCGTGTTGCCCGGTGAGCATGTGCTGGTATTCGGTTCCGACAACCAGTGGTTCAAGGGCCAGGACGATGTATTGATCATCGACGACAACAAGGCCCAGGCCCACGCGCTGTACACCCAACTGCGCCCGACTATCGAGGCGTTGCCGAACTGGCACCCGAGCATCGGTGTACGCCACGAAGCCATGAGCGGCGGCGACAGCGCCACGGTCGGCATGCTTACTTCGCTCTACGACCTCAACGACAACTGGGCCCTGCGCGGCCAATACGGCACCGCCTACAAACTGCCGAATGCCGAGCAACTGTTCGTCAACGAAGACGATGAGAAAGGCAACCGCAACCTCAAGCCGGAGAAGAGCCGCAACGCCGAGCTGGGCATCGACTACAAAGGTAGCCTGCTGGCGCGGGACTTCAGCGCCAGCGTGACGCTGTTCAAGCGCAAGATCACCGACCTGATCACCCTGGACGATATCCAGTGGGTCAACGGCCAGGGGCAGATCCAGATGCGCGGTTTCGAGGCCGACGCCAAGCTGCAACTTAACGAGCAATGGAGCGTGCAGGCCGACATGACCCGCAACCTCACCGAGTCCCGCGCGGGTGTCACCCTCAATGATATTCCCGGCTTCTTCGCCCGCTCGCGGGTCGGCTATGAATCGGTGGACCGCCTGTGGGGCGTCGGTACTGCCGTGCGTTACATCGGCGATATTGTCAGCTCGAAAAAGGTCGAGTACGGCAACTACACCGTGGTCGACGCCGACGCCTATCGCTACCTCGACAACGCCCACCAACACCGCCTGAGCCTGCTGGTAGAGAACCTGTTCGACCGCGATTACGTCACCAGCCGCGCCAGCAACGTCGACAACCTCGGGCGGCCGTTCACCTCCGAAGTACGCTACACGTATCGCTTCTGATGAGTACGCCCGTGGAAACTCATCCGGACTGGTCCCATGTGCCTGACCACGCCCGTCACGTGTTCCTGTGCACCGGCCCGCGCTGCACCCAGCGTGGCGCGCTGCAATTATGGAAAACCCTGCGCCGCCACCTGCTGGCACACGACCGCATCGAAAAACCTGGCGGCGTGCTGTTGACCCGCACCCACTGCCAGTTCCCGTGCAACCTGGGCCCGATTGTGACGGTGTACCCGGACACGTGCTGGTACGGCGTGCACAGCAACGCAGACGTGCAACGGCTGGTGGAAGTGCACCTGGTGGGCGGCGAAGTCGTCGAGGATCTGCTGATCAAGGAGCGCTCATGAAAGCGTCGTGGTTACTGTTGGGCGCCCTGCTCTGCCCATCGTTGGCCTTGGCGGACCGTTATCGCAACTGCAACCAGGACTGGACGGCCACCCACTCACCGCCCTCGCGCATCGTGGCCCTCAACCAGCATGCGGCCGACCTGTTATTGGCGCTGGATGTCGGTCCGGCATTGGTGGGCGTGGCGTATCTGGATGACAACGGTGTGGCCCACCGACACGGCGAGTATTTCGGCGTGCCGGTGATTGCGCCCAAGTACCCGTCCAGCGAAGTGCTCTATGCGCAGAAACCGGATCTGGTGGTCGGTGGATTCGCCACTGCCTTTGGCACTGGCGTTACTTCCCGCACAGGGTTGGCAGGCAACGGGGTTGGGTCGTATTTGCTGGAGTCGGCGTGCGACGGTCATTCACTGGATTACTTCGGGCATATTCGCAACGACCTGTTTACCCTCGGCGCCCTGGTGCACAAACAGCAACGGGCGCGGGCGTTGAGCGATGCCATGGACGCCCACCTCGCCAGTGCACAGGCCCTGGCGGGCGAAGGTAAACCGCTGTCGGTGTTCTACCTGGACAGTGAGGTCAACGGACTGGACAGCGAAGGCCGGCGTGGGTTCGTCACCACGTTGGTGGCGGCTGCTGGTGCGCGCAATTTATTCGCCGGGATCAACCAATACCGCGTCACCGTGAGCAGCGAAACCCTGCTGATGAGTGACCCGGATGTGATCTTGCTGGCGGATGCGCTGTGGTCACCGGCCAGCCGCAAACGTCAGTTGCTGACCACCGACCCGGTGCTGTCGCGTTTGCGGGCGGTGCGGGAGAACCGGATGATCGATATTCCGTTTACCCATTTGGTGCCCACGGCAAGCAGCGGGCGGGTGGCCCTGGACCTGGCGAGGCAATTCAAAAAACTGGCTGAATAAGCACAGTCTTCTGTGGGAGCTGGCTTGCCTGCGATGGCTTTTACTCTTCACCACTCATGACTTTTGGTAAAGAGTCCTTTTCGGATTCAGCGGTTTTTCTGAAGGAACGAGGAGCCGATACTCGACTCCATTGTTCACATCACTTCAGGAGTTACTCATGTCTATTCCCGCATTCGGCCTCGGTACGTTCCGCCTGCAAGGCCAGGTCGTCATCGACTCTGTCAGCACCGGCCTGGAGCTGGGCTACCGCGTCATCGACACTGCGCAAATCTATGAAAACGAAGCCGACGTCGGCCAGGCCATCGCCGACAGCGGCATCCCGCGGGACGAGCTGTTTATCACCAGCAAGATCTGGATCGCCAACTTCGCCGAAGGCCAGCTGATTCCCAGCCTCAAGGAGAGCCTGCGCAAGCTCCAGACCGATTACCTGGACCTGACCCTGATCCACTGGCCATCGCCGGAAGACCAGGTGTCGGTCGCCGAGTTCATGGGCCAGTTGCTGGAAGCCAAGCGTCAGGGCCTGACCCGCCAGCTCGGCATCTCCAACTTCACCGTCGACCTGATGAAGCAGGCAATTGCCGCCGTCGGTGCCGAGCACATCGCGACCAACCAGGTGGAGCTGCACCCGTACCTGCAAAACCGTACCGTGGCGGATTTTGCCAAGGCCCATGGCATCCAAGTCACTTCGTACATGACCCTGGCCTACGGTGAAGTGCTGAAGGACCCGGTAATCCAGCAGATCGCCGAACGGCATCAGGCAACCCCGGCGCAAGTGACCCTGGCCTGGGCCATGCAGCTGGGCTATGCGGTGATCCCTTCGTCGACCAAGCGCGCCAATCTGGCCAGCAACCTCAAGGCGCTGGAGCTGACCTTGAGCGACGCCGAGATGGCGCAGATCGCCGGCCTGGAGCGTGGTCATCGGCTGACCAGCCCCAAGGGCATCGCGCCGAACTGGGACTAAGCCACAGGGCTGCGGGATAATTCCCGCAGCCACGGCAACACCCGCAGCCCACTGGTGACTGGCGGTGGGTCGATGATGTCCATGAAGTGTTCGAGGTTGATGCTGTCCGGCGCACCCGGCAGGCGCATCAACAGTGTCGGTGTGGCGGCCGGCGTGCCCAGGTCGCGGATGTCGTAGACCAGCACATGGCGAATCTGCGGATGCTGTTCCTGGTAGGCCAGTACCCCGCCCTCGCTGGCCGCCAACCCGGCATTGATGATCAGCACGTCGAACGGCGCGGTCGGGATGGCCGTGAGGATCAGCACTTCTTCGAAGGTCTGCACCGGGACGATGCGGTAGTAGCCCAATTGGTTGAGCATTTTTTCGATGTACAGCCGTTGCAGGTGCTGTTCATCGGCGATCAGGAGGGTCAGTGCTTTGTTTGGCATGGCGATCACCTGAGCAAGGAGCGCTCGTGAGGGACTGGGCGGCCTATTTTCCAGACATATTCCGAAGACTAAATAAGGCTTGTTCCGCCTTCATGTAGGAGTTGTCCCAAACAGCTCGAATGACAGCCCTCGCCAGTCAAGTCTGATTGCAATAAACCGACAACCCGTGATGCAGGTGAGCGAGCGCTTCATCCATACCGTCGATAGCACTGGCCAACTCGTTACGCGCTTGCCGTTCACAGACGTTTTCCAATACTTCGCAGCACTCCATCAATGCCTGGGCCTTGACCATGCGCGCGCCGCCTTTGGTTCGATGGGCCAGGTCATGCAGGCCGGCAAAGTCGGCCTTGTGTTGCAGGGCCACCAACTGCCCATGGTCAGCCTCAAGGCTGTCGAGCAATGGCACCAGCAGTTCTTTTACTGCGTCGACATCCCCTCCGGTCAGCTTCTCCAGGTCGCGCAAATCAAAGTCTGGCGACAACTCGTCCACGCTGACCGGGGCCACCGAGGGCGTGGCTGTGCGCGACATCAGGGCCGCATGCAGGTCCTCAAGCCCGGTGGGCTTGAACAGGCAGCCATCCATTCCCGCCTGTCGGCAGCGTTCGGCTTCCTCGGGCTGGGCGTTGGCGGTGAACCCCAGCAACAGGCAAGGCGCCAGGCCGCGTTCACGCTCCAGGGTGCGGATATCCCGCGCCAGCTCGTAACCGTCCTTAAATGGCATATTGCAGTCGGTAATCACCCCATCAAAACGTCCGGACAACCACAGCTCAAGCCCCTGGACGCCATCTTCGGCGGTGGTGATTCGGTGCCCCAGAAAGCTCAATTGCCGGGCCAGCAGCAGCCGGTTGGCCGGGTAGTCATCCACCACCAGAATGCTCAATGCGTGGGCCGGCGAAGCTTCCAGGGCAACGGAGACGGCCGGCACGCGGGTGGCGTCGGCGACGGCCAACGCCAGGGTGACGTCCACCCGGGTGCCCTGCCCCAACAAGCTGCTCAATTGCAGTTGCCCACCCATCATCTCGCAGAGGTTGCGGCTGATGACCAGGCCCAGACCCGAACCGCTGCGCGCCGATTGTTCGGTGTTCGAGCCCTGGATAAACGGGTTGAACAGGCGTTTCTGGTCTTCGACACTGATGCCGATGCCGGTGTCTTCCACCCACAGCCTGAGGTTCAGGTACCCGTTGGCAATCGCCGACGAGCCGGACGCGCCAAGCCTTACCTGGCCATGGGGCGTGAACTTGATCGCATTGCTCAGCAGGTTCGACACCACCTGCTTGAAACGCATCGGGTCCACCAGCACCCATCGATCAATCAGCGGGTCGAGCTCCACGTTCAATACCAGGCCCTTGGCCCGCGCCAGTCCATCGAAGACCCGCGCCACGGACGCCAGCAACGCGTGCAGGTTAGACGGCTGCAACGCCAGGGACAGGTGACCCGACTCAATGCGTGCGATGTCCAGGATATCGCCGATCAACTCCAGCATGCCTCGCGACGCATCGGCGGCCACCTCCAACGCATCGCGGTCGGCCCGGTCCTGTTCGGCGGCTTTCAAGGCCAATTCGATCATGCCAATCACGGCGTTCATAGGGGTGCGTATCTCATGGCTCATGGTCGCGAGGAAGGTGGTCTTGGCGCGATTGGCGGCGTCGGCATCCTCCTTGGCCTCCCGCAGCTGGCCGAGCAGGTGCTGCCTTTCACTGACGTCCACCCAGCCGGCGATCATGCCCACTACCCGCTCATCACCGTCGCGGTACGGCAGCATCCAGTGGTAGATCGTCAGCACCGAGCCATCCGGCACTTTGAGTACCCGGTCATGGATCTGCGGCTCGCCCCGCTCCATCAAGCGCAGGTAGTCTTCATGGAAAGACTGGGCCTGGGGACGGTTGCCCGTGTCAGTCTCGACCACGGTCTTGCCGACCACCTCCTCCAGCTTGAAACCAAACACATCAAGGTAGGCGCTGTTGCACGCCATCAGCCGGCCCAGGCGATCACGCACGTAAATCGGATGGGGCGTGCCGTCGATCAGCGCACTCATAAAACGCATCTGGTCGCTCAGGGCACGCTCGGCCTGCACCCGTTTGCGTATCAGGCTGCGCAGGTAAATCGCCCAGCCGAGGGTGATCAGCAGCAGCAGCGCCGCCAGGCTGAAGCCTTGAATGATGACGGTGCGGTGCCGCGCCCAGTAGCTGTCTTCAACCAATACCTCACTACGCCAGTGGCCGGCCAATTCATCCATCTCCTGGGGCGTGATACTCAGCAATGCCTTGTCGAGGATCGAATACAACTCCAGTTGGCTGCGGTTGACCCCAAAGGCTATGCGAGCCGGCTCGGACCCGACCGTGCTGGTGACCCGCAAGCGGTCACGGTAATCGCGGGCAATCATGTAGCGCGCACTGATCAACGTATTGACGGCCGCATCGGCGCCGCCGCTGGCCACCAGCGCCATGCCGTGCTCGGGGTTGTCGACGTCCACAAACTTGATGGTGGGATAGGCCTGGGCAATCCACTCTTGCAGGCTATTGCCGCCGATCAGTGCCAGGCGCTTGCCGGCCATGTCTTCCAGGGTGAGGGGGCTGCGGTCATCCATGCGACTGACCAGCACAAACGGATTGGTCAGGTAAGGCCGGGTAATACGCACCTTGTCCGTGCGCTCAACGCTGGGCGTGACCACCGCGATCAGGTCCGCACCGCCGGTGCTGACCTTGTCAATTTGCTGGGGCATCGAGGTGCCCGGGACCACGTCAAATTTCAACCCGGTGCGCAAGCTGATACGGGCCAGCACCTCGGCGCTCAATCCTTCGAACGCGCCCTGCTTGTTGATAAATGAAACCGGCAGGAACTTGTCGAGGATCGCGACCTTTATCCGGGGGTTCTTCTCCAGCCAGCGCTGCTCACTGGCACTCAAGCGCAACCGGTCCGCCCCCAGGAACCCAAGATTTCCGGCACTCCAGCGTCGCAGGATTTCCATCTGCTCACTGACCGGTATCGCGGCGAGCGCCGCATTGATGATCGGCAGCAAGCGCGTGTTGTTGCGAGAAAATGCAAACGCAAACGGATTGACTTCAAGTGACGAGAAATCAGCCATTCGAACGTTGTTCAGGTGGTTCCTGTTGATCAGGTAGTGGGCGCTGATTGCATCGCCGAGGTAAACATCCGCCTGGCCGAATGCAACAGCGCCGATGGCCTCGAAGGTCGAAGGAAAAAGCTGTAGCCGGGCATGAGGGTAGAACGCCTGTACCGCCTCAGGCTGCATGTAGTGATAGAACATGGCCACCCGCTTGCCGGCCAGGTCGGCACTCAGGGCCTGGCTCTCGCCCGTGCGGGTGACCAGGGTCGGTTGATCCATGGCATAGGAGCGCGACAGCACCAGTTGCGGGTCTGCCGCCTCGTAGCCGTTGGCTGACCCCACAAAATCCACCTCACCGCGCTTGAGTGCCGTGATGACCTCATCCCGACTGTCGTAGCGACGGACTTCAACCGTGATGTTCAGCGCGTCGGCTATCAGTGCGGCGTAATCTGCCGTAATCCCCTCGAGCTCATCGTTGCTGCTCAACTCAAACGGTGCGTAATCGGGGCTCGAGATCCCCATCAACAAACGGCGGCGCTCCCGCAGCCAGCGCCAGTCCGCCTCGGGCAACCCCACCGCCGGGGTTTCGAGGATGGAGTGCCCCAGCAGGTACAGGGTGCGCGCCTCCCCAAGGGCCGGGGCTTGCGTGTAGAGCACGCCCAGCAGCACCCACGCACTGAGCCACAAGGCCCGGAACCTGGTCATTTCAGATCAGATGGTTGCGCTGGGCGAATTTGGACAAATGCACCACCGACGACATGCGCAGCTTCTCCTTCAAACGGGTTTTGTAGGTACTGATGGTCTTGTGGCTGAGCAACATGTCCTCGGCTATTTCCTTGTTACCAAGCCCCAGCGCCAACTTCTGCAACACGGTCAATTCACGGTCGGAAAGCTCTGCCACCAAGTCCTGTTCGGTGGACTGCAAATCGTCCCGGCGCACCGAGCTGGTGGGCAAGCTGGGAAAGCAGCTGTAATTGGACATCACGGCCTTGATGGCTTTTTGCAGTTCATCCAGCTCGCCGGTCTTGGCCACAAAGCCCATCGCGCCGGCACGCATGCAGCGGGTAGAAAAGAACACCGCCAGATAGGACGTCAGCACCAGGATCTTGCAAGGCAAGCCCAGTGCCTTGATACGGCTGATCACCTCCAGGCCACCCAACTTCGGCATCGCCAGGTCGAGGATGATCAGTTCGGGGCGTTCTTCCCGGGCGATCTGCATCGCATCGGCACCGTTGCCGGCCTCGAAGATCGTGTCGAAGCCTTCCTGCTTCAACAGGTACCGGACGGTTGCGCGGATAAATGGGTGGTCATCCACTATTAAAGCTTTGCTCATAAGGCTCCCCTGGGAGGATTCAGTACCGTTGCACATCACACGGGACCTATCTACCTGTGAGAAATGACAGTTCCGACGAGCGGCTCTGAACATTCCTACAAGAAGCAGTCGGGTCCCTCCATTTGAACAGCGCATCGCCATGGGTGGCCGCACCTGCGTGCCTGGCTAGTCGCAAGCGCGCAACCTTACCAATGGAATGACGCGTCACCTGAAGGGATAGTCCCAGCCGCGTGTAGGACTTTTCCTCGCTAGAAGCATAGTAAACAGTGGGGTTCCGGGGAGCGGGGGTCGTCTAGTCGGTGGTACTCGGGCTCCAGAACGCCTGTACCACCAGGGTCGAGGTGGAAATGCGCGCCACCAGGGCGTCCAGTTCATCACCGTCTACCGAGGTCACGGCCAGCATCGCCTCGATTTCTACCTCATCAGGACCAAAGGGGCGTACGTCCACATCACTGGCCGGGTAGTTGCAGCGTGCAAGTTCGGCTTCAAGCAAGGCGAGTACTGCTTTTTGCTGGGTACGACGGGCCACCACATAGAGAATGTTGGTCACCTCGGCCGACACCACGTCCAATGGCTGGCGGTTGATGTTATTGACGATCGGCCGCAGCAACGTGTTGGCCGCCAGCACAAACAGCGTACCCAGCAACGCTTCGAGGATCAGGTCGGCACCGGCACAGGCGCCCACCGCCGCCGATGCCCAAAGGGTGGCTGCAGTATTCAAACCGCGCACGTTGCCCTCTTCACGCATGATCACGCCGGCACCGAGAAAACCGATGCCCGAGACCACATAGGCCACGACCCGCACCGCCCCTTCGGCGCCGCCCAGACGGTTGGCCATGTCGACGAAAATCGCCGCGCCCACCGCCACCAGCACGTTGGTACGCAACCCCGCCGTGCGCTGGCGGTACTGACGTTCGAAGCCGATCAGCCCGCCGAGGATAAAGGCCGCGGTGAGGCTGACCAGTGTGTCGATCAGCGAGTTGAGGTTGATGTTGTTGATTGCTTGCATAGTCAGTCTTCCCTGTTCATTGCCAGCCAAACTTGGGCGAGGAAACCTTCGGGCAGGTACGACCATCCTGGGCCGTGATTGGGTCACGGGCACGACAGGACAGGCCCGCCCGTCGCAAACGACAGGCGCGTCCGTAGTACCGCGATGCAAGGCATCACGTACGGGTCAGCGTCGATGAGAGGGAAATCGGGATCGGGCCAGGACTGACCGCTACCGGGATGCCGCTTCTCGCTTCCGGGCGAGACAACGGCATCGGAAAAATGCGCGTTACCTTGCCAAGTATGTGCCGGTTATCGAGACCGGCCGACGACTGTCACTCGAACAAGTACCCACTGAGGGTCTCCGCTATTGATGAAAACGCGCAAAGCTTACGCTCCGATTTAAGGAGAGTAAACCGTAGGAAAGCTTACCCAATGGGGTTAGGAATATTCTTCAGGGACGGTTCAGGTAAGCGCATCCACCCCCCGTAGCAGCTGTCGAGCCCAAGCGAGGCTGCGTCGGCCACACTGCGATCATCAAGCCAGGCACTGCACCGAGTCGCCCCGAACGCAGCCTCGCCCAGGCTCGACAGCTGCTACGCAGAAGACGGTCGATCACGCTCCACCAGCGCCAAATACTCATTGATCGCCCCACCCGCCAACGCCTTCACCTGAATGGAAACCCGATTCACCTGCCGCCCCATCTCGATCCCATCCCGAGTCCGCACCTGAACATACCCAAGCCGGGGCCAGAACCGCTCGGCCTTGACGTTCCCCACCACCACCGTCAGCCGCAACCAACGTGCGCCCAGGCGTACTACCCAATCCTGGAAATCCGCATGCAACTGCCGCGCAAACCCGGTGCCATGCAACGGCGTGGCCACCAACAGCAACCCGATATGCCACACCCCAACCGCCAGCAGGTCAGACGCCACATTCACCACCGCAACCAGCTGCCCTTCGGCATTGCGGTAGCCAATCCAATACATTCGCGTGTAGCTCCAGGTGTCGGGCAGTTGAAGAGTCAACTCATCCCGAGCCTCCGTGGGTGTGGCGGGCTCACCGTTGACCGCGAGAAAATATTCCGGGGCTGCTTCGAAAAAGCGCTGCAGCTCGGCCTCATCCTCAACCGTCAGTTCAACCACCCGGATGCCCGCTATCGAACTGCGCGGCAGGGCCATCGTGTCAACAACATCCATGTTCATCCCTTCTCAATCGTCGCGTGTGAGTACTTCCAACAACTCAATTTCAAAGCGCAGATTACTGTTGGGCGTGATATGCGCGCCCATCGAGCGCTCGCCGTAGGCCAGGTGCGCCGGCACAAAC
The DNA here is from genome assembly GCF_052682255.1 of Pseudomonas sp. 32A. Classification (NCBI taxonomy): domain Bacteria; kingdom Pseudomonadati; phylum Pseudomonadota; class Gammaproteobacteria; order Pseudomonadales; family Pseudomonadaceae; genus Pseudomonas; species Pseudomonas sp. 32A. Next base: position 5,696,496 of record NZ_JBQYLY010000001.1, on the reverse strand, counting down.
AACGTGCGAATGCCGCCGACTTTCATGCCCATCAGCCCCTGGTCCCAGCCTTTGATCACGCGACCGGTACCGATCACGCATTGAAACGGCTTGCCCCGTTCCCATGAAGAATCGAACACCGTGCCGTCTTCGAGGGTGCCGGTGTATTGCGTGGTGATCAGGGCGCCTTTGACCACGGTTTTACCGTCACCGAGGCGGATGTCGGTGATTTCCAGTTCGTTGTTCATTTTTTCTCGTTTTGTGTAGTGCGCGGATTGCGCCAAACGGGCGTTTTCCCAGAGTCAAACGCGTTTGGCAAGCTTGAGGTGAGGGTCGCCCGCTCAAACCTACAAAAAACCACGAAAACACCCCTGTCGAAAACTCTCCTCCCCGATTTACCTTGTTCGGCTCAGCGAGCAGCCTACCCCTTCAAAAACATAGAACATCAAGGATGACCTACGTGACAATAGGATCAGATTTCAATTACCCGGCTGACATTGCTATTGGTACCTCTAGAGAAAAGAGGTCTATCAAAAATAAATGGCGAGGCCGTTTTCCCAGCCCGCCAGATTTATGCTTCGATTATCGAGCCTTAGTTGAACAAACAGGCGGAATCGCCAACTCGATCAATTCGAATCACAGAATATGTATCATCGGAGCGGGTATAACGGGACTTACTGCAGCACGAGAACTTTATCGCTGCGGCTTTAAAAATATATCCCTGCTGGAAAAATCCAAGAGAATCGGCGGCAGGCACCTTACTGTACTTGGAGGCCAGCACTCCAATAATACAGGCCGCCCACCCTTTGAAATGGGTGCGATGCGAATGCCCTTCTTTAATCGATCTGACGAACCGCCTACTGACGGTAGATCCCTGATGGCCTATTACGCAAAAGAGTTTGCGCTTGTTCATTCAAACTTCCCAAATCCGGGAAGCCCATGGGTCAAATCAACCGGCATCTACTTACGCGAAGGAAGTATAGATAACAGGGGCCAGCCCACTATGCTGATCTGGAAAAACAAAGATGGGATAACGCCACCTCCTGGCGAAACCCTAAGCGCGGTGTCTGCAAAATGGGAAAACTTTGCCAAACGCATGACTCAGAAAGTCGCGGATTTCTATGGAAGCGAGCAATGGGAGTTACTTTGGGCCGCCATAGTCGAAAGATACGAAGGTATCTCGTTTCGGGATTTAGTAAAAATGCCGGTTATTGAGTCTTGGAGCAGGCACCGTCCCGGAGACTTTGGAGGCATGGGGATGACGGCAAAAGAATCGGCGGTATTCTACGCAATTGGAATAGGCGATGGCAGTTGGGGCGCTTTTTATGACATATGCTCGCTTTACCCCCTGCGTACTGCGATTTTTGGTTTCAGCAGTCATCTCCAGTTGATTCATGGCCGGGTCAAACTGGATGGCACGACAGTCGACTCTCCACACCTGGAAAGCTCGGCCGTTTTTGACTCCCGGGGTCTTAGGTTTAATAAGCCCAGCTACAAAGGCCTCGGGGCCTTAGCAGAATGCATGCTCTTTATGAGCATCCCTGAAACAGGAAACTCCGTTTATGAACATAGTCTTGAAAAGTCGAATGGACTGCTAACCGACTCTCCGGTAAAAAAGCTGGAAAAGCTCAAGAGTGGGAAAACACGAGTTCATTATCAATGGAACTCAAGCAATCCCAAAAAAACTGAGCCCTGCTATGCCGACTTCGATTCGGTCATCGTCACCCTTCCCTCCTGGTTGATCGAAACACAGCTGCTACTTGAAGGTTTCGACCAAGAGATGCTCCCTTTCGACACGATAAATGCTTATAAAACCGCGCACTGGGAAACCAGCTGCAAAGTATACGCCCCATTAAAAAAATCGTTCCTATCTAAAAACACAAAAATCCCTCAAGCAATTGTGACCGACAGCTTCATACATGACGTGTATACCTATCGCTATAACGACCACTACACCTACGACTGCATACTTCTGAGTTATACCTGGGAAGACGATGCGACAAAACTATCTTCATTAAGTGAAAAAGAACTGATAGCCAAGTGCATTGAAGAGCTGGACAGAATCCTGATTAAATCCACAAACATTCAAGAGAAAATCTCTCCATACATAGGCCACGAGCAGGCTATCGTGCAACGTTGGATGAATGACAGCAACTCGTTAGGGTGCGCAAAACTGTATAGGCCGGGAACCTACTATGAGGCTGTGGGCCTAATGAAATACAACAAAGACCACTCATTTAAATCTGGACTTTACCTCTGCGGCGAATCTTTTTCAGTAGATGCTGGGTGGACAGAGCCATGTTTCAGGGGCGCAATAGACACCGTCATAAATATATGCAACAAAACTGGCGCTAAATTTAACGGAGGATTTTCTATGCAAGACTATCCAGAATACAAAACCGAGCGTCCACACCAGTCAAATTAAATAGCCAGTACAAAGGCCTTGGCGGAACCAAGCTACGCAGCTATCGGACGCGTCCGACTTTCCTTTAAACATCGGGTCGCCTTTTATAAACATCCAGCCATTCCCTGGCTGAATAAAAATAAGAGGTCACCCGCAATGAGCGATCCAACAAGCCCTGTTCGCATAGCTGTCATTCAGTTCGACCCCCAAGTGGGGATGGAAAACCGGGAGCGTAACCTGCGTCATAGCCTTGAGCTGGCAACGGAAGCAGTGGGCGGTGGCGCCAATCTAATCGTGCTGCCAGAGCTCTCGAACTGCGGCTATTTCTTCTCCAGCCGTCAGGATGCATTTGATCACGCCGAGGCCATTCCGGGCGGGCCGAGTGTGCAAGCCTGGATGGATTTTGCCTGTAAGCATCAGGTGTATCTGGTGGCAGGCCTCAGCGAAATCTCCGGCATGCAGCTGTTCAACACCGCGGTACTGCTGGGACCGGAGGGTTTTATCGGCAAGTACCGCAAGGCCCATTTGTGGAACCTGGAAAAGCTCTGGTTCAGTCCCGGCGATGTAGGGTTCCCCGTATTTGAAACACCCATAGGCCGTATAGGCCTGCTGATCTGCTGGGACATCTGGTTCCCTGAGGTGCCGCGCATCCTCAGCCAGCAAGGCGCCGATATTATTTGCAGTCTCAACAACTGGGTATGGACTCCGCCTCCGTTGTTCGACGACGCGGGGAAGTGCATGGCGTCGTACCTCACGATGACCGCAGCCCACGTCAACAACGTGTTTATCGCCGCCTCCAGCCGTATCGGCGAGGAACGCGATGCGCGTTACCTCGGGTGTTCGCTGATTGCCGGAACCAACGGCTGGCCCATCGGCGCGGTGGCTTCGGCGAATCGGCAGGAGATCCTATGCCGATGTTGACCTCACCAGCGCTCGCAGTGCACCTATCTGGAACAGCCTCAACGACTTGCAGCGGGACCGGCGTGCGGATCTTTATGACCAAATGCTCGGGTATACCCAACATCGCGCCCTGCCACGCTAATCGGAGGGCGCATGATGGAAACCCTTTTAGAAAAACCGTGCCTACACCACTCCCGAACCGATAAAACAGTCATCGCCCTGGGCGTTGCCAGTGCATTGCTGATCCTATGGATAACCCTTACTTACCCTTGGCCGGGCTATGCCGACATGGTGACCAGCCTTCCTCACCCCATCGCCTGGCTGCGCTGGGTGCTGGGTGATATCAGCGAAGTCGCGTTCTACAAACATGAACTGGCCTCAATCGGCCTGCTGGGCGGCGCGTACCTGGCGTGGTGGGCCAGCCGTACCGGCAAGCGCTGGCAAGGCTTTGCCATTTCGTATGGCACCGGGCTGTGGCCGTGGTTGGTGACCAGCTCATTACTCGGTTTATTGCTGAGTAATGCGTTATGGGGATGGACCGTGACCGCTAACACTTGGCAACCGACGTTTGCAGCATTTGTTTCACTGCCGGCGGCCATGGTGCTGATGTTCGGCGGCGGCTGGAAAGTAACGCTCAATGGCGCAGTGCTGGGGGCGTTGCTGGTTACACCGATGTGTTTGTTGATCGTCAACTACATCTGCCTGCCGCTGGGCTTGCCGGTGGTAATCGGAAACGTCCTGGGGATGGCGGTTGGTAGTGTGATTGCGTTTGTATTGTGCCGTCGCGTGCCGATTTTGGTACGCAGCGACTATATAGCCCCGATAAAGCCTGCGCCCTTGAAGCCACCGACCTATGGCGCGATGTGGAGCGTGCGAAGGGTGTTGGCGGACTTTTCCGAAGCGCCCTTCTTCGGCAATGAGCTGGCCAGCCTTGGCTTATTGGCTGGCGTGTTACTGGCTTATGCGCTGAACCCGATGAGCCCGGCCTATGGATCTGGTCTGATAGTGCATCTGATCGGTGCGCAAGCGCTGACGTCTGCACTGGGCGTGGTGATCTGGCGACATCAGTGGATCAAACGCGGTTGGTATCCCACGTATGTTCCGCTGGTGTCGGTGGTCCCGGCAGCGGTGTTGACCTATGGCGGCAGCTGGGTGGTGATGGGATCAAGTGCGTTGCTCGGCGCGTTGATCGCGCCGCCACTGGCCTGCGCCATTGCAGGACGGTTACCACCGCACGTCCATCCTTACATCGGCAACGTACTCTCAATGGCGTTGAGCACCTTGATGGTGGTGCCGTTGGTGGGACGGTTAGCCGTTTAGCCACCCGCTCTTATGCCGGGCAAAGGAATGCCCGTGCACTCACAGCCAATGCCAAAACCGACTCCAGAACCCTCGTCCTAGATCATTCTTGCAGCCCGCATATTGCGCCGCATACATCTGCGAGCGTGCCCGCACCTTGCCTGCAACCGGCATCAGCCAGGCTTTGCTCGCATAGGTGCGCTGACGATACCCGCCCCAGCCTTCGTGGTAGTTCAGGTATTGGCCGTAGGCGTCGTATTTGTACACGCCGTTGATGGTGTAGGTCTTGTCCATGTACCAGCCGACAAAATCGATGGCGTCGTCAAAGTCCTCGCGACTGGCGCCCGTACGGCCGGTGCTTTTCTGGTAGTCGCTCCACACTTCATCCTTGGCCTGGGCGTAGCCGGAGGCGGTGGACACGCGGCCCCAGGGGATGATCCATAACAGGTATTTGCGCGGGGTCTTGGCGTCCTGGCGGAAGCCGGACTCTTGATACATGATCGCAAACGGCACCTGGATCGGCACGCCCCAGCGCGCCTGGGTCACCTTGGCGGCGTCGTACCAATCGTCCTTTTCGCGAAAGATGCCGCAGATGTCGTTGGGGGTGCGGGGCGGCGAGGTTCCGCATCCCGCCAATAAGGCGGCGAGTAGCAACAGCCCTGTGGTTTTTACTGCGTTCAAAAGCCCACCGTTTCATCGTGAGGATAAAAAGGCGGGCAGTTTACTCGTTCGGCGGGGTTGATGCAGAGGGGCAAGCAGGGCTATTCCTGTGGCGAGGGAGCTTGTGCCCTCGCCACATCCAGCCCCTCACATCATGATCAGGCCAATGGCACCCGACGTGTAGTGATCGCCAGGCGACCTACACCGAAGCTCAACGCCGCACCCAGCAGCAACATCAACAAGGTGCTCCACGCTGCGCGGGACAGTTGCTTGGCCGCCACTTCACCGGCTTCGCGGGCTTTCTGTTCAGCCTGTTGCTTCAGCTCGTCAACCTTCTGCACGGCTTGCTGGTAGGCCTGGGCATAGTTGTCAACGATCTGGGTGGCTTCAGCTTGGCTCTTGCCGGTACGCGCAGCGACGATGTTAACCAGCGCCTGCTTGTCTGCTGCATTCAACGCGGGCTCACCGGACGCTTTGACGCGCTCGAACCACTGCTTCAGTTCATCACCGGCCTGGGCTGGGTTGGTCGCCGCATCGTTGGCCGATTGCTTGCCATCCGCAGCGGCTTGATCGGCTTTTTGCTCAACATTGGCAGGGTCCAGTTCAGGCTTGCCGCTCTGCTTGAGCAACGTGTCGAGCTGGCCTTGCAGGCTGTTCCAGTCCAGCTTGATGCCCTGCTCATTCAGTTGCTGTTTGACGCTGTCGCTGATGCCCGGCGCCACGGCGGCGATGCCGCTACCGGCCGCCGACAACCCTTTACCGACGACGTTACCCGCAGCACCGACAACGCTGGTGGCCAGCGCGGCGAGCAGCCAGGTGGTCAACAAGGTGGTGATGGTCCAGCTCAACACGCCATGCAGGCCGCCGCGATCCGGTGCGGTGCGCCCGGCCACGAATGCACCGGCACCGATGGCCAGCAACGTCGAGACGAACAGCCAGATCCCGGCACCGGTACCAAAACCGCTCAGCGGGTTACCGGCTGCCATCGGGTTGACTGCACTGGCACCAATCGCGGTACCGAGTACGCTCAACACCAGGTAGGTCACCAGGGCAATTGCACTACCGGCCAACACCGAGCCCCAGGAAACTCGAAACAGCGAACGGTTGGTTTCATAGACAGTGGTCATGTTAAATCCTTTGAACAGTGGGTAGGTGGCCAGTTTGGCGAGGCACCTACCCTTCGGTCTCGGCACAATTGCACTAGGCGCACTGGTGCATTCGCACCCCGCGCCGCGCACTTTCTCTGCACTATCCTGAGCCTCAGGTGTCGTACTTCTCATGCGACCTACCCCAGGAGAAACCATGAGCCAGGCCGTCCTCGCCAAAGAAACCAACCGCCGTCAACTGCAGCAGATCATCTCCGGCTTGTCCGATGGGGTGATCCTCGCCGAGGCCGACCAGACCATCCTCTGGGCCAATGAAGCCGCGCTGCTGATGCATGGCGTGGATAACGTCGAAGACCTGGGTGCCAACACCAAGGAATACGCCGCGCGCTTTGCCTTGCGGTATCGCAACAATCATCCCCTGGCGCTTGAGAATTACCCGTTAAGCCGGGTGGCGGACGGTGAAGAGTTCAGCGATGTGGTGGTGGAAGTCACGTCCGCCGGCGACGAGGAAAAGACCTGGGTGCACCGCCTGCGCAGCCTGGTGCTCGACGACGCGTCCGGCGAGCCGGAGCTGCTGGTGTTGATCCTGAGCGACGCCACTGAATGGGCCAGCGCCGAAAAGCGCTTTGAAAAAACCTTTAACGCCAACCCGGCGCCGGCGGTGATTTGCCGCCTGAGCGACCTGCGCTATATCAAGGTCAACCAGGGCTTCCTGGAGATGACCGGCTACAACCGCGACCAGGTGATCGGCCACTCGGTGTATGAACTGGATGTGCTGGAACAGGCCGAAAACAAGGACCTCGCCGTCAAGCGCCTGGGCGAAGGCGCGACCATTCCGCAGATGCAAGCCGAACTGAAACTGCCCGAAGGCGGCAGCAAACTGGTGATCGTGGCCGGTCAGCCGCTGGACATGAATGAGGAAGACTGCATGCTGTTTTCCTTCACCGATCTGGAGCCCCGCCGTAAAGCCGAAACCGCCCTGCGCCAGAGCGAGGAGCGTTTCGCCAAGTCGTTCCGCCTGACGCCGGTGCCGACCCTGGTGTGCAACGCCGCCAACCGCCAGGTGGTGGATATCAACGAAGCCTTCATGACCATCACCGGCTATACCAGTGAAGAGCTGATCGGCAAATCCATCGAAGACATCGACTTTATCGACAGCCCCCAGGCCTGCACACAACTGTTCACCACCCTGGAAAAAGCCGGCAACCTCGACGGCCTCGACCTGAAGATCCGCAAAAAAGGCAATGAGCTGATCGACTGCGTGCTGTCTGCCGACACCGTCAGCATCCAGGACGTGCCCTGCTATTTGCTGGTGCTGATGAACATCACCGAACGCAAGCGCTCCGAGCTGGAACTGGTGGCCGCTATCGAGGAAGTGATGCAGGACGCCTCATGGTTCAGCCAGACGCTGATTGAAAAACTGGCCAATGCCAAGAGCGTCAACAGCCCCAATGTACCGAACATTTCCTTCACCGACCTGACCGCCCGGGAGCGCGATGTACTGGGGCTGATTTGCGAAGGCCTGGCCGACAAGGAAATCGCCTCGCGCCTGAAACTGGCGCCCAACACCGTGCGTAACCATGTGGCCACGGTGTACTCCAAACTGGGGGTGCATAGCCGTAGTGCAGCTATCGTCTGGGCCCGTGAGCGCGGGCTGTTTGCCGGTGAATTGCGGGTTAAAAAGCCGAAATAGAGTGCAAATGCACTAGTGCGACCGGTGCAAATTCGCCTTATTGCGCGGGGATGCACTGCTTAACCTTGAAGGGTGGGCACAGGGCTTTGGGTCCTGTGCTGTCGAGATGTCATGCCCTTTAAGGAATCCATCATGAAAAGCGAACAAGTCAAAGGCGCCGTCGAGAAAGTGGCCGGCAAGGCTCAAGGTTTTCTGGGTGATCTGACCGGTGACGAACGTCTCCAGGCCGAAGGTGTGGCCCGCCAGGCCGCTGGCCAATTGCAGCAAACCTACGGTGACGCGCTGGACACCGTTGGCGACTTTGCCAAGCAAAAACCCTTGGCTACCGTAGCGATCGTCGCCGGTGTCGGCCTGCTGCTGGGCCTGTTGCTGCGTCGTCGCTGAGGAGCGCCCTAATGTTTACGCTCTCCCAACTGCGCAACTGCATCGAAGAGGCTCTGTCGCCCCTGACCTGCGAGTTCACCCTGTGCCGTGACGCCTCATTGACCCTCAAAGTCTTCGATGCCGAAAGCGGCCGGGTGGACCTGGTGGTCACCGGGATCAGCGTCAACAAGCTGCAGACCCCGCAGGAAGTGGAAAAGATGGTCGACGAGTTGCGTTACGAATTGCAGAGCAACACCGTTGGTAAACTCAGGCTGGATGACCTGCCGCTACGCCCTTTGTAGGAGCGAGCTTGCTCGCGAAAAACGCCCAGGCACCGCGTTCACTCAGGCGTGGCGCGTTATCGTTAACGACCTTCGCGAGCAAGCTCGCTCCTACAGCAGTTAGCGTGCCTTCAACGACGCACCGACAAAATAGAACACCCCTCCCCCGACGATAAACGCTGCCAACATGTAGAACATGTAGTGGGCCGGCAGGCTGGCCAGTACCAGCCCGCACAGCACCGGCCCCAGGGCAGCGCCGAGGTTGGACAGGTTTTGCGCGCCGTAATACATCCCCCGCAGATGGTCCGGGGCGATGCGGTCGATAAACATGTACTCGGCCGGGAACACCACGATTTCACCCACGGTGAAAATCGCCATCGCCACTATCCACCACCACACGTTGCTCGCCAGAGCAAAACCCATCACTCCCAGCATGAACATGCCCAGGCCGAAGATCAGCCACTGGCTCAAATGACGGTGGGAAATCCGCCGGCCAATCGCGTATTGCAGCGCGATCACCAACACCGCGTTGGTGGTGAGGACCGCGCTGATGATGGTGTAGGTGTATTCAGCCGTGGTGGTGGTCACCAGATATTGCGAGAGGTACGCGGTGAACTGGCCGAACACCACGGCACTGAGCAGGCCACCGAGGGTGAAGCACACCAGCCGATGATCTCGCAGCAGCACGCGGCCCACGGCGAGGAATGACACCGGCTTTTGCGTGGTGTCGACGGTGGCCAACGTGCGGTCGCCCCAACGCCAATACAGCAGGAAAAATCCGAGGCCCAAAACAGCCGACAAGATAAACGGCAAGCTGATATCGAGCTTGGCTATCATGGCGCCAAAAAACGGCCCTACGGCATAACCGATATTGGTCAGGGTGTACTTGATGGAAAACGCTTCGCTGCGTTGATCTTCCGGCAACAGGCTGGCAAACCCGGACTTGATCGCGATATCGATCACCGCGTACGCCAGGTTGATCAGGATCAGGCAGCTGTAGAACGACCAGATTTCCGGGGCGAGTACCGTGCCGATAAACCCCAGGGCAAACACTACGCTCAGGCTGAGCAACAGCCGATAGCTGCTGATGCGGTCTACCAGGAAACCGCCGTACACACTCAGCAACGAACCGACGATCAATGAGCTGCCGATCACCAGGCCGACCTGGCTGATGTCGAGGGCGAAGTGGTTGGTGAGGTAGATCACGAGGTACGGAAACGTGATGGCTTTGGCCAGCGTAAGGATCAGCGTGGCCGACAGCAGCAGATTCACGGTACGTGGGTAGTTTCTTATTGTGGCAAGCATCCTGCTCTCATTTTGATCAAGGTGACGAGGCCATTGCGACCCGCAAGCGGATGTACCTTAACGCAAGATGAGACGAAATAAAGGCTGATTTATGCATTTATGCAAAAATCAAATGCAGCGGGATGAGGACGCAGTCGCTCATCCCGCTGAACGGTTTATTTTTTAACCGGTGTGATGTCGAGAATCGTACCGTTGGTGGTTTTGAGCAACACGTACTTGTCGTTTACACGGGCCCACTGGCTGTCTTCTTCCGGCTGCTTCAGGCCACGTTTCTTCCAGTCGGCAATGGCCGACTCCTTACGCATCAGAATGTCTGGCGCACGGTCTCCCGTCTTGAGGTCGCGGGTATTGATGTTTGAAGGCTGCACGGCTTTTTGCGGGGTATCTGCGGCCTGGACGGTGAGACTCGCGGCGGACAGGCTCGCGGCAACCAGCAGGCAGGCAACAAGGGATTTGGACTTCATGGGCACTTCCTTCAATGAATGACGCGTAAAGATTCGGACCGCAGCCGTGAAGAATCATTCAGCGCAGTGATTGAAGCGGCGGATGGATGGACGGCCAACGACCGAGGCGGCAATTAATCAGATAAGATTGGTTCTTTTTTCCAGCTGCCCAGGAAGTCCAATGACTGGTACCCACGTCATCATCATTTTCGTGACTATTGTAACCTTGCTCGCGCTTTACGTGTTCGGCACCTACCGGGAACTGGTGGCGCTGCTCGATCGTTGCAAAAAAGCCTTCGGCCAATTCAAAGAGGCCGAGCAACAACTGGCGGCGGCGCAAAACGCCTCGTCACCCGCCGCAGACATTGCCAGCCTGGAAAGCCGCGTCGCGTTCACCCGCCAGCTGTTCCAGGACTCGGTTAACAACTACAACACCTACAAGCACAAATCGCCGACGTCGGTGGTGGCCGAGCTGCTGGGGCATCGTGATGATGTGAGCCTGTCCGGTTTTTGAATGATCGTTCCCACGCTCTGCGTGGGAATGCCGCTCCGGACGCTCCGCGTCCCGTTCATACACGCTTTCAAGCCCGGCGCCATGGTGACGCGGAGCGTCACACGATGCATTCCCACGCAGAGCGTGGGAACGATCATCCTCCGCCAACTCCATACCCATTGCCTCCATGAAATTAATCCTGTAATTTTTCATGAAATTTCTTGATAAGAATTTCATGACGCGCCTATGGACAAGCAAGAAGAACTCGACGCCCTGGCGATCCTGATCCACGACCTGCGCAAGCACAAGAAGCTCACCCTGGCGCAACTCGCACAAAAGATCGAGCGTTCCGTGGGCTTTCTGTCCCAGGTTGAACGTGGTCTGTCGCGCCCTACCGTGGCCGATCTGACCGCCATCAGCCATGCCCTCGGTGTGCCCACCACCTACTTCTACAGTTTGTCCAAACCCAAGGCCGTGAACTGGGTCACGCACCCCAATGAACGGCGCACGGTGTATTACGCCAACGGCATCACCGACATCCTGGTGTCGCCGAGCATGCACGGCGCGTTCTCGATGCTCGACAGCCTATTGGCCCCCGGCGCCAACAGTGGCGAACAGACCATGAGCGACCGTGCCGAACAGGCCGGTTATGTGCTGGAAGGCGAGTTGACACTGTGGGTCGAGGGCGAGGCCGACTCGGTCACCTTGCGCCCGGGTGACAGCTTCCACCTGGCCAGTTTCGCCCACTGCCGCTACGGCAACCTGACTGACCTGCCAGCCCGTGTGCTGTGGGTCTACAACTGAAGGCACACCAAGGAGCGTCACCCGTGAAAAGCCATTCCTCCACGCTGCTGGCCGAAGTCCGGACCTTTCGCCAGAACCATCCCGATGTGCGTTATGTCGACCTGATTGCCCTGGACATTCCCGGGCATTTCTACGGCAAGCGCTACCCGGTGGACATGCTGGAAAAGGTCGCCGCCGGCAGCCCGTTGAAACTGCCGCAGAACGCAGTGCTGCTGGGTGCCCAGGGCGGTTTGTTCAAGATCGGCGACTACTGCTTTCACGACGGTGACCCCGACGCCAACCGCCGCCTGGTGCCCGGCACCCTCAAGCCGGTGAGCTGGGAAGCGCAGCCGCTTGGGCAGATGCTGATCACCTCCGACGGCACCGAAGCGCCCATCGAATTCGAACCCCGAGAAGTGCTGGCCAACGTGCTGGAGCGCCTGAACCGCAAGGGCATTCACCCGGTGGTGGCGTTTGAGCTGGAGTTCTACCTGTTCGATAAAAAGCTCAGCGATGGCCTGCCGCAATTCGCCCGTGACCCGTTGAGTGATGACGCCGACGACCAGCCCAATCTACACATCGAGCGCCTGTCGCGTTTCGCCCCGGTACTGGACGACATGGTCGAGACCGCCAAGGCCCAGGGCATCGACATCACCGTGATCACCGCCGAACTCGGCCCCGGCCAGTTCGAAATCAATTTCGGCCACCTGGAAGATGGCCTGCGCGCCGCCGACTGGGCCGCCCTGTTCTGCCGCAGCACCCGAGGCGTGGCCCTCAAGCACGGCTATCGTGCCAGCTTCATGGCCAAGCCCTACCTGCAACATCCCGGCAGCGGCATGCATGTGCATGTCAGCCTGTACGACGCGGCGGGCAATAACCTGCTGGCGGCCCATCAGCAGCAACCGCTGCGCCACGCCGTGGCCGGCTGCCTGGAACTGCTGCCCCATTGCATGCCGATCTTCTCGCCCAACCACAACGCCTTCCGCCGGCTCGGCGGCACGGTCAACGCGGCAACCCGCGCGTGCTGGGGTTACGAGGATCGCGACGCATGTGTGCGAATCCCTGAATCCGACCCGCGCAACCTGCGCATCGAACATCGCCTGGCGAGTGCCGATGCCAATCCGTACCTGGTGCTGGCGGCGATTCTGGTGGGGCTTGAACACGGTCTTGAGGCGGCCAAAGAACCCATCGCCCCGCTGAACGAAGACCGCAACAGCGGCACGGATTTCCCCCTGGAGATGCTCGACGCAGTGCGCGCCATGCAACATCAGCCGGCATTGCGCGAAGGCCTGGGCGCCGAGTTTGTCGACGTATATTGCGAAAACAAACGCCAGGACCACCTGGCATTCCAGCAGGAAATTCATGCGCGGGAATATCGCTGGTACCTCTAACCCTCAACCTCTCCCCGTAGCAGCTGTCGAGCCTAGGCGAGGCTGCGTCAGCGGTGTGTCTGATACACCGCTGACGCAGCCTCGCCCAGGCTCGACAGCTGCTACGACGTGGGGCGTGCGCTATCGGGTTTTGCATGTACTCTGATGGCCAACTTCATCTGCGGATTTGCCCATGACCGAACAAACCGCCCGCCCTGAAGGAAATCTTCAACGCCGAACGCCTGCAACACATCGCCACTGAAATGACCGCGGTGTACCCGGCGTTCGACGCCAAGGGCTTTCTCAAACACGCCAAGACCGGGCTTGCGAACTTGTCGGTGATGCAGCGCATGGCGCGGGTCAGCGAAAGCCTGCACGCCGTGATCCCGCTGGATTACCCCCAGACGCTGAAATTGCTGTATGCCCTGGCGCCCCGGCTGAACAGCGCCTTTGTCAGCCTGTCCCTGCCCCACTACGTCGCCAGCTACGGCGGCGATGATTTCAAGCGCTCCATGGCGGCGCTCAAGTACTTCACCACTTTTGGCTCTGCCGAGTTTGCCGTGCGGTATTTCCTGCTGAAGGATTTCAAGCGCACCCTGGCGGTGATGCAACAGTGGTCGCTGGATGACAACGAACACGTACGACGCCTCGCCAGTGAAGGTTCACGGCCACGGCTGCCATGGTCGTTCCGCCTGGCCGAGGTGCAGGCCGACCCGAACCTGTGTGCCTCGATCCTCGATAACCTCAAGGCCGACAGCAGCCTCTACGTGCGCAAGTCGGTGGCCAACCACCTCAACGACATCACCAAGGACCATCCCGACTGGGTGCTGACCTTGATCGAAGGTTGGTCTCTGGACAATCCCCACACCGCCTGGATCGCCCGCCACGCCTTGCGCAGTTTGATCAAGCAAGGCAACACCCGGGCGCTGACGATCATGGGCGCCGGGGCCAAGGCCGAGGTGAAGCTCCATCAGCTGAAAGTCGAACCGGCGGTGATTAACCTGGGCGACCGGATCAACCTCTCTTTCAGCCTGGAATCCATCGCCGACACCCCACAAAAGCTGGTGGTCGACTACGCCATCGACTATGTGAAAAGCGCCGGTCACAGTGCGTCCAAGGTGTTCAAGCTCAAGGCGTTTACCCTGGGCGCCGGGGAACATCACGCTATCAGCCGTGGCCAACATATTCGTGAATTGACCACACGCAAACACTATCCCGGCAAACACGCGGTGCACGTGCTGGTGAACGGCGAACGACTGGGAAGTGTCGAGTTTGAGCTCGAAAAATAATCCTTAAAACATTAACGAAGGCTCTATCCCGGGCCTTTCAGCGAAAATAATTGTCCGACAATGCTAGGCATTCGTGTTGCGATCCATTATCATCCGGCGCCTTCTCGGTACCCCTAGGGTACTTGTGTCAATGTTCCACCTGAGGCGCCCATGCACCGTTTTTCGTTTTACCGTCCCCTGATCTGCATCAGCTGGGGGCTTGCCAGCCACAGCGCGTTTGCCGCCCTGCAACCGATGGCCGAAGCCCCGCTGGCCAGTGACACCGAGCTGCATTGCCACTTCAACCGCGACGCCAGCGTCGACTGCACCACGCGCTACCACTACACCATCCTCAAGCCGAGCGGCCGGGAAATGCTCTCGCGGATCGACTTCAGCTATCAGGAAGAGGACGGCTTTGAACTGCTCAAGGCCGAGTCCACCCAGCCCGGCGGCAAACCGGTGCCCCTGGACCAGGCACAAATCGACACCCGCACCGCCCCCAATCCTGACCAGGGATTCTCCCGGGAAAAACAGACCTCGCTGGCATTCCCCAACCTGCGGGTCGGCACGCAAATCCGCTACACGGTGCGCGAACACTATCCCGCCAAACCGCTGATGACCGAGTTCTACTACGCCCTGCAGTTCGGCCCCAGCGCCGCACGGCGCGACCACTTCAAGGCACGCTTCACCGCCGAGCGGCCCATCGAGTGGCGCAGCGAACTGATGGAGGGTTTCAGCATTACCCCATCGGCCAATCGCAAGACCCTGGACGTGGTGCAAAAGGCCCCGACCTACCTCAGCTACATCAACGAATCCGCCAACGCCTACATACGCCACGCCCCGCGTATCGAAGTCGGCAGCTCCCTGGATCGCCAGCAGTACTTCGGCAACTTCGCCGAACGCTACAACCAGATCCTCAGCGCCAAGCTGCCGCCCCAGGGCGCCGCCGCCGTGGCCGCCGTTCGCGGCCTGCCGCCGGCGCAGCAAGTGGCCGGCCTGATGCAGCACATCAACGACCACTACCGTTACCTGGGCGATTGGCGCGCCTCGGATCGCGGCTATGTACCCTTCAGCCTGGCCGAAATCGAACGGCACGGCTACGGCGACTGCAAAGACCTTTCGACGCTGCTGGCGGCCATGCTCAAGGCCAGCGGAATCAAGGCCGAACCCGCCTGGGTCAGCCGTGGTGATGTGGTCAACCCGCTGCTGATTCCCGGCACCGGCGCGCCGAACCACGCCATTGTCCGCGCCGAAGTCGATGGCCAGGTGTGGTGGCTGGACCCGACCAACCCGGTCTTCGCCCCAGGCCAGACCCTGCCCGATATCCAGGACCGCTGGGTGCTGGTGACCAATGCCGAGGGCCAGGTACGTGAAGAACACATTCCGCTGCAACCTGCCGCCACCACATTGATCCTCGACAAGCAGGAACGCTTCGACGCCCAGGGCACCGCCCGCGTCTCGGCCACCGTTGATTTTCGCGGTATGCCGCTGATGCAACTGAGCCTCGCCGACCGCCAGCAAGGCTCCACCGCCAGCGACCAGAACATCTGCGACAACTTTGGCAAACAGATCACCGACTGCCAAGTCGAGCGCCCCGACACGGCCTTTTTGATCCCGGCCAGCTACAAGGTCAGCGCCACCCTGACGGACATGCGGCCCCTGGAGCCGCTGGGCAACGACCACGTCTATAACGATGCCTTGCTGCAGGAAAAATGGGACGGGCTGCTCAACTATCGCCGCAACGGGCAACTGGCCGACTTGTACATAGGCAACCCCGAGACGCTGGATTACACCATCGCACTGTCGGGTGGCCAGATCGACAAGGACATCAAGGCCTGCCAGGTGCACTCGCCGTGGTACGACCTGGACTTGACGGGTGAACGCGTCAAGGGTGAATGGCGTTATCACTACCTCTTGGTGCAGAAGATACGCTGGCTGACCCACGATGAAATTGTCAGCGCGCCGTTTGAAAAAATGATCACTGAGATCCGGGCCTGTGGTGAGCAGGTGCATCAGGTGGTGAAACTCTAACCCTCTCCCAACAAAACCCCTTGCTCCCGCGCGCACAGTTCCACCAGGTAATCCCACAACACCCGCAACCTTACCGACTTGTGCAACTCGCGCCGGGAGCTGATCCAGTAGCTGCGCTGGATGCTCTCCGCCGGTAGCAGCGGCACCAGGTCCGGGTCGCTCGCCGCCATGAAGCACGGCAATACGGCAATTCCCAACCCCGAGCGCGCCGCCTGGTGCTGGGCGATTACGCTGGTACTGTGGAACACCACTTTGGGGTTGCGGCAGAAGCTGCTGAGGAATTTCAGTTCCTGGCTGAACAGCAAATCGTCGACGTAATCGATCCAGGCATGGACGGCCAAATCCTCGCGCTTTTCAATCGGTGGCGTACGGTCCAGGTAGCTGCGGCTGGCGTAGAGCGCCAGGCGGTAGTCGGTGAGTTTGCGGGTCACCAATTGGTCGACGCTGGGGCGTTCGAGGTGGATGCTGATTTCCGCTTCGCGGTTGAGGATGCTGACGAAGCGCGGCACCGCCAGCAGTTCCACTTCCAGGCCCGGGTAGCGTTCGAACAGGCCGCCCATGCGACTGGCGAGAAACATCACCCCCAGACCTTCAGCCACCCCCAGGCGAATCTTGCCCAGGGGCGCGGCGGAATGGGTCAGTTCTTCTTCGGCCAGCAGTGCCACGTTTTCCATGGCTTCGGCGTGTTTGAGCAGGGCTTCGCCGGAAGGCGTGAGTTCGTAACCCTGTGCGTGCTGCACGAACAGCGCGGTGCCGAGGCTTTTCTCGATGGCCTCAATGTGCCGGGCCACAGTGGCGTGAGTGGTTTTCAAACGTTGCGCCGCCGTGAGCAAGCGTCCGCTACGCTGTAACTCGAGAAAGAACCGCAGATCATTCCAGTCGAACATATCGCCTCCGCTCTCCACCTTGAAAGCATCGCTGTCTAAAAACGCACAGCAGCTGGGTAAAAACTAACATTTTTAAGACGAAAACTAACAACTAGGATGGAGCCAATAAGAAAAACAAGCGAGGTCACAGATGCATTCTGCAGCTGCTGAATACGATTACGTGGTGGTAGGCGCCGGCCCCGCAGGCTGCCTGCTGGCGAATCGACTGTCTGCCAACCCTGCCCATCGCGTGCTGCTGCTTGAAGCCGGCGGTCGCGATAACTATCCCTGGATCCATATTCCCGTCGGCTACCTGTTCTGCATCGGCAACCCACGCACCGACTGGTGCTTCAAGACCGAAGCCCAGGAAGGCTTGCAAGGCCGTGCGCTGAGCTATCCACGGGGCAAGGTGCTGGGCGGTTGTTCGTCGATCAACGGCATGATCTACATGCGCGGCCAGGCCCGGGATTACGACGGCTGGGCCGAGGACAATCCCGGCTGGGCCTGGAAAGATGTGCTGCCACTGTTCAAGCAAAGCGAAAACCATTTTGCCGGCGCCTCGGAGTTCCACAGTGACGGCGGTGAGTGGCGGGTTGAACAACAGCGCCTGCACTGGCCGATCCTCGACGCGTTTCGCGATGCCGCGCAGCAGAGTGGTATCGAGAGCATCAGCGACTTCAACCAGGGCGACAACGAAGGCTGCGGCTACTTCCAGGTCAACCAGAAATCCGGAGTGCGCTGGAATGCGGCCAAGGCGTTTCTCAAGCCGATCCGCCAGCGGCCCAACCTGACGGTGATGACGGAGGTTGAAGTCGACCGCGTGTTGCTGGAGAACGGTCGCGCGACCTCAGTGGTTGCTCGCCAGCAAGGCCAGGCCGTCACATGGCGGGCGCGCAAGGAAATCATCCTGTGCGCGGGATCCGTCGGTTCGCCCGGCATCCTGCAACGCTCCGGTATCGGCCCTTCCAGCGTGCTCAAGCCCTTGGGTATCGAGGTGCTGCACGAGTTGCCCGGCGTCGGGGGCAACCTGCAGGATCACCTGCAACTGCGCCTGATCTACAAACTGGAAAACGCCCGCACCCTGAACCAGATTGCGGGCACCGTGCTGGGCAAGATGAGCATGGGCCTGCGCTACCTGTACGACCGCAGCGGCCCGCTGTCCATGGCCCCCAGCCAGTTGGGCGCGTTCGCCCGCTCCGGGCCGGAACAGACGTCGGCCAACCTCGAATACCACGTGCAACCGCTGTCCCTGGAGCGCTTCGGCGAACCGCTGCACGCCTTTCCGGCCTTCACCGCCTCGGTGTGTGACCTGCGCCCGCAAAGCCGCGGCCGCATCGACATTCGCTCGGCCAACCCGGCAGACGCGCCGTTGATCCGCCCCAATTACCTCAGCCACCCGGAAGACCTGCGGGTGGCCGCCGACGCCATTCGCCTGACCCGCCGCATCGTTTCGGCGCCAGCCCTGAAGCAATTCAACCCGGTGGAATACCTGCCCGGCGAAGCACTGCAAACCGACGAACAACTGCAAGAAGCCGCTGCCCGCATTGGCACCACGATTTTCCATCCGGTGGGCACCTGCCGCATGGGCAGCGACAAGGACGCCGTGGTCGACGCACAACTGCGGGTGCACGGCATTCCGGGCCTGCGTATCGCCGACGCGTCGGTCATGCCACGCATTACTTCAGGCAACACCTGCTCACCCACGCTGATGATCGCGGAAAAAGCCGCGCAGCTTATCCTTTCGCCGAACACAAGGAGCCTCGCCCCGGAGAAAGAACTGACCTTACCGGCTTGAACTTACCTTACCGGCTAGACCTGTGGGAGCGGGCTTGCTCGCGAAGAACGCAAAGACACCGCGTTAATCCAGAATGCACGCGTTATCGTTGACGTTTTTCGCGAGCAAGCTCGCTCCTACAGTGGAATAGCGGCGCTGAAACTGGCGCCGACAGTGGAACAACAATAAATAATCACTGTGAGGGCTACCCAATGTCAGAACACGCTCAACCCCTGGACCCGGCACTCGGCGCGCGCTCGAGTAACGACACACAGAAAGTCATCTTCGCCTCCTCCCTCGGGACGGTGTTCGAGTGGTATGACTTTTTCCTCTACGGCGCCCTCGCGGCGGTGATCAGCAAGCAGTTCTTTGCCGGGGTCAACGACACCACGGCGTTTATCTTCGCCCTGATGGCCTTCGCGGCCGGCTTTGTAGTGCGCCCGTTCGGCGCCCTGGTGTTCGGTCGGCTGGGGGACATGATCGGCCGCAAGTACACCTTCCTCGCCACCATCGTCCTGATGGGCCTGGCGACCTTCTGCGTGGGCCTGCTGCCCACCTATTCAAGCATCGGCATCGCCGCACCGATCATCCTCGTGGCACTGCGCATGCTCCAGGGCCTGGCGCTGGGCGGCGAGTACGGCGGCGCAGCCACTTACGTGGCCGAGCATGCCCCGGCGGGCAAACGTGGCTTCCACACCAGCTGGATTCAATCCACCGCGACCCTCGGCCTGTTGCTGTCGCTGCTGGTGGTGCTGGCGTGCCGTTACTTCACCGGCGACCAGTTTGAAGTGTGGGGCTGGCGCCTGCCGTTCCTGCTGTCGATCGTGCTGTTGGGCATCTCCACCTGGATCCGCCTGAGCCTGCACGAGTCGCCGGCGTTCCTGAAAATGAAAGAGGAAGGCAAGGCCAGCAAGGCGCCGATCCGCGAGTCGTTCGGCAAATGGGAAAACCTCAAGATCGTGCTGATTGCGCTGTTCAGCATCAACGCCGGGCAAGCGGTGACGTTCTATGCCGCGCAGTTTTATGTGCTGTTCTTCCTCACGCAGTTTCTGAAGATGGACCCGGCACTGGCCAACATGCTGCTGATCATCAGCGTGGTGATTGGCGCGCCATTCTTCATCTTCTTCGGCTGGCTCTCGGACAAGCTGGGGCGCAAGCCGGTGTTGATGGTCGGCCTGCTGCTGGCCACCGCGTTGTACTTCCCGATCTTCAAGGGCCTGGCCCACTACACCAACCCGGCGATGGACCACGCGAGCCGCCAGTCACCGATCACGGTGTTGGCGGACCCAGCCACCTGCACCTTCCAGTTCGACCCGGTGGGCAAGGCGCGGTTTGACAGCCCGTGCGACAAGGTCAAGACCTTCCTGGTGAAACAAGGCCTGCCGTACGAGAGCGCCGCCGCCCCGGCCGGCAGTGCGGTGCAGGTGAGCGTGGGGGATGTGCGTATCGATGGTTACGACGAAGCCGCCCTGAAAGGCGCGGTGACGCTGGCGGGTTATCCGCAGTCGGCTGACGTGGCGCAGGTCAACAAAACCATGGTGGTGGTGCTGATCGTCGCGCTGATCCTGATCGCCGCCATGTGCTACGGCCCGCTGGCGGCGCTGATGGTGGAGCTGTTCCCGACGCGTATCCGCTACACCTCGTTATCGCTGCCTTACCACATCGGTAACGGCTGGTTTGGTGGGTTCCTGCCGACGGTGTCGTTTGCGCTGGTGGTGTACACCGGGGATATTTTCTATGGGCTCTGGTACCCGGTGGTGATTACCGGGGTGAGCCTGATCGTGGGGCTGATTTGCCTGAAAGAAACCAAGAACGTGGATATCGACAATAACTAAACGTCGATCCGGCTGACACTGGAGATTCAGTGTGGGAGCGGGCTTGCTCGCGAATGCGGAGTGTCAGTCGCCGGATAGGTTGACTGATACACCGCATTCGCGAGCAAGCCCGCTCCCACATTGGGTTTAGCACCAGACACACAAATTGCTGTATATCCATCCAGATAAAAGTTGCCCAATTCTGATTTATTGCCCATCCTGCTCCCCATTCAATTTCGTAACGAATGTGGTGACCATGCGGCTGTTCCTCTGTGAAAAACCGTCCCAGGCCAAGGATATCGCCGCCGTGCTCGGCGCGACTCGGCGTGGCGACGGTTGTTGGCTGGGTTCAGGCGTTACCGTGACCTGGTGCATCGGCCACCTGCTGGAAACCGCCCCGCCCGACAGCTACGACGCCAAGTACAAACGCTGGGTGCTGGCCGACCTGCCAATCATTCCCGAGAAGTGGAAGATGCTGGTCAAGCCCAAGACCGCCAGCCAGTTCAAGGCAGTCAAGCGCCTGCTGG
This sequence comes from Pseudomonas sp. 32A, assembly GCF_052682255.1. Taxonomy (NCBI): domain Bacteria; kingdom Pseudomonadati; phylum Pseudomonadota; class Gammaproteobacteria; order Pseudomonadales; family Pseudomonadaceae; genus Pseudomonas; species Pseudomonas sp. 32A. The sequence continues at coordinate 5,675,137 of NZ_JBQYLY010000001.1, read as the reverse complement.
GGGAAGCCCAGGAATTGGTGATCGCCACCGATGCCGACCGCGAAGGCGAGATGATCGCCCGGGAGCTGGTGGAGCATTGCCGTTATCGCGGTCCCATCCAGCGGCTGTGGCTCTCGGCACTCGATGACGCATCCATCCGCAAGGCCCTGGCCTCATTGAAGCCCGGTGCTGAAACCTTCAGCCTCTACCATTCGGCCCTCGGCCGCTCCCGCGCCGACTGGCTGATCGGGATGAACATGAGCCGCCTGTTTACCCTGCTGGGCCAACAGTCCGGTTATCAGGGCGTGTTGCCGGTTGGGCGTGTGCAAACCCCGACCCTGCGCCTGGTGGTAGACCGGGACCGCAGCATTGCCGACTTTGTACCTGTTGCCTATTGGGCCATCGATGTGGATTTGCTCCACGACAACATCACCTTTACCGCACAATGGCGCGCAACCGAAGACGCCTGTGACGATCAGGGCCGTTGCCTCAATCCGGAGCTTGCCCGGGACGCGGCCAACGCCATGAGCAACGCCGCCAGCGCGCGACTGGTCAAACTGCGTACCGAGCGGATGCGCGACGTGGCGCCCCTGCCCTTCGACCTCGGCACCTTGCAGGAAATCTGCTCGAAAAAACTCGGCCTCGGCGCTCAGGAAACCCTGGATGTTGCGCAGTCGCTCTACGAAACCCACAAAGTGATTACCTACCCGCGCAGCGATTGCGGCTACCTGCCCCTTAGCCAGCACGGCGACGCGCCGAAAATCCTCGCGGCGCTGGGCCGGGCCGATCCGGCAGTGAACGCGTTGATGCCGCACATGGACCCACAACGTCGCTCACGGGCCTGGAACGACGCCAAGGTCAGCGCGCACCACGGCATTATTCCCACCGGCGCCGGCAAGGATGTCGGGCAACTGACCGGCAAGCATCGCGCGGTATACACCCTGATTCGCGCCCGCTACCTTGCGCAGTTCCTGCCCAACCACGAGTACGACCGTACCCAGGCAGATTTCGATTGTGCCGGTGAAGCCTTGCGGGCTGTCGGTAAAGTCATCGTCGAGCCTGGCTGGAAACGCGCATTGCCGGAAGCATTGGCGCCGGCCAAGGGCCGTGAAGCACCTGCGCCGCAGTCCTTGCCAAAACTGGTTCAAGGCCAGGACTACGCCGTGGCCAAGGTCAACCTCAAGGACCTGTGGACCCAGCCACCCAAGCCCTTCACCGAAGGCGACCTGATCAAGGCGATGAAAAACGTCGCCAAGCTGGTGGAAGACCCGCTGCTCAAGCAAAAGCTCAAGGACACCACCGGGATCGGCACCGAAGCCACCCGCGCCGGGATCATCCAGGGCCTGCTGGATCGCGGTTACCTGGTGAAAAACGGCAAGGCGCTGTCGGCAACGCCTGCCGCGTTCAGCCTGATCGATGCAGTGCCACGGGCAATCGCCGACCCCGGCACCACGGCCATCTGGGAGCAGGCACTGGACATGGTGCAAAGCGGAGAGATGAGCCTGGAAGAGTTCGTCGCCAAACAGGCGGCGTGGATGAGCAAGCAAGTCACCCGCTGCACCGGCATGCGCCTGACCATCAGCGGTCCGGCCAGCCCGGCAGGACGTGGCGCTACACCGTGGAAAAACAAACGCAAACCGGCCAAGCGCAAGACGGCCACCAGCCCGAAACGGGCGGCGAAACCGGCAAACAAAGGCTGAGAAGCACTAAAAAATCGCGCCAATGACGTTTTTCGACGGGATGTATGCCGCTTTGGACCTTGCCCTGCTGCAGGCCATCCAGGATTCTGTAGGGCCTGCTAACCTCCCAACAATAACAACACCGGAGTGGCCTCCATGAAAACCGTTGCCCAAGTGCTGAAGTCCAAAGACCAGCAAAACCAGCAAGTCCACACCATCCCCCACGACCATACGGTATTTGAGGCCTTGATCGTGATGGCTTCGAAAAACGTCGGGGCCTTGCCAGTGCTCCAGGACGGGAAGGTGGTGGGCATCATCAGTGAACGAGACTATGCCCGTAAGGTCATCCTCCATGGATTGTCTTCGGTGACGACCAAAGCCCACGAGATCATGAATTCACCGGTGATCACCGTCGACACTCACCAGACTGTCGAGACCTGCATGACTATCATGACTGACCGACATCTGCGCCACCTGCCTGTGGTAGAGAACGGCGAGCTCCTTGGCCTGCTGTCCATCGGCGACCTGGTCAAGGAAGCGATTGCCGAACAGGCCGACCTGATCAAACAGCTGGAGCAGTACATTCGCGGCGAATAATCATTGGGGACCCCATGCTCGATACCCTGCAACATCAAGTCGATAACCAGCTCGACAACCTGCACCGGGCCATGGCCGAACGGCGCTTCCTGGTGCTGACCGGTGCGGGTATCAGCACCTCTTCGGGGATTCCCGATTATCGCGATAGCGAAGGCGTGCGCCGGGGCAAGGCGCCGATGATGTACCAGGAGTTCCTCGCAACCCCGGAGGCACGCCGTCGCTACTGGGCCCGGGCGATGCTCGGCTGGCCGAGAGTGCGTGTCGCGCAGCCGAACGCGGCGCATATCGCGCTGGCCACCCTGCAGCAACGTCAGCGCATTACCGGGCTGATCACCCAGAACGTCGACACCCTGCACGACCAGGCCGGCAGCCATGATGTGATCGAACTCCACGGCAGCCTGCACCGGGTGCTGTGCCTGGATTGCCAGCAGACCAGCGAACGGGACCTGATCCAACGCCAGATGGAAGCCGAGAATCCATACCTGGCGGGGGTGGACGCGGTTCAGGCACCGGACGGTGACACCCTGCTGGACCCGGCCTTTGAAGGACGCTTCCAGGTGCCCCGCTGCCCCCATTGCGGCGGGCAACGGTTGAAGCCGGATGTGGTGTTTTTCGGCGAGAACGTTGCGCAAGGCACGGCCGCCAAGGCGATGGCGGCCGTGGACGAAGCGGAAGGCTTGCTGGTGGTGGGTTCGTCGTTGATGGCGTATTCAGCGTTTCGGTTGTGCAAGGCGATGGTTGAGCAAGGCAAGCCCGTGATTGCCATCAATCTGGGCAAGACACGGGGCGATGAGTTGCTGCAACTCAAGATCGAGGCCTCCTGCGAGCGCCTGCTGCCATTGTTGGTGGAGCACCTCCTGTAGGAGCGAGCTTGCTCGCGAAAAACCTGAGAGCCCCGCTGACTCTCAGAAGCCCCGCGTTATCGTTGACGATCTTCGCGAGCTAGCTCGCTCCTACAGTTTCATACCCGACTCGACTCCCAGAAAATGACGCCCAAGTCACGCATTCCGCTCTCATCCCCGTGCCACGGGGATTTATGTAGTGCTTTAAAATAATCACTACATAATCGTTGACGTAACCATTTTGTAATTGCATGATTCAAGCGTCTCCCGGATCGGGAGCGTTGGTAACAAGCGTTTTGAACAAGCTCGTCTGACCGCCGAGCTGTTTTTTCCGGATGTGCACTGCCCACAAGGCAGATTGATGAAGCTGACCGGCCCGAAAGGATCGGTACAAGGAGCTCAAACGCTGCTTGTCTTCGTTATGAAACCATTGCGTAGCAGTTCATCAGCAAGACTACATGCATCGGTTCAAGACCCTGCCGTATTCGGCAGACAGTCGCTGACGCCCGGTTTTCTGAGCCGGAGACAACTGAGTAGTTTTAATGGATCAACTAAAGATCGCCAACTGGTCAAGGGGCTTACACATGAATCTGAACAACCAACCAACTATCGATGAATTGGCTGAGATGTTCGCAGCGCAGAAAGACACGCTCGACGACCATATCCTCTGGATTGGTAAATCGGGCCAGGTCCATATTGACTGCCTGGCGCCCCATACCGTGGAAGAAGAGTTCGACAGGAATAACCGTGAACTGGCAGCGCGCCTGAAGATGTACCGCCGCGGCCAGGGTTATGTCGGCAAGAAAGCCGCCGCTGATCGCAACTTTATCGAGCAGGTCTTTCATACACTTAATACCGAGTGGCAGAACCTTAAAGGCCATTCGCAAGTTAAGGTGATCGACAGATACTGCTGATAACTACGCACTGATCACTTAAGCCTGCTCGCTTGAACGAGCAGGCTTTTTTATTGCCGGCTGTTATTGCAACAACGCCGGAAAACGCCCCTTCCCCGCTTCATCGCAAAAAATATCAAACATGGCTTGGGCCGCCGCCGAAAGTTCGTGACCGGGCTTGGTCAATACACCAATCGGCCGTTCGATCACCGGATCGCTCAAGGTGATGCAATGGGCGCCTGCCTCCTGCATTTGTCGCGCGCACAACGCCGGCACCGCACTGACGCCCAAGCCACTGGCAACCATCTTGCCCACCGTCGCCAGTTGATGACTCTCCAGGGCCACGGGCAGCTTCATGTCCAGCGCCTTCAGGTGTTCTTCCAGCATCACCCGCACCGTGGACGGTCGCTGCAAGGTGATGAAGGGGTGTTCCAGCAGGGTGTGCCAGTCGATATCGGACCGACGCGCCAACGCCGAGTCACCGGGCACTACCGCGACAAAGCGGTCCACATACAGCGGGGTGAACACCAGCGACGAGCTTTCCGTAGGCTCAAACGCCACGCCAAGCTCCACCTGGCGATCCCGGACCATTTCCAGCACCTGCTCGTTGATCACGTCATTGACCGTCACGTTGACCTGGGGATAGCGCGCCCGAAAAATCTTCAGGATCGGCGGCAGCAGGTTCCCGGCAAACGACGGCATCGCAGCCACCGTCACCCGCCCGCGCTGCAAGGTGAAACGCTGGCGCAACTCATCCTCGGCATTGTCCCAATCGGCGATCAGGCGCCGGGCCAGGGGCAGTAGCGATTCTCCTTCGGGAGTCAGCGCGACATTGCGGGTATTGCGGCTGAACAAGCGCCCGCCCAGGCCTTCCTCCAGACCTTTGATGGTCAGGCTCAAGGCCGACTGGGAAAGATGCAAACGCTCGCAGGCCGCTGCAAAGCTGAGGGTCTGGGCCACGGCAAGAAAGGCGCGCATCTGTTTAACTGTCATGAAGCTTCTCCCGATGGCTGGCGACTATGCTGTTTTTTAAATCAATCAACCTTAAAAAACAACTTAACAAATCAATCCGTCGGCGCAACACTCGGCTCATATGGCTGGCCCACAAACAATAAAAGAGGTGCATATGGCAGGTTTTGATAAACGCGTAGCGTCCTATGAAGAGGCGCTGGCAGGCCTGGAAGATGGCATGACGGTGCTGGCCGGAGGCTTTGGCCTGTGCGGCATCCCGGAAAACCTCATTGCCGAAATCAAGCGCAAAGGCACCCGCGACCTGACCGTGGTCTCCAACAACTGCGGCGTCGACGGTTTTGGCCTGGGCCTGCTGCTGGAAGGCAAGCAGATCAGCAAGGTCTTCGCGTCCTACGTCGGTGAAAACGCGCTGTTCGAGAAGCAACTGCTCAGCGGCGAAATCGAAGTGGTCCTGACGCCCCAAGGCACCCTCGCCGAAAAACTGCGCGCAGGCGGTGCCGGCATCCCGGCGTTCTTCACCGCCACCGGCGTCGGCACACCCGTCGCTGAAGGCAAGGAAACCCGTGAATTCAACGGTCGCCCGTACCTGATGGAAGAATCCATCACCGGCGACTTCGCCATCGTCAAAGGCTGGAAAGCCGACCACTTCGGCAACGTGATCTACCGCCACACCGCCCAGAACTTCAATCCGCTGGCCGCCACCGCCGGCAAGATCACCGTGGTCGAAGTCGAAGAAATCGTCGAACCGGGCGAGCTGGACCCGGCGCATATCCATACCCCAGGGATCTACGTCGACCGGATCATTTGCGGCACCTTCGAGAAGCGCATCGAACAGCGCACCCTCCGCAAATAATCCACCAGCCCAAATAATAAGGAGACAAACAATGGCTCTTACCCGCGAACAAATGGCTCAACGCGTCGCCCGCGAAATGCAGGACGGTTTCTACGTCAACCTCGGCATCGGCATCCCGACCCTGGTGGCCAACTACATCCCCGAGGGCATGGAAGTGATGCTGCAGTCGGAAAACGGCCTGCTGGGCATGGGCCCGTTTCCGACAGAAGAAACCATCGATGCCGACATGATCAACGCCGGCAAACAGACCGTCACCGCGCGCATTGGCGCATCGATCTTCTCCTCGGCCGAATCCTTCGCGATGATTCGCGGCGGCCACGTCGACCTGACCGTGCTTGGCGCCTTTGAAGTCGACGTGCAAGGCAACATCGCCTCGTGGATGATCCCCGGCAAGCTGGTCAAGGGCATGGGCGGCGCAATGGACCTGGTGGCCGGTGCCGAGAACATCATCGTGATCATGACCCACGCGTCCAAGGACGGTGAATCCAAGTTGCTGAGCCAATGCAGCCTGCCGCTGACCGGCGCCAACTGCATCAAGCGTGTGCTGACGGACCTGGCTTACCTGGAAATCGAAAATGGCGCTTTTGTCCTCAAGGAACGCGCACCTGGCGTCAGTGTTGAAGAGATCGTCAGCAAGACAGCCGGTAAACTGATCGTCCCGGACCACGTTCCAGAAATGCACTTCCAGTGAGGACAGATTCCATGCAAGACGTCGTGATTGTTGCTGCCACCCGCACCGCCGTGGGCAGCTTCCAAGGTTCGCTGGCAAGCATCCCGGCCCCGGAGCTGGGGGCTGCGGTGATCCGTCGCCTGCTGGAGCAAACCGGCATCGACCCCGCGCTCGTGGATGAAGTGATCCTTGGCCAGGTGCTCACCGCCGGCAGCGGCCAGAACCCGGCCCGCCAGGCCTCGATCCTTGCCGGCTTGCCCCACGCCGTACCGGCCCTGACCCTGAACAAGGTCTGCGGCTCGGGCCTCAAGGCCCTGCACCTTGGCGCGCAAGCGATCCGTTGCGGTGACGCCGAGGTGATCATCGCCGGCGGCATGGAGAACATGAGCCTGGCCCCGTACGTATTGCCGGCCGCCCGCACCGGCCTGCGCATGGGCCACGCGAAGATGATCGACAGCATGATCACCGACGGCCTGTGGGATGCGTTCAACGACTACCACATGGGCATCACCGCCGAGAACCTGGTGGACAAGTACGGCATCAGCCGTGAAGCCCAGGACGCCTTCGCCGCCGCCTCCCAGCAAAAAGCCACCGCGGCCATTGAAGCCGGTCGTTTCAACGATGAGATCACGCCGATCCTGATTCCCCAGCGCAAGGGCGATCCAGTGGCCTTTGCGGTGGACGAACAGCCACGCGCCGGCACCACCGCCGAATCCCTGGCCAAGCTCAAGCCGGCCTTCAAGAAAGACGGCACCGTCACCGCCGGCAATGCGTCCAGCCTCAACGACGGCGCGGCTGCCGTGCTGCTGATGAGCGCAGATAAAGCCAAAGCGCTCGGCTTGCCAGTGCTGGCCCGTATTGCCAGCTACGCCAACGCCGGCGTCGATCCCGCGATCATGGGCATTGGCCCGGTATCGGCCACCCGCCGCTGCCTGGACAAGGCCGGCTGGAGCCTGGGCGACCTGGACCTGATCGAAGCCAACGAAGCCTTCGCCGCGCAGTCACTGGCGGTGGGCAAAGAGCTGGAATGGGACGCGGCGAAGGTCAACGTCAACGGCGGCGCGATTGCCATCGGCCACCCGATTGGTGCATCAGGATGCCGCGTGCTGGTGACCCTGCTGCATGAAATGATCAAGCGCGACGCCAAGAAAGGCTTGGCCACACTGTGCATTGGTGGCGGTCAGGGCGTCGCACTGGCGCTCGAGCGCAGCTGATTTAACGAGCAACATGGAGAAGGCCCGGTTGTGGCGAGGGGGCTTGTCCCCCGTTGGGCTGCGCAGCAGCCCCAATACATTGACCTCGGTGTTTCAGGTAGAACTTCAGCTCGGGTTTTAGGGGCCGCTGCGCGGCCCAACGGGGGACAAGCCCCCTCGCCACAGGACTGCGCTCAGTCAGTCCCGCACCTGGGGCACCGCAAACACCGCACTTGCCCGCACTACCACCTTCTCCCCCACCTGCACGCTGACCGTGGCAAATGCCATCTGCCGCCCACGCTTGTGGTGTTCCAAGCGCACCTCGATCCACTCCCCCACTTGCACTGCTCCCAGGTAGTCGAGGGTCATGCTCGCGGTAATCAACGGTAGCGGTGGCTCGCTGGAAAACGCCATCGCGTAGCCCATCCCCACATCCGCCAGGGTGGCCAACACGCCGCCATGCACGGTGCCGCGCCCATTGGCGTGGCGGTTGTCCGCACGCAGGCCAATCTCCAGCTGCACTCCTTCACCACGGCAGTACACCGGGCCCAGCAGGTCTAGCAAAGGGCTGCTGCGAGACAACGGGACAAAACCTTCGGGGACAACATGGGCGGTCATGGCAAATTCTTCCCTGGAATGAGTCTTGAGGTGTACCCCAGCCCTTGGGCGACGACTATCAAGATCAGCGCTGCAAATCCTCCACGATGCTTTGCGTTAATCCGCCGGACCCGGTTTAATCGCCACTTTTGCACACCCCAAGGAACTGTCATGCGCCACCCGGACGGCAAAACCTCTCTCCTGCTGATGCTGCTGGTCTTGACCGGCTGCTCGCCAAAAGGCCATTCCGAAGCCACCGTCATCAGCGGCGAACAAGGCAAGGCCGGGGCGCAGCTGGCCTACGAGCATGAGCTGAGCCTGTCGCTGCCCATCGCCCTGCTGGCACCGCGCATGCAGGCCACCCGCGAGGCCTGCGAGTCGGCGCGGTTCGGCCCGTGCAATATTCTCGGTATCAAGCAAGACGGCGACGGCGGCCAGATGGTGTTGCGCATTGCACCTGCCGGGGTTGAACCGTTGGTGGCCATGGCGGCCGAAGGCGGCAAGCTGGGGCAGCGGATCACTACCGCCGAAGACTTGGCCGATGCCGTCGCCGATGTACAGCGTCGTCAGGAGCGCTTGCTGGCCCAGCAGCAGCGCCTGGATGAACTGGCCAAGCGCAAGGACATCACCGTGGGCGACCTGATCACCTTGAGCAAGGAGCAGGCGAATATCGAAAACGACCTGCAGGAGCTGGCCCAGGCCGCCGCAGGCCAGAAGCGTCGCCTGGACACCAACCGCGTGACCCTGAATTTCAGCACCTCCGACGGCCTGCAACAGCAGTCACGCCTGAGGCGCATGTTCAGCAACCTGGGCGACAACCTGGTGGACGGCACCGCCGACGCCCTGGAGCGCGCCAGCTACGTATTGCCGTTCGTGATCCTGGCCTTCCCTGTGCTGTGGCTGTGGGTGTGGCTGTGGCGCAAGTTGGTCAAGCGCCGCCCCTAACGCTTCATGCAACGCTGATAACGCTCATCCACGCGCTTGGCGAACCAGGCGGTGGTGAGGTTGCGGGTGATCTTCGGGCTTTTCAGCACGATGCCCGGCAGGATCGCTCGCGGCACCGGTTTGCCGGCGGCCTTGTCGGCCAGGGCGAACACCCGTTGGTACAGGGTGGTGTCTTCAAAATCCAGACGCTCGCCCTGCTCCAGCTGGCTGCGGATGCTCGGGTTGCGCATGTCCAGCGCCTTGCCCAGTGAGCGCACTGCCAGCTCGGTGGTGCCTGGCAGGAACGAGCCGTAGTTGATCAAGTCGCCGTCCAGCGCCAGCGTGGTACCCGAGACTCGGCTGACCGCCGCCTGGAATGCCGCATTGCGGCTGGCGTACCAACCCGCATTGAAATCGGCGAAGCGGTACAGCATCTGGTCGTAATTCACCGGATAGCCCAGCAGATGGGTGATGCCAAAGTACATGCCGCCGCGGCGGGTAAACACTTCCCGACGGATGCTGCCGTCCACGGTGTAGGGATAATCCCGGGCCTGCTTCTGTGCGAAGTCGATGCTGACCTGCATCGGGCCGGCGGTATGCACCGGGTTGAAACCGCCAAACAGGGTGTTGCCCAAGGGCACGACACTGATGAAGTCGTCAAAGATTCCACTCAAGTCCCGCTCGGTGCGCGCAGCGTTCAAGCGCTCGGCGTAGGACTTGCCGGTGGGCGAGCGCAGTTGCAGCGCCGTGCGCACCAGCACCGCCGGCACATGGACTTTAGCGGCGCGGCGCAGGATTTCGTCCTGGGCGATCTTGCCCATGTTCGGTACCGGCGGGTCGACCTGATAGGTGGACTCCTGCTCGGTCACGGCCAATACCGCGCAGATGTTTTCCGTGCTGGGGTAGATTTTCTGCGTGTTGAAGGCGGTGTAGATGTCCTGGGCCCAGCCGCCACGATCCGGCACGCTGGCCGGCATCAGCCGCACGATCTGCGCCTTTACCTCGGCTTCGCTGCGCTCGGGCAATTGCTGGGTGCGCTGGCTGGAGCAGCCGGCCAGCACCAGCAAGGTGGTGAGGCACAGGATCAGGCGGGATGAATGCATGGGGCTTCCTTGGGTGACGATGGGCCAGTCTTGGCAGATATCGACCGGTAAGTCTAACCGGGGTTCGCCGACCCCGTTCAACGGCCTCCGGCTCCAGCGCGCTATCCAGCATCACGTAGCACATCTGCAAAAAAATATAACCTGTCAATTATCACAGTTGTGGCAGGTTTTTTTTCACGTTTAACTGATATTCGGGCGACGCTGACGTCCCTGTTCGAAGCGCTGACGCAGCCCCTGGGCGACTAAAAGGCATATATAAGTGACGGCGTATTTGTTCAGGTATTGCGACCGCTAACCAATCTTCACTCTCGTAAAAAGGAGATTGTTTATGTCAGTCGAACATTATGCGGAATGGGCGGGACCGCTTCAGGGTTACACCGCCGACGACTATCTATACGGAATGCAGGGCCCATGGCCGAAAGCCAACACCTTGGCCGGTGAGTTGCCGGCCATGATAAAAAGAGTCCCCAAGGCTCAGATCGATGACTTTCGCATCGATGTGGTATCCCACTACCTTAAAACCTTGAAGGTCGGCCGCGTCAAAATACTCTTGAAGATGCTTGCGGGTGATTACAAGCTACGGCCGGTTTCCGACTTACTGTTTGCGCAACAATTATTTTATGGAACCCTGAGCAAATTGCTGACTCCAGTGCACACGGAGGATGCCCGCGAATTCCCAGAACTACTGAATTCCGACAATTTGTTTGATAGTCACGGCGCGCCTAAATATCTGAAAATCGACACAGTGAGCATGAACCGCTGGGACCCCCTGCACGGCATTCATTCGGCGCCCAGCCTGACGTTATTCAAGCGTGACAGCAACAACTCCGGCACTGTGCTGGCCATAAAAATAAATGGTCTGGTATTAACGCCAGACGACAAAAACGCCTGGGAACTGGCCAAATATTTTGTACTGCAAGGCGCGCTGTGTTTGACCACCTTGTTGACTCACCCCCGGCTGCACTTCCCGGTGGATACCATCAGCGCCATCAGTTTAACGGCGCTGCCCAAGGAGCATTTGCTCTTTAAGCTGTTGGCTCCCCACACCAGAATTCAACTGGCAATTAATCAAGCCGTGTCGTTACAACCGTACTCCGTCGCTCATAACAATCAGTTCCTGCCCTATACACCGTATCCTGGATGGGGAAATGTTCCGGTTATTGATGAAGGTCGTGGATGGACGGGGCTGATGACCGATGCCTTTTCCGGGATTGAAGGCAATAGTAGCTATCCACCCTACACGTTCCCTCTGGTTCCGGAAAAAATATGGTCAGACTTTGACGACTTCATCAGGGGCTATTACGACGTAATATTTGACTTTGTAAGTGCGGCGACCTCTTACATCGACGTTGACGATCCCGTTATAACTTACTGGAGCGATGCCATCGCCGCTTGGGTGACTGGTTTCCCGGCACACCAACGCCTGAGAGAGGGCGACACATTCGCCAGGGCAATCGCTTATTTCATCTGGGATGTCACGGTTGCACATTCGGCAGATCATGGAGCAATGGGTCATTACCAGCAGAATATCTTCCCGTTACGACTTCGCGTGCCTGCGCCGTCCAGCAAAACCATTCCACCGATCAATAGACGAAAGTTGGTGACGTTTGGCGACACGCTACGTAACCGTCTCTGTTTTAAAATGTACTTTGGCCCACCCCAAGGCACACGACATTTACATGACACGTGGTACAGCTTTGGAATTGCCGAACTGGATGAGCTGAATAAACGTTTTTTGCGCGAACTGAAGCGCTTTGATGAGGGCATTACCGGTCGGCGTTTTATAGCCCTCAAGGATATAGCCAGCAGCATTAACTTCTGACTGGCACGCGCGGCGGCCCAGACATTGGCCCCCGCACACGCCCTTGACCACCAGGCCTTGAGTAACTCAGATCCCGGCGAGTGCCAGGTCCATCGCAAAGTAGGTGAAGATCAAGTCCGCCCCAGCGCGCTTGATCGACCCCAGGGTTTCCCGCACCACGCGGGCTTCATCGATCGCGCCCGCCTGGGCACCGAACTTGATCATCGCGTACTCGCCGCTGACCTGGTACGCCGCCACCGGCAAACGCGAGGCTTCGCGAATGTCGCGGATGATGTCCAGGTACGCGCCGGCCGGCTTGACCATCAGCGCATCCGCGCCCTCCTGTTCATCCAACAACGATTCACGCACCGCTTCACGGCGGTTCATCGGGTTCATCTGGTAGCTCTTGCGGTCGCCCTTGAGCGCGCTGCCGCCGGCTTCGCGGAACGGGCCGTAGAGGGCCGAGGCAAACTTGGTGGAATAGGCCATGATCGGAATATGGCTGAAGCCTGCTTCGTCCAACGCGCGGCGAATGGCCTGGACCTGTCCATCCATCGCAGCGGATGGCGCAATCACATCGGCACCGGCGCGGGCGGCGGCCACGGCTTGTTTGCCGAGGTTGACCAGGGTGCGGTCGTTATCGACTTCGGCGCCGTGCATCACGCCGCAATGGCCGTGGTCGGTGTACTCGCAGAAGCAGGTGTCGGACATCACGATCATTTCCGGCACCGCGTCCTTGATGATCGAGGACATGCGCGAGACCAGGCCACGTTCTTGCCAGGTGTCGCTGCCGGAGGCGTCGAGGTGATGGGACACACCGAAGGTCATCACCGACTTGATCCCGGCTTTTGCATAGCGCTCGATCTCACCCGGCAGCTTCGACTCAGGAATGCGCTGCACCCCGGGCATGCTGGTGATCGGTACGAAGTCGTCAATTTCTTCTTCAACGAAGATCGGCAGTACCAGGTCATTGAGGGTGAATTCGCTTTCCTGGAACAGGCCACGCAACTCCGCAGAGCGGCGCAGGCGGCGTGGACGGGCTTCGGGGAACTGGCTGGACATTGATGCTCCTGAAAAAGGCAGGACGAAAAAAACGTTGGGGCGAAAGCTTATGCCTCGTGCACCGCAGAGTACAAACGCCAAGTGCGGAACAGTTTATTGCAGGCCCGGTAACAATTGCATTGATCTAGAGCTGTACACGCCCGTCAATGCAAACGGCCACCGCGCCGCCGACCCAGATTTCCTCGCCGCTCTGTTCGACGTGGATTCGCCCGGCGCGGCCCATGGCTGTGCCCTGGCTGACCACATAGCGGCTGGGCGCCAGGCCTTCGCCGAGCAACCACTGGGCGACACCGGCGTTCAAGCTGCCGGTGGCCGGGTCTTCCGGGGCACCGTCGCCGGCAATGAAGGCCCGCACTTCAAATTGCGCCTCGTCACCGTCCCGCCCGGGGTTCCACGGGGCGATCACGCCCACGGCCAGACCCTGCAACTGCGAGTAATCCGGATGCAGCGCCAGTACCTGCTCGCGATCCTCCAGCATGACCGCCAGCCAACCTGCGCCGTTATCCACCCACTGGCTACGCACAATCGCCCCGGGTTCAAGGCCCAGTCCCCGCCGCACGCGCTCAACCAACTCGCGCTCCAGCGGGCCGGAGCGCAGCAGTGGTGGCGCAATAAACGCCAGTTCATCTCCCTGGCGACGGATGCGCACCAGGCCGATCTCACATTCCTGGATGATCTCCTCGCCGGCGGGTTGGCCGCCCGCCTGCAGCCAGGCATGGCAACTGCCGAGGGTCGGATGGCCGGCAAACGGCAGTTCCTGCAGGGTGGTGAAGATTCTTACGCGGTAGTCCGCCCGTGGATCACGGGGTTTGAGCAAAAACGTGGTCTCACTGAGGTTGGTCCAGTTGGCGAAATCTGCCATTTGCCGGTCGCTCAGGCTGTCGGCGCCCAGCACCACCGCCAGCGGGTTGCCCTTTAAGGCCACGTTGCTGAAGACGTCGAGCTGTTTGAAGTCGAAGGAAGGCATGCAGGTCCTTAAGCTGGGATGTTCAAGCCACGGATCACCGCAGGCCGGGCGACGAACCCGTCCAGCGCCCGCAGCACGTTCGCGAAGTCGGTGATGCCGACCAGGTCGCCGGACTCGTAGAAACCAATCAGGTTGCGCACCCATGGAAAGGTGGCGATGTCGGCGATACTGTACTCGTCGCCCATGATCCAGGTGCGGCCCAGCAGGCGCTTTTCCAGCACCTCCAGCAAGCGGCGCGCCTCAGCGACGTAGCGGTCACGCGGGCGTTTGTCCTCGTAGGCAGCGCCGGCGAACTTATTGAAGAACCCAACCTGGCCAAACATCGGCCCGATGCCGGCCATCTGGAACATCAGCCACTGGATCGTCTCATAACGCATTGCCGGGTCTTCGGGCAGCAACTCGCCGCTCTTTTCGGCAAGGTAGATCAGGATCGCGCCCGACTCGAACAAGCCCAGCGCCTGGCCGCCGGGGCCATTGGGGTCGATGATCGCCGGGATCTTGTTGTTGGGGTTCAACGACATGAATTCGGCGCTGAGCTGGTCCTGGGTCTCGAAGCTGACTTTGTGCGCCTCGTAAGGCAACCCGAGCTCCTCCAGCATGATCGACACCTTCACCCCGTTGGGCGTCGGCAAGGAATAGAGCTGCAGGCGCTCAGGATGCCGGGCCGGCCATTTGGCGGTGATGGGAAAGTCTGTCAGTGAGTTCATCGCAAAAGCCCAGTTAAAACCCTGATAATAGTGGCTGAACCGTCGGCGCGCACCCGACTTAAATCCGCAACATCCGCCGGTTAATCTCCTGCACTCGGCAGGGATGCCGCCCCATTGTCCACCTGTAACGAACCAAAGTGCCCGGTTGCACTCTTAAGTGCGACCCCAAGGAAGCCACTTTCACGACACGGAACACCTGGCTTGTCCGCCTTAACCCGCTGCACGAAGACTCGAGCCTCAATGACTATCAAGCCTCTGTGCCTTGCGAAACGCCTGAAACGCTACTCCTACATCCTACTGCCGGTATTACTGGTAGGCGCCGCAGTCGGCCTGACCCTCGAATCCAGAATCAGCCGCGCCCAGCAGGTCGACGGCGTGCAAACCCTGGTGTTCCTGCGCCATGCCGAAAAACCCGCCGGCGGCCTCGGCCAGCTCAATTGCCAGGGTTTGAACCGCGCGATGAACCTGGCCAGCGTCCTGCCGGAAAAATTCGGCAAGGCTGACTTTGTGTTTGCCGCCAACCCGACCCGCAACGTCGAGGAAGGCGAGAAAGACAACTCCTACAGCTACATTCGCCCACTGATGACCATCAGCCCCAGCGCCATCAAGCTCGGGTTGCCGGTGAACATCAACTTCTCGGCCAATGACACCAGCGCCCTCGCCGATGAGCTGGTGGAAGATAAGTACCATAACGCCGTGATCTACACCGCCTGGTCCCACGGCTACCTGCCGGAGTTGATCAACAAGGTGGCCAGTGAAGCGGTAGGCGAAAAACATGTGATTACCGACGATTGGTCCGGCAGTGATTTCGACACCTTGTACGTGCTGACGCTGACCTGGCACAACGGCAAGGCCACGCTGCTGAGCCGCAATTACAAGCAAGGGCTGGATAACGGCGAACAGAGTTGCCCGGATGCAACGCAGGTTAGCGCCGATATCTGAGTGCCACAGCGTATGATGCTGCGCTATTGACTCAGCTGCGGATCATCCACATGTCCAACCTCTCCTCCACCCAGCCTGCCCGGGGCTGGTCCTTCTGGTGGAAACCAGCGCTGTTCCTGCTGGTAGCCTGCATCGGCCTCTACTACGTGAAGTGGTCGCCATACTACGCCAAGGCGTTTATTGCGGCAGATAACCACAGCATCGGTGCGTCGATTCTCAACGACCAGCAAAGCGCGCCACTGGCCGCTGCGTTGGCCTACGCCCAGGTGTATTTCCTGGCGATCTGGAAAGCCGCTGTGCTGGCGGTCATTCTTGGCTCATTGCTGCAAGTGCTGATCCCCCGAGACTGGCTGTTGCGCCTGTTTGGTCGCGCCGGCCTGGGTTCCACCCTGCGTGGCGGGCTCTTCGCCTTGCCAGGGATGATGTGCAGTTGCTGCGCCGCCCCGGTGGCCGCCGGTATGCGTCGGCAGAAGGTGTCGGTGGGCGCGGCGCTGGCGTTCTGGATTGCCAACCCCGTGTTGAACCCGGCGACGCTGGTGTTCATGGGTTTTGTGCTGGGCTGGGGCTTTACCGCGCTGCGGTTGGTGGCCGGGATCGTGCTGGTGGTGGGTGTGTCGCTGGTGGCGCAGCGCATTGCGCGGCCGGAGCAGGTGCCGGAAGCGGCACTGGACGCCGTGGCCCAAGCCAGCCTTACCGAAACCGAACCGTTCCTGAGCCGCTGGCTGCGCACCCTGTGGCAGCTGTTCTGGAGCACGATTCCGGTGTACATCCTGGCCGTGCTGATCCTCGGCGCGGCGCGGGTCTGGCTGTTTCCCCACGTTGACGGCGCCATGGCCAACAGCCTGGTATGGCTGGTGCCGCTGGCGATTGTCGGCACGTTGTTTGTGATTCCGACTGCCGCCGAAATTCCGATTGTGCAGACCATGATGACCCTCGGCATGGGTACCGGCCCGGCCGTGGCCCTGCTGATGACCCTGCCGAGCGTGAGCCTGCCGTCGCTGCTGATGCTGCGCAAGGACTTCGACGCGCGGGTGCTGGTGACTGTGGCCGGCCTGACCATGCTGATGGGGGTGGTGTGTGGGCTGATCGGGGCGTTTATCCTGTAGTGATTGGGTGAGTTTGAGGGCCTCTTCGCGAGCAAGCCCGCTCCCACATTCGACCGCGTTTATCCTGTAGGAATGCGGTCGAATGTGGGAGCGGGCTTGCTCGCGAAAGGGCCGGCCAACTCAATCAATTACTTACGCCGAGCGAGCCTGTCCCGGAAATACTCCACCACCGCCGCTTGCTCTCCCGCAAACTCGATGCGCGCACCTTTGCTTTCCCGCTGAAAGGCGTACATCGGGTCGTAATACTCACGCAACAACCCCTCAATCCAGCCACGGTGCAACTCCACCGCACCGCTGCGAGCTTGCTCCGCCAAGGCGTCCTGCATGATCGCGTACAACCGCGCAAACCGCTCGCCGCCCAGGCGCTTGTGGATATTGCCCAGGCTCTGGGTCAGGCGTTCGGCAAACAGTTCCTGGCCAGTCTCGCCAAACACCGTGACAAACTCAGCGCAAAGGTCCACCACGTAATCCTTCAGGATGCGCTCCACGCGGCCTTCAACGCTGTCTTCCAGCCAGACCATCGGAAAGCCCTGCATGCCCTTGTGCAAGGGTAATGGCAGGGCGCAGCTGCCGATCATGCGGCTCTCATCCTCGACCACGAACTGCTCGATACCGGCGGCACGCTTTTTCAGCAGGTCCACCGCCAGGCGGTTTTCGAAGTCGATGTTGGAGGGTTGCGCCGTGGCGCGCTTGCCGAAGCTGGAGCCGCGATGGTTGGCGTGGCCTTCCAGGTCCAGGGCGTTGTTCAACTGGCCGAGCACTTCGGTCTTGCCGGTGCCGGTCATGCCGCCCAGCAACACGAAGTCGCATTGCGCGGTGGCGCCTTCAACGGTGTCGAGCAGGAAGGTTCGCATGGCTTTGTAGCCACCGCCCACTCGCGGATAGTCGATACCCGCCTCGGTTTTCAACCATCGCTGGGCAATCTGCGAACGCATCCCGCCGCGAAAGCAATACAGCAAGCCATCAGGATTGGCCTGGGCGAAGCGCGCCCAGTGTTCGATACGTTCGGCCTTGATCACCCCGGACACCAGTTCGTGACCGAGAACAATGGCCGCCTGCTGGCCTTGCTGCTTGTAACAGGTACCCACCCGTTCGCGCTCGTCGTCGGTCATCAACGGCAGGTTGATCACCCCGGGGAACGCGCCCTTGATGAACTCGATCGGCGCGCGGGTATCCATCATCGGCCGGTCGTTGAGAAAGATATCGCGGTAATCGGTGATGTCGATGGGCATCAGAACACCTCTACCGCGTTGGTCTGTCGCTCAACCAGTTCGCCGATCGGCTCAAGGTTCAGGCCCAGTTCCGCCGCCACGGCAAGGAATTCGGCATTGCCTTCGGGCGTGACCGCCACCAGCAGGCCGCCGCTGGTTTGCGGGTCGCACAGCACGCGTTTGTGCAGTTCGTTCAGGCGCCCCAGCTTGCTGGCGTAGCTGTCGAAGTTGCGCAAGGTGCCGCCAGGCACGCAGCCCTGCTCCAGGTAGTACTCAACCCCGGGCAGGCGTGGGACTTTTTCGTATTCGATGCGGGCAGTCACATTGCTGCCGTCGGCCATTTCCACCAGGTGGCCCAACAGGCCGAAACCGGTGACGTCGGTCATGGCCGTGACACCGGCCAGCTTGCCAAAACGGCTGCCGGGTTTGTTGAGGGTGCACATCCAGTCACGGGCCAGGCCGATATCAGCCTCGCGCAACTTGCCCTTCTTTTCGGCGGTGGTGAGGATGCCGATACCCAAGGGTTTGGTCAGGTACAGCTGACAACCGGCGGTGGCGGTGTCGTTGCGCTTCATGTGGCGTTTTTCCACCAGCCCGGTGACGGCCAGGCCGAAGATCGGCTCGGGGGCGTCGATGGAGTGGCCACCGGCCAGGGGAATCCCGGCAGCGTCACACACGGAGCGACCGCCGCGAATCACTTCCCGGGCAATTTCCGGGGCCAGCACGTTGACCGGCCAGCCGAGAATCGCGATGGCCATCAACGGATCGCCACCCATGGCGTAGATATCGCTGATGGCGTTGGTGGCGGCAATACGGCCGAAGTCGAAGGGATCATCGACAATCGGCATGAAAAAATCGGTGGTAGACACCACGCCGCGCTCGTCGTCGATGGCATACACCGCCGCGTCATCGCGCGAAGCGTTGCCTACCCAGAGCTTGGGGTCGAGGTTCTGTGCGCCACTGCCGGCGAGGATCACTTCCAGTACCTGAGGTGAGATCTTGCAACCGCAACCAGCACCGTGGCTGTATTGGGTCAGGCGAATCGGCTCGTTCATGGGTATCCCTCAAGGCGTCAAGTGGGCGGATTCTAGCAGACAGCAAAAGGCCGACTGCATGCAGTCGGCCTTTATGTTCAGCCCTTAGTGTTTGGCAGCAAGCCGTTTATGCCGGTTGCGTCGCATCATGTTCAGGCACTCGATAGCCGCCGAGAACGCCATGGCCGCGTACACATAGCCTTTTGGCACATGGGCGCCGAAACCTTCGGCAATCAACGTCATACCGATCATGATGAGGAAGCCCAAAGCCAACATCACAATCGTCGGGTTCTCGTTGATGAACTTGGCCAACGGCTCGGCGGCCACCAGCATCACGATGACCGAGACCACCACGGCAATGATCATGATCGGCAAGTGCTCGGTCATGCCCACGGCGGTGATGATGCTGTCGATGGAGAACACCAGGTCCAGCAACAGAATCTGGCCAATCGCCGAAGCGAAGCCCAGGCTTACGCTCGGTGTGCCGCTGTCCACATGCTCCTTCTCAGGGTCCATGCTGTGATGGATCTCGGTGGTCGCCTTCCACACCAGGAACAGGCCACCGGCGATCAGGATCATGTCCTTCCAGGAGAACGACTGCCCCAGGATATCGATGACCGGCTCGGTCAACTGCACGATAAAGGCAATGGTGCTCAACAGGCCCAGACGCAGGATCAATGCCATGCTGATGCCGATGCGGCGGGCCTTGGCCCGGTGTTGCACCGGCAACTTGTTGGTCAGGATCGAGATAAAGATCAGGTTATCGATCCCCAGCACGATCTCCATGACGATCAGAGTAGCCAGTGCGATCCACGCGGTCGGGCTGGCGGCCAGTTGTAAGAGGTATTCCATAGTTCAGTCCTGGTGTGATGTGCGGGTATCAGGTTTCTTGGGAGGTGGACTCAGGCGTGTTGTCTTCCTGTTCCTCGTTGTCCTGCTTGCGCTCCGGCGGAGCAATCAAGCCCTTGGTCGCGTCACTCAACGCCTGCTCGGCGGCCTGATGAGTGTCGTCAATCACTTGTTTGGCCGACTCGGAGGCTTTACCCAGCAGTTGTTGCGCGCTTTTTTCCGCTTGGTCACAGCCACTGAGCATGACTAATGAAAGCCCAAGTAACGCCGTTGCGCCCAGAGATTTGAGTTTCATGATGCGTTCCTCGTTAGAACCGTTGGGTCCAAGTAGTGGCCCCTCGATAGCGACGCATTCTATGCAGATGAACACTTCAGTAAAATTCGTATTTTTTTCATTTATACTTCGGTTTTCACGAAGTGTTGGCCGCCATGCTCAATTACCGACAACTGCACTACTTCTGGGTCGTCGCCAAGACCGGCAGCATCGTGCGCGCCTGCGAGCAACTGAACCTCACGCCGCAAACCATCAGCGGGCAGATCAGCCTGCTGGAGCAGACTTTTGGCGTGGCGTTGTTTCAAAAGGTCGGACGCCAGCTGGAACTCACGGAAGCCGGGCGCCAGGCCCTGCCCTATGCCGAGCAGATGTTCCAGCTGGGCAATGAGCTGGAGGCGATGCTGCGCACCCAGCCCAACGAGCAGCAGATTGTGTTCCGGGTCGGCGTGGCGGATGTGGTGCCCAAGTCCATCGTCTACCGGCTGATTGCGCCAACCATGGAATTGAGCGAGCCGATCCGCATTACCTGCCGTGAAGACAAACTCGAACGCTTGCTGGCAGACCTGGCGATCCAGCGCCTGGACCTGGTGATCTCCGACAGCCCGATGCCCCCGCACCTGGACATCAAGGGCTACAGCCAGAAGTTGGGGGAATGCGGGATCAGTTTTTTCGCGACCCAGGCCTTGGCTGACCAGCATCGCGGCGATTTCCCACAATGCCTGCAGGGTGCGCCGCTGTTGATTCCGGGCGCCGAGACAGTAGTGCGCAGCCGTTTGCTGCGCTGGTTTGCCGAGCAGCAGATCCAGCCACGGATTGTCGGGGAGTTTGACGACAGCGCGTTGATGCAGGCCTTCGGCCAATCCGGCAGCGGGATTTTTATCGCGCCCAGCGTGATTGCCGATGAGGTGGAACGCCAATATGGCGTGGTGCTGATCGGCCAGACGGATGCGGTGACCGAGTCGTTTTATGCGATCTCGGTAGAGCGCAAGGTCAAGCACCCCGGCATCGTGGCGATTACCGAAGGTGCAAGACGGGAGCTGTTTACGGCCCTGCCCTGAAGACTCAGGCGCAGACGGCGCGGGTCTTGGCAGTCATCAGCCACAGCGCCAGCAGGATCGACAGCAGGATAAAACCGGCCGCCGCAAAGCCGAGGCTGCCAAGGCCCAGGGTGTCGATCACGTGACCGCCCACCAACGCCCCCAGGCCAATCCCCAGGTTGGCCCCGGCGATGTTCAGCGAGGCGGCAAAGGCCGGCGCATGAGGCGCGGCCTTCATCAGCCGCACATGGCTGACCAGAAACAATGCCGCCTGGGTCACGCCCCATACGGCCATCGCCGCCGCCAGCCCGATGGTGGAATGGATGGCAGGCACCAGCGCCACCATGCCCGCGATCATGAAGCCGCAGAACACCATCGACGCAATCAGCGGATGCCGGTCGACCATGCGCCCGCCCAAGGAGTTGCCGATCAGGCCGACCGCGCCAAAGCCCATCAGGCACCAACCCACCACCGTGCCGTCGAAACCCGCCAGGCGCTCAAGGATGTCCGCCAGGTACGTGTAGGCGGTGAACATGCCGCTGAACACCAGGATCGACAGCAGGATATGGCCCTGCATCAGCGGGCTGCGCAAGATCTTGAACTGCGAGCGCAAGCTGACCTGGTCGTTCTTTGCACGGGTTTTCGGCAGGTAGATAAACAGCAGCAAGGCCTTGGCAAACGCCACCACGGCAAGAATGCCGAAAGCGGTGCGCCAGCCGAACATATCGGAAATCAGCGTGCCCACCGGAATCCCGAAGACTGTGGCACATACGATGCCGAAGCCGATCTTTTCAATTGCGCGGCCAGCGAAATCCGGCCCGACGATGTCCACCGCCGTCTCGCTGGCCAGGGCCCAGAACACCGGCAGCCCCAGCGCCGGGATCAACCGGGCCAGGGACATGACCCAGATATTCGAGGCCATAGCCGCCAGAGTGTTGGCCAGGCCGAACATGATCAGGATCGTGATAAACAGCCGCTTGCGCTCGAACCGCGCGAAATACGCGGTCAGGAACGGGCCAAACGCCGCCACGGTGAAGGCGAACAACGTCACCAGCAACCCGGCCTGGGACACGCTGACATCGAGGTCCCGGGCGATGGAAGGCAACAGGCCGACAATGATGAACTCTGTGGTCAGCACGGTAAAACCGGCCGCCGACAACAGCAGGATCGGAAACAACATCAAAAACTCCAGAAAACAGCGACATCAACGACAGCCCGGAGGGCCCGCTGATAGAGAAGAGATAAGAGGATGGGCAATGTTAACAGAATGTGTCCCATCGTGGCGACGGAACGCCGCACCCGGATTAGACGTTTCCTACAGATGTTAGACTTCGCCCCTGCCAGATTCATGCTGCCTAGCTGCATCTATTAAAAAAACTAGAGACAACCCTTTTATGACTGCTGCCCCTTCCCTCTTTCAACGCCTGATGTCTATCAGCCTGGTCACCCAAATCATCATCGGCCTGATCGCCGGTATCCTGTTGGCCCTGCTGTTACCCGACGTCGCACAAGCCACCGGGTTTATCGGCAAGGTCTTTGTCTCGGCGCTCAAGGCCGTGGCGCCCATCCTGGTGTTTGTGCTGGTGATGGCTTCGATTGCCAACCACAAGCACGGCCAGGAAACCCATATCCGGCCGATCCTGTTCCTGTACCTGCTGGGCACTTTTGCTGCTGCCGTGGTGGCGGTGATCGCCAGCACGCTGTTCCCCTCCTCGCTGGTACTGGCCACCCACGACCTGACTGTCAGCGCCCCCGGCGGCATCGGCGAGGTGCTGCAAAGCCTGTTGCTCAGCGTGGTGGACAACCCGGTCAGCGCGCTGATGAACGCCAACTTCATTGGCGTCCTCGCCTGGGCCATCGGCATGGGCATCGCCATTCGCCATGCCAGCGACACCACCCGCACCGTGCTGGGGGACCTGTCCAATGGCATTACGCTGATCGTGCGCATGGTGATCCGCTTCGCGCCCCTGGGGATCTTCGGCCTGGTGGCCTCGACCCTCGCCACGTCCGGCTTCGGCGCCCTGTTGGGCTATGCGCACCTGTTGCTGGTGTTGATCGGCTGCATGCTGTTCGTCGCGTTGGTGATCAACCCGGCCATCGTGTTCTGGAAGCTGCGCCGCAACCCTTACCCGCTGGTGCTGATGTGCCTGCGGGAAAGTGGTATCACCGCGTTTTTCACCCGCAGTTCGGCGGCCAACATTCCGGTCAACCTGGCGTTGAGCAAACGCCTGGGCCTGCATGAAGACACCTACTCGGTGTCGATTCCGCTGGGTGCCACCATCAATATGGCCGGCGCGGCCATCACCATCACCGTACTGACCCTGGCCGCCGTGCACACCCTGGGCATTGCCGTGGACATCCCCACCGCCGTGTTGCTCAGTGTGGTCGCTGCGGTGTGTGCCTGCGGCGCGTCGGGGGTTGCCGGGGGTTCGCTGCTGTTGGTCCCGCTGGCGTGCAGCCTGTTCGGCATTCCCAGCGAAATCGCCATGCAGGTGGTGGCCGTGGGCTTCATCATCGGCGTGTTGCAGGACTCGGCGGAAACCGCGCTGAACTCATCCACCGACGTGCTGTTCACCGCTGCAGCGTGCCTGGGCAAAGAAGAACAGACCGCGTAAACCTTACCCGCACAAAAAAGCCCGGGGCGGTTCGCAAATGAACCGCCCCGGGCTTTTTTATGCCTGAAGGCTTAGAACGCGCCCATGTAATCGCGCTTGCCCACTTCCACACCGTTGTGACGCAACAAGGCGTAAGCAGTGGTGACGTGGAAGAAGAACTGCGGCAGGCCGTAGCTCAGCAGGTACGACTGGCCGCTGAAACGCTTCTCTTTCGGCGTGCCAGGGCGGGTGATGATTTCGATGCCTTCTTTACCGTCGACCTGGGCCGGGGTGATGGTGTCGATAAACGCCAGGACCTTGGCAATCAGCGCTTGCAGGTCGGCGAAGGTGACTTCTGCGTCGTCGTATTTCGGAACTTCGATTTCAGCCAGGCGGGCAGAAACGCCTTTGGCGAAGTCGACAGCGATCTGCACCTGACGCACCAGCGGGAACATATCCGGGTACAGGCGCGCTTGCAGGAAGGCGTTCGGGTCGATGTTCTTGGCGGTGGCGTGGGCTTCGGCCTTGTTCAGCACATCGCTCAGGGCGTTGAGCATTTGCTTGAAGACCGGGAGGGAAGCGGCGTACAGGGAAATAGTCATGACAGTCTCGACAGTTGTGGCAGGGTTTGAAACAGCCGCGATTATAGACATGCTGGCCGCCGGCGCCGCTTGTCTTTTATTTTTTCAGGATTAGGCTAGTGGGCTCACTGCATTAGGGAAAGCGCGATGACCACCGAGCACGACACCACTTCCGAAGAGCCGCGCCTGAACAGCACGGAAATCCGCATCCTGGGCTGCCTGATCGAAAAACAGGCCACCAGCCCTGAAACCTACCCGTTGACCCTCAACGCGCTGGTGATCGCCTGCAACCAGAAAACCAGCCGCGAACCGGTGATGAACCTCAGCCAGGGCCAGGTCGGCCAGAGCCTGCGGGCCCTGGAAGGTCGCGGTTTTACCCGGCTGGTGATGGGCAGCCGCGCCGATCGCTGGGAGCATCGGGTGGACAAGGCGCTGGAGCTGGTGCCGGCCCAGGTGATTCTCAGTGGCTTGCTGTTCCTGCGGGGGCCGCAGACGGTCAACGAACTGCTGACCCGCAGCGGGCGCATGCATGAATTTGAAGACACCGAGCAGGTTGTGCACCAACTGGAACGCCTGATTGCCCGAGGGTTGGCGTTGTTGGTGCCGCGTCAGTCGGGGCAGCGGGAAGACCGGTACATGCATGCCCTGGGCGACCCGGCGGATATCGAAGCGATCCTGGCGGCCCGTGGCAATCCGGTGGAGCGTGGTGCGGGAAGCGGGGTTTCCCTGGAGCGTATCGAAGAGTTGGAAGCGCGGATTGCTGCGCTGGAGGAGCGCCTTTCACGGCTGGAGTAGCCAGCACCGGAGACCTCTGTGGCGAGGGGGCTTGTCCCCCGTTGGGCTGCGCAGCGGCCCCCAAACCTGCGACCGGGTTCTAACTGACAGAATGCGGTGAGCTTATTGGGGCTGCTGCGCAGCCCAACGGGGGACAAGCCCCCTCGCCACAAAAAAGCCTGACCACAAAAGCCCGCGCCCTCACAGGATAGCGCTCTCAACTTCAGCTCCGGGCAAACGCCACCGCCGCCTGAAACTGCTCATCCGTCGGCCGTACGCCGGTGTACAACACGAACTGCTCCAAGGCCTGGATGGCGATCACTTCCAAACCGGTGATCACGCGTTTGCCCTGAGCGCGGCCCCGCAGGATCAGTGGCGTTTCCGAGGGAATCGCCACCACATCGAATACCGTCTCGGCCACATCAATCGCGTCGGCCTCAAAGGCTAACTGGTCAGCTTCCGCCCCGCCCGTCATGCCGACCGGTGTAACGTTGATCAGCATCTGCGGACGTAAAGCCCCCAACTCCGCCTGCCATTCATAACCCAGGCTCCGGGCCAGCGCCGGGCCCGCCACTTCATTACGCGCCACAATCACGCCCTTGGCGTAACCACCATCGCGCAATGCGCTGGCCACGGCCTTGGCCATGCCGCCACTACCACGCAAGGCGAAGGTCGAGTCCTTGGGCACTGCATGCTTCTTCAGCAGTTGCTCAATAGCGATGTAATCGGTGTTGTAAGCCTTCAGATGGCCGTTGGTATTGACGATGGTATTGATCGACGCAATGGCCTGCGCCGAAGCATCCAACTCGTCCACCAAGGCAATGCACGCCTCCTTGAACGGCATCGACACGCCACACCCACGAATGCCCAACGCACGTATGCCACCCACGGCGCCCGGCAAGTC
The DNA here is from genome assembly GCF_052682255.1 of Pseudomonas sp. 32A. Classification (NCBI taxonomy): domain Bacteria; kingdom Pseudomonadati; phylum Pseudomonadota; class Gammaproteobacteria; order Pseudomonadales; family Pseudomonadaceae; genus Pseudomonas; species Pseudomonas sp. 32A. The sequence continues at coordinate 5,648,992 of NZ_JBQYLY010000001.1, read as the reverse complement.
CTGGCTGCTGAACGCCTTGTAATAGAAATTCAGCCCCAACTGTTCGTACAGATGGTTATGAAAGCGCAGGCCAAAGTTCCCGGGGCGTGCCGACAGTGACATGCACAGTTGGGTGTCCTTGTTGGGGTTCATCTGCATCGGTAACTCCTTGAAGCCATTCCAGAGGCGATTTCGGATAGACGGAATACCCGCGCCGGCGGGTCGTGGTTAATCATACGCACTGTGCCCGGCCGCTCGTGTAAGCCCGCCGATACAGACCTTACACAACCTTTACCTATCGGCTGTGCTGTTTTTCAGAAATACGCTGTCTTAAAAGTATCCCCGCGACAATCCTTGAGTCTATTGATTGCAGACCACAAGCGCAGGGGCTAACCGAGGAATGACCATGATTCGTAAACTCCCCAAGATCGCCTTGCTTATCGGTGCACTCGCTATAGCAGGACAGGCCTCCGCCCACGGTGGTGGTTGGGGTGCCCCGCTTGCACTGGGAGCTGTAGTCGGTGCAGTGGTAGGCGGCTCGATTGTCGCCAGCCAGCAGCAACCGGTGTATGTGCAACAGCCGGTGTATGTCCAGCCGCAGCCGGTGTATGCCGCTCCGCCGCCGGTCTACTACGCACCGCCACCGCCGGTGTATGTGCAGCAACGGGTTTATTACCGCCCGGCACCGGTCTATTACGGCCCACCGCGTGGCTACTACGGCCCTCCACACGGCTATTACGGTCGCGGCTGGTAAGCATGAACTGACACACACACGAACAGGCTCCGCCCTAAAAGCGGGGCCTTTTTTTGGCCTGTTGGTCTGAATAAATCTCGCAAAGGTCGTTATAAGGACAATGGCTGTGGCCAAATCCCACATCATTGATCTCAATAGACGCTTGCCCGAACCGGGTCTGCGCTGTCATGTTTGTGTCTTAAAAGGCCTCCACTATCAACGATGTCCAGTCAATAACAACAAGGACGATTGACCATGCCCACGCAAAACCCCCATCGCACCGCCGGCCTCTGCACCTCCAGCAAGGTCTACAGCGTACTGACCGAACTCAAGGCCCTGGAAGGCCATCGCAACGCCAAGTTCCTTTCCTTGCTGACGGAAAACCTGGTGCGCAAGGGCCTGCTCAGTGAACAGGAAGTGGTGCACATGCTTGACCAGGTTGTCGACTGATTGATCGCTCGATAACAGTGATGTCGACTATCGAGCGGGTTAATTTTCACTTAAGGCCTGCACCCCGTAATGTCACCTCCATCGCTTATTGGAGGTCGTCATGCCCACTATTCAAATCATGTCTGTCATCGGCAGTGCCGTTCCCGCCCCTCTTCGGGAGCTGGGCCTGCTCGCCTGCTGGTACCTGGTACGCGATGGCGAACCCGTCAGCGGCCCGCTCACCTCGTTGCCAGCCGCCCAGGCCCTGTCGGTCAGAATGGCCCATTGTTTTCATGCCTAAGGCAATTGAATCCGCGGTTTGGTTTCGACAAACAGCGCCCAACTGGACATGAACAACGCAGCAATCAACGGGCCGATGACAAACCCGTTCAGGCCAAAGATCGACAGGCCGCCCAAGGTTGAGATAAGGATCAGGTAATCCGGCATACGGGTGTCCTTGCCCACCAGGATGGGCCTCAGCACATTGTCCACCAGCCCGATCACAAACACCCCGAACAGCCCAAGCACCACGCCCTGCCAGATCGCCCCGCTCAGCAGGAAATACGCCGCCACCGGGCCCCACACAATCCCCGCGCCCACCGCTGGCAGCAGCGACAGAAACGCCATCAACACCGCCCAGAGCAACGCGCTGGGAATGTCCAGGAACCAGAAGATCAAGCCACCCAACGCACCTTGCGTGACCGCCACCAGCACGTTGCCTTTCACCGTAGCCCGAACCACCCGGTTGAACTTCAGTTGCAGGCGACGCTTTTGCGGTTCGGCCAGCGGCACCGCGGTGCGCACCTTGCGCACCAGCTCGGGACCATCGCGCAGCAGGAAGAACAGCAAGTACAGCATAATGAAAAAGCTCACCAGGAAATCAAACGTGCCCTGGCCAAAGCTGAACGCCTGGGTCGCAAAAAACTGGCTGCCCTGCATCGCGCTCTTGACGATTTTCTCCCGCAAGCCTTCCAGGTTGCCCATGCCGAAGCGGTCCAGCAGGTGCTGGAAGTACGGCGGCAGGAAGTTCTTGAACTGCTCGATATATCCGGCAACGTCGAGCTTGCCGCTCTCGACGTTCTTGTAAAGCGTGGCGCCCTCCTGCACCAGCAAGGCACTGGTGATAATCACCGGCAGAATCGCGATCACCAGGCACACCATCAGGGTTGCCAGTGAAGTGAAGTTGCGGTTCCAGCCAAATCGTTGCTGGAAGCGCCGTTGCATCGGCGCAAAGATGATCCCCAGGATCACCGCCCAGAACACCGCACCGTAAAACGGCAGCAGAATCCAGATAAACGCGATGGTCACCAGGACAAGCAGTAACAGCAGGGTTTTGAATTGCAGGTTGGTCTGATTCATGGCCGATCCATCTCAAAAAACGCAGGACACTCATGTGCACCCTGATGCTTAGTCCGCTGCAAATCCTGCGAGTGCCCTACTTCTTAGATCTGGATCAATAAACGTTGCGGCGGGCACCGCTACCCTGCCGCCCTTTTGCGACCTGAACCCATGCCCCCCGTTATCGCCCCCGAACTGCTCGCCCCCGCCGGCACCCTGAAAAACATGCGTTATGCCTTTGCCTACGGCGCCGATGCCGTCTACGCCGGGCAACCGCGCTACAGCCTGCGGGTGCGCAATAACGAGTTCGACCACGCCAACCTCGCCCTCGGAATCCAGGAAGCCCAGGCCCAGGGCAAACGCTTCTACGTGGTGGTGAATATCGCGCCCCACAACGCCAAGCTGAAAACCTTCCTCAAGGACCTCGCCCCGGTGATCGCCATGGGCCCGGATGCGCTGATCATGTCCGACCCTGGCCTGATCATGCTGGTGCGCCGGCACTTCCCACACATGCCGATCCACCTGTCGGTACAGGCCAATACGGTTAACTGGGCCAGCGTCGAGTTCTGGCAGGCCCAAGGCATTTGCCGGATCATCCTGTCCCGGGAGCTGTCGCTGGAAGAGATCGAGGAAATCCGTCAGCAAGTCCCCGCCATGGAGCTGGAAGTATTTGTGCACGGCGCGCTGTGCATGGCCTATTCCGGGCGCTGCCTGCTGTCGGGCTACATGAACAAACGCGATGCCAACCAAGGCACCTGCACCAACGCCTGCCGCTGGAAATACCAGGCGACGCCGGCGGTGGAAAACGCCGTCGGCGACATCGTCCAGCAGTACGCACCCGAGCCGACCCTGGGCCTCGGCGCGCCCACTGACCAGGTGTTCCTGTTGCAGGAGGCCAACCGCCCCGACGAGCAGATGCCCGCCTTCGAAGACGAGCACGGCACCTACATCATGAACGCCAAGGATCTGCGGGCGGTGCAGCACGTCGAGCGGCTGACGCGCATGGGCGTGCATTCGCTGAAGATCGAAGGCCGCACCAAATCCCACTTCTACTGCGCCCGCACCACCCAGGTGTATCGCCAGGCCATCGACGATGCCGTGGCCGGGCGCGAGTTTGACCGGGACTTGATGACCAACCTCGAATCCCTGGCCCAGCGCGGTTACACCGAAGGTTTCCTGCGCCGACACGTGCACGATGAATACCAGAACTACCAGAACGGCAGCTCGGTGTCTGAACGTCAGCAGTTCGTCGGCGAGCTCACCGGTGAACGGCGCGGCGAGCTGGCCGAGGTCAAGGTGAAGAACCGGTTTGCCGTGGGTAATCACCTGGAACTGATGACCCCGGCGGGGAATTTCCACTTTGACCTGGCCACGCTGCACAACGCCAAGGGCGAGGCTATCGAAGTGGCACCGGGCGACGGCCATACGGTGTATCTGCCGATCCCGGCGGAGACGGATCTGCGCTTCGGCCTTTTGATGCGCGACGTTTAACTTCGCCAGACACCTCAATGAGTGTGAGACAGTTTTCTGTGGTGAAGGAGATTGCTGTGGCGAGGGAGCTTGCTCCCGCTGGGGCGCGAAGCGGCCCTTATCCGGCTGATGCGGTTTTCCAGGAAGAAGCGCATTTGCCTGTTTTGGGTCTGCTTCGCAGCCCAGCGGGAGCAAGCTCCCTCGCCACAGCAAGCTCCTTTCACCAGCAAGCTCCTTCACCACAGCAAGCTCCCTCGCCACAAAAAGCAGGGCGTACGCGCAATAGGTTCATTAGCACAGTAGAATTGGCGGCTCTGCGTACCGCCACCCTGTCTTGAGCGGTCACCCTCTTTTTTACGGAGATCGCCTTGCGTCTGTTTCACACCTCCGACTGGCACCTTGGGCAAAACCTGCACGGCCAGGAACGCGACTTCGAACACGCCTGCTTCCTCGACTGGCTGCTGGGCCAGTTGGGCCTGCATCGCCCGGATGTGCTGCTGATCGCCGGCGATATTTTCGATACGGTCAACCCGCCGCTCAAGGCTCAGGAGCGGCTGTATGACTTCATCATCGGCGCCCACGAGCAAAACCCGGCGCTGACCATCGTGATGATCGCCGGTAATCACGACTCCGGCTCGCGCATCGAACTGCCGGCGCCGTTGATGCGCCGCCTGCGCACCCACGCCCTGGGCCGGGTGCTGTGGCTGGATGACGGGCAGTTAGACGTCGAACGCCTGCTGATTCCATTGCCCGGCGCCGACGGTGAAATCGCCGGCTGGTGCCTGGCACTGCCCTTCCTGCGCCCGGCCGAAGTGACCGGTGCGCAATTGGGGGACGATTACCTGCGGGGCATCGGCCAGGTTCATGAGTGGCTCATCGCCGCCGCCAACGCCAAGCGCCAGCCGGGCCAGGCGCTGGTTGCCATCAGCCATGCGCACATGGCTGGCGGTTCGGTGTCGGAAGATTCCGAGCGCAGCCTGATCATCGGCAATGCCGAAGCGCTGCCCGCCAGCCTGTTTGATGCCAGCGTCAGCTACGTGGCCCTCGGCCATTTGCACAAACCCCAGCGGGTGAACGGCGAGGAGCGTATTCGCTACTGTGGTTCGCCGATTCCACTGTCGTTTTCGGAAATCGGCTACCAGCACCAGATCCTCGACGTGCAACTGGACGGCGAAACCCTGGTCAGCGTCGAATCCCGCCTGATCCCGCGCTCGGTCAACCTGCAACGCCTGGAAGCCGCGCCCCTGGCCGACATCCTCAAGCAACTGGCCGAGCTGCCCGACATCGACCTGCTGGCGGAAACCCAGCGCCAACCCTGGCTGGAAGTGCGGGTGCGCCTCGACGAGCCGCAACCCGACCTGCGCCAGCAAGTGGAAAACGCCCTGCAAGGCAAGGCCGTGCGCCTGGTGCGCATCGCCGCTGAATACGCAGGCGCGGGCAGCCGCGAAGACAGTCAGGAAGACCGCCTGATCGAACTTGATCAGCTCACGCCCCAGGAATTGTTCAGCCGCGCCTGGCAGGAAAGCTACGGCAGTGAAGTGGACGAACAGACTCTGAAGGACTTCGCCGTGCTGCTCCAGGAAGTGCAACAGGAGGGCGAACAGCCATGAAGATCCTTGCCATTCGCCTGAAAAACCTCGCCTCCCTGGCCGGGCCGTTTGAAATCGACTTTACCGCCGAGCCCCTGGCCAGTGCCGGGTTGTTCGCGATTACCGGGCCCACGGGTGCCGGCAAAAGTACCTTGCTTGATGCGTTGTGCCTGGCGCTGTTTGGCGCCGTGCCGCGCCTGGGGGATACCGGCCAGGCGAAGATGCCGGATGCCGACACCGATATTTCCATCGGTGACCCACGCACCCTGATACGTCGGGGCACGGGCGGCGGTTATGCCGAAGTGGATTTTGTCGGGGTCAGTGGCCGTCGCTACCGCGCTCGCTGGGAAGCCAACCGCGCCCGCGACAAGGCCAGCGGCAAGCTGCAAGCCAGCCGCCAAAGCCTGATCGACCTCGACAGTGAGCAACTGCTGGCCAGCCAGAAAACCGAATACAAGACCCAGCTGGAACTGGCCCTGGGCTTGAACTTCGAGCAGTTCACCCGCGCCGTGTTGCTGGCGCAAAGTGAGTTCAGTGCGTTTCTCAAGGCCAACGACAACGAGCGCAGCGAACTGCTGGAAAAGCTCACCGACACCGCGCTCTACACCCAACTCGGCCGCCGCGCGTTCGACAAGGCCAAGGATGCCCGGGACGCCCACAAACACCTGCAAGACCAGGCCACCGGCGTTACCCCGCTGGCCCCTGAAGCCCGCGCCGAGCTGGACGAACAACTGGCTGCCGCCCAGCAGCAGCTCAAGACCCAGCAGGCGCAACTCAAACAGCTTGAGCTGCAGCACACCTGGCTCAAGGAACTGCGGGAATGGCAGGAGCGCCAACAAGGCGCGGTCGAGCAACTGCACCAGGCCCAGCAACACTGGGAAAGCCAGGGCCCGCAACGCCTGGACCTCAGCCGCCTGGAACAACTGGCGCCGCAACGTCATCACTTCGCCCGCCAGGCTGAACTGACCACGCAGTTGCAGCCCCTCGCTGCGCAGATCCAGCAGCACCTTGAGCAACAAGCCGCGCTGCACACCCGCCAGACCCAACTGCAACAGCAACAGGCTGAGGTGCAAACCGCTCTCGCCCAGGCTCTGAAACAACAAGCCGATGCGGTGCCCCTGCTGCGTCAGGCTTTCGAGGAGCAAACCACCCTCGCCCACTTGACCCGTGAGCTGGCCAAGCGCAGCGAAGAAAAACAGCTGGGCGAAGCCGCCTGTGTGGAAGGTCAGGCGGCGTTGACCGGTTTGCTCGACAAGCAAAAAACTGTCGCCGAGCGCCTGAATCGGTTGGCTGCAGAACTTGAACGCAGCGCCGCCCTCGCGCCGTTGAGTGAGGCATGGACCTACCAGCGCGAGCGTCTGCAGCAGTTGATGGTGATCGGCGGTCGCCTTAAAAAAGGCACTGAAGAACTGCCCCAACTGGAAGAGCGCGCCACCCGCCTCGGCCAGAAGTGGACCGAGCAACGCGAAGCCCTTGACCTGCTGTACCACGAAGCCGGCGCCGAACCCCATGCAGTGGCCGAACAAATCCAGTTGCTGGGCAGCCTGCTCCAGGACAACCGCAAGCAACATCGCGCGTTTGAAGACCTGGCGCGGCTGTGGGACAGCCATCAGCAACTGGATAGCCAGAGCCAGGCCCTGACGCAAAAGCAAACCCTCGCCCAGCAACAACGCGAACTGTTAAACCAGAGCGGCTTGCAGGCCAAGGCCGAGCTGGCCGTCGCCGAGCAGACCCTGACCGTCACCAAGCAACTGCTGGAGCGCCAGCGTTTGGCCCGCAGTGCCAGCGTCGAGGAATTGCGCGGCCAGCTTCAGGATGACCAACCATGCCCGGTCTGCGGCAGCGTCGAGCACCCGTATCACCAGCCCGAAGCGATGCTGCAAAGCCTGACCCGCCACGACGAAAGCGAAGAAGCCAACGCGCAGCAAGCCGTGGATGTGCTCAAGGAAAAACTCACTGACCTGCGTGGCGAAGTGGGCGGCCTGATCGCCCAGCAAAAGGAATTCCTGCAACAACAGGAGCAACTCGCCGGCCAGTTGCAGGCCTTGCTTCCAAGCCTTGAAGCCCATCCGCTATCGGCCTCGCTGTTCAATCAGGACGTGGCCAAGCGTGATGTCTGGCTTGCCCAGCAACTGAGCCAGCTCAGCCAAAGCCTCGCCCAGGATGAACAACGCCAGGGCGCCCTGCTCAACCTGCAACAGAACGCCGGGCGCATGCAGCAACAACTGCAAGCCGCCCAGGACGCCAGCCAACAGGCGCGCCAATTGCTGATCGACCAGCAGCGGGAACTGTCCAATGATCGCGAACGCCTGGACGAAGAACTCAACGCCTTCGCCAGCCTGTTACCGGCCGAGACCCTCGATGGCCTGCGCAGCGAACCGGCGGCTACCTTCATGCTGCTCGACCAGCAGGTCAGCCAACGCCTGGAACAGCTCGATAACCAAAAGGAAGAAATGGCCGAGCAGCTGCAGCGTCAGCAAGCCATCGAGAAAGAACAGGACCGCCAGCAACATCGCCAGCAGCAGTTGGAGAGCTTGCAAAAACAGCTCGCCGAACAAAGCGCCCTGCAACACGCCGCCGAGGAGAAACTCGCCGGCCTGCTGGGCGAAAACCCCAGCGCCGAGCACTGGCAACAGCAATTGGACCTGGCCGTCGACCAGGCGCGCCAGCATGAGTCCGAGGCCAACCAGCAGTTGCAGGACACCCGCAACCAGTTGATCCAACTGGCCGCCGACCTCAAATCGCTGCAAGAACGTCAACAGTCCCTGGAAACCGAACACGCGGCCCTCACTACGCGTCTGAGCGACTGGCGCGCGTTGCACCCGGAACTCGATGACGAAGGCCTGGCGCGCCTGGTGGCCTTCGATGAGCCGCAGGTGGCCGAGTTACGCCAGCAACTGCAACACAGCGAAAAAGCCATCGAACAGGCCAAGGTGTTGCTGCAAGAGCGCGAACAGCGGCTCAAGGATCACCAGGCGCTGCACAACGGCAACCTCGACGCGGAGCAACTGGACAGCGCCCTGGCCGAACTCAATGCCGCGCTGATCATTGGCGAAAAACACTGCGCCGAACTGCGTGCCCAACAGGCCGACGACCAGCGCCGCCAGGACGCTAATCAGGCCTTGGCGGCCGAGATCGCCAAGGCCTACGAAGAATGGCAACGCTGGGCACGCCTGAATGCGCTGATCGGCTCGGCCACCGGCGATACCTTCCGCAAGATCGCCCAGGCCTACAACCTCGACCTGCTGGTGCACCACGCCAACGTGCAACTGCGCCAACTGGTGCGCCGCTACCGCCTCAAACGCGGTGGCAGCATGCTCGGCCTGCTGGTGCTCGACACGGAAATGGGCGACGAACTGCGCTCGGTGCATTCGTTGTCGGGAGGCGAGACATTCCTCGTCTCCCTAGCGCTGGCCTTGGGCCTGGCGTCCATGGCGTCGAGCACGCTGAAGATCGAGTCGCTGTTTATCGACGAGGGCTTTGGCAGCCTCGATCCCGAGTCGCTGCAACTGGCAATGGACGCCCTCGACGGCTTGCAGGCCCAAGGCCGCAAGGTAGCGGTGATTTCCCATGTGCAGGAAATGCACGAGCGGATTCCGGTGCAGATTCAGGTCAAGCGCCAGGGCAATGGCTTGAGCACCCTGGAGGTCAAGTGAGCGAGGGGGTGTTGTATTCGTTCCGCCGTTGCCCGTACGCGATGCGGGCGCGGATGGCCTTGCGGTATTCGGGGGTGGCGGTGCAGATCATTGAGGTCAGCCTCAAGGCCAAGCCGGCTGAAATGCTGGCGTTGTCGCCCAAGGGCACGGTGCCGGTGCTGAGCGTGGACGGCCGGGTGATCGATGAAAGCCTGGCGATCATGGGCTGGGCCCTGGCGCAGAACGATCCTGAGGGATGGTTGCTTGAGGATGATGGAGCGACGCAGGCGCTGATTGAAGAGAATGATCAGGGCTTCAAATATCAATTGGATCGATACAAGTATGCCGAGCGCTATCCGGAGCAGCCGATGGAGCATTATCGGGCCGAGGGTGAGGTGTTTTTGTCGAAGCTGGAGGGGTTGCTGGCGCAGCGCGAGTATTTGCTGGCCGGGCACTTGAGCCTGGCGGATGTGGCGCTGGCGCCGTTTGTGCGGCAGTTTGCGCATGTGGATCGGGCGTGGTTTGAGCGGGCGCCGTATCCGCGGTTGCAGGACTGGTTGCAGCGCTTCCTGGAATCGCCTTTGTTCATCGCCGTAATGGCAAAACCCTGAGACTGTCGCAGGAAAAAATGTGGGAGCGGGCTTGCTCGCGAAGGCGGTGTATCAGTCAGCCCATGTATAGACTGACCCGGCGCTTTCGCGAGCAAGCCCGCTCCCACATTTGATCTTCATCAGCTTCAAGATCAGTTCTGGATTTTGTGGTCCAGCGCTGCGTAGAAGTTGGCGCTTTGTTGCAGGTATTTCTGGGTGTAGGCGCTGGTGCTGGTTTTTTTGCTGCTGATTTCGACACTGGCGCTGGCTGGCAACGCTACGGTGGCGGAAACAGCGGAAGCGGCGATGATCGAGAAGAGATTGAAGTTCATGTCGGTAACCCTTGTGTTCGGTTGGCTGAGTAGCCTGTGTTGGCCTTGGAGCCAAACTTACGCCCGAGGGGTTAGCCTTAGAAATTCATTGAAACACTAGCCGCTATTAATAGTATTAATACAACCAGTCAGGCCCCGCACGGCGGGGCCTGTGGCTTATTGTCGCACCAGGAACTTGAGATCGCTGGGGGCATCAATCGCCAGTTTCTGCACGGTTTTGCCTAACAGACCGGTCTTGGGATCGCGCTCGACGACCACAATCTCGTTGCTCTTCTGGTTGGCGATCAGCAGGAACTTGCCACTGGGGTCCAGGGCGAACTCCCGGGGATGATCACCTTCCACCGAGCGGCGCTGGATCTCTTTCAACTGCGCGGTGGCCGGGTCGATGGCAAGCACCAGCATCTGGTTGGCGGTGCCACGGTTGCTCACGTAGAGGAACTTGCCATCGCTTGAGGCATGCAGCGCGGCGCCGGCCTTGTCGGACACCGGCTGGCCGTCCGCAAAGTTGACCAGTTGCTTCTGGGTCAGCTTGCCATCGTGGTAGTCGAACACCGCCACTTGCGCACTCATCTCAGTGGTCAGCCAGGCGTGCTTGCCGTCTGCGGTGAACAGCAGGTGCCGTGGGCCACTGCCCGGTGGCAATTGCACAAACGCAGGATCGGCCGGGGTCAGCGGCAGTTCATGGTTGGCCTTGGGATCGTAGTGGTAGGCAAAGATCTTGTCTGCACCCAGGTCCTGGACAAACACGTATTTGCCGTCCGGCGAAGACACCACCGAATGCACGTGGTTGGACGCCTGACGCTCCGGATTGACCCGGCTGGCCGGGTGCCCGCTCAACTGCACCGGCGGCGACAGCTTGCCTTCAGCGTCTACCGGCAACACCGCGAGGCTGCCGCCCGGATCTTCCAGCACTGAATAGTTGGCGACGAACAGGTAGCGCCCGTCACTGGCCAGGCTGGAATGGGTCGGCTCGTTGCCCAGGCTCTGCACCTGGTTGATCAGGGTCAGTTGATGGTTCTTCGGGTCGATGCTGTAGCTGCTGACACGCCCCACCGGGTCTTTTTGGCCCGGGCCGTTTTCGTTGACCACAAACAGGTGCTTCTGGTCTTTGGACAGGGTCAGCCACGACGGGTTGGCCGCCTTGGCGGCGAGCACCGGCTGGCCGTTGAACTGCCCGGTACGGCTGTCGAACTGCAGGCGATAGATGCCTTCACTGGTGCCGGCGGTGTAGCTGCCGACCAGCAATTCATAGGTGTCCACCGGCGCGGCCTGGACCGACATCGCGCCTACGCTGCCGGCCATCAGCAGGGGCCAGAATTTACGCATCATCATCCGCTTCATCCTCGTCATTATTGTTGCCGGTGACGCCGCTCATGCAGACCAGGCGGTGTTCGCCCGAGTCACCGGTAAGGGTCCAGCTTTGCAGGGTTTGATCAAAGGTCGCCGCCTTGACTTGCTCCAGGCTGAATCTCCAGTGCTTCTTGTCACGACCGTCCATGCAGATGATCAGCAACTTCTGGTCATCCAGGCTGAAATCGAAGGTGTGCAGGCCATCGATTTCAACCATCTGGCAGTCTTCAAAAGCATCGAGCAAGGTAGCGGTGTCGGCAGTCATAACCATCAATCATCAAGAGGAAAGACCCCATGATAGGTCAAATCGTTGCATCGACCTAAGCCCGCGCAATGCAAAACGCCGTGGCACAGGCCACGGCGTTTTGGCAGACCGCGATGAATCAGTGAGCGAACAACGAATTGCCCTTCTGCCCCGCCAGCTTCTCGGGCTTGATCAGGAAGCGTGCCAGCGCCGGCAGCAGCCACAGCGCGCCGAACATGTTCCACAGCAGCATGAAGGTCAGCATAAGGCCCATGTCGGCCTGGAACTTGATGGCCGAGAAGATCCACGTCGCCACGCCGATCGCCAGGCACAGGCCGGTGAACAGCACGGCTTTACCAGTGGACTTGAGCGTCTGGTAATAGGCTTCCTGCAACGGCAAACCGGCGCGCAGGAAACTCTCCAGGCGGCTGTAGATGTAGATGCCGTAGTCCACACCAATCCCCACGCCCAGGGCCACCACCGGCAAGGTCGCAACCTTGACGCCGATGCCCATGAACGCCATCAGCGCGTTGCCCAGCACCGAAGTCAGCACCAGCGGCAGCACGATGCACAGGGTCGCCGCCCAGGAGCGGAAGGTGATCATGCACATGGTGGCCACGCACAGGTACACCAGGATCAGGATGGTCAGCTCGGACTCCTTGATCACCTCGTTGGTGGCGGCTTCGATCCCGGCGTTACCGGCGGCAAGGATGAATTCCAGGCCCTCCTTGTTGTTCTCCTTGGCGAAGTCCTGCACCGCATGCACTGCGCGGTCGAGGGTTTCGGCCTTGTGGTCGTTGAGGAACACCAGCACCGGCGCCAGGGAGCAATTGTTGTTGTACAGGCCATCGGCACGGGCGATGGAGTTGTTCAGCACATCCGGGTTACGGGACAGGGTTTCCCATTTCAGGTTGCCCTCGTTCATGCCCTTGATCATCTGCTTGGACACGGTCACCAACGAGATGGCCGACTGCACGCCTTCAGTGTTCTGCATCTTCCACATCAACTGGTCGATGGGCGCCATGGCCTCATAACGCGAGCAGCCTTCCGGCGGCGTCTTGACCATCACCACCAACACATCGGAGCTGGTGGAGTAGTTGTTGATGATGAAGTTGTTGTCCTTGTTGTAGCGCGAGTCCGGGCGCAGTTCCGGCGCGCCCTGGTCGAGGTCACCAATCTTCAGGTTCTGGCTGTACCAGAGGCCGCCACCGAAGGCGACCAATGCCAACGCAATCGATACCGGCGCGACTTTGGGGCTGGCGAATTTCGACAGCAGACGCCAGAACGGGTGTTCGCGGTGTGCATCTTTCTTGCTGCGCTCGATGGCGCGTTTGCTGATGCCGACGTAGGAGATCGCCACCGGCAGCAGGATCAGGTTGGTGAACACGATCACCGCTACACCCACCGAAGCGCCGATGGCCAGTTCGCGGATCACGCCGATGTCGATGATCAGCAGGGTGATAAAGCCGACCGCATCGGCGAGGATTGCGATCATCCCCGGCAGGAACAACTGGCGGAACGTCCGCCGGGCGGCGGTCAGGGCGTTGTCGGCATCACTGGATTGCAGGGCGATGCCGTTAATCTTCTGCACGCCGTGGGAAATACCGATGGCGAAGATCAGGAACGGCACCAGCATCGAGTAGGGATCCAGCCCGAAACCCAGGGCATGCATCAACCCAAGCTGCCAGATAACCGCCACCAGCGTGGTGCTCAACACCGCGACGGTACTGCGCAGGCAGTGGGTAAACCACAGCAGCAGCACCAGGGTGATGACGAAGGCAATACCGAAGAACATCACCACCATCACCAGGCCGTCGATGAGGTCGCCGACCTTCTTGGCAAACCCGACGATGTGGATCTTGACGTTGGGGTTCTGGGCTTCGAACTTGTCGCGGATCTTGTCTTCGAGTTCATGGGAGAACTTGCGATAGTCCAGGGCCAGCAGCTTGCCCTGGTCTTGCGGGTCCGGGTAGGACTCCAGCAGCGGAATGTCGACGATGCTCGACTTGAAATCGTTGGCCACCAGCCGCCCGACCTGCCCGGACTTGAGCACGTTGTTGCGCAACTGGTCGAGGCTTTCCGGTGAGCCGTTGTAGCTCTGGGGGATCACTTCACCGCCGGCAAAGCCCTCTTCGGTGACTTCGGTCCAGCGCACGCTGGGGCTCCACAGGGACTTGAGCCCGGAGCGGTCGACGCCGGAGATGTAGAACACCTCGTCGTTGATCTGGCGCAGGGTCTCCATGTACTCCTTCGTGAAGATGTCACCGTCCTTGGCTTCCACCGAGATGCGCACCGTGTTGCCCAGGTTCGCCAGGTCGTTGCGGTGCTCCATCATCTTCTCGATGAAGGGGTGCTTGAGGGGGATCATTTTTTCGAAGCTGGTGGACGGGCGAATCAACGTCGCCTGCCAGAACAGGAAAATGCTCACCAGCAGGCAGATCGTGATCACTGCCGGGCGGTTGTTGAAAATCAGGCGCTCGAGAAACGTGGCCTTGTCGTTGTGATGACTGCTCATGGTGTCCCCGCCTTCTTATTGTTTTGTCGGCTCGGCGCCGGTTGGACTGGCCACGCGAACGCCGCCCTGCCCTGCCAGAATCAAGTTGCCGTTGCCCGCCGCCGTGACCGCCGACAGCGAAATGCGGTCCGGGCGATTGAATACGCTGAAGGTCAGGCCGTCATCGTGGCTGACCACCACGCTGCCGCCATTGCCCACCACCACGATGGAACCGTCGTCCAGCAGGGTCGCGCCCGATAAACCGAATTCCAGCGCGCCACGGGTGGCGTTCAGCTCCACCGGTTCCCAGGTGCTGCCAAAATCCGTGGAGCGAAACAGGTTGCCGCGCAGGCCGTAGGCCAACAGGGTTTGCGCCTGGGCCGTGCCGATCACGCCGAACAGCGAGCCCTCGTAGGGGCCTTCGAGTTTTTCCCAGGTTTGCCCCTCGTCATGGGAGCGGAACATGCTGCCCTGCTCACCGACGATAAACAGCCCGGCGTCTTTCACCTGGGCGATGGCGTTGAGGTGGAACTGGTCTTCGTTGTCGAGGCGGTCGCTGACGTCGTCCCAGGTCTTGCCGCCGTCGGTGGTTTCGATCAGCGCACCGTAGGCGCCCACGGCAAAGCCATTGCTGGCGTCCTTGAACCACACGTCAAGCAGCGGCGCTTCGCGCTTCAAGTCCTGGAATTGTTGAGTCCAGATCAGGCCGCCGTCGGTGGTGGCGAGGATCTGTGCGTCATGGCCCACCGCCCAGCCGTGTTGCTCGTCGGCGAAAAATACGGCGGTCAGCAGTTGCCGGGTGGGGACTTTAGCTTGAGTCCAGGTGGCGCCCTGGTCGTCGGAATAGAGGATGTGCCCACGATCACCGACCGCGACCAGGCGTTTGCCTGCGTGCACCACGTCGATCATCAGGCTTTTGGCAGCCTTGGGGGAATCAATGGCAAACACCGCTGCGGCGGTGGTTTCAGTGGCGGCGTGGGCCGGTGTCGACAACGCGACAACCCCCAGCAACGAGAGCGCTGTGGCCAGCAATGCGACCCTGCGCGTGGCCTTCGGGCGGAAAAACACCACACCCATGACAGGCTCACTCATAGACCTTTCTCCCATTTATTATTGTTAGGTCGTCTTGCCGTGGGGAGCCCTGAAACCTGCAATCTAGAGCGCCTTGGGCAAGCTGGGCCATCCTAGCGGGCTTTGGAATCGTCTGACAATCGGCGCTACGTTATGTTTTGTTAACTGGAGGGGGTTTGAGCCAGTGCTGAATGTAGCGCTATCAGCAGCGGTGATCGTAGAAGGGGGCTGTTGTGGCGAGGGAGCTTGCTCCCGCTGGAGTGCGCAGCGCTCCCACGCTTTTTGGGGGCCGCTGCACAGCCCGGCGGGAGCAAGCTCCCTCACCACAGGGTGAATGGGGAGTCCTGAAATGAATTTTTATTCTATCTATTGAATATTGGGAATATTTATTCCATAAATAGCCTTCTCAAAACAATAATTCGAAGGAACCCGGCTATGCGCGAACTCGGAATCGGCCTGATTGGCACAGGCTTTATGGGGCGTGCCCACGCTCTGGCATTCAATAACGCACGGGCGGTGTTTGAACTGCCGGTGAAGCTCACACTGGCCGCCCTGGCCGATGCCGATACCGAACGCGCGACACGCTGCGCCGCGGACTGGGGGTTTGCCCGGGCCCATGGCGACTGGCAGCAGTTGATCGACGATCCCAAGGTGGATGTCGTCGCCATTACTACCCCTAACCATTTGCACTTCCCGATGGCCATGGCTGCGCTGGCGGCGGGCAAGGCGGTGTATTGCGAGAAGCCGCTGGCGGTGAGCCTGGAGCAGGCGGCCGCGATGCGTGATGCGGCAAGCAAGGCCGGGGTGGTGACGCGGGTCGGCTACAACTATCAGCACAACCCGATGATTGGCCTGGCTCGGCAGTTGATCGCCAGTGGTGAGTTGGGAGAGATCATCAGTTTTCAGGGGGAATTCAGTGAGGATTTCATGGCGGATGCATCGTCGCCGTGGTCGTGGCGCTGTGAGGTCGGGCATGCCGGCGGCGCGTTGGCGGATTTGGGCAGTCACTTGCTGTCCATGGCGCGGTACCTGGTGGGGGATGTGCTGAGTGTGTGTGCCGATACGCAAACGGTGCATGGGCAACGGCCTGCTACGGCGGGGAGTGACGCACTGCGGGAGATTGCGGTGGATGATCAGGTGCATGCGTTAATGCGGTTTGCCAATGGTGCGCGGGGGACGGTGAGCAGCAGTTGGCTGAAGCATGGGTATAAGAATCACCTGAGCTTTGAGATCAGTGGCACCCGGGGCACGTTGTTGTTTGATCAGGAGCGGTTGAATGAGTTGCAGCTGTTTCGGGTTGGGCAGGAGGGGTTTCAGCGGTTGCTGGCGGGCCCTTCGCTGCCGGGGTATGCGGCGTTCAGCCCGGCGCCGGGGCATCAGTTGGGGTACAACGAGTTGAAGACGCTGGAGGTGCATGAGTTGGTGATGGCGTTGGCTGGCAAGGGCAGCGACGGGACGGATTTTGCAGCGGCGTGGGAGGTTGAGCGGTTGGCCACGGCGATTCGGGTGGCGGCTCGGGAAGAGCGGTGGGTCAGGCTGGAAGAGGTCTGAAGCTTGTAGAGGATTAAATGTGGCGAGGGAGCTTGCTCCCGCTGGGGCGCGAAGCGGCCCCAAAAAATGGGCCTGCTGCGCAGTCCAGCGGGAGCAAGCTCCCTCGCCACTGGTTATGGGTTAGTCATCAGTTTGGGGGCGGCGCATCAGGCGGTAGGCCGCCGGGATGACGAATAGGGAGAGCAAGGGCGCTGTGAGCATGCCGCCAATCATGGGCGCGGCAATCCGGCTCATGACTTCGCTGCCGGTGCCGCCGCCTAAAAGGATCGGCAGCAAGCCGGCGATGATTACGGCCACGGTCATCGCCTTGGGCCGCACGCGTAATACGGCACCTTCGGTGATGGCTTCCAGAAGGGCCTGGTCCCCTCCCCCCTGGCGTTCGGCCCAGGCGTTTTTCAAATACAGCAGCATGATCACGCCGAACTCCGCCGACACCCCCGCCAACGCGATAAATCCAACACCCGTAGCCACCGACAGGTTGAAGCCCAGCCAGTACAGCAACCACACCCCACCCGTCAGCGCGAACGGCAAGGTGGCGAGGATCAGCAGCGCCTCATCCACCCGGCGAAATGTCAGGTACAGCAGCACGAAGATGATCAGCAAGGTCGCCGGCACCACCAGCTTCAGGCGTTCATTGGCCCGCTCCAGGAACTCGAACTGCCCCGAATAGCTGAGGCTCATGCCCGGTTGCAACCGCACCTGTTGGTTGATCGCCTCGCGCAGATCCTTGACCACCGACGCCAGGTCGCGATCACGCACGTCGATGTACACCCAGCCGGAAGGCCGGGCGTTTTCGCTCTTGAGCATCGGCGGGCCTTCGCTGACCTTGATCCTGGCCACCGTGCCCAAGGTGATCTGGCTGCCCGACGGCGTATAGATCGACAGGTTGCTCAAGGCACTCACCGAATCGCGCCACTCCTTCGGGTAGCGCAGGTTGATGGGGAAACGCGCGAGGCCTTCGACCGTCTCGCCGATGTTTTCACCGCCAATCGCTCCGGAGACGATGGACTGCACATCGCTGATGTTCAGGCCATAACGCGCGGCGGCCGGGCGGTCGATATCCACGTCGATGTAGCGCCCGCCCGTCAGGCGTTCCGCCAGCGCCGAGCTGACGCCGGGCACCGTCTTGGCGACCTTTTCCACGGCTTGGGTCACGGCGTCGATGTCCATCAGGCTGGAACCCGCGACCTTCACGCCGATCGGGCTTTTGACCCCGGTGGCGAGCATGTCGATGCGGTTGCGGATCGGCGGAATCCAGATGTTGGTCAGCCCCGGCACCTGCACCACCCGGTCGAGTTCCTTCACCAGTTTTTCCGGGGTCATGCCCGGCCGCCATTGGTCTCGCGGCTTGAACTCGATGGTGGTTTCGAACATTTCCAGCGGCGCCGGGTCGGTGGCGGTTTCCGCGCGGCCGGCCTTGCCGAACACGTGGGCGACTTCCGGCACGCTCTTGATCAAGCGGTCGGTACGTTGCAGCAATGCGCCGGCAGTTTGCGTCGACAAACCAGGCAACGCCGACGGCATATACAACAGGTCGCCCTCATCCAGCGGCGGCAGGAATTCACCGCCCAGGTGCGACACCGGCCATAGCGCACTGGCGACCATCAGCAGCGCGACCAGCAAGGTCATGCGCGGCCAGCGCAACACCGCATCGAGGGCCGGTTGGTAGAGTTTGATCAGGCCACGATTCAGCGGGTTGCGTTGCTCATCGGGGATGCGCCCGCGAATCCAGTAGCCCATCAGCACCGGGATCAGGGTGACCGACAACCCCGCTGCAGCGGCCATGGCATAGGTCTTGGTGTAGGCCAGCGGCCCGAACAAGCGGCCTTCCTGGGCTTGCAGGGTGAACACCGGGATAAACGACAAGGTGATGATCAGCAGGCAGAAAAACAACGCCGGCCCCACCTCCACTGCCGCATCGGTGATGACCTTCCAATGCGCCTCCCCCTTCAATTCCTGGTTCGGATGCGCGTGGTGCCAGGCTTCGATTTTCTTGTGGGCATTCTCGATCATCACCACCGCGCCATCGACCATCGCGCCGATGGCAATCGCAATCCCGCCCAGGGACATGATGTTCGCGTTAATGCCCTGGAACCGCATGACGATAAAGGCAATCAACACCCCCACCGGCAACGAAATGATCGCCACCAGCGAGGAGCGCAGGTGCCACAGGAAGATCCCGCACACCAGCGCCACCACCAGGAACTCTTCGAGCAGCTTGTGGCTGAGGTTGTCCACGGCGCGATCGATGAGTTTGCTGCGATCGTAGGTGGTGACGATTTCCACCCCGGGCGGCAGGCTGGTTTGCAGTTGCTCCAGCTTGGTCTTGACCGCCGCGATAGCCTCGCGGGCGTTCTTGCCGCTGCGCAGGATGACCACGCCGCCTACCGCCTCGCCTTCTCCATCCAGCTCGCTGATGCCCCGGCGCATGTCCGGGCCCAGCTGGATCGTCGCCACATCCCCTAGGGTCACCGGCACGTTGTGGGTGTCGAGCCGCAGGGGAATGCCGCGAAAGTCCTCCAGGGTTTTCAGGTAGCCGGACGCACGCACCATGTATTCCGACTCACCCATGTTCAGCACCGAACCGCCGGTTTCCTGGTTGGCCTTGCCGATGGCTTCCACCACTTGCGCCTGGGTAATGCCGCGACTGGCCAGGGCCAGCGGGTCGATCTGCACCTGGTACTGCTTGACCTGACCGCCGATGGTCGCCACTTCGGCGACGTTGGGCAGGGTCTTGAGTTCGAACTTGAGGAACCAGTCCTGCAACGAGCGCAACTGCGCCAAGTCATGTTTGCCGGTGCGATCTGCCAAGGCGTACTGGTAGATCCAGCCGACACCGGTGGCATCCGGGCCCAGCGCCGGCTTGGCCGACGCCGGCAAGCGCGCCTGCAACTGGCTCAGGTATTCCAGCACCCGCGAGCGCGCCCAATACAGGTCGGTGCCTTCGTCAAACAACACATAGACGTAGCTGTCGCCGAAGAAGGAAAAGCCGCGCACGGTCTTCGCCCCCGGCACCGAGAGCATGGTGGTGGTCATCGGGTAAGTGACCTGATTCTCGACAATTTGCGGTGCCTGGCCCGGGTATGGAGTGCGGATGATCACCTGCACATCCGACAGGTCCGGCAAGGCGTCCACCGGGGTGTTCTGGATCGACCACAAACCCCAGGCCGTCACGAATAAAGTCGCCAACAGCACCAAAAAGCGGTTGGCCACCGACCAGCGAATCAACAGGGCGATCATGGCCGGGCTCCCGGTTGCATGCTCATGCCGTCCATGGCCCCCTCATCTGAAAAACCGCCGGACGATTGAGTGATAATTCCCTTCAAACTTGCTTCGGAGTCCAGCAGAAATTGACCGGAGGCCACCACCTGCTGGCCTTCCTGCAGGCCGGCGAGGATGACGGTGTTGTCCTGGTTTTCTGCACCCACCTGGACTTCTACCGGGCGATATCGCCCGCCCTCCTCGGCCACCATCACCAGCACGCGTTTGCCGGTGCGAATCAACGCCTCGCTCGGCAGCAACAGCACCGACAGGCGGCTGGATTGGGCCAGGCGCACCTGGGCGGTCATACCGGGGCGCAACATACCGTCAGGGTTGGGCAGTTCGACCCGAACCTGCACGGTGCGACTGTCCATGGCGGTTGCCGGCAGAATCGCGGCGACGGTGCCTTTGACGACTTGTCCCGGCAACCCGACAAAACGGCTCTCGACCATTTGCCCAACGGCCAGCGCGGCGCCCTGGGCTTCAGGTACGGCGACCTGCAGCCACACGGTGCCCAGGCCATTGACCCGCGCCAGGGTTTGGCCCGCCGCGACGGTCATGCCTTCGCGTACGTCCAGGGTCTGCAACGCGCCGCCCAGCGGGGTGGTGATGGTCATCACCGATTGCGCCCGGCCGCTGCGCTCCATCTGCGTGATCAGCCCGGCGGGCATGCCACTCAGGCGCAGGCGTTGGCGGGCGGCGGCCAACAGGCCGGGATCGCTGTGGCGCAGGGCAAGGAACTCTTCCTGAGCGGCGGCCCATTCGGGCACCAGAATGTCAGCCAGGGGCGCCTGAGCCTTGAGCACATCCCCCGGCGCACGGCCGTAAACCCGCTCCACAAACCCCGCAGCCCGCGACTGCACCACCGCCACATCGCGGTCGTTGAAGGCGAGGATTCCCGACAGCTCAAGACTCGACGCCAGCACCCCACGGCTGACGCTCGCCAGGCGCACGCCGATGTTCTGGGTCAGGCTGGGGTCGATCTGAATCGCCGCACTCTCCTCGGCGCCACCGGCGTAGCGCGGCACCAGTTGCATGTCCATGAAGGGCGACTTGCCCGGCTTGTCGAATTTTTGCTGCGGGTACATCGGGTCGTACCAGTACAGCGCCTTTTTCTCGTCCGGCGCCCGCATCGTCCCGACCATGGCCGGCTGTGCCTCGCGTGTCTGCGCCAGCCAATAGCCGCCACCCAGACCCAGCAGCAGGACGCCGCCCAACAGGGCCATATTCACGATTCGGTTATTCATTGGCGGGTTCCCCGTAAGCGAAATACAGCTGGGCGCCGGTCAGGGCACGCTGCTCAATGGCGTCAATCTGTTTGAAGCGCGCCTCGACCCACTCGCGGCGGGCGCTGACCACGCTCATCAGGTCGCCCTTGCCCGCGCGATACCCCGCCAGGCTCAGCGACAATTTCTCCTCGGCCAGCGGCACCAGGCTGTCCTGGCTGCGCTGCACGGCGCGGTCCAGGCGCTGGTAGTTGGCCAGGTCGTCTTCGAGTTCCTGGGTATGTTCACGGGTCTTGGCTTCGCGTTCGGCGTCCAGTTGGTCGAGTTCGGCCTGCTTGGCGGCGATACCGGGGTTTTGTCGGCGACCGGGGAAGATCGGCAAATCGAAGGTGAATTGCAGGCTGACCATGTCGCCGTACTCACGGCCTCGGTGCTGGTAGTCCACTTCCCAACTCCAGTCCGAGGTCTTTTGCGCCTTGGCCTCGTTCAGCCGGGCTTCGGCCTCGCGGGTGCGCGGCACAAAGGCTTGCAGCACCGGGTGCTGGTGCAGGTTGTGGGTGAAGCCGGTGGTGTCGATTTTCCAGTTTGGCAATTGCCCGCTGGGGGCTTCGCTGGCGGCCGGGCCGATCCAGCGCTTGAGGGCCGCCCGGGCCTGGGCGCGTTGCTGGATCAGCACATCCTCGCGTTCGGCCAGGTCAGCCGCTTCCTGCTTCGGGATCACGACGTCGGAAGGCTGCCCGCGACCGCCGGCCAGTTGCGCACGCACGGTGTCTTGCAGCAGGCGATTCTGCTGATAGAAGTCCTTGAACAGTGCCTCTTTGCGCTCCACCGCATAGGCGCGAATCCACGCCTGGGCGGTGGCCTGACGCACATTCAAGCGCTCGATCCGGCCTTCGGCGGCAGCCGTGTCCACGCTGGCCGACGCCAACTCAACCCGTGCCTTGCGCTTGTCGCGGCTGGGCACTTGTT
Organism: Pseudomonas sp. 32A; assembly: GCF_052682255.1. Lineage (NCBI taxonomy): Bacteria > Pseudomonadati > Pseudomonadota > Gammaproteobacteria > Pseudomonadales > Pseudomonadaceae > Pseudomonas > Pseudomonas sp. 32A. The sequence goes on along the minus strand of NZ_JBQYLY010000001.1, from coordinate 5,626,731 downwards.
GCTGGATGCCGATCATTTGTTCGGTCATGTCATCGCCATACAACGTGCCGCGATTGGGCCCGCCGACGGGGAAATTTTGCAGGCCTACTACCAGTTTCGGGTCCGGCAGTTCACCGGCCGGAATCGCCGCCTGAGTGGCAGCCTGCAATTTGGAGGATTCAGCCGTCAGCGACGGCGCGTTGTTTTGCGCCAGGCGCAAGGCCTCATCCAGGGTCAGCGCAGACGCCAGCGTCGGCCACGCCAGCACGCCCATCACCAGGGCACGCACGCATAGGAAATTCATCTTGAAGTGTCCTGTTCTGTTGCGCTGCGCACCGCTTTACGCGGCCCACAGCAAGGCCGTCCCGGTTCAGGGACGAGTCTTCAGGTGCAACAGGATTCAGCTACGGGGCGGGCGCCAGACGCCGGACGGCGTGCGGTCGGGGATGAAATCAGAAGAGACGCTGACGACCAGCGCATTGGAGGCAGTCACCGGGGCCTTGAGCACCGGCATCGACAATTGCAGCATGCCGCCGGTCTTGCACTCCTGGCCGGGCTTGCAGCTTTTGCTGTGGTCGGCGGCCGTGCCGTCCTGGCAACAGTCAGGGGCCATGTCGCTCATCATCTGCATGTCGGACATCTGCATCGGGCACGGCTCGGTGCTCGACGGCACACCCGCCATCCCGGTCAGGGGAAGCGCAAGACTCAACAGCAGGACCAGGAAAAAACGCAGATGGCGGCTCATGGGGCAGAAGTCTAGCCAAAGCGCCATTAAGTAACAATTAACAAAACCGTGAAATGGCGCATAGGTTTTCAACCGACTTCGCGATAAAAAAACGCGCTTTAAACCTGTCAAGTTTCACAGTATCTGGACGTTTGGAATTGCTTTAGCTTCGAGGTTGATTTGACGCTGATTGCGTCCGCCAATCCATCTGGGAGCTATCGACATGAATCATCATGATCAAAAACATCACCGCGCAACTACGACCGGTACTTTTTCAGCAGAGGTGAGAAGTAATCAGCCTGGCGTTCCTGTCTCGCATTTTTCCGGCGATCCGGATGGCATGCTGATGTACCGAGATGGGGCCCATCTCACCGTATCCGGCAAACAGCTACTGGGCGGCCTGCCGAACCACTTCAATGCCTTCTTCATCAACCTGCCTGGAAACCTTCCGGCTGACGGCCACAAGCATACTTTCACGTTTCCCGACTCGTCTGAAGGTGTGTATTGGGGGTTCGAACTAGGCCTCAATGTGCCTTACACCTTCATCAGCGGTTCAGTGACGGTCTCCCTGGACAGCGAAGACCATTTGCATGGCTCATTCGAGTGCATCGCGGCGTTTGGTACGAGTAAAACGGTAACGGTTACCAGAGGCAAAATCGACCTCAAGGGCTTTATTAGCGTTAACCAAGCGGCAGGCACTGGCTATTTAACCGGGGATGTAAAAGGTGGACCGATGCCCAGCCCGTACTTCCATGCACAGACGGTCAGGATTTCCAGTCAAGAGTCCGGCCCAATTCCTGCGTTTTGGCTGGTGCAAGGCATCCAGCAAGATAGTTTCCCGCCAGTCGACAACCTGATAAACATCCTGATCGACAAGGATGTCAAAGGCAGCTCTTTTAACCTGAAAGGCAACGATAAAGTCAGGGTTTCATTTGCCCGGTTGAACGCCTATGGCTTTGCCTATTCCATCGACGGGGACCTGAACTTCACATCTCTCCCCAGTACCGGAAATGCAGCCGGTACCCTTCACTGCCGAGTGCAAAAAAACCAGGAAGCGCCCTTCTCTATCGACGTGGAGTTCAATATCTCCGAAAGTACTGGCAGGGGTACATAACCGTCCGATGCAGAAACAAAAAGCCGCACCTGCTGGAGCAGGCGCGGCTTGATTCAAACGGACAGCAGGATCAGTGCATGAAGATCGCGATCAGGATAATGACCGGGATAGGCACACCGAGGAAAAACAGCAGTAATGAGCGCATGACGTTCTCCTTGAATTAACGAACAGGTGGCAGCGAAGTGGACGTGGTGTAGGCATCGGTTTCCAGATACACCACGGCATCCCGGCGACGACCGCCAAAGGTTGCAGCGAGGCTGGCAAAAAACGCACCGATCAACAGCGCCACGAAGGTCCACAGCGAGGTGTAGGCCGCCACTTTCGCAGCCGTGTCCGCAGCCTGCTTGGCTTTCAACTTGGCGTCATCCAGGGCTTTTTGAGCCTGGCCGTAGACCTGGTCAACACGCGCCTCGGCGTCGGCCTGGCTGAGGTTGGTACGCTGGCTGATCAACTGTGCAAGGTACGCACGGTCTTCAGGTGCCAACTGACCATTGTTGCTCACGGTGCGAGCGAAGATGCGGGCGACCACACCGTGCACCGCGTCATCACTGACGGCTGCCGGGCGATCATCGCGGAACAGGCTGTCGACGTAGTAGCCGAAGTCTTCGCCCTTGGAGGCAGCGCCAGCCACCTGGCTCATGCCACTGACGGCACCCGATGCCACACTGGCGCCGGCCTTCACGCCACCGCTGACCACACTGCTGACCGAACCGACGATCAGCACCGCCGTCACCAGTGTCGCCACGGCCCAGGCCAGGAAGCCATGGGCGGTGTCGCGAAAGTACACCTCATCGCCGTGCATATTGGCCCATTTCACCCGCAGGCGACCGGCGATGTAACCGCCCATCCCCGACGCGATGATTTGCGTAACCGCCAGCCAGACAATGGTGGAAATGCCAAGCCCTTTGGCGCTGATGCCACTGTCGGCCCACGGCGAAACCGCCGAAAAGCCCAGGCCGAAGCCCAGCAGTACCAGGATCAAGGACAGTGCAGCCGCAGCAGCGGCCCCGGCAAAGATCGCGCCCCAGGAAACCCCGGAGAGCGTGCTCGACTCTTGCAGCGTGGATGAGGATGTAATCATTGTTGTTTTGCTCCAGGCATGAAAAATAGTGTTACAAGTCTCAAAAGGGACAGTGCAGGCAACGTGCCAGATGTCTTGAAATTAAAAGCCTATACATTTCAATGAGTTAAGTAATTTGAACTAATTTGAACCATGCAACTTGCAAGAAATACCCTGGAGCGGCGGGCGTTATGCATTCCTCGTAGGAAATAACCCATGCACGCGCCATGGACCGCAAAAATTCCTACACACACAGCATTCGTTCAGATTCAGCGGGGTAAGGTGAATTGTGTCGTTTGTGCCTACATAAATTTTTATTTAGGAAGCGGGCTATCATTTCTTGGCAAAATGCCCGCACTTCAGTGTGAATCGCTCACCAGGTAATCCTTATGACCCGCATTTTGACCATCGAGGACGACGCCGTAACGGCCCGGGAGATCGTTGCCGAGCTGAGTAGCCATGGACTGGACGTAGATTGGGTAGACAATGGCCGCGAAGGTCTGGTCCGTGCCGTCAGCGGTGATTACGACTTGATCACCCTCGACCGCATGCTCCCGGAACTGGATGGCCTGGCCATCGTCACCACCTTGCGCACCATCGGCGTATCCACACCGATCCTGATGATCAGCGCCCTCTCCGACGTGGATGAACGGGTACGCGGCCTGCGCGCCGGTGGGGATGACTACCTGACCAAGCCGTTCGCCTCCGACGAAATGGCCGCCCGCGTCGAAGTGCTGCTGCGGCGCAAAAGCACGGTCAAAGAGTTCGAGACCGCACTGCGTGTGGCCGATTTGGAACTGAATCTGATCAGCCGCGAGGCCAGCCGCGCCGACCAGCCCCTGAGCCTGTTGCCGACGGAATACAAACTGCTGGAATTCCTGATGCGCAACACCGGGCAAATCCTCTCGCGGATGATGATCTTCGAGGAAGTCTGGGGTTATCACTTCGACCCGGGCACCAACCTGATCGATGTGCACATCGGTCGCCTGCGCAAAAAAATCGACCCGCCGGGCCTCACGCCGCTGATCCGCACGGTACGAGGTTCCGGGTATGTCATTGCTGAACCCCTCTAAAGGCTGGCGCTCCTCCAGCAGCCGACTGCTGGCGCTCTACAGTTCGTTGTTCGTGGCCTGGAGCTGCATCCTCATGGGCGTGCTGTACTACGAGGTCTCCGGTTACCTGGGCGACCTCTCGCGCCACTCCCTGATGCAGCGCCAGCATTTGTTCCAGCGGTTTGACGGCGAAGAACTGGTGGAAGCCCTGACCACCAGCATGACCTTCGACATGAAAGGCGTTGACGCGTACGGGCTGTTCGACAACCAGTTCAACCCCATCAGCGGCCCGATCCGTGTGATACCGCCGGACCTGCCAATGGACGGGCACATCCATTCCCTGGCCAACTGCATCAATTCCGATGACCCGAAACTGCCCCGCGACAGCTGCGACGCCGTGGCCACCCACACCGAAGATGGCCGCTGGCTGATTCTGGTGCGCGCCAACGGCTCGCTGTTCGCCGTGACCCGCATCATCCTGCACGCCCTGCTGTGGGGGATTACCCTGACGATCATTCCCGGCGCGGCTGGCTGGCACCTGCTGCGACGGCGCCCGCTGCGGCGGATTCGCGGGATCCAGGCGAGCGCCGAAGCCATCGTGGCCGGCGACCTGACCCACCGCTTGCCGTTGTCTGACCGACGCGACGAACTGGACATGCTGGCGGCCATCGTCAACGCGATGCTCGACCGCATCGAGAAGCTGATGAACGAGGTCAAGGGCGTGTGCGACAACATCGCCCACGACCTGCGCACCCCGCTGACCCGCCTGCGGGCGCAGCTGTACCGGATCCAGCAGCAGGCCGATGAGGACGCGCCCCACGCCCTGCAACTGGACGCGGCCATCGCCGAAACCGACACCTTGATGGCGCGCTTCCGTGGCTTGCTGCGAATTTCCGAACTGGAAGACCATCAGCGCCGCTCGGGCTTCCTGGTGCTTGATCCCCTGCCCTTGCTGCAGGAACTCCACGACTTCTACCTGCCCCTGGCAGAAGAAGGCCAGATGGAACTGCTGCTGCAAGTGCCGGCCTCGTTACCGTGGATCACCGGCGACCGCGCCTTGCTGTTCGAAGCCCTGGCCAACCTGCTGAGCAACTCGATCAAATTCACCCCGCCGGGTGGCGAAGTGATCCTGCGCGGCGTGAACGATGCCGGCAGCACCCGCATCGAAGTGCTCGACTCCGGGCCCGGGATTCCGGCGGCGGAACGGGCAGCGGTGTTCCAGCGTTTTTATCGAGTGGAGGAAGGCAATCAACAGCAAGGCGGGTTTGGGTTGGGGCTGTCGATTGTGGCGGCGATCATCAACCTGCACGGGTTCAAACTGGAAGTGGGCAGCAGCGAAAGTGGCGGCGCGAAGCTGATCCTCGAATGCCGCCAGCAGCTGATGCCTGAAGCCTGAGCCTGAAGAACACCACAAAACCAATGTGGGAGCGGGCTTGCTCGCGAATGCGGAGTGTCAGTCAACCCATCTGGCACTGATCCACCGCATTCGCGAGCAAGCCCGCTCCCACATTTGATCTTCATTCAGCCTGGGAAATTGCCTCTCAATGCTTCCAGCCCGCCGCTGTAGACACCGGTAAACAACTCCTCCACCGCCGCATCCGTCACACCCGCCACCGGGGTAAACACACCCGACCAGGTGACCTTGGCGGTGCTGTCCGTCAACGCCTCAACCTTCAACGTCGCCAGATACTCACTCACCGGAAACGGCGACTCGCTGATGGAGTAACTATAAGTACGCGCCGCGTTATCAAAGCGTTGCAGCCGCTCCACCACCACACCACCATCGGCCGTTTGCAGATGACGCACACGCCCGCCTTCACTCGGCTCGCTTTTGACGATAAAGGGCAGCCAGTCCGGCAGCGAGTTGAAGCCGCCGACCAATTGCCAAACCTGTTCGGCCGAAACCGGGATTTCAATAACAGCAGATGCTTTTGCCACGACTAACACTCCAAACCATTCAAGAAAAAATCAGATCGCCATGCTATCGACAACACCGCCGTCGACCCGCAACGCGGCACCGGTGGTAGCGGAGGACAACGGTGAAGCAATGTACGCCACCAGATTCGCCACTTCATCCACATTCGCTGCGCGCTGGATGATCGACGTTGGCCGCGCATTGCGCACAAACACATCCGCCTCGTCCCGTGCACTGCGCCCGGACTTGGCCACAGCGTCCTTGAGCATGTTCTCCAGGCCATCGGTAAAGGTCGGCCCCGGCAGGATTGCATTGACCGTCACCCCGGTGCCCGCCAGGCGTTTGGCCAGGCCATGGGACACCGCCAGGTTGGCGCTTTTGGTGACGCCGTAGTTGATCATGTCGGCCGGCGTTGCCACGCCCGATTCCGACGACACAAAGATCACCCGCCCCCAGCCCTTCTCGACCATGCCCGGCGTGTAGTGCCGCGACAAACGCACGCCGGAGATCACATTGACCTCGTAGAAACGCGTCCACTCACTGTCGGGGGCGTCGAAGAAATCGACGTCGTTGAAGATCCCGAGGTTGTTTACCAGGATGTCGGCTCGCGGCTCGGCGGCGAACAGTTTTTCCGCGCCCTCGGCCGTGCCCAGGTCTGCCACCAATCCGCGCAGCTCAGCGCCGGGGACTGCCTGGCGAATCGTCGCCAGCGCCTCGTCGACCTTGCTCGATTCACGCCCGATCACCACCACCGTGGCGCCGGATTGCGCCAGGGCCTGGCTGATGCCCAGGCCGATCCCGGCGGTGCTGCCACTGACGATTGCGACTTTGCCACTGATATCAATTTTCATGTTCGCGTTCCTGTGGTTAGAGCGGCAGCGGTGCACGGGCCGAAATCAATCGGGCGTCGCGCAGGGCCTGCCAAAAGGCTGCGGGAATCTTCTCTGACAACGCCGCGACGTCTTCAGCCATTCGGCCCGGACGACTGGCACCCGGAATCACTGCCGCCACTGCCGGATGGGCCAGGGAGAATTGCAGTGCAGCGGCTTTCACACTGACGCCATGAGCAGCGGCAATCGCCTTGATCTGCTCGACCTTGCTGATGATCGCCGGGCTGGCTTTCTGGTACTCAAAATGCGCACCACCCGCCAGGATGCCGGAGCTGTAGGGGCCGCCGACCACGATTTCGACGTTCTGCGCCAGCGCCGCGTCCATCAGGCGCTGCAAGGCACGTTCGTGGTCGAGCAAGGTGTAACGACCGGCGAGCAGGAAGCCGTCGGGCTGGGCTTCGGTCAGGTCCAGGGTCAACTCGCAAGGCTCGACACGGTTGACGCCCAGGCCCCAGGCCTTGATCACACCTTCTTCACGCAGACGGGTCAGCACCTTGAAAGCACCGGTGCGCGCCTGGTTGAAATAGTCCAGCCATTGGTCACCGTAGAAGTCCTGGGCAATGTCGTGAATCCACACGATGTCCAGGCGGTCGGTTTGCAGGCGGTTCAGGCTGTCTTCGATGGAGCGCAGGGTGGCATCGGCGCTGTAGTCGTTGACCATCTTGTTCGGCCGGCCGTGTTCGAACACACCGCTTTTCTCGCCGAGATCGCGGGCGCTTTCTTCCACTTCATCGAGAATCAGGCGGCCGACTTTGGTGCTGAGTACATAGTCGTCACGGTTGTACTTCGACAGGGCCTGGCCCAGGCGAATTTCCGAGAGGCCCGAACCGTAGAACGGCGCAGTGTCGAAGTAACGCACGCCCTGGTTCCAGGCTGCTTCAACGGTGGCTTGGGCTTCTTCTTCAGGGATGGCGCGGAACATGTTGCCCAATGGGGCGGTGCCAAAACCCAGCACGCCGGGGAGTTTGTCTTTCAAGCTCATGGGGTAAATCCTCAAGATTGTTCAAGGTCGCTGTGTTGACCGTTGAGCAGATCCTAGATTGCAGAGATCGGACCGTCCAAGACATACTGCGACCAACTTGAGTCCCTTAAGGTCTGACATGATCGACTTCCGTCAATTGCGTTACTTCGTTGTAGTCGCTGAAGAAGAACACGTGGGGCGTGCTGCCGAACGGTTGCACATCTCCCAATCGCCCCTGAGCCGGCAGATCGCGCAACTGGAAGAACGCCTGGGCCTGACCTTGTTCGAGCGCAGCCAACAGCGCATCCGCCTGACCCGCGACGGCCAGACGTTCCTCGCAGAAACCAAGGCCCTGCTCACCCACGCCAACCGCCTGGAATCCCTGGGCCGACGCTTGGGCAAAGGCGAAGAAGGCGGGCTGTGCATCGGCTACATCGAAAACGCGATGCACGCGGGGGTGTTGCCGAATGCCTTGAAAGTCTTGCGCGACGCGCGGCCCAACGTGCATATCGCGCTGTACAACCTGCCCTCCGCCGAACAGCTGGAAGGCCTGCGCCAACGCAGCCTCGACATCGCCCTGGTGGGCGAGCCACCGGCGGCGGATGACCCCGACCTGATCGCCCTGCAAGTGCTGGACGACCCGATGCTGCTGGCGCTGCCCGAGCAGCATCCGCTGGCCAGCGTCAGCGAGCTGCTGCCTGAGCATCTGGCCGACCAGCAATGGATTGGCGTGCAACGCAAACCCGGGGCAAACCCGGCGGATGACTTTGTTGCCGCGTGCATTCGAGCAGGTTTCACCGCGCAGATTCCGATGGAAGCCAGCGAGCCGTTTACCGCGTTGGGGTTGGTGGCGTCGGGGTTAGGTGTCGCGATGGTGCAAAAGGGCTTGAGCCGCAATGCACCGCCGGGCGTGGTGCTGCGGGAACTGCCGTGGCTGACCTACACCACGCCGCTGTGGGCGGCGTGGCATCGGATCAATTTGCGGCCGTTGGTGGAGACGTTCAGGAAGGTGTTGACGGAGGACTAGCGACGGGCTCGGCACTCAACACTGGAGCTGTTGCAGGGGCGGGTACCGCCTGCCCTTTCTGCTTGTTTCTGGAAAGGTTCGAGAGATTGATTTCCCCCCTGACCTTGGCAAGACGAATAGCCACTGCCAGTACAAAAAGATAGGGGAAAAGATAGGTAAATTCTCTGCTTCCCTTTGCCTCTTCCAGTAAAAACTCGTGATCTCGTAACTTTTTCTCAGCCTTGGAAAGCTCGTCAAACGTCTTTTCCAAACCTGTCAGCCGGTTAATGACTTCCGGATCTTTGTATTGCGTCTTTAAGGCACCCGCCAACCTTAACGTGTCATAGAAACGTACGCGTGTCAGCTCATCGGCCTTTCTATCAATGACGTATTGCTCAAACAGCGTGCATGCCCGAATCCGTTCATCCCGAGCAGAAGGACTCGGCCTCGCATCAATGACTTCACTCGCGCAAAATTCCGACGAACCCATTTTCGCGCCAGCCGCAACCACGTTGCGCCACTGACTCTCAACACCGACTTGATCGAGTGACACTTGTGTTTCGTACCAGTCTTTTTTAACCAGATTGCAGGCAGCTATCAGACCTATTGCACCAAACAGCAGCCAGAAATAATCAATTCGTTTCCACCCGATATCAGTTTTTATAAACCGGGAGAAAAGACATAGAAAGGCAAAAAATACGATGATTCCGAAAACCGACAACGTTATCGGATCCATCGCGTATGCGATCACACTGGGCATGTCCATTTCAGCTCCATCAGAGGCCTTTATCAGGCGTCTTTCCTTAAAATAAAATTTGCAAAAACAACGGATATGAACAGCTACTTCTGCACGTAAAAAATAGCATCCAGCATCGCCGCCCTTCCCTTCCAGGCTTCCAGTTCGTCGGGAGCCGCAGGTTTGGGCGCCCTCCACCATGGCGCTGCCATTAATCGCAGCACGACCTCATCCCAGTAGCGTCCATAGTCAATTTGATCAGGTCGTGGAATACCCACATCTTCGGCCAACTTGGCGCGGTTGGCCGAGTCAACACAGAGAAAGGTGTCAGGTCGCTTCATCGCCAATAACCGTGTGGCCGTGCCAATGCCATGGCGTCCGTTGGCAAAAGCCTTGACGTACTCTTCGACAAATCCGTCGTAGTCGGACCTGCTGACTGCACCCTCCAGCGGGATCTTGTCCAACGCCAAGGAAAGCCCAGGCGCGCCCTGAAGAACTAGGCTGCGAAACACACCCGCCCCGGTCATGCTGCCAAACCATTCGGAATTCGGAAGAAAGCTGCTTTTTACCCCGGCGATGCCGCGACGAATCTGCACATCCATATCGTTAAAATGGGCGTGTTTTTCGAATGCGTTGCGTACGGTTTTGAGCAATGAAATGCGGTGATTAAACCCGTGAATTGGGTCTTGCTGGATCCGCGCAAAATAGGTAGCCCAATCCATGCTCATCACTGTGGAATCAATCGCAAGTTTGCCGACCTCCCGGCCACCGTACTGGTCCGCCAAGCAGTCCAACTCCGGCCGCTTCAGCTTCCAGATACGACGGTAGTTGGCAGCCTCATCGAGATTGATAGTGCGCGCGTTGGCGGTATAACCGGCGATGAGTTCCAACACTTCGTCCTTGAAAGATGAGTCGGTGTCAGCACTGGTGATTAAGGTGGTCAGTTCGGTGTTTACCTTGAATGCGCCAGCCGTCAGGTTGGCGCTACCGATCAACACGGCCCAGGAATGTTCATCCCAGAACACATATACCTTGGGGTGAAACACACCGTTAGGTTGCACGACGAACCGTACGGAGTCTGAACCTACAAACTCATCCAACACGTCAGGATGGGTTTGATAAAAATGTGTACCGATCACAGCAGATCTAATCTTGCTACGGTGGGTGATCAGGGCAGCAAATACTTCGGTGCCGGAAGACGCCCATGCAACACCAAAACTGATATTGGAATACTGGGCGATCAACCGCAGAAACGTGGTTTTAAAGCCTTTGTTCGTACTGATCAGCTTCATGAATATCCCTATTGAGAATCGTCCGGGCACGAATAATATCATACTGACATCATTCAGTTGATTCCAAATTGATCGTGGGAGCTGTCGAGCTTTGACGAGGCTGCGATGGGAGACTTGGATGTCACTGTCGAACCGCGTAATGCCATCGCAGGCAAGCCAGCTCCCACAGGGTTTCAGTGTCGCAGTTGAAAATGTGGAGGGATCAATACCGCCAATGCCCCGGCACCCACAACCACTGCCCATTCCCCCAGCGATAGTGTCCCCGCACCCACTGATACCCCGGCGCAGGTGCTACCGGCACGACCTCAACCAACGGCGGCGGGCGCCGCGGATGAACAGGTTCAACAATACAACCGGATAACGCCGCCGCCATCAACGTGGCGGCCAGCGTGGCCTTGAATATGCGGGACATGGCACGGTTCCCCAATGAGACTGGCCTTCGCCTGAGTGGCGGGCTTACCCGGGTTAAACGCGGCCAACCGGGAAAATCCGTCGCTCGTCTCGGTGATTAATGCTCGTTCCCACGCTCTGCGTGGGAACGCATCCCGTGACGCTCCGCGTCACCACCGCGCAAGACTTGAACCTTGCATCGCCAACTGGACGCAGAGCGTCCGGAGCGGCATTCCCACGCAGAGCGTGGGAACGATCTTCAGTGGCTCTTGGCGGCCTTGCCCTTCGCCTGCCCTTTCAAATACAGCGCCTCCACCAACCGCTGGCGCTCATCCCGCGGCAAGGTGCTGGCGAACTGCGCCAGGGTGTTGTCCACCAGCGCCCTGAGCGCCATGTCCGCCTCCCGGGCCTTGCTCAGATCCGTCACCAACGCCGCACGGTCCAGGGTCGGCGCCTCCAGTTGCTTGATCACGTCCAGTCGCGCCTCGCGCCCGGCAAGTACCAGCGGCTGGCTGTCGGCGCGGTTCTGGCGCAACAACTGGCGCAGTTCCTTGCGCCGTTCCGGCGGCAGCTTGACCATCGCCTGGCGCAGACCATGCTGGTTCACCACCGCTTCGGCGGGCTTGGTATTCGCCAGCCAGTGGTACAGGCCACCGCCGACACCGCCGATCAAAAACACGTTGAACAACACCGACACAACCAACAGCGGCTTCAGGTACTTGGGTGACGGGGTCATTGCTCGCTTTCCTCGGCGTTGACGGTGAAGACGACGTCGGCGTCGCCCTGGTCGAAGACACTGGGCAGTACTTCAGGACCGAGTGTGGGCATCGGTACGCTCAATGACGCTACCAGGATGCCGGCGGCAATCCCGGCGATGCCCACGCCGACGAAGCCGGCGGGCGATAGCCAGCCGGCGTAACGTGCCCAAAAAGACTTGCGCTGAGGGAACGACTGGCGAATCTGCCGCGCCAGCGCCGGGTCGACGGGCGCCAGTTGGTAGGCATCCAACTGGCCATCGAGCCATCGCGCCTGGTGCAGCACCTCGAGTGCGCCGGCATCGCCTGCGTCCAGCAGTGCCTGGGCCTGCGCCTGTTCGGCATGGGGCCAACGGTGCAGGTGGCCGCCGTAAGCCTCGGCCAGTTGGGCAAATCGTTCAGGCGTCATGGTTTTCCCCTTCCTGGGCGGGCGGGCCCGGGTGTGTCGTCAAGGTAACTGCGCAGGTTGCGCCGGGCCCGTGACAGCAAGCTCTCCAGTGCCTCGACGCTGATGTTCATCAGCGCCGCGGCGTCGATATTCGACAGCTCTTGGTAGTACTGCAACACAATCGCCTCGCGCTGGCGATCAGGCAGTGACGCCAGCGCAGCCGCCATGTGCTCACTGCGGGCGGCAGCTTCCAGCTGTTCATCGGCCGCAGGCGCCGTGTCGATCACTTCGCTCATGGCCGCCTCGTCGTGCAACGGGCGCTCCTTGCGCCGACGCAAATGGTCATGGCACAGGTTGAGCGCCACGCGGTGCAACCAAGTGTCGAAACGCGCTTCGCCACTGCGCCAGCTCGCTGCGTGGCGCCAGATCCGCAGAAAGCTTTCCTGGGCCACGTCCCTGGCCTCGTCGGCATCCCCGAGGATCCGACTGGCGAGCGCGAGCAAACGCGGGAGTTTGCGCGTCACCATTTCGTTGATGGCCGCCGGTTCGTTGTTACCGATGCGGGCCAACAGCTCAACGTCCGGATCAGTGTCTTTCAATAGGGCAAGTCTCGGTCCGGTGGCTAAGGGTCAGGTTGACGGGAGGGTCAGCGGATCCAGTGCCCTTCTCTCCAGTACCAGTTGGGGCCGCGCGACTCCCAATGACCCGGTTCCCAACGAGCGTTGCGCATCACCGGCTGCCAGTGGCCCGGCACCCAGGCATATCCGCGCCCTTCGTAACGCCAGTGCCCGCGGTCCCACACATAACCCGGGCGCTCGACGGGAACGGCTTCGACGCGCATCGGCGGTGGCGCTTCACGGATGATCACTTCGGTCTGGGCAAAGGTCGGCGTGCTGACCAGGGCGGCCAGCGCCAGTGGGATCAACAGGGCGGAACGTAATTTGGCCAGCGGTCGTGCAAGTCTCATGACAACTCCTTCATCGGCGATCGCCAGTGATCGCAGCTGTAGGGTTGAACGGCGAGTGTCCGAATAATCCGTCGCGTCAACATCAACTTTTTTCGCGACCGCTCAGGACGGTAGACAGGGCCAGTATTGCCCAGGGTTTGCGGGGGTTTGATGAAATATGCAAAAAGCGCCGACGGATTTGGCCAGGCGGGCGCGTTCAAGGGTTAACCGTTGGCAATCAGCAGGCCTACCTGTTGATTTTCAACGTTCACTACCTTGAGGAAATCACCATGTCTCGTCGAATTTCACTGCTGGTTGCCGCTGTCCTGCTCATGAACCTTGGCGGCTGCGTATTCCTGCCGGGGCACCGCGATCATTGCTGCTGGCGCGGTTACGGGGTGGTGACTGCACCCTCGGCACAAGCGGTCTCTTGAGCCTCTAACCGAATGCCGCAAACCCTCTGCGCCCGGCCTTGATCTCGGTGCGCAATTCGCCAATCAGGTTTGAGATGGAACGGATGCTGTCCAGACCTTGGAGAGACACGCGGGTCAGCAGCAGGTCGTCAAAAGTGATACCTGGTGCTCAATTTGCCTGAAATCGCTGGCCGGCTGACGCCAGAAAAACCACACCGACACCTCTCATCCGATGCTGCGCGAAGCGCTTGATTCCTGGCGATGATGGCCAGATGCTATGGTCTTTTTACCGCCCTCAAGAGCATCCTCCATGAGCATCGAACCTCTGATCGAACCCGACAGTGCCGTGTACAAGACGTTGCTCGAATCCACCAATGCCATCCCCTGGCGTATCGACTGGGCAACCATGACCTTCAGCTACATCGGCCCGCAAATCGAGGCGCTGCTGGGCTGGACCCCGAAGAGCTGGGCCACCGTGGACGACTGGGTGGAACGCATGCACCCGGATGACCGCGAATACGTGGTCAATTTCTGCGTCTCGCAGTCCCGCGCCGGGGTCGATCACGAAGCCGATTACCGCGCGCTGACTGCCAGCGATGAGTACGTGTGGATACGCGACGTGGTGCACGTGGAGCGCAAGGACGGCGAAGTGCAGGCGCTGATCGGCTTCATGTTCGATATCAGCGAGCGCAAGAAGACCGAAGAACACCTGATCCGCCTGCAAAAACAGCTGGAGGAATATTCGTTCCAGGACGGCCTGACCGGCATCGCCAACCGGCGCATGTTCGACACCGTGCTGGCACGGGAATGGGCCAGTGCCCAACGCAGCCAATTGCCGCTGTCGTTGATCCTGCTGGATATCGACTATTTCAAGCAGTACAACGACCTCTACGGGCATATCAAGGGTGATGAATGCCTTAAACAAGTGGCGAGCACGCTCTCCCGGGCGGCCAATCGGCCACGGGACTTCATTGCGCGCTTCGGCGGCGAGGAGTTTGTGTGGTTGCTGCCGGAAACCGATGCCCAGTCCGCCCGGCGCGTGGCCGAACGCTGCCTGCACCTGATCCGCCAGCAGCAGATTGAGCACGGGCACTCGGCGGTGTCGAACTTGCTGACGTTGAGCCTGGGCGTAGGCACTTGCACGGTAAAGCCGGGCAGCGCAGCGTTGGCCTTTGTCGAAGCCGTCGACAAATTGCTGTACCAGGCCAAGCGCAATGGGCGGATGCGCGCAGAGTTTGCCGACGTAGAGGATTGATACAACGCTCAAATCGCGGGCAAAAAAAATCCCAAGTAGCTGATGGAAACTTGGGATTTAAAAATGCATAAACCGTGGGAGGTGAACGCCCGGCTATATTACCCAGCGGCAAAACTTGTAACAAGATAATTTTCAACCTTTCGTCGGATTAAAACAGCGCTAAGTCATTCAATAACCACACATTTTTAATGGATCCGATTATTGAAAGTGCCACTTTTTGGTGCAAAGACGACAAGAATTAAACACACTTGCTCGGTTTAATTCCGCGATAAAAATAAGGTTATTGATTAAAAATGCGTGGGCTTTTTCAAGTAATGTTCCATCAAGTGTTTGCAGGGATCCACCAACACAAGGTCGTCCTGGGGCGTAGGGCGCGAAACGCTGGCCGCCTGACGGCATAACGCCAGGCGCTCCGCCGCTTCTTCCCGCTGTCGGTCAACCTGGGCATTGAGCCGAACGAAATAGGTCCCCAACATCACCGCCAAGCACACAATCCCGATGAAAAAATAGCGGAAGGCATGGGATTGAGGGGGTTCCGGATGACTCATACACTCATTGCACCTTGTGTTTCTGATAGCGAACGTCGTCGCCTTCGGCCGTGTCGACCATCGACCAGCCAAGCCGCTGGTAAAAGCCATTAGCCCTGATGTGATCTCGCCCATCGGTGATCAGGAACAGCGTGTCGTGGCGTTCGAACAGCGCCGCCTCGGCCACCGCCATCAATTGGCGACCCAACCCGAGGTTCTCGTGGGAGGGCAGCACAAACAGCGCAAACACCTCGCCTTCGGCCACATCCACCATTGAAAACGCCACAGGCGTGCCGTCCACTTCGGCGAGCCATACACAGGGCGCTTCACGCATGCTCTCGACGACCAGCTGCGGGGTAATGCCCAGCTCAGCCATCTGCTCGCGGCTCAGGTGGTTCTGCACCACGGCGGTGCGAATGTCGAAAATCGCATTGATATCGTCCGGGGTTGCCAACCGTATAACCGTACTCATGTGCACCGCTTCCCAATGAGACGCTCAATTGTATGTAAATTGAAACACATGGGTTGTGGTGGATTTGTAAAACACGCACCCGGTTTGCGCGTCAATCCTGCTCACGCCGCCTGAACTGCCCCGGCGCCAGCCCGTGGGCCTTGCGGAAACACCGGGAAAAATACGCCTCGTCGGTAAACCCGCAACGGTGCGCAATCGCGCCGATCATCTGCGGGCTGTTGAGCAGCAGCGTGCGCGCCAGTTGCATGCGCCGGTCAAGCACCAGTTGGGAGAAGGGTTTACCGGTTTCCTTGCGCAGCAGGTGGGTCAGGTAATTGGGCGACAGAAACGCAGCCGCCGCGGCATCGGTCAGGTTCAGCGATGGCTCGTGCAAATGCTCACGAATGTAGGCTTGCACACGGGCCAGTGCGTCCTTGCGGCCACGCCGGGTGGCGTTGTTGGCGGCGAATGCCTGGAGCGGTTCGGCGTACTGTTGGCACACCAACCCGATCAGTTGGAACAGGTAACCCTTGAGCCGCTCCCGCGCGCCGAAGCTGCGGTGGGCGTCCAGGGTGCGCATGTGTTCGAGCCAGGTTTTGACTTCCTCGAATGCCGCGTCTTCAAGAATGAAATCCAGCTGTTCCTGAAAGCGGAACGGCGACAGTTCCGGGGCCTGGCTGACGGGGATGTCTTCGAGGTCCAGCGGGTCGCAGGTCAGTTGCGGCAGGAAAAAGCCCTGGCTGAAATTGATCAGCATGAAGTCGCCGTCTTCGGGATGGGGAATCACATGCAGGCGATGGGGCAGGATAAAGGCCAGGGCCTTTTTCGGGAACGGGCGCACCGCGCCGCCGATGTGCTGCACGGTGTCGCCGCCCAGGTTGATCTGGATCTGGAAATATTCGTGGCGATGGGGACTGGTCAGCGCCGCCCTGCCCCGCTTGTCGCGGATGTAGAAGTCGGAGCGGTCGCTGCGTTGTTCCATGCCATAGGTGGTGATGCGGGTGCCTGGCATACGTATTTCCCGGAGAGCCTGGGCACCACTGTAGCGTCAACCCTGGCTGAGGGTGAAGCTCAGCTCGGCCAGGCCGTCGATCCCGGCGGTCACCACATCGCCCGGTTGCAAGGCGCCAACGCCCGCCGGGGTGCCGGTGAAGATCAGGTCGCCGGCTTTCAGCGCCACGGATTTGGACGCATGGCTGATCACCTCGCTGACCGACCAGATCTGGTCCGCCAGGTCGCCCACTTGGCGTTGCTCGCCATTGACCTTGAGCCAGATGCGCCCGCTGGCCGGATGGCCGACGGCGCTCACCGGCTGCAACGCAGTGCAGGGTGCCGATTCATCGAAGGCCTTGGCCCATTCCCACGGCCGCGACAGCTTTTTCGCCTGGGCCTGGAGGTCGCGGCGGGTCAGGTCAATGCCCAAGCCGTAACCCCAGATATGCGCGAAGGCCTCTTCCGGGGCGATGTCCACGCCGCCCTTGCCGATGGCCACCACCAACTCGACTTCATGGTGCAGGTCGGCGGTCAATGGCGGATAGGCGATAACGCCCTCGGCAGGCACCACGGCATCCGCCGGTTTCATGAAAAAGAACGGCGGCTCGCGGTCGGGGTCGTGGCCCATTTCGCGGGCATGTTCGCTGTAGTTGCGCCCGACACAGAACACCCGGCGCAGCGGGAAGCGAGCGTCGTCGCCGCGGATGGCGAGGGATGGGATTTCGTTGGGAGTGATGACGTAGCGGGTCATGGCATGTGCCTCTTCGGTTACCTGGGGCCAGTATGCGGACTGGCTCCGGGGCGAAGTTGGACAGGCTTACGCAGATTTTGTACTGGGCGGTGCATCGGCCACTTTGCCGAGCGAACCCAACACTGCTAGCCTCATCGCGCTTTCAACCACTGATCCCGCAGAAAGGACTCTGATGAACATCATTCGCGCCGTCGCCCTCTTCGCCGCCTCATTGTTCTCGATGAACACTTCAGCCAAGGCCTCGCTTCCGGGATTCCAGTTGCCCAAGGCAGATTCGGAATATGACGAGAAGGTGTTGGCGGATATCAAGAAGATCGGCTGGCACCATGTGCATGTGCGGGCCGAAGACGGTGAGCCGTCGTTCGCCTACTCCCTGGGGTTCTACGCCAACTTCGGCCAACCGGAAATCATCGTATTCGGGCTGCCCCCGCAGATTGCCCAGCAGTTGCTGAACATCGCCGCGATCCGCTTTGCCGGTGCAAAAACCGCCTATGAAACCTACAAGCCCTATGACGATATTGCCGAAGGCATGCGCATCGCCTTCATTCCTGTAGACCGCAGGCATTACCGCGAGTACCTCGGTTATGCCGGCTGGTTCTACGCCTCGATCAAAGCTGATTTCCCGGCACTGCAAATGGTCTGGCCGGACAAACAAGGGCGCTTTCCGTGGGAGCCCAACTACGACCAGTCGTTCTCAAGGCTCCAATTGCTGCTGGATAAATAGGGCTTATTTACGCGCCAGCTTGTAGCGCAAACAGTCCTGATAAAAACTCTGGCGAATCACCTCGGGCTTGACCCGCGAACGGCTGTCGTAGGTCTGCTCGGTGATGCCCATGGCCATCATGTGCATCCAGGGTTTCTTGAACTGGTAGGTCTTCAGCTTCTGCCGCGCGGCGTACAGCGAGACGCCCGACAGCTTCAATTCCTGGGCCCGGGCGGCGGTGCCAGCCCCCCAACTGCACATGTACTTGTCGTTGTCCCGCAGCTCCCGTGCCTCAACCGAAACCGCCCCACCCGCCAAGGAACAGGCGATCAGCATGATTCCAACATTGCGCATTTGCATCCCGCCTAACCACCTGAAAATAAAAGTGATTTTGGCGAGAATTTTGTTACAAAGGGGCCAGCAAATTGCCTTCTCGATGATTTTTCCGGCAAGCACCAGAGCCAGGAAGCCACCTATGCCTTAAGGCCTTTTGCCACTATTTGTTGCCGATAGGCCAGCGTCTGACGATAATCCCCGCGCTCTCCCACACTCACGCAAGGAAACGCCGTGAAAAAGCTTCTACTGTTGACCCCATTGCTCGCGCTGCTGTTGCAAGGTTGCGGCGTCACCATGACGCAATACGAGCCGAACTTCGACAACGTCCAGGTCCTCAAGCAAGCAGCGCCGCTGCAACCCGTCAGCAATGCCCAGGTGACGGCCGCATCGGGCGAAGGCTCGTTGTCCGTACGTGCCAACCCGATCCGCTCGCCCAGTGGCAGCATCCCGGCGCATATCCAGGCTGCAATCACCCAGGAACTGCAATTGGCAGGCCTGCTGAACCCGCAAGCGGAACGTCATCTGCAAGTGTTGGTGGTGAAGAATTCGCTGTCGGCAGGCATGGGCTCCGGCAACGGCACGCTGGCCGCGCGTTTTACCCTGCTCAAGGGCAATGACGTGGTGTACGACGCGACCAAGGAAGTGAATCACACCTGGTCCAGTTCGTTCTTCGGGTTCATTGCGATCCCGAATGCCGCCAACGCCTACAACCCGATGGTGCGGAATTTGCTCAAGTCGTTGTACAGCGACCCGCTGTTCATCAAGGCGCTTAAGTAAGGCCCAGGCTGCGAGGGCGGGTCACCCTGCCCTCGCAGCTGTTTCAAACCTTCAGTTACGTGTCACGCCCGTGGCACGCCGGCATCCAGTGCCGAATACTTCAGGTTATTGCCGTCGACCATTTGCTTGAGCAGGGCATTGACCTGACGGGTGAAGGTATCGGTCACCGCCTCTTTCGGCGTGTTGGCCATCAACGGGATAAACCAGATGCCCATCCAGGTATTGATCGAGTCGTGGTTGGTGCCGGTGCTCAGCGCGTGGCCTTGCGGGTCCATCGACTCCAGCTTCATGGTGTACTGATCAGTCCCCAGCGCCGGGATGATGGTGAAGGTAAAGCCGCTGATAAAGGCCAGTGCCAGTTGGCCGCCACCCGGTGGATGGTTGTAGACCTTCAGGCGCAGGCTGTAATCGCCGGGCTGCTTCTGGAACTCATCCAGAGTCACACGACCAAACAGGCCGGAGTCGGTCAGAACTTTCTGCAGCTGTGGCTTGAGCATGTCCCGCGCTTGTGGAAATTCCGTAGCGGCGGCGTTTGTCGGCTCGCCCTGGTAGAACTTGAAGTCTACGTAGACGTTCGGTTTGTTGGCGTAGCTGGCCTTCGATGGCAGCGTGACAGGTGCGACTTCGTCCTTCGTGAAGCTGGCGCAGCCGCCCATCGACAACATGATCAGGGCCAACCCCAGCATTTTTCCAATGTGCATTACGACTTCCTTAGTGAATGGAGCGTCTCCATGGCCGGAGGTGCTGGGGGCGGATGATAAAGAGTGGGCCGCAATGTTAAAAGGCCATCCTCCTAAAAATAACGACGATCACTGTAGGAGCGAGCTTGCTCGCGAAAATCGTTAACGATAACGCAGCGTGCCCGGCTTAACGCGCTGCTCTCAGGTTCTTCGCGAGCAAGCTCGCTCCTACAGTAGATGGGTGTTTACCACTGGTAGGTCGCGCTGGCCTGCACGGTGCGCTGTGAGCCATACCAGCACCACGAGTAGGAATAGCAGGACGCGACGTACTCTTTATTCGCCAGGTTGGTGGCATTCACCGCCAGGCGCAGGTTGTCACCCTGGCGATTGATGTGGGGGATGTCGTAGTGCACCGCTGCATCGAACAAGGTGTAGCCCGGCACCTTCAAGGTGTTGGCGGTATCGCCCCATGACGAACCGACATACCGCGCACCAGCCCCCACGCCGAAACCCTTCAGCGTGCCGTCGTGCAGGGTGTAATCCGCCCAGGCCGACGCGGTATGACGCGGTACGGCGTAGGTAGTAGTGCCTTCGGCAGCCACCGCCGGACCGACACCGATGTCACTGATGGGCGCATAACGCACGGTGTTGTTGGACTTGCTGATGCGGTTATCCAGGTAGGCGTAGGCCGCCGTGATATCCAGGTTGTCGTTCAGGCTGGCCTTGCCTTCGAGTTCAAACCCTCGGGATTGCACTTCACCGTCCTGGATCTGGCAGCGCGAGCCGTTGCACAGGTGGGAAGCGTCCGGGTCCAGTGTCGGCACGTTCGTCTGGCGCAGGTCGAAAACGGCGGCGGTGATAAAGCTGTTGCTGCCCGGTGGCTGGTACTTGATGCCGATTTCGGTCTGCTTGCCTTCAGTCGGTTGGAACGTTGAACCACCGTAGCCCGTGCCGGATTGCGGCTGGAAGGATTCCGAATAGCTGACATACGGCGCCAAGCCATTATCGAACAGGTAGACCAGGCCCAGGCGGCCGGTAAAGGCTTTGCTGTCCTGGCTGGATTTGGTCTTCTTCTGGGTCGTCATGGCCAGGGTGCTGTTGTCGGTGCTGGCCCAGTCATAACGCCCGCCCATCAACAACACCCACTTGTCCCACTTCATCTGCTCTTGCAGGTACACGCCAGTCTGCTCGCTGCGCGAGGTGGCGTCGCTGGTGTAGGCCGGTACCGGCACGGCCGCGCCGTAGACCGGGTCGAAAATATCCAGCGTAGGGCCTGCGGTGTACACGCCGCTGCCCGATTTGGTGTCGGTGCTGGTGTTCTGGTAATCGGCGCCCATCAGCACGGTGTGCTGCAACGGGCCGGTGTCGAATTTGGCCTGCAACTGGTTGTCGAGGGCGTAGGCGTCGATGTTCACGTCGCTGGCGGTGGTCGAGCGCCGGATGGTGCGGTAATCGCTCTCCAGGTAGTTGCTGTAGAGGCTGCGGTACTGCCCTTCGCTGCGCAGGTAACGGGCATTCTGGCGCACAGTCCAAACGTCGTTGAAGTGATGCTCGAAGGCGTAGCCGATGGAGTAATACTCGCGGTCACTCTTCTCGAAGCTTTTCTCGCCGTCGTAGAAATCCACGTCGATCTTGCGCCCGGTTGGGCTGTGCAGCACCGAGCCCCAGGCCGGCATCGAACCGTAGGACGCGCCTTTGGGGTCTTTCTGGAAATGCCCGAGCAAGGTCAGCGACGTGTTGTCGTCCGGGCGCCAGGTGAAGGCGGTGGACAGGGATTGGCGACGGGTTTCGGTGTGGTCGATCTGGCCGTCGGCATCATCAAACAGGCCGGCGACACGGTAGGAATACTCGCCTTGATCGTCCAGCGGGCCGCTCAGGTCAAAGGTGGTGCGCTTCTTGTTGAAGGTGCCGTACTCGACGCCGACTTCATGGAACGGCGTGTCCAGCGGGCGCTTGCTGACCATGTTGATCACACCGCTGGGAGTGCCCTGCCCGTACAGCACGGACGCCGGCCCGCGCAGCACTTCGACGCGCTCCAGGTCAAAGGCGTCTTTTTGCGGCAAGGCATCCCGGCTCGAAGGCATACGCAGGCCGTCGAGGTAGGTCGCCGGGGCGAAGCCACGGATGGTCAACTGGTCGAGGCGTGAGGCAGTGGAACCTCGGGTTTCCGGGATCACGGCGGCGCTGTAGCGCAGGATCTGGTTGAGGCTCTCGGCGTTCTGCGCGCGCATCTGGTCTTTGGTGACCACGGAGATCGATTGCGGGGTTTCGATCAGCGCGGTGTCGGTCTTGGTGCCCGACAGGCTGCGAGTGGCCACGTAGCCAGACACGGGGCCGGTGGGGCTTTCCGACTGGTACGCACCGCTGATGGTGGTGGCCTGCAACTCCATGGCGCCGTCGGCTTGCGGGATGGCTTCGAGGCGGTAGCGGTCGTCGGCAATCTTCAGGGCTTGCAAGCCGCTGCCGGCCAACAATTGGGCCAGGGCGGCGTCGGTGCTGTACTGCCCGTTCAGGCCATTGCTGCGTTTGCCGCGGGTCAGGCTCGAATCAAAGGCCAATACCAGGCCCGCCTGTTCGGCGAGGCTGTTGAGGGCCTGGCTCAGGTCACCGGCCGGAATGGAAAACGCGGCGCTTTCAGCCGCGAAGGACGCTTGAACGGTCAGCAGGGGTACGGCGGCAAAAGCCATCGCCACTGAAAGGGCCAGTGGCTGTAAGGGACGAGCAAGGCGCGACATGAGAAGTCCTGGGAAATGGGGGTTCTATTAGTCATGACGGCCATGTCGGAAAATCGGGTATGAATGAGAGCAGTTTTTATTCAGGCTTTTTACCGAGGCTTGATCACCACCACCAAATCGGTGAAGTACTCGACCTTGATCGGCAGGTTATCTGCCAGTGAAGCCAGGGCCGCGCCGGTGTCGTCGAGCTTGAATACTCCCGACACACGCATCCCTTGCAGCGCCTGCGGATCAAAGCGCACCAGCCCGTGCCGATAACCGGCGAGGGTTTGCAGCACCTCGCTCAGGGGTTGGTCGTCTACCTTGAGCAGGCCGCGGGTCCAGGCGTCCGGGTCGGCATTGCCGATGGGTTGCGGGTCGCTGGCGTGTCCGGCCTTGAGTGTGGACTTCTGCCCTGCCGGCACTTTCACGTCGCCTGCACTATCGCCTTTGACGGCCACGGTGGACTCGATCACGGTGACTACGGTCGAGCCGTTCTCGGCCTTGCGCACCAGGAACCGCGTGCCCAACGCCGTGGCCGTGCCCTGGTCGGTATGCACCACGAACGGCCGTTGCGCGTCCTTGGCCACCTCGACCCACATCTCGCCCTGTAACAGTTCGATCACCCGTTGGTGGCCGTCGAACTTCACGTCCAGCGCCGAGTTGCTGTTGAGCTGCACCTGGCTGCCGTCGGTCAGTGCCACCTGACGCCGTTCGCCGATGCTGGTGCGCTGGTCAGCCATCCACACCGGCATCCGCTCCATTCCCGCCCAGCCGCACAGCAACACACCCAACAGCGCGACGGCCTGAGTACCACGGGCGGCAAACCTTGGTTTTTGCGGGGCAAACGCGCGGTTCAGGGCAAGGCGCGCCGGGGCGGCGGGCAATGCGTCGAGGCTGCCCCACAGGCTGCGCATGCGCTCGATGGCGACGGCATGCCGTGGGTCGGCCTGGCACCAAACATCGAATGCGGCGCGGTCGGCCTCGGTCACGTGATCGTCGTGCAACAACGTCAGCCAGCGGGCGGCCTCAATGATGATCTGCTCGGCACTCACGACAGCGGGTCCGCCCCGTGCAGGGTGTGATAGCAGTGCACCAGCGCGCTGGAGATGTAGTTCTTCACGGTGCTGGGGGACACCTGCAATTGTGCGGCGATTTCGCTGTAGGTCAGCCCGTCGAGGCGGCTGAGCAGGAACGCCTCGCGAGCCTTGGCAGGCAAGCCGGTGAGCATTTCGGCGATCCGTTCCAGAGCCTGGAGTGCCACATGAATCGCCGCCGGATCCGGCATACCGGCGTCCTCGCTCTGAATCGCCAGGGCTTCCATGTAGGCCTTCTCGATCCGCCGCCGACGCGCGCCGTCAATCATCAAGCGCCCGGCCGTCGTCGCCAGGAAAGCCCTTGGTTCCTTGATGGTGTGGGGTTCGGCCAGCAGCAGAATGCGGATAAAGGCGTCGTGGGCCAGGTCGGCAGCATGTTGGGAGCAGCCGAGTTTCTTGCGCAGCCAACCGTGCAACCAGGAGTGATGGTCGCTGTAGAGGGTGGCGATGGTCTGCTGGCGACGGGCTGTATCACCCTCAGCTACAGGAAAGTCATGCATGCGCAAAAATTTCTCAAACAAGAAAGATTACCAATTGCGCGAACGATGACAGCAAAACGGAGGGTGAGCAAGGGGCTCACCGACCGAAGCGGTCAAGGGTGATGTGGGGTGAGCGGGATGCAGGTAGATAACAACTACCTCTTAACTGATGGATTAACACTGCACTTAGTTAGAACGCACAATAGTCGACAGGCACTGGCGTACCTGCCAACTTAATGGACGCATGACAATTAATGACGAACGTCTAGTGTGCGGCGGTTACTTGCAACCAATCCTCTGCGGAAGTTGTCCTTGCTTCGACTTAAGTGCAGTTTGTACCGCTTGGGGCAACTCACTCCAGAATGTCAGCCCGGAACGCTGTTCAATCTGTTCGACTGTCGCACGATAGTCACAGAAGTTCGCACCCTTGGGGGTTTCCTGATTCATGATGAACGAGGCATAAAGTCCGTCTTGCGGCGATTTGCCGACGGAAACAATCTTCCAGTAACCGCTGGGAATCGTGTGGACCTTGTTGGTCCCCGGCAGGGTGCCGATGAATTTCTCATACAGCGGGCCGGTCATCACGTACACCTCATCCACGGCGGCGTCCTGGCTCAGGTTGCGCTCCTGATCCTCCAGACGTGCCCACGGGCCCTGGTTCAAATCGGACTTTTGCGGGGTGATATTGGACAGGTAATTGAGAGTCTGCCAATCGGAAACACCCGCCATCGACGCCAGGTTCGCCTGGTGCCCACGGTCGACCTTCAGCGCCACGTTGGCGCCGTTATAGTCAACAGGGTCAAGGGTTTCACCCGCCGGAATGTCCGGATCCGTCTGCCAGTTTCGCGGGCGCCCGCTGGCCGGTGTGGACTTGGTGATCCGGTAAGCCACCCAATTGGCGAACTTGGTCGACGCATTGTTATTGAGGGTGTAGGCCTGGCGATTCAACGTCAGCGGCCCACCGCCGGACGGGCAGCCCTGGGAACAATTATCGACCGTGACGGCCTGCTCGAGCGGCACCTGGACGGCGCGCTCCGGTGAACGTGAAGGCTGGGTGCTGATACAGCCTGCCATCAGCGGCACCCACAACAATGCCAGGTATTTGAACGGTGCTTTCCTTTGCATGGTAGAACTCCATTTACAACAGATTAATTAAGTTTAAAGGGATAAAACAGGCGCAATGGATCCCGACAGATGGAATAACAACACTATCAAGTCGATTGCTGGCAGCTACCCGGTGAACACTGTGCAGTGCCGGACAACTGTTTTTTGCGGGTACGGCGACATTCCATGTGCGTACTCGCTTAAGTGCCCCACGCCATTTGCTCGGGGAACTAACTGCTCTTCAAGCGTTATCTTTCAGTTGAGCAGGCTTTATCTTATACACGCAATTGTTACAAAAAAACCAGCGGTAAAATCAAAAAAATCTGCCCGTAAAATAGAACCCGTGTGGGAGCTGTCGAGCTTTAGCGAGGCTGCGATAGCGGTGTGTCAGGCAACCTGTTGATCGGTTGTGCCACCGCCTTCGCAGCCTCGCTAAAGCTCGACAGCTCCCACAGGTGATCTTCGCTCGGCTTAAATTTAACGCCAGCTCCAGGAAACCCCGGTGTACACGCCCATGCCATCTCCCGGCGTGGAACGCGCCACGTCCAGCCCCTTGTCGTCATAACCCGGCGTGACCGTATTGGCGTAGCGCTGGTTGGTCAGGTTGCGCAGGTCGACCCAGGCTTGCCAGTCGTGCTTCGGCGCGTCATACCCGACCGTCGCGCCGAGCAGCGTGTAGGCCGCCGCGTAGTAGGAATTGGCGTAGTCCACCGCCACCCGCGACGCATGCTCGCCGTTGAGGCTGGTGTAGAAACCGCTGGGATGGCTGTAGCGCAACTGCGCCTGATAGTAGTGCTTGGGGATGCCGGGCAAGGTGTTGTCGCCGAAGCGGTCGTCGTTGCGGTAGTGGAAGTCGCTGTAGGTATAGGCCTGGCGCAGGGCTAACTGGCCGGTGCGGCCGCCGTCCCACAGCGGGCTGATCAGGCTCAGTTCCACGCCTTGGTGCACCGTGGGGCTGGCGTTGGACTCGGCGATGATTGCGGCGGTGGTGGAGGTCGCGGCCTGGGTTTCGACGCTGAGCAGTTCGTGGCGCACCTCGGAACGGTACAGCGCCAGGTCCCACTGGCCGAACCACTCTTCACCGCGGCCGCCGACTTCCAGGGTGGTTGCAGTCTGGTTTTTCAGCTTCACGCCTTCACGTTGCAACCCACTCGCCGGGCCGCTGTTGGCGGGAAAATACTTGTTGGAACCCCAGATCATCGACCACGCATGAGGCGGCTCAACCGAGCGGCTCAGGTTGCCGTACACCTGCAGTTGCGGGCTGAAGTCATAACGCAAACCAACCCGTGGCGCATAATCCCAATCGTGCTGGCTGACCGGCGTGTGGGTTTGCGGGTAGCTGACTTCGGTTTCGCGGCGGGTATAGATTGCCGCCAGCCCCGTGGTCAGCCAAAGGTCCGGCACCAGCTCCAGGTCGTTGCCGATGTGCAGCACGCTGTCGGAACCCAGGTAGCTGTAATCGCGGGTCTTGGTGCCGGGCGTGTAGCCCGCCGTATTGCCGACTGGAATCCGTACGAATTCCGAGCCGCCGTTGTTAGGCATCGCCTGAGTGGTGCGTAAACCGATAGTGGTCTTGCTGTCGCGCCCGAACAACATGTCCTGGCGGATGTAATTCACGGTGCCACTGACGTCGGTGTAGGCAACCTTGAGACGGTTGGTGCCCTCGCGCAGGTCCATCGGATAGTCGTGATACGCCAGCCCGACCTCGACCCGGGCGTTGTCGTCCAGGTGCAGGGTGGTTTTGTTGGCAATCCAGGTCGAGCCCGGTTGCAGGCGCTTGGAGTCCCGCGTCACGTTGAGGCTGGCGGCGGCGCGTGGGTCGTGGCTGATCTGGTCGCGGGTCAGCTTGCCGGGGGAATCGTTGTCGGTTTCGCGGTAGCGGAAGTAGAAGCGGGTTTCCAGGTCGGGGTTGAAACGGTAGCCAAAGTTGGCCGCCATGCCCTTCCCACTGCCGGCGCTTTGGTTCTGGAAGCCGTCGTAGTTCGAATCGGTGAGGCTGATGTAGTAGTCGGCATCCCCCAGCACCTGCCCCGAGCTGATTTCCCGTTGGGCGTAGCCATGGCTGCCGGCTTCGTAGCGCACTTGCAGCTTGGGGGCGTCGTAGCCGGTGTGGGTGACGTAGTTGACCGCACCGCCCAGGGCCAATGCGCCCTGGTCAAAACCATTGGCGCCGCGCAGCACTTCAACCCGGCTGAGCCACAACGGGTCCTTGAGTTCGTAGGGCGTGCCGCCCGGGCCGGTCAGCGGCAGGCCGTCGAAGGTTTCGTACAGGCCCGACGCGTGGGCGCCGGGGCCACGGTTGATGCCCGAGCCACGGATGGACAGCTTCACCCCTTCGTTGTTCGCCGCCTTGGCGTACACGCCGGCCTGGTACTTGAACACGTCCTCGTTGGTGCTCACCCGCCCCTGGTCGACGCTGCCCATGTCGATGTAGTTGGTGGCGCCGGGCACGCTCTTGAGCTGGACCTGGGCCAGTTCATCGGCGCTGAGTTCGGCGCTGCTGACTTCGACGGGAGCCAGTTGCAGCGTGTCGTCGGCCTGGGTGACCGGGCTGAAGCTAAGAGCGGCGCCAAAACCCAGCAAGGGCCAGGCTTTTCGGGCGGGGAACCGAAACGCGGGGGGCATGGGGGCAAATCCTTGGAATTCGTTTTTGCGACGGGCTCGGTCCGGCACAAGGTCTGTGGTGGGAAGCCTGTGAAGCCCGGCGGGTCACCACTGATGGACGTACAGGCGCCCATCGGCGTTAAGTCCAAAATCGAATTACCAAATGCAAACTCAGTATTTATGGAAATAAGCGCCACGGATTACTGTAGGGCCATTGAGTCCCCAGAGATTTACGTCATGCAAACATCCGCCACCGTCATCGATTTCACCCTCCACCGCAAACGCCGCCAGGCTCGCGCAGCGGCTGAACTGATGTGGGCGATGTACGCGGCGCGGGCCGGGGTCGCGGTGTTTACCGCACACGTCACCACGTCCAGCGATACCCGCCGGGCGTGAGGCCATGAATTTCCTGCACGCGATTCCCGAAGTGCCCGACCTCCCCTCCAAACCCAAGGATTGCAACAGCGGCGACGATGACGCCATCGGCCAGTGCGTCGCGCAGAACCTGCAACGCCTGCGCAGTAAACGCTACCTGTCGCTGGACGCCCTGGCGCGCAATTGCGGCGTGAGCCGGGCGATGCTGGCGCAGATTGAGTCCGGGCGCAGCGTGCCGTCGATCAAAGTGCTGTGCAAAATTGCCAAGGGCTTGAAAGTCTCGGTGGCGGCCTTCCTGGAAAACCGTGCGTTCGAAGGGGTTGAACTGCTGCCGGCGCAACAGAGCAAACGCTTGGTGAGTGCCGACGGCAGCTTTATCAGCCGTGCGCTGTTTCCCTACGATATGGCGCGCCAGTCGGAGTTCTACGAGATCCGCTTGAAGGCACTCGGCGAAGAGATTTCAGAAGGTCACGGGCCGGGGATTCAGGAAAACCTGGTGGTGGCCCAGGGCGTGCTGGAAGTGAGCGTCAACGACGAACGCTACCTGCTGTCCACCGGTGATTCGATCCTGTTCTACGCCGACCAGCCCCACCGCTACCGCAACCCGGCAGACAGTGAGGCGGTGGCGTTCCTGGTGATCACCTACCCGGAACGCCTGGACTGAAACGCAAAAAGCCCCGGCACTCGCCGGGGCTTTTTGATGTCACGCCAAACGAATCAGCAGGTGCAGCACATCATCGGCATGCCGTTGCAGCTCATCATCATCGGCATGGCGCAGTCGCTCATCATCTTCATCATCAGCATGCAGCAGTTGTTCATCATGTCCATGCTCATGCCTGGCATCGGCATCATCTTGCAGGTCATGCAGTCGGCTTCCATCTTGCATTCCATGACGCACTTCATCATCGGCATAGGCATGCCCATCGGCATCATCATCGGCATGTTCATGGTCGACATGCTGTTCATCATCGCCATGCCGTCCTGCGACATGCACATCATCGACATGTTGGCGCACTGCATCATCATCGGCATGCCGCAGTTCATCATCATCGCCATCATTTCGGCGTTGTTCTTGAACATCGCCATCTCCATACCGGCGGCCGGCTTCATGGTGCACATCATGGCCTCGTCGGTCATCGTGCAGGTCATGGTGGCCATCATCATCGGCATGCCCATCATCGGCATCATTGGCATCGCGTTGTTCATTGGCATCTGCATGGCGTTCATCATGTTCGAAACTCCGTAATCGACAGGAAATGAGTAAGTTCTGGGGCCGATTCTAGAGATGCGGCGCAACGGCGCAAGGCGCTGGCCCAGCAGCAGAAATGGACGTTGCATGGGGGTTTATCGGAGCGAGACAGCCGATAATTCCGTGATGACAGCGTTAATGAAGCGATCACGCCGCCCCGCTCCGTTATCAGGGCTGAACCGGCGTGATGGATATGCGATTGGGGAATGGGCTCCAATCAGAAGGAAATAATCGATCTAACCAGCGTGAAAATACCGGTTCGTCGGACGCGGCAGTCCGAGGTTTTCCCGCAGGGTAGAGCCTTCATACTCCCGCCGAAAGATCCCGCGCCCCTGCAACTCGGGCACCACCTTGGCGACAAAATCATCAAGCCCGCCGGGCAGCCACGGGAACATGATGTTGAAGCCATCGCTGCCCTCTTCTTCCAGCCACTGCTGCATCTCGTCGGCAATGCTGTGGGCCGTGCCGACAAACGACAGGCCGGCATACCCGCCGAGGCGCTGGGCCAATTGGCGCACCGTCAACTGCTCGCGATCAGCCAGCGCCAGTACTCGCTCGCGAGAGCTTTGACTGGCATTGGTTTGGGGAATCGCCGGGAGGTATTGGTCGGGATCAAACTTCGTCGCGTCGGTACCCAGCGCTATCGACAGCGAGGCAATCGCGCTTTCGTAATGCACCAGGCTGTCGAGGTGCGCACGAATCCGCCGCGCGTCTTCCAGCGTATCGCCGACCACCACAAACGCCCCGGGCAGAATCTTCAGGTGGTCGGGATGCCGACCGACCGCCAGCATCCGGCGTTTGATGTCGGCGTAGAATCTGCGCCCCTCCTCCAACGTGCCCGGCGCGACAAAAATCACCTCGGCGGTTTCCGCCGCCAACTGACGCCCGGGTTCCGAGGCACCGGCCTGCACGATCACCGGCCAGCCCTGCACCGGCCGCGCAATGTGCAGCGGGCCACGCACGTTGAGGTAGCGACCGTGATGGTTGAGGGTGTGCAGTTTGTCCGGGTCGAAGTACACCCCGCTGTCGGCATCGCGGATGAAGGCATCATCGGCCCAACTGTCCCAGAGCCCGGTGACCACATCGTAGAACTCCCGCGCACGGGCGTAGCGCTCGTCGTGAGCATAGGCCTGTTCCAGGCCGAAATTCTGCGCGGCATCCGGGTTGGCGGTGGTGACAATGTTCCAGCCGGCGCGACCGTTGCTCAGGTGATCCAGGGACGCGAAACGACGGGCGATGTGGAACGGTTCGTCATAGGTGGTCGAGGCCGTGGCCACCAGGCCGATATGCTCGGTGGCCTGGCTCAGGGCCGACAACAAAGTGAACGGTTCGAACGACGTGGCGGTATGGCTGCGCTTCAACGCGTCGATGGGCATGTTGAGCAAGGCCAGGTGGTCGGCCATGAAGAAGGCATCGAAACGCGCCTTCTCCAGGGTTTGGGCAAAAGCCTTGAGGTGCGTGAAGTTGAAGTTGGCGTCACGGTAAGCGCCGGGATAGCGCCAGGCGCCGGTGTGAATGCTGACCGGGCGCATGAACGCGCCCAGTTTCAGTTGGCGTGGAGTGGTCATGTAAAGCCCCTGATCGAGAGGGGCTCAGCATCGGATGCGCGAGCGGCGTCTGTCTAATAACGAAAGGATCTGGCTTATGCCTGCATCCGCCGGCTCAATCCTCGGTCGAGGATTCGTACGAGAGTGTCTGAGGCGCCCGTTGGTTTTATTGAATACCGATGGAAAACCGCCGCACAGTCTGCTCCTCACGGGGCAGGCTGATGTCGCCTTCGTAGGTGCACTCGCGACCGGTGCAGCTGTTTTCCACAGTCACCGGCGCAACGCTTTTGACCGGGAAGCGCGGCTTGGGCTCAGCCTGCGGCGTTAGAGGTACGGCGCTGAGGATCGGTGCCTCGTAGGTCAGGTCCAGGTTGGACGCGTGAGCCGGAGTAGCCAGAACGGCGAGCAGTGCGCTCGCCATGACAGTCCTTGTAAACAACATCGAAATCTTTCCGGGCAGCAAAAAATGAAGGGGCAATGATAAACCCTTGAGCGGCCGGGTTGAAGTCAGCGTGCCTGGATGCCTGTGGCGCTATGAAAAATCTATCAGTAAGCTACTTTCACTGAATGGATTGAGTCAGCACTCAATCCCTCCCCTTTTCTGCACCGGCGATAACCACGTGATCGAAGTAACCGAAGTTTCCATTGCCCAGTTGCGCGCTGCGCTCGAATCCGGCCAGACCACGGCGGTTGAACTGGTAGAGGCCTACCTCGCCAGGATCGACGCCTACGACGCCCCCAACACCGCCACCGCCCTCAACGCCGTGGTGGTGCGCAATCCTGAAGCGCTGGAGGAAGCCCGCGCTTGCGATGCACGCCGGGCCAGCGGCAAAACCCTGGGCCCGCTCGACGGCATTCCCTATACCGCCAAGGACAGCTACCTGGTCAAGGGGCTCACGGCCGCTTCCGGCAGCCCGGCTTTTGCCAACCTGACCGCGTATCGCGATGCGTTCACCATTGAGCGGCTACGGGCCGCCGGCGCCATTTGCCTGGGCAAGACCAACATGCCACCCATGGCCAACGGCGGCATGCAGCGCGGTGTGTATGGCCGGGCCGAGAGCCCGTACAACGCCGACTACCTGACCGCACCGTTCGCCTCGGGCTCCTCCAACGGCGCCGGCACGGCCACTGCAGCCAGCTTCGCGGCATTTGGCCTGGCGGAAGAGACCTGGTCCAGCGGGCGCGGCCCGGCGTCCAACAATGGCCTGTGTGCCTACACCCCGTCCCGGGGCGTGATCTCGGTACGCGGCAACTGGCCGCTGACCCCGACCATGGACGTGGTCGTGCCCTACGCGCGAACCATGGCCGACCTGCTTGAAGTGCTCGACGTGGTGGTGGCGCAAGACCCCGACACACGCGGCGACCTGTGGCGGATGCAACCCTGGGTGCCGATCCCCAGCGTCGCTTCGGTTCGCCCCGAATCCTACGGCGCCCTGGCCGCGACCGGCGATGCACTCGCCGGCAAACGCTTCGGCGTGCCACGCATGTACATCAATGCCGACCCCGAGGCCGGTACCAGCGACGACCCGGGAATCGGCGGCCCCACCGGCCAGCGCATCAACACCCGCGCCTCGGTGATCGAGCTCTGGGAAGCCGCGCGCAAGGCACTCGAAGCGGCCGGTGCAGAAGTGGTGGAGGTGGATTTCCCGCTGGTTTCCAATTGCGAAGGCGATCGCCCGGGCGCACCGAAAGTGTTTACCCGAGGCCTGGTGTCGAAAGAATTCCTCCACGACGAATTGTGGGAACTGTCGGCCTGGGCGTTCGATGATTTCCTGCGCGCCAACAACGACCCTGCGTTGAACCGCCTGGCCGATGTCGACGGCCCGAACATCTTCCCCCACGACCCCGACACCCTGCCCAACCGCGAAGACGATCTGGCCGCCGGCATGGACGAATACGTGCGCATGGCCGAGCGCGGCATCACGCCGTGGGACAAGATCAGCACCGTGCCCGATGGCCTGCGCGGCCTGGAACAGACACGGCGCATCGACCTTGAAGACTGGATGGATAAGCTGGGGTTGGATGCAGTGATTTTTCCGACCGTCGCCGACGTAGGCCCGGCGGATGCGGATGTGAATCCCGCGTCGGCGGATATCGCGTGGAGCAACGGTGTATGGGTGGCCAACGGCAACCTCGCGATTCGCCATTTGGGCGTGCCGACGGTGACAGTGCCCATGGGTGTCATGGCGGACATCGGCATGCCGGTGGGGCTGACCTTTGCCGGGCGGGCTTATGATGATTCGGCGTTGCTGCGATTGGCGTCGGCGTATGAGTCGACAGGGAGCAAGCGCTTGGTGCCGCCGCGTACGCCGGGCTTGGTGGCTCGTCAGGCCTGATCGGTTTCACTGCTGATTTTGCGCATCAACCGATCGGCTTCCGACCCGGGTTCAAATCGGAAGCCGCTCATCTCGTCGAGGAGCAGGCAGTCGCTGATGGCCTCCCACAGCTGCTCCTGGGTTGGCTTGTTGCGCAGCAGAATGTACGAAAGCAAAAGTCGCTCAATGGGAACGCCTCGATTGGAGGCGGTTTCAATGATTGCCAGCAGGATAAAGCGCAGTCGAACTTCCCGCTCCGTGGGCCATACCGTTTTTCGCTTACCCAATGCCGGGCCTCAGTTTCAGGAAAAACGTGAGGCTATGGCCGAGGGCGGTGTTGTTTCAAGCACTGCATGGAGAGAAAGCCCTGCTCCTACGGAAAACAGGGAAAGGGCTTACGAAATCTCACAGGGCCTCAGTGGCGCTGTCTCCTGTCACAGCACCAACGTGCGACACCATCTAAACATTCCGTTACTCATCATCTCAACGTTACTGTCCTATTACTGATAAAGCGTTCAGACACACCCCATCGACACGAGCCTTCCTGCCGTGACTCATGACCCTTCCCGTAACTCCCAGTACACCTGGCGTTGGATCGGAAAACTGACACCGCCGCTGACGTTACTCACCTCAACGCCCCGGCAAGACTTGTTGGCATCATTAAAGACGAGGATTGAAGGGCCATTGATTCTCCTTGTGGCGCCCCCCGGATACGGCAAAACAACCCTGTTGATGCAGTGGAGACAGGAACTACTGCGCACCTCTCCACAGGCAACCGTTGCCTGGCTATCGCTGGATGAAGCAGACGCAGAACCCAACCGCTTCCTGGCCTATCTGATTCTGGCGCTTGACCACGCAGGCCTTGATCTCGGGCACCTGCCACGGCTGGCAGAGGCTCAATCCCTGGATGCGCAACCACAACGCACCATCAGTGCCTTGCTTCATGCCATGGCGCGGGAGAACCGCTCCATCACCCTACTGCTCGATGACTACCACACAGCCGCCAACGAGCACCTCGATCCGATTGTACAAGCACTGCTGGAACAAGCTGCCCCCTGGCTGCAATGGGTGGTGGCCAGCCGTACTCGTCCCCAATGGCCCTTGGCGCGCTGGAAAACCATGGGCTGGGTGCACGAGGTGACCGCTCGCGAATTGACACTTTCAACGAGCGAAACCAACGCGATCCTGGGGCCCGATCTCTCATCGTCAGACCTGCGTCACCTGCATGAAACAACCGAAGGCTGGCCCGTGGCTGTGCAACTGGCTCGGCTGTGGCGAGCCAGTGGAGACGGCTCGCTGTACCACCTGAACGAGTTTTCCGGGCACGTTACCGATATCGCCGCCTACCTGACGGAACAAGTCGTGGGACGCTTGCCACCAGCGTGTCAATCCTTCCTGATGGATACCGCATTGCTGGAGCGTTTCAACGCAGGGTTCGCTGACGCGATACGCGAGCGCACCGACAGTACGCAGTTGCTTGCACAATTAAGCCACCTTGACGCCCTGTTGGTCCCGCTGGACGCCAAGCGTCAGTGGTTCCGCTACCACCGTCTGCTACGGGATTTCCTGAGCAAGCGGTGTGACGCCAAAAACGCCCAGCGCATTCACCGCGCTGCGGCCCAATGGTTGGCGCAGGAAAAGGACTGGATCCAGGCGGTGTCACATGCGTTACGTGCCAGCGACACGGCGCTGGCGGTGGATATGGTGGTGCGTGCAGGGGGATGGGAGTCTGTGCTGAGGCATGGGATCCGCTATGCACAAAGCTTGTTGCAGCAGTTCGATGAGCCAACACGGCGCAGCGAGCCTGACCTTTTGCTGCTCCAAGCGTACCTGCACGCCAAGCTTGGGGACCACAGGTTAGCCACTCAACTGCTACAGCTGGCGCAAGGCGTCATCCAGGACGACAGGCGCCTGAAGCGAGACTTCCAGGTCATTCAAACGTTGGCCAACGCCTACGTCGATCGCTTTGCAGAAAACCATGCAAATCCGTTCGACCCAGTACAGTTGCAGGGCGACGAAGTCCTGGCCCAGGCAACCCTTGCCTGTGTAGAGGCCCTGAACGCCATGACTCGCGGTGAACTGCCCCTTGCGCTGCAAACCATCCGCACAGCCCACATCAAGATGCGCCTGGTCGACATTCCGCGCGGTGAAAATTACTGCCGCATTCATGAGGCGCAAGTACTTTCCTTGATGGGCAACATTACTCAGTCGAGTCGCATGGTCGACGAGGCGCTGGCCATTTCAAGCGATCAGTTTGGCCGTGAAAGCTCAGTCAACGCGCTAGTCGGCTGCCTCAAGGCGCAACACTGTTACTGGCAAGGTGCATGGTCCGAGGCAACAACCTGGTGGCGGGACGGCTGGGCCTCCCTCGAACAGACGGATGGCTGGTTGGATATTGCCGCCACAACAGCCGAAATCGCGTGGCGCACAACACTGCGCAGTCAAGGCATGCAGGTGGCGCTGCGTGAATTGGAACAGGTGGCACAGTTGGCGGGCACCCGTGAATGGCTGCGGCTGACACGATTGGTCAATGCATGGCGGGTCGATTTGCTGGTGCAGTGCGGCTCCCTGGTCAAGGCTCGCGAGGAGGCATTGCAGGTCGACCTTGAAGGCATTGCGGGGAATCGTGACGACTGGCGCAACCATGAAGCCGCCACCTTGGCACTGGCTCGCCTGCAACTGGCCTCGGGCCGTTCCGTCGCCGCGCTGACCCGCTTGCATCAAGAAGGCAAAGTGCTGCAAGACAAAGGTTTGTGCCTCCCTGCGTGGCGCCTGCAACTGCTGGCGTTAGTCGCCTATGGCAAAGGCCAGTCAACACTGGAGACCAAGGATCTGACACCGATCCTGGCATCGATACCTCAACCGATCTTGCCGGGCCTGCTGCTGGAAGTGGGGCCAAGTCTGCTGCCGGCGCTGGAAGCCTGCCCTGAAACCCTTCCTGGTCAGGCAGCCATCCTTACGCGGCTGCGAGGCTGGCGGGCACACCCGGTGCGCGCCCGCATGCCATTCAGCGCCAAGGAGACACAAATCCTCGCCTTGCTCGTCAGCGGCCAGCCAAACAAGACGATCGCGCAAGCGTTGAACATCTCTGAAAACACCGTGAAATTTCATCTTAAACACATCTTCGCCAAGCTCTCGGTAGACAATCGCACGGCCGCCATCAGTGCAGCGTTGCGCCTCGGCGTTCTTGATTCCTCTCTCTGAGCCCACCTGCCTACCCATCCGGGTAGGCGCTGTGAAAATCGCCCCATGAACTACCCGTGCCGCAGGTAGTAACCCCCGCTCGCCGCCCTCTAGCATCCGTCTAAACAGCGAGCGCCCCAACGCTCTGCCAGCTCCGATAACAACAATCACATCAGGAGATGCCCTGTGGGTATGGACAGTAAAACTGTGCGTGTAGCGACCGATGTCGGTGGGACATTTACCGACCTGGTCTATTTCGAAAGCAGCCCGGCCACCGGCCAACACATCATTCGCACCGCCAAGGTCGATACCACACCGCCGAACTTCGCCAAGGGTGTGCTCAATGTCATCCAGAAAGCGGACATTGCACTGGAAACCGTCGACTTCCTCGCCCACGGCACCACGGTGGTCATCAACGCCTTGACCGAGCGTCGAGGCGTAAAGACGGCCTTGATCACCACCCAGGGCTTTCGCGACATCCTCGAGATTGCCCGGGCCAATCGCCCGGACTACTTCAACTTGAAATGGATCAAGCCAACACCCTTCGTGGCTCGCTACCTGAGGCGTGAGGTAGGTGGTCGCCTGCATATCGACGGCAGCGAGCGTGAACCGCTGGATCTTTCAGGCCTGGTGGACATACTCGATGCGTTTCGCGCCGACGGGGTTCAAGCCATTGCCATCTGCCTGCTGCACGCCTACGCCAACCCGGTCCATGAGCAGGCGGTACTGAAAGAAGTACAGCGGCTCTGGCCCGAGGTCTCGGTCGTTGCCTCACACCAGATCACTCGCGAGTGGCGCGAATACGAACGCTCCAGTACCACAGTGCTCTCGGCCTACGTCCAGCCCATCGCCGCACGCTACCTCGATAACCTGGAGACCGGCCTGCGCGAAGGTGGCTACAAGGCACCGCTGTACATCATGCAGTCCAACTGCGGCGTCGACAGTGTGACCCATGCCCGGGACATTCCCATCACCATGGTCGAGTCGGGGCCTGCCAGCGGCTTCTGGGCCGCCGCCGAGCTCGGGCGCCTGCTTGACGAGCCGAACCTGTTGGCATTGGACATCGGCGGTACCACCGCAAAATGCTCGCTGGTGCGTAACGGCCAAGTATCGATCAAGACCGACTACTGGATTGAACGCAATCGGCTCAATGCGGGCTACCCGATCATGGTACCGGTGGTGGACCTGGTGGAAATCGGTAATGGCGGTGGTTCCATTGCCTGGGTCGACGAATTCGACAAACTGCACGTCGGCCCAGAGTCTGCCGGAGCCCTGCCCGGCCCTGCGGCCTATGGCAACGGCGGTACGCAGGTCACCACGACGGATGCCAACCTGGCTCTGGGCCGGATCAACCCCGGCTACTTCTGCGGTGGCGAGCTGGCCGCGGATATGGCGGCTGTCGAGCAGGCCTTCGACCCACTGAGCGAACGCCTGAAGCTACCCGCCAATGAGATCGCCCGCGGCATCATTCGGATCGCCAACGACAACATGGTCAACGCATTGAAACTGGTGTCGTTGAGTCGTGGCCATGATCCCCGGGAGTTGACCCTGATCGCCTTTGGCGGCGGCGGAGCCATGCATGCTGTCGCCTTGGCTCAGGAGCTTGGGGTCAAGAAAGTCATTGTGCCCCGAGGTGCATCCGTGTTCTCCGCGTGGGGCATGACCATGTCCGACCTGCGCCGCGACCTGTTCATCAATCGCTTTGTCGAAACCGAACGCGAAGGCGAACTCGCACTTACCCAGCTATTTCTCCAGGACCTGATGCACAACGCCCGGGAGCAGTTTGTCGACGAAGCCATTGCTCCGGATCAGGTCGACTTGCAGGTGTCCTGCAAGCTGCGTTACCAGAACCAGGAGCACGCCGTCGAGGTCGCCTTGGATCATGAAGAATCCCTCTCGGAGCATTGGCCGGCGATAGCCCGACGTTTCCACGATCTCTATGAGCAGCAGTACTCCTACCGCCTACAGGCGCCGTTGGAAATTGTCGGTTTCCATCTGGTGGCCGTCGCGCAGATTGGCAAGTTGAACCTGCAAGCCCTGCCCGTCACCGGTCGCACGCTGGCAGAGGCCCACAAAGGCAAACGCCCGGTGGATTTCGCCCTCGAAGGCATCCACGACACGGCCATCTACGACTACGCCCGCCTGGAGCCGCAGATGAGTTTCAGCGGCCCAGCCATCATCGAGGATGCCGGTTCCACCGTCGTGGTCCATCCCGGCAATCAGGTACTCGTCGACCGCCTCGGCAACCTGCATATCACCCTCGGCGCCTGAAGGAGCAGCCCCCATGAGCAAAATCGATATATTCACCCTGGACATCATCCAGAACTCGCTACAAGCGATCGCCGATGAAATGTTCGAGGCGATGCGCAAGGCTGCCATGAGCCCGGTGATCTATGAAGTTCTGGACATGGGCACCGGCATCACCGATGCCCATGGCGAAATCGCCAGCTCGGGCGCGGGTATTCCAGCGTTTGTCGGCGTGCTCGACAAAGCCGTCAAGCAGATTCTGATTCAGCACCCCACGCCCGGGGAGATCGAGGACGGTGACGTATTCATCACCAATGATCCCCACAGTGGCGGCGTCACCCACCTCAACGATGTGGTGCTGGCGATGCCGGTGTTCGCCGAGGGTCGTTTACTGGCCTGGACCGCCAACATCGCCCACTGGAACGACATCAGCGGCATGGTACCGGGTTCGTTGTCGACGGAGGCGACCGAGATTTTCCAGGAAGGCCTGCGCCTGGCCTCGGTCAAACTCATCAGTCGGGGCCAGCCGATTCGTTCAGTGCTGCAGATCCTGCGCTGCAATACCCGCATGCCGGATTTCATGGAAGGGGATTTATGGGCAGGTGTCGCCGCAGTACGCGGTGGCGCCCTGCGCCTGCAGGCACTGAGCGCGAAGTACGGGATCGAGGTGTTCCTCACGGCCATGCAGGAATTTATGAGCCTGGGCGAAAAGATCTCCTTGCGCGCACTGCGCGACTTGCCTGCCATCCACCTTCACCAAGAGGAAGTGCAGGACGACGGCAGCCTCTTCAATGTGTCGATTCAGATATCCGAACGCGAGCTGATCATCGACCTGCGCGACAACCCTGACCAATGTGCCGGGCCCACCAACCTTAGCCGAGATGGCGCAGTGGTCGCGGCGCAGATGGCCTTCAAGGCCTTGACCGCGCCACAAGGCGTCACCAATGGAGGCACTTTCCGCCCCCTACGGGTATTGACCCGGCCCGGGTCGCTGTTTGATGCCCAGCCTCCCGCAGCCGAAGGGTTTTATTTCGAGAACCTGATCCGCGTGCACGACCTGATCCTGCGCTGCCTGGCCCAGCGGTTTCCCGATCGCTTGCCCGCCGGCAATTTTGCCTCGGTGTGCGCCACCATCATCGGCGGTGTGCATCCCGATACCGGGCGCGTATTCACCCTGGTGGAGCCCGAGATTGGCGGCTGGGGGGCCGAACCCGGCCGCGACGGCAACAACGCGGTGTACTCGGGCCTGCACGGGGAAACCTACAACTGCCCGGTTGAGGTGTGCGAGGCCCGCTATGGCCTGTACGTCGAACGTCTGGAACTCAATGACGAGCCCGGTGGCCACGGCCAGTTCCGCGGCGGGCGAGGCCTGCTCATCGACTACCGCATTCGCTCCGATGCCAGCTTCCTGACCTGCGGCTACACCCGTGCCGTCATACCACCGTGGGGGCTTGAGCAAGGCCTGGACGGCACGCCCAACTATGTCGAAGTCACCCGCTGCGACGGCGCACAACAGCGTTATGCCATGGCCAGCAGCATCAGCCTC
This sequence comes from Pseudomonas sp. 32A, assembly GCF_052682255.1. Classification (NCBI taxonomy): domain Bacteria; kingdom Pseudomonadati; phylum Pseudomonadota; class Gammaproteobacteria; order Pseudomonadales; family Pseudomonadaceae; genus Pseudomonas; species Pseudomonas sp. 32A. The sequence continues at coordinate 5,586,177 of NZ_JBQYLY010000001.1, read as the reverse complement.
GACGCAGGCGATTTGGTACGCGTGCGCACCGGAGCTGGTGGTGGTTACGGGTCGCCCTCTGAGCGCAATCGACAAGCCGTGCTGGATGACCTGAAGAACGGCTATGTCGATACCGAAACGGCCAGAACGATATACGGCGTGCAGATTTGAACCACAGGAGCTGCTGACGGCGATTACGCCGAGCGCACCAGCCCTCAGTACTTAAGAACAACAACAAAAAAGCGAGAACTGATATGAAACCGTACACCCCCTCACGTCCCTGGGTGTTGCCCGCGCTTGCCTTGGTTTTGGGACTCAGCGCATCAGCCAACGCCGAGCAGTTCATTGGTTTTGGCCAGCCGGGCATCCCCGGCAAATGGGCACTGGAGTCATTCCCGGTGTTCAATCGCACGGCAGACGGTAACGTCCGCGTCGGTGGCAATACGGTGTTGGCGTACTTCTCCGAGACGGGCTTTACCGACACCACCCGTGATCAGTTGCAGTTCTGGGTGGGCGCCGTCCCCGGTTACGCCAGCACCAATGGCGCACGGGACACCAGCCCCTGGGGCATTGCTTCACCCAACCTGGGCTTTGCCTACTACTACAACGTGGTGGAGCCCACCAGCGAGCCCGGCTCTGCTGACTACACCACGTTCTGGACCAACCCGACCCTGATGGTCGAGTTCCCCAATGGCAACGACGACATCGCCGGTTACGGCGCCTTTGCCAATCGATACGCAGTGAGTTTCAGCTTCGCCAATTACGTGCGCGTCGGGAACTTTGCCGCAACCTTTACCCCGGCGGGCATCCATTACGCCGCGCGCAATCGCAATACCACCGACCTCGGCACCGACAACCCCAAGCGCCTGCGCGGCGGGGTCAGCTTGTGGCTGGCGAATGTTGCCGCCGGGTACCTCGTCACAGACGACCTGTGGTTGGGCGTGCATCACGTCTATCACATCAACAATAAAGCCGCGTCGGACTTCGCCGAGTCACGCGTTGGAAAGATCGGCCCGTCCATGACCTATACCGGGTTTGCCCAACAGGGGGTCTACCTCTCCGCCAATATGAACTTCGAGTACTACCGCAGCGCCAACCTGACCCGTGCCAATGAACTGACCATGGCGCTGGTGAAGTTCTTCTAATCGCGCTTGCGAAAATTTCCGAGGACTATTGCATGCACACTACAACACCCGCTCCCCAGCCACAGGACGTACCCGTAACAGTGCGCTGGCTGAACCCGATTGGCTGCCCCACATTCGACGCCCCCATCGCCGGCCTGCTCCACGGCATCAAGCAACCATCGACGCACATTGAAGTCGTGTCCTTTGGCATGGCGCACAGCCCGACTCATCTGGAGTATCGGGCGTACGAAGCTCTCACTTATGAACGCACCCTCCGTATCGCCCGCGACTGCGGGCAACAGAACATTGACGCGCTGGTGATCGGCTGCTTCTACGATCCCGCGCTGGAAGATGCCCGGGAAATCTCCGGCGACACGATCGTCGTCGCCCCTTGCCAGGCAAGCCTGCAAGTGGTCGAGCATCTGGCCAACCGGTTCTCGATCATTGTCGGGCGCAACAAGTGGATGGAGCAGATGCATGAACGGGTCCGCAGCTACGGCGCGGCGGACCGGCTGGCATCGATGAGGCCACTGGGCATGGGGGTTGATGAATTCCAGAAGGACCCCGCCCTCACCCGCAGCCGAATCATCGAACAAGCCATGCTGGCCGTCGAAGAGGACGGGGCCGAAGCCATCGTGCTCGGCTGCACCATCGAGTTCGGTTTCTTTGAGCAGGTGCAGCGGGAAGTCGGCGTACCGGTAATCGACCCCGTGGTTGCGGCCTTCAAGATGGCCGAGGCCATGGCCGGCATGAAACGGCGCTTCGGCTGGTCACCCAGCCGGGTCGGCAGTTGTGAACCGCCACCGGAAACCGAGATCAAGGCCTTCGGCCTGTTCCAGGGACCGGTGCCGATCGGCAATCGGGTCAAGGCATAACCCTCCCTCACTTGGATGATCTTCTATGAGCATGAGCAACGTCACCGAGACGCCCTCGCCGGGCAGCAACCCGTCCATCCAGCAGGTGGGCGATGTGTTCAGAGATGTTCCCTTGACTCGCGAGCACCTCAAATGCTGCCTCGCGTTGTTCTTTGTATTTGCCATCGAGGCGTGGGAGATGATGATCATCGTCTACACCGCGCCGCTGATAGCAGAAGACCTGACCCTCGACGCGCTCGCAGTCGGCAATCTGATCAGTGCCATGTTCATCGGCATGCTGCTGGGGTCATTGGCCTGGGGCAAAGTCGCCGAACGAATTGGACGCAAACGCGCGATTCTCTGGAGCCTGGCTATCTACGGCGTGATTTCGCTGGCCAGTGCGTTCGCCCCGAACTACCTCAGCCTTTATGTGCTGCGGCTGCTGTCGGGCGTAGCGGCAGTGGGGATGATGGTCGTCACCTTTGCCCACTATCAGGAACTGCTGCCGGTGCGCCATCGCGGCGCGCTCACGGTGTACCTTGCCTCGGGCTGGCCGATCGGGATGTTGCTGGCGCTGGGAGCCACGGTATGGCTGATGCCCTGGGGCTGGCGCGCGATTATCGTGCTGAGTTCCATGGGAAGCCTCTGGGCGCTGGTGGTGGCGCTCTGGGTTCCGGAATCGCCTTATTGGCTGGCGAGTGTGGGCAGGCAAGCGCAGGCCAAGAGGGTGATCCATCGACTGAGTCGCGGCGCCGTGCAAATAGCTGAAAGTTGCCAGCTGCACGTCGACCAGAGCACCCGAGGCTGCCAGCGCGATTTGTTTGCAGGCGCCATGCTCAAAGTCAGCGCCCTGCAAATCTTCGTCAACTTCACGTTCTCATGGGGTTATTGGGGATTGCAGACCTGGCTACCGACCCTATTGCAGCAACGTGGTCTGAGCTTGCCGCAAAGCTACGGCTTCATTGCACTGTCGGCGCTGTGCATGATCCCCGGTTACGTCGCCGCGTCCTTCCTGACCCATCGTTTCGGGCGCAAGAAAATCATCATCGGCTTTATCGGAGCCTCAGTGGTTGCCGGCTACGGCTTTGCCAACGCACACACCCTGGAAATGCTCTACCTGAGCAACTTTGCCCTGGCTTTTTTCAGCCTTGGCGCCTGGGGTGTCTGGGGCACCTGGATCGCCGAACTGTACCCGACGCCACTACGCACCATTGGTTACGGCTGGGCGATTTTCGCCCAGCGGGTAGCCAACGTCCTGGCGCCCTCGCTGATCGGTGCACTGGTGGCTTATGGCGCGTCCTTCAATGTTACGACCACCCTCATCAACGCCTTCATGCTGATTACCGTGATGTTAGTGGCATTTATTCCGGAGACCGAAGGCAGGGCCTTGCAATAAACCGCCAACCGTCGCCGCCGTTTCGGACAAGACAGCAAGAAGCAGCCCGACATCAGCCTCGAGACAAGTCGGTTTGAATGCATGCCGTTGGCATCAGCTTCCCGGACAACCGGGAAGCTCTACTACTGAGTGATGTCGCTGTACATCACCCCAGAAACGGAATTCATCATGGACACACAATCGCCGGCCAATGGGCTGGTATTTCCAATGCAACGGGGCCCCTTCCAGAACAACGGGGCCTCACCATGGTATTCAACAATCGCACTGGGCAGCCCTGGTCAACCGTTGAAGCTGGCAATCGATTCAGGCACCAATATCAGTTGGGTGACCTCAACACTTTGCCCAACAGATAAATGCGTTCATTTCGCCGCAGGCCGGTTTGACCACCGAACTTCCAGCACATTTGCATTTACCGACTGCCTGCAACGCCCCTATAGCTTTGGCCCCTGGGGCACGATGCAGGTTGAAAGCGCTTCGGACGTGCTAACCGTTCCGTCAGGAAGTGCACAGCCGATCAAGCTGTTTCTGGCAACCCACTATGACGGTGACTCGTTCAAGCAGCTGGATTGGGATGGCGGTATCGGCCTGCCGTGCAGCAGCGCCTACATTGAAGGACGAAGCTCATTTCTGTTCCAGGATCTGATCAGCAGTGGTCGACTCGATCCGACGCATCCCTACGTAGCGTTTGACTGGAACCCCTCAGATCGCAGCGGTACGTGCCAGATGGGTGCTATCGACGCCTCCAAAACCCGGGGCCCGGGGTTGTTTCTTCCTTGGTCCGTCTATAGCAGATTGCCGGGCGTGGAATACATCTGGTCTACCGAACTGAAGTCCTACTCGGTGGGCGGTGAAACGCTGGCGAACAACTTGAGCTTTGCCCTGGACTCAGGATCGTCGCAATTCAAGGGCGATGACGCGATCATGGGACAAACCCTGGCGCTTATCGCTCGCGGCGCACGACCTGACGTCGTGTTGGAATTTGCCGAGGGTGAAATCACCTTGGGTGCTGACCTGTATAGCCTGCTGGTTGAAGAAGGCCCACAAAAGGGGCAGACCGTCCCGCAGTTTGCGCCGCTGGGCCTGCCTGACCTTGTGCTGGTGGGATCACTGGTCATGGAGCACTGCTACACCGTTTATGAATATCAGGTGGTGCAATGCGGGCATGAGGTTTACTCACTCGCCCCCACCGGAATCTGGTTGTTCAATCGCCCAGGTGGGCCGCAGATCATTACCCGCTCGTCGTCACGTCCGTTCAACCCAGGCCCCCGCCCGGTGGCGAACACAAAGGTCATACTTCCTGGCCCGACGATTGAAATCCCCTCCGCCGAGCATAAATCGGTGGCAGGCACCTGGAAAAATGAATATGGATCAGTCATGACCCTGGCGGTGACGGGCAATCGGATTCGCGGCACCTATCAGTCTTCGACCGGCTCAACAGGCAAGTACGAAGTGACAGGTTTTCAACTGAACGAGCCTGCTACCCCCGCTCTAAGTCAGCCGGTGACATTGGCTATCGAGTGGCACTCCATCGGCGATGATCCGGCGGATCCGAGCTGGAATTGGTGTTCAGGACTAAGCGGGCAGATGAGTGTTACACCCGCAGGAGACAAGCTGCAGCTATCGCACGTGTTGGTAGCAAGCAGTGACTTTCCCGGGCTTGCGGGACAGGGGACTTACGTTGACAAGCTTACTTATCGGCGAGTGGATACGGCATCGCCTGATGATCCGAGTACGCCGCCCCTGGAGACACTACCGATTGAGAACGCGTTGAACGGCACATGGGTGGCTGACAATGGGACGACACTTGAACTGAGTGTGCGTGCTTCCAGCCAGCGGCAGTGGGGTCACGTCCGTGGGTGGCTTTCCGCATCGGGTAGTCATGTTGAGGTGTCCGGCTTCACCGATATCAACGCACTTGCGAGCAAGCTGGCGCTGCAATCGGTGAGCCTCACCGCCGCACAAACGCAGGAATCAAGCGTAAGCAGCCTTTGTGGTTCATTGGAATTACAAGGTGAAGTGCTAAACCTGTTCTCGGTGACAAGTTCAGCAACGACACCCCAGCGTTCCTATTTGGCGACGCAGGTATTGGCACTCCGTTTCAAGCGTAACGAGACCACGCGCCTATGAACCAAGCCCCTACCCGCGCTTACCCATCAACGGATCACTGATGCTATGCGCCCCCGTCTCGATGCGCCCCGCCACTCGTCGCACCCAGCCATGCTCGTCACGTAGCTTGAAGTCATACCAGCCCCCATTCGGCTGACAGGAGAACGTCCGTTGCACCGTACTGCCTCCCGCAATCTCCAGCAGCCAAGGCCCTTGTTTGGTGTAAGGGCAGCGCTCGATGGTCACCGAGGCCGCACGCTTGCCGGGGTTGGCCAGGGTCAGCAGCAAGGTATCGCCGTGATACGCCAGGGATAACTCCGGCTCGCGACGCTGCAAATGTCCTTTGAACGACCGGTGGAAGCCATTCGGCCCCAACAGCCAAAGCTTGTAGGCGCCCGCGACTTGCCAGGTGTCGCTGAGGTGTTTGCCGGCCTCTACCGTGTAGCGGCGAGGTACCTCGTCCAGGTGCAGGCGGTCGTAGACGTGGAACACCACGCCTTGTTCGCCATTGTTGAAGAAGTCGAGGCTCACTGAGCTGGCGCGACGATCAACCGAGCTTTCGACGTTCAACTGGTACGGCAGCGCTCGGGATGGGCGCGCCATTCGCGCCTGGAACGGTGCCTGTTGCTGACCCACAGTTGGCAGGGCGACCTGGGGCAACTGCTCCTGGCGTTGACGCAGGGAGTCGGCGGCCTGGCGGCTGATGGTGTGCAGCGGCGGCAGGGTCTCGGTGTTGGGGTTGACGAAGTTGAAGGCTGAGGTGAGGTCGCCGCAGACGGCACGGCGCCAGGCGCTGATATTGGGCTCGCGTACGTGGAAACGCTTTTCCAGGAATTGCAGCACGGAGGTGTGATCAAACGCCTGGGAGTTGACCCAACCACCACGGCTCCACGGTGACAGCACCAGCATCGGCACTCGCGGGCCGGGCCCGTACACGCCGCCATCGGGCGCGGGTTGCTGAGTCGTGCCGGGTGGCGCAGGGTGGGTGAAGATCTCACTGTCGAACTTCACTGTGGACTTGCCGGCAAAGCTGCCGTCCAGACGTTTGGACGGGGCGGATGGCGACGGCACGTGATCGAAGAAACCATCGTTTTCATCGTAGTTGACCAGCAACACGGTCTTGCTCCAAACGTCCGGGTTGGCGGTCAACGCCTTGAGGATTTCCTGGGTGAACCAGCCACCCTGCACCGGGCTGGAAGGCCCGGGGTGTTCGGAGTAATCGGCCGGGGCCACCAGCCAGCTGACCTGAGGCAGGCGCCCGTCGTTCACGTCTTTGCGAAAGCCCTGGATGATCGCTTCCAGGTCGCTGCCGCTGACGGCCGGGAGTGTGTTGCCGTTGCCCTTGTACAACGGCACGCGGGCGTTCAGTTGATCGCTGTAGGGCACAAAATCCTTGAAGTCTTTCGGTGGCACGGCGGGGTTGCCGGCCGCGACGCTGGCTGCACGAAACTGGCGAAACCCGGCCAAGGGGTTGTCGCCAAAGTTATCCGGCAAGTACTGGTAAACCTTCCAGCTCACGCCCGCTTCTTCCAGGCGCTCGGGATAGGTTTTCCAGGTGTAGCCCACGCTCACCGCGCCGGGGCCGTCCCATTCATTGACCACCGCCGCCACATTCGCGCCGGTGGGGCCGTTGGTGCCGGTCCAGTGGAACAGCCGATTGGGATTGGTGCCGGCGTGCACCGAACAGTGGTAGGCATCGCACACGGTAAAGGTGTTGGCCAGGGCGAACTGGAACGGCACTTCCTGCTCGCGGTAGTAGCCCATCGAGGTGGGCGTCTTGTACGTCGGCCAGGCATTCATCCGGCCACTGCCCCACGCGGCGTGCTCATCGACCCAGGAATGCGGCGTGCCGCTGACCCGCTGTGCGTTGCCACGGGAACTGTCCAGGTGATAGGGCATAATCCGCCGCCCGACGCCCTGCTGCTCCCACACCCGATGCCCGCCCGGCAGCGGAATGGTGAAGCGGTCGCTGAACCCGCGCACGCCGGGCAAGGTGCCGAAGTAGTGATCGAATGAGCGGTTTTCCTGCATCAGGATCACCACGTGTTCGACGTCCATGAGGGTGCCGGTGCGGTTGTTGGCGGGGATCGCCAGGGCCTGGCGAATGGAGTCGGGCAACAGGGTGTAGGCGGATCCGATGGCAGCTGCCTGCAGCAACTTTCTGCGTGTAAGAGTCGGCATAAGACGATTCAATCCCTTGAGGTTCTGGAGCAAGGCTCAGGACAAAATAGGCACTCAAGGCGACAAAGAAATGACATCGCTCGAATCGCGTTCGAGCTGCCCCACCTGATACTCCCTCGGCGTACACCCGAACTCGCGCTTGAACACCGTGTGCAGGTACTGCGCCGATTTGAACCCGCAGTCGTAGGCAATATCAGCAATGCCGGCCCCGGTATTTTCCAAGCTCGCCACCGCCGCCGCGAGTTTGAAGCGCAGGATTTCGTCGTGAACGCTGCGGTTCAGTTCGCTGCGAAAATGCGCTTCCAGGGACGACCGCGACACACCGACGTAGTTGGCGACCTGGGCGGTCTTGATGCCCTGGCAGGCGTACTGGCGAATGAAGTGCAGCGCCTGCATCACGTAAGGGTGGCCGAGGGGTTGGTGCAGGCTTGAGGTCTGCACGTTGACCGCTTCCGGCGGCACCAGGATCTGGCTGCCTGTCGAGGGCATACCGTGCAACATCTGGTGCAGCAGGCGCGCGGCGGTGCGGCCCATTTTTTCGGTGCCCTGGATCACCGAACTCAGTGGTACGCGGGTCAGGGTGCGGGTCAGCGGGTCGTTGTCGATGCCGATCAGTGCCACTTGCTCCGGCACCGGGATGCCGGCGGTGAGGCAGGCTTGCAGCAACTGCCGGGCCCGTGCGTCGCTGACTGCAATGATGCCGATGGGCTTGGGCAAGCTGTGCAACCAGGCGATCTGCTGCTCCACCGCCGAGTCCCACAGCGGTGCGCTGGTGCCCAGCCCGCGATACACCTCCACCGGCAGGCCATCGCGCTCCAGCAAACGGCGGAAGGCTTTTTCGCGCTCCTGGGCCCAGCGGTTGATATCAGCTTGCGGCAGGCTGAAACAGGCAAAGCGCGTCAACCCGGCTTCGATCAGGTGTTCATACGCCAGCTTGATCAGGGCGAAATTATCGGTAGCCACGTACGGAATATGCCGTGGGTAAGCCCGCTCATCTTCATAAGACCCGCCCACCGCCACCACCGGCACATGCACACCCGCCAACGCCGGGCCCATCGCCGGGTCGTCGAAGTCGGCAATGATCCCGTCGCCATGCCAGCGCTCGATACCCTTGAGCCGGCAGACGAAGTCCTCCTCCAGAAACAAATCCCATGACACCCGCGTACTGCTCAGGTAGTTGCCGATCCCGGTGATGATGCCGCGGTCGTAGATCTTGTTGCCGTTGAACAGCAGGGCAATCCGGTGCACAGGCGGGACGGTTTTCACAGGGACGGCTCCATGGGAGGTGTCGATCAACTATGCGCCAAAACTACTCAAAATCGAACCCGGCTCTGGTGATTTTCATAATCGCTTGGCCGGGGGCCGTTGCTAGTATCGAGGCAAGGTTAACGTGCACTCATAACAACAAGGATCTGGCGATGCCCTACTTTCCTGCTGTCGAAAAAATCCTCTATGAAGGCCCCAATAGCGACTCTCCCCTGGCCTTCCGGCACTACGATGCAAACAAGCTGATCCTCGGCAAACCGATGCGCGAGCACCTGCGGATGGCCGCGTGTTATTGGCACAACTTCGTCTGGCCGGGCAGTGACATGTTCGGCTCCGGCACCTTCCAGCGGCCCTGGCAGCAACCGGGGGAAGCCATGCAGGTGGCGCGCGGGAAAGCCGAGGCGGCGTTCGAGTTTTTCTCCAAGCTGGGCATCGATTACTACAGTTTCCACGACACCGACGTTGCCCCAGAAGGCGCAAGCCTGGCGGAGTACCGCAACCACTTCGCGCAGATGGTCGACGAACTCGAACGCCATCAGGAAGAGACCGGCATCCAGCTGCTGTGGGGCACGGCCAACTGCTTCAGCAACCCGCGCTTTGCCGCCGGTGCCGCGAGCAATCCCAACCCCGAGGTGTTTGCCTATGCGGCGGCCCAAGTGTTCAGCGCGATGAACGCCACCCACCGTCTCAAGGGTTCCAGTTATGTGCTGTGGGGCGGCCGCGAAGGCTACGAGACCCTGCTCAATACCGACCTCAAGCGCGAGCGCGAGCAACTCGGGCGTTTCATGCGCATGGTGGTCGAGCACAAATACAAGATCGGCTTCACCGGCGAGCTGTTTATCGAGCCCAAGCCACAGGAGCCCACCAAGCACCAATATGACTACGACAGCGCCACCGTGTTTGGCTTCCTGCATCAGTTCGGCCTGGAGAAAGAGATCAAGGTCAACATCGAGGCCAACCACGCCACCCTCGCCGGCCACAGCTTTCACCATGAAATCGCCACCGCCGCGTCCCTGGGGATTTTCGGCAGCATCGATGCCAACCGCGGCGACCCCCAGAACGGCTGGGACACCGATCAGTTCCCCAACAGCGTCGAGGAACTGACCCTGGTCACTTACGAGGTACTCAAGGCCGGTGGTTTCAAAGGCGGCGGCTACAACTTCGATTCTAAAGTGCGCCGCCAAAGCCTGGATGAAGTTGACCTGTTCCATGGCCACGTGGCCGCCATGGACGTGCTGGCGCTGTCCCTGGAACGCGCAGCCGCCATGGTCCAGAACGATGCCCTCGAGCAGTTCAAGGCCCAACGTTATGCCGGCTGGGACCAATCGTTCGGGCGCGCCGTACTCGGCGGTGACTTCAGCCTGGAATCGCTGGCCGAGCATGCCTTCAGCCACCAACTCAACCCTCAAGCGGTAAGCGGCCGCCAGGAGATGCTCGAAGGCGTGGTGAATCGCTTTATCTATCCATGACCGCTACGCTCCAGGTCCAGAAGTGCGTCTAAACAACAATAAAAGGGACTCACCACCATGAAACACCTGAAAACCGTCTTGATCACCAGCGTTCTGGCACTGCTTTCCAACTCGGTCATGGCCGACGCGGCCCACCCGAAAATCGGCTTTTCCATCGACGACCTGCGCCTTGAGCGCTGGGCCCGCGACCGTGATTACTTCACCGCCGCCGCCGAACAACTGGGGGCCAAGGTCTATGTGCAATCGGCGGACGCCAACGAACAGCGGCAGATCTCGCAGATCGAAAACCTGATCTCCCGGGGCGTCGACGTGATTGTGATCGTGCCGTTCAATGCCACGGTGCTGAATAACGTGGTGGCCGAAGCCAAGAAAGCCGGGGTGAAAGTGCTGTCCTATGACCGGCTGATTTTGAATGCCGATATCGACGCCTACATCTCCTTCGATAACGAAAAGGTCGGCGAGATGCAGGCCCAGGGCGTGTTGAACGCGCAGCCTAAAGGCAATTACTTCCTGCTGGGCGGTGCGCCGACCGACAACAACGCGAAGATCCTGCGCCAGGGCCAGATGAAGGTGCTGCAGCCTTCGATCGACAAGGGCGACATCAAGATTGTCGGCCAACAATGGGTCAAGGAATGGAACCCCACCGAAGCCCTGAGCATTGTCGAAAACGCCCTGACCGCCAACAGCAATAAAATCGACGGCATCGTCGCCTCCAATGACGCCACCGCCGGCGGCGCGATCCAGGCCCTGGCGGCACAAAAACTCGCGGGCAAGGTGCCGGTCTCGGGGCAAGACGCCGACCTCGCCGCGATCAAACGGGTGATCGCCGGCACCCAGACCATGACCGTCTACAAGCCCCTGAAGCTACTGGCGACAGAGGCGGCCAAGCTCTCGGTGCAACTGGTGCGTGACGAGAAACCGGCCTACAACTCGCAGTACGACAACGGCAGCAAACAGGTGTCGAGCATCCTGCTCAAGCCGACCGCATTGACCAAAGACAACGTCAACGTGCTGGAAGAAGACGGGTTCTACACCAAAGCGCAAATCGCCGGGCAGTAAGCGTACGGCTCACTGCAGGGGCGGCTTGAGGCTGCTCCTGCCTTTTCGCTGTGGAATGAGTGCCCGCCATGTCCGATTACTTGCTGGAAATGAACAACATCGTCAAAACCTTCGGTGGCGTCAACGCCCTGAATGGTATCGACATCAAGGTGAAACCCGGGGAATGCGTGGGGTTGTGCGGAGAGAACGGCGCCGGTAAATCGACCCTGATGAAGGTGTTGTCGGCGGTGTATCCCCATGGCACCTGGGACGGTGAAATCATCTGGGACGGCCAGCCGCTGCGCGCCCATTCCATCGCCGAAACCGAAGCCTGCGGCATCGTGATCATCCACCAGGAACTGACCCTGGTGCCCGACCTCTCGGTGGCCGAAAACATCTTCATGGGCCACGAGTTGACACTGCCCGGCGGGCGCATGAACTACCCCGCCATGATGCACCGCGCCGAAGCCCTGATGCGCGAGCTGAAAGTGCCGGACATGAACGTCGCCCTGCCGGTTTCGCAGTACGGCGGCGGTTACCAGCAACTGGTGGAAATCGCCAAGGCCCTGAACAAACAGGCGCGCCTGCTGATCCTCGACGAACCCTCCTCGGCGCTGACCCGTTCGGAAATCGAGGTGCTGCTGGACATCATTCGTGGGCTCAAGGCCAAGGGCGTCGCCTGCGTGTACATCTCCCACAAGCTCGATGAAGTCTCGGCCATCTGCGACACCATCGCGGTGATCCGCGACGGCAAACACATCGCGACCACGGCCATGGCCGACATGGACGTGTCGCGCATCATCACGCAGATGGTCGGCCGTGAGATGAGCAACCTCTACCCCACCGAACCTCACGCCGTCGGCGAGGTGCTGTTCGAGGCGCGCCACATCACCTGCTACGACGTCGATAACCCAGGCCGCAAGCGCGTGGACGATGTCTCGTTCAGCCTGCGCCGTGGCGAAATCCTCGGCATCGCCGGGCTGGTGGGCGCGGGCCGTACGGAGCTGGTGTCGGCGCTGTTCGGCAGCTACCCCGGGCGCTACGAAGGCGAGGTGTGGCTGGACGGCAAACTCATCGATACGCGCACGCCACTGAAGTCGATTCGCGCCGGGCTGTGCATGGTTCCGGAGGACCGCAAACGCCAAGGCATCGTGCCGGACCTGGGCGTTGGGCAAAACATCACCCTGGCGGTGCTCGACAGTTTCTCGCACCTGACGCGCATCGATGCCGAGGCGGAGCTGGGCAGCGTCGAGCAGGAAATCAAACGCATGCACCTGAAGACAGCGAACCCGTTCCTGCCGATCACCAGCCTTTCCGGTGGCAACCAGCAGAAAGCCGTATTGGCCAAGATGCTGCTGACCAAACCCCGGGTGCTGATTCTCGACGAGCCCACCCGTGGCGTGGATGTGGGTGCCAAATATGAGATCTATAAATTGATGGGCGCACTGGCGGCCGAAGGCGTGTCGATCATCATGGTGTCGTCGGAGTTGGCCGAAGTACTGGGCGTGTCTGACCGGGTGCTGGTGATCGGCGAAGGTCAGTTGCGTGGCGACTTCATCAACCAGGGCCTGACCCAGGAACAGGTACTCGCCGCCGCCCTCAGCCAACCAAACGGGCATGACAATAATAATGATCGGAAGTCCGCGTAAATGAACCAGGTCAAACAGCTCTTCACCCGCTACAAAATGCTCGCCCTGTTGATCGCCGTGGTGCTGATCTGGGTGTTTTTCAGCTGGCAGACCGAAGGCGGTTTCCTGACCCCGCGCAACCTGTCGAACCTGCTGCGGCAGATGTCCATCACCGGCATTCTGGCGTGCGGCATGGTGCTGGTGATCATCAGCGGCGAGATCGACCTGTCGGTGGGCTCGATGCTCGGTTTGCTCGGCGGCGTCGCGGCGATCCTGGATGTGGTTTATCACATTCCCCTGCCGCTGAACCTGGCCATTGTCGCCCTCTGCGGCTTGTTGATTGGCCTGGGCAACGGCTATATGACCGCGTACCTGCGCATCCCCTCGTTCATTGTCGGGCTGGGCGGCATGCTCGCGTTTCGCGGGGTGCTGCTGGGCATTACCGGCGGCACCACGATTGCGCCGGTGTCACCGGAACTGGTGTACATCGGCCAGGGCTATCTGCCGACGGTGGTCGGGGTGATTCTCGGCCTATTGCTGTTCGGGCTGACGGTGTTCCTGACCTGGCGCCAACGCCACAACCGCGCCCTGCACGGGTTGGCACTGCCGTCGATGCTGCGGGACAGCGTGCGCGTGGTGCTGATCGGTTTCGTGCTGGCCGGTTTCGTCTACACCCTCAACAGTTACGACGGGATTCCCGTGCCGGTGCTGCTTCTGCTGGTGCTGCTGGGGGTGTTCAGTTACGTCACCAGCCAGACCGTGTTCGGGCGCCGCATCTATTCGGTGGGCAGCAACATGGAAGCCACGCGCCTGTCGGGGATCAATGTGCAGGCGGTCAAGCTGTGGATCTTCGGGATCATGGGCGTGATGTGCGCCCTCGCCGGGCTGGTCAACACCGCGCGCCTGGCGGCGGGTTCACCCTCGGCGGGCAACATGGGGGAACTGGACGCCATCGCGGCGTGCTTTATCGGCGGTACGTCGATGCGCGGCGGTTCGGGCACGGTGTACGGCGCCCTGCTCGGTGCGCTGGTGATCAGCAGCCTGGACAACGGCATGTCGATGCTGGATGTGGACAGCTACTGGCAGATGATCGTCAAGGGCAGCATTCTGGTGCTGGCGGTGTGGGTGGATGTGAGTACGCGGACGGGGCGGCGCTGAGGGCGCCAGCCGGTTACTGCACCGGCAGGAAATTCATCAGCAGCAGGCTTTGCGCATAGTTGAGACCGATGCGCCGGTAGCGTTCGTCGAGCATCTGGGTCAACAGGTCGAGGCGCGCGACGATCTTGCCGAATTCGACGGCGAAACTCAGGTTGCTACCCGCCTCCGAGATCTCATTGGAGAACAGCAACAGCGAGCCATTGGCATCCTGGCGCTGACTGAGCAGCCAGGTGGCCTTCTCGATATTGCGCGCGGCATTGCTGACGAATTGGGGGTTGATCGAGTCCGTTATATAAAACTCGGTGCGCCCGCCGTGTGCCGTCACCAGCATGCTGCCGATCGCGTAGATGAAGGCGCCCACCCGGTCGCCGCGGAACTCCGGGCTCAGGGAGTAGCTCAATGCGGCCAGGTCGCGGCGATCCCCCAGGGCGGGCAGCGGTTGGCGAAGTTCGATGGCCTGGCGGATTTGCCGGGCGGCGGTCACAGCGTCTGTGTAACCCGATTGGCGCCACTGGTTAGGGTTGCGCAGGTAGAGTTTGCTCATCAGCAAATACAGGCTTTGCAGGTTATCGCGCATGCTCAGGGTGGCCATGCGATCAACGCTTGTCTGGAAGAACTCGTCGGGCTTGCCGTTGCTGAACTGCTGGGCAATATCGCGCCCCTGCTGCTGGCTGCAACCGTTGGCGCAAAGCATCAAAACCGCAGCCAGCCACAACGGCTGGCGCATCCATCGAGTGATAACAACAGGTAACGTGCAATCCATCGGCACCAGGTCTGGGTCTTCTGTCCACGCCGGAAATTAGTGTGGTCGGGACAGAGATAGATCGGAAGAATGGGAAAAAGTGCGAAGAGGCGGGAATATTGACGGCAAAGAAGCCCGACACAGTGGTCGGGCTTCTTCGGGTGCATCAGTTATCGGGGTGTTCACTCGCGACAGAATCAGCCGCGTCTACATCCGACATGTCCTCTTCCAGAGGGGCGTCATCGTCCGGTGGTAGAGGCGCTTCAGGTTGATCGCGCCGGGGGTCATGCCCGGTTTCATTGTCTGTACCACGGGTTACCCCCTGCTGGGATACGTTTCCAGGGGCCTTCTCGTCAATTTCCATGCTGGCTCTCCGTTCTAGCGCGGGATGTCCGTGCTTAAACATGAGAAACGGTGCGGTGTCGCGAGTGCCGGGTGATGGACGAACGGCTTATCACGCGAAAGAACCGCGCACAGCTTGATGAAATGAGTGTATTGAAAGAATGCGTGCACTTGCGGCCGCACGCTAGCACGGTATATGAGCTAATAGCACTGAACCACTTCTTTGGAGAGCACGGGTAAATGGCAGAACTGATGGAAATGCTCGACGGCCCAAGGACCGCACAGCAGGAGCTGTTCTACGACCTCGAAGATGCGACGGCCATCATCGCCTGGTCGGTCAATGAGCTGGCCGCTATCGCAGGGGGCGCCAAATCACCCGACGAAGCTGTCGCCCTGATGAAGATGGGTGCACTGCTCGCGGCTCAGCAGGAAAAGCTCAGCGGGTACGCGGATGAGGTGAAGGCGGGAAGGATCGTGCGGGGGGAGGATCAATAGTGATAAACACGCTACGCACCCAACAACCTTTCACATCCCTTTCACAGTCGAGCGCTTATGGTTACCCCAGCTCCTAAGTGAACACCTTTAAGCCCGCACTCCCCATCGCGGGCTTTTCTTTGCCCGAAATTCAGTAAAAGGGATATCAAAACCTTCATCCAGTTTCATTTGTTGATGGCCTGGGCTGTCGCCTTAATGCTCCCACACGAACTCGTGCACAGGAGCAAAATATAATGAAAAAACGTCAACCGTTACTTCAGCTCAATACCTTGGCCGTGGCGCTGGCATTTGCCTTGCCGGCCATGAGCTATGCCAGCGATCAGTCCGACTCCAAGGGCTTTGTCGCCGACAGCAGCTTGAATATCCTCAACCGCAACCTGTTCTGGAACCAGAACGGCAACGGCGCCCACACCCGTGACTGGAGCCAGGCGCTGATGGCGACCTACAGCTCAGGTTTTACGCAAGGCACCATTGGCATCGGCATTGATGCGTTTGCCGACCTGGCGTTGCGCATCGACGGGGACACCGACCGTGCCGGTGGCCCGAACATTCCGTCCGACGCCAATGGCAATCCGGATCACGGCTTCGCGAAGGCTGGCGGTGACGTCAAGTTCCGTATTTCCAATACCACGCTCAAGGTCGGCGACCTGCAGCCTACATCGCCGGTGTTCGCCACCGCCGATAACTACCTGATGCCACAGACCGCAACGGGCTTCCAGATCGACAGTCATGAAATCACCGGCCTGAACCTGGAGGCCGGCCATTACACCTCCGGCACCGGTACCACCACCACCTCGCGCAGCGGCGACATTCTCGCCAGCTATGCAGGCGTGGCTGCGTCGTCGGCCAGTTTCGCGGGGGGCAAGTACCAGTTCAGCAAGGAATTCACTGCGTCGCTGTACGGAGCGCACCTGGAAGACGTCTGGAACCAGTACTACGTCAACTTGAACCTTGTTCATCCACTGACCGATGACCAGTCCGTCGCGCTGGACTTCAACCTCTATCGCACACTGGACGACGGCAGCGCCAAGGCCGGGACCATCGACACCACCGCCGCCTCGCTGGCGGCGGCCTACACCCTGGGTGCGCAAACCTTCACCCTGGCCGGACAGAAGGTTCATGGTGACGAGCCGTTCGACTATGTCGGCTTTGGAGAGACCAATGCCGGTGTCGGTGCCGGCCGCTACGGCAACTCGATCAACCTCGCCGACTCCGTGCAGTACTCCGACTTCAACGGCCCGGGCGAGAAGTCATGGCAGATGCGTTATGACCTGGACATGAGCACCTTTGGCGCCCCCGGCCTGAGCTTCATGGCCCGTCATATTCGCGGTTCCGGCATCGACGGTACGCATACCCCCGGCAATTCGGCCTACACCGGGTTCTATGGTGCCAACGACCAGGAACACGAAACCGACGCCGAAGTGAAATACGTGGTGCAGAGTGGCCCGGCCAAGAAACTGTCCTTTCGCCTGCGGGAGGCTTGGCACGATGGTGATGCGTCCACCGGGGGGCATCTGGTGCAGACGCGGCTGATTACGGAGTATCCGTTAAATATCTTCTGAACAGACGGGAGTGCCCGGGCGATGGATCGACCGGGTACTCTGCGTGGCCAGGTATTATTCGGCAGGCATTTTGATTCCACACACACAAAAAAGGCGCTACCAAGAGCGCCTTTTTTGTTACCGCTGACTTATTGCAAACTAACCTGACGCAGTTCGGGCTCTTTCCCGCTACCAATCGTGATGCGCTTGGGCTTGGCCTCTTCAGGAACCACGCGCAGCAAGTCGATGCTTAACAGCCCGTTGTTCATCGAAGCACCGCGCACCTCGATATGATCTGCCAGCCGGAACGACAGCCGAAATGCTCGTTGCGCGATGCCCTGGTGCAGATAAGTGACTGCTTTCTCGGTTTCGCGCTTGTCGCCAACGACTGTCAAAACGCCCTTCTCGACCTGAATATCCAGATCCGCTTCAGTAAGCCCAGCGACTGCAATGACAATGCGATATTCGTCATCACCGTGCTTTTCCACATTATGAGGCGGATAAGTGTTCGGAGCCTCGCTGCGAAGCGCCGACTCAAACAGGTCATTGAAGCGATCGAAGCCCACGGATTGACGGAACAAAGGGGCCAACGAAAGGGTAGTAGCCATCTCAAAATCTCCTGATTAAATCCAAGTGATTAAGTGCGCGACCCGCATTCGGCGTCGCGTGATGAAAATTTATGTTCGCCGGGAAAATTTTCAAGAGGGCAGATAAAAATTTTTACATTTGCGTACCAGCCGGGAACGGCTGGCTCGGTTGGATAAACAGGCCGCCCGCTTACATCGAGCGCCCTTCGTTACGACTTTGTTGTTTTTTTACGCCTTTCCCAGTTATTCGTTCGTATTGGTGGTGAATAAACCACACGACCAAGAGCAGGCCAGACAAGCCAATAACGAACAGCAATAGCTCTATTGCGGGACCTTCGTGTGAAAACATTTTTCGTTCCTCATCCTGAAGTAGTGTGACCTGAAAACGGTCACCACCGAAATTGTTCGTAACAATTCATACATTCTCAGGGTAGTCGCCAAAATCACAGGTGGCAACCCTGGATCACTCTAAAATCCTTGATCTAGACACTTCTCTCGGCCACGGCCCCTGTGTGCGCTGCGTTTGGGGATGTCGGCCAGCGGCACCCATCAGTGCTGACGCCGGACCGGGCTCGTGACTTGCCGTAGTCAGTCACACCCCCAATCAATAAGCCAAGCGCGCAATTATTTAGCGCGCCTATTATCTTGATTCATTTTTTTGTATTCCTTAACCCACACCCAACCACCAAGCTGCGATCGAGATCAAAGGCTTCCCATGCATGCGATCAACAAATTGACGTAACGGGCTCCCTCCCCTGACACCTCGGCCCTCGGAGGCCTATATGAAATTAAGATCCATGAATATCGCACGCAGAGCCTTCATCTGTTTTGGTCTAATCACCCTTTTACTGATCAGCCTGGCAGGCTTTTCTTATTTACAAATCGGCCACTTACGTACTGCAGAGCAAGATATCGAGCAAAACTCCCTGCCCAGCATCCAGGTAATTGACGACATTCAAATCGCCCTTCTTCATGCCCGCCTGGAGAGCATCCGCATGCTCTCAAGTACCACCAAAGATGTGCATGATGCATCCCTGTCAAAAGTTGAAGAGGCCATACGGACACTTCAGTCAAAGACAGAGTTTTATGGTAAAAATTTGATATCTGGCGAGCAAGATCAAATTCAATTTGAAAAGGCAAGCCAAGTGATGAACACCTATATTGAGGGGCTCAAAAAAGTACTTGCATTGGATTTATCTGATCATGAGCAAGCGGTGACTTTTGCTAATACGGAACAGGCGCAACGAGCAAGCGCCTATCAAGAGCAACTGACAATCCTGCGTGAGCAAAATGCACGCCAGGCAGTGGTGTCTGGTCAGGAGGCGGCGGACGTATATGCCCATAGCGTAAACGTACTCATAGCCGTACTGGTTGTTGCATTTGCGCTCACCCTTCTCCTGGCTACTTTATTTACCAAGAGCATTGTGAGCCCTATCAGCTCATCTCTGAAATTGGCAGAGGGTATAGCGGCAGGCGACCTTACCCATGACCTTGATGTCACTGGCTCAGATGAGGCATCACGCTTAATGCACGCGCTTAATTTGATGCAGAAGAACCTCAGGAACACGATATTGGAAATCTCAGGCGCGTCAGCTCAACTGAGTACTGCAGCCGTCGAAATGACCTCTATCACAGAAAGTGCTGATCGCACATTACAGCAGCAAAACAGCGAGATAGAGCAAGCTGCCACAGCGGTCACCGAGATGAGCACTGCTGTTGAAGAGGTAGCCCGGAATGCCAACTCCACCTCTGAAGCAGCCATGCAGTCGAGCTTGGCAGCAGATCTCGGCAACAAAAAAGTGACTGAAACGCTTACCGCCATGCGAGGCCTTACCGGACTAGTCGAGGTTTCCTCAGATCAAGTAAAAGAGCTCGCGGGCCAGGCTCAAGACATTAGCAAAGTTCTAAGCGTCATCAGGGCGATTGCCGAACAAACCAACCTGTTGGCTTTGAACGCTGCCATTGAAGCCGCGCGTGCAGGAGAACAAGGCCGTGGCTTTGCGGTGGTCGCAGATGAAGTTCGAGCGTTGGCGCACCGGACCCAAACTTCGACTCAAGAAATTGAACAGATGATTTCGACGATTCAAGCCGGTTCGTCTGCCGCAGTAGCATCGATGCAGAAGAGCACGTCTGAGGTTTACAGCACGCGAGATACGGCAGAGCAGGCAGGCCAATCGCTTCGACAAATCATAGATTCAGTGCTCGAAATCAATGACCGCAATATCCAGATTGCAACTGCCTCCGAAGAACAAGCTCACGTAGCACGTGACGTTGACCGGAGCTTGATTAGCATTCGCGACCTGGCCATTCAGAGCAGTGAGGGTACTCGACAGACGCTGACTGCGAGCAATGAACTGTCACGATTGGCAGTCAACTTGAACGACTTGGTTCTCCGATTCAAGACGTTGATGCTGGATCAAGCGCCCTGCCAGATTCATCACACAAATTCATAAAGCCCGATCACCCGCTCAGTTACAGATAGCAGAGGATAAAAATGGACTCTCATGAGATCGCCTTGCACTCTGTGCTGAGCACAGATGAACGTTCAGCAATAGCAGAACTCGAGGCCACAAGCGCTATCTTGCAGCTTATTACGCGCCTGACAGGGATGCGATTTGCCGGAATTGCTAAATTCACCGAAACGGACTGGATAGTTTGCTCAGCTTACGACCCCATCCACCTGGGTATAGAGTGTGGAGATACTTTAGAGTTGGAGATCACGCTTTGCAGCGAACTCCGAAAGGACCCCAAAGCACTCTTTATTCCAAAAATCAGTGAAGACGGCAGGTACTCAAATCGCCCCGTAGTCAAGCGATACGCAATAGAAAGCTATGCAGGTGCTCCTATCTTCCTTCCTGACGGACGGCTTTACGGTGCTCTTTGCGCGCTGGACTCACGACCCATGCTGTTTGACGATCCGTGCCTCGAAGGCACTTTGACCTTGTTTGCTCGGTTAATTGGCTGCATCTTCTTCGCAAGTCTAAGTTCGGACGAAAGCTAACTAAGCAATATTGTCTGTCGCTGTTACTTCAGATGCCCTGAATCGCACCGGGTTTCAATGCGCAATAGCCCTGACATAGGCCTGGCAAGCCCGCAGTGCGATAACTCTTTGAGCATGCGCGGGGTCAAGCTGGGCTCGATGAGCGCCATGAACCACGCCGACGGCGCCAGAAGCGGCAGGCACGTAGCAGCCCCTGACTGAATCCGTGGCGTCGAGAAGGACTGACAGCCGCACAACAGCAATAGCAAGGCTTGCTCTGCAATCTCAGGTTGCAGATGAAGCCAGGTTCAGGTTCAGCGAGCGATGGTTTCTTGGAACTCTCTGGCATGTTCGCCATTACTCGCGGTATGTCTTAAAATATCCGGTTGCCGAAGAACCGCCATGACATATCCATGAAGGGCTTCAATCCTTTACAAATAAGTGTGGTTAAGATGAACAAGCCTTTCATTTCGCTGTGCCCTGAAATTACTCGGGCGCACGCGCTGACATTGGTGGATTGGTTAGAGGATGAGCGCATCACCTGCTATCTGAGCGATTCGCGTCATGTCTCCCGCTCCATTGAACAAGTCATTGATCGGACTCAGTTGCCGATCCTGACTCATCTATTCAACCGGGGCGGCAGATTCTTTATGGCCTATGACCGGCATGACGCCCCGGTGGGCTTTGTCCGTCTCATCAAGACCGGCTCAAATTGCGAGATAGTCCTGGTCATCGGAGACAGCGACAAATGGGGCCGAAACCTGGGCGCCAGCACGATACGCGAAGGCATGAAACTGGCCTTCCTCGACATGCGGGCCGAGAAGCTCATCGCCAAGATTCACCCGGACAACTCGCGCTCGCTGAAAGCCTTTCTGCGCAGCGGCTTTAAGCTTGAGAGCGAAACGCCGACATTGAAGTCATTTTCCATGACGGCGGCGCGCTACCTCCAGTTCTTGCGCGAAGGCGCCGGTGGCGACTCCACCAGGATCTACATCACTGAAATCGACAAGGCCAGGCTCGAGGAACTCATCGCGTTCGAGCAAGGCCCGGCGGTGGTTGAACTCGAACATGAGCTCGAGCGAGCCATTGTCGTCAAGCCGCAGGAGGTGGCGTGCAATGTCATCACGATGAACTCCAGGGCGTTGCTGCAACTGGACGATGAAGAGTTCGAAGTGGCCTTGGTCTACCCTGAAGACGCGGACAGCAACGCAGGAAAGCATTCCGTGTATTCCGACCTAGGCGCCGCCATCCTTGGCTATCAGGAGGGAGACGCCATCGACTGGCGAATTGCTGATCGGACCCGCCGGATTGAGATCAAGAAAGTGCTTTACCAGCCGGAGGCTGCGGGCGACTTCCACCTCTAATTACGCCTTTTTCTCAGTAACAAATCACGCCAGTCAGCGCGCCCGGCGCGGGCGCCTGACTTCTCCAGCGTGAACTGATAACCGAGGCGGTTATCGGCGCGTGGGTGAGATCGTGAAACCTACCCGCTGACTCTCACTTTTTGCAGAGTTGCAGAAACTGCCTGAAATGATGGGGAAACGATTAGATGTTTCACTGCCAATATTCCTGAACCCCAGAAACGCAAAAGCCCCGCAATAGCGGGGCTTTTGAGTCAATCTTGGCGGGAAACCAGGGATTCGAACCCTGGGAACGCTATTAACGTTCGCCGGTTTTCAAGACCGCTATGCAAACTCCAGCGGGCCGGGTCGTTGAAGGCCTGCGGAGTTCCATTACTCAGGAAAAGTGACCGGGCTACAGACCGCATTCTACAAGGGGTGCGGTTTTAGTTTTGGAACTGCTTTTGCCCCTCCCCGGCGTTCTGCCGACCGTACACCAACCCAACGATTTTAAGTAATAGCGGGCTGGCTTTTCAGGCTTGGCCAACTTCCTCCAGCGCAGCATCCCCTCGAAATCTGACCTCTTCTTTTATCTCCGCAATGAGCCTGGCGATTGCGCGGCTAGATCCCAACGTTTTTGGATCAACCCCGGCGACCGTCAACAATTCCTGCTGAGTCATAGGGTCGACCAGCTGAATGTTGAGTGAGTCATACCTGATCGAGCACACGCACCTGGTGGGAAGGAACGCCGTCTCAATTATATGGCGTAACTCTAAGGTAGAGATCATCACGTGACCCTTTAAAACCAATGGATAGAGGCCTTTCGGCGCGGCGATGTGGCTTAGGGAACCTAAATGTAAAAACGTTCAAGTTAGTACATGTTAGTTTGATTTTTGAGACGTGGTTCACGCAACGTAGCCACCCTGGCAGCCGCCCGTCGCATGGCCATGGAGCTTAGAAGGCAAAAGCATAGTTCGCCTGCTGCTACGCTGTTCACTCCACCAGAGGAACGCCAATGCCCAATTCAGACCTGCTCCCTTCCCTGCTCTCCAAACTGTACGAAAACCAGTTGGCCCTTGAGGCTTCCATCATGGAGCTATCGAACTGGGTCGAGCAGCGTGGCTCCGCCGATGTAGCCGAGAACGTGCGCGGCGCTCTGCACACCATCGATGAGAACGAGGAGTTCATCAAGCTGACTCTGGCGGTCCTCATGTCGCCCGAGTGAAGTTGATCTGGCGCTGAGCGCTTCACTACTTGCAAGCAACCGACCACAGCTGATCTAGCTTCGTGGTGTAGCTCTGGCTCATCATGTCACGCCGCATTCCCCAGTCAGGGGTCGTTGGCACACTGGCCGCGCGCAACGTTCCCCTTCCCCACCGTTCGTTGATCTGGTCGAGTACTGACATCACTCTGGTCGCCTCGGCCGGTTGTGATACGGCGAACAGATCATCCGTGTATGCGATCGATTCGGCCAGTACAGTTGTTACTGCGCGCCAGGATTCAGCCGGTACGACCCATTCGGCAATTTTGTAGATTTTGTGAAAAGGTTTAAGTGTAGCGGCCACATTTCTGTCAATACCCTGAATGCTTACCCTTTTTTTGGCGCCGAGCCTTCAGAAATCCGCGAATTGACCGATGCGTTTATATAGCGGCGAGATTTTGCTCTCGAGATCTCTTCTGCTTCAACGCTTTAAAGCCCGAGGTTAATAGAATGAGTCTTCTGACGAACACGAAACTGGCGACAAAATTGATCACAAGTTTTGTGCTATGTGCCTGTATTACGCTGGGTGTTGGTTTTGTAGGAAAGTTAGGCATTAGCTCGGTCAACGCTAACCTTAAGAGCATCCTGACCAACGGTTTAGTATCCATTGACAAATCTAGCAACGCTAGGGCAAACGGGATCGCTCATTACCGTGACCTTTATAAAATCCTTCTAATTAAAATGACCCAAGGCCCTCAGTCAGAACTTGACGCGGCTCTACAGTCGCTCACAGAAAACCAGCAGGACGTCGAGACACTCTTTAAACAATACCGTCAAACGCCGTTGGATGACGACGAACGGGCCGCCGGTGATCAGTTTGAAAAAGACTGGCCCACCTACATCGCGCTTTCTAACCAGATGGTCAGTGATGTGCAAAGCGGGAATATTGACGCCGCGCTGAAATCATTCAAAGAACAGGTCACACCGGTTTACAACAAGAACAACGACGCATTGAAGATCATCATTGCCTCTAATGAACGTCAAAGCGCTGAGGCTGGGGTCGCTGCAGACGTGACTACCAGCAAGGCAGATTGGATGCTTGGGATCGGCGTACTGGTCGCCTTCGCACTGGCAATCACTATCGGGCTGGTCATCACACGATCAATTACACTTCCTATCAATGACGCTCTTCGAAGTGCACGACGCATTGCTGCCGGTGACCTAACGGTTGATATCGAGCATGGGGGTACTGACGAAATAGGGCTGTTACTGGAGGCCTTTGGCGCCATGCAGCGCAATTTGAAGGGCACAATTCGTGAGATCGCAGATGCTTCTGATCAGTTGGCCGCCGCCGCAGAGCAATTGAGCGCCGTGACTAATGAGAGTTCGCAAGGATTAACCCGCCAGAATGACGAAATTCAGCAGGCTGCAACGGCGGTCAATGAGTTGACGGCGGCGGTGGAAGAAGTAGCGCGCAACGCCGTGAGCACCTCAGATGCCTCGGAGCAAACCAGCCGTGACGCGTTAACGGGTGGCGATCAGGTCAGGCACACCATCCGATCAATCACGGCCATGGCCACAGGCGTGGGGGAGTCTACGCAAAAGGTCGAAACGCTGGCGGCCCAGATAAGGGAAATCAGCAAGGTGCTGGACGTTATTCGAGCCATCGCCGAACAGACCAACCTCCTGGCACTCAACGCAGCGATTGAGGCCGCACGGGCAGGCGAACAAGGCAGGGGCTTCGCTGTTGTGGCTGATGAAGTGCGTGCACTAGCACATCGCACCCAATCTTCGACGGGCGATATTGAGACCATGATCAACGCAGTACGAACAGGCGCAGATGAAGCGGTTGTGGCCATGAGCAAGAGTCAGGTACTGGCCGTAGAAACTCAATCGCAAGCAGCAGAAGCGGGTCATGCCTTGGAGCGGATCACCGCCGGTGTTTCGCAAATCAACGAGCGCAACATGGTGATCGCAAGCGCTTCTGAAGAACAAGCCTCGGTCGCCCGCGAAGTCGACCGTAATTTAGTCAATATTCAAGACCTGTCCACCCAAAGTTCAAGCGGCGCCAGACAGACTAACGAATCAACGCTGGAGCTTTCACGTCTCGCGGTTTCGTTTAGAATTTTGGTGGCCAAGTTCAAGATCTGATTCAACCTTGCCAAGTCCACCCAAGTTGCCCTCCTCCACCAGCAAGGCGAACTGCTGCATGCCGACATGGTGCGTTGGGGATGGCGCCCGCACTGGGCCAAGGATCGCGCCGCGCCGATCAACGCCCGCGTCGAGAGGGTGGCCCACGGCCCGTTCTTCCGGGCGATCTGGCCGCACCGGGCAATCACGCCTATCGACAACTGGTTTGAATGGGTGGATGAAGGCGGCCCGAAGAAGCAGCCCTACCTAATACGCCGGCGAGATGGCGCGCCGGTGCTGTGCGCCGCCATTGGCCAACTGCCCGACGCCGACGAAGGCCCGGGCGAGCATGACGGGTTCGTGATCATCATCGCCGACAGCGTCGGCGGCATGGTGGACATCCACGACCGGCGGCCCGTGGTGCTACACCAGGGCAAGCCGGCAAAGGCGTTCCTCTGGTTTAGGGTCGACACGGCCGTGGGCAATGTGCGGAACAGGGGCCCCGAGCTGATCAAGCCGGCCTAAACACCAGCACCGCCATCACCTTATCGACAAGAATTTCACGATGAGCAGTGAGACAAACAACAACCAGCAAGTCACCAGTAATACCGTAATCGAAATCCATCGCCGCCCCATCAATTGAACCCCAGATTTATTCGCCTTCTTCTACCACCTAGAGATAAATTGGTATGTAGGACATGTCCTAAATTTGTTACTTACGCGTAATAGCTCTGACATACGCCTGGCACGCCCGCAGTGCGATCAGTCCTTGGTCGCCTGCGTCGGTGATGCCGACAATTCTTTGAGCATGCGCCGGGTCAAGTTGGGCTCGACAGGCTGCATGAACCACGCCGACGGCGCCGGGGGTGGCAGGCACGTTGCAGCCACTGGCTGAATCCGTGGCGTCGAGAAGGACTGACAGCCGCACATCAGCAGTAGCAAGACGGTCACCCAGAAGAGCCTGGTTGCGCTGGGCATCGGATAATTCCTTGGTGTGTTGTTGGTCGGAGATGGCCAGTTGCTGCTCGATGGCCAGGCGCTTCTCCTGCTCGGCCCGTGCCTGGGTGGTGGCGGCATTGCCGATCGCGTCCAGGTCCGTCTGGAACTGCCCCGCCTGTTTTGCCAGCTTCCCGTCGTACCGCCAGTCCTGCACCTGCCATGCGCAGCCGAAGCTCACGGCCATGGCCAGCAGGATCAGCGCCGCCAGACTGGCCAACTTCTGCACCGGCGTCATGCCAGCACCTTAAGCGCCTTGTCGTATAGCGCCTGGCGATCGGCCTGGCCTGTGAGTCCGCCATTGATGCGCCGCGTGATCTTCGTGAACTCACCCTGATCCGCCAGCGTGTTGAGCCCCTCGCTAGACCAGAACCAGGCCGCCGACATCGCCGCGTGCTGGGGCAGCTCGAGCAGGTCCGGATTGTTGATCAGGTCCAGGCCCAGGGCTTCACCGCATGCAGCATTGTTGGCTCGGCCCGTTATCTGGATCAGTCCACGCCCACGGTACTTCGAGCCGTCACCCTTGATGGTGTTGCCCAGATCGGCACGACCTTCGTACGTGAGCTGCTGCGCCGTGGGCCCCCAGATCTCGCGCACGTAGCGCAGTTGGCCGGACTCATGCCCGAACTGGGCAATAAATGCGGCGATGCGCAGTCGCGTGACGATTCCGTACTTGGCCATGGCCACATTCAGCACAGGAACAAAAACGCCAGCTTGGCGGCCGGCGTTCGGGAGGATCTGCAGCAGCTGCTGCTCAGTGATCGGCATGGCTTTCTCCAGGCAATAAAAAGCCCGCTCAAGGCGGGCATCGGTGTTGGGGCTGAGATCAGCCGTCAGCGGGCAAGACTGGCTGCTGTTCGGGCACCGGCATTTCCACGGCCGGCGAGTCCGGCACCAGGATGTGCAGCGTGATCATGTGCTTCAGGTCGTACGGCTGGCCGTCCTTGGTCACCGTCACGGTCAGCAGGCCGTCCGCGAAGTCCGTCTCCACGTCAGCCCGACCGTCCACCTGGTTCACCGTGTAACCCCATCCGTCGTCGATAGGTGGGAATGGGACCATGCCAAGGCAGCCGGTGATTTGGTAGAACCCCTTCGAAAGTCGCGCCGAAGTTACCGCGGTGTCGCCCTGGGTGACAAAGTCGTACGTCGCACCGGTTGCGCCGAGAACGTTGATTGCTGCTCTTGTCATGGTCAGATCGCCTTCAAGGTGCCGTCAGCGGCACGGGTGGTGTTGCCGTCGTGGTAGATTTTCCGCCAAGGGTCTGGCGCACCGCTGCCTGCGACAGTCCGAAACATCAGGTTCAGGCTGCCGCCAGTGACCACCTGAGCCACCAGGTCCATTGCACAGTTCTGGTATGGGTACTGGGCTCGGATGCCGGCCCAATAAGCGCCGCCGGCCGGAACGTTTGTGGTGTTGTCGCCGTAGCTGATGAAGTGGCTGCCCGGCTCAGCGAATGCAGAGTTGCCAACCATTGCAGCGGGCGAATTCACGTCCTGAACATTGCCGGTGGCGCTACCGATGTTTTTTGTGGCCGCGCTGCCAAGTTCAAGCTTTGTACGGGCCCCCGCCGCCGAATTGGCGCCCGTACCTCCGTTGGCAACGGGCACTATCGTCATGCTTGCGACAGGGCCCAGGCCTGCAAGCGTTGCGCCCCACTGCTGAACCATGAGGTTAACCGCATCAGCCAGTGCCTTTGGGTAGCCGTTAACCGGCACGATGCCGTAAGCAGCACCAGCGACAGTAGTGCCGCGGTAGGCCGGCGAGATTGAAACGGAGGTATCGCTCGACGGATTGATCACTTGATAAATGCCATTGTCAGGCCCGACGAACATGTCACCAGATCGGCAATTTGAAAACTTCGTACCCACACCAGTCACCACGGCATTTCCGTTGGTGACTGTTACGGTTCCTTCTGCGAACCAAGAAGCCATGACTTACTCCGAACTAATAATTTAAAATAGGTGCAATAGACTTAAAAACTACATCACACAACGAGCTTTGCTGTCATCGTGGAAATACCCAGCGAGTTAGTGTTATAACCATTGATATAAATAACAGCCGCAATCATTCTGTTATTAGGATAATCCCATATCATTTGCAGATCGCTTTGCTGTTGCAATGAACGGATAACCGGCATACTCAGAGTATTTATCAATATGTACTCTTTATTGCTCATCACGAACGGCGCGGTAAAATAGGCGATGCTTTGTCCCTGAGGCGTTGTACCTTGCCCCGAGTACGTCCATGTCGAGTTATAGTTAGCAAACAAAGCAGTTGGCGTGCCCGTATCAAAAAGTACTTTCCTGTCTCCGTCTTTAAGCCGCATTCCATAGTCACTTAAAATCTCAGCACCGAAGCCCGCAACAAAGTAACTGCCGTTAGGTCGAACACTGGAGTTATCGTAAGCCCTAATTCTGAATCCAGTCCACGCGCCTGAGCTTCCTAGCACTTCAGCTTGTGTCATACCTATCTGCCCAGCAGCCGGGTCAGGACGTATGAACACAAACGGAGGCCACTGCGACTTTATTGCGAACGGAAAAGATGTGATTGCATAAAGACCCGAATTGTTAACATACCTTCCTTTGCATATAACAGAAAGCCTCGTAAATTCAGAATCAATAATAACTCTATTATCCACTGAGTTCTGAAACGTCAAACCATAAGATTCCGCCACTTACTTAAACCTCACTACGATAAGGATCATAGCTGTTTGGCTGGACCAGCTATTAGGGTAGGAATACCCTTTCATAACCCGCCAAACTCTTGCTGCACCATTTATAATCTCGGGCTCTAGCTGCTTATCAGAGCTGAAATTAATGGGCCCGGCAGGTATGCAAAATGCAGCAGCGTTGGCCGTAGTTACTCCGACGACTGGTATATCAAAGTAAGACCCATTCGGCGCAGTAGCAGGATTAACAACTGCGCTGTAGACGACTCGACAGGTAAAGGAGCTTTCATCAAGCTGGACCGCTCCATCCCCCCCCTTTGTTCGCATACCATAAGTCATGACGAAAGCCTCCCAACGGTTACGCGATCAATATCTTGGGCATCAAACACAGTGAGCCCGTCGTTGTTGAGCAGGGCCGAGCCGCCAGTACCGGAACTACGAAGAGTGAAAGTGCCCGCCGGGATGTTAATTTCCAGCAAAGGCCGGCCTTTCGAATCAACCGCCGGCGACCGAAGCACCATCCCCAGAACGATTTCCTGGATGATCGCCTTGCTGATGATCGCTGTGTTGAAGACTGCCTGGCCGTTCTCGATGACGAACATCGGGTCAACCTTGCCGCTAACCTCGTTCACGATGGCGAATCGCTGAGCGAAGATCAGGAACTCCGACTGTTCGCCATTCGAGCCAAAGGCCAAACCCGAAACAACCTTCCTTCCATCTACGATGGTCTGTGCCTTCATGGTGGTCTGTGCCGACACCTTGCCGTCGAGCCGAACTACTGTCTCGCTCACCGTTTGAACCGACGCGCTTGTCTGTCCGATGCTCGACTGCAGCGTTTCCGATACCTTAGCCTGGGCCTCGATTTCAGATGCTCGCACTTTCTTCTCTGTGCTGATGGCTGCGGTTGATTCCCATGCTTTGATCGCTCCAGCCAGGTCGCCAGAGCCGTCGTCACCACGAACGGAAGCTCGGAGCGCCTCATTACTCGAAGCCTGAGAGGTGATCTTCCCGTCAAGATTGGTGATCTTCGTATCAAGGTTGGTGAGCGCCTGGGCATTGCCGTTCGCCTTTTGATCGACCGCAGACAGATCGCTGTTCAGTTTGGTGATCTGCGCTGCGGAGGTCTGGCGGTTGCTGGCTACCACCTGTTCCAGAACGCTCAGCGACGACTTGTTATCGCCTACCTGGGCACCCAGGGTGAGCAGCTGCTGAGCCATTGCGTCATTCTCGCCCGCTCGCGTTTTGCGTTCGACAGCAAGATCTGCCGTGGACGTCCATCCTTTGATTGCATCGGCCAGGTCGCCGGCACCGTCATCGCCACGCGCAGCAGAGCGCAGCGCTTCCACCGAGGTTGCGGTGGCCAACACCTTGCCGTCGATCTCTTCGATCTTGGTTTCGATGATCTGGACTTGAGACACCAGTGCGTCAGTGGTCTCGAGGATGGTGCCGATATCGATCCAGTAAGTGGCGTCGGGCGGCGCCGCCTCAACCGGCACCGGGCCTTTCGCTTGGTAGAGACGCTGATCCAGTCGGACGATGTCGCCCTTCAGATAGGGCTTTGCAGGATCGTAGGCGAGCGCATCGCCTACCTGCTTGATCAGATCCTCCAGCTCCTTCTTGGCTTCATCAAGCCGTTCATTTACCGACCCTGGACCATCGCCTGTAATCAGCTCGATCTCTTCGCGCAGGCTCTGGTACAGGGCGCCCTTGCCGATCTTTTCAGCGTAGTACGCCTCATAATCGCTCTGGTTGATGCTGGCCTGGCCGTTAACTGCACCGGGCACAGGGAAGAACGGACCAACGTTACCAGTCCGGTCAACCAGACGAGCCCAGAAGAACAGGCTCGCGCCGGCCAACAGGCTGTGCATCTCATGCGAGGCCTGCGGGTAGCTGAAGTCGCTCAGCTTGACCGCAGTCGACAGATCCGCCGACTGGCTGTACCACACCTCCGTGCGCTGGGTGTCCTCGGCGCCCGGCGGGAATCCCCACTGAATGCCAATGCCATAAACCAGGCTGGTGGTGGTCAGGAACGCCACCGCCGGCGGAAGCCCGACCTTGCCTTCCAGGTTGGTCAGGTTGGAGCTTTTCCAGATAGACGAGATCTCGAAAGCGCTCACCGAGCGGACCCGAGCCAGGTAGGCACCCGAGTAGATGCCGGTGACGTCGACGCTCGTCGAGCCGGTGCGCTGCACCTTGATCCAGTTGCCGCTGTCCTTGCGCCACTCCACGTCATAAGCGACCGCACCGCTCACGGCAGGCCACGAGATGTTCATGGTGCTGATGGCGATGCCCTGGTTTACGGCATAGCTCGACGTCAGCGTGACACTGGCCGGAGCCGGTACCACGGTGATCGGGATAACGCTGATCGGCCTCTCTTCCAGCCGAGCGCCGGTGTCGATGTGCGCGAACTTGCTCGGGTCGTACTGCACTGCCGAGATTTCGAACACGCCAGGCTCTGGCCGGGAAACACTGGTCACCCGGTACAGCGGGATGGCCAGGTCGTCAGCGTCCAAAGCCCACACCAGTTCCCGCTCAGGTGCCACGGAGTACGCCGTGGTTACTGTGAGCTGTCGCCCGCTGACCATTTGCACGGTGCGCCCCTCGCACTTGCCGTCGGGCAGGTTGAGGATCAGCCGATCACCGGGCTTGGCCTGGGTGTCGCGGTCCAGGGTGATGACCTTGCCGTTCACCGCAGAGATGCGCCCGCCGACGGGCCGGCCAGCGATCAACTCGTCAGCGATCGGAATTACGTAGCCAGGCAGCGGTATACGCCCGTCCAGCCCGACACGAAACGTCACGACCCGGTCCTTTGAGTTGGTGAGCAGAGCCCACTTGCCGCGGCGCTGGGCCTCCGATTCGCGCGTGCAGCCGATTGCGCTGATCTCCAGCGGGTTATCGCCGTAGCGCCGCTGCAGCTTCTGATCGGTCACCGCAGTGACGTCGGTGTCGTAGTTGTTCGCCGGATTGTCGTAGCTGACCAGCGCCCGGCTGTAGCGAGTGCGCTCCGATGCGCTCGAATAGGTGAATGGCTGACGCCCCTCAGTGATGACGTTCGCACCGCTATAGGCGAAGTCGTAGTCAGTGGCGCGCGGCATATCCGACAGGGTGAACACCTGGCCCTGGGCCCAGTAGGTCATGCCCCGGTAGATCGCTGAGATGTCGCGCAGCAGAGACCAGGCATCGGCCTTGCTCTGCAAGTTCAGATCGCAGATGAAACGCGGTTCCTGGCCACCCTTCCCGTTCGGCACCATCTGATCGCAGTACTGCGAAATGCGGTACAGCTCCCACTTGTCGACCATCCACGGCTTGATGCGACGGCCGAGGCCGAAGCGGTCGTTTGTGGTTAGGCCGTAGGTATGCCAGACAGGGTTGTCGGTCCATGCCTCCTTGAATGTGCCATCCCAAACGCCAGAGTAGCTGCGCGATCGAGGGTCGTAATTGCTCGGCACCTGCCACTTGCGGCCGTCGCAATCAATAGTGACTGCCGGGATACTGCGGAACTGCTCGGCGGAAAACTCGATGTACAACAACGCGGTGTTTGGATACCGCAGCTTCGCGTCGATCACCTCAGTGAAGCCGGCGATCTGCATCGTGTCGGAGATTTTGTTGTTGTTCTGGTTGATCGTCAGGCGCGTGATGCGCATCAGCCAGCCAGAAGTAGCCTTCGGCAAATCGATGCGGCGGGTGCGCTCGTACACGCTGGTGGTCTTGCCGTCGACAGCTTCGCTCAGCACCTGCTGGTAAGCACCGCCGTCGGTTGCCAGCTCAACCTTGTACTCGATTCGGTACCCGTTGATGTTGCCGCCAGCGTCTACGGACTGGAGCGCTGGCCAGGCGAAGCGAACACGAACGGCCGAAAGCTGGGTGTTGCTGATGGACTTGACCCATGGCGTGCCGCTGCGCAGCTCGGTGCCGATTGTGGTTTCGTTCTCGACCGATGGAATCCCCTGAATATAGGTCTGGTCCACCGCACCGGTTCGCCATTCCCACTTCACGTTCGGGAAGTTCATATTCCCTTGTGGGTCTTGCAGTGGCGTGTTGTCGAGATAGATGTCCTTGCCGGTTGGGGTACCTGCGAACTCACCCTCTCCCACGGCAATCAGCATCTTGGCGATAGCAACGGAACGCAGACTATCCGGGGCTTCCGTTGGCGTCTTTGGTTTCTCTTCGCCGCCCTTGGCGCCGTGGATATCAATCTTGCGTGCTGCGCCCATGCTTTTCTCCAAGCAATAAAAAACCGCCTCATTGGCGGCTACGGTGCTTCAGGTGTTGGCTACATCTGCTCTTCGGCATAAATGGCGGCACTGACGATCGCGCCACCCCAGCGGCGGCGGCCTGCACACAGCGACGCAGGATTGCCGGAGGCCGTGGTGTTCTTGGCGCTGCCGAAGGCGTAGCCGGGCGTGTTCTCTGGCGCAGCGCTGGTCTTGAGGCCGCCGGCCTGGGGGCTGAGTAGTTGGATCACGCCGCCAGCTACAAGAGCAACACCTGGCGCAGCGAGAACTTGAAAGCCGGGAATGAAAGAAACAGCAATGAGGATCGCGCCAACAATCGTCTGAAGGAGTCCTGCGCGCTTGCTGCCGGTGATGACTGGAGCTATTCGAATTTCACCATTGCCGGCAAATCCAAGTTCCCCCTCCCCCAGGGCCT
Source organism: Pseudomonas sp. 32A (assembly GCF_052682255.1). Lineage (NCBI taxonomy): Bacteria > Pseudomonadati > Pseudomonadota > Gammaproteobacteria > Pseudomonadales > Pseudomonadaceae > Pseudomonas > Pseudomonas sp. 32A. The sequence goes on along the minus strand of NZ_JBQYLY010000001.1, from coordinate 5,552,305 downwards.
TAGAGCCCCGGAACACCGCAAACTCAATCCCTCTTGACTTCGCATTGGACAAAAACCGCTCGAAGCCTGGGATTTGCACACAAAGCGCTTTGATTGCTTCCGCCGGCGACCGCACGGACAGTCGGAACGATCTACCGAACTGCCTTAGCTGCCCGTAAAGCAAAATTGTGGTCATGGGTTGGTAGTTGATCGCGAGCGCTGACATTCTTTTCTCCAGGCAACAAAAAGCCCGCCTAAGCGGGCTGAAGATTCGATTTGATTTACAGGCAGTTGCGGACCGCGGCCTCGATTGCTGTTCGGCCAACTCCGGGCGCCCAGGCGGATCGCTGATAAAAGACAACAGAGCTACCACTGGAGGTCTTGTTGATCTCAAGCAGTTCGTCCGTTAACTGCATCGCGCCAATCACAAGGCGGTAACCGTTCTCAGTTTCCGACATCGTCGCCTCAGATCTTGCGTCCTGCCAGTGAGGGAATACACACAGGGCATACTTCTTCGGTTCTTTTTTCGTCGTCGCACTGACGGTAGGCGTGTTCGTGCGCAAGTCGCTGGGTGACACACACCCCGCCAGCATCGCCACCGCTGCCGCCGCTATCAAAATCCGCATGTCGTTCCCTCGTTGGTTTGGCGGGACTGTAGCCCAACCTAAGCTGCTGGACCAAGCAGACCTAACTGATCAGCGCTGATCTATTTCAATCTTCTGTGTGGGGTCTGGGCTATATTTTTGGCGCTTCAACTGCGGATCTCCCTTGGCCATACAGAAGAAATAAATCTCTGCCTCGCCGCAGCCGCCGTGCAATGCGCATTCACTTGCCTGCATGTGATCCAGCAGGATTTCTCGGCCTTGCGACTCGCAGAACACGTTCGCTTCTTTGAGCGCCTGCCCTTTCGCGGAGGCAGGCCCGCCAAAGGGAACGCGAGTGGAAATCGTGTATGTATCAGGCCCGACCTTGATAGGTCCGCTGTCCGCGCATCCTGCGAGCATCGCAGCGGACAAAACCATCAGCCAAATTTTCATCGTTGTCCTCCCCAGGAAAGAAGGGACTGTACCCCGGACTTGCCCAGGCATCCACTTCACTGAGAGATGGATGCAAAAAGCCCAGCGCAGGGCTGGGCCTAACAATGCCTTCACTCTGCGAAGATCAAACAGCTATTTGCATATCGGACAGCCAAGCAGTAAATCAGTCGCCTAGCACTTCCACGGTTTCGCCATACCTAGCGTACTCATGAAAAATGTCATCGAGATAAGTAGCAATCTCGTCCTCCATCAAGTCCGGTGGAACGACAATGTCATACAGTCGAGAACGCTTACCCAGCTCCGACCGGTACACGGTCCACGAGTCGTTCTCACGGCGAACTTCAACCTGGAAGCGTCCGTAAATATCAAACTTCATAGTTCGATCTCATATCGGAAAAATACGAACATATCGAACGACGCCCCTTAATGCGATGCCTGTGCACCCATCAGCATGGATTGGGGTGCCTGAACCCGGACTCCAAGGTACGAGTTAGCCGGGAGAGATAGAAGAAAGTATTTGCGCGACTGCACATTGGTCCTGTTCGCCCAAGCTCCGGTAGTGCCGAATAATCTCGGTCTCCTGATCGCTAAGCAGTTCCGAGGGTAAGCAAGTCCTCTCTCCAGTTAAAACATAGTGGATATCTACCCCGCCAAGCCATATCGCCCGAAGGTAGTCGGCTTTAGGCTTCCTAATACCTCGCTCATATACTGCCTGAGCATTTGCTTCGACACCGCCAATGCCGCCAAGATCGCGCTGAGTGAGTGACAGCCGTTTCCGCTCTTCCTTCAAGCGAGCTCCAAAAGTTGCGTCCATGCTCAATGCCCTTTGATTTATTAAGACAACCATACGCCCATACCTAGGCAAGCATTGTATTCATTTAGGTGTCAGCCTTTCTGTGCGCCCATCCAGCGTGGATGGAATGCCAGTGGCGCGCCAAACCTTTCGATAGTAGCCTTTGGCCTTCACTCAACCAAGGAGCGGTCATGTCGATAAGAAGCCTCGCAAAAAACCTCCCAGCAGACCCAGAAAACAAAGGCTGGGTCTTGGGCTGGGCCGTCTTGAAAGATCGTCCTAGCCCATGGCATCTAGTTGATGTCTACCCCAGCAAAGCCGTAGCCGAGGCTGAGGCAGCAAGATTGAATGATGGATACATTGTGGAGTATGGGTCACACAAGCTTGGCTCAGATGATTTTATCGGCGGGCTTACTCCGCCAAAGTGAACTCAGATACGGCGCTTTCTTGAAAACTGATCCGGCCGGGCCCTGATACAAGCGCAGCCTCAAGCCCTGACTTGCCAAAGTAGCTGCGGCTGTAACCACCTTTATTCTGGCATTTACCGGAGAATTTCACGCGATCAACCTCGACACCGCCGTGCAGAATGGCGACTTCGGCTTCAGCGCCGCAGATACCGCCGCCGGCAATGGTGAAAAGGTCGTGAATAGTCAGCATGTAGCGTTGCGAGGTTTGCATGCCCTGCTCCTGCGGCCCTGCCGCGTCATGGTTGTTTTGCATCTCTGTGCCTGAGGACTAGGCGCGTTCTGTCATGCCACGGGCCGCCGAAAACTATGATTTCTGACGGCCTGCCGTATAGGTGGTGTAGCAGAAAGGGCCCGGGGCCGAAGGCGCCCGACTTTTCTCCAGGCAGAGATGGATCAGTGCCCAGATAGATCCCGGCATGGTTCGGGTGAACAGTCCGCCCGACGTGCATGACGATCAGGTCGCCGCGCTGCGGCCGGTCAACGCGAACAAAGCCGGCGGCCTCGTAGTGCTGCTCGTACAGGCTGACGTTCTCCGCGCTCTCCCACCAGCCATCGGTGCGCTGGAAGGCCTCAAACTCAAGGCCCCATTCCCGCTGGTACCAATCAGCGCAGACCTGCCAGCAGTCCCAGGCACCGTGCACGAACGGACGCTTGAGCAGCGGCGTGCTGCCGGTCGGGGTGATCGTCCGCAGGTCGCCCTCGGGCCACGACAGAATGTGCCAGGGCAGCGCCGTGGCCTCGCACATGGCCAGGTCGTGCGGTGACGGCCGGCTGGTGGCGTCCGGGTGCGAGTGGACAATGCCGATCACCTCACCCAGGTCTTCCGCCGCGGCATAGTCCTCAGGATCAAGTCGAAACTCTTCGTTCGGCTCCGCGGCGATGTTCCGGCATGGGAAGTACTTCTGCGCCCGCCCTACAGCCAGCAGCAGCCCGCAGCACTCTTTCGGATACTCCGCTGCCGCATGCGCCTGGATCGCCGCAATGATGTGCTTACGCATGGTCAGCTCCTGGCTATCAGGGACACGGCAGGGAATCCGCCGAAGGAAAGTTCGTTGTTCTCGCCGAAACGCAACTTGCAGGACGACAGGCAGCCCTTGCACTGATCCTTGGCCGGGTCATCCGTGGGGTTGTCCTCGTCGTCGAACATGGCCGCACCGGTGTACCCGCAGTCGGGCCCGCGGTAACCATTGGTCATCGCCCAGTGGCAGAACGTGGTCATCTGGCGCCCGGGCAGGTCGTGGTTATCGATCTCGCCCGGAGACGACAGCTCCCAGACCACCGCCTCGCCGTCCTCGCTGGTTTTCTGGTCGATGTACCAGATCTCTAGCCCTTCCTGTGTCGGATCGGCCGTTGGGTTGCCTTCGGGAAAGTTGGCCGCGTCCAGGTACTGGGCCAGGGTCTCGCGAACAGTCAGCTTGAATTTCAGCAGGTCCTCGAAGGCCAGGCACAACGCAGTGACGCGACCGTTGATGTTGCCGGCGGCGAACGTCGGCCTGGTGGCCGTACCGTCACTATTGGACCCGATACCCTCAATCTGCACCGGCCATGCCGCGTATTCGGCGCCCTGCCACCAAATTGACTTGGCCGGCAGGTCCTCCTCCGAATGCTCGTAGGCCAGCAACTCCTCGGGCGTGTGCGGAATGGCGTGACCGTGGAAGCGGAGGTAATCCGCGCCGTATTCAGTCCCGTCAATTTCGAACAGGCGAATCTCGGCGCCGGGCTCCAGTTTCTGGATGTCCGTGATCAGTGCCATGGGTGGTTATCTCAGGGGTGAAAGGTTTGTTCGAAGGTCGCGGTGATCGCGTAGACCTGGCCACCGCGGTGCACTGGCTTGTAGCCGTTGCACTTGTACAGGCCCAGGTCGCCCAGGGGCGGCTCCCAGAGGAAGCCCTTTGCACCCTTGTGCCGATCGATGAAGTCCATGATGTCCTTGATGCGGCTCTTCATGCCGGTGAAGGTTACCGGCCAAGACTGGGATTTGTTGTTGATCCCGTCCTCGGTCGACTGCGCGTAGCCGTCGGCAAACTGCTTGGTGCGCACGCGCTGCTTGATATCACCCTCGACGCCCTTTTCAGTGGCCCAGGTAAATCGCTCGATTGCCATAAATCATCCTTTCACTTGGCGGAAACTCTGGCCGCCCTGGCGCCAAGACTTGGCGATCTCTTCTTTCGCAACGATGCGCATCCGCTCCTGCATGTTTCGCTGGAACAGCTCCGTGTCGAGTTCGTCACCATCTGACTTGCCAGACTCCTCGTCCGTCATGACCATGATGGGCATGGTGAGACTGACCGAGGTCCCGCCGCTCCCGCGTCCAGTCATGGCTGCCATCCCCGGCCCACCACCAGCAGTAAGCGGCGTCACACTGCCGCCATTGGCGCCGGTCATCAGGTATGACTTACCGCCCTCGTTGTAAAGCTCAGGGCCAAGCTCATTCACCTGGTACAGAGAGTTCGGGTCGACCGGTCCGCCGGCAGCCCTGTAACCAGAGAAGTCGACGCCGGTGTAACCGGCCTGAGTGGATCCGGCAGAAGTCGGAGTTGAGGCATTTCCCGTGAAGTAGCTGGCCGTTGCGCCAACCAAGCTGCTCAGCAATGCCGAACTCCCCTGGCGGGTAGCAATGCGCGCCATGTCCGCAAGGATCGACTTAGCGAAGTCCGAGAACGATGCCTTACCGGTCAGTGCGAAGTTGACGACCGCGTCCTCCATGCTGCTGAAGGCGTTGCCGAACAGGCTTTTAGTCTGGCCGGCAATGTTCTTCGCCGAATCCAGGTAATTGGCCCAGGCCGATGTCGCGCCGTTCGTCCAGTCGCCTTGGGCGGCCTCCACATCCGCGTAGTTCCGCCGGATTTGGTCGGTCGCTTTCTTGTTCGCGTCTGCGAGCGCCTGCGACTTCCGATTGAACTCCTCCTCCGACATGTTGCGCGACGGGTCGGATTTCTGGTTGGCCAGTTCCAGCGACTGCTGGGCAAACCGGTCTTGCTGGCTGTTCAGTTCGCCGTTGAGCGCGTTCTGGCGGTCACCCTGGCCCACGCCAAGCACTGCACGTTGGCCGGCAAGTTCCAAGGCTCGTTGCTGCTGAGCCAGGGCCTGCACATAGGTGTTGATCGACCGTTCCTGTTTCGCCAGGCGCCCGGTCTCGCTTGTTGCCAACACTTCAAGCTGACTGTCAGCGTCCTTCTGCGCCCTGACCATGTTGGCGCGCGCATCGGCAACCTTCTTATCGAGCTCAATGCTTTGTGCGGCAGTGGTGGTCTTTTTGCCCTTGGCGGCTTCAAGAGCGGATATCTCCGCTTCGTAACCGGCGGTAACTTCATCCTTTTCGGCACGGATCAAAACTGCACGCTGTGTCGCGTAATCAGCTTGCGAGATCAGCCCGGCCTTCTGCCCGGCTTCCAACTGCTTCTGGGTGTTGGCGTATTCGTCCTGAATGCTCTTGAGCGCGTTCTGCGCATCGTTGTATGACGTGAGGTCTACAGCGCCGGCCGAAGCAGTTTTAGGATCCTTGTTCTTGTCCTTGATGTTCTGGAGGGTTTTGGCGACATAGTCGGCCTGGACCTTTGGGTCATCAGGGTTCGCTTTTTTCAGCACCTCGACGTCACGCAAATACGCCTTGGTCAGCTTGTCTCGCTTCTCGGCATTGCTGAGCATTGAGTCGCTGAGCTGCTTCAGCCGCTGCTCGGCTTCAATCCCTTCCTTCTGGGTCTTGGCATCGTCACTTTTACGTTTTTCCTCGTCCTCCTGGGCGGCTTTCTTGTCCTGTAGCAGGCTCAGCTCATCCTTGAGCGCGGTGAGGCGCGCTTTCGCATCACCATCCTCGAAGCCCGTGCCCACCGTAGATTCCAGGTAAGCAATCTTCTGATTGAGCTCTGTGACCCGAACAGCATCACCCTGGTCCCTGCCAATATTCTTGATCGCATCCAGCGATTTCTTGGCTTCGTCGGTGATGCCCTTCCAGGCTTTCTCGATGAAGCCCAGGTTGTCGGTGATCTCCGTGGATCGGCTTTTAACGGTATCCGCGTAGGTGTCTGTGAGGAGTTTGGCGGCACCGATAGTGTCGCCCTGCTCCTTCAGTGCAACGATTTGCGAATAAACCGAAGCGGTCAGGAAGTGGTACTGATCATTCAGTTCTTTGGCGGCAGCAACAGGGTCCTTCGCGATTTTCACAAACTCGGCAATCGTCGCGTCGACCGACTTACCGGTGGCGTCCTCCATCGCAGCGGCGGCATCCGCAATATCCTTAAAACTGCCGCCAGCGATAACTCCACTGGCAGCCAGTTTGGCAAGCGATGCTGCAGCATCGCTAGTTGTGCCGTTGGTTGCGCTTACCTGCTGCGCCAATTCGGCTAGGCGGCTCGCTGAAGTGCCCGCGTAATTTCCGGTCAAAATCAGCGATTTGTTGTACTCGTCCGCCTCTTGGCTACCGCTTTTGTAGCCGTAGATCACAGTGCCGAGAGCAGCAACTACAGAAACCAGCGCGAGGACCATGCCCGCCGCGCCAAGCGTTACACCACTGATCGCAGGGCTGATCGCACCTACTGCCTTCTGTGCGTTCTCGGCAGCTTCTGCCGCAGTGTTCGAGCTTTCCGCCAGGTCCGACAGGCTCTCGCTTGCCTCGCCCGCGTTCTCGGCGGTGTCTTTCGCCCCCGAGGCGATACCTGCGAGGGATTCCCCCAGAACAGCAGCACCGGCGCCACCAGAAAACAACGACCGGAACTTGTCTTTCAGGGCGTCCATCGTCGGGCCAATACCGCCGAAGGAGTCCTTGATCTGGCCGCCCTGCTGGATCAGCACCATCAACGGGTTCTGACCGCCCGCCAGGCTGGTGAAGATGTCCGTGAACTGCGCGGGCAGTTGCCGCAGCGCCGCCTGCGTCTGTCCCGAACTGATACCTGTTTTTCGAAGTCCCTCATCGAACTCGCCCAGCTTCTGCCGGGACGCGTCGATGCGTGTCGAGTACTCGCGGAAGGTGTCGGCATCAATGACGCCGGCGGCCTTGTACTTCTGCAACTGCGCCTGCTGCTGATCGAGCTTTTCGAGCGCGGCCATTGTTGGATTGAGCTTGCCGAGCAGCTCTTGCAGGCCCTCGGCCTGAACGCCGGTAGCTGCAGCGGCCTTCTTAGTTGCCTCGGCCTGACGATCAGTCGAGCCAACAAGCGCATCCGATTCAGCCTGCAAACGCCGTTGAAGCGCTGCCAGGCTGCTGACCGAGGACCCCGACGACTCAATAGCGGAAGCGTTGGTGTTCACGCTGGTGGTCAGACGCTGGTAATACTCGCTCGACTCCAGGGAAGCCTTCGCCGTTGCCAGAAGGCGGGCTTTGGCCTCGTCGAGCGTCTCGGAAAGCTTGCGCTCAGACGCCGACAGATCCGCCGTTGCAGTCGCTGCCTTGTCGAAGCCGGCAGACACACCCTCGGCCGCTTTCTCAGCCTTGGCGCCGGCCTGGGCGAGATTCTCCAGGTCGGAGGTGGCCTTGACCGCTTCGCCTGAATTTACCGCAATGCCAAGCTCAGCGATCGTAGACATGAGTGCTCCATTATTTCGATTGCTCAGACATAACGAGCAACGCCTCGGCCTCCATTATTTGAAGGTCGGGGAAGATCTCTCTGAGTTGTTTTTTCTTCATGCCGATGAGCTCGGCAACGCTGGTGATTGCGGTGTAATCAATGCCGGTCGCGCCGCACGCGCCGGTGCGCCACTGAGTAGAGAGGGCGTCGAATAGGCGGAATGAAGGCCAAACACACGGCCAGACCTCGAACGCCTCTTCCATGTCCGAGGCGTCAAGACCAAATGCCGCCAACTGCTCGGCACTCGGAGGTGGCTCATACAGGGCGCGTGCGACGCGAATCAGTTTCCCGTGCGGGCCGGTACGTAAGCCGTTTGATAGGCCGCGACAATGGCCTCACCGGCGCCGGCAGATGTTTCCACCAGCGCACGGATCGACTCAAGGTTCAGCTTGTCTTCAAACCCCCAGCCTTCAACCAATGCCTGGACCTGATCTACCTGGCGCTCGATGTCCGCATCAGTGATATCCACCAGGGTCAGATCGTCAGCTTTGGCCTTGAAAGCCTCCTGATCGTCCTTTGCCCGCTGCTGCCACCCCGCAAACAAGGCCGCCAGCTCATTACGGTTCCGATACTTGAACTCAAACGGCACCTTGATGAATGCACCGCCAACGCGTGGAATCTCCACATCAGCCTTGAAGGTAGCGCCTTGCGCGATCTTGAACTTCGCCATGATCAGCTACCCCCGCCAGCAGCCACTGGCGCGCGGTACGCCGTAATCTCGGCGTTGATAGTGAAGCCGAACGTCACAGCTGCACCCTCGTTGCGCACCAGCGTTGGGGTTTTGTTGAACGACGGGTAACCGGCGTAGTAGATCGTTTTGCCGTTCGGCAGCGACATGCGCAGAATCCGCACTTCCTTCTCACGATCAGCCTTGTCCAGTTCGTCGTACCAGGCCAGGCTGTCGTCGTCGGCGAGCTGGAACGCAAACGCCTGGGCATTCTTGGTGGTCGGAATCTGCTTGTCGCGGCGAGCCTCCAGCGGCGCATACGTCCAGTATTGCTGTTCACCGCCAGACATCGAGTTCCCGATCACTTGGTTCACCGCAACCCAGCCGGTGACCTTTTTGGCGGTGCCCGCACTGATGCCGTCCGGGAAGAACGCAACGTTCGAGGTATCGATGCCTTCCAGCGTGAAGGCGCCTGCCGCAGCGTTGGACACGCGCACGGCTCGCTCGTTGATGTCCTCCCAGCCAGAAGTAACCAGCAGGATGTCACCATTGGCGAAACCGTTGGCCAGGGCCGTGGCCACGCCCGGATTTGCGTTGCTGATGGCGGAGATCAACTTGGCGGCAGCGAAGCCGGTTGAGATCGCCAGTGTTGCCCCGTTGGGGAAGTAGATCGACATGGGTTTTCCTCTTTGCAGAAATGACAAAACCCGCACTTGGCGGGTTCAGGATTTGCCCAACGGGCGGATTATGGTGTGGTGTCGGACCGGTACGAGAACGACAGCGGGACGGTGTAGGTGGAGTCTCCGGTGATACCAGGCCCCTGATCTACCGGCGTCATGGGCGTGACAACGAAGCCGTTCTTCGTGTCGCGCACATACAGCGGGAACAGGCCTGTCAACTCAGCCACAATCGGATTCGTCTTGGTCTTGCCGGTGCCCGCCGGCGCGATGATGTTCACCTGGAACACACCGGTGAACAGCCGGTGATCGCCGCCGAGCGTGTTGCTCGCTGTGTCGCCCGGGATCGTGAAAGCCCGCAGGTATGTTTCGCCCGCCGCCGGCGTGTAGGCCGTGTTCTCGAAGACGATCTTCAGCTTTTCCGACCTGGCAGCGTTCCAGGCGATGAGCTTTGCCTCGTAGATCGAAGCGATGATGGCGTGACTCATACCTGGTTGTTCCTGATGGCCTCCAGCACGATCTGCTGGAAGCGAGCCACGGTTACCCGCACCATGCCGCCGGGCGCCTGGGTCGAATGGCCGAACTCCAGCGGGATCGCATAGCCGAGACTGTTGGTGATGTAGCAGGTGTCGCCTGCCTTGAATTCGATTGCGCCGGCAGTGACACGCGCCGTTGACTTGGTGCCTGTCGGGTCAACCTCTTCGGTCGTGGCGTTGTTCGGGGTGCCGATGCTGAACATCCAGTTACCGCGGAACCGGCCGCCGACGTAGCCTGCCGGTGCGACGATGTCCATGCCGTCGTGCACCTTGCGCCCCGGCCTTAACCTGCCGGCCTTTGTAAGGTTGGCCGGGTCGCTACGCAGCGCGCTGTTGTGATCATCGACAGCCTTGTTGTACTGGGTCGCCACAGCGTTCTGGGCCCAGATCTCCGGGTTACCCACGGGCGACATGCGGATCAAGCTGCTACCGACTTCGATGATGATCTCGCGTAGGCTTGCGTCGATTGCTTCCCCGGCCTGGGCGGCGAACTCGGCAAGGCTTAGGGCGAAGCTGCCGGACTGGCCGGCGCCCGCCCGACTCACGACCGCACCTGCAATTCATACAGGATCGGCGTGCCGGCGGGGTTTACCTCTTTCAGCGGCGGGACGATGGCCCAAGTGCGGCCTTGGGCGACAATCTTGTCCAGTAAGCCCGGCACCCAGGCCAAGCCCTGCGCGGCGATCTTCAGCTTCTTGTCGCCCTGCCTGATGAGGCTGTTGTTCTGGAATTCGATACCGGTGAAGTCGAGCAGGATGCCCTGGGCGATTTGCTCAACAGTGGCGCCTGGTGCTTCCCCACCCGTTTCCGGGTCGTACTCGCCCGGCACCGTCCTGCTAATGGTCACGGGCTGGCCGAACTCTGTGATCATCTCCAAAGCCATCACGGCCATTTCGTCGTAGAAGGTGGCCATGGTGGTCTCCGTTGCTGCTATGCGCGGATTGCGAACAGCCCGCGCTTTTGTAGGTAGTCGGCAAACTGGGTTGCACTCGGCCGATCCGGCGCTGCCGGCAATAGTCGGCCGCTGGTGTTCGGGATAGTCGCGTACTCGCGAGTTACCACCCCTTCGACACGCTCCAGCGTCACAGCGCCCTTTCGCTTATCGATTGGGTCGATGTAGTCCTGATGAATCTCAGCGGCCAAGGCCATCTGCCCGTACTGGATCCGCGCTGGCAGGTAGTTGTTCGGCTTGATCTCGTGGTCCAACAGCACTTCCCGGCGCGGCCAGGACAAGGCCTGCTCGCTGTTCATCTTGCGGCCTTTCCAGGTCATGCCATCCATCGCCAGGGCGGCCCGGCGCAGCAGCGCTTCCTGCTCGGGAACGCCGGCGGGGATGACCGTGCCGAATTTCACGGCATACATGGCCAGGTCCTCGGCGCTCGCGTAGCTTTCGGCGTCAAGCTTGCCGGTGCCGTCCTCGATGATGAGTGTCATGCGTCAACTCGCTGGAATGGTTTGAAAATTGGCCGCCGGATCACCGACAGCCAGCAGTATTACTCCTTGGTCAGCTCGGCGACGAGCCTTTCCAGGGATTCTTTGGAGGCGTTGGCGCGATACTGGATATTGGCGTCGTCGAGCTTTGCTTTCAGCGCCGCGATTTCACCGGCCTCATCAGCCGGCGGCGTGAGGGCAGACTTCTTCAGCGCTTCAACCTCGGCGCGCAGCGCATCGACAGTCAAGGCAAGGCCGTCACGCTCGGTGGTCAGCTCTCCAACCGATGCATGGATGGTGCCAAGCACGTCAAACAAGCGCAACGCCAGGTCGCCGGACTCTGGACGGTGAATCTCGCCAGCTTCCAGGCCGTCAACAAGGATCTGGATCAATCCATGCTCAGCACGCAAAGCCGCGATCACCTTTTCCAGTTCGGCTTGGCTGCCCGCACCAACAATCTGCGCCTGCTTGGCTTCCTTCACCGACACATCGATGCCGGCTGCTTCGTACGCATTGACCACGTTCGGCCAATCGCCAATCACCAGCACGCTGGTCACACCCGCTTCGGGCTTATCGAAGTGTTCCGGATTGCGGTAACGCTTCTCCGGGTCGAAGCCGCTCAGCTGGTTGCTGTAAGTCAGTTCCATGTGTTTCTCCAAGGCGGCCATTGCTGACCGCGCGTTGAGTTTGAGGCTTAACCGCCAGTAACAGGAGGCGTTGCGGTCAGCGTGATCATCACGCCGGCGGTGACTTTGTTGCTGCCCGCATGCTTGACCCAGTTGGCAGCGGAGCCCACGGCAGCCAGGGTTGGATTGGAACCGCCAGTGGTGGCTTTCCAGCTATAACCCAGCACATCGATGTTTACGGTGCCTTCCGCGCGGTAGCCGATGCTCAGGTTTTCTTCGTCGTTCACTTCGTAGGAACGGAAGCCCGGCGCCTGCGACTCGGTGATGGTTACGGCGTTTGGCAGCAGGCCGAAGATCACATCCGCCGGCGCGGTGTCGGTCACCAGTACCGGCTTGCCCAGAGTGCCCGGCAGGCCGCCGTAGATCACGACGCCAGCTTCTTCGTAGATCTTGTTGGTGATGGCTTCGTCGACGATGTCGAAGTAGGCGCTGGAGTGCATGACCCACAGAGCAATACGGCCGAACTTGTCGCCGAACTTGCGCATACCGCGAGTCAGCGTCTTCTTGCCATCGGTTTCGATGTTGGCCGAAACCACCATGTCAGCGTTGGAGCCGATGGCGGCACGCAGGCCAGCAGTTGCGTACTGGATGAAGCCTTCCAGGGTTGCATCAGCGACGTCGGCGCCGACGATCTGGGAGAACTCCTCGACCGGACGACCGCGGCGCTTGAATGCCTCTTCGGTGGTCTGGTACGGGCCGTACTTCCAGGGAGCTTTGACTCCAACAGCTTCACCAGCGCTGATCTTCTTGGCGGTTACCTTGCCGTCGGAGTTGACGTCGCGGTGCTCCAAGGAGCCGTTCAGCTTGTAGAGAGCGCGCTTGCGGAAGTCACCCTCGATCAGCTCGTTGTCCAGCACCATCGCGCCGTTGGACGATGCGTTAAATACATCTAGGTTGTCCTGGACACGCTCCAGGTATGCAGTTTGCGCCTCATCGTTGTAGATGATCAGGTCGCTGTTAACGGTTGTAGCCATGGGTCAATCCCCTTACTTTGGCAATGCGAGATATGCGGTTTGGCCGTGCTTGCGCTGAAAGTCGCGCTTCTGCTCGGAGGTCATTTCGGAGCGCTTGAATGCAGCCTTGCCGCCACCCCCGCCCGGGGCAAATGTCCCTGAAGCCCTTGGCCACAGATGAGGTGCGCTTTCGCGCAGAGATTCCGCCCACTCGAGCGGAGTCAAAGGGGTTTTGCCGTCTTTACCGAGGATGACCTGGCCGGATTCATCAACGGCGACTGCATCGCCATCTTCATTAAGGGTGAACACGCCTTTGGCGCGCAGGATGATGTCGTCTGTTGCTTCCGGCAGAGCGCCGGCCTTCAGTGCTGCGCCGCGTACCGAATCGCCCAGGACTTTGCCCTGGAACTTGGCAGCGAAGGATTCAGCCTTCTCGGCGCGCTCGCTGATCGTCTTCAACTGCTTGTCGTAGTCGCCACGCAGGCGCTCGGTGCGGCGGTTGAAGACCTCATCCACCTTGCCCTCGGTCAGCAGCTTGGTCTCTTCGTCCTGTCCCGCTCGACTGAGCAGGCCCTTGACGGCGTCGATGTCGATGCCTTCAAACTGTGTTTCGAACTGGGTCAGCTTGCCGGAGGTTTCCTTAAGCTTGCCCAGAAGCTCCGAGTTCTTGGTTTTGAGACCAGACACAGATGCTTCAACGGCAGTCGCGATAGCGGCCTTGATTGCCGGATTTTCCAGGTCGATTTCGTTTTCTTCTGCCACTGTGAGGCACCCCTTGGGTATGTGAAGCCCGCTTTGCAGGCACAAAAAAAGCCCCGCAGATGCGAGACTCGGAAGAAAGATGGTTTGCTACCGCTGCGGTCACTGAATTGGGTAAACTGATGTCAATGGATCCAAACAACTAATGGAGTAGTTCTCGCAAAATGAACCTAGAAAGGATCAAACACTTCACTCGTAAAGGCTATGTCATTGCAACGGCAGTCATTGCTTTTATCGCGGGCATTGTGACGATATACGGCCCGTTTTATGAATCAGGTCCAAAGCACAACCCAGCCTTTCTGGGGCGCTGGGAAAGCAACTACCAACACCCAGTTCCGGGCGGGAATATCGCCTTCAACGGCATCACTGAATATTTCCGTAACGGGCGATACAACGTGAACGGAACCCTAACGTTCTCAGGCGGCGCTGCCGACAAGCCGTTTTCTGCAGTAGTTCTCGCAAAAGGTTCAGGTGTCTGGACGGCTGACGACCAATTCTTAACGTTTACGCTGACAGGCTTTCATACCGAACCATCGACCTTTAAAAGTGGCGATGTAGAAATGCCGATTCCACTTCTGGAGAAACTGAGTGGAATTTCACTCCCTGACATGAACAAGCAATATGTTCCTGGCAGTTCGGATGAGTACAAAATCAAGTCTATAAAGCAAGATGAGATCGTTTCCCAAGGAAAGGACCCATCGGGCAATCCTTTTACAGTGGTCAGCTTGAGAGCTCCGTGAGCCACGCTAGCTGGCTATAAAATGCCTGCTCTCTCAAAAGCCAGTGGTTCTAAGCTCTTCATCTGAGCCAAGGTCAACGGCGCAAAGTTGCGATCAAGCTGCAGCTCGGCGAATCGCTCAACGGTCAAGCCTCCTTCACGAAACAGCTTGGCCCGTACTGGACCGATGGCAACGTCCTGGAAAGAAGCGGGCTGCTGCTGGAGCCAGTGGTAGTAGTCCAGGCTCGCACTGACCTGCTGGCCGCCATCGGCACCCACTGAAGCGCGGGTAGCGCCTTTGGCGAACATCTCGCTAAGTTTGGTCAGCAGAACGAACGTCGTACGGCAATTCGGGTGAAACGGCGGCCGTGGGCCTGAATCGACTGGAAACCGGCGTTTGTCCATCGAGCGACATAGCTGGCTGGTCTTGCTGTCCAGCGTAGCGACCATCTGGATCTCTTCGACAATATCCGTATTGGCCTTGGCCACCTCCATCCGTGCCTGGGACGACACATGCTGAATCGCGGTGTGCACGACCGTGCTGGCATTGCGGTTGGTGGTGGCCAGGATGCCGTCTTTGTATCCTGCCGCCTTGGTACCGCGAATGTTGCGGATGATCTGGAAATTCGTCTGTCCTTCGAAGAAGCCCTGCCGGATGGTGCCGGTGACGCGCTCGCGCTCGGCGCTGGTCCAACCCTTGATGAAGGCCTTAAGCAGCTTCCCGCCGCCGGTGCCACGTACACTGAGCGGGTTCGTCAGCACTGCGGTGCGAATTGCAGCGGCCGTCGGCGCGACCACATCCAGCGACACGCCAACCGGCGCCGACCTGGCAAGACTGGTCGCCTCAAATTCGGCCTCGTAGTTGGCGATGTCCACCAGGTCGAGGTTCAGTTGCGCACTGTAGCGGTCGAAGATGCCCAGCAGCAGGCTGTCGACCTCCTTCAGCAACGCTTCCAGGCGCTTCGTGTTGTATTCGGTCAGGTCCGACTGGGTGAGCCGATCGCGGATAGACCGGTCAATCTCCTTGAGGAAGGGTGCAAACTTGCCCACCTCCCCCGCCTTGAGCTTTTCGAGGAAGACCGCGTGCCGGATCGTGGCGTCAAGGATTGCTTGGTTTGCCGCCATTTGGTTTGTCCTCATCGTCCAGGCCTAGACCGTCGCCCTGCTCCTGCAATTCGCCGTCGATCTGCAGGTCTGTACGCTCTGGCGCAATCAGGCCCAGCTTGCGCAGGTAGGCCCGAAGGTCTGCCTTGGCGAAGCCGCCTTGCTGCCACAAGCCAACCAAGGCCGTGATCATCTGCGGATCAGCCGTCAGCTCTACGAACTCTTGATTGACCTGGTAGGCGACCTTCTTGTCAGCGATGCCCATGTAAGCGCAGCACCACATGATGGCTCGCGTGTATGCCTCGCTGACGTTTGCCACACAGCCAGCGAGCACCGACGTCGATGCCGACTGATCGCCGCGCGACTCGGTAGCTGTCTTGGTGGCAAGTGAAGCCACCACCATCCGTGCGCCGAGTTCGATCATCATCTGGTTCTTATCGGCCATTGCCTCCTTGACCAGCGTGTTCGGCGCCGGTTGTGCATAGCCGAATGCACCACCCGCCGGCAGCATCATCGGCGCCCTGGAGCCGACATAGACGCCGTTCTTCTCCATCCAGTCGCGCCACTGCTCATCAAGGCCGCTGATCCACGGCTGAGCCTGGCCACACCAGAAGACGCTGTCTTCGTAATCGGCACTGTTCCGGTAATGGCCCAGGTTGATCATGGCGATGTCGTACAGTGGCGACTCGTCGATGCTTGGGTCGTTGTTCTGCGCGCCGACGAAGGTGAACGGGATCTCCTTGAGACGCCCGGTGACGCCTTCCGGCCTGAACTCTTCGATGACCGCCAGCGGCCCGCCACCTTTCGGCCCGGACCGGCGCCAGACACGGCAAACGAAACCGTCATCCTCAAGCGCCAGCTCCCGGTACTGCTCAGCCGTCTTGTAGCCGAACCCTTCCGGGGTCTCCGGCGACTCGCGCAGCACGACCAGGGTAAGCACGCTGTGACCGTTCACCATGCCTGTGCGCCAGTTGATGATGTCTTCAGCGCAGTAGGACAGGATCACCGAGTGCCCTCCGATGCCGTCGTCCTGGTGATAGTCCACGTACAGCCCGTGGCGACCAGCTTCAAGCACCTTTTCAAGCGTGCCCTGGGAGTGTTGATAAATGCTCACTCCGGAGCCGTTGGCGTTGTCTTGCAGGTATTCCAGCTTCTTCGGCACCGTGAGTGTCGGGTCTTTATGGAAGGCCAGGCCCAGCAGCCCATTTCGGGTGTGCCCGGTGGCGTTCTTGAACACCGCCCGCTCGCGGTAAGCCCGGTTCCGGTCTTCGTTCTCTGGCGACTTGTCGTGCGCATTGATGTACGGCAGCCGATCGACTACCCGGTGCTGACCCGCGCAGACGTCGCGAACGGTCGCCCAGCGATCCAGCACTGCCGTGTATTCCGCCCGCTTGAAGGAGACGTCGTTGCTCATCGGGCGTATCCCATTTTGATAGCGGTGACCGGTTTGATGATCGGGTACTCGCGGTGGATGAAGTAGCCGCCGGCGTCGTTCGCGTGATCGATGCCGGCGGTTTTATCTGGCTCCCCGTTCGCGCCCCACACCTGCTGTTCCAGGCCATCGGCATAGGTCGGACAGGTGAGCGAGTTGACGAGGTAGCGGCGCTCGCCCTGCGCATTGCAGAAGACGGCGTTCATTGCGTTGATTCGGTCTTTCACCGGCGGGTTTGCCGCTGGAGCAATGACCGCGAACCCGGCCTGTTTGAGCATGGCCAGATCGGTGATGCTGGCATTCACAGACTTGCGCGAATCGCCCGAAGCATCCGGGTAGATCCTGATCTCGCAGGTCTTCTTGAAGTCATTGCCGTCGTGCTGCCAGTAGCGCTCTTTGATGCGGCGGATCATGTCCGGCGTGTCGTAGCCGTCGATCAGCTCATCTACGGCCCTGGGCAACCCCTGGCCGCGCTTAACGTGGGTAATCGCCGCCATCTTGCCGACGTTGAAGTCCATCCCGATGAACAGTGGCTCACCAGGCTGCACGGTGTCGAAGCATCCGTTGAGCTTTCGGTCATAGGCGGTGTATATCGTGCCGGACGTGAGGTTGACGAACTGGCCTTTGAGGTACGCCATGATCAGCTGCGGCGGATACGACTCCATGAGGGAGGCGATGTAGTCATCCGGAAGATTTAGCTCGTTGTCGAAGGTGCTGGCCTGCACCAGGCCGTACATTTCCTTGAGCGACGGCTTGTCGCGCAGCTGCTTTACGAACTGCAGGAAGACGAACTTGAAGCCTTCCGGCGTCGTGGTGACATCCACCCCGTTCTTCAGCCCAGGCAGGTTGTACCGCATCCGGGCAATGATCTTGCGCCAGGCCTGCTGCGCCTTCAGTGCAGTCAGCACGTCCAGCTCATCCACCAGAGCATGGCCAATCTTGAAACCGACAATCGTCTGCGGCTTCTCCATCGACCTGCAAATCACAGTCCCGCGGTACTGCCGGCCGCTGTAGATGTGAACTTCGTGGTTCGCTTGGTTGATCTTGGTCTTCAGCCCCCAGTCGTAGGCCACCTCATCCATGGTCGGATAGAAGATGTCCCGAATCTGCGGGTAAGTCGGAGCGAAGTAGCCGGCGTTGACGCCGGGCCACTCCATGAAGTGCTTGCTCAGTGCCGAGCATCCCACCCAGGTCTTGCCCGAGCCGAACCCGGCAACGAACGCGCGGAATTTGTGGGGCAGCGTGAGGAACTGAGCCTGTGGAACATTAAGGCTCGGCATTCGGCTTCCTCGCATCCACCACGTCGACCTGGATGCGGGTCGGGATCACCGGTTCGTCGCCGGCTTCTTCCTTCCTGGCCCGGTTGACGTAGATGTCGCCGCATTCTTTGGCAGCCTGCTCCAGTAGCTGGGCAGTCAGCGCCATATTCTTCATGCCTTCGGCTTTCTCAGCCATGCGGCTCAGGGCGCGCAGTCGGAAGGCTCGATTGGCGATCGGGATGTCTTCAGTTTCTTCGCGGAACCGCTTGCGGCTCTCACGGAACATCGTTGCCCACTTCTCACCCAGCGCTTTGCCGGCTGCCTTTGTTGGGTCGTGTGATTCGCACTGCTGGCGAGTGACAACAACGTTGAATTCTTTTAAGACGGCCTCAACCACCTGAGAAGGTGTGTCAAAGCACGCGAGAGCCTGAACAATAAAGGCTTTCACCTCACTTCGAAGAGCTGCCATTGGCGATCATCCGTCTTAACCTGTCTAAAATCAGGCCGACTTGAGCAGACAGGTTCCGCAGGCCCTCGATATGTTCAATTTCCCCACCTCGGCAGGACTGTTTGCAGCATCCACCAACGCTTGAACGTCAGGGCTTGCACCGTAGCGGCGAACCACACCGACGAACTCTTCTACGTCGTGGCCCTGAAGCTTAAGCTTGGGTGCGCCGTCTTGGGTGAAGGCTGGTTGACCGTACTTATCGGTCGCCTGGGCGATGTGATAAAGCTCGTGCTCCAGGAGCGCACAGAACTCAAGGTCGCTGCACTGGGCGCAGTAGTCGGCGGCCAGGGTAATGATGAAAGCCGGCACATCGCCAAACCAATCACGCATCTGTTGCTCCATCCGGGCTTTCTGCCAACCACCAGCGCGGAACGTTACCTGCTCGGCCTGGCCCAGCACTGTCCTGCCCTGCTTCTCGAAGCTCGACGACGCCCACATGACCCGGATGTCTGCATCCAGTAGGTGGGCATGGTCTTCGTTGTGAATGCTGCCGGTGTCGGCAAGGATCTCGGTTTGGAGCCACTCCCACACCTCAGGCGCGGGCGTCAGGCGAACACCGAAGTCGGATAAGTCGGACAGTTCAAGCGCTGAAAGTGGAGGGCTCGGCCTGATCAAACCCACACCTCCAAACTTGAAATAATGAGCTGCCTCCTGCAAATATATGGAGGACTTAGCTAAGGAGCAGCAAATGGTAATGTCGTGCCGTGACCCACAAGGTTTAGTGAAGCACATTGAAATTACATACCCTGATGCCATTCGGTCTGCTGTAAATACGGTTGGGGCTGAACAGTTTACATTTCCTGATGGCCTTGTAATTAACATCTACCCAAGGGGAACCATTCACTTTCAGGGTAAATTGACCGCCATTCGGGCTAAGTTGGAGGCTCAAGTCGTAATTCTTAACAGACGATAGCCAGGCGGCATCAATAATAACTTCGAAAAGGACTACCTAGGAGTCATAGGCGATCACGCCATCTTTGTAGGCAATGGTCGTCATGCGGTCACCTGCTGCAGCCATTCTTCAATGATCCGCTTCACCACCGGCTCAGTCAGGATAGAGGGCGGCTTGTCGCCGGCGATCACCGATTGGACCAGAGCGTGCGGGACTACGTGGGCACCATCACTGGCTACCACCATCAGGTGCGGGCGCTGGTCGGCTATGTCGTAGATGGTCGCAGTCATTGCGTCACCATCTGGCGTGTCTGTGCATGGGCGTGACCGTGGAGCAACCCAACGATCAGGCCCTGGGGCAGCCCGGCAGCCTTGGCGGCGTCCACGGCATCGGCAATGGCCTTGTCGAGAGCGCTTACTGCCGTGTTGATTTCCGGGCTCATCGGCAGCGCGTGGCGCAGTCGGGTGACGTTGCTCATGATGCCTTCAGGGTCAGCACAGTGATCTCACCCCATACAGGATGAATGTCGACTGTCTCGCCGTCGGACGCCTTTAAAGGCTGGTCGGCGACAACTGCGATACCCGCCTTTGTGTCGCACCAGATCACGTGGGTAGCTGGCTGGCCGTCGATGATCACTTCCCGCCGGCCCCGTCCATCATCCCAATAGTGGACGTGCTCGCCTGATTGGTCGCTCATGTGTTGTGCCCTTCCAATGGCTGAGCAAAAGCGAAAGTCACACCATCATCCGGGCAGTACGTGGAATAGGCGGCGCTCTGAAGGATCACATCGTCGACAAGTACTTCCGCAGCGGCATCACCATACTTCGAGATCAGCGCAGCCTTCAGGTCATCCACGGACAGCGTCAGCGTGATGTCGTTGAAGTGGATCAGCGTCTTCTTGATGCCCATGTCTACCTCAAACCTCGCGCCACGATTTGGCGCATTCGAAAACGTGGCGCGGATTACTGCGATACCCGGTTGAGGGCTTCGTCCGCTTTGTCGGCAGCCTGGGCCGCCGTCGTTGCAGCCTTCGTCGCTTTGTCGGCGGCGGTACCGGTCTTGCGAGTCAGCTCTTCCAGGCGTTTATCACGCTCAGTCATCGCGGTGTCGTACGCCTCGCGGATGCCCTTGACCTGATTGCTCTGGCTCTCGGCGAGCGACCAGTAGGCGGCCTGGTAACCCAGAACGGCACCACCACCCACCAGCACGACGGCAATGGCCCAGACCTCGGCCCGGCGCCACCAGCGGCGGGCGATAAATTCCAATGCGCATCTGTCCATCAGGCGATCCCTCCCAGCTTGGTGCGCAGGCGAGTGATCTCGTCGCTCTGTTGCGTCACTCGATCAGTGAGTTGAGCGACCTGGCTGGTCAGCGCTTCGATCTTGCCTTCCATGCGCCCAACGGCGGCTGCCAGGTCATTCCGCTCTTTCGCGAACTGATCAGCGCGGGCCTCGGCTTCTTTGCGGGCGGCGCGCTCCTGGTTCAGTAGCTCGTTGAGGCGCTTCAGGGTGCCGATATCGGCGCTGTCCATCGCGCGGTCAGTCGCATCCTTTGAAAGGAACCGGCGCAGCCATAGCAGGCCGCCCAGAACTACCGTGGCACTACCGCCCAGCCAGGTAGCTGTGCCTGGGCCGAGGTCAGTTGGGTCCATCGTTACTCCGCGCTTTGTTGTTCTCCCTGCCCGGGAGTAGGTGATTAAGGTTTTTCCGCAGAAGAATCAGACGCGTCCTACATCTTTAGCCTGAACTCATAGAGATAATCGGGCATACGTGCATCAGCAAATAAAAGGGAATGCAAGTGCTAGTTATCACCAGAACCCCCAACGAACTCCTACGCGTCGGCGAAGAAATCCAAATCAAGGTGATCAAAGTCGATGGAGACATCGTGTCTGTGGGGATTACCGCTCCCAAAGATATGTCGATCACTCGATCTGAGCGGCGCTCTCGGAATCTGGACGACGATGCCGCAAAGACGTCACACCCATTCGACTCCGTGGGTCATATTTGAAATAGGTCAGCCCCGGCGGCGCTCCCTGCTTAGAGCGAAGGGCGTGGCGGGGCCGAAAACGAAAAAGCCGAGCTTGATGGCTGGGCCTTGAATGGGTGCGCGACCTTAGCCGCGCGGTATTGCTTGAAAGCCCTGCATCGCTACACCGCAGCAGGGCTCGTCCTTCGTCGTAACTTATGCAACAGTACCGTCGGCGCTCAGCACATCCCAAGACATCTGGACTGGGATCACGAAATCCGCACTTGTATTCATGAATACACCATTTCCTGCGGGAACAAATACATCGTTCGTAAGCAAATACCCACTCGGAACTCGAATTTGGGTCAAGTCAAACCGGTCGCCGGTAGGGCGACTTGTGCCATAGGTAATTTCGCGGCCGTCAGTTAAGGATCGCAGAATTAGACCATGCGGGTTGTCTTGCGGCGCGATCAATGTTGCGATAAATACCGCGTTGCCGTTGATAGTGATGTTTTGAAATTTTTTACCGAGTGTACGTACAGTCATATTGTCACCTATTGAGTCGAATGATTTGTAGCGGAGGATTCCGCTTTCATGTCGCTCAGAGGCGATGACGCGAGGTTCTAGACCTTCTTGTAATCAGGCCCACTGCAATGCTGCGGGCCTGAATAGGCACATCCATCAGTGTTTAGAACT
The DNA here is from genome assembly GCF_052682255.1 of Pseudomonas sp. 32A. Classification (NCBI taxonomy): domain Bacteria; kingdom Pseudomonadati; phylum Pseudomonadota; class Gammaproteobacteria; order Pseudomonadales; family Pseudomonadaceae; genus Pseudomonas; species Pseudomonas sp. 32A. The sequence goes on along the minus strand of NZ_JBQYLY010000001.1, from coordinate 5,530,183 downwards.
CATAGCCGATATGGCCATAAGTCGGGTACGGACTGGTGCTGTTTTGCTCCGGATCAGCGTTGTTCGGGTAGTACACTTTGCGAGCGCGGATCGTCGGCGTGTAGCCAAATCGAGCCCAAGCGGGACGCGCCTGAGTGATGGTGAGCCGGCCGTTTGCCTGAAGGCTCAGAACCGCATCTGGATTCCCACCTGTATTCGTATGCCACAAAGCAACTCCGCTGGCGTTGAAAATCACCAAGTTGCCGTCACCCTGCATCAAGCAACTGGTACCGCCCTTGCCCTGGGTGTAGCTCGCCCAAACAAGAGCGTTGCCTGGGCCGTAGACAGCCAGATTCCCATCACTTTGGAATACCACGCCAAAGCTACCAACGCTGTAGATCTTGCCGACCTCAAGGAAAGTGTTAGGCGGGAAGATGTATGACGGTTGATCGTAAACAATCGGCAGGCCGGAGGTGGTCCAAAGCGGAGCCAACTCAACGATCACCATATTGCCGTCGTCCTGCAGCTGAAGATGAGTTCGCTGTGCAAGGGTATCGTGGTACTTATCGCCGCCCGGAACGTCGCTGTTTTGTGTCTGCCAAATGCGCTGACGCCTAAAGTCGTTCAGCACCAGGCTGTAGTTCATGAAAAGCTGAGGCGTCGAAACGGCCTTCCACTTGTAGATCATCTGGGTCACGTACGCATTACTTGCGTCTGCAATCCATACGATTGATTCTCCATCGTATAGTGCCAGATTCTCGTCCGACTGATAAACCAGTCGGAAGCGCTTATTAGGCGACTGCAGAAACTGGCCAGCGCTCATGAGGTTTCGCGGCGGAAGCACGGAGCTGCCATTGGCTGTGAACGGAGTAAATTGAAAACTCATATTGTTTACCTATTGAGTCGACTGATTGTTCGCGGAGGATTCCGCACTCATGTCGCTCAAAGGCGATTGCTCGAGGCTCGTGGCCTTCACATGATTCAACGTCCCGCATCGGGAACACTTGATCTGGAGCTCTGTAAACCCACCCGTTCGGGCGAGAAGTCTTTTGCAGTTACCGCATCTGATTTCTCTCAACATCTGCAAATCCTTTTGCTGAATCGCCCTTTCCGTGGGCAATAAAAAGCCCCGCACTTGGCGAGGCTTGGCGAAATGCGTAGCGGCTATGTCGATCGGGCGAACGAGTTCCACTCTTCAATGGCGTCATCGGCCGCAGACTTATGCTTCCGAATAGCACCTTGCCGCTCCTCTACGAAATCAGTGATGCAGGATTGTACTGCTCCACCTCGGCGTTGAATTGATCACGCTCGTTCTATTCTTCAAATTCGTGTGGAACACTTAGCTAGCTATAGTAATGTGAAGGCTAGATTGTGTCGGCAAACGCCAAAGGCGATAGCAGCATTCCGAGCAGTAAGAGAGCTCGCATCGTCCTTTGCCTCGCATCAAAAAACCCGACCTCATGCCAAACTTTATTGTACAACCTTGACTCGCAAGATCGGCAAGATGGATAAATATTCTCTCACTTTCTCACTCATTGCAACATCTTTTTTCCACAGCGTGAATCTATTGTTTCGCTCCTCCACAGCGAGCGGCAAGGCCTTGCGATCTGTTTCCTATCTTAGGCTTGATTCAAGCTGACGCCAGAACTCCTGGATCATGGCCATAGGAAGCATGCCTATGGACGCCATGAACAAATGAAGTCGAAGATCTATTAGGGATCTGATAACGTCTAGCCCTAAGACCGTGTCATAGGAGGTTAATCATGGACGCAGACACCACTATCCCTGACTACGAAACAGTACGCTTACTACGCGTCGCTGACCTTTGTTCGCAAGATGATCAAGATGACGAAGTCTTCGAAAAGATGATCTCAATCACTTCTGAGTATTTTAGTGCCCCTATCGCATTGATTTCGATCGTTGATAAGCATCAACAATGGTTCAGGGCTCGCATCGGGATTGAGCAACGCGCCACACCACGAGGCGTATCGTTCTGCGCCCACTCACTGCAGGATAGAAAGGCGCTGGAGGTTTTGGATGCGCAAAAGGACGAGCGCTTCAAAGATAACCCCATGGTAACCGGCGCCCCCTTCATTCGCTATTACGCTAGCGCACCACTCCTCACTCCGGATGGTTTTTCCTTGGGCAGCCTGTGCATAATTGACACTTCCCCGAGAGGCCCAATGAGCAAGCGAGATGCAGTAATGCTCGTTCATTTTGCTCACCTGGTCGTAATGCGGATTGTGGGCTTGCGTTCCCGAAACTATATAGACCAGCCTACTGGGCTGTTTAATCGAGTCCGCCTGGAAGAAGACATTCGCCAAGCGAGTTCCAGCGGCACCCCTCACAACTTATATGCAGTAGATGTAATATCTCCAAAGTTCTTGAATGACGTAGTGAAAGCACTTGGATATAGCTTCTCCCAAACTCTAATGCTTAACGTGAAGGATCGCCTCCAGTCTCTATTACCAAAGAATTACCTTTTGTACAAAATCAGCCCCACGCGTTTTGGCTTCCTCCTAGCCGCGCGCGAACCTGTCAAACGTCTCTGCTTAGAAATACTTTCGAGTTTTGATGATCCGGTTGATTGCGAAGGAATTCCAATCCTTATGCAGACAGGCATAGGGGTATTGCCGATCGCCAATGCAGAAGCTAAGGATTGGCTGCGCTTGGTAGTTGGGGCTGCAGACGACGCTAGAGCACGACGCTTGGGGTGGACGCTATACCAAGCTGAATTGGATGCCGCTCAGCAACGGGCATTCGTGCTATTGAGCTCCTTATCAGATGCTGTCCGGTCCACAAACCAACTGAGCTTAGTATTTCACCCAAAAGTGAACTTGCCCGACCTTGACTGCGACAGTGTTGAGGCTTTGATTCGCTGGTCACATCCTACACTCGGTGTTATTAGTCCCGCAGAATTTATACCGCTGGCAGAGAAAACCGCACTGATGCACTCAATAACTTTATGGGTACTTGACTCTGTAGTAGCTCAAACGAAGGTTTGGAAAGCAAAAGGTATTGAATTACGAATTGCAATGAACGTGACTGTCAGCGATCTTGAGAACTCGAAATTCGTAGATAATATAAAGGAGTATATAGATAACGGAGACCTTCAGCCAAAAAGGCTTGAGCTTGAATTCACAGAAAGCATGCTCATGTCAGACCCTAGGATAGTTATTGAACAGCTAGAGCGCGTCCGCAATTTTGGAATTGAGATTTCCGTGGATGACTTCGGAACTGGCTATAGTAATTGGACATACTTGCGACAGCTTCCAGTTAACACGGTGAAACTCGACCAGTCATTGATTAGTAATCTCGACTCAAATGAAAAAGACAAACGGCTAGTTAAGACATTGATAGAGCTTGCTAAAGGCCTAGGGTATCGAGTCGTAGCAGAAGGGGTAGAAACAGAAAGCATATTGGGCCTCATCACTCGCTGGGGCTGCTCAGAAGCTCAAGGGTACCTGATCACCAGACCTCTGCAAGCAGAACTGCTTGAAGCATGGATAGAGAAAGGTGGTTTCGCTGCCGCTTCTCTACAGGCCTAAAGTGCCAATCATTTGGCGTTTTTCCAGTTCACTCTTGATACGGATAGATGGTCAATTTCCTTTGCTGGATAAGGCCAAAACTTTAGATTTCTATGTTGAAAAAACTCACTTTCGGGCTATGGTTTACTAGATCCGCCAGGGATGAACGAATATTGGAGATGGAAGATGCGTGGCCTCAATAAAATATACGTTACCGTTTTTTTTGCTGCAGGTTTGATTTCACACGCAGTGATTGTTAATGCTGAAGGGGACGTAGCAAAGGATGTGAGAACCGACGTACGTGATGCCGACAAAGATGCTGATCGAGCGAGGCACGACGTCGACAAGGAGGCGAAGCGTCTTGATAAAGAGCGACATAAGGGTGATCGCCAGGTAGATAAAGAGGTGAAGAAAGACCTCTAACCCCAAGGGTATATAGGCGGGTAGCTTGCTTCGGCTCCCGCCACACTAAGGAAGGCTGCCTCAGATTGCATCAGCCCTTCTTCGCTTTTAAAGCGATTCGCTACGCTGCAAAGGTTACTATTAATCCCTCCGCATCAAGCAGTTCCTGAACCACAGTCAGCGCCTCATTCACCTGGTCATCCAGCGCCTTACGAATCTGCGAACGCCACCGGTAACGAGTCGACTCCGGCTTCCCGTCGTTGTCCCAATTTGTGATGTCGTACCAGGCGGCCGGCAGCACAGCGGCGGAACGCTTGCCCTCGGCACCGGCAACTTGCGGGATGGCCCAAGTCAGCACCGCGCATTCCCGGAAGCGCTTCGGCGCCGGCGTCTTCACCGAATTCAGGAGTTCCAAAATGGCGCCATGCTTTCGCTCCTGGTGCGTCGAGTACTTCGCCACGAGTGCCCGCCAGTGTGCCGGGGTCAGCGCCTTATGCAGCCGACCGAACACCCAGCAGTCCTGGAGAAACGCCGCCTCCTTGCCGACGATCTCGCCCTTCTGCTTGACACCTTGCACCCTGGGCTCAAAGTCGCAGCCGCCCGCGGAACTGATTGTCTCGGCCGCAAGGGCTCGGACTACTGCTGAAACAACGTTGCGATAGGTCATGCTGCAGCCCTCTTCAGTTCTCTGGTCTTTGCCCGGTAGTAGGCCTTGATGCCCTTGATCTGCTCCACGGAGTACTTGCGCACGCTCTGGTCAGCTTCCAGGGCGTCAACCGCTTCCTGGCCGATGCGCGCGATCAGGCCGATCCGGTAGTCCACCGCGTTGCCGGAAAGGAACCGGTTGTCCTGCTTGCTCTGGGCGTGGCAGTTACGCTCATCAAAGCGCAGGTGCGGCGCGGAGCCAACGCTGCGGTAGTGGCCGGCATCGACTGCGTTGCCGCTCCAGTCCAACGGCTTGCCGCTGGAGATGCAGAGATGGCCGGCGGCCTGGTCCCGGGTACGGACGTATTCGTTGAACGCCTGCTGAGCCTCACGCATGTGTTCGCCGCGGCTCTTCAGCTTCTCCTTACGGACCTTGATCTCGCGGCGCTCAACCTGGGCCAGCGACTTGCGCGCCTTCGCCTGATTAACGTCCTTGATGGCCAGGCCGCACTTCGGGCTGCATACGGCCTGGCCCAGGCGCTGCGGCGGGAAGCTGATGCCGCATGCCGGGTTCTTGCACTTCTTCGGTTTGGGTTGCTTGGCGATCATGCAGCCTCCTTGCTGAGTAGATCAGTGAAAACCACACCTTGGCCTGTGAAATAGGCGGCGATGCGGTCGGTGTAATTGATGCCCTGAGCGCGGTTGAACAGGCTGGTCACCGGGAAACCGTCTGGCCCGAACAAGTGGCACTCGCCCATCATGGCCAGCTTCGTTTCGTAGGGCAGATGACGCATGACCCGGTACCACTCGGCCTGAAAGCCAGCGTCCTCGTTCAGCAGGATCTGCACGCCAAAGTGCAGCTTGCAGTAGCGGCGGGCGTCGGCCGCGTCACCGATCTGGGTCATTTCGGCGATGCGTTTGTACATCCCGAACCACAACCGGTTCTGGTCAAGCGTGCGGTCCTTGCCCGGGCGCAGGGTCACCACGACAAACTTCTTGTCTTTGTACATGGCGCTGATTTTGGTGATGACCTCGGAGAGCTTGGCCTGGCAGTTGACGCTGATCTTGTCGGTCATTGCGCCGCCCTCTTCGCTTCCAGCTCCTGAGCTTGCTTGATCAGCAGCGCCCTGCGATCCGCCAACTCATTTGCCGCGTCAATCCGCATTTCGGTTTTCCGTTCGGCACTGGCCTTCCGCATTTCCAGCATCGAGTTCTTCACAATCTCGAGCTTTGCGCGCAGCAGCGGCTTTGGCTGGGTGACGGTGCCTGTGAGCAAACCGGCAATGGCGCGGCCATCCTCGGTGACTGGAACAATGCTCAGGTCAGCCAAGTACTTCTGTCCGTGCTCTTGTGGAATGCGCTTCAGCTCCACAGCCTTGGTAACGGCCTGGATCCGGCGATTGGAGTCAAAGCCCACGGACACGTGCCAGTTGACCGGTTTCGCATCCTCGCGGGCCTGGCCCACGAACCTTTGGTAGGCGTCGATGAACGCCATGCGCGCACCGACTTTGTCGCCGCCATCCAAGATGGGTTTCGCAGCAGCCAGTGCCAGCTGAATCTCGTCGGTCAGCACCACGGTTTCGAATTCGTCGTTGGTGGTCATGGCGATTGCCCAGGCCTCGTCCTTGCCCGGGCGGCCGTCGGATGCCTGAACACGCTGCAGGATGTCAGCCATTGCCAGCTTGCCCTTCACCTCGAAGCGGCAGGCTTTCAGCGCGGCTTTGACGACCGGCACCGGATAAGCGCAGAGGTCTTCAGCCATCATCGCGGCAGTGCCGGGGTTCATCTCCTGCCCCATGGCTTCGGCAGTAGCGCAGATGGCGGCGGCCAGCCCAGCCACCTGCTGGTCGTTCATTTCAGAGGTATTCATTGCGGTCACCTGCTTGGCGTTTGGCCAGGACCATCTGGGCGGCCTGTTCTGCTGCGGAGTGGTTCGCTTCTGTCCGTTCCAGCTGGCGGGCGGTTGTGCCGTTGACGCGCTGTCCTGTCACCCACTGGGTGTGATAGCTCTCAGCGTTGGCCAGCAGCTCGTTGAGGCTGTGGCACTTGCGCAGCACAGCGGCGTCACTGGTTTTCAGGAAATGGGCGGCAACATGGTGGGCGACATCGGCGCCGAGGCGGTCAACCAGTTGGCCGAGTTGGCCGCCCACCTTGGCATTCCACACCGGCCAGGCGCTGTAGCGTTTGCGGTAAGCCATGGCGTAGTTCGCCCAGACCTTGAAGGTTTTGCAGGTCTGGTCTTTGGGGCCCGGCATGTCGGCGGGGATCTCGACCCGGGGGGCGTCGGTGCGGTCAACCACCAGCACCAAGCCGCGGGACTGAGCCGGCTTGCCGGTGGCGTCCTGCAAGTCCTGACTGGTGTCCTGATTGGTACCCTGATGATTGGTATCCTGATTTGTCGGAGATTTATCCGACCTTTGTTCGGATTTTTTTCCGACCTTGCTCGGAGATTTATCCGAGGTAGATCGGATATTTTTCCGACCCATACTTTTTGGTGGGGTCGGATATTTTTCCGACCCATCCAGCTTCTGGTTCCACTCGACGGCCTTCTCCGTGAGGCGGAAAAGCGTAATGTTCGAAGTGCTGGAAAGCTCAATCAAACCGGCCTCCTCCAGGGCCTTCAGCATGCGGTAAGCGGTGTCTGGCTTGTCAGTGAGCAGCGGTAGCTCCTCGATGATCTTGGCCTTGCTCAGCGCGAAGAAGATCCCGTCATCAGTCTTGATTGGCTTGGTCCAACTCGGGCAGCCGTAGACGAAGGCGAATAGCAGGGCCTGCTGAGAATTCAGCCCCCACTCCAGCGCCTTCACCTGGTTAATCGTGACGGTGTATTGCATGTCAGGCCTTCCCGACCTTTGCGGCCAATTCAAGGAAGCGATCCACGTACCAGTGAGGCTGCGTCTCGCGGGGGCATTGAGGGCTGGTGAGGTTCTTGCCGTAGGCCATGCCCTTCTCGGTCACGGACCAGAAATCCACCATTTGCTGTTTCGAGTTTTTGCGCTGGAGGACCTTGAGGAAGCCGTGGGCCTCCAGTGCAATGTTGAAGGCGCGCGCCGTGCTGGCGATGGCGTGATCTTTGATCAGGGCGGTGATTGCCTTGGTTGGCATCGAAGAGCCGCCAACGGCGTCTGGTGCAGAGTCCACGGCATAGCCTGGGAGGAACTTGGCATCCAGGCCGTTGTTGGCGGCGATCTTGGCCAGCATCATCATCTTGCTGGAGTTCGCAGGCTTCAGCAGGCGGTCGAAGCATTCCAGAATGGCGAGTTCGCCAATTACCTTGGAGTTGTTCGTCTCCTGGGCGGTGTAAGAGCCGGTCTTTCGAATGCTCGGCAGCACCTGGCCAACCACCCACTCTTCGAACTTCTCGGCGGCCGGCAGCTTGGACTTCATCACCAGCCGGTACAGGTCCCGCTCCGGGATGATGGTCATGAAACCACCACCCTGTTTCGGGGTAGTGGTCGCGGCCTTGCAGTGGCGGGCCACGGCATTCTCCGGTTTGGAGTAACCGAGGGCATCAGCGACGTCCCGGGCAACAAACCACGGATCACCGAGCTTGTCGGTAATGACCCGGATGGCTGCGCCGTCGAAGTCGAACGGAATTACTGACGAATTGCGCGCCACGTTTTCAGATTGCGAAAAACGTGGCGCGAGATTTGTAGCGCTATTGATATGTGGCGGGGTTTGCATATAATCGGCCTCACAAAGTGTTATCGAATTAGCCGACCTCGACCGTCGGCTTTTTTGTGCCTGGGTTTCAGATCCGCTTAATTCATAGTGCGAACCCGATGGGCACCGATTTCCGCGCATGCGCGGGAAATCAGGAAACAGATTTCAAATTTCGCTGGACCGAAGCGAGCAACTGCTCGGCACGACGCCCCAACTCCCCCGCCTTCGCCTCAACCTGGCGGCACTGCTTGGCGAATGCTGGCAAGTGCGGCAGATCCAGTTCGCACATCACCTGGTCGTCAAACACTTCGCTGCCGGTGTCGATCACGTCGCCGAGCGCACGGATCAGCGCGCCGAAGCTTTTGTTCGCGCATTGGTCGCTGGTCATCTGGCGGGCGCCAGTCAGCCCGTGGCGGCTCGCCAGTTCGTTCACGCAGTGGTCGCGGAATTCAGGTTCAAGGGCGTTGACCCACGACTCCTCCAGCCAGGACGGCATTTCCTGATCGCCGGAAAGCCAGCGCTGAACACGCTTGAGCCAGCGGCCGGTCGCCTTCACAAAGTCGGACACGTCGTTCTGCAAGGTCAGCGCGGCAAAGTTCGGGACCTCTTTGGCGACAGCCTTCTCTGGGCAGGACAGATGCAGCTCGCGGCTCAGCGCCTGGGCAAAGTCGTCCTGGCTCAGGCTGGTGCGCGCGATCTGGTTTGCAGCGTGGGCAACCAGCACCTGATCACGGGTTTGTACGTTGTGTCTGGAACTGGACGTTTGCATGGGGACTGCTCTCTTCTAATCTGGCTTCAATGGAACGGCGGACAGGGATGTCGCTTAGCTGGCGTGCTTCCACTGGATTTCTGGCAAGCATTCCTGGCGCGTCACCTTCCCGCCTGTGGCGTGTTCAATATCAATGGCGCGCTCGGCAGTAATCGACCGGTCACCAGAGATGAGTCGAGACAGGTAGCTCGCTGGGATACCAAGGCTTAAAGCGAGGCGTTTTCTTCCGCCGCGCGGAAGCTGCTTTGCGTACGTGGGGAAGTCCATGTGGATTTACCTTCTGGTTCATTTATGCATGAATTTACCATAAATGTTTACCAAGTAAAGGTAATTTCCCTTAAGGGAAATAAAGGTTTTAATTGAGGGATGGAAATCAAAGACATACGCAGAGCCCGAGTACGCCAGATCATCGATCGCGACTTCGGGGGTAAAGACGCTGACTTCGCCGCCAAGGTCGACAAACAGCCGTCTTACATTTCACGGCTGTTTACGGACAAGGCCGAACACCTGAGGAATATCGGGGAGAAGATGGCCCGCGACTTCGAGCAGAAGTGCGGGCTTGAGCCAGGATCTCTGGATCAGCCTTTGAGCGAAGCTGAATTATCTTCAGGTACCGTTTCAGATGCGGCGCAACCGCGGATCCAGGTAGATGTGCCCCTGAAGCAGATCAGCGTGTGGGACGATCAGACACCAGTTAACGATGACGAGGTCTGCGTTCCATTTCTGAGGGAGGTAGAACTGGCTGCCGGCTCCGGGCGATTCTCCATCGAAGAGCACGACGCAGAGTTTTTGCGATTCGGCAAAAAAAGCCTGCGCGAAAACGGTGTCCAGTTCAGCAATGCTAAGTGCGTAACCGTTCGCGGCAACAGCATGATCCCAGTTCTCCGGGACGGCGCGACCGTTGGAGTCAATACCGGAAAAACCGGGCTTGGCGACATTGCTGATGGCGATCTTTACGCCATCAACCACAATGGCCAGCTGCGAGTTAAGCAGCTGTACCGTTTGCCGTCGGGGATTCGTCTGCGAAGCTTCAATCGTGAGGAGCACCCCGATGAGGATTACACCTTCCAGCAGATGCAGGATGAGCAGATCGGCATCCTGGGGCACGTCTTCTGGTGGGGTATGTACGCAAGATAGATAGGCTTCCCAGCCTGCGAACCGTTTCAAGTCGGCACGCGTCGCCTCAAAGTTAACGGAATGGAATCCACCGCCAATGCAAAAGCCTGATTTCCCCGCGTTACTACCACCTGGCATGCACGCCAAATCCCTGCAGGAAATTTACGATCTTGCCGTTGCTCCATTTCCGGATGATGCACGGAGATCGGATCTATTCCGGAAGTTGTCCGTTTGGAGCGAGGCTCTTGTAGCGGCGGGCGTAACGGGGACTGTTTGGATTGACGGTTCATTTCTTACCGCCAAGCCAAGCCCTGGCGACATCGATTGCGTGATATGGAACCCGAACTGGCGTGACCCGGCAGCAGCATCAGTCGATGCGCAGCAGCAAGTAGCGAGGCTACTCGACCACGCGACGGCCGAGGCGATTTATGACCTAGACTTGTATCTCGAAACACCTGCTGCTGATCAGGTTTTCCATCGGGAAGCTTACTGGCGAGGTATCCTAGGGTCTTGTCATGATCGAGTAACGGCGAAGGGATTCGCGGAGGTCACAATATGAGCAGCAGCTTCCTTCGAGAGCACGCCGCTTCTTTGAAAGAATTTGCGGAAGATACGAAAGCTCGAGCAAAAAACAACCCGGATGATTTTTTCCTGCAATTGGCAGCAAAAAACCAAGAAGACACTGCGCGCTCCATTGTAAGCAGGGTTGCGCTTAGCGAGTCCGATGAGCTCGGCGAGCTCGTTGACGTTCGCCTAATAGGCCCTCAAGCGAATGGCAGTATCCCGCTTGATAGCTTTCTAAATACCATCGGGCCGCTTTCCAAAGCCTGGACGCTTGCCGCGCACCGCCTTCGCTACGGCAATGACGCTGTCCGCGGAGTGGCAAGTGACGTGCTAAATGCGCTCAACTTCAAACTCGCAGGGCTCGCGCACGGCTCTACTCATGTGTTTATCACTGGTAACGCCGCCCCTGATTTGACCGGCGATAGCCTGCTACAAGCAACGCTTACGCAGACGTTCAGGCTGCTGAATTCCAACCAGGAAGACTTTTACGACGCTGTAGATGCGGTTGGTGGAAAATCTGCTCACCAACTCAGTGAGTTCATGAAAGGTCTGGGTAGTGCTGGTCTTGCCGTGCAGTTTTCTTGGCGGTCCTCTACCGGGATGCAGACTTGGGATGGCCGACCAGACGAAATAACAAGAGTCCGGGCGCTTCTGGACACTATCAATGAGCCAGAAAAGTATCAGGAAACCATTCAAGGCAACGTTGCAGGTATAACTGACACTGGCCGGCTAGCTATACGCACAGTGGAAGGGAAGGTTCTTGTGCGCTTCCCTCTAAAGCTAACTGAGCAGGTTCAAAAGCTGAAAATTGCCTCTCGCGCAGTTGTTCACGTTGAGACATCGAAATACTGGGACTCGGTCGAAAAGAAGGATATTTTCAAGCGCCATCTCCTGTCGGTTGAGTAACAGCAACCACCAAAAGCCCGGCCCAGCGCCGGGCTTCTTGTTTCTGCCATATTTATTCACGTGTCTGCTATTTGCTCGATTCCCCTGGCTCTTGGAAACGCAGCACGAATCCGTTTAGGGTCTTCTTGCGTGCCAAGTCATCCATCTGAGCGTTGGCTTCAGCTCTCGTGGAGAATGGCCCTACAAACACACGACTTTTTCCATCGCGCCTTGTTGTGTAAGGTTTCCAGCCAGAACTCGCAAGATCTCTACTAATCTCCTGCGCCGTGTCCTCGCTGCTGACAGACGCTAATTGTACTGACCACCGAACCCCTGGGATTTCCACCACGAACTGCGGCGCCTTTACTTCAGTTGTGGCGATCGTCTCGGCCTTGACATAGCCGCATACGCTTCCTGCGAACCGGTCCGTCATATCTGAGTCGATTATCACGTCAAATCCACCAGGTCTTTTCATGGCAAGAAATTGGGCGAATCCGGAATAAGCTCCGAACATATTTTTTCCGTTCACCTCGCCACATATGGCCACGTCTGAAACTTGCCGCTCATTTCTGAACTTTGCAGAGTCAGGATCTTTTAGGTGGCTAGCGACTGACGTTCGAGCTCGGTCTATATCTCCGCCGCATCCGGTTACCGCTAGCGCTAGGGCCGTAATTGCTAATCCGCGCATTCCCATCTCCTTGGTCCAATCGACCCAGTGTACCAGTTGCCCTACTGTCATTCAGGATCCCGGCGCTAGCTCGCAGCCGGGTTCTGAGCCAATGGAAGAATTTTCACTTGCCAATGTGCGACGACCGAAATACTGTTTATTCATACAGTAATCGCAAGGAGCGAAGCATGAACCAATCCTCCTACTCCACTGGCAAGCCGAGAAACTCATATGAACTTGTCGGTCACCGACTCCAGCGGATCATCGCCTCACCGAATGTGCAGGAGATCCAAGCAGTTGAAGTGTTCAGATTGGACGACGAAAGCCCAGAGGCGTGGCGACAGGTGATCCAAGACATCGGCGACACCGCAGGTATCCGCATCGACCATTTGGATTCCGGCGCCGTCAGAATCGAGTGGCGAAAATACAGCGACATGTAAATGAGCCCGCTCTTAAGTGGGCTTTTTTACGCCCCTAGAAAACCAATACACATCATAGATTTACCTTGAATCCATGAATTGTTTACCAAATTATTTACCAATATGCATTGACAGGTAATTTCCAAATGGTAAATTTACCTCAAGCCAGCAACGAACACCGCCGGCCAGCAGCGAAAGCTGCACCGCTCTTTAGCGACACCCCTTGCCGGATCACCACCGGCCCAGATTCAGAGGCAGCGATGAACCGGCCTAAACGGTTCAGAGGGTTGGCAACTGACCCGGGCGTGCAGCGTAAAGCGCCAAGAACAGTTATCCAGCGGGAGAACAAGCCGAAAGGCCCGCGGCTGGAAGAACATTTGATTCAAGCCGGTGACCGACGCCAGTAGCGGGTCACGGCGGAAACCATCACTGAGCAGCCTTCTCGCGAGGGCTGCTTGGGATGACAACCGGGAGTAAGTGAAATGCCGAAGTACATGCTCGACTACATCCGGCTTTGCCGGGAATGCAGCCTGGATCTGCGCACGATCGGCAACATGATCAGCATCGTGATTCCAACTCTGCAGCGTGAGGCGGCAGGACTGCGCAGCGCGGTGAGCGAATTTGCTGGGGAACTCCCTGAGCTTGAGCAAGACGCCGAACTGCTGGAATCAGCCATACGGGCCGGAATCCAGCGCTGCACGCCTCAGCCTCACCAACAAGATCTGTTCGCAGCATGACGGACCTTTTCACTGATGCACCTGGTGACGGGTGCATTGGGAAAACAACCGATCAAGCACGGAGCCTCAAATGAGCGAAAAAACACTTCAAGCGCTGCTGGCCGAGCGCGTCACTGCATACGCCCAGTCAGACCGCCCGCGCGAGCTGATCGACGAGGGTATCGAGAAGCTGTTCAAAGAAGTTGTTAGCGACACCTTCCGCTCCTACGGCGATTTCGGCGGAGCCATCAAAGAGGCTGTCAAGGCTGCATTGCCGGCCAACGTCTCCGACGTGTTCGACCTTCAGCGTTACAACGCAGTCGTCGCGAATGCGCTTCGTCAGCGGTGGGAAGCGGCTGGCCTGGGCGCAATCATCTTGGAGCAGGCCGACAAGTCGATCACTGAGGTGCTTACCGGCGATGGCCTGATAGCTGGCGAGGTATCGCTGAAGGCCCTGCTCGACGAATTCATCGAGCATCACAAGGACAGCGCCGCAGAAGGCCAATGGGAGCGCCCGGAAATCCGTGTTGAGGAAGGAGACGGCAGCTACTCACACAAAACACTTCACATCTACTTCGATCCGGAGCCAGAAGGCAGTTACCGGAGCAGCCACTACTCGTCATCCTCACGCAGCAACTACAGCCTAAAACATGCTCTGCACGTGAGCATCAAAGGCGAACGTGAAACCGGCGATCGGTGGAAACCAACCATCGCCTTCGGCGAGGTCTACAGCGCAAAGCTGGATGACAAAAAGTTAGCCATCAACATGCAGGTTTATTCGAAGTGGGAGCGCATGTTGGCAGCCCTGTACTTCGGCAACGCAATACTTTTGATCGATTGCGATACGGATGACATGAGCTACGGGCTTTACGACTGAACAACCAGCGCCACGACAGCCTGTCTTTGACTGCCCGAGGCCCTGGTACTCCCCAGCACCAGGCTGTATCGGAGATCGCTCGGCTGACTGTCACGAGATAGCAGGGTGGCCACCTTTACCCGAACCAGAGCGACGAACAACGCGGCGAAGACGGTTTACTCGCCAGCCAGAATCGAGCGATCTCCCATGCAGACTTGATAGGTGGCCACTGCCTTCCCAGTGAGCGAACGATAGGAGCTGCTGCCATGAAGTAGGCCAACGATTCACCTGCGTGGCGCGGTAAGCCTGAAGGCTGCGCCCAACAACCATACAGGCAGCGGACAGTAGGCCGTCGATGTCACCGCGCATCAGCCGGAACTCCGGTAGGCCACCCCAGCGCACCAGGACAACTTGACGCTGCAAACCCAGGCCGTCGCCAGTAGCGGGCCTGGGCACCCTTCCCCACCTCTATTACGTCAGTACTCCTCCCCCGCGCCCATCGGCAACCAGCGGGAGGCATGAGTGTTGACGAATACAGGTGAACAACCCGCCACCTTGGAGGCGACCATGAATGCAGCATTGAATATTTGCCAGGAGCGTTACGACGCTCAGTTGCCTCCAGAGGTAAGCGAGAGCGACGAGGTGACGGACTGGCTTGAACATTCGGCGGAGCGCCTGGTGTGCGGCGTCGACATCAAGTGGAAGCGGCGCTACGGCCAGCCGCAGGTCGTGACGTTCGACCGGTTCTGCACGGTCCTGCAAGGACACCTGAATCAGCGCCAGATCGACGGCCTGGATCGGCATGATTCGTTTGCCCGCCTGCTGCTGTCGGCAATGCTCGGCAGCCAGAGCGATGCCCGGGCCCACGCTGCCGACCTGCTGGGCCAGCAACGCCCTATTGAGGCGGTCGAGAAGATTGCCGTGGCGCTGCTGAGACCGTATGCCGAAGACGCTGTAGCGGCGGAACGGGAAGAGCGCGAAGACGACGTGGATGCCGATGTATGAGCCCGCACATCCTGATCGATGAAGCGCTGGAAGCCCTGGAGCATCCGGCCAGCGAGCCGGGTGCCCAAGTGGTCGTGCAACGAATGATCACCAACATGCTCACCGGCAACGTAATCACCGTCGAAGAATTCAACCACTACTGCCAGCGCCTGCTGAAAATCACCAGGCACCGCAAGGAGGCTGCATGACCACGCCTATCGTGAAATCGCTGGCTGATGAGCAGCTCGAAGCCATTGAGCGCCGCATCGCCATCTTGGGCTTCGGCCTTCCATTCAATGAACTGATCGGCCGCAAGCGTGAAGAGCTGGTGCGGGATCTGCCGCAGCGCCTGGCCCCGACAATGAAGGGTGGGCGAATTGCGGTGAGGGTTCGTCATGGATGACCGTGAAATGCTCTATTTGGCGGCCGAAGCTGCTGGCCTTCGTTGCAACGGCCATTGCCCAGACAAGAATGGTTACGTGTGCTTGAGCAGTCATACCTTTTCGTCTGGCTACTTCAGCCCTCTCGATTTCAATACCGGCCACGCTTTGATTCTTCAGGCGCGTTTGGGAATAAGCATCGACATGAACGTGGTGACTGAGCGCGGCTTCCAGACGGGGTGGGTTCAGGCTTATCACGACGATGGCCAGGCTTGCGAGGACGTGACGGGTGGGCGTGCGGAGTCTGCGATATGCAGGGCCATAGTAAGGGCTGCCGCTGCAATCAGAGAGTCGCGGTCATGACCACCCGCCAGCGCACCAGGCGCCTACTGATCTGGCGCGGCTCTTTCCCGGTCCTCGCCCTCTTCACCTTCCTGATGTTGCTCAGCGCCCTCGCTGATCGAATCACTCAATAACCAACACCTTCAATCGCTGCGAGCATCGCGGCAAGGATTCCCCATGTCCGCAGTAATCAAGCAGGACGACAACACGCCTGCGATGTCGGAGGCCGCGCTCGTTGAAGTGCTGAGCAGCAGTCTCTACCCCGGCGCAGAAAAGAACTCTGTAGTGATGGTGTTGGCTTACTGCCAGGCCGCTCACCTGGACCCAATGCTGAAGCCGGTGCACATCGTCCCGATCTGGAACTCGAAGACGAAAAAGATGCAGGACACGGTGATGCCTGGCATCGGCCTGTACCGCATTCAAGCGGCACGTACCGGCCAGTACGCCGGAATCAGCGAGCCTGAATATGGTCCTCCAGTAACGGCGAAGCTGAGCGGCGTCGAAGTCACGTATCCCGAATGGTGCCGCGTGACCGTCAAGCGGCAGATGAGCAACGGCCTGGTTGCCGAATACACGGCCAATGAACGCTGGCTTGAAAACTACGCGACATCGGGCAAGGACACCGCGGCGCCCAACGCCATGTGGAAGCGTCGAGCATTTGCCCAGCTCGCCAAATGCGCCGAGGCCCAGGCCCTGCGCAAAGCATTCCCTGAAGTTGGATCAGCGCCAACGGCCGACGAGATGGAAGGCAAAGCGTTCGAGGAGCCGGCGCGCGATGTCAGCCCACGACAGCAAGCCCAGCCTGAACCGGAAGCGCTGCCCGCCTACTCCGACGATCTGCTGGCCGAGAACATCGTGAAGTGGCAGCCACTTATCGACTCGAACCGAACCAGTCCTGAACACCTCATTGCGACCATCAGCAGCAAGTACACGCTGAGCCCGGCGCAGATTGAAAAAATCACCAGCCTCAAAGCCCTCGATGGAGATATAGCATGAAAATTCACAACGTAGCTCAAGGCTCCGCCGAGTGGCTTGCGCTTCGCGCCAAGTTCCGCACCGCCTCCGAAGCCCCGGCAATGATGGGCGCCTCTAAGTACCAAACCCGCACGGAACTGCTGGCAGCCAAAAAGACCGGCATCACGCCCGATGTCACGCCGTCTCAGCAGTTCATCTTCGACAAAGGCCACGCAACCGAAGCCATGGCCCGGCCGCTGGCCGAAGCACTGATCGGCGAAGAGCTTTATCCGATCGTTGCCACCGAGGGCAACCTGCTAGCTTCCATGGACGGCGCCACGATGCTCGGCGAGACACTGTTCGAGCACAAACTGTGGAATGAGTCGGTCGTGGCCCAGGTGAAAGCGGGCGACCTGGCTCCGCACTACTACTGGCAGCTTGAGCAGCAACTGCTGGTGAGCGGCGCTGAGCGGGTCATCTTTGTTTGCTCGGACGGCACGCCGGAGAACTTCGTGCACATGGAATACCGGCCGGTAGCCGGGCGCGCTGCCCAGTTGATCGAGGGCTGGAAACAGTTCGAGGCAGACCTGGTCAACTTCGACATGGCCGACGCGCCTTCAATCGTCGTCGGCAAGGCACCTGATGAGCTGCCAGCGCTGCGCATCGAGCTGACCGGCATGGTCACCGCCAGCAACCTGAAGGTGTTTGAAGACTCGGCCCTGGCGGTCATCGACTCGGTTAAAACCACGCTCTCCACCGACCAGGACTTCGCTGACGCGAAGAAGGCAGTCAAGTGGTGCGGTGATGTTGAAGAGGCTGTCGCGGCCGCCAAGAAGCAGGCCCTGTCGCAGACCCAAAGCATCGACGAGCTGTTTTCGTCGCTGGATCGCATCAGCGCCCATGCCCGCGAGACTCGCCTGAAGGTCGACAAGCTGGTGAAGGCTCAAGAGCTGCTGGTGAAGACCAACATCAAGCAAAAAGCCGAACTGGCGTTGGCGGATCACATCGCCGCAATCAACAAGACGCTGGGCAAAGTCACACTGCCTCATGTCGTTTCGGACTTCGCCGGCGCCATGAAGAACAAGCGGACCATCGCCAGTCTCCAGGACGCAGTAGATACCGAGCTGGCCCGGGCGAAGATCGACGCAAGTCAGGCAGCGGACGGCATTCGATTGAACCTGACCAGCCTGGCGGAGCTCGCCGTTGATTACGCCTTCTTGTTCAGCGACGTGCAGCAGCTGGTCACCAAAGCCAACGATGACCTGGTGACGCTGATCAAATTCCGAATCTCCGAACACCAGAAGGCGGAGAAGGAAAAGGCCGACGCGAAGCGCATTGCTGAAGAACAGGAAGCCCAGCGCCTGGCGGCCATCAAGCCAGAGCCGGTCGTGGAGAAGGTGGCGACGCCAGAGCCTGCCCGCGCGGCACCGGCCCAGACTGCGGCACCTGTGGCCCAGGCCACAAAGCCGGTAACGACCCAATCGGTGGAGCAGGTAGCGCTGCAGGCCAATGTAACGGACTTCGAGGCTTTGGTGAAAGCAGTGGCTTATGGTCAGGCGCCTATCACCGTCCTCTTGGTCAACTGGGAAGCGCTCGACGCGATGGTCGCAGCGCAGGGTTCAATCTTCAGCATGGCCGGGGTGACGCTGGCCAAGGCGGCAGCATGATCAGCAACCACCTCAGCCTGGTCGAGGCACTACGCCCGGCCTCGGATGAACTGGCGGCCCAGGTCGCACAGTTCCTGGCCAGCGGCGGCCAAATCGAAGAAGCGGCACCCGTCAGGTATAAGCCCAAACCCATCACCTACAGCAACCAGACGCCGCCGGCACCGAAGCCGTTTGTCCGCCGGCGGGTTGAAGCGACTCCCCTGCCCCTGCACTCAAAAGATATACGCCAGCAGGAACGCGACGAGCTTGCCGAACGTATTCGGGAACTGGGAGCCACGCACACGCAGACGGAAGCATCGGTAGCCCTGGGCCTGAGCCGGCGCACCCTCTACAGCTTCGCGAAGGAGTACGGCATCACCTTCAAGAAGCCAACCCGGGGCGGTGCCAACGACGCAGCTCGAAGCGAGCATGTCCAGGCCCGCGACGCGAAGTACGCCGAACGGATTCGGGCCTTCCTGGAGCTGGGCATCACCCGACGCCAGTGCTGCGGCAGGCTGGCGATCGGCAACAAGGCCTTCGAACGGATCATCGCCGCCAATGGAATCGATTACCCAAAACGATCGTAGAAATATGCCGGAAACGCTAGATTTCGAACATCGCAAACAAGCAAAACCCCATAAGCAAGGAGCAAAGGAAATGCTAGAAAACATTAACGCAGCCGGTATCACCAGTCAGGTCGTCGACAATATCTCAGCTCTTAAGGCACTCGTTACAACGGCGAGTGATGCGGTTTATGTGCTTGGATATTACGTGCCTGGAGATGGAGGTGGAGGTGTCTATCGCAGGGATCCCGACGATGTCACTACACCGGACAATAAAGGAAGCGTGATCGTTGGTGACAACGGCACTTACCGTTGGAAGCTTTGCCAAACTACGCATTTTACCCTCAAACAGTTCGGCTGCAAGGGCGACGGAATCACTGACGATACCCCCGGGTACCTGGCTTGCTTCAGCACTGGACTACCTGTGCATATTCCGTCTGGCCGATACAAGGTAGCGCCGATTGGACCGGCAGCTGTCTACCCGGAAGCGCGGGAGCCGAATCGGACCTCCGCCGTGACACTAAGCACCGGTCAGAACGTTACAGGAGAAGGTGCGTGCTCGGAATTAATCTGGGGCAACACTACCAAGCAGGCCTTTTTCAGAGTAGTTAACGCCAAGAATATCGTGATCTCAGGCATCAAATTCACGGGCGGCTACTCTGCGATTCTCATCGATCCAATTGCTGATGGGTCGGTTGACGATGTTGGGCTTAAGAACTGCACCCTAGATGGGCAGTTGATCGGTTTGCTCGGCGGTCGCCAGTACGCATTGGACCCCACTGGATCCAAGTACTGCTCGAACATCTGGATAGAAGCCTGTGACCTTCGAAATATTGTCGTTCACGGCATGGTCGCTACCAACTGTTATCGCCCCCGAGCCACGAGTAATAACTTTGAGTCCTTGACTGGCGGCTTTTGCATAGACTTCTCCCAGGGGACTCGCGGGGGAACCATCAGCAACAACACTGGTAACAATGTCCTGCACTTCTGCAAAGTAGAGTCGTCAAACATAGGCTTGAACGGGCAACCATTACTTCCGGATGCGACAATCGTCGCAAGCCGCGACTGTATTATTACTGGAAACAACATTACGGGAATACAGCAACTAGGCATTTTCTTTAACAGCGGCACTGACAGACTGATTGCATCTTCCAATAGTTTGCAAGGCTCGTTCACTGTCGCGATAAGCATCGGTTCGGTCACGGGCTTTACACACGACGGCCAAATTATCATTTCGAATAACGTCCTGAAGTTGCTGTCCATAAATGCCATCGGTATCAGGTCCCAGCTCAATACAGCGACACAGCCTCCCCTGATTGAAGGAAATAGCATCAGCGGAGGCTCAATTGGTATTGACTGGCAAACACCACAGGCAAGGTTTGTCGGCAACAATATTACGTCCATCAATACCGGAATCCAGATAAGCGCGGCCGTTAAAAACATCGACTTGCTTAACAACCACATTACTGCCTCCTCCGCTGTAGCGGGCACCGGGACCTCTGCATGGAAGGGGCTTAGGGCTAGAGGCAACACGATCAATGTTACGGAATGGTCGTTTTACTTAGGGACTATAGGAGGCCTTGGATTGTCTGAGTTTTTCGACAATAGCGTAATCAACCAAACCACGCGGGCCAACGGGTCTTTGTTGATCAACAATCCAAGCTCAACACGATTCGCGATGAACACATTTAATCTTCCGCCTGCATCAGGAGGGTCAATTGTCACCATCGGCAGTGCAACAAAGTGTTCATTGCTAGGCAACATTTCTACAGTGGGTTTTAAAGTGGCGGCTCCCGATGCCACCACCACATCCCAAACGTTGAATAACATCACGGACGCAAGCTACATCGCCTGACACTCGGAAACCATTGAGGAGTGGCATCCCGACATTCAAAAGCAATGAGAAGGCTCATGCCACTACCTTGATATTGTCGATACGGTGACGGGCTGCAATAGCTCATAGCGGTAACTGTTGTTCCTCATATCCAAGTACCGAAAAGACTGGATCCGGGCCGGCCAAATAGCAGATTGGTCAGCCCGGATCCATGTCAATGGCACAACATAGCAACATAGAAAAATTCACACCTGTTGCCCGCGTGAACCGCATCACCAGGTGCGACAACGCCGGCGGCAGGTATGGCTTGATTTGCCAGCCCATGAAATCGAAGAGGTAGGCCATGGCCAAGACTGTGCAGGAACGATCGGCTAAGGCTGCGCAGAAGCGCCTGGCGGTCGCGGAGAAGGAGTTGCGGCACAAGGTCAGGCCGGGTATCGAGCAGGCCATGGAGCGTATTCGGCTACGCAGCAAGGCGCCGATCATCAGCGAGGTTTTGCAGATCGCCATCATGAAGATGGATTTGATGAGCGAAAACGAACTGATCGAGTTCTTACGTTATCCGCGCCACGAAATCGTCGTTGACGAAAACGTGGCGCATCAACTCTACAGCCATGGCCAGCGCCAAGCATCACGTCTCGACGCCGAGGAAACATAACCATTTCCATTACTGCAAGAGCGCTGATGACTCTGCGCAACTCGGGGGGGATCGATTTAATTAACCTACGTGAGACTCATGCCAGACTGGTTGTTTCTGACCTTGCGAAGAATAACCCTTAGAGCCTCCTCGATTTTTTCTCGCTTTTCTGTTTCGATCATGTCCATGAACATCGCATCAGAAATCTGTTGCCCTACCCCACCCATAAGACCTGCATTCCTATTAGCCTGCTGAGCCAGAACACATACCAAGTACTCCAGCGCCTCAACCCGATCTTCTAATTCCACATCAAACTCCTTGATCCGGCTCCATGCCGGTCACCCGTAATACCCCATATCAACGATATCAGGCCAACTGAACTTGATCACCTAGCCGATCAAGCGCTACAGCCTCGTGCTGATGATGCCTGAATTCCCACAGAAGCTGAAAGTAGATGATTGCCGATTCAATATCGGACCGACTCTCGAACTGTTCTGCGTGCCGAGGATCGATGCAAAGACGCCGATTTCCATCACCACTTTTCGCTTCGCTGTAAAACACTTCGCCGATAGGGCTCGTGATTTTCAAAATCCATCTCATACCGCATCTCCTTTCGTGAGCGTCAGTCGCTCATCTCTAACTTCTTCAACAGAGACTAACTTTGGTTAAGCGAGGTTCCCCTTATGTCCGCACAACAGAAGAAACACCCCTTCGATTTCAAAACCCAATACGGACTCGGCTTCAACCCTCAGGACGATGAGATCGTTGTCGACTTCTTCTGCGGTGGTGGCGGTGCCGGTACCGGCCTGGAGATTGGCCTGGGCCGCACGGTAAATGTGGCGAAAAACCACAGCCCGCAAGCGATCAGCATGCACACCGTGAACCATCCCGGCGCCCGGCACTTCACCACCGACGTGTTTGAAGGTGATCCCGACACCGAATGCGGCGGCAAGGCCGTCGGCTGGTTCCACATGTCGCCGGACTGCACGCACCACAGCCAAGCGGCCGGCGGCCAACCGCGGAAGCGCGAGATCCGCAACCTGTCGTGGATCGGCCTCAAGTGGGGAGGCAAGAAGCGCCCCCGGGTAATCAGCCTGGAGAACGTGAAGCAGATCCTGCAGTGGGGCCGACTGATCGCCAAGCGCGACAAGACCACCGGGCGCGTGGTTAAGCTGGACGGCAATGTCGCTGCACCTGGCGAGGTCGTGCCGGTTTGTCAGCAGTTCCTAATTCCTGATCCAAAGCAGCGCGGCCGCACCTGGCGCCGCTTCGTCGCCTTGCTGGAAGGCATGGGCTATGTCGTTGAATGGAAAGTGATCAAGGCGTGCGACTTCGGCGCGCCGACCAGCCGAGAACGCCTGTTCATGATTGCCCGGTGCGACGGGCAACCGATTGTGTGGCCGGAACCAACCCACGCCAAGAACCCCACCAAGGGCCAGCAGAAGTGGAAAACAGCCGCTGACTGCATCGACTTTTCCGACCTGGGCAAAAGCATCTTCGGCCGCAAGAAAGACCTGGCCCCGGCCACCCTGCGCCGCGTTGCCAAGGGCATGAAGAAGTTTGTCATCGACAACCCGGCGCCGTTCATTGTGCCGATAGCCAACTGGTCTGGGGAAACGGTGCAGTCTGCCGACGAGCCGCTGCGCACCGTCACTTCCTACCCGAAGGGCGGCGCCTTCTCGGTGGTCAGCCCGATCATTGCCCCGGCAACCCACCAAGGCAGCGACCGGATCAATGACCCACTTGAACCGCTGCCGACAGTGACCTGCGCAAACCGCGGCGAGCTGACCCTGATCAGTGCAACGCTGATTCAGTCGGGGTACGGCGAGCGGCCGGGCCAGGAACCGCGAGTACCAGGTCTGGATCAACCACTGGGCACCGTGGTCGCCGGCGGCGTGAAGCACGCTCTGGCAGCCGCGCACCTTGTGAAGTTTCGCTTCAATGACGCGGGCAAGGCGCTGGACGAACCACTGCCGACCATCACCAGCGGCGGCAACTATCAGCGCCCGGCAGGTGCCGCCCAGGCCATGGGAATTTCTACGGTGTTCATTGCCCAGATGAATGGCGGCTTTAACACCACCGTCGCCAAGAGCATCGACGACCCGATGACCACAGTGACCAACACCGGTAGCCAGCAACAGCTGGTGGCGGCGAGCCTGGTGCACTTGCACGGCAACTGCGATGCACGGGACGTGAACGACCCGCTGCACACCGTCAGCGCCGGTGGCCAGCACCACGGGTTGGTCAGCGCATTCATGGAGCGTGCATTCGGCGGCAGCATTGGCCAGGGCCTGGAGGAACCGGCGCCGACCATTACTGCCGGTGGCGGGGGCAAGAGTTCGCTGGTATCGCTCACCCTTTCGCCGGAACACGAAGCCGGTGCCCTCCGCGTGGCCGCTTTCCTGATCAGCTACTACGGTACCGAGAACATCAGCGCTTGCGACTCGCCGGCGCCGACGATCACCACCAAGGACCGCCTGGCCATGGTCACAGTGATGGTGAAGGGCACGCCCTATGTGATCGTCGACATCTGCCTGCGGATGCTGAAGCCCTCCGAGCTGTACAAGGCTCAGGGCTTCCCCGCTGATTACATCATCAGCCACGGCGCCGACGGCAAGCTGTTCACCAAGACACAACAGGTGCACATGTGCGGCAACAGCGTAAGCCCGCCGCCGATGGCTGCGCTGGCACGGGCCAACGATCCGTGGCGCGCCGAAGAACGCCAAGCACGCGCGGCTTGAGGATCAGCAAGCGCCAGGCGGTATGCCGTCTTTGTTGAAGTCCTTCAGACGCTCCCGTTCTTCCTCGGTGGAATGTGCCGGGATTTCTTGCTCGGGCTGTTCTTTCTTTTTTTCGTCAGTCATCGCGATGTCCTCTGGGTGGTAGCTGTTTCGGCACCTGGTGGAATCAGCAGTTCAAATCAATCCACTCCACCGCCCGGGCATGGCCCGGCAAGGACTCCCCGTGATCAACCTGTTCTGGCGACTGGTCGCCAAGCTGCTTGCGCGCCCAGCGCACCCCCGTACCTTACTTACGGGAGCTTATGCAGCGGCATCGTAGCCGTGAACAAAGCGTGCCCCTGTCGGGTTAGGTCGCGAAGAGCTGGTAGACCGCCACCTCGGCTACAGAAATCACGGCAGGCTTACCAGCCGCGATGAACCCATTTATGCAGGCCCTTGTAGCAGGTATGTTTAAGCGTTTTTTCAGGACCTGCATTTGTTTAAGTACCGTTCTCGACATCAGGTACTTCCCGCATTCGGGACACTCAACATCTCTGAACTCACCAGCGGCATTCATCTCCTTACCTTTGCCGCCACAGATCACGCACACGTAGTTGTCCATCACCACCTCCGTTTGGCTGATCGCTGAACTGTAGCTGATCCCTCACCACCCTCCACCGCCCGGGCATGGCCCGGCAGGAATCAGCA
Source organism: Pseudomonas sp. 32A (assembly GCF_052682255.1). Classification (NCBI taxonomy): domain Bacteria; kingdom Pseudomonadati; phylum Pseudomonadota; class Gammaproteobacteria; order Pseudomonadales; family Pseudomonadaceae; genus Pseudomonas; species Pseudomonas sp. 32A. The sequence goes on along the minus strand of NZ_JBQYLY010000001.1, from coordinate 5,505,207 downwards.
GGCAGCGCCACCTATAGTCCGGTTAATAAACCAACCCAACACATTGATCGTTTTCAACAGGGAAAAACTTCAGGAGTAGCTTTTTCAAAGGGTAATTCTGCGACTGAACTTCATAAACAACACGGGTAAAGCCATCCTCGCTATATCCATTAGCGGCGTCTGATGCCTCAGATACCCTTACCAATCTAACGTTAGAAATATCACCAACCAATGAGCGTATTTGATTCCAACCGGTCAGAGGGTCATCCACTGACTTTAGGCATAGCAGTGCCTGCCATCGCCCTTTATCTCCTCGCTCATATGCCGAAATTGCCTGCTCCGCGATCTTAAGCGTGCCTTGCGAACCTGAAAGCTTCGGTAATGAATTTGAGTTTTTCTGGGTTGAACAACCGGTCGCGAGTAAGCATATGAACAAGACTGCCTGCCCTACCAATACCAACGAAGTTTTCGACCGCATATGTTTTCGCATCCTTTTTGAGTTGCATTCCAGCCGCGAAAGATAGCCGATTTTGCTTCCAGTTTCATTGCCCGATTTTATTCAAACAACACTCCCTCTCCCTTCAAAGTCAGCCGCTATAGCGGCAAGGACGAGCTCGACCATGGAAAAGATAAAACTCGGCCCGGACCATTATCGCTACGTCGACGAGCTCGACCCGAAAGGCCTGGAAGTCACCTGCAAAAAGTACGTGGTTATCGGCGAAACCGATCAGTGCTGGTACATCGTGGACGAATTCCACAACAACCTCTTCGGTGGCTCGCAGCGAGAGTCCCTGCTGAAGCAGTACCGCAAGCGTGTCCTGAAGGATGGCGGGGAGTACGGCCGGCGATTCGCCTACACCGATAAGGCCCTGGCGCTGCGCTCGTACAAGCAGCGCAAGTCCTGGCAGGTGCGTCATGCCCAGCTGTCGCTTGAGCGAGCCCAAGCCGCCATTGCCTATTTCGGCGACATCAGGACCAAAAGCACGGTGCCACCCGACCGCCTGATGGTTCCGTGCGAATACATACAGGCCATGAACTGGAGCGAATGCTGATGACCGACCACACCGAACTGAAACGGCTGGCAGAGGATGCAGACCGCCAAATGCCAAGCCCTTGGTTTGTGCACCGCGACGGTATGGGGTCGGAGTTCCCGCCGCACCCTGAGCAAAACTACGGGATTGACGACGCGCGAGGCTGGGCGGTTGCTTGGCATGGTGTGGGGCGCAATAGCGGAATATGGCTTGAGGAGGTGGCCGAATTCATAGCTGCCGCGAACCCGGGCGCTATCCGCGCCCTGATCATCGAGAACGAAACGCTTCGCAAGGAGCGCGACAGCCTGCGCGAAGACCGGGACGGCCTGCTAGAAGCAGGAGCACACCTACTATGACCGCGACCCTCTGGTTCGCCTACGTCTTCATCTACAAGGGGCCAAGGCCATGAAACAGCATCGCGTTTTGATCGGCGACTGCATTGAGTCGATGCGGACGCTGCAGGACCAGTCGGTAAATACCTGTGTCACGTCACCGCCCTACTACGGGCTACGGGACTACGGCATGGCCGGCCAGATCGGCCTGGAGGAAACACCCGCTGAATTTATCGAGCGCCTGGTTGAAGTGTTCCGCGAAGTGCGCCGGGTTCTGCGCAATGACGGGACAGTTTGGGTGAACATGGGCGACACATACGCATCAATCGCAGGCGGATACGCACCTGGTGGTTCAGCAGGTAAGCACGACATGGTTTCTCAGGCTACGCGCGGCGCGGTGCTGCGTGGCACGCGACGATCACCGCCCGCAGGGCTCAAACAGAAAGACTTGATGGGTATCCCCTGGCGCCTCGCATTCGCCCTTCAAGATGATGGCTGGTACCTGCGCCAGGACATCATTTGGCACAAGCCGAACCCCATGCCTGAGTCCACCAGGGACCGGTGCACAAAATCGCACGAGTACCTGTTTCTCTTGAGCAAGTCACCGCGCTATTACTATGACCAAGATGCGATCAGGGAGCCTGTAGCGCTGAGTTCGATCACACGAATGGCTCAGGATCTCGAGCAACAGCGCGGCAGTGATCGAGTGCCCGGAAAGTCAAACGGCCCAATGAAAGCGGTGCGCAGCAAGCGGGATAGTTTCAAGCGCGATGATTCAAAGCGAGAGCAACCTATCCCAGGACAGTCACTGGGAACACACCGGCCAGAGCGCGAGGAAAGTGCGTGGCCCTTGGACACTCGTAACAAGCGCAGTGTGTGGACGGTGCCGACGCAAGGTTTCAAGGGGGCGCACTTCGCGACCTTCCCTCCGGACCTGATTAGACCTTGCATCCTGGCCGGCGCGCCACTCGGCGGCATCGTGTTTGACCCTTTCGGCGGTGCCGGCACTACGGCGGTGGTCGCCATGCAGGAAGGTCGCAAATCGATCTTGTGCGAGCTGAACCCGGAATATGCCGCAATGGCTGAACGCCGGATCGCGGCCGCCTGGCTCGACGGTGCGGCGCAGATGGATGTCTTCCGCGACACAGTGCAAGACCCAGCAGCCTAACCCCAATCCCCCTACATGCCTGCCGGTGAGCGGCGGGCGAGGTATTTCCATGCCTGAAATCAAATGCGAGTTCGGCCATAAACAAAGCATCGGCACCGATGCCTGGGTCGCAACACTCACCTTGGACCAGATGAAATACGCCCGCGACCAAATGGCCGAGAAGATCAAGGCGGCCGAAGCTCAGCCAAAGCGCTGTGTTTGGCGCGTGTGCCGTGGCGGCCTCGCAGAGGGTAACTACCGCGAGGAAGACTTCGAGAAGGCGGCCGATCATCTGGTGCGCATCTTCAAGGAGCGCTTCATCGAAGAAGCCAAGGCTTTCGTCGATCACCACTACGGGACACTGCGATTCGAGCGGGAGATCCCGCACCTTTCGGTCGAGCTGGTTAGCCAGTTCGAATACGACACCGAGTGGTTCCCCGCCAAACCCTAACCCACCTTCAGCCGCCCAGCGCGGCAAGAACCAGTCTTAACCCGCGTCCCTGGTCAACACCACCGCCTCAATCGCGCCCGCAACCATTACCGCAGGCACCGCCGCATAGGCCATCGCCTCCAGAACATGCGGCACACCCGCGACATGCGAAGCGCTTCCGGTGATCAACACCAGCGCCGTACACGTAAACAAAACCAACCTTACAAACGTCCTCATCACTTCCCGCATGTTCCTACTCCTTTAGCTGAGGCCCGCAGTAAAGCCCAAGAGAAAGAAATGTTCATCCGCGTTTAAACGATGAGGATGTTTCCCACGCAATTAAACGAATCGCCCTTGGAACCGAGGGCTACACATGCAGCCGCCCGGCGCGGCAAGGACACCACATGTTCGAAATCAAACTCACCCTGATCCTGCTGGGCGCTTTGCTGTACCTGGTCGGCAGCGGCTGCTGGTTCTTTTGGCTCGGCCCACGCCTTCTGGCGGACGGCGAAACAGCCGACATCCTCTACGCCTTCGCCGGCACCTGCGGCTGGATGCTGATCACCTTCAGCCTGGTCGTTCACATCATCAAGACAGCGCGGCCCGCGGCGGCCGGCCGGAGGTAGGTATGCAAGCAGAGATCCTGTCGGACGACGAGCTCGCCGACCTGACTGGTTACAAGCACCGTTCGCACCAGCGCAAGTGGCTGAAGGACCGGAACTGGGTGTTCATCGAGAGCCGTGGCGGCCGGCCGCTGGTTGGCCGGATGTTCGCCCGCATGAAGCTGGGCATGGTGAACGCCACAATCGCAGACCCTAACCCTCCGCCGGCGCGCCAGCCTTGGACGCCTGACTTCTCCAAGGTGAACTGATATGCGCCCCCGAAACACGGAAAACAGGGACTTGCCGCCAGGAATGGTGCGCCGTAAGCGCCCAAGGAAAAATGGCAAGGTCTGGATCGGCTACTACTATCGTGACTCTGCGGGAAAAGAGATTCCGCTTGGAACTGACCTGAGCAAAGCCCGGCTGAAGTGGGCCGAACTGGAGGCCAAAGAAAAGCCTGCCGATCTGACAACGATGAAGGGCATCTTCGACCGATACGTGCGCGACGTCATCCCAAAAAAGGGAGAGCGGACCCAGAAGGACAACATGGCCGAACTGAAACAGCTTCGTCCAACGTTTGATGAGGCGCCTATCGACTCAATTACGCCGTTCAACATCGCCGGTTACCGTGATGCCCGCTCAGCGAAGGTTCGTGCCAACCGCGAGATCGCGCTCCTGTCCCACGTTTTCAACATGGCAAGGGAGTGGGGGCTCACGGAGCGGGAGAACCCTTGCCAGGGCATCAGGAAAAACAAGGAGGCGCCGCGTGATTATTACGCCAACGCGGCTGTTTGGGATGCCGTCTACGCGGTTGCCGAACAAGAACTCAAGGAAGCCATGGACCTGGGCTATTTGACCGGACAGCGGCCTGCTGACGTGCTGATCATGCGCAGCGACGATACCGAGGGCGACTACTTTCTGGTAACGCAAGGCAAGACCGGCCAGAAGCTTCGAATCCTGATGCGTACGGAAGCCGGGGAAAACAGCTTGGGGAGATTGGTCAGGGAGATTAGCGAAAGGAATGTCGGTCATTCGTCCAAGTACCTGTTGATCAACAGACACGGAAAGCGGATGACGAAGGGGATGTTGCGCTTGCGCTGGGACAGGGCGCGGGAAAAAGCAAAGCAGAACGCCATCGAGCAAGGCGACCCGCTGCTCGCGGCAAAGATTGGAGGGTTTCAGTTCCGCGACATCCGGCCGAAGGCCGCGTCGGAAATCATCGATATCGGGGATGCCAGCCTGCTGCTGGGACACAGCAAACAGGAGATCACAAAGCGGGTTTACAGGAGGATTGGCGCGACCGCGAAACCGTCAAAATAGGCAAAGTTTCGGAACCCCTACCCGAAAGTTTCGGAACTCCAGCCAAAAGCAGAAGAAACCTTCTCAAACCCCAGATACGAAAAAGCCCCGAATAATCGAGGCCTTATCGTTTAATTTGGCGGGAAACCAGGGATTCGAACCCTGGGAACGCTATTAACGTTCGCCGGTTTTCAAGACCGGTGCATTCAACCACTCTGCCAATTTCCCTTATGCAACACAGGATTAGCATAGCCCATCCTGTCTCAGCGGGCGCCATAATACCCGAATGAAACACACTGTCAAACTCTCGCCATCGCTTGTTACAGAGCGTCTGTTATGATCCTTGCGACTGAATGTTTCAAAACTGAAGGAGTGTCGCCATGCGCGAACAAAATTACGCAGTGAATGGAAACGCGCAGGCTGAGCAGCTAGAAGTTAGCCGCGTCCTGCGCAATACGTACGGCTTGCTTGCTCTCACCCTCGCGTTCAGCGGCGTGATGGCCTTCGGGGCCCAGCAAATGCGGGTCGGCTACCCGAATATCTTCGTCGTGTTGATCGGCTTCTATGGTCTGTTCTTCCTGACCAACAAGCTGCGCGACTCGGCCTGGGGCCTGGTGTCGGCGTTTGCCTTGACCGGTTTCATGGGCTTTATCCTCGGCCCGATCCTTAACCGTTACCTCGGCATGGCCGGCGGCGCGGAAGTGGTCAGCTCGGCATTTGCCATGACTGCCCTGGTATTTGGCGGCCTGTCGGCTTACGTGCTGATCTCCCGCAAGGACATGAGCTTCCTGGGTGGCTTCATCACCGCCGGTTTCTTCGTGTTGCTGGCTGCCGTGCTGGCAGGCATGTTCTTCCAGATCAGCGGCCTGCAGCTGGCGATCAGCGCCGGTTTCGTCCTGTTCTCCTCGGCGTGCATCCTGTTCCAGACCAGCGCGATCATCCAGGGTGGCGAGCGTAACTACATCATGGCCACCATCAGCCTGTATGTATCGATCTACAACCTGTTTATCAGCCTGTTGCAGATCTTCGGCATCATGAGCCGCGACGACTGATCTTAGCCCCATGTAAAAAGCCCGCTTCGGCGGGCTTTTTGTTGCCCGCGGCTTTATCATTGCCACAGGTTTTGCCTTCAGAGTGTTCCATGAAGTTCGCGATTGCGCTTTTTTCCGCCGCCCATGCGCCCTCCTCGCGCCGTGCCTTGCTGTTCGCTCAGGCGGCGCTGGCCGGCGGACATGAAATTGTGCGGCTGTTTTTTTATCAGGATGGCGTCTACAGCGCGTCCACCAACATTGTTGCGCCGCAGGACGAGCAGGATATCGCCCGTCAGTGGCGCGAGTTTGTCAGCAAGCATCAGCTTGATGGCGTGGTGTGCATCGCCGCGGCCCTGCGCCGTGGGGTGCTGAATGCCGAAGAGGCCACCCGCTATCAACGCAGCGCGGTGAACCTGGAGGCGCCTTGGGCGTTGTCCGGGCTTGGGCAACTGCATGACGCCGCCCAGGCCGCTGACCGTTTGATCTGCTTCGGAGGGCCGTGACATGTCGAAATCCTTGCTGGTGATCAGCCGACAGGCACCGTGGTCCGGCCCCAGTGCCCGCGAAGCGCTGGATATCGTGTTGGCTGGCGGCGCGTTTGATTTGCCGATTGGCCTGTTGTTTCTGGACGACGGCGTGTTTCAACTGGCTGCAAGCCAGGACGCCAAGGCCGTGCAACAGAAAGACCTCAGCGCCAACCTCCAGGCGTTGGAGTTGTTTGGGGTTGAGGATGTGTTTGCCTGCAGCCATAGCCTCACCGAGCGCGGCCTGACCGCCTCCGGCAACGCGCAGCCGCTGAGCAGTGAACAGATCTCACTGATGATTGACCGTTACGACCAGGTGATTACCCTCTGATGTCGACTTTGCATGTGGTATCCCACTCTCCTTTTACTGATAGCCGACTGGACAGTTGCCTGCGCCTCTGTGGCGCACAGGATGCGATCCTGCTGTGCGGCGACGGCGCCTATGCCCTGCAAGCCGCCAGCGCGCCCTACCAGGCCCTGCAAGCCAAGGGTTTGAAGGTGTTTGTGCTGGCCGAAGACGGCCAGGCGCGCAATCTTGCGGTGCCTGCCTGGGTCGCCAGTGTCGATTACCCGGCCTTCGTCCAGCTGTCGCTCGATTACGACAAGGTCAACACTTGGCTATGAACACCCTGACCGTAGGCGAGCGCACCCTCGAACTGGACAAGGACGGCTACCTCGTCGACCTGAACGCGTGGTCCAGCGACGTGGCCAACGCCCTCGCCAGCGCAGAAGACCTGGCGCTGACCCCGGAACACTGGGAAATCCTCGAACTGCTGCGGGGTTTCTACAGCGAATTCCAGCTGTCGCCCGCTACTCGCCCGCTGATCAAATACACCGCCTTGAAGCTGGGCCCGGAAAAGGGCAACAGCCTGCACCTCAACCGACTGTTCAAAGGCACTCCCGCCAAACTCGCCGCCAAGCTGGCGGGCCTGCCCAGGCCGACGAATTGCTTATGACTGACTTTGCCCCGTTGATCACTGAAACCCCTGCCGAGCACCCGTTCGCACCGTTCGTGCGCATCCTTGGCAAAGGCAAGCGCGGCGCCCGCAACCTTACCCGCGAGGAAGCCCGGGAAGCCATGGGCATGCTGCTGGACGAGAAGGTCGAAGACACCCAGCTCGGCGCCTTCCTGATGCTGTTGCGGCACAAGGAAGAAAGCCCGGAAGAACTCGCAGGCTTCACCGAAGCGGTGCGCGAACGCTTGAATGCACCGTCACTCAATGTGGATGTCGACTGGCCTACCTACGCCGGTAAAAAGCGCCACCTGCCGTGGTACCTGTTGGCGGCCAAGTGCCTGGCACAGAACGGCGTGCGCATCTTGATGCATGGCGGCGGCGCACATACGGCAGGCCGGCTCTACACCGAGCAATTGCTGGAAGGCTTGCAGATTCCGTTGTGCCGCAACTGGCAACAGGTCGAGGCCGCCCTTGAGCAGGGCAACCTGGCATTTATTCCCCTGGGAGATTGGGCGCCGCAACTGCAGCGCATGATCGACCTGCGCAACACCCTGGGCCTGCGTTCGCCGATCCACTCCCTGGCGCGCATCCTCAACCCGCTGAGCGCCCGCTGCGGCCTGCAAAGCATCTTCCACCCTGGCTACCAAGGCGTGCACCGCGATGCCAGCGGCTTGCTCGGCGACAACACCATTGTGGTCAAGGGCGACGGCGGCGAGATCGAGATCAACCCGGACACCATCAGTCACCTGTACGGCACCACCGGCGGCGAAAGCTGGGATGAAGAGTGGCCTGCCCTCTCCGCCCAGCGCCACGTCAAACCAGCGACCCTGGAGCCCGAGCACCTCAAGGCGTTATGGCGCGGCGACGTGCAGGACAGCTACCCGCAACTGGCATTGATCGCCACCATGGCCCTGGCCTTGCGCGGCCTCGGCCACCCTCGTGAGCAAGCGTTTGAACTGGCCCAGCAGTACTGGGACGCCCGGGACAAATCGATTTAGTCGATCATTAACCCCCAGCCTTTGCGCTTTTTGTTCGAACTCAGACCTTTAGACTGCACTCCTACGCTTATTAGCCAAGGAGTCAGTCATGGGTTTGCTGATCGAAGGACGCTGGCATGACCAGTGGTACGAAAGTAGCGCAGACGGTGCCTTCCAACGGGAGCAGGCGCAACGCCGTCACTGGGTGACCGCCGACGGCGAGCCCGGCCCGACCGGCGAAGGCGGTTTCGCGGCCGAAGCCGGCCGCTACCATCTGTACGTCTCCCTCGCCTGCCCTTGGGCACATCGCACATTGATCCTGCGCAAGCTAAAAGGCCTGGAAAGCCTGATTGATGTGTCCGTGGTCAGTTGGTTAATGCTCGAGAACGGCTGGACCTTCGACAAGGCCCACGGCTCCAGCGGCGACAAACTCGACGACTTCACCTACATGCACCAACGCTACACCGCCGACACCGCCAACTACACCGGGCGCGTCACGGTGCCGGTGTTGTGGGACAAGAAGCTCAAGCGGATTGTCAGCAATGAATCGGCGGAGATTATTCGCATGTTCAACAGTGCGTTTAATGAACTGACCGGCAATCAACTGGATTTCTATCCCGAGGCCCAGCGCGCGACCATCGATGCACTGAACGACCGGATCTATCCCGCCGTGAACAACGGTGTATACCGCGCAGGCTTTGCCACGTCGCAAAAGGCCTATGAAGCCGCATTTGATGATGTGTTTGCCGAACTGGATCACCTTGAACAGCACTTGGGTAACCATCGTTACTTGGCGGGGGAATACCTGACCGAAGCCGATGTAAGGCTTTTCACCACAGCGATTCGCTTTGATGCGGTGTATTACAGCCACTTCAAATGCAACCTGCGACGGATTGCGGATTATCCGAACTTGTCGAACTGGCTAAGGGAGCTGTATCAGTGGCCGGGGATTGCCGAGACGGTGGATTTTGCCCACATCAAGGGGCATTACTACGCCAGTCACCGCACGATTAATCCGACGGGGATTGTGCCGAAGGGGCCGTTGCAGACGTTTGAGGCGGAGCATGACCGGGAGCGGTTGAGCGGGAAAGGGATTTGGAGTTGATCCAAGCCCTGTAGGAGCAAGCTTGCTCGCGAAGGTCGTCAACGATAACGCGCTCATGCTGAATGAGCGCGGTGACCTTGAGTTTTTCGCGAGCAAGCTCGCTCCTACAGTTGGAATGCGTCGCGCTTGTCAGACTTGCGACTGAGCGCCTTCAAACCACTTCAGCTTCTCACGCAACAGCACCACTTCTCCCACAATCACCAGTGTCGGCGCATGAACTTCATGCTCCGCCACCATGCGTGGCAGGTCAGCCAGGGTGCCGGTAAACACTCGCTGGTTGGACGTAGTGCCCTGCTGAATCAACGCCGCCGGCGTATCCGCCGAGCGACCATGCTGGATCAACTGTTCGCAGATGATCGGCAACCCGATCAATCCCATGTAGAACACCAGGGTTTGCGAAGGCCCCACCAGGTCACTCCATGGCAGGTCCGAAGTTCCGTCCTTCAAGTGCCCGGTAATGAAACGAACCGATTGCGCATAGTCGCGGTGGGTTAGCGGAATACCGGCATACGCCGCGCAACCACTGGCCGCCGTAATACCCGGCACCACCTGGAACGGGATGCCATGGGCCGCCAGTTCTTCAATCTCTTCACCACCACGCCCAAAGATGAACGGATCGCCACCCTTGAGCCGCAGCACGCGCTTGCCTTGCTTGGCCAGGTCCACCAGCTGCTGGTTGATCTGGTCTTGCGGCACCGCATGGTCGGCGCGACGCTTGCCGACGTACACCCGCTCGGCATCGCGACGGCACAGCTCAAGAATCGCCGGCGCCACCAAACGGTCGTACAGCACCACATCGGCCTGTTGCATCAAGCGCAGCGCACGGAAGGTCAGCAGGTCCGGATCACCCGGGCCTGCACCCACCAGGTAGACTTCGCCCGGAGCGTGCGGCGGCGCGCCGTTGATTTTCGCCACCAACAAACGCTCGGCTTCATCGCCCTGCCCGGCCAGTTGCCGATCAGCAATCGGGCCCTGAAAGACCTCTTCCCAGAACGCGCGACGTTGCTGCACATCCGGAAACAAACCTTTGACCTGGCTACGAAACCGCGCCGCCAACCCGGCCAATTGGCCGTAAGTCGACGGAATCCAGGTTTCCAGCTTGGCGCGAATCAGGCGTGCCAGCACCGGCGCATCGCCGCCGCTGGACACTGCGATTACCAACGGCGAACGGTCGACTATCGCCGGGAAGATCACGCTGCACAAGGCTGGCGCATCCACCACATTGACCGGTACGCAACGGCGCCGGGCATCGCTGGACACTTGCGCGTTCAGCGGCTCGTCGTCGGTCGCGGCGATGATCAGGGTGCAGCCGTCGAGGTCGGCCTCCTGATAACCGCGCAAAATCAGTTCACCGCCACTGCCCTGTACCAGTTCACGCAACTGGTCTTCAATCTGGGGAGCAACCACCCGCAACAACGCGCCGGCGTCGGCCAGCAGCCGGGATTTGCGCAAGGCAATCTCCCCGCCACCGACGACCAACACACGACTGCCGCGCAGGTTATGAAACAGCGGCAGAAATTCCATTTAGCCGATGACCTCAACGCCCGCCATGTAAGGCTTGAGCACCTCAGGCACACGGATCGAACCGTCAGCCTGCTGGTAGTTTTCCAGCACGGCCACCAGGGTACGGCCCACCGCCAGGCCCGAGCCGTTGAGGGTGTGGACCAGCTCTGGCTTGCCGGTTTCCGGGTTACGGAAACGCGCCTGCATGCGACGGGCCTGGAAATCACCGCAGTTGGAGCACGACGAAATCTCGCGGTATTTGTCCTGGCTCGGCACCCACACTTCCAGGTCGTAAGTCTTCACAGCGCTGAAACCCATGTCGCCAGTGCACAGGGCCAGAACGCGGTACGGCAGTTCCAGCAGTTGCAGGACGCGTTCGGCGTTGGCGGTCAGGCCTTCCAGCGCTTCCATGGAGGTCGACGGCTCGACAACCTGGACCATCTCGACCTTGTCGAACTGGTGTTGGCGGATCATGCCGCGGGTGTCGCGGCCCGATGCACCGGCTTCGCTGCGGAAGCACGGCGAGTGGGCGACAAACTTGAGCGGCAGTTGCTTGGCGTCGAGGATTTCCCCGGCCACGATGTTGGTCAGCGACACTTCGGCGGTCGGGATCAGGTACAGATCGGCTTCGCCATCGCGGCTGATCTTGAACAGGTCTTCCTCGAACTTCGGCAGCTGGCTGGTGCCCATCAGCGCCGGCGCCTGAACCAGGTACGGGGTGTAAGCCTCTTCGTAGCCGTGTTCGCCGGTGTGCAGGTTGATCATGAACTGCGCCAGGGCACGGTGCATGCGCGCGATCGGGCCGCGCAGCAAGGCAAAGCGCGCACCGGACATTTTGGCCGCTGTCTCGAAGTCCAGGCCACCGGTCAATTCGCCCAGGGCGACGTGGTCCTTGATCTCGAAATCGAAAGTTTTTGGCGTACCCCAGCGACGGACTTCGACGTTGCCGTCTTCGTCTTCGCCAATCGGCACGGACTCGTGTGGCAGGTTCGGGATACCCAGCAGGATCGAGTCCAGTTCAGTCTGGATCGCGTCCAGTTCGACTTTGCCGGAAGCCAACTCGCCAGCCATACGCTCGACGTCCGCCATCAACGGCGCGATGTCTTCGCCGCGTTGCTTGGCCTGACCGATGGATTTGGAACGCGCATTACGCTCAGCCTGCAGTGCCTCGGTGCGGGTCTGGACGGTCTTGCGCTGTTCTTCCAGCGCTTCGATGCGCGCAACATCCAAGGCAAAGCCACGGGATGCCAGGCGGTCCGCTACGTCCTGAAGGTTGCTACGTAACAGTTTGGAATCGAGCATGTCGGTCTCTCGTTTATCAAAGTTTGGTCAAGGACAGGCCAGCCCAGGTGGCGATTAGCCCGCCGAACACGCTGATGGCCAGGTACCCGAAGGCGACCGGTGCCTGCCCGCTTTCCAGCAGGCGCAGCGTGTCCAGTGAAAAGGATGAAAAGGTCGTCAGACCGCCTACAAAGCCGACAATCAAGCCGGCCCGAATCTCAATCGGCACTTCCGGACGAATCAGAAACCACCCGTACAACAAACCGATGATCAAACAGCCCACCAGATTGACCGCCAGGGTCGCCGCATAAAAATGCTTCGGCCAATTGGCGCTGACCCAGGTGCTGGTGGCGAAACGCAATAATGTACCAGCGATGCCGGCCACGGACACGGCAAGAATCGTTCTAAGCACTACTTTCTCCGCTGTTTCGGGCTAAGCCGGTCAAGTTGGGCGAGGTGATTGAGCTTTTCGCCGATCTTCAGTTCCAGGCCGCGGGGCACCGGCTGGTAGAACGGCTGCGGCGCAAGGTCATCCGGGAAGTAATCTTCGCCAGCCGCATAGGCGTCCGGCTCATCATGGGCGTAACGGTATTCATCGCCATAACCCAGCTGCTTCATCAGCTTGGTCGGCGCATTGCGCAGGTGCAGCGGCACTTCCAGGGAACCATGCTCGGCGGCGGAACGCAGGGCGGACTTGAAACCCATGTACACCGCATTGCTTTTCGGCGCGCAGGCCAGATAAGTGATGGCCTGGGCCACCGCCAACTCGCCTTCCGGGCTGCCCAGGCGCTCCTGCACTTCCCAGGCGGCCAGGCACAGGCTCAGCGCGCGCGGGTCGGCATTGCCGATGTCTTCACTGGCCATGCGCACCACGCGCCGGGCCAGGTACAGCGGGTCGCAACCGCCGTCGATCATCCGCGCAAACCAGTACAGCGCACCGTCTGGGTTTGAGCCGCGCACCGACTTGTGCAACGCGGAAATCTGGTCGTAGAACGCTTCGCCGCCTTTGTCGAAACGCCGGCGGGTGTCGCCCAGCAGGCTTTGCAGCAAGTCGACACCGATTTCGCTGCCATCCTCGGCCAGGTCGGACGCGTTCTCCAGCAGATTGAGAAAACGTCGACCATCGCCGTCAGCCGCGGTCAGCAGAATCTTGAAGCCTTCCTCGCTGACACTCAGTTGGCGCTTGCCCAGGCCCTTGTCTTCATTCAGCGCGCGCTGCAACAGCTTCTGCATCGCGGCTTCATCGAGGCTCTTGAGCACATAGACACGCGCCCGGGACAGCAAGGCGTTGTTCAGTTCAAAAGACGGGTTTTCAGTGGTGGCGCCAATAAAGATCAGCGTGCCGTCTTCGACATACGGCAAGAACGCATCCTGCTGCGACTTGTTGAAGCGATGCACTTCGTCGACGAACAGGATGGTGCGCTTGCCGTATTGCCCGGCCTGCTGCTTGGCGACTTCCACCGCCTGGCGGATTTCCTTGACCCCGGCCAGCACCGCCGAGACCGTCTCGAAGTGGGCATCCGAGACTTTTGCCAGGAGCCGCGCCAGGGTGGTCTTACCCACGCCCGGCGGCCCCCAGAAAATCATCGAGTGCAGCGCACCCTGCTCCAGGGCTTCGCGCAAAGGCTTGCCGCGAGCGAGCAGGTGTTCCTGCCCGACGTACTCGTCCAGGTTGGTCGAACGCAGGCGCGCCGCCAGAGGCTGAGCAATCGGGTCACTTCGAAACAGGTCCATGGGCAGCGTTTGAAACCTCTGGGCAGTTTATTCCTGGATCACGTCGGCACCCTTCGGGATGTCGAACTTGAACTTGGATGCCGGTACCGGCTGGTTGGCCTTGACCCCGGAGAACAGGATATCGGTGCGCTGGCCGACGCTGTCAACCAGGCGCATGTTGTTGATCACGCCGTTGCCAAACGACAGGGACAGCGTGTCAAAGAGCGTGTCCTTGGATTTCGGCCTAAGGGTGAACTCAATCACGTTGCTGGTCTGCTTGGAGGTAATGTCGAAGCTGTCGTTGATTTTCGACACATCGCCCGACAGCAACAGCGCTGGCGTCTGGTTCAGGCGCGGGTCGAGCTTCTTGATGGTCGCCTGCTCCAGGTCCGGGTCCCACAGGGTGACTTTTTGGCCGTCCGAGACGATGGTCTGCTCGGCTTTGCCTTCCGTGTGCCAGTAGAACAGCCCTGGGCGCTGCACAGCCATCTCGCCGGCGGTTTCCTGCAATTGGGTGCCACCGGCATCCAGCGTGAGCTGGGAGAAGCGCGCGGTCAGGGTCTGGGATTTGTCCAACAGGTTTTTCAGGCTGGCGACGGAAGCCGGGTCAGCATGAGCCGAAACAGCAGTCAGGGCCAATGCAGGCAACAACAGCATGCGGATAAGACGCATGGGAGTCCTCTTAGATTCGTTTGCAAGGCGTGCCGCGTGTTGCCACGCGGCACGTAATCAGTCACGCATCTGCGCTGGCGCAATCACTTCGCGCGAGCCGTTGGTGTTCATCGAGGTGACCACGCCGGCCATTTCCATGGCTTCGATCATGCGGGCAGCGCGGTTGTAGCCAATCTTCAGCTTGCGCTGTACGGCAGAGATGGAGGCGCGGCGGCTCTCAAGCACAAACTGCACCGCTTCGTCATAGAGCGCATCGGTCTCGGCATCATCGTCGCCACCGCTGCTGCCACCGTCGAAGCCGCTGCCGGCCTCTTCGACGCCCGCAAGGATGTCATCGTTGTATTCCGGCGCACCGCGCAGCTTCCAGGCTTCCACCACACGGTGCACTTCATCGTCGGAGACGAAGGCGCCGTGAACGCGGATCGGCAGGCTGGTGCCCGGCGGCATGTAGAGCATGTCACCGTGGCCCAGCAGCTGCTCGGCGCCGCCCTGGTCGATGATGGTCCGGGAGTCGATCTTGCTCGATACCTGGAACGCCATGCGGGTCGGGATGTTGGCCTTGATCAGGCCGGTGATCACGTCCACCGACGGACGCTGGGTCGCCAGGATCAAGTGGATACCGGCGGCCCGCGCCTTCTGGGCGATACGGGCAATCAGCTCTTCGACCTTCTTGCCGACGATCATCATCATGTCGGCAAATTCGTCGACCACCACCACGATGGTCGGCAGCTTGGTCAACAGCGGCGCTTCGTCGTGAATGCTTTCGCGCTTGTACAGCGGGTCGGTCAGCGGCGTGCCGGCGTCCTGGGCTTCCTTGACCTTGGCGTTGAAGCCCGACAGGTTACGTACGCCCATCTTCGCCATCAGCTTGTAGCGACGCTCCATCTCGGCGACGCTCCAGCGCAGGGCGTTGGCGGCGTCCTTCATGTCGGTCACTACCGGGCACAGCAGGTGCGGAATGCCTTCGTAGATCGACAGCTCGAGCATTTTCGGGTCGATCATGATCAGCTTGGCGTCTTCCGGGCCAGACTTGAACAGGATCGACAGGATCATCGCGTTCACACCCACCGACTTACCGGAACCGGTGGTACCGGCAACCAGCAAGTGCGGCATTTTCGCCAGGTCGGTGATCACCGGCTTGCCGCCGATGTCGTGGCCCAGGGCCAATGTCACCGGCGATTTGAAGTTGTCGTATTCCGGGGTCGACAGCACTTCGGAGAAGCGCACGATCTGCCGGTCTTCGTTGGGAATCTCGATACCGACGGTGGTCTTGCCCGGAATCACTTCCACCACCCGCACGCTGGTCACCGCCAGCGAACGCGCCAGATCCTTGGCCAGGTTGGAAATGCGGCTGACCTTCACGCCGGCAGCCGGCTGGATTTCGTAGCGGGTAATCACCGGGCCCGGGTGGATCGAATCCACCGAGACTTCGACGCCGAATTCCTTGAGCTTGATTTCCAGCAGGTGGCCGACGGCCGCCAGGGACTCAGGGGAATAGTTGAGCTGTTTCTTTTCCGCCGGGTCGAGAATCGAGATCGGCGGCAAAGTGCCTTCCACGGCGCTGTCGACAAACAACGGCGCCTGTTTCTCTTTCTGCACACGATGGCTTGGCTCGGGGGCCTTCGGCGGCGCAGGTGCAATCACCGGCGGTACCTGCTTCTCGCGGTCCGACATGTGCTTGGTCAGCGCCTGTTCGCGTTCGATCAGGCGTTCCTTGACCTTGGCTTGCTCACGCCGGTCCGGCGTGCTCGGGGCCACCACCTCGTTGACGCGGGTATCGACCTCACGCAGTTGCGCAACCATGCGCTTGCGGTCAACTCGGGCCGACCACCAGCGATTGGCGGCGCCCTGGAACAGTTCCAGCAGGTCGAGGGTGATCTTGCCGGTCACGTCCATGACCTTGAACCAGGACAGGTCGGTAAACACCGTGAGGCCAAACAGGAACAACGCGATGAAAATCAGGGTGCTGCCCTGGATGTTCAGGGTCCTGCGGGCCAGGTCGCCGAGGCTTTCGCCCAGTGCGCCGCCGGCACCGGCCGGCAAGCCGGTAGGTGCGTGGAAATGGATATGGGCCAGGGCCGCGCCCGAGAGCACCAGGAACACCAGGCCGATCAGGCGCCAGGAGAACAGCCAGCCGCTCCACTGCCACGGTTCATGACGCTGGCGGAAGATCTGCCAGGTCTTGATGGCCAGCAGCAGCGGGAAGATATAGGCGAAATAACCCAGCACCATGAACAGGATATCGGCGCTGTAGGAACCGGCAGGACCACCGAAGTTCTGCACGTCTTCGATCTTGCTGTTGTGGCTCCAGCCTGGATCGTCCTTGCCATAGGTGAGCAAGGCCATCATCAGGAACAGGCACAGGGCGCCGATGGCGATCAGTGCACCTTCCTTGAGTCGATAGTGCAGGTGCTGGCGCCAGGCGGGCACGACTGCGGCTTTAGGTGTTGCGGCGGATTTCTTCAAAACGGGTCTATTCCTGCGCCTTTAGCGCGTCCATCTATTGAATGACTGCAAAATACTGCTCAATCCGAGCAGGTAAAAAATGAACGAGTGTCAGTGAAGCTACTTTTAACACTCTGCAACTGATTCATGAAACGGCGATAACGCCTGAATGGCCGCATTGTACGGGTTTGTGTGCGCGATGCCACGCACTTGGCCCTACGTTACACAGCATAGCCAGTCTCCGGTTTCATAACGTTCAATTTGAGCATGCATTGTCTTTGCTGACAAAGGCTTATGAGCTGTTTTTGCCAATCCAGGCTAGCTTGCCGACCGACGTACGCGATTACGACCACGCCCCCGGCATAGAGTTGCAGCAACACCCGTTCATGCTTATCTGCACCGATCCCATGTTCGGGGTAGCCCCAGAGCGTTTCGTCGACAATAATCACAGCTCTTGCAACGGGCAACATCGCCGTTACCGCCCTCCCCTTCCGTAAGCCTGGATGCCATGCTGACCTGGTTACAACGCAACACCCTGACGTTTCCACCGCTGGCCAAGGCCATGCGCGAACCCAATGGCCTGCTCGCCGCCGGTGGCGACCTGTCGGCCGACCGCTTGATCCAGGCCTATCGCCACGGCTGCTTTCCCTGGTTCTCGGAAGGCCAGCCCATCCTCTGGTGGTCACCCGACCCACGCACCGTGCTGTTCCCCGACGAACTGCATGTGTCCCGCAGCCTCGGCAAACTGTTGCGCCAGCAGCGTTACACGGTGACCTACGATCAGGATTTCGCCGCCGTCATTCAGGCATGTGCCGCACCGCGCAGTTATGCCGACGGCACCTGGATCACCGAAGCCATGCAGAGCGCCTACCTGCAACTGCACCAGCGCGGCTATGCGCACTCGGTGGAGGTGTGGGATCAAGGCGAACTGGTCGGCGGCCTGTATGGCTTGGCGATGGGCCAGCTGTTCTTCGGCGAATCCATGTTCAGTCGCGCCGACAACGCCTCGAAATTCGGCTTTGCCACCCTGGTCAGGCAATTGCAGGCATGGGGCTTTGTACTGATCGACTGCCAGATGCCCACCGACCACCTGCACAGCCTCGGCGCCCGCGCCATTCCCCGCAGCGACTTTGCCAACTACCTGCGCGACCATTTGGACCAAACCAACTCTGCGCCATGGGTTTCCTAGGCGACTTTCCCGCACCTGGCTTACACTTATTTCAAAGCTTATCCGAGGGTTGATCATGACCGAGCTGGCGCGTTTGAAGTTTTATGCCACTCAACCCCACTCATGCAGCTATCTGCCCGATGAGCAGGCCACCACGCTGTTCCTCGACCCCAGCCAGCCGATGGACGTGCATGTGTATGCCGATTTGTCGGAAATGGGCTTCCGGCGCAGCGGCGACCACCTCTACCGGCCGCACTGCCAGAACTGCAACGCCTGCGTACCGGCGCGTATCCCGGTGGCGCAGTTCCTGCCGGACCGTAATCAGAAACGCATCCTCAAGCGCAATGCCGACCTGACCGTCACCGCTGCCAAACCGGGCTTCAGTGAAGAATATTTCGACCTCTACCAACGCTACATCGAACAGCGCCATGCCGATGGCGACATGTTCCCACCCAGTCGTGACCAGTTTTCCACCTTCCTGGTACGCGACCTGCCCTTCTCGCGTTTCTACGAGTTCCGCCTTGAAGGGCGCCTGGTCGCCGTAGCCGTCACCGACCTTTTGCCCAATGGCCTGTCGGCGGTCTACACCTTTTATGAGCCCGCCGAAGAGCGTCGCAGCCTGGGACGCTTTGCGATCCTGTGGCAAATCGGCGAAGCCTTGCGCATGGAATTGGAGGCGGTGTACCTCGGATACTGGATAAAAAACTGCAAAAAGATGAACTACAAGACCCAATATCGGCCCATTGAGCTGTTAATTAACCAAAGATGGGTCACCTTGAACTAGAACCTCTTGGCTTAAACACCCTTTTTCGGGCACAATGCACGCCGCTTTTGCCTGGCGCAGTTGCACCGGGCCATTCACTGGATACCGAGGGCTTTACTGCATGTCGAAAGAAGACAGCTTCGAAATGGAAGGCACTGTCGTCGACACCCTGCCCAACACCATGTTTCGTGTGGAGTTGGAAAATGGGCACGTCGTAACCGCGCATATCTCCGGCAAGATGCGCAAGAATTACATCCGTATTCTTACCGGTGACAAAGTGCGCGTCGAACTGACGCCCTATGACCTGAGTAAAGGGCGCATCACTTACCGCGCCCGTTAATCAAGTCAATACAAGACGCCCGGTTATGCCGGGCGTTTTTGTGCGCGCGCGATTTAACAGTCGCCACTTGACCCTGTGGGAGCTGGCTTGCCTGCGATAGCGGTCTGTCCGTTACTGCATGCTTGACTGGCCCGCCGCCATCGCAGGCAAGCCAGCTCCCACAGTTGATCTTCACCGGTCGATAGGTATCGACCCACCCATTTATCCAGACAGCAAAAAGGCGCCTCTCGGCGCCTTTTTGTTTTGTTGCGTCAGCTATCAGGCCATTTCAGCCGTGGTCTCGAAGTCGAAGGTCAGCTCGCCGTCCTTCAGATCGATATGCACCACGCCACCGTGGTCCGCCAGTTCGCCAAACAGGATCTCTTCCGCCAGTGGGCGCTTGATCTTGTCCTGGATCAGGCGAGCCATTGGGCGAGCGCCCATTGCCGCGTCGTAGCCACCTTCCGCCAGCCAGTTGCGCGCTGCGTCCGTCACCTCCAGCTGCACGCGCTTGTCTTCCAGCTGCGCCTGAAGCTCGGTGAGGAACTTGTCCACCACGCTTTTGATGACCTCATGGCTGAGGCGACCAAACTGGATAATGGTGTCCAGACGGTTGCGGAATTCCGGCGTGAAGCTCTTCTTGATCACTTCCATGGCGTCGGAAGAGTGATCCTGATGAGTAAAGCCAATGGAAGCCCGCGCGGCCGTTTCGGCACCGGCGTTGGTGGTCATGATCACGATCACGTTGCGGAAGTCCGCCTTGCGCCCGTTGTTGTCGGTCAGGGTACCGTGGTCCATCACCTGCAACAGCAGGTTGAAGACTTCCGGGTGCGCCTTCTCGATTTCATCGAGCAGCAGTACGCAATGTGGCTGCTTGGTGATCGCCTCGGTCAACAGGCCGCCCTGGTCGAATCCGACATAGCCCGGAGGCGCACCGATCAGGCGCGACACGGTGTGACGCTCCATGTACTCGGACATGTCGAAACGCACCAGCTCGATACCCATAGCTTTGGCCAACTGCCGCGCCGCTTCGGTCTTGCCGACACCGGTAGGCCCGGCGAACAGGAACGAACCGACCGGCTTGTCCGGCGACTTGAGGCCCGCACGGGACAGCTTGATCGCGGTGGACAGCGAATCGATGGCCGCATCCTGACCAAACACGGTCAGCTTGAGGTCGCGCTCCAGGTTACGCAGCAGCTCCCTGTCGGAGGTGTTGACGTGTTTAGGCGGAATACGCGCGATCTTCGCCACGATGTCCTCGACCTGAGGCACGTCGATGCGTTTCACACGCTTCTCCACCGGCTGCAGGCGCTGGTAGGCACCCGCCTCGTCGATCACGTCGATAGCCTTGTCCGGCATGTGCCGGTCATTGATGTAACGCGACGCCAGCTCGGCGGCTGCACGCAGCGCTTCATCGGTGTACTCGATGCCATGGTGCGCTTCGAAACGCCCCTTGAGCCCGCGCAGGATACCGATGGTGTCTTCAACCGACGGCTCGGACACATCCACTTTCTGGAAGCGGCGCGCCAGGGCACGGTCTTTTTCGAAGATCCCGCGGAATTCCTGGAACGTGGTCGAACCGATGCAACGGATATCACCCGAAGACAGCAGCGGCTTGAGCAGGTTCGAGGCATCCATCACGCCACCGGAAGCTGCACCGGCACCGATGATGGTGTGGATTTCGTCAATGAACAGGATCGCCTGCGGGCGTTTTTTCAGCTCGCCGAGCAGCGCCTTGAAGCGCTTCTCGAAGTCGCCACGGTACTTGGTCCCGGCAAGTAACGCGCCCAGGTCAAGGGAGTAGACGACGCTGTTGGCCAGCAGGTCTGGCACCTGGTTATCAACAATGCGTTTGGCCAGGCCTTCGGCAATCGCGGTTTTACCCACGCCTGCCTCACCGACCAACAGCGGGTTGTTTTTGCGACGACGCGCCAGGATCTGCGCCACGCGCTCAACTTCCAGCTCACGCCCTACCAGCGGATCGATCCGCCCTTGGCGCGCCAGTTCGTTGAGGTTGCTGGCATAGGCATCCAGCGGGTTGCTCGAAGAAGAAGACTCACCGCCCTCGTCATCCTGCATATCCTGCTCACCTTCTGAGTGATCGCCATGCCCTGGCACTTTGGAAATGCCATGGGCGATGTAGTTGACGACATCAATACGGGCAACGCTTTGCTGCTTGAGCAGGAATACGGCCTGGCTTTCCTGCTCGCTGAAGATCGCCACGAGCACATTGGCCCCTGTGACTTCGCGCTTGCCGGAGCTCTGTACGTGGAAAACGGCACGCTGCAGTACCCGCTGGAAGCCCAGGGTAGGCTGGGTCTCGCGGTCCTCGTCATGAACGGGGATCAACGGCGTGGTGGAGTCGATAAACTCCTGCAGGTCATGCTTGAGTTTGTCGAGATTGGCACCACACGCACGCAGTACGGTGGCGGCAGCTTCGTTATCCAAAAGTGCCAGCAGCAGGTGCTCGACGGTCATGAATTCATGACGCTTCGAACGGGCCTCCTTGAAGGCAAGATTGAGGGTGACTTCGAGCTCGCGGTTTAACATAGCTTCACCTCATACCCAAGTGGTCGGAGTTAACCGTCCTTCTCGATTTCACAGAGTAGCGGATGCTGGCTTTCCCTGGCGTACTGGTTGACCTGAATGGCCTTTGTCTCGGCGATGTCGCGGGTAAACACTCCACATACTGCCCGTCCTTCTGTGTGAACGGCCAGCATTACCTTGGTCGCCAACTCGCGGTTCAGGTTAAAAAACACCTCGAGCACTTCGACGACGAAATCCATCGGTGTGTAGTCATCATTGAACAAAACCACCTTGTACATCGGCGGCGCCTGTAAAGCAGGCTTGGCCTCCTGGACAGCAATGCCTGCAGAACCGTCGTCGTCTTCTTGATGATCCGGGCGATCCTGATTGAATGTTAGTCGAATCTGGCTGATTGCATGCATGGAAAGAAAGGTTCGTCAGTGGTTCAATTACAGTGGTGGGGGCGGCCTGTCAGAATTTCAACTCTGACCGACTGGTCGCCTTGACTATCGGCAAATCAGTGTTACAACCAATAGAACCCACAGTGGGTAAAAAAGGTCCGCGCAGTCAACCTTATTTATTCGGGTTAGGACGGATAAACTGGATGATACTCCAGTGATGGAGTCTGGTGCAGAGGGATATGGGCATGGCGAGCGGTAAGGTCAAGTGGTTCAACAATGCCAAGGGTTACGGCTTCATCAACGAAGACGACAAGACTGACGACCTATTTGCGCATTACTCCGCCATCCAAATGGATGGCTACAAGACACTAAAGGCAGGGCAACCGGTTCTCTTCGATATCATTCAGGGACCCAAAGGCTTGCACGCGGTGAATATCAGCGCTCCAGTCAGCGCCAGCACAGCTAAAGAAAACGTCGCTCAACAATCACAAAAACACCCGGCCCGATCAGCCGCTGGGCAAACGCTCTAAAAAAACCGGCCATCAGGGCCGGTTTTTTATGCCTGCTTACCAGCCTACATATGCGAAATCAGCGCATCCCCGAACGCCGACGACGACAGCAGCTTGGCGCCGTCCATCAAGCGATGGAAGTCATAGGTCACCGTCTTGGCCGAAATG
This sequence comes from Pseudomonas sp. 32A, assembly GCF_052682255.1. Taxonomy (NCBI): domain Bacteria; kingdom Pseudomonadati; phylum Pseudomonadota; class Gammaproteobacteria; order Pseudomonadales; family Pseudomonadaceae; genus Pseudomonas; species Pseudomonas sp. 32A. The sequence goes on along the minus strand of NZ_JBQYLY010000001.1, from coordinate 5,482,326 downwards.
GCGCCATTGGTGCCCTTGATGATCAGGTCGGCCGCTTCGGTCCAGCCCATGTGTCGCAGCATCATTTCCGCCGACAGGATCAGCGAACCCGGGTTGACCTGGTCCTTGCCGGCATACTTCGGCGCGGTACCGTGAGTGGCTTCAAACATTGCCACCGTGTCGGACAGGTTGGCACCCGGCGCAATACCGATGCCACCCACTTCCGCTGCCAGGGCGTCGGACAGATAGTCGCCGTTAAGGTTAAGGGTGGCGATCACGTCATATTCCGCCGGGCGTAGCAGGATCTGCTGGAGCATCGCATCGGCAATCGCGTCCTTGACCACCACATTCTTGCCGGTGCGCGGGTTCTTGAATTGCATCCACGGCCCGCCATCCAGCAGGGTCGCGCCGAACTCTTCGGCCGCCACTTCGTAGGCCCATTCCTTGAAGGCACCTTCGGTGAACTTCATGATGTTGCCTTTGTGCACGATGGTCAGCGAGTCGCGATCGTTATCCACGACATACTGCAAGGCCTTGCGCGCCAGACGCTTGGTGCCTTCCAGGGACACCGGCTTGATGCCGATCCCGCAGTTCTGGTCGAAACGGATCTTGGTGACACCCATCTCTTCTTTCAGGAACTTGATGACCTTGATCGCTTCCGGGGAGCCGGCCTTCCACTCGATACCGGCGTAAATATCCTCGGAGTTCTCGCGGAAGATGGTCATGTCCACATCGCCCGGCTTCTTGACCGGGCTTGGCACGCCTTCGAACCAGCGCACCGGGCGCAGGCACACATAAAGGTCGAGTTGTTGGCGCAGGGCCACGTTCAGCGAACGGATGCCGCCACCGACCGGAGTGGTCAGCGGGCCCTTGATGGAAACCACGTAATCCTTGACCGCATCCAGGGTTTCCTGGGGCAGCCAGGTGTCCTGGTCGTAAACTTGAGTGGCCTTTTCGCCGGCATAAACCTCCATCCAGGAGATCTTGCGCTTGCCGCCATAAGCCTTGTTAACAGCTGCATCGACAACCTTGATCATCACCGGGCTGATGTCGACGCCAATACCGTCACCCTCAATAAAAGGAATGATCGGGTTGTCAGGAACATTGAGAGAATGGTCTGCATTGACGGTGATTTTGTCGCCGACTGCCGGAACCTGAATCTTCTTGTATCCCATGCTGAACTCCATCTATGGATTAAACATCTGGCTGCGTTCGAGCCTACTCCAGATAAATGAGGACTGAAACCTCAGGCCCTGCACATTTGCGTCGAAAACAGCACATTTAGCGGCCTACAAGCTTGAAAGCAAAGGGAAAAGCGCCAATCTTGAGCACATCATGCGACTTTAGGCGTAACCCGCTGCCTGCGACCTTTAGACCAATGGACGACACACCTTTTGTATGAAGGCTCGGCGTAAGCATAGCGACCTATGTATAATGCCGCCGCTGACCAAAGAGTCACGACGGCCGACCGCTCTAGACAGACGCCCTCCGCCAGAAAAGCCGAGCTACTACAGTAGCTCACCCGCTTGACGCTCGACTGATGCAACCCAACATCACCGCGAAGAAACTTCGACATTTCGCTCATGGATGACTTTGAACGAACGCGCTTTACCCGGCGCATCTCGAGTTTCTGCGCATGCTTTCAGCAAAGAAGAGAGTTAATCCGAATATGCCCACCCGCTCGAAGATCATCTACACCTTCACCGACGAAGCACCAGCCCTCGCCACCTATTCACTGCTGCCTATCGTAGAGGCCTTCACCGCTTCCGCTGATATTGCCGTGGAAACCCGCGACATTTCCCTGGCCGCGCGCATCCTCGCAAGCTTCCCCGAGCAACTGGGCGCCAAGGCCGTGCCGGACCACCTCGCCGAACTGGGCGACCTGGCCGTAACCCCTGAAGCCAACATCATCAAGCTGCCGAACATCAGCGCTTCGACCCCTCAGCTGCAGGCTGCCATCAAGGAACTGCAAGCCCAGGGCTTCGACCTGCCGGACTACCCGGAAACCGTAACCACCGACGCGGAAAAAGAAACCCGTGCACGTTACGACAAGGTCAAGGGCAGCGCCGTGAACCCGGTACTGCGCGAAGGCAACTCCGATCGCCGCGCACCGCTGTCGGTCAAGAACTACGCACGCAAGCACCCGCACAAAATGGGCGCCTGGGCTGCCGACTCCAAGTCCCACGTTGCCCACATGAGCAACGGCGACTTCTACGGCAGCGAGAAAGCCGTACAGATCGAAGGCGCTGATGCCGTCAAGATCGAACTGATCGCCAAGGACGGTACCGCTACCGTCCTGAAAGAAAAAACCAGCGTACAGGCTGGCGAGATCATCGACAGTGCCGTGCTGAGCAAAAAAGCCCTGCGCAGCTTCATCGCCGCTGAAATCGAAGACGCCAAGAAACAAGGCGTACTGCTGTCGGTTCACCTGAAAGCCACCATGATGAAGGTCTCCGACCCGATCATGTTCGGCCAGATCGTTGCCGAGTTCTATAAAGAAGCGCTGGCCAAGCACGCTGTCGTGCTGGAGCAGATCGGCTTCAACCTGAACAACGGCATCGGCGACCTGTACGCTCGCATCAAGGCCCTGCCGGCCGATCAGCAAGCGCAGATCGAAGCCGACATCCAGGCGGTATACGCCGCTCGCCCTTCCCTGGCGATGGTCAACTCCGACAAAGGCATCACCAACCTGCACGTGCCGAGCGACGTCATCGTCGACGCCTCGATGCCTGCCATGATCCGTGACTCCGGCAAAATGTGGGGCACCGACGGCCAGCTGCACGACACCAAGGCTGTGATCCCGGATCGCTGCTACGCCACCATCTACCAGGCAGTGATCGAAGACTGCAAGGCCAACGGCGCCTTCGACCCAACCACCATGGGCAGCGTGCCAAACGTTGGCCTGATGGCGAAAAAAGCCGAAGAGTACGGCTCCCACGACAAGACCTTCCAGATCAAGGCTGACGGCGTAGTCCGCGTCACCGACAGCAAGGGCAACCTGCTGATGGAACAGGCCGTTGAAACCGGCGACATCTTCCGCATGTGCCAGACCAAAGACGCGCCGATCCAGGACTGGGTCAAACTGGCCGTCAACCGTGCCCGCGCCAGCAACACCCCGGCCATTTTCTGGCTGGACCCACAGCGCGCACACGATGGCGTCGTGGTCGAGAAAGTTCAGGCTTACCTGAAAGACCACAACACCGAAGGCCTGGACATCCGCATCATGGCGCCGGTCGACGCGATGAAGTTCACCCTGGAGCGCACCCGCAAGGGCCTGGACACCATCTCGGTGACCGGCAACGTATTGCGCGACTACCTGACTGACCTGTTCCCGATCATGGAACTGGGCACCAGCGCCAAGATGCTGTCGATCGTGCCGCTGATGAACGGTGGCGGCCTGTTCGAAACCGGCGCCGGCGGTTCGGCTCCGAAGCACGTACAGCAACTGGTTGAAGAAAACTTCCTGCGCTGGGATTCCCTGGGCGAGTTCCTGGCCCTGGCCGCGTCCCTCGAGCATTTGGGTGTGAACTACAACAACCCGAAAGCCCTGGTACTGTCCAAGACCCTGGACCAGGCCACCGGCCAGTTCCTCGACAACAACAAGTCGCCATCGCGCAAAGTCGGCAACATCGACAACCGCGGCAGCCACTTCTACCTGGCGCTGTACTGGACTCAAGCCCTGGCCGCCCAGACCGAAGACACTGCACTGCAAGCGCAGTTTGGCGAACTGGCCAAGACCCTGACTGCGAACGAGGCAACCATCGTTGCCGAGCTCAACGCCGTTCAGGGCAAGCCAGTGGACATCGGTGGCTACTACGCACCGAACGCCGAACTGACCAGTAAGGCCATGCGCCCAAGCGCCACCCTCAACGCGGCAATCGCTGCGCTGGTGTAAGGTTGTAAGGATGCAAAGAAGCCCCGGCCCTGTGCCGGGGTTTCTGTTTCTGGACATGGCGCTTTTATTGAAGAAACCCAATCAAAAGGTGGGAGCGGGCTTGCTCGCGAAAGCAGTGGGCCAGTCAATATCTCTTTAACTGACACGCCGTATTCGCGAGCAAGCCCGCTCCCACACTGAATGCAATCGCGCCTGAACACAGCGTTACACCTTGAATCGAGGCACTTTATGACCTGGCTACCTCACATCACCGTCGCCACCATCGTCGAAGACAACGGCCGCTTCCTGATGGTCGAAGAGCTCAAGGGCGGCCGCGCCGTGCTGAACCAGCCCGCCGGCCACCTGGACCCGAATGAAACCCTGACCGAGGCCGCCGTGCGCGAAACCCTCGAAGAAACCGGCTGGGACGTCGAAGCCACCGGGATTGTCGGGATTTACCTGTACACCGCTCCCAGCAATGGCGTGACCTATCAGCGCGTGTGCTTCACCGCCAAGGCCCTGAAACATCACCCGGACTACCCACTGGACGACGGTATCGTGCGCGCTCGCTGGCTGACTCGCGACGAATTGATAACCCTGCGCGAAGACTGGCGCAGCGAGCTGATTATCCGCTGCATCGACGATTATCTGGCCGGCCAACGCCACAGCCTCGAATTGATCCGCCCTTCTCTTTAGCCTTGCAGACGCGAGCCTGCTAGAATCGCGTCCTTTTTAAAGACTCCCGTTGAAATCCTATGCGTGATCCAGCCCCTTCTGACACACAAAAGAAGCGCGTCATCGTCGGTATGTCCGGCGGCGTGGATTCTTCCGTTTCCGCCGTTCTGCTCATGGAGCAGGGTTATGAGGTGGAAGGCCTGTTCATGAAGAACTGGGAAGAAGACGATGGAACGGAATATTGCACCGCCATGGACGACCTGGCGGATGCCCAGGCCGTCTGTGACAAAATCGGCATCAAGCTGCACACCGCGAACTTCGCCGCCGAGTACTGGGACAACGTGTTCGAGCACTTCCTGGCCGAATACAAGGCCGGTCGCACGCCGAACCCGGACATCCTGTGTAACCGCGAGATCAAGTTCAAGGCGTTCCTCGACTACGCGATGATCCTTGGCGCCGACCTGATTGCCACTGGCCACTACGTGCGCCGTCGCGACATCGATGGCCGCACCGAACTGCTCAAGGGCCTGGACGCCAACAAGGACCAGAGCTACTTCCTGCACGCCGTCGGCGGCGAACAGATCGCCAAGACCCTGTTCCCGGTGGGCGAGTTGGAAAAGCCCGAAGTACGCGCCATTGCCGAGAAACACGGCCTGGCCACCGCCAAGAAGAAGGATTCCACCGGAATCTGCTTTATCGGCGAGCGCCGTTTCAGCGACTTCCTCAAGCAGTACCTGCCGGCGCAACCGGGCGAGATCAAGACCACCGAAGGCGAGATCATCGGCCGTCACCACGGCTTGATGTACCACACCATCGGCCAGCGCCAGGGCCTCGGCATCGGCGGCCTGAAAGACGCGGGCGAAGAGCCGTGGTATGTATTGGTCAAGGACCTGGAGCACAACGAGTTGATCGTGGGCCAGGGTAATGACCACCCATGGCTGTTCTCCCGCGCCCTGCTTGCTTCGGACATCTACTGGGTCAACCCGGTGGACCTCAGCAGCCCGCGCCGCCTGACCGCCAAGGTTCGCTATCGCCAGAGCGATCAGCCCTGCACCCTGGAAAAAACCGCCAGCGGCTATCGCGCCACCTTCGACGACCCGCAGCGCGCCGTAACGCCTGGCCAATCGGTAGTGTTCTACGACGGAGAGATTTGCCTGGGGGGCGGCGTGATCGAAGTTGCCGAACCCTGGAGCAGCCAGGCATGAGCCCGACCCAGGAGCAATTGACGGCACTGGGCGGCGTGTTTCTCGCTGCGGTGCTGGTGGACAAGATCGCCAAGACCGGCCAGGTCACCGAGGCAGGCCTGACCTGCATGCTCGGCAGCCTGCTGATCCGCGACCCGAAGGACACCCTCGAAGTGTACGGCGGCGACGACCTGGCCCTGCGTGAAGGTTATCGCGCGCTGGTCGGCGCCCTGGAGCGCGACCCGAGCACCTTGCAGCGCGAGCCGCTGCGCTACGCGCTGTCGATGCTCGGCCTCGAGCGTCAATTGGCCAAACGCGATGATTTGCTGGAAACCATCGGCAAGCGCCTGCCGCAGATTCAGTCTCAGGTCGAACATTTCGGCCCGGCCCACGAAAACGTGATCGCCGCCTGTGGCGCGCTGTACCAGGACACCCTGAGCACCTTGCGCCAGCGGATCCAGGTGCACGGTGACATGCGCAACCTGCAACAACCGAACAACGCCTCGAAAATCCGCGCCCTGCTGCTGGCCGGTATTCGTTCGGCGCGGTTGTGGCGCCAGTTGGGCGGTCATCGCTGGCAGTTGGTCATCAGCCGTCGCAAATTACTGAAAGAGCTTTACCCGTTGATGCGCAACGAATAAGTCGCAGCAACCGATTTTTTTATAGCCCCACGCGTAATACGCCGGTCAGTTGGCAACGGACCGGCGGATTTTTTCATGTATGATACGCGCCCCATTTCGTTGCCCGACTGTCCGAGAACACCCCATGCAGCTTTCTTCGCTCACTGCGGTTTCCCCTGTTGACGGCCGCTACGCCGGCAAAACCCAGGCCCTGCGCCCTATTTTCAGCGAATACGGTTTGATCCGTGCTCGTGTTCTGGTTGAAGTGCGCTGGCTCCAGCGCCTGGCCGCTCACCCTGGCATCAGCGAAGTACCGGCGTTCTCCGCCGAAGCCAACGCGGTGCTGAACGCCCTGGCGGAAAACTTCGCTCTGGAGCACGCCGAGCGTGTCAAAGAGATCGAGCGCACCACCAACCACGACGTAAAAGCCATCGAGTACCTGCTCAAAGAGCAAGCGGCCAAGCTGCCGGAACTGGCTAAAGTCAGCGAGTTCATCCACTTTGCCTGCACCAGCGAGGACATCAACAACCTGTCCCACGCCTTGATGCTGCGCGAAGGCCGTGATGATGTGATGCTGCCACTGATGCGCCAGACTGCCGACGCTATCCGCGAATTGGCCATCCGTTTCGCCGACGTACCGATGCTGTCGCGCACCCACGGCCAGCCGGCTTCGCCGACCACGTTGGGCAAAGAACTGGCCAACGTGGTGTACCGCCTGGAGCGCCAGATCGCTCAAGTGGCCGCCGTGCCGCTGCTGGGCAAGATCAACGGCGCCGTAGGCAACTACAACGCCCACCTGTCGGCCTACCCTGAGATCGACTGGGAAGAAAACGCCCGCGCCTTCATCGAAGACGAGCTGGGCCTGGGCTTCAACCCGTACACCACGCAGATCGAACCCCACGACTACATCGCCGAGCTGTTCGACGCCATTGCACGCTTCAACACCATCCTGATCGACTTCGATCGCGATATCTGGGGCTACATCTCCCTGGGCTACTTCAAGCAGCGCACCATCGCCGGCGAAATCGGTTCGTCGACCATGCCGCACAAGGTCAACCCGATCGACTTCGAAAACTCCGAAGGCAACCTCGGGATCGCCAACGCCCTGTTCCAGCACCTGGCCAGCAAGTTGCCGATCTCCCGCTGGCAGCGCGACCTGACCGACTCCACCGTACTGCGCAACCTCGGCGTGGGCTTTGCTCACAGCGTGATCGCGTACGAAGCCAGCCTCAAAGGCATCAGCAAACTGGAGCTCAACGCGCAGAAGATCGCCGCTGACCTGGACGCTTGCTGGGAAGTTTTGGCCGAGCCGATCCAGACCGTGATGCGCCGCTACAACATCGAAAACCCGTACGAGAAGCTCAAAGAGCTGACCCGCGGTAAGGGCATCACCTCTGAAGCGTTGCAAACTTTCATCGACGGCCTGGACATGCCAGCCGCCGCCAAGGCTGAGCTGAAACTGCTCACCCCGGCTAACTACATCGGCAACGCTGTGGCCCAAGCCAAACGCATCTGATAGCTGCTTGACCCTTTGAGACGCCCGGCAGCGCCGGGCGTTTTTATTCCCGTCTGAAAAGTGCTTTTTTTCAATAGGTTACACATGAATCCTGATATTCCTCTTCAACTTCTGGGCGGCATCACGGCACGCGAGTTCCTGCGCGACTACTGGCAGAAAAAACCGCTGCTGATCCGCCAGGCCATTCCTGATTTCGAAAGCCCGATCGACGCCGACGAACTGGCCGGCCTGGCGCTGGAAGAAGAAGTCGAGTCGCGCCTGATCATCGAACACGGCGAACGCCCGTGGGAGTTGCGTCGCGGCCCTTTCGCCGAAGATGCCTTCAGCACCCTGCCCGAGCGTGAGTGGACCCTGCTGGTGCAGGCCGTCGACCAGTTCGTGCCGGAAGTGGCTGAACTGCTGGAAAACTTCCGTTTCCTGCCGAGCTGGCGCATCGATGATGTGATGATCAGCTACGCCGCCCCGGGTGGCAGCGTGGGCCCGCACTTCGACAACTACGACGTGTTCCTGCTGCAAGGTTCCGGCAAGCGCAACTGGAAGATCGGCCAGATGTGCAACTCCGAAAGCCCGCTGCTGCAGCACGCCGACCTGCGCATCCTCGCCGAATTCGAAGAAACCGCCGAATGGGTGCTGGAACCGGGCGACATGCTCTACCTGCCGCCACGCCTGGCCCACTGTGGTGTGGCCGTGGATGATTGCATGACGTACTCCGTAGGCTTCCGCGCCCCGAGCGCGGCTGAAGTGCTGACCCACTTCACCGACTTCCTCAGCCAGTACCTGACTGACGAAGAGCGCTACACCGACGCCGACGCCCAGCCGGTCAGCGACCCGCACCAGATCCAGGCCGACGCCCTCGACCGCCTGAAGAGCCTGCTGGCCGAACACATGAGCGACGAGCGCATGCTGCTGACCTGGTTCGGCCAGTTCATGACCGAGCCGCGCTACCCGGAACTGGTCGCCGGCCCGGAAGTGGAAGAAGAAGACCTGCTGGGCAGCCTGCAAGACGGCGCCGTGCTGATCCGCAACCCAAGCGCACGCCTGGCCTGGTCCGAAGTGGACGACGACCTGCTGCTGTTCGCCAGCGGCCAGAGCCGCCTGTTGCCGGGCAAGCTGCGGGAACTGCTGAAGCTGGTGTGCGCCGCCGACGCATTGCACATCGACAATCTCGGCCCATGGCTGGCGGACGAAGATGGCTGCGCCCTGCTGTGGGAACTGGTCAAGCAAGGGAGCCTGGGGTTTGCCGATGAATAGAATTCACGTAAGTGTCGCGGACTGGCAAAAGGATATCGCCGAGATACGGCGCATTCGTGAAGCGGTATTTATCGCTGAACAATCGGTTCCACCGGAGCTGGAATGGGATGCTGACGACGCGGGTGCCGTGCATTTCCTGGCGTTCGAAGGCGACTTCCCCATCGGCACCGCCCGCCTGTTGCCTACCGGTGAGATCGGGCGTGTGTCGGTCCTCAAGGACTGGCGCGGCCTGAAGGTCGGCGACAAGCTGATGGAAGCCGTGATCGGCGAGGCCGAGAAACGCGGCCAGACCCGGCAGATCCTCAGTGCACAGGTCCACGCCGCGCCGTTTTATGAGCGCCTGGGCTTCAAGATTGTCAGCGATGAGTTCCTGGAAGTCGGGATTCCTCACGTTGATATGGTGCGCGAGGGCTGATCCGAGACCGCGCCGCGCCCTTCGCGAGCAAGCCCGCTCCCACATTCGATCCAGTACATCCTTGGAATGCGATCAAATGTGGGAGCGGGCTTGCTCGCGAAGGCGCCATCAGCAACACCTCAAAAGGCCCTGCCATCCACCGATGCCAGGGCCTTTTGCCGTCTAGGATTCAACTTGCACCCCGCCAGGCCGACAAACTGGCACTATCAAGCCTAATGACTCGCAGAGATAACGGACATGTCCCTACGCACCCTGCTCACTACTTTGCTCCTGGCCACCAGCTTCTCGGTGATGGCCGCCACCGAAGTCGTGCCCCTGAGCAACCGCACCAGCGCTGACCTGTTGCCCGTCGCGCAAAACTTTATCGGCAAGGACGGCACCGTCAGCGCCTACGGCAACCAACTGATCGTGAATGCCGAACCCGACAAGATCCAGGGCCTGCGCGCCTTGCTTGCGCAACTGGACACGCCTTCCAAACGCCTGCTGATCACCGTCGACACCAACGAGAACAACCAACAAAGCAACGGCAACAATCAAACTCAGATCATCACCTACAGCACCGAGAGCCGCGACGGTGGGATCCAGCAGATCCAGGCCAGCGAAGGCGTGCCCGCGTTGATCCAGGTCGGCCAGAGCGTGCCGCTCACCACCACCCAGCCTGATGCCTACGGCCGCCCGCAGAACCAGACGCAGTATCGCAACGTGACTCAGGGCTTCTACGTCACCGCCAGCGTCACCGGTGAGACCGTTCACCTGAGCATCAGTACCAATCGTGACCGCATGAGCCAGGAACGTCCCGATGTAGTGAACGTGCAAAGTACCGACACAACCGTCAGCGGACGCTTGGGCGAGTGGATCACTCTGGCCGGGGTCAATCGCCAGACCCAGGCCGACAAAAGCACTACAACCCGCAGCTACTCTACTCAGGGGCGCGATGACCTGACCTTGCGGGTCAAAGTCGAGACCCTGAACTGAAGCACCGAAAACTGACTGCCGAGTCGTATTAGACTAAAGATGTAGTGCTTGAAAAAAAGCACTACAAAACATTTGACGATCCAAAAAAGCATGGGCATGATGGCCTCGCTCCCGCTAATCAGGGGCCCTGGCAAGGGCCTTCGGATCGTCGCTCTAAGCTACCCACCTGAGCCGATTCGTGTCTGTACCGCCCACAAGGTGTGTTTGACGAGGTTGCGACTGGAACGAAGTTGTCCCGAGGGACGGAAGCTAACCAGGTAACCCGGCAACACACTGATGGATCGTACAAAGGCCCACGATGCCTGAAGACCGTTCGCAGTTCGCCCTTACCTGCTCAACTCCCCCGCTCGATACTCGTTCATCCCGTCGCCTTCCCCGCCAAACCTGACTTGACCGCCTAAGCTTCTGGTCAGCGAGCAGCCATTCCCACGCAACGATTGCGCGGCTGGCAAATGGAATTTTCCACCTAGACCTATGCGACGAGGTTTTTCCCCATGGCACTGACACGCGAACAGCAAATTGCAGCCCTTGAAAAAGATTGGGCTGAAAACCCACGCTGGAAAGGCGTGACCCGCGCTTATTCCGCTGCTGACGTCGTCCGCCTGCGTGGCTCGGTTCAACCTGAGCACACTTTTGCAAAACTCGGCGCCGAGAAGCTGTGGAAGCTGGTCACCCAGGGGGCCAAGCCGTCCTTCCGCCCAGAGAAAGATTTCGTCAACTGCATGGGCGCCCTGACCGGGGGCCAAGCGGTTCAACAGGTAAAAGCCGGTATCCAGGCGATCTACCTGTCCGGCTGGCAAGTGGCAGCGGACAACAACTCCGCTGAATCCATGTACCCCGACCAATCGCTGTACCCGGTGGACTCCGTACCAACCGTGGTCAAGCGCATCAACAACTCGTTCCGCCGCGCCGACCAGATCCAGTGGAAAGCCGGTAAAGGCCCGGGCGACGAAGGCTACATCGACTACTTCGCGCCGATCGTTGCAGACGCTGAAGCGGGTTTCGGCGGCGTACTGAACGCCTACGAGCTGATGAAGAGCATGATCGAGGCAGGTGCTGCCGGCGTTCACTTCGAAGACCAGCTTGCATCGGTGAAGAAATGCGGCCACATGGGCGGCAAGGTACTGGTTCCAACCCAGGAAGCTGTTCAAAAGCTGACGGCTGCTCGTCTGGCTGCTGACGTTGCTGGCACTCCGACCATCATCCTGGCCCGTACCGATGCCAACGCGGCTGACCTGCTGACCTCGGATTGCGACCCGTACGACCAGCCGTTCGTGACTGGCGAACGTACCCAGGAAGGCTTCTATAAAGTGCGCGCCGGCCTCGACCAGGCGATCGCTCGCGGCCTGGCCTACGCGCCGTACGCCGACCTGATCTGGTGCGAAACTGCCAAGCCGGACCTGGACGAAGCTCGCCGCTTTGCCGAAGCCATCAAGAAGGAATACCCGGACCAACTGCTGTCCTACAACTGCTCGCCTTCTTTCAACTGGAAGAAGAACCTGGACGACGCGACCATCGCCAAGTTCCAGCGCGAACTGTCTGCCATGGGCTACAAGCACCAATTCATCACCCTGGCCGGCATTCACAACATGTGGCACAGCATGTTCAACCTGGCGCACGACTACGCCCGCAACGACATGACTGCCTACGTGAAGCTGCAGGAGCAGGAATTCGCTGACGCCGCCAAGGGTTACACCTTTGTGGCGCACCAGCAGGAAGTGGGCACCGGTTACTTCGACGACATGACCACCGTGATCCAGGGCGGCACCTCGTCCGTGACTGCGCTGACCGGTTCGACCGAAGAAGAGCAGTTCCACTAAGTACTGAGTACACGGCCACTGCGGCCCCAAGGAAGACCTAACCGCAGTGCCGCACGATCTGACGCCCCGACTGGTTCGGGGCGTTTTTTTTTGCAACAGTTTTATCCTGCACGGTATGACCGCCGTCAAACGGCACTGGGCAGGCAGATACGCCACTCTGCGCGCCCTGCAACGCTGAATGACGACCAACTAAACATGCCCACTGGCGAAGAAAACGGGCAAAATTGCCACCTTATAGAATGGAGTGAAGGTATGAAGTTGCTCAAAGGCGTAATTCTGGGTGCAGTGCTGCTTATCGTCAGCGCCGGCGCGCTGGGGCTTTTCTACGTCCTCCCTCAACACGAGGTGGTGCTGATCACCGGAGGCGAGGTCAAGCGGGTCGATCACGATGGCGTGATCAATGCCGAGAACCCGGCTGATGGCCCGACCCGAGACGTTTACTTCATCAACACCGAGCACCCTGACACCAAAGACGTCATGGTCTACCGCAATGAAGACACCGGCTGGTCGTTCCCGTGGTATTTCAAGTTCGACTCTGCGGACATTCAGGCCAAGGCCCAGGGTTACTCTCGCAACGCTGAACAGCTGGCGCTCATTCGGTACTACGGGTGGCGCATCAAGATATTGTCGGTGTTCCCGAACGTCACCGACATTGAAGCGACCAACAGCCGTGAAGAACCCTTCCCGCTGTTCAATACGGTGTTCCTGAGCCTCATTGCACTGGTGCTTATTGTCGTAGCGGTGTTCATCAAGCGCCGCCTGAAGCGGCGTCATCAGACGGTCGTTAGTTGACCCCAGTCCTGATTGCTTAAACGGCAGACAAGAAAAAGCCCCGCTCGAAAGACGGGGCTTTTTATTAACCCGATGGGTTAGCCAATGCTAACGCCGTGGGCTTCAGCCAGAGGCTTCAGGCCACCAGCAAAACCCTGACCGATCGCCTTGAACTTGAACTCTTCGCCGCTGCGATAAAGCTCGCCGAAGATCATCGCCGTTTCAGTCGAAGCGTCTTCGCTCAGATCGAAACGCGCCAGCTCTTTACCGTCAGCCTTGTTCACCACACGAATAAAGCTGTTGGCAACCTGACCGAAGGTCTGTTTGCGGGTTTCGGAGTCGTGAATGGTGACGGCAAATACCAGCTTCTTCACCAGCGGGGCCAGGGAAGTCAGCTTTACGGTCACTTGTTCATCGTCGCCTTCGCCGGCACCGGAGCGGTTATCGCCCATGTGCTCGACGGAACCGTCAGCCGACTTCTTGTTGTTGTAGAAAATGAAGCTGTTGTCGTCGAGCACCTTGCCGTTTTCACCTACGACGAAAACCGATGCATCGAGGTCGAACTCGGTGCCGTCCGTGACACGAGGATCCCAGCCCAGACCTACAACTACTTCGGTCAACCCGGGGGCTTCTTTGGACAGCGATACGTTGCCGCCTTTGGAAAGACTTACAGCCATGATTAATTTCCTTGTTCTGGACGTGGGGGTTAGAAGCTCATGCCGTACGAGTTGGCCACTGCTTTCAGGCCACCTGCGAAGCCCGAACCAACGGCGCGGAATTTCCACTCGCCGTTGTTACGGTAAAGCTCGGCAAAGATCATCGCGGTTTCGGTAGAGGCATCTTCAGCAAGGTCATAACGAACAATTTCAGCACCGCTGATCTCGTTTACGACGCGAATGAACGAGCCGCCGACCTGACCGAAATTCTGCTTGCGAGCGTCTGCATCGTGAATCGTGACGGTGAACGCGATCTTGTCGATATCCGCAGGAACGCGGCTCAGATCAACTTTCAACACTTCATCGTCGCCATCGCCGGCACCGGTGCGGTTGTCGCCGGTGTGCTCAATGGAACCGTCAGCGCTTTTGAGCTGGTTGTAGAAAATAAAGTCGGCGTCGCTGCGTACTTTGCCGTTGGCACCCAGCAGGAATGCGCTGGCGTCCAAGTCAAACTCAGTCCCGTCAGTCGCGCGCGGATCCCAGCCCAGACCGATCAGAATCTTGGTCAGTGTCGGGTCGGTCTTCGAAAGAGACAGGTTGCCGCCTTTTTGAAGGGTCAGTGCCATGAGTACAACTCCTTGTGGGTAATCTGTTTGAAATTACGATTTTTCGACTTCGACTTCTTCCTTTTGGGGGAAGATCACGCTGGCAAAAATACCGATGGCCAGTACAACGACAACAATGATCAAGCTGGTGTTCGGATCAATGTTGTAGCCGTGATGGAAAATATGGTCTGTCGCATTCAAGCCAAGTTTTACGGCAATGAAGAACAGCAGTGCGATGACCGCTTTTTCCAGGTGAACCAGGTAGCGCTTCAAGGCTTCCAGCACGAAGTACATGGTCCGCAGGCCGAGAATGGCGAAGAGCATTGCCGAGAACACGATCAATGGCTCACGGCTCACCGCGATAACTGCCGGTACAGAGTCAAACGCAAACAGCACGTCGGAGACTTCCATCACCACCAGGCAGAGGAACAGCGGGGTCGCGAACAAACCGCCTTTGGCGGCCAACGACATCCCGGCGTTTTCCGGCTTGGTCAGTTCGGCTTCCAGGGTCTTGCGCCGTACAAAGAAGGCATGACCGTGGAGTTTCGGCCACACCGGGAACAGTTTCTTGGCGAAACGGTAAGCGATGTGTTGGGAGTAATCCTCTTCTTCTTCGTCATCGCCGCCGCTGCGCAGCATCATGACGGCAGTCCAGGCGACGATGAGAGCGAAGACCACTTCGACCCACGGCCCCAGGGCCAACAGTCCGGTACCAATGGCAACGAAGATCAGGCGGAACACGATCGCGCCGAGGATGCCCCAGTACAGTACGCGGTGACGCAGACCATTGGGCACCTTGAACCAGGCAAAGATCGCCATGAACACGAACAGGTTGTCCACGCTCAGCACTTTTTCAAGGGCATAGCCGGTGATGAACAGCGTGGCGACTTCCGAACCGTGCTCGACGTACAGGAATCCTGCAAAAGCGAACGAGATGAGAATCCAGAATATCGACCAGGCCGACGCACGCGCCAGGCTGATGGGCTGGTCGCCACGGTGGGTAAACATGTCGAGTACCATCGCGCCAATCGCCAATGCTACAAACACGGCAATGGTCAGCGGGGGGAAACCCAGGTGGCTAACTTCCACAGTAATGTTCCTTTAGAGTTCAAAGTCAGCTGGGGGGAGACCCAGCTCGAGACAGATCAGGCGGCAAACGGCTTTTTCTTTTTCGTCGAAATCACCGTCCGACGCGCCAATGGCACAAGCGACACGAACGAGCAAACGACCGGCCCCGTCCTTGCCTTTGATCTTGCTGATGTTTTTCAGGGCTTCGGCCTGACCGATCTGGAAGTCGAATTCGAACTTGGCACACGCGTCGTTGAAGACCTTGATGACGTCGGTCAGGTTGAACACTTTCAGTTCGGGCGAGTTGCTGATGAACCCCGCCATCTTGGTTTTTTCTGCGGAGGTGACTTCACCATCGGCCGCCGCGACCATAGCGCAGCTGTTGGCGACAGCTTCCATGAACTCCCTGTTCTTGAACTTGCTCACCTCGGTGGTCAACTTCTCGCGGGCCAGCGCCGCATTCGTTTTCAGCCATGACAACATGTTGTTCACCTCAAGGGCGGGCCGGTCTGGCCCGCCGTATTCAATTGCAATTGGATAACCGGGTTACTTGGAACCTGCCGCCCAGCGCATACCCCAGCCGTAAGCCTTGTCCATCAGCGAATGACCCTTGTGGAAATCAACGCGGCGGCTCACCTTGACGCTGCCACCGACGTTTTCCAGCAGGGCGATTGCACACATACCCAGGCGACCACCTTCTTCATTCAGGCGAACCTCGATAGGTGGCTGACCCGGGACATGGATAGTCACCACGCCATCGGTTTCCCGCCAGTTCGGGGCGCCTTCATAAATGAAGGCGAACACCAGGACCCGTCGAATCTCGCTCCAGTGCTTACCGTTGATGTGCAGCCATTCGCCATCGCTGACGGCGCCGGTACGGTCATCACCTTTGAGTTGAATGTAGGGGTCGTAATCCAGCTCGCCGAAGCAATTGCCCAGCGCCTGAACGACGCCCTTGGAACCGTCCTGCAACTCGTAAAGGCACCCGACATCCAGGTCAATGGCGTTGTTACGCGAGAAGAAACCGCCACCCCCCTTGCCTTTGTTCCAGTTCAGGTTGACCTTGATTTCGCCAAAGCCGTCAGCGGTTTTTTCCAGACTGATGGACGAGCGAGTCTTGTCGAGGGTAATTTTGCTGAGGCTGACCGATGGCTTCGGCGCCGCTGCCGGAGCAGGCACGGGTGCTGGCGCTGGAGCCGCGGGTGCAGGCGCCGCGACTTCAACACCAAAGTGCTGGGCCAACGGCTCCAGGCCACCTGCAAAACCCTGGGCTACACAGCGAAACTTCCACTCACCCTGGCGACGATAGAACTCACCCAGGATCAGTGCGGTCTCTTTCATGCCTGCGGTAGGTATCTGCGCCTCAATGCCGCCGGAAACAGTCAGCGCGAGATGAGACACACGGTCGAAGCTGGCCTTGTTCTCATAGATCGTTGCGGTCAACGCGACTTTCTCGACTGCCGCTTCAAGGCGCGACAGGTCAAGCGTGAACACCGCGCTACCGGCCGAGGACTCGGTCATTTGCACCGCGCCACCCAGCACATTGGTCTGCCCGTAGAAACACATATCGGTGTCGCCACGGACCTTTCCAGCGGCCCCCAGGACAAACGCAGACACGTCGATATCAGCGCCCGGAATGGCCGAGTAGCTGATATCCACCCGTACCTGGCCGGTGGCGACCGGCGCGTTTGCGCCTGGCCCCAAGGTCGTCATGACCGCACTGCCTGGATGGCCAGGTTGACCAGGTCGTCAGCTGTGCGGCCGTTGGTGACTTGACCGATAGCCTTGAATTCCCAGCCGCCGGCTTCGCGCACCAGGCTTGCCATGACCACACCGGTATGACTGCCCTTTTCGGACAGATTGAAGCGCGCCAGTTCGGTCTTGTTGCTCGCGTTGACGATACGGCAGTAGGCGTTGGCAATTTTTTCGAAGTTTTGACCCGTGAAACTGTTCACGGTGAACACCAGCGATTTGACCGTGGCCGGCAGGCGCTGCAGGTCAACGTTGATGGTTTCATCGTCGCCATCGCCTTCGCCGGTGCGGTTGTCGCCGGAATGCTTGATCGAGCCATCGCGCGATTGCAATTGGCGGAACCACACCAGGTCCACTGGCTGAAGGTCGGCATCGAACAGGATGCAGGAGGCATCCAGGTCGATCTCACCACTGTTGCCCATCAACCGCCCCAGGAACCCGGCTTTCTCCGGATCCCAGCCCAGTCCGAGGCTGATCGCTGTAAGGCCGCCACCGCCCGCGGTTTTTTCCAGGGAGATTGTTTGGTTTTTAGTCAGAGTCAGGGCCATCGGTACGCTCCTTGTTAATCGTCGTTTTCTGGTGTGTACGGTTGTTGTCTTCAGCCATGCAGGCGGCCATTGGTTTCAGGACAAAAGCAGGTATGCCCTGAGTCATCGGCCGGCCTCGGCGAGACGAATCGGTTGTTCGGTGTGGCTGGTCTCCACATGCCTGACGCCATGCCATTTGGCACGCTCAAGGATATTGGTCGCCCATTTGAGATGAGTCGCTGGTTCGCACATCGCGTCATTGTGTTTGAAAACAGCTGGCGCGATCTCGTTCAGCATTAATTTGGCACAATTTAAATCCTCAACACTGACACGCAGGCTGTCCTGGATAGTGTTGATCTGGCTCGGGTGAATCGCCGTCTTACCCACCAAACCATGAGCAATATCAAGGCCCAGCTCTTCCAGCAGCAGGTGCGGTGTGGCCAGTTGCTCGAACACCGGCGCCGTCAGGGCAAACCCTTGGGAGCCCATGACGCCGGCCAACATCGGGATCACATACCCCATGGGTGTGTTGTACAGCGTCATGTCCGGGTTACGCCTCAACCCCAGGCAACCCAGCAAGTCATTGCCACCGATGCGCAGCGCGATGATGCGCTGCGCCAGTGTTTCGTTGAGCGCCGTCCCCAGCTCGACCATTGCCTGCGGATTGAAGACTTCCCGGGTTTCCAGGGTCGGCATCAGCAGCATCTGCGGGTTGGTAACCGCCAACTCCCACGCACGCAGGTTGGACAGGCTCAATTTGGGCACGACAAAGCCGTCGACATGAGCCATCAGCGGCCAATCGTTCAGCACCGCCGCCATCTGCCAGTCGCGCGGGCGCACAAACAGCATCGGCCCGTCTTCCGACCGGCCGCCCTGCTGCTCAATGGCGCTCAACAACCGATGCAGGTTGCGCAGGGCGGTGTCGACGTCGATTTCGGCAACCGCGTCCTCAAGACACACCACCATAGAGCGCAGTTGAGGCAGCTTCTTGCGAAACACCACCTCGAGAATGTCCTCACGGGTGGCCGGCATATAGAGCGTGGCACCCAGGGCGTAAGGCGATATTTTCTTCATCAGCTCAAGCTCCGGATGACGGTCACTGCACGGTAGGGGCCAAGGGCGGCCCCCACCTCCTCAACCGTCACACCGGCCCGCTCGGTCAGGTGCATCAGCAGTTGGACGTCCGGATCGCTGCGATCACGCACCAGCACCTGGTCCGGCACTCGGCGCAATACGGCGCGGGTAGCCTCGGCGATACCCGGCTTTACCCGGTTCAAATTGGTAATGCCAAAACGCTTGGCAATGACGTCGATCACGTCCAGCGCCGCCGACTGCAACTCAGTGCGCTGCGCTTGCGTCCATGCAGACGCTGGCGCGACGGCAGGCAATGCCCGGCGTGCGGCCTCGATCCGGTTCACAAAGTCGCGGGTCACATCGTGCTCATTCAGGTGGTCGTAGACCACACACCCATGCAGCCCGCCCTCGGCGGGCCAGATGGAGCGCGAAACCAGACCGGAAACCGTGGCGCCCAGGATGCCCGATGGAATCACCCAGTCTTCAGCGGACGCCGCCAGCCAGGCGCGCCCGCATGGATCGGCGAGTACCACAAGGCGTGGCTGCTCCGGGAACCGCGCATCGCCGTTGAGGCTGCGCTGGATTTCGCCGGAGATTGCGCCCTTTCCGGTCCAACCATCCACAAACACGATGTTTTCGGCGCCCTGAGCGGCGATCACGGCCTCCAGGGCAACTTTGTCGATGCCACGGTCACGCACGATACTGATGCCGTAATGATGGGCATCACGCCCCAGATCCAGCAGAGCACGGCGCAGCAGCACGCCCAAGGGAAGGCCCGCGCGAACGAACGACACGAGCGCAATCGATGGCCCCTTGCAAGCCTGGTCCAGGGCCAGGGCCAAGGACTGAACGTCACCGGCCATCCTGCCCGCGTTTTGCTGCATCGCCCGCTGGTACAGCTCTTTGTGCACCTCGGTAGGCGCCGACTCCTGGCTGATCATCTCCGAGTAATGCTTTTGTCTGGTCTGGATCAGGCGCTCTTTCTCATGGACATCCGTCACTTCAATCTCGACGGGCTGCAGCAGGAACAGCACGTCTTCGGCCTGGTAGCTCCCGCTACCGACCGTGGTCAAATGGGCGAAGGCATCACGCATGGATCATCGCCTCCACGACTTTTGCCAGTTGGCTATTGGCCGGCGTTGCCCAGAAGTTGCATTCGTTCATAAAACCCAGGTCAGTCACGCTGTCGCCAAACCCCAACACCGGGCGTTCGCCGTGAGTGGCACGGTCTCGACGCAGCAGTTCCTGGACCGCATGGCGCTTGGCCAGGCCATTGGGCAGGAACGCGAGGTTGTTACCGTTGCCGTGAATATGCATGCCTTCCACAAGGCCGCGGGCCTGCACTTCTGCCAGTACCTTCTGCAGCACCGAGTCGTCGGACTCGTTGTGCTTGGTCACGACGTAGTTGAGCAGGCCTTGCTCTTCGACCACCCAGCCGCGCAGGGAAAAGCCCATTTCCTCGCCGATCGCCAAGGTTGCCGCGCTGAGCGCAGGCAAACGGCTTTGATAGGCGGCGAGCACCTCAGTCATCTGCCCATGCCAATCCCGGTCCAACGTCCCGTCGGGCTGAAGAATCACCCCACCGTGGGAACACACTGCCCCTGCGACAAAGGGCAATTGCACGCGGCTGTAGGCTTCCACGCTGCGCGCGGTGACCGGAACCACATCGGCCGATTCCAGCAACCACTCCACAAAACTTTTCTGCACTGCACTCATGTAACCGTTGGGCTGCCCATCGACATCCAGCGTCGCCGTATGCCGGGCACTGCCTTCGGGCATCTTGCGAGCCGTCTGGAACAACGTGTCATCCAGGTCTATGAGGATCAGGGGGCGCTTACTGCTCATCGACGATGACCTCTGCGTTCAATGCATCTATCAACGATTGCGGAACCGCCTGGGCTGGTGTTTCGCTACAGATCAACACCCGGTCGAATTGGCCCGGCCGCACGTTGTAAAGAAAATTGGGGATGCCCAGGCCATAGTTGTCGGAGAACGACAACGCGTGGCCGATCTCATGCCCCAGGGCAATCGGCGAGCGCGTGGTGGAGCTGAAATGAACGTCGCCCCCCGCCTGTTCAAGGCGCTCGGCCAACAGGAACGGGCGCCACACGAATTCCCCGGTGCCTACCACGAGAATCCGTTCGCCCGGCTTCACCTGAATATCCGTTGCAAGCGTGTCATCCACATGACAAACGCCCAGACGCCCCCAATCGTTGCGCGGATCAATCGGCCAGTCGCCCACCGCCACCGCCCCGACATCCGGCATGTGCGGCAGCGGCGCGCTCACATCTTCAAGGAAGCGGTACGTGCCCTGAAGCAGCGACACCTCATCGGCCGTCTCGCCCAGGACCTTGCGCACGGCCCCTTGGGACCAATCGGTAAGCACGCACGTCACCACCCGCTCGACCTTGCTCAGCCCGGCCTCGATAAGCGCCCGGTGCAGATTGATAAACGTCTTGCCGGTAGAGGCCTCGTCGTCCACCAGCACCAGAGAACGCGCCTGGTGCATCAGTTCGCGGATAGCGGGATCGGTTGGCTGATGGATCAAGTGCGCACTGGCGTGACTGTGCTCCTCCTCGAAGCGGGCAAACATTTCATTCCCCACTGGATGCCGGGTGCTCACCAGATAGACGGTGTCCTGGCGGGTCCTGCTGTACATGCGGTGCACGCCGGCGCCCAGGCCCACGGCGGTCTCGGCCATGCCGATCACCAGCACCGGCCCGGGCAAATCTGCGGGAATCTTCGCGGCGAGACTTGCGTAACTGGCCTGCATCGCCGATGGGCGCACAGGGATATGCTTGCCCAGCACCCGCGATACAAACAGGAACGCGCGCTTTGGGTTGCGGCGTTCCGCGAATCCGAATAGTGATTCGGGTTCGAAGGCCGACTGGTCTATATCAACCTCCATCAACCCGCGCTGGAGCTGCGCGCTGAGTCGGCGTGTTGATGTTTTTAGTGCTGCGGATTCCATGTACGACATTCCTAAAAGAGGCGTTTAGTGAGTGCGATGCCCCTCACTTTTTCTTCAAACCGGGTGCCTCTACGGGTTTCTGGCTTCAATCCGCCAAAGCGAGGATTGAGCTTCACGGGCCATTTCCGAGGTTGAATACATTCGGCCCGCTGGAGATTTGGAAGGTGACACCTGGCAGGCATCCAGGAAGGCCAGGAGCAGGCCTGCCTTGACGGCAAAGTTCATGTTTTGCGCGTCCGGCAAGGTGGACGTCACCATGGCGATAACCCCGCCGCTGGTATCGAACAACGGGCTGCCACTGGACCCGGGCTGAATCGCGGCGGTGAATTGCAGCAAACTGGAATCGTTGTGCAGCCCGAACAAACTCGACACGCCTCCCTGAGTGACATGCACACCGCCTCCGGCCAGGCCCGCCATTGGAAAGCCCAGTGCAATCACTGATTCGCCCAGCGCACAACCGGCACCGTCCTTGAAGAGCACGGGCGATAACGTCGGGCAGTCCTGGACCCGCAACAGCGCGATATCGTTACGTTGATCGACCACGACCACTTCAGCGCGGTAACGGCCGGCAAAAGAAGAAATGTGCAGTTCCTGCATGCCCTCGATTACGTGGGCACATGTCATTACGTGACTGGGTGAAACGGCAAAACCGGTGCCCGTTGCAGAACCACGGTTTCTGGGAGAATCGCCGGAATAAGGGCGACGGTTTGGGTGTGCGTCATCGATGCTGATGCCCATGCGGCGCCCCATCGCGGCGAGGCCATAGGCGGAACCTTCGGCGAGCGCGCGGAACTTCCACTGATCGTTACGCTTGTAAAACTCGCCGATGACAATGGCCGATTCGCCGTTGTTACGCAAATCCAGGTGCAACTCGACCTGATTGTCGACCTGAAGGCGCAATTCTTTGAGTTCACTGACAGGGCCTGCTGCGCCAAAGGTGTAAACGACCAGCAACACCCCTTCACTGCCGCCGGGCAACGCTGACAAATCAAGGGAACAACCGATCGAGGCTTGCTTGCCGCTCCACTCCATCCACTTCTGGGTGATTTGAAACAGCGCCGGATCGCCTGTTGGCAGGCGCTTCTCGGTCACCGGGAGCAATGCGACAGCAGCGTACTCACCGAAGGCGGTGGCGTTACCGGAGTCGAGTGTCCATGCAGTCTTTACACCTGAAATAGCGGTGTTTGCTCCGGGCGTAAGCGCCTTCATCCTAACCTTCCCTGATCGATGTGAGGGTGATTATGTCAAGACGGACACAATCATTCACTCTTTCTGTGGCGCGTTGATATCAATTAGAGGCGAGTACGGCGACCGTAATGGGCTTCACGCGTACGCCTTCGGCCCATTGACTCGCCGGCTCCGGCAAACCCAGCCGACGAGTGGCGAAAATCCCGGCCAGGTTTACCCCGGTCGCGCGCGTATAGCCGATACCGCCGGAGTAGCGCGGATTGATCTCCAACAGGTAGGGAACGCCTTCAAGGTCGTCCCGCGTCTGCACGTTCACCAAGCCATCGCACTTGAAATGCGCCGCAGCCTTGAGGGCCAACTCCACCGCCGCTGATTCGCGCTCGAATGTCTGGTGAACGCCCTGCTTCCTCCTGCCCACGAATGCCACGGGTGTGCCCGCTTCGCACACCATGTCGACCGAACATTCGCTGCCGGCGAGGTAAGGCATGACCAGCATCGGCGCACGCTCTGCGCCCGACCGGTAAATCTTCAGGTAAGTGTCGAAATCGATTTCCCGCGCATCCGGGTTTTGCAAACAGCGAAACGGGTCGACATCCGCCTTGAACCGCCAGAACCCCTGCCCGTAGATGCCGACCACAGGTTTGATGCAAACCTCGCCCTGCGCCGACAGCACCTCGTAGGCCGCCGCCAGTTCCTGGGCATTTGTGACCGTAATCGCCGGCGTGCAAGCGAGCCCCGCACGCTCGGCCTCAGCGGTGAACTGGCTTTTATCGTCCACCTTGTCAAAGGTCTCCATGGACATGCCGCCGGTGACAAGCCGCAAGCCGGCAGCCTCGAATCGCTCGCGGGCCGCCTCGTATTGGCTGCCAATACGCCCAGCGAGAATGACTTGGATACGGTGCTCAAGGGCCGTCTCAATCACCCAGTCGATACGCTCCTGGTTGTCTTGAGGCTCTTGAAAGGCGACGTCGGCCTGCCCTGTGATCTCGGGCCGATCCTGGCGGTGGGAGGCAAAGACCCTGACACCCGCCGGTAATGCTTCACGCGCACCTATAATAATGTCGCGCTGGCTGGATTGACCTTCAAGAAACCAGATCACGTGTAGCTCCTCAATGAACATCGGCGGAAATTGGCGCACTCGTTGGGCTAACGCCCTCAACGCTGTGTAATTTTTCCGACACATTAACGAACATCAAGCAAAAGGCTATCTAAATCCTGTTTCGCCGTATCACAGACCACAAACGCCCCACGCCTCGCCGAGGTCGCTTTCGCGCCTTTTTGGACCAAACATTGATCCAGAGCGGTATCCGCGTCGCCAAAGTCAGTTAAAAGATCCGCTTTACCAACTTGCGCCGCCCGCACAAGTAACAGCAACTTCCCCCGCTAAACGCCGAACAGTTGTTTAAAACCCACGCAAACAATATTCATTATCATTTAGAGCATGAAAACTTCGTTACCAGTTAAACAAAACACAATTCATTAAATGCGCGCTAATGCCCGCCCCACAAGGGCTACAGCCCCAAGAAGGTGCACTATGTCCTTATTCCATCGAATAATTTCGCTATAGGAATTTTACTTGCCCGGTGTTTAGCCATAAAATCACCGCGATTGATTGCGCTGCGACATATCGTCACTGCATCGTTACTTTTTCGAGCTCAGAGACCTTTGCTCTCTGTTAAGGATTTCCAGCATGACCGAAGCGACAGGACTCATGGCCCACAACTGGGGCTTTGCCATTTTCCTCCTCGGTGTTGTCGGCCTCTGCGCCTTCATGCTCGGTGTCTCCAGCCTCCTCGGGTCAAAAGCCTGGGGCCGCAGCAAAAATGAACCGTTCGAATCCGGCATGCTGCCTACAGGTGGCGCCCGCTTGCGGCTCTCAGCCAAATTCTATCTGGTCGCGATGCTCTTCGTGATCTTCGATATCGAAGCCCTTTTTCTCTTTGCCTGGTCTGTGTCCGTCCGCGAAAGCGGCTGGACCGGATTCGTCGAAGCCCTCGTTTTCATAGCAATTCTGTTGGCAGGCCTTGTCTACCTATTCCGAGTGGGCGCCCTTGACTGGGCTCCGGAAGCTCGTCGTAAGCGGCAAGCGAAGCTGAAACAATGAGGCTTTGGCGATGCAATACAATCTCACCAGGATCGACCCGGATGCTCCTAACGAGCAGTACCCCATCGGCGAACGGGAAACCGTTTCCGATCCGTTAGAAGACCAAGTCCACAAAAACATCTACATGGGCAAGCTGGAAGACGTGCTGAGTGGCGCGGTCAACTGGGGACGTAAGAACTCCCTGTGGCCGTACAACTTCGGTCTGTCCTGCTGCTACGTGGAAATGACCACCGCCTTCACGGCGCCCCACGACATCGCGCGCTTTGGCGCCGAAGTTATCCGGGCATCGCCGCGTCAGGCGGATTTCATGGTTATCGCCGGTACCTGCTTTATCAAGATGGCGCCGATCATTCAGCGTCTCTACGAGCAAATGCTCGAGCCAAAGTGGGTTATCTCCATGGGTTCGTGCGCCAACTCCGGTGGCATGTACGACATCTACTCCGTGGTTCAGGGGGTGGACAAGTTCCTGCCCGTGGACGTCTACGTGCCTGGCTGCCCGCCCCGCCCTGAAGCATTTCTGCAAGGCTTGATGCTGTTGCAGGAATCGATTGGCAAGGAGCGTCGCCCACTTTCCTGGGTTGTCGGAGATCAAGGCGTATACCGCGCCGAGATGCCGTCACAAAAGGAACAGCGCCGCGAACAGCGTATTCAGGTAACCAACCTGCGCAGCCCCGACGAAGTCTGATCCAGAACCGCTTCTTTTATAGAACGAAAACCTGGCTTCATTCTTTACGTTGACCGAAAGCGATAAAAAACCATGACTACAGGCAGTGCTCTGTACATCCCGCCTTATAAGGCAGACGACCAGGATGTGGTCGTCGAACTCAATAACCGTTTTGGCCCTGACGCCTTCACCGCCCAGGCCACACGCACCGGTATGCCGGTGCTGTGGGTGGCGCGTGCCAGGCTCGTCGAAGTCCTGAGCTTCCTGCGCAACCTGCCCAAGCCGTACGTCATGCTCTATGACCTGCATGGCGTGGACGAGCGCCTGCGCACCAAGCGCCAGGGACTGCCGAGCGGCGCCGATTTCACCGTGTTCTACCACCTGATGTCGCTGGAACGTAACAGCGACGTGATGATCAAGGTGGCCCTCTCCGAGAGCGACCTGAGCGTTCCGACCGTGACCGGTATCTGGCCCAACGCCAACTGGTACGAGCGTGAAGTGTGGGACATGTTCGGCATCGACTTCCCGGGCCACCCGCACCTGACGCGCATCATGATGCCGCCGACCTGGGAAGGTCACCCGCTGCGCAAGGACTTCCCTGCCCGCGCCACCGAATTCGATCCCTTCAGCCTGACCCTCGCCAAGCAGCAGCTTGAAGAAGAGGCTGCACGCTTCCGTCCGGAAGACTGGGGCATGAAGCGCTCCGGCACCAACGAGGACTACATGTTCCTCAACCTGGGCCCGAACCACCCTTCGGCTCACGGTGCCTTCCGCATCATCCTGCAACTGGACGGCGAAGAAATCGTCGACTGCGTGCCTGACATCGGCTACCACCACCGTGGTGCCGAGAAGATGGCCGAGCGTCAGTCGTGGCACAGCTTCATCCCGTACACCGACCGTATCGACTACCTCGGCGGCGTGATGAACAACCTGCCGTACGTGCTCTCGGTCGAGAAGCTGGCCGGCATCAAGGTGCCGGACAAGGTCGACACCATCCGCATCATGATGGCCGAGTTCTTCCGGATCACCAGCCACCTGCTGTTCCTGGGTACCTATATCCAGGACGTCGGCGCCATGACCCCGGTGTTCTTCACCTTCACCGACCGTCAGCGCGCTTACAAGGTCATCGAAGCCATCACCGGCTTCCGCCTGCACCCGGCCTGGTACCGCATCGGCGGTGTCGCCCACGACCTGCCGCGTGGCTGGGAACGCCTGGTCAAGGAATTCATCGACTGGATGCCCAAGCGTCTGGACGAGTACCAGAAAGCCGCCCTGGACAACAGCATCCTCAAGGGCCGGACCATCGGCGTCGCCCAGTACAACACCAAAGAGGCCCTGGAATGGGGCGTCACCGGTGCTGGCCTGCGTTCCACCGGTTGCGATTTCGACCTGCGTAAAGCGCGCCCGTACTCCGGCTACCAGAACTTCGAATTCGAAGTCCCGCTGGCGGCCAACGGCGATGCCTACGACCGCTGCATCGTGCGCGTCGAAGAAATGCGCCAGAGCCTGAAGATCATCGAACAGTGCATGCGCAACATGCCGGAAGGCCCGTACAAGGCGGATCACCCGCTGACCACGCCGCCGCCGAAAGAGCGCACGCTGCAACACATCGAAACCCTGATCACGCACTTCCTGCAAGTTTCGTGGGGCCCGGTGATGCCGGCCAACGAATCCTTCCAGATGATCGAAGCGACCAAGGGTATCAACAGTTATTACCTGACGAGCGATGGCGGCACCATGAGCTACCGCACCCGGATTCGTACGCCAAGCTTCCCGCACCTGCAGCAGATCCCTTCGGTGATCAAAGGTGAAATGGTCGCGGACTTGATTGCGTACCTGGGTAGTATCGATTTCGTTATGGCCGACGTGGACCGCTAAGCATGAATAGCACGCTTATCCAGACAGACCGTTTCACCTTGAGTGAAACCGAGCGCTCGGCCATCGAGCACGAGCTGCATCACTACGAAGACCCGCGCGCGGCGTCGATCGAAGCCTTGAAGATCGTCCAGAAGGAACGTGGCTGGGTGCCGGACGGCGCCCTCTACGCCATCGGCGAGATCCTCGGCATCCCCGCCAGCGACGTTGAAGGCGTGGCGACGTTCTACAGCCAGATCTTCCGCCAGCCGGTTGGCCGCCACATCATTCGCGTGTGCGACAGCATGGTCTGCTACATCGGTGGCCACGAGTCCGTGGTCAGCGAAATCCAGAGCAAGCTGGGCATCGGCCTGGGCCAAACCACTCCGGACGGCCGCTTCACGCTGCTGCCGGTGTGCTGCCTGGGCAACTGTGACAAGGCGCCGGCGTTGATGATCGACGACGACACATTCGGTGACGTGCAGCCTGCCGGCGTCACCCAATTGCTCGAGGGCTACCCATGACCCTGACTTCCTTCGGTCCTGCCAACCGCATCAAGCGCACGGCTGAGACTCACCCGCTGACCTGGCGCCTGCGTGACGACGGCGAAGCCGTTTGGCTCGACGAGTACCAGGCCAAGAACGGTTACGCGGCCGCGCGCAAAGCCTTTGCCGACATGGCCCAGGACGACATCGTCCAGACCGTGAAAGACGCAGGCCTCAAAGGCCGCGGCGGTGCAGGCTTCCCCACCGGGGTTAAGTGGGGCCTGATGCCCAAAGACGAATCCATCAACATCCGCTACCTGCTGTGCAACGCGGATGAAATGGAGCCGAACACCTGGAAAGACCGCATGCTGATGGAGCAACTGCCCCATCTGCTGATCGAAGGCATGCTGATCAGTGCTCGCGCCCTGAAAACCTACCGTGGCTACATCTTCCTGCGGGGCGAGTACACCACCGCCGCCAAGCACCTGAACCGTGCCGTGGAAGAAGCCAAGGCAGCCGGCCTTTTGGGCAAGAACATCCTCGGTTCGGGTTTCGACTTCGAACTGTTCGTGCACACCGGCGCCGGGCGTTATATCTGCGGTGAAGAAACCGCACTGATCAACTCCCTCGAAGGCCGCCGCGCCAACCCGCGTTCCAAGCCGCCCTTCCCTGCCGCCGTGGGCGTGTGGGGCAAGCCGACGTGCGTGAACAACGTTGAGACCCTGTGCAACGTGCCGGCAATCATCGGCGACGGCGTGGAGTGGTACAAATCGTTGGCCCGCGAAGGCAGCGAAGACATGGGCACCAAGCTCATGGGCTTCTCCGGCAAGGTCAAGAACCCGGGCCTGTGGGAACTGCCTTTCGGCGTGACCGCACGGGAGCTGTTCGAGGACTACGCCGGCGGCATGCGCGATGGCTACACCCTCAAGGCCTGGCAGCCAGGCGGCGCCGGTACCGGCTTCCTGCTGCCTGAGCACCTCGACGCACAAATGTACGCCGGCGGCATCGGCAAGGTGGGCACCCGTATGGGTACCGGCCTGGCCATGGCCGTGGACAACACCGTGAACATGGTGTCGTTGCTGCGCAACATGGAGCAGTTCTTCTCCCGTGAATCCTGTGGCTTCTGCACCCCGTGCCGCGACGGTTTGCCGTGGAGCGTCAAGCTGCTGATGGCCCTGGAAAACGGCGAAGGCCGTGAGGGTGACATCGAGACCCTGCTGGGTCTGGTCGGTTTCCTCGGCCCAGGCAAGACCTTCTGTGCTCACGCACCGGGCGCCGTGGAGCCATTGGGCAGCGCGATCAAATACTTCCGCTCGGAGTTCGAAGCCGGCATCGCGCCTACCAGCGCCGCCGTCCCGCCTCTGGCGAGGCCGATTGTAGTCGGCGCGTAACGCTTAACAAGGCGAAGGGTCCGTGCCCTTCGCCTTCTCATGTGCTGACGCCTTCAAGGCTGTGTTGATGCACATGAATAACAAGATTCCATTAGCCACGCCCGCTGACACCGGGCCAACGAAGAACTTTGAACCATGGCCACTATCCACGTAGACGGCAAAGAGCTCGAAGTCGATGGGGCAGACAACCTGTTACAGGCGTGTCTGTCGCTAGGCCTCGACATTCCATATTTCTGCTGGCACCCCGCCCTTGGCAGCGTTGGCGCTTGCCGCCAGTGCGCGGTCAAGCAGTACACCGACGAGAACGACACCCGTGGTCGTATCGTGATGTCCTGCATGACCCCTGCCACCGACGGCAGCTGGATTTCCATCGAAGACGAGGAAGCGAAAGTATTTCGCGCCAGCGTCGTCGAATGGCTGATGACCAACCACCCGCACGACTGCCCTGTGTGTGAGGAAGGCGGCCACTGCCACCTGCAAGACATGACCGTGATGACCGGCCACAACGAGCGCCGGTATCGCTTCACCAAGCGTACTCACCAGAACCAGCAACTGGGCCCGTTCATCTCCCACGAGATGAACCGCTGCATCGCTTGCTACCGCTGCGTGCGCTTCTATAAGGACTACGCCGGCGGCACCGACCTCGGTGTGTTCGGCGCCCACGACAACGTGTACTTCGGTCGCGTTGAAGACGGCACCCTCGAAAGCGAGTTCTCCGGCAACCTCACCGAGGTCTGCCCGACCGGTGTGTTCACCGACAAGACTCACTCCGAGCGCTACAACCGCAAGTGGGACATGCAGTTCTCGCCGAGCATCTGCCATGGCTGCTCCAGCGGTTGCAACATCTCCCCGGGTGAGCGCTACGGCGAACTGCGTCGGATCGAAAACCGCTTCAACGGTTCGGTCAACCAGTACTTCCTGTGCGACCGTGGCCGTTTCGGCTATGGCTACGTCAACCGCGAAGACCGCCCACGTCAGCCACTGCTGGCCGACGGCGCCAAGTTGAGCCTCGACGAAGCACTGGATAAAGCCGCCGACCTGCTACGCGGTCGCAACATCGTCGGTATCGGTTCGCCCCGCGCCAGCCTCGAAAGCAACTACGCGTTGCGCGAGCTGGTAGGCGCCGAACACTTCTACTCGGGTATCGAAGCCGGTGAGCTGGAGCGTATCCGCCTGGTGCTGCAAGTGTTGAACGACAGCCCGCTGCCGGTTCCGAACATGCGCGACATCGAAGACCACGACGCGATCTTCGTCCTCGGTGAAGACCTGACCCAGACGGCCGCCCGTGTCGCCCTGTCCCTGCGCCAGTCGGTAAAAGGCAAGGCCGAAGACATGGCCGACGCCATGCGCGTCCAGCCTTGGCTCGACGCTGCGGTGAAAAACATCGGCCAGCACGCGCTGAACCCGCTGTTTATCGCCAGCCTGGCTGAGACCAAGCTCGACGACATCGCTGAAGAATGCGTACACGCTGCGCCTGACGACCTGGCCCGCATCGGTTTCGCCGTGGCCCACGCCCTCGACGCCAGCGCGCCTGCCGTTGAAGGCCTGGACGCTGAAGCCGTTGAACTGGCCCAGCGCATCGCCGACGCCCTGCTGGCGGCCAAGCGTCCATTGATCATTGCCGGTACCTCGTTGGGTTCCAAGGCGCTGATCGAAGCCGCTTCCAACATTGCCAAAGCCTTGAAGCTGCGCGAGAAGAACGGTTCCATCAGCCTGATCGTGCCGGAGGCCAACAGCCTTGGCCTGGCCATGCTCGGTGGCGAGTCCCTCGACGCCGCTCTGCAAGCCGTGACCGACGGCAGTGCCGACGCGATCGTGGTGCTGGAAAACGACCTGTACACCCGCACTGATTCGGCCAAGGTCGACGCAGCACTGAACGCGGCCAAAGTGGTGATCGTTGCCGACCACCAGAAAACCGCCACCAGCGACCGCGCCCACCTGGTACTGCCCGCCGCCAGCTTTGCTGAAGGCGACGGTACCCTGGTCAGCCAGGAAGGCCGCGCCCAGCGCTTCTTCCAGGTGTTCGATCCGAAGTACATGGACGCCAGCATCCTGGTTCACGAAGGCTGGCGCTGGCTGCATGCCCTGCGCGCTACCCTGCTGAACCAGCCGATCGACTGGACCCAGCTCGACCACGTGACTGCCGCCACAGCCGCAGCCGCACCGCAACTGGCACGCATCGTCGACGCTGCACCGTCTGCCTCGTTCCGCATCAAGGGCATGAAACTCGCCCGTGAACCGCTGCGTTACTCCGGCCGTACCGCCATGCGTGCTGACATCAGCGTGCATGAGCCACGTACGCCACAAGACATCGACACCGCGTTCGCCTTCTCCATGGAAGGTTACTCGGGTTCGGTCGAGCCACGTCAGCAGGTGCCATTTGCCTGGTCGCCGGGCTGGAACTCGCCGCAAGCCTGGAACAAGTTCCAGGACGAAGTCGGTGGTCACATCCGCGCTGGCGACCCGGGCACCCGCCTGATCGAAAGCACCGGTGACTCGCTGAACTGGTTCACCAGTGTTCCGCGTCCGTTCAACCCGGCCCAGGGCACTTGGCAGGTTGTGCCGTTCTTCCACCTGTTCGGCAGCGAAGAAACTTCTTCCAAGGCCGCGCCGGTACAAGAGCGCATCCCACAAGCCTACGTGTCTGTTGCCAAGTCCGAAGCCGACCGCCTGGGCGTCAACGACGGTGCCCTGCTCAGCCTGAACGTCGCCGGCAAGACCCTGCGTCTGCCGCTGCGCATCAATGAGGAGTTGGGTGCTGGCCTGGTTGCATTGCCAAAAGGCCTCGCGGGGATTCCTCCGGCGATCTTCGGCCTCACCGTTGACGGTCTGCAGGAGGCAGCTCAATGACCTGGTTCACCCCTGAAGTGATCGACGTGATCATCGCGGTGGTCAAGGCCATCGTGATCCTGTTGGCCGTGGTCGTGGCGGGCGCCTTGCTCAGCTTCGTCGAACGTCGCCTGCTGGGCTGGTGGCAGGACCGTTACGGTCCGAACCGCGTTGGCCCGTTTGGTATGTTCCAGATCGCCGCCGACATGCTGAAAATGTTCTTCAAGGAAGACTGGACACCACCGTTTGCCGACAAGGTGATCTTCACCCTGGCACCGGTCGTGGCCATGAGCGCCTTGCTGATTGCCTTCGCAATCATCCCGATCACCCCGACCTGGGGCGTGGCGGACCTGAACATCGGCTTGCTGTTCTTCTTCGCCATGGCCGGCCTGTCGGTCTACGCGGTGCTGTTCGCCGGTTGGTCGAGCAACAACAAGTTCGCCCTCCTGGGCAGCTTGCGGGCTTCGGCCCAGACCGTCTCCTACGAAGTGTTCATGGGCCTCGCGCTGATGGGCATCGTGGTGCAGGTGGGCTCGTTCAACATGCGCGACATCGTCGAGTACCAGGCGCAGAACCTGTGGTTCATCATTCCGCAGTTCTTCGGCTTCTGTACCTTCTTCATCGCTGGCGTCGCCGTGACTCACCGTCACCCGTTCGACCAGCCGGAAGCGGAGCAGGAACTGGCCGACGGTTACCACATTGAATACGCCGGCATGAAATGGGGCATGTTCTTCGTAGGTGAGTACATCGGCATCATCTTGATCTCGGCCCTGCTGGTCACGCTGTTCTTCGGCGGCTGGCATGGTCCGTTCGGCATCCTGCCGCAGCTGGCGTTCTTCTGGTTCTTCCTGAAGACCGCGTTCTTCATCATGTTGTTCATCCTGCTGCGCGCTTCCATCCCGCGTCCACGGTATGACCAGGTGATGGATTTCAGCTGGCGATTCTGCCTGCCGCTGACCCTGATCAATTTGCTGGTGACTGCTGCCGTTGTGTTGTTGAACACGCCAGCGGGCGCGGTTCAGTGAGGATTTGACCCATGTTCAAATATATTGGCGACATCGTTAAGGGTACCGGTACCCAGTTGCGAAGCCTGGTGATGGTGTTCGGTCACGGCTTTCGCAAACGCGACACCCTGCAATACCCGGAAGAGGCGGTGTACCTGCCGCCGCGTTATCGCGGCCGCATTGTCCTGACCCGCGACCCCGACGGCGAAGAGCGCTGCGTGGCCTGCAACCTGTGCGCCGTGGCGTGCCCGGTAGGTTGCATCTCGCTGCAGAAAGCTGAAACCGAAGACGGTCGCTGGTACCCGGACTTCTTCCGCATCAACTTCTCGCGCTGCATTTTCTGCGGCCTCTGCGAGGAAGCTTGCCCGACCACCGCGATCCAGCTGACACCGGATTTCGAGATGGCCGAGTTCAAACGTCAGGACCTGGTGTACGAGAAAGAAGATCTGCTGATCTCTGGTCCCGGTAAAAACCCTGATTACAACTTCTATCGTGTTGCAGGTATGGCCGTTGCCGGTAAGCCGAAAGGCGCCGCACAAAACGAAGCCGAGCCGATCAACGTGAAGAGCTTGCTGCCTTAAGGAAGAAAGATGGAATTCGCTTTCTATTTCGCATCGGGTATTGCAGTGGTGTCCACGCTTCGCGTGATCACCAACACTAACCCCGTGCACGCCCTGCTCTACCTGATCATTTCGCTGATCGCCGTGGCCATGACCTTCTTCAGCCTCGGCGCACCGTTCGCCGGTGTGCTGGAAGTGATCGCCTACGCCGGCGCCATCATGGTGCTGTTCGTGTTTGTGGTGATGATGCTCAACCTGGGGCCGGCCTCGGTCGCCCAGGAACGCGTCTGGCTCAAGCCCGGCATCTGGCTCGGCCCGGTGATCCTGGCAGCCCTGCTGCTGGCTGAACTGCTGTATGTGCTGTTCGCTCACCAGAGCGGCCAGGCCATCGGCCACACCACCGTAGACGCGAAAGCCGTGGGCATCAGCCTGTTCGGCCCGTACCTGCTGGTGGTCGAACTGGCTTCGATGCTGCTGCTCGCTGCAGCCATCACCGCCTTCCACTTGGGCCGCAACGAAGCCAAGGAGCAATGACGATGCCTGCTATCCCTTTGGAGCATGGTCTGGCGGTCGCCGGCATCCTGTTCTGCCTTGGCCTGGTCGGCCTGATGGTTCGCCGCAACATTCTGTTCGTGTTGATGAGCCTGGAAATCATGATGAACGCCGCGGCACTCGCGTTCATCGTGGCCGGTAGCCGTTGGGGCCAGCCGGATGGACAAGTGATGTTCATCCTGGTGATCAGCCTGGCAGCCGCCGAGGCCAGTATTGGCCTGGCGATCCTGCTGCAACTGTATCGTCGCTTCCACACGCTTGATATCGACGCTGCCAGTGAGATGCGCGGATGAACATGATCTTTCTGACTTTCGTATTTCCCCTGATCGGTTTCCTGCTGCTGTCGTTCTCCCGTGGACGCTGGTCGGAAAACCTCTCGGCCCTGGTGGGCGTGGGTTCCATTGGCCTGTCGGCGATTGTCGCCGCCTACGTCATCTGGCAATTCAACGTTGCGCCGCCTGAAGGCGGCCACTACACCCTGGTGCTGTGGCAATGGATGTCGGTGGAGGGCTTCAAGCCCAACTTCGCCCTCTACGTCGACGGCCTGTCAATCACCATGCTCGGCGTGGTGGTGGGTGTGGGCTTCCTGATCCACCTGTTCGCGTCCTGGTACATGCGCGGTGAAGCCGGTTACTCGCGCTTCTTCGCCTACACCAACCTGTTTATCGCGAGCATGCTGTTCCTGGTGCTGGGCGATAACCTGTTGTTCCTGTACTTCGGCTGGGAAGGCGTGGGCCTGTGCTCGTACCTGTTG
Source organism: Pseudomonas sp. 32A (assembly GCF_052682255.1). Taxonomy (NCBI): domain Bacteria; kingdom Pseudomonadati; phylum Pseudomonadota; class Gammaproteobacteria; order Pseudomonadales; family Pseudomonadaceae; genus Pseudomonas; species Pseudomonas sp. 32A. The sequence goes on along the minus strand of NZ_JBQYLY010000001.1, from coordinate 5,447,208 downwards.
ATCGGTTTCTACTACAGCAACCGCAACAACGGTAACGCCGCACTCAAAGCCTTTATCGTGACCCGGATCGGCGACGTGTTCATGGCCATCGGCCTGTTCATCCTGTTCCAACAGGTGGGCACGCTGAACATCCAGGAACTGCTGGTGCTGGCACCGCAGAAATTCCAGGTCGGCGACTTCTGGATCACCCTGGCGACCCTGATGCTGCTGGGCGGCGCTGTCGGTAAATCCGCGCAACTGCCGCTGCAAACCTGGCTGGCGGATGCGATGGCCGGCCCTACCCCGGTTTCGGCACTGATCCACGCCGCCACCATGGTGACCGCCGGTGTCTACCTGATTGCCCGTACCCACGGCCTGTTCACCCTGGCGCCAGAGATTCTGCATCTGGTGGGCCTGGTGGGTGGCGTGACCCTGGTACTGGCCGGCTTCGCGGCCCTGGTTCAGACCGACATCAAGCGTATCCTCGCCTACTCGACCATGAGCCAGATCGGCTACATGTTCCTGGCCCTGGGCGTCGGTGCCTGGGACGGCGCGATCTTCCACCTGATGACCCACGCCTTCTTCAAGGCCCTGCTGTTCCTTGCTTCCGGTGCGGTGATCGTTGCCTGCCACCACGAGCAGAACATCTTCAAGATGGGCGGCCTGTGGAAGAAACTGCCGTTGGCCTACGCCAGCTTCATCGTCGGCGGCGCGGCCTTGTCGGCCCTGCCACTGGTGACCGCAGGTTTCTACTCCAAAGACGAAATCCTCTGGGAAGCCTTTGCCAGCGGTAACCACGGCCTGCTGTATGCCGGCCTGGTGGGTGCGTTCATGACCTCGCTGTACACCTTCCGCCTGATCTTCATCACGTTCCACGGTGAAGCCAAGACTGAAGCCCATGCAGGCCACGGCATTTCCCACTGGTTGCCACTGTCGGTGCTGATCATCCTGTCGACCTTCGTCGGTGCCATGATCACCCCGCCACTGGCCGGTGTTCTGCCGGAAAGTGCCGGCCATGCCGGTGGTGCAGCCAAGCACAGCCTGGAAATCGCCTCGGGTGCCATCGCCATCGCCGGCATCCTGTTGGCCGCCCTGCTGTTCCTCGGCAAGCGCCGCTTCGTCACCGCCATCGCCAACAGTGGCATTGGCCGCTTCCTTTCGGCCTGGTGGTTCGCTGCCTGGGGCTTCGACTGGATCTACGACAAACTGTTCGTCAAGCCGTACCTTGCGATCAGCCACGTTCTGCGCAAAGACCCGCTCGACCAGACCATCGGTTTGATCCCGCGCGCCGCCAAGGCCGGTCACACCGCCCTGAGCCGCAGCGAGACTGGCCAATTGCGCTGGTATGCAGCTTCCATGGCGGCCGGTGCCGTCCTGGTAATCGGCGCCATCATCGTGGTCGCGGTCTGACTATGCACATTGCGAACTTTGCGAACTTGCGAAAGGAAACGAGCCCGTCATGATTCTGCCCTGGCTAATCCTGATCCCTTTTATCGGCGGCCTGCTCTGCTGGATGGGTGAACGCTTCGGCGCCACCCTCCCCCGCTGGATTGCGTTGCTGACCATGTCCCTGGAACTCGCGCTCGGCCTCTGGCTGTGGGCCCACGGTGACTATTCATTTGCTCCGGCACCGGGTGTCGATCCAACCTTCGCGCTTGAATTCAAGCACGTGTGGATCCAGCGCTTCGGCATCAACGTGCACCTGGCCCTCGACGGCCTGTCGCTACTGATGATCCTGCTGACCGGCCTGCTGGGTATCCTCTCGGTACTCTGCTCCTGGAAAGAAATCCAGCGTCACGTGGGCTTCTTCCACCTGAACCTGATGTGGATCCTGGGCGGTGTTGTCGGCGTGTTCCTCGCCCTCGACCTGTTCATGTTCTTCTTCTTCTGGGAAATGATGCTGGTGCCGATGTACTTCCTCATCGCGCTCTGGGGTCACAGCTCTTCGGACGGCAAGAAAACCCGGATCTACGCGGCGACCAAGTTCTTCATCTTCACCCAGGCTTCCGGCCTGATCATGTTGGTGGCGATCCTGGGTCTGGTACTGGTCAACTTCAACAGCACGGGCGTGATCACGTTCAACTACGCCGACCTGTTGAAAACCAAGATGTCCCTGACCACCGAGTACATCCTGATGCTGGGCTTCTTCATCGCGTTCGCGGTGAAGCTGCCGGTGGTGCCGTTCCACTCCTGGTTGCCTGACGCTCACGCCCAGGCGCCGACCGCAGGTTCTGTGGACCTGGCCGGTATCCTGTTGAAGACGGCGGCCTACGGCCTGCTGCGTTTCGCCCTGCCGCTGTTCCCGAATGCCTCGGCCGAGTTTGCGCCGATCGCCATGACCCTCGGTCTGATCGGGATCTTCTACGGTGCGTTCCTGGCCTTCGCCCAAACCGACATCAAGCGTCTGATTGCCTTCTCGTCCGTTTCCCACATGGGTTTCGTACTGATCGGCATCTACTCCGGCAGCCAACTGGCGCTGCAAGGCGCGGTGATTCAGATGCTGGCGCACGGTGTGTCGGCAGCGGCACTGTTTATCCTCAGTGGCCAGCTGTACGAGCGCCTGCACACCCGTGACATGCGTGAGATGGGTGGCGTGTGGTCGCGTATCGCCTACCTGCCGGCCATCAGCCTGTTCTTCGCCGCCGCGTCCCTGGGCTTGCCGGGTACCGGTAACTTCATCGGCGAGTTCCTGATCCTGATGGGTGCCTTCGTGCATACACCGTGGATCAGCGCAATCGCTACCTCCGGCCTGGTGTTCGGTTCGGTCTACTCGCTGATCATGATCCACCGCGCGTACTTCGGTCCGGCCAAGTCCGACACCGTGCTGCACGGCATGGACGGTCGCGAACTGATCATGGTGCTCGGCCTTGCGGTACTGCTGATCTTTATCGGCGTGTACCCGCAACCGTTCCTGGATACCTCTGCCGCAACGATGCATGGCGTGCAGCAATGGTTCAGCACCGCCTTCACTCAACTCGCTTCGGCCCGGTAAGAGCGCTATGGAATTCACGATCCAACACTTTATCGCGCTTGCGCCGCTGCTGATCTCCAGCCTCACCGTTGTGGTGGTGATGCTGGCGATCGCATGGCGCCGCAACCACTCACAGACCTTCCTGATTTCCGTGGCAGGTTTGAACCTGGCCTTGCTGTCGATTATCCCGGCACTCAAGGTCGCACCGCTGGCGGTCACGCCGCTGTTGATGGTCGATGACTTCGCGCTGCTGTATATCGCGTTGATCCTCGTGGCCACCCTGGCCTGCGTCACCCTCGCCCACGCCTACCTCGGCGAAGGCGGCACGGGTTACCCGGGCAACCGCGAAGAGCTGTACCTGCTGATCCTGCTGGCTGCAACCGGCGGTATCGTGCTGGTCAGCGCGCAGCACCTGGCCGGCTTGTTCATCGGCCTGGAACTGCTGTCGATCCCGGTCTACGGCCTGGTGGCGTATGCCTTCTTCAACAAGCGCTCCCTGGAAGCCGGCATCAAGTACATGGTGCTGTCGGCCGCCGGTTCCGCGTTCCTGTTGTTCGGTATGGCCCTGCTCTACGCAGAAGCCGGCAGCCTGAGCTTCAGCGGTATCGGTCACGCTCTGGCAGCTTCCGGCAGCCCTGCGCCAATCGCCCAACTGGGCCTGGCCATGATGCTGATCGGCCTGGCGTTCAAACTGTCGCTGGTGCCATTCCACCTGTGGACCCCGGACGTGTACGAAGGCGCCCCGGCGCCGGTAGCCGCGTTCCTGGCGACCGCGTCGAAAGTCGCGGTGTTTGCGGTGATGGTGCGTCTGTTCCAGATCTCCCCTGCGGCCAACACCGGTGTACTCAGCAACGTGCTGACCATCATCGCCATTGCCTCGATCCTGTTCGGTAACCTGTTGGCGCTGACCCAGAACAACCTCAAGCGTCTGCTGGGTTATTCGTCCATCGCGCACTTCGGTTACCTGCTGATCGCCCTGGTGGCGAGCAAGGGCCTGGCGATGGAGGCCATCGGCGTGTACCTGGTCACCTACGTGATCACCAGCCTCGGTGCCTTCGGTGTGATCACCCTGATGTCCTCGCCTTACAAAGGCCGTGACGCGGACGCCCTGTACGAATACCGCGGCCTGTTCTGGCGCCGTCCGTACCTGACTGCCGTGCTGACCGTGATGATGCTGTCCCTGGCCGGTATCCCGCTGACCGCTGGCTTCATCGGCAAGTTCTACATCGTGGCCACCGGTGTTGAAGCGCACGAATGGTGGCTGGTTGCTTCCTTGGTACTGGGCAGCGCCATCGGCGTTTTCTACTACCTGCGCGTGATGGTGACCTTGTACCTGATCGAGCCAAACCTGCGCCGTGTGGACGCCGAGTTGCACTGGGAACAGAAAGCCGGCGGCGTGATGCTGCTGGCAATCGCCCTGCTGGCGTTCTTCCTGGGTGTGTACCCACAACCCTTGCTCACCCTGGTGCAGCATGCGGTGATGGCGGGTTGATCGCTTAGTTAAACGCAGCAAGCAAAACGGCGCCTTAGGGCGCCGTTTTGCTTTCCACTGTAGGAGCAAGCTTGCTCGCGATGGTCGTTAACGATGACGCGGGGTATCTGAAACAACGCAGCGCTTTTCAGTTTTTCGCGAGCAAGCTCGCTCCTACAGAAACGGCGGAGTTGTCTGACCCCACACACAATCTCTACTGATATCGCCCTCTCAAGCGCCACCGTAGAGTTGCCGGACTATACGCAATCTACGTAGGCATACCCATGAAACGTGACATCTTTTCCGAACTGGTCGAAGGCCTCGACGCGCTGGCAGATGAACGAGAAGGCAAGGTAACGCTGCGCAGCCACAAGGTGCAGTTGAGCAAGCTGGCACCGCTCACTGCCGACGAAGTAGTCGCTGTGCGTCAACAACTCAATCTGTCGCGCTCGGTGTTTGCGATGTACCTGCGCACCAACACCCGGACCCTGGAAAATTGGGAGCAAGGCCGGGCCACACCCAATGCTCAGGCGGCAACCTTGATTCGGCTGGTGTCGAAGTTTCCGGAGACGGTGGAACGTTTGGCGCTGTTGACCTGATCGATCAATCCAGCCAAGCCCGTCGGCAACGGGACGTTGCCGATGGCTCAAGCCTGCAATCAAATCCTGAACTGCCCCACCAACTGCCCCAACCGCTGCCCCAGGTCCGCCAGGCTGCGGGAGGTCTGGGCGCCCTGTTGGGTTTCATCGGCAACCGTATCCACCGCCACCGCAATCTGATGCACGCTGCGGTTGATCTCTTCGGCCACGGCGGTTTGTTCTTCCGCCGCGCTGGCGATCTGCGCGTTCATCGAGTTGATGGTGCCGATCAACTGCGCCATGGTGTCCAGGGACGCACCGGCTTCGTTGGCCTGGGCGGACGTGCCGTCGCCGGCATCGCTGGAGCGGCGCATGGACTCCACGGCGGCTTCGGTGCCTTTTTGCAGGCGGTCGATCATGCCCTGGATTTCCTGGGTGCTTTGCTGGGTGCGGCTGGCCAACGCCCGTACTTCGTCGGCGACCACGGCAAAACCACGACCGGCCTCCCCTGCCCGCGCGGCTTCAATGGCGGCGTTGAGGGCGAGCAAGTTGGTCTGCTCGGCAATCGAGCGGATCACGCCAAGCACGCTGACAATCGACGACACATCCTGCTGCAAGCTGTCCAGGGACACGCCGCTGCTGCGGATGTCGTTCACCAGCGCGTGAATCTGCGCGATGCTGCCGTCCACGACTTTTTTCGCAGCCTGGCCTTCGGCGTCAGTTTGCTGTGCCGCCACCGCTGCGCCTTGAGCACTGCGCGCTACTTCGTGGGCAGCAGAAGACATTTCGTTGATCGCGGTAGCCACCTGGTCCGTCTCGTGACGCTGGCGCTCCATGGCTTTTTCCGAGCGATTGGCTTGCTCGGCCACCTGGCTCACCAGGCCGGTAAGCTGGGAGGTCATTTCGGTAATCTGCCGCACCAGGCCGTGGATCTTGTCGACAAAGCGGTTGAACGAACCGGCCAGTTCCCCCAGCTCATCCTGGCTGGTGATGGCCAGGCGGCGGGTCAGGTCACCCTCACCGGCCGCGATGTCGTCGAGGTTGATCTTCATCAGGTGCAGCGGTCGCAGGATGGTATTGGCCACCAGCATGCCCACGGCGGCGATCACCAACAGCACTACCACGGCAATCCCGATAATACTCAGCACCACGCCTTCCATGCGCTTCTCGACCTTGGCCTGAACCTCGGCGACCTGTGCATCGATACCGTCCAGGTTCACCGACGTACCAATCACCATGTCCCATTTGGGCAGGTATTCGGTGTAGCCGAGCTTGGGCACCAGTTCGGTCTGGCCGGGCTGCGTCGAGCTGTATTGCAGGTAGTGAGTGCCGTCCTTGCCGACTTTCACCAGGTCACGGTTGACGTAGACGCCATTCGGGTCGCGGTTGTCCTTGAAGCTTTTGCCGACGCCGTCCGGGCTGTTGCCCTTGAACAGGCGAATGGTCTCGGAGTCGTAGCCGAAGAAATAACCGTCCTTGCCATAGCTGGTGTTGGACAGCAGCTTGACCACCTGCGCCCGCGCCGCCGTGTCGCCCTGGGCGGCAGCGTCGTACAGCGGCTTGATGGTGGTCATGGCCACCTCGACGTAACCGCGCAAGGTGGTCTTGGCGTCGTTGAGCAGGTTCTGACGGGTTTCTTCAACCTCGTTACGAGCCTGCTCCCGGAGGATCCAGACCGTGGTCAGGCTGATGATCACGGCAAACAACAACACGGGCAGGACAGCAAGGGACAGTACTTTGGCCTTTAGACTCAGACGCATGGCTCTTCTCTCTTAAGGGACAACTTAAGAGGTTAACGGCTAGTTACAATAAATCTGTAGGACAATCCCGTCAGAGCGTCATCGCGGCAAACCAGCCAAACGCCAGCAGCGGAATGTTGTAGTGCAGGAACGTCGGCACCACGGTGTCCCAGATATGGTGATGCTGGCCGTCGATGTTCAAACCCGAAGTCGGGCCCAGGGTGGAGTCCGACGCCGGTGAGCCGGCATCACCCAATGCCCCGGCCGTGCCGACGATGCACACGATGGCCAACGGGCTGAAGCCCAGCTGTACGCACAGCGGCACAAAGATCGCTGCGAGGATCGGCACCGTGGAAAACGACGAGCCAATACCCATGGTCACCAGCAACCCCACCAGCAGCATCAGCAGCGCGCCCACACCGCGGCTATGGCCGATAAACGCCGCCGAGGCTTGCACCAGTGTCTGCACTTCGCCGGTGGCCTTCAGCACTTCGGCAAAGCCCGACGAGGCGATCATGATGAAACCGATCATCGCCATCATCTTCATGCCTTCGGTGAACAGGTCATCGGTGTCGCGCCAGCGCACGATGCCCGACACCGAAAAGATCAGGAACCCGGCCAGGGCGCCGATGATCATCGAGTCCAGCCACAGCTGGATAATGAACGCCGCCGCAATCGCCAGGCCGGCCACCAGCAGGGTCAGCGGGTTGTACTGCACCGCCACCTGCTCGACCCGCTCGATTTTCTCCAGGTCGTACACGCGCTTCTTGCGGTAGCTGATAAACACCGCCACCAGCAGGCCGACCACCATGCCCAGCGCCGGGAGGCCCATGGCATGGGTGACGTTGACGTGGCTGATGTCGACGCCGCTCTTGGCCACATTGGCCAGCAGGATCTGATTCAGGAAGATATTGCCGAAGCCCACCGGCAGAAACATGTAGGGCGTGATCAGGCCGAAGGTCATGACGCAGGCGATCAGCCGACGGTCCAGCTGCAGCTTGGTCAGCACATATAAAAGCGGCGGTACCAGCAACGGGATAAACGCGATGTGGATCGGCAGGATGTTTTGCGAGGCAATCGCGACTACCCAGAGCAGGCCGATCAACAGCCATTTAACGTGACTGCCGCCCGTGGCTTCCTGGCGATCCACCAGCAACAGGGCCTTGTCCGCCAGCGCATGGGCCAGGCCGGATTTGGCAATCGCCACGGCGAACGCGCCAAGCAACGCGTAGGACAACGCCACCGTCGCACCGCCACCCAGCCCGCTGTTGAACGCCTTGAGCGTTGCATCGATGCCCAGGCCGCCGGTCAGGCCACCCACCAGGGCGCCGACAATGATCGCGATCACCACATGCACGCGGGACAGGCTGAGCACCAGCATCGTGCCGACCGCGGCGATTACTGCATTAATCATCGTTACCTCAAGACAGAAAAACTAAAAAAAGCACACACCTGCCCGGGCTGCTGTCGGGAACGGCTGCCGCAAACCAGGTTTTAAGGGAGTTTTATTAGAGGGCGCGCACTTTGCAGCACCCGGCCTGCCTTGTCAAAAAAGTGGGGAGAAGGTTTGTCAGTGGTTAGGGGATTTGTCTGTGGCGAGGGGGCTTGTCCCCCGTTGGAGTGCGCAGCGCTCCCGCTTTTCTTGGGGCCGCTACGCAGCCCAACGGGGGACAAGCCCCCTCGCCACACAAACAGGTTTAAATTGATCGTTTGAATAAAGAAAATTCCCGAGCGGCCGATACAGGCAGATCGTCTCTGTCGTATCGAAAGTTAAGGAAGGCTCCATGTCGCTCAGACAGCTGTCCATTCAATGGAAAATTACCCTGCTGGCAGGTCTTTGCCTGCTGGGCATCGTGACCTTGCTGGTAGGTCTCTCGCTGTACCGCATGGCGCAGAGCTCCGACCTGGTCAAGGCTTCCAGTATGGAAATGCTCGACGAAGCCGCCCAGGCGCGCATTGAAGCCCAGGGTGAAGTCCAGGCATTGGGCATTCGCCAGCAGTTCATGGACGCCTATCAATACGGCCACGGCTTTTCCCGGCAGGTGCTGTTCCTGCGCGAACAGGCCGAGAAACGCTTCCTGGATGCCTTCGACCTGCGCGAAGACCTGACCCGCCAGGTCAAGGCCGCGCTGCAAGCCAATCCGGAACTGCTGGGCTTGTCCCTGGTGTTCGAGGCCAACGCACTGGATGGCAAGGACGAGTTGTTCGCCAACCAGCAAGAGCTGGGCAGCAACGACAAAGGCCGTTTTGCGCTGTACTGGTCCCAGCCGACTGCGGGCAAACTGACGTCGATGTCGCTGCCCGAAAGCGACATGTCCGACACCAGCGTCGGACCCAGCGGCGAAAAAGCCAACGCCTGGTTCACCTGCCCGCGCACCACCCTCAAGCCGTGCGTGATCGAACCCTACTTCTATGTGATCGACGGGCAAAAGGTGCTGATGACCAGTATCGTCTTCCCGCTGATGGTCAACGGCAAAGTCATCGCCTCGCTGTCGGTGGACATCAACCTCAACAGCCTGCAAGCCGTCAGCCAGGGCGCCAGCCAGAAACTCTATGACGGCCAGACCAGCGTCAGCATCATCAGCCCGGTGGGCCTGCTGGCCGGCTACAGCCCGGACGCCGGCAAACTCAGCCAGCGCCTGGACGCCGTCGACACGGCCAACGGCGCGCAATTGATCAGTTCGCTTTCCACCAGCACCCAGACCCGCAGCGTGCGCACCGACCATCAACTCAAGGTGCTGGCGCCGTTCCAGCCGATCCCCGATGGCAAGCCGTGGGGCGTTCTGCTGGATGTACCGGAAAAAGTCCTGGTGGCTCCGGCTGAAGCCCTGAAGTCCAAACTGGATGCCGACAATGCGAAAGGCACCCTGCTGGAACTGAGCCTGGGCCTGCTGGCAGCAATAATTGGCCTGTTGCTGGTGTGGCTGATGGCCCGCAGCGTGACGCGCCCGATCCTCGGCGTGGCGCGTATGCTGGAAGACATCGCCAGTGGCGAAGGCGACCTGACCCGGCGCCTGGCCTACGACAAGCATGACGAACTCGGCGAGCTGGCCGGCTGGTTCAACCGTTTCCTCGACAAGCTGCAGCCGATCATTGCCCAGGTCAAACGCTCGGTGCAGGACGCCCGTGGCACGGCCGACCAGTCGGCGGCGATTGCCACTGAAACCAGTGCCGGCATGGAGCAGCAATACCGCCAGGTCGACCAGGTGGCCACCGCCTCCCACGAGATGAGCGCCACCGCTCAGGACGTTGCCCGCAGTGCAGCGCAAGCCGCCCAGGCCGCCCGCGATGCCGATCAGGCCACCCGTGAAGGTTTGACCGTAATCGACCGCACCACCACCAGCATCGGCCATTTGGCCGCGGACATGAGCACCGCAATGACCCAGGTGGAAGGCCTGGCCGCCAACAGCGAGAAGATCGGTTCAGTACTGGAAGTGATTCGTGCGATTGCCGAGCAGACCAACCTGCTGGCGCTGAACGCCGCCATCGAAGCCGCCCGTGCGGGTGAAGCCGGTCGTGGTTTTGCGGTGGTCGCCGATGAAGTGCGCAACCTGGCGCAACGTACCCAGGAGTCGGTTGAAGAAACCCGCCTGGTAATCGAGCAACTGCAAAGCGGTACTCAGGAAGTGGTCGGTTCCATGAGCAACAGCCATCGCCAGGCCCAGGGCAGCGTCGAACAAGTGGGCCAGGCCGTGACCGCCTTGCGCCAGATCGGCGATGCGGTGACGGTGATCAGCGACATGAACCTGCAGATTGCCAGCGCCGCCGAAGAGCAAAGCGCGGTGGCCGAGGAGATCAACAACAACGTGGCGACGATTCGGGATGTGACGGAGTCGTTGTCCGAGCAGGCGAATGAGTCGGCGCGGGTCAGCCAGGCGTTGAACAGCTTGGCGAATCAGCAGCAGAGCTTGATGGATCAGTTCAAGGTTTGATGAGCCGCGGGATACTCTGGCGACAAGCCCGAGTATCCGTAGCAGCTGTCGAGCCTCGGCGAGGCTGCGTTGGCGGTATACCTGACACACCGCCAACGCAGCCTCGCCAAGGCTCGACAGCTGCTACGGTTTGTTTTCAATGGCGCCGTGGCAGGTCGATAACGACCTTTAACCCGCCCAGCTCGCTCTCCTGCAACAGAAGCACCCCGCCCCACACGTCGACGATATCCCGCACGATCCCCAGCCCAAGGCCGTGGCCGTCAGTCTGCTCATCCAACCGTGTGCCGCGGCTGAACACCTGGTCGCGCTGGCTCTCGGGAATCCCCGGCCCGTCATCTTCGACCACCAGACGAAAGCCTTCCGGGGTTTCGCCGATGCTCAACACAATCTCCGCGTCCGCCCATTTACAGGCGTTGTCCAGCAAGTTGCCCAACAACTCCAGCAGGTCTTCGCGGTCCCACGGCAACTGCAAACCAGGCGGTACGCGGTAACTCAAATCCAGGTGTTCGCCATGGATCATGTTCAAGGTCGCCAGCAACCCCGGCAGTTCGCCATCGCAGTCAAACAGGGCACCGGGCAGCGTCTCGCCGGCCAGGCGCGCACGATTGAGTTCGCGATTAAGCCGTTGTTGCACCTGCTCCAGCTGTTCGCGCAGCAGCTTGCTCAGTTGCGGATGGTCCTTGAGTTGTTCGCTGGATGCCACGCTCAGCAACACCGCCAGTGGGGTTTTCAAGGCATGGCCAAGATTGCCCAGGGCATTGCGCGAACGCTTGAGGCTGTCTTCGGTGTGGGCCAGCAAGTGGTTGATCTGCGCCACCAGCGGTTCCAGCTCTACCGGCACCTGGGTGTCCAGTTGCGAGCGCTGCCCCTGCTGCAGTTGCGCGATCTGGTTGCGCGCGGTCTCCAGCGGGCGCAAGGCGCGACGCACGGTGACCCGTTGCAGGAGCAGGATCAGCAACAGCGCCGCCAGTCCCAGCACCAGACCAATCTGGCGCATCAGGCGAAAGCTTTCCCTGACCGGGGTGTAGTCCTGGGCCACGCTGATGGAAATCGATTGGCCAAAACGCTTGTAGTCCGAACGCAGAACCAGCAACTGCTGGCCTTCCGGCCCCAATTGCAGGTTGCCCTTGAGCCCGGCTTGGGGAAGTTGTGGCAGTTCCTGGTCCCATAACGAGCGGGAACGCCAATGGGTGTCGGCAAAATCGATACGGAAATAGTGCCCGGAAAACGGCCGTTGATAGGCGGGAGACAGCCGCTGTTCATCCAGCTGCACGCCCACGGGCCCGCGCACCAACGCCACCAGCAGGTTTTCGCTGTCGTTGCGCAAGCCCGATTCCAGGTAGCGTTGCAGGCCCATTTCGAACAGCCACAGGCTGGTCTGCGCCAGCACCAGACCGACGATCACCATTACGCTGATCAGCCCAAGGCTCAGGCGCCGCTGGATCGACTTCATGCAGGGCTGGCGCCGAAACGGTAACCCTGGCCGCGCCGGGTCTCGATCACGCTGCGGCCCAACTTGCGGCGCAGGTGATTGACGTGGACCTCCAGCACATTGGAATCACGCTCAGTCTCGCCATCATATAAATGTTCGGCCAAATGGCTTTTCGAAAGGATTTGTTCGGGGTGCAGCATGAAATAGCGCAGCAGCCGAAACTCGGCGGCCGTCAGCTGGATCTCCTCGCCATCGCGCATCACACACTGGCGGCCCTCATCCAGGTGCAAACCGGCAGCCTGCAAGGTGGGCTGATTGGCCTGGCCATGGGAACGGCGCAGCAAGGCCTGAACACGCAGGTGCAGCTCTTCGGGGTGAAAGGGTTTGCTCAGGTAATCGTCGGCGCCCGCCTTGAGCCCTTCGATACGCTCGGCCCACGAGTCGCGAGCGGTGAGGATCAGCACCGGCGTGGCCAGGCCGGCGGCACGCCACTGCGTTAACACTTCAAGCCCGGGCAAACCCGGCAGGCCGAGGTCAAGAATGATCAGGTCGTAGGGTTCGCTGCGCCCCTGATACACCGCGTCGCGCCCGTCTGCCAGCCAGTCCACGGCATAGCCCTGGCGATTGAGCCCAGCCATCAGCTCATCGGCCAGGGGTACGTGGTCTTCCACCAGAAGCAGGCGCATCAGTCGTCTTCCTTGTCTTTGAGCAGTTGACCGGTGTTGGCGTCGAGTTCGATCTCGCGCACCACGCCTTCCACCGTCAACAGTTCGATTTCATAGATAAACCGCACAGGGCGATCCTCGTGCTCTTCAAGCTCGGCATCCAGCAGTTTGGCGCCCGGGTAGCGCTCGAATGCCGGGCCCAGCAGATGCTCAAGCGGCGCGATCACGCCCTTCTGGCGCAGGCGCAGCGCTTCATCCTGGCCCAGATCCCGAGCGGCCAGGCCTGAGCAAAATGCCAGGAGCACCAGCGCCACTTGAACGCTGGTGCGTAGATTTACCTTCATTACGTATCCTGATGATCCTTGAGGACGGCGCCGGTGACGGCGTCCAGTTCCAGGTCCCACTCAACGCCTTGGGCATCGCGCAGTTCAACCTGATAAAGGTACTTGCCGTATTCCTCTTCAAGCTCGGTTTCATGCACGGTGGCACCGGGATGTTTGGCCAGTGCGATAGCGTTGAGCTTCTCGAAAGACACAATGGTACCAGCGTCGCGCAACTTCAGTGCTTCGTCCGGCCCCAGGTCGCGAGCCTGGGCGACGCCAGCGGTGAGGGCGATGATACTGCTGGCGATCAAGGCTGTGAGGGTTTTCATGGTGAGTCTCCGTTTCAGGATATTTTGCCTACGGGGCTCACGGTACTGGACCCAACTTAACTGAAACTGAATTGCCACCATGGCAATTCTGCGCAATACCTTTGCCTGCAACCGCGCAAGATTTTCTATACTGCCCTGCTCGCGGTAAATGAGACCGGTATGACTGCTATCCACATGAAGTTCCCCGCCTTGACCCTCAAGGCCGGTAAACGCGCCTTCGCACGCATTCGTGAGCAGGGGCTTGCGCCTGCGGATGTCGGCATTCTTCCCGGCGCCGCTGGCGGCCCCAAGGCCCTCGGCATCCAGGGTCTGGACCTGGCGCTGTTCGGCGACTGGCTGCCACGCGCGCCACGGGAACGCTCGCTGATCGGCGCCTCGATTGGCTCCTGGCGGTTTGCCAGTGCGTGCCTGCCCGACCCGGTGCAAGGCCTGCTCGACCTGGGCCGGCTGTACAACGAACAGCGCTTTGCCAAAGGCGTGACCATGGCCGAAGTCAGCCAGAGTTGCGTGCGCATGCTCGATGATTTGCTGGCCGGCCGTGATGCCCGGGTGCTTGATAACCCGAACTACCGGCTGAACATCATGGTGGTCAAAAGCCACGGCCTGCTGGCGGACGATCATCGCGGTCGCCTTGGTCTGGGGCTGTCATCGGTGATCGCCGACAACCTGCGGAGCCGCGCACGCTTGTCCCGGCACTTCGAACGGCTGATCGTCCACGACCCACGCCAGGCGCCTCCGCTGCATGCGCTCGAGGATTTCCCCTCGAGGTTCCTGAATCTGGAACTGGGCAACCTGCGCCAGGCGTTGCTGGCGTCGGGTTCGATCCCCATGGTGATGCAAGGCGTGCGCGACCTGCCGGGCGCCGGTGCTGGCACCTATCGCGATGGCGGCCTGCTGGACTATCACCTCGACCTGCCCTACCACGGCGATGACATCGTGCTGTACCCGCATTTCACCGACCGGGTCATTCCCGGCTGGTTCGACAAGGGCTTGCCGTGGCGCCGCGCGAATCAACAGGGACTGCAGGATGTATTACTGCTAGCACCGTCGAAGGAATACCTGGCCCGCCTGCCCCACGGCAAACTGCCAGACCGCAGCGACTTCAAGCGCTTCATGGGCGACGACCCGGGCCGCAACAAATACTGGCAAACCGCGATGAGCGAAAGCCAGCGGCTGGGGGACGAGTTTCTGCAACTGGCCGACACCGGCCAATTGGGCGAACGCCTGCTGGCCCTCTAGCGCCCTCTCCGTAGCAGCTGTAGAGCCCAAGCGAGGCTGCGTCGGCAGCCCCTCGGTTTGCCAGACAAACCGCAAACGCAGCCTCGCCAAGGCTCGACAGCTGCTACGCGGTATGCGCGCGGCCGCGACAAACTGTTAAACTCGCCGCCTGCCAGACACCTCACCGAGCTGAAAAACCCAGTGGAAATCTTCAAAGAGTTTACCTTCGAGTCCGCCCACCGCCTGCCCCACGTTCCGGAAGGCCACAAATGCGGGCGCCTGCATGGCCATTCGTTCAAGGTGGCGATCCACCTCAGCGGCGACCTCGACCCGCATACCGGCTGGATCCGTGACTTCTCGGAGATCAAGGCGATTTTCAAGCCGCTCTACGAACGCCTCGATCACAACTACCTCAATGACATTCCGGGCCTTGAAAACCCCACCAGCGAAGTGCTGGCCAAGTGGATCTGGAATGAACTGAAACCGTTGTTGCCGGAACTCAGCGCGATTCGCATCCATGAGACCTGCACCAGCGGCTGCATCTATCGCGGCGAGTAAGCCGGCGATGTAAAAAACCACCCTTGCGGTGGTTTTTTTATGCCGGTGAGTCCCTTACAGTCAGGGCCTCTTGCACAGAAGGCGCATGCTGCGATGCCACCCCTTATCCGCCCCGCCACCGTTGACGATACCTGCGCCATCGAGGCCATCGTCCACGCCGCCTACTCCCCGTACATCGAACGAATCGGGCGCAAGCCAGGGCCGATGCTGGATGACTATCGCCAGCAAGTTGCCGCCGGACGCGTACATGTGCTGGAGCACACAGGCCAGGTGCACGGCTTTGTCGTGCTGATCCATCACGAGAAGTACCTGCTGCTGGACAACCTGGCCGTCGACCCCGGCGCCCAGGGTTTGGGTTACGGCCGTTTATTGCTGGCGTTCACGGAAAGCCAAGCCAGGCAGGGCCCCATCCGTCTCTACACGAATGAGGCGATGAGCGAAAACATCGCGCTGTACACCCGCAAAGGCTATGTGGAAACCCATCGCGCCGAGGAACACGGCCTGCGCCGGGTTTATATGCAAAAAGACCTTAACCCGTCGCACTGAAGGAGCTCCCATGGAAAACACCTGGCTGGCCCAGGCCAAGCGCCTGCAAGCATTGGCCTCCACGGGGCTGCACTTCTGCACCGATGACTTCGAGCGCGAGCGCCTTGAAGAAATCGCGCAGATCGCCCACAGCATGCTGGCGCAGTTGGGCGAAGTGCCGCTGGAGCGCATCACCGGGCTGGTGCCGGATTTTGCCAGGCGCTATTCAACGCCCATGATCGATGTGCGGGGCGCGGTGATTGACGGCGACCGGATACTGTTGGTGCGAGAGCTGACGGATGGCTGCTGGGCCTTGCCTGGTGGTTATGCGGATATTGGCCTGTCGGCGGCTGAAAACATCGTCAAGGAAATCCGCGAAGAGGCCGGCCTGACGGTCACCGCCCGGGCGCTGTACAGCGTCACCCACAAGGCCAAAGGCTTGTACCGGCCGGATATCCGCGACTTCTACAAACTCTACTTTCTGTGCGAACGGGTCGATCAACTGGCGCCGATGGCCGGTTTCGAAACCACGGAAGTCGGGTTCTTCAGCCTCGACGACCTGCCCCCGTTATCCCGGGGCCGCACGATTGAAAGCGACCTTGAGGCCGCCTTCGCCTTTCATCGCGGGGAGATCACTCACACCCTGTTCGATTGAATAACCGGTGATCCAATTTGTATCACCCCTGCACTGCTTTCGCGCCTGACTGGGCAGAAAGACCAATACCTCCTGCCCGCTGCCCCTGTTTGGCTATAAATACTGTGCAACCTGCACAGTACTGACCGTGCGCCCGTCACTGCCTTGCACTTGGCACGACGGGTGCAATAGGCCTGCGTCACTCATTCAGGGAGAACGGCATATGACGCAGAACGAACCGGGCAATGACTACCCTCTCAGCGAGGTGCCCATGCATGCCCGCAAAGGCCTGGCCTCCACCGCCATGGTATTGCTGGGCTTTACCTTTTTTACCGCGACCATGTTCGCCGGCGGCAAGCTGGGGGTGGCCTTCAGCTTTACCCAGATGCTCGGCGTCGTGGCCCTGGGTAACCTGCTGTTGGGTATCTACGCCGCAGGCTTGGGTTATATCGCGTTCAAGAGCGGTTTGAACTCGGTGCTGATGGGGCGTTTTTGCTTCGGTGAAGTGGGCAGCAAGCTGAGCGACTTGATCCTCGGATTCACCCAGATCGGCTGGTACGCCTGGGGCACCGCCACCGCTGCCGTGGTACTGGGCAAGTATTTCGAGTTGAGCCAGGGCAGCGTACTGGGGTTGATGGTGTTGTTCGGCATGGTGTTCTGCGCGACGGCCTACGTGGGCTATCGCGGGCTGGAGATTCTGTCCTACATCGCCGTGCCGGCCATGGGCATTTTGCTGTGCCTGTCGATGTGGGTCGCCACGGTAAAAGTCGGCGGGTTGGACGGGCTGCTGGCCGTGGTACCTACCGGTGAACTGGATATGTCCACCGCTATCACGCTGGTGTTCGGCACCTTCGTCAGCGGCGCGACCCAGGCCACCAACTGGACGCGGTTCTCGCGCTCGGCCAAGGTCGCGGTGCTCGCCAGCCTGATCGGCTTCTTTATCGGCAACGGCTTGATGGTGTTGATTGGTGCCTACGGCGCCATCGTCTACCAGCAGCCCGACGTGGTCGAAGTGTTGCTGCTGCAAGGCTTTGCCATGGCAGCCATGGCAATGTTGCTGCTGAACATCTGGAGCACCCAGGACAATACCATCTACAACTTCGCCGTTGCCGGCTGCAACCTGCTGCGCACCAAGCGCCGCAAAACGGTGACTCTGGCCGGCGCGGTGATCGGTACTCTGCTGGCACTGCTGGGCATGTACGACATGCTGGTGCCCTACCTGATCCTGCTGGGCACGGTAATACCACCGATTGGCGGGGTGATCATGGCGGACTTCTTCTATCGCTATCGCGGCCACTATCCGCGCCTGGCCGATACGCGGCTGCCCGCTTTCAACTGGCCGGGGCTGATCGCTTACGCCGTGGGTACGATGCTGGCGTTTTATTCACCTTGGGTGGCGCCGTTGGTGGGGATTGTGGCGGCGTCGCTGACCTACATCGTGCTGACCAGCGTCCTGCGCGTGCGGGCGCCCTTGGCTGACGTGCGGGCATGAGCCTGACGATAGCCGATGTGCTGGCCTTGCCTGGCCTTGAGTCGATGTGCCTGCGGGCCGGGGAAGCCGGCCTGGAGAACACGGTGCGCTGGCCCTACGTCGCGGAAAACAGTGGCATTGCAGAATGGGTGTTGGGCGGCGAACTGGTGTTTGTCACCGGCATCAATCACCCGCGGGACGAGGCCAACCTGTTGGTGCTGCTGGACGAAGCCTGTCAGCGCCAGGTCGCCGGCCTGGTGATCCTCACAGGGCCGGACTATATCCAGGCAATTCCCCAGCGTTTGCTGGAAGCGGCGCAAGAGGCGGGCATGCCGCTGATCGAACAGCCGTACTCGTTGAAGATGGTGCTGGTGACCCAGGCCATCGGCTCGGCGTTGATCCAGTCGCAACAGCTGGGGCGCTCGCGACATGATGTATTGGAACGCTTGCTGGCCGGTGATTACCAATCCCTGGATTTGCTGTTGCACCGCGCCGCGCAGTTGGGCATGCCGTTGGCCGGACATTGGCAGCTCGTCCAGCTGCAACTGGACGGCAGCGACGCGCTGTTTGCCCAGGGCGAAGCGCCAGAGGTGGAGGCACAGCTTGCCCGTCAGCACGATGCCATTTCCCGACGTTTGCGCCAGTTTCCGGCGCAGCACTCCTCGCGTTTACCTGTGCTGGGGCGTGCCGGACAATGGACGTTGCTGTTGCCGGCGATGGACGCGGGTGCGGCATTGGCCAACCGCCAGTTGTTGGCCGGTTGGTTGAAAGCACTGAACCTGCGCCTGGCACCGTTGAAACTGTTTATCGGCCTGAGTGCTGCCGCGCACCCTCCCGCGCGACTGGCCCAGGCCCTGGACGAGGCGCGCCAGGCGTTGGCCGCTGCACGACGGTTCAGTGAGCGCGCCGGGCTGTGTGTCTACGACGAGTTGGGGGTACTCAAATTGCTCAGCGGCGTACGTGATCGCGCCCTGCTCGACCAGTTTCTCAACGAACGCCTGGGGCCGCTGCTGCGGCACGACCTGCACCACGGCCCAAGCCTGATGCCGACCCTGGAGGCCTGGTTCCACGAGAATGGTAACCTTGTGGCCGCCGCCCAGCGGCTGGCGGTTCACCGTAACACCCTGACGCACCGCGTCCAGCGCATCGAAGCCCTGTGCGGGCTGACGCTGGACAATGCTTATGACCGCCTGGACATCGGCATCGCGCTGATGATCTGGCGGCTGTCTGCCTGACTGTTTTTTGCCAAGAGGAACTTGCCCATGCACATCATCAACGCCCGCCTGCGCAACCGTGAAGGCCTGCATGATCTGCACCTGGAACACGGCCGGATCGCCAGCATCACCCAACAAGGCGCGGCCCCCACTGCAGGCCCCGACGACCTGGACGCCGCCGGCAACCTGGTGGTACCGCCCTTCGTCGAGCCGCACATTCACCTCGACGCCACCCTGACCGCCGGCGAGCCGCGTTGGAACATGAGCGGCACACTGTTTGAAGGCATCGAGTGCTGGGGTGAACGCAAGGCCACCATCACCCAGGAAGACACCAAGACCCGTGCCAAAAAAACCATCCAGACCCTGGCCGCCCATGGCATCCAGCATGTGCGCACCCATGTCGACGTCACCGATCCGGACCTCACCGCGCTCAAGGCCATGCTCGAAGTGCGCGAGGAAAGCGGCCACCTGATCGACCTGCAAATCGTCGCCTTCCCCCAGGAAGGCATCGAGTCCTACCGCAATGGCCGCGAGTTGATGGAAGAAGCCATTCGCCTGGGCGCCGACGTGATCGGGGGCATCCCGCACTTTGAATACACCCGAGACCAGGGAGTGAGTTCGGTGAAGTTCCTGATGGACCTGGCCGAGCGCACCGGTTGCCTGGTAGACGTGCACTGCGACGAAACCGACGACCCACATTCGCGCTTCCTCGAAGTGCTGGCCGAAGAGGCCCGCAGCCGCGACATGGGCGCCCGCGTGACCGCCAGCCACACCACGGCCATGGGCTCTTACGACAATGCCTACTGCGCCAAGCTCTTCCGCCTGCTGGGTCATTCGGGCATCAGCTTCGTCTCCTGCCCCACCGAAAGCATCCACCTGCAGGGCCGCTTCGACACCTTCCCCAAACGCCGCGGCGTGACCCGGGTCAACGAACTGCTGGAGGCCGGCATGAACGTCTGCTTCGGCCAGGACTCCATCGTCGACCCTTGGTATCCATTGGGTAACGGCAATATTTTGCGGGTGCTGGAAGCCGGGCTGCATATCTGCCACATGCTTGGCTACCGCACCCTGCAAAGCGCCCTCGACCTCGTCACCGATAACAGCGCCAAGGCCATGGCCCTCGGGAATCGTTATGGCCTGGAGCCAGGGCGTCCGGCGAACCTGTTGATCCTGTCTGCGGACAGCGACTATGAAGTGATTCGCAGCCAGGGGTTGCCGTTGTATTCGATTCGTGGAGGCAAGGTGTTGATGAAACGCCGGCCGGCGCAGGTGGAGTTTTTGTAGGCTCATGTGATTGAGTCGATGTCGAGGGTTTGCGGCTTTCCCCAGCCGTCATCCGGTTGTGGCGGGATACTCGCCACTTGGGTGAGTTCGAGGTTTTGCGTGTGGGTGAACCAGCGTTTCAGGCTGGATTGTAGGGTTGGGGATGAAGCGTGGCTGCCATAGACGTCGCGGGCCTGGAGGTGGCGCCAGCGGAGGGTTGCCAGGCGGTCGCGACTACTTTGCAGACGATCAGCTTCGATGCTCAAGGCCTGAATATCTTCATAACCGCGCTGATTGGCCGGGCGACGACGGTCCAGTTCGCGCTTTTTGTCCCGTAATTGTTGCCGCATGGTGATCAGGGCTCTTTCTATCAGTTCAAATTCACTCGCAGTCACCAGTGTTCCATCGACGTCCACGGTTTGCTGCCAACGGCGTAGCGTCGCCCAGGCCGCTGGGATGTAGCTCGCGGTCATAAAGTGCTGTTTGTATTGGACTAGCTGCTTGATCAGGTTTGCCCGGTCTGGCATGTCACCGCTGAGTTGAATCGCGCGATTGCATGCGGCTTCTTCGATCGACTCACAGCCAGGGTTCCACATTATTGAAGACTGCGTGCCGTCGGGCAAAGAAATCGGCATGAAATGCTGCTGCGCGCCATGGTGCTGATAGGGGTTGCCGCCCAGACGAACCAAACCCAGCGCGAACAGCAAGCCTCCCGGCGCAGGATTGCTGAACAGGGTAACGAGCCCGGGAATCCAGACTTTTGCGGTTGTGTTCATCCAAGGTGCCGGGACGCTAGGTACCGGGTCGTTATGGTTGACAATGCGGTGATGCACCAAGGATGAAGCACCGTCAGTGAATTCAGAGTCGGCGGCGCGGGGCGCGCCATAGGTGTAAAGAAGGACGTTACCGTCGTAACCTGGAATTCGCCGAAGAGACTCTGCCAGTAGCAGCGCTATGGCGCCGCCGAGACTATGGCCACATATTATGATGCGTTGGCCTATGTAGAACCGGTCGAGGTAATGCAGCGCAAAATCACGCATCGCCCGATACGCGCCATAAAAGCCCTCATGAGCCTTACCAACACCATCGACAAAAGCGACTTGGTGGGCATTTGCATCCCGTAGCCCATCGGAAGGGCTTGCAGTTCCCCGTACTGCGATCAGGATCACATTGTCGTGATGGCTGATAAACGCCTGAGTGTCAGTGCCATTCTCCTCGTCATCAAAAAAATGGAGCTTCGCTGGGTGAACCTGGCCCTCACCCTGCTCCGGTCGATTTTGCTCATACAACTCAGGATCAAAAGGTACGACCTCGAATCGTTGAGAGTACGGCACGTCTTCATACACGGGATAAAAGTGTTCCACCTGGTGGGAATCGAACTTCCAGGCCTCCTGATAGCCCGACAGTTTTTCGGAAAAAATATTGCCAACACTCGGTTCCACGGGAAAACTGACCTGGTCCATCGGCGGAGTCGACGGTTCTTGCCCAAAATCGCAATAACTCAACGTGGCCATAAGTGCCAGCTGATAAAGGTTCAAAGCACAGAACTGGTCTTCAACCGACAACAACGGGCGTAACGCGCGCAGCGGCCGTACCTCCAGCACTGTGTGCAGGTCAGGAAATAAAACCAGCCCTGTCAGCTTAGGCTGAGGTGGTCCGAATCCAAGTTCAGCCAACATTCGAAGCGCATGTCGCGGTGGTTGATGAGTTCTGGGCGCCAAGGGAGGCAAATGAGCAGTGTGCAAGACCAAGTCGCTGACCTCGACTTGGTAGAAATTGCCTGTTTCCCGCCGTGCCGGGTTTCGCTCGACGCGCTCCCCGTTTACACATGAGAAACGCGTCTGTTCAGCTCGGACCTGAAGTTCGGTGATAGGTAGTGGATAACAACCACGCCTTTGCAACGTTTCGTAGTAATCCCCGCTCATTTCATATGGAGCATCGAAGATCAGAACCACAGGCCCTCGATATGGGTTGTCCAACTTTGCGAAACCGTTCCCATCCAAACGACCTGCATATTGTTGACCCGTGCTGTCAAAAACCTTGTACGCAAGACCTCCATAAGCATTTCCGTCACCTGATTCGTCCACAAGACAAAAACTCAGCCAACATCTACGCACTGCACAAGCCGGCATTTTTTCGCTAAAAAAAGGTTGTTTCCATTCTGTAAAAGCCATCGTTGAATATCCTTATTCAGTAAAGTTAAAGATAAGTACGCTCCTCATCAGATTCCCCAAACACGACCCTCACAGTTTTACCGTTCAGCTCGTTACGCTGCACGCGGCCGCCCGTTGCTGTCGTTGGCGGCAGTCCTTTTGCATCCACCAAGTTGCATTGAAATACGTTATCAGTCGTCTGCGTTGGCCCTGCTGGCCTGAGTAACCACTGACACGTTCCCGGTACCTCCAAAGTGCCTGGCCCCGGCATTCGAGACATATTGGGTTCCACCCAATCATGCACACCGACAAACGCAAAATCCCCCCCGCCATCCGCCAAGTGCTCAGCCGACTTCGCATAGACATCAAACGTCATGTAACGCAGCACTAACGGACACCCATTCACCCTCTCCGTCAGAGGCAACTCAAAGCTCACCCGATTCGCCGCCGGCTTCTCGAGAGCATCGAATATCTTGATCTCTGGCAGATCACCTGGACGCCATCGTAAAGTGCAAGTCTCACCTGTTGCGGGGACGTAAGTTGCATCGCCTCTGAGTCTGTAATTCGCCGGCAAATCGACTTCCAGGGTGAAACTGTCCGCCGGTTTCATCGCACAACCAGAAGCAGCCAACACGCCACAAACGAGCAAGCCTCGCCACACGCTCAACATAAATCCTCTAAGCATCCTGCTGCTCCCGCTCCACCCGACGCCACTCCCCAACCACCCGCTGAAAATGATCCTCCGCCACTTCCCCACGCATCGGCTGCCATCGAATAAGCACATCCCCCGTGGCTTCCACCAACCGCCGCACGACCAAAAACTCTAGCTGTTCCGGCCTCTCCCATTGCCAAGCCCGCGCTTGTTCCAGCACCTGTTCCAGCCAGACTCTCGGGTCTTGAAATTCAGCCAGTTGACTGAGCGCCTCGCTGTACTCAGCCAGCAGATAACGCAGGATATTAGCCTGCAGAATCGCGCCCGCCTGTGGGTTCGGCACCTCCAGCCACGGCGCGGTATCGGGGATCGGATACGCCCCAGGAGCCGGGTTATCGACACAGCTCCAACGCTCACCCTGCCAGTAACACACGCTGATCAGCGGCCCGAGAAAAACAGGCCAGTCCCGAGCAGGCAGGTGAACCAAGGCCCGCGTCAAGGTGCGGTTATCGTGGAAGCGGTACAGCGCCTGACTGCCCGCCGCTCCCACCACCAACCTGTCGCGCCAGTGCCGGGTAACACCCGATAAATCATCACCAGGCAGGCTGCCCAACCAGCCCCAATTACGCTGAGGGTTTTGCAACAAGCCCACCAATCCGGGCTCGTTGACATGGTCGAGCAACAGGAGCATCGGTCCATCCGCCGCCATTTCCGATGCGACGGTGTCACCATAGAGGCTGCGATACTCCGCGACCGTGCGTGTCGCCAGCAGTACCTCACGCGCATCGCTTTCACCCTGTAGAACCAGGCACAGCCGACGCCCTGCCTGCTGCTGTTCAGCCATCCACTGGCCAGGCGCGATCTCCATCAAGCCGCCCTCCCGGTGGATTCGCACAGGCCTTCACGGCAGCGCTCGCACACTGGACAGAAGTCCGCATCCAGTCTTCTGGCCAGCTCCATGACTGCGCCTTGGATAACCGAAACCTTCGGCCCATCCGCTGCAAATGCGGACGAAGCAGCCACGTCACCCGGTCCAACTGGACTGGCTGTTCGAGTCCCGGGAGGCACACCGCCCAACGTGATCGGCCGACTGCTGAAAATCCCTCCGGCCTGAATCAGCAAATGCTCACCACCGGCCTTGAAGCTCAACTGCGCACCGGCATCGATAACCAGGTTGGCACCGGCCTTCAGATGGACCTGTTGCCCCGCTTCGATCACCAGGGTCTGGCCGACATGGGTCTGGCTGTTGCCCTGCACGTGCAAGTGATCACCAGCACCAAGCCGAACCTTGCGGTCGCCGGCGATGCTGCGATGTTCCTCGTCTCCCAGGGTGGTCGTACTCAAGCCGTGGATGGTTTCCCGACGTTCGCCCACGACCTCCAGCCGACTGTCGCGGCCGACCTGCTGCTCCAGGTCGCGTTGGGCGCGCAGGTAGATGAGCTCCTGGCCGCTACGGTCCTCGAGGTGCAGCTCGTTGGCCCCCGCCCCGCCCGGCGAACTGCGGCTGCGCAGAACGCTACGGGTCTTGTGTTGCGGCAACGGATAGGCGACCGGTTGCAACGTGTTAGGCAGGCAACCGTTGATCACTGGCCGGTCCGGGTCGCCCTCCAGGAACGTCACCAAGACCTCCATGCCCACGCGCGGGATCATCACCGCGCCAAAGCTGTCGCCCGCCCAACCGGTTGCCACCCGCACCCAACAGCTGCTCTTGTCGTCGTTCTTGTCCAGGCGGTCCCAGTGAAAGCGAATTTTTACCCGACCGTGTGCGTCGCAATGCACATCCTCACCCACGGGGCCGGTGACCGTTGCGGTCTGACAGCCGCTGATACGCGGTTTGGGGTGCGCGAGCGGTGGGCGGTAAACGGCGCGCCAAGGCGTTGCGGTAAATCGATTGCGATAGCCTTGGAATGCCTCGGCATCCACCACCGCCTCTTCCAGCACCTGCGGTTGATAGCCTTCGTGGCGCACGCTGGTGATCAACCACAAGTCATTGCAGGAGAGGTCCGGATGGTCGCGCAGCTCCAGGAAATGCCCACTGCGCAAAGCCGGCTGATCACTGCGGCCCAACGCCCGATGGCGGTCCCGCTGATGACGTTCCAGGCTCCGTCGGACCAACTGCGAACCTCGCAGATGCCCCGTAAACCCCGCTGGATATTGATAGTCTTCAAGTACAGGCGAGGAACCGGCCTGCTCCTGCAGGCGCAACGACGGATGTTCGAAGTCATGGTCACGCCGGACAACCTGAGTGCTGCGCGTGGCCAGGCGCACATCAAAACGCTGGATCACCAGCGCCTCGGCAGTTGGGCCACCGGCCGCACAATAGTGCTGCGCCGGCAAACGACGAAACACCGTCTGATCATCACCAAACACCAGTACATGGCCGTCCGCACTGTGGCGAAAGTGGTAGTGAATGCCCTCTTCCTCGCACAGCCGCTGGATAAAATGCAGATCGGTTTCCGCGTATTGCACACAGAACGTACGTGGCGGGTACACCACCGGCCCCAATTCAAAGGCATAGGCATCGGCGAAAATACCGTGCTGCTCAAGCACCGCCGCGATGATCTGCGGCACGCTGCGCTGCTGGAAAATCCGCTGGTCGCAACGATGGGCCAGATACGCCAGACGCGGAGCAAGGGTCAGGTTATAGCGGGTCAGCCGCCGGCCCGGGTCTTCCCGGCCAATGGCATAGATCTGCCCGTGAAGGCCTTCACCCGGCTCACCAAAATCCAGATAGGCCGGTTGGTGAAGCAGCTTCTCCAGATCAAGGCCGGGGTTTTCACTGACCCACTGCACTTCAATGAAAAAAGGCCGATCGATACTTTCGCTGCCTTTAAACGCCAGTACCTCAAGTTCCTGTTTTATTCCTGCGACGATCAGTTTGAAGCGTGACGAAACAAGCGTGTTGAACATCCGTTGTTACCCGCCATTCATTGTCGAGCTGAAATAGCTCCTCCACAAAACGCAGAGAACACCACTCAATTCGAAGCCGATAAAAAGTGCCTGAACCCCAGGAATACTAGCGATTTCAGGCGAAATTCGGCCGCTTCAAAATAAAAAAGAAGATTCGTACATCGATATTGGAAGGGTCTTTTATCAATTACAGAAATGCAGTTAAACAGCCAGTACTCACTAACAGGAATACTCTTACGCCGCCATTCACCAAGACCGCTTATTTATGGAGAAGCGACTGACAAAGATAATTAAGCCAGCCACTCGGTTTTTCAAACTTCCTGCAGCCGCGCAGTCCCGAACAGGCTAACGCCCAGCAACTCACCCGCCTCGGCTTGCAACCGCACCGGTGCAGTACCGCCCGGCATCACCACCGCCACCTCGCCCGCCGTCACCCATCCTACAGACCACGCGGCGCACGCCACGGCACTGGCGCTGGTCCCGGAGGACGCCGTCGGCCCCTCACCACGCTCGAACACCCGCGCGATCACACGGTTACCTGAATCCCGGGCAACCCATTGCAGGTTGACCCCGGAAATACACGGTTGGCCGGCCCCGGCAGGTGGTGCAAAGGCAACCGCCCTCAGCGGATCGAACAACGCTGGCCGATGCATCTGCGCGTTGTCCGGCAACACGGACGCGTCCTGTACCAGCGTCACACAGTGAGGATTACCCACCCGTACAAACTGGCTGTGGCGCCACTCAGGATTAAGCGCAGCCAGTGGCAAAACATGGCTCACCTCGGTTCCCTCAAGCGAGACCAAGCCAATGCCAACGGCCCCTACCGCCACAGGCCCGAACTCGGGACGCCCCAACGCCAGCCAGAAGCCCTGCACCTGTTCATACTCCGCAGGCTCAACCCGTGTAACCACTGGCGACAGTGCATCCGTCTTGTCGTGATGCACCCGCAGATCGCAGCCTTGCGCCATCAATCCCTGGTCGGTCAACGACTGCGCAAAAATCGTCAGGCCATTGCCACTGCGTTCCGCCAGGGAGCCATCCGTGTTGACGATCAACAGGTCAAAGGGCGGCGCGGCCTGAAATGGCCCCACCAACAAACCGTCACAACGATGCGCCTTGGCCTCTGCCGGGCGCGGCAAAGTACCCCAACCGCACTCGGCAGCAATCGCCGCCGATGCCCAGGCACCCCGGGTGCCAGCGGCCAAGTCGGCACGGTCCGGCACGTCGATACCCTTGCTGCGTAACTGCGCCGGGCTTACCACCCCGTAGATATTCCCGCGGGCGTCGTAGAACAGGGTCATTGCGCCGTCCGCATAAAGATTCGTACCACCTCTTCCAGGTGCTTGCGCATGGCCTGTCGCGCGCCCTCCGCGTCCCGTTGTTCCAGTGCATCGAGGATCTTGCGGTGCTCGTCTTCCGAGCGATGGGGCATGTCGTCCGAGGTGTAATGCGCCTGTAACCGCTGGAACATGCTGCCGTACCGATGCCCCAGCAGGTGCGCAATCATCAGCGCATAGGCCGGGTTGCCCGAGGCCTGGGCGATACGGATGTGAAACAGGCGATCGCCCGGATGGGTGTGGGAGCCTTCGCGATTATCCTGCACGTTGCGCTCGAAGGCCTCGCGGATGCCTGCGAGCTCCTCGTCAGTTGCGTGTTTGGCGGCCAGGGCGGCGGCTTCCGGCTCAATCAAGCGCCGGGCCTGGAGCAGGGAAAACGGCGGAATCTCGGCGTTGAAATCCACATGCAGGTTGAGTTCCGGATCGAACTCTTTCCATTGGTCCCGGGTAGCCTGGGCCATTACCGGCTCCTGGCTGACTTTCGGTTGCACCGGTTCACACACCAGCACGCCGTTGCCCACCCGCACGTCCACCAGGCCGATCACCTCCAGGGCAATCATCGCTTCGCGAACGGAGGCGCGGCTTACGCCCAGCAGCTTGGCCAGCTCGCGTTCAGCCGGCAGACGGCTGCCCGGCGGAAATTCTCCGCTGTCGATCAACGCCCGCAACTGGTCGGCAATCTGTCGATAAAGACGTTGGTTATCAATCACTTGAAATGGCATCTAGGCTCAGCTCGATTCATGCACGGCACGGTCCAGGTGATCAATCCGCAAAAAAGCCGCTTGTTGACCGCCAAGACCCATGCTAAAAATTGGATCAATGGCCTGACCATTGGATCGTTCCCAGTGTGCTGATCATAGCAAACCCACCACGGTTCGCTATGCCGCAGATGCAGGCGTTTCACGCCCTCAATGGCCTGACCATTGAGCCAATAATAACAATCAAGGGAGTCTGTCATGGACCTCACCGGTAAACGCGTGCTGATCAGCGCCGCCGCCCAGGGCATTGGCCGCGCCAGCGTCGAAGCCTATCTGGCGGCCGGCGCCGAAGTGATTGCAGCCGACATCAATCAACAGGCGCTCGCTGACTTGTCGGGCGCGCAAACGGTCTTGCTCGACGTCACCGACGCCAGCGCTATTCAACGCCTTGCTGCCGAGATCGGCCCGCTCGATGTGCTGTTCAACTGCGCAGGCGTGGTGCACGCCGGCAATATTCTCGAATGCCCGGAAAGCGACTGGACATTTGCCCTGGACCTGAACGTCACCGCCATGTACCGCATGATCCGCGCATTTCTGCCGGGGATGCTGGCGGCGGGCGGCGGTTCGATCATCAATATGTCGTCGGTGGCCTCCAGCCTCAAGGGCGTGCCCAACCGCTTTGCCTACTGCGCCAGCAAGGCCGCCGTCATCGGCCTGACCAAATCCGTAGCGGCAGATTTTGTCACCCAACGCATTCGCTGCAACGCCATTTGCCCCGGCACCGTAGAGTCGCCTTCGCTGCAGCAACGCATCATCGAACAAGCCAGCCGTGAAGGCCGCCAGCAGGATGAGGTATACGCCGCCTTTACCGCCCGCCAGCCGATGGGACGCCTGGGTACGCCCCAGGAAATTGCCCAGTTGGCGCTATACCTTGGCTCCGATGCCAGCGCCTTTACCACCGGCACCACCCAGGTCATTGACGGCGGCTGGAGCAACTGACCGCCCACTTCCAATAAGAGGATTGCTCATGAAACTGCTGCGCTATGGTGAAAAAGGTCAGGAACGTCCGGCCCTGCTGGACGCTGATGGACGTCTGCGTGATTTGTCCGCTCACATCAGCGATGTCGCCGGTGACGCCTTGCTCCCGCAAAACCTCGCTCGCCTGCAAGAACTCGACCCCGCGAGCCTGCCCTTGGTACCGGGCAATCCGCGTTTGGGTGCCTGTGTCGGCCAAGTAGGAAAATTCATCTGTATCGGCCTGAACTACGCCGATCACGCCGCCGAAACCGGCGCCCCCATCCCTGACGAACCGATCATCTTCAACAAATGGACCAGCGCCATCGTCGGCCCCAACGACAATATCGAAATCCCCCGCCACTCCACCAAGACCGACTGGGAAGTCGAGCTGGGGGTGGTGATCGGCCAGGGCGGTCGTTACATCGACGAACGCCAGGCCATGCAGCACGTGGCCGGCTACTGCGTAATCAACGACGTCTCCGAACGCGAATTCCAGCTGGAACGCGGCGGCACCTGGGACAAGGGCAAAGGCTGCGACACCTTCGGCCCGCTGGGCCCGTGGCTGGTCAGCCGGGATGAAATCGACGACCCGCACCAACTGTCGATCTGGCTGGAAGTCGACGGCCACCGCTACCAGAACGGCAACACCCGCACGATGATTTTCCAGATTCCCAAACTGATCAGCTACCTCAGCCAGTTCATGAGCCTGCAACCGGGGGATGTGATTTCCACCGGCACCCCGCCCGGTGTCGGCCTGGGGATCAAGCCCACGCCGGTCTACCTCAAGCCAGGGCAAAAGATTCGCCTGGGCATCGAAGGCCTTGGGGAACAGAACCAGACCACGGTCGACGCCTGACAAGAACCAAGGAGCCGTTCATGACCACCATTACCGCGATTCGCGTCGAAGATATCCGCTTTCCTACGTCCAAGTCCCTGGACGGTTCCGATGCCATGAACCCGGACCCGGACTACTCGGCCGCCTATGTGATTTTGCAGACCGACAACCCGGCCCTTGAAGGCCATGGCCTGACCTTCACTATCGGCCGTGGCAACGAGATTTGCTGCGCGGCGATCCAGGCCATGCAGCCGCTGCTGGTGGGCTTGACCCTGGAATGGATCGCCGAAGACATGGGCCGTTTCTGGCGGCATGTCACCAGCGACAGCCAGTTGCGCTGGATCGGCCCGGACAAGGGTGCCATCCACCTGGCCACCGGCGCGATCGTCAACGCCGCGTGGGATTTGTGGGCCAAGGCCGAAGGCAAACCCCTATGGCGCCTGGTGGCCGACATGAGTCCGGAACAGCTGGTGCGGTGCATCGACTTCCGCTACATCACCGACTGCATCACCTCCAGCGAAGCCCTGGCCTTGCTGCGCCAACGCGCCGAAGGCAAGGCTGAACGCATGGCCGACCTGCAAGCCAATGGCTACCCCTGCTACACCACCTCGGCCGGCTGGCTCGGTTATGGCGACGAAAAGCTGCGCAGGCTGTGCCAGGAAGCGGTGGATGCCGGGTTCAACCACGTCAAGCTCAAGGTCGGCCACGACTTGCAGGACGACCTGCGCCGCGTGCGCATCGCCCGCGAAGTGCTGGGGCCGGACCGCCAACTGATGATCGACGCTAACCAGGTGTGGGAAGTCGACACCGCCATCGATTGGGTGCGCGAGTTGGCGTTTGCCAAGCCGTGGTTTATCGAGGAGCCCACCAGCCCCGACGATATCGAAGGCCATCGCAAGATTCGCCTGGGTGTGGCGCCGGTCAAGGTCGCCACCGGTGAGATGTGCCAGAACCGGATCATGTTCAAACAGTTGATCATGCGCGAAGCCATCGACGTGGTTCAGATTGACGCCTGCCGCCTGGGTGGGGTGAACGAGGTGCTGGCAGTGATGCTGATGGCGGCCAAATATGGCCTGCCGGTTTGCCCGCACGCTGGCGGCGTTGGGCTTTGCGAGTACGTGCAGCATTTGTCGATGATCGATTACTTGTGCATCGCCGGCACTCACGAAGGCCGGGTGATCGAGTATGTCGACCACTTGCACGAGCATTTCGAGGAACCTTGCGTGGTGCGCGGCGCGGCCTATCTGCCGCCCAAGGCGCCAGGGTTCTCGATCCAGATGAAAGCCGCGTCCCGGGAGCAATACCGCCACCGGCCGTGACCTGAAGCACACATTTGAATGGACGGAGCACAATAATAATGTCGTCCCCATCACCTTTGAGGCTCGATGCGCACCAGCATTTCTGGCGCTACCGGGCCGCTGATTATCCGTGGATCGGTGCGGCTGAGGCTGACCTGCGGCGGGACTTTCTCCCACAGGATTTGCGGCCGTTGCTCGACGCTGCCGGCCTGGATGGCTGCATTGCCGTGCAGGCCCGCGCCGGCGAGCAGGAAACCGACGCGCTGCTGGAAATGGCGCGGCAGCACCCGTGGATATTCGGCGTCGTCGGCTGGGTCGACCTGTGCGACCCAACCCTGGAATATCACCTGGAACAGTGGCGCGACGCTCCGAGACTCAAGGGCTTTCGGCATCAGATTCAGGACGAACCCACGCCTGCCGGTTTCATGGCTGACCCGGGATTCTCCCGTGGCCTGCAGCACCTGCAACAACAAGGCTACGTCTATGAGGTGCTGATCCGCTGCGCCGACCTCGACGCCGCCACCGCCCTGTGCCAGCGCCACGATCAGCATCACCTGGTACTGGATCACCTCGGCAAACCCGACATCGCCAACGGCCCGGCCGCTTGGGCCGAACACCTGGCGCCCCTGGCCGCCCTGCCCCACGTCAGCTGCAAGCTGTCGGGCCTGCTCACCGAAGCCGGGCCCGACCAGCGCAACGCGCGTGCATTGCGCCCTTACATCGAACTGGCACTGGAACTGTTCGGCGCCGAGCGCTTGATGTTCGGCTCGGACTGGCCGGTGTGCCTGCTGGCTGGCGAATACCAGAGCACCTGCCAATTGCTGCAACAGACCCTCGGCCAGCTGTCGCCCAATGAACAGCAGGCCATCTGGGGCGGCACCGCCCAGCGGGTCTATCACCTTGAAGGAAACTGCCCATGAATCTGCATTTGCAGGACCGCGTAATCATCGTCACCGGCGGTGGCTCGGGGATTGGCGCTGCCATCTCCCTGGGGCTGATTGCCGAAGGCGCGATCCCGGTGATTTTCGGTCATCAACCGTTGTCGCCGGCCTTCGCGGCTGAGCTTGAACAGCAAGGCCAAAGCCACTTTATCCGCGTCGAGTTGCGCGATGAAGACGCCTGCAGCGCGGCCGTCAACGAGGTGTTGCAACGCTTCGGGCGCGTCGACGGCCTGGTGAACAATGCCGGGGTCAACGACGGTGTGGGGCTGGACGCCGGGCGTGCCGCCTTCGTCGAGTCCCTGGAAAAGAACCTGATTCACTACTACTTGATGACCCATTTGTGCCTCGACGCCCTCAAGGCCAGTCGCGGGGCGATCGTGAATATCAGCTCCAAGACGGCCCTCACCGGCCAGGGAGGCACCAGCGGTTATACCGCCGCCAAAGGTGCGCAGCTGTCGCTGACCCGGGAATGGGCAGCGTCCTTGCTGGAGTTCGGCATCCGGGTCAATGCGGTGGTGCCTGCCGAGGTGCTGACACCGTTGTACCAACGCTGGATCGATGGCTTCGATAACCCCGAAGCCAAGCTCGCCGCCATCGTCGAAAAAATCCCCTTGGGCAAACGGATGACCACCCCCGAGGAAATTGCCGACAGCGTGTTGTTCCTGCTCTCACCTCGCGCCTCCCACACCACCGGGCAATGGTTGGTAGTGGATGGTGGCTACACCCATCTGGACCGGGCGCTGACATGAGCGGCCAACGTTACTGCCTGGCCCTGGACCTGGTCGACGATGCGGCATTGATCGCCGAGTACCAACAGTTGCATCAACGCATCTGGCCCGCCGTGGCCGAACATCTGCGCAGCCAGCACATCGTGGAAATGCAGATCTGGCGCCTGGGCACGCGGCTGTTCATGGTCATGGACACTGCGGCCGGGTTCAGCTTCGACGGGTTGGACCACGCCGCACGCGCCAACCCTGAAGTGCAAGCCTGGGAAACCCTGATGTGGCGTTTTCAGGTGCCCACGCCATGGACTGATCCTGGCGGCAAATGGCAGCCGCTGACGCAGATTTTCAGCCTCACCAATCAACCGTAGTACCCGCTGCATCGCACGCCTTGATCCCATAAAAACAACAGGAGAAGCGTCATGTTAAGCAAAGACACACACCTGCCTGGCACCCGCGCGGTGCCGACCTATCGCTGGGCGCTGATGCTGGTGACCAGCCTGTTCTTCCTCTGGGGCTTGTCCTACGGTTTGCTGGACGTCCTGAACAAGCATTTCCAGGAAGTCCTGCACGTCAGCAAGGCCCAGTCCGGGCTGTTGCAAGGTGCATATTTCGGCGCGTATTTCCTGATCGCCCTGCCGGCGGGGCTGCTGATGGACCGCCACGGCTACAAGGCCGGAATCCTGTTGGGCTTGTGCCTGTATGCGGCGGGCGCGTTGCTGTTCATGCCGGCGGCAGCGGCAGCGAGTTTTCCGTTCTTCCTGTTCGCGCTCTTCGTCATCGCCTGCGGCCTGGGCTGCCTGGAGACCGCTGCCAACCCGTATGCCACGGTGCTGGGCGAACCCCAGGGCGCCGAACGGCGGTTGAACCTGGCGCAATCCTTCAATGGCCTTGGTCAGTTCTTCGGGCCGCTGATTGGTGGCGCGATGTTTTTCAGCGCCGGCAGTACGCCGGCGTCGGACATGAGTTCGTTGCAAACCACCTATGTAGTGATCGCCGTTCTGGTGTTGCTGGTGGCGCTGTTGATCGCCCGCACGCCGCTGCCGGATCTGCGCGCCCAGGAGCAAGCACTGCAACCGGTAGCCGGCAAGGGGCCGTGGCAATATCCGGAATTCGTCGGTGGGGTGATCACGCAGTTTTTCTATGTGGCGGCCCAGGTCGGAGTCGGTGCATTTTTCATCAACTACGTCACCGAGCACTGGGCACACATGGGCAGTCAGCAAGCGGCTTATCTGCTGTCGATCGCGATGCTGGCCTTCATGTTCGGGCGCTTTTTCAGCACCTGGTTGATGGGACGGGTCAGCGCGCAGAAGCTGCTGCTGATGTATGCGCTGATCAATATCGCCTTGTGTGCGCTGGTAGTGATTGGCCTCGAAGGCCTCTCGGTGATCGCGCTGATTGCGGTGTTCTTCTTCATGTCGATCATGTTCCCGACGCTGTTTGCCATGGGCGTTAAAAACCTCGGGCCGCATACCAAGCGCGGCAGTTCGTTCATGATCATGGCGATTGTCGGCGGTGCGCTGATGCCCTACTTGATGGGCAAGGTGGCGGATAACAGCACGGTGGCGCTGGCTTATTTGTTGCCTATGGGCTGTTTCATGATTGTGGCGGTGTATGCCCGTAGTCGGTTGCGCCATCCATGAAGTAGCGCCCCGGCGTCGTTCCGAACGTGCGCCGGAACATGGCAATAAAGGCACTGACGTTTTCATAACCCAGATCCAGCGCAACCCGAGTGACCGGTGCATGCGCCGCCAGCAACTCCAACGCGCGCAACAATCGCGCGCGCTGGCGCCATTGGCTGAAGGTGAACCCGGTCTCGGCGACAAACCGCCGGGCCAGTGTGCGGGCAGAGACTCCGGCCCACTGCGCCCATTGTTCCAGCAGGCGGTTGTCGTCGGGGTTATCAGCCAGCGCCTGGGCGATGCGCAGCAAGCGCGGGTCCTGGGGCAGCGGCAAGCCAAACGGTTCCTGGGGCAAACCGGCGATTTCATCAAGGATCACCTGGGCAATCCGGGCCTGTGTCGGCTCGAGCAGCGTCTGGCTCCAGGTTGCCGCGCGTCTGACAGCCTCCAGTAACAAGGCCGACGTGGCGATGACACACGTCTGTTGCGGCAGACCGGTACATGCTTGAGGGTCGACATACACACTCCAGCCATCAAACGGCCCGTGGGAACGCAAGGCGTGGGAGCAACCGGGGGCAATCCACACCGCGTGGGTGGCCGGCACCACCCAATGCTGGTGCGCCGCCTGCACCGAGAGCAACCCGCGCTGGGCCCCGAGCAATTGCCCCCGGGCATGCTGATGGGGCGCGGTGCTGCGCTCGACGGGGCTGCTGCGCACCGTTGCCACCAGCAAGGGACCGCCGACTGCATTGGCAAGTTGAGGTGAAACGAGGGTGGGCGACATATGGCAGCTTTACCGCATTGAATGACCCGGATAAGGCAGTGTAGCCATATGTGCGCGCCTAGACTGCGGATTCATTCATTGAGGACTCCGTCATGCGTGCAGAAGACTTGCTTCCCGATCATCTCGACCAAGGTCAGTTCAATGGCGTGACAGTGCGTAAGGGCACGGTGGGGGCATTCCTTGTCAACGCCAGAACCTGGTGCGATCCGGCCACCCTGGGTGAACAGCGATTACTGGCCGAACAGGACATACTGCAAGCCCTGCCCGCCCTGAAAGCCCTGGGTTTGTTTGAGGTGTTACAGGTGCGGGATCCCGAATTGGCCCGGCTGCTGAAGTGAGAGGATCGGCCTGGAAGGTGGTAATCCACCGCAAGAATCCCGGGGTTCGCCAGTTCTCGCGGGGATTACACACCTTCCAGACCACCTCGCACATCAGACGATTACTCGTCCTACAGGCTGATAGTGGTTGGAAAGGCCGAACGCGTTCCATGATCCAGAAAAAATTGTTGCCCTGTGTTCAGGCACACCAAGGGAACCCGGCTCGCTCGATACGGCCTGATGTGCAAGGATGTTGCGCTGCACATCGTTCGTTGAACGCAAAACCAAGGATTTGTCATGACCGCCATCAGCACCCCAGCGCCCGTGGTACCCGGGCGGCTGGAACAAATGTCCACCCGCATCGCGTTTTTTATCGCCGGTTTCGGCATCGCCGCCTGGGCACCGCTGGTGCCTTATGCCAAGGCCCGCGCCCAACTCAACGAGGGCACCCTGGGCCTGTTGCTGCTGTGCCTCGGCGTGGGGTCGATGATCGCAATGCCGGTCGCGGGGGCGCTGGCCTCACGCTACGGCATCCGGCGAGTGGCCACCGGCGGGACCCTTCTGATTTGCCTGGGCCTGCCGATGCTGGCAACGGTCACTTCGATTCCGCTGTTGGTGGCCGCGCTGTTCGTGTTTGGCGCCGGCCTCGGCACGGTGGACTCCACGGTCAACCTGCAAGCGGTGATGGTCGAACGGGCCAGCGGCAAGACCATGATGTCGGGCTTTCACGGGCTGTTCAGCCTGGGCGGGATTGTCGGCGCGGCAGGGGTCAGCGGGTTGCTGGGGCTGGGCTTGTCGCCATTGCAGGCCACCCTCGCCGTGATCGTGGTCATCGCGGTGGCCTTGCTCAAGGCCGGGCCGCACTTGCTGCCTTACGGCAGTGAAAGCTCCGGACCGGCCTTTGCCATACCCCACGGCGTGGTGCTGTTTATTGGCTGCCTGTGCTGCATCGTGTTTCTTGCCGAAGGCGCCGTGCTGGACTGGAGCGCGGTATTCCTGAGCGCCGAGCGCGGCCTTGACGAAGCCTATGCAGGCCTCGGTTACGCAGCCTTTGCCTTGACGATGACCGTCGGACGCCTTACCGGCGACAGGATTGTTCGCCACCTTGGGGCAACCCGAGTGATTGTATTCGGCGGCGCCCTCGCCGCCGCCGGCATGCTGCTGGCGACACTCTTCCCGGCGTGGGAAACCGCTCTGCTGGGGTATGCATTGGTCGGTGCCGGGTGTTCGAACATCGTGCCGGTGTTGTACACCGCCGTCGGCAAACAGACCGTCATGCCGGAACACATTGCCGTGCCCGCCATCACCACCCTGGGTTACACCGGCATTCTCGCCGGCCCAGCGGTGATTGGCTTTATCGCCCATGGCAGCAGCCTGAGCACGGCCTTTGTGCTGATTGCCGTGCTGCTGATCGGTGTGGCGATCAGTGGGAAAATATTGCGGGTTTGACGGGTAGCCCCATAACGCCTCATTCGTAGAGGCGTTACCCGGGCTATCGGGTTTTATTGTGCTCGAGCCAACGATCAAGGGTTTTGTTACTGAGCCAACCCTCCTGGTGATGGCCGCCAAAAATACGCCGACCCGTGCCGCGGGCGTTTTCCAGGGACCGCAATAGCCCGGGGCGATCCACAATATTCTTCGCCATATACACCTGCTGCTCATCATATTTTTTTCGCGCCAGCCCCGTGGTGGGGTCCAGGACGGGTTCACCCTGGCTGTCGAGTTCGTCCGGGTCCTTGCTCATGGCCACCAGCAACTCGATGTTGACGTAGCCGATGTATTCGAAGAAGCCCTTACGGTCCCGGGACCTGTCACGCAACTCGGTAAACATCGCCTTGAATACCTGGACTAGCTCGGCGTTGCTCTTGGCGTGGAAAGGGTCCGGGCTGAAGGCACTGGGATCGCTGTTGCCGAACACCACACTTTCAGCCTTTGAAAGACTTTCCCGGGTGATGTAGCCGTCCTGATCGGTAATCGCATCGATCAGTCGCGGGCGCTGGACCAGTGCCCTGGCCAGCAAAATCGCACTGTCGAACTTCTGGTTATCGCCGATTTTTTTGCCGGCGATTCGTTGCAGCGAAGACAGCGTCAATCCGTCACTTTTCATGGAGTTCTTTCAGCATGGGAAAACTGACGTTCAGCGCTTTCACCAACTCGCTGTCTGGCAACTGAAGGTTGGGATTCGGTGACCCGGCGCGCGGGGCAACACCGTTTTGAAGCGTACGATGATGCGGCACCACCTCATAGGGCCTGGCCGACCGCAAAGGTGGCCTGTAACCGGAAGACCGAACAGCCGTAGCGCCAGGTTGATGATGGGCTTGCCGGCCAGCATCACCAGGTTCGATTGAAGCCACCTGAGCGGTACGCCCCCCCTCACCCGCCGTCACATCAAGTGGGCCTGTACCACCGGGCTGCAGGTAGCCTGATCCGCGATCAATTCTCATGATTCATCTCCACCAATTTTAGATCCACGCTTGCCTGGACATCACCCCGGTAACGACCGTATCGCTCGTGCGATTAACAAGCCAAAGGTGTGTGGTGCCCTGCAGACAATGGTTCCGCCGTAGCAAAGCGTTCCAATGACAACATGTAAAAAGCGAAAATCAGTTGGCTTTCCGGGAGGCCGGTTTCGTCTCCTGCCAAAGGCCTTTGATCGTGTCGACCACCGACCCCATCGCTGCGCAAAACTGGCGTAACGCAGAATTGTCAGCGGCAGGCAACTGACCATCGGGCAGCATACCCTTGATAAAGTCGTCGGCAGCCGGAGCCTGAAACTTGTGCTGCCCGGTGAAGTTCTTCACTCGCCGGGCCTCGGCACCCTGCTCGCGATTTATACCCTGCGGCAAAACATCACGACCCGCCGGCGGATTGGAGGCTGCCGGGGGTCCGGGATTGCGTGACCCAAACGACGTTGACGTCATGTCTAAGCCCTGCTGAGAAAGTGAGCGCAGCGGATTGTTCAAGACAGGTCATCACGCCACGAAGCAGTCGCAGCGCGATCAGGCCGTGCCGGGTTTAGCGAGACAACCAGCGCAACGCGTCCTTGTGGATCCTGCCGTCGTGGGGATGCTTGCCCGTGTTATCCATTTGTTGGAGCAAATGGGAACGCTGGGTGATTTCCCTCGCCAGTTGAATAAGTGCGTCCGTCTGCGGGCGACCGGTCAGGGGCTTCGCAGCACGTCGACGCAACCCGTCGATTTCTATCGCAGGGTTCCAAAAGCCACTTTTCAAATCGCCAAACCGTTCAAGCATGGCTTGGGCAAGTTGCTTGTCGTCGTGGTATTTGAAAGGGTTTGTCGAGTTGATGATCATGGTAATTTTCAACCTGTCGATCAACCCATCCAGATGCCCCGTGGAACTGTGACGATCGAGGGCATCTGCCAGTCCCGGCCGTTTCAGAATTTCTCTGGCGGCGCGGATGTTATGGTCGGTAGCAGGGTGACCGGTCAATGGTCTGCCCGCCATGCTTTCCAGGTTTTTCGTTGTGACGTATTGCGCTCCCCGTCCGCCAAAACTATCGAAATTGTCCAGAAGATGCTTGGCCAACTCTTCGTTAGTCTTACCTGCATACAGCGGATCCGGCCTGCCGGAGACCGGGCCGCAATACCCCGGATTCGGCTTCGGCGGTTTGCCGATACATGGCCGGCACGGCTCCGGATCCGGCATCGGTGGCTTGCCGATACCGGGTCGGCATGCACCTGGATCCGGTTTTGGCGGTTTGCCGATACCGGGTCGGCACGGCTCCGGGTCCGGCATCGGTGGCTTGCCGATACCTGGCCGGCATGCACCTGGATCCGGTTTTGGCGGTTTGCCGATACCGGGTCGGCACGGCTCCGGGTCCGGCATTGGTGGCTTGCCGATACCTGGTCGGCACGCGCCTGGGTTCGGCTTTGGTGGTTTAACGATACCTGGGCGGCACGGCTCCGGGTCCGGCGTCGGTGGCCTGCCGATACCTGGCCGGCACCCGCCTGGGTTCGGCTTTGGCGGTTTAACGAAACAGGGACGGCACGGGGGCGCAGTGTGGTTATGAATTGAGGCAGTGGTCTGATTGGGCACGGATACCGACATAGGTATCTCCTGTTCGGCTGGTTTTCAGGGAGCGCCTTATCCCCCAGAGCACCACGACGGAATGATCGTCCAGGCACTGAGTGAAAAGTGGGCAAACCTGTGTGGCCGAACGGTCGGAATCAGTTCCGGTGAAAGCGAGGAAAGGTCGCAGCCCGTGCCGACACTGCCGGAACAGGCTGCGACCGCTGAATCAACGGCAGGTCAAAATCCGACGCTGGCCTGCACAAAGAACGTGCGCGGCTGGCCCAGGTAGATCCCGGAGTTGTTGTCGCTGGAGCGGGTGTAGTGCTCCTGGTTGAAGACGTTTTTAACCCCCACGCCCAGCTTCAGGTTCGACAGCTGCGCGCCGAAGTCATAGCCGCTGCGCACGTTCACCGAGACGTAGCCGGGAATGTCCCCGTACTGGCCATCGGCGGTCGGCTGAGTGATGTAAGTCGTGCCGGTGCCCGGCGCACGCTGGCCGGACTGGGCGTAGACGTCCAGGTTGTGGGTCCAGTGGTTGATGTCGTAACGCAGCCCCAGGGTGGCCACTTCACGAGAGTACAGCGGTAAGTCGCGACCCTTGAAGGCAACGTCGCCTTCGGAGGTGGCCTTGGTGTAGGTGAAGCCGGCGTTGGCGGTCAGGCCGTCCAGGCGCGGGTCCAGGTTCGACAGGTCGTAATGGGCCGACGCTTCGATGCCTTCGTGCTGGGTGGCACCGAGGTTGGTCCAGCCCACATCGTTGCTGACGTATTGCAGCTCGTCCGAGAAGTCGATGTAGAACAACGTCACTTCACCGCCCCAGACGTTGTCGTTGTAGCGGGTACCGATCTCGTAGGTCTTGGCTTTTTCCGGGTTCAGGCCGTTCGCGGTCTGGTCGCCGTTACCGCCCTGGCCCAGCTGGAAGTACTGCAGGCTGCCGAAGGACGTTTCGTAGTTGGCGAACAGTTTCCAGGCATCGGAGACGTGGTACATCACGCTCAGGGCCGGCAGCGGTTCGTTGTTGTGAATCTCGCGACGCTTCTCCTGGACCGTGGTGCCATTCAGGGCGACTACCGGACGGTCGTGCCATTCGGTACGGATCTGCTCAAAGCGGATGCCCGGGGTAACGGTCCATTTGCCGATATCAATCTTGTTATCGATGTAGAACGAGTTGGCCTCGGTGCCGCCGGTACGGTCCTGATACACGTGGCCGTCATTCTGGCCCACCGGCGTCGGCACGTTATTGACCAGCGCCAGGCTGGTGGCCTGTTCGTGCATGCCTTCCTTGAGGTAGCGATAACCGACGCTGACTTCCTGGGTACTCGGCCCCAGGTCAAACACGTGGGACACCCGCGGCTCGATGCCGAAGGTGTAGTAG
The DNA here is from genome assembly GCF_052682255.1 of Pseudomonas sp. 32A. NCBI lineage: Bacteria > Pseudomonadati > Pseudomonadota > Gammaproteobacteria > Pseudomonadales > Pseudomonadaceae > Pseudomonas > Pseudomonas sp. 32A. Next base: position 5,406,213 of record NZ_JBQYLY010000001.1, on the reverse strand, counting down.
GTGCGCGGATAGGAACCCAGGGTTTTCAGGTCGCGGTTGGCGATGTTGCTGCCGCGGAAACTGTCGGAGTAATACGTCAGCACTTCAGCCTGGGTACGGTCGTCGATCTGGCGGATGTACTTGAAGGACATGTCCTTGCGCCGACCGCTGAAGTTATCCCAGTCACGCACCGACTGATACGGGTTGGCGTCGTACTGCTTCTGAGTCAGGCCGCCGGGCATGTCGGCGCTGGCGTCGTAGTAGTGGAAATTCAGCGAGAAATCATCTTGATCGGTCGGCGCCCAGTGCGTCTTGAAGATCACGTCGTCGATGTCGTTGGCATTGTTGCGGTCGCGGTAACCATCGCCCTTGGTCCCGGAATACAGCAACGCAGCGCCGATACCGTTGTCGGCGGTGCCACCGATGAAAGCGTTTTCAATATGCTTCCAGCCGCCGTGGGCCGCCGTTTCCAGGGTGGTGCCGACTTCACCGGAGAATTTTTCCGGGATGGCGCGGGTCACGAAGTTGATTACGCCACCAACGTTCTGTGGCCCATAACGCACGGAGCCCGCGCCGCGTACCACGTCGATGCTGTCGAGGTTACCCGAGGAAATCGGCGCCATCGACAACTGCGGTTGACCATAGGGGGCAAAGGCTGCCGGTACGCCGTCGATCAATACCGTGGAGCGTGGCGACAGGCGTGAGGTCAGGCCGCGCACGCCGACGTTGAGGGAAATATCACTGCCGCCGGTGCCGTTGGCCTCTTGCACCTGCACCCCGGGAATGCGCCGCAGCACATCGCCGACGCTCATCGCGCCCTGCTCCACCATGGCCTCACGACGGACCACGGTGCGCGCGCCGGGGTGGTTCTGCACCACTTCGGCATTCGCATCGCCCAGCCAGTCGCCCACGACCTTGATGTCGGTGGCACCCAGCTCCAGCGGCGAACCGGCTTCGCCGGTGCCTTTGCCCAGCGGGCGCAAGGTCACGGAGCCAGCGTCGATCTGGTAATCCAGGCCGCTGCCTTGCAGTAATTGGCGCAGGGCTTGTTCTGGCGACAGCTTGCCGTCGACGGCCGGGGCTTGTTTGCCGGCCACCATGTCGGGGCTGAAGAACACTTGCAGCGACGTCTGCTGACCCAGCTGGCTCAATGCCGAACCCAGGGACTGGGCCTGGATATGAATCGTGTCGTCAGCATAGGCGGCCGGCAGTGCGGCGCTGACGGCCAGCGCCAGGGCGAGGGGTGCCCAACGGGACGATTTATTGTTTTTCACGGCGAGTTTTTTCACGTCGAACGGAGTCCTGTGATCGCAAGAGAGTGCGGCTGTTAATGCAAACCAGTTGCAGTTGCACAAGAAGACGAAGAACTCGGAAAAAACCTGAATCTATCGTGAAATTATTTCCTGGCTACCGTCCGGCAAGGTGCGCACGGCCACCGGAAGAATGTGCGGCAAGGCCTTGAGCAAAGCGTCGGTGTCGGTGGATTTGAACACGCTGGTCAAGCGCAGGTTGCTCACCGCAGGCGCACTGACCCGCAACGGTTGCTCGCGGTAACGTGAAACTTCCCGGGCCACTTCGCCAAGGGTGGCGTTGTTGAACACCAGCTTGCCGGTGCGCCAGGCCGTCAGTTCTTCGGGGTTGACGGCGTAGGCAGCCGCCACCTGGCCTTGGGTATCCACATGGGTGCCCCGGCCGGCCGTAAGCATCACGACGGCATCGGATTGGCGTCCTTGTACCTTGACCGTACCGGCCTCGACCACCACACGGGTCTGGTCGTCATCGCGGCGCACGTCAAAACGCGTACCGGTGACCGTCACCTGCCCTGCCCCGGCCGACACCACAAAGGGCCGGCTGGTGTCATGCTCGACACTGAACATCGCCTCGCCCTGCTTGAGTTCGATGCCGCGCTGACCTTTTACGTAGTGCACCGCCACCACACTGCGGCTGTTCAAATCCATCAGCGAACCGTCGGGCAGCGCCACCTGCCGACGCTCCCCCAGCGCGGTGCTGAATTCGGCGTTGTACGGCGCCGGATGATCCAGGCCACTGAACAACCCAAGGCCCAGGGCCACCGCCAGCACACTCGCCGCCACTGCATAACGCAGCACGGGCCGGCGCTTCGCACGCGGTTCCGGGGAATCGCACAGCGCTTGCAAGCGCGCCTTTGGCACCAGGTCAGTGGCACTCCACAAGCCTTGCAGCACATCGAACTCGTACTGGTGTTCGGCATGCTCAGCACGCCAGGCATCAAAACGCTCGCGTTCTTCGACGCTCAACGGGCCGTCCTGCACACGTACAAACCATTGCGCTGCTTCATCGCGGGCCGTCGCACTGCCGCAGGCACACTCACGGGTATCCATCATGGAAGGTCCTGTTTCAAAGCGGGCATTGGTCATGGGGCCATCGCGTCCAGGCGGTCACGTAGATGCCGCAGGGTGCGGATCATATACTTTTCCACCATGTTTTTAGACAGGCCCAGGCGCTCGGCGATTTCCTGCTGGGTCAGGCCTTCGATCTTTTGCCAGATGAAAATCTTGCGGCAATTAAGCGGCAGCTCGGCCAAGGCTCGCTCGATGGAGTCCGCCAACTGGATCGCGTGCATGAAATGCTCCGGGTCGCCACTGTGGGGCGAGCGCTGATCAAAGGCCTCCAGCGTCAGCGCCTCCCGACGGTCTTCGCGACGATAGGCGTCAACTGCGATATTGCGCGCCGTTTGATGCAGATAGGCGCGAGGTTGCTCAACTGCGCTGGATTTGGACTCAAGCACCCGCACAAAGGTGTCGTGGGCCAGGTCCTCGGCCTGCTGACGGTTTCTCAGGCGGCGCGTCCAGGTCCCGATCAACTCTTCGTAGTGCTCGAAAAAGCCTGTTCTGCGGGGCGGCTGAGGAGTCATCAGGGTGCACTGGGGAGGCGGGGCGTGAATAGTAATGCTTCCTATTAAGTGGAGCAATTGCTTCCCGTCGTCCTCTTTCTCTGTAGTCATTCAAAAAAGATGAGACTTCTTTCAAATAAATGATCCAAAAGTTCTCCTAACTGATTGATTTTCTGTAAAGCGTGCGCAGAGGAAACGTGATGGCGACAGTCCATCTCTCATTTGAAACGTCTGTCCGAAAGCCTTAAAACCACTGGATACCAGCCGATCCTGGACCTAACCTCAGATACGAAGCATCAAGCTTTCGAGGTGACGTCAATGGGCAAAAGTGAAGAGATGACATTCTGGGGCGAGTTTCGCAAAGGCGCTCGCGGAAGCTGGGGTTTGTACTGGCGCCCCCTTACTTGGACATTCAAAAAAGCACAGTTCTACGTCAATAAAGTCTATAAAAAACAACACGAATAACTTAACGATGCGTATGTGGATTCCACACTGTGGAGTCCACATACAAACACCAAAAAATAATTAGCCATGAAGAGTCATGTAACAAATAAATGAAGCGTAAACAAAAAATTACGCCCACAAAAACCAAAGAAAGTTATTGTCATACATGTTTTCGTTATCATAAGATCCCCACATGTTGGCGCGCCCACTGTAGTCGTATCAAAAATGCTCCTGCCGCAACGCGTCTACAGATACTCAAACCTTTCGGTGTGAACCCGAATCTTACCGCTATCTTTGAACGCTACAGACACGTGCAAGGTACGAACCGATGCATCTAGAATTATCAGTACGTGTTATGAATGCTATTTGATAGAAATTAAAAACAGCGACGAACAACAAAACCGCTCGTCACAAAAACGAACAAATTCAAAAATGAGCCTTAGACTCATAGTTTGGATTTTTGAGGAAAGGAGATTTGAAAATGTAAAACGCGGCCAACCTTGAGGGGTTAAGACCGCGGCAAAGAAAGAAAAACGGTTACGCGTGTGGTGCTCGTAATTTCTTCCTTTTTTTGCCATCTGTCAACCCCCTCCCATACCTTCGATTTCAGCGAGGCTACTCGACGGGAAAGTGTTGCCTGTCGAAAGTTCCCGCATCAATTCGCTTGCCGAGCGTTACGCATTCGCTTGCTTGTGAGGGAGTTACAGATGCCTGTACGTAAAGTAGTAACCCGAAGATCTAACCACTCAAGGGGATATCACCCATCTCGTAAGAACGGGTGCCCTGTTGCCTGGGAGTCACAGCTGGAAGCCAGCTTCCTTAGACTCCTAGAGCTATCACCATTAGTCCTCACTTATGAAGTACAGCCGTCGCTTGAAATATTCATCATGGATGGCCTCAGAACAAAATACATACCTGACGTGCGCGTAAACTTTGTGGACGGGACCATAGGATGGTTTGAAGTCAAACCATCGATACGGCTTCTAAATCATAAAGTTAAACTCAAAATTGACGCATTAAACACGCACTTTGAAAGTACAAACCGCAGGTTTCATATCGCTACCGAGAAGCTGATTCTTGCGACCCCAATGGCAGATACTCTTTTAACATTGATGTACCACCGGCGTGGACCGGATGTAACAGGGTCATACCATGAAGAGCTTAAATACAAGTTCAGACACCATCCGCCAGCGTCATTAAACGACCTAATACAAACGTTTGGGCCGCAAGAGGCTTGGCGGCTTCTCGGATTAGGCTATATCGGGATAAATCTACAAAACCCAATTTGCGCAACTACAGAGGTCTATTTGACCGGAGGTCATCGCCATGAAAACATTTTCTCTTAAGCCTTCGTTAATCGTGCGCTACGAAGACCGGCCAATGCGCTTTATGGGAAAAAGCATCAACCACAGCTTAATATTTAAAGACGAGTACGGGGAGCCCACAAATTTCTCAACAAGAGAATTTTACAAACTTTATGAAGCACGTGAAATCACAATCGACACGGATCAAGCCCACTTAGGCAAGATTCCCTATGTACGTAACGTTGCACCAGACCTTACGTGCTTTCCGACAAAACATTCCGAGGAGGCACTGCGCCGTAAACGCTACATTGATGCCATCACATCTGAGACAAGCACTCTTCCGAATAGAAAAAACTTAAACAAACAGCTTACCGCACTTGCTAAAGAATTTAACGATAAGAAAGGTCCACCCTCGGCAATTACCGTAAGACGTTGGTACCTTAGATTCCTAAACAACAGCATCATCAAACTGGTCCCTTTGCACACCAAGAAAGGAAGGTCCACTGTCTTTACTCCAGAGCTGGAAGAACTGCTCTTGGATGTTTTGAACTGTATCTATTTTGTGCCAGAAAGAATCCCTGTCACTCAGGTGTATGAAGAGCTAGCACGTCGAATTCGTGACCAAAACTCTAGGAGTTTGCCATCTGCGCACCTAAAGTTGCCCTCAGAATCCTCTGTGCGACGCTACATCAAAAAACTAGACCCTTACGATGTTGAGCTGAATAAAAACGGCAGGCATGTCGCAGATAAAAGATTCCCGAAGTCTGTTGGGCAACTATTCGTAAGCAACATTCTTGACCGATGGGAAATTGACCACACAGTACTCGACGTAACCCTCGTGGACCCCGACACGGGCCTGGTGATTGGCCGCCCTTATCTTACTATCGTAATAGATCGTTATAGCAGAATGATCATGGCTTACTGGATACACTTTTCTGCCCCTAATACTGAAAGCGTGCTGTGCGTAATCGAAAAAGCCATTACTCCTAAAGCTGCGTGGCTGGCGAGGTATCCTAAAGTCAAAAATTATTGGCCTGCACATGGCCTCCCCCTACGTATTGTCCCTGACAACGCCGCCGAATTTCATGCTGATAATTTGATCACTGCGTTTACTGAAATGGGCATAGAGATTATGTTTCCTCGTTCTCGTGGGCCTCAAATGAAAGGGGCCGTCGAGCGCTTTTTTCGGACCCTGAATATGGGGCTTATTCACACCCTACCTGGTACAACCTTCTCAAATGTAAAGGACCGCGCAGATTACCGGTCAGAGAAACACGCTTGTTTGACACTAAGTACGCTGGAGTCTGCGCTCATTAAATGGATAGTCGATATCTACCACCAAATGCCCCACAAAGGCCTTGCCTCAAGAACCCCTATGGACGTATGGAAATCCATGGAGCGGACACGTGTCATTCAGATGCCGGCTGATCTTGACTCCCTGGAGACAACATTATCCCCTAGAAAAGTCGTCACTCTCCAACCATATGGCATTCAGTTAAATAATATTATCTATCACTGCGAAGACCTAGCGGCTCTGCGCATCAAACTAGGTGAAGAAAAAAAAGTACAAATTAGATACCGTGACGAACTCGGTCACATTTGGGTGCACGATCAGTTTCGAAATATATTTTTTGAGGTTCCCGCTAAGGACAGGCGTTTTATTGGAATGAGTCGTGACATTTACAACAGCGCAAAAAAAATTGCCAAGGCCGAGAATCTAAACGTGATCAACCATGAGGCAATTCAACAAGCTTATCACCATATCCGTGGAGAAATTAAAGAAGCCCGACACTCCAATAAACTGCGAGTCAGACGCGAGGCGGCCAAAAGGAAAATGGCTCTAGATGAACGCTCAACCGAGCAACAATTGGTAGCACTGCCATCGCCGTTTGAAGCGCCCTTACTTGAAGTCCAAAGCTTCAATTCACCGTCGCTATTTCCGGTTCAAATCATTTCATCACAGGATGACTGACATGAGCAAGCTAACTGCCGCAGCACAGATAACTAGGCTGAGCAAACAATTTATTACGACACCACAAATCGAGAATACTTTATCTCGGGTGGATGAAGTCATTTATGACACCAAGTATTCGGGAAAAGCTAAAGGCCTCCTCATTTGCGGACCTAGTGGGGCCGGAAAGAGTACGATGATAAAAAAACTAATTTCGGACAGGCGACAGTTAGCGGTCGACGGCCATAAATTCACGACTATTTATATGGAGCTACCCTCAAAGCCTACGCTTAAATCGATGGGAGAAACATTTCTGGAAGGGTTGGGAGACGCCTTTGCAAAAACGCGAAGCCACTCAGCAGAATTCAAACTGCTCCGAATCATTGGACTGCTTAAGGACCTTGGGACTGAGTTGGTTATTTTCGATGAAGTACAGCACATTGTCGATCGCCTGCGCAATACAAATGAAGCCAGTAATTGGATTAAACACCTGATGAACAATACTGGCGTAGCTGTGGTACTGATCGGCATGCGCAGTACTCAAGAAATCCTTAATAACGATCAACAACTGAGACGACGATTCTCCGCAACAATTGACTTTGACCGCTTCAAAATCTCAAAGAAATCCTCAACTGATTTCCTCACGTTACTAAAAACACTTGAGGGTGTTCTCGGTGTTCAATCGATCAGTTTGACGACCAGTGAAATGATTCAACGCTTCTACTATGCATCATACGGATTGATTGACTACCTGGTAAAGATCATTGATCGAGCAGTGCACATTTCCATCAAAAACAATCTTGAAGGGATCACGCTCGAAGTTTTTTCACAAGCGTTTAAAGATGAGGTCTGGAGCAATGTAAGCGACGATCGCAACCCCTTCAGCCCCCTATTCAATTTCCGTGCCCTCATCGAACACAACGAGCCATTCAATGGTGTCGACAATAACCAACAATAAAAGGACATTTATCATGCCATATACAAATACTGTACTCCATGATCAGCAAGCCTTAGCATTGCGGGAGGAAGAAGAAGCTCGGCAGTTGGCTGCGCAATACAGAATGCAGGCTGCCTACGAAAAGCACACAACCCCTACTATCAATTTGCTCATAAAAACATTATTGCTTCCGTGGGAGAGCCTATAAAGCCTGCTATTTCGTGCGGCAGCTATGAATCATCTCACGGGTATTTCCACACTGAAACGCTCTTTAATGCTACCGGAGAATGGATTGATGTCGATCAAACGGCATTTGCAGCTAAGCATTGCGATCGGCCAAGACCTAAATGCTCTGTCACCTGCGGTCCCTACGCTGACAAGCAGGTCAACGGTCAAACTTTACGGGCATACCCTACCGAGCAAACACCTCGCGCTAACGACCTGTAGGGTGTGCCTCGATTGCCTTAATGAATTCTCTTACGGAAAGGCCTACTGGATGCTGGCCCCTTTTTCCGCCTGTGAAAGCCATAAGTGCTTGCTCATAGACAGTTGCCCTACCTGTGACGCCCCTTTAACCGGGGGACGGCCCAACTATAACTGCTGCCCATGCGGTGCTGATCTATCAAAGTTGGGTTCAACTCCCTGTTCTGAAGCTCTGTACGAAATGAGCAGGATACTCGTCCATAAATTTACCGGGCAAAACACCCCTCTGAGCAGCGTTTGTTACTCAGACGAATTTCTGTCACTGGAATTACTGGATATGCTAGAGCTCCTTACGTTTTTGGGCGCCCTCACAAACGATCCCGGCACCACGTTCCTCAGCTTGAGCCGTAGGGTCGTCAATCTGAAGCACACCAAACGATCCTACATAAAATCAACCAACGCACTGCTTAACTGGCCTGTCGGGTTTCATAAATTACTAGCTTCTTCGCGTAGCTTTCGATCCTACGGTGAGACTCCTGCTAACGTTTACAACAGCATTTCTCATGTAACAGGCATCATCCCTGCCAACGCACAACCAAAATGGTGTCGACTTGTGCTATCGGGTATCGAAAGCTTTCTGAAAAACCGTGATGCCTGGAGCATCTCCTCCAATTAGGAGAGATTAAGATGCTTGCCTTACCAGTACATCCACTGATCATTCCCGGCGAGAGTTTAGCGAATTTTCTCAGCCGGCTAGCCAGTGCAAACTATCTGAGAATTTCAGACATCCTCACCTATCTTGAGGAGCTTCACACAGCCCAGCTATGCCCCTTCTCAGAGCCCCCCTATCCACCAACGTGGGTATACGCCTATGAAAGCTTGATCTCCAGAACCACAAATAAAACGTGGTCGTGTAACGCTCCAAAAATCTGTATTCGATGCCTAGCCGAAAAAAAACATTGCATGGAGAGCTGGGACCTAACCCTAAACACTGTATGTCCCTGGCACAAAACACTACTACAAAATAGATGTCCCCAATGTGGCGTACATTTTTGCCTCAATATGCTAGACCGCAAGAGCTGCACATACTGCAAAACCTCTTTTGCACAATTTGCCATGCCGTCCTTGGAGGCATCCGACGAAGCGGTATGGTTGTGCCAGGAGTTTAGAGAGCGGCTGATCGGCAACTGCCCTGAACGGCTTCGGCCCCACGGGCAGTTGGATGCCTTACAGCTTCATTGCTTAGCCAGCTGCTTGGGAGAATTAGGGTGCAACTCAAAAGCCGTCTCTACCAAAAAACGCAACAATCTGCATCAGATAGAAAACCTGTACCCCATAACCTCCATGGGTGGTCGGCTGCTGCTTGATTGGCCTACGTCCTTCCATACAGCACTTAAAGAGCTGTATGCACGCATCGCTACCGCCAACAGAAATTCGGCGGCCCGTTTTGCGGATCGCTTGAGATTGAATATCTATGAAAGATTGAAAGGTTCGTCCTTCGACTTTGTCCGAGCTGAGCTAGAAAGGCATTCACATCAACCATGCTCATTGGGCGTTGTGCTTACCTTTGGTACGCCAGCTCTGATAGAGCCAAGGCAAGTGATGCCGGTAAAAAACATATCCAAGATCACAGACATCGACGTCCGATTGTTAAGACGTTTGGTCGACGGCGGCAAGCTCTCCGGATATAGGGGACCGTCGAAATATGGTAACCAGACAATCGTTGCCGACGTGGATCAAGCCAAGAATCTGTCTGCTACCTTGCCCTCTGTCCTGAACGTCACTCAGGCTGCCAGTAGACTCAATTTGCCCGTCAGTACCGTAAAGACTCTGGTCAAACATGAATTCTTCATTTGTGTAGGTGGTAAGCCCGGCACTGGCCAATCCTGGTGGATCGATGTGAGCTCTTTCGACACATCCTCCATCCGACTAAAGCCTCAGAAATTCAAAGCAGGCGCTCAATCCATACGGGAAATGCTTCATCATCCCTGCATGACGGAAGACGGCGTCGTTAGTTTTTTTCAGACAATCCAGGAAGGTGTTGTTCCCGTAGTAATCCGGGATCGGTCCTTCACCTGCTGCCTCGGCGATTGGAGAATCCCAAAAAACGAAGCTACGTCATGGATGAGCGCACACATGATGCAAATGGCACAAGTCAGATTACTGAGCGTACGCCAAGCAGCCAAATATCTAGACGTCACCGAGGAAGTTGCTTACGACCTCGTTCGGCACGACCTGCTAAAGTCGACGATTGAAACAAAGAGCGGTGCCACATATCGCAGAGTCACTTTGAGTTCAATCGAGGACTTCAAAAGGTCCTACATCACTGGGGCAGAACTCGCTTACGCTCTCGCCATACCTTCAAACCAGGTGCTTGCTCGTATGCTGAACCTCAAGATTTCTCCGATTGCAGGCCCTTCTCCTGGACTGCTGAGATGTCGACGATATTTTTGGTCGCGACTATCGTGCTTGTATGCGGTAAGGCCAGGCTCCTAGCTCTCATCAAGTGGCTTTAGCGGCAGCGGCATCCGAACTCACTCCTCAACACCGTTGAAATGTCGGCACTACGTATGGCAGAAGGCTGCGTGCTCAGAAACCAACGAACGTAGCCCATAGAGCGGCTCTCACCGGAAGAGCCGCGTTCCTCAGGGTTGCCCGGGAGTAGGCTCGGTATCTCAAGGAACGAGACTTTCAGCGATTACACAAAGCAGACCGACTAATGGCGTCCGTTATTTGGTGTGGTTTGGGGATGTGTGAAAAAGCGCCGTTCGTGCGGCGACAGACCGCGACGTTCTTTTGTGGATCGACACTTCAGGAATAATTCCCATGATGGCGCTGTGTACCGGTGCATGCGTCGTACACATCAATAATCATCGGCCTAGGATGTTGGAAGCCTGTTGCCTAGACAAAACTCGAACTAATCGGATTTTTTTGCCTACAGCAATCAAACTTTTAGCCGAAAACATATAAATAGAGCTCAGTGACCTGGCTTTGTATACCCGAAGATCATTTATCAATGTTAAGAAGGACTTTTCCATGCTCGTTGCTCGTTTCAAAAGCCTTTCCCCAGCCATGAAAGTCGTGGCCTCTACCATCTCTTTCTTCGGCAGCCTAGCAGGTATCGTTGCCGTCTACTTCATCTTCAACCCCATCAGCAATTTCAATCCGCATATCGTCGGGCGCTGGGACAGCGATTACTCCTACCCAATAACGAATGGAAACCTTATCTTTAAAGGCCGCACGCTCCTATTTCATGAAGGCAAGTACAATGTTTCCGGTGTTATTTCACTAGAGGGCAAGCTCAAGGAGCAAAGCTATAAGTTCAGCTACAACATAGTAGGTGCCGGCAACTGGACCGCCGACAGCAAACGGATGTCTATCACGATGCAAAATATGCACTCGACGACGAAGTCTATTGAGGTCGCAGGGATAGACTTTAAGCCAGAGTTGATAGAAAAACTTTCGGGCAAGCCATCTCCAGGACTGAGTGACGCTTTTCCTAGTGGCATGTCCGACGAGTACACCCTTGAATCCGTCTCACCTACGATCATCGTTCTTCAAGCAATAGACCCTTTCGGCAAACCCTTTCAGATCTTGATGCACCGGCAGTCGTAACCGCCGGCACCTCTGCGCTCGCTGGAGTTGTGCCTCCCGCATCAGTGGAGGCTGAATTGCCTTTTTGATACAGGACGAGGAACAGAACCTGTGACACTAATCGAAGCCGCTATTGTTTGCTCATATAGTATCTTCCCCCCACCCAATATCGGGGATGGGCAGACTGTGCGCGGCTTATGGACCCTTGGCAGTTTTAGCCAACTTCTGGGCAGGTACTTTCTGCGCTTTGGCCACCTTGGCAGGTTTTTCCTTTGCCGGCGCGAGGGGCACCGCCATCTCGTAGTGCTCAAGCCGAACGGAGCTAGCCTGCGCAAAATCCGGCAGATCTGGCATAGCAAGTTTATTGCGTCTAGCATCGTATAAACATGCGAAAGCCGCGTCGGTCTTCGCATTTGCATATCCCTTGGCCTGAGTAACCCCATCCTTTGCCCATTGTAGATTGCTTTCAAACGACTTCTTAGGTGATAGCACCTTCAACTCTATGACTGTATTGACTTGCTTGTTTGAACCTGGGCTGGTCTCTCGCTGCACATACAAATCCGTCCTCCCTCCCTGATTATTAATTTCCTCATTAATAAACACTCCTGATTTTCGGTAGGAGGCTCTCAAGTAAGTCAATAAGTACGACTGAACATTACGTTCTGGCCAACTGCGCAGTTCGTATTGGGTTTTTGTCGCATTCAGCTCCCACATGTTTCGCGCACCAATAGCAAGCGGAGTGCTGAGCCATTCATGGTGAAAGAGGCGTAGATCCTCCGCCAAGCTGTCCGGCGTAATTTGCTCATCCGTGTTCTTGATCACAATTTCATCCGGGGTGTGAATCCAGTCGTCCAGCGGCTGGCCTGCACGATGGACCTGCATGGTTTGCTGGCCGAATTTGGCAATTACGAACGTGTGCTGGTCAGCAAGGTGGCGCTCAACGAAGTCATACGCCTCATCAACGGTTAATGCGTCGTGCAGTTTTACCATCAGCCGGAAGTTTTGATTGCAAATGGCTATGCCTTGGCTCACCGTACCCGAGCGCCTTCTTATCACTGAGGTTTTTGTCGGGACATAATCATTTAGCCCCCAGTCGACGTCTGGAGCCTCCGAAAAAATCATCAAAAGCGCCTGCTGCGTGTATCCGTAATCACCAAGAGAACGCTTGCTCTGCCAATAGCGATAGAAATCGATAACTTCTTGGATAAATTGATCTTCCGGACTGCCAGAATTGCCAGGGCGAAGCCTCTCAAGATGGCCTTGCTCAGAGGAAGTGAACGTCGGTTCAATGGTCATTCATGCCACCTCTGCTCGAACTTGCAAGATCGACTGATAGGCACTCAGCACGTCCTTTCTGTTGATAAGAAGTTTCTGGCTAAGCATGGATTGAATTTTCTTGAGCCCTTCTACGGTCGGCGTGCTTTCGCTGCCGTCTTCTTCGATCAGAAGCATCTCACCCGGCCGATTTAAGGCAGATACATACGTTAGATCCTGAACCAGCATCCGCTCGAGCGATTGGTCTTCCTTTTCCTCCGGAATACCTTCCGCCTCTAGTGATTGCACCGCGCCAAGACAGATATCAAGCAGGAAACTATAAATTCTCCGACCCATGTCGGTTTGTCGAAGCGCCCTGCAGACCTGCAAGCCGTTTTTTGTAAGCTTGAATACCCCGTCAAATTGCAGATCCTTAGGCGACGGATGCGCCTTAAAGTCTGATACGAAGACAAGATCGGCAAATACAAGATGCCCCAAGGCCAAATGGGCTGCCCGATAGTAAGGCCCATGAGGAGTTCGTTGCGCACGCTGACGCAACGGCTGTAATCCATAAAACCGCGCGGAGGCAAAAGACATGAACAACAGCGCATGCAATCTAGCTCGGCTTAATGAGTTCAATCCTGCAGATTCTGCTGCTGTGATCAGGAAAAGTACCCACCTCACAAACTGTAGCTTTTCATAATCACGCTTAAGAAGCGCCTTATCACTTAGCATCCAAGAATCTCCCAAGCTCTTCTTGCAGCAGCTGCGCCGCTCGACTTTCGGCGAGCGCCGCAGGCGAAGGGGTCAGCTCAAGCAGATTTATAAAATGGTTGGATCGATGACTCGGTAGCTTCGAAATCTTGCCCTTTGCGTCGACCAGGCCTAACAGAGCAGGAATCATCTCCGTGCCATTAAGGTTTGAGGTCGCAATTACCTTTCTCGGTGCCGTAGAGTCCTCAGGCGCAAAGCTGCGCATCAGATCCGCCGCTCGACGCATGAACCAACTGTCTAAGCTCGCTTCGGGGGTCTCAATCACCAGCATTTTCTGGCCTTGATTATTGATCATGTCGAGCAAAGTCATGCGAAATGCCAGATCAAGAAATTCTTTTTGGGATTCGGAAACACTGCTACTGTTTGATCGCTCACTAGGGAGTTTATGGGTGCCGGAAGTCATCTTGACGGTGAAGGCAGGAATGTTGACACGATCTGCGCCAGTGGCGATCTTGAACGGCGTCTGGCGATTGAACGCAACACTGACACGCTCCTGCAAAAACTCCATGGCGTAATTCGTCAGGCGTGTTTCGAGGTCAGCCTTAAGTGCGGACATCTCTTCTTGCGCATTGTCGACGGCTGCTCGGTATTCCGATGTATAACGCTTGCGGTTGTCAGCCAGTACATCCAATTCTGCTTGCTCTCGGTCAATCTCCGAATAAACGTCATAGGCCTGCTGCCCATCATCTGTGGGCCGCAACATATCCAAGGCTTCGACGGCTTGTAGAGTAAGCGCACGCTTGGTCGCGGCAGATCTTAATAGCGGTGCGAGTCTGGCAGTACGCTCATCTATATCATTTAGCTTGACGTCGCTTGCAACCAAATGAGTTCGAATAGCATCCAGTTCCGCCTCGATTTTATGAATCTCGTTTGCGCTTATGGGAATGACGTCTGCTGGGGTCGAGGCCGGGGTTTGAGAATCGCAGACGAAGCAATGTCCTTTGCGGATTTTCTTGCTGATACCCGACAGCAGTTTTTTTGACTTTGCACCGCAGATGAAACAGCCGCATCCAGTGGCATAGCCCTGCATCAAAAAACGCTCCTTGTCCCCAAGCGTAGGCAAAGCTTGAAGAATAAATTTCGCGTCGGCCTGCGAGAATTGGGCCTCAAGTTCGGCGAGCTTGATTTGGCCATCATCGGCTTGAAGCAGCAGCTGATTTTCCTCGCGCTGCAACATGTCGAACTCTAGCTTTAAACTCACGTACTCAGCTTCGGCCTCAGCGGCTGACACCTTGGCTTCTTTGAGTTGACCTTGCGTTGTCTGAACCTCGATCGCCACCGTTGGGCGCTCGGGTGAAGGCAGCGAACTTCTTCTGCGATTTAAAATATTGGTTCTATTGCGGTATTCAGAGTCGATTTTTTGAATCATTGCGAACAGTTTGTTCAATGTATCGGCGACTGACTCGTCAAAAAAAAGCACCTTGAAGAATTCGAACTGAGCCGCCGGCTCCCAAAGCAACGGTAAACGATCCTCCCCAAAAAATTGTAGGTATCTGACGACCAGGTGAAAGTCGTAAGCCGACAACACACCACTCATAGCGGCTAGCTCTTCAATAAACTCTGTCTCACTTGCCGGCGTATGTTTGCGCCCGGAAACCTTTACGCCTTTTAGGCGCATATCTCGCATGTATCGCGAAACTTCAACTTTCCGTTGCCCAACGCTGAAGTGCAGCGTGGCATAGGCGTCATCGTCCAATTTTTCAGGAACCCGACTCGCGAAGAAATCAAATTTCTTCGGTTCCACAAGACGTCGCTGGCTTACGCGCCCGACATTCTTGGTCGCCTTTTCCGGATTGCTCGGCCCGAGCAGCAACCTTAGCAATAAGGTCAGCAAAGTCGTTTTGCCAATACCATTGATGCCTGCAATGACACTGATGCCATTGTCGAAAGCGACATCCAGTCCGTTGCCGTGCTCGCCCGGGTAGAGCGAAAAGTTTCGGATTACCAACCGCTCAATAACTGGAAGGCTGATGCTGGAACGCACATTTATCTCCCTATATACATGCTGTTCAAGCGAAGCCTGAACCGTCAGCTGCGACGTAACGTCTTGATTGCCAGCAGCGCTTGTGTGAGGACCTTCGCATCCTCTTCTGTTCCCTCCCATACACTGTCTAGGAGGCGAGCAAGACGAAGCCTGATTGATGTATTGACTTGGTCATGTTCTGGAAACTCTGTCAGGAATGAAACATTGGCGTCGTTGCACATTTTCTGGACGGATTCAGCACGTACTCCGAACTCTCCCTTGTACACCCGCCCAACCCAACTTTGCGAGACACCATAGCACTCTGCCACCTGTGCCTGTGTCAAGCCTTTGCATTTGAAAAATTTGGCGAGCGAGCGCCCGACGTCTTGCGAAGCGTCTTTGCGGATCATATAAATATACGCATATTTATGTTAAAATATGCGTATATTTAGCATCAGAATTTCGACCGTGGCAATTCGTTTGAGATGAGAGAGGACAGCGAATGCAGATCGCATTTGACCAATGGACTAAAGGTCGCAAAATCAACACACTTGGCACGAATGCGGGTGCAGAAAAACTGCCCTTTCAGACCTGGCGGCATTTCAAGGAAGCATTCGCGCCAGAACTCGTCGCCCGGGCGGTCAGGGAGAGTCACCTTCCTGTTCGCACCTGTATCGATCCTTTTGGAGGCTCAGGAACAACGGCCTTGGCCTGCCAGTTTTTAGGCGTTGACCCCATTACCATGGAGGTCAATCCCTATCTGGCTGACCTCATCGAAGCGAAACTTACCGCCTATGACAGCACATCCCTAACTCACGACTTGGGTCTGATCATTCGTACGGTTCGAAGCACGCGAGGCGACCACGACTTGAGCTGGCTACCAGCCACGTTTGTAGCCCCAGGCGTCAATAATCGTTGGCTGTTCGAATACGACGTCGCGCAGAGAATCGAGTCCTACCGTACAGCAATTGCCAGCCTAGCCAATCCAACCCATCAGATGTTCTTCAGGGCGATCCTTGGGGGCTTTCTGATTGAAGTAAGCAACGTGCTCATCAGCGGCAAAGGACGTCGGTACAGACAAAATTGGCAGTTACGAAAGCACAGCCCGGAGACGGTGGATCAGCAGTTTCTGAACCGGGTGCAAAAAGCGCTTTACGAAATTGCCCGTTATGCATCTCGCCCCGTGTCGAAGTACACCCTCATCCGTGGTGATTGCCGCGAAACGATTACGGATGCGCCTATGGCAGATCTCGCAGTATTTTCGCCGCCCTATCCCAATTCGTTCGATTACACCGATGTATACAACGTTGAACTGTGGGCGCTGGGCTACCTGAACGACTCCGCTGATAACCGCTCATTGCGCCAGTCGACATTGGCCTCCCACGTTCAGATTCAACGCAACTACGCACCGCGCCCACTTGAATCGGCAACGTTGAATGACGTATCGCAGAAGCTGCATGCTAGTCGTGAGTTGCTTTGGAGTCGATGGATTCCCAACATGGTCGATGGCTATTTTGCGGACATGGCCGGCGTGATGAAGTCTTTGGCCAGTCGCTTGAACCCTCAGGGTGAAGCATGGGCGGTTGTGGGGGACAGTCTTTATGCCAACATTCACATTCCCGTAGCCACGATCCTGGCCGAGCTCGCACCCGTCTGTGGATTTGAAGCGGTACACGTTGAGGCGTTTCGCTCGATGCGAGCCTCCCCACAGCAAGGCGGAAAGCAAGAATTAGCAGAAAGCTTGGTCGTATTTCGAAAAATGTAAATCGTAGGTCAAGTCTTTCGTAGCAGAGATCGGGCAAACCGGCTCAGCGTTCTTCTACGCAAAAATCATTACCCGATCCATTGGGTCAAGTGATCTGAGTACGCTCCGCATGCGAGAGGTTTACGCTGAGCTCGGCAAAAATTCATTCGCCAGACTGACTCCCAACGCCACCATTTTGCGGCTATTGTTGAGGCTACTCACGGAAGACAAAAAAGTATGCCGACGCGCGATGTATCGTTAACCCTCATGGAACATGGTCTTCAAGAGCCCGACCTGGAAATGTTGCGGCCGACGGAGGTCAGCTACACGTGCTTACTGCTGCAACCCTGTGGGCCGATTTTTGCCTCAGAGCAGCGCATTGGTAACTACGATGTGCCCCTCGCCAGGGCCAAGGGCTTGTCGATGCTAAGGATGGCGCGTGAAAGAG
Source organism: Pseudomonas sp. 32A (assembly GCF_052682255.1). Lineage (NCBI taxonomy): Bacteria > Pseudomonadati > Pseudomonadota > Gammaproteobacteria > Pseudomonadales > Pseudomonadaceae > Pseudomonas > Pseudomonas sp. 32A. The sequence goes on along the minus strand of NZ_JBQYLY010000001.1, from coordinate 5,388,526 downwards.
GCGCGCACCTTGCCGTCACGCCTGAGTACTTCATGCCGTGGGCAACGCTGGAAGAGGCTATAACAACCGGCATCACGCCAGCTGAAGGGGTCCTCTGGGTTTTGGGCTGCGAAAGCATCACCCAAGAGGCGCTGGTGCAATTCCAACGGAACGTTGCAGACCACTGCTTAGTTATTCATGAGCCATGGCAAGGCTTGGAAATCGATCGAAATCTCTTCGATCCTGTAGTTTTGATGTTTCAGGCCACACGACCAGATGGGTCTTCTAGACTGGTCGCGCTTGTTCAATTCAAAACATTCCCTTCTAGAGACGCCCTATTTCTGGAAGAACGATGGTTACGTCGAGGAACTCAGATCTATAGGTTTCGCGGTCGTAGTGGTCGTCTTTCCGCCGCTGTGATCATCTGCTCTGATGCCTTTGCGTTAAGGGATGAGTGGCTGGCTGACTTCAATGATCGCTCTACGCTGATTCATATTCAGCTCAATCCGAGTCCGCGTAACGCAGCATACCGAAACTATCGCACCACAACATTCAACACAGACCCGCGCTCGAGTAATTGCCACATCGTCTGCCTAAATTGGGCGCAGTCCATCGTCCAATACGGCCCCCCGGGAACCGCTCCCGAAGCTTGGCGGAACGCCGCTGCATCGACGTGGTACTGCTCCGCGGAGGATTGCTCATCCAATGATGAGGTTGTCATACCGAATCACAATATGGGCCTCTACTACGCCTACATGACCGAGCGGCGCCACGCTCTTGTTTTCCACTATGACGAAGCGGTGTTCGAGCTACGAGTACCGAAAGTGTTAACCATTGGCCAGGCAATCATGGCCAATCGAAACGGCCCAACTGCATTGCAGCGATACGTATGGGCAACTGCAAATCAAGAGTGGGTAGCAGGTGAGACACCTGATGCGGGGTTCGCCGCGCTTGCTGCTGGTAACCCGCTGGCACGATCAGCGCTGCAGCATGTAATTGCCACCCAAAACCCCTTGTCCATTGAGCGTGCATTGGCGTTAAGCGCCGGACAAATCACTGGTCGCCCAAATTGGTGCGCACTGAAGGATATCGACTCTTGCAAAATCGGCCCTGACGAAGTCGTGCGCAGATTGACCGTCGCTCAGGACCGTGAAAACCGAGATTTTCGTCATCAACGACTTAGTACAGCAGCTCAAATTCACCATGAAATAATGAACCGCGTTGAATGGCCTCCGCAGGTGGACGGAGTCGATGCAACGTCTATTTTGCGATGGGACGCGGCAGATCCTAATTTCAATGTGATGACATCAGATAACAAACCCACGCTCATCGCTTACCTAGGTGACTTGCCCCCACCTCACGAATTAGAAACGATCGCAGACAAACTTTATGAGCTGCTACGCCAGGCGGGTGGTCCCCACCAAAAGCGGTTGTGCATTGCATACCGGGAGTTTGGTGAACTCAAGTTTGCGGGAATTGATGCTCTAACCCGCTTCGATGACCCAGCAGACGACAAGACCGAATTTCTCGCTGTTACTCCGCTCGATCACACGGAACCCTCATATGGTTGATTCAGCCTCGTTACGTCACACGATCACGGAAAAACTCTCCCGGGTTCAAGACTTGGGCGACGGCATTTTTCGTGGGGAACGTATCTACCAAGGAAAAACCTTCGCAACGGCTTACATCGACCTATCAGACAGTGTCATCCAGCGGGCAGCAAATCTTGCGAAATTTCAAGAAGGCTTGCTTGGGAGTGAATTCTTCACGGCTGATGGCGACCAGCGCTGGAACAGCTATCTGTACTTTTGGGCAGGCCCTCAGTCGCAGATCAACGATCGCTTTTTGGAAGCAAAAGCACGCATCGAGGGGGATCGACATTTTGCGAGAAAATTTGTGCTTACTGAGGAGGATCTCCTCGGCCGTTTTGATACTCTCTCGACTCAAGAACACAGCGCATTAGTTTCCACAGATGCTAGCGCTCAATGGGAAGAAATTTTAAGGGCGGCAGCTCTCAGCAGCTTGTTGGAGAAACGCGCGCGAACCCAACAAATTGAACTGATCGGTTCAGGGGAAGCCTTTAGTGCCGATGCAATTCCGGTAACGCGGCCGCTTCCTCAGCCACTCTCCGATCCTCTGAGCGCTGGGTTGATTCGTCGGTTTCAGGTAGGCGAATTTAGATCGGCCATCAGCGGAAAACAGTTTCAGTTTGGCGATGTGAATTTGATATTCGGACAGAACGGTGCGGGCAAAACATCGTTGCTTGAGTCCATCGAAGCCTTGTATTGCGGGCGTATCCGTCGCGATCCTGAAGCCACATTCAAAAATATCGAAGCGGATGTCGTCACTGCATCCGGTGAATTACTCACTGTTAAGAGCACCACATTGCCTGCCACCCTTAAGGCACGCAATCTCGCCTGGTATGGACGCTCAAATCCAAATACTGGCGCACTCGCCCAGTCATTCACTCGATTCAATTTTTTGGACACCGATGCTGCATTCCGCCTCTCCGGTGAATCGACCCCAGATAAATTAAAACAAGACCTGAGTTTGTTGCTGGTAGGTGGAGAAACATCGGCACTTTGGACAGATCTCTACAAGCTGCATGATGACGCCGTGGCGAAGCGCACGAGTTTCAGCGAACGCATTCCTTCCCTGCTTAAGCAGACCGAACTGCTAGGTAACGAGGTCAATCGATTACAGGACTCCCCTACTGAATCCTCAACCTTTGCAAAATCATTTCGTGCGAGTTTGCGTGAGCTCGGGGCTATCTGGATTCAAGAAGGTGACAATGAGCCTTTGTCTCCCTCGGATCGAACTCGCCTTGAATCGCTTTCGCGAGGGCTAAACCAAGCTATTAATCTGGCACAAACCTCGCCTGCCACAATTACTCAACTACGGCAGAGCGCGCAGGCTTTGCTCACCGCGCTCGAAAAAATTCGGGAAATGGAAGAGTCGGACCTACACAAGCGTCAGGAGCTTCGCGAGTATGAAGCTCTGATTGAGAGCTACAAGGAAGAACTCGGTGATCTAGAAATATGGTCGATCTACTGCGAGGCCGGTGCACCAGCGCTTGCCAGATCAATTGAGCAAACCAAGCGTATGGTTTCTGATGCAAGAATTGCCCTCGCGGGAACGTCCTTGTACGACGTCCATGAGCTACCTGTTGAATATGCCGTTCGTGGGCTCTCCGAAGCACTTCAGGTCGCCACGGACAGCCTCGCTCTCGCTGAGCAGCAGGAGAAATCAGCCTCCGAAAGCCTGTTGCAGCAGGAGCGTCTTGGTCAGTCGTTAATTTCCCTTCGTGCTGATCTACGCGGACTTGTCCAATCCATCATTGATCACACAGGCGATGCACTGCATTGCCCTGTCTGCTCTACCCCCCATTTAGATGGGGAGCTGCTTCATAAAATCGAATTGCTAACCTCTTCTGACAATTCAAGCTTCACCAATAGTCTTCATCAGGCAGCACAGGTTGCTAGAGATCGTGTCCAACGAGAGCGTGAAGTGATAGCTGCGCTCCAGGTATTGCAGCGCTTTCACGATGTAAATGGCGCACAGGACTCGACTACCGTACGCGATTTACATCAAAGCCTGCTTGTGAAACATCATGAGTTCATCGAAGCGAGTATCGAGCTGGAAAGCCTGGAATCAGCCATGCGTTCGCTCGACCAGTATGGGGCCGATCAAGCAGGTTTCTCTGGCGCAGAGGCAGCCGCAATCCAATGGTTGGGGACTAAACAGGATTATTCGAGTCTGGCAGTCATAAATACACGCATCTCAGAGATTCAGGCGAGCACAGAGGAAACGAATGAATCTGCCGTTGATGTGCGCGAAGCTTTGAAGCTTACGAATGCACAGGTGAGCGCAATTGCAGTATCAACAGGACTTTCAGCGGAAAACGCCAAGGAGCTGATTCTTTTGGTCCAACGGCAGTTGGAAAGACACCACGCTTCAACGCTTTTCTTCGAGGATGTCGCCCAATTAATTACTATTGCGGAAGATCAACCACTAGAACCGATTTTGCAGGCTGTCGAGGATGCAATTAATGCATTCGACCGTGCCCTGCATGCGGAAAATATGGAAACAGAAGCGCGCACCGAGCTAAGCGCAAAAACCTTGGAGCTTCAACAGAGCTCTGACCTTCTCAAGGCTGCAACGACCCGGAGGGACAATCTCACAATAGCCATTAACGCTCTGGCGGACATCGTTGAAAACCATTCCCTTGAGAAAGCAACGCAGGAAGCTCTTGAGTCGATACGTGGAAATGTCAGCGAGATATTCGCCAGGATTCATTCTCCAGCAGAGTACACGCTGGGAGACTTCAATGGAGAGCATCTCCTCATCACACGAGATGGGCATCGTACGCATTCAGCTACGCAGGTTAGTACAGGCCAGCGTGCCGCTTTAGCGCTTTCGATATTTCTAGCGTTGAACCGCAGCGCAGAAACTGCCCCTCCGGTGCTGTTGATCGATGACCCTATTGCGCACATTGATGATTTGAACGCACTGTCATTCCTGGACTATCTGCGTGATCTTGCCGTTAGTATGCGCAAGCAGGTTTTCTTCGCGACAGCAGATGCTCGGTTGGCCGCCTTGTTTCAGCGAAAATTCGAGTTTCTGGGCAACGAGAGATTCAAAAAAATTGTTCTATCTCGATCATAGAACCTACTTGCGGAATATAATCAGATTGAAAATCGCTCGTTAGCCGTGATAGGCATAAGCCACGATACAAAATTCGCAAATTATGCTGATTAGACCAAGAGGACATTCGCCGTGCGAGGAAAACTATTGAATCGCCCCGGATTCTCTAGACACCTTGCAAGCTCATTGCACCAATAAGCGCGCATTTCTCTCCCATCACAGTTGAGCGCGAGAGGCTGAATGATTATCTCGATCAGATCGCCATCCTGAACACCCGAAGGATCACCTTGACGGAGGCCTTAGCAAAAACGGCGTCTGGAGCATTCTCGCACGCGCAGATCTCGCAAGCTCGCTCACCCCACGCCTCGCAAGTGTAGGAGACCCTCACAGGGGACGCCCGGCCACAGCATCAAGGAGTCCTGGCCGTGGCTATCTCCGCGTGACCTACCACACTCTCGTAATTGAGCTAATTCGAAACTCTCACCGCTTAAATATTAACGCCGGCGCCGCCTGTGCCAACCGTCCGGCCCTTTCGGAATTTGATCGACGACGAGCCTCGCGAGTATCAGAGGTTCTCGGTGTTTCCCTCCCTCCGCGCGAGCGAGAATATTTGTAGCCCAATCCCCTGTCCACAAACCGATAACATCTTCCACGAACCAGGTCCCTATACCCTTACCCAAATCTGATGCTCGCTGAGGAGCTAGCTGTGTAGCTCGCTCACCCCGCGCAATGAGATCGAGCATCAGCCGTGCTGGAATAATCGGAATACTCACCCCATTGCATTCAGGCCCTAGCAGCATCAGAAAGCTAGCCATAGTCTGTGCTGATAGATCTTGGAGCTGCTTCAGCTTAATAGGGTAGTGGGGGCGCTTAGCGGGGGAGAACATCCGTTTCGCTTGAATGAGCGAAGCACGGCGGGAAAATTGCGTTCCTGCATTACGGAGCTCTATGAGCAAACACACATCTGTTGAGAAAGTTTTACTGCCTACCCCTTTGCCCCCCTCCTCTTTTTTTCCAACGACGCGATAATCAACATCCAGTTCAAAGCTAAGTCGGTGTTGCGCATCAGCATCAGCAGCTAGATCTTCCAGCAACTCAGTGATGGAACAAAAGGCCGTTTTAAGCTCGCCCAATAGCACCATCACATGAGTTTCCTCACCGCTGTCGAGGTTTTTAAGAATCTGTTTGCCCGCGGTCTTAGCGGCATCCTCCAGAGTATCCTCGATCAATGTCTCAATACGCGCATCGGCAATCCAGGTTCGTGGCTTGCGCAGGCTACGCACGACGCCTGAATTCCTACTTCCTATCTGCAAAGCGCCTGCCTGGGAAAACATCGAGATATCTGGCTCGAGACGAACCATATCAATCGCAGCCCGCGATCGACGTCTCACCAATTCATTTGGATGGGTCAAAAAGGAAGAAACCTTACTCTCAAGATCATCGTCATACAGTTCCAAAACCGTGAACAGAACCGCCCGGTCATCCGCAGGGCTACCTAGGCCAAGAAGAGTTTCTGCTGTTGCCTCAAGAAGGTCCTCATCACCCTCTACCGCGGCCTTCAGTTCACGCCGCCAAGAAGCTCTAGACTCGGCCGAAAGATCAGAAAGTCTATAGTTGTTCGGTGACGACAAAACCCCAAACTCCTTGAGTAAGCGGGCAACCCTTTCTACGTCAGTCACAGGCACTAACTGACTGTCACTTTTCTGCGAAGTACTCCAAAGCAGCACTTGTAGCATTCCCCAGCAGCTATCCCCCGCCCATTGCTTGACGACCTCGGCTAATTCATCTCTATTCCGAACCGAATAGGGGGCGTCCATGACTACCGCCATCACACGCTGAGCCGCCGTTTTACCGTGTTGCAGGTCCACTAGCCGCGTCACGGACGTATTAAGTTCAACTAGGTTGTTTCTCATGAATTCAATCACGCGATCTAGCAGTTCTGTGTCCGCTTTCAGAAGCGGCCATGCAGTAACAAAGGGGGAAAATTCAGTACCATGTCCTTTAGCAAAGAGCCTCATCGCCTCTTGAGCAAAGACATCTCTCACGGAATCCCAGTTTTTGCTCCCCCAACGGTCCAAAAACTCGTAAAAACACCGTGCGCTATAGGGAGTTGCTTTCTTTACCAGCGCTAAAAAAGTCTCTGCGTCAAAAGAAACTCCTTGAGCCGACTTGATAGCGATCGTAGCCGCATCCCAATTCACATGTGATGAAGAATAATAATTATGCGGATCTTTTCTAAGGATCTCGTTGATTGCTTCATCAACAGAGTTATAGGCTGCTGGTATATTTTCTTCGTCCTGCCCCATCGTCAATTCATCCTTGTTAATATGTAGCTTGGACTTGTAAAACTATCTGAATAATCTTTGTTAGACAGACGGCATCATACCAATATTTAACCGTCTGTAGATGACATGGCGCATGGACCTACTAATTTACAATGGGATGGCGAAATGTCCGCGAGCCTCAAAGAGAACTCCAGTCAACCCGTTCGTGATGAGCAATAACAGAGACAAGAAAGCCGAACGCAAAAGGTCAGCTGGATCGAAGGGCCGGGAGATCAACGTTTCCAACCTCTTCTTCGTCAATTGCGGCCCTGCAGAGAGCTGCGAACTCAAAGCAAAACGAACCAGGCGATAATTTCGAAAGAAGGTGCATTGATAGACCAATGTCGATTGAAGCACCGTCGTCCCTATCGGAGGGACCAGGTCCATCACAGGCCGAAATGTTTGCTGCCCTAGCGTGTTTGAGTTTTTTGCAGCCACAAAAAAACCCATCAGATGATGGGCTTTTCTTTCAAGTGTCTCCGAGAGGAGGTTTTCACCCACGAACCTCAGAGCAAGCCACGCAAGGATATAACCTCGGGAGGTTCCAGTCAATTTTTGGCTGAATCAACCATTCACTCCTAGGCGCTTCCGACTGAGTCTTTTTGGCCGAAATAGTTTCTGTAAAGCAGTACTGGCCCTGGCTATCAAGAAGTATGAGCGCCTAGCAGTATGTCAGTCCAAGCCAACCCATCTTCTGGAGCGGGATGACGCGGTTCGTCGTTGGGGCGGACAGTTTCTCGGCGCATGCATTCCAGTGAAGCAAGTAGACGCTTGCAGGTATCGGCAATCTGCCCAGTACCTTTTGCCCGAGCGTAAAGTTCCATCCTCAGCTCGTTACTTGCTTTCGGCATGATTTCGTACTGCGTGTTGTTCATCGGCTCTTTGAGCGTGAATGCGTCTCCCAACATCCTGTACACCGGCATGTTCGAATTAACAGCCCTTCCAGCATCAAGCACCTCTAAGAGAAAGAGACGGCGAGTAGCCTCGCTTCCTTTGATGTGTGAGAGAACTGCGACGGCAAGTACATCAGCGAGCGGCGTCTTTGGCTTCCGGCATGCATCCAGCAAGGCCTCGATCTGTATAGCCCCCTCGCCCACCGTGGTCGCAATGCTTGCAGCAAGTTGTTCCAACGTCCAAGCACTTCTACACCATTCAAACAGTTTCCCATTGGCTACAAGGGCAAGAAATTCGGCAAGATGCCTGGGCGCCAGAGAGGAAATCAAAGCGCGTGCGAGCTCCTCGCTTTCATCAAGCTCACTGCCAAGCTCCAGTAGTACGGGCCAGGCAGACTCCGAGCACGTGGCACCTAAACGACGGATGATTTCAGCGGGGTGCGAGAATCGACGCCATAGCTGAAGATAGTGCACCACCGTTTTACTCAAAAGCGTTGGGGAGACTGCGATTAGCAGTAGCTCACTCAGGTCGGACATAACATAGCTCGATTGTTCGTCGAGCCACGTTGAATCGACTGCTTGCTCGTACATCGCCTCGAGCGGTTCCACAATTGCCGTATCGGAGATGTAAAAACCCTGGCGCACGAGGCCACGTAACGCTTCAACCGTACCGTGAATATCCATCAGAGCACTAGCCAAGGCGCAATGCATTGGCTCGATAACGCTAGAACTTGGAAATCTCGCCACGATTCCCGCGAGGTATCCTACGCGATACTGTGCCTCACGTACGTTCCACTTCTCGTCAGTGGATTTCTTCTCCTTGTAGCGCGTCACAAGCTCTCTCAGCTCCTGCCCAAGAATATTGGCGGCCTCATCCGTCCAGTATTGAAAAGTATCGTCAGGCTGCCGGTGCACTCTCCCAAGCTTCCTACGCCGCGCACCTTCCTTGATATCAGCACTAACACTGCTGAATGGCCGCTCCTTCTCGCGGGCCCAAGGTGAGCTGGCGATGCGAGCAAGCACGTCCGGAATGAATTCCATGGCACTAGAATGGGCCATTAGTTCCAGCAGGCTCGGCATCGCCTCAGGCCCCCACTTAACCATGGCCGCCAGCAGGTAGTTGCCAAACTGGGGGTTATGCGGTCGTGGTGATGAGGGCCTCTCCGACCACTGATCGATTCTCTTCCTGAAAGTACTCCAAGCATCTAGATGGCGGCGACAGGTCTCTAATAAAAGAGGCCCGAACTCCGCCGGTGCTACATGACTTGCGATGCAAGAGAGGTATATCCAAATCCTGTCCTGTGGAATCTCTGCTATCTCTTCCTTCTGACAAAACTGGGCTACCAGCTGTCGGACTTCATCAACTGTTGGCAGCCATCGATTGGCGGCACTAGAGCTGCCCTCGTCACGCCAAACTCTCCGCCACACCAGCTCAATCAATTGAGCAGCCTCATAGTAGGAGGATGTCTGTGCTCGCCTCATTACAACACTCAGCAGATCACATCCAGGTGCATGTGCAAGCAAGTTGGTCAGCGTCCTATTTTTTTCGCGGTCTAATTCAGTCACTGACCCACGATTAACTTCAGGGGAACGCAAAAAGTAGGCTACGCTGCGCTCGGTTTGAACACGGCCGGCAAGGGGGCCTAGGATCTCGCCGCTCAGACTATTGAAATCTTGCCCCTGGAGAACGAGCCATGCTTGCTCGAAGGTCCTAGTTTGTACCTCAGTTGAGGCACGGTGCAGAAATTCACCAACCCATTCAGGCACGACTCGCGCGTGCAGGGCGAGCTCCGAAGCAAGGTCCAATAAGCGTTCGGGTGCATTGGTCAGTGCAATCTCGACCAGGGGGTCATCGTCTCCGAGGTGTTTACTGCTACGCAAGTGCTCGAAGATCACATCCATCGCACCCGCCCCAACTACGCGAGGAAAGCCCTTCGCAAGCTTAAGCCATGTGCTCCCGGATATATCGTTTTCATAGATGCTATGTAGACGCTCTCGTACAGCGTCGCCAACGAACCCTTCCTCCAAAGCGTACTGGATGTAATTCAGAACGTTGTGTTCAGTTTGGACCTCAGCTGGAGCATCCAGCCAGGCTAAAAAGGGCACGTCCGAAGCGGGAAAATGCCAGAATAAAGCGCAAATCGCTGCTGCCCTCACAGCAGGTTCAGGCTCACTTCGAGCCAGCTTCACGAGATACTCGTAGTTGTCTGCACTATCAGCGATCTCATGTACAAACTCGACTCGGCGGTCTGATGTCCATGAGGCAACTCTAACCTCAGCCCCGGCTCCGAGCTGAACTAAGGATATACCGTGACCTTTCAATCGATACGTTTGCAAGCGGGTCTGTTGATCTTCACTTTCCAGGAGTGGCCACAAGCTCTCAGCGAAAGCCGGTAAACCAGACGCAATTTGATAGGCGATCCCAAGATCGCGAACTTCGCCCAAGGAGGATGAGGCTAGCTCATTGACACTAGCGACCACGTGGCGATGAAGCTCAGAGTCGTCTGCATAACCAAAACCACAGATTCCTATCAAATCGCAAGCCCGCCCCAGATCTATCGCTGAGCCAACCTTGACTATCCGAACTCGAGCGGCAGCCGAGCCCTCGTCACCTTTGAGCTTTTCCGCGATAAGTGCGAGCGCTTCGTCCCAGGCCGGTTGGTTGATCGCTGTGTACAGAATCTCGGCCGAGGCACCATCATCGCTGCATATCCGTAGCAGCCGCGTGGCTGCGAAATACTCCTGGAAGCGCTGGTGCGCGAAGCGAACCACGCCTTCGTCGAGGTGCAATAAATGATGAGTGACCAGCAGATCTAAGATCGAAGCCAGTTGTGGGGGAGCCCCTATTAGCCTGCGTTCGGCCAGTTGAGTGGCAGCGGAGTGAATAGCTTGAAGCGCGACGTTTCTGGAGCAATCGATAGTACGCCTCTGCGTAAGTCGGTAGGCAAGCTCTTCGAGATATTCGCGAGAATGGCCATTTACAGGAGCGTCAGACAGTAAAAGAGTGCGAAGGTCATCTTCCTCAAAGGCCTGGACGCTGGAACCGAGGAGGTCGAACACACTCAAATACGATGCAGCACCTTTCCCAGCTTGTGCAATAAAGCCTCGAAGTATGAGCGGGCTCCTCGTAACTTGGCGAAGGCGCGTGTTTTTGGCAAGTAGGTTGAGTAGTGGTTCCGATCCGGCATCACCAAGCTCAGCGCGGAGCACCGCCGTCTGGCCATCCCATGTAAGGCCTCGAACCTCCACTCGCCTCGTGTTTAATAACCTGGGCGCATCACTTGAACTCCGAGATACGACCACAATGACGAGTGATTCTGCAGCGGCTGACAACTGGTTAAGCTCCTCCAGACAGGCCAGCTTCAACGAGACGGGCACCTCGTTCCAGCCATTAAGCATGACGACCAGGCGATCAGCTTCGGCCAATCTGGTTAGCTCATCGATAGTTACACGATTTGCTATTGCTGAGGGGCGTTTGGAGAGGTATTCCAGAAGGCTCAAACCGGTTCGCCCCCAAAGTGCTGCGTCCACGAACAGCGGTATACGACCACCCGCTCCAAAACAAGACGAACAGAGCTCTAGCAAAAACGTAGTCTTGCCTATACCGCCCTCACCGAACAAAACTAGACTGAATCCCCTCTCGATGACTGTCACAAGCTCAGAGGTGCTAATTGACCGCGAACTCAAGTCGGATTCACCTTGTATCTCGTGAGCCTCTAGAATGAGCGGCGCAATGAATTGAGGCATCTTCCAACTGCGCTTGCCTGCCTCGAGCAATTTTGCTGCCATGGTTCGTACACGCTCTAAATCGGCGTGACTTGGAAATTGGCGTTCCTCAGGATGAAGCAGCGTTTGCAGCTGTGCAGATGACCGAAACGCAATAGCCGACTGCAATTCCTGCTGGCCCTTTTCTGTTGCTTGGAGTTGCCCCAATACATACGAAACGACTTGTGTCACCAAGTTGTCAGGTAGCGAATCTGTATTCCGAGCGAAAACCTCGTAATTTGCAGCGAGCTCTTTCTCTGCCCGTTCTGACGTTTCTGGATCACCACCTGCCCGGGCTATCAGCGCTTCGATAAATAGCTTGACGTTAGCTTCTTGCTGCAACCAGTTTCGGAAGGCGTAAGGCCGAATTCCTGAAAATGACTTGCCACTGGCTACAAGTTTTTTAAGTTCTTCCCCTGTGAGGTGATGAAGGCTGGTTTGGCTGGCTAAGTCTTCACCTTGCACGGCTCTCTCGCTTGCTTTATGTCGAGCGTACGCGTCACCCGAAACCGTCAGGATTTTTTTAAAGACCCACGCAACTGGAGTCTTGAGTGCCGTAAGCCAATCTAAAGGCATTCCTATTTCTCACTCATAGCCCGTACTTCGGACAGTATCGATTATGTGACACAGGCAGAATCTGAGCACGTTCCTCGCGATTTTCCTAGCACTGAGCCAGTTGAGCGTTCCGAAATATGGATTAAATGAACCAGCCGAAGCTGGCTCATTTATTTCGAAGATCACATAGGCTTTTATCTGTAATTCTGAAAAATCTACAGTGCAGCGTTGTCAAAAAAGATGCGCAACCTATTGATTTTATAGATGACTAATATTCAACTTTTTTAGAAGCCTTCATTCTCTGACCCTTGTACAACCCGCCCAATCCCGGCAGCATTCCCCCGTTACTTTCACGGACGAGCACTTTATGACCCTGCCCTTTTTCGCCCCCGTACTCCTCACCACCCAGCGCCTGGGCCTGCGCCCGCCCCATCAGGATGATTGGCGCGCGCTGTTTGCCATCTGGTCCGATCCCGAGGCCATGCGCTACTTTTCCTTTCCCACCATGACCCGCGCCGAGCAGGCCGTTGAACGCTTCGGCCAATTGATGGAAGCCTCGATTGCCGGTGAAGACCTGGTGTGTATGGTGGAGTTGCTGGCCACCGGCGAGGTGATCGGCAGTTGCGACCTGTTTAATGTGGATGAGCAATGTGGTCGTGCCGAAATCGGCTTTACCCTGAACCGCCAGCATTGGGGCAAGGGCTACATGAGCGAAGCCGCCTGCGCCGTGATCGACCACGGCTTCAACACCGTCGGGCTGCGCCGCCTTGAAGCCGATATCGACCCACGCAACCTGGGCTCCGCAAAATTGCTTGAGCGCCTGGGTTTTGTGCGCGAAGGCCTGTTGCGCGAGCGTTGGGTGGTGGGCGATGAGATCTCGGACAGCGCGCTGTATGGCCTGCTCAAGCGTGACCGCCCTGCCTGACCCACAACGGGCGTGCCTTCTTCATTCCCACGATCAAGGCCAACAGAATCAACCCAATGGCCTGCCACTGCGAAACCCCGGGGCGCTCCCCCAGAATCAGCATGGAGCTGACGATACCAAACACCGGGATCAGCAGTGACAGGGGCGCCACCCGGGAAACCGGGTACTCGCGCAACAACAGGTTCCAGCCCCAATAGCAGAAGTGCGTCGCGCCATACACCTGGAACGCCAGCGAGAACAACGCCACGCCGTTCAATTGCCCCGGCAACGCGATAAAGGCTTGCGGGCCGTCCAGCAGCCACGTCAACAGCACCAGCGGCAACGGTGCAAACAGGCTGGCCCAGACTACGAAGGCAAAGATCTCCTGCACCCCGGAGACCTTGATGATGATATTGCCGATGCTCCAGGCCAACGCGCTGAACAGCACCAGGGCAAACCCCAGCATCGTGGCCGTGCCCTGCACACTCAACAGCATGCCCACCAAGCCCATGGCCGCCAGCGCCACGCTGATCAATTGCGGCAGGGACAGGCTTTCACGAAACAGCAGCACGCCCCAGCCCAGGGTGAAAAATGCGCTGAACTGGATCAGTAGCGACGCGCTGCCGGGGGGCACGCCCATGGCGATTCCGAGGTTGATCAAGGCCCACATCGCCACGCCGAAGATCAAGCCGTAGGCCGCCAGCCACTTCACGGCAACCTGGGGGCGTTTCACCAGAAACACCCAGGGCAACGCGGCCAGGGTGAAACGCAGTGCCGTGAGCAACAGGGGGTTGATCTCGGCCAGGCCCAGCTTGGTGATGGGGAAGTTGAATCCCCACACGGCCGTCACCAGGACGGCCAATAACAGGTGTTTGTGTTTCATGGTGACGGGGTCCATTTGCTGGCTGGCACGACAAGAGGCCGTGCATCCGGCAGATTTTTCCGCAAACTGCGGTGGCCCGCCTGCGTTTGTGGGTCAACAAAGGCTAGAATCAGGCCATGCCCGATATTCATCCCTACGAAAACACCCCACGTGACGTGGTCGTGACCGCTATCGACTATGCCGACGGTGAACTGTTCCCCGATCACGCGCACCCGCGCGGCCAGTTTGCGTATGCCAGACGGGGTGTCATCACGGTCTACACCGCTACCGGCAACTGGGTGGTGCCGCCCCGCCGCGCGATCTGGGTGCCGCCGCATGTGTCCCACGCCATGCTGATGCGGGGGGCGGTGACGATGCTCAACACCTACATTCGCCCGCAGGCGGCGCGACGGCTGGAGTTGCCGCAAACGTGCCAGGTACTGGATGTGTCGCCGCTGCTTGGGCAGTTGCTGGAAAAGGCCGTGGAGGTGCCTGCGCGTTATGCGATGGGGGGTCGCGATAGTTATCTGATGGGCTTGCTGCTGCACGAGATCGCCCAGATGCCGCTGTTGCCGCTTTGTGCGCCGTTGCCTGCCGAACCGCGATTGGCGAAGGCTTGCGAAGAGTTCCTGGCGGGGCCTTCGTTGGAGGTCAGCATTGATGCCATGGCGTTCGGCGCGGGGATGAGTCGCCGGACGTTTACCCGGCAGTTTCGTCAGGCCACGGGTGTCAGTTACCTGCAGTGGCGCCAGCAAGCCTGCCTGCTGGCGGGGATTGTGCGGCTGGGCAATGGGGAACCGGTGACCAGGGTGGCGCTGGATTTGGGGTATAGCAGCCCGAGTGCGTTTGCTACGGTGTTCAAGCGAGTGTTGGGTGAGGTGCCGAGTCGGTATTTCACCAGGGAGTTGCGGGGGGGTGGGTCGGGGTACATATCCGTTGTTTAGGTAACGGCGGCTTATGGTTCCGCTCTTACAGCGGCTCACTTTTGAAGAGCGCAAAAGTAAGCAAAACGCTCTTGCCCCACCACTCGGCTCCTCGCCTAGGCTCGGAGTGCCCTCACTCCGGCTTTGGACCGTGGGCCGCCGTCATGGGCCATCCCTGGCCCAGGACGGCTAACCTGGCGTCCTGCCAGGTTACCCACGCTCCAAAGCCTGCGTTCGGCCAGCGTGGTTTAACGGGGCGCCTAAGATCAAGATCAAAAGCAGATCAAGAGCACAGCGGCCTACCGGCCGGCTTGAGTGTTGAAGAGCAAAATCAAAATCTAAAGCGGGCACGGTCAAAAATGTGGGAGCGGGCTTGCTCGCGAAGGTCGTTAACGATGACGCGGGCATTCTGGATGAACGCGGCGCTCTCAGGTTTTTCGCGAGCAAGCCCGCTCCCACAGAAAAAGCAGAGCTGTTTTCGCTCTGGCTTTTGATCTGGCTTTTAACACTCAAGCCGGCCGGGAGGCCGCTGTGCTTTTGCTTTTGATTTTGATCTGACTGCCCCAATAAGCCCGAGGCCGAACGCAGGTATTGCGGAGCGGGTAAACCGGCAGGACGCCGGTTTAGCCGCGCTGGGCCATGGATGGCCCATCGCGGCGGCCCGCGGAGCAATGCCGGAGTGAGGGAACGCCGAGCCACAGCGAGGCGCCGACAGGCGGGGCAGAGCGTTTTGGTTACTTTGCCGCTTTTTGTACGGACCGGACACATGGTTGACGGGTGTGCGGGGACATGGTGGACACTTTTCGGCGAGCTAACTTTGCCGGAAAACCATCATGCCCTGGAACACGAGAGATGCCATGAGCCTGAAAGAAGAGTTTGTCGCCTTGGCGCGGCAACCCGGCAGTAATAAACGAGAACTGTGTCGACGATTCGGTATCAGCCCCCAAACGGCGTACAAGTGGCTCGATCGCTACGAGACGCAAGGCCGGTCGGGGCTGCAAGAGAAGTCCCGCAAACCTGTCACCAGCCCCAAGCTGACCAACACCACTCTAGAGACGGCGGTCATAGCGCTCAGGCAAGAGCATCCAGCGTGGGGTGGGCGCACGATCAGCAGCATTTTGAAAAAACAAATCGCTCCCAGCACCGTTACTAATGTTCTGCACCGACACGGGCTAATTCAGCCTGCTCAGAAGGAACAAGCGGCAAAGTTGAGATTTGAACACGATGCGCCTAACGATCTTTGGCAGATGGACTTCAAAGGGCATTTCCCGACGCAACAAGGCCGATGCCATCCCCTGACCCTGCTGGACGACCACTCGCGATTCAACCTGGCGATTCAGGCCTGTGATAACGAGCGTGGGACCACGGTGAAAGAGAAAATGATCGAAGTGTTCCAGCGCTTCGGATTACCGGCTCGCATCAACGTCGATAACGGCCCGCCCTGGGGCTCGCCACGCAATCCTGGCGAAATCACAGAGCTGAGTATCTGGTTGATTCGCTTAGGAATTCGGATCAGCTTTAGCCGTCCTTACCACCCCCAAACCAATGGAAAGATTGAGCGTTTCCATCGGTCACTCAAGGCCGAAGTGCTTGATGGGCGTCAGTTTTCCACGATCAAGGAAGCTCAAACAGCGTTTGATCAATGGCGTGAGGTTTATAACTTGCAACGGCCTCATCAAGCGTTGGACTACAAGGTGCCGATGGACCGGTATCGAGCCAGCCCATGGGCTTATCCGCAGCAGTTATCGGAGTTTGAATACGGACCGGACGACGTATTGGCCAAGGCTTATCACAGCCGATTCCGCTTTCAGAAACGCTATTTCAGCATCGCTAAGGGTCTGGCTGGGCATCACCTCGCCATACGTCCTAATCCTGAAAGTGATGGGCTTTTTGATGTCTACTTTTGCCATCACTTCCTACGAACAATCGACGTGAGCAAGCCAGACTATGGTCCATAATGTGTCAACCATGTCCCCGCACATGTGTCCACCATGTGTCCGGTCCGTACACGCTTTTGCAAAGTGACTCGCTGTAAGAGCGAAACCATAAGCGGCCGTTACCTAAATAACGGATATGTACTCCCCGCCCCCCCCAAAAAAACCTCACACCAACCGCTTAATCTGCTTATGCCGCCAAACCAACCGGTAATACGCCGTCTGCAACCCCAGCATCGCCAGATACGTCACCGGAAACGCCATCCAAACCCCCTCCAACCCAAACCGCGCATTCAGCAGATAAGCCACCGGCAACTCCACCCCCAACACGCACACGATCGAAATCCCCACCGGCACCAGCACCACCCCGCTGGCCCGCATGATCCCGCCCACCACCGCCTGGAACCCAAACACCAAAATGCTCCAGAGCATGATATGCAACAGATGCTCAGCCTTGACCCGCGCATCCACGTCGGTAATGAACAACCCCAGCAACCAGTGCGACAACCCATACCCCAACACAATCAACCCACCCGTCAGGCACAGGTTGATCAAAATCCCCGTACGCAGGATCGGCCCAATCCGCTCCAATCGCCCCGCCCCGATCGCCTGCGCCCCAAGAATCGACGCCGTGATCGCAATCGACAACGCCGGAAACTGCACATAGTTGACGATCTGCGTCACCGCCCCATACGCCGCCGTCGCCTGGGAACCATGGCTGTTGACCAGCGCCAGAATCACCAATTCCGACAACGACAACACCACCATCTGCAACCCGGTCGGCAAGCCAATACGCAGCACCTTGCCCAAAATCACCCGGTCCAGCCGCAACGCCGCCATCAACTCGCGATCCGGCGCCATTACGTGGTTTTTATGCCGCAGCCGCAACACCAGAAACGTCATCGCCAGGGCATTACCCACCAGCCCCGCCACCACCGCGCTCTGAATGCCCATTGGCGGCAAACCCAGCCAGCCCTTGATCAGTGCCGGAGTCAGCACCAGGCCCACGGTGGTCGACACCACCAGCGCCAGCAACGGCGACACCGTGTCACTCACGCCCCGCAGCAGTTGGGTGAACAGGATGAACACCAGCAGCAGCGGCATGATCAGCATCATCATCTGCGCATAACCCACCGCGTCATCCAGCACATCCACCGGTGTGCCCAGCGCCTGCATCGCCGGGCGCGCAAACACGCTGCCCAGCACCGCCGCGATCACCCCGATCAGGGCGCCAAGGGTCAGGGTGGCGCCGGTGATCGACTTGACCATCGAGGTTTCCTGCGCCCCCCACGCCTGGCCGATCAACACCGAAGCGCCGGCCCCCAGGCCGATCACCAGGGCGATAAAGAAAAACACGATGGGGAACATCCCCGACACCGCCGCCAACGCCTGGGTACCGAGCATCTGGCCGACGTAGATACCGTTCAGCGTGCCGGAAAAGCTCTGGAGGAAATTGGACAGCACCATGGGTGCCAGAAAGATCAGATAGATCTGCCACAACGGTCGTTGCTGGGTGACTTCCATGGAGGTTCGGATCTCAATGCAATTAGGCAGGGAAAGCGTTGCGTGATAACCAGGCCAGGTACAACTTCACATCCACCGGCCAGTGCGCAATCTTGTTGGAAAAGTCAGCGCCGTCCTGGGCAAACAACGCCCGCGAGGCCTCTTCGAAACCCGGCAGGTCGCCGCCCAGGGCGCTCATGAAACGATAGCTGGATTCCTTGGCCTGGCGTTGCTCATCGTGCTCGGCATGGGCGTTGCGCGCTTCATCCACCAGCCGGCGCAAGGCCGCCGAGGCGCCGCCGCGTTGTTGCCCCAGCCATTCCCAATGCCGTGGCAGCAGGGTCACTTCACGGGCGACCACGCCCAGCTTCGGTCGGCCTACGGTAGGTGACACTGGCACTTCGGCCTCGGTCACCGTGGCTGCCGGTTGCTGGGGCGCATAACCCGCGGGCCAGGGGTAGTCGACTTGAACACCGCTGGCGTCATCGAACACCAGCAAGCTGCCGGTCGACAGGTCGAGACTTTTCAAGTTTTTGGCGACGTCGGCATAAGAGCCGGCGGCCACGCGTTGGTGGCCAAGGAAGGCGGTGCAGTGTGATGCGCTCATGACTTTTACCCGGAGTATATTGTTTTACCCGGATCATATTAGCCTGAATTTTATTTGTTGCAAGCCGCTCGTTGCGAAACCACCAAACGATTACTGATGGCGGTCGCACCCATGGCGCCCACGCCTGGATCACCCAACAGGCACTCGGCAATCGCCGGCTCAAGTTCCACCCGCAACCGGCGGCCCAAGGCGCGGGCACCAAACCGTACGTCATGGTCGCGGCACAACCACGCCCGTGCCGACTCATCCAGTACCAGCGACCGCTGCTGTACCGCAAGGCGTTGATTGAGTCTGCCGAGTTCCACCTCAAGCAGCGCTTCAAGCCATTGATGGTCGATGGGCTCGAACATCAGGATACGGTCGATGCGATTGAGAAATTCCGGCTCGAAATGGCTGTGCAAGGCGTCCTCCAACACCCCTGCTTCACCCCGCCCCAACCAGCGCAACGGAGCAAAACGCTGTCGATGGCGGCGCGCCTGTTGTGCGCCGATATTGCTGGTCATGAAAATCAGGCTGTTGCGAAAGTCCAGCGTACGAGCGCCACCCGCCAACGTCAGTTGGCCGTTTTCAAGGATGCCCAACAGGCTGCGCACCACTTCCTGGCTGGCCTTTTCCAGCTCGTCGAACAGCACGATGCCGGGGCGGCTGTAGCTGCCCTGGATCAGCTCACTGTTAAACAGGCTGATGCCCTCCTTGCTGCCGACATAGCCTGGTGGTGCTCCGGTCAGGGCGGCAGCGTAATGCTCCTGGGCCAGGGTGTGCATGTCGATACGGCAGAACCCGTCGGCGCGGCCGTGCAAGGCCAGGGCCAGCAGACGGACGATTTCCGTCTTGCCGACCCCGGTCGGCCCCATGAACAGGTTGACGCTCAACGGCCGCTCACGCTCGCCGATATCGGCCTTGACCACCTTGAGCAGCCCTTCCACCTGGGCCAGGGCTGCGTCCTGGCCGACGATACGGCTGCGCAGCAAAGCCATGACCTGAGCCGGCTCAAAGGTAAACCGCATGGCTTAACCCGCCGTTTTTTCTTTCCCGCCATGGGGCAACTGCCCCACCGGGCATTCGGCGACACCCACGGTGCTGCGGGTAAATGCCTCGACATTTTCCCGGGCCTTTTGCGCGTCCAGCACCCAGGTGCGATAGAACTCGAACGGACAATCCGCCACGCCCTTGTCCCCGTCGCCCGAAGCATGCATGCCGGTGTAGCCACGGTGCAGCAGCTTGAACAGATGGTTCTGCGACTGATCATTGGCCCGCGCATCACGGATCTGCGACACCGACAACTGGGCATACTGAATGCCCATTTCCTCTTCGCCGCACTCCCCCAGGGTACGGCCATCAAAACCGATGATCGCCGAGTGCCCGAAGTACGAATACACCCCGTCGAACCCCGCCGCATTCGCCACCGCCACGTAGCAGTTATTGGCCCAGGCCATGCTCTTGGACATCTGCACCTGCTGCTCCTTGGCCGGGTACATATAGCCCTGGCAACGCACGATCAGCTCGGCGCCTTTCATTGCACAGTCGCGCCAGATTTCCGGATAGTTGCCGTCGTCGCAGATGATCAGGCTGACCTTCATGCCCTTGGGTCCGTCGCACACGTAGGTGCGGTCGCCCGGGTACCAGCCCTCGATCGGGCACCACGGAATGCACTTGCGATAACGCTGGACGATCTCCCCCAGGTTATTGATCAGCACCAGCGTGTTGTACGGCGCCTTGTGGGGATGTTCTTCATGGCGCTCACCGGTCAGGGAAAACACGCCCCAGGTATTGGCCTGGCGACAGGCCGCCGAGAAAATCGCCGTCTCCTCGCCGGGAATGCTCGCGGCAGTGGCCATCATTTCGTCGTGGTCGTACATGATGCCCATGGTGCTGTACTCGGGGAACACCACCAGGTCCATGCCGGGCAAACCCTGCTTCATGCCGATGATGATTTCGGCAATCTTCTTCGCGTTATCGATGACCTCGGCCTTGCTGTGCAGGCGCGGCATCTTGTAGTTCACGACAGCAACGCCGACCGTGTCCGGGCTGCTGGATATATCGCCATGGCGCATTGCAAATCTCCTCGGTCAGTGACTGATCATCCAGGGCCGTGGCCCGGTCTTGGTCTTGAGCCCCAGCGGGTTGGCCTTGCTTGGCACCACCGGTTTACTGCTGCCACAGCAACTGCAGCCCGCCGGGTGCTTGCGCGCCTCCTGATACTCACCGACGGTTTGCGGCGCATGGGCACTGCGCTCGTTGCCGGCAATCGCCTTGCGCTGGCTGGCCGACAGCGTGGTCAGCGCCGGTGCCGACAGCAGCAACTGCCCGCCCGGGCCGTCGCAATACGGGCACTGGCTGGGTTCGTGACGCTGGGCCATGGGCCGCAGCATCGTGAAGGTGCCGCAGGACTCACAGGCATATTCATAAGTCGGCATGGCTAGAGATCCGGTGCGATGGGCAGGTCGATGCTGCCGTCGAGGAATCGGGTCGGGCCGTTGGCGTTGGGGTTGATGTCGAACTCGAAGATTTCAGTCGGCAGCCACAACGTCGCGCAGGCGTTGGGGATGTCCACCACGCCGCTGATATGCCCCTGCACCGGCGCCGAGCCGAGCAACGCATACCCCTGGGCCGGCGAGTAGCCAAACTTGGTCAGGTAGTTGATCGCATTCAGACAGGCCTGGCGGTAGGCGACATTGACGTCCAGGTAGTGCTGCTGCCCCTGTTCGTCGACGGAGATACCTTCAAAGATCAGGTAGTTCTTGTAGTTCGGGGTGATCGGGCTTGGCTTGAACACCGGGTTCTTGATCCCGTATTTGGCCATGCCACCCTTGATCAGCTCGACCTTCATGTGCACCCAGCCGGCCATTTCGATGGCGCCGCAGAAGGTGATTTCGCCGTCGCCCTGGCTGAAGTGCAAGTCACCCACCGACAGGCCGGCGCCGTTGACGTAGACCGGGAAATAGATCTTCGAGCCGCGGGACAGATCCTTGATATCGCAGTTGCCGCCATGCTCACGGGGCGGCACGGTGCGGGCGCCGGTAGCAGCGGCGTCGTCTCGGGCCGAGCCCTTGAGTTTGCCCATATGCGCGGTGGCGGCCAGCGGGGCGTTGGCCAGGGGTGGGACGCGGGTTGGGTTGGTGTCGATCAGTTCCTGTTCGCGGCGGTTCCAGTCGGCGAGCATCACCGGGTCGGGCAGGCAGCCGATCAGGCCGGGGTGGATCAGGCCCGCAAAATTGACGCCCGGGATGTGTCGGGAGCTGGTGAACATGCCCTTGAAGTCCCAGATGGCTTTTTGCGCGCTGGGGAAGTGATCGGTGAGGAAGCCGCCGCCGTTCTGGCGGGAGAAGAAGCCGTTGAAACCCCACTGGGAGTCGGCTTTGGCGCCGATGTCGAGCAGGTCGACCACCAGCAGATCACCGGGTTCGGCGCCGTGTACGCCCACTGGGCCGGAAAGGTAATGCACGGTGGAGAGGTCGACGTCGCGCACGTCACTGGCGTCGTCGTTGTTCTTGATGGCGCCGGCGGTCCAGTCGTAGGTTTCGAGGATGAAATCCTCGCCGGGTTTGACCCAGCAGGCCATCGGGATGTCCGGGTGCCAACGGTTGTGGATTTGCTCGTTTTCGGTGACGGGTTGGTTGAGGTCGACTTTGATCAGGGTGTCGGTCATCGAGGTGCTCCCGGAGGTGGCTTGGCTGTGGGAGCAGTCTCGCGGGGATGGGGTTGGGCGGGGAATACGTTGGATGACGTATGTGGCTTTGGGGTTGGGGTTGGGGTTGGGGTTGGGGGCATATCCGTTATTTAGGTAACGGCCACTTATGGTTCCGCTCTTACAGCGGCTCACTTTTGAAGAGCGCAAAAGTAAGCAAAACGCTCTTGCCCCACCACTCGGCTCCTCGCCTAGGCTCGGAGTGCCCTCACTCCGGCTTTGGACCGTGGGCCGCCGTCATGGGCCATCCTTGGCCCAGGACGGCTAACCTGGCGTCCTGCCAGGTTACCCACGCTCCAAAGCCTGCGTTCGGCCAGCGTGGTTTAACGGGGCGCCTAAGATCAAGATCAAAATCAAAAGCAGATCAAAAGCACAGCGGCCTACCGGCCGGCTTGAGTGTTGAAAAGCAAAATCAAAATCTAAAGCGAGCACGGTCCAAATGTGGGAGCGGGCTTGCTCGCGAAGGTCGTTAACGATGACGCGGGCATTCTGAATGAACGCGGCGCTCTCAGGTTTTTCGCGAGCAAGCCCGCTCCCACAGAAAAGCAGATCTGTTTTCGCTCTGGCTTTTGATCTGGCTTTTAACACTCAAGCCGGCCGGTAGGCCGCTGTGCTCTTGCTTTTGATTTTGATCTGCGGGCCCCGTCAACCACGATGGCCGCAAGTAGGCACGGTGGAGCGGGTAAATCGGCAGGGAAGCCGATTTAGCCGCGCCGGGCCATGGATGGCCCGTCGCGGCGGCCCGCGGAATCGGGCCGGAGTGCGGGCATGCCGAGCCTAGGCGAGGCACCGAGTGGTGGGGCAAAGACCTTTTGGTTACTTTTGGGGCGTTTGCCAAAAGTGACCCGCTGTAAGAGCGGAACCATAAGCCGCCGTTACCGAAGCAACGGATATGTACACCGTCACTCCGGTAAAGGAATCACCCTCAACGGCCGCACCGACTTATAAGAAAAACTCGAATAAATCTCCTTAACACACGGCAACCCCTGCAACACCTCCCGCGCAAACTCCCCAAACGACTCCAGATCCTTCGCCACCACTTCCAACAAAAAATCATACCGCCCCGAAACGTTATGACACGCCACAATCTCGGGAATCTCCAGCAACCTTTGCTCAAACGCCCGAGCCACCTCGCGCGAGTGCGTGTCCATCATGATGCTGACAAACGCCGTCACCCCATACCCCAGCGCCTTGGGCGACAGGATCGCCTGATACCCCCCAATCACCCCGCTGTCCTCGAGGTTCTTCACCCGCCGCCAACACGGCGAAGTGGTCAGCGACACCCGGTCCGCCAACTCCGCCACCGTCAACCGCGCATTGCCCTGCAAGGCGTTTAAAAGCGCCTTGTCAGTCCGATCCAGATGAATAGGCATATCTTGCCTCAAAACGTCATTTTTATTGTTTTTCATCCCAATCTACCGGGTTTTCCCAGCAAACTATGGAACATTCGGCCGCAGTTATAAGCATAGCATTGTAGGAAATAAGGAGCGTCCGACCATGAAAAATAAACACAATACGTTCGGCTTTTCCACCCGTGCCATCCACCACGGCTATGACCCTCAAGACCACCACGGCGCCCTCGTGCCGCCCATCTATCTATCGGCCACCTTCGCCTTCCCCACCGCCGAATACGGCGCCGCCTGCTTTGCCGGCGAAGAGAGCGGGCACTTCTACACCCGCATCTCCAACCCCACCCTGGCCCTGCTGGAAGCGCGCATGGCCACCCTGGAAAACGGCGAAGCCGCGGTAGCCTTCAGCTCCGGCATGGGCGCGATTGCCGCGACGTTCTGGACCCTGTTGCGCCCCGGTGACGAAATCATCGTCAGCCAGACCCTCTACGGCTGCACCTTCGCCCTGCTGCATCACGGCATCGGCGAATTCGGCATCAAGGTGCGCCACGTCGACCTCACCGACCTGGCCGCCCTGCGCGAGGCCATCAACCCGGCCACGCGCATGATCTATTTCGAGACCCCGGCCAACCCCAACCTGCAACTGGTGGACATCGCCGCCGTGGCCGAAATCGCCCACCAACAACCCGGCATCACCGTGGTGGTGGACAACACCTACTGCACACCCTACCTGCAACGCCCGCTGGAAATGGGTGCCGACGTGGTGGTGCACTCGGCGACGAAATACCTCAGCGGCCACGGCGATATCACCGCCGGCATCGCCGTCAGCAGCCAGGCCCTGGCCCAGCGTATTCGCCTGCAAGGGCTCAAGGACCTGACCGGCGCGGTGATGTCGCCCCAGGACGCTGCCCTGCTGATGCGCGGCCTCAAGACCCTGGCCCTGCGCATGGACCGCCATTGCAGCAACGCCCTGACTATCGCCGAAGCCTTGCAGGCCCATCCCCTGGTGGAATGGGTGACCTACCCCGGCTTGCGCTCCTTCCCCCAATTCGAATTGGCCGCCCGGCAGATGAAACAATCCGGCGGCATGATCGCGTTTGAACTCAAGGGCGGCATCGAGATGGGCCGGCGTTTCATGAATGCCCTCAAACTGTTCACCCGGGCGGTGAGCCTGGGGGACGCCGAGTCACTGGCCCAGCACCCGGCCAGCATGACCCACTCCACCTACACCCCCGAACAACGCGCCCACCACGGGATTTCCGAGGGGCTGGTGCGGCTCTCGGCGGGCCTTGAGGATGTCGCCGATCTGTTGGCGGACGTTGAGCAGGCACTGCACGCCTGTGCCCCGAAACCGAAATCCAGGGTTGTGCAGCAAAACGTTCATCACGCTTGAGGTAAATTCACAACCAGGCGCGACGTTTACCAATAGCCCGGCCTGAAAAGGTCGGGCTTTTCCCGTTGCGCCCTGCACCGCAAAAAATTTGATCCATTCATTGGCCCGTTTGCGAAAGCCTGTACTAGCATACGAGGCGGCAGTCATGGAGATCACTGCCCTGTACGCCGCCCTCATTGAAACTCATGGATGAAATGATGAACTCACACCTGTTCCCCCACATTGGCAAAGTCATCGCCAGCACCGGCAGCCGACATTTCCCGCGCATGCTGCATGACCTGATCCTCACCCAACTGGCGGTCGATGCCACGCACATCACCCAAATGCCTGTGAGTTCACCGCGCAAGGGCGGCAGTTCGCGAATGACGGGGATCAGCCCGGTGTACACCGACCCGCTGCCAGGGCAGGAAGAGGCCCAGGCCGCCGCCCAACTGCACCTGACCCGGCGCAAGGATGACGTCAGCTACGTGCTGTCGGTGTATCGCTCGAACCCCTCCGAAAGCTTTTCCCAGCAGGAACGGATCATCCTGCAGGACTTCTCCTCCTTGCTGCTGCCGATGGTTGAAAAGCACATCAGCGCCCTGCAACCCAGCAGCCCGGACAGTGAGGCGCCGCAGCAACCAGGCATCGACACCTTGCGCCGGCGCTTCGAAGAACGCCTCGCGCAATCGGGGCTGGCCCTGTCCAGCCGTGAGCTGGAGGTGTGCGTGGGGTTGCTGGCCGGGCGCACCGCGCCGGAACTGGCGGAGCAGTTGGCGTTGAAGGTCAACACCATCGAGAGCTACCTCAAGCGGGCGGCGATCAAGATGGGCATCAGTGGCCGGCATTCGTTGATGCGGTGGATGTACGCCACAGAAGAAAACGCAACGCTCTAGAACACCGCAGGACAAATGTGGGAGCGGGCTTGCTCGCTCCCACATATTGATCTCTACCCGGCTTAATCCCGGGCCAGGGCTTCAATCGGATCCAGCCGCGCCGCATTCCTCGCCGGCACAAACCCGAACACAATCCCGATCAGCGTCGAACACGCAAACGCCGTCACCACCGACCCCAGGGAAAACACCATTTCCCACTCTTTCACAAACAACGAAAACAGATAGCCAATGGCGAATGACAGCGAGATGCCGATCATCCCGCCAATCAGGCAGACCATCACCGCTTCCACCAGGAACTGCTGGCGAATATCCGATTGCCGCGCGCCCACCGCCATGCGAATCCCGATCTCGCGGGTGCGCTCGGTTACCGACACCAGCATGATATTCATCACACCGATGCCCCCCACCAGCAACGAAATCACCGCGATCAACGACAGCAGCAACGCCAGGGAGCGGCTGGTTTTCTGCACCGTCTGCATGATGCTGTCGAGGTTGTTGGTAAAGAAATCCTTGGTGCCGTGGCGCTGCAACATCAGCTTGGTGACGTTCTCTTCCACCACCTTGCTCGGCTGACCGTCCTTGATCCGCACAGTGATGTTGTCCAGATGGCGCTGGCCCAACAACCGCCCCGCCGCCGTCTCATACGGCACCCACACGTTCAGCGCCTTGCTGGCGGCAAACATGTTTTTGTTGTCCGCCGTCACCCCGATCACCGTGCAGGGCAGGTTGCCCACCAGGATCACCTGGCCCAACGGATCCACCCCAGGCCCGAATAACCGATGGCGCGTGTTGTGGTCGATCACCACCACCTGGGCCTGGC
The DNA here is from genome assembly GCF_052682255.1 of Pseudomonas sp. 32A. Classification (NCBI taxonomy): domain Bacteria; kingdom Pseudomonadati; phylum Pseudomonadota; class Gammaproteobacteria; order Pseudomonadales; family Pseudomonadaceae; genus Pseudomonas; species Pseudomonas sp. 32A. The sequence continues at coordinate 5,361,508 of NZ_JBQYLY010000001.1, read as the reverse complement.
GCCGGGCGTCGCTTTCGCTGAAGGTAATCCCGGCTTCGAGCTTCAGGCCCTTGACCTGGAAGTAACGGTCGCTGACGCCATTGACCTGGGCATCCAGGTCGATGTTGCGGTAGCGCAACAACAGGTTGCGCCCCACCACCGGCGTGGCGCTGTCGACGTAATACAACTGGTTCAGCGCCTCCACATCCGACGGCAACAATGTCTCGATGGCCGAAGCGCGGCTGTCACCGAAACTCTTGCCGGGGAAAATATCGATGGTGTTGCTGCCAATGGCCTGGATGTCCTTGAGCACATAGCGCTTGGCACCTTCGCCGATGGCCGAGATCGACACCACCGAGGTGATGCCGATGACGATGCCGAGCATGGTCAGCAAGGTGCGCATGCGATGGGAAATCAGCGCCACCCAGGCCATGTTGAAAGCCTCCTTGAACAGCCCGAGGCTGGCCACCAACTTGCGTGCACCGCTGCGCTTGGGCTCGATGGGCGCTTCGGTGGGCAAGTCGAGGCCGACGCTCTCATTGGCGCGGTCACTGACGATCTCGCCATCGCGCACCTCAATGATTCGCTGGGCATTGGCCGCGACTTTCGGGTCGTGGGTGACGATGATCACCGTGTGCCCGGCGGCGTGCAGCTCGGCCAGGATGCGCATCACTTCCTTGCCGCTATGGGTGTCGAGGGCGCCGGTGGGTTCGTCGGCGAGGATCACTTCGCCGCCGTTCATCAAGGCCCGGGCGATACTCACCCGCTGTTGCTGGCCACCGGAAAGCTGGCTCGGGCGATGGGTCAAGTGCCCCGACAAACCCAGTCGCGCCAGCAACTCCCCGGCCCGACTATGCCTGGCGGTTTCCGGCGTACCAGCATAAATCGCCGGCATTTCCACGTTATGCAACGCGCTCAGATGCGCAAGCAGGTGGTAACGCTGAAAGATAAAACCGAAGTAGTCGCGGCGCAGCTCGGCCAGTTGCTCATCCCCCAGGGTGCGGGTTTCGATGCCATTGATCTTGTAGCTGCCGGCGGTGGCGTAGTCGAGGCCGCCGAGGATGTTCATCAGGGTCGATTTACCCGAACCCGAGGCGCCGGTGATCGCGACCATTTCTCCGGCATGAATGGTCAGGTCGATGCCCTTGAGGGCAATGAACTCGCGGTCACCGGCCATGAAACTGCGGACGATGCCTTTAAGTTCCAACAGTGGCTGAGTCATCAATCAGCCCCCCGCCACGGCGGGCGATGGATCACCGATCACCACCTTGTCGCCTTCGGCCAGGCCATCAAGGATCTGCACCTTGACGTTATTGTTGATGCCGGTCTTCACCTGTCGCGTGTTGGCCTTGCCCTTGGCGTCCAGCACCCGCACCGGGAAGCTGCCGTCGGCATTGCGCGGGCCGAGTGCGGCCACCGGCACAGTCAGTGCGGCCTTGGCGGTGTCGAGCACGATCCGCACCTGGGCGGTCATGGCGATGCGCAGGCGGTGGTCGGGGTTGGGTACGTCGAACAGCGCGTTATAGAACACCGCGGTGTTTTGTTTGGGGGTGCCGGCGGTCTGGGTTTCGAGGAAGTTTTGCGGGGCGGGTTCAGTGCCGCGCAGTTTGGCGTAGTAGCGTTTGTCGGCCTCGCCGAGGATGGTGAAATACACCTGTTGGCCGGGGCTGATGTGGATCACGTCGGCCTCGGAGACCTGGGCCTTGACGGTCATGGTGTCGAGGTCGGCGAGCTTGAGCAGGACCGGCGCCAGTTGGCTGGCGATCACGGTCTGGCCTTCCTGGGTGACGATGCCCACCACGTCGCCGTCGATTGGCGCGACGATGCGAGTGTAGGCCAGGTTGATCTTGGCGGTGTCGATCTGGATATGGGCGCTTTTGATCTGAGCGTCGAGGGACATCAGGTTGGCGCGCTGTACCTCGTAGTTGGATTCGGCGGTTTCGAAGTCCTGGCGGGACACGGATTCGTCCTCTTGCAGGCCCTGGTAGCGCTCGTAGACGGATTTGGTTTCCTTGAGTTGCGCCGCGGTGGCGCGGCGTTGGGCCTGAAGGTTTTCTTCGTCGACCTGGGCTTTGCGCAGGGTGTTTTGCAGGATCAACGGGTCGATTTCGGCGAGCCATTGGCCCTTCTTGACCTTGTCGCCGACCTTAACCTTCAAGGATTTTAGCTGGCCGGAGACCTGGGCACCGACGTCGACCTGCTTGACGCCTTCGAGCAAACCGGTGGCAAGGACGGCGTTTTCGATGTCACTGCGCTCGGCGGTGGCGGTCAGGTATTGCGGCGCGTCTGCCGGGGCCTGCACGGTGTAGATAATCAGGCCCGCTGCGACAGTCAACACCAGGGCCAATCCTGCTTTTCGATACTTTGACTTTTCCATAAATGACCATAAGAGGTATTGAAATGGGTCCGGCTTTTGGCTCGGAGTGCATATCCGTTTTTTGGGTAACGGCTGATATGGGTTCCGCTCTTACAGCGGCCAGCGTGGTTTAACGGGGCGCCTAAGAGCGAAAGCTGAAGCGGGCACGGTCCAAATGTGGGAGCGGGCTTGCTCGCGAAGGTCGTTAACGATGACGTTGGCGTCCTGAATGAACGCGGCGCCCTCAGGTTTTTCGCGAGCAATCTCGCGCCTACAGAAGGTTGCCCAAAATGACCCGCTGTAAGTGCGGGACACTAAGTGCCCGTTACCGCAGAAATGGATATGTACACTCACGAAACCCGCTCCCCAACCACAACCCCATCCCGCCACCAAGCCGCCAAACTAAAAACATTCGGCGCCTTGAGCAGCGAAAAATGATTCCCCGGCCCATACCAAACCTCCAACACCCCCACGCACCCGCGCCACCCCTCAACCATCAACCCTTGCTCCCGCTGATTCCCCGCAGCATCCAGGGTCGGGTCCTCCGCCAACACCAACCGCACCACCCCCTCATACCGCCGGGCAGGCCGATAAACCGTACGCAACGCCGACGCATACGTGCGCGCCGGCCCATCCATCGCCTCCACCGAAGACCGCGCAGGCAACAACCCGACCCCCACCATCCCCCCATGCAACAACCGCCGCTGGGCCACCTCATCGCGCCCGGCAAAATCCACCGCATCAATCCCCAGGGACTTACCCGAAGCCACCTGCATCGACTCAATCAGCCGCAACAACGCCGCCGTCGTGGTATAGGGCCGACCCACCACCCCATTCCCCCCGGGCGCCTCGCTGTCGATCAACGTCAACGACGCCACCTCACGTCCCTGGGCCTGCAACCGCGCGGCCATTTCAAACACCACCCAGCCGCCAAACGAATGCCCCACCAAATGCACCGGCCCCGAAGGACATTCCTGTTCCAGGGCCTGCAAATAACAGCGCGCCGCCGCCTCAACCTGGCTGTGCGGCACCGCTTCCCCATCCAGCCCGCGGGGCTGCAAGCCGAAGATCGGCGAGTCCCGGCCCAGCGCCTCGGTCAACCCCACAAACCCGGTCACGCTATCCCCCGCCCCCGGCACACAGAAAATCGGCGCATGCCCGGCGCGTCCGCTCTGGATCCGCAACAACGGCTGATGCACCGCCACACTCGGCGCCTCGCTCGACGCCAGAGCCTCACCCAACGCCTGCCCCAACGCCTGGATATGCGGTGCCTGCATCATGCTCTGGTGATCCCCCGGCACTTCAACCCGGCGCAGTTGCCCAGGGGCCAACGCTTCATCCCAACCCAAATCCAGGCTGCGTCGCGACAGCTCCGTCGGCCGCTCTGCGGCGCTGAACAGGTGCACCGCCAACGGCATCGGGAACAGGCTGTAATGCGCCAGCGCATGCCCATGCCCGACTTCCCGCTCGATAAAACTCAACAGGTCCGCGTCCGAAGCCGCCGCCATCTGCGCGTACAACAAATGCCGATCGCGGCAGCGTTGCAGCAAACCAGCAAAGTCCAGCTGTCCAATCTGCGCTTCCAGTTGCTCAAGGCTCGCCAACTCATCCACACCTCCCTGTGCCTTCCAATACGCCGTGCACTGCAACAGCAAATGCCGCTTGAGGGCATCCGGCCCAGCCCAGCGCGCCTTGCCCTGGTCGGTCATGCGCGGCACGTAGCTGTCGATCAACCCGAGGAACGCCACCGGCTCGTCCAGGCCCTGCAGTTGCATCGCCACTTCATAAGCCAACACCCCACCAAACGACCAACCCGCCAGCCGATACGGCCCATGGGGCTGCACCGACTGAATGATCCCCACCAGCCGCGCCGCCAGGCCTTCCATGGTCTGCAACTGCGGTTCACCGAGGGGCGCACCGGGCAAGCCGTAGATCGGGTAGTCCCCCGGCAAATGCCGGCCCAGCGCCGGGAAATACACGTCCATGCCGCTGAATTCATGCACCAGGAACAATGGCGGCTGGCGGCCGCTGGCGCGCACGGTGATCAGCGAGCTGTCGGCCTCCCGCGTCGTGCGTTGACCGAGCATCGAGGCGACCGAAGCCACGCTGGCGTGCTGGAACAGCTCGGCCAACGACACCTCAAGCCCCGCCTCTTCCATCAGGTTGACCAGCCGGATCGCCAGCAACGAGTGGCCGCCCAGTTCGAAGAAACTGTCGTGCCGACCGACCTGCTCCAGCCTCAACACCTCGGCCCAGAGGCGGGCCAGGGTCTGTTCCAGCTCATTGGCCGGGGCTTCAAACACACGGCTTACCAGCGCTTCCATCGCAGGCACCGGCAGGGCCTTGCGGTCGACTTTGCCGTTGGCCGTCAGGGGCATTTTTTCCAGTGGCACATAGGCCGACGGCACCATGTAGTCCGGCAAATGCTGCAGCAGATGGCTGCGCAGCACGTCGGTGGCGAGCGGCTCGCCGGTGTAGTACGCCACCAGGCGCTTATCGCCAGGCGCATCTTCCCGCGCAAGCACCACCACATCCTTGATCCCGTTGCAGGTCGCCAGGCGCGCTTCGATTTCACCCAACTCAATGCGGAAGCCACGGATCTTCACCTGGTCGTCATTACGACCGATGCACTCCAGCAGCCCGTCCGCCGACCAGCGTCCAAGGTCGCCGGTGCGGTAGAGCAAACCATCGCCAAATGGATCATCGACAAATTTTTCAGCCGTCAGCTCCGGCCGGTTCAGATACCCCTTGGCCACGCCGTGCCCGCCAATGCAGATTTCCCCGACCACACCCAGCGGCACCGGCTGCAAGTGCGCATCCAGCAAGTGGATTTGCGTGTTGGAAATCGGCCTGCCGATCGGCACGCTTTCAGCATCGGCGGCGATCGCCTGCACCTCATAGGTGGTGGCGTAGGTGGTGGTTTCCGTCGGGCCGTAGCAATGCACCAAGCGTAGCGTCGGCGCCCGGGCCAGCAGGCTGCGGAACGCCGCCGGGTCCGCTCGCTCGCCGCCGCACAACAGGATGCGCAACCCGGCCAACGTGTCGGGAATCAGCTGCACGTACTGGTTGAACAGCGCGGTGGTGACGAACAGGATCGTCGCCCCGCCCGCCTTCAATACTCGGCCAAACGCGCCCGGGTCGAGCAAGGTGGCATGGTCGATCACCAGCACCTGGCCGCCGTTCAGCAGCGGCCCCCACACGTCCATGGTGCTCGCGTCGAACGCCGGGTTGGAGGCGAACGCCACGCGATCATGGGCGCTGAAATCGGCATAGCCGTTGTTGATCACCAGCCGCGTGATGCCCCGGTGCGGCACCAGCACGCCTTTGGGGGTGCCGGTGGAGCCGGAGGTGTACATGATGTACGCCACCCGCTCGGAGGACTGCGACAGGTCCGGGTTGTGGCTCGGTTGCGGGTCCAGCGCCAGGGTGTCGAGGTCGATGCGTCGGGTCGGGTACTCGACGGACTCGCTGCTGTGGGTCAACAGCCAGACCGCGCCGCTGTCCTGCACCATAAAGGCCTGGCGCTCGGCCGGGGCGTTGATGTCCAGCGGCACGTAGGCCGCCGCGCATTTCAGGATTGCCAGTTGACTGAGCACCAAGTCAATCGAGCGCGGCAGCAGGATCGCCACGTGATCGCCAGGCTGCACGCCCAAGGTGCGCAGGTGATGGGCCAGTTGGTTGGCGCGGGTGTTCAGCGCGCCGTAACTCAGGGTGTCCTCGCCATGCGCCACAGCGACGGCGCTCGGGCGCGCCTGGGCCTGGGCTTCGAACAGGCGCTGCACGGTATGTTCGTGCGGGAACTCCCGTTGGGTGGCGTTGAACGCCACCCGCAGCTTTTCACGCTCTGCCGGCGGCAGAATCGACAGTTGGCTGATTGAGCCCGCAGCATTTTGCTCCAGGGCTTGTACCAGGTGTTCCAGGGCGACATGCAGGTACTCACAGAGACGTGGCGCGCCCTGCCCCATGACATCAAAGCTAAACCCGTCACCCAGGTCATCGACACTCAGGGACAGGGCAAAGTTGGTGCGTTCCTCGGCCTTCAGCACGTGCATGCCCTGCCAGGCTTCAGCCACCCCACCGGCGTGCGGCGCGCTGTGGCGATAGTTGAACAGCACGCTGAACAGCGGCGTATTGGCCGGCAGCCCGCTGCAACGCTGGGCCAGGGCCAGTGACGCATGCTCGTGACTGAGCAGTTGGGTCAGGCTGGCATGGGTCGCCATCAGCGCCGCGTGCACCGTGCGCTCCCCCAGGTCGACCCGTAGCGGCAAGGTATTGATGAACACGCCCAATGCGCGCTCGGCGCCTTCACCGCCTTGCAACCGGCCCAGCAACACGGTGCCGAACACCACCTGCTCACGGCCGGAAACCTTGCCCAATACCTGCGCCCAAGCCAGGTGCATCAGGCTGGCGGCGCTCACCCCAAGATGACGCGCCAGGGTGCGCAGGCGCCCGTTCAACAGTGGGTCGACACTCAGGCGCGCCTGCTGTGCTTCACCCGGTGCATTCAACGCCAGCGTCGGCTCATCAATCTCCCCGAGCATCTCGCGGAAGAATGCTTCGTGCTCGTCCTCACGCATGCCCAAGCGCGTCTGCGCCACATAGTTGCGATACGGCACCGCCGCACCCAACTGCTCGTGATGGCCCAACAGACAGGCTTGCATCTCGTGCTGCAGGACTTCCAGCGCCACGTGGTCCATCACCAGATGATGGAACAGCAACAACGCAACCACCCGCTGGTTGGCCGGGTCTTCGGCGTACACCAGGCGCATCAACGGTGCCTGTCCCAGGTCCAGGCGGTGCTGATGGAAGCGCGCCTGCAAGTGCTCCAGCACATCGCCCGCCGCCTGAATCGCCTCGACCTGCAACGACGCCCGGCGCCACACCACTTGCACCGGTTCTTCCAGCCCGTCCCAGTGCATCGACGAGCGCAGGATATCCTGCCGCTCGATCACTGCCTGCAACGCCTGGGCAAACGCTTCAAGGCGCTCGACGCCGGCGAAGGCAAACTGCGCCTGTAACAGGTACGCGTCACCCTGTTGCACTGCGCGATGGTGATACAGGATCCCGGCCTGCAACGGCGCCAGCGGGTAGATGTCCTGCACGTTGGCCGCGCCGCCGGGAATGCTCGTAACAAGGCGGTCGATGGCAGCCTGCTCCAGGTTCACCAGCGGGAGCATGTCCGGGGTGATCCGCGTGCAATCCGCAGCAATCCCATTGGCCGGCACCACCACTTCGCGACCACCACCCACGGCAGCCGCCAAGGCTGCAAGGGTGGGCTGACCAAACAACACTTTCACATCCGCCGACAACCCGACCCGGCGCATGCGGCCGATCAGGCTGGCGGCCAGCAGCGAGTGGCCGCCCAGCTCGAAGAAATTGTCATGCCGACCGACCCGCTCCACCTTGAGCAAATCAGCCCAGAGGCCGGCCAGGGTGATTTCGGTTTCACCCACAGGCGCGACGTATTCCCGCGCGATCACCGATTCCAGGCCCGGTACCGGCAATGCCTTGCGGTCGAGCTTGCCGTTGGGACTCAGGGGCAAGGCCTCCAGGTGCATGAAGGTCGCCGGCACCATGTAGTCCGGCAACTGCTCCAGCAGATGGCTGCGCAGGGCGTCGATGTCGGCCTGCACGCCGGTGTAGTAAGCCACCAGCCGTGAATCGCGGGCGACCACGGCGGCTTCGTTGATCTGCGGGTATTGCAGCAGTCGCGCCTGAATCTCACCCAGCTCGATGCGCAGCCCACGGATTTTCACCTGGTCATCGTTGCGGCCCAAATACTCGATGGTGCCGTCCGGCAGGTAGCGCCCGACGTCGCCGGTGCGGTACATCCGGCCGTCGCTGAACGGGTCCTTGAGGAAGCGTTGGGCCGTCAGCTCAGGGCGGTGCAAGTAACCCCGCGCCACTTGCACGCCACCGATGAACAACTCGCCCACCACGCCCAATGGCACCGGCTGCAACTGCCCGTCCAGCAGGTACATGCGGGTGTTGGCAATCGGCTTGCCGATGGGGATGTTGTCCGGCGTGACGGGGCCGGCGCAATCCCACGCCGTCACGTCCACCGCCGCTTCCGTCGGGCCGTAGAGGTTGTACAAACCGATGCCCGGCAACTGCTGCTTGAAACGGCGCACCAGGCTGCCGGGGAGCGCTTCACCGCTGCACATCACCCGCACCAGCCCAGCGCTCTGGCTGACATCGCCGTGGGCCAGGAACACGTCCAGCATCGAAGGCACAAAGTGCAGTGTGGTGATCTGCTCGGACTCGATCACATCACACAGGTAGGCCGGGTCTTTATGCCCGCCAGGACGCGCCATGACCAACCGGGCGCCGGTGAACAGCGGCCAGAAAAACTCCCACACCGACACATCGAAGCTGAACGGAGTTTTCTGCAACACCCTGTCCTGGGCAGTCAGCCCGTACTCGTCCTGCATCCACAGCAGGCGGTTGACCACACCCGCGTGCTCGTTGATCACGCCTTTCGGTTGGCCGGTAGAACCCGAGGTGTAGATCACGTAGGCCTGATGCTGCGCGGTCAGCCCATCCACTCGTGGGTTGGACGTTGATTGGTGCTGCCAGGTGTTCCGGTCCAGGTCCACCACCGGCACCGTCACGTCACCCAGCAGTGAACGGGTTTCGCCCTGTACCAGCACGGCGGCCGGTGCGCTGTCCTTGAGCATGTAGGCGATACGTTCCAGCGGATACGCCGGGTCCAGCGGCACATAACCGCCGCCCGCCTTGAGGATCGCGAACAGGCCAATGACCATCTCCAGGCCGCGCTCGACGCAAATCGCCACCCGCGAATCCGGCTGCACACCCAGCTCCCGCAGATGGTGCGCCAACTGATTGGCCCGTTCGTTCAGCTCGCGATAGCTCAGGCACTCCGAGCCTGCCTTCACCGCCAGCGCATCCGGCGTTCTCGCCACCTGGGCTTCGAACATACCGTGCAGCGTCTGGTCGAGGTTGTAACCCACGGCGGTGTCGTTGAAGTCGGACAGCAGATGCTGGCGCTCCTGATCGTCCAGCAAGTCAGCCTGTTCCAGCACCGCCTGATCGTTATCCACCATGGCCTGCAGCACGCGGGTGAAATAGCCGACATAACGCTGCATGGTCGACTCGTCGAACAACGCGATGGCGTATTCCAGGGTGCCGCGAATTTCGCCGCGGGTCTCGCCGAGGTTGAGGGACAGGTCGAACTTGGCAAAGTGACTGTCCTCCACAATGCCTTCAAGGCTCAGGTCGCCGAGGGCCAGTACCGGCGCGTCACTGTCCTGCCAGGTCAACATTGTCTGGAACAGCGGGCTATGAGCCAGGCTGCGCAATGGCCGGGTGATTTCCACCACCTGCTCAAACGGCAGATCCTGATGAGCCTGGGCGTCCAGGGCCAGCCCCTTGACCCGCGCCAGCAGCGCCTCGGCGCTCAGCTCGCCCGAGGTATCGATGCGCACCGCCAGGGTGTTGACGAACAGCCCGATCAAGCCTTCCACCTCGGCCCGCTGGCGGTTGGCGACGGGCGAGCCAATCACCACTTCCTCCTGCCCGGCCAAGCGCGCGAGCAACGAGGCCCACGCCGTCATCATCACCATGTACAGCGTGGTGCCGTGGCGCTGGCTGAGGGCCTTGAGCCCGGCGGTCAGGCGCTCGTCCAGGTGCACGTCGACGCTGCTGCCGGCGTAGTCCTGCTGGGCCGGGCGTGGACGGTCGGTCGGCAACATCAGCAACGCCGGCGCACCGGCCAGGGTTTGCTGCCAATAGCTGCTCTGGCGATGCAACACTTCACCGCTGAGCCACAGGCGCTGCCACACGGCGAAGTCGCTGTACTGGATCGGCAATGGCGGCAATGGATCAGCCTCACCGCGACTGAAGGCCTGATACAGCGCCATCAGTTCGCGGGTCAGCACGCCCATGGACCAGCCATCGGACACGATGTGGTGGAGGGTCAGCAGCAACACGTGATGATCATCGGCCATGATCACCAGGCGCCCGCGCAACAACGGGCCGCGCTGCAAATCGAAAGGCGCCGAGGCTTCGCCCTGGACCAAGGCGTCCAGCACCTGCTGTGCTTCGGGGTGGCGGCGCAGGTCCTGCACTTGCAGGGGCATCACCTCTTCAGGCGGCACGATCAGCACCTGGGCGTCGTCATCCTGCTGGGCGAACCGGCTGCGCAAGGTTTCATGCCGCGCGACGATCCGCGCCAGGGCCCGTTGCAACGCATCGACGTGCAACTGCCCACGCAAGCGCAGGCCGATAGGAATGTTGTAGGCGGTGTTGGCACCCTCCATCAACGCCAGAAACCACAGGCGTTGCTGGGCAAACGACAACGGCAACTCCGTGTCCCGCGCCGCCGGCAGGATATCCGGCAAGGTGCTGCGCCCGGCCTGGGCAAGCACCTGCGCCACGGCCGCCAGTTCGGCATTGGCGAACAACTCCCCCAGCGCCAGATCAACCCCAAGGCGCTGACGAACCTGGGACACCATGCGCATGGCCAGCAACGAATGGCCGCCCAACTCAAAGAAATGATCCTGGCACCCAACACGTTCCACTTGCAGCACGTCGGCCCAGATCTGCGCGAGGACGGTTTCGATATCGCCATGAGGCGCCTCGTACTCGCGAGTGAAGACGGCGGCCAGGTCCGGTTTTGGCAGGGCCTTGCGGTCCAGCTTGCCGTTGGCGGTCAGGGGCAATGCATCGAGTTTTACGTAGGCCACCGGGACCATGTAGTCCGGCAGGTGCGCCACCAGATGCGCACGAATATCGCCCACATCGAGGGGATCGAACTGCGGGTTTTCGGTGAAGTAAGCCACCAGCCGGGGCTGGCCGGGCTGGTCCTCACGGGCCAGCACCACCACTTCCTGAAGGCCAGGCAGTTGGTTGAGGCGGGTTTCGATTTCTCCCAGCTCGATGCGCACCCCACGGATTTTCACCTGGTCGTCGTTGCGGCCCAGGTACTCGATATTCCCGTCCGGCAACCAACGCGCGAGGTCGCCGGTGCGGTACATACGGCCCGGATTGAAAGGGTCATCCAGAAAGCGTTCGGCAGTCATTTGCGGACGGTTCAGATAACCCCGCGCCACGCCCTTGCCGCCCACATACAGTTCACCGGCAACGCCCATGGGCACCGGGCGCTGCAGTTCGTCCAACAGGTAAACCCGGGCATTGGCGATGGGTTTGCCAATGTGCAGTGGCTGCCCGGGTTCAATTCCCCCGGAGGTGGCGACCACCGTGGCTTCGGTGGGGCCGTAGTTGTTGATCACCTCGAAACGCTGGGCGCGGGTGAACTGGCGCAGGCGGTCGCCGCCAATCAGCAAGGTGCGCAGGCTCGGGTGTTCGATGTTCTGGCTGAAGGCATATTCGGCCACCGGCGTGGGCAGGAAACACACGTCCAGCGGTTGCGCGCGCCACCAGTCCAGCAGCGCGTCGATATCTTCCGCGCCGTCGTGGGCCGGCGGCAGGTGCAAGGTCGCGCCCACACACAGGGCCGGCCAGACTTCCCAGGCCATCGCGTCAAAGCCGAAACCGGCAACGCTGGCAGTATGTCGGCCGGCGCACAGGTCAAACGCGGTGCAATGCCAGTCCACCAGGTTGGCCACGGTGTGGTGTTCCACCATCACACCTTTGGGCAGGCCGGTGGAGCCGGAGGTGTAGATCACGTAGGCCAGGTTGGACGGCGTGACAGCGACGTGCGGGTTGCTGGCCGTATGGTGATGCCAGGTAAAACGGTCCAGGTTGATCACCGGCACGTCGAGTGCAGGCAGGCGCTCCAGCAGGGCGTGTTGCGTCAGCACCGCGACCGGGGCGCTGTCGCTGAGCAGGTAGCTCAGGCGCTCGGCCGGGTGCGACGGGTCCACCGGTACGTAGCAGGCACCGGCCTTGAGGATCGCCAGCAATCCGGCCAGGGTGTCCAGCCCGCGCCGGGCGACGATGGCCACGCGGTCGTCGGGTTTTACCCCCAGCGCCAGCAGGTGATGGGCCAGCAGATTGGCTTGTTGATTCAACTCGGCGTAGGTCAACTGGCGGCCCTGATACACGGCAGCCACCGCGTCCGGAGTCAGCAGGGTTTGGGCCTCGATACGCCCGTGCAGGGTGGTGCCTTGGGGGAAGTCGATGGCTGTCGCGTTGAACTGCTCCAGAAGCTGCCGCTGCTCAGCCTCGGGCATCACCGACAAGCGATTCAAGGGTGTTTCGGGTGCCTGTTCCAGCGCCTGTACCAGGTTCCCCAGGGCAGTTTGCAGATAAGCGCACACCCGCTGCGGATCAACCTGGGCGCTGGCCAACAGGCTCAGGCTGAAGTCTTCGCCCAGGTCGTCGACGCTCAGGGTCAACGGGTAGTTGGTGCGTTCCTCGGAGCGCAACGCTTGAATACCCTGCCAGGCCGAGACCGCTTCGGCGCTTGCGCCGCCTGCGCTATGGCGGTAGTTGAGCAACGCGCTGAACAGCGGCGTCGGCGCCACTACACCACTGCAACGTTGGGCCAGGGCCAGCGCCGCGTGTTCGTGACGCAGCAGGGTGGTCAGGCGGGCATGGGTCGCCTTGACCCCGGTGCGCACGTCTTCGGCACCCACATCCACCCGCAATGGCAAGGTGTTGATAAAGATCCCCAGGGCACGGTCAGTGTCGTGGCTGCCCTGCATACGGCCCATCAGCACCGTACCGAACACCACCTGCTCCTTGCCCGCCAGCACTCCCAGAACCTGGGCCCAACCCATGTGGAACAGGCTCGCGGCGCTGACGCCCAACTGTCGGGCCTGGGCGCGCAAGCGCCGGCTCAGCTCCGGGGCCAGCGGCAGGCTGATCTCCTGGATGTTATCGCCATCGCCCTGCACATCCTGCAGGCCGTAGGGCAAGGTGGGCTCGCTGATGTCGCCGAGCATCTGCCGGAAGAACCCTTCGTGCTCCTGCTCGCTGATGCCCAGGCGCGCCTGGGCAACGTAGTTGCGAAATGGCACCGCCTGGCCCAGTTCCCCCGCCCTGCCCAGCAGGCAGGCTTGCATCTCGTGGCAGACCACTTCCAGGGCGCTGTGGTCCAGTGCCATGTGGTGGAACAACAGCATGGCCACCACGCGCTGGCCGGCTTCATCCCAGGCCCGCACCAGGCGCAGCAGCGGCGCGCGGGTCACGTCCATGCGGTAATGGCGGCCATCGAACAGGCGATGCAACTGGGCGGCGATATCGCCGTCTGCCGGGTCCAGTTCAATCGCCTGCACCGGCAGGCGCGCCGTGCGCCAGACCACTTGCGACGGTTCTTCCAGGCCTTCCCACACCACGCCGGTCCGCAGGATGTCGTGACGGTCGATCACCTGTTGCAAGGCCTGGGCAAACCCCTCGAAACGCTCAACGCTGTCGAAGGCAAACAGCGACTGCATGATGTACGGGTCGCCGTGCTCGGCACTCACATGGTGGTAGAGGATGCCCTCCTGCAACGGTGCCAGCGGGTAGATGTCCTGTACGTTGGCGACGCCACCCTCGACGGTCTCGAGGATGCGGTCGATGGACGCCTGGCTGAGGGTCGACAGGGTCAGCATCAGCGGGGTAATCGAGGTAGCGCCCGGCGCAATACCATTGGCCGGGACCTGCACCTCACCGGCCTTGGTGGCCGAGTATTCCCCCGCCTTGATCAGCTCGATCAGCGCCGGCTTGTGTTCCCGCAGCGAGGCCACCAATGCCGCGTCGCTCAGGGCCTGTTTGTTGCCTTGCACCGACAACTGATCGCCCTTGAGCGCCAGTTGCACATCCTTGGCCTTGAGTGTCGCCAACAGTTCGATGATGCTCACAGGACGATCTCCATTCGTTCGGTAATTGCGGCGTAGCCGGCCAGGGTCGGCTGTTCGAACAGGCCCCGCACATCGGCTTCCATGCCTTCCTGACGCAAGCGTCCGATCAAGCTGACGGCCAGCAACGAGTGCCCTCCCAGCTCGAAAAAGTTGTCGTGACGCCCTACCCGCTCCACCTTCAGCAGCTCGGCCCACAGCCGCGCCAGGGTGATTTCGGTATCGCCCACGGGGGCTTCGTACTCGCGCACGATCAGTGATTCCACACCCGGCGTCGGCAAGGCCTTGCGGTCGAGCTTGCCGTTGGGGCTCAGGGGCAGAGCGTCCAGATGCACGAATACCGCAGGCACCATGAAGTCCGGCAAGCGCGCCAGCAGGTGCGCCCGCAACTGTTCGATATCGGCTGGCACGCCGGTGTAGTACGCCACCAGGCGTTCGTCCCGGGCCAACACCGCCGCTTCATTGACTTGCGGATACTCGGTCAGCCGCGCCTGGATTTCTCCAAGCTCGATACGCAGGCCACGGATTTTCACCTGGTCGTCATTACGGCCCAGGTACTCGATATTGCCATCCGGCAGGTAGCGCCCGACGTCACCGGTGCGGTACATCCGGCCTGGGTTGAACGGGTCCTTGAGGAAGCGCTCGGCCGTCAGTTCGGGACGGTGCAGGTAGCCGCGAGCCACTTGCACACCGGCGATAAACAGCTCACCCACCACGCCCAGCGGCACCGGTTGCAACCGGGCATCCAACAGGTACATGCGGGTGTTGGCAATCGGCTTGCCGATAGGCGTGTTGTCCGGCACCACGGGCCTGGCGCAGTTCCAGGCGGTCACGTCCACCGCGGCTTCCGTCGGGCCATAGAGGTTGTACAAGCCGATGCCGGGCAATTGCTGCTTGAAGCGCCGCACCAGGCTGCCGGGCAAGGCTTCGCCGCTGCACATCACCCGCAGCAGCCCCGCACTCTGGCTGACATCACCGTGGGCCAGGAACACGTCGAGCATCGACGGCACAAAGTGCAAGGTGGTGATCCGTTCGGCTTGGATCACCTCGCACAGGTAAGCCGGGTCCTTGTGCCCGCCGGGGCGTGCCATGACCAACCGGGCACCGGTGAACAGGGGCCAGAAGAACTCCCATACCGACACATCGAAGCTGAACGGGGTTTTCTGCAGTACCGCGTCAGTGGCGTTCAGGCCGTAGGCGTCCTGCATCCACAGCAGGCGGTTGACCACACCGGCATGCTCGTTGATCACGCCCTTGGGCTGGCCGGTGGAGCCGGATGTATAGATCACGTAGGCCTGGTGCTGCGCGTTCAAGCCGGGAACCTGTGGGTTGGACAGAGGCTGGTGCGACCAGGTGTTCTGGTCGAGATCCACCACCGGCACCGTCACGTCGCCCAGTAACGAACGGGTAGCGCCCTGCACCAGCAGCGCCGCAGGCTGGCTGTCTTGCAGCATGTAGGCCAGGCGATCCAGCGGGTACGCCGGGTCCAGCGGCACATAACCACCACCGGCCTTGAGGATCGCAAAAAGACCAATGACCATCTCCAGGCCACGCTCGACGCAAATCGCCACCCGCGAATCCGGCTGCACGCCCAGTTCACGCAGGTGATGCGCCAGTTGGTTGGCGCGCTGGTTCAGCTCGGCATAGGTCAGGCATTGCTCACCGGCCTTCACCGCCAATGCATCCGGCGTGCGCTCGACCTGGGCCTCGAACAGGCCGTGCAGGGTCTGCGCGAGGTCGTAATCAACCTCGGTGGCATTGAAATCAAACAGCAGTTGCTGGCGCTCTGTATCCCTCAGGATCGGCAGGCGATCAAGGGCCTGGTGCGGCGCATGCTCCAGGGCATTCACCAACTGGGTCAACGCCATCTGCATATAGCCGCAGACCCGTTGTGCGCCCACCTGGGCCGAGATCAACGCGGTGAAGTCATAACCGTCCCCCAGGTCATCGACGTTCAGGGTCAACGGATAGTTGGTGCGCCCGTCATTAGTCAGGGTCTGCATGCCTTCCCAGGCGTGCTGCGCGTCCTGTGAACGAGTGGCGCCGCCCCGGTGACGATAATTGAGCATCGAGCTGAACAGCGGCAGCGGCGCCGCCACCCCGCTGCAACGTTGGGCCAGGGCCAGGGAGGCATGTTCATGGCCCAGCAGCGCGGTGAGCCGGGCATGGGTGCTGCGCACGCTGTCGCGCACGCCTTGCCCGTCGATATCCAGACGCAACGGCAGAGTATTGATAAACACGCCAAGGGCCCGGTCCGCGCCCTCGCCGCCCTGCATCCGGCCGACCAGCACCGTGCCAAACACCACGTTCGGCTTGCCCGACGTCACCGCCAACACCTGCGCCCATGCGAGGTGGAACAGGCTCGCGGTGCTCACGCCCAGCAGGCGCGCCTGGGCCCGCAAGCGACGGCTGACGGCCGCGTCCAGGTGATGCGTGAACGCTTCGATATCCCGACCATCACCCTGCACATCCTGCAAGCCAAACGGCAGCGTCGGCTCATGGATATCGCCGAGCATCTCGCGGAAGAACCCTTCATGCTCCTGCTCGCTGACACCCAGTCGCGCCTGGGCCACGTAGTTGCGATAAGGCATTGGCGCGGCCTGCGGTGCGGTGTGCCCCAGCAGGTAGCCCTGCATTTCCCGCAGCACCACGTCGAACGCGGTGTGGTCGAGCACGATGTGGTGATACAGCAGCACCGCCACCACCCGCTGATTGGCCGGGTCCTTGGCGTACATCAGGCGGATCAGCGGCCCCTGGGCGATGTCCAGCCGGTAGCGCCGGGCGTCGAAACGCTGATGCAGGCCGGCCAGCACATCACCGTCCAGATGCAGCGCTTCAACCTTCAATCGAGCCTTGCGCCATACCACTTGCACCGGCTGCGCCAAGCCTTCCCATACCACGCCGGTACGCAGGATGTCGTGGCGGTCGATCACCTGCTGCAAGGCCTGGGCGAAACTGTCCAGGCGCGCCTGGGTATCGAATGCCAGGTGCGATTGCAGCAGGTACGGATCACCCTGCTCCGCCGTGAGGTAGTGATAAAGAATGCCTTCCTGCAACGGCGCCAGCGGGTAAATGTCCTGCACATTGGCGGCACCGCCCGGCACGCTGGCGACGATCTGGTCGATGGTCGGCTGATCCAGCTCCACCAATGGCAGCATCGAGGGCGTGATGTGCTGGCAATCGGCAGCAATGCCATTGACCGGCACCACCACTTCCCGGCCGCTGCCCACTGCTGCTGCCAATGCGGCCAATGTCGGCTGGCTGAACAGCACCCGCACATCGGCGCTCAGGCCGACCTGGCGCATGCGCTCGATCAGACTCACCGCCAGCAATGAATGGCCACCCAGCTCAAAGAAATGGTCATGGCGGCCCACTTGCTCCACCTGCAACACCTCGGCCCAGATCCGCGCCAGGGTGGTTTCGACGTCGCCTTGCGGCGCTTCGTATTCACGGCTGAGCATGGCGGCCTGATCCGGCGCCGGCAGGGCCTTGCGGTCGAGCTTGCCGTTGGCGGTCAGGGGCCAGCTGTCGAGCTTCACGTAAGCCACCGGCACCATGGCCTCGGGCAGTTGGCTGTGCAGCTCGGCGCGCAGGGTTTCGATATCCAGCGGTTTTTGTCCGGTGAACCAGGCGACCAAGCGGCCGTCGCGCACCAGCACCACGGCTTCCTTGACGCCGTCGACGGCGGTCAGGCGCGTTTCGATTTCCCCCAGCTCGATGCGCACACCCCGGACTTTTACCTGGTCGTCGTTGCGGCCCAAGTATTCAATATTCCCATCCGGCAGCCAGCGCGCCAGGTCGCCGGTGCGGTACATGCGGCCCAGGTTGAACGGGTCATCGAGGAAGCGTTCGGCGGTCAAGTCCGGGCGATTCAAATACCCACGGGCCACACCGCGACCGCCCACGTACAACTCGCCTGCCACACCCACCGGCACCGGACGCTGTTGCTCATCAAGCAGGTACACCGTGGCATTGGTCATCGGCTTGCCGATATGCAGCGGCTGACCGGTGTGCACGCGGCCAGAGGTGGCGACCACCGTGGCTTCGGTCGGGCCGTAGTTGTTGATCACCGCGAAACGGCGCGCCTGATTGAACTGGCGCAGGCGATCACCGCCGATCAACAGGGTGCGCAGGCTTGGGTGTTCAAGCTCCTGGCTGAAGGCGTATTCGGCCACCGGCGTGGGCAGGAAGCTCACCTCCAGCGGTTGCGCCAGCCACCAGGCCAGCAGTTCGTCGATGTTTTCATTGCCCACCTGGGCCGGTGGCAGGTGCAGGGTCGCCCCTACGCACAACGCCGGCCAGACTTCCCAGGCCATGGCATCAAAGCCGAACCCGGCCACGCTGCTGGTGTGGCTATGGGCGTGCAGGTCAAAGGCTTCGCAGTGCCAGTGCACCAGGTTTTCCACAGTGCGGTGTTCCACCATCACCCCTTTGGGCTGGCCGGTGGAGCCGGAGGTGTAGATCACGTAGGCGAGGTTCGCCGGGTTCAGGCTGGCGATCTGGGGATTAGTCTCACCGGAATACGCGCCATGCAGGTCGACGATGGCCACCTCACCGAGCACGCCACGGGTGCTCTCCTCGGCCAGTACCGCGACCGGTGCGCTGTCTTGCAGCAGGTAAGCGATGCGATCGGCCGGGTAAGCCGGGTCTACCGGGACGTAGGCCGCGCCTGACTTGAGAATCGCCAGCAGGCCCACCAGCATCTGCGGGCCGCGTCGGCAGCAGATCGCCACGCGGTCGTCGGGCTGCACGCCCAACGCCAGCAGGTGATGAGCCAGCTGATTGGCACGTTGGTTGAGCTGTTGGTACGTGAGGTGCTGGCCGTCCTGGCTCAGCGCAATCGCCTGCGGCAGGCGCTCGGCCTGGGCCTCGAAAACAGCGTGCAGGGTGTGCCCTTGAGGGTAATCACGGGCGGTGGCGTTGAAGGTACGCAGGAGTTTTTCGCGCTCGGCAGCAGGCAGTACCGACAACTGATTCAGCGGCGTTTCCGGCGTTTGTTCAAGAGCGTCCACCAACTGTTCCAGCGCGCTGTGCATGTAGTCACACAGGCGTTGCGCACCGATGGACTCCAGGGCCAGCACCGTCAGGCCGAAGCCTGTGCCCAGGTCGTCCACGCTCAGGGTCAGCGGGTAATTGCTGCGTTCTTCGCCGCCCAGCAACTGCACGCCTTCCCAGATACCGTGGCCGTCGCGGGCCATTTCGCCCGGGGTGCTGTGGCGGTAGTTGAGCAAGGCACTGAACAACGGCATCGAGGTCGGCACGCCGCTGCACCGCTGGGCCAGCGCCAGGGATGCATGCTCATGGCCCAGCAACGCGCTGAGCCGGGCATGAGTCGCCTTGACCCCGGCACGAACCGCGCTGGCGCCCACATCCACCCGCAGCGGCAAGGTGTTGATGAACATGCCCAGCGCCCGGTCGGCGCCTTCGCCGGCTTGCATGCGGCCCATCAATACGGTGCCGAATACCACGTCCTGACGGCCCGACGCGAGGCCGAGTACCTGGCCCCAGGCCAAGTGCATCAGGCTCGCAGCGCTGACCCCCAGTTGCCGCGCCTGTTCACGAATCCGCAGCGCCAACCCTGCATCGACGGGCCACTCGGCCTCTTCGATATCCCGACCATCGCCCTGCACATCCTGCACGCCGAAGGGCAGCGTGGGCTCGTCGACATCGGCGAGCATTTCACGGAAGAACTGCTCGTGCTCCTGGGCGCTGACGCCCAGGCGGGCCTGGGCCACATAGTTGCGGAACGGTGCCGCGACCGGCAAGTCATCGGCCTGGTTGAACAGGAACGCACGCATTTCCTGGCCAACCACTTCCATGGCGGTGTGGTCCAGCGCCAGGTGATGGAACAGCAGGATCGCCGCGACCCGTTGGTTGGCCGGGTCCTGCGCATACACCATGCGCAACAGCGGTGCCTGGGTGATGTCCAGGCGATAGTGGCGGGCATCGAAGCGTGCGTGCAGCTGTTCAATCACGTCGCCATCGGCCGGGTCCAGCGGGATGTGGTGTACGACCAACTCGGCATGACGCCACACCACTTGCACCGGGCTGTCCAAGCCTTCCCACACCACGCCGGTGCGCAGGATATCGTGGCGCGCCACGACCTTTTGCAGCGCGCCCATAAAGGCCTGCAAACGCTCAACGCTGTCAAACGCCATGCGCGATTGCAGCAGGTACGGGTCGCCCTGTTCAGCGCTGATGTGGTGGTAAAGAATGCCTTCCTGCAACGGTGCCAGCGGGTAGATGTCCTGCACGTTGGCCGCACCGCCGGGCACCGTGGCCACAATACGATCGATGGCCGCTTGATCCAGCGTGACCAGGGTCAGCATCGACGGCGTGATGCGCTGGCAATCCGGCGCAATGCCGTTGGCCGGTACCACGATCTCCCGGCCACTGCCCACTGCGGCCGCCAGCGCCGCCAGGCTTGGCTGGTTGAACAGCACCCGCACATCGGCGCTCAGGCCAGCCTGGCGCATGCGTTCGATCAGGCTGACCGCCAGCAATGAATGGCCGCCCAGCTCAAAGAAGTGATCAAAGCGCCCGACCCGTTCGACCTTCAAGACGTCCTGCCAGATCTGCGCCAGCAGGGTTTCCACCTCGCCCTCGGGGGCTTCGAAACCACGGCTGAGCAGCGACGCCTGATCCGGCGCCGGCAGGCCCTTGCGGTCCAGCTTGCCATTCGCGGTCAGCGGCAACAGTTCCAGCCAGACATAGGCCGACGGCACCATGTAGTCCGGCAACCGGCTTTGCAGGTGCGCACGCAACGCTTCAATGCTCAACGGCGCCTGGGCGGTGTAGTACGCCACCAGGCGCTTGTCGCCGGGTTCATCTTCGCGGGCCAGCACCACCGTGTCTTTCACGCCGGAATAGCTGGCCAGGCAACTTTCGATTTCGCCGGGCTCGATACGGAAACCCCGAATTTTCAGCTGATGGTCGTTGCGGCCCTGGTACAGCAAGGTGCCGTCCGCCTGCCAACTCGCCAGGTCGCCGGTGCGGTACAGCAGGCCGTCGCCGAACGGGTCGACGATAAACTTCTCGGCGGTCAGTTGCGGCTGGTTCAGGTACCCCTTGGCCACGCCCGCGCCACCGATGTACAGCTCGCCGACGACGCCCAGCGGCACCGGCTGCTGCCGCGCATCCAGCACGTAGGCACGGCTGTTGCCAATGGGTCGGCCAATCGGAATACCGCCCTCACCCACTGACGTGATCTCGAACGTGGTGGAAAACGTGGTGGCTTCGGTGGGGCCGTAGCCATTCAACAGATGCTGCGGCGCGCCGTGCTCCAGCACCCGGCCGATCACCTGCGGGTCGAGCACATCGCCGCCGACGATCAGGTAGCGCAACTGGCGGAACATCGGCATCAGCCCATCGGCGTATTGGTGGAACAGCCCCGCCGTCATCCACAGAACGCTGACGGATTGCTCCTGCAACAGAGCAGCGAAAGCGGCCTGGGACAGCAAGGTGGCGTGTTCGACCACCACCACGCAGCCGCCATTGAGCAGCGGCGCCCACACGTCGAGGGTGCTGGCGTCGAACGCCGGGTTCGAGGCGAAGGCCACACGGTCACGCGAGTTGAAGTCGGCATAGCCATTGTTGATCACCAGCCGGGTGACCGCGCGATGGGGCACCTGCACACCTTTCGGTGCCCCGGTGGAGCCGGAGGTGTACATGATGTACGCCACGCTTTCCGCCGACTGGGCAAGGTTCGGGTTATGCCCAGGCTGCGTCCCGAGGTTCAGCGCAGCGAGGTCATTCAGCACGTGTTTGGCATGGCTGTCCTGCACCATAAATGCCTGGCGCTCTTCAGGCGCATTGACGTCCAGCGGCACATAGACCGCCGCACACTTGAGGATCGCCAACTGGCTGACCAACAGGTCGATGGAGCGTGGCAGCGCGATGACCACGCTGTCCCCCGGGTTTACGCCTTGATCGATCAAATAGTGGGCCAGGCGATTGGCCCGCAGGTTGAGATCGCGGTAACCCAGTGACGCATGGCCATGCACCACCGCCACGGCGTCCGGGCTGGCCAGGGCCTGGGCTTCGAAGAGAGCGTGAACGGTTTCCCCGGCCGGGTAGTCGCGGGCGGTGGCGTTGAAACCCACGAGCACTTGTTGCCGCTCGGCAGGCGGCAGGATCGACACTTGATGCAGCGCAGTAGTCGGCGCCTGTTGCAGCGCCGTCACCAGGTTGCGCAAGGCACTGAGCATGTAGTCGCCGACGCGCTGCACATCCACTTCGGCTACGCCTTGCACCGTCAGCGCAAAATCCACACCGAGGTCGTCGACGTTCAGCACCAGCGGGTAGTTGCTGCGTTCCTCGGAGCTGAGGATTTCGATCCCGGCGTCGGCGAACGGGCTGGCACCTGGCGCTTCGCCCGGGGCACTGTGACGATAGTTGAGCAAGGTGCTGAACAGCGGCAGCGCGCCGGACACGCCACTGCAACGCTGGGCCAGGGACAAGGACGCGTGTTCGTGCCCCAGCAACTGCGCGAGCCGCGCGTGGGTGGCGCGTACGCCGGCCTGCACCCCCACCGCGCCGACGCTGACCCGCAGCGGCAAGGTATTGATGAACATCCCCAGCGCCCGGTCGGCACCCTCCCCGCCTTGCATACGGCCCAGCAATACCGTGCCGAATACCACCTCGTCCTGGCCCGATACCTGGCCGAGGACTTGCGCCCATGCCAGGTGCACCAGGCTGGCGGCACTCACACCCAACTGGCGGGCTTGTTCCCGCAGGCCGAGGCTGAGGGCCGGGTCCACTGGCAAGTGCGCTTCACGCACACCGCTGCCGTCGCGATTCACATCGTGCAAACCGAAGGCCAGGGTCGGCTCGTCGATATCGCCGAGCATCTCGCTGAAGAACGCTTCATGCTGCGCAGCGCTCACACCGAGGCGCGCCTGGGCCACGTAATTGCGGTATTGCACGGCGTCCGGCAGCAGGCCGGTTTCGCCTGCGAGGTTGGCGCTCATTTCTTCCACCAGCACCTGCAACGCGGTGTGGTCCAGCAGGATGTGGTGCAGCAGCAGGATGCCGACATGACGGCCCTGATCCTCGGCGTAGGCAAAGCGCATCAGCGAGGCGCGGGACAGGTCGAGGCGATAGTGGCGTGGGTCGAAGCGTGCTTGCAGTTGTGCCAGAACGTCGCTGTGTGGATTCACGTCGACCTGCTCAACCACCAGCAGTGCCTGGCGCAGGACCACTTGCACCGGCTCGTCCAGGCCTTCCCACATGATGCCGGTGCGCAGAATATCGTTGCGCTCGATCACGCTTTGCAGCGCACGGATAAACGCCTCGACCGGCTCATGGCCGCTGAAGCTGAACTGCACCTGCAACACGTAGGGGTCGCCCTCGGTGGTCGCCAGGTGGTGATAGAGGATGCCGGCCTGCAACGGGGCCAGGCCGTAGATGTCCTGCACGTTACCGATACCGCCGGGCACGCTGGCGACGATATGGTCGATGGCCTGCTGGTCGAGGTCCACCAGCGGCAGCATATCGGGAGTGATGTGCCGGGTCGCTTCGCTGATCAGGTTGGCCGGGACCTGCACTTCCTGCTGCCCGCCCACCGCAGCGGCCAGCGCGGCCAACGTTGGCTGGCCGAACAGCACCCGCACATCGGCGCTCAACTCCAGCTGGCGCATGCGCTCGATCAGTTTGACCGCCAGCAAGGAATGGCCACCCAGCTCGAAGAAGTTGTCCTGGCGCCCGACCCGGTCGATCTTCAGCAGGTCTTGCCAGAGGCTGGCAATCGCGGTTTCCACCGCGCCTTGTGGCGCTTCATAACCACGACGGGCCAGGGCGTCGGCATCGGGTGCCGGCAAGGCCTTGCGGTCGAGCTTGCCGTTGGTGGTGAGCGGGAACGTGTCCAGCAGTACGAAGGCGCTGGGCACCATGTATTCGGCCAGGGACAGCAGCAGGTGGTCCCGCAGCTCGGCGGCGGTGGGCACGTGGTCCGGCTGGGCAATCACGTAGGCCACCAGACGCTTGTCGCCCGGCTCGTCTTCGCGGGCGATCACCACGGCCTCACGCACGCCGTCACAGGTAGCCAGGCGTGCTTCGATTTCCCCCAGTTCGATACGGAAACCGCGAATCTTCACCTGGTCATCGTTGCGCCCCAGGTACTCGACACTGCCGTCGGCCAGCAACCGGCCGAGGTCTCCGGTCTTGTACAGGCGCAGGCCGGTGACGGGGTCCGCCAGAAAGCGTTCGGCGGTCAGCTCATCACGGTTGAGATAACCCCGCGCCACACCGGCACCGCCGACGTATAACTCGCCGACCACACCGCTCGGCACCGGTTCGCGGCGGGCGTCCAGCACATACAGCTGCAAGTCGGGAATGCGCACGCCAATCGGGCTCACGCCCACCAGCAGTGCATCTGCGGCTTCCAACGCGCGATAAGTCACGTGCACGGTGGTTTCGGTGATGCCATACATGTTGACCAGCCGCGTACCCGAGTTGGTCACCCGGGCGTACCACGGTTTGAGAATGCCCGGCTCCAGGGCTTCACCGCCGAAGATGACCTGACGCAGCGAGTGCAGCTGCTGGCTGCGGCCCTGTGCCGCGATCAATTGGCGGAACGCGCTCGGCGTCTGGTTGAGAATGCTTACCCCGGCTTCGCACAGCAGTGCATAACACTCGTCCGGTGAACGGCTGACCAGCTGCGGCACTACCAGCAACTGCCCGCCGTGCATCAGCGCGCCCCAGATTTCCCACACGGAGAAGTCAAAGGCAAACGAGTGGAACAGCGCCCAGGTGTCACTGGCGTTGAACTTGAACCAGTGCTCGGTGGCACTGAACAACCGCGCGACGTTGCGGTGTTCGATCATCACCCCCTTGGGCAAGCCGGTGGAGCCGGAGGTGTAGATCACATAGGCGAGGCTGGACGAGCTGATCGCAACGTTGGGGTTAACGATGGGCTCGTGTTGCAGGCTGTTGAGGTCGATCGACGTGACGTCGCCCACCAGATGACGGGTGTTGTCCTGCACCAGCACTGCCAGCGGCGCGCTGTCTTGCAGGGTGTAGGCGATGCGCTCCTGGGGGTAGGCCGGATCGATTGGTACGTAGCCCGCACCAGACTTGAGGATCCCCAGCAGGCCGATGATCATTTCCAGGCCGCGCTCGACGCAGATCGCCACACGGTCGTCGGGGCGAATGCCATGCTTGAGCAGGCAGTGCGCAACCTGGTTGGCGCGTTCGTTCAGCTCGCGGTAGCTCAGATGTCGGTGTTCAAAGCGCAGCGCGACGGCCTCTGGATGGCTGGCGGCGTGGGCTTCGACTTGCTGGTGGATCAGGGCTGAATCGGCGTAGTGCTGGGTGCTGGCGTTAAGGCCGTGCAGCAGATGTTGGCGTTCGGCGGCAGGCAGGATGCCCAGACTGTGCAACGGTGCGTCTGGGGTTTGCTCCAGGGCCAGCACCAGGTTCTCCAGGGCGGTGTGCAGGTAATCGGCAATGCGCGCCGCGCCGATGGAGGCGTCCACCATCACGGTAAAGGCAAAGCCCTCGCCCAGGTCATCAACGTTGACCGTCAACGGGTAGTTGGTGCGCTCTTCGGCGCCCAGCACCTGGATGCCTTCGGCGATGTCGATCACCGCCTGGGTGTCCGAGGCATCGCTGTGACGGTAGTTGAGGATTGCACTGAACAACGGCGTGGGTGCGGCCACACCGCTGCAACGCTGGGCCAGGGCCAGGGAGGCGTGTTCGTGGTTGAGCAATTCGGTCAGGCGTTTGTGGGTGGTTTGCACCCCGTCGCGCACGCTTTGTTCGCCCACGTCCACCCGTAGCGGCAGGGTGTTGATGAACATGCCCAGGGCCTGATCGGAGCCCTCGCCCGCGCCCATGCGGCCGAGCATCACGCTGCCAAACACCACGGACTCGCGGGCGGACACCTTGCCCAGCACCTGGGCCAGTGCCAGGTGCATCACGCTGGCGGGGCTGACACCCAACGGCCTGGCCTGGGCCCGTAGACGGCGACTTAGATCGCTGTCGACGGTGATTCGGGTTTCGTCGATGCCATGGCCGTCACCCTGCACATCCTGGAGGCCGAACGGCAGGGTGGGTTCATCGATGTCGGCGAGCATTTCGCGGAAGAACGCTTCGTGAGCCTGTTCGCTGACGCCGTGGCGGACCTGGGCGATGTAGTTGCGAAACGGTACCGGAGCGCCGGCCTGTTCGGTCTGGCCGGCGAGGTGCAGCTGAATCTCGCGGCGCACTACGTCGAGGGCGGTGTGGTCGAGGATGGTGTGATGGAACAGCAGCATGGCGACCACGCGCTGGTTGCGCGGGTCTTCGGCGAACACCAGGCGCAGCAGCGGTGCCTGGCCGAGGTCCATGCGGTAGTTGCGGGCGTCGTAGAGGGCTTGCAGTTGGGTCATTGCATCGCCATCAAGGCGGGCTTCTTCGCAGGCCAGGGAGGCTTTGCGCCAGACCACTTGCAGGGGTTCGTCCAGGCGTTCCCAGGCCATCGAGGTACGCAGGATGTCGTGGCGGTCGATGACCCATTGCAGGGCCTGGGCGAAGGTTTCAAGACGGGCGCGGCTGTCGAACACGAACTGGGCGTGCAGCACGTAGGGGTCGCCCTGGTGGGCTGACAGGTGGTGGTAGAGCATGCCTTCCTGGAGTGGCGCCAGGGGGTAGATGTCCTGCACATTCGCCGCGCCGCCGGGGATGCTGGCGACGATGCGGTCGATGGCGGGTTGGTCGAGGTTGACCAGGGGCAGCATGTCCGGGGTGATGCGGTAAGCCGGGCTGAGCCAGTCGCCGCCGTGTTGGGCGACGAGGTCGAGCAGTTGGGGTTTGTGGGCGATCAGTTGGTCCCATAGGGCGTCATCCAGCGCGTCGTCGTCACCCAGGATGATCAGGTCGCCTTCGTCCATTTGCAGGCGGATCGGGTGGGTGGAAAGAGCTGCCAGTAGTTTGCTGAACTGCATGGGGTAACCTGCTTTTTTGAGTCGGATACGGTTGAGGAGAAAGTCCGTTTTCAGCTGTCGCGTAAGTGCCTGGGAGGCCCGGGTTAAAGCGCGGGCGCGGTCGAGGATCGGGTGGCTTCCCGCAGGGTTTGGAAATTAGAGGATTCGGGGGGTGGGGGGTGACATGGGAAGCGGGGACAAAGCGGCTGGCTTGGGGGAACTTTCGTATTTGTTGGAGGGGGGGCATATCCGTTATTTGGGTGATGGCTTGTATTGGTTCCGCTCTTACAGCGGCTCACTTTTGAAGAGCGCAAAAGTAAGCAAAACGCTCTTGCCCCACCACTCGGCTCCTCGCCTAGGCTCGGAGTGCCCTCACTCCGGCTTTGGACCGTGGGCCGCCGCGATGGGCCATCCTTGGCCCAGCGCGGCTAACCCGGCGTCCTGCCGGGTTACCCACGCTCCAAAGCCTGCGTTCGGCCAGCGTGGTTTAACGGGGCGCCTAAGATCAAGATCAAGATCAAAAGCCAGAGCACAGCGGCCTACCGGCCGGCTTGAGTGTTGAAGAGCAAAAGCCAAATCAAAATCTAAAGCGGGCACGGTCCAAATGTGGGAGCGGGCTTGCTCGCGAAGGTCGTTAACGATGACGCGGGCATTCTGGATGAACGCGGCGCTCTCAGGTTTTTCGCGAGCAAGCCCGCTCCCACAGAAAAGCAGCTCTGCTTTCGCTCTGGATCTTGCTTTTGCTTTTAACACTCAAGCCGGCCGGGAGGCCGCTGTGCTTTTGCTTTTGATCTTGATCTGACTGCCCCAATAAGCCCGAGGCCGAACGCAGGTATTGCGGAGCGGGTAAACCGGCAGGACGCCGGTTTAGCCGCGCCGGGCCATGGATGGCCCGTCGCGGCGGCCTGCGGAGCAATGCCGGAGTGAGGGAACACCGAGCCTAAGCGAGGTGCCGACAGGCGGGGCAGAGCCCTTTGCTTACTTTGGGGCTTTTCCAAAGTGAGCCGCTGTAAGAGCGGAACCATAGGTGGCCGTTACCGAAGAAACGGATATGCACACCACACCACACCACACCACACCACACCACCACTCAAATCCTGCGTCTACGCCCCAACTGCGGAATCCCCAAAGCAGGCACCACCTCCACCCGCTCCACCCGCCTCCCAACCACCCCCGCCAACCCCACCACCGTCGGCTGACTGAACAACGAGCGCGCATCCACCTCCAACCCCGCCTTACGCATCCGCGCCACCACCCCCACGGCCAACAACGAATGCCCCCCCAACTCAAAAAAGTGATCCTGACGCCCCACCCGGTCCAGCTTCAACACCTCCGCCCAAACCCCCGCAATCACCGTCTCCACCTCCCCCCGAGGCGGTTCATAGGCACGACTCAAAACCGCCTCCACCCCAGGCTCCGGCAACCCCTTGCGGTCCAGCTTCCCCGCCGGATTAAGCGGCCACGCCTCCATGTGCACAAACGCCGAAGGCACCATGTACTCAGGCAACCCCTCCACCATGTAACTGCGCAACGCCTCAAGCCCCGGCACCGCATCACGCACGGTGAAATACGCCACCAACCGCTCATCCCGAATCAACACCGCCACCTCCCGCAACGCAGGATGCGCACCCAACCGCGCCTCAACCTCCCCCAGCTCCAGCCGCACCCCACGCAGCTTCACCTGGAAGTCATTGCGCCCCAGAAACTCCAGATTCCCATCCGGCAAATACCGCACCAAGTCCCCAGTGCGATATAACCGATCCCCCACCACAAACGGGCTATCGATAAACCGCTCCGCCGTCATCTGCGCCAACCCCAGATACCCGCGAGCCACGCCCACCCCACCGATATGCAACTGCCCACTGCACCCCAGCGGCACCGGCCGGTCATGCTCGTCCAGCACATACAACCGGGTATTGCTGATCGCCCGCCCAATCGGCAACTGCAACCCAGGCACCGGCGCACCCGGTTCGAGGGTCCAGGCGCTGCTGTCCACCGTCGCCTCGGTCGGCCCATACACGTTGTGCAAACGCACCCCGGGCAACCGCGCCTGAACCCCACGAGCCAGGGCCTCGGTCAACTCGCCGCCGCCGCATAAAACGTCGGTAAGGCTGGTGCAGTCAGCGGACTCTTCCAGCTCCAGAAACTGCTGCAACATCGCCGGCACAAACTTGATCACGCTGATCTGTTGCTCACGAATCACCTGCGCCAGGTACGCCGGTTCACGGTGCCCATCGGGCCGCGCCAGCACCAGGCGCATGCCATTGGTCAACGGCCAGAACAGCTCCCACACCGAACCGTCAAAACTGAACGGCGCCCGCTGCAACAACGCGCCCCCCTCGGCATTCGGGCACAGTTGCGAACCCCAGTGCATCAAGTTGCCCAGGCCGCGGTGTTCGATCATCACGCCCTTGGGCGTGCCGGTGGAGCCGGAGGTGTACATCACGTACGCCAGGTTGCCGACGCTCAACCCCGGCACCAGCGGATTGCCTTCGGGCGCGTGCTGCCAGGCGCAGTGGTCGAAGTCGATCACCGGTATCGACACTTCCCCCGGCAAATCGCGGGTCGCGCCGTGTACCAGCAACGCCACCGGCGCGCTGTCTTGCAGCATGTAGGCGAGACGCTCGCGGGGGTAGCCCGGGTCCAGCGGCACATAGGCGCCGCCCGCCTTGAGGATCGCCAGCAAGCCGACCACCAGGTCCAACCCGCGCTCGACACACAGCGCCACCCGCGAATCCGGCTGCACCCCGCGCTCGCGCAGGTGATAGGCCAGACGGTTGGCGCGTTCGTTGAGTTGGCGATAAGTCAGCTGTTGCTCACCGGCCTGCACCGCCACTGCATGAGGGGTGTGACGGGCATGGGCTTCGAACAGGGCGTGGACGGTCAGGTCCACAGGGTAGTCGGTTTCGCTGGCGTTGAAGTCCACCAGTTGCTGTTGCAGTTCGGTCGCGGGCAACACCTCCACGTCGACTAGCAGCGCTTCTGGGGTCTCCATCAATCCCGCGAGCACCGTGCCGAGGTAGTCCAGCAGGCGCTGGGCACCGACCTTTCGGGGCGCCTTGGCCTTGAGCCGGAAACCGTTGGACAGGTCGTCCACCGTGAGCATCAGCGGGTAGCTGAGGATGTCTTCGCTGCTGAGCAATTCGATGCCGGGCTGCAGCGCCTGGAGTTCCTCGGCCGAGGCATGTCGGTAATTCAGCAGGCTATTGAACAACGGCGTGACGCCGCTGCAACGCTGGGCCAACGCCAGTGAGGCTTGCTCATGGGCGAGCAAGGCGCTGAGTTGCTGCTGCGTATTCTTGATCGCCTCACGCACCGTCAACCCGGCCAGGCGCACCCGCAGTGGCAAGGTGTTGATGAACATGCCCAGGGCACGGTCGGCACCCTCACCGGCTTGCAAACGTCCCAGCAGCACCGTGCCGAAGACCACATCGTCACGGCCCGAGACGCGACCCAATACCTGGGCCCAGGCCAGATGAAACAGGCTCGCCGCACTGACACCCAAGGTGCGCGCCTGCTCCCGCAGCCGCTGAACGAGCGCGTCGGAGAGCAGCACATCGGCCTCCTCGGTCACGTGGCGATCCGCCTGGCGCTCCTGCAAGCCGAAGGCCAGGGTCGGCTCGTCGACATCCGCCAGCCGCTCGCGGAAGAACGCTTCGTGCGCGGCTTGGCGCTCCGGTGAACGGGTCTGGGCGACCACATTGCGATAAGGCACCGGCTCCGGCAGTTGCTGTTGCTGGCCGAGCAGATGTGCCTGGATTTCCGCCATCAGTACTTGCGTCGATGTGGCGTCGTTCACCAGGTGATGGAAACGCAACATGCCCACCCAGCGGCGGTTCTGCGGGTCTTCGGCGTAATCCAGGGCCATCAGCGGCGCCTTGCGCAAGTCCAGTGGGCGCTGGCGTTCACGCAGCTGTTCGAGGATTGAACCTCCCTGAAGGGCCACCGGTTCCACATCCAAAAGCGCCTTGCGCCACACCACTTGCATCGGGTGCTCGATGGCATCCCACGCCAGGCTGGTGCGCAGGATGTCATGGCGGTCGATCACCTGTTGCAGCGCCTGGGCGAAGGCATCCAGCTGTTCACGGCAAGCAAAGCTGAACATCGCGTGTTGCTGATAGGGATCGCGCTCGTCAGTGATGTGGTGATAGAGCAGGCCTTCCTGCAACGGCGCCAGCGGATAGATCTCCTGCACATTGGCGGCGCCCCCGGGGATGGCGGCGACGATGCGCTCGATCGTCGGCGGGTCCAGCTCGGCCAGTACCAGCAGGTCTGGGGTAATCAATGTGCAATCTGCAGGAACGCGGTTGGCCGGCACCTCAAGCTCGGTGCCCTGGCCGACCGCTGCCGCCAGCGCGGCCAATGTCGGCTGGCCGAACAGCACCTGCACATCCGTCTGCAACCCGGCCTGACGCATGCGCTGTACCAGTTGCACCGCCAATAACGAATGGCCGCCCAACTCAAAGAAATGATCATGCCGCCCCACCTGCTCGACATGCAGCACCTCGGCCCAGATCTGCGCCAGAGTAATTTCCGTGGCGCCTTGGGGAGCTTCGTAGAGGCGGCTGACAAACGCATCGGCACCGGGTGCCGGCAAGGCCTTGCGGTCGAGCTTGCCGTTGGCGGTCAGGGGCAACGCGTCGAGTTTTACGTAGGCCTGCGGCACCATGTAATCCGGCAAGCGTGACCTGAGATGGGCACGAAGCTGTTCAATCGCTACCGGCGCATGCTCGGTGTACCAGGCCAATAACTGCCCCTCACGCACCAGGACCACCGCTTCAGTGACACCGTCATAACCCGCCAGGGCGGATTCGATTTCGCCCAGTTCGATACGCACGCCGCGAATTTTCACCTGGTCGTCGTTGCGCCCCAGGTATTCGAGATTGCCGTCCGGCAGCCAGCGCGCCAGGTCGCCGGTGCGATACATACGGCCAGGGTTGAAGGGATCATCAAGGAAGCGCTCGGCAGTCATTTCCGGACGGTTCAAATAGCCGCGCGCCACGCCTTTACCGCCGACGTACAACTCGCCCGCGATGCCGATGGGTACCGGCCGCTGCTGCTCATCCAGCAGGTAGACCGTGGCGTTAGCGATGGGCTTGCCGATATGCAGCGGCTGCCCGACCTCAACCAGGCCAGAGGTGGCAACTACGGTGGCTTCAGTGGGACCGTAGTTGTTGATCACCGCGAAACTGCGCGCCGTGTTGAACTGGCGCAGGCGGTCGCCACCGATCAGCAAGGTGCGCAAGGTCGGGTGTTCGATGTTCTGGCTGAAGGCGTACTCCGCCACCGGCGTAGGCAGGAAGCACACGTCCAGCGGTTGAGCGCGCCACCAATCCAGCAGCGCGTCGATGTCTTCGGCACCCTCCTGGGCTGGCGGCAGGTGCAAGGTCGCCCCCACGCACAACGCCGGCCAGACTTCCCAGGCCATGGCGTCAAACCCGAAACCGGCAACGCTGGCGGTGTGGCTGCCCGCGTGCAAGTCGAAGGCCTGGCAATGCCAGTCCACCAGATTGGCCACGGTGTGGTGTTCCACCATCACGCCTTTGGGCAGGCCGGTGGAGCCCGAGGTGTAGATCACATAGGCGAGATTGGCGGGTGTCATCGCTACTTGTGGGTTGCTCGCCAACTGCGCCGTGGCGTGATCCAGATTGATCACCGGCACGCTCAATACCGGCAAGCGTTCGAGCAAATCCGTCTGCGTCAGCACCGCCACCGGCGCGCTGTCATCGAGCAGGTAGTTC
The DNA here is from genome assembly GCF_052682255.1 of Pseudomonas sp. 32A. Classification (NCBI taxonomy): domain Bacteria; kingdom Pseudomonadati; phylum Pseudomonadota; class Gammaproteobacteria; order Pseudomonadales; family Pseudomonadaceae; genus Pseudomonas; species Pseudomonas sp. 32A. Next base: position 5,328,765 of record NZ_JBQYLY010000001.1, on the reverse strand, counting down.
AGGCGTTCGGCAGGATGGGCCGGGTCCACCGGCACATAGCAACCACCGGACTTGAGAATGCCCAGCAACCCCACCAGCGTTTCCAGGCCACGCCGGGCGACGATGGCCACCCGGTCGTCAGGCTTTACCCCAAGCACCAACAGCTGATGCGCCAGGGCATTGGCCCGTTGATTCAACTCGGCGTAGGTCAGTCGCTGGCCCTGGTACACCGCGGCTACCGCATGCGGGGTCAGCGCAGCCTGGGTTTCGATGCGCCCGTGCAGGGTTTGCGCGGCCGGATACGCGTGGGCCGTGGCATTCCAACGTTGCAACTGCGCGGTTTCCTCAGGCGTGATCAATGAAAAATCAGCCAGGGCCAGCGCCGTATTTTCCAGGCCCTGTTCCAGCAGATACACCAGACGTTCCGCCAGAGCCTGCACCTCGTGTTGCTGGAAATACGCCTCGTTGTAGACGCAGTGCAGGCACGCCGTGTCGTGGTAGCGATTGCTGCGCAGGTGGATCGCAAGCGGCAATGGCTCATGGTGATTGGAGACTTTGATCGCCCGGGCCGATGCCTGGCCGTAGCGAAATTCGTGGTCGTCCTGTTCATAAGACACCGACAGGTCGAACAGTTGGCCACGGTCGGCGCGCAGCAAACCCAGCTCGCGATTCATCTCGCTCAGGGGAAAGCGCTGATGCCGAAAATCCTGCTTGAGTTGGTCGCGTACGCCACGCACTAACGCGCTGAACGGCAGGTCGTCGCAGAACTGCAAGCGCACGGCACTGACCTGAGTGAACAGTCCCAGGGTCGAACGAAAGCGCGCATTGGAACGGTTGAGAATCGGCAGCCCCACCACCCATTCCTGACGCTGGCCGGTACGGCTGAAGTACAGGTACATCGCAGCCAACAACACATGGAACGCCGATGCCTCGTAGTGGTTCGCCATGCGCGCCATGCGGTTGAGCAGCTTTGCCGGAAAGGGAGCCACGCAGGTGTTGCTCGGTGCCTGGCCCCTGGCAGGGTAACGGGGGCTCAGCAGCGGCTCGGGCAGCGCCTGATATTTGTCCAGCCAGTAGCTGCGGTCCCGGGCGTAACGGGCCGACTCACGATAGCGTTCATCGTTGTCGATGAAGTCGACATAGGACGGCGCCGACAGATCCGGTTGCCGGCCCTGCTCCAGGGCGCTGTAGATACCCGCGAGGGATTGCAGCATCTGGCCGAAACCCCAGCCATCGAGAATCAGGTGATGGGCCTGGGTACCGAGGCGGTAATGCTGCTCATCGAGCTTGACCAGGAAGAAGCGGAACAACGGCTCGTCGACCAGCCCATAGGCCCGGGCCATTTGCGCCTGCAGCAAGGCCTCGGCCGCCGCCTCGGGGTCCGGCTGCCGCGAGACGTCATGCTGCGGCACCGATACCACCATCGCCTCGGCAAACGCCTGCCGGGGCAAGCCATCGGCGGCCACCTGCAACACCGTACGCAACGCGTCGTGCTTGGCCACCAGTTGCTCAATGGCGCGCTGGATCAATGCGGGATTCACCGGGCCCGTGAGGTCGACATAACCGCCGATGTTGTACAGCGGCGAATCGCCGAGGCGCAGTTGGTCCAGCCAGATATCCCGCTGGGCGGCGGTCAGAGGGAAATACGTCATAAGATCCTTCTCATGTGAGGTGTCGATAAGGCGCACAACGCCCCATTGATGCGAAATCAATGGGATTTAAGCATCGCCCCAGAGGGCCGTATGTCACCCGAAACCCGGACAGCCGGATACCGCGCCGGGGTTGGCCGATGGTTCAGTGCTGAATCGATTAAATGGGTGTAGGAAATTGGCTATCCCTGGCCGCTGCCTGGCAGCCAAGCTTTTTCAAGAAAACAAATAAAAACGTTCTATATCAACTAGTTAATAAACTCTAAAACACCCTTCCTGTACGGCCCCACCTTATTTTTCCGTCAGAAATGACGAAATAATGGCGCGTTTTTTATGGCACGTTGTGTCCCTCGTTTCCGCTACATACGTAGGACAAATCCCCGTGGCTAAATGAAGCCTCGAGCACCGACCCAGGTTCAAGGAGAACGGGAGGCCTGCAGACGAACGGGGGCAACCGTTGACGGTTTTCGACATCAAGGATGAGATGGCTATGAGTCTGACCAGCAGTATTCGGAATATGGAAAGTCCGCATTTTTATTTCGAGTTGGGGGAATTGATTTCAAGCACAGGCACTGAACACTTCGCAGCGAACATGCTGCAACTGGTCAACAAGCTGATACCGGTTCACTTGGTGGACCTCAGTGAATGGACCCTCGACGAGCACCAGGCCTGCGTGCTCGACATCACGTTACTCGGCAGCGATGGGTTGAAACAGGACTTGCCGCCACCGCGCACCCTGCATCATCGCGACGATCATCCGCTGTTGAAAAAAATGCTCGGCATGAACGACCCGCTGTTGATCCAGATGAATGCCAAGGCCGACAGTACCCACATCCGCGGCACCTCTCATCAGTGCAACCTGGTCTCGCGCCAGGCCAATCGACGTTGTGTGATTTCGTTCTATCGGCCCCACACCCAGCGCGCCTTTTCCCTGGCGGAGTTGTCGTTTCTCAAGAGCCTTTCGGAAACCTTGCTGCCCTTGATCGAGCGCCACGCGCAGATCAATCGACAGGCGCCGCTGGCGGCTCCCGAGCCCTCTAAAACCCTGTTGGAGCAGTCGCAATTGCAGCGCGAATTCTACAAACGCCTGTCACTCAGTGACATCACCTTATCGGCGCGGGAACAGGAGGTGTGCCTGGGACTGTTGACCGGCGGAACCGTGCCGCAGATGGCCGAGAAACTCAGCGTAAAAAACAGCTCCATCGAAACCTACCTCAAGCGCGCAGCGGCCAAACTGGGCGTGAGTGGCCGCCATGGCCTGGCCAAATGGATGGTTGGCGCGTGATGAAAAAACTGATGCTCGGCGTGGCGTGTGTGCTTGGTGGGTGTTCGCTGATCCCGGACTATCAGCGGCCCGAGGCGCCAACGCCGGCACAATACCCGGTGTACAACGCGGACAAGGTAGGCCCATCGGCCGCCGGGCCTGACTGGCAGCAGTTGTTCCGTGACCCGGTGATGCGGCAGTTGATTGGCCAGGCACTGGTGAATAACCGTGACCTGCGGGTGGCGGCGCTGAATGTCGAAGCGTTCCAGGCGCAATACCGCATCCAGCGCGCGGACCTGTTCCCGGCGGTGTCTGCCACAGGTGCCGAAAACCGGCAGAAAGTCCCACGGCGCGCCACCAGTACCGGCAAGTCTGCGATCACCTCCACCTACTCCGCAACGCTGGGCGTGAGTGCCTATGAGCTGGATTTTTTCGGCCGCGTGCGCAGCCTCAGTGAGCAAGCGATGCTGCAATACCTGGCCACTGAAGAAGCCCGGCGCAGTGCACAACTGAGCCTGGTGGCCAACGTGGCCAACGCCTACCTGACCTGGCGCGCCGACCAGGAACTGCTGGCCCTGGCCCAGCAGACGCTGGCTTCGGACGAGCACAGCCTGCGCCTGACGTCGCGCAGCAAAACGGCGGGCAAGGCGACATCGATCGATGTGATCCAGGCCCAGACCAGCGTCGAGAGCACGCGAGCAAGCATTGCCCGCTACCAGCGCCAGGTGGCCCAGGACCTCAACAGCCTGGCGTTGCTGGTGGGCGGGCCGGTGCCGGACTCTTTGCCGGCACAGCCGCTGTCCGCCGACCTGGTGGCGCGCGTGCCGGCCGGGTTGCCGTCGGACCTGCTGCAACGGCGGCCGGATATTGTTCAGGCCGAATATCAGTTGCAGGCGGCCAACGCCAATATTGGCGCGGCGCGGGCGGCGTTTTTTCCTTCGGTTACGCTGACGGCCAATGCGGGGACCTCCAGCAAGGATTTGTCGGGATTGTTCCAGGGGGGCTCGGGGAGCTGGGCGTTTCAGCCGCAGATCAATCTGCCGATCTTTAATGCGGGGAGTCTGAGGGCGAGTCTGGATTACGCGAAGATTCAGAAGAACATCTTTGTTGCGCAGTATGAGAAGTCGATTCAGACGGCGTTTCAGGAGGTCTCGAACGGGTTGGCGGCGCGCCAGACGTATAACGAGCAACTGGCGGCGCAGCGGGATTTTGTGCGGGCCAACCAGAAGTATTACGACCTGGCGCAGCACCGGTATCGCAGTGGGGTGGACAGTAATCTGGTGTTTCTGGATGCGCAGCGGTCGTTGTTCAGTTCGCAACAGGCGTTGATTGTGGATCGGTTGGCGCAGTTGGTGGCGGAGGTGAATTTGTATACGGCGTTGGGTGGGGGGTGGGAATTGGGTTCCGCGGGGGTTGGGGTTGGGGTTGGGGGCATATCCGTTTCTTCGGTAACGGCCGCTTATGGTTCCGCTCTTACAGCGGCTCACTTTGGAAAAGCCCCAAAGTAAGCAAAGGGCTCTGCCCCGCCTGTCGGCACCTCGCCTAGGCTCGGTGTCCCCTCACTCCGGCATTGCTCCGCGGGCCGCCGCGACGGGCCATCCATGGCCCGGCGCGGCTAAACCGGCGTCCTGCCGGTTTACCCGCTCCGCAATACCTGCGTTCGGCCTCGGGCTTATTGGGGCAGTCAGATCAAGATCAAAAGCAAAAGCACAGCGGCCTCCCGGCCGGCTTGAGTGTTGAAAGCAAAGACAAAATCCAGAGCGAAAGCAAAGCTGCTTTTCTGTGGGAGCGGGCTTGCTCGCGAAAAACCTGAGAGCGCCGCGTTCATCCAGAATGCCCGCGTCATCGTTAACGACCTTCGCGAGCAAGCCCGCTCCCACATTTTTGACCGTGCCCGCTTTGGCTTTTGATTTTGCTCTTCAACACTCAAGCCGGCCGGGAGGCCGCTGTGCTCTTGCTTTTGATCTTGATCTTAGGCGCCCCGTTAAACCACGCTGGCCGAACGCAGGCTTTGGAGCGTGGGTAACCTGGCAGGACGCCAGGTTAGCCGTCCTGGGCCAGGGATGGCCCATGACGGCGGCCCACGGTCCAAAGCCGGAGTGAGGGCACACCGAGCCCAAGCGAGGTGCCGAGTGGTGGGGCAAGAGCGTTTTGCTTACTTTTGCGCTGTTCAAAAGTGAGCCGCTGTAAGAGCGGAACCATAGGCGGCCGTTACCTAAATAACGGATATACCCCCAACATCAGCCCCCCCCCTAAGGCCTCACCCGCGCCACGCGCCACACCTTGTTCCCCACATCATCCGCCACCAGCAACGCGCCCTGCCCGTCCAGTGTTACACCGACCGGGCGGCCCTGGGCTTCTCCGTCGCCGTTCAAAAACCCAGTCAAAAAGTCAACAGGCTGACCCGAAGGCTTACCATCCCGGAACGGAACAAACACCACCTTGTACCCCGCCTGCGGGTTACGGTTCCAAGACCCATGCTCCCCCACAAACACCCCATCAGCAAACCCCGCCGGCATCCCCCGCGCATCCGAAAAGGTCAACCCCAACGGCGCCACGTGAGTCCCCAACGCGTAGTCTGGCGCAATAGCTTGGGCAACCTTGTCCGGACGCAGCGGCTGCACCCGCGTATCAACATGATCCCCGTAATAACTCCACGGCCACCCGTAAAAAGCGCCCTCCCGCACCGAAGTCAGGTAATCCGGCACCAGATCACTGCCGATCTCATCGCGCTCATTCACCACCGTCCACAATTGCGAGGAACCAGGCTTCCACGCCAGCCCATTGGGATTGCGCAAACCACTGGCGAACAGACGCTTCTGCCCACTGGCAAGATCCAACTCCCAGATCGCCGCACGCCCGTCCTCGGCTGCAAGCCCGTTCTCACCCACATTGCTGTTGGACCCCACGGTCACATAAAGCTTGGTGCCCTCAGGATTGGCCAGAACGTTCTTGGTCCAGTGATGATTGATCCCGGCCGGCAGATCGGTGACCTTCACCGGCGTGGCATCGATGTGAGTCTGACCCGGAACATAAAGCACCTTGACCACCGCATCGGCATTGCCGATATACAAGGCATCACCCACCAGCGCCATGCCAAACGGCGACGTGAGCCCACTGAGAAACACGCTCTTCACCTCGGCATGCCCATCACCATCAGCGTCCCGCAGCAGCGTGATTCGGTCTGCACTCGGCGTGTCGGCCCCCACCCGCCCCATCACAAACCCCATCGCCGTACGACGCGCCCAAGCGAGCAAGCCAGTGCCGCCATCCGTGGCGCCTTCAGGCATGGGCGGATGGTTACTCTCGGCGACCAATACGTCGCCATTGGGCAAGGTGTACACCCAGCGTGGATGGTCAAGGTTCTCGGCCAATGCCGTCACCGCAAACCCTTCCGGCGCCGTCGGTTGGGCATCGCCTGGCCAACCAACGGCCTTGGACACCTTGAGTGTCGGGATCAGCGATTCGGTGGCTTCGGGCAGTTGCGGGCTTGGCCCCACCCCGGCCTGAAACGGCAGTTTGGAGGATTCGCCACAGGCGCTCAGGGCAGCAGTGGCGGTGATCAGCAGCGCAAGGCGGCTTGGTGCATTCATTGGAAAACCTCGGGACAGCCCATCATTGGGCAGGCAAAATCACGACGGAGTATTGCGTCATTCCCCGGCACCAAACACCGCCTCCCGCGCAATTGAGTTTTAACTCAGTCGCACGAGTGTGCTCGACAGCGTCCCTCAGACCCTCCATGGCCCCAATGACAGGCTGTAGGGAGAAAACGCTTCGAACTGCCAACGCAACGCCAGCGCCGCTTCCCGTCGAACCACGTGCTCCACGGTCACCCGCCATAACCGCTCGGCGCCCTGGAACCCCGTCACCTCAGGCCCTTCAAGGATCACCTCGGCCCGCCCGGCAACCTGCAACACATCACCCGTCGCAAAATCCACAAACAACAACCCGGCAACCGGGTTGAGCTGCAAATTGCCCAAGGTGTTGAAAAACGAGTTGCCGGTAAAGTCGGGAATCGTCAGCACGTCCCCGTCCACCCGCACAAACCCACGGTCGCCACCCCGGTGCGAAACGTCCACCGAACGCTTGGCCGCATCACCCTCCAGGTCCACATAACTGGCGACGAAGAACGTATCCGCGCTACGAATCAGCGCCCGGGCAGACTCATCGAGCGCGTTGGCGCGCTGCACCGCACCTTCAGCAGAACGCTGCCCCCGAGCACCCGGGTCCACCGCACGCAACTGGATGTACTTCGGACAATTGCCAAAAGTGTGCACCACGTCCACCGCAAAACCATCAGCGCCAGCCGTCCCCACAACCCCATTCATACGGTTGCGCCGCCGCGTATTCAGATCAATGCCCAATAGCCCCACCGCCGCACCTTTCTTCAGCCCCGCCCCGGCGGGATCATCCACCGCAGGCAGGCTGTCGATACGCAAGCTGTAGGGGTCGGGCGAGTACACAAACCCCGGCGACCCCTCCAGCAGCGTGGCCCACGGAAGTCCCTGATCATCCACGGCACCCACCACCAGATAGGGCAACAACTCATAAAACGCCCGATGCTGCTCCGGCAAGTGATCCCGTATGACCTTCGCGCCGATCACCTCCATGCGCTCGGCCACGCCGGCACTTTGCTGCAATTGCCGCTCGCCGGCATGCCATGGCGAGACGGGGGACGCGTCCTGGTGGTTCATGATCAAGCCCTCTGTGGATGAAACGCCGGATGTTCACGCAATGCCGCCACCGTAAAATCAACAAAACTGCGCACCCGCATCGAAGCGTTGCGCCCTTCGCGGTAGACCACATGCACCGGCAGCGGCGGCGGCTCATGGGCCTGCAATACCCGACGCAATTGGCCGCTCGCCAAGTGCTCGTGGACCGGATAACTCAAGCACCGGATCAACCCTGCGCCCTGCACCGCCGCATTGATCGCACCCTGCACCGTGGTGCAACCGAGGCGCGCGCGGGCCTTGATGCTGGAGGCCTGGAAATCCCATTGCACCCCGTCCGAATAGGCCTGGCTGACGACCAGTCGATGCCGCTTGAGCGCTTCGGGTTGCAGTGGCTCGCCATGGGTTTCCAGGTAGCCAGGGCTGGCGCACACAATGTTGTGCACATGGCCCACAGGCCGCGCAATCAGGGATGACCCGGGCAGTTCTCCCACCAGGATCGCCACGTCCAGGCCGTCTTCATTCAGGTTCGGATAATGGTCGTGGTAATGGGCAAACATCCGGACGCCGGGATAGCGCTCCAGGTAGTCGGCCAACAGCGGCGCCATCACATACCGGCTGAACAGAAACGGAAAAAACACCCGCAGATTCCCCTCGGCCTGCGCATGCGCGCCCTGGGCAGACGCTTCGGCGGCGCTCACGCCATCAAGGATGCGTGAACAGTCCGCCATAAACCTCGCCCCGGCTTCGGTGAGGCGAATGCCCCGGGTGTTGCGCTCCAGTAACTGCACCCGCAAGCGCGTCTCCAGCCGGTCAATCGCGCGGATCACAGTGGGCCCCGAGATGCCCAGGCAGCGGGCAGCCGCAGCCAGGCTCGGCTGCCGGGACAGCGTCTGGAAAATCTGCATGTCGCGATAGCGGTCCATCAGGCCGGCCGCGGCATCGACGGGTTAAGCGCAGCATCCTGCCCAAGCCGGCTGACCAAAAAATCCACGAACGTGTTGACCTTCGCCGGTACCCGGGCGCTGTTCTGGAACACCACATGGATCGGCAACGCAGGCGGCTCGAAGTCTTGCAGGATGATCTCCAGTGCGTCTGCACGCACATCGCTGGCCACCTGATAAGACAGCACCCGCGTGACGCCCCAGCCCAGGCGCGCCAGGTTGATGGCGGCATTGTTGGCCGTGACCACCAGGCGTGGCTCAACGGCCACGTTCAAAGGCTGGCCGCCTTCCATGAACTGCCATTCGCTGACCAACTGGCTGGAAGACGAGGTGACAATCTTCGCCTCCCGCAGTTGCCCGGGGTGCAGTGGCCGACCGTGCCGCTCAAGGTAAGCCGGCGCGGCGCATACCACGCGGCGCACTTCGCCGACCTTGATCGCCTGCTGGCCGGTTTCCTGCAAATGCCCGATGCGCACGGCCACGTCGACGCCTTCGTCGGTCATATTGACCACACGGTCCACCAGCAAGGCGTTGATGCTGACCTGAGCAAACTGGTCCAGGTACTCCCCCAGGATCGGTGCGACGAACACCTCACCGAACAACACGGGCGCAGTGACCGTCAGGTGCCCCCACGGGATCGAGAAGCTGCCGGCCGCCGCCTCTTCGGCCTCGGTCAGTTCGGCGAGGATGCGCCGGCAATCGTCCAGGTAACGTTGGCCAGCCTCGCTCAGGTGCAGGCTGCGGGTGGTGCGCGAGAGCAACTGCGTGCCGATACGCGCCTCCATCGCAGCAATCGCGCGGGTCACGCTGGGGGGCGAGATTTTCAGGCGCCGGGCCGCCGCGGCAAAACCCTGCTCTTCGGCAACTGCGAGGAAAATCTGCATTTCCTGGAAACGGTCCATGAGTCCCCTTAATCGAATGTAGTCCACCAAACCAGTGGCTTGGGAGCGGTGGTGGCGAGGGAGCTTGCTCCCGCTGGGCTGCGTAGCGGCCCCAAAATGCTGGGAGCGCCGCGCACTGGAGCGCCAGCCTGGTCCAGCGGGAGCAAGCTCCCTCGCCACAAAATCTTCAAGCCTTCGCCAGGCCCACAGCGGTGCGTTGCATACCCACAAAACCCGGCAGCGCCTCGATACTGCCCAGCCAGGCGCGAACCTGCGGATAGTCGGTCAACGAGACATTCCCTTCCGGCGCATGGGCGATGTAGGTGTAGTGCGCGATATCGGCAATCGTCGGCAGGTCACCGGTGAGAAAACGGCTCTGCCGCAACTGTTGCTCCACCACGTTGAGGAACCCATGGGAGCGGGTGATGGCCGCCTCAGCATCCAGTGCGGCACCGAACACGGTGATCAATCGAGCCGCGGCCGGACCGGTGTGCAGCGGCCCCGCCGCTGCCGAGAGCCAACGCTGCACACGGGCCAACGCCAAAGGCTCGGTCGGCAGCCACTGGGGGTCGCCGTACTTACCGGCGAGGTACACCAGGATCGCGTTGGAATCCGCCAGCACCACACCGTTGTCATCGATCACCGGCACCTGGCCGAAGCTGTTGAGGGTGGTCAGGAACTCGGAGGTTTTGTGGGCGCCTTGCTTCAGGTCCACCAGCACCAGCTCGGCGGGCACGCCCAGCAGCGACAGCATCAGCTCGACCCGGTGGGAATGGCCAGACAAGGGGTAACGGTACAGTTTGATCATGACAGGCTCCGCGATGTGCCAGGGACTCGACCCGGTGATCGTGTCGATGGCGCTATCTTCCGCCGCTACGGCAGGTAGCAGAATAGTCAGTTTTTACAATCCAGCATTTCACCCGATGAAACAATCATTCACCAAACAACTCGCCGATCAGGTTGAACACGGTGGTTTTCACTGCGCTGTCGAGTTCGGTCCACGCCAAGCCGGTCCTGGCCCGGAACGCTCCCAACTCCAGGTGCCTGGATACACAATTGGCCGGCAACGCCCGGGCCGCCTGCTGCGGCAACACCCCCACGCCCAAACCGGCCGAGACCAGCGCCAGCATGGTGGTGAATTCGCCGAGTTCAGAGGCGATTTCCAGGGACACACCCACCGCCTGGACGAACTCGTCGTAGAACCCCGGGGCATACCGTCGGGCCAGGATAAACACCGGTACCTTGAGCAAGTCAGCCGGCTGAATGGCTGTCTGTGCTGCCAACGGATGATCGATGGGCAAGGCGACCACAAAACTTTCCTGCAACACCGCGCGGGTCTGCACGCCGGGATAGGCCGCCGGCAAGCGCATCAGGCCGAAATCCAGCTGGCCGTTTTTCAGCGCCGCCGCCTGATCGGGGCCAGGCATGTCCTTGAGTTCCAGTTCGATTCGCGGGTAGCGCTGATGCACCGCGCGAATCAATCCCGGCAGCAACTCCGGCAACACCGACGAGACAAATCCCAGGCGCACCCGGCCAATTTCCCCACGGCTTGAAGCACGGGCGGCATCGGCGGCGCGAGTGGCCTGGTGCAGGGTGGCCTGGGCCTCGGGGAGAAACACCCGCCCGGCTTCAGTCAGCGTCACCGAGTGCCGGTTGCGGTCGAGCAGCCGCACGCCCAGGCCGCTTTCGAGCAGCTTGATCTGCATGCTCAGCGCCGGTTGCACGATCGACAACTGCGCGGCCGCCCGGCCGAAATGCAGTTCCTGGGCGAGCACGACAAAGGCACGCAGGTGCTTGAGTTCCATCAGGAGGCTCCGGTTATCACAGTTTTTGATCACGGGATCACAAATGAAAATTGGACGCTGAACCCGGGCTGCGGTGAAGTTAGGTTCGTCATGCACGATATGACAGGGTTTGGCCTATCACAATAAGGACGGCACCTCGCACTCGGATTGTTAGTGTTGATCACCTGTCGCAGCCTCCGGAGATTGATCTATGCAAAGCGTTTTAGACAGCTTCCGCCTTGATGGCCGCCTGGCCTTGATCACCGGCTCCAGCGCCGGTATCGGTCTGGCCATCGCCCGTGGCCTGGCCCAGGCCGGCGCGCGGGTGGTGCTCAACGGGCGTAATCGCAGCACCTTGCGTGACAGTGCCGCGTTGCTGGCGGCGGAAGGCCTGGAGGTGCACACCCAAGCGTTCGACGTCACCGACGGCGCGGCGGTGCTGGCTGCCGTGGCGGATATCGAAGAGCGCCTGGGCCCGCTGGACATCCTCGTGAACAACGCCGGCATGCAGCGGCGCGGACCACTTGAGGATTACAGCGAAACCCACTGGCGCGAATTGATGAGTACCAACCTCGACAGCGCCTTCCTTGTCGGCCAGGCCGTGGCCCGCGCGATGATTCCGCGCAAGCGTGGGCGCATCATCAATATCTGCTCGGTACAGAGCGAACTGGGCCGCCCGGGCATCGCCCCGTATGCCGCCAGCAAAGGCGCGCTGAAGATGCTCACCAAAGGCATGGCCATCGATTGGGGCCCGCACGGGCTGACGGTCAATGGCATCGGCCCCGGCTATTTCAAGACCGAACTGAACGCCAACCTGGTGGCCAACCCCGAGTTCAGCGACTGGCTGGTGCAACGCACGCCGAGCCGGCGCTGGGGTGACGTCGCCGAACTGGCGGGCGCGGCCGTGTTCCTTGCCAGCGATGCGGCGAGTTTCGTTAACGGTCATATCCTGTACGTGGACGGTGGCATCACCGCCTCGCTGTAACCCGGAGAATTTCATGCACGCGATTGTCTGCCATGCCTCGAAAGACCTGCGGGTAGAACCGCAAACCGAACCCGTGGCGCTCGCCCCCGACCAGTTGCGGGTGCGCATTGCCCGGGGCGGAATTTGCGGCTCGGACCTGCACTACTACCAGCACGGCGGCTTCGGCACTGTGCGGCTGCGCGAGCCGATGGTGCTGGGCCATGAAGTGTCGGCGGTGATTGATGCCGTGGGCCGTGAGGACGGGCCGTTCAAAGTGGGCCAACGTTTGTCGGTCTCGCCATCGCGGCCTTGCGGGGGTTGCCGTTATTGCCATCAAGGGCTGCCGAACCATTGCCTGAACATGCGCTTTTACGGCAGTGCGATGCCCTTCCCCCACATGCAAGGCGCGTTTCAACAGTCCCTGGTGATCGAGACGCACCAGGCGCACCTGTTGGCCGATCATGTCAGCCTTGCCGAAGGTGCGATGGCTGAACCCTTGTCTGTGGGTTTGCATGCAATCCAGCGCGCCGGAGCGATCTTCGGCAAGCGGGTGCTGGTGACCGGCTGCGGCCCTATCGGCAACCTGTTGATCGGCAGCCTGCGGGCAGCGGGTGCGGGAGAAATCGTCGCCGTGGACTTGGCCGCCGGGCCGTTGGCCTGCGCCGAGAAAATGGGCGCCAGCCGTACCCATAACCTGGCGGAAGACGCCGACGCGTTGAAGCGCTATACCGCCGAAAAAGGCTACTTCGACGTGATGTTCGAAGTCTCCGGCAGCGCCCAGGCCCTGCGCAACGGCCTGGAGTGCATGGCCCCGCGCAGCGTGCTGGTGACGGTCGGTTTGGGCGGTGAAGTTTCGCTGCCGCTGAATATGCTGGTGAGCCGTGAGATCGACTTGCGGGGTACCTTCCGCTTCCACTCGGAGTTTGCTCAGGCGGTGGATTTGCTGAATCGCCAGGTGATTGATGTGCGTCCGGTGATCTCCCACACCGTGCCGTTCAGCGAGGCGGTGGAGGCGTTTGAACTGGCGGCGGACAAGAGCCGGGCGATGAAGGTGATGCTGGATTTCGGTGTGGGTGATTGAACCGGGTGTATATCCGTTATTTGGGTAACGGCCGCCTAGGGTTCCGCTCTTACAGCGGCTCACTTTTGAAGAGCGCAAAAGTAAGCAAAACGCTCTTGCCCCACCACTCGGCTCCTCGCCTAGGCTCGGAGTGCCCTCACTCCGGCTTTGGACCGTGGGCCGCCGTCATGGGCCATCCTTGGCCCAGGACGGCTAACCTGGCGTCCTGCCAGGTTACCCACGCTCCAAAGCCTGCGTTCGGCCAGCGTGGTTTAACGGGGCGCCTAAGATCAAGATCAAAAGCAGATCAAGAGCACAGCGGCCTACCGGCCGGCTTGAGTGTGGTAAAGCAAAGGCACAAGCCAAATCAAAAGCGGGCACGGTCAAATGTGGGAGCTGGCTTGCCTGCGATGGCATCGCCTCGGTGTATTTGAAAGACCGAGTTGTCTGCATCGCAGGCAAGCCAGCTCCCACAGAAAAGCAGAGCTGCATCAGCTTCAGATTTGGCTTTCGCTCTGGTTTTTGCTTTTGCTTTTAACACTCAAGCCGGCCGGGAGGCCGCTGTGCTTTTGCTTTTGATTTTGATCTGACTGCCCCAATAAGCCCGAGGCCGAACGCAGGTATTGCGGAGCGGGTAAACCGGCAGGACGCCGGTTTAGCCGCGCCGGGCCATGGATGGCCCGTCGCGGCGGCCCGCGGAGCAATGCCGGAGTGAGGGAACACCGAGCCTAGGCGAGGTGCCGACAGGCGGGGCAGAGCCCTTTGCTTACTTTGGGGCTTTTCCAAAGTGAGCCGCTGTAAGAGCGGAACCATAAGCCGCCGTTACCGCAGCAACGGATATGTACACAGTAGAGCCAACAAAAATACCTACCCCCCTCAGGGTCACACCCGCTCTTCAAGCCGGTAGCGCAAAAACCGATGCCCCGGAGAAAACAACCGCCGGTAGGTAAGCAACACCGCACCTACCGTGCCCAGCGCCGACGCCGCAGCGATCAAAAACATAATCACGATCTGATAACGCACCGCGTCCACCGGGCTTTCTCCCGCCAGCACCTGACCCGTCATCATCCCCGGCAAGCTGACTATCCCCACCACCGTCATCTGGTTCAACGTCGGAATCATCCCCGCCCTGACCGCCTGGCGAATCGCATCCTGCGCCGCCTCCCAGCGTGAACCACCCAGGGCCAGGACCATCTCGATGGTGTTGCGCCCCGAGGTCAGCTCCTGGGTCATGCGCTCAATCCCCAGAGACACACCAGTGAGGGTATTACCAAGAATCATCCCGAGGATCGGAATCGCATACTGCGGCTCGTACCACGGGTGAATCCGGATGATCGCGAACAAGCCGATAGCCGTCACCAACCACGAACTGCCCCACACCGACACAATGCTGTCGGCCCGCTGGCCGGCATAGGTCCGCTTGCCGCGCCCGGCGGCCGAGAGCCCGGCGATCAGGGTCATCAGGCACATCAGCGGCAACACCACGTACCAGTAGGCGAACTCGAACACCCAGCCCAACAGGTAACCAATCGCCAGCAACTGCACCACCGTGCGTACGGCAGCCCAGAACAGCTGACGTTCCAGGCCCAAACGCAACAGCAGTGACAGCGCGCCGTTGATCAGGATCAGCGAGGCGGCGATGGCCATGTCCAGTGCCGTGAGGTCGTGATAATTCATGGCTGCACGCCCCCCGTCAGCACGCCGGCGTCCATATGCAGGCGGGTGGTGCTCATGCGTTGTGCCTGCTCAAGGTCGTGGGACACCCAGATATAGGCGTGGTCGTGATCCGCTTCGACCCAGGCGTTGATCAGCGCCTCGACTTCCCGGGATGACGCCGGGTCGAGAGCGGCGGTGGGTTCGTCCAGCAGCAACACATCGGGATTGAGTTGCAGGGTACGGATCAGCGAAACCACCTGGGACTCACCGCCGGACAAGTCCCCGGCGTTTTTTGCCAGGAAGCCCGATTCTTTCCCCGCGTGGGCCAGCAGTGCCTTGACGGCCTCCGCATCGAAACTGAGGTGGTGCAAGGCCTTGAGGCTGTAGGGGAAACGCAGGTTGTCTTCCACCGAGCCTTCGATCAGCGCCGGGCGCTGGGAGAGATAGCTGATACGGCTGCGGTACTGCGGGATTTGCGCGTTGGCGATGGGTTGGCCGTGCCAGAGGATTTCCCCTGAGCTGGGCGCGTCGAGCAAGGCAAGTGCCCGCAGGAATACGCTTTTGCCGGAGCCGGATGAGCCGGTAATAGAGATGCGATCGGCAGGGTGCAGTTGGAAGTTCGTGGGCTGCAGCAGTTGAAGCTGACGGCGCTCGTCCATACGCGTGAGCGCCCGGGTTTCTACTAATACGCTCATGGACTTGATGATCCCTGTTCCTGATTTAGACGCAATGGTAAGACAGGGCACGTCCCCCGTGGCGAGGGAGCTTGCTCCCTCGCCACAACAAGCCCCCTCGCCACAAATGCTTCAGCGCTTGGGCTCAAGCGACACCAGCCGCGGCTTGAGGGATTTCTCCTGCACCTCAAGCAGCGCCAGGGTCACCGGCAATTTGAAGCGGCGCCGCCCTGCACTGCCGGGGTTGAGAAAAAGCCGGTCGCCGCGCCACTCAATCAGTGGCTTGTGAGAGTGTCCGGTAATCACCAGCCGGATGCCCGGGTCCAGCGCCTTCGGCACATCGGCGATGTCATGCACCAGCAGCGCCCGCCAGCCATTCAGCTCGAAATCCAGGCGGTCCGCCAGGTGCTCTGCCCAGGCGGCATCCAGGTCGTTATTGCCGCGCACCACGTGTAACGGCGCAATCGAGGCCAGCAGCTCAAGAATTTCCGGGCTGCCAATATCCCCGGCGTGAACAATCTGCTCGCAGCCTTCCAGGGCCGCCAGGGCCTCGGCGCGGAGCAAGCCGTGGGTATCGGAAATCACACCAACTTTCATGAACGTCTCCTGTGCACACACCGGCGCTCAACGCCGGGCGGCTTGCAATCAATCATTGCACTGCCTATATTTCCCGCCTGGCGCCATCTACGCCACCCTCCGCGGAAAGGGCTGCGCCCAAGACCTTGACTGAATATCACATTTCTACGACTCCCAACCTTAAAGCGGACAAGGTTTGTGCAAGGAGATCGTATGTCGCAAGCATTCTCGTCCACTAACGGCCGTATCAACCTTGAGCAGCAACGCAAGCGCGCCAAGGAGCTGTTGCGCCGCCTGAAATGCGCCGATGCCGTCGTTACTCCCACCTTATCCGAGGCTCAATGGCTGATCGCCAAGGAACTCGGTTTTCCCAGCTGGCCCAAGCTTAAAGCGCACGTCGATGCAGTGGACTTTGCCGCCCGCCACCCGGGTTTCGAAGCCAGCGATGAAGCCCGCACCACCCACTGGCGCTGCGGCAGTGACATTGCCCACAGCCTGGGCGTGGCGGGTTTCAAGGGCCACTTTCGGATGCTGATTGATCCGCTGTGCATGGGCCCGGTCCAGGATTTGCCAGCCGAGCAATACCTGGCCGTCCGCAGCCGCTATATCAGCCAGGTATTTGCAATGGACGAGGCCGAAGTGTCCCGCCGACATGCAGACGAATACAAGCATCTGGAACAACTGGGCGGCGCCGGTCATAGCGTGTTGTGGTGTGAGGCGGATGCTTACGACCAATTGTTCCTGATTCGGGCGCTGGCCGGGCTTGAGCGTTTGCCTGAAAAGCTCGAGCTGATCGAGGTCGACCGCATCCCCGGCGTGCAACGCTTTATCGGCATTGGCCAACTGGCGCCTGAAGTATTGGCGTGGCTGTGGCCACAGCGTCGGCGGGTCGATGAGGACATGCTGAAGCTGGCGCGGCAGGCCTGGCTGGCGTACTGCGACAGTTCGCCGGTCAAGCTGGCGGAACTGGCCCGGAGCAACCATACAGCCCTGCCCTTGCTGGCCCCGGCGTTGCGTCGGCAATTGCAGGAGTTACCGGGTGTGCGGGACGGTTTGTCACTGACCGAGCGCCTGGCCCTGCACTACGTGGATGAGGCCGGGCCTGTGCCGTTTGGCCGGGTGTTTGCCGAGTTGATGGGCAAGCGCGAACCGCTGCCGTACCTGGGGGACATGATGTTCCATGCGCTGATGCGGCCATTGATTGATGGCGACAATCCGCTGTTGATCGAGTCCGAGACTCAACTGCCGTGGCCTCAACGTTTGTTGGCGTTGACTGCGTTGGGTCGTCAGGTTCTGAACGGCAAGGCTTACTGGCCGGACCATGCCAGCCAGGAACGCTGGCTCGGTGGCGTCTGTATCCAGCCCGGCCAACCTCACTGGGTGATTGACGAGGGTCTCGTTCCTCTCTGGCGCAGCTAAAATACAGAGCTACGTATGTCGCGCAGTAGCTGGCCTGTTGCGTGACTAAAGCGCTCGGTCAAGATATCCAGTAGGGCGCGCAAGGTCAGGCTGAAACAATCGGTACTTCCCACGCTTGCTCACGGATCCCGGCGTTTTTTTGAGAGTCTCGTCGACGACTGCGCGCGATTGTGTTCATCCCAATAGCACAAGGTCCGAGGAAAATAGAGGGTCGTCCTGACCTATAGCAGTTCATGCCTGCTTCACCCCTCAAATCTTGACGTTCTGCCGGATGTTCCAACCAAACTTCACCGGGCCGCCTTCCTTGGCACCGTCGGCCTTTTGCGCCTGGTAGCTGACTTCCACGCTAGCAAAATTCAGGGCGATGTTTTCCTGAAGTTGTTCACTGTCATCTTCAGTACGGATGTCGTAGCCGCACACCAGCACCTCCTTCAAGGTGATGATCAAATACTCCACTGCGCTTGGGCCGCCCGCCTTGCGCACCACCAGACGCGCCTCCGGATAATGCTTGCCACTGGCACATGCCATCATCAGATTGGGGCTGGATTTATCCAGCGCTTTCTTGAGATTCAGGTTGGCAATGCTGACCTTCCCCGCCCCACCACCCGTGCCGGTATGCATGGAACCCTCCTGGGACAAACCCCATGCCCAGCTGGCGATATCGATCTCGTCGCGATGGCTCTGGTCCCGCGACTCACCCTTGATATCGCCCAGTTTCAAAAACATATCAGTGGCCATGCTTACTCCCTGTGTTGGTTTTCGCCGGTAGTGGCGAGGGGCGCACTCTTCCTTATGCGGCGTGGTGCTCACAAGACGCCCAAGCGGGATCGGGAAGTGCCTGTCTTGAAAAAGCGAACGCTCCTATATTCATGTGCGCCACGCCCTCTCTACTCTCTCGGCTCTCGCAAACTCCAGGAGTTAAGGAATGGCTGCTTCCCTGCTGAAAGACGGATTCCCTTCAGCCCATCTCACCACCCGCCAACGGATTGAAAGCAGCCTCGACCTGCACCGGTTGTTCTTCGCCATCGACAGCGATCCGGCGCTGATCGGCGCCGGCGTGGTGTACATCGATGAGCAGTTCAACGTAGTGACCCTGCGCGAATTCCAGGCGATTTGCAGCGTGGTGCCCAAGAAGGTGGTGTTGCGCGAGGCGCCCAGGTATGTGGGGCCTTCAGAGTTCAAGCGGATGCTGGCCCACGAACCTCGGGAGTCGAAACGGGTGGCCGAAGCGTTGAATACTGCAGTGACGTGCACGGGGGCGATACTGAGCTGGGTGGTGATTTCAAGTGGGATTGCGCTGATGCCATTTACGGCCGGGACCAGTGCGGTGATTACGTTTATTGGGAAAGCGGCTGCAACAGCGAGTATCGCGCAGTGCGTTGCGGGAGTGCTTCGAACTGGATTTGAAGTTGCGCTTCCTGCAGCTTATGACTACCTGGACAACGAAGCCTGGTATCGGGCCGTAATGGTTTTATTGGACAGCGTTGCCTTGCTGGGCATCGCGACCTCAACGTTGACCACGATAAAAGCGATCAATACGACCACAAAAGTAACCGGCAAGCCCTTACGACAAGTGCTGAGAGGACTTAACCGTCAAGAACGAGCGAAGCTGAATGATGAGCTGCTCAAGATCAGGGACCCGCGCCTGACACCGAAGCTACTCAAGTTAAAACAGGCTTCCGGTGCGGCCACCAAGCGCATCAGTGCAACACAAATGCAGAAAGCGACCACCAACCACATCAGAGATGCCTTGGCAGCAACGCTGGGTTTCACCAGCAGCGCCATGTCAGGAAACGTCAAGACACTGGCTATTGGTATCTATGAAGAGGTGAGCCAGTGAACAAGCATAAAAAGACAGCCCCCCTGGACAACCTGAGTGGCGACTTAAAAAACTGGAAAACAATGAGCGGGAAAGATCTTTATTACTCGGCTTTTTATATTGAAGACCCGCGCCCCCTGCTAAAGCGTTACATGCCGGTCATAGGAGGAGATCTTCTTGCTGGTTGTTTTTCGATTGCGATGGCCGCTCTCTTGGTGGCAGTAAGTTATCTCTCCGGACTCCAAATAGACGTGGTCACCAAAAGCGTTTTTTTCGGAGCGTTGGCGTTGAGCGTGGTGTTTTCTCTCGCCAAGGCGCAGGTGTTGGCCGGGCGAACTCATTGGGTCTGGATACATATAGGGGTTTATCTTATCTGCCTGCTGATATCGCTCCCTGCCATCACCTACCGCCCCAACACCTACCTCTACTCCATGGCCCTTCTTGGCCCACTGGTGGGCTTGCTGATCCTCAACAGCAACCGCTGCCGGGAAATGCGCCAGAAAATGCTTGAGATCCGGCACAAACGCGAAGCCATCATCGCGACGCTTAAAGAACAGGGAAAATGGAAGTGGTGGTGACCTGGACCTGATGTCGGGATGCATTGCCCACTGCGATGGAGACGCTGGGAGGCGTCGAGGACATTTCCGCGAATTCACACCCGTGAAAGCTTGTGACTTGTTGCCAACAAACCCGCTTTTACCCACTTGCAGCCCCTAGTATCGAGTCCTCGTGCGCCCCTCACATGGACTGAACCAATGATCACCCGTCCCGAAAAATCCGCCTCCCCCCGCGTCGATCAACCCAACGCTCCCCAGCGGGTTTTCGACGCCGTCCTGAACAAAGCCAAAATCCTTGCCAGCACCGGGCCGGGCGACAAGACCCTTAAGCCCGAGGACTACAAGGAAGTCACCGCCCTCCCGGCCAAGCTCGACATCGACAAGCTCAAGGTCATCTCCCAGGACAAAGACGCCGGGGTGATCTACTTCGAACAGGACGGCGTCAAATACAAGATCAGTGCCGAGGGTGCGGCGAACGCCCAGGACGGGTTCGACGTGCTGAAAAACCTGCGCTTCGGCCATGCCGTGGCCCCCGTCAACCAGGGCGGGCCCGACGAAGGCACGCCGCTGTACACCTTCCTCCAGACCCTGGCCGAAACCCAGGGCACCCCGGCCGGCAAGGTCATCGTCGAAAGCCTGAAGAACCCCGACCAGCAACTGCTGCGCGAGGACGGCGACGGCGTACGCCTGGCCAATATCAAATCCGTGGGCAAGGCCGAAGACGGCGTCCTCAAAGTGACCCTGGAAAACGGCCAGACCCTGGTCATCTCCGAATTGCTCACGCCCCAGGCCTTCAGCACCTACACCCAGGCCGGGGTGACCAAGGAGGCGCTCAATGACGGCAAGACCAAGGGTTATGAAGCCGTCACCAGCCTGCCGGAAGACCTCGATTTCAGTCAGTTGAAGGTGGTGTCCGAAGACAACAGCGCCGGGGTGATTCTGTTCGAACACCAGGGCCACAAGTACATGATCAGCAAATCCGAAGCCGACCTGCCGCAACCCGGCGCCGATCTCAGTAACCCCAACCCCAATTCCGGCGGGCCGTTCTACAACTTCCTCCACGCCGTGCACGCCAGCGAGGGCTCGCAGGCCTTCGACTACATCAAAAACGCCCAGTCCCTGCCCGGCCAGGCACTGCTGCGCAAGGACGAAGCCAGCCTGAAGCTGGGGGACATCAGCAAGGTCGACACGCCCATAGACGGCATTCTCGTGGTCAACCAGGCCGACGGCAAATTGCTGGTGGTGTCCAAGGACATCACCCCCGAAGCCTTCGCCGCCTACACCACCCAGGGCCAAACCCTGGCCGGCATCGAAAAGGCCAAGGGCGACGGCTACACCCTCGCCGGCCCGGACGCGTACCTGCCCTCCACCGAAGACATCATGAGCGTCGGCGGCGCCGGTGATTATGGCCCGGGCCTGATCGCCTTCACTCAGCACAAGCCGGGGGGCAGCGAAGAGAAAATCGTGGTGTCGGAAGACAGCAACCCACAGCTGTTCGAGCAGATTTCCAGCTACCGCAGCGACATCGCCGCGCAGACCACCGACGTCGACAAGCTGCGCACCGACAACGGCCTGCCGCCCCTCAAGGATGTGTCCGTCGACAACCTGACCACCACCGAGAAAGACGAAAGCGGCAACCCGCTGTCGGTGCAGGACCTGTCGATGAAAACCCTGGTGGACAGCTACCGCGCCGGGGTCAAGGACGGCAGCATCGGCAAGGACGACCCACGCGCCAAGTTCCTGCGGGCGGTGGAAGCCCGAAGCATGGTCGACAATGGCATGTCGATCATTCCCGAGCACGGGTTCGGCAATCAGGGCATCGCCACCACGCCCATCGACGTGACCTCGCGGGACGTGCGCGACAACATCTTCGACACCAAGGCCATCGACCTGACTCTCAACGACCTGCTCGGCAACTCGACCATTCAGCACGACATCAAGGCCAACCACGACGCGGCCCTGGGTAAGGTCGACGGCGGCCAGGCCAAGGTCGACGAGACCCGGCAGAAACTGATCGACAGCACCTCCTCGGAGAACTTCACCCAATACATCAAGTCCCTGCAAGACAGCGGCAAGACCGAACTGGCCGCCCAGGAAATCCAGACCGCCTACACCGCCCTGGCCGATATCGACCCGGCCAAGGCCGACAACTTCCTGCAAAACCTGCAGATCGACGGCTACACCGACGCCGTTGAAAAGCTGATGGACGACCCGACCAAAATCTCCGACGACAACACCGCCCTGGCCACCACCGACAACACGATGGCGATCCTGTCGATGCTCAAGGGCGGCGCCGACGGGCTGCCGCGCCAGGCGCTGGGGGTGTATTCGAAGTTCGTCGACCAGTTGCTCAAGGACAAAAACGCCGCCGCCGACTTCGGCAAGGCGATGATTTCCCTCGGCGATACCTGGCAGAAAAACGGCGTGATCAGCTTCAGCGACATCGACAAGGCGGTGAGCAAGGAGATCATGCCGGGCCTCAGCGAAGAGAACCGCAGTGCCTTCGTGAAGAACCTCAACTTCCTCAAGGACAACGGCGTACTCGGCTCGGTGGGCGGCGCGATCGGGATGGGCCGGATCGTCTACCAACTCGCAGGCCAGGGCGGCAAGCTCGCCGACACGCCGATGAAGCGCCTGGGCATCGCCAACGACTTCCTCGGCTTCCTCGGCACCGGCTCACACTTCGCCACGCTGGGCTTGAAGGTCTATGACAAGTTGCGCGGCACCAACGCCTACAAACTGATGGGCTTCGACCGTTCCCTGCCCGACCTGTGGGCCAAGCCCGGCGAGGGTTACCACGCGCTGCCCAAGGATGCCGAGGCGGTGCAGAAGAAGTACTTCGAGATCGTCGACCAGGCCATGGACGACGGCAAGGACGTGGGCAAGGCCCTCAACAGCGGCGGCTGGAGCGACGAAGGCGCGAAGAAGGTCCAGGAAGGCATCGAAAAAGGCATCGCCAGCCGCGGTGGCGTGGCCGGTGCAGGCTTTGGCGCGAAGTTCGCCAGCAGCGCGATCAAGGTAATCGGCATGGCCACCGACGTGGCGGGCGGCGTGATCAGTGTGGTCCAGGCGGCGTTTACCTTGCGTGACGGTGTGCGTGAGAAAGACCCGGTAAAAATCGCCTCCGGCTCACTGTCCATGGCCGGTGGCGTCAGCAGCCTGGTGGCGGCTGGCGGCGGCGTACTCACCACCCTGGGGGTAACCGGGCGGATCATTCCGTTCCTGGGGCCGGTGGGCTTTTTGATCTCCGGCGCGTTGTCGTTTGTCGGGGCGATCCTGAGCACGGTGCAGTCCCACAAACTGCACAAGATCTCGATGCAGAACTGGAACCAGATCCAGGACTTCAAGCAGGACGGGTTGCTCAAGCCCAACGGGGATGAAGCGTATGTGTGGTTGCAGACCTACCTGTCCGACTGGGGCCAGCGGGATGCGCCGCAGGACCAGAGTATTTTTGATTTCCGCAAGGAAGAGTGGGATGCCCGCTCGAGTATTCGTGGTGGCGACCATCGGCGGGACCATCCGGACTTTATCGGCGACGGAAATAACCGTAACTCAGAGGACTACAAGTACTCGCTGAAACCGTCGGAATGGACCAATGAAAACCACGACATCATTTGGCGGGTGGGGGATGGATATGGCGGTGAGTATCACGATGTAGACAAGCCCTGAGTGCCCCGGCACCCCGTAGAAACCCTGTGTGGCCGACCGGTCCCCACAGGGTTCAGGATCAGGGTGGTGTGCTTAGCGGCGCGCCAGGTGAGCGGATGACAGCTGTGCATTGCGATAACCGATAATGCCGTCCTGCCTGCCGTTGTCATCGATGGAATCCAGTGCGTGGCTCACATGAGGCCGCTTGACGATTTCCCGGGCAAGCAACGTCATGTTGTCCTGCGCCCAGTTGCCGCTCATCTCGCGCCCCGCCATTTTGAAGATCTGCCCAAGGTCTGCCACACCATTTCTTTGCGGGTTGCCGAACTCCTTGTAGTTATTGCCAAACGCCAGCGCCACGCTGGAGTCCGACATACTGCTATAAATATTGAACGGCGAAGAACCGCATGGCTTTGGCCTGCCAGGTTGCGGGCGGCAGGGTTTCGAGTAGCAAGGGTCCGGCGGCGGGCAGTCCGATAACTTGTTGGCCGCGTTCTTAGGATTATACCGGCCAATAATGCCGTCCCGATGACCGCCGTGGTCCACCGAGTCCAGCTCACTCATCACGTTATCGCGCTTGAGTACTTCCCTGGCCAGCATCGTCAGGTTATCCCGTTGCGGGTATCCCGTTAGTGGCCGCTCGGCAACCTCACGTATTTTTCCTTGTGTCGCATTGCTTGAACCCGACGGCCTGAAGGCATCGAAGTTCTTGTCAAACGCCAGGGCCAGGGCCGCGTCTGAATGCCGGGCATAGGCGTTGCCAGAGGGGCGATGCGCGTGCTGGGAGTGACCGTTGAGATACGAGTGCTGTGTGTGAGGCGTACTGAATGAATGGGTTAGCGTCATGATTGAATTTTCCTGGTCTGTTCGACATACCTGCCCTGCATGCCGTCGGAAGACGGAGTAGCGGCAGACTGTTGCTCTGTGGCGCAGCGGTCGGCATCGGTTCCAGCGCTGCCCGCCGGCCTCAGATCAACCGTGCCGCCACCAACCAGTCCGCCACCGCCTGAAACGACGCATCCGGTACCGGATCTCCCGGCACGGTCTTCCTGGCAATCGCCTGCGCCAGGTTTTTGTCCGGTGCCTGCGGGATGCCCAGGTCGAACGCCTCCTGCAACATCCCCAACGCTTCCTCCGGCGACGCCCGGCACACCACCACCGGCACCGGCGTTTCTCCACGCACATAGCGCACGCCAATCACCCAGCCGTCGGTGGTGCCGATCATCATCGACGCCCGACCCAACCCCAGCTTGGTGGCCAACGCCTGCATCTCCTGGCGCTGGCGCCGGCGCTCGCTCTTGATCAGCGGGTCGCCGTCAATGTCCTTGCGCTCGCGCTTGGTCTCGCTACGGGTCATTTTCATGTCGCGGCCGAACAGCCAGCGTTGCATCAACACGTCCACCCCGCCCACCAGGATGAAAGCGGCGAGTACGGTAAACACCAGCGGTTTGAGCACCAGGAAAAACGTCGATTCGATACACCCGGCGCCGCACCGCGAAGACTCCATCA
This sequence comes from Pseudomonas sp. 32A, assembly GCF_052682255.1. Taxonomy (NCBI): domain Bacteria; kingdom Pseudomonadati; phylum Pseudomonadota; class Gammaproteobacteria; order Pseudomonadales; family Pseudomonadaceae; genus Pseudomonas; species Pseudomonas sp. 32A. The sequence continues at coordinate 5,303,712 of NZ_JBQYLY010000001.1, read as the reverse complement.
ATGCCTGCAACGCGTGCCGCCCCACCACGTAGAACGCCACGGCCAGCACGTGCACCTTGATCAGGCCCTTGATGAATTCCACAAAATTGCGCAAGGCGAACAGCTTCTTGAAGCCTTCCGCCGGATTGATGCGTTTGAACTCCGGCTTGATCGGCTCCACGGAAAACACAAAGCCGCGCATGGTGATGATATTGGTCAGGATCACCACCCCGGTGGTCACCGCCATCACCGGCAAGGTGATGCCGATCACCAGTTGCTCGGCATGGTCCAGCACCCGTGGCCACACCGTGGCGAAGGGTTCGATGTAGATCTGCGCGGTCAGGTCGATCAGCGCGGTGACCTGGGCCTGGGCCCGAGGTGCGAGGATGGAAATGCACAGGGTGCAAAACAGGATGACCATGCCCGAGACGAGGTCCTGGCTCTTGGCGACCTGGCCCTTCTTGCGCGCGTCCTTGAGCTTCTTGTCCGTGGCCGGCTGGGATTTTTCTTCGCTGGTATCGCCCATGCCTTACTCCATGCCCGCCAGGGTTTTCAGCAGCTCCACGGTGCCGCGAAACTCTGCCAGCTGGTCCAGCATCAAGGGAATCAGGAAGCCGATGTAGATCACCATCAGGATCGAGAAAAACAGGTTTTTCACCGGCAGCGACAGGTCAAAAATGTGCAGGTTCGGCGCCATGCGCGACAGGTACGCGAGCATAAGGTCGGTGACCAGCAGCGAGATGATCAGCGGCGACACCATCAGCACCCCGACGCGCATGATCTGGTCAAGGATCGACAGCACCGCCAGCAACGCCGAGCTGGCAAATACCGGGGTAAACGCGGTCACCGGCCAGAGCTGGTAGCTGTGGTAATAGCCGTCGACCATCAGGATAAAACCGCCGGACATGAAGAACAGCGTGATCAACATCACCGTCAGCAACGTGGACATCACACTTGATTCCCCGGTAGACAACGGGTCCACCAGTTGCGCCATGGTCGAGCCACGCTGCAGGTCGATCAACTCCCCCGCCACTTCCGCCGCCCAGAACGGTATGCCGAACAACAGGCCGATCAGGATGCCGATCAGGAATTCCTTGATCAGCAACCCGGCGATAAACAGGCTGCCGTGGTTGGGCATCGAGGTCATGGCGTCGAATACCGGCATGAACATCGGGATCGAAATCGCCACGGCCACGCAGCCGCGAATCATCCCGGTGAGCCCGAGGCGGTTGAACGCCGGGGTGATCACCACCACGCCCATGGCCCGGCAGGCGGCCAGCGAGGCCGAGCTGATCACCGGGTAGGCGACTTCGAGAAACTGTGCGGTAAGGCTGGCATCCATGGGGGGTCAGCGCGTCCACAGCGGGAAGTTGTCCAGCACCTGGCTGCCGAGTTCCGCCACTTGCCCCGCCAGCAACGGCCCCAGAAACACGATGGTCAGCAGCACCGCCACCAGCTTCACTACCTGGGGCAAGGTCTGGTCCTGAATCTGGGTCAGCGCCTGGAACAGGCCCACGCTCAAGCCGACGATAATCGCTACCCCCAGCGCCGGCGCAGAGAGCATCAGCACGGTCATCAGTGCCTGTTTCATCAATGACAGGAAAACGTCCTGGCCCATGGGTCGTGCCTCAGCCGTAACTCAGAATCAAACCGTGCATCAGGCGCGACCAGCCGCTCAATGACACGAACAGGAAGATTTTCAGCGGGATCGAAATCAGGTTCGGCGAGACCATCGACATGCCCATCGCCATCAACACGTTGGACACCAGCAAATCCACCACCAGGAATGGGATGTACAGCAGGAACCCGATCTCGAAGGCCCGGGTCAGCTCCGAACTGACAAACGCCGGGATCAGCACCACCAGGTCGTCATCCCGCAGGTCGGCACGGGCTTCCGGCGACCAGATGGTCTCGGTGGCCTGCACGAAAAAGCCGCGCTCGGACTCGTTGGCAAACCGCGCCAGGTGCGCCTGCAGCGGCGGGCGCAAGGCGTCGCCGAGGTCCTTGAGTTGCTCGACGTGCTCGATGTTCAGGTCGCGCCCTTCCACCTGGCGGTACATGTCGCCAATCAACGGCGTAGTCACGTACACCGAGAGAATCAGCGCGATGCCGTACAGCACCAGGTTCGGCGGCGTTTGCTGCACGCCCAGGGCGTTGCGGATCAGGAACAGCACCACCGAGATTTTCATGAAGCCGGTGAGGGTCACCACCGCCAGCGGGATCAACCCGATGGTGGCAACCACCAGGATGATCTCGATCAGGTTCGGCTGATAACCGGTCATGGGGTGGCGAAACTCAACAGGCGCACACCCAGGCCATCACCGATCTTCACCAGTTGGCCCTGGCCGACGCGGCGGCCGTTGACCATCAGGTCCACGCCATCCACCGTCGGCGTATTCAGTTGCAGCAGGCTGCCCGCCCCCAGCTCCCGCAACTGCGCCAGGGTCAGTTCCAGGCTGCCGACCTGGCACACCAGCTTGAGGGGCAAATCGTCCAGGGCCGCGGCGGCATCGACATCAGTCATTGTGTTCTCCATGTCCAAAAGGGGCGATTTCAAAGGTTCCTGTAGCTGCAGCGATGAGCCGTCACGCCGGCAGCGGGCTTGCAGGCGGCCGTCAAGGTCCAGCAGCAGGCCGCTGCCGGCTTCGAGCATCAGCACATCGCCGGGCTGCAGGCTGCGCAACTCACCGAGGCTCAGCCATTGCTGCCCGGTAAGCACCGAGAGTGTCTGGCGCAGTGCGGGTAACGGGTCAGCCTGGACCTGGCCGTGTTGCTCCAGCAACTGCGCCACCAGGAACGCAGCGCTTTCGCTCAGGTCAAGCTGGGCGGCCATTGGCAGGGTGTTGCCGAAGGTCAATGTCAGCGCCAGGTGCACGGGGTAAGACCGCGCATCGTCACTGGCTTCGAGCAACTGCACGGGGTGGCCGAGCAACGGTTCCAGGCGCTCGATCAGATCCAGCACAGCCAGCTCCAGCAACAGCGAGCGCGGCAATGACGGCAGCACCTGCGCGTCAAACTGCAACGCCAGCGGCACCAGTACCTGTTCCAGGGCGGCAGCCGAAAGTCGCAGGCGCACCGGTGATTGCCCGAGCAGCAGTTGCACATCCCGGGGGTTTTTCAGTGGCTGCGGATCGGCGGCCCAGGCGACGCTCAAGTCCTGCCCGGCGCAGCGGCCCTGCCACGCATGGCGCCGGCGGTGCAGTTGGTTATGCACGGTGAGCAGCGCCGGGTCGTGGTGTTCGAGCCAAGGGCCCAGCGGGTCGGCAAGGGCGACGATCATGTGCCGAGCCCTTGTTCTTCACGCAGCTCGCCGGCCACTCGTTCGCTGCTTTCACGCCCGTCCAGCAGACTTTGCCAGGCGTCGGACTGGCGCTGGCGGCTCAGGCGCTCCTGGCGAAACAGCTCACGCTCGCGCTCCTGGGTTTGCAGGGTGCTGGAGACTTGGCTGACGTCGCCTTCAAGCAAGCGCTCATCGTCGGACAAGCCCCGCAGACGATCCTGGGCCGCTTGCCAACTGGCCACCGACAAGCCCTCTGTGAGTGAGGCGTAAATCTCGCCGGCTTCACGGGCAACGGCTTCACGGTGCAGGCGCAATTGCTCCTTGGCATCAGTCAGGGCGCCGTGGGTTTGTGCGCAGCGCTGCTGCTGCGCCGCCAACTGGCTCGCCGCCCGCTGTTCCCGCAGCACCCGCAGGGTTTGCAGGGTGCGCAGTTGTTCAGTCTTCATCGGTTCTTTTCTCCATCGTCATACCAACAGCGCACTCACTGAGTGCATGAAGATCGAATGTGGGAGCTGTAGAGTCCCGGCAACGCTGCAACATCGATGTCGGCTGTGCTGACGCCATCGCAGCCTCGCTGAAGCTCGACAGCTCCCACACTGGACCTTGCTGCGCGTTCGGACTCATGCCAGCACCTGGCGCATGCGGATCGAGGAGTGCATGAAGATCAAATGTGGGAGCTGTCGAGCCCCGGCGAGGCTGCGATAGCGGTGGGTCAGGCAACATTGATGCCGGCTGTGCTGACGCCATCGCAGCCTCGCTAAAGCTCGACAGCTCCCACACTGGATCGCGCTGCACTTTCGGGGTCATGCGAACACCTGGCCCATGCGGGTCAAGGAGTGCATGAAGATCAAATGTGGGAGCTGTCGAGCCCCGGCGAGGCTGCGATAGCGGTGGGTCAGGTAACATTGATGTTGGCTGTGCTGACGCCATCGCAGCCTCGCTGAAGCTCGACAGCTCCCACACTGGATCTTGCTGTGCTTTCAGGCTCATGTGAGCAGCTGGCGCATACGGATCAAGGAGTGCATGAAGATCAAATGTGGGAGCTGTCGAGCCCCGGCGAGGCTGCGATAGCGGTGGGTCAGGCAACATTGATGTTGGCTGCACTGACGCCATCGCAGCCTCGCTGAAGCTCGACAGCTCCCACGCTGGATCTTGCTGTGCTTTCAAGCTCATGCCAGCACCTGGCGCATGCGGGTCAAGGTGTGTTCGGGGCTGCTGGGTTCGTCGGCGTTTTGGCGCAGGAAGGCTTCGATCGCACCATGGCGGGTGATCGCTTCGTCGGCCAGGGGGTCGCTGCCGGCGGAGTACTCGCCGACGCGGATCAGCATTTCGATTTCGCCGTAGCGCGCCATCAATTCACGGATGCGCATTGCCAGGCGCTTGTGTTCGTCACCCGCCACCTGCTCCATCAACCGGCTGCGACTGCGCAGCACGTCCACCGCCGGGAAGTAGTTGCGCTGCGCCAGTTCGGCACTGAGGGCGATGTGCCCGTCGAGGATCGAACGCGCTTCCTCAGCCACCGGATCGCTAGCGGCGTCGCCTTCGGTGAGCACGGTGTACAGCGCGGTGATGCTGCCGGTGGGCCCCGGCCCGGCGCGCTCCAACAACTTGGGCAAGGTGGCAAAAAACGACGGCGGATAACCGCGACGTGTCGGTGGCTCACCCACCGCCAGGCCGATTTCGCGCTGGGCCCGGGCGAACCGTGTGAGGCTGTCCATCAGCAGCAGTACGTTGCGGCCCTGGTCGCGGTGGTACTCGGCCAGGGTGGTGGCGACAAACGCCGCACGCACCCGCTCAGCCGCCGGGCGGTCGGAGGTGGCGACTACCGCAACGGTCCGCGCGCGGGCCTGGGCGTCCAGTTGCACGTCCAGCAGTTCGCGCACTTCCCTGCCCCGCTCGCCAATCAGGCCGATCACAATCACATCGGCTTCACTGTTGCGGATGATGCTCGCCAACAGTGAGGATTTGCCCACCCCGGGTTCGCCAAAGATGCCCATGCGCTGGCCCTGGGCAAGGGTCAGCAAACCATCGATGGAGCGAATGCCCAACGCCATGGAGCGTACGATCAGTTGCCGTGAGAACGGCGCCGGCGGCTCGGCATGCAAGGGGTAAGTCTGCAAGTTCAAGCTCGGCGGTACACCGTCACCATCAAGAAACTCGCCCATGGGGCTGATCACCCGCCCCAGTTGCGCATCGCCTACCGCCACACCGAGGCTTTCGCCGGTGGCGATGATTTGCGTACGGGTCGACAGGCCTTCCATGGAACCGATGGGCGACAGGATCGCTTCATCACCATCAAACCCAATCACTTCGGCACTGAGGCTGCGGCCACTCACCGGATCGCGCAAATGACACAGCTCGCCGATGCTCGCCCCCGCTACGCTGGCCCGCAGCAATACCCCGCGAATACTCAGCACCGTGCCTTGCATCGGACGCAAGCGGGCCTGGGACAGCCGCTCGGTCAGGCGCGGCAGCAGTTGATTGAGGTTCATGCCACGCCCTCTTCAGCAAAGGGCAACAGGCTGCGGCGCAAGGTTTGCAACTGCGCTTCCAGCCCCAACTCAACCGAGCCCGCCGGGCTGCTGAGGCGGGCCTGGCCGGCGCTCAATTGCGCATCGGCCTCCACGGCAATGCCGTCCTTCAGCAACTGTTGGCGCAGGGCACTCACTTCGGCCGCAGGCACCCACAAGGTCAGCGCCTGGCCCTGACGAAACGCGCTCAACGCCTGGCGTGTACAACGCACCACGCGGTCGGTGTCATCCAGCTCGCCGAGCACTTCACGCACGATGCCCAGGGCCAAATCCGCCAGCGACGCTTCAAGCCCGGCCAGGTAATGCTGGACCTTGGCCTGGGTTTCCAGCAGCAGCTGCGCGACCTGTTCGGCGCCTTCCCGGCGGGCGCTCTCAAAGCCTTCGGCACGGGCGGTGTGCAGCCACTGTTCACTGTCGGCCTTGATCTGCTCGGCGTGTTCCTTGGCGGCTTGCACGAAGGCGAAACCGTCGGTCCACAACGCCGCTTCATCGGCGCGCAAAATCCGCGCGGCGGGACGGCTGGGTAATTCACTCATGGGCAATCTCCTCCGAGAGCAACCGGGCAGCGACGGTCTGGACAATTTCCAGGTCGCGGGGCAAGCGCCCGCTGTAGCCCTTGGGTGCGACAAACCGCAGGGGCAGCCAGCCTTGCAACTCGGCAGGCTGGGCCTGCAACCAGGCGGCGACACAGGTGAGGCCATCGCGGTCGATGGCGTCGATCAACTCGGCGGGCTCCCGCAGCAGGTCGGCCGCGCCGCCCAACTGCCGGTTCGCCAGGGCCAGGGCAAAGGCTTCCTGACCGAGGCCTTCGCGCAGTTCATTGACCACTTCGCGGCGGATCTCCCGGCTCAGGGTCGAGGCATGCCAGATCGCGCCACACAGCCTGGGCAATCGCTCAAATTGCCCCGGGTTCAGCAGCAACACCGGCAAATCGGCGGCGGGTGGCGTGACCAGATGCGCCAGCGGCGCCAACTGATAATGGCTGGCCAGCAACTGCTCCAGGCGCGACCGAAAACGCGGCTGCCCGTGCAAGGCTTGCAGCACCTCGACCGGCAGGCCTTCGCCGAAACACTCGCCGAGGCTTTGCTCGCGCACAAACTGCAACGGCTGGGCGATCAGGCCCTGCCAACGTTCAACCAGGCTCATTCACCCTCCTTGAGCACATACAACGCCTGGGACTGGCGCCGCGCCCATTGTTGACGGGCCAACACGCCACACGCGCCGAGGGCGAGCAGCAGCAAACCGCCGAACAGCAACCGTGCCTGGTTGAGGTTGTCTTCCAACAGCCACAGGCCCATGAAGCGCGCCAATCGCGGTTGCGCCGGGTTCTGGCTGATGGACACGGCGGCCTTGATCGCCGTCACCGAAACGCCGTCGTAGCTCAGGCCGGAAATGCCGTTGGCCACCAGGGTCTTGATCTGCGGGATCAGGGTATTGATATCCGTGCCCGGGTCGTAGCGCACCAGTACCGAGGCTGACGATGGCGAAATCACCCGCTTGAGCAGGTCATTGTCCGGCAACACCACGTGCACACGCGCCGAGACGATGCCGTCGATCTGCGACACCGAGTGGGACAGTTCTTCGCTCAAGGCGTAGATCATCTGCGCCCGCTCCTGCACCGGCGACGACACCAGGCCGTTGCCCTTGAACACCTCGCCCATATTGGAAAAGCTCTGCTGCGGCAGGCCGGCGTTGTCAAGCAGCGTCATGGCTTCGGCGAAGCGTTGTTCGTCGACCACCACTTTCAACTGGCCGTTGTCCTGCACCTTACGCGTCGCCGGGATGCCGTCGCGCAGCAGCACCGCGACCATGGCGTTGGCGTCGCGCTCGCTGAGGTTGGTGTAGAGGTCCATGTCGCAGGCCTGCAAGAGGCTGGCGAGCAGGCCGATCAGCAGCAGGCGCAGGGCACGATTCGGGCTTGGCATGGCGTTATTGACCCTTGAGCAGCGTGTTGGCGGAACCGGAAATCTGCGTCGCACCGCGCACCACCATCTGGGTTTCGATGGAGTAGTCGAACATCTTGCCCAGTGAATGGACGATCTGGTCGACCTGCTGCTCGGCGACTTTCTTGCCCGGCTCTGCGGAGGGAGAGGCACCCGTGGTGCGAATATCCGCAGCGGCCACTTGGGGCGGCGCCGACGGGTTATTGGTAAGTAAATCGGCGCGCTCGGAAAAGGTCCGGGAGCGGTCGATAAAACTGTTCAGGCGCTCCATCAGGCCCGAGCCGATCTGATGGGGGCTGGCGCCCTCGGGCATGCCCTTGGCCGTATTGGCCATGTGCTCGAACAGATTCTGCGAGGCCCCGGCGGGCCCCGCGCCGGCGGACGGCGGCAAGGCCGTGGCGCTGGCAGCGAGACTGATGGTCATGGGTGCGCCCTACTCTTCGTCGTCATCGGACATGGCGTCATTCAGCATTTCCTGCGCCTTGGGCATGATGATGAATTGACCGCCGATGGTGACCGCCTGGGTGATCAGGGCATCGGTGAATTCGGCGTCGGTCATCTCCGGTTTGTCGGCGCTCTTGGCGTTATCCACCGCGGCGTTGAACTTGGCTTCAGGGCTGGCGCCACCGGGGGCGAGGTTGCTGTCTACGGCGGTTACGGACATGGTCATGCTCCTTTACTGGGGTTGGGGTGAATCAAGGGGTTTCAGTGCTCACCTGGGCGCCGCGAAACACCCGCACGCCATGCTCGCGCGCCACGACGGGCGCCGCGGCCTTGGGTTGCAGGTGATCCACATGCTGCTGGACCAGCGCCAGGTACGGCGGCGGCCCGGATACAAAGACTTCATCGCCCTCGGGGCCGTTGCGCATCGACAACTGCTGGCCGAACACATCGAGGTTGTTCAGATAGGCCTGCAACTGGTCCAGGTTCAGGGCGTTGGCCTTGAACAGCTTGGTGGTGATTTCGTCGCTGGCATTGAGGTACAGCAGGTTGCCGTCGAAGTACCAGGTCAGGCCGTTGGTGCTGCACAGCGTCTGCAAAAACTCCCCGGCGGTGGCGGCGCGCACGGTGCTGCGGGCCTTGCCACGCACCTTGTCCGAGAGCACCAGCGGGATGTCGAGGTTGTGGCCGAATTCTTCGAGGGCGGCGCGTACGTCCTGATCCACCAATACGTAGGCGTAGGGTTTGGCAAACCATTCGGGCTCTTCATCGGCGTGGGCAATCGAGGCGCCAAACAGCACCGACAGACATAGGAGCGCCATGGAAAATATGCTTACATGACGTCCGCCTTCGCCCAACGAGTTGTGACGATGACCAAACACTTTTTGCTTGCCGGCAGCCTGTTGCTGGCTGCCTGTTCCAGTACTGCACCGAGCGATTCCGACCGCTCGGTAAAGCTGGCCAACGACCTGAACCAACGCGGCGACTACGCCAGCGCGGCGGCGCTGTACGAACGGGCGGCCCAGCAACCGGGCGCCGGCATCGACCTGTGGCTCAAACTCGGCCAGGCGCGGCTCGACGGCAACGACGCGCCCGGTGCCGAACGCGCCTTCCAACAAGCCCTCGGCCTCCAGGCGCACAACGCCGACGCCTTGCTGGGCCTGGGCACCGCGCAACTGCGCCTGGGCAAAACCCAACGCGCCGTGACCGCCCTGGGGCAAGCCGCAGAGGCCAGCCAGTCGCCGGTCGCGTACACCCGATTGGGCATCGCCCACGTGCTGAACGGCCAGGCGGTGACGGCACAAACCGCCTTCGCCAAAGCCCTGAGCCTGCAACCCGACGACCTCGACAGCCGCTGCAACCTGGCCCTGGCCTACGCCCTTGGCGGCCAGGCGCAACAGGCATTGGACACCATCGCCCCCGTCACCCAATCGCCCCGAGCGTTGCCACGGCATCAGCGCAATGAATTGTTGGTGCTGGTATTGGCGGGATACGAACAACGAGTGGCCAGCTTGCCGCTGGACGATATTCCGGCCGCTGAGCGCGCACGTCTGATCACCGAAGCCAACCGCATCAAAGCCATCAGCGATCCGATTGCGCAAGCGCGTGAGTTGGGGCTGGTGGATACGCACTAAATCCAACTGTTTTTGATCTTGCTGTTGCCCTGCTTTTGACGTTGCTTTTGATCTATGAGGCCCCGTTAAACCACGCTGGCCGAACGCAGGCTTTGGAGCGTGGGTAACCCGGCAGGACGCCGGGTTAGCCGCGCTGGGCCAGGGATGGCCCATCGCGGCGGCCCACGCTCCAAAGCCGGAGTGAGGGCACACCGAGCCTGAGCGAGGTGCCGAGTGGTGGGGCAAAGACCTTTTGGTTACTTTTGGGGCGTTTGCCAAAAGTGACCCGCTGTAAGAGCGGAACCCTAAGTGGCCGTTACCGCAGGAATGGATATGTACGCGGTAAGCTTCAAGATCCTGGTCGCCTATCAGTCCGCTTTCGCGAGCAAGCCCGCTCCCACATTTGGATGGTGGTGTGACAGATGGATCTGCTGGGGCTGGAATACCGCTATCGCAGGCAAGCCAGCTCCCACATTGGGTCTGCGGTGTGACAGATGGATCTGCTGGGCCTGGAATACCGCTATCGCAGGCAAGCCAGTTCACACAGTTGGACTGTGGTGTGACAGATAGATCTGCTGGGGCTGGAATACCGCTATCGCAGGCAAGCCAGCTCCCACAGTTGGACTGTGGTGTGACAGATGGATCTGCTGGGCCTGGAATACCGCTATCGCAGGCAAGCCAGCTCCCACATTGGGTCTGCGGTGTGACAGATGGATCTGCTGGGCCTGGAATACCGCTATCGCAGGCAAGCCAGCTCCCACAGTTGGACTGTGGTGTGGCAGATAGATCTGCTGGGCCTGGAATACCACTATCGCAGGCAAGCCAGCTCCCACAGAGGACATGTGAACGCAGGTTCATTGCTCCGCTCCCGGAGCGCCCGCCTTGGCCTCTTGCTGAGCCTGACGCCGCTGCAACTGCTCTCGATCAAACCCCTCGATATACACCTGCGCCGCCCGCCCAACCGGCGCCGCCATCGCCGGCCCGGTGGCCCGCCCCTGATTCAAATCCTGCCGCTGCTCCACCATCTGCATCAAATTCAAATTGTTGGCACAGCCCAGCGGCAAGGTCGCCTTGAAATCCTCATCCAGCCCAATCTCATCCTTGGCCGGCGGCTGCTGGCACTGGCTCGGCAACCCGTCCGCCTGATACTGCGATGAGTAATACACCGGCGCCAGATGCGTCTTGCACCCCACCACCAACAGGGGCAAACACATCAACAAACGCGAAACTTTCATGACATGCCCCCTCATCAATTCATGTAAAAACCAAACGCCCCACCACTGCGCGGCCCCGCCGCTGCGGCGGTGGCGGGCTGCGCATCCAGCGGCGTGGCCAGGGTGCGACTGCGCACCGGCTCCACCAGGTACGGCGTGATCAAAATCACCAATTCGGTTTCATTGCGCTGGAAGCGCTTGGAGCGAAACAGGTTGCCCAGGATCGGCAGATCCCCCAGCAACGGCAGCTTCTCGATGTCCTGGCTGCTCTCACGCTGGAACAGCCCGGCAATCGCAAACGTCTGCCCGCTGCCCACTTCCACCCGCGTATCGGCCCGCCGCACGCTGAACGACGGCACATGGAAATTGCCGAAATCCACGGTGCCGCCACTCACCACACTGCTGACCTCAGGGCGCACTTGCAGGGCGATCCGGCCGTTGGGCAGCAGGGTCGGGTTGAACAGCAGCGACACGCCAAACGACTTGTATTCAATCCCCACCAGGTCCCGATTCACCGGCACCGGAATCGCCACTTCGCCGCCCGCCAGGAAGCTCGCGGTCTGCCCGGTCATGGCGGTGATGTTCGGCTCGGCCAGAATTTGCAGAATCCCGTTGGCCTGCAACGCGTCGAGCATGCCGTCGATATTGGTATTGCCCGAGCCGCTGCCCGCCGCCGCCAGTCCGCCCGCAGTCGCCGCTGCCAACGGCCCACCGGTGATCAGGCCGAAGGAAAACGTGCCGTTGCTGAACATGGCGTTCCAGTTCACGCCGTAGTGCAACAGCTCCGAGCGGGATACTTCAGCGAACCGCACGCGCAGATTGACCTGGGCCGCACCGGCATATTCAGTGGTGTTGACCGAGCTCTGAAAACCCTGGCCCTGGGGGTTGAGCAAGGCATTCAAATCCGTCGCCTCGCCCACGCTGCGCACCGTGCCCTTGGCGATCAAGCGGTTGCCCGCGCCGCTGATCTGCGCGCCATTGCCGGGATGCAATTCCTGCATCGGCGCGGTCACCGCCTGGGTGGCGCTGCTGACGGCCAGGGACAAGCTGGCGAGCTGTTTGCCGTCGCTGCCCAGGGCAATCAGGCTGGTATTGCCCGGGGCCTTGCCGAAGATATAGATCACACCGGGCGACACCACTTGCAGGTCGGCAATTCCCGGTTCGGCCACCAGCACCGACTCCACCGGGGCCACAAAATGCAGGATCCGGCCTTCACCGGAGGCGAGGCTGATGGAGCCTTGGGCGCCATTGGCAATGTCCTGGGCGCTGCAAAAAAACGACGCCAGCGTCAGCAACAACAGAGAAAAACGGATCATGAGGCAGACGCCAGGGAAGTGACGGAAGCCGCGGCAGGTGCACGGCGGTTGGAGGCATCGGTGAGGCTGATGGTCACCAGCGCTTGCAGGTTGTATTCAGTGGCCAGCTCGCGAAACGACAGCACCGCCAGCTCCAGTTCACCGCGCAGCACCAAGCGGCGCAGGCTGCGGCGCAATTCCGGATGCACCAGCAACACTGCGCTGTTGGCCTCGACGGTTTTGTCGCAGGCCTGGCGCAGTTGGGCGAGCAAGGCGCGGTTGACCTCTTCCGGGATCACTTCGCGGCTGGGCTCCTGGCGACGCAGGGACGCGCGCAGTTGGTCTTCCAAGCCCGGCGCCAATACCAGGGCACCAATCACCCGATTGCGGTCGGCATACTGATGGCTGATCTGCCGCGCCAACGCGGCACGCAGGTGTTCGGCGAGGCGGCCGGCGTCGGTTTCCCGGGCGCCCCACTCCACCATGGCTTCGAGCAAGGCCCGTTGATTGCGGATCGACACGCCCTCTCCCACCAGCAGGCGCAGGGTCTCGGCCACCCGCTGCAACGGCACCAGGCGCAAGGCTTCCTTGACCAGTTCGCCGTAGGTGGCTTCGGTGCGTTCAAGCAGCAGGCGGGTTTCCTGAATGCCGAGGAAGTCCGCGGCATAGCGGCGCAGGCTGCGCTCCAGCACGCCGCGCAGCACCTCATCCGGTAGCAGGAAACCGATGCCGGCGGTGCGCAACGCGTCTTCGTGCTGGCGCTCGATCCAGTGTGCGGCACGGCCATTAAGGGGCGAATCGGCTTGCAGGGTGGCGATGTCCAGCAGTTGCACGTGTACCAGATCGTCCTGCAACAACAGGCAGTTGATCGGCATCTCGCCTTCGCTGACCGGCACGCCTTCCAGGGACACCCGGAAGCTGCCCGGCGTGGCCTTGGCGTCCATGTGAATGCCCGGCACCGGCATGTCGACGCCGAGGTCGCTGCGAATGTCGTGACACAGCGCTTCGATGCGCTGGCTCAACAGCTGGCGCGGTGCGCTGAGGGCCAAGGCGCTGCCGAGGGTCAGCAGCACCCGCGTGTCGGGGGCCACGCCATAATCCTGCTCGGCCTGCACCTCCACCACCGGCTCCAGGGTCTCGATCAGCGCCTCGGGTTCCACCAGGTGTTCACGGGTATGACGGCGGTACATCACGAACGCCGCGCCGCCGAACACCAGCGACAACCCGAGGAACACCCAGGTCGGAAACCCCGGGATCACGCTGACGCCCACCATGATCAATGCGGTCAACCCGAGGGCCCGGTAGCTGGCGCCCAACTGCTTGAGAATCTCGCTGCCGAGGTCACCCGCTTCGCCGTCGCTGTTGACCCGCGTCACCACGGTGCCCGCCGCTACCGAGATCAGCAGCGCCGGGATCTGTGCGATCAAACCGTCGCCTACGGTCAGCAGCGAATAGGTGTGCACCGCCGCGCCGAAGGCCATGTCGCGCTCGATCATGCCGATCAGCATGCCGCCCAGCAGGTTGACCGCGAGGATCACCAACCCGGCAATCGCATCGCCCTTGACGAACTTCATCGCCCCGTCCATCGCGCCGAACATCTGGCTCTCACGCTCCAGGCGGGAGCGCCGGCGCCGGGCTTCGGCCTGGTCGATATCGCCGTTGCGCAGGTCGTTGTCGATGCTCATCTGTTTGCCGGGCATCGCGTCCAGAGTGAAGCGCGCCGCCACTTCCGCGACCCGCTCGGCGCCCTTGGTGATCACCACGAACTGCGCCACGGTGATGATCAGGAACACCACCATGCCCACCACCACCTGGCCGGCAATCACGAAGTCGCCGAAGGCCTTGACGATGTGGCCGGCGTCGCCGTGCAGCAGAATCAAGCGGGTGGTGGTGATGGACAGCGACAGGCGAAACAGGGTGCTGAGCAGGATCAGCGGTGGCAGCGCGGAGAATTCCACCGAGTGGCCGATGTAGAAGGCGACGATCAGGATCAGGATGCTCAGGGCAATGTTCAGGCCGATCAGCATGTCCACCAGGTAGGTGGGCAGCGGGATGATCATCATCACAATCGCCATCAGCATGAACGCGACGATGATCACGTCGGTACGCTGGGCGGCCATGCGCGCGATGCCGTTCAGGCGATTGAGCAGGTTCATGGCGCCACTCTCCGTGCAGCCAGGTAGCGTTTGAAGCACTGGCGCGCTTCGTCTTTGCGTTCGCCGTACCACAGCGCCCGGGCGCGCAGCAGCAACAGGCTGGCGGACTCGCCTTCCAGCGCCACCAGGCGGTCCAGGGCCGCGAGTGCGCGGGTGAAGTCGCCGCTGTCGGTAAACGCCAGCACCAGCGAGCGCAGCAGCAGGCCGTCGTCGGGCGCCACGCTCACGGCAATCAGCAACATCACCAGCGCACGCTGGGACTGGCCGTTGCGCCGGTACAGCTCGCCAATGCCCTTGAGCAATTGCACGGCGTCGTCGTTATTCCGGGACATCAGGCCTGGACCTCCGAGCGTTGTTGTTCGAGGGTGCGGCGCATCTCGATTTCCTCGCTGATCAGGTCATGGGCCAGCGCCTTGATCTCCGGCTCGGCGTCGAGGTTCGGCAACAGGTGCTGCATCACGTGATCCAGCAACTCCAGGGACCGTGCGCTGCCGAACAGCAGCGAGTCGACGCCGGCGGCGCTGGTGAGTTCTTCAAGGTCACTGCGCAGGGAGCGGCGGGACTGGACCTTGCGGGTTTTCAGCACGGCCTCGAAGGCGGTGGCCTGGCGCGAATTGACCGGGCGGATCGCCTCCACCGGCGCGCTGCGCACATCACTGGGAATCAACGGACGGGGTTCGACTTTCATCCCGGGGCCTTAGCTGAAAAAAGCAGCGTCATAGGGTGAAGGTGAAGCGTTCTTCGCCACGGGCGAGGATCACCTGATTGTTCTCGATGCGTTCCAGTACCCAGTTGTCGGCCAGGGCCGCGCCGGGGTACAGGCGCTTGCCGCTGTCGTTGATCACATAGGGGTGGGTGCCGAACCACACGGCTTGAAAACGCACCCGGGGCCGGGCCGCATCCGCACGCACCGCGACCTGCGGATTGAGTACGATCTGCTGGCCATAGCGCTGGTCGAAGGCTTGCTGCAAGGCGATCCACTGGGGCTTTTGTGCACGCTCGAAGGAGCCGACGGCGTTGAGCTGGCCGTCGATGTCGTTGACCTTCACCGCGTCCAGGTGGGCGGCTTGCAATTGCCCTTCAAACCAGGCCTTGGCCTCGGCTCGGGAAGGCTTGGCTGCGGTTTTTTCGGCAACCGGCAGTACGGCCTGTGCTTGCGGTGGATCGTTGCGAAAGGCCAAGGCACCTGCGCACACGAACAGCAAGGCGCTGGCGATGATCCACGGGGTGAAGGTGCGTGTGGCTACCGGCGTTTTTTCAGGGCTGCCCGGCAGCACCAGGCTCACACCCGCCGTGCCGATGCGCAGTTGCAGCGGCAGCCGCGCGCGATGGCCGCTGCCTTGGGGAATACGGATATCACCGGCAGTGCCAGTGATCAGGACATCACCGCCAAGGGCTTCGACGGCCACCTGTGCACCTTCAAAACGCAGGCGCAGGTGCAGTTCGGCGATTCCGGGATCGCTGAGCTGAAGGTCGGCTGCCAGGGCAGCGCCAAGGGTGTAGACCGGCTGGTCGAGCATCAGGGAACTGCCCTGGTGCAAACCGTGGGTCACGAGCAGGGTCGGCGCGCCGTTCGCGGCGGGCAGGCCCAGGGAAATCAAGGCTGTCATGGTTGGGTTTGCCCCCTTGAGAATCACAGGCAGCAACCACACCTGTGCCGATCAACAACGGTGCAACGGGGTCAGGCAGGTATACGGGCAGCGCCGGCGCCGCCCGTATGGCGAATCAGTTCTGCGGACGCTGTTTGGTGGCGTCGAGCTCTGCTTTTTTCGCGGTGCTGATCTCGGTGATCTTGGCCGACTTCTCGATGGCCATGTTGAAAGTTGCTTCCATCTTCGCGATAGCGTCGTCGGCGCCGCCTGCACTTACTGGTGGAGTAGTAGCCATGTTCAATCTCCTTGCATCGATAGGGAAGTTAAGCAGCATGCAAACCGAACCGAACTCCCCGCGTCAGACAGTGAGTTGGCAATGCAGCTGTCGGTTTGCATGGGAACCATACTACTCACGAATAAAACGCCTTCGCTGTGAAAGCTTGTGAAACGTTCAGAATGGGGGCTGTGAAAAATCCGGCTCAACCTGCCGTTGAGAAAATCTCATCCCCAGGCAGGCGTGGAACTTTTGTTGAAAATCCAATACATGACGAAACCCAATGATTACGGGGTCTTTCGCTTAAAGATGAACGGTTTTGAACAATGTAGAGGCCAATAACGCCTGCGCAAAAACGTTGACTACCCAACGATTTTTGAAAATAACGCAAACAACTTCACACTTTTAACTAATAGCCAATTGCCCAACTTTGCAGATATTGCCATTTGTAACAAAAGCGACTTGATCATCGCGTTTGATAGCTCGGCGCGGGCGTGCTCAATAACACTTCGCAACTTTCGCCCGCCCCAGTTAGTGCACTTGCACTAAATATCGATTGATATAAGACAACTTCCAGGTGATCTATGACTGCGATCCCGAATGGCCTTGATCCTGCCGATAACAAGGGCCCGGATGGCTCCCGGAGCACATTTGAAAAAGCCCTGTTCACGGCGGTCGACCGGCCCGTATTCGACCCCTCGAAAATCCGCGGCCCGTCCATCCCGCTGCCGTACCAGAACGTTCAGGCACCGGTGAACAACAGCATCACTTACACCCCGCTGGGCAGCGACAAACCGGTGACCCTCAAGCAGATCGACAACCCCAGGCTGTTTGAGCAATTGGTCAACCAGTACAACGCACAGCAAAGCGATGCGACCCTTGAGAAGAACCTGGCTGACAGCAAAAGCGCCGGCTACAAGGAGGCCGACGCCAGCACCGTGGCGCCCGGCTTGGGCAACTACAAGACGATCGGCAGTACCACGGAATTGGGCCCGGGGCTGATCCGCTACGAGACCAGTGCCGGCGACAAAATCGTGGTCAGCCAGAAGGAAACACCCGCGCTGTTCGCCCAGGTCAGCGGCGATTCGGCCAAGCTGTTCGCGATCAACGCCAGCCAGGCCGAGGGCTATCGCCTGGCCGGCCCCACCGAAACCATGGACCCCGCCGCGAATATCGGCCCACCCGAAGAAGTCGGCCCGGGTCTGATTCGCTATACCACGGCTTCGGGCGACAAAGTGATCGTGTCCCAGGACATCACTCCCGCGCTGTACGACCAGGTAGCCAAACTGTATGCCGGCAGCACCGACGCCGCGGGGACCTCGGACACGTCCTGGATCGACACCTCGTCGTTCGGCGTATCCGGCGCCAAGGACTGGGACACCATCACCGGCAACACCAGCGGCACGCCGACCAAGGAAGAACTCGACCTGAACCGGCCCAAGGCGGCCGCACAATTGCTCTCGCAAAATTGGGATGCCTGGGGCCTGCACGGCGCACCCATCGATTTCGCCAACCCGCCCACGACCCTGCCGCCCGAGGCGCAGGCCGTGCTCAAGTACGTCGCCAGCAGCCCGAGCCTGATGGCCGCGCTGGACACCGGCGGGCGTGGCAAGGCCGACAACGTGATCACCCATTCGGACGTCGACCATTTCATCGACAACGCCGGCAAGGACCTCGGCGCTGCGTCGAAATCCTATGGCAGCTTCCTCGGCAGCCACCCCGGTGACCTGGCCAAGGCCAATGCCAAGTCGGCGGCAATCCTGATGGCCAACGAGAGCCTGGCCGCCGGCGCCGGTTCAGCGATGCGCCCCGGTGACGCCAACCAGCGCAGCAACGACGGCATGCTGCGCACCGACAACCTGCAAGCCTTGGGCAGCGATTCAGCCTTGAGCACCGAGCTGACCGGCGCGGCGGCCATGTGGTCCAGACCCGGGATGTTCCATGCCCTGGAAACCGGTGGCGACAACCCGGCCACCGGCAAGTCGGACGGCATCGGCACCCGCGACAACATCGGCGCCTGGCTGGAAAAACAGGCACCGAAAACCGACAGCGACACCCTGACTTTCCTCGACGGCGCCGCCACCCGTGATGCCGTCGCCGGCGTCGACACCTCGGGCCTGACCGCCGACATCCTGGCCAACCCGCAGAACTACAGCGGCGAACAGAAAGCCGCAGTGCTGGTGCAACTCACCGACGCGCAAACCCGCCTGCTGGTGAGCGACTACGTGCCCCACGCCGGGCTGATGGACAAGTACACCTCGCCCCACTACGGCCTCAACCCCAACGAAGACAAGATCAAGGCGCAGCTGCAAAGCGGCATCGAAACCCTCTCGGCCGACCCGGATGTGCAAGGCTTCCTGCAAAACAATCGCGGCCCGGCACTGGCTGATATCGTCGACAGCAACCCGACGATGAAAGTCGCGATGCAGAACTACTACACCGACGACATCGAGACCGGCAAAAACCTCAACGACAACCTCAACGCCAAGGACCAGAACGGCAAGCAGATCGACATGGGCATAGGCCTGCAAAACGCGGCCAACGATACGACCATCGCCAACCTGGCGCTGGGGGGCAACGGCCATGTGGACCTGACCGGCATCGCCGACAAGGCCGGGCAAAGTGACAACATTCAGCAGTACTACAAAAACCAACTGGTGACCGGCAAGGCCTTTACCGACACGGTGGCCGGCGGCATGGATCCGACCGTGGCCGCCAGCAGCTTCGCCGCCAGCACCGCCTCGGCCCAGGCCTTCCTCGGCGACAAAGCCTCGGCGGATGACGCCGCCACCTTGCAGGTGAATTTCAACGAAGCGCTTGGCGACGCCCTGCTCGGCGGCGCCACCACCGACACCCTGAACATCACCCTGGGGGACGGCAAGGGCAACTTCGACGAAGCCAAAGTCACTGCGGCGATCAACGACGCCCAGCAAAAAGATCCAGAGATGTTTGTCACCTCGGACGGCGGCAAGATCGACCCGGCGCAAGTGGTGTCGATGCTGCGTTCGGTGTGGGACATCGGGCGTCAGGGCGACAAGATTGCCGACGCACTGCCCAAGGCCATCGAAGGCATGAAGTTCGGCGACGTCAGCCCGGCGTTCAAACAAGGCCTGCTGCACATCGGCAGCGCGGTGTTGATGAGCGGCGTACTGATGGCCCGTTCGGCCAGCGGCAGCAACACGCCGGTGGCGGATGCGAACCGGGTTTCCGCCGGGCTGCAATTTGCCGGGCTGTTGATGGAGGGTGGTACCAAATACGCCAAGGAAGCGGGTTACGGCATCACCTGGGTCAACCGCCCGGATGGCGGCACCATCGGTGACTTCCCCGGCAAGGTGCCGGTGGGCAAGGGCCCGCTGAGTCCGCAGCAAATTGCCAACCTCGGTGCGGCCGGCAAGATTATCGGCTCGGCGGGCGGGATTATCGGCGGTGTCATCGGGGTGATTGGCGGTGTCGACTCGTTGAAAAAAGGTGATTACCTGGGTGGCAGCTTCTCGGTTGCCACCGGTGTGCTGGGCACGGGTGCGGCGGTGGCCGGGCTGGTGGAAGCCGGGGCCGGGTTATACGGCGCGACGGAAATCGGCGCGCTGGCCGGGACTATCAGCGGCATCCTTGGTGGGGCTACGGCGATTCTTGGCGGGATCGGCAGCGCCTTTCTGCCCTTCGCCCTGGCCGATGCTCATGGCAAGGCGCAGGACGCGTTCTACGGCGAGCTTGTGCCGGTGCTCAAACAATATGGTTTGACTGGCGGGCCTACGGAGCCGGGTGATTATCCGGAAGATCCAATCCCGGCGATCAACACCTGACCTTCCCTTGCAGCCTTGCGCGAAGGGAGCCGTGCGGGGTTGTGTTTTTGAACATGCACAAAGGTTAATCACATGACGTATTCACAACGCAGCCCTCTTGAAGACAGCGCTTTTGAAATTCACTTTGGGCCTTATCGACTGCTGCCCAGGCGTCATCTGCTGCTGAAAAACGGTGAGCCGGTGAGTTTGGGGAGTCGAGCCCTGACGTTGCTGATTGCCCTCGCTTCGCGGCCTGGTGAGCTGTTGGAGAAGACCCAATTGCTGGACATCGCCTGGCCACGGTTGGTGGTGGAAGAGTGCAACCTGCGGGCGCAGATCAAGGCGATCCGTCGGGCGTTGGGGGATGATGAGGCGGTCTATATCGCGACCGCGATGGGCCAGGGGTATCGGTTTGTTGCGCCGACCAGGGTTGAGCGTGGGGCTCGGAAAAAGCCGGTGGTGTTGGGGGTTTATAGTTGTCGGCGTTGTTTGGGGGGGGATTTGGATCGGGGGCATATCCATTATTTGGGTAACGGCTGAAATGGGTTCCGCTCTTACAGCGGCTCACTTTTGAAGAGCGCAAAAGTAAGCAAAACGCTCTTGCCCCACCACTCGGCTCCTCGCTTAGGCTCGGAGTGCCCTCACTCCGGCTTTGGACCGTGGGCCGCCGTCATGGGCCATCCCTGGCCCAGGACGGCTAACCTGGCGTCCTGCCAGGTTACCCACGCTCCAAAGCCTGCGTTCGGCCAGCGTGGTTTAACGGGGCGCCTAAGATCAAGATCAAGATCAAGATCAAAAGCAAAAGCAAAAGCACAGCGGCCTACCGGCCGGCTTGAGTGTGGTGAAGCAAAAGCCAAATCAAAAGCTAAAGCGGGCACGGTCCAAATGTGGGAGCGGGCTTGCTCGCGAAGGTCGTTAACGATGACGCGGGCATTCTGGATGAACGCGGCGCTCTCAGGTTTTTCGCGAGCAAGCCCGCTCCCACAGAAAAGCAGATTTGTTTTCGCTCTGGTCTTTGCTTTTGCTTTTAACACTCAAGCCGGCCGGGAGGCCGCTGTGCTTTTGCTGTTGATCTTGATCTGACTGCCCCAATAAGCCCGAGGCCGAACGCAGGTAGTGCGGAGCGGGTAAACCGGCAGGACGCCGGTTTAGCCGCGCCGGGCCATGGATGGCCCGTCGCGGCGGCCCGCGGAGCAATGCCGGAGTGAGGGAACACCGAGCCTAGGCGAGGTGCCGACAGGCGGGGCAGAGCGTTTTGGTTACTTTGCCGCTTTTGCAAAGTGACTCGCTGTAAGAGCGAAACCATAGGCGGCCGTTACCTAAATAACGGATATGTCCCCAAAACAAAACCCTCAGCGCACCAAGCTCAAATCCACCCGCCCATCACGCACCGGCGGACACCAGTAATACCCCCCAGTCAACGGCTTACTAATGCGATACAACCCATCAACAATCCCATCCTCAAGCCCACTCATCCGCCGCAGTTGCGCTTCAAACGCATCAAACGAATGCCCAAACGCCAGGAACATCAACCCCGCCTGACCATTCTCGGCCCATGGCATCGACCGCCGCACCACAAACGCCTCCGGGGTAAAACTCTCCTGGGCCGTACGCTTGGTGTGCGCCGACTCCGGCGCGTCCTCCAGCTCCTCGTTATCACCATGACGCCGACCAATAATGTGATCCCGCTCCACTGCCGGCAACGCCGCAAACCCATCCAGATCATGCTGCCACTGCTGGATCGCCGCAAAGCTCGCACCACCCTGCGCCACCGCCGCATCCACCGCCGCATCATCATGCGGATTCTCAGTACCATCCTCATAATCAGTCAGGTCAAACCCGGTCTTGTAGCGAAACCCCTCGGTCATCTGCACCAGACCAAACCCCGGCGCCAGGGCCTTCTCGAACGCCCGGCTGCGCAACAGCAACTCACCGCGATCCACACCGTGCAACCAGACCCACAGCGCCTGCTGGGTCGAAGGATTCTCCGCCCCCGGCCCGCTCACATGAGGGAACGCCCGCAACCCGTCAATCCGGGCACCAAGGGCATTGACCAGCGGCTCACCAAAACCGACCACCGCACTGGCGTCCACCCACTGCACCAGCGCATCCAGTGCGGCAGGCACGGCATCCAGCGACTCAATGGCAAAAAACAGATGGCGTGCCTGCAACGGCACCGGTGCGGCAAGAATGCCCGGCTGGTACTGACTCATGTGAACTCCTTCAAGAAAGCCGCGCAGTTTACCCGGCGAGCTCACGGTTGTGCTCAAGGTTTTCCCAGGTTCGCGGGTTAATGCGTCTAGCCCTTGCCACACGGGGCGTTGATGGGTGAATCTCTAGTCACGTTTTGCAACCATTCCAGGGGTAGCGACATGACCACCGACAACCTGCTCGCCCAGCTGTTTCCCACCGCCGCCGAGATTCCCGAGCAATTCCGGCTCGCGGCGCCCATTGAACAACGCGATTACCTGGTCGGCGGCCAGTTGCATGTGTGGAACGGCCCCTTGGCCGAAGTGCGCAGCCCGGTGCAATTGCGCGGCACCGACGGTGACACGCCGGTGATCATCGGCAGCACCCCGCTGCTGGACGCCGATACCGCCTTGACCGCCCTCGACGCTGCCGTGGCCGCCTACGACCGTGGCCAGGGCGCATGGCCGACGATGCGTGTGGTGGATCGCATCCAGCACGTCGAAGCGTTTTTGCGGCGCATGCGTGAACAGCGGGACGCGGTGGTCAAGTTGCTGATGTGGGAGATCGGCAAGAACCTCAAGGACTCGCAGAAAGAGTTCGACCGCACCTGCGACTACATCACCGACACCATCAATGCCCTCAAGGAACTCGACCGCCGCTCCAGCCGCTTCGAGCTGGAACAGGACACCCTCGGGCAAATCCGTCGTGTACCGCTGGGCGTGGCGCTGTGCATGGGCCCCTACAACTACCCGCTGAATGAGACCTTCACCACGCTGATCCCGGCGCTGATCATGGGCAATACCGTGGTGTTCAAGCCGGCCAAGCTTGGCGTGCTGCTGATCCGTCCATTGCTGGAGGCGTTCCGCGACAGCTTCCCGGCCGGCGTGATCAACGTGATCTACGGCAGCGGCCGCGAGACCGTCAGCGCGCTGATGGCCAGCGGCAAGATCGATATCTTTGCGTTTATCGGCACCAACAAGGCCGCCAGTGACTTGAAGAAACTGCACCCGAAACCCCACCGCCTACGCGCGGCGCTGGGCCTGGATGCGAAGAACCCCGGGATCGTGCTGCCGCAGGTCGACCTGGACAATGCGGTCAACGAAGCCGTCACCGGTTCGCTCTCGTTCAACGGCCAGCGTTGCACCGCGTTGAAGATCCTGTTTGTGCATGAAGACGTGGTCGACAGCTTTATCGAGAAATTCAACCGCAAGCTGGCGACCCTCAAGCCTGGCATGCCGTGGGAAGACGGTGTGTCGCTGACGCCATTGCCCGAGCAGGGCAAGGTCGATTACCTCGGCGGCCTGGTCACCGACGCACTGGCCCATGGCGCCAAGGTGGTGAACGAAAATGGCGGCGCCAGCCGTGGTTCGTTTTTCTACCCGGCGGTGCTGTACCCGGTGAACCCGCAGATGCGCGTGTACCACGAGGAGCAGTTTGGCCCGGTGGTGCCGATCGTGCCTTACCGCGACCTGGAGACGGTGATCGACTATGTGCTGGAGTCGGACTTCGGCCAGCAACTGAGTATCTTCGGCACCAGCCCGAGGGAAGTCGGGCGCCTGGTGGACGCGTTCGCCAACCAGGTGGGCCGGATCAATATCAATGCCCAATGCCAGCGCGGACCGGACAGTTTCCCGTTCAACGGGCGCAAGAACTCGGCCGAGGGCACGCTGTCGGTGCATGATGCGCTGCGGGTGTTTTCGATCCGTACCCTGGTGGCGACCAAGTTCCAGGCGAGCAACAAGGAACTGGTCAGCGATATCCTGCAGGAGCGCACGTCGAGCTTCCTGACCACTGACTATATTTTCTGAGCCCGACACCGATCTAAAAATGTGGGAGCGGGCTTGCTCGCGAAAGCGGTGGTTCAGTCGCCGGATGTATTGACTGACACGCCGCCTTCGCGAGCAAGCCCGCTCCCACATTGGAACTGAGTGAAGCCTGAACAACGAGGTTACCCTGATACCAATGAATCTCCCTCTCTTCGCCCGCCGCTTGCTGCGTCCGTTGCTGGACCCGTATCGGCGCTACCGTCACGCCAAATTGATCCACGCGGTACGGGTTTCCATTGGGTTGCTGGCCACGATCCTGCTGACCACCGGCATCAACCTGCCCCACGGTGAGTGGGCCTCGGTGACGATGTTGATCGTGATCGGCGGTTTGCAGCATCACGGCAATATCGGCAAGAAAGCCGTCGAGCGCGCCTACGGCACGTTGATCGGCGCCAGCGTCGGTTTGTTGCTGGTGCTGCAACAGGCGTATCTGGGGCAGCCGTTGTTGACCTATTTGCTGATGTCGGTGGTGTGCGGGTTCTTTTCCTATCACGCCATCGGCAAGGGCGGATACATCGCGTTGCTGTCGGCCATCACCGTATTTATCGTCGCGGGCCATGGCGATAATCCAATATCGGACGGGCTGTGGCGCACCGTCGATATTCTGATCGGCATCGTCCTGGCCCTGGCGTTTTCCTTCGCCCTGCCGCTGTATGCGGTGTATTCCTGGCGCTACAACCTGGCCAGTGCCTTGCGCGATTGCGCGGCGATTTATAGCCGGATCATCAGCGGCCAGTCGGTCACTGACGATGAGCATCTGAAACTGCTCAACCGGTTGAATGCGGCAATGCTGCAACTGCGCTCATTGATGCCGTCGGTGTCCAAGGAAGTGCGGATTTCCATGACTGAGCTGGACACCCTGCAACGGCATTTGCGGATGTGCATCAGCACCCTGGAGATCCTCGGCAACACCCGGCCCGACCCGCGGGACAAGGAAGCCCTGGCGCGTATGCAGGTGGCATTGAAGGCCGAGCATCGGCAGATCCGGGTGCAGTTGATCGGGATGGCGCGGGCACTGCAATCCGGGGCCACCGACCGGCTGGAACGGCCGAGCAACACGCCAACCCACGAGCAGACCTTTGAAGTGCCGGTGGTCAACGCTCTGGATGGCTACCGGTTACTGACCCTGCAACTGGCGGCAAACATTGATGGCATGCGCCAGCGCCTGGCCAAGAGCGCCAGCCACTGGAAAATCTGATCAGCCCCGGTGCAGCGCCTGTACCAACAGTTGCTGCAACGCCTGTAACCGGGGCTCGGGGCTGTCCTCGGCAAAGCGCAACACATTCGCCACTTCGGGCAGCGGCATCCGTTGGTCGAAGGGGCGATACACCTCCACGCGCTTGTCGAGATGGTCACTGCTGAGCAGGCCGATACCCAACCCGGCGGCGATGGCCGATACCACACCCTCCACCGACCCACACTCCACCACCACCTGCCAGCGAATGCCCAAGGCGCTCAGGCGTTCCTGGGCCAGTTGCCGGTAAAAACAGCCGGGGCCGAAGGTGATCAGCCGCACGCTTTCGTCAGGCGCTGCCTGCCAGCCGGGCCGGGCGCACCAGTGCACCTGTTCGGTCCACAGCACCTGGTCCCGCGCTTCGATACGCGGGATGAAATCCTGGTGCAGCGCCAGGTCCAGCTCGCGGTCCACCAGGGCCTGACGAAGCACGTGGCTCTGTTCCACCACGATCCGTACATCCAACTGGCGGTGTTGCCGGGAAAACTGGCCGAGCAAGTTCGACAGCTCGGCCATCGGCACCTGTTCGGTGGCGCCCAGGCGGATAGAGCCTTGCAACTGCACCGGATTGAAATGCGCCAACGCCGCGTCGTGGGCCTCGATGATGCGCCGGGCGTGGACCAGCAACTGCGCGCCGTCATCGCTGGCCACCAGGCGCTGCCCCTCGCGCTGGATCAATGGACGTTCGAGTTGTTTCTCCAGGCGCTTGATCTTCCAGCTGACCGCCGACTGGCTGAGGTTCAGGCGCTCGGCCGCACGGGTGACACTGCCGGTTTCAACCACGGTTTGCAGGGCACGCAGCACATCGATGGGCAGTCGCTGATTCATGATCAACACCTATGACAAAAACAGGATAGGTAGAGAGTAAGTTGTCATTGGTGTCATGACCAGCCGGGCTTTAGGGTAAAGCCTTCATTCACCGCGAGGATCTGTCATGACTGCCCTGCTTAACGAAACCGCACTGATCAACGGTTGGCGCATCGCCACTGGCCGCCATGGTGAGGGGCTGCCGGTGCTCTTGCTGCACGGCACGCCCGCCCATTCCATCATCTGGCGTAATGTGGTCCCGCGCCTGACTGCCGCCGGAATGCAGGTCCATTTGTTCGACCTGTTGGGTTTTGGCGCTTCGGAGCGCCCACTCCAGGCCGATACTTCGGTGGCCGCACAAAGCCGCTTGATCGGCGATCTGCTGGACCACTGGGGGCTTGAGCGGGTGCACCTGGTGGGGCATGACATCGGCGGCGTCAACGCGCTGCTGTTTGCCCTTGACCATCCGCAGCGGGTGCACTCATTGACGATTGCCGACGCCCCCAGCTATGACTCGTGGCCATCGCCCACCTGGCGCGGGATTCATCAGCGATTTGCCGAACATGCGCGCATGGCGCCGGATGAACACCGGGCGTTGATGATCCGACAACTGGCCATGGCCGTGTTCGACAAGAGCGTGATGCAAGGCGCTCTGCTGGAGGAATACCTGGCGCCGATCAGTGGCGTGATCGGTCAGCCGGCGTTCTACCAGCATCAGGTGGCGCATTACGACTCGCGGTATACCGCCGATTTTGCGGAGCGCCTGCCGGGCATGGATTTGCCGGTGCAGATTTTGTGGGGCGCTGAAGATGAATGGCAGCCCCTGGCGTATGCACATCGCCTTCAAAACGACATTCGTGGAGCAGTGCTGCAGGTGGTGGAAAACGCCGGGCATTTTCTGATGGAGGATGCGCCGGAGCGGGTGAGTGAGTACCTTTTGGACTTTATTGGCCGGGTTCACGGTCAGCGCTGACCGCCATTTGTCGGGTATACACAAGCCAATAGACTTCACACTTTCTCTTACATATTTTTCACGTTTTATTCACATCCGGGAACGTAGTGTGAAGCCTCATCCGTTACAAACGCTGTAGTTAAAAACCCGCCGCCCCAGCGGGTTTTTTTTGCCCGGGATTTGAGTGTCTACACGGTTTCTGGAGAGAGGAGCCGAAGCAAACCGGCTCATTGCGAGCCGGTCTTGAGGGGTCAGCGAGCAACCTTGTTAACAGGCGACGCCGCTTGTTCACGTATCGCGCGCTGGGTATCGAGCACCCGCGCCAGGGCCGTTTCGGCTTCAGGGCTTTGCTGCGGCACACGAATCGCTGCCGACACCAGGGTAATCAGCTTGGCCATGACCTCGGCATCCGTAGCCGGGCGTCCCAGGCTCATGGAGTTCATCAGCAAGCGCAGCTCGGTACCGGCCATCACCCCGGAGATTGCCTTGAGGGCAAATTGCAAGCGCACCCCCAGTTCGTTGCGCGGCAGGTCCGGCAATGCCAGGGCGAACGCTTCAAAAAAGCGTTGGAACACCGGCTGGTAATGCACCTTGAGGTATTCCTGGATAAACGGCGAAGTGTCGCTGTATACCCGCCCCAGGAAACGAATGAACGAACGCCCTTCCCCACTGGCCGGATCGCTGCGCTCCAGGCCCATGGCCGGGGCGAACAGCACACCCAGCAAGGTGTCGCAGTCCAGCGGGCCATCGGATTCGGCCTCGCACCTTGCCAGCAATTCCAGGCGCTGCTCGTTGAGCGGCTCCAGGCGCTGCATCAGCAGGGTCTTCATCAGGGAATCCTTGTCCCCGAAGTGGTAATTCACCGCAGCGAGATTGACCTGGGCCCTCTCGGTAATCTGACGCAACAAAACAGCGTCATAGCCGTATTTGATGAAAAGAGCCTCTGTCGCATCCAGCAATCGAGTCTTGGTAACGTTTGGAGCGCTGAGTTTCTTCGCGACCATAGGGGGTGGGGTTCCACTGCGGAAATATTGTTTTAAAAATTAATTTGATTTTTTATACCGGGGCCGCTGCCTGAAAGCAAGTAGTGACACTGCGCCATACTATCCAAACCCAACAGAGCCGGGCTCATTCAGGGTAGCTGATGGACTTTTCAGGCGCCTGAAATGCCTCGTAGAAGAATCGTTTCAAGGGGTAAAACCGCTCTATATCCATGGCTGGCGGAACGGCGGGATCGCGGTTAGTATTCAAACAATATTTTAAAAACAAGAAATAAAACCAGTCCGTGACTGTACCAGGTAGCCCCTGAACTTGTTACAAGAATTTTCGGGGGAAGCACGGTACTGTCGAGGCTGCAGGCGTAGTCATGATGACAGATATCCCCGCGCACTCAGGCTTCATTTCCCTGCAAGGCATCGGCAAAAGCTATCAGCTGGCCGGCCAGCACCTGTCGATTCTCAATGATGTATGCCTGGCCATCGAAACCGGTGACAGTTGCGGCATCCTCGGCGCATCCGGCTCCGGCAAAAGCACCCTGCTCAATATTCTCGGCCTGCTCGACCTGCCCGACTGCGGCCAGTACCGTTTTGCCGGCCATGACATTTTCAGCGCCAGCCCCGATCAACTGGCGGCGATCCGCAATCAGCAGATCGGTTTCGTCTTTCAGAGTTTCAACCTGCTGCCACGCCTCAGTGCCCTGGACAACGTCGCCCTGCCCCTGAGCTATCGCGGCGTGTCCCGCCATGACTCGCTGGAACAGGCCCTGCGCATGCTCGACCAAGTGGGCCTGGCCGAGCGCGCCCACCATCGCCCGGCCGACCTTTCCGGCGGCCAGCGCCAACGGGTCGCCATCGCCCGCGCGTTGGTCGGCAACCCTTCGGTGATCCTCGCCGACGAACCCACCGGCAACCTCGACAGCACCACCGCTCAGGAAATCATGGACCTGTTGCTGGCGCTCAACCGCGAGCAGCAGGTGACGCTGATCATCGTCACCCATGACCCGCACATTGCCGAACGCCTGAACCGCCAGATCCTGGTGCGCAATGGCGTGGTGCAAGAGGCCCAGCGCCTATGAGCCTGCGGGTCGAACAAAGCCTGAGCCAATTGCTGCATGAGGCATTTGTCAGCCTGCGCACCCTGGGCAAGCGCTCGATCCTGGCTTTGCTGGGCATCGTCATCGGCAGTTCCTCGGTGGTGGCGCTGATCAATATCGGGCACAACGCCGCCGAAGACGCGGCGATGATTTTCAAGGACATGGGCACCGACACCCTGGTGGCACAGTTCCCGCCCAAGGCCGCCAGCATTGCCCCTATGCCGGCCAGCCTGGACCTGGAGGCGGTGCGGCGCAGCGTGCCCGGCATCGCCCATATTGGCGCGATTTCGATGTTCAGCGGTCCGGTGGTGTTCCATGGCCGCACCTTCAATGGCAGCTTTGTCGGCAGTACGCCAGACCTCAAGGACGCCATGCGCCTGTCGGTGCGCGAGGGGCGTTTCCTGTCGACCTTCGACGCGGGAGAAACCTACGCGGTCGTCGGCGAACAGGTCGTCCAGGCCTTGAGTGCTCCCGGCGACCCGCTGCAACTGGGGGACCGGGTGCGCATCAATGACTACCTGTACCTGGTGGTGGGCATTCTTCAAAACCAGCCCCGGGCCATGCTGATCCCTGTACAGGCCAACGAATCGCTGTTCGTCCCCGCCCCGGGCATGCGTCGGATCTACTTCAGCCCGCAAATCGGCAATGTGGTGATCCGCGCCACTCCCGGCCAGGACATGGAGCGTGTCGCCCGGGACGCAGCCGTGGCGTTGCGAACCCAGCTCACCGACCACGATGTCGACATCCAGGTGCCCCAGCAAATGATCGACGGCATGACCCGCCAAAGCCGTACCTTCGCTTACCTGCTGCTGGCCCTGGGCGCGATTTCCCTGGTGGGCGGCGGCGTGGGGGTGATGAACGTGATGCTGATGAACGTCTCGGAGCGGCGTCGGGAAATCGGGATCCGCATGGCACTCGGTGCGCGCCAGCGGGACATTCGCAACCTGTTCCTGCTGGAGGCCGTCACCCTGACCGCCGTCGGCGCGTTATGCGGCGCGGTCGTGGGCATGACTGCCGCCTATCTATATGCCTGGATGTCCGGCTGGCAGTTTTCCCTGGCAGTTGCCGCGCTGCCGCTCGGGGTCGGTAGCACCTTGCTGGTGGGGCTGTTTTTCGGGATCTATCCGGCCGTGTCGGCCTCGCGTCTGCAGCCGGTGGAGGCCCTGCGCGATGAATAAACGGCTGCTGTTGTTGACCGCCCTGGTGAGCCTGCACAGCGTGGCCGCCGACGTAGTGATTCGCCCGTCGGCGCCCAGCACCACCCGCAGCGGCTATGACCGCGGCGTGTCGTTGAATGCCCAGTCCACCACCCTGACCCTGGGCGACGCGGTGTACCTGGGCCTGCGCAACAACCCGGCGATTCGCAGCGCGTACCTGCAACGGGTGGCGCAGAAATTCGACCTGCGGGTGGCTGAAGACACGTTCAACCCCAAGCTGACCCTGAACAGCTACTACCGCGCCACCAAGGGCACCGACGACAGCGCCCGCAACGCCAACCTGGCGCCCAATGCCACCTTGCTCGGTGAGTACGGCACGCGCCTGAGCATGAACTGGACCCAGCAACTGAACAACGCCGATCGCGCCGGACGCTACCGCAGCGACGGCCTCGACCTGTCAGTGATCCAGCCCCTGATGCGCGGTGCCGGCTGGGACGCCACCACCGCCCCGCTGCGCCTGTCACGCCTGTCGGAGCAGGCCAACCGCCTGAACCTCAAGGCCAACGTGGCGCAGACCATCAGCAACATCATCGCCACCTACCGCGAATTGCTGCGGGCCCAGGAGCAGTTGACCATCGTGCAGGATGCCCTCAAGCGCTCCGGTACCCTGCTGGAAGTGAACAAGGCGCTGATCAGTGCCGGGCGCATGGCCGAGTTCGAGATTGTGCAGACCGAAGCCGATATCGCCACCCAGCAACTGGGGGTGGAAGAAGCCCAGAACCAACTGGACACCAGCCGCCTGGCCCTGCTGCGCCTGCTGGCTCTTGACCTGTCGACGCCGATCCGCGCCACCGAGGCCCTGGAAGCCAAACCCATGGACATCGATAAACGCCAGGCCTTCATCCTGGCGCAGAACCAGCAGCCGGAATACCTCGCCACCCTGCTCGGCAGCCAGCAGGCCGACCTCAACCTGGTGATCGCCAAGGACTCCGGTCGCTGGCAGGTGGACCTGGTGGCCGGCGCCAACCAGATTCGGGCCGCCACCGACAACGACAGCGGCTCTTCGAACAACCGGCGCTGGGACAGTTACGCCGGCGTGCAGGTGCAGATTCCCATCGGGGATATCAGCACCCGCCAGGCCGAGGTGCACGCGCGGGTCGATGTGGAAAACCAGGAGATCATCATCGCCGACGCCCGCCAGCAACTGGAGCGCAGCGTCAACGATGTGGTGCGCGACCTGGGCACCCGCTGGCGCCAGTATGAAATTTCCCAGCGGGCGGTGGAGCTGTCCAGGCGCAAGATCGAAATCGAGCGGGAAAAACTCAGCGCCGGGCGCTCCACGAACTTCCAGGTATTGAGTTTCGAAACCGACCTGCGCAACGCCGAGAACTCACGGCTCAATGCGCTGATTGCCTATTTGAACGCCCAGACTCAGCTCGACTTGACCCTGGGCATGACGCTGGAAAGCTGGGAAATCGCCCTCAATGACTACTAATCAGAAGCGCCTGTTGGGTGCCGTGTTGATTGTGCTGGTGGCCGCTGTCGGCATCACGCTGCTCAGCCGTCAAAGCCCGGCCGCCAATCAACCCGGCAACGCCGAACAATGGCTGGAGGTGAAGGTCGACCCGCTGGTGCATCAGATCGGCCTGGTGGGCAAGATCGAGCCTGACACCACCATCACCCTCACCGCGCCGTTCGACGGCAATGTGCAGGCCAACCTGGTGGAACAGGGCCAACGGGTGGAGGCCGGCCAGGTGCTGCTGCGTATGGACCCGGCCACCCTCGAAGTGCAACTGCGCGACGCCCTCTCCGCCCAGCTCAAGGCCCGGCGCACCGTGCAGGAAATGCAGGACTGGGACAGCGGCCAGCAAGTCGGTCGCGCCCGGCGCGGCTTGCGCACCGCCGAAATGACCGCCAGCAACACCCAGCGCAAACTCACCGAAAGCGAAAACCTGTTCAAGCGCGGCATCATCCCGCGCAACGAACTCGACGACCTGAAGCAACAGGCCACCCAGCAACAGTTGGACCTGATAGCGGCCCGCAGCGAACTGCAACAGGCGATTGAACAAGGCAAAGGCGAATACCGACAGATCGCCGATATGGAACTGACCAATGCCACGGTGAAATATGAAGCCCTGCGCACCTTGCTTGATGGCAAGGAGGTCAAGGCACCGTTCTCCGGCATCGTAGTGCCGGCGCCGGGCAGTAACTCATCGGCCCAGGGCGGCGGGAACACTAACGCGCCGGTGCAGGCCGGGAGCAAGGTCAGCCAGGGTCAGGTGCTGTTTGGACTGGCGAATATCGAGAAGCTGAAAATCGTCGCCAAGGTCTCGGAGCTGGATATCAACCAGTTGCACCAAGGGCAGGCGGTGGAGGTGCTGGGCGACGGGTTTGACGGGGAACGATTGACGGGGTCGGTCAGCGTGGTCAGTGGTTTGGCGATTGCCAGCGACAGCCAGGGCAGCGCGCAATTTCCGGTGACCCTGTCGATTCCCAAGCTGACCCCGCAACAGTTGCAACGGGTAAGGTTGGGGATGAGTGCGCGGTTGACCATCGTGACCTACAACAATGACCAGGCGATTGTCGTACCGGCCCAGGCGATCAGTCGCCGGGACGGTGTGATGACGGTGGAATATCGGGCCGCGATGGACAAGCCAGTGGAGCGGGTGACCGTGACAACCGGGCAGTCGACGGCGCAGGGGGTGGAGGTGTTTGGGTTGAAGCCGGGGTTTGTGAAGGTCGGTCCATGAACCCGACCTGTAGGAGCTGGCTTGCCTGCGATAGCAATCTCTCAGTTGATAAAGAGGCAGCTGACCCACTGCTATCGCAGGCAAGCCAGCTCCCACATTAGATTTAGAGGTGTGCCAACCTTGCGGCCAGTGCCTTGGCCTGAATCGCCACATCCGTCACGGCGGTACTTTCCCACCACATCCCGCGCAACGGTGGGCCCATGGCAAACAGTCGCGGGCTCACCTGCCCGTTGGCATCCAGCACCGCCCCCGACACATCCGCCGCAATCCCCAACGCCAGCGGCCCGGGCTGAATCAACCCACGCTTGAGCAACTGCCGGGGCAACGGCCGGGCCACGCGCCGCCAGTCATATTCAATCCCGCTGGAGTTGATCAACGCAGCCCCCGACACCTGAACGATGGCCTGTTCGCCACGAGGACGCAGGCGAATGGTGACATCACCCTCCGAAGGCACCAGCCCCTTGTACGAAGCTGCCCGAATCCGCAACCGCCCTTCCCCGTGCAACCGCGCCACCAACTCGGCACTCAAGGGCGGCGAGCGGTGGTGATGGCTTTCCCACCAGGGCCGAATATGCCGCACGAACTGGCGTTTCTCGGCCTCGCTGGCCTGGCTCCACAAACGCCCGATATGAGCGCGCACGGTGTCCAGCGGCGCTTGCCAGTCGATCCCCTGCTCCAGCGCCAGCTTGCAGTGGCGGTGTACTTCCCGCAGCAATTGCCGAGGACTGCGCAGGCTGTGGTCTTCCCCCAGAAAGTCGACCCAGGCCGGTGGCTGCCGGCGCACGTGGGGCAGCAGGCCGTGGCGCGAAAAAATCTCGATGGGCCCGCGATGACCGGCCTGTTCCAGGGACACCACGGCGTCCACCATGGTCAGCCCGGAACCAATGATCAGCACCGTGGCTTGCGGGTCCAGTTGGGTCATGGCCTGCACATCCCACGGGTCGACCGCTGCCGCATTCAAGCCGCTGGATTCGGTCTGTGGTGTACGCGCTGCCGGGAACATGCCGGTGGCTAATACGGCAAACGTACCGCGCAGTTGCTGGCCGTCGCTCAAGGTCAACAGCGTGGAATGTTCGTCCACCTCAAGGTCTACCACTTCGGCGCGGACATGCTCGACGGTCGACGCCGATAACGCCTTGGCCTCCGCCAGCCGTTGTTGCGCGTACAAGCCAAAAATCCCACGGGGCGGGAACAGTTCGCTGATGGGCACGTGCTGTTGATCCGACTCGGGCCAACCGCCGTCGGCGATGTAGGCGGTCAGCCACTGGGTCAGGTCATCGGCATTGTCCGGGTCGACGCTCATGCGGGCGGCGTTGCCGTTCAAGGTGTGCCCAAGCTCTACCGCACTGTAGGCCTCGCCGCGCCCCAGTTCCTGGCGCGGCTCGATCACCAGAATCTGCCGCTTGCCCGGCAAGCGCAGCAACTGCACCGCCAGCATCGTCCCGCTCAGGCCGCCGCCGACAATCAGCACATCGGCGTTGCGAATGGCGCTCGTCGCCTGTCCGCGTTCGGTTTCACTCATGAAATTGCGCCCTTACTGTCTGCCTGAATGGTTGTGGTAAACATCGCCCCGTGCAGTATCCAGCACATCGACAGGGGACGCCTAGTTCAGCTCGACTGTGGAAAGCCCAGGCTTTGGCCGCTCTTCAGCCATTGCTCAAGCACCGTAGCCAGGCCACCTTGCCAATGGGTACTCTCCTCGCTCCACAATTCGGTCTTGCCGGAAGGCTGCCACCAGCGGCAGAGCCGTTGTGAAGTGTCCACGGGGTCGATCCGTTGCACCACCGCCAACGGTTGAAACCCAGGGACATACGCATGGGTAGGCCGGATGCGCCACACCTGTTGCTGCAAGGCAGCAGGCTTGAGGTCATCCGCCAGGGTCAGGATCTGGCCACCGATCACCTGGGCGGCCAGGGCCAGCAGTAACAGACCGGGTTCGAAGGCACCGCTGAGGGCCAGCCGCGACTGTTCGGTAAAGCCCTGCTGACGCAAGCCATCAGCCAGGCGCTCGACATCTCGCAGCGCATCAATCCAGCGCCAGGCGTACCACTGGCCGTCACGCTTGTGGCGCAGGGCGCTGTGCAACGGGGTCACTTGTGCCCAATGGCGCAATTGCGCCAACGCCTCGGGCAGCACCGTGACCCGTTCGGCGGGCCATTCCACATCCAGCGGAAGTTCGAGTTCATGCACGCTCATAGGGTGATGCTCCTATTGGTGAAACAAGCATGCGGTGGTCCGCTGGCCGGGTTGACTCACGTAGCAGCTGCCGAGCCTTGGCGAGGTTGCGTTTGCGGTGTGTCAGGCAGGCCGCTGACGCAGCCTCGCCAAGGCTCGACAGCTGCTACGCGACGTTTGTCTTGCGCAAGGGACCAAGGTCACGATAGCTGGCCCCGGGATGGTTGTCCGCCAAGCGCGCGCCGTCTCCAAACAATTTCTCTCGCAGGGTGCCCTGGGCGTATTCAGTCTTGTACACGCCACGCTTCTGCAGCTCCGGCACCAGCAGCTCGACCGCGTCGATAAAGGTCTCGTGGGTCAATGCATAGGCCAGGTTGAAGCCGTCCACATCGGTCTCCTCAACCCATTCCTGCAACAGATCGGCCACGGTTTCCGGGCCGCCGACAAACAACGGGCCAAAGCCACCGATGCCGACCCAGTCTGCCAGTTCGTTCGGGGTCCAGACCTTGTTCGGGTCGGCGGTGGAGAAGGCTTCCACCGCCGATTGAATGGCGTTGGTGTGCACATGTTTGAGGGGTTCATCGGGCTTGAACTGGCTGAAATCGATACCGGTCCAGCCGGAGATCAGCGCCATCGCGCCTTCGTAGCTGACGTAGGATTTGTACTCTTCAAACTTGGCCTTGGCCTTGGCGTCGGTTTCGCCAACGATCACCGTCTGCAGGTTGAAGATCAGGATTTTCTTCGGATCACGGCCCGCCTCAGCCGCACGCCGGCGGATGTCAGCGACGGTTTTCGTCAGCAGCACTTTCGACGGCGCGGCGACGAACACGCACTCGGCCTGCTCGGCGGCGAACTGTTTGCCTCGGCTGGAAGCGCCGGCCTGGTAAAGCACCGGCGTGCGTTGTGGCGAAGGCTCGCACAGGTGAATGCCGGGCACCTGGAAGTGTTTGCCGACGTGACGGATCTCGTGGATTTTGCTCGGGTCACTGAAGATCCGCCGCTCGCGGTCGCGCAACACGGCGCCCTCTTCCCAACTGCCTTCCCAGAGCTTGTAGCAAACCTCCAGGTATTCCTCGGCGTAGTCGTAGCGCGCATCGTGTTCGGTCTGGGCTTTCTGGCCGAGGTTCTTCGCGCCGCTTTCCAGATACGAGGTCACGATGTTCCAGCCGACGCGACCCTTGGTCAGGTGATCGAGGGTGGAAAGGCGCCGGGCGAACGGATACGGGTGTTCGAAGGACAGTGAAGCCGTCAGGCCAAAGCCCAGATGTTCGGTGACCAGCGCCATGGGGGCGATCAGCGACAGTGGGTCGTTGACCGGCACTTGGGTGGCCTGGCGAATCGCCGCGTCACCGTTGCCGTTGTAGACGTCGTAGATACCCAGCACATCGGCAATGAACAAGCCGTCGAACTTGCCGCGTTCGAGAATTTTCGCCAGATCGGTCCAGTACTCCAGGTCTTTGTACTGCCACGAGCAGTCACGCGGGTGCGCCCACAGGCCTGGCGACTGGTGGCCGACACAGTTCATGTCGAAGGCATTCAAGCGGATTTCACGAGGCATTAAACAGTACTCCGGGGGGCGACACCGTTGAGGTGGTAGTTGCCGACAATCTGGTATTTCCAGCGCAAGGGATCATCAAGGGTGGGTGGCAGTGCGGTGCGCTGGCCGGTGAGTTCGAATTCGGCGTTGCTGGCGGCAATAAGGGCTTCGGCGGCCGCGATCTGCGCTTCGGTGAGGGCAACCGGGCTGGGGTGGGTTTCGGCACGCTCGAACAAAGCGGCCGCGACCTCCACGCGAATCTGCAAATCGCCGAAGCGGCTGATCACGTAGGGGTCATCACTTTTCTCGACAAAGCGCCGGGTGCTTTCCAGCAGTTGGCGCGCCTGATTCAGTGCGGTCATGGATGCAGCTCCTCAGTTCCAGGCATGGCGTGCAGGCTTGACGCCGTTGAGCACAAAGTTGCCGATCAGGTGGTATTTCCAGCGAGCCGGGTCATGCAGGGTGTGGGTGCGCGCGTTGCGCCAGAAGCGGTCGAGGTTGTGCTTGCCGGATACCGAGCGGGTGCCGGCCAGTTCGAAGAGTTTGCTGCTGGCGAGCAACGCGGTTTCGGCTGACAACACCTTGGCCTGGGCGACCACCAGCGAGGCATTGGCCACGGTGTCTTCGTTGGGGTTGGCCAGGGCCTGGTCGACGGCAAGGCCGGCCTTGGCGAGGATCGCTTCGGTGCCGTGGACCCGCCATTCCAGGTCGCCGATGGCGGCGATGGTGAACGGGTCTTGCCAGCCGTGATCCTGCTGGCTGTCGATCCAGGGCCGGGCCTGGCGTGCATGGATTTTTGCTTGTTCCAGCGCGCCAAGGGCGATACCGGTGTCCACCGCTGCCTGGATGATCTGGGAAATCGGGCCGTTGGCGGTGGGCTGATCGAACGCCTGGTGGGCGGGAATCACCGCACTCAACGGCACCTTCACGCCATCGAGGGTCACGCCGCCACTGGCGGTGGTGCGTTGACCAAAGCCGTCCCAACTGTCGACCACTTGCAGCCCCGGCGCGTCCCGCTCGACAAAGGCAATGAAGGCCTGGTCTTTTTCGTTGACGCCCACGGTCGGCACGATATGGGCGAACAGCGCACCCGTGCAGTAGAACTTCTCGCCATTGACGTACGCACTGTCACCGTCAAAGCGCACTTGCGTATCAAAGGTGCCGGCGTTCTTGCTCTTGGCTTCGGAGAAGGCGTTGCCGAAACGGTAGCCCTGCAAGACCTTGGCGAAGTAGTGCTGCTTTTGTTCCTCGCTGGCGGTTTGCAGGAGGATGTCGACAACGCCCAGGTGGTTCTGCGGAATTTGCCCCAAGGACGGATCGGCGGCGGAGATCAGCTTGATCACCTCGGCCACCGTCACATAGGACACCCCGGCGCCACCGTAGGCCTTGGGAATGGTGATGCCCCACAGGCCGCTGGCGGAGAATTCATCCAGTTCGGCCACCGGCAGGCGTCGTTCGCGGTCACGCACACCGGCTTCGACGGCGAAACGCTTGGCCAGCTCGGTGGCGACGGCAATGGCTTCGGCGTCTGAGCGAATGATGTGAGCAGGTTGCAGGGGTTGGGCTGACATGGGTCGACTCCAGGCTCCAGAGAGATACTGGGGTAATTGCAGGAGTCGTGCCTGAATCCAATGCTCAATAAAATCAGAGGGTTGCTTGTAAAACGGGGAACTCGTCAGCGGTTCAAACCAGCAAAGTGTCCAACCACTGTTGCGCTGCCAACAGTTAGATCACCACGTTGCGCACAAACCGCACCGCCACGTCGCCGTCATTGCGATAGGCGTGAAGCTGGCGGCTGGCGAACATCAGGAACTCACCGGTGGAGACGTGTTTTTCCTCGTCACCCAGCACCAGCGTCAGCGTGCCTTCGAACACGAACAGCTGCACGCTCCAGCCGTCGGGGTCCGGCTCGGGCATGTAGCGATCACCGGGCTCCAGGCGCATCTCCCATAGCTCCACCTCGCGGCGAGCGGTGGCTTTGGCCAGCAGCACGGCTTTGCTGCCGGCGATCTCACCGGCCCAGGCCAGTTCGTTGATACGGCTGTGGTCGGGGGCATCCGGGGCCTGGATCAGGTCGCTGAAGGCCACGTCCAGGGCTTCGGCCACCCGATCGAGGGTCGACAGGCTGACGTTCTTCTCCCCCGCCTCGATCGCCACCAGCATGCGCCGGCTGACGCCGGACTTTTCGGACAACGCCGTCTGGCTCAATTCGGCCGCATGGCGCAAACGCCGAACGTTCTGGCTGACGTGTTGCAGGACCGAGGCCCGTTGTGGATTTTCTTTGTGCACTATATTGCTCACAGGGTGGGTTTGCGCAGTATACTGCCCAGCTTGCGGCGCATTGTGCGGTCCGCGCCCTTCCTGTGCAAGACCGAGCCGCCATGACCACCTCCCCGTTGTTTTCCCGTTTCAGCAAAGCCGAATGTGTATTGGTGGTGATCACCATGTTTTGGGGCGGCACCTTTTTGCTGGTGCAGCACGCCATGGCCGTGAGCGGCCCGATGTTTTTTGTCGGCCTGCGGTTTGCGGCGGCGGCTGTGATCGTCGGGGCGTTTTCATTGCGCAGCCTGCGAGGCCTGACGCTGTTTGAGTTGAAGGCCGGGTGCTTTATCGGTGTGGCGATCATGTTTGGCTACGGTTTGCAGACCATTGGCTTGCAGACGATCCTGAGCAGCCAGTCGGCATTTATTACTGCGCTGTATGTGCCATTCGTGCCGCTGCTGCAATGGCTGGTACTGGGACGGCGGCCGGGGTTGATGCCGAGCATCGGCATCATGCTCGCGTTTACCGGGCTGATGCTGCTGACCGGCCCGGCCGGGGCATCATTGAATTTCAGCCCCGGTGAAATCGCCACGCTGATCGGTGCGGTGGCGATTGCCGCCGAGATCATCCTGATCAGCGCCTTTGCCGGGCAGGT
This sequence comes from Pseudomonas sp. 32A, assembly GCF_052682255.1. Classification (NCBI taxonomy): domain Bacteria; kingdom Pseudomonadati; phylum Pseudomonadota; class Gammaproteobacteria; order Pseudomonadales; family Pseudomonadaceae; genus Pseudomonas; species Pseudomonas sp. 32A. Next base: position 5,263,975 of record NZ_JBQYLY010000001.1, on the reverse strand, counting down.
GGATGTACGCCGGGTGACGGTGGTGCAACTGGCCACGGCTTCAGTGCTGTCGTTCCTGATGGTGGTGCCGATGGGCGAGGCGCTGCCGGCGTTTTCCTGGTTGCTGCTGTTCAGCGCGGTGGGCCTGGGGCTGACCAGCGCGGTGATTCAGGTGGCGATGAACTGGGCGCAGAAAAGCGTCTCGCCGACTCGCGCCACGCTGATTTATGCCGGGGAGCCGGTGTGGGCCGGCGTGGTCGGGCGGATTGCCGGCGAGCGCTTCCCGCCGATTGCCATGGTGGGCGCAGCGTTGATTGTGGCGGCGGTGATTGTCAGCGAAATGAAAACCCGTCGGCAGCGGCTCGCCGAACCCGAGATCGAACTGGAACACGAAAAGCAGGGTTAGACACCTCAGAGGCGCAACTCGCCGTCCAGGTTAATGGCTTGCAGAAACGCCTCGTCATGGGACACCACGATCAATGCACCCTGGTATTGATTGAGCATTTGCTCCAGGGCAATCCGGCTGGGCAAGTCCAGATGGTTATCGGGTTCGTCCAACAACAGCAATTGCGGCGGACGTTGGGCGTAGAGCTGTGCGGCCAGGGCAATTTTCAGGCGCTCGCCACCGCTCAGTTGGCAGGTGTCGAGCATCGCGCGGTCAGCATCAATGCCCATTTGCGCCAGCCGGGTACGCGCTTCGCTTTGCGGCAATAGCGGATTACTTTCGTAGAGCCATTGCACCGCCGTGCGTTGGGGGTGCTCCAGCCCGGCGTGTTGGTCCAGCCAGCCAATATGACAACTGCGCGCCAACTCACCGGCAGCCACCGGCAACTGGCCGGCAATCACCCGCAGCAGGGTCGACTTGCCACTGCCATTGGCCCCCAGGATCGCCATGCGCATCGGGCCGGTCAGGGTGAGATTGATCGGTGCGCGGCTGCCAAACGGCAGCACCACCTCGTTGAGTTGCAACACCAGCTTGCCCTGAGGCACCACGCTTTCCGGCGACAGCATCATGCGCTGGATCTCGGGCGCACACCGTGCACGCGCCTCGGCGATCCGCTGCTGTTGCTGCTCACGCGCCAGCTGCTGATTGAGGCGCAACTTGCCCTGGCTGTTTTCACTGCGCTCTTTCTGGGCGTTGGTGATCAGTTTGGTCTGATTGCCATCCCGGGCCTGGCGGTCGCCCCGGGCATTGCGGCGCTGCTGACGCTCCATCTGGATGACCGCTTCACGTTGTTCACGTTTGGCGTGCGCGCGCTCCCCCTGCAACGCCGATTGAAACGCCTGCTGTTCCTGCTCCCGTGTCGCCGCATAGTGGCTGTAGTTACCGCCGTACACCGCCAACCCCTTGGGCGACAGTTCGACAATCTCGTCCATATGCTCCAGCAATCCACGATCATGGCTGATCAGCACCAGGCCGCCGGACCAGCGATCAATCTGCTGGGCAAGCTTGTGTTGCTGATCAATGTCCAGATGGTTGCTGGGCTCATCGAGGATCAGCCAGTCTGCCCTGGACAACCAGGCGCCCAGCAAAGCGACGCGCTGGCGTTCGCCCCCACTGAGGGCCGCGGTAGGCGAGTCGGCAGTCAAGTGCCCCAGACCGATGTGTTCCAGGGCCGCCGCCAGTCGCGGCGCGCAATCCCATTGATCGACCGCCAGTGCATGGTCGTGTTCGTCCAGACTGCCCTCGGTGATACGCGCCAGCGCCGCCAGCACTTGGTCGACACCTGCCAGCGCCGCTACGGTGGGATAGCGCTCGGGCTCCAGCAGTTGCGTCACCGCGTACACACTGCCCTCACGGCGCACATGCCCGCGGGTGGGCTGCAAGGTGCCCGCGAGCATTGCGCCCAACAAGGACTTGCCAGTCCCATTGGCCCCCACGAGGCCGGTCGCCCGGGCGCTGAAGGCATGGTTCAGGTTGTCAAACAGCATGCGTCCATCCGGCAGGCTGTAGGCGACATGGTCAAGGTGTAGCAATCGCTGGGTCATCACACGTCCTTATGCAACAGGCTGAAAAAAGCCTGTGAACAGCATACCTGCCCTGAATACAGGCATTGAAACAATGCCAAACAGTCTTTTTCAGCCTACCTTGTAGGATCCTGCCACATCTTGCCGTTTGGTGATCAAGATTCCGGCACGTATGATGCATCCCAAACTCCCGCAGATTAGAAGCCTATGTCCCTGATAGTTCTACTGCTTCTGCCCTTTATCGGCAGCTGTCTCGCGGCCTTGCTGCCGCACAACGCACGTAATACAGAGTCCCTGTTGGCCGGCCTCGTTGCCCTGGTCGGGACGGTTCAAGTCGCCCTGCTCTACCCCCAGATCGCCCACGGTGGCGTGATACGTGAAGAATTCATGTGGTTGCCCAGCCTCGGGCTGAACTTCGTATTGCGCATGGACGGTTTTGCCTGGTTGTTCTCGATGCTGGTACTGGGCATCGGGACGTTGGTGTCGCTGTACGCCCGTTATTACATGTCGCCGGAAGACCCGGTGCCGCGTTTCTTCGCGTTTTTCCTGGCCTTTATGGGCGCCATGCTCGGCCTGGTGATTTCCGGCAACCTGATCCAGATCGTGTTTTTCTGGGAACTCACCAGCCTGTTCTCGTTCCTGTTGATCGGCTACTGGCACCACCGCGCCGATGCCCGGCGTGGCGCCTATATGGCGCTGATGGTCACCGGCGCAGGCGGCTTGTGCCTGCTGGCAGGGGTGATGCTGCTCGGGCATATCGTCGGCAGCTACGACCTGGACCAGGTCCTGGCTGCCGGTGATCAGATCCGTGCCCATTCGCTGTACCCGATCATGCTCGCCCTGGTGCTGATCGGCGCGCTGAGCAAAAGCGCGCAATTCCCCTTCCACTTCTGGCTGCCCCACGCCATGGCTGCACCGACGCCGGTGTCGGCCTACCTGCACTCGGCAACGATGGTGAAGGCTGGCGTGTTCCTGCTGGCCCGGCTGTGGCCGTCGCTGTCCGGCAGCGAAGAGTGGTTCTGGATTGTCGGCGGTGCCGGCGCCATTACCCTGCTGCTCGGCGCTTATTGCGCCATGTTCCAGAACGATCTCAAGGGCCTTTTGGCCTACTCCACCATCAGCCACCTCGGGCTGATCACCTTGCTGCTGGGCCTCAACAGCCCGCTGGCCGCGGTCGCCGCGGTGTTCCATATCCTCAACCACGCCACCTTCAAGGCGTCGCTGTTCATGGCGGCGGGGATCATCGACCACGAAAGCGGCACCCGTGACATTCGCAAGCTCAGCGGCCTGGTGAAGCTGATTCCGTTTACCGCGACGCTGGCGATGGTCGCCAGTGCGTCCATGGCTGGCGTGCCGCTGCTCAACGGCTTCCTGTCCAAGGAAATGTTCTTCGCCGAAACCGTGTTTATCTCCGCCACTGCCTGGGTTGAAATCGCCCTGCCGGTCATCGCAACTATCGCCGGTACCTTCAGCGTGGCCTATGCCCTGCGCTTTACCGTGGATGTGTTCTTCGGCCCTAAAGCCACCAACCTGCCTCACACTCCGCACGAGCCACCACGCTGGATGCGCGCGCCGGTGGAGTTGCTGGTGTTCACCTGCCTGCTGGTGGGGATTTTCCCGGCCCAGGTGGTCGGTTCGATCCTCGCCGCTGCCGCCTTGCCGGTGGTCGGCGGCGAGCTGCCGGAGTACAGCCTCGCCATCTGGCATGGCTGGAACGCGCCGATGATCATGAGCCTGGTGGCCATGTCCGGCGGTGTCGTGCTCTATCTGCTACTGCGCAAACAACTCAAGTTGGGCCGCTTCAAATACCCGCCGATCATCAGCTACTTCAATGGCAAGCGCGGCTTCGAGCGCTGCCTGGTGGTGATGATGCGCGGGGTGCGCAAGATCGAAAAACGCATCAGCACCAAGCGCCTGCAAACCCAATTGTTCCTGCTGGTGCTGGCGGCGGTGATCGCCGGCTTGATCCCGATGCTCTACAGCGGTATCAGTTGGGGCGACCGGCCGAAGATCCCGGGTTCCATCGTGTTCGTCACCCTGTGGCTGCTGGCGATCGCCTGTGCCCTGGGCGCCGCCTGGCAAGCCAAGTACCACCGGCTGGCGGCCCTGACCATGGTCAGCGTGTGCGGCCTGATGACCTGCGTGACTTTCGTCTGGTTCTCCGCGCCGGACCTGGCGCTGACCCAACTGGTGGTGGAAGTGGTCACCACCGTGCTGATCCTGCTGGGCCTGCGCTGGCTGCCACGGCGGATCGAAGAAGTTTCGCCACTGCCCAGCTCGTTGCGCAAGGCACGCATCCGCCGTCTGCGGGACTTCCTCCTGTCCACCGTGGTGGGCGGCGGCATGGCGCTGCTCTCGTACGCGATGCTGACCCGCCAGACCCCCAACGACATCTCCTCGTTCTACCTCAGCCGCGCCCTGCCCGAAGGCGGCGGCAGCAATGTGGTAAACGTGATGCTGGTGGACTTCCGCGGGTTCGACACCCTGGGAGAAATTACCGTGCTCGGTGCAGTGGCGCTGACCGTCTACGCCCTGCTGCGCCGCTTCCGTCCTTCGAAAGAAAGCATGGAGTTGCCCGCGCAGCAGCGCCAGCTCGCACCCGATGTAGCCACCGACCTGGTCAACCCGCGCCAGGCCAGCGACACCGCCCTGGGCTTCATGATGGTGCCGGCCGTGCTGGTGCGCCTGCTGCTACCGATTGCCCTGGTCGTCTCGTTCTACCTGTTCATGCGTGGCCACAACCAACCGGGCGGCGGGTTTGTTGCCGGGCTGGTGATGTCGGTGGCGTTCATCCTGCAGTACATGGTCGCCGGTACCCAGTGGGTCGAGGCGCAGATGAGCCTGCGGCCGATGCGCTGGATGGGCTTTGGCTTGCTGTCGGCAACGTTGACCGGGCTTGGCGCACTGTTTGCCGGCTACCCGTTCCTCACCACCCACACCTGGCACTTCAGCCTGCCGGTGCTGGGGGACATCCACGTCGCCAGCGCGCTGTTCTTTGACGTCGGCGTGTACGCCATGGTGGTCGGCTCGACCTTGCTGATGCTCACCGCCCTGGGCCACCAATCGGTGCGTGCCCATAAACCCAGCAACCAGCCGAAAGCCGTTGCCAGCCAAGGAGGAGCCGCCTGATGGAAGAAGTCATCGCAATTGCCATTGGGGTCCTGGCGGCCTCCGGCGTCTGGCTGATCTTGCGGCCACGGACGTTCCAGGTGGTGATGGGCCTGTGCCTGCTCTCCTACGGGGTCAACCTGTTCATCTTCAGCATGGGCAGCCTGTTTATCGGTAAAGAGCCGATCATCAAGGACGGCGTGCCGCAAGACTTGCTCAACTACACCGATCCGCTGCCCCAGGCCCTGGTGCTGACGGCGATCGTGATCAGCTTCGCCATGACCGCGCTGTTCCTGGTGGTGCTGCTGGCGTCCCGGGGACTGACCGGCACTGACCATGTGGATGGCCGGGAGCCCAAGGAATGAGCTGGATGAATCAACTGATCATCGCACCGATCCTGCTGCCGTTGCTGACCGCCGCGCTGATGCTGATGCTCGGCGAGAAACACCGCCCGCTCAAGGCACGGATCAACCTGTTCTCCAGCATGGTCGGCCTCGGCATCGCCGTGCTGTTGCTGTACTGGACCCAGCAAGGCGGCCCCGGCTCCATCGGTGTGTACCTGCCGGGCAACTGGCAGGTGCCATTCGGCATCGTGCTGGTGGTGGACCAACTGTCGGCGATGATGCTGGTGCTCACCGGGATCATCGGCGTCAGCGCGCTGTTGTTTGCCATGGCCCGTTGGGACCGTGCCGGCACCAGCTTCCATGCACTGTTCCAGATTCAGTTGATGGGCCTGTATGGCGCCTTCCTGACCGCCGACCTGTTCAACCTGTTCGTGTTTTTCGAGGTACTGCTGGCGGCGTCCTACGGCTTGATGCTCCACGGCTCCGGTCGGGCGCGGGTATCATCGGGGCTGCATTACATCTCGATCAACCTACTGGCTTCGACCTTGTTCCTGATTGGCGCAGCGCTGATCTACGGCGTCACCGGCACCCTGAACTTTGCCGACCTGGCCCTGAAAATCCCCTTGGTACCGGAGGCCGATCGCGGCCTGCTGCACGCCGGTGCAGGTATCCTCGCCGTCGCCTTCCTGGCCAAGGCCGGCATGTGGCCGCTGAACTTCTGGCTGGCACCCGCCTACTCCTCGGCGAGTGCGCCGGTGGCGGCGATGTTTGCGATCATGACCAAGGTCGGCGTGTACACCGTGCTGCGCCTGTGGAACCTGCTGTTCTCCGGCCAGGCCGGCGCCTCGGCGCTGTTTGGCGGTGACTGGCTGATCTACGGCGGCATGGCGACCATCGTCTGCGCGGCGCTGGCGATGATCGCCGCGCAACGCCTGGAACGCATGGCCAGCCTGAGCATTCTGGTGTCCGCCGGGATCCTGCTGTCGGCGGTGGGGTTTGCCCAGCCCAGCCTGACGGCCGGGGCGCTGTTTTATCTGGTCAGCTCCACCCTGGCGCTGAGCGCGCTGTTCCTGCTGGCCGAGCTGATCGAGCGTTCGCGCTCGGCCAACGACATGCCCCTGGACGATGAAATCGAAGCCCTGCCCAAGGCTATGGAATCCCTGCATCCACCGCCCGGCACCAACCTCGACGATGAACAGAAAGCCGTCGTCGGCCAGGTCATTCCCTGGACGGTGGCCTTCCTCGGCCTGAGCTTTATCGCCTGTGCCCTGCTGATCATCGGCATGCCGCCGCTGTCCGGGTTTATCGGCAAGCTCAGCCTGCTCAGCGCGTTGATCAACCCGATGGGCCTGGGCAACGCCATCGACGAACCGGTGCGCCCGGCGGCGTGGGGCCTGGTGGCGCTGTTGATCTTCTCCGGCCTGGCCTCGCTGATCGCCTTCGCCCGCCTTGGCATCCAGCGTTTCTGGACCCCCGAAGAACGCCCGTCGCCGCTGTTGCGCCGCTTCGAGTGCGTACCGATTTTCTTCCTGCTGGGCCTGAGCATTGCCCTGACGTTCAAGGCCGAGCCGCTGATGCGCTACACCCAGGCCGCCGCCGAAAGCCTGAACAACCCGGAGCATTACGTGATGGCGGTCATGGCGACGCGCCCGGTGCCGAGCCCTGAAGCCAAGGCCGCCGCATTGGAGATGCAGCCATGAAGCGTCTGTTCCCTGCCCCGTGGCTATCGTTGGCGCTGTGGTTGTTGTGGCTGGTGTTGAACCTGTCCGTCAGCCCCGGCAACCTGCTGCTGGGTGCGATTCTCGGTTTTGCCGCACCGCTGATGATGGCGCCATTGCGCCCGTTGCCGATCCGCATCCGCCGCCCGGGGGTGATCATCCGTTTGTTCTTCCTGGTGGGGCGTGACGTGATCATCTCCAACCTTGCCGTGGCCTGGGGCATCCTGACCTGCGGCTCGCGCCCGCCGCGTTCGCGCTTTATCAAGATCCCGCTGGACCTGCGGGATGCAAACGGCCTGGCCGTGCTGGCGATGATTACCAGCGTGACACCGGGCACCGTGTGGTCGGAACTGGCCCTGGACCGCAGCATCCTGCTGATCCACGTGTTCGACCTGGATGACGAAGCGCAGTTTATCGAGCACTTCAAACACGCCTACGAACGGCCCCTGATGGAGATCTTCGAATGAGCGCCCTGCTCTCCAATGCGATCCTGTTCAGCCTGTTCCTGTTCTCCCTGGCCATGGTGCTGACCCTGGTGCGCCTGTTTAAAGGCCCGTCGGCCCAGGACCGGGTCCTGGCGCTGGATTACCTGTACATCCTGGCGATGTTGATGATGCTGGTGTTGGGCATTCGGTACGCCAGTGACACCTATTTTGAAGCGGCATTGTTGATTGCGCTGTTTGGTTTCGTGGGGTCGTTTGCCCTGGCGAAATTCCTGCTGCGTGGGGAGGTGATCGAATGATCAATGTTGGTGTGTTGCCGCTGTGGGTTGAAGTGATCGTCGCGGTTTTATTGGTACTTAGCAGTCTGTTTGCGCTGATTGGTGCGATTGGGCTGTTGCGGATGAAGGACTTCTTTCAGCGCATGCACCCGCCGGCATTGGCCTCGACATTGGGTGCGTGGTGTGTGGCGTTGGCGTCGATTGTGTACTTTTCGGTGCTCAAGTCCGGTCCGGTATTGCACGGTTGGTTGATCCCGATTCTGCTATCGATCACGGTGCCAGTGACCACGTTATTGCTGGCACGCACTGCGCTGTTTCGCAAGCGCATGGCCGGGGATGATGTGCCGGCTGAAGTCAGTAGCCGTCGGAACGACAGCGATAGCTGAAAATGCCGATAATTATCTGTCACCCCACCCCTTTGCGCTCCACTTACCTTTATCGGACAACCTACCTTCCCGATACAGGTAATGACCATGTATACCCATTCCGATGCGTTGACCACGCTGTTTGATTTGCTCAACTCGCTGAACGCACTCATTTCACACTTGACGGTCCAGCAACAGGCAGCCAAGCAGCGAGGTCTCGAGTTATATCAACTCGGTGAATTCGAAGAGTGCGAAACCCATTTGACCATCTCCGCCTCGGCTGGCGATGCACCGTCCCAATACGCCCTGGGCGAGGCCATTCGGCGCCGGGTCGGCAGTATTAACACCGAAGCACAGGCGTGGTACCAGCGGGCCGCCGAGCAGGGCCATGTGTACGCGCTGATGCGCCTGGGAGGCGACCCCAACCTGACCAAGGCCAAAAACCTCGCACAGACGCGTGCCGATGCCAACGACGGCGAAGCCATGCTGCAGCTCTACGAACTGACCAAAGACCGCTCGTGGCTGAGAAAGGCAGGCGATGCAGGCTGTGCCGAGGCCTATTACATTGCGGCGCTGCTGTACGACAAAAACCCGGAAGCCAGTGACAACCGCGACTCCATGCTCAGGTACGCGGCCTTCAAGGGCTTCCCGCCGGCGATGAAGTGGCTGGCCAACATGCAGACCTACTACCGCAACCTCTCGTACCAGCGCACACACCTGGAAAAACGGCTGGCGCTGAATGACCTTGATGGCGTCATGACCTATGCCGGTGCGCTCGGCGGGTTTGATATCGATGAAAGTGGCACCAACCGCTATCACTACCCCGAGAACAAAATCCACGCCTATGGGTTGTACTGGCTGGTCATGGACAGTACCCGGCAAAACCCACGGCATGGCGACGCCGCAGGCTACCTGCGACAGCTGGGCAGTGCGTTGAATACTGAAGAAATAGAAACAGCCAAGGCGTATGGCCGCCAGTGGAAAACCGAGCACCCGGCGCTGTCGGAGTTCAGGTTGACCTATAGCGACCTGAAATGACCGACCGCTGATGACGGATCGAGAGCACGCCCGGCAGTTAAAGATTAATTAATCCAAAAACAGCTTGGCTAAGCATTTCCAGGCTGATACGGTTTAGTGGATTATTTAATCCACTAAACCTCAGGCCTTCCCATGACAGCTCACACCCCTCGCTTTAACCAAAAAGTCGCCCTGGTCACCGGCGGTTCCCGCGGTATTGGCGAAGCGATCGTCCGTCGGCTTTCTGCTGAAGGTGCAGCGGTCGCGTTTACCTATTCTTCTTCTGCCGACAAGGCGCAAGCGCTGGTTGGCCTGATCGAAAGCAAGGGCGGAAAAGCCTTGGCGATTCAGGCCGACAGCGCTGATGTGGTGGCGATAGAACGGTCGGTCGCGACCACCGTCGAGCGCTTCGGCGCGTTGAATATCCTGGTCAACAACGCCGGGATTCTGCTGATGGGCACCGTCGACATCTTCAGCCTGGAAGACTTCGACCGGATGTTTGCGGTCAACGTGCGGGCCACGTTTGCGGCGGCCAAGGCGAGCTCGGCGGTGATGCACGAGGGTGACCGGATCATCACCGTCGGCAGCGTGGTCGCTCAACGTTCGGGCTTCCCGGGCTCCAGCGTCTACAGCATGACGAAGTCGGCGATCGCCGGTATGATCCGCGGCCTGGCGATTGATTTCGCCCCGCGCGGCATCACCGTCAACAACGTGCAGCCGGGCCCGACCAGCACCGACATGAACCCGGCAGATGGACCCCATGCGGATATGATCAAAAGCCTGATCCCCTTGGGCCGCGTGGGCACTGCCGATGATGTTGCCGGTATGGTTGCTTATCTTGCGTCCGAAGACGCGGCATTTGTCACCGGCGCCAGCATGACCATCGACGGTGGTTACCTGGCCTGATCCATCAACTGCAGTTTTCCCCGAGGTAACCATGGCAAGACCCAGAGCATTCGACCGCGACCAGGTGCTGCGCGAAGCCATCCGGGTTTTCTGCGACAAGGGGTTTGCCGCGGCCTCGACTGAAGAACTGATGCAGGCCATGGGACTGAGCCGCCAGAGCATGTACAACACCTTTGGCGACAAACGCCAGTTGTACCTGCTGGCGATGGCCGAGTATCAGCGCACCGGCGTCGATGATTTGATCGAGCGCCTGAACCAGGGCCCGACGCCGTTGCAGGCACTGCACGATACCCTGCAATCCTTCGCCACCCGCGCCCTGCGGGAAGGAACGGCGGGTTGCATGGGGGTCAATGCCATCTGCGAGTTCGGCATGGGTGATGAAGAAATCAATCAACTCACCGCCCACAGCGCCGACCGCTTGCGCAATGCATTCGGACAGACGCTGGAGCGTGCGCAGGAACAAGGCGAATTGAACGCCGACACCGACGTGCCGGGCGCGTGTGACTTTCTGATGGCCACCCTCAGCGGTATGAAAGTCGCCAGCAAGGGCGGCGCATCGGTTGAGCAACTGGAGCGCATTGCGGGGTTTGCACTGCGGGCGCTCAGCGCAAACGCGTGATCAGCCCACTAGAGGATCGGCGCGCCAAATCGGCCCAGTCGTGGCATCCAATGATCCAGGATCTGCGCTGACGCCAGGATATGGTGCGCATGCCCGATCAACAGCCGACGCGGCACGAACCCGATATAGCGAGAGTCATCGCTGTTGTCCCGATTGTCGCCCAGCATGAAGTAACTGTCGGCAGGCACCACCACCGGACCGAAATCGCGCAACGCCCGTACCGTCGGCATGAACTGAATCGTGCGCTGGCTGTTGTTCGCACGCTCGGTCAGCCTGATCCCTGGGACCGTGTGGCCCGGAGCGATGGGCTCGCTGATGTCCTGCCCATTACTGTAGGTGGCCGGCGTACCGTTGACCCACAACACCTCGTCGCGCATTTCCAGGGTATCGCCGGGGATGCCGACAATGCGTTTGATCAAGCGCGTGCCGTCCTTGGGCGAAGAGAACGTGACGACATCGCCGCGCTGGGGGTTATCCAGTTTGGCCAGGGAAATATCGGTGAGGGGCAACTTGAGGTCATACGCCACGCGATTGACCAGCACCACATCACCCTCAAGCAATGTCGGGCGCATGGAGCCGGATGGAATGGGATTCCAATCGGCCAGGGACGTACGGAAAACCCCGAAGCACAGCCAGAAAATGATCGCGTAACGGTAGCGGATTAACCAACGGCGCATAGATCCTCGCAATACGAAAAGGGACACCGGTCTGCGCCGGGTACCCATGGTAATTTTTGGCAATGCTCGCTTATTGCATCGCAAGATTAAATTAACATTAGCGTCGTCGACCCATGACAGTCGGTATTTTCAAGCACACAGAAAAGGAGTTTCACGCCCCATGGATAGCAAATGTTCGGTCTTTATCGCAGCCAGCGTCGACGGCTTTATTGCCCGGCCAGACGGTGATATCGAGTGGCTTCATCGCCCTGAGTACGACGGGGTCGAATTGAACGGCGTGACCTATGAACACTTCATCGCCACCGTGGATGCGCTGGTGATGGGCCGCAAGACCCTGGAAAAAGTGTTGTCCTTTCCGGAATGGCCCTATGAGGGTTTTCCGGTGTTTGCGCTCTCTCATCAGTCGCTTGAGCTACCTGAGCATTTGAAGAGCAAGGTTGAGGTCGTGAGCCAGGATGTGACCGCCCTCGTGGCCGAGTTAGCCGAGCGCGGGATGAAACACCTGTATATCGACGGAGGCCAGACGATTCAGCAGTTTCTTGAGGCGGGTTTGATCGACGAGATGATCATCACGCGTATTCCGGTTGTGCTGGGCCAGGGGATTCCCTTGTTCAGCCAGTCGGGCAGTGGGCATGAGCTTCGGCATATCGGCACGTATGCGTCGGATAACGGGTTTGTTCAAAGCCGGTATGAGGTGAGTGGCAAGCGCTGATGCTCATTGAGCGATTGGGTTGAATCGAAAAGCGCAAAAGTAAGCAAAACGCTCTTGCCCACCACTCGGCTCCTCGCCTAGGCTCGGAGTGGTTTAACGGGGCGCCTAAGATCAAGATCAAAAGCAGATCAAGAGCACAGCGGCCTACCGGCCGGCTTGAGTGTGGTGAAGCAACAGCAAAATCAGAAGCGGGCACGGTTTAAATGTGGGAGCGGGCTTGCTCGCGAAGGTCGTTAACGATGACGTGGGCGTCCTGATTCAACGCGGCGCCCTCATGTTATTCGCGAGCAAGCCCGCTCCCACATTAAGCAGCTTTGCGTTTGATCTTGAGATGGCTTGCTCGCCCCTCGATGTGTCAACCATGTCCCCGCACAGGTGTCCCGTCCAAGACATGCTGTAAGAATCGCCACCCGAATAACGGATAGATAGGCCAAAAAAAAACGCCCCGAACCAGTCGGGGCGTTTTTTATTCAGCATTCACTCATCAAGCCTGATCAGCCAACCGCCACGTCGTCCCGCCCTTCCCGTCTTCCAACACCACACCCATCGCGGTCAGTTGGTCACGGATCCGGTCAGACTCCGCCCAGTCCTTGTTGGCCCGGGCAGTCAAACGTGCCTGAATCAGCGCATCAACTTCAGCGGCATCCACACGCCCTTCAGCGCCCGCCTGCAGGAAGTCATCGGCTTCCATCTGCAATACGCCCAGCACGCTCGCCAGCTCTTTCAAACGTGCAGCAAGCCCAGCCGCTGCGTCGAGATCGCTCTCGCGCAGGCGGTTGATCTCACGCACCATTTCAAACAGCACCGCGCAGGCTTCCGGCGTACCGAAGTCGTCGTTCATTACTTCGGTAAACCGCGCAACAAACGCTTCGCCGCCCGCAGGCGCCACGGAGGGCAGGCCTTTCAACGCGTGGTAGAAACGCTCCAGGGCGCCTTTGGCATCCTTGAGGTTGTCTTCCGAGTAGTTGATCGCGCTGCGGTAATGGCTCGACACCAACAGGTACCGCACCACTTCCGGGTGATACTTTTCCAGCACGTCGCGGATGGTGAAGAAGTTGTTCAAGGACTTGGACATCTTCTCGCCATTGATGCGAATCATGCCGCAGTGCATCCACGCGTTGGCGTAGGTCTTGCCGGTGGCCGCCTCGCTTTGGGCGATTTCGTTTTCGTGGTGCGGGAACTCAAGGTCGCTGCCGCCGCCATGAATGTCGAAGGTCTCGCCCAGGCAGCAGGTGGACATCACCGAGCATTCGATGTGCCAGCCCGGACGCCCGGCGCCCCATGGCGACTCCCAGCTCGGCTCGCCGGGCTTGGTGCCTTTCCACAGCACGAAGTCCAGCGGGTCTTGCTTGGCTTCGTCGACTTCGATCCGTGCACCAATGCGCAGGTCTTCGATTTTCTTGCGCGACAGCTTGCCGTAGCCCATGAACTTGGCGACACGGTAGTACACGTCGCCATTGCCCGGAGCGTAGGCGTATCCCTTGTCGATGAGGGTCTGGATCATCGCGTGCATGCCCGGGATATGGTCCGTGGCGCGCGGCTCCATGTCCGGCTTGAGGATGTTGAGGCGCGCCTCGTCCTCGTGCATCGCAGCAATCATGCGCTCGGTCAGCGCGTCGAACGACTCGCCGTTTTCGTTGGCGCGATTGATGATCTTGTCGTCGATGTCGGTGATGTTGCGCACATACGTCAGGTCATAACCACTGAAACGCAACCAGCGGGTCACCAGGTCGAAGGCAACCATGCTGCGGCCGTGGCCGATGTGGCAGTAGTCGTACACGGTCATGCCGCACACGTACATGCGCACCTTGTTGCCATCCAGCGGCTTGAAGACTTCTTTGGTCTTGCTGAGTGTGTTGTAGATCGTTAGCACGACAGTTCCTTAAAACAGAATCACTGGCCCCACGAATCACGCAAGGTCACGGTACGGTTGAATACCGGAGCACCGGGTTTCGAGTCCTTGATATCCGCGCAGAAGTAACCTTCGCGCTCGAACTGGAAACGGTCTTCCGGCTGTGCGTCGCCAAGCGATGGCTCGGCACGACAACCAGTGAGTACTTGCAGGGAGTCAGGGTTGATGTTGTCCAGGAAACTGGCGCTGTCTTCAGCCTTTTCAGGATTCGGAGAACGGAACAGACGATCGTACAGGCGCACTTCGCACTCGATGCTGGCAGCGGCCGGCACCCAGTGGACCACCCCTTTGACCTTGCGGCCTTCCGGGTTCTTGCCCAGGGTTTCCGGGTCGTAGGAGCAACGCAGTTCGACGATGTTGCCATCGGCGTCCTTGATCGCTTCGTCGGCACGGATCACGTAGCTGCCGCGCAGGCGCACTTCGCCGTTCGGCTCCAGGCGCTTGTAGCCTTTTGGCGGCTCTTCCATGAAGTCATCGCGGTCGATGTAGATTTCACGGGCGAACGGCAGCTTGCGCACGCCGAGTTCTTCTTTCTGCGGATGACGCGGCAGTTCGAGGTTTTCGACCTGGTCTTCCGGGTAGTTGGTGATCACGACTTTCAACGGACGCAGCACGCACATGGCGCGCGGGGCGTTCGCGTCGAGGTCCTGACGGATGCTGAACTCGAGCATGCCGTAGTCGACCACGCCGTCGGAGCGGTTGGTGCCGACCATCTCGCAGAAATTGCGGATCGACGCCGGGGTGTAGCCACGACGGCGGAAGCCCGACAGCGTCGACATGCGCGGGTCGTCCCAGCCGAACACGTGCTTTTCATCAACCAGCTGCTTGAGCTTGCGCTTGCTGGTGATGGTGTAGTTCAGGTTCAGGCGGCTGAACTCGTACTGACGCGGGTGCGCCGGTACCGGCAGGCTGTCGAGGAACCATTCGTACAGCGGACGGTGGCTTTCGAACTCCAGGGTGCAGATGGAGTGGGTGATGCCTTCGATGGCGTCCGACTGGCCGTGGGTAAAGTCGTAGTTCGGGTAGATGCACCACTTGTCACCGGTCTGGTGGTGATGGGCGTGGCGGATGCGGTACATGATCGGGTCGCGCAGGTTCATGTTCGGCGAGGCCATGTCGATCTTGGCACGCAGTACACGGGCGCCGTCCGGGAACTCACCGGCGCGCATCCGGGCGAACCAGTCCAGGTTCTCTTCCACCGAACGGTCGCGGAACGGGCTGTTCTTGCCCGGCTCGGTCAGGGTGCCACGGTATTCCTTGGCTTGCTCCGGGGTCAGGTCGTCGACGTAGGCCTTGCCGGCCTTGATCAGCTCGACGGCCCAGTCGAACAACTGGTCGAAATACTTGGAGGCATAGCGCACTTCACCGGACCATTCGAAGCCCAGCCACTTGATGTCGCTTTCGATGGCGTCGATGTATTCCTGGTCTTCCTTGGCCGGGTTGGTGTCGTCGAAACGCAGGTGCGTAACGCCACCGAACTCCTGGGCCAGGCCGAAGTTCACACAGATCGACTTGGCGTGGCCGATATGCAGGTAACCGTTGGGCTCAGGCGGGAAGCGGGTGACGATCTGCGTGTGCTTGCCCGAATCCAGGTCCGCCTGGATGATCGGGCGCAGGAAATTGACCGGGACGGCAGGTCCGGCCTTGGAATTCGAGGTAGGGTCGACAGTGGGCTTGCTCATAGGATCCTTGAACAGACGAAGTACTTGGCCGGGTGAGGCCGACAAACAAAGGGCTTATCATAGCCGATGCTGTCAAGACCCTGACAGAGCGTGGCCAAAAACTGCTGCATTTATTGCATGGGCGGTAAAAAACCACCTCGAAATTCCCGCAGGTCACGCTAAACTGCGCGCCTTGGCTGCCGTTTTTGCCAAGCAGGTAAGGCGCAAAACGCCCAAACCCACGAATTCCTTGAAAGAGTAGTGAACATGACTCAAGTCAAACTGACCACCAACCACGGTGACATCGTCATCGAGCTGAACGCCGAGAAAGCGCCGATCACCGTCGCCAACTTCATCGAGTACGTTAAAGCCGGCCACTACGAAAACACTGTTTTCCACCGTGTCATCGGCAACTTCATGGTCCAGGGCGGCGGTTTCGAGCCGGGCATGAAAGAAAAGAAAGACAAGCGTCCAAGCATCCAGAACGAAGCGGACAACGGCCTTTCCAACGACAAGTACACCGTCGCCATGGCCCGTACCATGGAGCCGCATTCGGCCTCCGCGCAGTTCTTCATCAACGTCGCCGACAACACCTTCCTGAACCACAGCGGCAAGAACGTGCAGGGCTGGGGTTACGCGGTATTCGGTAAAGTCACCGCAGGCACCGACGTTGTCGACAAGATCAAGGGTGTGCAAACCACCGGCAAGGCAGGTCACCAGGACGTACCGGTAGACGACGTTATCGTCGAGAAAGCCGAGATCGTTGAGTGATATTGCTGATTTCAGATTTGCATCTGGAAGAGGAGCGCCCGGACATAACCCGGGCGTTTCTGGATTTACTGAACGGCCGCGCCCGTTCCGCCCAGGCGTTGTACATTCTGGGGGACTTCTTCGAAGCCTGGATTGGCGACGATGGGATGACGCCCTTCCAGCGTTCGATTTGCCAGGCTCTGCGCGAGCTGAGCGACAGCGGCACCCAGATTTTCATCATGCATGGCAACCGGGATTTCCTGATCGGCAAGGCGTTCTGCAAAGCCGCAGGCGCAACCTTGCTCAAGGACCCGAGTGTGGTGCAGTTTTACGGCGAGCCCGTGCTGTTGATGCACGGCGACAGCTTGTGTACCCGCGACCTTGGCTATATGAAGCTGCGGCGCATCCTGCGCAACCCCATCACCCTGTTCATCCTGCGCCACCTGCCCTTGGGCACGCGGCACAAGCTGGCGCGCAAGCTGCGCAGTGAAAGCAGCGCCCAGGTGCGGATGAAGGCCAACGATATTGTCGATGTGACGCCTGAGGAAGTGCCGAGGGTGATGCAGGCGTTTGGCGTGCGTACGTTGGTGCATGGCCACACCCACCGCCCGGCGATTCACAAGTTGCAGATTGGCGAGCAAGCGGCCAAGCGCATTGTGCTGGGGGATTGGGACAAGCAAGGGTGGGCGTTGCAGGTGGATGAGCAAGGGTTTCAACTGGCGGCGTTTGACTTCGTCAACCCGCAGTTGGCACTGCCCGGCGCTTGACCCAGATCGTTCCCACGCTCTGCGTGGGAATGCATCCTGTGACGCTATGCGTCACGACCTTCAAAAGCGGACGCAGAGCGTCCAAAGCGGCATTCCCACGCGGAGCGTGGGAACGATCATGGATTGAGGCTTAGTGGCCCGAAGCCTCCGGCCCGGCCTTCGCCGCAAACGGCGGTTTCGCCAGCCATACAATCACGATCAACGCCATGAACATCCACCCCAGCAACGTGAAGTAATCCACGGTGGACATCATGTACGCCTGGCTCGTCAGTATCTGATCCAGCTGCGCATACGCCTTGTGCCCTGCCCCGCCGAGCGCCTGTAAGGCGTCCCGGGTGGCCGAGTCGTAGGTGGTCATGTTTTCGCTCATGTAGGCATGATGCTGGTCCGCCCGGCGAATCCAGATCCAGGTGGTCAACGAGGCCGCAAAGCTGCCGCCCAGGGTCCGCAGGAAGGTCGCCAGGCCCGCGCCGTCGGCGATTTGCGCCGGTGGCAGGTCGGACATCAGGATGCTCAAGGTCGGCATGAAGAACAGCGCCACGCCGATACCCATGAACAGCTGCACCAGGGCAATGTGCGTGAAGTCGACTTCATTGGTGAAACCAGCCCGCATGAAGCAACTCAAGCCAATCGCCAGGAACGCCAGGCCAGCCAGCAAGCGCAGGTCGAACTTGTGCGCATACTTGCCCACAAACGGCGACATCAACACCGGCAGAATCCCGATCGGCGCCACCGCCAGGCCCGCCCAGGTGGCGGTGTAGCCCATCTGGGTTTGCAGCCATTGCGGCAGGATCAGGTTGATCCCGAAGAAGCCCGCGTACCCGAGCACCAACACAATCGTGCCGATGCGGAAGTTGCGGTAGGCAAACAGCCGCAGGTTGACCACCGGGTGCTCGTCGGTCATTTCCCAGATCACGAACACCGCCAGGGCAATCGCCGAGATCACCGCGCCGATGATGATGAAGTTCGACTCGAACCAGTCCAGGTCGTTGCCCTTGTCGAGGATGATCTGCAAGGCGCCGACGCCCACGATCAGGCTCAGCAAGCCGACGTAGTCCATCGGCTGGTAGCTGGTGACCACCGGGCGTTTCTTCAGCTGCGAACGCACCACCATCACCGCAAAGATGCCGATGGGAACGTTGATAAAGAAGATCCACGGCCAGCTGTAGCTGTCGGTAATCCAGCCGCCGAGGATCGGCCCGGCAATCGGCGCCACCACCGTGACCATCGCCAGCAACGCCAGGGCCATGCCGCGCCTGGCGGGGGGATAGACCGCGATGAGCAGCGTCTGGGTCATCGGGTACAGCGGGCCGGCCACCAGGCCTTGCAGCACCCGAAAGCCGATCAGCTCAGGCATCGAGGTGGAAATACCGCAGAGAAACGAGGCCAGCACAAACAGGATGGTGGCCCAGAGAAACAGCTTCACCTCGCCGAAGCGACGGCTCAACCAGCCGGTCAGCGGCAGCGCAATGGCGTTGCTCACCGCAAACGAGGTGATGACCCAGGTGCCCTGCTCCGAACTCACGCCGAGGTTGCCGGAAATCGTCGGCAATGCCACGTTGGCGATGGTGGTGTCGAGCACCTGCATAAAGGTCGCCAGGGACAAGCCGATGGTGGCCATCAGCAAGCTGGGCGGCGTGAACGAGGCGTTATTGCTCATCAGCGTTGCGCAGCCTTTGGAGCGGCGACGCTGTTGTCATGAATCAACTGGGTGATCATGGCGTCAGCTTCGGCCAGTTGGCGATCGTAAACGTTGGTGCTGAACGAAGCCTTTTGCGGGGCCTGCTGGGCCAGTACCGGGCCGCTCTGGTCGTGCAGGTCGACGTTGACCACGGTGGACAAGCCCACACGCAGCGGGTGCTTGGCCAACTCTTCGGCGTTCACATGGATACGCACCGGTACCCGTTGCACGATCTTGATCCAGTTACCGGTGGCGTTCTGCGCCGGCAGCAAGGCAAACGCACTGCCGGTGCCCGCGCCGAGGCTGTCCACGGTGCCGCTGAACTTCACGTCGCTGCCGTAGATGTCAGATTCGATGTCCACCGGCTGGCCGATACGCATATCCCGCAGTTGGGTTTCCTTGAAGTTGGCGTCGATCCACAGCTGATCCAGCGGAATCACGGCCATCAACGCAGTGCCCGGCTGAACCCGCTGGCCCAGTTGCACGGTACGCTTGGCCACATAGCCGGTCACCGGTGCGATCAGGGTGCTGCGGGCGTTGGTCAGGTAAGCCTGGCGCAACTGCGCGGCGGCAGCCTGCACGTCCGGGTGGGACGAAATCACGGTGTCATCCACCAGGGCGCTGCTGGTCTTGAACTGTTGCTGCACGTTGGCCAAGGCGTTTTGCGCCGAGGTCAGGTCGTCACGGGCGTGGGACAGCTCTTCCTGGGAAATCGCCCCGCCAGCGGCGAGATTCTTGCGTCGGTTGTAGTTGTCCTGGGCCTTTTGCACGTTGGCTTGTTGCGCCAGCACCTGGGCCTTCATGCCATCGACGTTGCTGTACAAGCCACGCACCTGGCGCACGGTGCGGGCCAGGTTGGCCTGGGCACTTTGCAGGCCGACGGCCGCGTCGTTGGGGTCGAAGTTGATCAACACCTGGCCTTCATGGACCAGGTCGCCGTCGTCGGCACCGATGCTCACCACGGTGCCGGTGACCAGCGGGGTGATTTCCACCACGTTGCCGTTGACGTAGGCGTCGTCGGTGCTTTCGCTGAAGCGGCCATACAGTTCGTACCAACCCCACACGCCCAGGGCGCCGAGGATGACGATCAACGCCAGGACAAACAGCATGACTTTGCGTTTGCGCGGGTTGCTGGTGGACGGTTGTTCAGGCTTTTTTGTTTCAGGAGCGTTGTTGCTGGTTTCGGCAGTGGCCATGACAAGTACCTTGAATTATTCAGTGCGCGTGGCTGGGGTGGTCGAGGCCACGTTATCGGCGTGAAAACCGCCGCCCAGGGCCTGCATCAGTTGAATCGAAAGATCGATCTGCTCGGCATTCAGGGTGGCCAACTGACGTTGGGCCTGGAGTAATTGCTGTTCGATGCTGAGCACGTCCAGGTAATTACCGATACCTGAGCTGTACCGCTGGACCCCGGTGTCGTAGGACTGCTGGGCAATGTCAGCGGCGTGTTGCTGGGCCTGGATCTGCCGGCCGGTCTCGCGCAATTGCGAGAGGGTGTTGCCGATATCGCCCAAGGCTTGCACCAGGGTTTTGTTGTACTGGGCCACGGCCAGGTCGTAGTCGGCATCGCGAGCGTCGAGGTCGGCGCGCAGGCGGCCGCCGTCGAAGATCGGCAGCGAGATAGTCGGCGCTATGCTGAAGAAGCGGCTGGCAGAACCAAACATCGCATCCCCCAGCAACGACTCGGCCCCGGCGCTCGCGCTCAGGTTGAGGTTGGGGTAGAAACGGGTCTTGCTGGCATCGATGTTCTTGCTTGCAGCCTCGACACGCCAGCGTGCGGCGATCAGGTCCGGACGACGGCCCACCAGCTCGGCGGGCAACACCGAAGGTACGGCAACCGTGCTGGGCTTGAGCACGTTGGGGCGTACCAGTTCGCTGCCACGGTCCGGGCCTTTGCCAAGCAACACGGCGAGGGCGATCTTGGCGCTCTGCAGTTGTTTTTCCGCATCGATCAGTTGCGACTGGGAGCTGGCTTCCAGGCTCTCGGTTTGCTGGTACTGATACTGGCTGTCGATCCCGGAGTTCAGGCGACGCTGGCCCAGTTCGAGCATTTGCCGGGTGCGTTTGAGGTCATCGTTGGCCAGGTCGCGCACGATATGCGCTTGGCCCAGGTCGCTGTAGGCCTTGGCGACGTTGGCTGCGAGGGTCAGGCGCGCGGCCTGTTGGTCGACTTCGGCAGCGCGGGCCTGGCCCAGCGCGGCTTCCCAGGCGGCACGCTGGCCGCCCCACAGGTCGAAGTTGTAATTGAAGCTGGCACCGATGTTGCGCACGGTGGCGTAGGCATCGCCTTCGCCCCGCGGGTCCTGGTCTTTGGCCAGGCGCGAACGGCTGACCCCGGCGCTGGCATCCAGGGTCGGCATGCGCTCGGCATCGGCGGCATAGGCTGCTGCTTCGGCCTGGTGGGCACGGGCGCTGGCCACTTGCATGTCGGGGCTGTTCTGCAGGGCTTCCTGGATCAGGCCGTCGAGCTGAGGTTCACCAAGGCCCTTCCACCAGTCGGCAGTCGGCCAGGCGGCGGTGGACAGAGTCACGCCGCTGAGGGATTTGCCGGTTTGCAGGTTATTGGCTTCGAGGCGTTTGCCTTCTGTGTTCAAGCCGCTGAAATTGGCACAACCGGCCATAGTCATGGCCACCAGCACAAGGCTGAGGCCGGCACGCAAGGAGCGATTGTTCATGCACCACCTACCCGCTGAATGGTGATGGGGTCACCCGCAGCTATCAGAATTTTCTTCAAGATTTTTTCCAGGGTTTGCAATTCACCCGGCTCCAGCGCGCCTGCCAACTGGTTCAAGGCCTGGGCACCGATGTGCGGCAGCATGTCGGCCACGCGCTGGCCTTCCGCGGTCAGCACCAACTGCACCTGGCGCCGGTCCTGCTCGGAGCGCTTGCGCGCCAGCAGGTCCTTCTGTTCCAGGCGGTCGAGCATGCGGGTCATGGAGCCGCTGTCCAGGGACAGGTTGCGGCACAGTTCGGCCGGGGTGTCGACGCCGTACTGGGCCATGATGATCAACACCTTGAACTGCGCGGCCGTGATGCCGTGGGGTTCCATATGGGTGTCGATGATCTTGTCTTTGAGCAGCGCAGCCCGGCCCAGCAGCAAGCCGAGGTGGCAGTTGTGAAAGTTTTCGGGGGTGAAGTGCTTCATCGTGACCAGCCTATTAACTGCCTAAGCAGTGAATGTGTGACACGATGTTACTGCCTAGGCAGCGAATGTCAAACGAATAGTTAGGTTGCTTGGTAATTAGCCGATAAAGGGTGGGAGCCGGGCTCCCACCCTTAACGTGTACGGATCAGAAATCGCGCTTGTAGAAAATATCCAGGGAGCTGGCGACGCCACTGGCCACTTCCAGGTACACCTTCTTGCTCAGCAGGTAACGCAAGGCAATGGTGTTGGCCGGCTCGAAAACCCCGACGCCATATCGCAGGCTGAGCTTCTCGGAGATCTTGCCGCTGGCCACCACGGCGGTGTTGTTGCCACTGCCCTGGGTGTCCAGTTCAAAGTCCTGGATACCCAGGTTCTTGGCGATGTCCGAGGTGACACCGGCGCTGCCCATCAACCCGAGACCCAGCGCCGCTTCAGCCAGCATGTTGTTGTCCTCACCGTTGGTGGTGCGTGATCGCCCCAACACCAGGTACGACAAGGCATCTTCCTGGGCCATGGCCGGCTCCGAGAAGATTTGCGTCGTCGGCTGCTCGGCACTGCCGCTCAGACGAATACCCGCGGTGACGGTCCGGGACGGCTCGGTGGTTATCCGCACCGCTTCGATATCCAGGAACGGCTGGTCAAGCGGCCCGGCGAACAGTAGCCGCGCACGACGCACCGTGAGCCGTTGGCCATAGGCGCGGTAACGGCCGTCGTTGAGCCACAGTTCACCACGGGTGTCCATGTTGTCGCCGATGTGCACGTGGCCTTGCAGGTTGGCGGTGAGGCCAAACCCGGCGAAGCTCAGTTTGTCCTTGCCGACCTCCACGTCAATGTCCATCGCCATGGCCATCGGCGGTTTGCCCTCTTCGGTCTGGCTGCCGACGATGACCGTGTCATCCGAGACTTTGACCGTCGACGGCGGCAGTTCGCGCACAGTGATCTCGCCTCTGGGAATGTGCACCTTGCCGGAGATCGCCAGCTTGTCGTTCTTCATGCTGATCTTCAGATCGGGTTCCACTTCCAGGGCCGCGTACGGTTCCACGGTGACCGGCAGTTGCGTGCCTTGCAGCGCGATATCTACCGCCAGGGCCTGGCCCCAATCGATCTGGCCCTTGATAGTGCCCTGCCCGGCCTTGCCGCTGCGCCAGCCGCCGCTGAGTTGCACGCTTTCGCCGGCAATCACCGCCTGGATATTCAGGCCTTCGAAGCTGGTGGGCAGTTCCGGGCCGGAGATTTCGCCGCCGACCAGGTTGACGCTGCCGTTGACCTGGGGCGCCAGCAGGCTGCCGGCGATTCGCCCGTTACCGTTGAGCTTGCCGTTGAGTTTCTCGACCATGGGTACAAAGGGTCGGGCGACGGCGAGATCAAGGCCGGTCAGGGTGAAGTTACCGGTGATCGGCTTGTTCTTCGCCAGCGGATTGAGCTGCGCCTGCAACAGCAATTCGCCGAGCTTGCCGCCACGGAAATTGAGCTGGGTGTCGATGCGCGTGGGGTTGAGGGTGGTTTCCAGCTTCAGCGTGTCGTAGGGGAAATCCAGCCACTGATCCTTGTCCTTGACCCGCAGGGTGCCGCCACTGGCGTCCACCGAGACCACGCCTTTGGGGCCGCTGGCCGGCAAGTCGAGTTGCACGTCGGCATTGAGCTTGCCCTGCCAGGCGAAATCCTTGGGCAACCACTGGGCCAGGCTGTCGATGGGGAACTGCTTGAGGTGGTAACGCAGCTTCGGCTCAGGCATCAGGCGCTGGTCTTCGCCGCACAGGCTCGCCGGGCCGGAGACCCAGCAATGGGCAGCAAAGGTCAGCTTGCCGTCGGCCAGGCGTTCGATTTTCGCCGGGGCTTGCAGCTTCCAGTCCTGGCCACCGGCTTGCACATCGCCGCTGGCCAGGCGCCCGCGCCAGTTGCCTTTGTCGAGATTGCCGTCCAGGGCCAAGGCCAGCTTGAGCAAGGGGCCGGCCAGGTCGAGCTGGACTTTCTGGCTCTTGATATCGCCCTGGGCGCTGGCGGTGAAGGTGCCGAGCTGGGTTTCACCGGCCTGGATGCCACTGCCCTTCAAGTCGATTTTGGCGCGCTGGGCGGTATCGAGGTTTGCGTCCAGGGTCAGGTTTTGCAGACGATTGTCTTCAAAGGCCAGTTGTTGACCCACCAGGTTGAGCTTGCCTTGGGGTGCGTGCAGGGTGCCGGCGACGTCGAGGCGGCCGTTCATCTGCCCGCGCAGTTGCGGCCAGAGTTGGGCGAGGCGCGTCAGTTTGATGTCGATCTGCCCGGCCAGCCGTTGTTGCAGGCTGCCGCTGCCGTAGATGCGGTTGTCACCGAGGCGGATGTCGAGGGCGCCGAGGGTCCACTGCTCGCCTGCGCCTTCGGCTTTGGCCTGAAGCACGGCGGGTTGGCCGCGCAAACGGCCCTTGAGGTCGAGGTCGGCATTGAGCTTGAGTTGCTCGTTCTTGATTTCACCCTTGCTGCGCAACGGGCCCGCGAGGGTACCGGGCAGTTCCGCGACCCAGTACGCCGGGTTGATGGCCGACAGGTCCAGCGCAGTATCCCAGGCGATGCCATCGGCAAATTGCAGGTTCAGGTGGCCTTCGGCCTTGCCCTGACCGGCGGCGAGTTTCAGCTCGGGGAGGAACACTTGCTTGAGGTCCCCGCTGAACGGGCTGGCCAGGCTGAACTTGCCCGCCGGGCCGTCGAGGTCGGCCTTGAAGTTGCCCAGGTAGTTGCCGTCCTTGTAGGAGACTTCGCCATTGAAGGTACGCAAAGCGACTTGGGGTTCGTCGATCACCGGGTACAGGCGATGCCACGGAAAATCCAGCCAGTCGATTTTCGCGTCGGCGCTGAAGCCTTGCTGCCAGTCCAGATTGGCACTGAGCTTGAGGCTTTGCTTGTCGCCGGCATTCAGGTCCAGCCCGGCGATCTGCGCGCCCTTGGCGTCGACCTTGCCTTGCAGCAGCAGGTCCACCGGACCTTTTTCCGCCGGCAGGACGGCTTTGCCGAGCAGTTGGTAACCGTTGCTCAGGTCGCCCTTGGCCGTCAGGTCCAGCTGATTGAGTTGCAGGGTATCGGGCAGATCGGCGCTGGGTTTGAAGCCGTCGGCGGTGATGCGCAGTTGCGCCGGCAGGTTTTCCACCAGGGGTTGCAGTTCGCCGCTGAGCTTGGCCGGCAGGTAGCCGCTGCTGTCGGCATCGAGCTTGAGGGTCTTGAGCAAATCGCCATCGACCTTGAGCGCCAGCGTCCAGGGCGCACCGCCCGGGGCGTACGGCAGGCTCAGGTTACCGCTGGCGGTCAGCGGCCAATTGCCGGTGGGTTGCAGCAGGCCGGACAGGTCGAGTACCAGGCCGTCCCGTTGCAGGTGCACCGAGTCGATCTGCATTCCGGCGGTGGTCCAGTGCGCCGCCAGTTGAAGGCCCTGAAGCTCTTCGCTGCCATTGAACAGCAGGCTGCCGATGCGGATGTCGCCCAACTGAATGGCGACTGGCAGTTTCAGGTCCGGCAGGGTAATCGGGCCGCTGCTTTCTTCGGTGCCGGGCGGAAATTGCAGGTTCACCTGCTCCACATCCAGCTGGTTGATGCACAAGGTCATGCGCATCAAACAGGCCGGCGACCAGTCGAACTTTGGTGCCTGCAGCTCCACGCGGCTGCTGTCTTGCTGCCACAACAGGTGGTCGGCGCTCCACTGCCCGCCCAGGCGACCCTGGAAATTCTCCAGGGTCAAACCCGGCACCTGGCCCAGCACCCAACGGGTGCCGGCTTGGGTGCCCAGCACCGTCCACAGTGCCAGCACTATCACCGCGAGGACCGCCAGAATGGCCAGCCCCGCTATTTTCAAACCACGCATCACAGCTCAGGCCCCATGGAAAAGTGCAAACGAATGCCGCCCGGATCTTCGAGGGCATGGGCCAGGTCGAGGCGGATCGGGCCGACCGGCGACACCCAGCGCACGCCCACACCCACACCGGTTTTCAGGCTCGGCGTTTCCAGGGAGTTGAACGAGTTGCCTTGGTCGATAAAGGTCGCGATCCGCCATTTTTCGGCGATGGAATATTGATACTCGGCGCTAAGGGCCACCATGTAGCGGCCCCCAATGCGGTCGCCACGGTCGTTTTCCGGGGACAGGGTCTGGTACTCGTAACCCCGTACGCTCTGGTCACCACCGGCAAAAAACCGCAACGACGGCGGCACGGATTTGTAGCCGTTGGTGGCACTGCCGCCAAACTGCGCCCGGGCCAGGAAACGGTGGTTGTCCCACAGGGTGGTCAAGCCCTTGATCGTCGCCGTGCCGTAAAGCAGGTTGGTGTCGGAACCCAGGCCTTCCTTGGCGACCTTCGCGTCGAACATCAGGCGATAGCCGTTGTGCGGGTCGATGCGGTTGTCGCTGCGCAGGTAGGAGTAACTGATGCCCGGCATCAGCAGCGTACTCAGGCCCGAGTCGTTGCCCAGGCGATATTCTTCGCGCTGCCATTTGAGCGAGATCACCCGCGTCCAGCCGCTGGGCAACTTGCTGTGCCACTCGGGGCCGAGGGTGAGCAGTTTACTCAGGGTGTCGGTGTTGGCGATTTCTTCATTCTGATAGCCGCCGGCGAAACGCAGTTTGTCGGTGAGCGGCGGGTCCATCGGAATGTCGTACCACAGACCGACGTTCTGCCGGGGCGCCGACAATTCGGCTTCCCAGCCATAACTGTGGCCCTGGGGGTTGACCCAGTGGCGCGTCCAGTTGGCCTTGCCCCGTGGACCGACGTCGGTCGAGTAGCCAAGGCCCAGGCCCATGGTGCGGGGCTTGCGGGTTTCCAGTTGCACGGCCACCGGGATCACGTCATTGGTCGAGGCGGCCGGGGCAGCGTCCACCCGCACGCCCTCGAAAAAGCCGCTGGATTGCAGGTTCTGGTTGAGTTCGGCGATCAGTTCGGAGTCGTAAGGCGCGCCGCTCTTGAACGGCACCATGCGTTGCAGCAAGTCTTCATCAAACGGCGTGTCGCCGGCAAAGCTGACCTTGCCCAAGGTGTAGCGTGGGCCGCTGTCATAAATGAGTTCGATATCGGCCACACCCGCCTTGGGGTCGACCGAGAGTTTCTGGCTGGTAAAGCGCCCGCTGAAAAAGCCGTAGCGTGACGCCTGGTTCTGGATGACGCGCTTGGCGTCTTCGTAGTTGCCGTGGTTGAGCACGGCGCCGGATTTGAGTTGGTCGCTGGCGGGCACGCGAAAGGCTTTGAGGTCGGCGGCTTGGCCATCGACCCGAATCGTCACATTGCGCAAATGCACCGGTTCGCCGGGGTCGATGGTGAGGATCAGGCGCGGGTTTTTGCCGCCCTTCACATCGCTGGCAATCTGCGGTTGATAGTAACCCAACGCCTGGGCAGCCTTGCGGGCCTGCTCCTCGGCGCCACGGCTGAACCGCAGCAGGGCTTCTTCGTCACGATCGCCGACCCCGCCGATATAGCCTTCGATGTTGGCTTTCAACGCGTCGTTTGAAGGCTTGATGCGCACATCCAATTCGCTTTGCGCCAAGGCGCCGCAGCTCGTGAACAGCAGAATCAAGCCGCTGGTAAATCTTCCTGGAAACTTCATAGGCCGGGATGCTACACGAGCTTGGGAGCGGGTTAGAACCCGGAGTTGTCTGAATAATTCTGTCTCAAACCGTTGCAGCCTGTAACACCTGCGGATTTGCGTGAAAGAACACGTGTTCCAGAACAGGTCCTACAGCCACCTCGCCAATCTCTTCGTAGCCCTGGCGCTTATAGAACTCCAGATAGCGAGAATTCCCCGTATCCAGCACCACGCCGGAGGAATGCGGGTCTTCGGCGCACCAGTTGTGCACCGCTTCCAGCAATTGCTCACCGTAGTGTTTGCCCTGGAATTGCGGGTGAATCCCCAGCAACGGCAGCACATGCACCGAATCCGAGGGCAGGCACGCCAGCACCGCCTGATGGTATTCCAGGTAGCGCCGGGTGCCGCGCACACCGGTGCTCAGCCACATCCGTAACTGCCAGGCCCAGCTTTCGGTGATACCCAGGCGGCGAGTCGGTGGCGCGATCAGGGCGATGCCGATCAGTCGGTCGTTGACCAACAGGCCAATGGCCGGCAGTTTCTGGAAAAAGTGTTGCTTGACGAGTTCCCGCACCGTGGCGCGGACTCGCTGTTCGTAGCCGGGACGTTCGGCTTCGAAGATATAGGCGAACGTCGGCTCATGGCGATAGGCCTGGTACAACAGCGAACGGGCTTCGCGGGAATAGCCGCTGTCGAGCATGTGGATCTGGGCGATGGCAGTCGAAGTGTCAGGCATAACAGTGAATCTCCCCTGGGCGCTGACTCAAAAGGTTGCGCTCTTGTTATTACGAACGTCTGCGGCACTGTTTCGTTCAGTGTAGCCACCGGGCGCCGCTTCGCAGCCCAACGCAGCCTTGTGCCTCGGCAGCGGCTACAAGACTGGCTCCCGTCCTACATTGTCGGCTAGCATCGCCCTTTTGCCAGACTGGACCGCCGACCATGAAAATCGTGTCTTTCAATATCAACGGGCTGCGTGCCCGCCCTCATCAGCTGGCGGCACTGATCGAGAAACATCAGCCGGACGTGATCGGCCTGCAGGAAACCAAGGTCCACGACGACCAGTTCCCGCTGGATGAGATCAAGGCCCTGGGTTATCACGTGTATTACCACGGGCAGAAAGGCCACTACGGTGTCGCCCTGCTCTCGCGCCAGGAACCGCTGGCGCTGCACAAAGGCTTTGCCAGTGACGAAGAAGACGCCCAGCGCCGCTTTATCTGGGGCACCTTCGCCGACGCCAACGGCAACCCGATTACCATCATGAACGGCTATTTCCCACAGGGCGAAAGCCGCGACCACCCCACCAAGTTCCCGGCCAAGCAGCGCTTCTACGAGGACCTGCAAACCTTGCTGGAGTCGCAGTTCAGCAATGACCAGGCCGTGGTGGTGATGGGCGACGTGAACATTTCCCCGGAAGACTGCGACATCGGTATCGGCGCCGACAACGCCAAGCGCTGGTTGAAAACCGGCAAATGCAGCTTCCTGCCGGAAGAACGCGAGTGGATGGCGCGCCTGAAGAACTGGGGCCTGGTGGACAGCTTCCGCCACCTCAACCCGGACGTGGCGGACCGCTTCAGCTGGTTCGATTACCGCAGCCGTGGTTTTGAAGACGAGCCAAAGCGCGGGCTGCGGATCGATGTGATCCTGGCCTCCCAAGGGCTGCTGCCCCGGGTGAAGGATGCCGGTGTGGATTACGACCTGCGCGGCATGGAAAAACCCTCCGATCATGCGCCGATCTGGCTGGAATTGAGCTGATTCAGCGCTGAGGGTCGGGAAACCGGCCCTCGTCACATTTATGCAACCTGCCTGACTTAATCTCGCGGCACTCCCTTTGGCTTGAGAAGGTGCCGGCATGATGCTGCGCGTTCTATCCCTGCTGGCACTGTTCAGCGCATTTCCCCTCGCCGCTTTTTCCACCCCTCTGCCCTTCCCCGAACATGGCCCGGCCTTGCGCATCCAGGGGTCCAACACCATCGGCGCGGCGCTTGGCCCGGCGCTGGTCAAGGGTCTGATGGAGCAACAGGGGTTGCAAGCGGTGCACAGCGAGCCATCGGACCAAGCCAACGAACAGCACATCATCGGCAAGACTCGCCAGGGCCAGCGGGTGACGGTGGAAGTGGCCGCCCATGGTTCCAGCACCGGCTTTAGTGCACTGAAAAAAGCCAGCGCCGACCTTGCGGCGTCTTCCCGGCCGATCAAGGACAGTGAACTGGTGGACCTGGAATCCCTCGGCGACCTGAAGAGCCCGGATGCTGAGCAAGTCATCGCCATTGATGGCCTGGCGATCATCCTCAACCCGCGCAACCCGTTGGGTACGTTGAACACCGAGCAACTGGCGCAGATTTTCAGCGGCGAGGTTTCGACCTGGGAGCAAATTGGCGGCATCGGCGGCCAGATTCACCTGTACGCGCGAGATGATCAGTCCGGCACCTACGATACCTTCAAGGAGCTGGTGCTCAGCCGTCGCGGCAAAGCATTGGATGGCAGCGCCAAGCGGTTCGAGTCCAGCGAGGCGTTGTCGGATGCCGTCAGCCATGACCCGCAGGGGATTGGTTTTATTGGCTTGCCTTATGTGCGCCAGGCCAAGGCAGTCGCCATTGTCGATGGCGACTCACAGCCCATGCTGCCGTCGAACAGCCTGATTGCCACCGAGGATTACCCGCTGTCACGCCGGTTGTTTTTCTATCTGCCGCCGGCTGGGCACAACCCCTGGGCCAAGGCCTTGGTGGACTTTGCGCAAAGCAGCAAGGGCCAGGCGATTGTGGCCGCCAACGGCTTTATCGCCCAACAGGTACAGGCCATGGCGGTGGAGCCGCGGGCACCGATGCCCGAGGATTACCAGGCGATTGCCCGGCAGGCGCAGCGGCTGACCGTGAATTTCCGGTTTGAGGAAGGCAGCGCCAGCCTCGACAACAAGGCGCGCCAGGACTTGGTGCGGGTGGTGGCTTATATAAAGCGCCGCGGCAAGCTGGACAAGCAGGTGACGCTGGTGGGGTTTGGGGATGCCAAGAGTGATGCGCAACGGGCGGCGCTATTGTCGAAGTTGCGGGCGATGGCGGTGCGGCGGGAGCTGGTCAAGAGCGGCGTGGTGCTGAGGGATATACGCGGCTTTGGCGCGCAGATGCCGGTGGCGTCGAATACGGCGGATGAGGGACGGATCAAGAATCGGCGGGTGGAGGTTTGGGTGTATTGAGGACGCGGAGCGTCCGGGGCAGCATTCCCACGCAGAGCGTGGGAACGACTGGCCTCATCGCGGGCAAGCCCGGCTCCCACAGTTGACTGCATTCCCCTGTGGGAGCTGGCTTGCCTGCGATGAAGACACCTCGGTGTTACTGGCCGCTGCGCATCATCTCCCGTGGCACATACTTGCCGATTTCGAACTTGCCGATCGCCGCGCGGTGCACTTCGTCCGGGCCGTCGGCCAGGCGCAGGGTGCGCTGCATGGCGTACATGTAGGCCAGCGGGAAGTCGTTGGAGACGCCGGCGCCACCGTGGATCTGGATAGCGCGGTCGATTACCTTCAACGCCACGTTCGGCGCCACCACTTTAATCTGGGCGATTTCGCTTTTCGCGACTTTGTTGCCCACGGTGTCCATCATGTAGGCGGCTTTCAAGGTCAGCAGGCGCGCCATGTCGATTTCCATCCGCGAGTCGGCGATCTTGTCGATATTGCCCCCCAGGCGAGCCAGCGGTTTGCCGAAGGCAGTCCGGCTAACGGAACGCTTGCACATCAACTCCAGCGCGCGTTCGGCCATGCCGATGGAGCGCATGCAGTGGTGGATACGGCCAGGGCCAAGCCGACCTTGTGCGATTTCAAAG
Source organism: Pseudomonas sp. 32A (assembly GCF_052682255.1). Taxonomy (NCBI): domain Bacteria; kingdom Pseudomonadati; phylum Pseudomonadota; class Gammaproteobacteria; order Pseudomonadales; family Pseudomonadaceae; genus Pseudomonas; species Pseudomonas sp. 32A. The sequence continues at coordinate 5,232,574 of NZ_JBQYLY010000001.1, read as the reverse complement.
CCCCGGCCTTCGCCCAGCAGGACGTTTTCGTACGGCACCCGGACGTTTTCGAAGTGCACTTCCGCGTGGCCATGGGGCGCGTCGTCGTAGCCGAACACCGGCAGCGGGCGCACGATTTTCACACCCGGTGCATCCACCGGTACCAGGATCATCGAGTGCTGCTGGTGACGCGGCGCATCCGGGTTGCTCAGGCCCATGAAGATCAGGATCTTGCAACGCGGGTCGCAGGCGCCGGAGGTCCACCATTTCTTGCCGTTGATCACCCATTCGTCGCCGTCACGTACCGCACGGGCCGCCATGTTGGTGGCATCGGAGGACGCCACGTCCGGCTCGGTCATGGCGAATGCCGAGCGGATCTCGCCGCGCAGTAAGGGCCCCAGCCAGCGCTGCTTCTGTTCTTCGTTGGCGTAGCGCACCAGCACTTCCATGTTGCCGGTATCCGGGGCCGAGCAGTTGAACGGCTCGGGCCCCAGCAAGGAGCGGCCCATGATTTCCGCCAGGGGGGCGTATTCCAGGTTGGTCAGCCCGGCGCCCAGTTCGGACTCCGGCAGGAACAGGTTCCACAGGCCTTCGGCTTTAGCCTTGGCTTTCAACTCTTCCATGATCGCGGTGGGCTGCCAGCGGTCACCTTCGGCAACCTGGCGTTCGAATACAGGCTCGGCCGGGTAAACGTAAGCGTCCATGAACGCGGTGACGCGTTCACGCAGTTCCTGAACCTTGGGCGAATAGGCGAAATCCATGGGCAGCACCTTCTCAATGGAGGTTGTTGAGGTCATGAATCGATGCTAGAACAGCGTTGATAATTTACCTAGCCTATTCTCGGCGTGTATTAACATTCATCACCGATATATGATCGGCGTATGGACACCTAACAATAAGAGCGCAGCGAAATGAATCTGAGCAAGGTCGACCTCAACCTCTTCATCGTCTTTGACGCGATCTACACCGAAGCCAACCTGACCCGCGCCGGGCAGATTGTGGGGATTACCCAGCCGGCGGTGTCGAACGCTCTGGCCCGCCTGCGGGAGACGTTCAACGACCCGCTGTTCGTGCGTACCGCCCAAGGCATGGTGCCCACGCCCATGGCCCAGAACATCATCGGCCCGGTGCGTAATGCGCTGTCGTTGCTGCGGGTATCGGTGCAGGAAAGCCGGATTTTCAACCCGCAACAGGCCGCCAAGACCTACCGCATCAGCATGACCGACCTCACCGAAGCGGTGATCTTGCCCGCACTGTTCCAGCGTTTGCGCCGCCTGGCGCCGACGGTAGTGATCGAGAGCTTTCTGTCCAAACGCCGGGAAACCACCAAGGAACTGGCGGCCGGTCGCCTGGACTTTGCGGTGGATGCGCCGCTCAACACCGACCCGCAAGTGCGCCATGTAAAGCTGATGGAAGACCGCTACGTATGCGCCATGCGCAAGGGGCATCCGATGGCGGGCAAGGACAAGCTCACCCTGGATGACTACCTGTCGCTGACCCACATTCATATCTCCAGCCGGCGCAACGGCCTGGGCCACGTCGACCTGGCGCTGGGCAAGATGAGCCTGCAGCGCAAGATCGCCCTGCGCTCCCAGCACTACCTGATGGCCTCGCAAGTGTTGCAGCAGACCGACATGGTAATGACCGTGCCGGAGCGCTTTGCCCGGCGCCATGAACTGCACTGGTTCAACCTGCCGGTGAATGATGTGCCCATGGTGGAAACCCACCTGTACTGGCACGAAAGCACCGACCAGGACCCGGCCAACCGCTGGATGCGCGAGCAAATGATCGAGTTATGCCAGCAAGTGACGGCCCATGAGAAGAAGCTGGATAAACTGTAGGAGGGAGCTTGCTCGCGAAAAACCCGAGAGCGCCGCGTTGAACCAGACAGCCCGCGTTATCGTTAGCGTTTTTCGCGAGCAAGCTCGCTCCTGCAGTGGGTAATGCGCTTGACGTTAACGTCAACCAGCCATTAGCTTAACGCTCAAGACACTCCTTGAGCGCCCCCATGAGCACGACCTACAGCATCTCCGACCTCGCCCGCGAGCTCGACATCACCACCCGCGCCATTCGCTTCTATGAAGAACAAGGCCTGCTGTCCCCGGAACGCCGGGGCCAGGAGCGCATTTATTCGCCCCGGGACAAGGTCAGCCTGAAGTTGATCCTGCGGGGCAAGCGCATCGGCTTCTCCCTGGCCGAGTGCAGGGAGCTGATCGAACTCTACGACCCCACCAGCGGCAACCAGAAACAGCTGCACAGCATGCTGGCGAAAATCGCCGAACGCCGCGAGCAGCTGGAGCAACAGTTGCTGGACATCGAACAGATGAAGCTGGAGCTGGACACCGCCGAAGAGCGTTGCACCCAGGCGCTGGAACAGACCATTCAGGGCCAGGTTGGCCATTCATAAAAGGTAGCTGCCATGTCCCTTCCCTCTCATGTGCGCCTGGTGGAAGTCGGTCCGCGCGACGGCCTGCAGAATGAAGCGCAACCCATCAGCGTCGCCGACAAGGTGCAATTGGTGGACGCCCTGAGCGCCGCCGGCCTGGGTTACATCGAAGTCGGCAGTTTTGTGTCGCCCAAGTGGGTGCCGCAGATGGCCGGGTCGGCCGAGGTGTTTGCGCAGATCCAGCGCAAGCCGGGCGTGACCTATGGCGCACTGGCGCCGAACCTGCGGGGTTTTGAAGATGCGCTGGCGGCGGGCGTTAAGGAAGTCGCGGTGTTTGCGGCGGCGTCCGAGGCGTTTTCCCAGCGCAATATCAACTGCTCCATCAGTGAAAGCCTGGAGCGCTTCGTGCCGATCATGGACGCGGCCAGGCAGCATGGCGTGAGCGTGCGGGGTTATGTGTCGTGTGTGTTGGGTTGCCCCTATGAAGGTCAGGTCGCACCGGAACACGTCGCGGTAGTCGCTCGCGAGCTGTTTGCCATGGGCTGCTATGAAGTATCCCTGGGCGACACCATTGGCACGGGCACCGCAGGCGCCACGCGGCGGATGTTCGAGCTGGTCGGCGCGCAGGTGCCACGGGACAAGCTGGCCGGTCACTTCCATGACACCTATGGCCAGGCCATTGCCAATATCTACGCCAGCCTGGAGGAAGGTATCCAGGTGTTCGACAGCTCTATTGCGGGCCTCGGCGGGTGCCCCTATGCCAAGGGTGCCAGCGGTAACGTCGCGACCGAAGATGTGCTGTACCTGCTCAATGGCCTGGGTATCGAGACGGGTATCGACATGGACAAGCTGATTCTGGCGGGTCAGCAGATTTGTACGGTCCTCGGGCGCCCCACGGGTTCGCGTGTGGCGAAGGCTCGTAGCGCGGGTTGAGTAGCGCGCCTGTGACGATGTGTTACCTCGCGGCTACACATCGGGTAACACGGGAACATATCTTGTCGCATTTTCTGAAGGAAATTTCTCGCCAAAAAATCAAGGCATTGATTTTAAAGGACTTTAAAAAGTTGGCACGGCTTCTGCTATCTCTATTGCATAACAAGAATAAAAAGCACCAAACCTAATAAAAATAAGACGTAACGACTCTGACATAACAAAAACAACACGGCAGAGACGCAGCTAACAGATTTTTTTGGAGAAGATGTGCTTCGCAGGGTACGGCTAGCCGAAACCCGCAACCGGATAGAGAAGAACAAAAAACTACCTTCAGGTAGCTACCCTCTGGTTGGATCGCGTGCGAAGAAGCAGATCAGCGCTCAAAAAAATACGTTTGCTCTTGACCCCGGATGGGGGTCGCCAAAAACAGCGGTAAAGGGCCACGGTTGCCAAAAACAACAACAGACCGCCCCTCAATAATAAAAAAGAGCACGCAACGACAAATTAAAGGGGACCTTCGGGTCCCCTTTGTGCTTTCTCGGGGAAGGTGATTTGGGTGTATATCCGTTTTTTGGGTGATGGCTGAAATGGGTTCCGCTCTTACAGCGGCTCACTTTTGAAAAGCGCAAAAGTAAGCAAAACGCTCTTGCCCCACCACTCGGCACCTCGCCTAGGCTCGGTGTGCCCTCACTCCGGCTTTGGACCGTGGGCCGCCGTCATGGGCCATCCTTGGCCCAGGACGGCTAACCTGGCGTCCTGCCAGGTTACCCACGCTCCAAAGCCTGCGTTCGGCCAGCGTGGTTTAACGGGGCGCCTAAGATCAAGATCAAAATCAAAAGCAAGAGCACAGCGGCCTACCGGCCGGCTTGAGTGTTGAAGAGCAAAAGCCAAATCAAAAGCTAAAGCGGACACGGTCCAAAAAATGTGGGAGCGGGCTTGCTCGCGAAGGTCGTTAACGATGACGCGGGCATCCTGAATGAACGCGGCGCTCTCAGGTTTTTCGCGAGCAAGCCCGCTCCCACAGAAAAGCAGATCTGTTTTCGCTCTGGTCTTTGCTTTTGCTTTTAACACTCAAGCCGGCCGGGAGGCCGCTGTGCTTTTGCTTTTGCTTTTGCTTTTGCTTTTGATCTGACTGCCCCAATAAGCCCGAGGCCGAACGCAGGTATTGCGGAGCGGGTAAACCGGCAGGACGCCGGTTTAGCCGCGCCGGGCCATGGATGGCCCGTCGCGGCGGCCCGCGGAGCAATGCCGGAGTGAGGGAACGCCGAGCCCTAGCGAGGTGCCGACAGGCGGGGCAGAGCCCTTTGCTTACTTTGGGCTGGGCCGGCATTCCGGCTTTTCCAAAGTGAGCCGCTGTAAGAGCGGAACCATAAGTAGCCGTTACCTAAATAACGGATATACACCCAGAGCCCCCTCACCCCCCCTTCAACTCCTCAATCATAATTTCCCGCATCCGAAACTTCTGAATCTTCCCCGTCACCGTCATCGGAAACTCATCCACAAATTTAAAATGCTTGGGCATCTTGAAGTGCGCAATCCGCCCCTTGCACCACGTCTGCAGCTCAAGCTCATTGGCCACATGCCCCGGATGAAACTTGATCCACGCCACAATCGCCTCACCATAACGCTCATCCGGAATCCCGATCACCTGCACATCCGCCACCGCCGGATGAGTAAAGAAAAACTCCTCCAACTCCCGCGGGTACACGTTCTCGCCACCACGAATGATCATGTCCTTATTACGCCCGGCGATGCACACATACCCATGTTCATCCATGGTCGCCAGGTCGCCGGTGTGCATCCAGCCCGCCTCGTCGATAGCCTCACGAGTGCTGTCAGGATTGTTCCAGTAACCCAGCATCACACTGTAGCCACGGGTACACAGCTCACCTATCTGGCCCCGCGCAACCGTGTTACCCGCCTCGTCGATGATCTTGCTTTCCAGCTGTGGCTGGGTACGACCGACGGTGGTCACCCGCCGCTCAAGGTCGTCATCCGGCCCGGTCTGCAACGACACCGGGCTGGTTTCAGTCATGCCATAGGCAATCTGCACCTCACTCATGTGCATCTCGCTGATGACCCGGCGCATCACTTCGATCGGGCAGGTGGCGCCGGCCATGATCCCGGTGCGCAGGTGCGACAGGTCGAATTCAGCGCGGCGCGGGTGATCAAGCATGGCGATAAACATCGTGGGCACGCCGTAAAGCCCCGTGGCCCGTTCTTCAGCAACGGCGCTCAGGGTCAGCAGCGGGTCGAAACCGTCATTCGGGTAGATCATTGTGGTGCCGTGGGTGATACAGCCCAGATTGCCCATCACCATGCCAAAGCAGTGATACAGCGGCACCGGGATCACCAGACGGTCTTGCGCGGTCAGGCCCAGACTTTCGCCAACCATGTAGCCGTTATTGAGGATGTTGTGGTGACTGAGGGTGGCGCCTTTGGGGAAGCCGGTGGTGCCGGAGGTGTACTGGATGTTGACGGGTTGATCGAAGTGCAGGCTGGCCTGGCGGGTTTGCAGTTGCTCGGGCGGAATGCCTGCGCCGAGCGCCGCCAATTGCGACCAGGGCGTGAACCCCGGAGGCGGGCTGGGATCGAGGCTGACGATGCCGCGCAGGTCGGGCTTCAATTCCTGCAGCATGCCGTGGTAATCGGAGGTCTTGAACGACCCGGCGCACACCAGCCACTGGCAACCGGATTGCTTGAGTACGTACTCCAGTTCACTGCTGCGATACGCCGGGTTGATGTTGACCAGAATCACGCCGAGCTTGGCGCTGGCGATCTGGCTGATGCACCACTCGGCGCAGTTGGGGGCCCAGATGCCCAGGCGGTCGCCGGTTTGCATCCCCATGGCCAGAAACGCACGTGCATGCAAATCAACCGTCTCTGCCAGTTGCCGCCAGGTGTAGCGACGCTGTTGTTGGCCCACGACCAACGCTTCGCCGTCGGGGTAGCGCGAAACCGTTTGATCAAAGGCTTGGCCGATAGTCATGGCCAGCAAGGCCTTGTCCTGAGAGCCACGGCTGTAGCTCAGATTCGATTGATCCATAACGACCCCTGTTGTCTTTTTTGTAGGTTGACGTAAACGTAAACTACGATTGACAGGCCTGCAACGCAAGTTTACGTTAACGTAAAGGTGATCGCCCTCCCCGGCGCATTGACCACACAAAAACAACGCTAGAAGGTGCCCGTCCATGAGTTACCCCTCCCTGAACTTCGCCCTCGGTGAAACCATCGACATGCTGCGCGACCAGGTGCAGTCCTTCGTGGCCAAGGAGCTGGCGCCACGGGCTGCGCAGATCGATATCGACAACCTGTTCCCTGCCGACATGTGGCGCAAGTTCGGCGACATGGGCCTGCTGGGCATCACCGTGCCGGAAGAATACGGCGGCGCCGGCCTGGGCTACCTGGCCCACGTGGTGGCGATGGAAGAGATCAGCCGGGGTTCGGCTTCGGTGGCGTTGTCCTACGGCGCGCACTCCAACCTCTGCGTCAACCAGATCAACCGCAACGGCACCCACGAGCAAAAACTCAAGTACCTGCCCAAGCTGATCAGCGGCGAGCACGTTGGCGCCCTGGCGATGAGCGAGCCGAACGCCGGTTCCGACGTGGTCTCCATGAAGCTGCGCGCCGACAAACGCGGCAGTGTGTATGTGCTCAACGGCAGCAAGACCTGGATCACCAACGGCCCCGACGCCAACACCTACGTGATCTACGCCAAGACCGACCTCGAAAAGGGCGCCCACGGCATCACTGCGTTTATCGTCGAGCGCGATTCGAAAGGCTTCAGCCGCAGCAATAAGTTCGACAAGCTCGGCATGCGCGGCTCAAACACCTGCGAGCTGTTTTTCGATGACGTCGAAGTGCCGGAAGAAAACATCCTCGGCGCGTTGAATGGCGGCGTGAAAGTGCTGATGAGCGGCCTTGATTACGAACGCGTGGTGCTCTCCGGGGGCCCGACCGGGATCATGCAGGCCTGCATGGACCTGATCGTGCCTTACATCCACGACCGCAAGCAGTTCGGCCAGAGCATCGGCGAGTTCCAGCTGATCCAGGGCAAGGTCGCCGACATGTATACCCAACTCAACGCCAGCCGCGCCTACCTGTACGCGGTGGCCCAGGCCTGCGAGCGCGGCGAAACCACGCGCAAGGATGCCGCCGGGGTGATCCTGTACAGCGCCGAACGTGCTACCCAGATGGCCCTCGACGCGATCCAGATTCTGGGCGGCAATGGCTATATCAATGAATTCCCGGCGGGCCGTCTGCTGCGTGACGCCAAGCTGTACGAAATCGGTGCCGGCACCAGTGAGATCCGGCGCATGTTGATCGGTCGCGAACTGTTTAACGAAACCCGCTGAACGGAGCGCGCACCATGGCTACCCTGCACACCCAGCTCAACCCGCGCTCGGCGGAATTCGCCGCCAACAGCGCGGCGATGCTCCAACAGGTCGACGCCCTGCACAGCCTGCTCGCCCAGGTGCAGCAAGGCGGCGGCGCCAAGGCCCAGGAGCGGCATACGTCCCGAGGCAAATTGTTGCCGCGCGAGCGGATCAATCGCTTGCTCGATCCTGGCTCGCCGTTCCTTGAACTCAGCCAACTGGCCGCTTACCAGGTGTATGGCGAAGACGTGCCGGCGGCCGGGGTGATTGCCGGGATTGGTCGGGTGGAAGGCGTCGAGTGCATGATCGTCGCCAACGACGCCACGGTGAAAGGCGGTTCGTACTACCCGCTGACGGTCAAAAAACACCTGCGCGCCCAGACCATCGCCGAGCAGAACCGCCTGCCGTGCATCTACCTGGTGGACTCCGGCGGCGCCAACCTGCCGCGCCAGGACGAAGTGTTCCCGGACCGCGAACACTTCGGGCGGATCTTCTTCAACCAGGCCAACATGAGCGCCCAGGGCATTCCGCAGATCGCCGTGGTGATGGGCTCCTGCACCGCCGGTGGCGCCTATGTGCCGGCCATGGCGGACGAGGCAATCATGGTGCGCCAGCAAGCCACCATCTTCCTCGCCGGCCCGCCGTTGGTGAAGGCGGCGACCGGTGAAGTGGTCAGCGCCGAAGACCTGGGCGGTGCCGATGTGCACTGCAAGATTTCCGGGGTCGCCGACCACTATGCCGACAGCGACGAACATGCGCTGGCCCTGGCCCGGCGCAGTGTGGCCAACCTCAACTGGCGCAAGCTGGGGCAATTGCAACAACGCGCGCCGCTGGCACCGCTTTATAGCAGCGAAGAGCTATACGGCGTGATCCCGGCCGACGCCAAGCAACCGTTCGACGTGCGCGAAGTGATCGCGCGGCTGGTGGACGGCTCGGTGTTCGATGAGTTCAAGGCACTGTTCGGCACCACTCTGGTGTGCGGCTTTGCGCACCTGCACGGCTACCCGATTGCGATCCTGGCCAACAACGGCATCCTCTTCGCCGAAGCTGCGCAGAAAGGCGCGCACTTTATCGAGTTGGCTTGCCAACGCGGGATTCCGCTGCTGTTCCTGCAAAACATCACCGGTTTCATGGTCGGCCAGAAGTACGAAGCCGGCGGCATCGCCAAGCACGGTGCCAAGCTGGTGACGGCGGTGGCGTGCGCCAAGGTGCCGAAGTTCACCGTGATCATCGGCGGCAGCTTCGGCGCCGGTAACTACGGCATGTGTGGCCGTGCCTATGACCCGCGCTTCTTGTGGATGTGGCCCAACGCACGCATCGGCGTGATGGGCGCCGAGCAGGCGGCCGGCGTGCTGGTACAGGTCAAGCGTGAGCAGGCCGAGCGCGCGGGCCAGGGTTTCAGCAGCGACGAGGAAGCCGCGATCAAGCAGCCGATCCTCGACCAGTACGAAACCCAGGGCCACCCCTACTACTCCAGCGCACGGCTGTGGGACGACGGCGTCATCGACCCGTTGCAGACCCGCGACGTGCTGGCCCTGGCCTTGTCCGCTTCGCTGAACGCCCCCATCGAGCCGAGCCGCTTCGGCGTGTTCCGCATGTAAATGGAGCTGCACCCCATGACCGATTTCAACACCCTCGAACTGATCACCGACCCCCGTGGCTTTGCCACCCTGTGGCTCAGTCGTGAAGCCAAGAACAACGCGTTCAACGCCGAAATGATCCGCGAATTGATCATTGCCCTGGACCAGGTACAAGGCGACCCGGCCCTGCGCTTCCTGGTATTGCGCGGGCGCGGCAAACACTTCAGCGCCGGTGCTGACCTGGCCTGGATGCAGCAGTCGGCCGAGCTGGATTACCACACCAACCTGGATGACGCTCGGGAACTGGCAGAGCTGATGTACAACCTCGCCAAGCTCAAGATCCCGACGCTGGCAGTGGTTCAGGGCGCGGCCTACGGCGGTGCCCTTGGGTTGATCAGTTGCTGCGACATGGCGATTGGTGCCGATGATGCGCAGTTCTGTCTCTCGGAAGTACGCATTGGCCTGGCGCCGGCGGTGATCAGCCCATTCGTGGTGCAGGCGATCGGTGAGCGGGCTGCCCGCCGCTATGCCCTGACGGCGGATCGCTTTGGCGGCCAGCGGGCGCGGGAAATCGGTTTGCTGGCGGAAAGTTATCCCGCTGATGATTTGGACATCCACGTCGAAGTGTGGATTACCAACCTGCTGCTCAACAGCCCGGCAGCCATGCGCGCCAGCAAGGACCTGCTACGGGAAGTCGGCCACGGGGCGCTGACGCCCGCGCTGCGTCGCTATTGCGAAAACTCCATCGCCCGGATCCGCGTCAGCGCCGAAGGCCAGGAAGGCTTGCGCGCCTTTCTGCAAAAACGCGCGCCCAACTGGCAGCCTCAGGAGCCGCGTTCATGAAGACGCTTACCACTGTATTGGTGGCCAATCGCGGCGAAATCGCCTGCCGGGTGATGCGCACCGCCAAGGCCATGGGTTTGACCACCGTGGCCGTGCACAGCGCCACAGACCGCGACGCGCGGCATGCCCGCGAGGCGGATATTCGTGTGGACCTGGGCGGCAGCAAGGCCGCCGACAGTTACCTGCAAATCGACAAATTGATCGCTGCGGCCCAAGCCAGCGGTGCCCAGGCGATTCACCCGGGTTATGGGTTTCTTTCCGAGAACGCCGGGTTTGCCCGCGCGATTGAAGCGGCCGGGTTAATCTTCCTCGGCCCGCCCGCCTCGGCCATTGATGCCATGGGCAGCAAATCTGCGGCCAAGGCGCTGATGGAAACCGCCGGCGTGCCGTTGGTACCCGGTTACCACGGCGACGCCCAGGACCTGGAGACCTTTCGCCAGGCGGCCGAGCGCATCGGTTACCCGGTGCTGCTAAAGGCAACGGCGGGCGGTGGCGGCAAGGGTATGAAAGTGGTCGAGGACGTCAGCCAGTTGGCCGAAGCGTTGGCCTCCGCACAGCGTGAAGCGCTTTCATCCTTTGGCAACGCGCAGATGCTGGTGGAGAAATACCTGCTCAAGCCACGCCATGTGGAAATCCAGGTGTTCGCCGACCAGCACGGCCATTGCCTGTATCTCAACGAGCGCGATTGTTCGATCCAGCGCCGCCATCAAAAAGTCGTCGAAGAAGCCCCCGCGCCGGGCCTGAGTGCCGAGCAGCGCAAGGCCATGGGCGAAGCAGCGGTGCGTGCCGCACAGGCCATCGGTTACGTGGGCGCGGGCACGGTAGAGTTTCTGCTGGACGCACGGGGCGAGTTTTTCTTCATGGAAATGAATACCCGGCTGCAGGTGGAACACCCGGTAACCGAAGCCATCACCGGCCTGGACCTGGTGGCCTGGCAGATCCGTGTGGCTCAGGGCGAGCCACTGCCAATGACTCAGGAGCAAGTCCCGCTGCAGGGGCATGCGATTGAAGTACGTTTGTACGCCGAAGACCCGGCCAATGATTTCCTGCCGGCCACCGGGCACCTGACGCTGTACCGCGAATCCACGCCAGGGCCGGGGCGCCGGGTGGACAGCGGTGTCGAGCAAGGCGACAACGTCTCACCGTTCTACGACCCGATGCTGGGCAAGCTGATTGCCTGGGGAGAAGACCGCGAGCAGGCGCGCCTACGGCTGCTGAGTATGCTCGATGAGTTTGCCGTGGGTGGCCTGAAGACCAACCTGGGCTTTTTGCGGCGCATCATCGGCCATCCGGCGTTTGCGGCTGCCGAGCTGGATACCGGGTTTATCCCGCGTTATCAGGGTGAGCTGCTACCTGCGCCAGGCGATCTGAGCGATGAGTTCTGGCAGGCCGCCGGCCAGACGTTCATGCAGACCCAACCGAGCAGTTATTCCAGTTCGCCTTGGGCAGACACGCGCGGCTTTCGCGCCGGTTTGCCGGCCGAGGTTTCCCTGCATTTGAGCTGCAACGGCCAGGATCGGCTGGTGACGCTGCAAGCCGGCGTCAACCCGCCACAGGTGCGTGGCGAGCAGTTGCTGATCGACCAGCAAGGCGTGCGCCGCGCCCATCTGGCGGTACGCGAGGGTGGCAGTGTGTTTTTGCGTTGGGATGGCGAGGTGCATAGCGTCAGCCTGTTCGACCCGATTGCCGCCGTGGACGCCAGCCAGTCCCATCAGGGCGGCCTGACCGCGCCGATGAACGGCAGCATCGTGCGGGTACTGGTGGAGGTCGGGCAATCGGTTGAAGCCGGTACGCAGTTGGTGGTGCTGGAAGCCATGAAGATGGAACACAGCATCCGCGCGCCCCATGCCGGGGTGGTCAAGGCGCTGTACTGCCAGGAAGGGGAAATGGTCGGTGAAGGCAGCGCATTGGTGGAGCTGGAAGCCGCGAGCTAACACCTCGTGACCGCCTGCACCACCACGCCGATGATCCGGCATTCTTCGCTGAAGAGCATTTTCGGGTAGGTCGGGTTGAGCGGTACCAGGTAAAGCTGGCCGCTTTGCTTCACCAGTTTGCGCAAGGTCGCCTGGGGATTGAATGCCCATTGGGCCACCACCAGTTTGCCGGGCTCGGCCTTGATGGCCGGGTCCACCAGAACCATCATGCCCTCGGTGATGCTCAAGCCGCTGGGGGCAGCCATGGCATCGCCAATCACCCGCATCCAGAATGCCTTGCCACGGGCGTGGTAGTCGCTCATCTGGAAACGAGTCGCGCCATATGGCCGAGGCTCTTCCTGCAATGGGTACCCTCCCTTCCCTTCGCTCACCGGATAACGGTAATTCGGGTTGTAGTGCGGCGTCAGTTCCAGTTCCTCAGGAGATGGCGCAACTGCTTTTTCGCGAATCACCAGCGCCACCTCGAGGTCATCGAGGCCGAGCTCCTGCATCACCCGGTTCATGTCGGCCAGGCTCGGCACCCGACGTTTGTTCAGCCAATGGCCGACCCCGCCCTGGGACATGCCCAGGCGCGACGCCAGTTGATCCTGTGTGACCTTGAGGTCTTTCATGCTGGCCTTGACCAGCGCTATCCACTTATCCATGGGGCCTGACAATACGTTGTGTACTCCCAACGACAATAAACAGTTTGTAGTAATCAATAAAACGCCATAAATACGATTAGTACTAATATCGGTGGCAGGCTTTCGACATCCACCCAGAGCACCGACCTTTATGACGACAATCCCGTATTCCCTGCCCGAAATCTGCGATGAAGACGAGCTGCTGTTCATGCGCAGCAGTGGCGCCGCCCAACGCGCGCTGGACTATTACCTGAAAGAGGAAGGTACGCCACCCTCCGTTGACGACACCTTGTTCGAGGTAAAGCCCGGCATCAGCGACGAAGAAGCCCTGGTCCACGCTTCCGACCTGCTGCGCAGCGCGGCGGCCACTGCGTACGAATCGGCGAACAGCGCCCACGGCAATAGCCGGGACCTGGCATTTTCAGTGGTCTATTTGATTGATATGGCGAAGGTGATGGTGGAGCGGTCGCTGCGGCTTTCGGCGAGGGACACCGAACACTCGGCCAAGATGTAGCAGACACAAAGGAAAAATATTTCTATCGGACGGATAAAAACATTTGACTTGCAAATGATAATGATTATTATTGGACCCAGCTGATCGCGAGATCAGTCGATAGACCAAGAGACCTTAGGTCGGACTCTTGGAATATCTCCTCATCAGGCTAATCACGGTTTTTGACCCGGCTCTTTGGCCGGGTCTTTTTTTTGCCAGTTTTTCCTGGCGTGGCTTCAGGCTAATGAAGATTGTGTGTTGCTTGATGGCGCGCATGGTAGCAAAAGACCATCGCCAAAAGAAAGTCGATCCAGCGCTCTAGGCCGGTTCTTCCCAAAATAGCACTTGAGAATCAATCTCATAGATTCTAAGCTGCTGCGGCGTCAAGGAGGACGCCCCCTCTTTACGCTGCAAAAATTGCATCCAGGCTTTACCCCGCTCCGGTGTAAAATGCCCGCCACAACACTCATATTCAGGCAACCAGACTATGACCGTGGCCTTGACCTCTATCAAGATCAGCACCGACTTCGACAGCGGCAATATCCAGGTACTCGATGCCAGTGATGCACACCAGTTGCTGCTGGCCATCAAGCCCGATACGCGCAGCCAGCACTTCCAGTGGTTCCACTTCAAGGCCGAGGGCATGCATGTGGGGCACACCCACACTTTCCGCCTGAGCAACGCGGGCCATTCTTCCTACAAGCACGCCTGGAGCGGCTACAACGCCGTGGCGTCCTACGACCATATCAACTGGTTTCGGGTGCCCACCCGCTTTGACGGCGAGACGCTGCACATCACCCTCGAAACCCGTGAAAAACAAGCCTGGTTCGCCTACTTCGAACCCTATAGCCGCGAGCGCCACGACTGGCTGATTGACCAGGCGCTGAACCGCGCCGGCACGCAATTGCTGGCCACCGGCAAAAGTGTCGAAGGCCGGGATATCCAACTGCTGCGCCGTGGCAAAGGTGAAGCCGGCAAGCGCAAGGTCTGGATCATCGCCCAGCAGCACCCCGGCGAGCACATGGCCGAATGGTTTATGGAAGGCATCATCGAACGCCTGCAGCAGGACGGTGACGCCGAGCTGAAAAAACTCCTGGCCGCCGCCGACCTGTACCTGGTGCCGAACATGAACCCTGATGGCGCCTTCCATGGGCATCTGCGCACCAACGCCATGGGCCAGGACCTCAACCGCGCCTGGCAGAGTGCGAGCCAGGAGATCAGCCCGGAAGTGCTGTTCGTGCAGCAGCAAATGGAAAAATACGGCGTCGACCTGTTCCTGGATATCCACGGCGACGAGGAAATCCCCTACGTGTTCACCGCCGGTTGTGAAGGCAACCCCGGCTACTCACCGCGTATCGAGCAGTTGGAGAAACACTTCCGCAGCCACTTGAGTGGCCTCACCCGCGACTTCCAGACCGTGCACGGCTACACCCGCGACCTGCCGGGCGAAGCCAACATGACCTTGGCGTGCAACAGCGTTGGTGAGAAGTTCGATTGCCTGTCCCTGACCCTGGAAATGCCCTTCAAGGACAACGACGACGCGCCCAACCCGCACACTGGCTGGTCGGGCAAACGCTCGATGCAGCTGGGCAAGGATGTGTTGAGCAGCGTGGCGGATATCGTCGGCGTACTGCGCTAGGAATCCACCCTCCCCGGCGACGGCTGCACCACGGCAGCCGTCGCCGGGCAAGGCCTCAGTCCTTGGTCCCGGTCATGCTTTGCAGAACGCCGTCACGCCGGATCAAACCGTGGAACAGCGCCGCCGCCAGGTGCAACAGCACCGTCAGAAACAGCAAATACGCCAGATAACCGTGAGCCTTGCGCAACACCGCAAACAGTGGCGCATTCGCCCCCACCAGCGCCGGCAACTGCACCGAACTGCTGAGCATCACCGGATCGCCGGCCGCAGAAATCATCGCCCAACCCAGCAGCGGCAGCACCAGCATCAACGCATACAGCACCACGTGGGAGGCCTTGGCCGCCAACGCTTGCCACAGCGGCAAGTCCGCCGGAAGTGGCGGCTGACGGGTGGAAAACCGCACCACCAGGCGCACGATCACCAGTGCCAGGATCGCAATCCCCAACGGCTTGTGCAGGTGGATCAGCCACTCATGGCGTTCCGATACCGAGGCCACCATGCCCGCGCCGATAAACAGCATGGCGATGATCATCAACGCCATCAGCCAATGCAGCAGCCGCGCCAGTGGAGCGAAAAACCGGGGTTGGGCATTCATGGCTTCGACTCCTGAGGGGCGCTGTGCAACTGGCTGACTTCGCTGGTGCGACGCAGGTAAGAACTGGCGTACGCCGCCGAACGGGCGGCCAGCAGTGGGTCATTCGAGGCTTCGATGCCGCTCGGCAGAACCAGTGGATCAAAGTTGATATCGCGGCAATCGCCGTCCATTTGCGGCTGGCTGCTTTCCAGCACCAGGGTCCCGGCATTCAGCACCTTGTGCTCACCGGTCCAGGTCTTGCTGGCGTCATCCACCGGGTCGCCCGGGTTGGCCAGGCTGAGGTTCAACTGCCAGCGCAACGGCCCGTCCACCAGGCGTTGGGCCAGGTCTTTTTCGAGGAAGTCGCTGCCGGCGGTCGCCGTGGCCCCGGCAGCATCCTGGCTTTGGGGCACGACGCCCCAGCGCACGGCCTGACGTTGGCCGCTGGCGTTTACCAGGTAAAACGCGTTGATGCCGTTATAGGTCTCAGTGGCGTAGCTGGCGGAAGGCTTGGCGGTCTTGACCCAGGCCAGGAACGGCGCGGTCTCGGGGTGCGCCGCGAAAAACGCCGGCATACCTGCCGGGTTCGGCTTGCCAGTGGCTGGGTCAGGTGCGCCAGCCTTGAGCATCTCAAAGAAGGCTTCAGGCGTGCCCACCGGGAACACCGGCATGCTGTTCATCCCGGTGCGCCATTGCTGGCCGTTGGCCAAGCTGAATTGCAGGGCAAAACTGCGGATCGGCACGCTGCTGTCCGGCGCATACGGGTTACCGCTGGGCAGCGCAAAACGCCCGATGACCGGGGTACGCGCCTCGCTGAATACCTGGGCACTGGAGTACTGCCGCGCCTCGGGGCTGCTCTCGAAATAACCGGCCACGCACACGCCCTTGGCATGGTTGCGACGGTAGCCAGGGTGCAAACCGTTGTTGGTCTCCAGGGCGTTGACCAAGGTTTTGGGGCGCAACCGCTGTGGGTCGAGGCTACCGTTGACGTAGGCAAACGCGCCGGCCACAACCGCAACCACCACGCCGATGCTGGCCAACCGAATTATCAGGCTTGCGGTGCTCAGCGGCGGACGGGGCGGTGATGAGTGATCTACCATGAAATAACTCCAGGGCCAGGGGCCTTGAGTGGGTGAAACATAAGGTCGGAACACTTGGGACGAACGCCAGCGCACTCTATTCCCTGGCCTGCTGTTTATTTTTATCGGCCTGGAATAACCTTCAACGCCGGACGTCTTCCTAGTCCCAGCGTAGTGACTAGCCAGAACCCCATGCACGAACTCGACGAACAGTTACGTGAACTCATCCCCAGGTTGCGGCGTTTTGCCGTGTCCCTGACGCGTAACACCAGCAGCGCCGACGACCTGGTACAGGCAAGCCTTGAGCGCGCAATCATCAGTTGGGCCGACAAACGCCTCGAAGGCGACTTGCGCGCCTGGTTGTTCTCGATCCTCTACCGGCAGTTTCTCGATGCCCATCGGCGTTCCCGGCGGTACACGCGCATGTTGGAATTTTTCACCGGCCGCGATGATTCGCAGCCGTCGGTCGAGCGCACCGTCATCGCGCAATCGACCCTGCAAGCCTTCGATAAACTGAACACCGAGCAACGTGCCCTGCTGCTGTGGGTTTCGGTGGAAGGGTTGAGCTACAAAGAAGTCGCCGACATCCTTGAGGTGCCCGTGGGCACCGTGATGTCTCGCCTGTCCCGTGCACGCCAGGCCCTGCGCCAGCTCAGCGACGGCGAAATCACCAGCCCTGCCCTGCGGATACTCAAATGATCAGCCTGCCTCCCAGCGAACGCGATTTGCATGCCTACGTCGATCACCAGCTCCTGGACGCTGACCGCCGCCAGCTCGAAACCTGGCTGGCAGCCCACCCGGACGTCGCCGCCCAGGTGCACGCCTGGCAACAGGACGCGCAGCACCTGCGGGCGTCCTTGAGCGGCGTGCTGCAACAGCCGGCCAACCCCGAGCTGGACCCGGCCCTGATTCGTCAGCGGGTCAAACGCCAGTCACGCCGCCATCTCGCAACCGCCGCCATGCTGTTGATTGCCGTCAGTGTCGGCGGCCTCGGTGGCTGGCAGGCCCGCCAGGCCACCCTGCTCGAGAGCATGGCGCCCATGAGCGACGCGATGCAGGCCTACCGCCTGTTTGCCCAGGACGGCATCCTGCCTGCCGACTACCACGTGCAAAGCGGTGGCGACATGCAAGGCTGGCTCGACCGTTATTTCAACCAGGCCTACCGCCTGCCGGACCTGAGCCAGGCCGGGTTCAAGGCGGTCAGCGGGCGCCTGCTCAGCACCGAACAAGGTGCTGCGGCCATGGTGCTGTATGAAGACCCCCAAGGGCGACGCATCAGTTTCTATATCCGTCCGCCAGGCCCTGAAAACAAATTCCTGCCCCGTGGCAGCCGCAGTGCCGACGGGCTGCAGGCCGAATACTGGTCGGGCGCGGGCTACAACTATGCGATGGTCAGCCCGCAAGACCCGTCGACCACGCAGATGCTCAAGCAGACGATGCGCTTCTAGAAAGCCACATCCAGCACCACGTTATCGACGTAGGTGCCGGCCGGCGGCGTGGCCTGGTTGCTATAGATCGCCGCGTTGTAGTTGAACACCTGGCTGCCGGTGCCCAGGCCATTCCCGGGATTCACCTCAGCCGTGGAGCTGGCGCGCCGGGCGGTGCTCACGCTGCCCCAGCGGGTGGTGGTGGCGCTTTTGAAAATGTCGTAATTCAGGAAATTGCTGCCAGAAACCATCCGCCGCTGCCCGCCCACACTCACCGGATTCTGGCCGTCGCTGATGCCCACGGTGTAGGCGCTGCCCTTGGTGCAGGCAATGGTGGCCTGCCCGTTCACGCGGGAAAAACCACTGACTACCGGCGCACTGCCAAAGGCGATGTTGGGTGCAGAGATTGTGCAGTCGTTGGCCACGGTCATGCTGACGGTCAACGTCGTGGTGCCACTGTTTATATCCCGCCCCAGACAAATCCCGCCGATACCAATGCCCGAGCAATAGTTCCAGTTCCAGAAAATACTCAGGGTTTCGCTATAGGTGCCCGCCGCCACGTTGCTGCCGATCGTCGTGCTCATGTAAAGCGGCAAGGTTTTCGTGCCCGGTCCGGAAATCAGCCCGGCGGTTTGCGCGATGCCGCCGGGCCCGCCAAAGTCGAACGCGGTGCCCCGGGTCATCGGAAAGCCGGTGGTGTTGTTGGCATAGACCGTGTAGCTGAT
The DNA here is from genome assembly GCF_052682255.1 of Pseudomonas sp. 32A. Lineage (NCBI taxonomy): Bacteria > Pseudomonadati > Pseudomonadota > Gammaproteobacteria > Pseudomonadales > Pseudomonadaceae > Pseudomonas > Pseudomonas sp. 32A. Next base: position 5,213,983 of record NZ_JBQYLY010000001.1, on the reverse strand, counting down.
CACATCACCGGTGGGCCCAACCATGCCACCCTGGGAGGAACCGGTGATGGTGGCGTAAAAGTGGTCGGTGGAAGCCAGCAACGAAATCAGGGCCGAGGTACAGTTCAAGCCGCCGGAGGTGGTCGAACTGGTCTGGGCGGCAGTGCGCACGGTCATCGAACTCACCGACGTGCCAAAGCTGGCTGGCACGGTCGCCCCTACCGAACACAAGGCTTGCGCCTGCTGCACGCCCCCCAGGCTCGCCAACACCAGCATTCCCGACACCCATTCCTTGCCCCGCACACTCACACTCCTTATCTCATTGGCAAACCAGCGGCCCGATCAGCGGCACCTGTGCTTCGTTGATATCCAGATCGAACGTTGCCTGGCAGGTACGGCCCTCACCCACAGTGACTTGCAAGGTGTTGTGGGCCGCCAGGTTCTCCAGGTACACCAGGCCGTCCCAACCCACCACCGCCCGCGCGCCGGTTTGCTCGTGGCGCACCTGGCTGCCCAGGGGCAGCTCCTGATGCCGGGCATCCACCAGGGTGATACTGGCCGCGATCACCCGGCGCACCGGGAATTCCAGCAAATAGCCGCTGCCGCGACGCACCGCCACCCGCTGCTCGACATTCGGGGTCTGTACGGTGACCGGCAGGTTCAGCGGGTCGATTTCATATTTGCCGCGGTAATAAGCACTGCTCCACGGCACCAGCAGATGCCCGTTGCGGTCGGTTTCACCCACCAACTGGTTTTCATAAAGCACCGGCACCCCGGCATAGCCGTCGGTGCTCACCACCACAAACGCGTCATTCACCCGATTAGCTGCGAACACTTGCTTGTCCATCCACACCAGCGAGCCGCTGGCATCCGCCCAGCGGGTCTCGGCGTCGTTGCTGCCGTACACGCCTGCCTGCAATTGCACCGACTGCATGCGCCAGGTCAGGTCGGCCTGGCGATAAGCCGGCCCGTCGCCGCTGGCATACCCCAGGTTGTAGCCCACGCCGCCCTCGGACGGCACCGCCCGGCTGTAGTTGACCCGCTGGCGACTCTCGCCCGCCTGGCTGCGCTCGTTGCTCAGGGCCAGGCTGCCGTAGACGTCGAACGGAATCACCAACTGCGCCTGCATGGCCCAGTTGCTGTCACCGACCTCGCGGTTGGCCGACAGGTAGAAACTGGTGTTGCGCCACAGCTGTTTGCTCCAGGTGAGATTCATCAGCCGGGTGCGGGAGTCATCGGCCGCCTGCACATCGAAATAGCCGGCACCGATGCTGCCGAAATCGTTGAGGTTCAGGCTCAGGGTCACCTGCTCGCTGCGTTTGCTGAGGCTCGCATAAGGCGTGTCGACCAGGGTCAGGTCGGCGTACTGGTCGCGGCGCTCTACCCGTTGGTAAGACAGGCTGTAGCGCTGGTTGCTGTATTGATAACCGAAGCTCAGTTGCTGGCCGGTCTCGCCGTCAAACTGGCTTTGGCTGAGGGCCGTGTTGAGCACCCCGAAGTTGCCCAGCCGCACGTTGCCGCCGAGTCCGCCCAGGGTCAGGTCGCCTGCGGCTTCGGCATGGCTTTCCAGGGTGAAGTAGTCCGATACCCCGTAACGAAACGTGCCGCTGGCCACACCGGCGCCGTAGCCAAAATCCCGAAGGGTATAGTCCCGGCGCAAATTACCGGCCGCTACCGAAAAGTCCGACAGGCCTTTTTGCAATAACGTACTGGTGACGTAGAACGGCACCGTGGTTGAAACCTGCCGACCCAACGCATCGGTGGTGACCACCACCGCTTCGCCGGCACCGTTGATAAACGGCACGTTGGTCAAGGTGTACGGCCCTGGCTGCAGGTCGGCACTGCTGGATTTGTAGCCGTTGATAAACAGGTCCACCGACGACGGCACCGCCGCCTCCCCGGCAAACTGCGGCAAGGGGTAAGTCACCAGGTCCGGGCGTACGCCGAAGTCCCGCGACACCTGCACCCCGCCCAGGCGCACCGAACTGCTCCACGGCAACGCGCCGCTGATCACGTCGCCCGCCTCGTAGGTCAGCAGGCGTTCATCGTCGGAAAAGCGCCAGGTGGTGTCATAGCGCCGGTAGCCATTGTCCAGGGTACTGCCGCTGGTCTGGCCGCCAAAGGTGGCGCGGTACTGGCCGGTATTGGACAGCGTGCCCCACGTGTCGAACAGCCGCACTTCGTTGAAGATGCCCAGGTAAGTGCCCGCATCATCGGTGTCATTCAAGTAGGCGTCGTAGTTGAGCAACGCACCAAAACTGGTGAGAGCCTGGGTGCGCGGGTAGTTATCGCGATTGCCGATGAACTGCGCCGGCAACCATGCCGGCGGTACCGTCAACATGAGGCGCTGGCCCTGGCTGTCGTAATCGGTGTGCAGGTCGGGCACGTGGTCCAGTGCGACCTCGGTGGTGATGCCGGCCGGCAGTTTCATGCCGATATCCCGCAAGGTCGCCGCCGGCAAAAACAAGCCGCCGGCGCGTTGATCCACGGCGACCACCCGGCCGGTGTCCAATTGGTTGACCACCAGTTCGAGGAACAACTGTGCATCGGCAACAGCCTCCATGTTGCTGGGGGGCGGCGGCAGCGGCGCGGCCATGCAAAGCGGCGCAAGCGCCAGGCCAGACAGGCCTCCCATCACCCACACCGTTCGCCATCGACTACGAGCCCGATCTTGGCTCACCAAGGCATTGTGTCCATCAATGGACATCTCCATCCGTTAAGACCCAGGGCGACTCCATGCCCTATTCCATTGCGTCAGCGTCCCGGTGCAAGGTTCTCCAGTTGCGTTGCGCCATTGACCCGTACCTGCAACGGCTGGTCGCCCGCGACACCTTCGGGCACCGGCCAGCGCATGGTTGCGCCCGGCAGTACATAGCCCAGCAAGCCGTCCACCAGGGGCCGGGTTTGCCCGCCCTGCTTGAACGCCACATCGGTGAGCCGCGCATGCACCGCGCCCTGGTTGCGCATCTCCACATAGTTGCGCCCGCCCACCGTGACCTTCTTCCAGCTCAGGTCAGGTTTGCCCGCGCCCTTGGGGTCGCGCTGGCGGGTCGCGTCGTCCTTGCTCCACAGGCCTGCGCCGTAGGCGAACAAGGGCACCGAATAGCGCATTTGAAAGCGGATTGCGGCGGCCGTCTTGCCATCGGCGGCAGGTGTTTCAGGAACGGCGCCAGGAATTTCGTCGATGATGATCCGATACGCCAGCTCCTGGCCCGGCGGTACTTCGCGGGTGCGGGTCAGACGCACCAGTTGCTTCTGCCCCGGCTCGATCTTCGCCACCGGCGGGCTGCCAATCACGTCGCGCTGGTTCTGGTATTGCTCGTCGAAACCGCCCTGGCTCCAGGCAAATACCCGGATCTGCAAATTGGCGGTCTCCGTACCGCGGTTCTCCAACCACAAGGCGCTGGCCTGTTGATCGGCTTCCAGCACCGGATCGATGGGCCAGATCAGCACCGAGCTGGCGGCCTGGACCTGCCCGGCGCCCAATGCCACCAAGCCGATAAACCCCGCGACCCAATACCGCCGGGAAGCTGCACACATAGATTTCACTCCTCATGCCAATCGCCTTACCAGGACAGCTGCACCTGCAGCACGTCGCTGTACGTCCCCCCAGGCTGGTTACCCGGTAACACCACCCTGCCGTAAATCGGCAGGGTGATAGTGTTTGCGTTGCTATAGGCCACGCTGACGCTTTGACTGATCCCCAGGCTCTGGCTGAACGCCGCGTCACGAAACAGCTGATACGCCACTTGGGCACTGCCACTGTTGAGCTGCATGCGCCGGCCACTGACGTTGTGCAAGCCACCATCCACGGTCATGTTCAAGGTGACTCCCGGCGTGCACTGCAGCGTCACCCCGCCGCTCAGCGCCACCGACACCGTGCTGGTGGACAACGATGAATAGCTGCCGAACGCCAGGCTGCCGTAATTCGTGCCACCGCCCACCACCAGGCAGCCTGCGGCAATCGTCGCGCTGACCTGGATGGTCTGGGTAGTCACCGCCAGCAACGACAACGGCATCCCCCAACCTGCGATGACCGCCAGCCCCGCCCAGCAGGCCCGTTTCATGGCACTAGAACGTCAGTTGCACGGACACCGTATCGGTATAGGTACCGGCCGGCAGCCCCGCCTTGCCCACGGCCTGGCCGTAGATATTCACAGTTTGCGCAACGCCCGTGCTCGCGCCTACGTTGATGGTTCCGTTGATCGCCAGGAGCGTCGAATGCCCGGTATCGGTGTAGAAGTCATACGGCACATAGTTGGCAACGCCGTCGTACAGCGCCCGGGTGCCGCCGGTGGACTGGCCGTCATGGGAGCCGGCGCCCACGGTGATCACCGGCGAGGTGCCCGACGAGCACTGGATCGACAACGCCCCCCCGCCGCCGCCCAGCACTTGCCCGGACTGGGTGGTGAACTGGCTGTCGGTGGTGCCGAAATTGATCGTACCGAAGTTCAAACCGGTGGTACCGCCCACGCCGTTGACCAGGCAGCTGTTGGTCAGGATCAACGTGGAGCTGATCTGCCCGGTGACCGTGGTCGCCGCCTGGGCGCCCGACACCCACACCAGTGCGACTAATGGAAAAACTGCTTTCGATACAAGTGCATGCATGATGTCCATCCTCATGGTTTACCAATCCAGAGTCACCGTCAGGGTGTCTGTATAGATGCCGGCCGGTAGGGCCCTGGTATTCGCCACCACCGAGCCGAATACCGGGATCGGTACCTGTGTGCCCTTGGTCACGACGAAATTGCGTTGCTGGCCGATGCTGTAGGTGCTCCGGCCTGCGGGGTCGGCCGACAGCCGATACGGTATGGTTTGCCGGCCATTGCTCAGGCGCCGGGTGACGCCATCGCCATGGGCGCCACCGTCGATGGTGACGGTGAAACTGCTCACCACCGAAGGGTTGCAGGACACCGCCAGCGCGGCCTTGTCGCCATCGCTGATGCCGGCGCCCAGGCCCTTGTCCCACGTGGGCCCGTGGCTGCCGAAATCCAGCAAGGCCGAGCCGCCATCCGGGCTCACCGGCGCGCTTTCGGTGCCCTTGCTTACCTGGCAACTGGCGGTGATCACCAGCCGTGCATGAATCTGCCCGACCACCGCCGCCTGGGCGTCCTCGGCCAGCAGCAACAGGCCGCCCAGCGCGATGCAGGCCAGGGCGCGGCTTACCATGTCACCGTCACTTTGAGCAGGTCGGAATAACGCCCCACCGCCGGGATTTCCTTGAGCGGCTCGATGCGTCCGTAAAGTGGCAAGTCCACCGTGCCGGAGTCGGGCACGCGGCCGCTCACCGGCACGTCCACGGCCAAGGGGATGCGGCGCGCGGCGTCGGCATAAATTCGGTAGGGAATGAGTTTGATCGAAGGGGCGGCGGCGCCCAGGTAACGCACTTCGCCGACGCCGCCATGCAGGCCGCCGTCGACACGCATCTGATACGGCGTGTCCGGGTTGCACTCCAGGCGTGGCTGGCGCTGGCTGATCAACGCTGCACTCAACGGGCCTGCCGGGTCATCCAGGCGGGCGCCGCTGCCAAAATCCAGCACACCGAGCTGCTCGATGCCGGCCTCACGCGTGGTGCCGACCAACTGGCACCCCCGCTGCACGTCGATACGCACCTCAACCTGGAGCTGTGCACCATTCACCGTGTTGCAGAGCATCGCGCTCATGATTGCCAAGACTGCCTGTCCCTTCACGGCCCCAAATCCTTATACAGGGGTGACTACTGCGTATGAGGTTAGTCACTTGAAGAGAATCCGCCAGTCAGGTCATCCGTTTGGATCCGATCCAGCCATGCCTTTTCCAGATAGCTGGCGGTGTGCTTCCCTATTGGTCAAACCGCAACCGGCGCTCTAAAGTGAGCGACCACCAACATACAGAGTGACTGACATTGGCTGCTTTACCGCCCCTGCTCAAACGGTTGCTGGGTAAACCTGCGGCGACCGACACCGACCCCGGCATCGCGGCTTTTTTTCAAGGCAAGGCCCGGCAACAGGGCTACACCCTCAGCCCCAGCCAGTTGCAGGTCATCGAGGCCATGGCCCGGCAAACCGCGCACCTGCTGGCCGGGCGTCCCACCCGCAGCCTGTACCTGCACGGCGCCGTGGGCCGGGGCAAAAGCTGGCTGCTGGACGGGTTTTTCCAGGCACTGCCGATGGCCGAGAAGCAACGGGTGCACTTCCACGACTTTTTCGCCCGCCTGCACCAGGGGATGTTTACCCATCGCCAGCAGCGCGATGCCTTGGGCGTAACCCTGGATGAGCTGCTCGATGGCTGCCGCGTGCTGTGCTTCGACGAGTTTCATGTGCACGACATCGGCGACGCGATGCTGATCAGCCGCCTGTTCAAGGCGCTGTTCCGGCGCGGGGTGTGGGTGCTGGTGACCTCCAATTACCCGCCTGCCGGGTTGTTGCCAAATCCGTTGTACCACCAGCGATTCAAGCCGGTGATCGAGCTGATCAGTGCACGCATGGACGTGATGGAAGTCAGCGCGCCCCAGGATTATCGCGGCCTGGCCCAGGCCCATGGCGAGCAACGCTTTACGGCAGGCCAGTTCGTCTGGCCCGGCACACCTGCGCAACGCGAGGCCCTGTGCCTGCCGTCAGTGGATCACCCACCACTGAGCCTGGCGGTGGGTGCCCGGCAGTTGACTGCCCGCTGGCATCGGGGCCGCAGCATCGCCTTCACCTTCAGCGACCTGTGCGAACAACCGACCGCGGTCATGGACTACCTGCAACTGTGCCGCGACTATGACCATTGGATCATCGATGGCCTGCCGCATCTGGCGGAGTGCCCGATTGCCACCCAGCAACGTTTCATCAATCTGGTAGACGTGCTCTACGACCAGGATAAACACCTGGTGCTGATCGGCGAGCAGCCGCTGGAACAATCCCTCAGCGGCCAGGCCATCGACTTGGCCCGCACCGCCAGCCGCCTGGGGCAGTTGCAGAAGATCGGGCCGCAACCCGCTATCATGAGCGCCATTCACGCCCCTATTGCCGAGTGACGCGCCGTTCATGGATACCCTTGCCCAACTCAAGGCCGGTCAATTGGCCGGTATCAAGCGCCTGGACCTGTCCTGTGGACTGACGGAGTTCCCCCGGGAAATCTTCGACTTGGCCGACTCCCTGGAAATCCTCAACCTTTCCGGCAACACCCTCAGCAGCCTGCCGGATGACCTGCACCGTCTGCCGCATCTGCGCGTGCTGTTCTGTCCGGAAAACGCCTTTACCGAAGTGCCGCAATGCCTGGGTCAATGCGCGCAGTTGAGCATGATCAGCTTCAAGTCGAACCAGATCAGCAGCGTCCCGGCGGCGTCGCTGCCGCCCCTGCTGCGCTGGCTGATCCTCACCGATAACCGTATCGGCCAGTTGCCGAGGGAGCTGGGTGAACGGCCCTTGCTGCAAAAGCTGATGCTGGCCGGCAACCACCTGGAGCAGTTGCCGCAAAGCCTGGCCCAGTGCAAAAACCTCGAACTGATCCGCATCGCCTCCAACCGCCTGACCCGTCTGCCCGACTGGCTGCTGACCTTGCCGAGCCTGACCTGGCTGGCCTACGCCGGCAACCCGGTAGAGATGGCCGTGGAAGAGGCCCGGCATGACGCGACGCCAAACATTCCCTGGTCCGAGCTGGAATTGGGCGAAGTGCTGGGGGAAGGCGCTTCCGGGATCATCCGCAAAGCGTCCTGGACCCCGCCAAACGCGCCGGCCAAGGCGGTCGCGGTCAAACTCTATAAAGGCAGCATTACCAGCGACGGCTCGCCCCAGCACGAAATGCACGCCTGCATCGCCGCCGGACTGCATGCCAACCTGATCAAGGTAGAAGGCCGTGTCGTCGACCACCCGGAAGGCCAGGCGGCGCTGGTGATGCAATTGATCGAACCGAGCTACCGCAACCTCGCGGCCCTGCCGAGCCTGGCGTCGTGCACCCGGGATATCTACGAGCCCACCACCCGTTTCAGTGCGGACGTGGCGTTGCGCATGGCCCGGGGCATCGCTTCGGTGGCGGCGCACCTGCACGCGCAAGGCATCACCCACGGCGACCTGTACGGCCATAACATTCTGTGGAATGAAGCCGGTGAGTGTTTGCTGGGGGACTTTGGTGCCGCGTCGTTTCACGCCACGGTCGACAGCCAGGAAACCCGCGCATTGCAGCGTATAGAAGTGCGCGCGTTCGGCGTGTTGTTGGGGGAGTTGCTGGAAAGGATTGATACGGGGTTAAGCGAGGAAAAGCGCGTGGCACTGGAAGCCTTGCGGGATAACTGCTGCCAACCGGATGTGCTGGCCCGGCCTGGGTTCGAGGCAATCACACCCCTGTTGCAGTCTTCCAAACTCCGCTAAACCCAATGTGGGAGCGGGCTTGCTCGCGAATGCGGTGTGTCAGTCAATACATGCTTGGCTGGTACACCGTATTCGCGAGCAAGCCCGCTCCCACATTTGGACCGGGTTCACATCCGATTCGAATTAACCCGCCAACCCGACGAACATGTCCTGCACGTCATCATGGTTGTCCAAGCCTTCCAGGAAGGCTTCGACTTCAGCCATCTGCTCATCACTCAAACCGCTTACCGGGTTCTTCGCGATGTAACCCAGCTTGGCCGACAGCACGGTGAAACCCTGCTCCGGCAAGGCTTTCTGCACGGCGTCCAGGTCAGTGGTCTCGGTGATGAACAGGGTGGTGCCCTCTTCTTCGCCTTCTTCGAAATCCTGGGCACCGGCTTCAATCGCGGCCATTTCCGGATCGGCGTCCGGGCTGTCCGGCGAAGCTTCGATCAGGCCCACATGGTTGAAGTCCCAGGCCACAGAGCCCGAAGCACCCAGCTGCCCCTTGCGGAACGCCACACGGATTTCCGCCACGGTGCGGTTGATGTTGTCGGTCACGCATTCAACGATCAGCGGCACCTGGTGCGGGGCAAAACCTTCGTAGGTCACGCGGTGGTATTGCACGGTCTCACCGAGCAGACCGGCACCTTTCTTGATCGCGCGTTCCAGGGTTTCCTTGGGCATCGAGGCCTTTTTGGCCTGCTCCACCACCAGGCGCAAATGTGCGTTGGTGGCAGTGTCGGCACCGTTGCGGGCAGCAATGGTGATCTCTTTCACCAACTTGCCGAAGATCTTGCCCTTGGCATTGGATGCCGCTTCTTTATGTTTGACTTTCCACTGTGCGCCCATGACTCACTCTCTTCTGTCCATCGCGCCGAGACGTCTACTGGCCGGCGCTTTGGGGGCAGAGTTTATAGCGCTGAAACACTCTAATCCACCAAAAAACCGGCCATGCCCCTCAGGTCCGCAAGGGATTGATGGCGCGCTCACGGTCGGGCACGAAGTCGCCCACCTGCGCCAGCACCGCGGGCCTGGCGTTCCAGTACGGCATCAACACCAGCGAGGAAAACAGCGCGGCACCGGCAAACACAATGAACACCGTGACCGTGTCGAAGTAGCCCGGCAGCAAGCCCCCAAGGATCGCCCCCACTGAACCGCAGCCGTTGACGAACCCCGCCGCCGTCGCGCCGGCCTTGGCGGTGCCGAAGTCGATGGCGGCGGTGCTGCTGATCATCGAGTCCGGCCCGTACAGGGTCAGGCCCATCACAAACAGCAGCGCCATCACCAGCGCCACGCTGCCGGTGTGCAAGGCGCCCATGAACAACGCCAGGGCCACGGTCAGCGCCAACAGGCTGAGGACACAGGCCGGCATGCGCCGGGCGCCGAACAGTTTGTCGGACGCCATGCCGATCATGATCGGCCCCAGCAACCCCGCCAGCTCGAACGCCGTGGGCACAATCGCTGCACCGACCTTGCCCACCGACGGCATCTGCTCATACACAATCACCGGCCCCCACAACAGGATCGCGTAACGCGCCGGTTTCAACAGAAAGTACGCCAGCCCCAGGGTCAACACCGTACGGTTGCGCAAAATGGCACGCAGCGGCTCCAGCACACTGGCGTTCTTTTCAGCAGCCGTCTGTTCCGGCTCCGGTTCCACTGCCGGCAAGCCCACATCCTGAGGGGTGTTGCGCTGGAAAATGAAAAACAGCACCGCGACCACGAAGACCACTGCCGCACTGGAGATAAATGCCGCATGCCAGGTGCCGATCAGCGTATACGCCCACCATCCGGCAAACGGCGACGCCACCAGGCCGCCGAAGGCGTAGCACGAACTCCATAGCCCCAGCACCCGCCCACGCTGCTGCGCCGGGAAGAAACTGCCAAGGTTCTTGCACAGGCCCGACCAGCCGGTGGACTGGGCCAGGCCCTGGATCAACATGCACGTGACAAAGATCGGCAAGGTGGCAAACGTGCCCATCACCAGGGCGGCGGCGGCGGAAATCAGCAACCCGCCGAGTACCACCACACGCGGCCCGAAACGGTCGGCGAGCATGCCCCAAGTGAACTGGCCAACGGCGTAGGCCGCGAGGTAGATGCCATCCAGGTTGGCCATCATCATCTTGTCCAGCGGGAAACTCGGGTCGTCGCCGATCCCCAGCTTGGCCACCGAAAAGGCTTTGCGGGTGAAGTAGAAGGCCGCGTACGCCAGCCAGGTGATGGCAAAAATCTGCACGCGCCAACGCTTGATGTGACTCAAGGGAGTATTCATGGTGGTTCTGACCTCGGGTGTGAGTGTGCCGGCAGAATGAAAAGCAAACGCCTGTATTTTTATTGTTGAGCACTGCAGTACCGGCGCTTGGAGGGGCGCGGTATTGGTCAGATGAGTCCCGCTGGTAAGCACGCAGAAGACCCATGGCCGCCGAAGGTGTAGGACTCGACCTACGGCGACTGGGGCTATCAAAGCAATGGCTGACTAATAGGTAAAATCGATTTATCGTATTTCAAATATAAGCTGAGCTTGTAAGAGGATTCGCGATGTCGGTGTCCCACGCCCAACTCAAAGCCTTCCATGCGGTGGCCGTGCACGGCAGCTTTACCCACGCCGCCGAGCGCTTGTTCCTCAGCCAGCCGGCCATTTCCGACCAGGTGCGCAAACTCGAAGAACGCTTCGGCGTGCTGCTGTTTCATCGCAATAAACGCTCGGTGCGGTTGACCGACCTTGGCGAGCGCCTGTTGAGCATCACCCAGCGCCTGTTTGCGGTCGCGGCGGAGGCCGAAGAGCTGTTGCAGGATTCCCGAGCCTTGCAAACCGGCACCCTGACACTCGCGGTGGATGCGCCCGTGCATGTGCTGCCGCAGATCGCGCGCTTTTGCCAGCTGTACCCGGGCATCAGCGTAAAGATCGAAACCGGCAACACCGATGAATCGCTGTTTCGCCTCTACAACTACCAGGCCGACCTCGCGCTGCTGGGGCGCGATGTGGACGACGAGCGGCTGCTGTCACTGCCGCTGCCCGATGATCAATTGCTCGCGTTTGTCGCCCGCAACCATCCGTGGGCAGGCCGTGAGTCGATCTGCCTGGCGGACCTGGATGATACGCCGCTGGTGTTGCGGGAAATCGGCTCGGTGACCCGCCAGACCCTGGAGCAGGAAATGCACCAGGCCGGGCTGCGGATTCGCCCGGCGATCCAGGTGGAAGGCCGCGAAGCCGCGCGGGAAGCGGTGGTGGTGGGGATTGGCGTGGGGGTGGTGTCGGCTGCGGAGTTTGGGGCCGATTCGCGGGTGTATGCGATGCCGATCCGTGACTGTACGCAGCGGATGAAGGAAACACTGGTGTGCTTGAAGGAGCAGAGTTCGCGGCGGGTGGTGGCGACTTTTCTGGAGATTGTGCGGGAGAGTTTGCGGTGAATTTGAGGGCCCCTTCGCGAGCAAGCCCGCTCCCACATTCGACCTCATTCCATCGGTAGAACTCGGTCAACTGTGGGAGCGGGCTTGCTCGCGAAAGGGCCAACTAGACCTTGAGCCAACACCCTCTAAGGCGCCAACTCGAAAAACGCCTGAATCAACCGCAACTCCCGCCGCCGCTCCATGCACCCGATCACATGCCGGTTCACCAGCCCCTCACCCTGGATCGGAATCGCATGCACCCGCGGGTCCCGACTGACCTCCATCGACGACACCACCCCAACCCCCAATTCCGCCGCCACTGCTTCCGTCACCGCCTCACGGCTGTCCAGCTCCAGCAACACCTTGGGCTGCACCCCGGCCTGTGCGCAGGCATCGTCAAAGGTGCGCCGGGTGATCGAGCTGGGCTCACGCAACACCATGATCACCTGGTCCAACTGCTCCAGCCGAATCCCCGCAGGCTCCGCCAACCACGGATGCCCGGCAGGCACCAACGCGCAAATCCGGGACTCGATCAACGGCTGCAAATGCAAACCCTTGCGCGGTTCCACCTCCGTCAACACCGCCACATCGGCGCGTTCCGACAACAGCGCCGCGAGGGTTTCCTGAGCGTTGCCGAGGCGCAAATTGACGGTAATCCCCGGATACCGCTGCCGCAGGCTGGCCAGCATCGGCATGACCATGTGCGGCCCGTCCGCCGCTACTTCCAGGCGCCCGGTAAGCAATTGCCGGTTGGCCTCCAGCAAGGTCTGCGCCTCCTCCACCAGGCCGAAGATCGCCCGGGTGATCGCCGCGAGTTTGGTGCCCTCCTCGGTCAACTCCACCCGCCGCGCGGTACGCCGCAGCAGGGCAATCTGGTAGTGCTCCTCCAGCGCCTTGATATGCCCGGTCACCGCCGGCTGGCTGATGAACAGGCGCTCGGCCGCCCGGGTAAAACTGCCCTCGCGGGCCACCGCATCAAACGCACGCAGTTGAAACAGGTTCATAGCTATCGGCCTCACTGATAGCTCGCATAACAACAAACAATTTGATTGATGACAAGCCAAACTGCAATTTAGGCGCCGTAAGTTCATCCCATTGTTTTGTGAGGACACACGAATGAGCACTGCCGCGCCGATCCTGCTGACCCCCGGGCCCTTGACCACCTCGGCCCGCACCCGCCAGGCCATGATGGTTGACTGGGGTTCATGGGATGACCGCTTCAACCAACTGACCGCCAGCCTCTGTGAGCAGCTGCTGGTGATCGTCAACGGCACCGCCAGCCACCATTGCGTGCCGTTGCAAGGCAGCGGCACCTTTGCCGTGGAAGCGGCCATCGGCACCCTCGTGCCACGGGACGGCAAGGTGCTGGTGCTGATCAACGGCGCCTACGGCAAACGCCTGGCGAAGATTTGCGAAGTGCTCGGCCGCGAGTTCAGTACCTTTGAAACCGCCGAAGACGAACCCACCACCGCCGCCGACGTCGACCGCCTGCTGCACGCCGACAAGGGCATCACCCACGTCGCACTGATCCATTGCGAAACCAGCACCGGGATTCTCAACCCGCTGCCCGAGATCGCCCAGGTCATCGCACGCCACGGCAAGCGCCTGATCATCGACGCCATGAGTTCCTTCGGCGCGCTGCCGATCGACGCCCGCGAGGTGCCATTCGACGCACTGATCGCCGCCTCCGGCAAGTGCCTGGAAGGCGTACCGGGGATGGGTTTTGTGTTCGCTGAAAAGCAGGCGCTGGCCGCTGCCCAAGGCAACAGCCATTCCCTGGCGATGGACCTGTTCGACCAGCACAGCTACATGGCCAAGACCGGCCAGTGGCGCTTCACCCCGCCAACCCATGTGGTGGCGGCGCTGCACGAAGCGCTGCTGCAATACAACGAAGAAGGCGGCCTGCCCGCCCGGCACCAGCGCTACGCCAACAACTGCCAGGCGCTGCTGGATGGCATGGCCGAGCTGGGCCTGCGCAGCTTCCTGCCTGCCGCGATCCAGGCACCGATCATCGTCACCTTCCATGCGCCGAAAGACCCGCGCTACCAGTTCAAAGAGTTCTACGAACGGGTCAAGGCCAAGGGTTTCATTCTGTATCCGGGCAAATTGACCCAGGTGGAAACCTTCCGCGTGGGCTGCATTGGCCACGTAAACCAGGCCGAGATGCAAGCCGCCGTCGCCGCGGTGGCCGAGGTGCTGCAAGAAATGAACGTGCTCGACATATAAAACTGAATTTCCCCCCTGTAGGAGCGAGCTTGCTCGCGAAAAACCCGAGGGCGCCGCGCTCATCCAGCATGCCAGCGTCATCGTTAACGACCTTCGCGAGCAAGCGCACGCCTACATAAATCCCCTTTAAACAGGATCTGAACCATGAACTACGCAAACCCCACCCAGCTTCAAGCCGCGATCCTCGACTGGGCCGGTACCGTGGTCGATTTCGGCTCGTTCGCCCCCACGCAGATTTTTGTCGAAGCCTTCGCTGAATTCGACGTGCAGGTTTCCATCGAAGAAGCCCGTGGCCCGATGGGCATGGGCAAGTGGGACCACATCCGCACCCTGTGTGACCAGCCGCAAGTGGCCGAGCGCTATCGCAAGGCCTTTGGCCGCACACCGACTGACGATGACGTGACCGCCATCTACCAGCACTTCATGCCGCTGCAGATCGAGAAAATCGCCGAGCACTCGGCGTTGATCCCCGGCGCCCTGGAGACCATCGCCAACCTGCGCCAGCAAGGGATCAAGATCGGCTCGTGCTCCGGCTACCCCAAGCAGGTGATGGACAAGGTGGTCGAACTGGCCGCCACCAACGGCTACGTCGCCGACCACGTGGTCGCCACCGACGAAGTACCTAACGGCCGCCCATGGCCAGCCCAGGCCCTGGCCAACGTGATCGCCCTCGGGATTGATGATGTGGCGGCCTGCGTGAAGATCGACGACACCGTGCCGGGCATTCTCGAAGGCCGTCGCGCCGGAATGTGGACCGTGGCGCTGACCTGTTCGGGCAACGCCCTGGGCCTGACCTACGAGCAGTTCCGCGCCCTGGACGCCGGCACACTCGCCAGCGAACGCACGCGCATCGAGGCCATGTTCGAAGGCTCGCGCCCGCACTACATGATCGACACCATCACCGACCTGCCTGCGGTGATCGCCGACATCAACCAGCGCCTGGCACGGGGTGAAATGCCGCAGGGCAACTGATCGAGATCAAAAGATCGCCTATACACCCTCCTCTCGCGGGCAAACCTCGTAAAACAGGCTTACATTGAAAGGACTCCGTCGCAAAGAACGGAGGTTTGCCCTGATGAGTGAGGAAGAAAGCGATGCCCTGGAAAAATTCCGATACGCGTTACAGCACCATGTCGATTGCGTTGCACTGGCTGATGGTGGTGCTGCTGGCGGTGGTCTACGCCTGCATTGAGTTACGCGGGCAGTTTCCCAAAGGCAGCGGCGCACGGACGTTGATCGTGGAAATGCACTTCATGTTCGGCCTGACGGTGTTTGTGCTGGTGTGGCTACGGTTGTTCGCCCGCAGCCTGGGGGTGGCGCCGAAGATCGTGCCGGCCCCGCCGCAATGGCAATCCTTCCTGGCCACCCTGATGCACATGGCGCTGTATGCCTTGATGATCGGCATGCCCATCGCCGGCTGGCTGATCGTCAGCGCCGAGGGGCATTCGGTGATGTTCTACGGCATCGAGCTGCCACCGCTGATTGCCGAAAACAAGGCGTTGGCCAAGGAGATTGAAAGCTGGCATGTGCTGTTCGGCAAGGTCGGTTACTGGCTGATCGGGCTGCATGCGTTGGCCGGGTTGGCCCATCACTATGTGCTGCGCGACAACACTGCGTTGCGGATGATGCCCGGCAAGAGAGGGAACCTTCAGTAACCGTGGGAGCTGTCGAGCCTCAGCGAGGCTGCGATGGGATCACCGCGCAGTACCTGCCAGACCGCAGCGCCTGCAGCGCAGCCTCGCTAAAGCTCGACAGCTCCTACAGGGAATCCCCGGCGGCCTTGCAGGCCACCGGTGTGGACGAAGATCAGGCGGGTGCTGGGGGGAAATCTCCCGGCTTCAATCTGCTGCTTCAACGCCAATAACGCCTTGCCGGTGTACAGCGGCTCCAGGGGCAGGCCACAGGCTTGCTCCGTGGTGTCGATAAAGGCCAGCAACTCGGGATCAACCTTGGCAAAGCCGCCCCGGCTGGCCTCCAGCAATTCATAACCCTCCTGCACAAGCGTGTGTACCTGCTGCGCCACGCCGTGGTCGTCGGGCACTGCCAGCGCACCATATACCGGATGCGCGCCCGCCTCGGCCAGCACCAATCCCGCCAGGGTGGTGCCGGTGCCTGTTGCCAGCCACCAACCGTGATAGTCCGCCCAGCCCAGGCCGCCTAACTGCGCCTGCGCCTGACTGACCAGCACTCCACAGCCCAAGGCACCGGCCACGCCACCACCGCCTTCAGGCACCGGGTGCAGGTGCGGATACTGCTCGCGCCAGGGCAGCCAGAAGTCCGGCTCATTGCGCGCGCGATAGCCGCCATACCCCAGCCAATGCAGTTGCATGCCGAAGGCCTTGAGGTCGAGCACCGTGGGCGTGTCTTGAGGATGGCCACGCAGCAAGCCAACGGTAGGAAAGCCGAAGCGTTTCCCGGCCGCCGCCAGTGCATGCAAATGATTGGAGTAAGCCCCGCCCAGGCTGATGATCCCGCTGGCACCCGCCGCCCGGCCTTGCGCCAGGTGTTCGGTGAGCTTGAACCACTTGTTGCCGCTGATCAGCGGGTCGATGCGATCCAGGCGCAGCACGGCCACTTCCACCGACCCCATCCAGTCCAGCTTCAGGGGTTCAAGGGGCGCGTGGGGAAGCCAGTCGAAAGGACCCATAAGGGCGGTTCTGCACAAGAAAAGGGGCGCTAGTCTACCACCGCCCCTTTTGCGTGTTTACAGCTCGGCCGCCAGGCGCGAACCCTGGTTGATGGCGCGCTTGGCATCCAGCTCGGCCGCCACGTCCGCGCCGCCGATCAGGTGCACGTTCTGCCCGGCTGCGACCAGGCCATCCTGCAGTTCCCGCAGCGGGTCCTGGCCGGCACAGATGACGATATTGTCCACCGCCAGCACCTGCGGTTCACCCTCGGCGCCAATGCGGATATGCAGGCCTTCGTCATCGATCTTCAGGTACTCGACGCTGTTGAGCATCTGCACCTGTTTGTTCTTCAGACCGGTGCGATGAATCCAGCCGGTGGTCTTGCCCAGGCCGTCGCCGACCTTGGACGTCTTGCGCTGCAGCAGGAACACTTCACGCGCCGGCGCATGGCGCTCGGGCTTGATCCCGGCCACACCGCCGCGGGCTTCAAGCTGGGTGTCGATGCCCCACTCTTTCCAGAACGCCTCGCGGTCCAGGCTGGTGGACACGCCCTGATGCACGAGGAATTCCGACACGTCAAACCCGATACCGCCGGCACCGATCACCGCCACGCGATGGCCCACCGGCTTGCGCTCCAGGATCACGTCCAGGTAGCTCAGCACCTTGGCATTTTCCACGCCCGGGATAGCCGGCGTGCGCGGCGCGATGCCGGTGGCGAGAATGATCTCGTCGTAGCCGCCCGCAACGAGCTGCTCAATGTCGACCCGAGTGTTCAGGCACAGCTCGACATGGGTGGTCTGCAACTTGCGTTTGAAGTAGCGCAGGGTCTCGAAAAACTCTTCTTTGCCCGGCACGCGCTTGGCGATGTTGAACTGGCCGCCGATCTCGCTGGCCGAATCAAACAGCGTCACTTGATGCCCGCGCTCGGCGGCAACGGTGGCGGCCGCCAGGCCCGCAGGACCGGCACCCACCACAGCGATTTTCTTGATCTGCTTGACCGGCAGGTAGTTGAGCTCGGTCTCGTAGCACGCACGCGGGTTGACCAGGCAGGTGGTCAGCTTGCCGCCGAAGGTGTGGTCCAGGCACGCCTGGTTGCAGCCGATGCAGGTGTTGATTTCATCGGCGCGGCCTTCGGCGGCCTTGTTGACGAAGTCCGGGTCGGCGAGGAATGGGCGGGCCATCGAGACCATATCGGCATCGCCTTCGGCCAGGATTTGCTCGGCAATTTCCGGGGTGTTGATCCGGTTGGTGGTGATCAACGGAATCTGCACCGCCCCACGCAACTTCGCGGTGACCTTGCTGAACGCGCCGCGCGGCACCTTGGTGGCGATGGTCGGGATGCGCGCTTCGTGCCAGCCGATGCCGGTGTTGATGATCGTTGCACCCGCCTGCTCGATGGCCTTGGCCAACTGCACGATTTCTTCCCAGGTGCTGCCGCCTTCCACCAGGTCGAGCATCGACAGGCGGAAGATAATGATGAAGTTCGGACCTACGGCTTCCCGCACCCGGCGCACGATTTCTACCGGCAGGCGCATGCGGTTTTCGTAGCTGCCACCCCAACGGTCGGTGCGGTGGTTGGTGTGGGCCGCGAGGAACTGGTTAACGAAGTAGCCTTCGGAGCCCATGATTTCCACGCCGTCGTACTCGGCGACCTGGGCCAGCAGCGAGCAGGTGACGAAATCGCTGATCTGCTTTTCGATGCCTTCTTCGTCCAGCTCTTTGGGCTTGAACGGGTTGATCGGCGCCTGGATCGCGCTTGGCGCGACCTGTTTCGGGCTATAGGCATAACGCCCGGCGTGGAGGATCTGCATGCAGATCTTGCCGCCGGCCTCGTGCACCGCTTTCGTGACGATCTTGTGCTTCTGCGCTTCTTCGTCGGTGGTCAGCTTGGCCGCACCGCCATACACCCCGCCTTCATCGTTCGGGCCAATGCCGCCGGTGACCATCAGGCCCACGCCGCCACGGGCGCGCTCGGCAAAATAAGCCGCCATGCGCTCAAAGCCGCCGGGTTTCTCTTCAAGGCCGGTGTGCATCGAGCCCATCAGGGTGCGGTTACGCAGGGTGGTGAAACCCAGGTCCAACGGGGCCAGCAGGTGCGGGTAGGCAGCAGCGGTCATGGTACAGCTCCACAACGGATCATCACGGGACGTGGAGCGCTCGAATGGCACTCCATCGGTTTATGTCCCACAGACTAAGAGGCTGCCGGTTGCCGCTCAATGACTGTAACTGACAAGTTATTGATCCAAATGCGCAGCGCCCCTTGGCAACCGCGTACATGAGCCCTACCCTAGGTACCGAACCCTGCACCCGGTCCGTTGTCTTTTTCCCATGCGTAAACTTCTTGGATTCACCCTCATCATGGCCCTGGTCGCCGCCGTTTCCGCCTATCTGGTCTGGACCCAGGAGCGCCCCGTGGGCCATTACCTGTCCGACCTGCGGATCAACCTGGCCGTCGACCAAGGCGTGCCCGCCGACCGCGGCAACCTGCTGGGCATCCAGCCGGAACTGTTCCCCGCCGACTACCAGAGCCTGGAACGCCTGCACCTGAAGCTGGCGGCCTATCTGCAAAAGGCCCGCGACCAGGGCTTGATCAACGACAAGACCATCGTGGTGCTGCCGGAACATATCGGCACCTGGCTGATGGTCAGCGGCGAAAAGAACGAGCTGTATCAGGCCACCAACCTCAAGGAAGCGATGAACTGGCTGTCGGCGAGCAACCCCTTGTTGTTCCTGCGGGCACTGATCAGCGCCAAGGGTGATGATCGCATCGACGACGCCTACCTGCGCATGAAAGCCCCGGCCATGGCCCGCGACTATCAAGTGCTGTTCGGCGGCCTGGCCAAGGAATTCGGCGTGACCCTGGTGGCCGGCTCCATTGCCCTGCCCAACCCGAGCGTCAGCCAGGGCCAATTGCAGATCGGCCACGGCGCGCTGTACAACACCAGCGTGGTATTCGATCGTGATGGCTTGGCAGTCGGCCAGCCGCAACGCCAGCTGTACCCGATTTTCGATGAGCGCGGTTTTATTGAGCCGGGCGACGAAAACAGCGTCAGCGTGGTCGACACCCCGGCCGGGCGCCTGGGCATCCTGATCGGCAGCGACAGTTGGTATCCGGACAATTACCGCAAGCTCAACGAACAAGGCGCCCAGTTGGTGGCCGTCCCGGCCTTCGTGATTGGGCGCGAGACCTGGGACAAGCCGTGGCGCGGCTTCAAAAGCGTGTCGACGCCGCCGGAAATCAGCCTCAAGCCCGAAGAACTCAGCGAAGGCGAAGCCTGGCACCGCCTGACCCTGATCAGCCAACAACCCATCAGCCAGGCCACCGCCGGCATGAGCGTGTTCCTGCGCGGGCAGTTCTTTGACATGGGCAGCGCCGGGCAAAGCTTCCTCAGCAGCAACGGCCAGGTGTTCGCCGACGGCAATACCCGTGGCGCGCGCCTGCTGAACGTGTGGCTGTAACACGATGAAACCGGTGCGGCTTGGGGATTTGTCGGTGGGCTTCGTCCACACCTTGGCCGATGCGATCCACAGCCATGGCCTGGACCCGCAACCGTTGCTGCTGCAATACGGCCTCGACTCGGCCCGCTTGGCCGAGGCCGGTGCACGCTTGTCGATCCCGCGCTATATGCGCCTGGGCCACGCCGCTATCCAGCTGACCGGCGACCCTAGCCTGGGCCTGCGCATGGGCCAGCTCAGCCGCTTGAGCCAGGCCGGCCTCGCCGGTGTCACCGCCGCCCAGGCCCCCACCGTGCGCGAAGCCGCCCGCACCCTGACACGCTTCGAAGCGTTGTACGGCTCCAACTATCGTGGCCAGTCGAGCTTTCACGAGGACACGGATGGCGCCTGGTTGCGCTTCTATTCCATCAGCCCCTACAACGCCTACAACCGCTTTGTGGTGGACTCGATCATCGCCGGGTGGCTGCATCAGTTGTCGAGCCTGAGCCTGCAACCGGTGCAGGCGCAACGCATCGAAATCGAATTCGAAGCACCGGACTACAGCGAGCGCTACAGCGTGCTGGGGGACTGCCCGGTCCAGTTTGGCGCCGAGCACAACCAACTGCGCCTGAGCCAGCAAACCCTGGCCATGCGCAACCCGGAACATTGCCCGAGTACCTGGCAATTACTGGTGCAATTGTGTGAACGGGAACTGGAGCAGTTGACGCGCACCCGCAGCCTGCGCGAGCGCATTACCCGGTTGCTCGGGCCGATGCTCAATGGTGGCCGGGAACCCGACCTGGAAGAAGTGGCGTCACGCTTGAAACTGCCGACCTGGACCTTGCGGCGCAAGCTGGCGGAAGAAGGGACTCAGTTCCGGGCGATTCTCAATGACACTCGCCGCGACCTGGCCATGACCTACATTCGCGATACCGAACTGGCGTTCGGTGAAATTGCCTATTTGCTCGGCTTTGCTTCAGCAGAAGCCTTTCAACGCGCCTTCAAACGCTGGAACAGCCAGACCCCAGGGGAATTTCGCCGCAGTCAGCGGCATTCCGCCTGACGTCTGTCTTACAGCTCGGTGGCATCATCGGTCGGATCCAGCGGATCCAGTTCAAAGGCCTGGTACTCCAACAGTTCTTCCTGGTAATCGTCCATGGTTGACTCCTTGTTTTATGAAAAGGGGTTGCTTAATGACCTGCACAACCAGCCTAAAGTGCCGCCATGACGAAAAAATGTCCGTGGCATGACGTTCCTGCACTTCAAGATTAAACGTAGCAGTGTTGGGTTGATTTAGCCGGATGAATTTTAGATGCAACTGCAATCATTGCAATTGCAATTACAAGCGGAATTCCATTAGGGTATGGGCACCCGTTGCCAAGCGACCCTGCTCATGACTGCCAGCACCGAACGCTCTGCCCTGATCTGTATCGACGCCCTGAATGCAATGCAGCAGCCCCGCTGCTCGCCCCTGTATAGCGTGATGACCATGGCCAACACCCTGGAGTCCAGCCGGCAGGCGTGGGTGATTCGCGGCCAGTCGCGCTCGTGCCGGGCGATGAGCTGGCCCACCTGGTTTGCGCGCAACACCGGGGAAAAGCCTATGTTGTACCTGCACACGGCCGCCTCATCGGCGCAGCTGCGCGCATTGTCCAGCGAGACCCGCCAGCGGGGCATCTTGTGCAACGACAATGAAACCCGACCTTCCCCTTCATTGCCCTTGTGGTTGGCCAGCAATCCCCACTGCACACCTTATGACCCGGCCTCCGGCGAGGAAGCCCGGGCGATTGTGCTGGCGGGTTTGCAGGCGCTGTATGTCGACGGCGAGCCGGGGTTTTATTACCTGGCACTGCACGATCAACACGACGGGCCAGGGCTGAGCCCGCAGGATCGTGACCATGCGCTCAGGGGCATGTACCGGGTCCGGCGCTCATACACGAGTGAATTGAGGGTGCGGTTGCTGGGTGCGGGTCGAGCGTTTGAAGAAGTCGTGCACGCCGCGAAGTTGCTCGAAACGGACTGGAACGTCGCGGCGCAGCTGTGGAGCTGCCCCAGCTACACACGGCTGGCCCGCGAGGCGGAGGCGGCGCAACGCTGGAATCGCCTGCACCCGTTGGCACCGAAGCGCAGTTGTCATCTACGGGAGTGTATGGCCGGGAATGCCACGCCGGTAATCGCCGTCACCGGCTATCCGCAGCCGATCGTTGATCAGTTGGCGGGGTATGTGGATGCGCGGTTTGTGGCGTTGGGCGCGGGCTCGGTGGAAACGTCACCACCCAGTCGATATTGGATAGCGGTGCTGGCATTGAAGGCTTTGGCGGACGACGGCCTTATCGAAGTAGAACAGGTAGAAGCCGCCCTGCATCGATATCACCTGAAATGACGATCTGTCATCCATCACAGATCAAATGTGGGAGCGGGCTTGCTCGCGAAGGCGGTGTATCTGCTGATATTCCTTTTGCTGACACACCGCTTTCGCGAGCAAGCCCGCTCCCACACTGGATCGTCGTCGCCTTGAGTCTTTGCTTCAGGGCTTACGCCGCCCACGGGTCTGCACGCCCGCCTCCATCGCCAGCCCCGCCGTGCGTTCCAGCGCCTCGGCAAAGCCCCGACGCTGCTCGCTGTCGAGCTGCGACAGAAACAACTCATCCACGCTGCTTTCGTAGATTTTCCACATCTTTTTGCGCAACACCCGGCCCGCGTCGGTGATTGAGACAAAGGCTGCACGCCCATCACCGTCGGAGCGCGAACGCACCACGAGGCCGTCCTTTTCCAAACGGTCCACCAAGCGCGTCAGGTTGTAGCGCTCGATGGCCAGTACATCGGCCAATTCGTGCATGCGCCGGGTGCCATCGGGGCCACTTTCCAGGCCCCACAAAGCGTCGTACCAGGCATACGGCGGCAAACCGGCATCGGCCAGGCGCCGTTCGATTTCACGGATGACCGTCCTGTGGGCCCGAACAAAACGGAACCAGACATCAGGCTCTTTCGACGACATGTAACACCAATCCGGGGAATTTCAAGAAGGTTGCAATAGTAGCTCATCCCGCGCTAGATTCAGTCATGTAGTTGCAATTGCAACTACATTCGCAAAGCTCCCACAAGGAGCCCACACGCTGAAACCCGTCCACCCTGGAGCCTGACATGACCCCGAACACTGCAGTACGCCTCGACGACGATCCACAGGAAACCCGCGAATGGCTGGAGTCCATCGAATCGGTGCTGACCACCGAAGGCCGCCCGCGTGCGCATTACCTGATTGATCAGTTGCTGGATTTCGACGTGGCGCGGCATGGCGACTTCTACGGGCGGGTGACCACGCCCTACGTCAACACCATCCCGGTAGACCGCCAGTTGCCCTACCCCGGCAACCTGGCCACCGAGCGCCGGCTGAATGCGTTTATCCGCTGGAACGCGATGGCCATGGTGCTGCGCGCCGGCAAACATTCCGGCGTGGGTGGGCATATCGCGACCTACGCGTCGGCTGCCGTGCTGTATGACGTAGGCTTCGACCACTTCTTCCGTGGCCGAACTGACAGCTTCGATGGCGACCTGGTGTACATCCAGGGCCACTCGGCACCGGGCATTTACGGGCGGGCGTACCTCGAAGGCCGAATCAGCGAAGCGCAACTGGACAACTTTCGTCGGGAGGCCGGTGGCGACGGTTTATCGTCCTATCCACACCCTCGCCTCATGCCGGACTTCTGGCAGTTTCCTACGGTGTCCATGGGTCTCGGACCGATTACCGCCGCCTACCAGGCGCGCTTCATGCGCTACCTCGAGTTCCGCGACCTCAAGCAACACCAGGGCCGCAAGGTGTGGGCGTTCCTCGGTGATGGCGAGATGGATCAGCCGGAATCCCTGGCAGCCATTTCCCTGGCCGGGCGCGAGAAACTCGACAACCTGATCTTCGTGGTCAACTGCAACCTGCAACGCCTCGATGGCCCGGTGCGCGGCAATGCCAAGGTGATCCAGGAATTCGAAAGCCTGTACCGCGCCGCCGGCTGGAACGTGATCAAGGTGATCTGGGGCGGCGGCTGGGATACGTTGCTGGAAAAGGACAAAAGCGGCTTGCTGCGCCAGCGCATGATGGAATGTGTGGACGGCGACTATCAGAACTACAAATCGCAAAACGGCGCCTACGTGCGGGAACACTTCTTCGGCAAATACCCGGAGTTGCTGGCGCTGGTGGCGGACATGTCCGACGACGATATCTGGAAACTCTCACGGGGCGGCCATGACCCGGACAAGGTCTACAACGCCTACGCCGCCGCCGTCCGCCACAGCGGCCAGCCTACGGTGATCCTCGCGAAAACCGTCAAGGGCTTCGGCATGGGCGAGGCCGGCGAAGGCCAGAACATCAACCACCAGTTGAAAAAGATGGGCGCTGAAGCCGTCAAAGCCTTCCGCGACCGCTTCGGGCTGGAAGTGGCCGACGATCAACTGGCCGAAATCCCGTACCTCAAACCGGCCGCCGACAGCGAAGAAGCACGCTATTTCGCGGCTCGCCGCCAGTCGCTGGGGGGTTACGTACCGGCTCGCCACATCGCGGTCGAGTCGTTGAAGATCCCCGAACTGGAAGCCTTTGCCACCCAACTCAAGGACACTGGCGAGCGCGCGATTTCCACCACCATGGCCTTCGTGCGCATCCTCGGCACGCTGCTCAAGGACCCGAACCTGGGCAAGTTGATCGTGCCCATCGTGCCGGACGAGTCCCGCACCTTCGGCATGGAAAGCCTGTTCCGCCAGATCGGCATTCACTCCGCCGTCGGCCAGCTCTACACCCCACAGGATGCCGGCCAGCTGTCCTACTACAAGGAGAGCAAAGACGGACAGATCATGCAGGAAGGCCTGAATGAATCCGGCGCCATTTCCTCGTGGATTGCCGCGAGTACGTCCTACGCCAACCACGGGTTGATGACCGTGCCGTTCTACATCTTCTATTCGATGTTCGGCTTCCAGCGAGTGGGCGACCTGGCCTGGGCCGCGGGCGATGCGCGGGCGCGGGGCTTCCTGCTGGGGGCGACCGCCGGACGCACCACACTGATGGGCGAAGGCCTGCAGCATGACGATGGCCATAGCCATGTGCTGTCGTCGGTGATCCCGTGCTGCATTTCCTACGACCCGACCTTTGCCTTCGAGCTGGCAGTGATCATTCGCGAGGGCATGCGCCGGATGTATGTCGAGCAAGAGGACATCTACTACTACATCACCCTGCTCAACGAAAACTACCCGCACCCGGCGATGCCCGACGGTGTCGAGGGTGGGATTCTCAAGGGCATGTATCGGTTGAAGGCGGCTGAAGACACCGTGCAACCACGGGTACAGCTGATGGGCAGCGGTTCGATCCTGCGGGAAGTCATCGCCGCTGCTGATTTGCTGCGGGATGACTTCGCCGTGGCCAGCGACGTGTGGAGCGTCACCAGCCTCACCGAGCTGCGCCGGGAAGGCCATGCCGTGGAACGCTGGAACCTGCTGCACCCGGAAAGCGAACCGCGTACCAGCTATGTCGAGCAGTGCCTTGAGGGCCAGGCCGGGCCCGTGGTGGTCGCCACCGACTACATGAAAATCTTTGCCGACCAGATCCGCCCGTTCGTGCCAGGTCGGCGCTTTGTAGCGCTGGGCACTGATGGCTTCGGGCAATCGGATACCCGCGAAACCTTGCGCGAGTTCTTTGAGGTGGACCGTTACTTCATTGCACTGGCGGCCTTGAAGGCGCTGGCGGATGACGGCCTGATCAGCCGCGCCAAGGTGGCGGAGGCGATCAGCCGCTACGGGATCAACGTCGACAAGGCCAACCCCGTAGCGGTGTAGTTACTGCGCAGGCGTCGGCAGGGGCGGAATCGCTTCGGTCGGTGCCGGCAGCGTCGGGGTGGTTGCCTCTGGCGCTGGTGCCGGGGTTTCCTTGGGAGCAATCGGCGCTGGTTCTGCCGGCGGTACAACCGGCTCCGATGCCGCAGGCTCCACCGCTGGCGTCACCGGGGCCGCCGGTGTGGCTGGTGCGTCTTTCGGCACTTCTTTCGGGGATTCCTTAGGCGCCTCAACCTTATCGGCCGCCGGAGCTGCCTTTGGTTCCGGAATGCCCAGGTCAGCCTTGGGCTTCTCTGGAATGTGCGCAGCCTTTTTCACTTCCTGGGGCAGGAAAACATCCACCAGCGCGAAATAACGCTCATAGAACTTTGGCGCAGACACCGTCTCGCTGGCCACCTTGACCATCGAATCATCGGTGGAGCCAATCGGCATCGACACCGAGCCCAACACACCCACACCGAGACTGGCGGAGTTGTTGACCTTCTTCAGCGCGTAGCGGTCCTGCAAGGCGTTGGCGAACATCGTCGAGTGATGATTACCACTGCCATCGTCGGCACAGACCACGTTGAAGCTGATCTGCAGGTGAGTTTCGCCGGTCTGCTGGAAGCTCTTGTTACCCGCCACCAGCTTTGGATCGCTGCTGGTAATGATGTAACCCTGGCTCAACAGCGCACGCCGCGCCGCTTCGCAGGCCGCGGTGTCACTGACCGGGTAATCACGGGAAAACGTACCGGAGTCGTCGAAATTCTCATGTTCATAAATAGCGGTCTTGGGTGACGAGCAGCCCGCAGCGCCCGCCAGCACCAGCGCCAACCCGAGGCTACGCAAGTGAAATGATGTCGACATCGAAAATCCTGAAGAAAACAGTCAGGGCGGTATTGTGCAACAGAACGTGGCCTTGGCGCGCGAATTCCTGTCGGTAAAACGTCACAGCCTTACGGGACGGTGTCTGCAGGAAAAAGCCGCTCGCCCACATGGTCGATAAACACGCGCAATTTCGCCGAGGCATGGCGACTTGATGGCCAGAGCATCCAGAAACTGCCGCTGTGTTCCAGGTAATAGTCCAGCACCCGCTGCAACCGGCCCTGCTCCACCGATTCGCGGACCATGAAGTCCGGCAGGCAGGCAATCCCCAGACCTGCATGGGCCACATGCATCAACGATTCGATGGTGGTGGAGACCAGCGGCGCACGCAGGACCGGCTCCGGCAAGCCGGGTTCGGGGCGCAATGGCCAGGCTTCCAGCTTGCCGGTGGCGCAGAACTTGTGGCGCAGGCAGGCGTGGTCGTTCAAGTCCCGAGGCTGACGCGGCGTGCCATGCAAGCGCAGGTACTCCGGGGACGCCACCAGCACCAGGCGGTAATAACCGAGGTGGCGCGCCATCAAGCGTGAGTCCTCGGGTTTGCCGGTGCGGATCACCGCGTCGAAGCCTTCCTCGATCACGTCCACCATGCGGTCGGAGAAGTCCACATCCAGCTCGATCTCGGGATAGGCCCGCATGAAATCCGTCAGCACCGGCATCAACAGGCCGCGCACTTGGGGCAGGCTCACACGCAGCTTGCCTCTGGGTGTGGCGGATGCCTGACTCAGTTCCTGTTCTGCCGCCTCGACCTCGGCCAGGATCCGTCGGGAGCGTTCGAGAAACAGCGCGCCCTCGCTGGTCAACGTGATGCTGCGGGTGCTGCGATGGAACAGCCGCACACCCAGGCGCTCTTCGATGCGCGCGATGCTTTTGCCAATCGCCGAGGACGACACCCCCAGCAAACGCCCGGCCTCGGTAAAGCTGCGGGTTTCCGCCACCTGCACAAACACTGAAATACTGCCGAGGCTGTCCATCGTCTCGCTCCCGAGGATTGCGGACGTTGGCGTCCGATAAGTTCGGAACCTTAGCCTGTTTTTCTCCAGCGTGCAGCACCCTACTCTGGCTCCCTGCCCCTACATCTGAACACCGGAGCCACCCAACATGAGCGACAGCGCCTTACCTTCCCCTCCCCTTGCGGCCAGCCGTGAACGCCTGCCCTTGGGCGGCCTGCTGGCATTGGCTACCGCCGGCTTCATCACCATCCTCACCGAAGCCATGCCAGCGGGCCTGCTCCCGCAAATGGGCGCCGGCCTCGGGGTGTCCGACGCCTTGGTGGGCCAGTTGGTGACCCTTTACGCCCTTGGTTCGCTGCTGGCCGCGATTCCCCTGACCATCGCCACCCGGGGCTGGCGCAGGCGGCCGTTGCTGATGATTGCCATCGGCGGGTTTGCCTTGGTCAACAGTGTGACGGCGTTTTCCAGCGATTACCTGCTGACCCTGGTGGCGAGGTTCTTCGCCGGGGTGTTCGCCGGATTGCTTTGGGCGCTGCTCGCCGGTTACGCCAGCCGCATGGTCGCACCGCACTTGCAAGGCCGGGCAATTGCCGTGGCCATGCTCGGCGCGCCATTGGCGCTGTCACTCGGCGTGCCAGCCGGGACATTCCTGGGCACCACGGTAGGCTGGCGCCTGAGCTTTGCGATCATGACCGGCTTGACGGTTGTGCTGCTGGCCTGGGTGCGCTGGCAGGTCCCGGACTTTGCCGGGCAACGAGCAGAAAAACGCCTGGGACTGCGTCAGGTGCTGGCACTGCCGGGAATTCGTCCGGTGCTGTTTGTGACCTTCACCTACGTGCTGGCCCATAACATTCTCTACACCTATATCGCGCCGTTCCTGGTACCCGCCGGGATGGCAGCGGACATTGATCAGGTACTGCTGGTGTTTGGCCTGGCAGCACTGCTGGGCATCTGGATGGTCGGCGCGCTGATTGATCAACGGCTGCGGGCCTTGTTGGTGCTCAGTTGCGGGATGTTCGCACTGTCAGCATTGGCGCTGGCGTTCTGGATTAGCTCGCCGGCCGTGATCTACACCACCGTGGCGTTATGGGGGCTGGCGTTTGGCGGCCTCCCGGCATTGCTGCAAACGGCGCTGGCCAAATCGGCCGGGGATTCAGCCGATGCCGCGCAGTCGATGTTGGTGACGGTATGGAACCTGGGCATCGCCGGCGGCGGGCTGCTCGGCGGCATGTTGCTACAAGGTTGGGGAGTGACATCGTTTCCATGGGCGGTCGCTGCGTTGGTCGTGCTGGCCCTGATGGCGACGTTGCGTTTAACCGATGTTTAAACGAAACGTGACGTGATGTTTCTTAACTCTTATGATCGCCCTGGGTGCGCTGCTGCATACGGCACAGCGCAGGTTAAAGGATAAGCATTGGTCGGGCCGCCAATGGAGATTTGCCGTGCCTGATAAACACCCTGCTATTCCTCGCCCCCAGGTTTTGGTCGAAGGCGCCCTGTCTGCATTGGAGCGATTTTCACGCATCGAGGCCGTCAGCGGCATCGTGTTGCTGCTGGCGGCGATTGTCGCGCTGATCTGGGCCAACAGCCCGGTCGCCGATTCCTACGAACACTTCTGGAATACCCCACTCACTATCGGGTTGGGAGACTTCACGGTCTCGCGCTCGTTGCACTTCCTGGTGAACGACGGGTTGATGACCATCTTCTTCCTGGTGGTGGGCGCCGAGATTCGCCAGGAGATCAGGGACGGCGCACTCGCCAACCTGAAACTCGCTACCCTGCCCTTGGGCGCTGCGCTGGGTGGCGTGCTGATGCCGGCCCTGATTTACACCCTGCTCAATCATGGCACCGAAGCGGCCAGCGGCTGGGCCGTGCCCACCGCTACCGACATCGCGTTTGCCGTAGGCGTGCTGGCGCTGCTGGGTAAATCGATTCCGGCTGGCGTGCGCATCTTGCTCCTGGCGCTGGCGATCATTGATGACATCGTCGCCATCCTGATCATCGCGATCTTCTACACCGCAAGCCTTGACTACATGGGCCTGGTGATCGCGGCCTGTGGGTTGGCGCTGGTGCTGATTTTCCAGCGGATGGGCATCGGCAAGGCCGTTGTGTACCTGTTGCCAGGGGCGATTGTCTGGTTTGGCCTGCTCAAGACCGGCGTCCATCCGACGCTCGCGGGCGTAATGCTTGGCCTGATAACGCCCGTGACTTCCAGACCGACTCGGGAACGCCCTCTGGACACCATCGGACGCACATTTAACGAACTGATGGACCGGCTTTCGCATCCATCAGAAAGTGCCCATCAGGTCGCCAAACCATTGAAGCAATTGAGACAGGCCCAACGGGAAATGTTGCCGCCGGTGCAGCGGATTCAAGCCGGGTTACACCCATGGGTGGCCTTCGGCGTCATGCCACTGTTTGCCCTGGCCAACGCCGGGGTGAGTCTGCAAGGGTTCAACCTGAACGACCCGCTGCCCCACGGTGTGTTCATGGGGGTCATCCTGGCGTTGGTGCTCGGCAAGCCGCTGGGGGTGATGCTGGCGAGTTTCGTGCTGGTCAAACTGAATATCTGCAAACTGCCGGAGGGCGTGACCTGGAACGGCGTCGCCCTGGTGGGCCTGCTGGCGGGAATTGGTTTCACCATGTCGATTTTCATCTCGTCGCTGGCCTTCTCCGATCCGGCGCTGCTGTCGGCTGCCAAGCTGAGTGTGCTGAGCGCTTCGACCCTGGCGGCTGTGATTGGCCTGAGTTGGGGCACGTTCAAGTTTGCGCGTTGAATCAACGGCTGGTTGAGTCAGCTGATTAGTGGATAAAAAAAGACCCCGGCCTCTTCAGGCCGGGGTCTTTTTATTCAGGCAGTAACGCGATCAGAACTTCTTGATCTCAGCCTTGGTTTCCAGCTGCTTGCGATAGGCAGCGAAGTCTTGCTGACCGATACGCGAAGCGAGGAAGCGGCGGTACTGAGCCTTCTCGTCATCGGTCGGGGCAGCGGCTTCGTTGACCGCGTTCAAGCGCACGATCACCAGGCTACCGTCTGGCAGGGTCACGCTGGTGAAGGTCGGCTTGTCCTTGGCCGCAGGCTTTGGCATGCGGAACAGGGCTTGCAGCACGGCTGGCTCGACGCCTTCCTGGCCACGGGTGGCCGCTTCGGTGACTTTCCAGGCCTGGCCATCCACCGGCTGGTTCAGCGGTGTCTTGCCATCACGCAGGTTGGCAATCAGCTCGTCCGCGTGAGTCTTCGCCGCAGCGCTTGCGCGCTCCTTGGTCAACTGGGCACGGATGGCCGTGGCAACGCTTTCCAGCGGCAGCTGGGTAGGCTTCAGGTGCTCTTTGGCACGCAGCACCACGATGGTTTCCGGATCCAGCTCGATGGCGGTGCTGTTGGCACCTTCATCCAGTACTTCAGGACTGAATGCAGCGGTCACCACGGCACGATTGGCAGCAATGCCTTCACCACCTTCACGACCAAACGGCGCGGAGGTGTGCACGGTCAGCTTCAGGTCCGACGCCGGCTGAGCCAGGTCGGAAGCTTCGAATGCAGCGTCTTCCAGTTGCTTGGTCGCGTCGACGAAACGCTGTTCAACCTGCTGGGTCTTGAGCTCGCGGGTCAGCTTGTCTTTCAGGCTGGCAAACGATGGCACTTCTGGTGCTTCAACGCCCAACAGCTTGATCAGGTGCCAGCCGAAGCTCGAACGCACCGGTGCCGAGACCTGGTCCTTGTTCAACGCGTACAGCGCTGTTTCAAAGGCAGGGTCGTAGACGCCAGGGCCGGCGAAACCGAGGTCACCGCCGTTGTTCGCAGAACCTGGATCCTGGGAGAACTCTTTGGCCAGGGCTTCGAACTTCTCGCCTTTGGCCAGGCGTGCCTGGATCTCTTCGATCTTGGCCTTGGCCTGCTCGTCAGTGGTCTTGTCGTTGACTTCAATCAGGATGTGCGCCGCGCGACGCTGTTCAGCGAGGTTGGCGGTTTCTTTCTGATAGAGGGCTTGCAGCTCATCGTCCTTGACCGCGACCTGGTCGAAGAAGGAAGCCTTCTTCAGCTCCAGATAGTCGATGACCACCTGGTCCGGGGTCATGAACTCTTTGGCGTGCTGGTCGTAGTAAGCCTTGACCTCGTCGTCAGTGATCTTCACTGCCGCAGGGTCGGCCTTGACGCTGACGGTGGCGAAATCGCGGGTCTGTTTTTCCAGACGGGCGAAAGCGAGCACTTCGGCATCAGTCACAAAACCGCTGCCGGCAATACCCGCACGAACCTGGCCGATCAGCATTTCCTGGCTCAGCATCTGACGGAATTGCATACGGCTGTAGCCCAGCTGACGGATCACCTGGTCGAAACGCTCAGCGTTGAACTGGCCATCCACCTGGAATTCCGGCGTCTGCAGGATCACTTGATCCAGCGCAGCTTCGGAGAAAGCGAATTTCGAATCGGCGGCGCCTTGCAGCAGCAGCTTGCGGTCGATCAGGCTTTTGAGAGCGGCGTCGCGCAACAGCTTTTCGTCCAGCAAGGAAGCATCGAAGTCCTTGCCCAGCTGTTGCATCAGCTGGCGACGTTGCATGTCGACGGCCTGGCCCAGTTCGCTTTGGGTGATTTCCTCACCGTTGACCTTGGCCACGTCCTGCTTGTTATTGGTCGAAGCCTGAAAAATAGCCTCGATACCGGTGAACGCCATCAGTGCGACGATGATCCCGATAATAGTTTTGGCAATCCAGCCTTGTGAATTGTCCCTGATATTCTGCAGCATGCGTCCCCCAGAAACGGTTGAACTTCAAAATTAGGCAACCGTGGAGCGTGGGTAGAGTCCGGATAGAAGAAAGGCGCATCCGAGGATGCGCCTTCTCGTAACTGGCGGAGCGGACGGGGGTTTGAACCCACACCCCCGGCGTGGCGACCCGATGGATACTTGGGTCAGCTGCCGCTCCGCTGCCAGGTCAGACCTTCGTCCAACCCGGATGGGTAAGGCTTGAGCGAAGCTTAGTTAACGGCTTCTTTCAGGGCTTTACCGGCTTTGAAACCTGGTTTTTTGGCAGCGGCGATTTGCAGAGCCTTGCCAGTCTGTGGGTTACGGCCAGTGCGAGCTGGACGATCGGTCACAGAGAAAGTACCGAAACCAACCAGTACCACAGAGTCGCCGGCCTTGAGAGCGCCAGTGACGGATTCGATTACTGCGTCCAGCGCACGGCCAGCAGCGGCTTTCGGGATATCAGCAGATGCAGCGATAGCATCAATCAGTTCCGACTTGTTCACTCTAAGTCCCCTTTTATCTATTGAGTATGATTCTAAGTTTTTTGGTGAAAGCAAAAACCAGTGCTGAATGGCCTACAGACACTTAAGAGCCGCTTTATAACAAGGGCTCTAAAAAGCTGTCAAGGAAGCCCCCAGGCTTAAACGTATTAATGCGTGCTAATTCTTTCCTTAGAGTCAGACTCGCGTTTTTCATCCTTTGCAACTATCTCCGGAGCCACATCCGGCAAGGGCTCCGGCGCGTATTGCAGCGCAATTTGCAGGACCTCGTCAATCCATTTAACCGGTTTAATCTGCAGATCCTGCTTGATATTGTCAGGAATCTCCTTCAAGTCGCGAACATTCTCTTCAGGAATGATCACGGTCTTGATACCACCGCGGTGTGCAGCCAGCAATTTCTCTTTGAGGCCACCAATGGCCAGTACCTGACCACGCAGGGTGATTTCCCCGGTCATGGCGACATCGGCGCGCACCGGAATGCCGGTCAGGGCTGATACCAGTGCCGTGCACATGCCTACGCCTGCGCTAGGGCCGTCTTTCGGGGTCGCCCCTTCCGGCATATGGATGTGGGTGTCGTGCTTCTCGTGGAAGTCCAGGGGAATCCCCAGGCTCTTGGCGCGGCTGCGCACCACGGTCTGCGCGGCAGTGATGGATTCGACCATCACATCACCCAGGGAACCGGTCTTGATCAGTTGCCCTTTGCCCGGGATAACAGCGGCCTCGATGGTCAGCAATTCGCCGCCCACTTGAGTCCACGCCAGGCCAGTGACCTGACCCACCTGGTCCTGCTGCTCAGCCAGGCCGTAGCGGAATTTGCGCACGCCCAGGAAGTGTTCCAACAGGTCAGCGGTGACCTTCACCGAGAAGCGTTTTTCCAGCGCATGTTCCTTCACGGCCTTGCGGCAGATCTTCGCCAGTTGACGCTCGAGGCCCCGTACACCGGCCTCGCGGGTGTAGAAACGAATGATGTCGCGGATCGCGTCGGCATCAAATTCGATCTCGCCTTTTTTCAGGCCGTTGGCCGCAATCTGCTTGGGCGAGAGGTATTTGACAGCGATGTTGATCTTCTCGTCTTCGGTGTAACCCGGCAGACGAATCACCTCCATCCGGTCCAGCAACGCTGGCGGAATATTCATCGAGTTGGAGGTGCACAGGAACATTACGTCGGACAGGTCGTAGTCGACTTCCAGGTAATGGTCGTTGAAATTATGGTTCTGCTCGGGGTCGAGCACTTCCAGCAAGGCAGAGGCCGGATCGCCACGCATGTCGCTGCCCATTTTGTCGATTTCATCGAGCAGGAACAGCGGGTTGCGCACACCCACCTTTGTCATCTTTTGAATCAATCTTCCTGGCATCGAACCGATATAAGTCCGGCGATGACCACGGATTTCCGCTTCATCCCGCACGCCACCCAAGGCCATGCGTACGAATTTACGGTTTGTTGCGTGAGCAATCGACTCCGCCAGCGAGGTTTTACCCACACCAGGAGGACCGACCAGGCACAACACCGGGCCGCGAATCTTCTTCACGCGCTTTTGCACGGCGAGGTATTCGAGGATGCGTTCTTTGACTTCTTCGAGGCCGTAGTGATCGGCGTCCAGAATATCTTCGGCGCGGTCCAGGTCCAGGCGCACCTTGGTCTGGGCCTTCCACGGCACCTGCACCAGCCAATCGATATACGAGCGAACCACGGTGGCTTCGGCCGACATCGGCGACATCTGCTTGAGCTTGTTCAGCTCGGCAGTGGCTTTGGTCAAGGCGTCTTTCGGCAGGCCGGCGGCATCGATGCGCTTTTTCAGCTCTTCGATTTCGTTATGGCCTTCCTCGCTGTCGCCGAGCTCTTTCTGAATGGCCTTCATCTGCTCATTCAGGTAGTACTCGCGCTGACTGCGCTCCATTTGCTTTTTGACACGGCCGCGAATGCGCTTCTCGACCTGCAGCAGGTCAATTTCGGCATCCAGCAGCGCCAGGACGTGTTCGACCCTGGCCGACAAATCGATGATTTCGAGAATGTCCTGCTTCTGCTCGATTTTCAGCGCCATGTGCGCGGCCATGGTGTCGACCAGGCGGCTTGGCTCATCAATGCTGTTGAGGGAAGAGAGGACTTCTGCAGGAACTTTCTTGCCCAGCTGCACGTATTGCTCGAACTGGGACAGCAGGCTGCGCACGAACACTTCGGATTCGCGCTCAGGGGCGTCGACTTCGTCGATCAGCGTCACTTCGGCACGCAGGTGGCCGTCCACTTCCATGAAGCGCTCGACCGCACCACGCTGCTCGCCTTCCACCAGCACCTTGACGGTGCCATCAGGCAGCTTGAGCAGTTGCAGGACCGTTGCAACGGTACCGACGCGATACAGGGCGTCTTCGCCCGGATCATCGTCAGCAGGATTTCTCTGGGCCAGCAGCAGGATCTGCTTGTCGCCCGTCATCGCGGCCTCGAGGGCTTCGATAGACTTCTCGCGCCCCACGAACAGCGGGATAACCATGTGCGGATAGACGACGACATCACGCAACGGCAGGAGAGGCAATTCGATGGTTGTCTTCATGATTTCGCCTCTATGACAGATGAAAGTAAGCTTGAAACCAAGATGGGGGCTGCCTGCAAAAAAAACAAGCGTAATGGCATCAGTTAAACGCAGTAAAAACAAAGGGGCCCGTCAAGGCCCCTTTATTTTGTACAGCTCGGCGGCGCAACGCTTACGCGTCTGGCGCAGCCTTGGCAGCCGGCTCACTGTTTTCGTAGATATACAGTGGCTTGGACTTGCCTTCTATAACGCTTTCGTCGATCACCACTTTACTCACCTCGGACTGCGAGGGGATTTCATACATGGTGTCGAGCAGTACGCCTTCGAGGATCGAGCGCAAACCACGGGCGCCGGTCTTGCGCTCCAGTGCCCGCTTGGCCACCGATTTGAGCGCGTCAGCACGGAACTCGAGGTCCACACCTTCCATCTCGAACAGCTTGGCGTATTGCTTGGTCAGGGCGTTTTTCGGCTCGGTGAGGATCTGCATCAACGCAGCCTCATCCAGCTCGTCCAACGTCGCCAGCACTGGCAAACGGCCAACGAATTCCGGGATCAGACCGAACTTGACCAAATCGTCAGGCTCGACTTCACGCAGGGATTCACCGACTTTCTTGCCTTCTTCCTTACTGCGTACTTCTGCACTGAAGCCAATGCCACCACGGGTGGAACGGTTTTGAATAACCTTTTCCAGACCGGAGAACGCACCGCCACAGATGAACAGAATGTTGCGCGTATCAACCTGAAGGAATTCCTGCTGTGGATGCTTGCGGCCGCCTTGTGGCGGTACGGAAGCAACAGTACCTTCGATCAGTTTCAACAGCGCTTGCTGCACGCCTTCACCGGAAACATCCCGGGTGATCGACGGGTTGTCGGATTTGCGCGAAATCTTGTCGATTTCATCGATGTAGACAATGCCCATCTGGGCCTTTTCCACGTCGTAATCGCATTTCTGCAGCAGCTTCTGAATGATGTTCTCGACGTCTTCACCTACGTAACCGGCCTCGGTAAGAGTGGTTGCGTCGGCGATGGTGAAGGGAACGTTCAGCAGGCGAGCCAGGGTTTCTGCAAGCAGGGTTTTACCCGAGCCTGTAGGACCGATCAGCAAGATGTTGCTTTTGCCGAGCTCGACATCGTCACTTTTCTTGTCACGCTGGTTCAGACGCTTGTAGTGGTTGTACACCGCTACGGCCAGAACCTTCTTTGCACGCTCTTGACCAATCACATACTGATCAAGGATGCCGCTGATTTCTTTAGGCGAAGGCAATTTATGCGCGCTGCTTTCGGCCTGGGCTTCCTGCACCTCCTCACGGATGATGTCATTGCACAGGTCGACGCACTCGTCGCAGATAAAGACCGAGGGGCCGGCAATCAACTTGCGTACTTCATGCTGGCTTTTGCCACAGAAGGAGCAATAGAGCAGCTTGCCGTTGTCCTCGCCGTTGCGGGTGTCAGTCATTCGTTCGATCCAAATCCGATAGGCTTGCAACACAAGATGAAGGCTATTGAGGGCTTTTTCAAGCCCACTGGTGGTCGGACCTGCCGACCAGCCCTATTTTGAGCTGCTTATATTAAGCGGGGCGCTTTTCGATCACTGCGTCGATCAACCCGTATTCACGAGCCGCTTCGGCGCTCATGAAATTGTCACGGTTGGTGTCGCGCTCGATCTCTTCCAGGGTATGCCCGCTATGTTTGGCCATCAGCGTGTTGAGACGCTCACGAATAAAGAGGATTTCCTTGGCATGGATTTCGATGTCCGATGCCTGGCCCTGGAAACCGCCCAGTGGCTGGTGAATCATCACGCGAGAGTTCGGCAGGCAGTAACGCTTGCCCTCAGCACCAGCGGTCAGCAGGAAAGCACCCATGCTGCACGCCTGACCGATACAGGTGGTCGATACGTTCGGCTTGATGAACTGCATGGTGTCGTAGATCGACATGCCAGCTGTTACCGAACCGCCCGGGGAGTTGATGTAGAGATGGATGTCCTTGTCCGGGTTTTCCGCTTCAAGGAACAGCAGCTGCGCACAGATCAGGTTGGCCATGTAGTCCTCTACCGGACCAACCAGAAAGATCACTCGCTCCTTGAGCAGGCGCGAGTAGATGTCATAGGCGCGTTCGCCACGAGCAGATTGCTCGACAACCATCGGGACCAGGCCGCCAGCGGCCTGGATATCAGAGTTCTGCTGAATATACGAATTACGGAACATGCTCTGCAGTTACTCCCAAATAGTCATGTCTTGAATACGCATAAGCCAGCGCGAGGCTGGCTTATGGGTGTATTTTCAAACGAGTTGAGCGATCAGTCGGCTTGTGCTGCTTCAGCCGGCTTGACTGCTTCTTCGTAAGAGACCGCTTTATCGGTCACCTTAGCCTTCTGCAGAACAGTATCCACAACTTGCTCTTCCAGCACAACCGAACGCACTTCGTTCAGCTGCTGGTCGTTCTTGTAGTACCAGGACACAACAGCCTCAGGCTCCTGGTAGGCCGAAGCCATTTCCTGGATCATTTCGCGAACGCGGGCTTCGTCTGGCTTGAGGTCGAATTGCTTGACCACTTCAGCCACGATCAGACCCAGAACAACGCGACGCTTGGCTTGTTCTTCGAACAGCTCGGCCGGCAGTTGGTCAGGCTTGATGTTGCCACCGAACTGCTGAACAGCCTGCACACGCAGACGATCAACTTCGTTGGACAGCAGAGCCTTCGGCACTTCGATCGGGTTGGCGGCCAGCAGACCGTCCATCACCTGGTTCTTGACCTTGGATTTGATCGCCTGACGCAGCTCACGCTCCATGTTCTTGCGAACTTCGGTGCGGAAACCTTCGATGCCGGTTTCCTTGATACCGAACTGGTTGAAGAACTCTTCGTTCAGTTCTGGCAGCTTGGGCTCGGAAACGGTGTTGACGGTCACGGTGAACTCAGCGGCTTTGCCAGCCAGGTCCAGGTTCTGGTAGTCAGCCGGGAAAGTCAGGTTCAGAACGCGCTCTTCGCCGGCTTTGGCGCCAACCAGGCCGTCTTCGAAACCAGGGATCATGCGGTTGGAACCCAATACCAACTGGGTGCCTTTGGCGGAGCCGCCAGCGAACACTTCGCCGTCAACCTTGCCAACGAAATCGATGTTCAGCTGGTCTTCGTTCTGGGCAGCGCGATCGGCCACTTCAAAACGAGTGTTCTGCTTGCGCAGGATTTCCAGCATGTTGTCCAGATCGGCGTCAGCAACATCAGCGCTCAGGCGCTCGATGGCGATCGAATCGAAACCGGCAACTTCGAATTCAGGGAACACTTCGAAGATTGCAACGTATTCCAGATCCTTGCCTGCTTCCAGGGACTTAGGCTCGATGGAAGGCGAGCCAGCCGGGTTCAGCTTTTGCTCGACAACGGCTTCGTAGAAGGAAGCCTGGATCACGTCACCTACCGCTTCCTGACGTGCATCAGCACCGAAGCGGCGCTTGATTTCGCTCATTGGCACTTTGCCTGGACGGAAACCAGCGATCTTGGCCTTTTGGGCA
Source organism: Pseudomonas sp. 32A (assembly GCF_052682255.1). Lineage (NCBI taxonomy): Bacteria > Pseudomonadati > Pseudomonadota > Gammaproteobacteria > Pseudomonadales > Pseudomonadaceae > Pseudomonas > Pseudomonas sp. 32A. Next base: position 5,175,116 of record NZ_JBQYLY010000001.1, on the reverse strand, counting down.
GTCTGCTGCAGACGCTTGTTGACCTGGGTCTCGATGCGCTCGGCCGGCACGGTGATGCTCATGCGGCGCTCAAGAGCAGAAGTATTTTCAACAGAAACTTGCATGGATATTCCTCGTTGCACAGACGTTAGCTGGCCGTTTCCGACCCCAGAATCAAGGGCATGCATTCTAGTGGGTCAAACTCAAGAAGTCACCCTACTGAAAACGGGTAAAAAAACAGCAGGCAATTTATAGGTACGAATGCACGAGTGCAGCTCGCCCCGGTAGCAAATACATCCCATCACGCCAGGGCTCTGCGCCAACCCTTCTATATATAGAAGCAGCTGCCAATCATCTCCCTGACAACCGACCCTGCGGACAAGGCCAGCGAGCAGTGCGGCATCATCGCGAAACATAAATACGACGAAACGCCCTGCCCTTGCAGCCCAGCACCTGCGACTGCGTTGAAACTCAAACCACTGAAACAAAAAAGGCGCCAGACTATTAATCTGGCGCCTTTCGAAATATGGGGTGGACGAAGGGGATCGAACCCTCGACAACGGGAGTCACAATCCCGTGCTCTACCAACTGAGCTACGCCCACCATATTGCGTGACCAAAAAGCCCGTCAAAATGGCTATTTGTTGAGCCTCGCGACGACCATACGGCCTTCACGAAACTTTATTTGGTGCGGATGAAGAGACTCGAACTCTTACACCTTGCGGCGCTGGAACCTAAATCCAGTGTGTCTACCAATTCCACCACATCCGCATGAAGCTCTTAAAGCAAAGGCGCCAGACTGTTAATCTGGCGCCCTTTAAATATGGGGTGGACGAAGGGGATCGAACCCTCGACAACGGGAGTCACAATCCCGTGCTCTACCAACTGAGCTACGCCCACCATATTGCGCTACTTGTGCCAAAGCTGCCTAATGGCGCACCCGGCAGGACTCGAACCTGCGACCATCCGCTTAGAAGGCGGATGCTCTATCCAGCTGAGCTACGGGCGCCTTATTAATCTGTACTCTTGGAGGATTACAAACTAACCAGTGCTAGGCTGTGCCCGACAAGTGCGACGAATAGTATAGATGCACCCGAAACCCGTCAAATCCTTTTTATAAAAAATTCATTTTATTTAAGGGGTTAGGGGAATTTGCAGACCAAGCGCCTTTGCCCTCGCGCCATGGCATGCGAGAATGCGCGCACTTTTCTTCCCCCTCTCGATGGTTAATCACGCGTAATGACTGCACAACTTATCGACGGCAAATCAATCGCCGCCAGCCTGCGCCAGCAGATCGCCAAACGAGTCGCCGAGCGCAGCCAACAAGGGCTGCGCACGCCGGGCCTCGCGGTGATCCTGGTCGGCAGCGATCCTGCCTCTCAGGTTTATGTCTCGCACAAGCGTAAAGACTGTGAAGAGGTCGGCTTTATTTCAAAAGCCTACGACTTGGATTCCGACACCACCCAACAGGCCCTCACCGACCTGATCGACAGCCTCAATGACAATCCGGCCATCGACGGCATCCTGCTGCAGCTGCCCTTGCCCGAGCACCTGGACGCGTCGAAACTGCTCGAACGCATCCGCCCGGACAAAGACGTCGACGGCTTCCACCCTTATAACGTCGGCCGCCTGGCCCAGCGTATTCCGCTGCTGCGCCCATGCACCCCGAAGGGCATCATGACCCTGCTGGAAAGCACCGGCGTCGATCTGTACGGCCTGGATGCCGTCGTCGTTGGCGCCTCGAACATCGTCGGTCGCCCGATGGCCATGGAGCTGCTGCTGGCCGGCTGCACCGTGACCGTCACCCACCGCTTCACCAAGGACCTGGCCGGCCACGTTGGCCGCGCTGACCTGGTAGTGGTCGCCGCCGGCAAGCCGGGCCTGGTCAAGGGTGAGTGGATCAAAGAAGGCGCCATCGTCATCGACGTAGGCATCAACCGCCAGGACGACGGCAAGCTGGTGGGCGACGTGGTGTACGAAACCGCCCTGCCCCGCGCCGGCTGGATCACCCCGGTCCCAGGCGGCGTTGGCCCTATGACCCGTGCCTGCCTGCTGGAAAATACCTTGTACGCAGCCGAAACTCTGCACAGCTAATAACCAGCTGCTCTGAAAAAGCCCTGCCTTATCGCAGGGCTTTTTATTGGTCGGATAAAAAGTACTTTTTTCTTAGTTTTTAAGGGCTTTCATCTGTTTTCAGAAGAACATTCGACAGTTTCTGATCCATACTCCTAAAATGTAACGGCATTTATCAGAAAGTCCGTGCAAAACGGTATATCCCTACTTTTTTAGCGAGTTCATCCGCGTGAAAATTCATCTTTCCATCATCAGCCTATTTTTTGCATTTACAGGCACCTTCGCGAGCGCCAGCGAAACCACCATGGCCCCCCGCGACATGTCTACCCTGCACATCGCTTCCGGCAGTGCGATGGTGGTAGACCTGCAAACCAACAAAGTCATCTATGCCAGTAACCCGGATGTCATCGTGCCGATCGCTTCAGTGAGCAAACTGATGACCGGCCTGATCGTGCTGGAAGCCAAGCAAAACATGGATGAATACATCGACATCAACATCAAGGACACGCCAGAGATGAAAGGCGTGTTCTCCCGGGTCAAGATCGGCAGCGAGATGCCGCGCAAAGAGATGCTCCTGATTGCCCTGATGTCCTCGGAAAACCGCGCCGCCGCCAGCCTGGCCCACCACTATCCGGGCGGCTACCCGGCCTTTATCGCGGCGATGAACGCCAAGGCCAAGGCGTTGGGCATGACCAGCACCCACTATGTAGAGCCCACCGGCCTGTCGATCCACAACGTGTCCACCGCCCGCGACTTGAGCAAACTGCTGGCCGCCGCGCGCAAGTACCCGATGCTCAGCCAGTTGAGTACCACCAAGGAAAAGACCGTCTCGTTCCGCAAACCCAACTACACCCTGGGTTTCTCCAACACAGACCACCTGATCAACCGCGCCAACTGGGACATCAAGCTGACCAAGACCGGCTTTACCAACCAGGCCGGCCACTGCCTGGTGCTGGTGACCAGCATGGGTAATCGCCCGGTATCGCTGGTGATCCTCGACGCTTTCGGCAAATTCACCCACTTTGCCGATGCCAGTCGTATCCGCAGTTGGGTCGAAACCGGGAAGAGCGGCTCGGTGCCGGACGTCGCCTTGCGCTACAAGGCTGACAAAAACCTGAAAAACCGCCCACGGGCGAACGTTCAGGTGACCGAGTCCCGCTGAGTCGTCAATGGCGACAATAAAAAACGGCGCCCTTGAGCGCCGTTTTTTATTTGGCCTGACTGGCCAGTGTCTTGACCGCCTGGGCCGCGGCCTGTTCCTGGCCCGCCTGGGCCGTGGCGCTGGCAGCCTGCTGCCAGCGCTGGGCGTCGACCTTGACCGGCAACTGGGTGGGCCGCTGAATCAGTACCGCCCACTTGCCGCCGTCTTTCCACGCCGACTCAAACGCGCTGAAATCCATCGGCATGCGTCGCTCCAAGCCCGAACGCAGCAACACCATGCTCTTCTGCTTGTTGTAACCCACCACCACGACATACCGCGGCCCGGCCCAGAAGGTCGAGCCCTGGGTAATACGCGCCATCACCGGGTACCCGGCCGCGACCTGTGCCAGCAGCGCCGGCAATTGATCTTCCAGCGGGTACACCAACATCCCGTATTCACGGGCCAGCACCTGCATGTTGCGCTCAAGGTCCGCTTCAGCGCCCGGCAAATGCAGTGGCTTATCCAATAGCCCCGGTGTAATCACAATGCCTTGTTGGGACAGCATGCTGGCCAGAGCGGCCGGGCCACCGAGGTAAGTCTCGCCGCGAAACGCCGGTACGCCCTTGAGCTCGACACTCTCCGGCAGGCCCGGGATGCTCGTGGGTTTTGGGTGCGAGGTGCAGGCCGCCAGCCCCATGAAACAGGCTGCGACCCACCAGGAGGTTTTAATGTTCGAGGGAAACCGCAACTTCTTCACTCACTTGATCAACTGCCGACGTGGGCCCTGATCATAGGATGCTCCGGGGCGCGGGTATAGCCTTGTGCCGCAGTAAAAAGTCCGCCATAGAGCAAACAAGTTGGACGCACACGACCATTGGTCAATAGCAGGCAACCTGCGGATAGCTAGACTGTCCATTGAGAAGACAGTGTGTGCCCGGTACCGGGCGAAAGGAGGCACTTATGAGCCTGACAACAACGATTCTGCTTTTAATCTGTGGCTGGTTGGCCGTCGCCGCCGCCATGCTCTGGGGCGTGATGCGCGTGACCCGCCGGCACCATCACCCACAGGTAAAACCCGCAGCACCCGGCAAGCTGCACAAACCCGCCGGGCACCACGCCTGACGCCTTAACCAGGCATGCAACTGAAGTCATCGGTCTGCGCCAACTCCTTGCCGTGGCTATCCTTCAACTCGGCACGCACCGTCGTACCTAGGCTGGATTCCACCAGGGTGTAATGCTCGCCAGCCTTGAAGTTGCCGTAGGTCACATGCCCGCGACAATCCTGCTGGTTGTCATCCCCCGCCTCTTCTTCAAACAAGGTGACATCCAGGCGATGCGCGCCGGGTTTCACTTCGAAGTAGCGGCCATCATTAATATTTTTACCGTCTACCCGCTCGGCCATCAGGTCGTTGGGCGCCTCCTCTTGCAGGCCGATCCAGGCTTCGCTCGGGTCCGCTTTCGGCATCGGGCCGGCGCACGCCGACAACAGCAGGACCGCACTCAGGGCCGGGATCAACAACAAGGGTTTAAGAGACATGGCAGAACTCCAAATGGATAAAAAGTGAACGGGCAAAACCGCTCCCGTTCGATCGGTATCCAGCTTGGTACTGTCACCATTGTTGAACAAATGAATACATATGAAACGATCTTCAGCCGTTAACTAAATCTTCCTTCACCTGGCTGAAAGGTGCGTGTTAGGTGGGTCGGGCAAGACTGCCGGGGTTTGCAATCCCACTCCTTTGGAGGTTAAGGCATGCTCGGGCTGGTAAAGACCGCACTGCTCAAGCCCTACACGTTTATCGTGCTGGCAATATTCATCTGCATCATTGGGCCCATGGCGGCCTTGCGTACCCCCACTGACGTATTTCCCGATATTGGCATCCCCGTCGTCGCGGTGGTTTGGCAGTACAACGGCCTGTCTCCGGACGCCATGGCCGGTCGCGTGATCTACACCTACGAACGCTCCCTGAGTACCACCGTCAACGACATCGAACACATTGAATCGCAGTCGTTACCCGGCATGGGCATCGTGAAGATTTTCTTCCAGCCCGGCGTGGATATCCGCACCGCCAACGCCCAGGTAACAGCGGTGTCACAAACCGTGCTCAAGCAGATGCCACCGGGCATCACCCCACCGCTGATCCTCAACTACAGCGCCTCCACGGTGCCGATCCTGCAGATGGCGTTCTCCAGCCCCAGCCTGTCGGAAGCGAAGATCCGCGACCTGGTGCAGAACAATATCCGCCTGCCCCTCAGCGCCCTGCCCGGCCTGGCCATGCCCACGCCAATGGGCGGCAAGCAACGCCAGATCACCCTCGACCTTGACCCGCAGGCGCTGGCCGCCAAAGGCCTCTCGGCACAGGACGTGGGCAACGCCCTGGCCCTGCAAAACCAGATCATCCCGGTGGGTACCGCCAAACTCGGCCCCAACGAATACACGATCTTGCTCAACAACAGTCCCAAGGCGATTGATGAGCTCAACGACCTGCCGATCAAGACCGTCGACGGCGCGATCATCACCATCGGCCAGGTGGCCCATGTGCGTGACGGCTCGCCGCCGCAGACCAACATCGTGCGCGTCGACGGCCACCGTGCGGTGCTGATGCCGGCCCTGAAAAACGGCAGCATCTCCACCCTGTCGATCATCGACGGCATCCGCCAGATGCTGCCGCGCATCAATGAAACGTTGCCACCGTCACTGAAGACCTCACTGCTCGGCGACGCCTCGGTGTTCGTCAAACAGTCAGTGGGCAGCGTGGCCCAGGAAGGCATCATCGCGGCCTTGCTGACCAGTGCGATGATCCTGCTGTTCCTCGGCAGCTGGCGCTCGACCCTCATCATCGCCGCGTCGATTCCCCTGGCGGTGCTGTCGGCCATCGCGCTGCTGGCCGCAACCGGGCAAACCCTTAACGTCATGACCCTCGGCGGGCTGGCGTTGGCGGTGGGGATTCTGGTGGACGACGCCACGGTGACCATCGAGAACATCAACTGGCACCTGGAACAAGGCAAGGCGGTGAAAGACGCGATCCTCGACGGCGCCAAGCAAATCGTCGGTCCGGCGTTCGTGTCCCTGCTGTGTATCTGCATCGTGTTTGTGCCGATGTTCATGCTGCAAGGTATCGCCGGTTATCTGTTCCGCCCGATGGCGTTAGCGGTGATCTTTGCGATGGCCAGCTCGTTCATCCTGTCACGGACTCTGGTGCCGACCCTGGCGATGTTCCTGCTCAAGCCGCACGTGCCGGAGCAAGGCCAGGGCCATCACCCGGAAGATGAATTCATCAACCATCACGAGGGCGACCAGCACCAACCCCAGCGCAATGCCGTGCTGCAATCGGTGCTGAATTTCCAGCAGGGTTTCGAGCGTCACTTCTCCAACGTGCGCGACGTTTACCACAGCCTGCTGACCCTCGCCCTGGGTGCACGCAAGCGATTCATCGTGGGTTTTCTGGCGTGCATCCTCGCCTCGTTCCTGCTGCTGCCAAGCCTGGGCCAGGACTTCTTCCCGGCCACCGACGCCGGGGCCATGGCCCTGCACGTGCGCTTGCCGTTGGGCACGCGGATCGAAGAAAGCGCCGCAGCGTTTGACCGGATCGAAGCGCGGATTCGCGAGATCGTTCCGGCCGATGAACTGGACACCATCGTCGACAACATTGGCATCCCGCTGAGCGGCATCGACATGGCCTACAGCAGCAGCGGCACCATCGGCCCACAGGACGGTGACATCCAGGTCACCCTGAAAAAAGACCACGCGCCGACCGCCGACTACGTGAAAAAGCTGCGTGAAGCCCTGCCCGAAAGTTTCCCTGGCAGCCAGTTCGCCTTCCTGCCGGCCGACATCAGCAGCCAGATCCTCAACTTCGGTTCACCGGCCCCGCTGGATGTGAAAATCTCCGGGCGCAGCGATGAAGAAAACCGCGCCTACGCCGTGGAACTGGAGCGTCGCCTGAAACATGTGCCGGGCATTGCCGACTTGCGTATCCAGCAGTCCACTGGCTACCCCTCTCTGCAAGTCAACGTGGACCGGATGCGCGCCAACGGCCTGGGCATCACCGAGCGTGACGTGACCAACAGCATGGTTGCGTCCCTGGCCGGCAGCTCGCAAACCGCGCCGACGTTCTGGCTCAACCCGGCCAACGGCGTGTCGTATTCGATCGTGGCCGCAACCCCGCAGTACCGCCTCGACAGCTTGCCTTCCCTGGAAGCATTGCCGGTGACCGGTGCCGATGGCCAGTCGCAGATCCTCGGCGGCGTAGCGACCATTTCACGGGTACAAAGCCCGGCGGTGGTGACCCACTACAACATCGAACCGACCCTGGACCTGTACGCCAACGTGCAAGGCCGCGACCTCGGCGGCGTCGCCAGCGATGTGCAAAAGGTGCTGAATGACATGGCCCCGATGCGCCCCAAAGGCGCGACCATCAGCCTGCACGGGCAGATCGATGCGCTGCATGAAGCGTTCAACGGCTTGAGCTTCGGCCTGCTCGGCGCGGTGGTGCTGATCTACCTGCTGATCGTGGTCAACTTCCAGTCCTGGACCGACCCGTTCGTGATCATCACCGCGCTGCCGGCGGCCCTCGCGGGCATCGTGTGGATGCTGTTCCTCAGCGGCACCTCGTTGTCGGTGCCCGCACTCACGGGGGCCATCCTCTGCATGGGCGTGGCCACCGCCAACTCGATCCTGGTGGTGAGCTTCTGCCGAGAGCGCCTGGCCGAACATGGCGACGCCCTCAAGGCCGCACTGGAAGCCGGCTACACCCGTTTCCGCCCGGTCTGCATGACCGCCCTGGCGATGATCATCGGCATGTTGCCGCTGGCCCTGTCCGAAGAACAAAACGCGCCGCTGGGACGTGCCGTGATCGGCGGCCTGATCCTCGCCACCACTGCCACTTTGCTGTTTGTACCCGTGGTCTTCAGTTTGGTCCACGGTCGTCACCCTACTCGCGCTGCTGCTGGAGAAACCCCACATGTCGTCTGATCACAAACCCTCGCGCAAGCGTCTGATGTTCATGGGTGTCGGCGGCCTGACACTGGCTGCCCTGTTGGTCGCCAACGGCCTGCACGCCCGTACGATGCATGAAAAATCCGTCACCGCCTGGACCGAAACCGCCGCCGTGCCGCAGGTGCTGGTGTTCCAGCCGAAGCAGAACGCGGCCGGCGACACCCTGCGCCTGCCCGCGCACCTGGAAGCCTGGAGCAAGGCACCGATTCATGCGCGGGTCAGCGGTTACCTGAAAGACTGGAAAGTCGACATCGGCAGCCAGGTCAAGGCCGGGCAGATTCTCGCCGAGATCGACAGCCCCGACCTCGACCAGCAAGTAGCACAAACCCACGCCCGCATGGTGCAGGAACAGGCCAACGCACGCCTGGCGCAAACCACCGCCACCCGCTGGAAAAACCTGCTGGACAGCCATTCGGTATCGCGCCAGGAGGCCGATGAAAAAACCTCCAACGCCCTGGCTGCCAAGGCTAACGCCCAGGCCGCCGAGGCTGACTATGCGCGGCTGTCGGCCCTGGAAGACTACAAGACCATCCGCGCTCCGTTCGCCGGTGTGATCACCGCGCGCAACACCGACATCGGCCAATTGATCAAGGCCGACAGCGACAGCGATCCGGAACTGTTCGACATCGCCGACACCCACCAACTGCGGCTCTATGTGCCGGTGCCGCAGAACTATGCGGCGGTGATTCATCCCGGACTGGCCGCCCAACTGACGGTACCCGAGCACCCCGGCGAACACTTCAGCGCGAAGCTGATGGGCGACTCCACCGCCATCGACCGCCGCTCCGGCACCCTGCTCGCACAGTTCGTGGCCGACAACCCGGACGGCAAGTTGCTGCCAGGCGACTACGCAGAAGCCACCCTGGCGATTCCGGCAGACACCCATGGTGTGAGCATCCCGGCCAGCGCCCTCATCTTCCGCGCCCAAGGCACCCAGGTCGCGGTACTGGACGCCAAGAACCACGTGCACCTGCAAGACATCCACATCGGCCTCGACCTCGGCGAACGCCTGGTGATCGATCAAGGCCTGAAACCCGCCGACCGCGTAGTCGACAACCCACCCGACGCCCTGCGCGAAGGCGATGCCGTGCAACTGGCCGACGCCGGAGGTACCCATGCGCCCAAGGCTTAAACCCCTCGCCGCCTTGGTGTTGCTGGCGCTGCACGGTTGCTCGCTGGCGCCCACCTACAAGGCACCGACCCTCGAACTGCCGGCCAAATACCGCGAACAGACCAGCGACGGTCCGTGGCACAGCGCACAACCCTCCGACCAACTGGCACCGAAGTGGTGGCAGCTGTATCAGGACCCGCGCTTGAACGACCTGCAGGAACAACTGCTCAAGGCCAACCCGGACCTGGCCGCAGCGCTGGCGCATTTCGATGCGTCCCAGGCGTATGCCAGCCAGTTGCATGCCGGGTTGTTCCCGCAAATCACCGCCAGCGCGCAGCCGTTGCGTCAGCGCCAATCGGATTCCCGGCCACTGCGGGGCGATACCCAGCCTTCGGTGTACAACAGCAACACGGCAGGGTTTGCGCTGAGTTTTGACCTGGACCTGTGGGGCAAAATCCGCAACCAAGTGGCGGCTGGCGATGCACAGGCCCAAGCCTCCGGGGATGATTTGGCGGTGGCACGCCTGAGCTTGCAGCATCAGTTGGCGACGCTGTACGTGCAGCTCAACGGGCTGGATGCCCAGAGCCGGATTCTCAGCAGTTCGCTGGATGATTTTAGCCAGGCACTGAAACTGACCCGCAGCCGGTATGAAGGCCAGATCGCTTCGGAACTGGACCTGACCCGCGCACAGAATCAGCTGGCTGAAGCCGAGGCCCAGCTTGACGATGTACGCGGTCAGCGCAATCTCACCGAGCATGCGATTGGGGAACTGGTGGGCGTGTCGGCCAGCGAGTTCCAACTGCCGCCGAGCCAGCAATTGATCGCCTTGCCGGGAATTCCACAGCAGTTGCCGAGCCAGTTGCTGCAACGTCGGCCGGATATTGCGGCGGCGGAACGGCGGGTGTTTGCGGCTAACGCGAATATCGGCGTGGCCAAGGCGGCGTGGTACCCGGATTTCAGTTTGACCGGCTTGATTGGCGGGCAGACCCAAGGTGTGGGCAACTTGTTCTCGGCAGCCAATAGGTACTGGGCGCTGGGGCCGCTGGTGAACCTGCCGATCTTTGATGGCGGGCGGTTGAGCGCCAACGAGCGCCAGGCCAAGGCGGAGTTTGAAGAGGCTTCGGCGCACTATCGCAGCCAGGTGTTAAGAGCCGTACGTGAGGTGGAAGACAACCTTGGGCAACTGCGTGATTTGCAGCAGGAAGCAATGGATGAACAAGCCGCCGCAAATGCTGCGGAGCACACCCAGGCGCTGGCGATGAACAGTTATCAGGCGGGGGCTGTGAGTTACCTGGATGTGGTGACGGCACAAACCGCGGCGTTACAGGCGCAACGCACGTTGCAAGCGGTGCAAACGCGGCAGTTGCAGGCAAGTGTAGGGTTGGTGACGGCGCTGGGCGGAGGCTGGAAGCCTGACGCCTGATACAAATCTCGCGCCCTCCCTGGATCAAATGTGGGAGCTGGCTTGCCTGCGATAGCGGAGTGTCAGGCACTGCAACTGTGTCTGAAACACCGCTATCGCGGGCAAGCCCGGCTCCCACATTTGAGAGGAGTGAAGCCTGGCGACTCAGGCGGCCAATTTGCCACCGACGTGGGTCAGTCAAACATCTCTAGACTGACCCACCGCCAATTTCAATCTTCCGGCCGACTATTCAGAAAAACACTCACTGCTGTGTAATCGCTGCCATTGGCATGTCGATACAGCGTACTGCTGTGATAGTCGGATACATCCCCCGCCACCGACACATTGATCGTACGGCCCTGAACATCAACTTTTGCCGATGCGTCACGCGTAATTAGAAATGGACTGGCATCCCTCAACGCAGCCAATACTTCGCTGTCGTCCTCCAAGGCGCGGTAAACGTAATATCGATAGCTGAACGGAACAGTTGCCCCTCCACGGTCATCCTTGACGCCATAGATGGCCCCGTCAGTGCCAAGTGGCACTCTCATTACAACTTCTGTCAATTGCGGGTGCCCCGGCGAGAGCAGGCAATCACCGCCGATGTACACCAGGCAACACGCCAATAGGATCGTAGTGACAACTGAGTAAACCGGCTTTCTCGTAGTTCCTGAACCTGGCATACCTGATTCCTTCCTTGATCCAATATTGGTCGACTCTCGTCGAGCAATTTCCCCGCATTCGATACTTGCGTGGCGGAAGCTAACACTGGAAGGCCGAGATAATGAGAGACCGATGAATAAAGGAAACTTCGTACAAAGGAGCAGGACATGCCTTACAACCCATCCTCGAAAAGACATATTTCCTATGCTTCTTTCGGGTTGCTGGTCGGAACGGGCACCACTAGTCTTCGCCAGTCGCTGCCAATTCAGCGACCGGACGTGAGAAATCCGAAGACTCCATTGGCGCAAAAGCGCCCGCCGTATACAGTGCAGGCGCTTTTTCTGTGCTCGCTGTTATGGCGGCTGTGCGCGGGCACGCTTCGGCGTGGCCAAGCTCCTGGGGTCTTGGTTTTCTCACTCCGCGTACAGCTGCCACCTTCGTTCGTGAGAAAAACCTGGTGGTAGTCTCTAACTCTCCAGGAACCGCATCATGATCAAAGACAGTCCAAATCCTCCTTCCGATTCAATCCTGCTCTTCACCCTCCGTCCTGGGCTCGATACCGAAACCCTGCTGCTTAATGCCTCTCAGGATCTGGAATCCATCAATGCCATCGCCGCGCACTTGGCCTTTGAGGTTGATGGTTCACAGCGCAGTGTGGTGCTGGGGATGTGTCGGATGCTGGAGGGCGTGCAGTTGCTTGTAGATCGGGTGGTGGATGCGACGGTAGCCGTGAGCTGACCCATAACTGTAGGAGCGAGCTTGCTCGCGAAAAACCTGAGGGCGCCGCATACATCCAGGCTGTACGCGTAATCGTTGACGTTTTTCGCGAGCAAGCTCGCTCCTACAGTGGGTTTGGAGGGGCCGTGATTTATGCAGCCAACTTGCCGCTGGCAATCGCCACCGACGCCGCCACCATCGCCCGCAACAACACCGCACACCCCGCCGCCAGATCATCCGGCGCGGCATTCTCGATTTCGTTATGGCTGATGCCGCCTTCACACGGCACAAAGATCATCCCCGCCGGCCCCAGCTCCGCGACGAAAATCGCGTCATGCCCCGCCCCGCTTACAATGTCCATGTTCGACAGTCCCAGACCATTGGCCGCATCACGCACGGCATCCACGCAGCCTTTGTCGAAGTACAGCGGCGGGAAGTCAGCGGTGGGTGTCATCTCGAACGTGAGGCCGTGCTTGGCGCAGGTCTCGTCGATCACCTTGCGCACCTGGGCGATCATCGAATCCAGTCGTGCCGGTTCCAGATGACGGAAGTCCAGGGTCATGCGCACTTCGCCAGGAATGACGTTGCGTGAACCGGGATACGCTTGCAGGCAACCGACGGTGCCGCAGGCGTGAGGCTGATGACCCAACGCAGCCGCATTGACAGCGGCGACCACAGCAGCGGCACCTACCAATGCGTCTTTGCGCAGGTGCATGGGCGTTGGGCCGGCGTGCGCCTCAACTCCGCGCAATTTCAGGTCGAACCATTTCTGGCCAAGGGCGCCCAGCACCACGCCGATGGTTTTCTTTTCATCCTCAAGAATCGGGCCTTGCTCGATATGCGCTTCAAAATATGCGCCCACCTTGTGCCCGCTCACGGGACGTGATCCGGCATACCCAATGGCATTCAGCGCATCGCCCACGGTCACGCCGTCGGCATCCGTCTTGGCCAGCGTATCGGCCAGGGTGAATTTCTCGGCAAACACCCCGGACCCCATCATACACGGCGGAAAGCGCGAGCCTTCTTCGTTGGTCCACACCACCACTTCCAGCGGCGCTTCGGTTTCCACTTTCAGGTCATTGAGTGTGCGCAACACCTCAACACCTGCCAGCACACCAAAACAGCCATCAAACTTGCCGCCGGTGGGCTGGGTGTCGATGTGGCTGCCGGTCATCACAGGCGGCAACTTGGGATTGCGTCCCGGCCGGCGGGCGAAGATATTACCGACGCCATCGATGGTCACGGTACAGCCCGCTTCCTCGCACCACTTCACAAACAGGTCGCGGGCCTGGCGATCGAGGTCGGTCAGGGCCAGGCGGCAGACGCCGCCCTTGGGCGTGGCGCCGAGCTTGGCGAGTTCCATCAGGGACAGCCACAGGCGATCGCGGTTGATGTGCTGATGGGTGGATTGCAGAACGTCTATGGCAGCGTTCATGGGGATCTCCTCAGGCGGTAGTTCTTATGAATTTGCCAGACTCTCACTGGCGGACCGCGATCAAAAATGTGGGAGCGGGCTTGCTCGCGAATACGGTGTGCCAGTCGCCAAGTGTTAGCTGAATCACCGCCTTCGCGAGCAAGCCCCCTCCCACATTTGATTGCATTCCACATCGATTAAAGCGGTGTTTTCACGGCGACTACGCGGGCGCCGCGCTTCATGCACAGCGCGTAATACAGCAACCCGCCGAGCGCCGAGCCGGTGAACCAGCCATAGCTGTAGAACCAGCTGAACGCGTCGCTGCCCAGGGACAACAGCGTCAGCACCACCGGCACGCCAAAGGCCAGGAAGCCATGCCAGTTCCACGCCGGGTACACGTCATCGCGGTACAAGCCGGCAAGGTCCAGTTGCTGTTTCTTGATGATGAAATAGTCCACCACCATGATCCCGGCAATCGGTCCCAACAGGCTTGAGTAACCCAGCAGCCAGTTGGAATACACGGTTTCCAGGCTCACGTCGGAGATGATCAGCCCGAGCTTTTTCAGCAGTTCATGGGCCATCAGCGCCAGACCCACCAGGCCGGTGAGGACCACCGCCGTGGTGCGGTTGATCAGCTTGGGCGCGATGTTCTGGAAGTCGTTGGTGGGCGAGACGATGTTCGCCGCGGTATTGGTGGACAAGGTGGCGATGATGATCAGCGCCATGGCCACGGCCACCCATATCGGGCTCTGGATATGGCCGATCAGGGTCACCGGGTCGGAGACGCTGACGCCCACCAGTTTCACCGAGGCGGCGGTCATGATCACGCCGAGGGCGGCGAACAGGAACATGGTCAGCGGCAGGCCGAAAATCTGCCCGAGGATCTGGTCTTTCTGGCTTTTGGCGTAGCGGCTGAAGTCGGGAATGTTCAATGACAAGGTGGCCCAGAAACCCACCATCGCCGTCAGGCCTGCCATGAAGTAGCCGGTGAGGCTGGCGCCTTCGGGACGCTTGGGCGGGATCGCCATCAACTCGGTCAGCGACACATTCGGCAGCGCCCACACCAGCAGCCCGATTCCCACAGCCACCAGCAGCGGTGCCGACAGGGTTTCCAGCCATTTGATCGACTCGGCGCCACGCAATACCACCCACAGGTTCAGGGTCCAGAAGATCATGAAGCCGATCACTTCACCGGTGCCACCAAGGGACTTCCAATCCTCGAAAACCGAGCCCAGGAACAGGTGAATCGCCAACCCGCCAAACATCGTCTGGATGCCGAACCAGCCACACGCCACCAGGGCGCGAATCAGGCACGGCACGTTGGAGCCAAGCACGCCAAAGGACGAACGCAGCAACACCGGGAACGGAATACCGTACTTGGTACCGGGGAAGGCGTTGAGGGTCAGCGGGATCAGCACCACGATATTGGCCAGCAGGATCGCCATCAGCGCCTCGCCCACCGACAACCCGAAGTACGCAGTGAGCACGCCGCCCAGGGTGTAGGTCGGCACGCACACCGACATGCCGATCCACAGCGCGGTGATGTGCCACTTGTTCCAAGTGCGTTCGCGCACCTTGGTCGGTGCCATGTCGTGGTTGTAGCGGGGGCTGTCGAGGACGTCGGGGCCGGCGTCGAGTTCGTACAGGCCGTTGCGCTCAATGACTTGCGATCTGTTCTGTTGCATGGCCGCTCCACGGTTTTTTCGAATTATTTTTGCTCACCCCGTGACGTGCACGGGATGGCCGGAGTACCTCGTTGACAACATGACATCCGGGACCCGGCCAACCGCCACCGCACTCAATAACCGTGCCGTAAACCGTTGCCCTTCCCGCACCGCTTATATAACTCGCTGATGTTTATCAGCTTTATTGTCTCGACCGAAGAGCCCCTCGTTACTTTCAGCGTTACTCAGGCCAACTAACGCAGAAGTTGTCCGAACCCTCAGGACTCAATCTGGTGCAACACAATTATTTTTATTTACCGGCCCCGTCAAGAGGCATGTCTCAAGCGTCTGATTTGCAATAGGAAATGTTGCTCATATTGGGAACCTGTCAAGTGCGTCAAAATGGTGAGAGGCCGCTACATTTTGGTGATTTTGATTTTTTATCTCTATAATTCAATCACTTAATATCGATATAAGCTTATAAAAAATATTCTTGCTCATTCGAAAAACTCGGGCTAGTTTCTATTCCTGTCACCGCTGACAGGAATTAACTTCCAGCGGCGCGATGCATGACAACACTTAGAACTGGCACAAGCCGGTCAAGCCTGTGAGGAACTCGACATGTCGCTGTTGATCCGTGGCGCTACCGTTATTACCCATGATGAAAGTTACCGAGCCGATGTTTTATGCGCAGACGGTCTAATCCGCGCCATTGGCACTGATCTGGATATTCCCGCCGGCACCGAGATACTCGATGGCAGCGGTCAATACCTGATGCCCGGCGGCATCGATCCCCATACCCATATGCAACTGCCCTTCATGGGCACCGTGGCCAGTGAAGACTTTTTCAGTGGCACGGCCGCCGGGTTGGCGGGCGGCACCACGTCGATCATCGACTTCGTGATTCCCAACCCGCAGCAATCCCTGCTGGAAGCCTTCCACCAGTGGCGCGGCTGGGCCGAGAAGTCGGCGTCCGACTATGGCTTTCACGTCGCGATTACCTGGTGGAGCGAGCAGGTCCGCGAGGAAATGGCCGAGCTGGTGAGCCAACACGGCATCAACAGCTTCAAGCATTTCATGGCGTACAAAAACGCAATCATGGCCGCTGACGACACCTTGGTGGCGAGCTTCGAACGCTGCCTGGAACTGGGTGCGGTGCCGACAGTGCACGCCGAAAACGGCGAACTGGTGTATCACCTGCAACGCAAGCTGATGGCCCAGGGCATTACCGGGCCAGAAGCGCACCCGCTGTCGCGGCCTTCGCAGGTGGAGGGCGAAGCCGCCAGCCGGGCGATCCGGATTGCCGAAACCATCGGCACGCCGCTGTACCTGGTGCACGTGTCTACCAAGGAAGCGCTGGATGAAATCACCTATGCCCGCAGCAAGGGCCAGCCGGTATACGGCGAAGTCTTGGCCGGGCATCTGCTGCTGGACGACAGCGTGTATCAACACCCCGACTGGCAGACCGCTGCCGGCTATGTGATGAGCCCGCCCTTCCGCCCACGCGGGCATCAGGAGGCGCTGTGGCATGGCCTGCAATCCGGCAACCTGCACACCACCGCCACCGACCATTGCTGCTTCTGCGCCGAGCAAAAAGCTGCCGGGCGGGATGACTTCAGCAAGATTCCCAATGGCACCGCCGGTATCGAAGACCGCATGGCGCTGTTGTGGGATGAAGGCGTGAACACCGGGCGCTTGTCGATGCAGGAGTTCGTTGCGCTGACGTCTACCAACACGGCGAAGATCTTCAACCTGTACCCACGTAAAGGGGCGATCCGCGTGGGGGCCGATGCTGACCTGGTGCTGTGGGACCCGCAAGGCACGCGGACCATTTCCGCGAAGACTCACCACCAGAAAGTCGACTTCAACATCTTCGAAGGCAAGACCGTGCGCGGCGTGCCGAGCCATACCATCAGCCAGGGCAAGCTGGTCTGGGCAGATGGGGATTTGCGCGCCGAGCGTGGTGCGGGGCGGTATATCGAACGGCCGACGTATCCGCCGGTGTTTGAGCAGTTGAGCAAGCGGGCGGAGCGTTCCAGGCCGGTTGCTGTGAAACGCTGAAAGCGGCCTTCGGCCTATCGCGGGCAAGCCCGGCTCCCACATTTTTTGAGCTGTGAATACTTTCAAATCTGGGAGCTGGCTTGCCTGCGATGAGGCCGGTACAGGCGACAAAAAATGCCCGTTAGAGGCGATCCAAAAAAACCGTGAGGCCAATACCGTGATCCAGACCCTGAACCATCTTCCCCACCCCCATGAAGATGCGGCAGCCCTCGCCGCGCATTTCACCGACCTGGCGCCGCCGCTCAATGCCCGGCAAGCCCAACTGGAAGCGTCGCGCTGCCTCTACTGCTACGACGCGCCGTGCGTTAACGCGTGCCCCAGCGAGATCGATATCCCGTCGTTCATCCGCAATATCCACACCGAAAACGTCCAGGGCGCCGCACAGAAGATTCTCTCGGCGAATATCCTCGGCGGCAGTTGCGCCCGGGTCTGCCCGACGGAAATCCTCTGCCAGCAAGCCTGCGTGCGCAACAACGCCGAGGAATGCGCCCCGGTGCTGATCGGCCTGTTGCAGCGTTACGCGGTGGACAACGCGCACTTCAGCGAACACCCGTTCCAGCGCGCCGCCCCCACTGGCAAACGCATCGCGGTGGTCGGCGCCGGGCCTGCGGGGTTGTCCTGCGCCCATCGCAGCGCCCTGCACGGCCATGACGTGGTGATTTTCGAAGCCCGGGAAAAAGCCGGTGGCCTGAATGAATACGGGATCGCCAAGTACAAGCTGGTGGATGACTTCGCGCAAAAGGAACTGGATTTCCTGCTGCAAATTGGCGGCATCGAAATCCGTCACGGCCAGCGCCTCGGCGACAACCTGACCTTGAGCGAGCTGCACCAGCAGTTCGATGCGGTGTTCCTCGGCCTCGGCCTGGCCGCCAGCAAACAGCTCGGCCTGCCTCACGAGGACGCCCCCGGCCTGCTCGCCGCCACCGACTACATCCGTGAACTGCGCCAGGCCGATGACCTCAGCCAACTGCCCCTGGCCGACCGCTGCATTGTCCTCGGCGCCGGCAACACGGCCATCGACATGGCCGTGCAAATGGCCCGCCTCGGTGCCCGTGACGTCAACCTGGTGTACCGCCGGGGCCTGACTGAAATGGGCGCCACCGGCCACGAGCAAGATATCGCCAAGGCCAACCAGGTACGCCTGTTGACCTGGGCCCAACCGGAGGAAGTGTTGCTCGATGATCAGGGCCATGTGCGCGGCATGCGGTTCGCCCGCACCCGCATGGTCGATGGCCGCCTGCAGGCCACCGGTGAAACCTTCGAACTGGCCGCCGACGCGATCTTCAAGGCCATCGGCCAAGGCTTCGACGACGCGGCGCTGCACGACCCGCTGGCCCACCAACTGCAACGCCAGGGCGATCGCATCTTCGTCAACGAACAGCTGCGCACCAGCATCCCCGGTGTGTATGCCGGCGGTGATTGCGTCAGCCTCGGCCAGGACCTCACCGTCCAGGCCGTGCAACACGGCAAGCTGGCCGCGCAAGCCATGCACGCTCAACTCATGCTGAAAGTGGAGGCTGCGTAATGGCCGATCTCTCGATTGTATTCGCCGGCATCAAAGCCCCCAATCCGTTCTGGCTGGCCTCCGCGCCGCCTACCGACAAGGCCTACAACGTGGTCCGCGCCTTTGAAGCAGGCTGGGGCGGTGTGGTCTGGAAAACCCTCGGCGAAGACCCGGCCGCGGTCAACGTCTCATCGCGCTACTCGGCGCACTTTGGCGCCAACCGTGAAGTGCTCGGCATCAACAATATCGAGCTGATTACCGACCGCTCCCTGGAGATCAACCTGCGGGAAATCACCCAGGTGAAAAAAGACTGGCCCGACCGCGCACTGATCGTGTCGCTGATGGTGCCCTGTGTAGAAGAGTCGTGGAAACACATCCTGCCGCTGGTGGAAGCCACCGGCTGCGACGGCATCGAGCTGAACTTCGGCTGCCCCCACGGCATGCCGGAACGCGGCATGGGCGCGGCGGTGGGCCAGGTGCCGGAGTACGTGGAACAGGTGACACGCTGGTGCAAGACCTATTGCTCGCTGCCGGTGATCGTCAAGCTCACGCCGAACATCACCGACATACGCGTGGCGGCGCGGGCAGCGTATCGCGGGGGCGCGGATGCGGTGTCGCTGATCAACACCATCAACTCCATCACCAGTGTCGACCTGGAGCGCATGGTCGCCCTGCCGATGGTAGGCACGCAAAGCACCCACGGTGGCTACTGCGGCTCGGCGGTAAAGCCGATTGCGTTGAACATGGTGGCGGAGATTGCCCGGGATCCACAGACACAGGGTTTGCCGATCTGCGGCATTGGCGGGATTGGCAACTGGCGCGATGCGGCGGAATTCGTTGCGCTGGGCTGCGGCGCGGTGCAGGTGTGCACGGCGGCGATGCTGCATGGGTTTCGGATTGTCGAGGAAATGAAGGATGGGCTGTCGCGGTGGATGGACAGCCAGGGTTACAACAGCCTGCAGGAATTTTCCGGGCGAGCGGTGGGCAATACGACGGATTGGAAGTACCTGGATATCAATTACCAGGTGATCGCCAAGATCGACCAGGAGGCGTGTATTGGTTGTGGGCGTTGCCATATTGCCTGCGAAGATACGTCGCACCAGGCGATTGCCAGCTTGAAGCAAGCGGATGGGACGCATAAGTACGAGGTGATTGATGATGAGTGCGTGGGGTGCAACCTGTGCCAGATCACCTGCCCGGTGGCGGACTGTATCGAGATGGTGCCGGTGGATACCGGAAAGCCGTTTTTGAACTGGACGCAGGATCCGAGGAATCCCTACCGCGAGGCGGTGTAGCCCTCCAAACAGACGCCCTATGAATGATCGTTCCCACGCTCCGCGTGGGAATGCATCCGTTGACGCTCCGCGTCACGACCTCAAG
The DNA here is from genome assembly GCF_052682255.1 of Pseudomonas sp. 32A. NCBI lineage: Bacteria > Pseudomonadati > Pseudomonadota > Gammaproteobacteria > Pseudomonadales > Pseudomonadaceae > Pseudomonas > Pseudomonas sp. 32A. Next base: position 5,155,009 of record NZ_JBQYLY010000001.1, on the reverse strand, counting down.
AGCGGACGCATAGCGTCCAGGGCGGCATTCCCACGCGGAGCGTGGGAACGATCTAGGGCTCCAACCCAATCCCCCGCAGGATCACACTCGTCACCGTCTGCACCGCTCGTTCAAACTGCATGTCCGACAACGGCTGATGGTCATTCAGGATCTTCACCTGATGATCAAAGTCGGCATAGTGCTGGGTCGACGCCCAGATCATATACAGCAGGCTCGACGGTTCCACCGGCAAGATCCGCTTGTCCTCCACCCACTGGCGAATCTTCGCTTCTTTCATCTTGGCCCAGTCGTACAGGCTCACGTCCAGCGCCTCACCCAGGGTCGGTGCGCCGTGGATGATTTCGTTGGCCCAGACTTTGGAACCATAGGGCCGGCTGCGGGAATGCTGCATCTTGGCGCGGATGTAGCTGCTGAGCACCACCCGCGGGTCGTCGAACATCTCGAAGCACAAGGCGTCCTGCTTCCACACTTCCAGCAGGTCGAACAACACCGCGCTGTACAGCTCGCTCTTGGTGCTGAAGTAGTAATGCAGGTTGGAGCGCGGCAGTTGCACTTCTTCGGCGATGTCGGCCATGGCGGTGCTGCCATAGCCCTTCTCGGCGAAAACCTTTTCCGCCGCCAGCAGAATCTTTTCGACGTTGACCCGACGAATACCGATCTTGTGATTGCCCATAAGGGCTCCCTGACAACAACATGGCTTCAAGACTACCATCCGCTCTAGATCGCGGCGACACGCCACTGTGAAACTTCGTACAAGAACCTTCCCCGTGGATAGCGGATTGGTTAGCATCGCCATCCCCTCGAAGGATCGTCTTCATGACTATTCGACTGCGAGACGCGTGCGACGACCCGGTGCTTGCGGCTCTGCCGAACAACTGACTCTCACCTGAAGGTATTGAACAATGTTGATCAAGAAAACCCTTACCACCGTCGCCCTGCTCGCCTCCCTGCTGGGCGCCTCGGCCGCCTTTGCCCACGCCCACCTGAAAACCTCGGAGCCTGCCGCCGACAGCAGCGTCGCCGCGCCCAAGGACCTGCGCCTGACGTTCTCCGAAGGCGTTGAAGCGACCTTCACCAAGGTGTCCCTGAGCAAGGACGGCACCGAAGTCGCGATCAAAGGCCTGGAAACCCCGGACGCCGACAAAAAGGTTCTGGTGGTGACGCCGGCCGCTCCATTAGCCGCCGGCACCTACAAAGTGGTGTGGAACGCGGTCTCGGTGGATACCCATAAGAGCAACGGTGAATACAGCTTCAAGGTCGGCCAATAATTCATGGCCACCCTGCTGGTGCTGTGCCGTTTCCTGCATTTCATCGTGGTGTTGTTGATGTTCGGGGCCTGTGTGTTCAGGCCCTGGTTGCTGGGAGCAGGACCGCAACCGGTGCTGGACCGCCAACTGTCGCGCATCACCCAAGGCTTGGCGTGGCTGGCATTGGTGTCGGGGGTGGCATGGTTGTTGTTGATCAGCGCGAGCATGGCCGGGGTCGGGCTGGGCGCGCTGGAGCTGTCAACGGTGCAGTTGGTGCTGGGTAAAACCTTCTTCGGCCAGGTCTGGACCTGGCACCTGGTGCTGAACGTGCTGCTGGTGCTCGGCCTGATGACGCCGTGGAAGGCCGTGCGCCTGCCGCTCTGTGCATTGCTGCTGGCGACGCTGGCACCGGTGGGCCATGGCGCCATGCTCAATGGCCTGGCCGGGCAACTGCTGATCCTCAATCAGGTAATGCACCTGGTGTGTGTCGGTGCCTGGCTGGGTGGCTTGCTCCTGCTGGTGCTGATCCTCAGGCAATCGCCCCGCTATCCACTGGAACCGATCCTCAAGCGTTTCAGCGGCATCGGTTACGGCCTGGTGACGGGATTGCTGGTGACAGGCCTGATCAACGTGCGGGTGCTCACCGGGCAGTTCTGGCCCACGCCATTGTTCACAGGCTTCGCCCTGATCCTGCTGATCAAGGTGCTGCTGGTGTTTGGCATGCTCGCCCTGGCACTGTTGAATCGCCTGCGGATTCACAACTGTGAGCAGCGGTTGCCTGCGTTGAAGGCCAGCGTGACGATTGAATGGTTACTAGGTATTTCAGCGGTGGCCGCTGTTTCGCTGCTTGGTACCTTGCCGCCCATGGTTGCAGCAGGATAATCCCTCCTCCACTGGCTCCCTTCACACAGGGAGTCATCGTATAACTTCCGATTGACAACTCCCCGAAACCTCGCAAATATCGCCTCCAATGTTGTACGACAACGTATAACAAAAAATAAAAACAACAAGAAGACAAGGGAGCGTCACTGTGAGCCAACACGTCCGCCATTTCTCCTGCACCACCCGTTTCGCCGCTATCGGTTTGAGCAGCCTGGCCCTTACCCTCCCCGTCACCGCCTCGGCAGAAGGCTTCATCGACGACGCCACCGCCACGCTTAACCTGCGCAACGCCTACTTCAATCGCAACTTCACCAACCCCGCTTATCCTCAGGGCAAGGCCGAGGAGTGGACGCAAAACTTCATCCTCGATGCCCGGTCCGGCTTCACCCAAGGCACTGTCGGTTTCGGCCTGGACGTGCTGGGGCTGTATTCGCAAAAGCTCGACGGAGGCAAAGGCACCTCCGGCACTCAATTGCTGCCGACCCGCAGCGATGGCCGCCCCGCCGACAATTTCGGGCGTCTGGGCGTGGCGCTGAAAACCAAACTGTCGAACACCGAATTGAAAGTCGGCGAATGGATGCCGGTGCTGCCGATCCTGCGCTCGGATGACGGCCGCTCCCTGCCGCAGACCTTCCGCGGCGGCCAGGTAACGTCCAAGGAAATCGCCGGCCTGACCTTGTATGGCGGCCAGTTCCGCGGCAACAGCCCGCGCAACGACGCGAGCATGGATGACATGTTTCTCAACGGCAAAGCCGCATTCACTTCAGACCGCTTCAACTTCGGCGGCGGCGAATACACCTTCAACGACAAGCGCACCCAAGTGGGCGTGTGGTACGCCGAACTCAGCGACATCTACCAGCAGCATTATTTCAACCTGACTCACAGCCAGCCCGTGGGCGACTGGACCCTGGGGGCCAACCTCGGGTTCTTCACCGGCAAGGAAGACGGCAAGGCCCTGGCCGGCGACCTCGACAACAAAACCGCGTTCGCCCTGCTCTCGGCCAAATACAAAGGCAACAGCTTCTATGTCGGCCTGCAGAAACTCACCGGCGACAGCGCCTGGATGCGGGTCAACGGCACCAGCGGCGGCACCCTGGCCAACGACAGCTACAACGCCAGCTACGACAACGCCAAGGAAAAATCCTGGCAGGTGCGGCACGACTTCAACTTCGTGGTGCTGGGCATCCCCGGGCTGACCATGATGAACCGCTATATCAGCGGCGATAACGTGCACACCGGGGTGATCACCAACGGCAAGGAATGGGGGCGCGAGTCGGAACTGGCCTACACCGTGCAGAGCGGCGCGCTGAAGGACCTGAATCTGCGGTGGCGCAACGCAACCATGCGCCGGGATTTCAGTACCAACGAGTTTGATGAAAACCGGATATTCATCAGTTACCCGCTGTCGTTGTTATAGCGGTTTACAAACAACCGAAGGCTTTTGTGGTGAGTGAGCTTGCTGGAGTGAGGGAGATTGCTGGAGTGAGGGAGATTGCTGTGGCGAGGGAGCTTGCTCCCGCTGGGCTGCGCAGCGGCCCCAAAATCTTGGGAGCGCTTCGCACTCCAGCGGGAGCAAGCTCCCTCGCCACAGCAAGCTCTCTTGCACAGCAGCTCCCTCGCCACAGGACAGCGATGACCCTCTATCAACTTCGACCAATAGCGCGTTGACAAGTGTAGGAAAGCCTAACGATACTTCGGATTAGTCATACGACAACCTACAACAATAACGGGACCACCATGACCATCACAACCGCCCCTACCCCGTTCAACCGCTTGCTGCTCACCGGCGCCGCCGGTGGCCTGGGCAAAGTCTTGCGTGAACGCCTGCGCCCTTACGCCAAGGTACTGCGCCTGTCGGACATCGCCGACATGGCCCCGGCCGCTGACGACGGCGAAGAAGTGCTGCCTTGCGATCTTTCCGACAAACAGGCCGTGCACCACCTGGTGGAAGGCGTCGATGCGATCCTGCATTTCGGCGGCGTGTCGGTGGAGCGCTCCTTCGAGGAAGTGCTGGGCGCAAACATCTGCGGGATCTTCCACATCTACGAAGCCGCCCGCCGCCATGGGGTCAAGCGCGTCATCTTCGCCAGCTCCAACCACGTCATCGGCTTCTACAAGCAGGACGAAGCCCTCGACGCCCACTCCCCGCGCCGCCCGGACAGTTACTACGGCCTGTCCAAATCCTACGGCGAGGACATGGCCAGTTTCTACTTTGATCGCTATGGCATCGAAACCGTCAGCATCCGCATCGGCTCCTCGTTCCCGGAACCGCAAAACCGCCGGATGATGCACACCTGGTTGAGCTTCGACGACCTGACCCAACTGCTCGAACGTGCGCTGTACACACCGAATGTCGGCCACACCGTGGTCTACGGCATGTCGGATAACCTCGACGTCTGGTGGGACAACCGCTTCGCCGCCCACCTGGGTTTCACCCCGCGAGACACCTCTGAAGTGTTCCGCAAACAGGTGGAAGCCCAGCCGCTGCCCGCCATCGACGACCCGGCGCGGGTGTACCAGGGCGGCGCGTTTTGTGCCGCCGGCCCATTCGGTGACTGACCACAGACCAACCCAAGGGAATGAGTGGCCATGCAAGCAGAACTGATTGTCGACGCCCGCAACGCCGTAGGTGAATGCCCGGTGTGGGTGCCCGAGGAAAACGCCCTGTACTGGGTGGATATTCCCAACGCCGAGCTACAGCGCTGGAGTGCCAGCAGCGGCCAGGTGCAAACCTGGAAAACCCCGCAGATGCTGGCCTGCATCGCCCGCACCACGACGGGCAACTGGGTCGCGGGCATGGAAACCGGGTTTTTCCAGCTGACGCCCTGCAACGACGGCACGCTCGACACCGCGCCGTTGGCCAGCGTCGAGCACGCCCGACCGGATATGCGCCTGAACGATGGCCGCTGTGATCGCCAGGGTCGGTTCTGGGCCGGCAGCATGGTGCTGAACATGGGCGCGAATGCGGCTGAGGGTGTGCTTTATCGCTATCAAGCCGGCCAACCCGTTCACACGGAACTCAACGGTTTCATCACCCCCAACGGCCTGGCCTTCAGCCCCGACGGGCGCACGATGTACCTCTCGGACTCGCACCCGCTGGTGCAGCAAATCTGGGCCTTCGACTACGACATCGACAGCGGCACGCCGTCCAATCGGCGGCTGTTTGTGGACATGCACCACTTCCTCGGCCGCCCTGACGGAGCCGCCGTGGATGCCGAAGGCTGCTACTGGATCTGCGCCAACGATGCCGGGCTGGTCCACCGCTTTACCCCCGACGGTCGCCTCGACCGCTCACTGACTGTACCGGTGAAAAAACCCACCATGTGCGCCTTCGGCGGCAGCCGCCTGGACACCTTGTTCGTCACCTCGATCCGCGACGACCACAGCCCGCACTCCCTCGCCGGCGGCGTCTTTGCCCTGAACCCTGGCGTACAGGGAATGCCCGAACCGCAGTTCATCCTCTAGCTGCATCGCTGTGCCTTGAACAAAACAATAACAAGACTGGAGAGACACCCCATGGACTTCAAACGCACCTTGCTCGCCGCTGCAATCCCGTTCGTGTTTACCCTCGGCAGCGCCGCCCACGCGCTGGAAATCAAATTCGCCGACATACACCCCGCCGGCTACCCAACCGTCGTCGCCGAAGAACAGTTGGGTAAAACCCTGGTCGCCGAAAGCAACGGCGGCCTGACCTTCAAGATGTTCCCCGGCGGCGTGCTGGGCTCGGAAAAGGAAGTGGTAGAACAGGCCCAGGTCGGGGCGATCCAGATGGCCCGAGTCAGCCTCGGCATCGTCGGCCCGGTGGTGCCGGACGTAAACGTGTTCAACATGCCGTTCGTGTTCCGCGACCAGGTGCATATGCGCAAGGTCATCGACGGCGAAATCGGCGATGAAATCCTCGCCAAAATCACCGACTCCGAATTCAACCTGGTGGCCCTGGCCTGGATGGACGGTGGCACGCGCAACATCTACACCAAGAAACCGGTGCGCAAGATCGAAGACCTCAAAGGCATGAAGATTCGCGTGCAGGGCAACCCGATCTTCATCGAAACCATCAACGCCATGGGCGGCAACGGCATTGCCATGGACACCGGCGAGATCTTCAGCGCCCTGCAGACCGGGGTGATCGACGGCGCGGAAAACAACCCGCCCACCCTGCTGGAACACAACCACTACCAGAACGCCAAGTTCTACAGCCTCACCGGCCACCTGATCCTGCCCGAGCCCATCGTGATGTCGAAAATCACCTGGAACAAGCTCACCCCCGAACAACAGGTGCTGGTAAAAAACACCGCCAAGGCCGCGCAGATCCAGGAGCGCGAGCTGTGGGACGCCAAGTCCGCCAGCAGTGAAGCCAAGCTCAAGGCCGCCGGTGTGGAGTTCATCGACATCGACAAGAAACCGTTCTATGAGGCCACCGCTTCGATCCGCGACAAGTACGGCGCCCCCTACGCCGACCTGATCAAGCGCATCGAAGCCGTCAAGTAACCCACCCGCCTCTCATAGAACAGGCCCGGCGCGGTCGATATCGACGCGCCCGGTCACGGTGAACGCCATGAAGAATTTACTGCTGCGCATCAACGACCGCATTTACATGAGCTGCATCTGGGTCGCCGGCCTCGCCGTTCTCGGCGTCGCGCTGATCATTCCCTGGGGCATCTTCGCCCGCTACGTCCTCGGCACCGGCTCCAGTTGGCCGGAGCCCACCGCCATCCTGCTGATGCTGGTGTTCACCTTTGTCGGCGCCGCCGCCAGTTATCGCGCCGGGGCGCATATGTCGGTGGCCATGGTCACCGACCGCCTGCCGCCGGGCCAGCGCCAGATCGTCGGCATCCTCTCGCAATTGCTGATGGCGACCATCTGCCTGTTCATGACGATCTGGGGCAGCAAATTGTGCCTGTCCACCTGGAACCAGTTCATGAGCGCCATGCCGACCTTGCGGGTGGGCATCACCTATATGCCGATCCCGATTGGCGGCTTGCTGACGCTGATTTTTGTGCTGGAAAAACTCCTGCTGGGTGACCAGAGCAACCGTCGGGTCGTGCGCTTCGACCTGGTTGAAGAAAGTGAAGGGGCTGCCTGAATGGACGCATTGATTCTGTTGGGCAGCTTTATCGCCTTGATCCTGATTGGCATGCCGGTGGCTTACGCCCTGGGGCTTTCTGCGCTGATCGGCGCGTGGTGGATCGACATCCCATTCCAGGCCCTGATGATTCAGGTGGCCGGCGGAGTGAACAAGTTTTCGCTGATGGCGATTCCGTTCTTCGTGCTGGCCGGGGCGATCATGGCCGAGGGTGGCATGTCCCGACGGCTGGTGGCGTTTGCCGGGGTACTGGTGGGCTTTGTACGCGGCGGCCTGTCCCTGGTGAACATCATGGCTTCGACGTTTTTTGGCGCGATCTCCGGCTCGTCGGTGGCTGATACGGCGTCTGTCGGTTCGGTGCTGATTCCGGAAATGGAACGCCAGGGCTATCCCCGTGAATTCGCCACCGCCGTCACCGTGAGCGGCTCGGTGCAGGCGTTGCTGACGCCCCCCAGCCACAACTCGGTGCTCTACTCCCTGGCGGCCGGCGGCACCGTGTCCATCGCCTCGCTGTTCATGGCCGGCGTGGTCCCGGGCCTGCTGATGAGCGCGTGCCTGATGGTGCTGTGCCTGATCTTCGCGAAAAAACGCAACTACCCCAAAGGCGAAGTGATTCCTCTGAAACAGGCACTGAAAATCTGCGCCGACGCCTTGTGGGGCCTGATGGCCATGGTGATCATTCTTGGCGGGATTCTGTCGGGCATCTTCACCGCTACCGAGTCGGCGGCCATTGCCGTGTTGTGGGCGTTCTTCGTGACCATGTTCATCTACCGCGACTACAAATGGAGCGAGCTGCCCAAGCTGATGCACCGCACGGTGCGCACCATTTCCATCGTGATGATCCTGATCGCGTTCGCCGCCAGCTTCGGCTACATCATGACCCTGATGCAGATCCCGGCGAAGATCACCACGATGTTCCTGACCCTGTCGGACAACCGCTACGTGATCCTGATGTGCATCAACGCCATGCTGCTGTTGCTGGGCACGGTGATGGACATGGCGCCGCTGATTTTGATCCTCACGCCGATCCTGTTGCCGGTCGTGCTGGGCATCGGCGTCGACCCGGTGCACTTCGGCATGATCATGCTGGTGAACCTCGGGATCGGCCTGATCACCCCGCCGGTGGGCGCGGTGCTGTTTGTGGGGGCGGCGGTGGGCAAGGTCAGTATCGAGAAGACCGTGAAGGCACTGCTGCCGTTTTATGGCGTACTGTTTTTGGTGCTGATGGCCGTGACCTACATTCCGGCGTTGTCGTTGTGGTTGCCGGGGCTGGTGTTATAAGCCCCACACTGCGTGTAGCGAGAGAGCGGTTGTGGCGAGGGAGCTTGCTCCCGCTGGGCTGCGTAGCGGCCCCGAAATCCTGGGAGCGCTTCGCACTCCAGCGGGAGCAAGCTGCCTCGCCACAGCAAGCTCCTTCGCCACAGAAGCATTCATCATTCAATAGGTCTGCTGACACTCATGATGCTTGAACTCGAAGACAACCTCACCCACCTGACGCTCTCGCCAGCGTTGGGTGGCAGCCTCGTCAACTGGACCGTGCGCAGCAATGGCCAGCCCTTGCTGCGCCCTGCTGATCAACAAGCACTGGCCACCGGTTTGCCGGGCAAGCTGGGGTGTTTCCCACTGGCGCCCTGGTCGAACCGGGTGGCCGAGGGTGGCTTTGATAACCCGTCTGGGTGGTTGGCACTCGAACCCAACAGCCCGCTGGACCCGCTGCCGATTCATGGCAGCGCCTGGCAGCAGGCGTGGCACGTGGTCAGCCAGGCGGTGGATGAGGTGGTACTGCAACTGGACAGCAGAACACCCTTTGCGTATCGCGCCGAGCAGCGGGTTCAGTTGAAGGACGGCAGGTTGAGCATCACCTTGCGCGTCACCCATCTGGCGGAAAAAGCGGCGTGGCATGGGCTGGGATTGCATCCGTATCTGCCCCGCAGGCCCGGCACGCAATTGCAGGCCAAGGCTGGGCAGGTATGGATGAGTGATGCATCGAAATTGCCGACAGGCCTGGCTGCCGTGCCCGCCGAGTGGGATTTCCAACAACTCAAGTCGTTGCCCGAGGCGCTGGTGGATAACGGTTTTTGCCAGTGGGATGGGCGCTGCGTCATCCAGCAGCCAGACTTGGGTTACACCCTGGAATGCCAGGCCACCGGCAGCGACTATTACCTGCTGTACTGCCCGCCCGGGCTGGATTTTTTCTGCTTCGAGCCGGTGAGTCATCCGGTGAATGCCCATCACCTGCCGGGCAGGCCGGGGTTGAAGCTGTTGGAACAAGGCCAGTCGGCAGAACTCAATTTCAGCCTGCAATACAAACCCCTCTAACAACACAAAACCCATGTGGGAGCTGGCTTGCCTGCGATGCAGGCAACTCGGTCTTTCAGGTACACCGAGGTGATGCCATCGCAGGCAAGCCAGCTCCCACATTGATTGCATTCCACAATGCAGACTTCCGGTGTGTCAGGGAGGGGTGTTTTTCAGGCGCCCCGCCGTGTCGATACTCACCACCACCGACAACCCCGGCCGCAGCCGTTCACTCTGCTCCTGCCCCGGGTCGACGGTGATCCGCACCGGCACTCGCTGGGCGATCTTCACAAAGTTGCCGGTGGCGTTATCCGCCTGCAACAGGCTGAATTCCGAGCCGGTCGCCGGGGAAATACGCTGCACCGTGCCGTGGAACTTGCGATGGTCCAGGGCATCCACAGTGAAGGTCACCGGCTGGCCGACCTGCACGTTGTCCATCTGGGTTTCTTTCATGTTGGCAATCACCCACAGCTGGTTCGGCACCAGCGCCATCAACTGTGCGCCGCTGTTGACGTAGGCCCCGAGGCGCACGCCAATCTGCCCCAGTTGCCCGTCACGCGGGGCAATGATGCGGGTGTTCGACAGGTCGATACGCGCCAGCTCCACCGCTGCATCCGCATTGGCCACCGCCGCTTCCAACGAACCGCGATTGACGATCACTGTCTGCAAATCCTGCCGGGCGATTTCCAGGCTGGCCTGGGCCTGGGCCACGGCTGCGATGGTTTGCGCATTGGCCGCACGGGTCACATCCAGCTCGCGCTTGGACACCGAACCGTCGCTGATCAACTCTTCGTTGCGGCGCAGGTCAGCGGTGCTCTTGCGCGCCTGGGCCTGACTGTCGGCCAAGGCGGCCTGACGCAGCTTGATGGTCGCCTCGGCACTGTTGCGTTGCTGCACCACATTGGCCAGGGACGCCTGTTGCACCGCCAACTGCGCCAGGGCTTGGTCCAACCGCTGCTTGTAGATGCGGTCATCGAGGCGCACCAGCAAATCCCCGGCCTTGACGTACTGGAAGTCCGTCACCGGCACTTCATACACGTAGCCGCTGAGCTGCGGCCCGATGATCGTCACCTGGCCACGCACCAGGGCGTTCTCGGTGGTTTCCACGGCGCTGCTGAAGGGCGGCAACTGCCAGGCGTAGAGCACGATCAGCACGCCGATAATCGCAATCGCGGCAAAGCCCATGGAAGAGATGATGCGCACCCGCAAGGAGCGCGGTTCGGTGGCCGGCATGCTCGGCGGCGCGGTGCCTTCCGGCGTGGAAGCGATGGCGTTGGTGGTGGTCGTCGTCGGTTCGGTCATGAAGAAAGTGCGCCGCTGGGTTGAACGGGAGACGCTGCACTGGCGGCAGCTTTAGTGGTACTCATCAGCCAGAGGCTGCGGATAAAAATCCAGATCATGGTGAGTATGGCGATGATCGCGATCAGCATGAATACATCGTTATAGGCCATCACATTCGCCTCGCGGGTGGCCGCCGTGGCCAGGCTGCGAATGCCCATCAGGTTACGCAACTCGGGGTCGGCGATTACCCCGCCATAGGCCGAGCCGCCACTGGCTACACGCGCTGCCACACGCGGGTCGAGCAAGGTCAGGTGTTCGACGATCATGCTGGAATGGAATTTTTCCCGCACGATCTGGAACGTGCCCAGCAATGCCGCGCCGATCAGGCCGCCGAGGTTCTGGCAAATCCCGAACAGCACCGAGAAACTCACCAGGTTCCTGGGGTTGGTCAGCACGTTTTTCGTGCCTAAAACCATGGTCGGCCCAAGAAAGAACGTGCCGCCAAAGCCTAGCAGGAACTGGCTGATGTACATGTTTTGCGGGCGCGTGAGGTTGCTGGAGAAACTGTCCATCACCGAGCCTGTGGCCATGAAAGCCAGGGAGATGACCAATGGCATCAACAGGTGCGCCGGGTTGATGGTCAACGCGCTGACGGCCAGGCCGGCAATCGCCCCCGCGAGCATCACCCAATACAGCGTGCGCATCTGCTCGTTGCTCATGTTGAGCATCTGCATGAAGCCGACGGCGCCGGTGGACTGCTCCGAAAGCACCATGCGAATCAGCACCACCGCCAACGCCAGGCGAATCATTGCCCCGCTGCCCAGCCAACGGGTCATCAGCAACGGGTTGGAGCGGTTATGTTCGATGGCCAGGCCGGCCATGATCAGCACCAGCGAGCAGGCCGAGGCGATACCGATCCACGGCGCTTCCAGCCACCAGTCGATACGGCCCAGGGAAAGCACCGCGCAGAGCAACGCGACGCCGGTGGCGAGGATGGCGAAGGTCAGGAAGTCGAGTTTTTCGAAGGTCTTGAAGCGGTCGCCCGGGGGCAACTTGAGCAGGAATACGCAGCCCAGGCAGGTCAGGGCCATGCCCAGTTCGAACAGGTAGAGGCCGCGCCATTCGGCGATTTGCAGCAGGTCTTCGGAAAATAATCGGGCCAGGGGTAATGCCAGTTGCGCAGTGCCGAGGCCGAGCACCAGGGCTTTCATCCGCCACTTTGCGGGAAAGGCCTGGATCATGTAGTACAGGCCCAGGGAACTGAGGGCGGCGCCGACCATGCCGTGGGCCGCGCGTACGGCGATGGCCGAGCTGAGGTCGTTGACGAACAGGTGGCCGAAGGTGACCAGGGCGTAGAGCACCAGGAACACTTCGGTGAACGCACGCAGGCCGAATTGCTGGCGGAATTTCACCAGCAGCAGGTTCATGGAGACGTTGGTCATGACGTAGGCGGCGGGGAGCCAGGCCATCTCGGCCGTCGTGGCCCCCAGGGCGCCCTGGAGGTACACAAGGTTGGCGATCACCAGCGAGTTGCCGAGGCCACCGGTGATTGCCACGAGTACGCCGACGAGGGCGTAGGCCCATCGTTTGCGGGTGGAATGCAACGGCGTCGACGGCGAGCCCGGCAGGCTCGGGCGCTCGTGGGGCTGCCAGGTGTGGGGGGTGTATTTGTCCATTCGGTGGCCTTGATGAACCGACGTGCAAAGTCGGCAAAACGCTTACTCAGGGACTAGTAAACCTGAGCAACGTTCATCTTGCCATGTCGGGATGGCAAAACGGCGCGGGATGATGCGCCGTTAGAACATAGGCCTAAGGTTTCAGGCAGTACCACAGGCCTGCGCACACGACCAATTGAAGCCCCAAATAACCTGGCCATGTGGCCCAGCGTTTGAGGTTACGCGGGATGGAGTTATATTCTTCCTCTGTTATTTCGCCGTCTCTTATGTATCTCCTCGGCATCGTCAACAGGTTTGAAATCAAGACCATCCGCATCATTTTGTCGTAGGGCATTTTTCCAGGCCAATAGCGCTTATTCTGCTGAACGGCTTCGTTTTTAATAAAGTAACGTTCCAACTCATCGAGCTTCATGTAATTGGCATAAGTCATCAGGCTCGCGACGGCGACTGACTCAAGAACCAACGTGGAGGTAATAAGTTTATACATGGCTATATCCAAGGATCATCACCTACATACAGAGCCTCGCCCCACTCAGCACCCTATCCGTCCAAGACAGTTCCTGGTGAGTAGGCGCCAAAAAACGACTGATCATCAAGGCTTGATGAAGTACCACAACGCCGCACACACCAACCACTGGATCCCCAGATAGTCAGGCCACAGAACCCAGCGCTTGAGGTGAGGCGGAACGGAATTGAACTCCTCTTCGGTCATCTCACCATCTCTTATATAAGATCCAGGGATCATAAAAAGGGACCCGAGTAGAGCCATGCGCATCATTTTGTCGTAGGGCATTTTTCCGGGCCAAAAGCGCTTGTTCCGCTGAACCACCTCATTTTCACTGAAGTAACTCTCCAACTCGTCCAGTTTTCTGTAATTAACATAAGTCACAATGCCGCCAAGAACCATGACTTCTATACACAGCATGACCGTAATTAACGTGTCCATACTTATGTCCACGGTTCTTTACCCACATACAGCAATTCACCCAACTCAGCGCCATACCCGCCAGCGACAGTTCCGCCCGTATAGCCGCCAGCAGCACCGCCGAGCACTGCGCAGGTCAGTGCACCCGTGCCCTTCAAAGCAACACCCAAAACGACTTTGCAGGCCGCCCCTGCGACCTTTGCGCCCGCAGCTCCCAAAAGAGCGGCTCCCGAGGTGCCGAGAACCAACTTCCCACCCTCCACAAACTGCGCCTTGCGACACTCATCCTCCCTTCCCGAAGCGCACGCCTCTTTCACCTGCAAACCCGCGGCACTCACATCCAACATCAATCCGATATACGTTCCCTTGCGCAAATGCCGGGAAATAGCGGTTATCCGTTCGATGCGCTGCGCGTACCCCTTGATTTCCCTCTTGTGCAAAAAGCTCCTGGTGGATATGCCTAGAATCCGTCTCAACGAGCCGTGACTGCGCAATCCCGTGCCAAACCTTGCCGCCCCGTGAAGTTGAACGTTAAGTTTTTTCAGCAGTACTTCACGCTGTTTGAAAAACTCCTCTCTATCCACGGTGCCCTGCTTCAAACGGCCATACGCCTGCTCGATTTCATCCAGGGTGCGCGTGACCTCATTCAAGTGCGTACTCCAGGTAGAGGTTGCGCTGCCAATTCCCAAGGAGCTGTAGCCCAGCACGCTCTGTAACAAATCATAGTCATTGACCACCGCCTCTCCCGCCTCGGGGTCGCGGTCCAGCACCCGACTGATGGCTTCGGCCTGGCTCATTAGCCAGGCCTCGTCGGCGGTGCTTTCATTGAGGGTGTTACCGGGCACAATAACCATATACCCCGGCCTCACAAACGGACCGGGCAGATGGACATTGAGGGCATCGAATTTGCTCTGCGCAATCGGCGAAGCGCCGTTTAGAATCCTTCGTTTCAAGCTGTCGTAGTCAATCAGCCGTTGGTTGATGTAAGCCGTCGCCATTCCCTGATTCCTGCTCCAAAAGAAGAGCTCGAAATATAAAATCGGGAGTGGCTTAACTTGCAGAAAATCAGACGGTAAAAATTGATTTTCGGAAAAGGGCTACAAGCGAGTTAATCAGCACCTACAGCAATCACTTCAAATCCACCCCAACCAACTCCAATACGTAGCCGCAAACACCAACATCAACCCATACCCAATCAGCGTCACCAAAATCCCCACCTTGGCAAACTGCCGCGCGGTAAACGTGCCGGTCCCCAAACACACCATGTTCTGCGGCGCATTGATGGGCAGGATAAACCCGTAGCTCATCACAAACCCCAGCAACATCGTCATCCCCAGCCGACTGAAGTCCCCGGGCAACGTCTGCAACACCGCAATCAAAATCGGCAACAACGCCGACGTCAATGCCGTGGCACTGGCAAACCCCAAATGAATCACGATCAAAAACGCCCCCAGAATCGCAAACACCCCCAGCGGCCCCACCTGATCCAACCCGGTATGCGCCACCACCTGCGACCCCAACCACTGCCCCGCCTGGGTCGTCAGCAACGCCGTACCCAGGCTGATACCCACCCCGAACACAATCACCGTGCCCCACGGAATCCGCGACTGCACATCCTTCCAGGTCATCACCCCAATCCCCGGCATCAGCAAAAACACCAACCCGGCGTAGGTCGTCGAAGTCGTATCAAAGCTGTGCAGTCGTCCCTCGGTGGCCCACGCCATCAAGAGCAATACCGACACCGTCAGCAACCGCTTCTGCGGCCCCGTCATCGGCCCGATATCCACCAGCGATTGCGCCACCGCCTCCTTGCCCCCGGGAATGCTGTCACTCTCCGGCGGCAGCAGCTTCAACACCAAAAACAACAACACCGCCGACATGATCACCGCCCACGGCGCCCCGGCGATCAGCCAGTCGATCCACGACACCCGCTGCCCCAGCATCTTGTCCATAAAGCCAACCGTCAGCAGGTTCTGCGCCGCCGCCGTCTGAATCCCGACGTTCCAGATGCTCGTGCCCTGAGCCACGACGATCATGATCCCGGCCGCGATATTGGAGCGCTTGTCCACGCCGAACGCCGCAATCACCCCCATCATGATCGGCACCACACACGCACTGCGAGCCGTCGCGCTGGGCACCACCAGGCTGAGGAGGATGGTCACGGCAATTGCCCCAACGAGAATTCCCCGCGTGCTGGTCCCCACGCGCGTCAGGGTGACCAACGCGATGCGCCGGTCCAGGCCGGTATGGGTCATGGCTGCCGCAATAAACAACGCACCCGCCACCAACGCCAATGCCGGGTTGGAAAACCCCGTCAACGCCATGCTGATGGCCGGGCTGGAGCCGATCAGGTGCGTGGGGTCTTGCAGCGACGGCGCAGTGCCGAGCAAAAAAGCCATCAATGAGGTGATCATGATCGCGCTGGCCTCATAGGAGACCGCTTCGGTGATCCACACCACCACCGCAAACGCGAGGATCGCCAGCATCCGGTGCCCGGCCACCGGCAAGTCGGCCGGCAGCGGCAACAGCAGCACGCCGACCATCACCAGCACGCCGGCCACCAGGCCCAGGGGCAACTTGAATGAAGCTGCAGTTGTTGCGGGGGCACTCATGGGGTTCTCCGTCGGCCTTTAAATCAGGCCCACAGCATGAGGCAAAGCGTCACGCCCGGTGTTGACGGGTATCAAGTGGCTAGGCCAATAACTGGGTCAACACTGCCCGCAACTTGCCGGGCTTGACCGGCTTGTTGAGCAATGGCACGTCCAGGCGCTGCAATGCACGGCGGCATTGGTCGGTGCGGTCGGCGGTGATAATCACTGCCGGAATCCTGCAGCCAAAATGCTCGCGTAATTGGCCCACTACCTCACAGCCCACCACGCCATGGTCCAGGTGATAGTCCGCGAGAATCAGCTCCGGTGCCCTGCCCTGCAACGCAACCAGTGCGCCGGCCTGGTCGGTCGCAGTGACCACCTCGCAGCCCCACTGCCCAAGCAGCGCGCTCATGCTGTCGAGGATGCTGACTTCGTTATCCAGCACCAGCAGCCGCCTCCCCGGCAGCGGGTTGCCGGTGCTCGGTTGCGTGGCCACCACACTGATGGGCAGCGGCATGTCCTCGCTGATGGGGACTTCGATGCTGAACATCGAACCGCGCCCCGGCCACGAACGCACCGCCACCGGGTAACCGAGGACCTCGGCGATACGCTCGACAATCGCCAACCCCAGTCCCACGCCCTTGCGGTCGGCAGCGCGGCCCACATCCAGTTGATTGAACTCCAGAAAGATGGCGTCCAGACGGTCCGCCGCAATTCCGCGCCCGGTGTCCCACACCTCCAGGCGCAACCGCTCACCCCGGCGGCGGGCGCCCAGCAGGATGGAGCCCGCGCTCGTGTAGCGGCAGGCGTTGCTGAGAAAATTGCGCAGGATCCGCGTCACCAGCCGCAGGTCGGTATTGATTGCGTAATGGCCTGTACGCGCCCGCAGGTTCAGCCCGGACGCCGCGGCCACCGACTGGAATTCCGAGACCAGCGGTGCGAACAGTTCGTCGAGACGGTACAGGGCGATGTCCGGCTTGACCGCCGCTTGATCGAGTCGGGAAATGTCCAGCAAGTCGGTGAGCAAATCCTCGGCGCCTTCCAGGGCCTGATGGGTGCGCTCCACCAACACGTGTTCGACGCTGGGCAAGTTGCGCTCGCGCAGGGTGGAAATCAGCAAGCGTGCGGCATTGAGGGGTTGCAGCAGGTCATGACTGGCGGCGGCAAGGTATTTGTCCTTGCTGCGGTTGGCGGCCTGGGCGGCATCCCGGGCATCGCGCAGGTCCTGCTCGATCTTCTCGCGCTGGGCGATTTGCTGTTGCAGGTTGCGGTTGGCTTCCAGCAACTCGTCGGTACGCGCCGCGACCCGCTGTTCCAATTCGTCGTTGAGGCGGATGTAGCGATTGCGCTCGGCTTCCAGCTCGTCGAGGCGCGCGGTCAGTTCGGGGTAATGACTCTTGCGCGCCGAGTGGTTGCCCAGCCCCAGCAGCCCCGCGAGTGCCCGTTGCTGATCGTCAGAGAGCTTCGCCATAGACGACCTCGACGTCACGCTGGCTGGACTCACGCGGGTTGGTAAGGATGCACGGGTCGTGCATGGCGTGCTGCGACAGAAAGGGAATGTCCGCCACTCGAATCCCATGCAGGCCGAGGGTTTCATGGAAGCCGATCGCATGCTTCAACGCGATCAAATGGTCCACCAGCCGGCCGCAGATTTGCCGGTGGTTGAGGCCCCGGCAATCAATGCCGAAGGTCTCGGCAATCACCTTGAAACGCTCCGGTGCCGCGCTGTAGTTGAACGCCACCACATGTTCCACCAGCACCGCGTTGCACAGGCCATGGGGCAGGTCGAGAAAGCCGCCAAGGCTGTGGGACATGGCATGCACCGCGCCGAGGATCGCGTTGGAAAACGCCAGCCCGGCCTGCATGCTGCCCAGCATGATTTTCTCCCGCAGGGCGATGTCGCCCGGGTTGGCGATCATCTGCACCAGGTTGCCATTGATCAGATGCATGGCTTCCAGCGCGTGGGGATCGGTCAGCGGGCCGTGGCCGGTGGACACGAAGGCCTCGATGGCATGCACCAGCGCGTCGATGCCGGTACAGGCCGAGAGAAACGGGTCCATGCTCGCCGTGGTTTCCGGGTCGATCAGTGAAACATCGGGCACCACCGCCTTGCTGACGATGGAGAACTTCATGCGTTCCTGCTGGTTGGAAATGATCACGAACTGCGAGACATCCGCCGAGGAACCCGCTGTGGTCGGGATCAGGATCAGCGGCGGGCTCGGCACGCGGATGGTGTCGACGCCTTCGAAGTCGAGGATGCTGCAGCCATGGGCGACCACGATGCCGATGGCCTTGCCGCAGTCCATCGGGCTGCCGCCACCGACGGCGACGATCACGTCGCAATGGTTCTCACGGTAGACCTCGGCGCCGAGCATCACCTCTTCAACCCGGGGGTTGGGCGACACGGCGGTGTACAGGCAATAGTCGATGCCGATGGCTTGCAGGCTGGCCTCGACATCGGCCACCCAGCCGACAGCAACCACGCCGGGATCACTCACCACCAGCACCTTGCGCGCGCCAAAGGTCTTGGCGTAGTTGCCTACGTTGTGCCGGCAGCCGGCGCCAAAGATGATTTCAGGGGAAACGAATTTACGCAGGAGACTCAGGTTCGGGCTCATTGGTAAGCCTGTTTTTATTATTCTGGAAGATGCGCTCCACACTAACCCATCCGGCACTGAATGCAATCAGACCAATGGGTGGCACTGAAACCGCGACGTAGGGCACGATCTACTACTTTGGTACTGATTCCCCTCTCTATCGTCGCATTCCCAAGGCATCGAGACTGGCATGTAATGGGCGCATGACCCTATGGATCGGACCTGCTTGAATAAGCAAAAATAATAAGGCGAACGTCCATGTACAAAATTCTGATAGCCGACGATCACCCACTGTTTCGCGAGGCGATCCACAACGTCATCAGCGACGGGTTCCCGGGCAGCGAAGTGATGGAAACCGGCGACCTGGACAGCGCCCTGGCCCTGAGCCAGGAGCACGACGACCTGGATCTGATCCTGCTGGACCTGAACATGCCGGGCATGCACGGCCTCAATGGCCTGATCAACCTGCGCAACGAGTCGCCGACGATTCCGGTGGTGATCGTGTCTGCCGAGCAGGACAAACAGGTCGTGCTGCAAGCCATCACCTATGGCGCGGTGGGGTTTATCACCAAGTCCTCGCCCAGGCTGCAGATGACCGAGGCGATCCAACAGATTCTCAACGGCAATGTGTATTTGCCGCCGGAGATTATTCGCAGCCAGAAAATCGGCGGGCAACGGCGCATGAATGATTGCCTGGGGCTTGCGCCGGAGCTGCTGCAGGCCCTGACCCGCAAGCAATTGCTGGTGCTGGAGCGGATGACCAAGGGTGACTCGAACAAGCAAATCGCCTATAGCCTGGAGATTGCCGAGACCACGGTGAAGGCCCATGTCTCGGCGATCCTGCGCAAGTTGAACGTGCACAATCGGGTGCAGGCGATTCTCAGCGCCGGGGACATCGACTTCGGTGCCTACCTGCGGCGCTGATACCCGTGCATTTCAAGGCACCTGCATGAGGGCCCGAAACAGCATACCCGCTGCCACCAGTACACACAGGGTGGCAAAACCCACCTGCAAGGTGCGCGCCTTGATCACCGAGCACAGGCGCCGCCCCGCCAACATGCCGACAATGCTCGAACCGATAAACACCCAGCCCATCGGCTCGATACTGACCCCGGCATGAAACGCACCGATCACGCCGATCAACGAGATCAGGCTGATCACCATCAGCGAGGTGGCGACGATGCCGCGCATCTGCACATCGGTCAGTTGCTTGAACGCCGGTACGATCAGGAAGCCGCCGCCCACACCGAGCAAGCCCGATACCGCACCGGTCACTGCGCCGAGGGCCGCCAGGGTGGCGGTGCATTTGGCGGTCCAGGAAAAGCGCCCGGTCTGTTGATCGAGCATGCAGTTCTTCTGGCCCCACGATGCGGTGCCGTGGTCGCTCGGCCCGGCCTCAAGCTTCTCCCGCTGCAGCATGCGCCAGGCCACCAGCACCATCAGCGCGCTGAACAGGCCCATCAGGACTTTCTCCGACATCTGGTGGGCGAGGAACACCCCCAGCGGCGAAAACAGCGCGCCGAGCAGCGCAATCAGCAGCGCCGCGCGGTAACGCACCAGGCCATGGCGCAAGCCATCCAGCGCACCTACTGCGGCGGCCGCGCCGACGGCGAACAAAGACACCGGCGCGGCCTGGGTCATGGTCAATCCCAACCCCAATACCAACGCCGGGACGCCCAGAATGCCGCCCCCGGCGCCGGTCAGGCCCATGACCAACCCCATCAACACGCCCAGAAAACTTGCCAGCAGCATAGGGTTGCCTCAATCCACCTTGGCCAGACGGGTCAGCCACTCGCGGCCCTTGAGCATGCCGTTCCAGTAGAACCACGGCAGGAAGCTCGCCTTGAGAAACCACGCCGAACGCCGTGCCACGGTTGGGTCGAGGGGAAAGGTCGGCAGCAACTTGCCGCCATAGCCGAACTCGGCCAGCACCACCTTGCCCTTCTCCACGGTCAGCGGGCAGGAGCCATAGCCGTCGTACTTGAGGGGCAAAGGCGCCTGTTTGCGCAGGGCCAGCAGGTTTTCCGCCACCACCACGATTTGCTTGCGCACGGCCGCTGCGGTCTTGGCGTTGGTGGTGGAGCACACATCGCCGAGGCCGAAGATGTGCGGGTAGCGCAGGTGTTGCAGGCTCTGTGGATTGACTTCGCACCAGCCGGCGGCATCGGCCAAGGGGCTGTTGCGGATAAAGTCCGGGGCGACTTGCGGCGGGACGACGTGCAGCAGGTCGAAGGTTTTCTCTTCGACGCGCACATTGCCTTCGGCGTCCTTGATCTCGAACCAGGCTTTGCGCGCGGGGCCGTCGACCTTGACCAGGTTGGAGTTGAACGCCAGTTGGGCGGCGTACTTTTCAACATACTTCATCAGCGGCGGGACGAAGGTGGCCACGCCAAACAAGGCGGCACCGGCCAGGTTGAATTCGACCTTGATGTTTTTCAGGTCACCCTGCTTGAGCCAGTGATCGCACGACAGGTACATGGCCTTTTGCGGGGCGCCGGCGCATTTGATCGGCATGGCCGGCTGGGTAAAGATCGCCTTGCCATGCTTGAGTTGCTGCACCAGTTGCCAGGTGTAGGCGGCGTGCTCGTAGCTGTAGTTGGACGTTACGCCATGCTGGCCTAGGGTCTCTGGTAAACCTTCGATTTTTTCCCAGGCCAGGCGCAGGCCCGGGCACACAATCAGGTTTTTCCAGGTCACGCGCTGGCCGCTGTCGAGCGCCAGGGTGTGCTCGTCGGGCAGTAATTCGCTGACCGCCGCCTGGATCCAGGTGACGCCGTTGGGCAGCACGTCGGCCATGGGGCGCACGGTCTTTTTAACGTCGTAGGCGCCGCCGCCCACCAAGGTCCAGGCCGGTTGGTAGTAGTGGTGGTCGCTGGGTTCGATCAGGATGATGTTCAGGTGCGGGTCGCGCTTGAGCAGGCTGGCCAGCAGGCCGATGCCTGCCGAGCCGCCACCGATGACAACGATATCGCCACTGATGGCAGGTCCCCAGTGTTGGTCGTTCATGGTCTATGGCCTTTCTTTTAAAAGTGCACACAAGGGTCGTTGCCGTACGGCGTCACGCCCAGCTTTTTATCACGGCGCCGCAATACAGCCCGGACAGCGTCTTCATCACTTGAATCACTTCGTGGCTGGCCAGCCCGTAGAAAATGTATTTGCCTTCCCGACGGGTGGCCACCAGCCCTTCGTCCCGCAGGATGCCCAATTGTTGCGACAGGGTTGGCTGGCGCACGCCGGTCATGGTTTCCAGCTCGCCGACGTTGCGTTCACCCTGGGTCAACTGGCAGAGAATCAACAGCCGGTCTTCATTGGCCAGGGCCTTGAGCAAGGCGCAGGCCTTGGACGCGGAGGCACGCAATTGCGCGACTTCGCCTTCACTCAGGTTCGATTCCATTTGCGTGGGGCTCTCTCTGTCACTTAAGCTCAAAACATTATGTGTAAACGTAAAGTGATTGTAACTACTTATTTGGGACAACCGTCATGCCAGCGTTGATTCAATCCTTTCTGGACGAGGCGTCGTCGACCTACACCTACGTCGTCTATGAAACGGACGGTGGCCCGTGCGCCATCGTTGACTCGGTGCTCAATTACGACCCGGCCTCCGGACGCACCGGCACCGGCCAGGCGGACAAGGTAATCGCG
Organism: Pseudomonas sp. 32A; assembly: GCF_052682255.1. Lineage (NCBI taxonomy): Bacteria > Pseudomonadati > Pseudomonadota > Gammaproteobacteria > Pseudomonadales > Pseudomonadaceae > Pseudomonas > Pseudomonas sp. 32A. The sequence continues at coordinate 5,132,787 of NZ_JBQYLY010000001.1, read as the reverse complement.
TTTGTGCACGAGCATGGCCTACAGGTGCAGTGGTTGCTGGAAACCCATGCCCATGCCGATCACTTGTCGGCGGCGCCGTATTTGCGTCGGCAGCTGGGGGGCCAGATCGCGATTGGCGAGTCCATCAGCAAGGTGCAGGGGGTGTTCAAGAACCTGTTCAACCTGGAGCCGGAGTTTCGGGTGGATGGGTCGCAGTTCGACCATCTGTTTGCGCCGGATGAGGTGTTTCACATCGGCAACCTGAAGGCCCAGGCGCTGCATGTGCCGGGGCATACACCGGCGGACATGGCTTACCTGATTGATGACCAGTTGATTCTGGTGGGCGACACGCTGTTCATGCCGGATGTGGGGACGGCGCGCTGCGATTTCCCCGGTGGGGATGCGCGCCAGCTGTATGCGTCGATGCGCAAGTTGCTGGCGTTCCCGCCGCAGACCCGGTTGTACGTGTGCCATGACTACCCGCCTGAAGGACGCGCCGCCAAATGCCTGACCACGGTGGCTGAGCAACGGGCGGGAAATATTCATGTGCATGACGGGGTGGATGAGGCGGCGTTTGTCGAAATGCGCACCACTCGGGATGCCGGGTTGGGCATGCCGACGCTGTTGCTGCCGGCGATCCAGGTGAATGTGCGGGCCGGGGTGATGCCGCCGGCGGAGGACAATGGCGTCGTTTACCTGAAGATTCCGCTCAACCAACTTTGAGCGGGCACTTCAGGCCTGGCCAAAATGCGCTGTCGGCCGGGCGAAGTCCTGCAACACACGCCCTCGATCAACTCACGGAAAACTTCGAAACGATCTGCTTGAGGTCAACGGCCAACTTGGACAGTTCATGACTGGCGATGGACGTCTGCCCCGCCGCCGATGAACTCTGGATGGACAAGTCACGAATGCTGATCAGGTTCTGGTCCACGGAGCGCGCCACGTGTGCCTGCTCTTCCGAGGCTGTGGCAATCAGCAGGTTTCGTTCATTGATATCGGAAATGGCCTCGGTGATCTGGGTAATGGCCAGGCCCGCTTCATGGGCGATTTTCAACGATTCCACCGCTTCACTGCGGTTAAGCGCCATGGAAGACACCGCCTCGCTGGAGCAGGTCTGGATTTTCGCAATCATCTGCTCGATTTCCTGCGTGGACGTTTGCGTGCGATGGGCCAGTGCTCTCACTTCGTCAGCCACTACCGCAAAGCCCCTTCCTTGCTCACCGGCCCTGGCGGCTTCAATGGCGGCGTTCAACGCGAGCAGGTTGGTTTGTTCGGCAATGGAACGGATAACCTCGACCACCCGTGCAATATCCTGTGCCTGCATCGCCAAGCCTTCGACCTCCAGCCCGGTCTGCTGCACTGTGGCACTCAACTTTTCAATCGAAGCGATGGTTTGCGTGACGCGCTCCTGGCCGACTTTCGCTGCGCGTTGGGAGTCCTGGGTAGAGTGGGAGGCGGAAACAGCATTCCTGGCCACTTCCTCTACGGCGGCAGTCATCTGATTGACGGCAGTCGCCGCCTGGTCAGTCTCCATACTCTGGCGTTCAATACCCGCAGTAGATTCCCGGGTGATTGAACTCATTTCTTCTGCCGCAGAGGCCAACTGCCCGGAGGCTTCGGAGATATGCAGCAAGGTAGTTTTCAGGTTCATTTGCATGGCAGCGGTGGATTGCTGCAGCGCTGTCAGTTCATCCTTGCCGCTGATAGCGATGGCCACTCGCAAATCACCTTCGGCAATCTTGGTGGTCGATACCAACAACTCACGCACCGGGATAATAACGCTCTGGGAAAACAGCCGCGCCACTACCACTGTCAACAACACAGCCACCACCATCAATCCCCAGGTAAACAAACGGGTCATATGCACCTCATCGGATGCCCCTTGCGCCGCGTACTTCGCGCCTTGCTCATTGATCGCGATCAAATCGGTAATGGAGCCCTGCACCTTGAGAGCAATGGGCGTATTAACTTCACGCAAGTACGCCGCAAACTCATCGATAGACAGCGTGCCGGCACGGGCGATCAAGTCCTCCACTTTTTCGTTGTAAACCCGCATACCGTCTAACATTTCAGTGTATTTGGACTGTTCTTCAGGTGTCGATGCAAAGGGTGCATAGCTCCCCGCGAGTTTGATGGTTTGTAAACTGAAATCCCTTAACCTTTGGACTGACGCTGGTTCCTGACGAGCACGGTCGATGGCAAAACGACGCAAGTCCAGACGAAGATTGTAAAAGCTCGAATTTATACTTCCCGCCAAACTAATACTGGGCAGCCAATTAGTTCCAACATCCACGGTTGACGAATAAATTTTCTCAACTTTAACCAGCGTCACGCCTCCTTGCATTAACAAGAAAATACAAATCACACCAAAACAAAGTGTGGTGCGAACACTCAACGTCAAGGATCTCATGAACATTCGGCTTACCCTTCGTTGGCCCAACAGCGCAACGTCTTATGACGTTAATATGTTTAATCGTTGTAAAAAATGCTCAACTTGAAACACAACCTTTCTTTAAAAACGGAAAGAGCCCCAACGTCAGTCGGGCATTTCTGCTTTCAGGGTAACCAGAGCGTACATCGCCTCACACGAGCGGTCGCAATTGCGTCCGACGGTTTCAAGATGACGATTCAAGGAGTCGACAACTTCCGGCGACAGATAGGAAACTTTTCCAACTAACGCCGTCATGTCCTCGAGTGCGGCCACAATAGATAGTTGGGTTAAGTTGAACTCGTAGAGCGCACGGCATACCAGATCCTGATTTTCCATGACACCGCTCCCATTTAAAATAGGAGCTTAGCAGTTGCCCGAATCTGCGCACTGAAGATCAAATTTATAAATAGCCCCTTAGCACTAATGAATGAGATGAGAGCCCATTTATATCTAAACGGATAGCCTTGGCAGGTTTATCAGACCATCAATCCACCTGGCGGCAACGGCAACGCCGTTTTATAACGTACTTGCTTGAGGGCAAAACTGGAGCGGATGTTGGCGACACCCGGGACTTTGGTCAAAAAGTCCATCATGAAGCGCTCCAAAGACTGGATGGTCGGCACCAGCACTCGAATCAAATAGTCGGGATCGCCGGCCATCAGGTAGCACTCCATCACTTCGGGGCGATCCGAAATCGCCCCTTCAAATTGCTGCAACGCCAGTTCGTTCTGCTTTTCCAGGCTGACGTGGATGAACACATTGACGTGCAGCCCCAGCAGGTCGGCGTCCAGCAGCGTCACCTGGTCGCGGATCAGCCCCAATTCTTCCATCGCCTTGACCCGGTTGAAACACGGCGTGGGCGACAGGTTGACCGAGCGGGCCAGGTCGGCGTTGGTGATGCGGGCATTCTCCTGAAGGGCGTTCAGAATGCCGATATCGATACGGTCCAGTTTGCGCATGAGACAAAACCACCTGTTTATTATGTTTATGCAGTTTTTTTATCCCCAAATGATCTCCAACGCAACGAAACAGAGATAAATATTCTCCTGCCGCGAGCCTATGATTGTTGTAGGACAAGATTTCTTCTACCCGAAGACGGACTGTCAGCTACCGCGCCCACTACAAGAAATTCACAAGATAGAGCGTAGAAAGCCATGACTCAGCAGTATGAACCACTGCGCCTGCACGTCCCTGAACCCTCAGGCCGACCAGGCTGCAAGACCGACTTTACCTACCTGCGCCTGACTGACGCAGGCACGGTGCGCAAACCCCCAATTGACGTGGAACCCGCCGACACTGCCGACCTGGCCAAGGGCCTGATTCGCGTGCTCGACGATCAGGGCCAGGCCCTCGGCCCGTGGGCTGAAGGTGTGCCGGTCGAAATTCTGCGCAAGGGCATGCGCGCCATGCTCAAGACGCGGATCTTCGACAACCGCATGGTGGTCGCCCAGCGTCAGAAAAAGATGTCGTTCTATATGCAAAGCCTTGGCGAAGAAGCCATCGGCAGCGCCCAGGCCCTGGCCTTGAACATCGACGACATGTGCTTCCCCACCTACCGTCAGCAAAGCATCCTGATGGCCCGCGAAGTGCCGCTGGTGGACCTGATCTGCCAACTGCTGTCCAACGAGCGCGATCCGCTCAAGGGCCGCCAGTTGCCGATCATGTACTCGGTAAAAGACTTCGGCTTCTTCACGATCTCCGGCAACCTCGCCACCCAATTCGTCCAGGGCGTGGGCTGGGGCATGGCCTCGGCGATCAAGGGCGATACCAAGATTGCCTCGGCCTGGATCGGCGACGGCGCCACCGCTGAATCCGACTTCCACACCGCCCTCACCTTCGCCCACGTGTACCGGGCGCCGGTCATCCTTAACGTAGTGAACAACCAGTGGGCGATCTCCACCTTCCAGGCCATCGCCGGCGGTGAAGCCACGACCTTTGCCGGACGCGGCGTAGGTTGCGGCATCGCCTCCCTGCGGGTGGACGGCAACGATTTTGTCGCGGTGTACGCGGCCTCCGCCTGGGCCGCCGAACGCGCCCGCCGCAACCTGGGGCCAACCCTGATCGAGTGGGTGACCTACCGCGCAGGCCCGCACTCCACTTCCGATGACCCGTCCAAATACCGTCCCGCCGACGACTGGAGCCACTTCCCGCTGGGCGACCCGATTGCCCGCCTCAAGCAGCACCTGATCAAGATGGGTCAGTGGTCCGAAGAGGAACACGCGGCGGTCAGTGCCGAGCTTGAAGCGGAAGTGATCAAGGCCCAGAAAGAAGCCGAACAGTACGGCACCCTGGCCGGTGGCCAGATTCCAAGCGCCGCGACCATGTTCGAAGACGTTTATAAAGAGATGCCGGAGCACTTGAAGCGCCAGCGTCAAGAGTTGGGGATCTGACATGAACGATCACAACAACAATATCCAGCTGGAAACCGCCATGACCACCACGACCATGACCATGATCCAGGCCTTGCGCTCGGCCATGGATGTGATGCTTGAGCGAGACGACAATGTGGTGGTGTTCGGCCAGGACGTCGGTTACTTCGGCGGCGTGTTCCGTTGCACCGAAGGCTTGCAGAACAAATACGGCACCTCGCGGGTGTTTGACGCACCGATCTCCGAAAGCGGGATCGTCGGCGTGGCGGTCGGCATGGGCGCCTATGGCCTGCGGCCGGTGGCCGAGATTCAGTTCGCCGACTACGTATACCCCGCCACCGACCAGATCATTTCCGAAGCGGCCCGCCTGCGTTATCGCTCGGCCGGCCAGTTCACTGCACCGCTGACCATGCGCATGCCCTGCGGCGGCGGCATCTACGGCGGCCAGACCCACAGCCAGAGTATTGAAGCGGTGTTCACCCAGGTCTGCGGCCTGCGCACGGTGATGCCGTCCAACCCGTACGACGCCAAGGGCCTGCTGATCGCCTCTATCGAAAACGATGACCCGGTGATCTTCCTCGAACCCAAGCGCCTGTATAACGGCCCGTTCGACGGCCACCACGACCGCCCGGTAACCCCGTGGTCGAAGCATCCGCAAGCGCAAGTGCCGGACGGTTACTACACCGTGCCGCTGGACGTGGCCGCCATCGCCCGCCCGGGCAAGGACGTGACCATCCTCACCTACGGCACCACCGTGTATGTGTCGCAAGTCGCCGCTGAAGAAACCGGCATCGATGCCGAAGTCATCGACCTGCGCAGCCTGTGGCCGCTGGACCTGGAAACCATCGTCAATTCCGTGAAGAAAACCCGCCGTTGCGTGATCGTTCACGAAGCCACCCGTACCTGCGGGTTCGGCGCCGAGCTGGTGGCGCTGGTGCAGGAGCACTGCTTCCACTACCTGGAAGCGCCAATCGAGCGCGTCACCGGTTGGGACACCCCCTACCCGCACGCGCAAGAGTGGGCGTATTTCCCTGGCCCGACCCGAGTGGGCGCGGCTTTGCATCGGGTTATGGAGGTCTGAATGGGCACGCACGTTATCAAGATGCCGGACATTGGCGAAGGCATCGCAGAAGTTGAATTGTCGGTATGGCACGTCAAGGTCGGCGACCTGGTGGTAGAAGACCAGGTGCTGGCGGACGTGATGACCGACAAGGCCATGGTGGACATTCCTTCGCCGGTGCACGGCAAGGTGATTTCCCTCGGCGGCGAGCCGGGCGAAGTCATGGCAGTGGGCAGTATTTTGATCAGTATCGAAGTGGAAGGCGCGGGCAATACCAGGGAGTCGGCGTTGTCGGCGGTGGTTGAAGAGGTCGCGCCTGCACCGGCTCCTGCACCGAAAGTCGAAGCCAAGGCCGCGCCGGTGGTTGAACCCAAGCCGGCAGCCAAGCCTGCGGTGACGGCTGCGCAAGCGCCCGTGGCTCGCGAGGCCGATGACCGCCCGCTGGCCTCCCCGGCCGTGCGCAAACATGCGCTGGATGCTGGCATCCAGCTACGACTGGTCCAGGGTTCAGGCCCGGCCGGCCGGATTCTGCATGAAGATCTGGACGCTTACTTGCTCCAGGGTCCGGCGAAAAATTCCGGTGCCTCCAACCCGTACGCCGAACGCAACGACGAGCAGCAAATCCCGGTGATCGGCATGCGCCGCAAGATCGCCCAGCGCATGCAGGACGCCACCCGGCGTGCCGCGCATTTCAGCTACGTGGAGGAGATAGACGTCACGGCCCTCGACGAGTTGCGCGTGCACCTCAACGAGAAACACGGCGCCACCCGCGGCAAGCTGACCCTGCTGCCGTTCCTGGTGCGGGCCATGGTCGTCGCATTGCGCGACTACCCGCAAATCAATGCGCGTTATGACGACGAAGCCCAGGTCATCACCCGCCTCGGCGCGGTGCATGTGGGCGTCGCCACCCAGAGCGATGTGGGCCTGATGGTGCCGGTGGTGCGTCACGCCGAAGCCCGCAACCTGTGGGGCACGGCGCAAGAAATCAATCGGCTGGCGAATGCTGCGCGCAATGGCAAGGCCAGTCGCGATGAGCTGTCGGGTTCGAGCATTACCCTGACCAGCCTGGGCGCATTGGGCGGGATCGTCAGCACCCCGGTGCTGAACCTGCCCGAAGTGGCCATCGTCGGGGTCAACCGCATCGTCGAGCGGCCGATGGTGATCAAGGGCCAGATCGTGATCCGCAAGATGATGAACCTCTCCAGTTCCTTCGATCACCGGGTGGTCGATGGCATGGACGCGGCGCAATTCATCCAGGCCATCCGTGGCCTGCTCGAACAACCCGCCAGCCTGTTCCTGGAGTAACCCATGTCTCAAACATTGCACACCACCCTACTGATTATCGGCGGCGGGCCTGGCGGTTACGTGGCAGCGATTCGCGCCGGCCAGTTGGGCATCCCGACCATCCTGGTGGAAGGCCAATCGCTGGGCGGCACCTGCCTGAACATCGGCTGCATTCCGTCGAAGGCACTGATCCATGTTGCCGAACAGTTCCAGCAAACCGTGCACCACAGCCAGGGCTCGCCGTTGGGCATCGAAGTCGATGTGCCGACCCTGGACATCAGTAAAAGCGTGGAATGGAAAGACGGCATCGTTGACCGCCTGACCACCGGCGTTGCCGCGCTGCTGAAGAAACACAAGGTTCAGGTCATTCATGGCTGGGCCAAGGTCGTCGATGGCAAGACTGTCGATGTCGGCGACCAGCGCATTCAGTGTGAACACCTGCTGCTGGCCACCGGTTCGAAAAGCGTCAACCTGCCGATGCTGCCGATTGGCGGGCCGATCATCTCCTCCACCGAAGCCCTGGCGCCGAAACGCATCCCTAAACGCTTGATCGTGGTGGGCGGTGGCTATATCGGCCTGGAGCTGGGGATTGCCTATCGCAAGCTCGGTGCAGACGTCAGCGTGGTTGAGGCGCAAGACCGGATACTGCCGGCCTACGACGCCGAACTGACCCAGCCGGTGGCCGAATCCCTCAAGCAGTTGGGGGTGAAGGTGTTCCTGAAACACAGCGTCACTGGCTTTGAACACAACAGACTGCAAGTGCGTGACCCCAGCGGCGAGACGCTGTCGCTGGAAACCGACCAGGTGTTGGTTGCCGTTGGTCGCAAACCCAACACCCAGGGCTGGAACCTTGAAGCCTTGAACCTGGACATGAACGGCTCGGCGATCAGGATCGACAGCCGCTGCCAGACCAGCATGCGCAACGTATGGGCCATCGGCGACCTCAGCGGTGAGCCGATGCTCGCCCACCGCGCCATGGCCCAGGGCGAAATGGTGGCCGAACTGATCAGCGGTAAATCCCGCGAATTCAACCCGGCTGCGATCCCGGCGGTGTGCTTCACCGACCCGGAACTGGTGGTGGTCGGCAAGACCCCGGACGAGGCCAAGGCCGCCGGGCTGGACTGCATCGTGTCGAGCTTCCCGTTTGCCGCCAATGGCCGGGCCATGACCCTGGAGTCGAAAACCGGCTTCGTGCGGGTGGTGGCGCGCCGCGACAATCACCTGATCGTCGGCTGGCAGGCGGTAGGCGTGGGCGTCTCGGAATTGTCCACCGCCTTCGGCCTGAGCCTGGAAATGGGATCACGCCTGGAAGACGTGGCGGGCACGATTCACGCCCACCCAACCCTGGGCGAAGCGGTACAGGAAGCGGCGCTGCGGGCCCTGGGGCATGCATTGCACATGTAACGGGCGATCACACCCAACTGTAGGAGCGAGCTTGCTCGCGAAAAACCCGAGAACACCGCTGGGCACCAGGTTTCCAGCGTCATCGTTCACGACCTTCGCGAGCAAGCTCGCTCCTACAGGGGGTGCGAACGCACCGGGGAATGAAGTATTGTTGCGCCCATCCAGAAATAAACCATAAGCCTGCCTTCGACCAGGCGGTTGACAAAAGATAGAGGGTGTCATGGGTAACGAAAGCATCAATTGGGACAAGCTGGGTTTTGACTACATCAAGACCGACAAGCGTTTCCTCCAGACCTGGAAGGACGGCGCCTGGCAAGAAGGCACCCTGACCGACGACAACGTGCTGCACATCAGCGAGGGCTCCACCGCCCTGCACTACGGCCAGCAATGCTTTGAAGGCCTCAAGGCCTATCGCTGCAAGGACGGTTCGATCAACCTGTTCCGTCCGGACCAGAACGCCGCGCGCATGCAGCGCAGCTGTGGTCGCCTGCTGATGCCACAAGTGCCGACCGACGCCTTCATCGAAGCCTGCAAAGCAGTAGTCCGTGCCAACGAGCGGTTCATCCCGCCGTACGGCACCGGCGGCGCGCTGTACCTGCGCCCGTTCGTGATCGGCACCGGTGACAACATCGGCGTGCGCACCGCACCAGAGTTCATCTTCTCGATCTTCTGCATCCCGGTAGGCGCCTACTTCAAGGGCGGCCTGACCCCGCACAACTTCCTGATCTCCGGTTACGACCGTGCCGCACCGAACGGCACCGGCGCAGCCAAGGTCGGTGGCAACTACGCCGCCAGCCTGATGCCCGGTTCCCTGGCGAAAAAAGCCAACTTCGCCGACTGCATCTACCTCGACCCGGCCACCCACTCGAAAATCGAAGAAGTCGGCTCGGCCAACTTCTTCGGGATCACCCACGACAACAAGTTCGTCACCCCGAACTCGCCGTCGGTGTTGCCAGGCATCACCCGCCTGTCGCTGATCGAACTGGCCAAATCCCGCCTGGGCCTGGAAGTGGTTGAAGGCGACGTGCTGATCGACAAGCTGTCGGACTTCAAGGAAGCCGGCGCCTGCGGTACCGCTGCCGTGATCACCCCGATCGGCGGCATCGAGTACAAAGACAAGCTGCACGTGTTCTACAGCGAAAAAGAAGTCGGCCCGGTCACCCAGAAGCTCTACAAAGAGCTGACCGGCGTGCAGTCCGGCGACGTTGAAGCGCCTGCAGGCTGGATCGTCAAGGTCTAAGCAACCGGCTGCCAGCAACACCACAAAACCAATGTGGGAGCTGGCTTGCCTGCGATAGCGGAGTATCAGTCGACACGTTTATCGACTGGTCCACCGCTATCGCAGGCAAGCCAGCTCCCACATTTGGTTTCCAGTGTTTGGAAAACCGACGTTCAGGCTTTATCCGTCGGGATGTTTTCCAGGATCTTCTTGCCCATGCTGATCCGCGGCTCAGTGCCATAACCCAGCGCCTCATAAAACCCCATCACCGCATCATTGCCGCTGGTGATCTGCAGGTTGATCTTCATGCAGCCCAACGCTGTCAACGCCTGCTCCGCATGCCGCACCAGCGAAGCGCCCAGGCCCTGGCACCGATAATCGTGATGCACCGCCACCGAATACAGCCAGCCGCGATGCCCGTCGTAGCCGGCGAGAATGGTGCCGATCACCGCTTTCTTGTCGGTAGCCACAAAGAACAACCCATCGTTGACCGCCAGCTTCTTGTCGATCGCCAAGCCCGGCAGGTTGTGCGCCGCGTCATAACCAAATGCCGCCTGCCACAGCGCTACCACCTGCGCCCGATGCGCACGGTCCCGATAGGCGCCGATGGGATGACGGGATGACAACCCCTTCTCCATCACCAGCGTGCGCTCATTGCCATGGTAGACATCGCGCACCGTGTGGAACCCCAGCTTGGTGTAGAACGGCTCGGCGGTCAGGGAAGATGGCACATGCAGCGTCGTCACTCCCGCTTCCCGGGCGCGCAACTCGATTTCAATCATCAGCAAACGCCCGATGCCCTGCCCTTGCAGCGCCGGATTGACGAACACCGAACGCACCACATTGCCATCGAGAGCCGCTGTCGCGACGATGACTTTATCTTGCGTCGCCACCAGCACCGTTCGGCGAGCAAGCAGCCCCAGCACCGCCTCGGGGGTAAAGTTGCTCGCCACCCGCGCAATCACATCAGCCGGATAATCCCGGGCATTGCTGTCATGCAGGGCCGCCAGAATGACCTGGCTGATGCCCTCGGCATCGGAGGGTTGGGCGAGACGAACTTCAGTGGGCATGGTTTCTCCATCCAGACAAAAATACCTCAGGCAACACAATACCAATGTGGGAGCGGGCTTGCTCGCGAAGGCGGTGTATCAGCCACCGAATTTATTCACTGACCCACCGCTTTCGCGAGCAAGCCCGCTCCCACATTTTGATCTCCACTCACCCCTACAGCCGATTCGGCTGCTCCACCCCACTTTTCAGCTTTCCCGGCTGAGCCACCCCTTCAGTTCAGCCGGGATTCTTCCTTCACACCGCACAAAATAGCCTCACTGCCCAACCCATGGACCCGTGCACCCATGCAAACCACCAACACCGTCCTGATGATCCGCCCGGCGCACTTCGCCTTTAACCCGGACACTGCGATCAACAACCGCTTCCAGCGCGCGCCCCTCGACCCATTGGCGGCACAGCAGAAAGCGCTGGAAGAGTTCGACGGCTACGTCGACACCCTGCGCCACCACGGCGTGGAGGTGCTGGTGGTACAAGACACTCCCGCGCCCCACACCCCGGATTCGATCTTCCCCAACAACTGGTGGAGCAGCCACGCCGACGGCAGCCTGGTGCTGTACCCGATGGAAGGCCAGAACCGACGACTGGAACGCGACAAAGGCGTGCTGCAAGTACTGGAGCAGCGCTTCGCGATCCACAACACCATCGACTTCAGCCACCTCGAACAACAGAACATGTTCCTCGAAGGCACCGGCAGCATGGTCCTGGACCGCCAGCACCGCATCAGCTACGCCTGCCATTCCGGGCGTACCCATCAGGACGCCCTGCGCCAGTTCGCCGAACGTCTGGACTACCAGCTCTGCGTATTCCACGCCGTCGACCGCCACCACGCGCCGATCTACCACAGCAACGTGATGATGAGCGTCGGTCGCGACCTCTCCGTGGTGTGCCTGCAAGCCCTGCCCGATGACCTCGAGCGCCAGGCCCTGGAACGCTCCCTGCGGGACACCGGCAAAGACATCGTCGCCCTGGACTTCGATCAGTTGGAAGCCTTCGCCGGCAACATGCTGGAAGTCCACGACCGCGACGGCCAGCCGCTGCTGGTGATGTCGGCCAGCGCCTGGGGCTCGCTCAAGCCCGCCCAGCGCCAGCATGTGGAGCGCCACACCCGGCCGGTGGTGGTGAACATCGACAACATCGAACGCATCGGCGGCGGCAGTGCCCGCTGCATGTTGGCGGAAGTGCATCTGCCCGCCCGCCCCTCATTTCAATAAGGAGTCTTCCCATGACCCGCTATATCGACGTCAACGACTTGAGCTACCTGGTTTCGCAAAAAGGCCTGCAAACCTGCATCACCGAGATGGCCGAGTACATCCGCGCCGACTACCTGCGCTGGCAGGACTTTGAAAAATGCGCGCGCCTGGCCAACCACTCGCCCGAGGGCGTGATCGAGCTGATGCCGGTGTCCGATGCCTCGCTGTACGCCTTCAAATACGTGAACGGCCACCCGAAAAACACCCAGAGCGGCATGCTCACCGTCATGGCCTTCGGCGCCCTGGGCGATGTGGACACCGGCAAACCGGTCCTGCTGGCGGAAATGACCCTGACCACCGCGATCCGCACCGCCGCCACCTCGGCCCTGGTAGCACGCTACCTGGCCCGGGACAACAGCCGCAGCATGGCGTTGATCGGCAACGGCTCCCAGAGCGAGTTTCAGGCCCTGGCCTTCCACGCGATGCTGGGCATCACTGAAATCCGCCTGTTCGACATCGATGCCAAGGCCACCGCCAAACTGGCGTCCAACCTCAAAGCCTTCCCGGCGATCAAGGTGATCCTGGCAGGCAGCGTGGCCGAAGCCGTGAAAGGTGCCGACATTGTCACCACCGTCACCGCCGACAAGGCCTACGCCACCATCCTAACGAACGAGATGATCGAGCCGGGCATGCACCTTAATGCCGTCGGCGGCGACTGCCCGGGCAAGACCGAGCTGGACCGACGAATCGTCGAACGTGCCCGTGTGATCGTCGAGTACGAACCCCAAAGCCGCATCGAAGGCGAAATCCAGCACATGCCGGAAGATTCGCCGGTCACCGAACTGTGGCAAGTGATCAACGGCCAGGCCCCGGGCCGTGAAAATGCGCGCCAGGTCACCCTGTTCGACTCGGTGGGTTTTGCCATCGAAGACTACTCCGCCCTGCGCTACGTACTGGATGTGGCCAAGGCGCTGGACGTGGGCAGCGAACTGGAACTGGTGCCGGACCTGGCCGACCCCAAGGACCTGTTTGCCCGCCTGGCACAAGCACCGGCCGCACAGCAGAAAAAGCGCGCCTGAGACCGCTCTGGCCTGCTGCTTTGCGTGAGCAGCAGGCCGGAAAAACCTCACCGACAAGCCGATTTAGCGGGTGTTACAGCCGTTTCCGCTGTAGCTCGCGATTTAACAGCACATTCCGCGCGCCTCGGCGGGGGTAAACGACACAAAAAACGCACCATCTTGAAGCATTCTCTCTGGCAACAAACAGCCCAATGTGGCGAGGGAGCTTGCTCCCGCTGGAGTGCGTAGCGCTCCCAGGATTTTGAGGCCGCTACGCAACCTAGCGGGATCAACCTCCCTCACCACAAAAAGCCTCTTCACCTTAGCGTTCAGTTTTCTACTGCCCTGACATCAATTACAAAATATAGGGAATACACATGACTCCGCTCCGATCACTTTTCGCTGCGCTGCTCCTGCCATTGGCCGCCACCGCTGCCCAGGCTCAGGAATGGAAAGAAATCCGCTTTGGGGTCTTCCCCGAATACCCACCGTTTGAATCCGTCGCCGCCGACGGCAGCCTGCAAGGTTTCGACATCGACCTGGGCAACGCCATCTGCGCCAAGCTCGAAGTCAAATGCGTGTGGGTCCACAACGAATTCGACGGCATGATCCCGGCCCTGCGCGCCCGCAAGTTCGACGCCATCATGTCCTCCATGGCCGTGACCCCGGCCCGCCAGAAAGTCATCGACTTCAGCGACCGCCTGTTCCTCAGCCCGACCTCAGTGATCACCCGCAAAAGCGCCGACTTCGGCGACACCCCCGAATCCCTGAAAGGCAAACAAGTCGGCGTGCTGCAAGGCTCGCTGCAAGAGGCCTACGCCCGTGCACACCTGGCCAAGCTGGGCGCGCAGATCAAGGCTTACCAGTCCCAGGAGCAGAACTACGCCGACCTGCAAAACGGTCGCCTGGACGCTACCCTGACCGACAAGCTCGAAGCCCAGCTTAACTTCCTGTCCAAGCCTGAAGGCGCCGACTTCAAGACCGGCCCGGCCTTCAAGGACCCGACCCTGCCGCTCGACATCGCCATGGGCCTGCGCAAGAACGACAAGGAGTTGGTGGAGCTGATCAACAAGGGCATCGCCGCCGTCCAGGCCGATGGCACCTACACACAGATCCAGAAGAAATACTTCGGCGATCAGGACATCTACAACGAGTAAAAACAACGTTCCCTCCGTAGCAGCTGTCGAGCCCCTGCGAGGCTGCGTCGGCCACGCCGCCGTTCTCGAGCCAGACTAGGCACCGAGGCGCGCCTGACGCAGCCTCGCTGGGGCTCGACAGCTGCTACCGGGGGGCCGTGATGCGTTGTTTCACACCACAGAGATCTCCCCCGTGAATGAATTCCTCAACTTGCAAGGCTTCGGCCCGTTGCTGGCTCAGGGTGCCTGGATGACGGTCAAGCTGGCGTTCCTGGCGCTGCTGCTGAGCCTGTCCCTGGGCCTGATCGCCGCCGCTGCCAAGCTCTCCAGCGTCAAGCTGCTGCGGGTTCCGGCCACGCTCTACACCACGCTGATTCGCAGCGTGCCGGACCTGGTGCTGATCCTGCTGATCTTCTACAGCCTGCAGCTGTGGCTCAACGACCTGAGTGAAATGCTCGGCTGGGCCTACTTCGAAATCGACCCGTTCACCGCCGGTGTCATTACCCTCGGGTTTATCTACGGTGCGTATTTCACCGAGAACTTTCGCGGGGCAATTCTCAGCGTACCCGCCGGCCAACTCGAAGCCGCCACCGCCTACGGCCTGAGCCGCTGGCAGCGCTTTCGCCTGGTGCTGTTCCCGCAACTGATGCGCTTTGCCCTGCCGGGCCTGGGCAATAACTGGCTGGTGCTGCTCAAGTCCACGGCGCTGGTGTCGATCATCGGCCTGTCGGACCTGGTCAAGGCGGCGCAAAACGCCGGCAAGACCACCAACGACCCGCTGTATTTCCTGATCCTCGCGGG
This sequence comes from Pseudomonas sp. 32A, assembly GCF_052682255.1. Classification (NCBI taxonomy): domain Bacteria; kingdom Pseudomonadati; phylum Pseudomonadota; class Gammaproteobacteria; order Pseudomonadales; family Pseudomonadaceae; genus Pseudomonas; species Pseudomonas sp. 32A. The sequence continues at coordinate 5,117,785 of NZ_JBQYLY010000001.1, read as the reverse complement.
CCTGGTGTACCTGGTGATCACCACCCTCTCCAACCGCATCTTCAAACGCCTGGAACGGCGCTACAACGTGGGCATCAAGGGGATGGCGCGATGATCGAACTGATCCAGCAATACGGTCTGGCCTACCTGTTCACCGACGGCAATGGCTTCTCCGGAGTGGCCATGACCCTGTGGCTGTTCATTATCTCGGTGGTGTTGGGCTTCTTCCTGTCGATCCCGCTGGCGATCGCGCGGGTCTCGGAACACTTCTGGGTCCGCTGGCCGGTGGAGGTCTACACCTACCTGTTTCGCGGCACGCCGCTGTATATCCAGTTGCTGATTTGCTACACCGGCCTCTACGGCCTGGAGGTGGTGCAGGACAACGCCCTGCTCAACCAGTTTTTCCGCAATGCGCTGAACTGCACGCTGCTGGCGTTTGTGCTGAACACCTGCGCCTACACCGTGGAAATCTTTGCCGGGGCGATCCGCAACATTCCCCACGGCGAGATCGAAGCTGCCAAGGCGTACGGCCTGCACGGCTGGCGCCTGAACCTGTTCGTGGTAGTGCCCGCCGCACTGCGCCGTGCACTGCCGGCCTACAGCAACGAAATGATCCTGATGCTGCACGCCACTTCCCTGGCGTTCACCGCCACCATCGCCGACATCCTCAAGGTGGCCCGCGATGCCAACGCCGAGACGTTCCTGACGTTCCAGGCCTTCGGCATCGCGGCCCTGTTGTACATGCTGCTGTCCTTTGCACTGGTGGGCCTGTTTCGACTGGCCGAACGTCGCTGGATGCGTTTTCTTGTTCCTACCCGAGGCTAACCCATGAATCAGTCCGCGCAGGCCCTGGCCGCTTATCCCACCGATGTACGCCCCGCTACCCAACCGGTGGCCGTGGCAGAAAACGCCAACGTCAAACTCCAGGTCGAAGGCCTGCACAAACGCTATGGCGAGCATGAGGTGCTCAAGGGCGTCTCACTGAACGCGCGCAATGGCGACGTGATCAGCCTGATCGGTGCCAGCGGCTCCGGCAAAAGCACGATGCTGCGCTGCATCAACTTCCTCGAACAGCCGGACGCCGGGGTCATCACCCTCGACGGCATCAGCATCGAAATGCAACCAGGCCGCGCCGGCACGCGGGCGCCGCACCAGGCGCAATTGCAGAACCTGCGCACCCGCCTGGCCATGGTGTTCCAGCACTTCAACCTGTGGAGCCACATGACCGTGCTGGAAAACATCACCATGGCCCCGCGCCGGGTGCTCGGCGTAAGCGCCGTCGAGGCGGAAAAACGCGCCCGCCTGTACCTCGACAAGGTCGGCCTGCCGGGCCGGGTGGCGGATCAATACCCGGCCTTCCTCTCCGGTGGCCAGCAACAGCGCGTGGCCATCGCCCGGGCCCTGGCGATGGAACCGGAGATTATTCTGTTCGACGAACCCACCTCGGCCCTCGACCCTGAACTTGTAGGAGAAGTCCTTAAAGTCATACAGACGTTGGCGGAGGAAGGTCGTACCATGCTCATGGTCACCCACGAAATGGGCTTTGCCCGCCAGGTGTCCAGCCAAGTGCTGTTCCTGCACCAGGGCCGCGTCGAGGAACAAGGCGGAGCCGAAATCCTCGATCAGCCGAACAGCGAACGCTTGCAGCAATTTCTTTCCAACCGATTGAAGTGAACACCACACACCATGGATACCAAGGCCACCGGACCGAACGCCTCACCTGTGCTGGACCGCATCGATGAAGCCATCATCGACGTGTTACGGCACCAGGGACGCATCACCTACGAAAAACTCTCGTCGCTGGTGCACCTGACGCCCAGGCCGTGCCTGGAACGGGTGCGCAAGCTGGAGCGACGCGGGGTCATCCGGGGTTATGGGGCGATCATCGACGTGCAGATGGTTTCGCCGGGGCTGTCGTTACTGGTACTGGTGGCCCTCTCCAACCAGAGCGGGCGCTCGGCGCAGAAGGCATTCGAGGCATGCGTCAAAGCCTGCCCGCAAGTGTTCGAATGCCAACTGATCAGCGGGCCGTTCGACTACAGCCTGCGCATGCGCTGCCGGGACATGGAGCACTACCGCGTGCTGACGGAAACCTGGCTCAACAACGATGAATTGCACATTGATAAGTTGGTGGCGCATCCGGAATTGGCGGTCGTAAAAAACACCGCCACCGAACTGGCCTAATCCTCACTTCCCGAAACACTGAAGATCAAATGTGGGAGCTGGCTTGCCTGCGATAGCATCACCTTGGTGTAACTGAAACACCGAGTTGTCTGCATCGCAGGCAAGCCAGCTCCCACATTAACCATGCCCGCTTGAGATTTTTTTACCCGGCTTGGCCCCAATCATCTTCGCCTGCCCATCCCGCTGCTTGCCCGTACGCGCCTCGCTGATCAACCCTGGAATCAACTTGCCCTCCGGCAGATTCTTCCAGAACCGGCTCGGCAAATGCCCTTCCATCACCTTGGGGTTCAACCGCGCCGGGTTAAAGATATGGCTGTAATACGTCAGCCACATCGCACTGTGGGGATCCTCGACATTCTGCGCCAACGCCTGCCATTCCACCGGGCATTGCCGCCGATGAATCAACTGCTCCCCGTCGTAATAAACCCCGTCCAGCGGCGTCGCGATCATCCAGCGATGACGCCCCATGCGCCCGACAAAATGCTGACTGGCCACCTTCAAGATATCGTGGGCCGGCTCATGCCACGCCACGTACTCGGGCAACTCCGGCCCCGCCTCTGCCGGCAACGCGATAAACCGCACAAACGCATGCAGATGATGGGCCTCGCGCTGCACCTGCTTGATCCGTCGCTGCAACTCGCTGCCCAGCTTGTCCCCGGACATCATCGCCGTGCGGTCCCCATGGCTGACGCGCCACAACACCTCATACAACAAGCTCCAGCGCTGTTCACCGTGATAACACGCGGCGGACTCCAGCAGCTCCAGCAGCGCCTTGGGAATCCGTGCCTGGAACGGCCCGCACTCCGCCGGGTACTGCTCGTCCGTGGCAAACAGGTCCGCCACCTCGGCCACACCCCAACTCACATGGCTGGGGTCAATCTGATGGCTGAGCAACCAGCGCGCCTGCTCGCGCCAGGTGCTGAACAGGTTGTCGCATTCCAGGCTGATCATCCCCATAGCCCCATTTGCTGCGGCTGCGGACGGTCGCGCAGTTGTTCGCGCAGCAGCACGCTGGTGCTTTCCGCCTGTTGCGGATGGTAGTCACTGGTGATGAAAAACGGCTTGGCCTTGGCCAGCACGCAACGCATGCGCGCCAGGTCCTCGAAGCGGATCTTGCGCTGTCGGCGCAGGTCCACCAACCGTTGGGTGGTGCGCAGGCCAATCCCGGGAATGCGCGCGATCAAGGTCGGCTCGGCGCGGTTCAGGTCCAGCGGGAACACCTCGCGGTGCTCCAGGGCCCAGGCCAGTTTCGGGTCGATATCCAGGGCCAGGTCGCCCGGCCCTTCAAACAGCTCATTGGCACTGAACCCGTAGCTGCGCAACAGGAAATCCGCCTGATACAAGCGGTGCTCGCGCATCAGCGGCGGCGCAGCCAGGGGCACGCTTTTCGGGCTGTTGGGAATCGGGCTGAATGCCGAGTAATACACCCGGCGCAATTTGAAATTGCCATACAACGCCTCGGCACTGTGGAGGATGGTGCTGTCGTCGGTGTCATCGGCGCCGACGATCATCTGCGTGCTCTGCCCGGCCGGCGCGAAACGCGGCGCGCGGGGTTCGTTGAGCACGGTCTGTTCACCGGTGTAGATGGTCTGCATCGCCTGCTTGATCGAGACGATCTGCTTCTCCGGCGCCAGGGTTTGCAGGCTCTTGTCCGTCGGCAACTCGATATTCACGCTGAGGCGATCGGCATACCGCCCCGCCTCGGCAATCAGCGCCGGGTCGGCTTCGGGAATGGTCTTGAGGTGGATATAGCCACGGAAGTCATGCTCTTCCCGCAGGAGCTTGGCGACCCGCACCAACTGCTCCATGGTGTAGTCGGCCGAACGGATGATGCCGGAGCTGAGAAACAGCCCGCTCACGCAATTGCGTCGGTAGAAATCCAGGGTCAGGGTCACCACCTCCTCCGGGCTGAAGCGTGCACGGGGCACGTCGCTGGAGCGGCGGTTAACGCAGTATTGGCAGTCGTAGAGGCAGAAGTTGGTCAGCAATACCTTGAGCAAGGACACGCAGCGACCGTCGGGCGTATAGCTGTGGCAGATGCCCATGCCATCGGTGGAACCCAGCCCCGCCTTGCCTTCCGAGCTGCGCTTGGGCGCGCCACTGCTGGCGCAGGAGGCGTCGTACTTGGCGGCGTCGGCAAGGATGCTGAGTTTTTCGATCAACTGCATGGGGCTTCTACCGATACTGGTTTTTTGTACAGTATCAGCAGCAAGCCCCGGGGTTCAAGTGCCGTCTGTAGGAGCGAGCTTGCTCGCGAAAATCCTGAGAGCGTTGCGGGGTATCAGGTTTCCATCGTCATCGTTGACAACCTTCGCGAGCAAGCTCGCTCCTACAATGGGCAGCGGGCGGTCCTCAGCTGGCGGTCGCGAACAAGAGATCCTGCACTGAACGGCTCTTGCCGCGGGTGCGGTCGTGTTCGTACAGCGACGCGGCAATCTCGTCGGCACGGATCGGCAGGATCGACAGCAAGGTGTCGCTCAAGCCATGGCTGGCCTGGCTGAAACCCTGCATATAGATGCCGGCCTTGCAGCGCTCGTCAGTGACAATGCGGTAGTCGCGGCTGACTTCGAAGTCGCCCATGTATTCGGCCAACGGTGCCAGCAACTGGCGGTGCATCTGGCGCTCGTAACCGGTGGCCAGCACCACGGCGTCGTAATGATTGAGGCTGGTCTCGCCGGTGGCGTTGTTGCGCAATGCCAACTCGACGCCCAACGGCCCGGCGGTGGCTTTTTCCACGGTGGTCAGGGTACGGAACGCGTGACGGGCAATGCCGGAGACTTTCTGGCGGTAGAAAATCCCGTAGATGCGCTCGATCAGGTCCAGGTCCACCACCGAATAGTTGGTGTTGTGGTACTCGTTGACCAGGCGCTCGCGCTCACTGCCGTTCTGCTGGAACACCAGGTCGGTGAACTCCGGCGAGAACACTTCGTTGACGAACGGGCTGTCATCGGCAGGTTTTAGCGCCGAACCGCGCAGGATCATGTCCACCTGCACCGAAGGGAAACTGTCGTTGAGGTCGATAAACGCCTCGGCCGCGCTCTGGCCGCCGCCGATAATCGCGATGCGCATCGGTTTGCCGTCGACACACGGCTGCTGGGCCATGCGCGCCAGATACTGAGAGTGATGGAACACCCGCCCGTCGTCCTTGAGGGCCTTGAACGACGACGGAATACGCGGCGTACCACCGGCGCTGACCACCACCGAGCGGGTCGTACGTACGTGCTGCTCACCCTGGGCATCCCGTGAGATCACCCGCAATGCCTCGACCTGCTGCTGATGCAGGATCGGCTCGATGGCCAGCACTTCCTCGCCATAACGGCTTTGCGCCTGGAACTGCCCGGAGACCCAGCGCAGGTAGTCGTTGTACTCCATGCGGCACGGATAGAAGGTGCCCAGGTTGATGAAATCTACCAGGCGCCCGTGGGCTTTCAGGTAATTGACGAAAGAATATGGGCTGGTGGGGTTGCGCAGGGTCACCAGGTCCTTGAGGAAGGAAATCTGCAACTCACTCTGGGCCACCAGGGTGTTGCCGTGCCAGCGGTAGTCGGCCTGCTTGTCGAGAAACAGCACGTCCAGCTTGCCCTGGGCTTTCTCGCGCTCTTGCAAGGCAATGGCCAGCGCCAGATTCGAAGGGCCGAAACCGATACCGATCAGGTCGTGAACCGCGGGCGATGCAATTGCCTGTGTCATTCCAGTGTCCTCTGGATAAGCCCCGTGGCGTTGGGGGCGGGAAAGCCTCAGCGACCTGAAGGCAGTACAACAGGTCATGTGTTGATAGAAGACGAGGACAATGAAAAAAAATTTAGCTACCGCTGGAATCAGTGCGCATCCCACTCACGCATACGTGCCCGGCAATGCTTCATGGCATTGACGATATGTTTTTCCACCAGCGCGCGGGAAATACCCAGGCGTTCGGCGATTTGCAGGTGGGACATGCCTTCGAGCTTGCGCAGCAGGAAGCTGTCACGGCAGAGCGGCGGCAGTTCGGCCAGGGCGCGCTCGAGCATCTCCAGGCGCTGGCCGTGATCCAGGCTGTGGTGGGGCGAGGACAGCGAAAAACGCTCTTCGCTGTCGAGTACTTCCAGGGGTTCATCCTGATGCAGGGCGTTGCGCCGATGACCGTCAATCACCAGGTTCAGCGCCGTGCGATAAAGAAACGCCCGGGGCTGCTCGATCGGGACCTCACTGGCGCGCCCCAGCACCCGCACATAAGCGTCATGCACCACATCTTCGGCCACCTGACGGTTGCCCAGCCTGGCATTGAGGAAACACACCAGCTCGCGATAGTAGTTTTCCAACATGACTCCCAACCGCCTGGAGAGCGGCATTAGGTCCTTGAAATCGAAGATAACCGCCGTTTCGGTGACGCTGCTCGATGATGGCAGTTTGAGGCGTGTGTAATTTATAGTAATTCTCATCTAGTTTTAAAGAAGTCTTGCATCGACGGGCCATTTTTTCTTCGACAAGAGCTGTAACCACATATGTAACGGCCTAAATCTTCGGCCAATTCTCTCGTTTACCTGACAGCTTCCCGCACCTGCGGCCCGATCTTTCCTGGCTGGAACCTAAGCATGAAACGCCCTCGACCTGCCCGACGCGCCCTGCTTGTGGTCGCGTGCCTGATTCCTGTTATTGCTGTCGCTGCCTGGCAGGTCCTGCCACCGGGTCGGGACCGTCTGACGACCGTCACCGTGACCCGGGGCGATATCGAAAGCAGTGTGACCGCGCTAGGCACCCTACAGCCCCGGCGCTATGTAGACGTGGGTGCCCAGGCGTCCGGACAGATCCAGAAGATCCACGTCGAGGCGGGTGACGAGGTCAAGGAAGGCCAACTGCTGGTGGAGATCGACCCGTCCACGCAAAAAGCCAAGCTGGACGCGAGTCGCTATGCGATTGAAAACCTGCAGGCCCAGTTGCAGGAGCAGCGGGCCCAGCACGAACTGGCGCGACAGAAGTATCAACGCCAGCAACGGCTGGTGACGAGTAACGCCACGCGCGAGGAAGACGTCCAGACCGCCAAGGCCGAACTGAGCGCCACCCAGGCGCGGGTCGACATGTTCCAGGCACAGATCCGCCAGGCTCAGGCCAGCCTGCGCAGCGACGAAGCCGAACTGGGCTACACCCGCATCTACGCACCGATGTCGGGCACAGTGGTGGCCGTGGATGCTCGCGTTGGCCAGACCCTCAACGCTCAGCAACAGACGCCGCTTATCATGCGTATCGCCAAGCTTTCGCCCATGACCGTCTGGGCCGAGGTGTCGGAGGCCGATATCGGCCACGTCAAACCCGGCATGAGCGCCTACTTCACCACCTTGAGTGGTGGAGCACGGCGCTGGACCAGCACGGTGCGGCAGATTCTGCCGATCCCGCCAAAGCCACTCAACGAAACCAGCCAGGGCGGCGGCAGCCCTGCCAGTTCAAGCAAAAGCGGCAGCGGCCGGGTGGTGCTCTACACGGTGTTGCTGGATGTCGAAAACACCGACCATGCACTGATGGCCGAAATGACCACCCAGGTATTTTTTGTCGCCAGTGCGGCCCGCAATACCCTCACGGCGCCCATCGCAGCATTGCGCAGCGGCCCCACCCCAGACCGGCACATCGCCCAGGTGGTGGCGGCCAATGGCACGATCAAACGCCTCGAAGTGCGCACCGGTATCAGCGACCGGCGCCACATTCAGGTACTGGAGGGCTTGAACGAGGGCGATCACCTGCTGACCGGCACATCCGATGGCAAGGACGGCTGAATGCAAACGCCTCTGATCGAACTGCGTGATATCCGCAAATCCTACGGCGGTGACGACAGCCCCAAGGTCGACGTGCTGCGAGGCATTGACCTGTCGATTCATGCGGGCGAGTTTGTCGCGATTGTCGGCACCTCGGGCTCCGGCAAATCGACCCTGATGAATATCCTTGGCTGCCTGGACCGACCCAGTCAGGGTGACTACCTGTTCGCCGGCGAAAACGTCGCCCAACTCGACAGCGATGAGCTGGCCTGGTTGCGCAGGGAAGCTTTCGGTTTTGTATTCCAGGGCTATCACCTGATCCCGTCGGGCTCGGCCCAGGAAAACGTCGAGATGCCAGCCATCTACGCCGGCCTGCCGGCAGCCGAGCGTCACGCCCGTGCCGCTGCCCTGCTGGACCGCCTGGGCCTGGCCAGCCGCACCGGCAACCGCCCCCATCAATTGTCCGGCGGCCAACAGCAACGGGTGTCCATTGCACGGGCCTTGATGAACGGCGGGCACATCATCCTCGCCGACGAGCCCACCGGCGCCCTGGACAGCCAGAGCGGCGCGGAGGTCATGGCCCTGCTGGATGAGCTGGCAGGCCAGGGGCATGTGGTCATTCTCATTACCCACGACCGGGAAGTCGCCGCCCGCGCCAAGCGCATCATTGAAATCCGCGACGGCCAGATCATCAGCGATACCGCCCGACACGCCACCGCGGCCGATGCCCCCACAGGCGCCCTTCAGGCGGTGGACCTGCGCCAGCGCCTGGCCCTGGGCAGCGAGCACACCGGCGCCTGGAAAGGTGAACTGATGGACGCGGTCCGCGCAGCCTGGCGGGTCATGTGGATCAACCGGTTTCGCACGGCGCTGACGTTGCTGGGGATCGTCATCGGCGTGGCCTCAGTGGTGGTGATGCTGGCCGTGGGTGAAGGCAGCAAGCGCCAGGTCATGGCACAGATGGGCGCCTTCGGCTCCAACATTATTTACCTCAGCGGCCACACGCCGAACCCACGCTCGCCGCCTGGCATCATCACCCTGGATGACGTGGCCGCCCTTGCCGACTTGCCGCAGGTGCAACGCATCATGCCCGTCAACGGCGCACGGGCGACGGTACGTTTCGGCAACCTGGACCACGCAGCCTACGTGGGTGGCAACGACACCAACTTCCCGACTATTTTCAACTGGCCGGTGGTCGAAGGCAGCTACTTTACCGAGGCGGACGAACAAGCAGCCTCGGCCGTGGCGGTGATCGGCAAGAAGGTCCGGGACACCCTGCTCAAAGACGTTGCCGACCCCATCGGCCAGTACATCCTGATTGAAAACGTGCCCTTCCAGGTGGTCGGCGTACTGGCCGGCAAGGGCGCAAGCTCTGGCGACCAGGACAGCGACGACCGGATTGCCGTGCCCTATTCCGCCGCCAGCATCCGACTGTTCGGCAGCCGCAATCCCGAATACGTGGCCATCGCCGCCGCCGATGCGCGCAATGTCAAAGACGCTGAACAGGCCATCGACCAATTGATGCTGCACCTGCATGACGGCAAGCGCGATTACGAGCTGACCAACAACGCCGCGATGATTCAGGCCGAAGCCCGCACCCAGAACACCCTGTCGCTGATGCTGGGTGCGATTGCCGCCATCTCCCTGCTGGTGGGTGGCATCGGCGTGATGAACATCATGCTGATGACCGTACGGGAACGCACCCGGGAAATCGGCATTCGCATGGCCACCGGCGCCCGCCAGCGGGACATCCTGCGTCAGTTCCTGACTGAAGCCGTGATGCTTTCACTGGTGGGCGGCGTAACCGGCATTGCCCTGGCCCTGCTCATCGGCGGGGTCTTGATCCTCAGCGATATCGCCGTTGCATTTTCCTTCCCGGCGGGCCTCGGCGCGTTCGCCTGCGCGTTGGTGACGGGTGTCGTTTTCGGCTTTATGCCAGCCCGCAAAGCCGCTCGCCTTGACCCGGTCACGGCCCTTACCAGTGAATGATCGCCCCATGAAAGCGCAACTGTCCCTCCTCGCCGTCAGCCTGATGCTGGCGGCCTGCAGCAACCTGGCTCCTCCCGTCGACAGTGGTGTGCATGCGCCCGCCGCCTGGCAGTCACCCAACCCCGACACCACCCGCCAGGACACCCGAAAATGGTGGAGCAACTTCGGCAGCCCGGCCCTTGACCGGCTGGTGACCCAAGCCCAGCTTGGCAGTTACGACCTGGCGGCCGCGATTGCCCGGGTACACCAGGCGCAAGCCAGTGCCGTGATCGCCGGTGCGCCGTTGCTGCCCTCCCTGGTGGGCGGCGTGAATGCCAGCCGCCAGAAACTGCTGCGCGGCAAGGGCTACAGCCAACTGGATGTCGACGATGACAACAAGGCCGTGGACAGCTTTGGCGCGAGCCTTACCGCCAGCTACGAAATGGATTTCTGGGGTGGCCGCCGCGCCGCCCGCGACAGCGCAACACTTGGGGTGCGTGCCAGCGAATTCGATCAAGCCACAGTAGAACTGACCCTGCTCAGCGGCGTGGCCAACAGCTACACGCAAGCGCTGGCACTCCAGGAACAAAACCGGATCGCCGCGCTGAACCTGGCCAACGCGCGCAACGTGCTTGACCTGGTCCAGGCACGCTACACCGCAGGTTCGGCCACCGCCCTGGAGCTGGCCCAGCAAAAGAGCCTGGTGGCGGCACAGCAAAGGCAATTGCCGCAGGTGCAGCAACAGGCGCAGGAGGCTGTGATCACCCTGGCGGCCCTGCTCGGTGTACCGGTGCAGCAGCTCGACCTGGGACAACAACGCTTCGAACACCTCAACTGGCCGGGCATCGCCGCCGGGATTCCCAGTGAACTGCTCAGCCGCCGCCCCGACATTGCCAGTGCCGAGGCCAGACTTGCCGCCGCCCAGGCCGACGTGGTCGTGGCCCGTGCGGCCATGTTGCCCACCGTCCTGCTGGGGGCCAGCGTCGGCTCGGGCGCCAGCACCGCGTCAGACATTCTGCGCAGCCCGTTCTACAACCTCACCGCCGGGCTCACCGCGCCCATCTTCGACAACGGCCGCCTGAGGGCCGAGCGCGACAAAACCCTGGCCCGCCAGGATGAGCTCCTGCAACTCTACCGGGGCGCGATCATCAACGGGTTTGCCGACGTTGAAAAAGCCCTAAACAGCATCCACGGCCTCGACGAGCAGCGGCAGTGGCAGCGTGAAGAGCTGAACCAGGCGCAGAGCGCGTTTGAGATTGCCCAGAGTCGCTATGAAGCAGGTGCCGAGGATTTGCTGACGGTGCTGGAGACTCAACGCACACTGTATGCAGCGCAGGACCTGAACGTGCAATTACGACTGGCGCGCATGCAGGCGAGTATCGCGCTGTACAAGGCTCTGGGGGGAGGCTGGCAGGCACAGTGAAGCCCTGCCTGCCGCAAGGCTAACCGGTCAATCCCAGAAGGAACGTCCGAGGGACAGGTGCCGTGCATACCATGGGCGTTGCGGCACTCGACGGAACAGGTCTTTCATACTCTCATCCGCCTCGAAAATGATGCGCAGTGCCAGCTTCATGGTCTCCGGATCCATTTCTACCGAGGTGCCCACCTGCAGCCCGGGTGTCGTGCTGCACCCGTGCGTGGTGGGGCCGAGCCAAGGGTCACCCGCTTCGACCCAGCGCCCCGGCGCAAACCAGGGCACGCCATTGACCTCCATGCGCGTCAGTTCACCGGGATGAAAGCGCTCGTGAGCGCGAAACCAATCTTCCAGCCGATCGTCGATCCATCCGTGAAAATGCCAGAACACCGGATTCACATGGGAAGAAAAAGGATCCCCCAGGAAGTCGTTTTCGGCGATATACCAGCGCGGCGAGAAATCGGCCTGCCCCCTGGCAAAGGGTACCGGCGCGTTGTTGGACGGGTCACGCGGCACCGAGGCCCAGCGCATGTGCAACCAATCATGCAGGCCCAGCTCGATTTCGGAGCCGAACTGGCCAAGGGTCAGTTTCGACAAATAACGGGGGTCCCGGTACTGCGATTCCCAGACCTGAAAGTTGCTGTGGTAGGTCTCGGCGGACTTGATGTCACTGACCCACTGGCTATAGGTGTCGTCCCCTTCCGCCAGCCAGGTTGGCGGTAACGCGAACCCGTCATGGTTATCGAAATAGCGGGCAAACCCCAGTCGATCGCGCAACAACTCAGGCTGCGGCAAAGGAAAGTGACGCCAGGAGGGCAGCGCCTGCATCGAACGCGCCGTGGCAAGCATGTGCCGGTGCATGAAAAAAAAGTCGATTCCGGAGCCGTTTCGGTCCTTGTCCGGCCCGCGTGCGCCACGCTCCTGATCCCTGGGCCCCGGCTGCCAGCCGATACCGCGCAGGGCACCGCGCTTGTCCTCCGGCAACTTGTGCCATTTGTCCCGCGAGGCGTGCCACAACTGGTGGAACAGCCGATGCTGCGGAGCGATCAGCCAGGCGAGCAAGGTATCGTTCAGCCCGATCCGCTCACGGGCCTCGGGAAAGCGGCGTTTGACGGCCACAAAGCGCAGGTCCAGCTCGGGCAGCGCCAGGGCGCGATCCAGTCGCTGTACAGATCCGCTGAGGGTGCCGGGCCCGGCGTTGCCATAGGCTGCCCAAACTTCGTCCAGGCTCGCCTTGAACTCGTAGCCCGGTGCGCCATCGGCTGCATCGCTGCGCCCCACTCGCCAATACAGTTGGGCCGCGTTGCCCGGAGCCAGGTCGCCGACCACCTGGTAACGCGGCTCGGCATCACTGCGCAACGCCTCGGCGGTGTCGAGGACGCCTACCAGGCCACGCCCGCGCGGGGCAATATCGAGAAACAGTTCCAGCCCCTCGACCGGCAAACCCTCCAGGCCACCATCGGCGCCGATAAACTGAATGTCCCAGACCCCGCGCAGGCTATTGGCCAAATGCTGGCCGGCGGTGTCCGCCAACTCGACCGTCGCCTCTCCCGGGGTTTCGGGATGCGCCTGGCGCAATAGCTCGCGACGCCCATAGAACGCTGCCGGAACGGCTGCTCCGGTCAGCGCCAGACCCGCCATGAACCATCGTCGAGAAATCGTCATTGCCCTACCTGTGTCAGCCCTGAAGCAGGCTTTATCCAAGCTAGAACGTTCATGGCGCGAGAAAATTTAAGCCGCGCCCCTGCGGCTAAATTTTTTCGCCCGCGGCTCGTTCTTCCCAGATAGCAAAGGCCCCTGCGCCTGCATTTCGACGGTAGACCTGACTGAGATGGCGATGATTAAACCTCGTTCGAAAAAAGCCCTGTATATCGGCCTTCCACTGCTGGTAGCCGTGGCCGCCGGCGCGGCCTGGCTTGTCTGGAGCTACTCCTCCGGCTATCCCGTCAAGGTGATGAAGCAGGCGACGGAGTTGCAGGACCGCATCATTTCCTTCGACAGCCATATCACCGTGCCCTTGACGTTCGGCAGCGAGGGCAGCGAGGCCGACAAGGACGGCCCACGGCAATTCGACCTCGCCAAGGCCAACCGTGGACGCCTGTCGGGTGCTGCACTGACCATATTTGGCTGGCCCGAAATGTGGAACGGCAACAACGCCCCCCATAAGCCCACCGCCGGGTTCGTCGATGAGGCCCGCAACCAACAGGAAGTGCGCTACAAAATCATCACGGGCATGGTTCGCGACTTTCCCAACCAGGTGGGCATCGCCTACACCCCGGACGATTTCCGGCGCCTGCACGGTGAAGGCAAGTTCGCAATCTTCATCAGCATGCTCAACGCCTATCCCCTGGGCGATGACCTCGACCAACTGAACCTGTGGACGGCCCGTGGCATGCGCATGTTCGGGTTCAGCTATGTCGGCAACAACAGCTGGTCCGACTCATCCCGCCCGCTGCCCTTCTTCAATGACTCACCGGACGCGCTCGATGGCCTGTCGGATATCGGCAAGCAGGCCGTGCAGCGCCTCAACGATCTGGGGGTGATCATTGATGTGTCGCAGATGTCGACCAAGGCCCTGGAGCAGGTTGCACAACTGAGCCGCACGCCGATGGTTGCCTCCCACTCCGCGCCCCGGGCGGCCGTGGATATTCCACGCAACCTCAGCGACAAGGAAATGCAGCTGATCAAGCAAAGCGGCGGCGTCGTGCAGGTGGTCGGGTTCGGCACCTACCTGCGCCCACTGACGCAAAAGACCCAGGACAAACTCAATGCCCTGCGCGCACGGTTCGACCTGCCTCCCCTGCCTAACCTGCATGTCGCACTGATGCCCGGCGACCCGATAATCGCCGCCTGGCCCGAGCAGAAATTCGGCCAGTACGCCAGCAGCCTGTACGCGATCCTCGACGAGGAGCCCAAGGCAACCCTCAAGGACCTGGGAGATGCCATCGACTACACCGTGCGCAAGATCGGTATCGATCACGTCGGTATTGCTTCTGACTTCAACGACGGTGGCGGCGTGCAGGGCTGGGACAACGTCAGCGAAATTCGTAACGTCACCGCTGAACTGTTGCAGCGCGGCTACTCGGAAGCGGACATCGCCAAACTGTGGGGCGGCAACTTCCTGCGGGTCTGGGACCAGGTCCAACAAGCAGCCAAACCCGTCGCCTCCCTTTCTGCCAAGTGAACCGCCGCCATGACTGATCGCCGCACCTTTCTCAAACATGCAGGCATTCTGGCTGCCAGCCTGCCCCTGGGCGCAGCCCTCGAGGCCCGGGCCGGCACGGCACCCGTGGCCGCCGTCAATCCCGATAAATGGGCGCAGCTGCGCCAACTGTTTACCCAGGACCCGGACTACCTGCACTTCTCCAACTTCCTGATCACGTCCCATCCCAAACCCGTGCGCGAGGCCATTGAACGCCACCGGGCCGAGCTGGACCGCAACCCCGCGCTGGCCATGGACTGGGACCTGCAGCACACTTGGAAATGCGAAGCCCAGGTGCGGGACTGGGCCGGGCGCTATCTGCAGGCCAAGCCTGGGCAAATCGCACTCACCGGCAGCACCACCGAAGGCCTGGCGATGATTTATGGCGGCATTCATGTACGGCCTGACCAGGAGATTCTGACCACCGTTCATGAACACTATTCGACCCGCAACAGCCTGCAATTCCGTGTAGAGAAACAGGGCACCCAGGTGCGCAAGATCAAACTCTTCGATGACGCCCACCAGGTGTCGGCGGATGAAGTGCTTGGCTCGATTGCCAAGGGCATTCGCCCCAACACCCGCGTGTTGGGCATGACCTGGGTGCAGTCGGGCAGCGGCGTGAAGCTGCCCATCGGCGAGATCGGCAAACTGGTGGATGAGCACAACCGCGATCGCGATGAAAAGGATCGCATCCTCTACGTGGTCGACGGCGTGCACGGATTTGGCGTCGAAGACCTGGCGTTCCCGGACATGCACTGCGACTTTTTCATCGCCGGCACCCATAAATGGATGTTTGGCCCCCGAGGCACGGGGATTATTTGTGCCCGATCCGAGGAGCTCAAAGACGTCACCCCCACCGAGCCGACCTTTTCCCAGGACACGGATTTCGCCACCACCATGACACCCGGCGGTTATCACGCCTTCGAACACCGCTGGGCCCTGGACGAAGCCTTCAAATTGCATTTGCAACTGGGCAAGGCTCAAGTCCAGGCCCGCATCCATGAACTCAATGACTACCTCAAAAGCCGCCTGCAGGCCCACTCGTCCATCGAGCTGGTCACGCCTCGCAGCCCTGAGCTGTCAGCCGGGTTTACGTTTTTCCGGGTCAAGGGCCAGGACAGCGACAAGGTCGCCGCCTACCTGATGCACAACCGCGTCTTGGTCGATGCCGTGGACCGCGACGCCGGCCCGGTGGTGCGCAGCGCTCCCGGGCTGCTGAACAATGAAGGCGAGATTGATCGCTTCATGGCCGTGCTCGAAAAAACCCTGTAACCCGCCACTTCCCTTCTCCTATAGAGACGACACATGAACAGTGCCCCGCTCCCTACCCGCCAGCCCCGCTCGTTGCGAGCGCTGCTGATGCTGTGCCTGGCGACCCTGCTCGCCAACCTGGCGCCCCTGACTGCACACGCGGCAACCGCTCCAGCCCCAGGCAAGGTGTTCAAGGACTGCAAGAATTGCCCGGAAATGGTGGTGCTGCCCGCCGGCAGCTACCTGATGGGCACGCCGGAAGACGAGATCGGCCGTGAAGGCGACGAAGGCCCGCAGCACACTGTGACGTTCGCCAAGCCCTTTGCCATGAGCCGCTTCCATGTCACCGCCGCCGAACTGGACGCCTACATCCGCGAAACCGGAGTGCTGATCAAGGACGGTGATACGCGTCCGGGCCGCCTGTGCAAGGCCAGCAAGCCCAGCTACAAACAGGGGCCGCGCCAGCCGGCGGTGTGTATCGACTACTTCGAGGTCCAGGCCTACACCGAATGGTTGTCGAAAAAAACCGGGCAGAAATACCGCATGGTCAGCGAGGCCGAGCGTGAGTATGCCGCTCGCGCCGGCAGCACCGGATCATTCCCCTTCCCGTTCGATGACGAGGGCGAATACCAGATCAGCAAACATGCCAACACCTACGGCCCCAAGGATGGCTATACCTATAGCGCACCGGTAGGCAGCTACCCGCCCAACGCGTTCGGCATGTACGACATGCACGGCAACGTCTATGAGTGGGTTGCCGACTGCTGGCACCCCAACTACGAAGGGGCTCCTACCGACGGCAGCGCCTGGTTGACCGGTGGTGACTGCAACGACGCCCACATCCGGGGCAACGACTGGGGCGAGGCGCCGGTATTCTCCCGATCGGGAAACCGTAACAGCCGCGAGAAAAATGTAAGAGGTGATTTCCTGGGGTTCCGCGTCGCACGGGAACTCTGACCCTCAAAACCCTGTGGTGAGGGCTCCCGCCCCTCACCACTGCGCGTGCGCCGCGCGATGCTGCCCTAAATCCCGCACCACTCCCTTCGTCTATTCGCTAAGAACCCAGCAGGCCAGAAGCCTCCAGGCTTGCCTTGCGGATCGTTCGTGCCTGCCCGTTTCGGCCCGCAATTGCCGGGCATCCCCACACACAGGAAGATTTCATGACCAGCCAACCACGCGGCGCCATCAGCGAACTGTTCGCCCTGCTCAAGCCCTTCTGGCCCATTGTGACGCTCTCGATTGTGCTGGGCATGGTAGGTGGCCTCGCCATCACGACCCTGCTGGCGACCATCAACACCTCGCTGCACTCGGACGAAGGCTTGACCCAAGGCGTGGTCCTGCTGTTCGCCGGCCTGTGTGTACTGGCGCTGACCAGCTCGATCTTTTCCGATATCGGCACCAACTATGTGGGCCAGAAAATCATCGCGCGACTGCGCAAGGAGCTTGGCGAAAAAGTTCTGTCGGCGCCCATCGAACAGATCGAGCGCTACCGTAATCACCGGCTCATACCGGTACTGACCCACGACATCGACACCATCAGCGACTTTTCCTTCGCCTTTGCGCCCTTGGCCATTTCCCTGACGGTCACCCTCGGTTGCCTGGGCTACCTGGCAATGCTCTCGTGGCCAATGTTCCTGATCATGCTGATTGCCATCGTCATCGGCAGCGTTGCCCAGTACATCGCCCGGGCCCGCGGCATGAGTGGTTTCTACGCAGCACGGGAGCAGGAAGAAGAGCTGCAGAAGCACTACACCGCGATTGCTTCCGGCGCCAAGGAGCTGCGCATTCACCGACCCCGTCGCCATCGCATGAACGTGGACGGCATCCAGGCGGCGGCCAATAGCATCTGCGACACCCAGGTACGTTCGGTCAATATCTTCATCATTGCCAAGACCTTCGGCTCGATGCTGTTTTTCGTGGTCATCGGTCTCGCCCTGGCCTTGCAGGCTTACTGGCCGAGTGCCGACAAGAGCGTCATGAGCGGTTTCGTCCTCGTGCTGCTGTACATGAAAGGCCCGCTTGAGCACTTGATCGGCACGCTGCCCATCGTCAGCCGCGCTCAAATTGCCTTCCGGCGCATTGCCGACCTCTCGGAGCGTTTCTCTTCGCCGGAGCCGCACCTGTTGCTCAGCGACGCCGAAGCACCGAAAACCGTGGTGCACAACCTTGAGCTGAATAACGTGCGCTTTGATTTCCCTCCCGTGGAAGGCAGCGAACCCTTCCGCCTGGGCCCGGTGAACCTGAACATCAAGCAAGGCGACATCATTTTTATCGTCGGCGAGAACGGTTGCGGCAAGACCACGCTGATCAAACTGTTGCTGGGGCTCTACGCACCACAACAGGGTGAGGTGCGCCTCAACGGCCACGCCATCACAGCCGAGAACCGCGACGACTACCGCCAACTGTTCACCACGATCTTCGCCGACTATTACCTGTTCGATGACCTGGTACGCGACGACCTGCACATCCCCGATACCGCCAACCAATACCTGCAACGCCTGGAGATCGCCCACAAGGTCAGCATCAAGGACGGCGCTTTCACCACCACCGACCTCTCCACCGGCCAGCGCAAACGCCTGGCCCTGGTCAATGCCTGGCTTGAGGAACGGCCGGTGCTGGTGTTTGACGAATGGGCGGCTGACCAGGACCCGACCTTCCGCCGGATTTTCTATACCGAACTGCTGCCGGACCTCAAGCGCCTGGGCAAAACCATCATCGTCATCAGCCATGACGACCGCTATTTCGACGTCGCCGACCAACTGGTGCACATGCGCTCAGGCAAGGTCACGGCGCAACAGCAGGAAATTGCCGAGGTTTAATTTCCGGTTTTGCCGATGACGTGCGTCTCACTTGGTAACTGAGAAGTAATCTCACTAAGATCTCTCGTTCGTTGACCCTTAAGAGCACTCCAATAATGCCTGCACATCGACTTCGCCCCCACGTTCTGGCCATGATGATTCGCCACGCGCTCACGCCAAATCTGCGCGTTTGCGCGGCTGGCCTGGCAGGGCTTCTGCCCATGCTGGTACACGCCCAGGAAATGCCCTTCAACATTCCGGCGCAGTCGTTGAGCAGTGCGTTGCAGGCTTTCGGCACCCAATCCAACCTGCAAGTGCTGTATAGCCCGCAGGACCTTGAAGGCAAGCGCAGCACCGCCGTGCATGGCAACCTCGCCCCTTCTGCCGCCATCGCCACCTTGCTGCAAGGCAGCGGCGTGCATTTCCAGGTGCAAGGCTCTGCGGTGACCGTCAGTGCCTCGGCGGGTGGCGCGCTGGAACTGGGCGCGACCACCATCAATGGCCAGACACTGGGGTCGACCACTGAAAACAGCGGCTCCTACACCACCGGCGCGATGCAGACGGCCACCAAGTTACCCTTGTCCCTGCGTGAAACCCCGCAGGCGGTGACGGTGATCACTCGCCAGCGCATGGACGACCAGGGCATGCGCAGCCTCGACGATGTGGTCCAGGCGGCACCAGGCCTGCGCCTGTCCGCAGCGCGACCGGCCAACAGCGAGTTCTTCGCCCGCGGTTTCCCCATCAACAACCTGATGTTCGATGGCCTGCCCACGACCTACTCCGCCGACTGGGTCGCCACCGCCGACCTGGCCCCGTATGACCGTGTCGAAGTGGTACGCGGTGCCACGGGCATGATGCAAGGCGCCGGTGATCCTTCGGCCGCCATCAACATGGTGCGCAAGCGTCCTACCAAGGAGTTCCAGGCGAGCGTCACCGGCAGCGCCGGCAGTTGGGACAACTACCGCAGCGAGCTGGATGTGTCGGGGCCGGTCAATGACAGCGGCACCGTACGTGGTCGCTTCGTCGGCGCCTACCAGGACAAGGACAGCTACCAGGACTACGCCGGTCGCGAGCGCGGCGTGTTCTACGGCATCACCGAATTTGACCTCAACGACAGCACCACCCTGACCGTGGGCGCGTCTGATCAGAATGACAATAACAACATCAACTGGGGCGGTTTACCGGTGAACCCCGACGGCAGCAGCATGGGGTTCTCGCGCTCCAAGACGTTCGGCTACAACTGGTCCCACCAGGACATCGACAACAAAACCGTGTTCGCCGAACTGGATCACCGCCTCGACAACGACTGGCGCCTGCACTTTGGCGCGTCGAAAAACTGGTCCGACTTCAAGCTGCTGGGTGCAGTGCTGGAACGCAACAGTGACTACTCCTACCGGCAACGTGTGTTCAACCAGAGCCGCGACTACGACCAGTCCACCTATGACTTCTTCGCCAGTGGCCCGTTTGCCCTGTTCGGCCGCCAGCATGAACTGGTGGTGGGCGCCAGCAAGCGCCAGCTAAAGACCGAGGCCACCGGCGGCACGATCTTCTTCAACAATGTCGACATCAACAATTTCAACCCCAAGGGTCAGCCGAAACCCACCGTTCCCGACGTTTACTCCCTCAGCGAAAAGGTCAACCAGGAAGGCCTCTACGTCACGACTCGCTGGAATGTGGCCGATCCGCTGAAGGTGATTCTCGGCGCGCGCCTGGACTGGTACGACTCCGATGATGTCTACAACCAGATCAGCGACCAGTACTACACCTCGGGCAAAACCAAGGTGGTGCGTAACCTGACCCGCTATGCCGGCGTCATCTATGACCTGGACGACACCTACTCGCTCTATGCCAGCTACACCGATATCTTCCAGCCACAGAGCGAGAAGGACGAGCTCGGTGCCAGTATCAAGCCCATCACCGGCAAGAACTATGAAGTGGGGATCAAGGGCGAATACTTTGACGGTGCGTTGAACGCCAGCGCCTCGTTGTTCCAGATCGACCAGCTCAACCGCGCCGCTGAAGTGGCCGACTACAGCAGCTGCAAGGTCATTCCGATCGGCAGCTACGCTTGCTATGAAGCCGCGGGCAAGGTCAGGAGCCGGGGTATCGAGCTGGAGATCAACGGTGCGCTGACGCCGAACTGGCAAGTGGGTGCCGGTTACACCTACGCCCAGGCGCTGTACGAGAAAGATGCCGACAAGAACAAGGAAGGCACCCTGTTCGACACCGACGTACCACGCCACCTGTTCAAGGCCAATACCACGTACCACCTGCAGGGCGACCTGAACAAGCTGCGTATCGGTGCCAACGTCTATAGCCAAAGCGGTACCTATAACAAAGGCGTCAGCACCTTCAACGGCCAGCGTCAAAACTTCCACGTCGAGCAGGACGCCTATGCCATCGTCGGTTTGATGGCCGGCTACCAGGTCACCAAAAACCTGGACACCCAGCTGAACGTCAACAACGTGTTCGACAAAAAGTACTACCAGGGCATCGCCAGCAACTCCACCTGGAGCCCGTATGACGTCTACGGTGACCCGCGCAACTTCACGGTGACCGCCAAGTACACCTTCTGATAGCGGTTAAACGGCGTTAAAAAAAACCGCATCCCTGAGGATGCGGTTTTTTTATGCCCACCGTAAACCGGTGTGTCAGCCCAGGCGCTCGGCCAACGCCAGGACAATACGCTCCCGCGCTACATCGGCCTCATCAACGATAGAGCCCATGCGCAAGAAATCATGGGACATGCCCTCGAACACCTCCAGTTGCACCTGCACGCCCCCAGCCTCGAGGTGCCGGGCGTAGGCCACCGCTTCATCATGCAGCGGGTCGCACTCGGCCACGATCAGCAAGGCCGGCGCCACGTGAGCATTCACCTCGCCGAGCAGCGGCGAGAAACGCGGGTCCAGGCGGTCGGCCGGATCGTTCTGATACTGCTGGTAGAACCACTCCAGGGTGTCTTTTTCCAACAAGTGCCCAACCCCGTAGCGCTCCACCGAAGCACTGATGCGGCTGGCATCGGTCACCGGGTAAATCAGCACCTGCAGACACGGGCGCGGCAGCGCCTCCTGGCCAGCGAGGCTGCTGGCAAGCACCGTCGCCAGGCTACCGCCCACGCTGTCGCCAACGACCGCCATGCGCTCAGCATCGATACCCAATTCCCGCGCATTGAGCGCCAGCCATTGCCACGCGTCCTGGGCATCATTGAATGCCGTCGGAAACCGCCACTGCGGGGCCAGCCGGTAACCCACCGACAACACCGGCAACCCGCAGTCCTGAGCCAGGTTCCAACACAGGGCGTCGTGGGAGTCGAGACTGCCCACCACATAACCCCCGCCATGCAGGTAAAGCACGGCGCCACTCAGTTGGCTAGCGTCCAGTTCGGGCGGCCGGTACAACCGGGCCTCTACACGGTGACCATCGCGGGCCGTGAAGGTACGCGACTCGATAAAGGCCGGTTCATCGGCACCCGGGTCCATCAGTGCCGAGGATTGATCGAACTGGCGACGGGCTTCTTCCGGTTGCAGCTGGTGCATCGGCAGCGCTTTTCCGCTGCGACGGCCGCTTTCCACCAACTGGAGGTAAGCGGCGAGATCAGGATTAAGGGGCATGGGCAAGGTTTCTCCAGACAGACGCCGCCGGTGGCGGCGCCTGTCGACACAGGTCAAGGTTCAGGAAGGCTCGGCGACGATGGTCAAACCATCCAGGGCGTCTTCCAGTTCAAGCAACACCGACAGCTCCCTGGGCACCTGAAAGTGCCCGCAGGTCAGCGGGAGGCCAGACAGGTCGGGGCAACCGATCTGCCGGGCCAGCTCACGTTGTTCATCTTCACGCCCCGCCACCCACCAGCTCAGGGGGCGCGCCATGACTTTCGGGCAGTAATCCAGCTCGCGGGACAGCCGCTTGAGGGTACGGGCGCAGGCAAATACCTGCGCCAGCTCATCCACCCCCAGGCCTTGCGTGGCCGGCCGTTGGCTGAGGGCCTCACTGATCAGGGCACGCGCCAGCTGCGGGCTTTCCTGGCGGGTATCGCTGACATCCACGGCCCCCGCATCGGGAACCGTCGCCCGCAACAGCTCGCTCAAATCATCCAGCCAGTGGTCCTGCTGTTCGGCGTTGGCGGGTGACGGCACGAAGCTGTCGAGCAACGCGACAAACTCGACCGTCTGCCCCTGCTGCTCCAGCTCAGCGGCCATCAGCAGACTCAAGGTGCCGCCCAGCGACCAGCCCAACAAGCGATAAGGGCCTTGGGGCTGTTTGTCCCGCATGTAACCGACATAGTCCCGGGCCATGGCCACCAGCGATTGATCCTGCCAGCTCGGGTCCAGCAGTTGCCGGGCCTGGATACCGATCACCGAGCACTTGCCGTTCAGACGGCGTGCGAGCGGTTCATAGTCGAATACCGTGCCGAAACCGGCATGTACACAGAACAACGCAGGCGTGGCACCGAGCTCGGCATTGAGGGCCAGCAGCGGCACGTTCTTGCCAGGCACGGCGGTGAGCTGCGCAATGCTCGGCTTCTGGATCAGGTCCCGCAGGCGCAGGGTGAAACCGAACTTCTTCAGGCTGCGGGACTTGGCCACCACTTGCATGCTGAGGATCGAATCACCCCCCAGCTCAAAGAAGTTATCCGTTACCCCGACCCGCTCCACTTTGAGAATGGTTTGCCAGATATCCGCCATGGCCTGTTCCAACTCGTTGCGCGGTGCCACATATTCACTGCGTGCATCCGGCATCGGCAGGGCGTTGCGGTCCAGCTTGCCGTTGGGGTTGAGCGGCAGCCGGTCGAGCACGATCAATTGCGCCGGAACCATGTACTCCGGCAGCGCCTGCTTCAAGCGCTCGCGCAGTTGCTCAACGATTCCTCCGTCCTCATCGCCGTTAAGCGTGACGTACCCAAACAGTTGATTGCCGCCAGGCCCCTCACGCACCACGACGGCGGCATGCCCGACCTCTTGCATCTCATTGAGGCGAGCCTCGATCTCTCCAAGCTCGATACGGAACCCGCGAATTTTCACCTGATTATCCAGGCGACCGAGGTAGTCGAACGTACCGCTCTCGCGCTGGCGCACCAGGTCGCCGGTGCGGTACAGGCGGCCGCCCGGGGTAAACGGATCGGCCACGAAGCGCTCGGCCGTGAGCGCGGCACGGTTCAGATAGCCCCGTGCAACACCCTCCCCGCCCAGGTACAACTCGCCCGCGATACCCGCCGGCAGCGGGTTGAGGTCGATGTCGAGGACGTAGGCACTGCGTTGGCCCACACATTCGCCGATCGGCGCATAGATCGCCCCGCACGCCTGTCCTTCGGCAGCCTTCCAGATCAGTGGCGTGACCACGGTTTCGGTCGGCCCGTAGCCATTGATGATGTACTGCGGCTTCAGCGCCTCACGGGCCAGGGCATAACTGGCCTCTGGCACTGCGTCACCGCCAAAGCAGTAGATCCGCACCGGCGGCGGGTTGCCATCGAGCCGTGCGTGTTCGGCCAACTGCAACAGGTACACCGGCGGGAACGCTGCCACAGTGACGCCGTGTTGGTGCATGGCCTCGTAGGTCTGCTCGGGGGTCCAGAGCTCGTCGTCACGCAGCAACAGGCAACCGCCGTGCGTGAGCGTCGTGAGCCAGCGCTCGTGGGCACCGTCGAAGGCGAATGACATAAACAGCAACTCGCAGTCGGCGGGACTCATTTCGTAGCGCTCGCCCACCGCACGGCAATGCATCGCCAACGGTCCATGACTGACCACCACGCCTTTGGGCTGCCCGGTAGAACCGGAGGTGTAGATCACGTAGGCGAGGTTTTCCTCGTGCACCCGATGGGCTGGCGCGGTAACAGGCCACTGGCTGCCGTCCAGGCGGTCAAGCTCCAGCACATGCAACGCCGGGCTGATCGGCAGGCTGGCGGCGAGCCGCGAGTCGGTCAACAGTAACGCGATGCCGGAGTCCTGGATCAAATAGCTCAGGCGCTCACGCGGGTAAGCGGCGTCGATAGGCACATAGGCGGCACCCGCCTTGAGCACCGCGAGCAAGGCCACGATCATGGTTTCGCTACGAGGCAACGCCACGCCGACCCGTACTTCCGGCCCCACGCCTTCGGCGATCAGTCGATGGGCCAGTTGGTTAGCGCGGGATTCCAGCTCGGCGAACGACAGGCTTCGGTTACCGACCTTGACCGCCGTTGCGCTGCCCTGGTGCTCGGCCCAGTACTGGATGCGTTGGTGGACCAAAGGCTGCGGCAGGTGTTGGACTGGGGTCGGGGCGTACACGGCCGGGGTGTGCAGCAGGCCGAGATTGCCGACACGCTGGTCGGCGTTCGCGGACAGTGCCAGCAGCAACGTTTCCATGTTGGCCCGGATCCCTTCCACCGCCACGTCGCTGAAGCATTGGCGCAGGTACATGTACTCAATGGCCAGGTAGTCTTCCAGGGTCACCATCAGGTCCATCGGGAAGTCTGTCAGGCCGGCCCCGCCGACATCGCCAAAGCGCAGCGAATCATCCTTCCACTCCCGCAAAGTGCGATCCAGCGGTTGGTTTTCAAAGACGATGATGCTGTCGAACAAAGCCTGCCCGGAACGCCCGGCCCAACGCTGGATATCCCCCAGCGGCGTGTATTCATGGTCGCGCAGCTCCAGATTGACCCGCTGCACAGCCTGCAGCCACTGGCCCACACGGGCTTGCGGATCGACGTCGTGGATCACCGGTAACGTGTTGATGAACAGCCCCAACATGCTCTGCGCGCCCGGCAAGGCACTCGGACGCCCGGCCACGGTAGCCCCGAAGCACACACTGCGCTGGCCACTGTAACGGCTGAGCAACAACAGCCATGCGCCCTGTACCAATGTGTTCAGGGTGATGCGCTGCGCGGCGGCAAACGCCTTCAAACCCTGGGTCACCTGGGGTGTAAAGCGGCTGTACAGCGCTTTGTGCCCATGCTCGCGCTCGCCGCTGGCGAAGGCATCCGCCAGGTAAGTCGGTTCCTGGAACTCGGCCAACTGGCGACGCCAGAAGGTTTCGCTGATCACGCGGTCCTGCTGGCGCAACCAGCCAATGTAATTGCGATACGGCACCACAGGGTCCAGGGTTTGCCCGGAATATCGGGCCAACACTTCGCCCATCAACTGGGACGTGCTCCACCCGTCCAGCAGGATATGGTGGTAGGTCCAGATCAGTTGATAACGGTCATCCGCCAGGCGGATCAGCACCACACGCTGCAACGGCGCTTGGTCGAGGTTGAAGCCCCGCAGGCGCTCCTCCCGTGCCATGTCCTTGATCAACCCGTCCGTGGCCGCCTCATGGCGCCAGTCGAGTTCCGTCATCGGCAGGGCGACGTCGCGCAGGACGAATTGCAGCGGCTCGTCCAGGTCTTGCCAGAGGAACCCGGTGCGCAATACGTCATGCCGTTGCGCCACGTCGGCCCAGGCCTGGCGCAAGCGCTCCACGTGCAAGCCGTCGACCGACACGTTGAGCTGGTTGATGTACAGCTCGTCTTCAGGGTTGCTGTTCAGCCCCAGGAACAACATGCCCTGCTGCATCGGTGAAAGGCTGTACACGGCCTCGACCTGCCCATGAGGAAGGGGCAAGGCTTGCACCTGCTGCTCGCTCAACCCATGCAGGGTGACCGGCTGCGTATTGGCCTGGGCATGAACCGGGGTGACGTTGGCGGCCAGTTTCTCGATGGTCTGTTGCAGGAACAGATCCTTGGGCGCCATCTGCAAACCCGACTGCCGGGCCTGACTGACCACCTGGATGGAGATGATGGAATCCCCGCCCAAGGCGAAGAAGTTATCGGTGATCCCTACCCGGGGCAGGTTCAGCACGTCTTGCCAGATATCCGCCAACTGGCGCTCGATCGCCGAACGCGGGGCAACGTAGTCAACCAATGCCTGGCTGACATCCGGCGCCGGCAACAGGTTGCGGGCGAGCTTGCCGTTGGCCGTGACGGGCATGCCATCAAGGCTGATCAGGTGCGCAGGCACCATATAGTCCGGCAGCCCCTGGCCGAGGAAGCTTGCCAGCTCGCTGCGCAACGCATCGCCAGCCTGGCCCGGGGCACTGGTCACCGGTACAAAATAGCCAACCAGTTGCGTGCCCAATGGCCCGTCTACCGCCAGCACCACCGCTTCGCGAACCTGCGGATGCTCCATCAACCGCGCCTCGATCTCACCCAATTCAATGCGCAGGCCACGGATTTTCACCTGGTGGTCAATACGCCCGACGTAGTCAATGACGCCCTCCTCCCGGTAACGCGCCAGATCGCCGGTGCGGTACAGGCGGCCACCGCCCACCGGGTCGAAAGGGTCGGGTACAAAGCGCTCGGCGGTCAGGGCCGCACGTTGGTGATAGCCCCGGGCAAGGCCAATGCCCCCCAGGTACAGCTCACCGCTGACACCGCGTGCTGCGGGGTTCAGGCTCGACTCAAGAATATGGGTCTTGAGGTTATCGATCGGCCTGCCGATCGGCACGCTGACCCCATGCTCTTCGCCGCAGGTCCAGTGGGTGACGTCGATGGCTGCTTCGGTCGGACCATAGAGGTTGTACAAGGCTGCGCCAGGCAGACGGGCACGGGTCTGCTCCGACAGAGCCTTGGACAGCGCCTCGCCGCTGCAGATTACGCGGCGGATGCCACGACAGGCTTCCACCCCCTCACACGCCATGAAGGCCTGCAACATCGAAGGCACAAAATGCAGGGTGCTGACCTGGTAACGCACGATTGCATCGCGCAGGCGTTCCGGGTCGCGGTGTTCTCCTGGCTGGGCAACGGCCAGCCGCGCGCCGGCCATCAGCGGCCAGAAGAACTCCCAAACCGAGACGTCGAAACTGAAAGGGGTCTTTTGCAGCACCGTGTCATCGGCGCGCAAGGCGTAGGCCTTCTGCATCCAGTTGAGCCGATTCAGCAACGCCTCATGGGTATTGCCTGCTCCCTTTGGCCGGCCCGTGGAGCCCGAGGTGTAGATCACATAGGCCAGGTTGCCCGGTGCCAGCGACGGCTCGGGGTTACGGTCGCTGTAGCCCTCCAGCCAGTCTCCGTCCTGATCCAGGCAGACGGTTTGCACCGACTCGGGGACCGGTAATTGTTGCAGTAACGCGCTCTGGGTCAACAGCAAGCCCACCCCGCTGTCGGCCAACATATAGGCCAGGCGGTCCGACGGGTAATCCGGGTCGAGGGGCACGTAGGCGCCCCCCGCCTTGAGAACCGCCAGCAAGCCGATCACCATCTCCAGGCTACGCTCCAGGGCAACACCCACCAACACTTCCGGGCCGACGCCCAGCGCCTGCAGTTTGTGCGCCAGCCGGTTAGCCTTCTGGTTGAGTTGCGCGTAGCTCAGGGTCTGCTCGGCAAACAGCAATGCCGTGGCGTGAGGCTGCTGGCGTACCTGATGCTCAAACAGGCGATGGACATAGCGCTCACCGGGGTAGACGGCTTCGGTGCGGTTCCAGGTGCGAACGATTTTGCGGCGTTGTGCGTCGTCCAGCAGCGCGAGGTCTTCAACCCGTTGCGAGGGTTGCTCGATGACCGCCAGCAGCACGTTGCGCCAATGCTGCGCCAACTGCTCGATGGTGCCGGCGTCGAACAGTTCGCTGGCGTAGGTGAACGCTGCCGACAGGCCATCCTGATGCTCGACGGTGTCCAGCGTCAGGTCGAACTGCGTGCTGTGGGCTTGCCAGTCGAGGCCTTCGACGGTAAGCCCCGGCAATGGCTGACGGCTGCTTTTGGCATCGGTCAGGTGGTTGAACATCACTTGGAACAACGGGCTGTGGTTCAGGCTGCGCTCGGGCTGCAACACATCGACCAATTGCTCGAAGGGCAAGTCCTGATGGGCCTGGGCCTCCAGCGCTGTCTGTTTGACCTGTTGCAATACCTGGGCAAAGCTCACCAACGGTTCGAATTCGGCCTTGAGCACCTGGGTGTTGACGAAGAACCCGATCAATCGCTCGATATCACCCCGTGTACGGTTCGCCACCGGCACCCCGACACGCACCTCGGCCTGCCCCGAATAGCGGTGCAGCAAGGTCTGGAACGAGGCCAGCAACAGCATGAACAGCGTGACACCCTGGCGCTGGGCCAGGGCCTTCAGGTCATTGATCAACGCAGGTTCGAGGGTGACCGCCACTTGGGCGCCGGCACGACTGGGCGATGCCGGGCGCGCACGGTCGGTGGGCAACTCCAGCACCGGCTGCTCGCCGCCAAGTTTTTGCGTCCAGTACGCCAGCTGCCGGTCGCGTTCGCCGGCCTCCATCCATTGGCGCTGCCAGGCGGCGTAGTCGGCGTACTGGATCGGCAACGGGGCCAGGTCCACCGCCTGGCCCTGGCTGAAGCCGGCGTAGAGTTGCACCAGTTCGTCCACCAGGATCGGTGTCGACCAACCGTCAGTCACGATGTGGTGCAGGGTCAATACCAGCACCTGCTCCTCGTCGCTCAAGTGCAGCAAGCGTGCCCGCAGCAACGGCCCGTGCTCCAGGTCGAACGGCTGCTGCACCAGGGCCTGAACCCGCGCGGCCAACTGCGCCTGCCCGGCCAGGCTCTCCTTTTGCAGCACAAACTCGCCGGCCGGATGAATGACCTGCAACGGCGTATTGCCGTGCTGGGTAAACGTGGTACGCAGGGTTTCGTGGCGGCTGATCAATGCTTCGAATGCCCGACGCAGCGCTTCGCTGTCCAGAAGCCCGCTCAGGCGCAAGGCCGCGCTGATGTTGTAAGCGGCGCTGGTGGGTTCCAGTTGCCAAAGAACCCACTGCCGTTGCTGTGCGTAAGACACCGCAATGGGTTGGCTGCGGTCGACCGGGGTAATCGCCTGCACGCTGGCAGCGCTCGCTGCCCGCCCCGCCAGTTCGGCAAACCCGGCCAGGTCCTGGGCCTCGAACAGCCGGCGCAGCGGCACTTCCAGGCCCAGGCGCTGACGGATACGGCCGATCATCTGCGTTGCCAGAAGGGAATGGCCACCCCGCTCAAAAAAGTTATCACTCAGGCCAACTTGCTCGACCTTCAGCACCTGCGCCCAGATCTCAGCCAGCGCCAGTTGCAGCGGGGTGTGCGGCGCCACATAACTCGCTGGCGGGGCACTGCTGGCGTCCAGCCGCGGCAAGGCCTTGCGGTCCAGTTTGCCGTTGGGTGTCAGCGGCATTTTTTCTACAAAGGCCAGGTAGGTCGGCACCATGTAGTCCGGCAGCTGTTGTTTCAGGCAGATTTTCAGGGTTTGTCGCCAGGCATTCTGGGTCTCATCATCGGCCTGGTGGGCGCCAGGGTCGTGGCTGACCAGATAAGCCACCAACTGCTTGCCCAACGGCCCGTCGATGTCGATGACCACCGCTTCGCGCACGTATTCGTGAGCCTGCAGGCGCGCTTCGATTTCGCCGAGCTCGATACGGAACCCGCGAATCTTCAACTGGTGGTCGAGACGGCCGATGTACTCAAGCACGCCCTCCTGACGGTAGCGCACCAGGTCTCCCGTGCGATAAAGACGGCCGTTGCCGAACGGGTCCGGCACAAAGCGTTCGGCCGTCAGCCCGGGACGTTGCAGATACCCGCGGGCCAAGCCCTCGCCACCGATGTACAACTCACCACTGACGCCCACCGGGACAGCGTCGAAGTTGCCATCCAGCACATGGAACGTGGTGTTGCCGACAGGGCGTCCCAGCCAGACGTCGCTGCTGCGCTGCACATAGTGCACGCCCGACCAGATGGTGGTTTCCGTCGGGCCATACAGGTTCCACACATGGCCCGCCTGGGCGATCAGGCGTTCGGCCAACTCGGCAGTCAGGGCTTCGCCGCCGCTGAGGACTTTCTTGCCAGCCAGTGCCTGCGGGGGAGCGGCATCCAGCAGCATGCGCCAGGTGGAGGGGGTGGCCTGGATCACGCTGACGGCTTGCTCGTCGATCACCTTGAGCAGCGCGTGGGGGTCCTGGTTCTGCTGGTCTTGCAGCAGCACCACACAGGCACCCCGCAGCAGCGGCAGGTACAGCTCAAGGCCTGCGATGTCGAAGGATAACGAGGTCAGGGACAGCACACGGTCGCCGGCGTCGACGCCCGGACGTTCAGCCATGGTCCAGAGGAAATTCACCAGGGCGTCGTGGCGAATCGTCACGCCCTTGGGCAAACCCGTGGAGCCGGAGGTGTAGATCACATAGGCCAGGTTCGCCGGCAAAGCCAGCACCGGGAGGTTTTCTTCGCTGTAGTCACCCAACCAGCCGGGAGCCTGGTCCAGGCACAGACTGCTGACCGTGGCCGGCACCGCCAGTTGTTCCACCAGGCTGCCCTGGGTCAACAGCAGCTTCAGGCCGCTGTCGTTCATCATGTGCGCCAGGCGTTCACGAGGGTAGTTCGGGTCCAGGGGCACATAGGCACCGCCGGCCTTGAGGATCGCCAACAGGCCGACAATCATCTCCAGCCCGCGCTCCAGAGCCACGCCCACCAGCACCTCCGGGCCGACACCCAGGGCGCGCAGCTTGTGCGCCAGTTGGTTGGCCTGTCGATTGAGCTGTCGATAGGTCAGCGACTGCCCGGCAAAGGTGAGTGCACAGGCATCCGGAGTGGCTTGAACCTGTGCTTCAAACAGTTGCGGCACACAGTGTTCGCGGGGATAGGACGCCGCAGTGCGGTTCCAGCCCTCAACGATGCGCTGGCGCTCGTCGGCGGAAAGTAGCGGCAACTCGTTGATCCGCTGCGCAGGCTGTTGGCAAATGGCAGTCAGCAGGTTGTGCCAGTGCCGACCGAGCTGCTCGATGGTACGGGCATCGAACAGGTCGACGGCGTAGGTCAGGGAGGCCGACAGGCCGGCAGCGTGCTCGGTGGTGTCGAGGGTCAGGTCGAACTGGGTGGTATGACTTTGCCAGTCCAGCCCACTGACCGTCAGGCCCGGCAAGTTACGGCTGGTGTTGGCAACCTGGGTCTGGTGGTTGAACATCACCTGGAACAACGGGCTGTGGCTCATGCTGCGCTCGGGTTGCAGCGCCTCCACCAGTTGTTCGAAGGGCAGGTCCTGATGGGACTGGGCATCCAACGCGGTTTGCCGGACCTGTTGCAGCAAGTCACTGAATCGCAGCTGCGGATCGAATTCGGCCTTCAACACCTGGGTGTTGACGAAGAAGCCGATCAGGCCTTCGGTTTCACTGCGGGCACGGTTGGCAATGGGTACGCCGACCCTGATTTCGCGCTGCCCGGAATAGCGATGCAACAGCGCCTGGAAGGACGCCAGCAGCACCATGAACAAGGTCACGCCGTGTTGCTGCGCCAGGCCCTTGAGTGATGCAAGCAACGCCACGTCCAGATCCATCGCCACGCGCGCACCGGCGCCGCTGGGCACCGTCGGGCGCATGCGGTCGGCGGGCAGTTCCAGCACCGGCTGCTCGCCTCCCAGCTTCTCCAGCCAATACGCCAATTGACGCTCACGCTCGCCGGCTTCCATCCAGTTGCGCTGCCACAGGGCATAGTCGGCGTACTGGATCGGCAACTCAGGCAGCGTGACCGCCTGGCCTTGGCAGTGGCCGGCGTAAAACTGCACCAGGTCGTTGACCAGAATCGGCATCGACCAGCCGTCAGCAACAATGTGATGCACCGTCAATACCAGCACATGGTCCTGCTCACTCACCCGCAGCAAGTTCATGCGCAGCAGCGGGCCTTGCTCCAGGTCGAACGGCTGGGCGGTCTGTGCCTGCACGTACGTCTTGATCTGCCGGTCGAGGTCGGCGCCCGCCAACGGATCGACCTGCAAAGTGAAGCCCCCCGTCGGATGCACCACCTGCACGGTCTGGTCATCTTCCTGACGAAAGGTGGTGCGCAGCACTTCATGGCGCTCCACCAATGCCTGGCAACTGGCGCGCAGGGCATCCACATCCAGCACACCTTCAAGGCGCAGCGCGGCACAAATGTTGTAGGCGCTGCTGTCCGGTGCCAGTTGCCAGAGAAACCATTGGCGCTGCTGCGCGTAGGAAAGCAAAGGAAGCTCGGCACTGGCCCTTTTGAATATCGGGGTGAGCCCATAGAGGTTGACGCCCTGTCGCTTGAGCAAGGTGGCCAGCGCCTTGCGTTCCTTGGGTGACAGTGACTCTACGGAATCGAGCAATGCTTGCACTTGAACCTCTCCTACACCAATACCGGCTCAACGCCCGGGGGCACGCGGGGGTGTTGAACACATGAAAGAGCCGGACAATGTCCGGCTCCTTGAATGCTGCAATGTGGGAGTCAGGTGTCCCTCTCCCTCCTACAAAGTCAGCTCATCAATTTCCTCTGTAGTAAGACGTTTGAGGGCCTCCAAAGATTTAGCCAATTCGCTGTGAATCGTCTGACTCTGGTCCTGCTTGCCGGCAGCCACCTTGCTGAACGCGGCCAGGGTCGGATGTTCGAACAGTTCGCGCAGGCTGACCTCGATCGATAACTGCTCGCGCACACGCACCACCACTTGCACCACCAGCAGCGAGTGGCCACCCAGTTCGAAGAAGTTGTCACCCAGGCCTGCCTGCGGCACTTTCAACACATCGGCCCAGATGGCGGCCATCTGTTGCTCCAGCTCGGTCACCGGCGCTATATAGTCCGCCTGCAACTGGCTGGCCGAGGGCTGCGGCAGTGCCTTGCGGTCCAGCTTGCCGTTGGCGGTCAACGGCAAGGCAGGCAGCATCACCCACTGCGCTGGCACCATGTAGCCCGGCAGGCTGGCACGTACATGCTCCGCCAGCGCGGTACGCAGCTCGCCCAGCACCTGCGGGCCGGCCTCGATCAGCGCCGGGTCGCGAGGCACGCAGTACGCAACCAATTGCTTGCCACCGACACCTTCGACATCCACAACCACCACGCCCAGCAGCGCCTCGTGAGCCTGCAGGCGCGCCTCGATCTCTCCGAGTTCAATGCGATAGCCGCGAATCTTCACCTGGAAATCGGCTCGGCCTATGTACTCCAGCACCTCACTGCCAGGCTGTTGCCGGGCCAGGTCGCCGCTGCGGTACAAGCGCCCGCCGGGACGGCTGCTGAATGGGTCAGGAACGAAACTCAGGGCGGTGCGCACCGGGTCACCCAGGTAGCCGCGCCCTACTCCCACACCGGCAATATGCAGCTCACCCGTGGCCCGTGCCGGCATCGGCTCGAGCAAATCATTCAGCACATACAAACGGTTGTGGTCGGTGCGCGTGCCAATCGGCAAGTGCGTTTGCCCAGCGGGCTCCCGGACGCGGTACAGGGCCACGTCGTCAGAGCATTCCGCAGGACCATAGGCGTTGATCAACTCGATCTGCGGGTAGCGTTCCAGCCAGCGCGCAGCGAGTGCGGGCGGCATGGCTTCCCCGGTGGTCAGCAGGTAACGCAAGGCGGGCAACGCAACTGCGGGCAACTCCAATACCGCCTGAATCATCGCGGGGACGCACTCCAGTACGCTCACGCCGGTGGTGCGCGCATGCTCCAGCAACTGTTGCGGATCCTGGGCAATGGCATCCGGGATGATTTGCACCCTGGCCCCGCACAAGGTGGCGGTCAGCAATTGCCACACACTGATGTCGAAACTCTGGGACGCCGTCTGGGCAATCACATCCGCCGCACTCAAGCCCAGGTAAGGGATTTTGCTCAATTGGTTATTGAGCATACCGGCCTGTTCCACCATAACGCCCTTGGGCACACCGGTGGAGCCCGACGTGAAGATCACGTACGCCAGCAGGCGCCCGGCCTCCAATGGCAGTGCGCGCAACGGGTTGGTCTGCGGCGGTTGCGCCTGCACCTGCTCCCAGACGAGCAAGGCCGGTGGCTGCTCAAGCCCCTCGAGCAGCTGCCGGGCAAGGGTGTGGCACGCGCTGTCGCACACCAGCACCGACGCACGGCTCAGGCCCAGTACATCCGTCAGGCGTTTCAGCGGCAGGTTCGGGTCCAGGGACAAATAGCCCGCACCCGCCTTGAAGGTACCGATCACCATGCCCAGCAACGGCAGGTCGCGTTCACCCAGCACAGCGACCAGGCCATCGGCCTCGACGCCTGCCGATTGCAGGACCCGGGCCAATTGGGTGGACTGCACGTCCAGCTGGTCATAGGTCCAGCTACGGCCCTGGCAACTGGCGGCGATACGCTGGCGGTTGTCCGCAACGGTTGCGCCGAACAACCGGGCATAGCCATCGTTGAGTGACGCCGGCAGTTGATCGACTTCGGACACGCCGTGGCTCAGGCCCGGCAGTTGATGGAACGGTTGATCCAGCCCTTCGGCCAGCGCCAGCAACGTGGCCTGGAAATCAGCCAGCAAGGTTTCGATGGTCGCCGCGTCGAACAGACGCTGGTCATAGGACAAATGCAGGCCCAGCACTTCACCCGGGTACACCACCACCGTGATCGGGTAGTTGGTGTGGGTACGAGAGGTCCCGGCCTGGACTTTCATGCTCGCCGCCTGCACCCCCACGCTGGATTCCACCGGAGCGTTTTCGAACACGAACAGGCTGTCGAACAGTGGCTGCCCGGCGCCGATTTCACTGCAACCCTGGACAGTCACCAACGGCAGGTGTTCATGCTCGCGCAACCCCAGGTTATGTTCGAACAGTGACTGCAACCACGCCCTGGCACTCTGCGTGGACCCCGCTCCCGGCACGGCTACCCGCAGTGGAATACTGTTGATGAACAGCCCTACCGTCGCCTGCATTTCCGGGAACTCGATGGGCCGCCCCGCCACAGTGATGCCGAACAGTACGTCCCGTTCGCCGCTGTAACGTTGCAACAGCATCGCCCAGGCACCTTGCACTAAAGTATTGACCGTCAGTTGCGCGCTCTGCGCCTTCTGAGCCAATGCGGCACTCTGCTCGCGGCTGAAGTAGACGATCCGGTCGTCCACCGTCGCCTCGCCTTGTTCACGGTTGACGGTGTGGTCGAACGGCAACGGCGTCGGCCGCTCGAAGCCACGCAGGTTGTCCGTCCAGAATTGCTTGGAAGCACCCTGGTCCCACCCTTCGAGCAAGGCAATAAAATCACGGTAGCGCGAAGGCACCGGCAGTTGCACCGGCACGCCCTTGAGCAGCCCGTCATAGATTTTGAAGAACTCATCCACAATGCCCATTCGGCACCAGGCGTCCAACAGCACGTGGTGGTTGCTGAAGACGAAACCGAAGCGCTCCGGCGCCAACTGGATCAGGCGCAGGCGGAACGGTACTTCCCTGGCCAGATCAAAGCCCTGGTGCAACTCCTCCGCCAGCTCGGCAGCCAGCTTGCTTTCGTAATCGGCACTGTCGACGTGCTGCCAATCGTAGAAACGAATGGCCGGCTCCGGTCGCCGGTGAACGATCTGCACCATGCGCTCGCTGACATCCCAGCAGAATGAGGTACGCAGCACTTCGTGGCGTCCGACGACGAGCTTCCAGGCCTGCATAAAGGCCGGCACGTCAATGCCATGCTCCACCAGGTAGCAGTACTGCATCATGTAAATGCCCGAACCGGGCTCCAGCAAGGTGTGCAATAACAGACCTTCCTGCATCGGCGACAGCGGGTAAATGTCCTCGATGTCCCGCGCTGCCACCGGCAGGCGGTCCAACTGCTGCTGGGTCAGGCCGGCCAACGGGAAGTCCCCCGGCGTGACGCCTTGGCTGGTCTCGTCAAGGCAGTGTTCGATCACTTCCTTGAGTGCCTGCTCGTAGGCACTGGCCAGGCGCTGCACCGTGTCCTCGCGGAACATCTCGCGGCTGAAGGTCCAGTCCAGGGTCAGCTCGCCGTCATACACCTGGCCATTGATGCTCAGCCAGTTACCCAGCGGCGCATCGTCGCTCTGACGCTTGCCGGTGCCTTCGCTGGCCGGCACGAACAGCGCGCCCTGGTCCCGGGCGAAACTGCCGTCGAACTGCCCGAGGTAATTGAACGTCACCCGGGCTTCGGGCTGCGCGCGCAGTTGAGCGGCAAATGTCTCGGCACCGAGGTAACGCAGCACGCCGTAGCCGATCCCTTTGTTGGGCACCTGCCACAGTTGCTGCTTGATGTGTTTGATGCTCTCGCCGACCGAAGCCTGGGGCGTGAGCTTGACCGGGAACAAGCTGGTGAACCAACCGACGGTACGGCTCAGGTCGATGTCGTCGAACAGGTCTTCGCGACCATGACCTTCCAGGGCAATGCTCACCGCCGGCTGCCCGCTCCACTGGCACAGCACGCGGGCCAGGGCAGTCAACAACAAGTCGTTGACCTGGGTGCGATACGCCACGGGCGCCAGCTTGAGCAGTTTGTGGGTCAGGTCCTTGTCCAGGCGTGAAGAGACGCTGGCTGCGTGACGATTGGTCAACGCACCGTCGGCGAAGTCACAAGGCAACGCCGCGCTCCCCTGATCCAGCGCGTTGAGCCAATAATCACGTTCAGCCGCCAGAGCTTCATCGCCGGCATAGCGCTGCAGATTCGCGGCCCACAGTTTGAGCGAACTGGTCTTGGCGTCCAGGGTGATGGCGACGCCCTGGTTAGCCTGTTGATAGGCGGTTTGCAGGTCCTCCAGCAGCACGCGCCAGGAAACACCGTCCACCACCAGATGGTGAATCACCAGCAGTAGACGTTGCTGGCCGTCCGGTAGATCGAACAGCACCGCGCGCACCAACGGGCCCTCGTTCAGGTCGAGGCTGCCTTGGGCTTCATCGGCTGCATTGGGCAGGTGCGCAAGGTCATCCAGGGTGTTTTGCCAAAGGATGGGCTGAGGCGCACGGGCCCGGAGTTCCGCACGCCATTGGCCTTGCTGCTCGCTGAAACTCATGCGCAACGCGTCATGGGCCTGCACCAGCGCTTGCAATGCGGTTTCCAGGGCAGCCGGGGCCAGGCGTTCGGCGGGGGTCAGCAGCACTGACTGGTTCCAGCGCTGCCGCTGATCGACAGGCGTCTGGAAAAACCGCGCCTGAATCGGCAACAACGGGACGCTGCCATTCACTTCCTGCACCGGCCGTGGTGCCGTGGTGCGAGGTTTTTCCTCAACCAATTTGGCCACTTGCGCCAACAGACCGACGGTCTGCTTTTCGAACAATTGCTTGGGCGTAATCTTGATGCCCTGGCGTTTAGCCCGGGCAATGATTTGCAGGCTGAGGATTGAATCGCCGCCCAACGCGAAGAAGTTATCCGTGGTGCCCACCTGCTCAAGCTTGAGCACATCAGCCCACACACTCGCGAGCTTCTCTTCAATCTCGCCCACCGGTGCCACGTACTCGCGACTGACCACTTCAGGCTGGGGCAAGGCACGCTTGTCGAGCTTGCCGTTGAGGGTCAGCGGCAAGCGCTCGAGCAGCAGGAGATGGGCCGGGACCATGTAGTCCGGCAAGCGTGCCTGCAACTGCGGGGCCAATGTCGCAGCACTGATGCCCGGGGCCGCCACACAATAGGCAACCAGTTGCAGTCGGCTCGGATCACTTTCCAGGGCCTGCGCCAGGACCACCGCGTCCTGCACGCCTTCGAGGGTGCGTAACAGCTCGGCGATTTCCCCGGGCTCAACCCGGTAACCGCGAATTTTGACTTGCTCATCGGCACGGCCCAAAAACTCCACCCGGCCCTGTTCGACACGTGCCCGGTCGCCTGCCCGATACAGGCGCTCGCCGTGACGCGCCTGCGGGTCTGGCACAAAACGCTCGGCAGTCAGTGCCGCACGGCCCAGGTAACCCTGGGCAACGCCCTGCCCGCCCAGGTACAACTCACCCGCCACCCGTTCAGGCACGGGGTTCAACCCGCTATCCAGCACCCGCACCCGGCTGTTGGCCAACGGCCGACCCACCGGCACGGTGCGATAACCCTCGAGGTTTTCAAGCACTTCATGACTGAGAATCCCCACGGTGGTTTCCGTTGGCCCGTAATGGTTGACCACGCGGCAATCCGGATGCAGTTGACGCACCTTGTCGACCAATGACCAAGGGCACGCCTCGCCACCGACAATCAGCAGGCGCCGAGGCAGCACAGCACCCGCGTCGGCGGCCTGCAGCAGCCCCTGCAAGTGACTGGGCACAATTTTCAGCACATCCACCTGATGCTCGTTCATGTAGCTGGCAAAACTGTCCGGGTCGAAAGCATGGTCCTTGGTCAGCAGGTGCAACAGCCGGCCGCTGGCCAGTGCGCCAAACAGCATGGTGTGACCCAAATCCGCCGCCACGGTCGATGCCATGGCCATGCTCGCCCCCGCCGGTACCTGCAAGCGCTCCAGGACACCTTGCACATAGTTGGCCAGCATTTGGTGGCTGAGTACCACGCCCTTGGGTTGGCCGGTGGAGCCCGAGGTGTAGATCACATAGGCGGTGTGCTGGGGCAATACGTCGCGGCTCACGGCCGCGTCATTGCAGTGACTCCAGGTAGCCGGTTCGAAGGCCAATACCGGGCAGGCGTCCAGTTGCGCCAACCGCTCATCGCCAGAAGGACGAATCAGCAAGGCCGCAGCGCTGTCGACCAATAGCGTTTGCAGGCGTTCGGTTGGCTGGGCGCCGTCCAGCGGCAAGAAGGCCGCACCGGTTTTCAGCACCGCAAGAATGCTGATGACCCACTCAACGGAGCGCTCCTGGCACAAGGCAACCAGGCTGCCGGCGCCGATCCGCTGCTGACGCAGGTAAGCCGCCAACTGGTTCGACTGGCGCTCCAGCTGCGGGTAAGTGAGCATTTGGTTGCCACACCGCACCGCTGGCGTGTCACCCGCCATTTCCAGCGATTGCTGCCACAGGCTGAGAAAATCGGTGTGCGCAAACGCGAGCACGTCGCCATCCAGGGAAGCCGGGGCGGCGGGTGGATGGTCGAGCAAGCGACTGTCCGGGGCCTGTGCCAGTTGCTGCAGCAACTGCTGCAATGACTGGGCGATACGCGCAATGGTCGGCGCTTCGAACAGGTCTGTGGCATAGGTGAACCAGGCTTCGATACCGTTGGGGCTATCGCTGAAGTCAAACGCCAGGTCAAAACGTGCATCAGCACCGCTCAAGGGGAACTCTTCGACGCTCAACCCGCTCAACGTCTTGCGCGCGCCTGCGCTGCTGGCTTCGCCCGCAACGTTCTGGTTGAGCTTGAACTGGAACAGCGGGTTGTGGCTCAGGTTGCGCTCCGGCGCCAGGGCATCCACCAGTTGCTCGAAGGGCAATTCCTGATGGGATTGTGCGCCACCCACCACGTGTTTTACCTGCTCAAGCAGAGCCTGAAAGGTGGTGTATTCATCGACCTGAACCCGCATGACCTGGGTGTTGATGAAGAAGCCGATCAGCCCCTCCAGGTCCTTGCGATTGCGCCCGGCGTTCGGCACGCCGATGCGGATATCTGACTGCCCGCTGTAACGCGACAGCACCACGGCCAATGCCGAGAGCATCAGCATGAACAGGGTCTGGCCGTTTTTCTGCGCCAGCGCCTTGAGGCTTGCCGACAAGGCCGGCGCAATATCCGCCCGCAGCACGGCGCCCTTGTAGCTGGCCTGGGCTGGACGCGGGTGGTCCAGAGGCAACTCAAGTACCGGTTGCTCACTGCCCAGTTGTTGTTGCCAATACTGCAACTGACGCTCGCCCTCGCCCGCTTCCAGCCAGGCGCGCTGCCAGATGGCGTAGTCGGCGTATTGGATCGGCAACGGCGGCAGGTTCACCGCCTGCCCGGTCACCAGGCTGTCATAGCACTGCACGAAGGTCTCGACCATCAGTTCGCTGGACCAGCCGTCACTGACGATGTGGTGCATGCACACCGTCAACACATGCTCGTGCGCATCCAGGCGGAACAGTTTGACCCGCAGCAGCGGGTCGTTGAGCAGGTCGAACGGACGGCTCAGCTCCTGCTTGACCAGGGTGTCGAGCGTTGCACGGTCGTCCACGGCTTCGTGTTCCAGGGCAACGCTTGGGTGTGCGAGGATCTCCTGATAAAACTCGCCGTCCTGAGAGACCAGGCGCGTGCGCAGGGTTTCGTGGCGCTGCACCAGTTGGCTTAACGCCTGGTTCAACGCGTCGAGGCTCAGCTCGCCCTTGAGGCTCACGGCCATCGGGATGTTGTAGAAGGAGCTGTCGGGTTCCAGTTGCCACAGGAACATCATGCGCTGTTGCGCATACGACAGCGGGATGCGTGCCACGTCATGACGGGTAGCCGCAATCGGCAACAGCTTGAAGCTCTGGCCGGTGGCCTGCATTTTTTCCAGGATCTGGCGGCGCTGCTCCAGTGGCAGGCCGACGAAGCGCTTGGCAATCCGTTCAGCTGTAGTCTTATCCATGTTCAAGCCTCCGTCATTTCGTTCATCAGTTGCTCGATATCGGACAAGCCCGCTTCCGTCAGCGATTGGCCGGCACTTTCCAGGGTTCGTGAAAACTCACTCAAGACAGGCGTCTCGAAGATCTGGCGAATTGGCATATCGATGCCCAGTTGGGTGTTGATTCGGGAAATCGCCTGGGCCGCCAGCAAGGAGTGGCCGCCCAGCTCAAAGAAGTTGTCGTGCATGCCGACCCGTTCGATGCGCAGCACCGTGGCCCAGATGTCACACAGTTGTTGCTCAAGGTCCGTGGCCGGGGCCACGTAGTGGGCCTGCATCTGACGGGCATCCGGGGCCGGCAAGGCCTTGCGGTCGAGCTTGCCGTTGGGGGTCAGGGGCAACTCGGCCATCCACATCAGGTGCGCGGGCACCATGTAGTCCGGCAGGCTGCTTCTCAAGTCCTCGCGAATGCGCCCCAGCAACGCGGCCTGGACCTCGGCGTCGGCATGCAGGATGGCCGCATCGGTCGGCACCAGGTAGCCCACCAGTTGCTTGCCGAGCACGCCATCGATATCGATGACCAGGGCGTCGCCCAGCGCCGGGTGCTCCAACAGCCGCGCACTGATTTCCCCGAGTTCGATGCGAAAGCCACGAATCTTCACCTGATGATCAATGCGCCCGACGTATTCGATTACGCCGTCTTCAACGTAGCGTGCCAGGTCGCCCGTGCGGTACAGGCGACCTCCTGGGTGTTCGCTGAACGGGTCGGGGATAAAACGTTCCGCCGTCAGTGCGGGGCGGTGGTGGTAGCCGCGCGCCAACAGCCCGCCGCCGATCTGCAGCTCACCAATGGCGCCGGGAGCGGTCAGGCCCGCGCTGTTATCCAACAGGTAAATCGAGCGCCCGCCCAAGGCCTTGCCGATAGGCATCAACGCCGGCGGTGCCGAACTGCCTGGCGCCGCGAACGCCGTGCAGTCATGAGCGGTGACCGTAACGGTGGCTTCGGTCGGCCCATAGGTATTGAGCAACCGTACATGGCCCAGGCCTGCCTGTTTCCACGCCACCACACCTTCCGGTGGCATGGCTTCACCACCTGCGTGCAACTGGTGCAGGCGCCCGTAATCGCGCGGCCCCTTGGCGGCGAAGTCCTTGGCCAACATGAACCAGTAGGCAGTGGTCAGGTCGACCACGCTGATGTCCTTGTCGATCAATTCACGGTAGAACGTTTCGCTGTCCCACAACGCCGGCCCGCGTATCACCACCGAGGCGCCGCACGTGAGTGCGGGGTACAACTGCTCGACAAACCCATCGAAGTTGAAGGTGGCGAATTGCAGGATCCGGTCGCTCGCCGACAGGTTGAAAAACCCCAGCGAAACCTGGGCGTGCAGGCTCAGGGAGCCCTGATTAATCGCCACGCCCTTGGGCCGCCCGGTGGAGCCCGAGGTGTACATCACATACGCCAGGGACTGCGGGTCAACAGGCACCGCCAGATTGTCGCTACTGTAGGCGGCCAGCCAGTCGTCCGGCTGGTCGAGGCACAGGCTGGGCAGCCCCGACGGAATCGGCAGCCGGGACTGCAGGGCCGTCTGGGTCAGCAGCAGGACAATCGCGCTGTCCTCCATCATGTAGGCCAGGCGCTCACGGGGGTAGTCCGGGTCCAGCGGTACGTAGGCGCCGCCGGCCTTGAGGATGGCCAGCAGGCCGATCACCATGTCCAGGCTGCGCTCAACGGCAACCCCAACCAACACTTCCGGCCCCACACCCAGTTCACGCAGCTTATGGGCCAGGCGGTTGGCCTGGCGATTCAGTTCGGCGTAGCTCAGTTGCTCATCACCCATCAGCAGCGCCGGTGCCTGGGGCTGCTCGTGCACACGCGCTTCGAACAGGCGCGCCACGGCGGTATCGGCCAAGTGGGTGGTCTGTGTACCCTGGCACCAGTCGCGCTCAAGGCGTACCTGTTCCTGCGGCGAGAACAATGGCAACCGGTCGACGCTCACTTGGGGTTGTGCAGCCAGGGCGTGCAACAGGTTCAACCAATGTTCAGCCATGCGTTCGATGCGGGCGTGGTCAAACAGGTCGCTGGCATACACGAACGTCGCCAGTACACCGTCCGAACGCTCCACGGTATCGAGCGACAAATCAAACTGCGAGGTGCCTTCGATCAGGTCGAGTTCCTGCACATCCGCACCGATCAGGCTCTGCCCGGTGACCTGTTCACCCAGGTCGCGCATGTGGTTGTACATCACCTGGAACAACGGGTTATGGCCAAGGCCACGCTCCGGCGCCAACTCCTCCACCAGCACGTCGAAGGGGATGTCCTTGTTGGCCTGGGCCTGCAGGCTGGTTTCCTTGACCTGGGCCAACAGCTGATTGAAGGTCGCGGTAAAATCCACTCCGACCCGCACCACCAGGGTGTTGACGAAAAAGCCAATCAGGCCTTCCAGTTCCAGGCGGTTACGGTTGGTCACCGGCACACCGACGTTGATCTTTTCAGTGGCACTGTAACGCGCCAGCAGCAAGCCGAAAGAAGCCAGGAAAATGTGGAACAAGGTGGCATTGGCGCTCACCGCCAAGCGGCGCAAACCGGCCGCCAGTTCAGCGGGCAGGCGCACGTCAATGCGCCCGCCACGGTAGCTCTGGACCTGCGGCCGAACGCGGTCGGCGGGCAGTTCCAGCACGCTGAAGTCATCTTCCAGGCGGGCTTTCCAGTAGCCCAGTTGGGCCTGCATCTGCCCGTCGTTGAGGCGCTCGCGCTGCCACGTGGCATAGTCCGCGTATTGCACAGCCAGCGGCGCAAGCGCGACAGGCGCCTGCCCCGAAACCCGGGCGTTGTAGCTGGCGATGCACTCACGCACCATCACACTCATGGACCAGCCATCGGAAACGATGTGGTGCAGCGTCAGCAGCAGCAAATGCTCCTCGGCCCCGACTTGCAGCAGCTTGATACGCAGCAACGGGCCGTTCGCCAGGTCAAAGGGGCGCTGGATCTCCTCCTGCAATTTGAGCTCCAAAGCCTGGCCCTGCAACGCACCGATGAATTCCTCGGCGAGGGGCACCGAAAGGCTCGGCAGGACTTTCAGGCAGGGCACGCCCTGCTCTTCGACAAACACCGTGCGCAGGCTTTCATGGCGCGCCACCAGCGCATCGAATGCCGCGCGCAGCGCCAGCTTGTCCAGGGAACCGCTGACTCGCACGGCCATCGGCGTGTTGTAGGCCGAGCTCTGCGGGTGAATTTTCCAGAACAACCATTGCCGGTGCTGGGCATGGGACACCGCGAGGTTCTGCTGGCGATCGAGGATTCGAAACGGCGCGTCATCCGCACCGGCCTGGCCGGTGATCTCGGCGCAGAAACTGCGCAAGTCCTGGGTGTCGAACAGCAATCGCAACGGGATATCCAGGCCCAACTGGCGGCGCGCCCGGGAAACGATTTGCGTGGCCAGCAACGAGTGACCGCCCAGTGCAAAGAAGTTGTCGCCCAACCCCACACGCTCGACCCCGAGCACCTCTGCCCAGATACTCGCCATGAGTTTTTCATGGTCGGTGACGGGAGCCTCGTACTGCCGCTCATCGCCCGCAGCGCCTGGGGCCGGCAGACGGCTGGCGTCGACCTTACCGTTGGCAGTGAGGGGCATTTCATCAAGAAACACGATCTGCCCAGGGATCATGTGCTCGGGCATAAAGCCCCTGAGCGCCTGTTGCAGCTCGACGCCTGAAACTTTCAGGGCCTGGCTGGCAACCACGTACGCAACCAATTGCAGCGCATCGGGCACACCGGTGACCCGGACCAGCGCCTTCCTGACGCCCGGCAGCGCTTG
Organism: Pseudomonas sp. 32A; assembly: GCF_052682255.1. Taxonomy (NCBI): domain Bacteria; kingdom Pseudomonadati; phylum Pseudomonadota; class Gammaproteobacteria; order Pseudomonadales; family Pseudomonadaceae; genus Pseudomonas; species Pseudomonas sp. 32A. Next base: position 5,073,366 of record NZ_JBQYLY010000001.1, on the reverse strand, counting down.
CAGACGCTGCTCGACTTCGCCTGGCTCGACCCGATAGCCACGAATTTTCACCTGATGGTCCATGCGCCCGATAAACCGCAAAGCGCCAGTCGCGTCACGCCGCACAAAGTCGCCGGTGCGATACATCCGTGAGCCCGCCGGGCCATTCGGGTCCGGCACGAAGCGCTCGGCCGTCAGCCCCGGACGAGCAACGTAACCGCGCGCGAGGCCAACGCCAGCGATGTGCAATTCACCCTTGGCGCCGCCGAGTGTTGGCAGCAGGCTCGCGTCCAGTACCTGTACCCGGGCGTTATCCAGCGGGTCACCCAAATGAAGCGGTTGCCCGGCGACCAGCGGCGCCGTCAGCGCGCCCACCGTAGCTTCGGTCGGTCCGTAGTGATTGATGACCGCAAGCGCTGGAGAGAGCCCGGCAATCCGCACCAGCAAAGCCTCGGAGCAGGCTTCGCCACCGAGAACCAGACACTCGCGAGGCAACACTGCACCGCTGCCGCTGGCCGAAAGCATGGCATCCAGGTGCGACGGCACGATCTTCAGCGCATCGATCCGGTGTTCGGTCATATAGGCCGCCAATGCATCCGCATCCAGCACCCGCTCCTTGCTCAACAGGTGCACGGTCTTGCCATTGCACAGTGCACCGTAAAATACCGTGTGCCCAAGGTCCGCAGCCGGGGTGGAAGTCATCGCCAGGTTGTGGATGTCGGCCATCGGCAAGCGCCGCGAAACAGCCTGCACGTAGTTGACCAGTGCACCATGGGAAACCGCGACGCCCTTGGGTGTGCCAGTGGTGCCGGAGGTGTAGATGATGTAAGCCAGATTACCCGGCGCAACCTCAACGCAAGGTGCCGTACCCGGCAGATCCGCGATGCGGTCGAAGGCGATCGACTGTATGCCCACCGGCAACGCTTGCGCCCAATTCGAGGGGGCGAGGACGTGAACAATGCCCGCATCTTCAAGCATAAAGGCCAGGCGCTGGGCCGGCTGGTCAGGCTCGAGGGGCACATAGGCTGCACCGCACTTGAGAATCGCCAGCATGCCCACCAGCATGCCCGGTGACCGGTCGGCCACCACACCCACTGCCTGCTCCGGCACAACCCCTGCCGCCTGCAATTGCTGCTGCAACTGCCCGGCCTGGCGGTTCAGTTCACCGTAGCTGATGGCATGGCCCTCATGGACCGCTGCCACACGCTCGGGAAAATCCCGGGCAACCTGTTCGATCAAGCTGTGCACGCAGGTGTCCGGCTCGACGGCAAGCCCGTCCTGAGCCCGCGATTGCTCACCCAAGGGCCATTCACCGATGGGCAGTACGGTTTCCTGCGCCAGGCCCCGCAGCACCTGCACCCAATGCTCAGCCAGACGGGCAATGGTCGCCCGGTCAAACAGGTCGACAGCAAAGGTAAACGCCGCCTGCAACTGCCCGTCACTTTCAACGGTATCGAGGGCCAGGTCGAAGCGCGCCGTGGTCTTGGGCTGGGCGGATTTTTCCAACACCAGCCCGGAGCGGGTCTTGATGGTCTGGACGTCCGTCACGTTCGCCTGGTGGTTGAACAACACTTGGAACAAAGGACTGTGGGCGGTGCTGCGGTCAAGGTTGAGCACCTCCACCAGTTTCTCGAACGGCAGGTCCTGGAAAGACTGCGCCTCCAGCGCGCTGGCCTTGACCCGGCGCAACAGCTCAGCCGTATCGATCAATGGGTCAATGTGGGTGTGCAGCACTTGGGTATTGATAAAACACCCGATCAACCCCTCGACCTCAGTACGCTGCCGATTGGCTACCGGCACCCCTACGCGCTGAATGTTTTGCCCGCTGTAGCGGTACAACAACACACTGAAGGAAGCCAGCATCAGCATAAACAGGGTGACATTGTGTTTTCTGGCGACGCCCCTCAGTTGGGCAGCCAATTGCGGATCGATATCCACGGCGTACTGCTCGCCACGATGCCCCGGCACCGCAGGCCGTGGACGGTCGGCCGGTAATTCGAGGACCGGATGCTCGTCACCGAGCTTGTCCAGCCAATAGGTCAGTTGCCGCGCCTGCTCACCTGCTTCCAGCCAACTGCGCTGCCACAGTGCGTAATCGCGGTACTGAATGGGCAAGGCCGGCAAGGTTGCCGTTTCACCCGAACTGGCAGCATCGTAGAGCCGCACTAGTTCATCGATCAGAACCCCCATCGACCAACCGTCGGCGACGATGTGGTGCAACGTCACCAGCAACAGGTGTTCGTCATGGTTTTGCTTCAGCAACTTGATACGCAGCAAAGGCCCTTGAATCAGATCGAACGGGGCAAGGGCTTCGGCACGGGTGACCGTGTTGATCCGCCCGTCGCGGCCAGCGTCTTCGAGCGCTGAAAAATCGATGAATTCGACCCTGACCTCCCCGGCATCAAGGACGTGCTGAAGCACCTGGTCATCCTGCTCGCGAAACACCGTACGCAAGGTTTCGTGACGGCCCAGCAGACTATCGACAGCCTGCTGCAACGCTTGCCGATCCACCTCACCCAGCAACTTCACGGCCATGGGCAGGTTGTAGGCACTGCCGCGCGGGTCCAACTGCCAGGCAAACCACATACGTTGTTGCGCATAGGACAAGGCGTCCCGCCCTGCCACCTGAACATCGGACGCAATGGGAAAAAGCGAAAAGTCGACGTTCTCCGCTTTCAAGGCTTCAAGAAACAAATGCCGCTTCTGCGCAGGCAACTCGATAAAACGACGAGCGAGTCTAAGTGAATCTTGAGCGTTCATGCATTCCGTCCTTACTGATCTGCGGCCTGGCCTGCGGGCCAAGGCGTTTCCAGTAGAACGAGCAAGGGAGGGGCTAATTTAGACAGTAAAGCCGCTGGCCGATCACCTGCACGCAACGCCGCAGGGCGCTGCGCCTGGGCTCGCGAAGTCAGGGTTCAGCGAGGTTGCTCGCTATAACCTTGCGCCATGGCCACGACCACCTTCCGGGGCCCGGTAAAGGGCGAACGCGCGTGAGCGGCGAGCATGTTGTCGAGCATCAGCACATCCCCTGCCTGCCAGGGAAAACTGATAGCGCACTCGTCCAGCACCCGACGCACCTCATCCAGCACCTCGGTTTCGATGGGCGAGCCGTCACCGTAATAAACGTTACGGGGCAGATCCTCTTCATCGACGATATCCAGCAAGGTTTCCCGCACTTCCTCCGGCAGGTTGGAGACATGGAACAAATGCGCCTGGTTGAACCACACCCAATCGCCGGTCGACGGGTGCCGGGCCACCGCCTGGCAGGTCTGGCGCGTGCGCAACTCACCATCGTCTTTCCACTCCCACTCGATGGAGTGCGCTTGGCAATAGGCCTCTACCACACCCCGATCTTCGGTGTTGAACACCTGCTCCCACCCCACATCCAGGCCATTGCCATAATTGCGCACATACATCAGGCCCTTCTCGATAAAACGCTGGCGAACATACTCCGGCATTCGGCGGTACACCTCACGACTGTCGGCAATCGGCGTTTCGCCGCCGGTCTGCGCGGCAACCACGCTGTAGAACCAGATTTTCATTGGCCATTCAAGGGTGTAGGCCTGCTCGTTGTGCAGCGGAATGCTTTGATGCGCGGGGTACTCGGTAGAGGTGTACACACCTTGGGTGACGTTGCTGCGTGGTGTGGAGCCAAACTCATAGTTGAGCAACGGGTGACCGAATGCCTGGGCAAACTGGCGAAACGCGTCGACACCACCCACCTCAAAACCGCGAAACAAAATGCCGCCGGCCGTTGGCAGATGCCGTTCAACCAATGGTTGCAATTCGTTGAACACATCCATCAGTGCGAGACCAGGCTCCGGGGCCTCAATCAACAATGGCAAGCTGCCCCGCTCACTCAACAGAGGGGAGGCATTCAATTCCAGCAATAGGTCCATGTGGCTCTGCTCCAAAGGCACGTCGTCCCTATAAAACGAATCCGGAGGGGAAAAATTAGCGGGGGATTTGGGGCGCAGGCAACGGTGTCATCAAGGGTTACATCAAACACCGAGCGGCTCGGCGAGGCTGCCCTATCATTGACGCAACCCATCAATTGCAACTACATTTAGTTACAGGCAAGGATCGCCGTGTCGAAAAATGAAAAGCTGCTGGCCAAACTGCTCAATGAACAATCGGCTTTTACCTGGGCCGAACTGGTAACGCTGCTGCGGCGACTGGGCTACACGCAAATCGAAGGCGCAGGTAGCCGAGTCAGGTTCGACATAGGCGACCCCAGTGCAATGATCACCTTGCACAAGCCTCACCCCGGCAACGAACTGAAACACTACATTCGGCGCCAAATCATCGAACAATTGAAATCAGGAGAACTGATTCAGTGAACAACCAGCTGAAACACAAAGGCTACATCGGCTCCATCGAAGCCAGCCTCGAAGACAACTGCCTCTTCGGAAAGCTGCTTTTCATCAAGGCCCTGGTCAGCTACGAGGGGAAAACCGTCGCCGAACTGGATACGGCCTTTTGCACCGCCGTGGACGACTACATCGAGACCTGCATGGCCCTTGGGCAAACACCGGAAAAGCCCTGCAAGGGCTCGTTCAACGTGCGCGTCGGCCATGACCTCCATTTGGCCGCCGCCCTAGCGGCGACCCGGCAAAAAGTCACGCTGAACGACCTCACACGGCAAGCGCTGAACGAATTCCTGCAACATCGCGGCGCACTCGTTGCCGGGTAATCAGCCCAATCGCCGATACCCCAACACCGCCGCCCCAAGCACCACCGACCCCGCCGCCAGCGCCACCCAGAACCCACTGGGGGCGCCGAAGCGGTCGATCATCCAGCCGGAACTGGCGGCGCCAATGGCCACGCCGATGCTCAGGCCGGTGATCAGCCAGGTCATGCCTTCGGTCAAACGGCTCGGCGGGACGATTTGCTCCACCAGGGCCATGGACACGATCAATGTCGGGGCGAAGAACAGCCCGGAGATGAAGATCGCCGCCGCCAACCCGGGAATGTTCGTCACCAGCAGCAACGGCAACGTGGTGATCGCCGTGGCCACGCCGCAGTACAGGAACTGGCGCGGCAACGGCGCTTTCAACTTGAGTGCACCAAACGCCAGCCCGGCCAGGCACGAACCGATGGCGTACACCGACAGCACAATGCTCGCGGCGGCTGGCTGGCCTTGATGCTGGGCGAAGGCGACGCTGACCACATCCACCACGCCGACGATAACGCCCATGGCCATCAACAGCACCATCAGGATCAACACCGAGGGCGAGGCGATCAGCCAACGGCCGTGTTCGGCGTGGTGTTCATGCACCGGTGGTTCGGTCTGGCGTTGCAGCACAAAGGCGGTCACGCCCACTGCCAAAAACAGCGCGGCAATCAACGGCCCGGCTTCGGGGAACAACAGCACGCACAAGCCCACCGACACCGGCGGGCCGATAATGAACACCACCTCGTCGAGCACCGACTCCAGAGCAAACGCGGTTTGCAACTTGGGCTGGCCGCGATACAACTCGGTCCAGCGCGCCCGCACCATGGCCGACATATTGGGCATGCAACCGGCCAGGGCGGCGAAGATAAACAGCGTCCACGTCGGCGCCTGCATGCGGGTGCAGAGCAACAGCAGCAACAGCGCGCCGCCGCCGATGGAAGCGGCCACCGGCAACACCCGGCCCTGGCCGTAACGGTCCACCAATCGCGAGACCTGAGGCGCACAAAACGCGGTGGCCAGGGCGAAGGTGGCCGTCACCGCACCTGCCAATCCGTAACCGCCGTGCACTTGCGACAGCATGGTGATCAAGCCGATCCCGGTCATGGAGATCGGCATGCGGGCGAGCATGCCCGCCAATACAAAAGCCCTGGAACCTGGCGCCTGGAACAGCTCGGCGTAGGGGTTTGCCATGGTGTGTAACCTCTTCCTGAGCGCCCTGAAACTTGCTATTCGAGGTATTCGGGGCAAAATACATACGGTGCGTATGTGACAAATCATGCGTAACATACGCGTCGTATGTCAATCACCTATTGCGAGCCTTACCCATGAGCCGAGCCCGTGCCGACATGATCGAAGACACCCGCGCCCGCCTGATCGCCAGCGCGCGCCAGGCCTTCGCCACGCAAGGCTATGCCCAAACGTCGATGGATGATTTCACCGCGCGCGCCGGCTTGACCCGGGGAGCGTTGTACCATCATTTTGGCGATAAGAAAGGCTTGCTGGCGGCGGTGGTTGCGCAGCTCGACGGTGAAATGGATGCGAGCCTGCAGCGTATCTCGGAACAGGCTGATAATCCTTGGGAAGGGTTTTGCGAGCGCTGTCGGGTTTATTTGCGTATGGCTCAGGATCCCGAGGTCCAGCGCATCGTATTGCAGGATGCCCCGGCGGTGCTGGGCGCCACTGACCAGCAGCAATGCGTGGACTCGCTGCGCCAGCTGCTCGATGACCTGATGCAAGCGGGCCTCATCGTGCAGGCGTGCAGTCAGGCGCTGGCGAGGCTGATCAATGGCAGCCTGGTGAGCGCATCGTTGTGGATCGCCCAGGATGGAGACTCGGGTGTGCGGCTGGAAGAGGCTTTGCGAGGGCTGGAGTTGTTGTTGCGCGGGTTGAAGCCCGATGCCGTTCGCTGAACGAGTGCGGCGGGGGTGGTCAGGATCCAGGGCGGCATATCCGTTATTTAGGTAACGGCCACCTATGGTTCCGCTCTTACAGCGGCTCACTTTGGAAAAGCCCCAAAGTAAGCAAAGGGCTCTGCCCCGCCTGTCGGCACCTCGCCTAGGCTCGGTGTTCCCTCACTCCGGCATTGCTCCGCGGGCCGCCGCGACGGGCCATCCATGGCCCGGCGCGGCTAAACCGGCGTCCTGCCGGTTTACCCGCTCCGCAATACCTGCGTTCGGCCTCGGGCTTATTGGGGCAGTCAGATCAAAATCAAAAGCAAAAGCACAGCGGCCTACCGGCCGGCTTGAGTGTTAAAAGCAAAGCTGTTTTCTGTAGGAGCGAGCTTGCTCGCGAAAAACCTGAGAGCGCCGCGTTCATCCAGAATGCCAGCGTCATCGTTAACGACCTTCGCGAGCAAGCCCGCTCCCACATTTTTTGGACCGTGCCCGCTTTAGATTTTGATTTGGCTTTTAACACTCAAGCCGGCCGGGAGGCCGCTGTGCTCTTGATCTGCTTTTGATCTTGATCTTAGGCGCCCCGTTAAACCACGCTGGCCGAACGCAGGCTTTGGAGCGTGGGTAACCCGGCAGGACGCCGGGTTAGCCGCGCTGGGCCAAGGATGGCCCATCGCGGCGGCCCACGGTCCAAAGCCGGAGTGAGGGCACACCGAGCCTAGGCGAGGTGCCGAGTGGTGGGGCAAGAGCGTTTTGCTTACTTTTGCGCTCTTCAAAAGTGAGCCGCTGTAAGAGCGGAACCAATCTCAGTCATCACCCAAATAACGGATATGTACCCCGCCCCCAAAACCATAAAAAAACACCCCTGAACCATTGCGCTAACTTGAGTCCCCCACAGCACTGACCCTAGATACGCCGCAACATCAACGCCGCCACCGCACACGCCGCCAACGCCACACACGCCAGAAAGAACGCATCACTGTAGGCCATCAAAAACGCCTGATGGCGCACACTCTGGTCCAGCAGGTCCAACACCACCTGATGCTCCGGCAACTGCTCCTGCAGCACCCCGCCAGGCAAGCGCTGTTGCAGCACCGGGTCAAACAGCGTCACCGCCTCCCCGATCCGCGCCGAATGCACCCGCTCACGCACCACCACCAACTGCGCCAGTAACGCTGTTCCAACGGCGCCCCCCAGATTGCGCAGCATCGAGAACACCGCCGACGCCGACCCCGCCTGCACCTTGGCCAGCCCATGCACAGCGAGCACCGACAACGCCACCATGATCAACGGCTGACCAATCCCGCGCACCACAATCGAGGGCACGATCACATTGCTGGCGCTGTCCGCCGACAGGTGCGCGCCCATCCAGCAACCCAAGGCCATGATCGCAAACCCTGACGCCACCAGCATTTTGGCACTCACCCACTTCATCAAGCGCGGCAAAAACGGCGCCATGATCAATTGCACCAACCCATACGCAATCAAGCTCACGCCAATTTCACTGGCGTTGTAGTGCTGCAATTGCGACAGGTAATTGGGCACCAGAAACACCAGCCCGTAGGTGCTCGCGCCAAAGATAAACATCGCCACGCTGGCCACGCCAAAGTTGTAATGCCCCAACAGCCGCAGGTTGATAAAAGCATGCTTGCCCCATAACTGACGGGTCACGAAGCCGATCAATCCCACCACCGCCAACAACGTCATCCACACGATAAAGGGCGAGCCGAACCAGTCCTTGCGCCCGCCCTCCTCCAGCACGATCTGCAACGCGCCCAGCCCCAGCACCATGCAGCCGATGCCCAGCCAGTCGCCCTGGCGCAACAGGCCGAGTTTCATCGGCTGGCGGTCGATCGACCAGGCCACCGCCGCCAACAACGCAATCCCGGGGAACAGTTGCAGGTAGAAGATCCAGCGCCAGGAATACGCGTCGGTCAGCCAGCCGCCAATCGATGGCCCGGCGGCCTGGGCCACGCTGTTGGCCAGGCTGAACAAGGCCATGCCCAGCGGGATTTTGCTGGGCGGCAGCTCGGTGATGATCAGCTGGAATGACAAGGGAATCAGCACCGCCCCGGCCGCGCCCTGCACCACCCGGATCAGGATCATCACTTGCAGGTTGGGCGACAGCGAACACGCCACCGAGGCCACCAGGAATATCCCCGAGCCCCACAGCATCACCCGGCGCAGGGAAAACACCTGCACCAGCCACGCCGTGAGGGGAATCATGATGATTTCCGCCACCAGGTAAGCCGTGGAAATCCACGAGCCTTCCTCAAACGTCGCGCCCAGTGCGCCTTCGATTTCCGGCAGCGCGGCGCTGGTGACGTGCACGTTCATCCCGGCCATGAAGCAGCCGAACAGCCCGCCGATCACCGCAACCCAGGCGCGAAACGGCACACGCCCTTCAGCCTCCATGAACGTGCTCCTGGCTCGCGGCAGGACGGGTGTTGACCGTGGCGATGACCGACATGCCCGGCAGAACCCGCGACTCGCCGGGCTCCAGACGGATCTTCACCGGAAACCGCTGGACGATCTTGGTGAAGTTGCCGGTGGCGTTGTCCGGCGGCAACAGCGCGAAAACGGCACCGGAGCCGGGGGCGATGCTTTCCACTTGGCCGTGCCAATGCGCGCCGGCAAAGCTATCCACCGCGATCTCCACCGACTGCCCCGGCGCCATGTGCTGCAACTGGGTTTCCTTGTAGTTGGCAATCACATAGGCCTGTTCCACCGGCACCACCGCCAGCAGTGGCAGGCCGGGCATCACATACTGCTGGCGACGAACCTTGCGCTGGCCCACCACGCCGTCGAAAGGCGCGCGAATCTCGGTGTCCTTCAACGCATTACCGGCCAGGGCGAGATTGGCCTGGGCCTCGCCGATGCGCGCCTGATGCTCGACAATTTGCGCCTGCGCCTGTTGCCGACGCGCCTGCAACACCTGCAACTGCGCCTGCTGGCGCGCGACCTGGGCGCTGGCTTGTACCAGGGCCGACTGGGCCTTGGCCTGGCTGGCACTGACGGTTTCCAGGTGCTGGGCGCTGGCCACCTGTTGAGCGACCAACTCGCGATATCGCTGGTAATCGAGCCTCGCGCGCCGGGCCTCGGCCTCGCCGCTGCTCAACGCTGCCTTTGCCTGGGCAATGCGTTGCTGCTGCTCGCCCATTTGCGCGTCGAGGGTTTGCAGCGAGGCCTGTTGCGCCGTCGCTGCCGCCTGCGCCTGTTGCAGTTGCGCCTGGGCGCTGTTCAGGCGCTCGGTGAAATCCCGGTCGTCGATACGCACCAGCACATCGCCGGCCTTGACCGGCTGGTTGTCTTCCACCAGCACCTGGGCCACATACCCGGCGATCCGTGGGCTGATGGCGACCCAATCGGCGCGTACATAGGCATCATCGGTTTCTTCCAGAAAACGCCCCCACTGCCACCAATACCCGGCAAAGGCTGCCAGCCCCAGCAACGTAGCGAGCGATGCAGTGGTCACCAGGGCGCGACGATGGCGTTGCATAACGGTCAGGCGAATGGGTTCAACAGCCTGGTTCATGGTTTGGCTCCATTGACAGCGACAGATAAGGGGGCGGTTGGATCGTCATGCTGCCAGCCGCCACCGAGGGCCTGGAACAGGTCGATCTGGCGATTGATCAGGCGCAGGTCGGACTCGGCCACGCGGGCCTCAAGGCCCACCAGGCTGCGCTCGCTGTCCAGCAGTTGCAGGGCATCCAACGCGCCGGCGTGGTAGCCACGGGAGGCCAGGTCGAAGGCGCGGCGGTTGTTGTCCAGCGCGGCGGCCAGGGCCTCGCGCCGCTGCTGTTCGCCCAGGTACAAGGCCATGGCCTGCTCGACCTGCTTCAACGCGTTGAGCACCGTGCTGTCAAACCGCGCCAGGGCCTGGCGCGCTTCGGCCTGGCTCTGCTTGACCCGCGCCTGGGCGATCTGCCGATTGGGAAAACGCCAGGACACCAGTGGGCCGACGGAGTAAACCGTCGCGTAGCGGTCACCGAGTTTACCCAGGCTGCTGGCGGATGAACCGAGCATCGCGCCAAAGGTAATCCTCGGGTAAAGCTCTGCCCGGGACAGGCCCACCGTCGAGGTGGCCGAGTGCAGTTGCCCCTCGGCGCGGCGGATATCCGGCCGCCGTTGCACCAGTGCCCACCCCTCGCCCACTGGCAACGCAGCCTGCAATTGCGGGCTGTGGGCACAGCTGCGTGGTGTGACCTGCTCCGGCGGCAACCCGCTGAGCACGGCCAACTCATACAACGCGCTGCTGCGCCGAGCCGTGAACATCGGCAAGGGCGCGCGGGTTTCTTCCAGCAGGCCTTGCAGGCGAGTCAGGTCCAGATCCGTCGCCGCGCCAGCCTTCTGCAGCTTTTGCGTGACCGCGACGCTCTGCTCCAGCAACTGCACCGAGTGCGCCTGCACCTGCTCCTGCAATCCATACACACAGGCCTGGGCATACGCGCGGGCCGTCTGCGCGGCGACTGTCACCCGTAACTCGTCTTCCAGCGCCCGCGCCACCTGGGCATCCGCCCGTGCGGCGGCAATGCGATAACGCACCTCGCCCCACAGGTCGAGGGTGTAGCTCAGGGAAAACTCAGGCGTGTGGCTCCATTCGGCACCGGCATGACGGTGGGTGGCCTGGGCCAGGGTCTGGTCATCCCGGCTGCGACCGTAGGCCAGGCCATAGTCCAGAGAGGTAGACGGCAGGCGCTCGCCGTCGACCTGTTCCAGCCGCGCCAGCAAGGCGTCGACGTGGGCGGCAGCGGCTTCAAGGTCTTTATTCTGGCGCAAGGCCCGCGCCACCAGGGCGTCCAGCTGCGGGTCGCGGTACAGCTGCCACCAGCGGGCGGGTAATGGCTCGGCCGACTCGACGGATAGCCGCGGCGAGGGCTGCGCGGTGACGGTCGACGGCTGGCCGGACACGCCACTGCACCCGGCCAGCACACTCAACAGGGCGATGGGCATCCATGGATGAAAAGAAGGGCTGTGCATCACAAGGCTCGCTCAAGAAGGAGCCTTGCAGATTAGGCAGGTGGTCTGTCCGATTCGCCCGCGTCAGGGCCATGTGTCGTCGCTAACCGGACAATATGTTTGCTTAACGCAACTCGAAGCTTTGCTCCTGTACGTCCTGGGAGTCCAAGCCGATCTGCACCTTGAACTCGCCGGGCTCGGCAACGTAGTCCAGCTGGGCGTTGTAGAACTTCAGGTCGTTCTCATCCAGGGTGAATTCAATGATCCTGCGCTCACCGGCCTTGAGCATGATTTTCTCGAAACCCTTGAGCTCCTTGACCGGCCGGCTGACCGAGGCGACCAGATCACGGATATACAACTGGACAACCGTTTCACCGTCACGCGGGCCGGCATTGGCCAGCGTGATACGCGCCTTGAGTTGCTCTCCCTCGCGCAATACCGACGTTGACAACTGCAGGTCGGAAAGCTCGAACCGGGTGTAGCTCAACCCATAGCCGAAGGGATAAAGCGGGCCGTCGGGTTCATCGATGTATTGGCTCATGTATTTCCAGGGCGCAGCAGAATCAAACGGGCGTCCTGTATTCAGGTGGTTGTAATAGAGGGGGATTTGCCCGACCGACCGAGGAAAGGTCATCGGCAACTTGCCTGACGGGTTGTAGTCGCCGAACAGCACATCAGCGACCGCATTGCCGCCCTCCGTACCACTGAACCACGTTTCCAGCAGGGCGTCGGCCTGTGCCTGCTCCCGGGTCAAATCCAGGGGACGGCCATTCACCAGCACGATCACCAACGGCTTATCCAACGACTTCAGCGCACTGAGCAATCGCCGCTGACTGGCGGGCAGGTTGATACGCGCGCGACTGATAGACTCATCGTTGACGCTCCAGGGTTCGCCGACAACCGCCACGATGACCTTGGCCCGACGCGCCACCTCCAGCGCCTCGTCCAGCAGCGCCTCAGGCGAACGCGGGTCCAGATCCAAAGGCGTGTTGTAGTGTTTCAGGCGTTCGGACAACTGGGTGTCCGTGGTGAAATTCGCGCCCTTGGCATAGAGCAGCGGTGCCTTGCCTTCAACTGCACGGGCCAGGCCTTCGTAGATACTGACCACGTTCCGCTCGTCACAATCACCGCAATAGCTGCCCAGCAGGTCGCGCCGGCTTTTGGCAAAGGGACCGATCAGCGCAATGCTGTCCTGCTTGTTCAACGGCAGCGTCTGATGGGCGTTTTTCAATAGCACGAAGGTCTTGCGAGCAATGTACCGGGCGGCGTCTCGCTGCAGGCGCGTTGCAATGGGAGGCAACTCTGTGGGGTTGAGATTTCGATACGGGTTGTCGAACAGCCCCAAGTCATACTTCAGGCCCAGCACATTCCGGACAGCCTCATCCAGCGCCCCGACATCAACTTCCCCCGATGCAACCAATCCAGGCAAATACCTGGCATACGCGTCATCGCAGAGTTCCATGTCGACACCTGAGCGCACCGCCAACGCCGCAGCCTGCCTGACATCACGGGCAACACCATGAAAAACCAGCCCCTCAATTGCCCGGCAATCACCCAATGTCACGCCGTCAAACCCCCACGCCTGCCGCAGTACATCCTTGATCAGCCACCGATTGGCGGCAGCCGGAACACCATCGATGGTATTGAACGCAATCATTGCCATGCCTGCTCCGGCTTCGACTGCGGCGCGATACGGCGCAAAGTAATACTGGTACATGTTCGCCGTGCTCATATCGACGCTGTTGTAATCCTTGCCGCCTTCAACCGCCCCGTACAACGCGAAGTGTTTTACGGTGGCCATGAGGCTGTCGGCTGCGTGAGGATCATCACCCCGATACGCCCTGACCGTGACATCCGCGATACGAGAGGTGAGAAAAGGATCCTCACCATAGCCTTCCGATACTCGGCCCCAACGGGGGTCGCGGGTCAGGTCTACCATGGGGCCAAAAGTCAGATGGATACCTTCGGCGCTTGCCTCCCGGGCACTGATGCGTGCCGCGAGGGCAATTGCCGACAGGTCCCAACTGGCCGCGAGTGCGAGGCTCACCGGGAACACCGTGTGCAGGCCGTGAATCACATCCGCTGCGAAAAACAGCGGAATTTTCAACCGGCTGCGTTCCATCGCTACCTGCTGCAACATCCACCCATAAGGCGGTGACGGGACCCCACCGATACCGCCGATCAATCCATTTGCAATCCCTTCGCGGATACTGGCTCCGGTCCGTTCTCGGTCAATTCCAACCAACTCCAGTTGGCCGACTTTCTCGGCAACGGTCATCTGCCCGAGCAAATGCTCAATGAACGCAGCCTTTGTCGGCGGGACTTGCGCCACAACCTCACCGCCAGACAAGCCGACGAGCAGGCAAAGCAGCAGTTTTTTTCCCATGAGGCCCATCCTCTGGACACATCAGTGACTGCCTGTAGCGTTGAGGATTAAAGCGTGGGCGTCTACTGTCAGAACTCACAGGGAGCCAGACCGTTGGTCGTTGACCATGACTACCCAACCGGCCGGAAATGACTCGGCGGATAACCCAACGACTTGCGAAACATCGCACTGAACGCACTCGGGCTCTGGTACCCGTGCTCCAGCGCCACCTCCAGAATTGATACGCCCTGGGCCAACAGCTTCAAGCTCAAGGCCAACCGCGCGCGCTTGCGCCATTCACCGAAACTCATGCCCAACTCCCGCTGGAACACTCGGCTCAGGGTGCGGGCGCTCATGTTCAGGCTGTCGGCCCAGGATTCCAGGCTGCTGTCGTCAGAAGGGTTACGGATGAAATGCGTGCACAGCCTGGCCAGCCGTACTTCGCCGGGCACCGGCACGTGCATCGCCACCACGGGCGCGGCGAGCAGTTCCATGCGGATCAACTCGATCATGGCCTGCAGACGCGGGCTGTGGTGCCCGGCAATCTGCGTGGCGGCGACGATCAGTTCCCGCAGCAACGCCGACACTTCGATCACCTGACAGGTGCGCCCCAGCCCCGGCTCGGCCTCGGGCATCAGGAACAGCGTGCGCATATGCACCTCGCCGGCCATACGGATCTCGTGCGGGGTTCCGGCCGGCACCCACAGCGCATGCCCGGACGGCACCAGCCAACTGCCCTGGGCGGTGCTGACCACCATCACCCCGGACACGCCATGGATCAGCTGCGCCTGGGCATGGCAATGGGGGTGCACCACGTCGTCGTTGCGGTAATTGTCGGCATAGGCTTCAAGCCAGGGGCGGGGTTGGCGGTTCATCGGCTCAGGTCTCGCATCAATCAGGCGTTGATTCTAGCGAAAAGCCCTGTGGCAAAAACGATAGATATAGACAGCCATCGTCGCATTCCAGACAGCCGGTGAACTTGTGGACCACGCCATCAGTCAGCTAACTGGGCACTCTGAAAAAGGTTGGGTGGGGCAATGCGCATTTCGTTGGAGCAACAAGTGGCGCTGGTCACCGGCGCGAGTTCCGGGATCGGCGCGGGGGCCGCTAAGGCCCTGGCGGAGGCTGGAGCTGCCGTGGTGTTGAACTACAACGCCCAGGCGGCGCCGGCTGAAACACTGGCGGCGCAGATCAATGCCAACGGCGGCCGGGCGATTGCAATTGGCGCAGATGTGTCGAAAGAGGCGGATGTCGAACGCCTGTTTGCCCAAACCGTTGAGGCGTTTGGGCACCTGGACATTCTGGTGGCCAACTCGGGCATGCAGAAAGACGCCGCTGCCGTCGACATGACCCTCGACGACTGGAACGCCGTGATCGGCGTCAACCTCACCGGCCAGTTCCTCTGCGCCCGCGCCGCCTTGCGCATCTTCAATCGCCAGGGCATCCGCGAAGGCGTTTCCCGGGCCGCCGGGAAGATTATCCACATGAGTTCGGTGCATCAGGTGATTCCCTGGGCCGGCCACGTGAATTACGCCGCGTCCAAGGGCGGTGTGGAAATGCTGATGCGCACCCTGGCTCAGGAAGTCAGCCAGCAGCGCATCCGCATCAACGGCGTTGCGCCGGGGGCGATTCGCACGGCCATCAACCGCGCCGCCACCGAAGGCGCGGCCGAGGTGGAGCTTCTCAAGTTAATTCCCTATGGCCGCGTGGGTGACGTCGAAGATGTCGCCAATGCGGTGGTGTGGCTGGCCAGTGATGCCTCCGACTACGTGGTGGGCAGCACCTTGTTTATTGACGGCGGCATGAGCCTTTATCCGGAGTTTCGTGGCAATGGTTGATCTGAAAAACGAACCACAAAGTGCCATCGATGCCCACGGCATCATCGGCGACATGCGCAGCGCGGCCCTGGTGAATGACAAGGGCAGCATCGATTTTTTCTGCTGGCCGGAGTTCGACAGCCCGTCCATCTTTTGCTCATTGCTGGACTCCCCTGCCGCCGGGATCTTCCAGCTCACGCCGGACCTGCCCGACGCCCGCCGCGAGCAGATTTACCTGCCGGACACCAACGTGCTGCAAACCCGCTGGTTGAGTAATGATGCGGTGGTGGAAATTACCGACTTCTTGACCGTCAGTGAAGAAGTCGACGACCTGCCGATCCTGATTCGCCGGGTGCGGGTGGTCAGCGGCAAGGCGAGCATCCATATGCGCTGCGCA
The DNA here is from genome assembly GCF_052682255.1 of Pseudomonas sp. 32A. Taxonomy (NCBI): domain Bacteria; kingdom Pseudomonadati; phylum Pseudomonadota; class Gammaproteobacteria; order Pseudomonadales; family Pseudomonadaceae; genus Pseudomonas; species Pseudomonas sp. 32A. The sequence continues at coordinate 5,057,282 of NZ_JBQYLY010000001.1, read as the reverse complement.
GTGCGTCATGACTACGCCCGCGCCCAGACCCGGGCCACTCAAGATAACGGCGACGTGTTGTTTGAGGCCGCAGACCAACCCGGCCTGCGTCTGACCAGCAGCCACGCCCTGCAGCTGGATGGCGACGCGGCCGTAGCGTCCTTTGAACTGGGCCAGGAAGAAGGCGCCGAATTTGTCCTCGGTGGGCTGGAAGATCCCCGAGTCACAAACGACTGCACCGACCTGTGCCTGGATCGCACCCTGAAGTTCTGGCGCGGCTGGATTTCCCAATCCAACTACCGTGGGCGCTGGCGCGAGATGGTCAATCGTTCGGCCCTGGCCTTGAAGCTTTTGACCTCGCGCAAACACGGCGCCATCCTCGCCGCCGCCACCTTCGGCCTGCCGGAAACACCCGGCGGCGAGCGCAACTGGGACTACCGCTACACCTGGATCCGCGACGCCTCGTTCACCGTCTACGCCTTTATGCGCCTGGGGTTTATCGAGGAAGCCAACGGCTACATGCGCTGGTTGAAAGGCCGGGTGGGTGACTGCTGCGATCAGCCGATGAAAATCAACATCCTGTACGGCATCGACGGCCGCCAGGAATTGCCGGAAACCGAGCTGAGCCACCTCAGCGGCCACGGCGGTGCGCAACCGGTACGCATCGGCAATGAGGCCTACGACCAGGTGCAACTGGACATCTACGGCGAGCTGATGGACGCCGTATACCTGGTCAACAAATACGGCGAAGCCATCTCCCACGAGGGCTGGAAACACACGGTGGAAGTAGCCGACCAGGTCTGCGAAACCTGGAACCACAAAGACGTCGGCATCTGGGAAATGCGCGGCGAGCAGCATCACTTCCTGCACTCAAGGCTGATGTGCTGGGTGGCGCTGGACCGGGCGATTCGACTGGCGTCCAAGCGCTCGCTGCCGGCGCCGTTTGCCCGCTGGGACCAGACTCGCCAGGCGATTTATGCGGATATCTGGAGCAACTTCTGGAACGAAGAACGCGGGCACTTTGTGCAGCATATCGGCAGCACGGCACTGGACGGCTCGATGCTGTTGATGCCGCTGGTACGCTTCGTCGCGGCGACGGACCCGCGCTGGTTATCAACGCTGGAAGCGATCCAGAAAAGCCTGGTGCGCGATGGGATGGTGTATCGCTACCGCAACGACGACAGCCAGATTGACGGCTTGCAAGGCACCGAAGGCGCGTTCGCGGCGTGCTCGTTCTGGTACGTGGAATGCCTAGCCCGGGCTGGGCAAGTGGAGAAGGCGCATCTGGAGTTTGAACAGTTGCTGCGCTATGCCAACCCGCTGGGGTTGTATGCCGAAGAGTTCGATAACCAGGCACGGCATTTGGGGAATACGCCACAGGCGTTGAGCCATTTGGCGCTGATCAGCGCGGCAACGTTCCTGGACCGGAAGTTGAGTGGGGTGAAGACGGTTTGGCAGCCTTGAGCCCGAGCACAATCTGAAGGCAGATGAGTAACCCTGTGGGAGCTGGCTTGCCTGCTCCCACATAGACCGCGCCAGACTTGGAGACGAGGTGCACCCGGTGCACAATGCGGGGTCCTTCGATCCCTGCCAGGATTCCAATGCACCAGGTTCTGCTGATCATCGACATACAACCCTCTTTCAACCCGCCGGACTGGCTGGTGAACGGCATCAACACCCTGCTGGCCCGCATGCCCTCAGTGGCCACCGTAGAGCGCCACGACGAAAGCATCACCCCGTTCGCCCGCCAACTCGGCTGGCAGCCGGCGCCCGACGACAACAGCCTGATCGCCGCCGACCACATCTTCATCAAACACGGCTACGCGCCCACGCCCGAGACCATCAGCCACCTCAAAAGCCTCGCGCCGGACCGAGTGCTGGTGTGTGGCATCCAGACTGACACCTGCGTACTCGCGGCCGGGTTTGCGTTGTTTGATGCGGGCCTGCAGCCAACGCTGATCAGCGATTTGACCGTGGGTTCGTCGCTGGATCGCTCGGGGAAACTGGGCGCGGATTTGTGGCGGCATCACTTCAAACACGTCATCAGCCACGCAGAGATTTAAGTCAGCCCCTCACTGTGGCGAGGGAGCTTGCTCCCGCTGGGTCGCGAAGCGGCCCCAAAAAGCTCAACGCCATCTAACTCAAAGAACACAGTCAACAAAACCTGGGGCTGCTGCGCAGCCCAACGGGAGCAAGCTCCCTCGCCACAGGTTATTTGGCAAACATCACAAGATGTGTGTATATCGGTTTCACCCTCAAGGCGAACCTTCGGCCCATGCTGAGTTGGACCGAGACCTGGCAAAGCACTGGCTTAAGGAGCAAGGACGCATGACCGATCTTCATCAGGAATTCGAACGCAGTCACCTTTACCACAAGACGCGTATTGATCGGCGCTCTGCCGACGCATTACTCGGCGTCACTGCCGGCCTGGTCGCCGACGGAAACATCAATCAGATGGAAGCAGAGTTTCTTAAGACCTGGATAGAAACCCATCTGCTCCAGTTGGAAGACCCGGTAGTAAACATTCTTTATCAGCGCCTTGCCAGCATGCTGAGTGACGGTGTTCTCGACGCGGAAGAGTCCGCAGAACTGTTGGAAATGCTGCATCAGTTTTCCGGTATCTCGGTGGGGTCACCTCAACGCCCCTCCTCTGTCAGCAGCCTGCCGCTGAACAATCCGGCTCCGACACTGGAGTGGCAGAACCGGACTTTTTTGTTTACCGGTGTCATGGCGTACGGGCCTCGCAAGGAATGTGAGTTACTTGTCGTAGAACGCGGCGGCCTTATCGGCAACTCGGTGAGCAAGAAGGTTCATTTTCTCGTGGTCGGGAGCGTTGGTAATGAACAATGGCTCCATAGCTCATATGGAACAAAGATCAAAAAAGCCGTCGAGTTAAGAAATAGCGGTATTCCGATCGCTATCATCAGTGAAACCCATTGGCAGCAGGTGTTATTCGGTTGATGCCCATCATCTCTATCCTGATCCACGTCCCCGACTGGCGCACCGCCACGCAGTGGTACGCCGCGGCCTTCCCTACGGCCACGCGCATCTACCATGAGCCCGACGATTTCGGTCACTTGGACGTGGACGGCGTTGCCATCGAAATCGTGAATGCAGACAACAAGGTCGCCAGCGGCGCGGCCGGGTCGGTGGCGTATTGGCGGGTGACGGACCTGCTTCACGAGGTACAGCGACTGGTCACGTTAGGCGCCACGTTGTATCGCGGGCCAATGGAAGTCGAGGGCGGCGAGTGGATGTGCCAGGTGCGCGACCCGTGGGGCAACTGCATCGGCTTGCGCCAGGCCGGTCTAGACAAGTCAAGCAATTGCAGCCTTTCGAACCACACTCGGTAACCGGTTTGGTCTACAGTTCCAACACGTTCCCTCCACCCTTGGAGCCTCCATGCCCACCCTCCAAATCCGCACGCCCATGCTCGATATCGCCTACGAAGCCCATGGCCCGGAAGGCGGTGAGGTGGTGATTCTGCTGCACGGCTTTCCCTATGATCCTCGCGGTTATGACGAGATCGCCCCGGTGGTCGCCGCACGGGGCTACCGGGTATTGGTGCCGTACCTGCGGGGTTATGGGCCCACGCGTTTTATCAACGATCAGGTGATGCGCTCCGGCCAACAAGCGGCGCTGGCCAAGGATTTGCTGGATTTCATGGATGCCCTGTCCATCGAAAAAGCCACGCTGGTGGGCTATGACTGGGGCGGACGCGCGGCGTGTATTGTTGCGGCGCTATGGCCTGAACGGGTGCGGGGGCTGGTGACGGGCGATGGCTACAACATTCAGGATATCGCTGCGTCGATCAAGCCTCGGGCGCCGGAAACGGAGCATCGGCTGTGGTATCAGTTTTACCTTCATACCCAACGGGGTGTCGACGGACTGACCGCCAACCGGCGTGAGTTCTGCCAGTTGCTGTGGGCGCTTTGGTCGCCGTCGTGGGCCGAGGGGCCACGCCTGTATGACAAGACCGCACCCTCGTTTGATAACCCGGATTTTGTCGAGGTGGTGGTCCACTCTTACCGTCATCGCTTCATGTACGCGCCGGGTGATCCGGCGCTGGAAAGCATCGAGCAGGCGCTGGTGCAGCCACCACCGATTTCGGTGCCGAGCATCTCGTTGTGCGGCGCGGATGACGGCGTAGGTCCGGCCCCGGTTGAAGATGACGACCTGGAAAATTTCAGCGGGTTTTATCGGCGTGAAATGTTGGCCGGCGTGGGCCACAACATTCCCCAGGAAGCGCCCCAAGCGACCCTTGAGGCGATATTCGAGCTGCTGAGCCTTAGCCCCCAGCCGAAATCCTGAAGCTGAACACGCTGCCCTGCCCCAACACGCTTTCAGCCCACAAGGTGCCGCCGTGGGCCTCGATGATGCCGTGGGAAATGTACAACCCCAGCCCGCTGCCAGTGGGGTTGCCCACGCGGGAGGTCCAGTAGCGTTCGAAGATATACGGCAACTGCGCCGGGTCGATGCCGACACCGTTGTCGCACACCCGGAACAGCACCTCATCGCCCGCGGCCTCGGCAATCACCTCGATCACACCGCCTACCGGGGTGAATTTCAGGGCGTTGCCCAGCAGGTTGGAAAACACCTGGAACAGTCGCTCAGGGTCGGCCTGCACACTCAGCCCGGGCGCGGCGCTCCAGCTCAGGTCGACACCCTTGGCTGCCGCCAGCGGCTGCCACATCGAGCAAATCTGTTCCTGAGTCGCCGCCACATCGAGCGATTGCAGCGAAACGCTGTAGCGCCCGGCCTCGATACGCGAGATATCCATCAGGTCTTCCAGCAGGGTGTTCATGCGGGACGTCGCGTTTTGCATGGTTTCAATCGCGGTGGCGAGACGACGATTGGCCTTGCTGCCGTCAGCGGGCACCAGGCTGCGCATCATGCCGCATTGCATCAGCAGGATGGTCAGCGGGCTGCGCAGGTCATGGGAGACCACTGCCACCAGTTCATCACGCGCCCGTAAGGCTTCATGTTCACGCTGGACCTGGCGCGCAAGGTCATGCTCCAGGGCATTGCGCCGCAGGCTCTCCACCGCCAGCAACGCCGAGCGTGACCAGTACAGGGCCTTGCCGTCGACCTGCTGTTTCCACAGCTCGAACGACAGGCGCGGGCTCAAGGTCGTGCCACCCGGTTCCTGATGTTTGACCGGCTGGCCGCTCCACTCCACCGTGGACTTGACCTCCGGGCGAAACCACATCACGGCGTTGTCTACCGGCTTGGGCAGGCAGAACGCCAACAGGCCGCTGGCGTGGGCCTGATAGGCCGCCGCCGGGGGGAAATCCACAGACAGTTGATGGCTGTGCACCACGCCTTTGCCCTGCCCGCGCACCCACTGGTACAAGGCGTGGATTTCAGCCCGTTTGGGGCAAACGCCGAACACATGCAGACGCTCTTCCACCAGGATCGCCAGGCCACCGGCGGCGGTCAGGCTCAGCAGCGTTTGCGCATGCGGCAACAGGCTTTCCATCACATCGCACTGCACCCCCGTCATGGCAGCGACCAACGCTTCGACCATGGCGGCCTTGTCGCGTTGTTGGCGGCGCTCCTGCTGTTCCTGGAGCAACGTGATCTGCATCGACAACAGCTGGCCGATGCTGGTGCAGGCGGTGCGCAGTTCGTGAGGCACACGCAACGGCTCACGGTGGCCACAGGTGATCAGGCCCCAGAGCTGGTCGTCCTTGAGCAGCGAAATGCTCATGGAGGAACGCACGCCCATGTTCTTCAGATAGTGGCAGTGCACCGGCGACACGCTGCGCAACACGGCGAAGCTGAGGTCCAGGGGCTGGCCGGTGTCGGGGCGCAGCGCCGGCAGGATCGGCACCGGCTGGTACTCGGCGTCGGGAATCACGCGGATCCAGTTCAGCCGGTACAACTCACGAGCCTGGGGCGGGATGTCCGAAGCGGGGAAACATAATCCCAGGTACGGCTGCATGCCCTCGCTGAGGGCCTCACCGATGACCTTGCCATGGCCTTCCTGCTCGAAGCGGTACAAGGTGACCCGGTCATACCCGGTGAGGCTGCGAATCTCGGTGACGCAGGTCTGGTACAAACTCTCGAGCGTCTTGGCGGACTGCAAGCGGCGCATCGTGCGGGCGAGTTGCCCGACGGCGCGGTGCTCAAGGGTCATGGCCCGCTCCAGCTCGAGAAACAGCAGGCCTTGATGACGATGCAGAAGGATGTCGTAGGCGTACCCATCAAGCGTCAGTTGATGCACCTCATCTTCGTCGGCGTCCAGGTCTGCCAGGGCACGGCTCACCTGCGCTGCGGCCTTGCTACCCAGCACGCTGGCCAGCGCCTGGCCCGACGCACTTTCCGCGCCCAGGCCCAGGGCGACGGTCAGGTTGCTGCTGGCTTGCAGTACCTCAAGCGCCGGCTCACTCAGCGTCAACAACAAGCCGTGGGGCTGGATCGATCCGGGAATGTGGATGGGCTCGTTGGCGCAGTCGTCTATCAGCGTATCGACCGTGCTCATCGCAGCACTCCGCAATGGTCCAGCCACTGCTCGAAACAGGTAAAAGTCGACTCGGCGACGCTCACCGCCTCCAGGCGTTCGGTCGGAATTTGCAGAGGGTAAAGGCACTCGAGGAAGCGCTGCCACAGAGCGCTGGTTTGCGCGCCGTACACATTCATGAATGCGCCGCCATTGGTGGAGCCCACGCCAATCTTGATCTCGATCAGGTCACGCAACACCTGGCCGCCGAGGGTTGCGCCTTCCAGCACGTAGAGGGCGCCCAAGGCCTGGGCCACGTTGGTGATGGCGGGCAGTTCGGAGCACAACGGCAAGGCGTCGATCTGCGAGTTTTCCAGGCCCAGCGCCCGCAAATCAGCCTGCAAGTACGGGGTTTTGCTGCGCCGTCCCCATTCCAGGTCAGGGATGATTTCACCCCACGGCGCCAGGGCTCGCTCCAGCGGCTGATAGAAGCCGTAATAGGCGCTCATCAGCTCGCGGTACAGCGCCAGGTCCATGCGGGAAAACGGCAGACGGGTATCGAGGCGTCGGTGCAGCGCAGCGGTCGCCGCGCGTAGTTCGACAAGGACAGGAGGTAGTGAATTCATGAGCTGTGCGCACGCCGGGAAGGTTCAAAACCGCGACGTAGAGGCCTGGGATCAAGACACTGCGCAATGGACTGTGAGTAACATAGCACCTTGATACAAAAACGTACCTATTCGTTCAAACAGGCTTCGCTTCAACCGGGTGAGGAAAACCGTTCGCGGTAGGCCTGGGGCGTGATCGACACCGCCCGCAGGAAGCTGCGGCGCATGGTTTCTTCGCAGCCAAAGCCGCAGTGCACGGCAATACGTTTGATCGACGCGCTGCTGTCCGCCAACTGCCGGCGGGCGGTTTCCACACGGATCAATTCGACGGCCCGCGCTGGCGTCTGGCCGGTTTCGGCGCGGTAGTGGCGCACGAAGCTGCGCTCGCTCATGCCCGCTTGGGCGGCCAGTGTGGCAACGTTCAAATCGAGGGTCAGGTGTTCGGCGATCCAGGCGTGCAGCTCCGCAAAACGGCTACCGCCCTTTTGCAGGGACAACGTCACGCTGAACTGCGATTGCCCACCGGGGCGCTTGAGAAACACCACCAGGTGCCGCGCCACTTCCAGGGCCACGGCGCGGCCCAGGTCCTCTTCCACCAGTGCCAGGCACAAGTCGATGCCGGCAGTCACGCCGGCGGAGGTCCACAGGTTGCCCTGCTGGATGAAAATCGGGTTGGCCTCCACCGTCAGTTGTGGGTATTTGCGCGCGAGTTCTTCGCAGCGGGTCCAGTGAGTCGCCACGCGGCAGCCGTCGAGCAAACCACTGGCGGCCAGCAGAAAGGCGCCGGTGCACACCGAGGTGATGCGCCGTGACCGGGTGGCTTTTTGCCGAACCCAGTCCACCAGCGCCGGATCTTCGGCGGCCCCGTACACGCCCCACCCGCCCGCGATCACCAGCGTGTCGCACGGCGCATCGGCGGCCGGCAACGGCTCGGCCACCAGGGCCAGGCCCGCCGAGGTCATCACCGGCTCGGCCTGGGCGGCAATCACACTGACCGCATAGGGCAACGGCAAACCCTGCTGGCGCGCCAGGTCATTGGCCGAAGCAAACACTTGCAAGGGTCCGGTGACGTCGAGGACCTGCACATTGGCAAAAGCGAGCACGTTGATGATTCTGGGCATGATTGGCGTAATTCGTGGGCTCAATGGCGTATGCGCCAGAGCCTAGGTGACTAGAGTGAAGCCGTCCATCCCTTTTTCAGGCGTATTCCCATGACCTTGCAGATCGGCTTTTTGTTGTTCCCCGGCATCCAGCAACTCGACCTCACCGGCCCCTACGACGTGCTGGGTTCGCTGCCGGACGTGAAACTGCACCTGGTGTGGAAGGACCTGGCGCCGGTCACCTCCAGCACCGGGTTAGTGTTTACCCCCAGCACCAACTACGACGAGTGCCCGACGCTGGATGTGATCTGCGTGCCCGGCGGCTCGGGGGTTGGGGCACTGATGGAAGATGAGCAAACCCTGGCGTTTCTCAAGGCACAAGCACAAACCGCACGTTACGTGACCTCGGTGTGCACCGGCTCCCTGGTACTGGGTGCGGCGGGCTTGTTGCGCGGGCGTCGGGCAACCACTCACTGGGCCTACCACGACATGCTCGCCCCGCTGGGCGCGATCCCGGTGCAGGAGCGCGTGGTGCGTGACGGCAACCTGTTGACCGGTGGCGGGATCACCGCCGGGATCGACTTTGCCCTGACCCTGGCGGCCGAGCTGTACAGCGAAGCGGCGGCGCAACTGGTGCAGTTGCAGATTGAATACGCCCCGGCGGCGCCGTTCAATGCAGGCCGGCCGGAAACCGCGCCGCCGCATGTGCTGGAGGAAGCCCGCAAGCGCACCGCCGAGTCGCGCAAGACTCGGGGCGAAATCGTGGCACGGGCGGCGGCGCGGTTGGGTTAAGCACTCGCCCCTCGTTGGAGATCACCGCGTGATAGCCGCCGTATTCACGGCGGGTTGTCACGTCGGGCGAGACGTCAGCGCCAATCGCACGGCCAGCACCATCAGCACGGTCGCCAGGCCCCATTTCTGTAAGCCTGCGCTCCCCGGTTTGCCGGCAAAAAACCGGCTCACCGCCCCGCCAAAAATCCCCAATACGGCATGAAACACACCGCTGATCAGCGTCAGGATGATCCCCAGTTGCACCAATTGCAGCGCGATGGGGCCCGCCTCGGGGCTGACGAATTGCGGCAGGAACACCATGAAAAACAGCAACGCCTTGGGGTTGAGCAAACTGTTGAGCATCGCCCGCACAAACACCCGGCCCAGCGGCACTCGGACGACGTGGGCCGTGTCCAGGGCGGGCTTTTTTTGCAGGGTCTTGAACACCAGCCACAGCAGGTACAACACCCCGGCGTAGCGAATCAGGTCGAAGGCCGGCGGCCAACTGGCGACCAGTGCAGTCACGCCGGTCGCGGTCAGTGCTGTGAGCAGCAGGTCCGCCACACTGATGCCCAACCCCGACGCCACCCCGCCACGCCAGCCATAGGTCACGCCGTGGCTGATGACGAAGGCCATGTTCGGCCCCGGGGATAACAACAGCAGCAGAACTGCACCAGAGAAAACAGCCAGGGTTGCGAGGTCGATCATGCTCAAGCCATCCGCAGGGAAAGCTCGTAGATTAGTCAGCCTGCCTGAGGCACACAAAAAATTGTTCTGGATACGCTTTGCACGGGTCCGGGTGGCCTTGCCAGGTTGGGAAAATTCGCGAGGCCATTCGGATATGAATAAAGGGCCAGCAGGCTAAATCCCTTTGATTTGCGGGACGTTTCCTAGACAATCTTTCGGCCTTGTGCCTGCCGGAACCGGTGGCTAGTCTTCGCCCCTTCACTGCTCATCAGTGAACGGGTTTAGTCGCCCGAACCTTCACAAGGCGCATGGTTTCATCATGAGGTTTTATGGTGGCTGTGCGCAGGGCACCTTCGGGTGCGCCGGATTTTCCTTGTGGCCGGTCGACTAACCTGCGTACAGCCGCCACCCATCGTTTAGTCGCGACGGGGGCCGGCTCCTGGTCTCATAAGGAGTTACATCATGAATAAAGCCGTCCCCGACCCACCCAGCGACCTGCTCCAAAATCGCGCCGCGTTCAATCGCGCACTCGAACACTACCTGCCTTCCCAGGGCTTCCACACCGTCAACGAAGACCTGAGTTTCGAAGACGCCCTGCTCTACACCGCGAGCCTGCTCAGCAGCGCCTCGGCCACCGCCCTCGACTGTGGCGAACTGCTACAAAGCCCCGAGCGGGCGAAGTTGTTGGCGGTGTGGCATTTGCTGGAAATTGCCAAGACCACTGTCGACCGCTCGATTGAGTGTTTGCACCTGCGCAAGGCTTAGCCCCAACGCGCTCAACTTTGTGGGAGCGGGCTTGCTCGCGAAAGCGGCGTATCCGTCAGCACATAGCTTGACTGGAAAACCGCTTTCACGAGCGACCTTGATCCAGAACCGACCTACACCAAAGTAAGAAGCATCCGACTACTCACTTCTCCTCCGCTCCCCTAGCGTGCCGTGTCCTGAAGGTCGTACTGGATTTGCAAGAACAATGGCGCCCGGGTGGCTGGATACCGATTCGGGTCAAGTACGACCCACCATTCGCCGACACCCCCGAATGGCGTACCCGATCGCGGAACGTAAACCTGGGCGGCACCTCTTACTGGCAAGCTGGAAACAACTACCAAGTAATGCTGGTGGTTAATCGCTTCAAGGATCACCGCAATCCTGAGCAAGAGCGCTACCTCATCAAGCTACAACTGGCTGAACCGTGGGTGCAGCCATGACCCGCTCCACCTTCCGGGCAACCCAATTTTGAAAAGTAATCCTCAAGCTTAGTACCACTCAAAAGAGGTGTCGGATTCAAATCCTCACCACTCGTCGCTTGCCCCCAAAAACCCCCGCATCCGACCTCCGTCAAAAAAAGGTTTTCCTCAGCCGCAGGAAATTTCCCAAATTTGTTCCTACACTCCAAAACGCCAGCATTTTGTTCTCGAAAACCCCAAGAGCCCGACCAAGACAGTCAACAATCTGTCACGTCGAGCAGTAGATAATGTTTCTAAAGCGATACCCTTATAAAAAAGTCAAAACCTTGACGAACAGAGAAAAGAGAACCATCATTTAGCCATTACCCCGCAAATTCCCTGCAAATAGATAGGTAATTGCGTATTACCCAGCGAAGCAAGCCGTTCGTCTGGCGCCACTTATAAAGCAAGCCCTGCCTTTATGGATGAGCAGCCGAACAAGGAAGCCCTGGTGTGCAATGAGGGATGTTTTTATGCGCGAGAAGTCGTCAGTCGACAGCCTGTTTTTGACCCGGGCCGGTTTTATTGAATTTTTTGTCGTTTTCGTAAAGTTGATGCACGGTCTCACCGCTGTTTTTCCGGCACTGATCCTGCTGTTTTATCCGGAACCGATGGCCACTGAACTGCGCGCCCATTTTCTCGGCTTGCTGCTGTTCTTCGCAATCATGACGATTATTTTGTTCCAGGCCATTGGGGTGTACTCCGAGGAGTTGTTCAGTAACCGCCTGCGGTTTCGCACCATGCTGGTGGCCTGGTCTTCGGCGTTTTGCATCCTGCTGTTCATGTACCAGATTCTGCTGATGTTCCCGCAGTTGAGCCCGCGCAACCTGGCGTTCTGGTTTGTCACCAGCCTGGCGTTGTTCGGGCTGGAGCGGATCGTGATGCTGCGCCTGTTTCGCAACCTGATGGCCAACGGCAAATACCTGCAACGCACGGTGATCCTCGGCTTCACCGACACCGCCGTGCACGTGGCTGACCACTTGCAACGCAACGGCGATATCCGCTCCGGCCTGATTGGTTTTATCGACGACCGCACCGAGCGCATCCCCAAGGAATTGAGCAACCTGCCGCTGCTGGGCAACACCCGCGACCTGGAAAAACTGATCCGCTCCGAGCAGGTCAACCAAGTGATGATTACCCTGCCCTGGGCCGCCGAACAGCGGATTAACGGGCTGGTGAAGCGCCTGCGGCAGATGTCGGTCAACGTGATGCTGGTGCCCGACATGGCCGCCCTGCGTTATGGCCACAGCCGCATCACCGATGTCGGCGGCATCTTGATGTTCAACACTTCCCACGTGCCTTTGCGGGGTTGGTCGCCGTTTATCAAGCGCTGCGAAGACCTGATTCTGGCGACCCTGGGCCTGGTGGCGTTGTCGCCGATCATGCTGATCACGGCGATTGCCATCAAGCTCGACTCCAAGGGCCCGGTGCTGTTTCGCCAGAACCGTTTTGGCTACAACGACAACGTGATCCGGGTGTTCAAGTTCCGTTCGATGTACGCCGAGATGAGCGACTTCAACGCCGACCGCCAGACCACCCGTGGCGACCCGCGCATCACCCGCGTGGGCCGGATCATTCGCAAGACCAGCATCGATGAGCTGCCGCAGTTGTTCAACGTGCTGCTGGGCAACATGTCGATGGTCGGCCCGCGCCCCCACGCCACCGCGACCAAGGCCGCCGGCGTGCCCTACGAAGTCGCCGTCAGCGAGTACAGCTCACGGCACCGGGTGAAACCGGGCATCACGGGCTGGGCGCAAATCAACGGCTATCGTGGTGAAACCGACACCCTGTTCAAGATTCAGAAACGCGTTGAGTACGACCTGGAGTACATCTCGAAGTGGTCGGTGTGGTTCGACTTGTACATCGTTTTCATGACGGTCCCAGCCGTCCTTTCGACCAAGGAAGTCTATTGATGAACACCCTCAACGGCTTGATTCCCTGCATTATTTCCGGTGGCTCGGGCACCCGGCTGTGGCCGGTGTCACGGCAGAACATGCCCAAGCCTTTCATGCGCATGCGTGACGACCAGAGCCTGTTGCAGAAGACCTTCCTGCGGGCCAGTCACTTGCCGGGCGTGGAAAGCGTGCTGACGGTGACCAACCGCGAGATGCTGTTTCGCACCCTGGATGACTACCGCGTGGTCAACAAGACCCACCTGGCCCTCGACCTGCTGCTGGAGCCATTCGGGCGCAACACCGCCGCTGCGATCGCCGTGGCCGCCCTGCACGTGCAGGAGAATTTCGGCGGCGAGGCGCAGTTGCTGGTGATGCCTGCCGACCATCTGATCCTCGATGAAAGCGCCTTCGCCGATGCCGTCACCCAGGCCCGCGAATTGGCAGAGGCCGGCTACCTGGTGACGTTCGGCATTCAGCCCGACCACCCTGAAACCGGCTTCGGCTATATCGAACAAGGCGACGCACTGGGCCAGGGTTTCCGGGTCAAGCGTTTCGTCGAGAAGCCCGACCTGGCCACCGCCCAGGGGTATCTGGACGGCGGCAAGCACCTGTGGAATGCCGGGATGTTCTGCTTCAAGGCAAGCACATTGCTCGACGAGCTTGCGCTGCACGCCCCCGCCGTACTGGACGCCGCGAAAGCCGCCCTCGACCACAGCCACAGCCTGAATAACAACAACTGCCGCCAGCGCGAATTGAACGCCGAAGGCTTCGGGTCGGCGCCGGATATCTCGATCGACGTGGCGCTGATGGAAAAATCCGCGCAAGTGGCCGTGGTGCCCTGTGACATCGGCTGGAGTGATATCGGTTCCTGGGACGCAGTGCGCCAGCTCACTCCGAGCGACGCCAATGGCAACCAGGTCAACGGTGAAGCGATCCTGCACGACGTGCACAACTGCTACATCGACTCGCCCAAACGGGTATTGGGCGCAGTGGGCGTGAGCGACCTGATCATCGTCGACACCCCGGACGCCATCCTGATTGCCGACGCCAACCGCAGCCAGGACGTGCGCTACATCGTCGCCGAGCTCAAGCGCCAGAACCATCCGGCGTTCAGCCTGCACCGCACCGTGACCCGGCCGTGGGGCACCTACACCGTGCTGGAAGAAAGCAGCCGCTTCAAGATCAAGCGCATCGTGGTCAAGCCACGCGCCTCGCTGTCGTTGCAGATGCACCATCACCGCAGCGAGCACTGGGTAGTGGTCAGCGGCGCAGCGATGATCACCAACGGCGACCGTGAATTCCTGATCAACGCCAACGAATCCACCTACATTCCGGCCGGGCACAAACACCGTCTGACCAACCCCGGCATCATTGATCTGGTGATGATCGAGGTGCAGAGCGGCGAGTACCTCGGGGAAGACGACATTGTTCGTTTTGACGACATCTACGGCCGGGCTCCGGCCGAAGTGAAGCAGTGATGCGTACCGCCCTGATCATCCCGACCCGCAACGCAGCCAGCCACCTCGACCGGCTGCTGCCGGCGCTGCGCATGCAGACCCTGCAACCGGACGAAACCCTGGTGGTCGACAGCGCCTCCAGCGATGACACCGTGGCGCGCTTTCGCGAGTTCGGCGTACGGGTCGAAGTGATCGATGCCAAGGATTTCAACCATGGCGGCACCCGCCGCTGGGCTAGCGAGCAAGTCGACGGCGACGCGCTGATCGTGATGACTCAGGATGCGATCCCTGCCGAGCCCGAGACCTTCGCCAACCTGGTGGGCGAGCTGGAACTGGACCCGCTCAACGGCGTCGCCTATGGCCGCCAGCTACCGCACCCGGATGCCGGCGTGCTGGGCGCCCAGTCACGCCACTTCAACTACCCGCCGCAAAGCCGCAGCAAAAGCCTGGCGGATGCGCCGGAGTTGGGGATCAAGACCTGCTTCAGTTCGGATTCTTTTTCGGTGTACCGGCGCAGCGCCCTGCAAGCCGTCGGTGGCTTCCCCGCGGATGTGATCGGCAGCGAGGACGCCTACGTCGCCGCCCGCATGCTGCTGGAAGGCTACAAGGTGCGCTACGCCGCCACCGCCCTGGTCTATCACTCCCACGATTACCGTCTCATGGATGAGTTTCACCGCTACTTCGACATTGGCGTGTTCTACGGCCGCGAGCCGTGGATCCGCCAGGCTTTTGGCGATGCCGGCGGTGAAGGTAAACGCTATGTACTGGCTGAGCTTCGAGCATTACGCGAAGCCGGTGCATTGCACCGCGTACCCGAAGTACTGGTGCGCAGCGCGTTCAAATTGCTCGGCTACCGGCTGGGCCATCTGGAGCGCCAGCTCCCCCTCGCCCTCAAGCGGCGCATCAGCATGTTCCCCGGTTATTGGAGGTGAGCATCATGACCTACAGGAAGACCCCTTTGATGAAACGAACCTTGCTCGTCCTGGCCATGATGGCATTGGCCGCCTGCAATACGCCCGCGCGGATCGTCGCGCCCGATGGCAAGACCGTGGACGAGGGCAAGCAGGCCCTCGATCGCATGGCCCAGTTGCCGCCGGCGGTGGAGCGGATCCGCATCGGCGACCAGCTGCGGATCGTCCGCGATGCCGGGGAAATGCCGACCCTGTCGGCGTTCAACGTCAGCACGATTTATGAGCTGACGCTGTACACCGTGCAGAACGACGGCAAGATCAACTACCCCTTCCTGGGCCCGATCCAGGTGGCGCGGCGCACGCCGGCGGAAGTCGCCGCCGAGCTGAGCCAGAAACTCGCACCGGTGTATCGCGAGCCTCGGGTGACGGTGAATATCAACCAGGCGCCAGGTAACACGGTGATCGTCGGCGGCGCGGTGTTCAACCCGTCGGCGATCTCCATCGCCACGGCCCCGACCATGGAGCAGGCGATTCTCGGTGCCGGCGGCGTCAGCCCGGTGGGCAACGCGAGCATGGTCGCCCTGCTGCGTGAAGATGGCCAAGGTATCTATCACGCTTACTTCCTGGATTTCAGCCAGTACCTGAAGAACGGCGCACTGGGCCGCAAGCCCGTGGCGCTGCAACGCGGTGACGTGGTGTTTGTACCCAAGTCCAACGTCGGCGAACGGATCCAAGGCGTGGACACTTACCTGAACCAGCTGATTCCCTTCACCAAATCCATTGGTGTGGGCTACAGCTACACCACGAACCACTAAAGGAGCGACATCCCATGATCGAGATCCGTTCTTTTCGTGATCTTCTGCGTCTGTTCTTCATCTTCAAGCACGAGTTCAAACTGGCGGCGATTGCCGCGCTGGTGATCATTTTGCTGGGGGCGTTCCTGCTGCCGGCTAAGTATGAATCCACCGCGCGGTTGCTGGTAAAACCGGGGCGTGACTCGACGATGCCGATCGAGGTCGACAACCGTCAGCCGATCGTCATGCCGAGCACCCAGCGCGACCCGATTGTCGACGAAGAGCGCTTGCTGACCGGGCGCCCCATCGTGCGTGCAGTGGCCGAGCATTACCTGGAAGTGATGGACAAGATGCAGCCGCCGGAAGGCGTGTGGAAACGCACCAAGTGGTACGTCAAAAAAGGCATCAGCGCCGTGTTTGACGGTGTGCGAGTGGTGCTGGAAACCGTTGGTATCGTCGAAGAAACCACCCCGGTGGAACGCCTGGCGAAAAGCCTGGAGAAAAACTTCGAAGTGACCCATGCCATCGGCTCTACGGTGATGGACATCAGCTTCCGTTGGGATGATCCGCAGATCGCCCAGGCGGTGGTCAAGGATTGGGTCGAGACCTACATCGACGAGCGCACCCAGGCGTTGGGCCGCAAGAGCCTGTACGCGTTCTATGAAGGCCAGGTGTCTTCAAGCGCTGCCCAGATCAAGAGCTACAAGGACCAGATCCTCACGCACTTGAACCAGATCGGCGCATCGAGCATCACTGACCGCCTGGAAGACTTGTCCGAGCGGATCAACGTGCTGCGTGGCGAAGTGTTCAACTCCACCCGCCTGATTGCCTCGTCTGACAGCGCCATCGAAAGCACCCGCAATCAACTCAAGGGCCAGCCCAAAGAGGTGACCACGGTTCGCCAGATCGCGTTGAACCCGCAGCAACAAGACTTGCGTCGCCTGCTGAACCAGAAGCTCCTGGAAAAAGCCGACATGATGCGTACCTACACGGATAACGCGCCGCCGGTCAAAGCCCTGGATGCCTCGATCCGTGCCATGCAGGCCCAGGTCGCCGGTGAAAGCGACACGGTGCAAAGCTCGGAAAACCGTGCGCCAAACACCCTGGAAATCCACCTGCAACGGGTGCTGCTGGATGAGACCAGCAACAACCTGGCGCTGCGCACTCAACTGACGCAACAGCAAAAGCAACTGACGGAACTGGAAGCGCAACGCAAGGACGCCCTGGCCATTGAGCCGGAACTGGCGCGCCTGGCCCGTGAGCTGAGCGGCACCGAGAAAAACTACGCGCTGTATGTCGACAGCCTGGAGAAATCGCGGATCGACCGTGAACTGGACAAGAGCCAAATCAGTAACATCGCGGTGATCGAAGAAGCCACCCTCAACCCTGGGCGCGTCTTCCCGAAAACCCTGTTGATGCTGTTGCTGGCAATCCCGTTCTCCATCGTGGTCGGGCTGCTGGTGATCTACCTGTGCTACCTGCTGGATCAGCGGATCCACGACGGCGGCCTGGTGGAAGGCAAGTTCGGCCTGCCACTGTGGACCACGCTGCCGGAACTGGACACCAGTACCGCGCAAAGCACCAACGCCTTCAACGCGAGCATTTATCGCCTGTATGGCTTGCTGCCGCTGGAGCGTATTGCCGAGCAGGGCCTGACCCTGGGGCTGACCTCGGCGCGACACGGTGAAGGAGTGAGTTTTGTGGTCGAGCAGTTGCGCCAGTTGCTGGAAGAGAACGGCGTGCGGGTACGGGTCGGCGGGATTGAGCCGGCCGTTCCGGGCGAAGTGGTGTTGCTGGATGCCTCGGCACTGCTGGACAACCGCGATGCGTTCATCAACCTGCGCCGTGCCGACCTGATTGCGCTGGTCGTAGAAGCGCAAAAAAGCACGGTACCGGTGGTGGAACATGCCCTGTCGATCCTCACCACGGCGTTCGGCAAGGTCGATGGCATCATCATCAACCGCCGTAAGTTCGAGGTGCCGGTCAAGGTGCTGAAAACCATCGCCAAATACCGGGGTTCGTTCTGATGCGCATCGCCCTGCTCGCTCCCCTGCCGCCGGAAAAGAATGGGATCGCTGACTACGCGAACCATTTCAAGACGGCACTGGAGCAATTGGGCGTCGATGTGATCACGCCCTTGACGGGCGTGGTCAGCAGCACGGCGTCGATCAAACAGGCGATTGCCGGTTTCGACTGGCAACGTGTTGACCTGGTCCACGCCGAGCTGGGCGGTGGGCGCCTGGGGGAATTTTTGGCCCTGCGCGAATTGCGCAAGGCCTACCCTGCGCTGCCACTGACTGCCACGGTGCATGACCCGGAACGCATGGTCTGGCGGCGCGAGCAATTGCCCTTTCCGCTGAACCTGCTGGCATCCTTGCCCAGCCCATTGCCGCAGGCGGCGGTGGTGCTGGCCGATCCCATGACCCTGCGCGAAGAACGTCACGTCGCCCAGGGCCTGACCCGGCTGGTGACCCTCACTCGCCTGGGCGCCGACTGCCTGACGGCGCGCATGCAATTGCCCGCCGGTAAGGTGGCGGTGATCAACCACGCCAACCTGGATATCCCGCCCGTGGCCTTGCCGCCACTGGACACGCTGCACCTGCTGTATTTTGGTTTTATCTACCGTGGCAAAGGCATCGAAGACCTGTTGCAGGCCCTGGCCGCCGTCTTTGAAAAAGCCCCCGAATTGCGTGACCGTGTGCGCCTGACCCTGGCCGGTGGCACTGCCGCCGAAATGGCGTTTGGCGCGGGCGGCAATTACCTGGAGCAGTTGAACAGCCAGATCGCCGAACTCGGCCTGGCCGGCTCCATCGACTGGCGGCTGAATTTGCCGGCCAGCGAGATCCCGCAGACGATCCAGGCGCACCATGTGATGGTGCTGCCGTATCGCGAATCGAAAAAGCTCGGCCTGTTGGGCCGCCAGCGTGGCACCAGCGGTGCATTGTCATGGGCTGCCGCCTGCGGGCGCGGCGCGATCACCTCCGATGCCCGGGCGTTTGCCGAGGAAGTCGCCAGCGGCAACGGCGCCATCTATCCGCAAGGCGATGTAGCCGCCTTGAGCGAGCAACTGCTGCTGCTCGCGCGCAATCCGCAAATGGCCAGGGACTGGGCCGAGCGCGCCGCAGCGATTGGTCGTGAACGGCTGTGGCCGTTGACGGCGCAGAAGTTCGCGACACTGTTTAGTAAAGCCATTGCAGGAGGCAACCATGGCACGTAAACGGACTTACCTGGCGACCCTCGTGGTCGTCGCCGCACTGGGCCTGACCGCCTTTCTCTGGGGCCGCCCGGCGGATGCCGAGAGCCATGTGCTCAAGGGCAACAAAGAGATCGTGTGGAAAGATTTTCTGGGGGTGAACGCGCAGTTCCTGTGGTTCAGCCCCGAGCGTTATCAGAAGCAGATCGACCGCCTCAAGGCCCTGGGTCTGGAATGGGTGCGCCTGGACCTGCACTGGGACCAGCTGGAAACCGCCGAGAACCAGTACAACGTGGCGCCCCTCGATGAGCTGGTGAACAAGCTGCAGCAGAACCAGATCAAGTCGGTGTTCTACCTGGTGGGCTCGGCGAAGTTCATCACCACCGCGCCGGCCTCTTCGCCCTACCAGGACCAGTTCCCGCCCAAGGACCCGGCCGTTTTCGCCCACCGCATGGCGTTGCTGGCCCAGCGTTACCCCAGCGTGGACGCATGGCAGGTGTGGAACGAGCCGAACCTGTTGGGTTTCTGGCGCCCCGTCGCCGACCCGGCCGGCTATGCGAATCTCTTGCAAGTCACCGCTGCCGCGCTGCGGGTGGTGAACCCGAACAAACCGGTGGTGACGGCCGGCATGGCGTTCTTCAGCGAAATGCCCAACGGCCAGAACATGCTCGACGGGCTGCTGCAACTGGGCCTGCCAAGCCTGAACACCGTGGTGTCTTATCACCCCTACACCCAATTGCCCGAAGGCAATACCCCGTCGAAACTCGACTTTGTCGAAAAGACCAGCGCCCTTAACCAGAAACTGCGGGCGGCCGGGGTCAAGACCCTGTGGAGCACCGAGTGGGGCTGGTCGAACTATAAAGGCCCGAAAGAGGTGCAGGACTTCATCACCCCTCAAGGCCAGGCCGACTACATCGTGCGCCGCATCGCACTGATGAGCGCGCTGGATTTCGACAAGATTTTCCTGTTCACCCTGAGTGACCTGGACCAGCGTGCCAGCGTGCGCGACCAGAGTTATGGCTTGCTCGACATCGACACCAATCCCAAGCCGTCGTATACCGCCTTGAAGAATTTCCTGCAGGTGAGCGGGCCCAAATTGACCCCGGGCGATCCGCCCACCGCCGACCAATTGCCCGACGGCCTGTTCAGCATCGGCTGGACCCGTGCCGACGGGCGCAAGGTGTGGTTCTTCTGGTCGGCCCGTGGCGGCAACGCGCACTTGCCGGGCCTGACCACCGCCACCTTGTACGACCCATTGCGCAGCACCGAAACACCGTTGAGTGGCACCAATGGACTGGATGTACCGGTCAAGCCGAACCTGCAAATTCTGTTATGGGATTGAAGCCACCCATGCGCATCCTCTGGATCCTGCCCTACTCGCCTTGGCCCGCTACCAGCGGTGGCAAGACGCGCCAGTTTCATTTGCTGCGCAGCCTGGCTGCGCGCGGGCACCGGATCACCTTGCTGCTGCATGACAAACATGCGGTTTCGCTGACGGATCGCCAGGTGCTGGAAGCCTTTCTGGAACAGCTGATCATCCTGCCGCGCCGCCCGCTGCGCAGCCTGAAGACCTTGCTGGCCGGGCTGTTTGCGCCCTACCCGCTGCTGGCCAGTGTGAATGGTTTGTCGGGTGAACTGCAGGACACCTTCGAGCGATTGCTGACCGAGCATTGGGACGTGGTGCAAATCGAACACACCTACACCTTCCAGCCTTACGAAGCGGCATTGGCCCGTCGCTCCCAGCCGTTTGTGCTGACCGAACACAATGTGGAATCGTCCCTCGGCGCCGCGACTTACGACCGCCTGCCGGGCTGGGCGCTGCCGTTTATTCGCTACGATCAATGGCGCTACGGCCGCTGGGAACGTCGGGTGATGCGCCAGGCCGCGCAAGTGGTCGCGGTGACTGACGCCGATGCCCAGACCCTGGCGCAGATTGCCGGCAAACCGGTGCCGGTGGTGGTCAACGGTGTGGATTGCGCGCACTTCGCCGCCGCCCGCCCTGACCCCGCGACCCGCCGCGTGCTGTTTCTCGGCAACTACGAATACGCGCCCAACGTGGATGCCATCGAGTGGGCACTGGATGAAATCCTGCCGAAGGTCTGGGCCCGCTGCCCCGACGCACGCATGAGTGTCTGCGGCTTCGGCATGCCGGAAAGCTGGCGCGAACGCTGGAAGGATGGGCGCATCGAGTGGCAAGGCTTTGTGCCCAACCTGCTGGCCCTGCAGTCGAGCTGCTCAGTGTTTTTGGCGCCGTTGCGCCATGGTGGAGGCTCCAAGCTCAAGGTGCTTGAAGCCTTGGCCGCCGGCCTGCCGTTGGTGAGTACCGACCAGGGTGTGTCCGGGCTGGATGTGGTGGAAGGCCTGGACTACCTCGGCGGCCAGACCGCCGACAGCCTGGCCGACGCCGTGGTGCGCCTGCTGCAACAGCCTGAAGTCGCAGCACCGATGGGCGAAGCCGGTCGCGCCTATGTGCGCCGCGCCCATGACTGGAGCGTCGCTGCCAGCCAGCTGGAGCAGGTGTACGCCCAACTGTCGCCCCTGAACCAAAAGGAGCCGGCATGCGCGTAGGCCTCGATTACCGTACCGTCGGCACCTCGCCGCAATCAGGCATCAGTCGCCAGGTATACGCCCTGGAAGATGCCCTGCGTGCCATGCCCGGCATCGAGCTGGAACGCTTTACCGTCGCGCCGCTGGGAGATGAACTGCGCCTGAACGCCCATTGCCCGGACTGGGGCTGCGCCAAGACCGCCATGCATCAACCCCATCAGCGCCTGCGTTTCGAGGCGGGATTCTTGCCCAAGGCCCTGCGCGATGAGCGCATTGATGTGTACATCAGCACCTTCAATATGGGCCTGCCGCTGCCACCCAAACCCAAAGGCCTGCGTACCGTGGTGCTGCTGCATGACCTGTTTCAGATCACCCTGGACAACTACCACGCCAATCGCCTGAAGGCGATGATCTACAAAGCCAGTGATCGCCTGTCCATCACCTATGCGGTGCACACGGCGGACCGGGTGTGGACGCCTTCGCAGTACAGTGCCGATGAAACGGCGCGGCTGTTTCCCAAGGCGGCCGGCAAGATTCGGGTGTTGCCCAATCAGGTGGTCGGGTTTGCCGGACTGCCGGCAGACCTTTCGGCCCGGCAACTGCCCGAGCGCTATTGGCTGCTGGTGGGCACCCGGGAATTGCGCAAGAACGTGCCCTTCCTGGTGGACGCCTGGCAGCAGGCGCGCAGCCAATCGCCGAGCGTGCCGGAACTGGTGCTGGTGGGCAGCCTGGAGCATTTGCCCGAAGCACAGCGCAACTACCCCGGCATACGCGCATTGAGCGGCGTTTCCGATGCCGAATTGCACGGGCTCTATCGCAACGCCTCGCGCCTGTGGCAGCCTTCTTATGCCGAAGGCTTTGGCTTGCCGGTGATTGAAGCCCTGAGCGTCGGTACCCCGGTCGCGGTAGCCAGCGGTACCTCGCTGGACGAAATCACCCCGCCCCTGGCGCCACGGTTTTCACCCACCGACGGTGCGGCGCTGGTGCAATTGATGCTGCACCTGGCCGACCAACCCGTCGAACAACCGCCTGAACAGTTACGCAGCTGGGCCGAACGTTTCAACCACCAGGCCTACCGTCGGCGCCTGGCCGAACTGATCGAGGAATTGAATTGAGAATCTCACTGGGTAGCCTCGTCGCCATCGTCTTCGGCCTGCTGTTTGGTGGGTTGATCCTGTTCCTTTCCCCGGCCAAGGCCGTGCTGGCGGTGATCGGCCTGGCCGCTGCCGTGACGATTTTGCGGTTCCCGTTCTGGGGACTGCTGCTGTTCGCCCTGGTGGCGACGTTCATGCCCTACTCCACCCTCAACCTGGGGATTCGCAGTACGGTCAGCGAGGCGTTGATTGCGCTGACGTGGGCCGCGGTGATCTGGCACGGCTTCCTCTCGCGCCTGCCGGCTGCGCCACCGCTGTCCCGGCGCCCTACCGACCGCATGTTGATGTGGCTGATGATCTTCACGGTGGTGCCGTTTATCGTCGGCCAGGTGAGCATTACCGCCGAGGCCAGCGGCCTGGCGAACTGGTTGCGCTGGTTGCTGAACCTGTCGGTGCTGTTCCTCGCCGCCAAGCTGCTGGTTGAGCAGAAGAACCGCGAAGCGCTGGTGATTGCGCTGTTGCTGGGCACCCTGGCGATGCTGGTGATGTCCATCGGCGTGTTTATCCGCTCACGCTCGGCCTCGGGCATGTTGCCGATCCTGACCCTGATGAATTACGGCAGCCTCGACACCCTGTCCCTGGGCCTGGGCGCCATGGCCTCGCGGATGGGTTCGCCGTGGATGCACCCCAACGCCACCGGCGGGATCATGGCCTTGCTGCTGCCGTTGGCGTTCTGCTACGGCATCACCAACACCGGCTGGAAACGCGGCCTCGGCCTGGGTGTTGCCTGCCTGGGCGCGGCGGCCTTGCTGTTGGCCAGTAGCCGAGGCGCGATGGTCAGCCTGGCGCTGGTGCTGATCTGGATGGCGTCGCGGCGGGTGCCGTATACCGGGCGCTTGCTGATGATCGGCGTGGCATTGGCCGTGGCGCTGGTGCTGTCGTACCCACCGTTGCAGGAACGTCTGGCGACGATCTTTTCGACCCAGAACGCGAGTACCGAAGTGCGCTTCGACGAATACCGGATGTTCCCCCAGGCCGTGGCCAGTTACCCACTGGGCATTGGCTTCAAGGTTGACCCGCCGGTGCCGGGCACGCACCTGCTGGGGATCTCCAACCTGTGGCTGAACTTCGTCTACAAGACCGGCGTGATCAGCATGCTGCTGTTTATCGCCGTGACGTGGCGCTGGTGGCGTGAGTCCCGGCCGGAAATCGGCCCGATCCGCCTGACCAAGGACAACGCGATCTGGCTGGGCAGCACGGCGGGGATTCTGTCGGCACTGGTCAGCGGCTTTTTTGACCACTACTTCAGCTTCGCTCTGGTGATGATTGCGCTGTTCTGGCTGATGGTGGGGATCAACGTGCTGGAGGCGCGGCGACTGTTTCCGGCGCGGCTGCCACAGGCCAAGACCGTGTCATATCGCAAGCCTTTGCTCGATAGCGTCGGACCCTAGGCATGCTCGGATCGGCGTTCTGGTTGACCCTGGCAACCCTGCTGGGGCTGTGCCTCGGGTTTGCCCGTGAGTGGTTGTTGGTAGCCGCGTGGGGCGCGGGCGAGCGCAGTGATGCGTTTCTGATCGCGCTGTTTTTGCCCGAAGCCTTGCGTATGTCGCTGGCCGGTGGCGTGCTGAGCGCCGCCGCCCTGCCGCTGTACCTGCAACGCAAGGACGGCGAGCGCCTGGACTGGCTGGCGGTGCTGTTCCCGGCGCTGCTGTTGATTGCCCTGGTGACCAGCCTGCTGTTGACGCTGCTGGCGCCGTGGCTGGTGCAACTGCTTGGCCCGGGTCTGGCGGCAACAGCTACCAGCCTTGCCAGCAGCAACTTGCAGATCCTCGCCTGGAGCGTGCCGGGGTTGATGCTGCATGCGCTGTTCAGTATTCCGTTGCAGGCCAGCGAGCGCTTTGTGGTCGCGGGGCTCGGTTCGTTGCTGTTCAACCTGCCGCCGGTGACCTACCTGGCCCTCGCCGGCACCGCCACGCAACCGCACTCGCTGGCGTTGGCCTGCCTCACGGGCAGTTTGCTGATGCCCCTGGCGCTGTTGCCGTCGATGTTACGCCTGGGCTGGCGGCCTTGGCGGCTGCGGGCTTCGACCCTGGAATTGCGCGAGCTGGGTGGGCGCATCGGCCCGTTGCTGCTGAGCAATGGCGCCAGCCAGGGTCTGGCATTGATTGAACGGTTGGTGGCGTCGTTGCTGGGCGAAGGCGCCGTGACCTGGGTCAACCTGGCCCGCAAGCTGATGAACTTGCCACTGATTGCGCTGATGAGCCTCAACCAGGTGCTGCTGGGCATGATGAGCCGGCGCCAGGGCGACGAGCGCCTGGCCCTGCTCAAGCGTGGCCTGGAAACCGCCAGCCTGCTGACCCTGCCCGCCGGCGTCGGCCTGGTCGCCGCGGCGCCGAGCCTGGTGGCGTTGCTGCTGCCCAAGCAGTCGGTGGATTCGCCGTTGCCGCTGCTGCTGGCCTGGTTTGCCGTGCCGCTGGTGTTCGGCGCCTGGAACGCTTTGTTGGCGCGTTATGCCTACGCCGCCGGCGACACCCGCCAGCCGCTGCGCTGCGAGTTGCTGGGCAGCCTGGTGAACGTGTTGCTGCTGGGTGTGCTGCCGTTTGTGTTTGGCCTGGCGGGCATCCCGCTGGCCGCCCTCGCCGGCGTGCTGTGCACGGCGTTGCTGCTGATGCAACGCCAGGCCTTGCTCGGCGCCCTGCCCTGGAAAGGGCACTGGTTGCTGAGTGGGCTGGTGATGGGCGTGGCGGCGTTGGTGTTGTTTCGGGTTCAAGGTATTTGGCTGCAGTTGGGGTTGAGCACCCTGGCTGGGGCCGTGGTGTTGCTGGGCATGGGCCTGTGGCTCAAGCCGTGGCGCAAGGCAGATTTATAGAGTGGGAGCAGTCAGGTGAAAAAACGCTGGATTCAAATGGATATTGCCAAGGGCATTGGCATCCTGATCATTGTGTTCGGGCATGGTTGGTTCGTGGAGCATTCCCCGAATTTGCTGTACCCGATACTCGCGGTCTTTATCCTGCCGCTGTTCTTCTTCCTGTCCGGAGTGTTCTTCAAGCCCGAGCAGCCCTTCGTCGAAATGGCGGTGCGCAAGGCCGATGCCCTGCTCAAGCCGTTCTTCACCACGATGCTGGCGTACGTATTGGTGCGCGATATCCTGCGCGGCCAACCGCTGCTGCCCGACATTGGCGGCGTGCTGTACGCCTCGGTGGATACCCTGCCCTGGCAGGCCTTGTGGTTCTTGCCACACTTCTGGGCGGCGATACTGTTTGCCTGGGTGATGCTGCGGCTGATGCAACGCCTGGGCCTGTCCCTGGTGTGGAGTTGCGTGGTGGTGGGCGTGCAGTTGCTGCTGGGGGTCTGGACCCTGGACTGGTTCTGGCAGGTACCGATCACCGTCGGCGGCCAGACCTGGACGATGCCGGGGCTGCCCTTCAGCCTGGATGTCACATTGATCAGCAGTACCTATTTCATCCTCGGTTATCTGCTGCGGGACGTGCTGCGCAAACACCAGAGCTCACTGCTGAGCATGGTGGTGGCGCTGGTGGTGTACTTCGCGATTTTCATCCCGACCTGGGACACCATGGACCTGGCCCAACGGCGCTATGACCATTGGCTGTGGACCAGTGCACTGGCGGTGACCGGTGTATACGTCTGCTGGGCGCTGGCCGGGTTGATGATGACCTCTGCGGTATTGACCCGCGCGATGACCTACATCGGCCAATCGACCCTGATCCTGTTGATTTTCCATGGCGAGATTCAGCACAAGACCATCGCCCTGCTGCAGCATCTGGGTCTGCCGGATGTGGCGGCGGCGTTTATCGGGCTGGTGGTGGCGGTGGTGGTGCCGTTGATGATCGGCGAGGTGATCAAGCGGGTGGCGTTCCTGCGGTTCTTCTACTTCCCGTTCCCGGTGCGCAAGGCGCCGGCGGTGGCGGGTGAGAAGCCTGGAGTTTGAGACCTGATGTGGGAGCTGTCGAGCTTTAGCTAGGCTGCGATGGCATCACCGCGGTGTGCCTGAATTACCGAGGTGATGCTATCGCAGGCAAGCCAGCTCCTACAGAAAAACGCTCAATCATCCAGTGCTGGTTGTGGCGCTGGGTGCTTGGTGTTTTTGCCCGCCTTGGCGCCAGGCTTGCCAGCTGCAGGGGCAGCGGGCTCAGGTTCGGCCGGGGCGGCAAGCTCCTTTTCAGCCTGGGGCATCTGATCAATCGCGCTGAAGAAATCCGCCAGGTTGAGGGTATCCGGTGGCACGGTCTTCTCGAGTTTTTTCTCGCCGTCCTTGCCCATCAGAATCACTTTGGTGCCACTGCCGGCACCCAACTTGAGTGCGCGGATCAGCGCGTTGGTTTCAGGCGGGGCGAGCTTCTTGTTGTCCTTCGGGTCCTTGGCGAACTTCTCGCCTTCGGCGCCGATGCCGCCGAAGGATACGGTGTAGAGCACCATGCTGCGCTCTTCAAAGGACTGCTTGTTGGCAGGCTCCTCCAACTGTTTCTTGAGGGTGGCCAACGTCGGGTTGCCGGAGTCGAGTTCCACCACCACCAACGGGCGTGACTTGCCCAGGTCCTGCTTGAGCGGATTGATATCATCCGCGGCCAGCAGCGGCCCCGTAAAAGCCATCAAGGTAGCCAGGGTCAGCGACCGGATGAGCATGCACACCTCCTTTGAATTCCATGCAGGGTTCTTGAGTTTCATGTCTGCGACAGTCAAATTCAAGGATGATTCCTACGCCAGCTTCAGAAAGCGTAGGTCAGGACGCCCGCGACGCAAGGCGTTTAGCCACCTCAGGCCTCATTGTTTCTTCTGATTGCGGATACCCATCGTGACCATTGCCAGGGCTCCTGCTGTGCTTGAGGTGTTAGGCTAGGCCGTTCAATCGTTCAACGGGAAGCCATCATGCACAGTAAACGCGTCACGATCGAAGACTGGGACGGCGACGGCGCCATTCGCCTGCCGGACGAAGCCTTGCAGGAATTGGGGCTGGATGTGGGCGACACGCTGTACATCGTCGAGACCTATGTGGGCACGCAGAAAGGGTTCGTGTTGTCGACCACACCGAAAATTGCCGACCGGATGGATGAGCTGGTGGAAGAACTGAGCCACAAGCCCTAGCGAGCCAGCCTGGCCAGCAACCCCGCCTTCACCTGCGGCCATTCCGGATCAATGATGCTGAAGCGCACCGAGTTGCGCTTGCGGCCATCGGGCATGATGCGCTCGTGGCGCACGATCCCTTCCTGTACCGCGCCAAGGCGAAGGATCGCGGCCCGGGACTTTTCATTCAGTTCATCCGTCGTGAATTGCACCCGCACACAGTCCATGACTTCAAACGCATGGGTCAGCAGCAACAGCTTGGCCTCGGTGTTGACCCCGGATTTCTGCACCGACTGGCTGATAAACGTGTGGCCGATCTCCAGCTTGCGGTTGACCCGGTCAACCTTCCAGAACCGGGTGCTGCCCACCACTTCACCGGTGTCACGGCGCACGATCACAAACGGGATCATGGTGCCCGCTTCACGCCCGGCCAGGGCAATGTCCACGTACTTTTCGACGGTGTCGGGGCCCGGCACGTTGGTCACCTTGAGGTTCCACAGTTGCCCGTCGGCGGCGGCCTGTACCAAGGCGGCCGAGTGTTCGCGTTGCAGGGGGCGGAGTTCGACCGTGGTGCCGGTCAGGGTGATTTCAGTCATGGGAGTGCTGCGCCGTCTGGTGGTCGTCAGTGGCCAAGATTGCAGGCTCTGGCCACTGCAAGGCAAGCCGTTTTAGAACAAGCCCATCTGGCCACCCACCAGGGTGCCGAAGTCGTCATTCACAAACGGCAGGATCGCATCCGCCACCGGTTGCAGTTGCCGGGTGACGTAGTGGTCGTAGTCGATCGGTGCCTGGCGCACTTCCAGCGGTTCGGGGCCGTTGACGCTGATCACGTAGCTGATCCAACCACCGTTCTGGTACTGGCGCGGGCGACCCTGGCGGTCGTTGTATTCGTCGGCCAGCCGCGCGGCACGCACGTGGGGCGGCACGTTGCGTTCGTAGTCGCCCAATTGCCGGCGCAGGCGTTTGCGGTAGATCAGCAGTTCGTCGAGCTCACCGCTCAAGGTGCGGCGTACGTAGTCACGTACGTAATCTTGATGAGGCTGGCGGTGGAAGATCCGCTGGTAAAGCTCCTGCTGGAATTGCCGAGCCAGGGGCGACCAGTCGCTGCGCACGGTTTCCAGGCCTTTGTAGACCATTTCTTCGCTGCCGTCGGCACGGGTGACCAGCCCGGCGTAGCGCTTCTTGCTGCCCTCCTCCGCGCCGCGAATGGTCGGCATCAGGAAACGGCTGAAGTGGGTTTCGTATTGCAGTTCCAGGGCGCTTTGCAGACCGAACTCATTCTGCAGGCGTTCACGCCACCAGGTGTTGACGTGCTGCACCAGGTCCAGGCCGATGCGCGTGGCGTCTTCCTGGGAGTGGGCGCTGCCGAGCCAGACGAAGGTGGAGTCGGTGTCGCCGTAGATCACTTCATAGCCGCGAGCTTCGACCAGTTCGCGGGTCTGGCGCATGATCTGGTGGCCACGCAAGGTGATGGACGACGCCAGTCGCGTGTCAAAGAAGCGACAACCGCTGGAACCGAGCACGCCGTAGAAGGCGTTCATGATGATCTTCAGTGCCTGTGACAGCGGGGCATTGTGTTCGCGCTTGGCTACTTCGCGGCCTTCGGAAACCCGCGCCACAATCGACGGCAGGCAATGCCGGGTGCGGGAAAACCGCGCGCCGCGAAAGCCTTCCACCGACTCGCTGTCTTCCGGGTGGCGCAAGCCTTCAATCAGGCCCACCGGGTCGATCAGAAAGCTGCGGATGATCGACGGGTAAAGGCTTTTGTAGTCGAGCACCAGCACCGATTCGTAGAGGCCCGGGCGCGAGTCCATGACAAACCCGCCGGGGCTGGCCTGGGGTGGTTTGTCTCCCAGGTTCGGCGCGACAAAACCCTGGCGGTGCATCAGCGGCATATACAGGTGAGTAAACGCTGCCACCGAACCACCGTTGCGGTCCGCTGGCAGGCCGGTGACGCTGGCTCGTTCGAGGAGGAATTTCAGCAGTTCGGTCTTCTCGAAAATCCGCGTGACCAGCTCGCAGTCCTTGAGGTTGTAGCGCGCCAGTGCGGGCTTGTCCTCGGCGAACATGCGGTTGATTTCGTCCATGCGCTGGTACGGCGTGGAGATCGATTTACCTTCGCCAAGCAAGGTCTGTGCGACGTTTTCCAGGCTGAAGGATTCGAAACTCCAGGTGGCCGAGCGCAAGGCTTCGATGCCGTCGATGATCAACCGTCCGGCTGCCGCCGCGAAGTAGTGATTGCGGCTGCCATGCTCGCGCCAGCCCATGGCATCGCCACCACGGCCCAGCAGCAGCGGCACGTTCAGGCGCTGCGCATGTTCGTGCAGCACGCGAAGGTCGAACTGCACCAGGTTCCAGCCGATGATCGCGTCGGGGTCATGGGTGGCGAGCCACAGGTTCAGGCGTTCGAGGAGTTCGGCGCGGGTGTCGCAGTAGTCGAGCTTGAAGTCCACTGCGTCAGTTTTGTTGGGCGGGCCGAGCATGTACACCTGGCGCTCGCCGCAACCTTCCAGGGCGATGGAATACAGGTCGCCCTGGGCGGTGGTCTCGATGTCCAGCGACACCAGCTTGAGTGGCGGGCGGTAATCCGGCGCGGGTTTCATCTGCGCCTCCACCAGCATGCCGCCCTCGCCCGCCGTACCGCCAAACCACACTGGCGCGGTGATGAAGCGTTCCATCATGTAGCGATCAGGTGGGCGCACATCGCCTTCATAGACGTCGATGCCGGCTTTGCGCAGGCGCTTTTCCAGGTCCATCAATTGGCGATGTTGTTTGGTGTAGAGGCCCAGCACCGGGCGATGGTGGAAGTCGCAGAGCGCCAGGTCGCGCAACTCAATACCGCGCTCGCCCTTGAGCTGCAGCTCGGCGGGCTTGCGATGGGCCTGGGGGATGAACATCACGGAGGTCTGCACCGGCAAGCGCACACACCTGGGGCCCTGATCGGTGGCCAGCCAGAAACTGACCTCCGTGCCCGCCGGGGTGTCGCGCCAATGCCGGGTCAGGACAAACCCCTGCTGTAAATCCACCTTGCCGCACCTCAAGAATCGCTTTCAGGGCGTGATTCTACTCGGCCTGTGACAAGGCGCGGCGATTTAACCGAAATCGCCTACGCGCACGCAGACAACAATCTCACAAACTTGTTGCAGAACATTAATGACAATTACTATCATTCGCACCGGAGTCGTATCCGCGCAGCGAGGACGCGCAACGTTGTTGCCCTTTTCCTCACATTGACGGTTCGCCGTCAGGATCGACCATGCCCACCTCCATCCGTTTTGCTGTGCCGTTTCGCCCGACCCTGCTCGCCCTTTGCTGCTCCCTGAGCCTCACCGCTCACGCCGCCACTCCAGAAACCCCGCAGGATGCGAACAACAGTCAGGACGGCAAGGCTCTGGAATTGGGTGCCACCACCATCAGCGCCGACGCGCCGACGCCCAACGCCCTGCCCCCGGTGTATGCCGGCGGCCAGGTCGCTCGCGGCGGGCAACTGGGGGTGCTGGGCAATCAGGACATCATGGACGTGCCCTTCAGCATGTCGTCCTATACCGAAAAACTGATTCGTGACCAGCAGGCCGAAAACGTCGGTGATGTGCTGCTCAACGATTCATCCGTGCGCCAGGCATCGGGTTACGCCAACCAGGCCCAGGCTTTTGTGATCCGTGGCCTGCCGCTGAACGGCGACGACATTTCGTTCAACGGTTTGTACGGCATCCTGCCGCGCCAGATCATGTCCACCGACGCCCTGGAACGGGTTGAAGTGTTCAAGGGCCCCAACGCCTTTATCAACGGCGTGACGCCCGGCGGCTCCGGGATTGGCGGCGGTGTGAACCTGCAACCCAAGCGCGCCGATGATGTTCCATTGCGTCGCTTCAGCACCGACATCAGCAGCGACGGCCGGGTCGGCGAGCACCTGGATATCGGCCAGCGCTTTGGCGAAGACAATCGCTTCGGCGCGCGGGTGAATATCTCCCAGCGTGAGGGTGATACCGGGATTGATGACGAGAACCAGCGCTCGAAGCTGTTTGCGGTTGGCCTGGATTATCGCGGTGATGCACTGCGCTTGTCGGGGGATTTTGTCTACTCGAAACAGCAGATCAATGGCGGGCGCAACACCGTGCTGCTTGGCCAGAACCTGACCCATATCCCCAACGCACCTTCGGCCGACACCAACTACGCGCCGAGCTGGGGCACCAGCAGTCTGGAAGACACCTTCGGCATGTTGCGCGCCGAGTACGACCTCAACGACAACTGGACGGCTTATGTCGCCGGCGGTGCCAAGCACACCAACGAGATTGGCCGTTACTCCTCGGTCACGTTGAATGACACCCTGGGCAATGCCACCGTCAGCGGCTCGCGCATCGCCCACCAGGAAGACAACACCAGCCTGATGGCAGGCTTGAACGGCAAGTTCCAGACCGGCTCGGTCAGCCACAAGCTGAACCTCGGGTTGACCGGGATCTGGGCCCAGACCCGCAATGCCTATGACTTTGACTTCACCGGCCACGCCAGCAATATCTATAACCCGGTGGACGTTGCCGAGCCGGTCAAAGGCAGTTTCGTGGGCGGCGACCTGAACGACCCGGGCATCACCGCCAAGACCTTCGCCCGCAGTGCGGCGGTCTCCGACACCCTGGGCTTTATGGATGATCGTTTGCTGGTGACCGCCGGCTTGCGTCGCCAGGAACTGGTGGTTCAGGGCTTCGCCTACGGCACGGGTACTCGCACCGCCAATTACGACAAGTCGATCACTACACCGGTGTACGGCCTGGTGTTCAAGCCGTGGGACCATGTGTCGTTCTATGCCAACCATATCGAAGGCCTGGCCCAGGGCCCGACCGCTCCCCAGACAGCCGGCACAGCCCCCATCAGCAACGCCGGCCAGGCCTACGCCCCGGCGCGCTCGAAACAGACCGAGGCCGGGGTCAAGGTCGACATGGGCACCTACGGCGCAACCCTGGGTGTGTACCGCATCGAGCAACCCACCGATGGCTACTCACAACTCAGCGCCGACGGTTTAAGCGCCACCTATGTTCGACAGGGCGAGCAGGTCAACAAAGGCGTGGAGCTCAACGTGTTTGGCGAGCCTATCGCAGGGCTGCGCCTGTTGGGCGGTGCAACCATCATCCACACCGAAGTCAACGGCACCCAGAACGGCGCCAACGACGGCAATCGTGCCATCGGCGTACCGAGCTTCCAACTGAATGCCGGCGTGGACTGGGATGTACCGGGCCTGCAAGGCGTGACGGTGAACGGTCGGATGCTACGCACCGGCGGCCAATACGCCGACGCGGCCAACAACCTCAGCCTGCCCGCCTGGAACCGCTTCGATGTGGGCGCCCGCTACACCTTCAAGGTGAACCAGCGTGACGTCACCCTCGGCGCCACTGTGGAGAACGTCGCCAATACCAAATACTGGGAATCGGCCCTCGGCGGTTACTTGACTCAAGGCGACCCGCGCGTGGCCAAGTTGTCGGCCAGTATCGACTTCTAACCCCAGTCAATGGGGGAGCTGGCTTGCCTGCGATGCAGGCACCTCGGTGTGTCAGATGCACCTCGGTGATGCGATCGCAGGCAAGCCAGCTCCCACAGAAAAGCAGATCTGCCTTCATCCGTGTTGTTTGCCGGACATTGGACAGCCGAACGCCAACTGCGTAGTTTCCCAACCACTGCGCACAAGGACTCCGGCATGTCCCCCGACCTCACTTCCATCGAGCTGTTCCTCAAGGCGGTCAAGCTGGGCAACCTGTCCCGGGCGGCCGAGCACTCCCATCTCTCCCTCTCTGCCGCCAGCCGGCGCCTGTCGCTGCTGGAGCAGCACTTCAAGGTCGCCCTGCTGACCCGCACCTCCACCGGTGTTTCGCCGACGGCGGCCGGCGAAGTGTTGGCCCAGCATGCGCAGTCGATCCTTCGGGCAGTGGACAGCATGCACGCCGATCTCGCCGACTACGCCAAGGGCGCCACAGGGCGGGTTTGCCTGTACGCCAACAGTTCGGCGATGAGCCAGGAACTGCCGCGCCAACTGACCCAATGGAACACCTTGCATCCGGGCATCCGCCTGGATATTCGCGAGGAGCGCAGCCGGGAAATTCTCCAGGCCGTGCGTGACGGCGTGGCGGATGTCGGCATCGTCACGACCCGGCCCAGCGAAGAGTTGCGCTTTGTACCCTACTGCCAGGACCGCCTGTGCCTGATCGTGCCCCATGATCATCCGTTGAAAATGCGCCATGCGCGCTTCGAGGATTTGCTCGGCTATGACTTCGTCGGGCTGGAGGACAACGCCGCCATCACCCCGCTGATTACCGAAGCCGCCGCTGCGATTGGCATGCCGTTGCGGTTGCGGATGCAGGTGCGCAGTTTCGAAGCGGTGTGCCGCTTGATCGCTGCCGGCCAGGGCGTGGGCGTGCTGCCACAGGGCGCCGTGCAGATTTTCCGCAAGGAGATGGCCTTGCGCTTTATCGAAATCGACGACGCCTGGGCCAACCGGCAGATGTACCTGTGCATGCGCAAGGAGCAGCCTTCGCTGACCAGCCTGGCGTTGTTCGACTACCTGAGCGCCAACCCTGCATAAACCTTCGGCCTTCGAATTTTGCGAAGGCCGATTCCACAATGAGCAATTCCCCTGTTGTAACAGCTGTGCCAAGAATGCCCTCGCCAGACCTTCCTATAAAAAAACAAGACAGGAGACACGGCGTGTCCCAATCCCACACCCGCCCCACCCACCGCATCGCCGTGATTCCCGGCGACGGCATCGGCCGCGAAGTGGTGCCCGAAGGCCTGCGGGTACTTGAGGCCGTCAGCCGGCGGTTCGGTATTCACTTTCACTTCGACCACTTTGCCTGGTGCAGCGAGCATTTCCTGGCCCACGGTACGATGATGCCCGACGACTGGGCCGAACAGATCGGCAGCCATGACGCGATCTTCTTCGGCGCTGTCGGCGCGCCGGACATCATTGCCGACCACACCGCCGTGTGGGAGTCGCTGCTGAAGATCCGCCGCCAGTTCGATCAATACGTGAATATCCGCCCGGTGCGTCTGATGCCTGGCGTGCCCTGTCCGCTGGCCGGCCGTGTGCCGGGAGACATCGACTTTATCGTGGTGCGGGAAAACACCGAAGGCGAATACTCCAGTGTCGGCGGGCGCATGTGGGAAGGCACCTCGCGGGAAATCGCAGTGCAGGAGTCGATCTTCTCCCGGGAAGGCGTGGACCGCGTGGTGGATTACGCCTTCAAACTGGCGCAACAGCGGCCCCGGAAAAACCTGGTGGCGGCGACCAAATCCAATGGCATCTCCATCACCATGCCGTTCTGGGACGAGCGGGTGAACGAGATCGCCCGGCGCTACCCGGACGTGAAGACGGCCAAGTTTCATATCGACATTCTGTGTGCGCACTTCGTGCAGCACCCCGACTGGTTCGATGTGGTGGTGGCGTCCAACCTGTTCGGCGACATCCTTTCCGACCTTGGCCCGGCGTGCACCGGCACCATCGGCATTGCGCCGTCGGCCAACCTGAATCCGCAGCGGCGTTACCCTTCGCTGTTCGAGCCGGTGCACGGCTCGGCGCCGGACATCGCCGGGCTGGGGGTGGCCAATCCTATCGGGCAGATCTGGTCGGCCGCACTGATGATCGAGCACTTGGGCGACGGTCATCCGCTTTACCAGGAAGCCGCGGCGGCGATCGTATCCGCCATCGAAACCGTGCTTGCCGAAGGCCCGCGCACCCGCGAAATGGGCGGCAACGCCAGCACCGTCGAAGTGGGCCGCGCCATCGCCGAATGCGTCGCAGGGAACAGGAGTTGAACATGACCAACGCACATTACATCGCTAATCAATGGCTGGCATCGACCTCGCTGGAAGACATTCCCGTGATCGACCCGAGCACCGGCGAAACCTACTCGAGCATCGCCCGTGGCACGGCCGCCGATATCGATGCGGCGATCCGCGCGGCGCGCCTGGCACTCGGGGAAACCTTCGATGGCCCGTGGGGCACGTTATCTGCCGTGGAGCGCAGCCGCCTGCTGGCGAAGCTCGGCGTGGCAGTGTTGGACCATCATGAGGAACTGGCGCAGATCGAAGCGCGAGACACCGGCAAGGCATTGAAAGTCGCCCGCGCCGATGCCACTGCCCTCGCCCGCTACTTCGAGTACTACGCCGGTGCCGCCGACAAACTGCACGGCGAAACCCTGCCGTATCAGGCTGGCTACACCGTATTGACCGTACGCGAACCCCATGGCGTGACCGGGCATATCATCCCGTGGAATTACCCGATGCAGATTTTCGGTCGCAGCGTCGGCGCTGCGTTGGCGGCGGGCAATGCGTGTGTGGTCAAGCCGGCGGAAGATGCCAGTTTGTCGTTGCTGCGCCTGGCGGAGATTGCTGCCGAGGTGGGCTTTCCGGCTGGCGCGATCAATGTGGTGACCGGTTATGGCTATGAAGCGGGCGCGGCGTTGTGCGCACACCCGGGCATCGATCACATCTCGTTTACCGGCTCCACTGCCACCGGCACCGCCGTATCGAAAGCCGCCGCCGAGCGCCACTGCCCGGTGACGTTGGAGCTGGGCGGCAAGTCGCCGCAACTGGTGTTCGCCGATGCCGATCTGGATGAAGCGTTGCCGGTGCTGGTCAATGCCATCATTCAGAACTGCGGGCAAACCTGCTCAGCCGGCAGCCGCTTGCTGGTGGAACGCAGCATCTACGAAAGCCTGCTCGCGCGCCTCAGCCAGCGTTTTTCCGAGTTGCGTGCCGGGCCTTCAGCGCTGGACCTGGACATGGGCCCGCTGATCAATCAGAAGCAGCAACGCCTGGTGCGGGAGTTTATTCGCGAGGCCGAACTGGCCGGGATCACCGTCGCCGCACGTGGCACGGTGGTGGCCGAGGCTGGCAGCGGCGGGTATTTCCAGGAGGCGGTGCTGTTTCGCGATGTGCCGCCAGACAGCCGCCTGGCGCAACAGGAAGTCTTCGGCCCGGTGCTGGCCGTGATGCCTTTCGACGATGAAGCCGAAGCGATTCGCCTGGCCAACGGCACCGAGTTCGGCCTGGTGGCCGGCGTGTGGACCCGCGACGGCGCGCGGCAAATGCGCCTGGCGCGCACGCTGCGTTGTGGCCAGGTATTCATCAACAACTACGGAGCCGGTGGCGGCGTTGAACTGCCATTCGGCGGCGTGAAGGCCAGCGGTTATGGCCGGGAAAAAGGCTTCGAAGCGCTGCTGGGCTTTACCACCTTGAAGACCATTGCGATCAAACACGGTTGATTCCTCACAACAACAAGAACGGAGAACACACCATGCGTTTAGCCAATAAAGTCGCGATCGTCACCGGCGCCGGCTCGGGGTTTGGCGAGGGCATCGCCAAGACATTTGCCCGCCAGGGCGCCAAGGTCATCGTTGCGGACATGAACGCCGTGGGCGGTCAGCGAGTGGTCAATGAGATTGCCGAAAGCGGCGGCCATGCGCACTTTATCGAGGTCAACGTGACCAACGATGAAAGCATGGGCGCGCTGCTGCGCGGCACACTGGAGCAATTCGGTGGGCTGGACATTGTCATCAACAACGCCGGTACCACCCACCGCAACCGGCCGATGCTGGAGGTCGATGAGGCCGAGTTCGACCGGGTATTTGCAGTCAACGTCAAAAGCATCTTCTTGAGCGCCAAGCATTTTGTGCCGCACTTTCGCGGCCAGGGCGGCGGCGTGTTCGTCAACATTGCCTCGACGGCAGCGATCCGCCCGCGCCCGGGACTGGTCTGGTATAACGGCAGCAAGGGCGCAGTGGTGGTCATGAGCAAGACCATGGCGGCAGAGTTGGGGCCGGACAATATCCGCGTCAACTGCGTGAATCCGGTGGTGGGTGCCACAGCATTGCTCAGCGAATTCATGGGCGTGCCGGACACCCCGGAAAACCGCCAGAAGTTCATGGCGACCATTCCCCTGGGGCGCTTTTCCACCCCGCAAGATGTGGCCAACGCCTGCCTGTACCTGGCGTCGGACGAAGCGGCGTTCATCACCGGCACCTGCCTGGAAGTCGATGGCGGGCGCTGCGTGTAACTCACTCTCACAGGGACCGGAATTGCTATGTGTGATCTTCATAATAAGAACGAGCCGAACACCCGGGAATTGCTTGAAGGCCTGCCAAAGAATTGGGGTAAATGGGGACCGGACGACGAAGTCGGTGCCCTCAATTACCTGACTGAAGCCGAAGTGCTGCGAGGCGTCGCCTCGGTGCGACAGGGCAAGACCTTTACCCTGCAAGTGCAGATCGGCCACCCGGGCGGTGACCCGATGTGGCCCGCGCGCAACCCGTCGATGCGCTTCAACACCCTCGACCACAGCCATTACCACTTCGGCAAACAGCCGCACATGACCGGTGGCGCGGCGTATTCCGACGACGTGATCTTCATGCAACTGCAAGGCTCGACCCAGTACGACGCCCTCGGCCACGCCTGGTACGACAATCAACTGTGGAACGGCTACGACGCCCAGACCACCGTCGGCAGCATGGCCAAGGCCAGCGTATTGGCCATCGCCGAACGCGGCGTGGTGGGCCGTGCGGTGCTGATCGATATGGCCCGCCATCGCGGCAAGAAATGCCTGGGCCGTGGCGAAACCTTCAACCACCTGGACCTGCTCGACGCCGCCAAGGCCCAGGGCGTGACCATTGAAAAGCGCGACATCCTGATCATCCGCACCGGTTCCATGGGGGCGTTTTATGAGCTGGGCAAGACCGAGTTCTTCAAGGACCTGATGGAGCCGGGGCTGACCTACAGCCGCGAGCTGGTGGAGTGGTTCCACGCGATGGAAATCCCCAACCTGGTGACCGATACCATCGCCAATGAAGTGATCACCGACCCGGTGTCCGGGGTGCAGATTCCGCTGCATTGCGCACTGATGCGCAACCTGGGGATCGCCTTCACCGAGATTGTGTTGCTGGAGGAACTGGCCGCCGATTGTGCGGACGACGGCCAGTGGAAATTCCTCTACACCGCCGCCCCGCTGAAGATTGTCGGGGGCAGCGGCGCACCGGTGAATCCGGTGGTGATCAAGTAGACGCTCAATCTCAGTGGCGAATTTGCGAATCGCGAACTCGCCACTGGACTCAAGGCCGATGGGATTTCGCCAGGTACTCTTCGATGTTATTCATCTGATCGTCCCAGCCTCGGGAGTTCTTCTTGTAGGCCTTCTGGCGGCGAGCGTCCGGGATCGCATCGAAACCTGACTCCACCACCCGCAACAAGATGCCTTCGGCGTGATCCTCAAGGGTGAACTCCACCAGTGTGGGCGTTTCGGCGTCGTAATCGACATCCTTGTCTACGGCGTAGGGATGCCAACTGAAAGAGAAGCGTGTTTGTGGCTCAAGGCGCTCGATTTTGGCTTTCCACACCACATGCTCGTAACCGGGATAAGTAATTTGGGCTTCGATGGCCCGGCCCTGGGCAAACTGCTTGCCCTTGAGAGCGATGCCAAACCAGTTGCCGAATTGCTCGGCGTCGGTCAGCGCATCCCAGACCCGTTGACGTGGCGCGTTGAGCAGGACTTTACGTTTGATTTCATTTGATTCGTGCATGAGACACCTCCTGTATTGACAGTAGGCGACATCGACCAATGCGCAACCTTTGACAAGGTATAAGGCATGAACAGCGTCATGCCCGGAAGACCTCAGACGTGGGGATCACCCGGCGCCTTACTGGGCGTCGCGTATTGCGGCTTCAAATGGCCTTCCTGATCGAGCAACCAGGCATCCATGATCTGCCGCACCACCGGCCCTGCGACTCGGCCACCGGCCTCACCGTTCTCGATCATCACCGAAATCACGATCCGCGGGTGCTCCGCCGGGGCGAAACCGACGAACAAGGCGTTGTCACGGTTGCGTTCCAGGGTCTTGAGACGGTTGTAACGCTCGCCCTGCTTGATCGCCACCACCTGTGCGGTACCACTCTTGCCGGCAATCCGGTATTGCGCGCCGGCTGCAGCCGCCCGGGCGATACCTCGTGGGTCGTGCATCACCAGTTGCATGCCGTGGTTGACCTGTTCCCAGTCGCGCGGGTCTTTGAGGACAACGTTGGGCATCGGGTTTTCATCCACTGGCGCCACGCCATTGATGGTCTTGGCCAGGTGCGGGCGGTTCCACACGCCTTTGTTGGCGATCAACGCAGTGGCCTGGGCCAGTTGCAGCGGGGTGACCTGCATGTAGCCCTGGCCGATGCCGAGGATCACGGTTTCACCCGGGAACCACGGTTGGCGTCGGGTGGCGCGCTTCCAGGCCTGGGATGGCATCAAGCCGGCCGACTCTTCGAACATGTCGAGGGAGACTTTCTGGCCAAGGCCGAACTCGGCCAGGTAGTCGTGCAGGCGGTCGATGCCCAGCTTGTGGGCCAGGTCGTAGAAGTAGGTGTCGTTGGAGCGCATGATCGCTGCGTCCATGTCTACCCAGCCGTCGCCGCTGTGGTTCCAGTTGCGGTATTTATGGTCGAAATCCGGGAGTTGGTAATAACCCGGGTCGAACACGCGGGTCTGGGCGGTGACTACACCGCTGTCGAGGCCGGCGATGGCCACTTCCGGCTTGATCGTCGAGCCCGGTGCGTAGAGCCCCCGCAGCACGCGGTTGAACAGCGGACGATCAAGAGAGTCGTGAAGCGCTGCGTACTCCTTGAAGCTGATACCGGTGACGAACAGGTTCGGGTCAAAGCTTGGTTTGCTGACCATCGCCAGGACTTCGCCGGTTGCCGGGTCGAGAGCGACCACCGAACCCCGACGGTCGCCAAGGGCTTCTTCGGCAGCTTCCTGGAGCTTGACGTCCAGGCTCAGGACAATGTTTTTGCCGGGGATCGGGTCGGTGTGCTTGAGCACTCGCAGGACGCGACCCTGAGCGTTGGTTTCAACTTCTTCATAGCCCACGTGGCCATGCAGCTCGGACTCGTAGAAACGCTCGATCCCGGTTTTACCGATGGATTGCGTGCCCCGGTATTCCACTGAATCGAGAGCCTTGGATTCTTTTTCGTTGATCCGGCCTACGTAGCCAATGGAGTGGGCAAAGTGCGCACCCAGCGGGTAATGGCGGACGAATTGCGGCTCGACATCCACGCCAGGCAGGCGGAATTCGTTGACGGCCAGCACGGCGATCTGTTCTTCGGTCAGCTCATAAAACAGCGTGACGGGGACGAAGGGATGACGCGCTTGCTTGAGCGCTTTATCAAATACGCCACGGTCCTCGGCAGGCAAATGCAGGAGGCTGACGATGGCGTCCAGCTCACCCTTGAGATCGGTCGTACGTTCGCGGGTGATGGTCAGGTTGTAACTGGGACGGTTGTCGGCAAGTACTACACCATTGCGGTCATAGATCAGGCCGCGCGTCGGTGTAATCGGTAGGACGTGGACGCGATTGTTTTCGGAAATGGTGGAGTGATAGTCGTACTGCACCACCTGCAGGAAGTACATCCGGCCTACCAGGGCGCAGGTGATGCCGATGACCAGCAGCGCGCAGGCCAGCAGCCGCTTGTTGACCAGGCGGTTTTCTTTTTCGTGGTCCTTGATCGGTATCGGTTCAGGCATTTCTACAGCATCTCGTTGAAATAAGGTCGACGCCGCTTCCTGCGGAGAATAATCAGTCCCTGTGAAAATGTGCTGCACCATACCAAAAATGCGGAAACACTTTGCATCGATTTCCCTGAACGGTGTGCTTATAGGGCCTGTTCATGCCCTTTGGTTTGGGACGTGGACCTTATTCATACGTTTTCATGCTGAGGAATCAGCTTAGGATGGACTTGGGCTCCAGAAAGGCTTCCAGGCCAAATGTGCCGTACTCGCGGCCAATACCCGATTGCTTGAAACCGCCAAACGGGGCCAATGGCTCATGGGCTAGGGTATTGATCAGGACTCGGCCGGCATCGATACGGCTGGCCAGATTGCGGGCGCGTTCGGGATTTGAAGACAGGATGTACGCCTGGAGGCCGTAGGGGGTGTCGTTGGCTATCGTCAGTGCTTCCTCCTCGGTCGCGTAGGTAATGATCGATAGCACCGGGCCGAAAATCTCCTCGCGAGCGATGGTCATTTGATTGGTCACGCGGCTGAATACGGTGGGTCTCACGAACCAGCCCGCCGTGATGCCTTCTGGCAGACCGGGGCCTCCCGCTAGAAGGTGAGCGCCCTCCTCGATCCCGATCTGAATGTAGCGCTGCACGCGCTCCCATTGTTTAAGGCTGACCATGGGGCCCACGGCCGTGGCTGGATCACGAGGATTACCGGCTTGTACTTTGGTCACTTCCTCGATCATCAGCGCTTCGATTTCAGCCAGGCGACTTTCAGGTACCAGGATTCGGGTGCCGGCGATGCAGGCCTGACCACTGTTCATGAAGCCGGCCTGGAGAGCCAGGGGCACGGCGGTTTTGAGATCCGCATCATCGAGAATCAGCACCGGTGATTTTCCGCCTAGTTCCAGGGTGACGCGCTTCAGGGTCTCGGCGCCGGTGCGCAGGATGGTTTTGCCGACAGTCGTTGAGCCGGTGAAGGAGACTTTTGCGATGTCGGGATGGGCGCTCAACACGGCACCTACGGTTTCACCACGGCCGGTGACGATGTTGAACACGCCCGCGGGCAGCCCCGCTTCATGGAGTGCGCGGGTGACGATGGAGGTCTGGATTGCGCTCATTTCACTGGGTTTGATCACCGCGGTACAGCCGGCGGCCAGCGCCGCAGCGAGCTTGGCGCAGATAAAACCGGCGTTGCTGTTCCAGGGCGTGATCAAGCCGGCCACACCCAACGGCTGCATGACCACCTCGGCAATGCCGATACGTCGGGAGAAGTTGTAGTTCTCCAGAACCGAAGCGGCATCCTGCAGGACGCTGGCCGCGTGCTTAGCCATCCATCGCGCACGGGAAACAGGGGCACCGTACTCCTCGATAATCGCGTTGGTGAGTTCGTCCTCAATGGATTCAACGGCAGCGTGCATGCGTTTTAGATAGCCGATGCGTACGTCTTTCGAGCTGTGGGATAACTCGGTAAAAGCTTGCTTGGCGGCAGCGATGGCATCCAGGGCGTCCTGTTCATTGGCCAATTGAACCTGGCCGATACGCTGGCCTGTGGCGGGATTGAACAGGTCAAAAAGCTCTTCGCCATGAGGAGTTACAAAAGCGCCGTTGATATAGATCTGGTTGATGCGTTGCATAGGTCCTCCGGGACGCTGAGCTAGTGCGTCCTACGGTAAGTCACTATGATTGAGCTGATAAGCCGTACAAATCGGCATGAGTTGATGAGTGATTCAGGACAATGAACACATCCGGACTGAATGAACTGGAAGCCGTATTGGCAGTGGCGCGCCATCGAAGTTTTCGTGCGGCGGCGACTGAGTTGAATGTGTCGACGTCGGCGCTAAGTCACTCTATTGCAGGGCTTGAAGCGCGGATGGGGGTGAGGCTGTTCAATCGCACAACCCGCAGTGTGTCGTTGTCTGAAGTGGGCGCAGAGTTTGTCGAGACGATCACTCCGGCACTGTTGAGCATTCGCATTGCTCTGGAACAGGCGGGAAATCGCAGTGCGGAGCCGAGCGGTACTTTGCGCCTGAATACCTCAGCAGGTGCCGCAAAGCAGGTGATGCCGCTGTTGCTGGAGTATTTGCGGCGCTATCCGCGGATGAAACTGGATATCGTCACTGAAGGGCGTCTGGTGGATATCGTTGCGCAGGGGTTTGATGCGGGGATTCGTCTGGGCGACACGGTTCCTCAAGACATGATCGCGGTCGATATCAGCCAGGCTCAGCGTTTTGCGGTATTGGGCAGCCCGGAGTATTTTGCCAACCACCCAGTCCCCGTCAGCCCGACAGATCTACGGGCCCATCAGTGTATTCGCAGCCGAATGCCTGGCGGTGCGATCTACCACTGGGAGTTTGAGCGTCATGGCGAAGCTATTGCCGTAGAGGTGTATGGGGCTTTGACCCTGGATAATCCGACGTTGATGCTTGAGGCAGCCAGGGCGGGACTGGGCTTGACCTATCTTACGGAATGGAATGCCGCCGCTGATTTAGCGAAGGGGACGTTAGTGCGTGTGCTGGAGGAGTGGACGCCATCGTTTGATCGTCTGTGCCTCTATTATCCAGGAAGACGTCATGTGCCGGCTGGATTAAGGGCGCTGATCGACTTGATCAGAGAGAAAGGATTTTAAACGGCAACGCAGTGAGTTTTCGACCGCCCAAAACAAAACCCCTGATCGCGTTAGC
Organism: Pseudomonas sp. 32A; assembly: GCF_052682255.1. Lineage (NCBI taxonomy): Bacteria > Pseudomonadati > Pseudomonadota > Gammaproteobacteria > Pseudomonadales > Pseudomonadaceae > Pseudomonas > Pseudomonas sp. 32A. The sequence continues at coordinate 5,013,303 of NZ_JBQYLY010000001.1, read as the reverse complement.
AATCAGGGGTTTCGGAATTTAATCTTGACGATGACCTACTCTCACATGGGGAAACCCCACACTACCATCGGCGATGCATCGTTTCACTGCTGAGTTCGGGATGGGATCAGGTGGTTCCAATGCTCTATGGTCGTCAAGAAATTCGGGTACTGAGTCGTGACCAGCTGGCCTCGCTTCAGCAAATTGGGTATGTGATAGCTTTCGGTGTTTGTGAGTATCTCGAACTTTCGGTTCGTTTCGTCTTCACACACCGCAATCTGGTCTCTTCGACGCAAATTGCTTGGGTGTTATATGGTCAAGCCTCACGGGCAATTAGTATTGGTTAGCTCAACGCCTCACAGCGCTTACACACCCAACCTATCAACGTCGTAGTCTTCGACGGCCCTTCAGGGAACTCAAGGTTCCAGTGAGATCTCATCTTGAGGCTAGTTTCCCGCTTAGATGCTTTCAGCGGTTATCTATTCCGAACATAGCTACCCGGCAATGCCACTGGCGTGACAACCGGAACACCAGAGGTTCGTCCACTCCGGTCCTCTCGTACTAGGAGCAGCCCCTCTCAAATCTCAAACGTCCACGGCAGATAGGGACCGAACTGTCTCACGACGTTCTAAACCCAGCTCGCGTACCACTTTAAATGGCGAACAGCCATACCCTTGGGACCGGCTTCAGCCCCAGGATGTGATGAGCCGACATCGAGGTGCCAAACACCGCCGTCGATATGAACTCTTGGGCGGTATCAGCCTGTTATCCCCGGAGTACCTTTTATCCGTTGAGCGATGGCCCTTCCATACAGAACCACCGGA